>NZ_KI391953.1:0-860649 GCF_000185725.2 Segniliparus rugosus ATCC BAA-974
AACGCCAACCGCTCCTCGTTCAACGACGATGACGTCGCCACCACCGTCGCGCCGCCCGCCAACAGCTCCGCCACCACCGCCGTCGCGATCGAACCCTTCCCCGCCCCGTGACCAACGCAGTCTCGTGCGACCACGCGCCGGGAGCCGTGTCCCGAGCAGCCAAGGCATAGGACCGATACGCCTTCGCGAGATCCGTCTTGCCCTCGGTCTCGGCCTTGCCCGCCCACCAGTCGGCCTGCCGGGCGACCGCCTCGCCCGCGCCCGCGAATCGCTCCTGGGAAAGCAACGCCGCAGAGCGCTGCCCGAAGGCCGTCCAGGTCCGGGCCAGGTCTTCGCGAGCAGAAGCCCAGCGGTCGTCGAGCAGGACGGCTTTGCCCTCGTCGAAGACCGGGGCCACAGCCCGGACCCAGTCCTGGCCGAGTTCGGCGGAGACGAGGTCGGCCAGCTCCTGGTCCAGAGAAGAGCCCAACACCGTCTCGGCCTGCGCGGCGGGCTCGGCTGTGTGGCCGAGCTGGTTCAGGACGAAGCGGGCCGTGGCGGCCAGCACGCCGTCCGGGCCGGTGATGTGCTCGGTCAGCTCCGCCAGCGCCGCCACGTCCACCGTGCCGCCACCGGAGCCGCCCTTGCTCGGCAGCGCGACCGCGACGCCGTTGGCCGCGCCGACCTGGGCGACAGCCGCGTCCACCAGGGCGTCGACCTCCGCCGCGCTCCCCGGAACGCCCAAGCCGCCCAACGCCTCGCCCCGCACGCTCGACCCCTCCCGGGTGCCCAGCGCGATCGCGATCAAAACATGGTCGGCCCAGCCCTGGCCCAACTCCCACACCGACTTGACCCGCTCGATGACGTGGCTGGACCGCTTCCCCGTCGGCCCGAGGACCTTGCGGAGCTGGTCGTTCACCGCGTCCGCGAGCACCGGCCCGAACGGCTTATACGTCCGCGCCAGCTTGACGACCGTGCCCTTCAACGACGGCAAATCCGCCTCCGCAGCCCCGTCGATAGCCCCCAGGTTCAACTCCGCCCCAAGGTCCAACAACAACTGGTTGCGCCGAGAAGACGCCCCCTCGCACAACGACTCGATGCTGTCCGCCGGAGCCAACTGGTCCACACGCACCTTCACCGACAACGCGATCAACGCCGTCGCCGCGTCCGCCGCCGTGAACGGCACATCGTCCGGACGCGGACCGCCCGAAAGCGCAGCCGGAGCCGGGACGGAGACCGGAGCCGCAGGCGCCAGCCCCGGCGAAGCGGGGATTGCTTCTGCCGTCTGCCCCTCCGTCTCGTCTTCCTCATCGAGCACGCCTTCGTCTGTGCTCGTCGTCGCGGCCCAGTCGCGCTCGACGTTGAAGACCTCCACCCGAGCGCCCGCGAAGAGGTCGAGCCGCAGAGTGTTGCGGGCCATGTTCGCGACGGTCGGGGCGCTGCCGATGCCGATCTCCACGAACCGCTCGACCTGCAAGCCGCCCGCGAGGACCGGGGAGAAGAGCAGGTCCTGGGTCTCGATCCAGCGCACCGGGCTGGCGAACTGCCACGCGAGCAGTTCGACCACCAGGCGGGAGGCGAGCCGGCGCGGCTGCGCGCTCCAGATCGCCCAGTCGCGCAGAACCTCGCGCAACGGTTCCGAGGGCACCTCGGCGGCGACGGACTCCACGAACTCGCGGTCCAGCGAGAAGACCCGCGCGACCAGGTTCGGGATGTACTTGCCCACGATCACCGAGGGGTCGACCTCCTCCGGGATCAAGCCCTGGAGCACCTTGCGGAACTCCGGCACCCCCTCCCGCAGCAGGGTGGAGTGGAACGGCACGTCGATCCCCGGCACCCGGATGAACGAGGCCTTCCCGCCGACCTCCTCCTGCAAGCGGGCGCATTCTCGCTCCAGGATCTCGATCCCCCGGACCGTGCCGGCGATGGCGTACTGGGTGCCGCGCAGGTTGTAGTTCACGATCTGCAGGAACTCGCCAGCGCGCGCGGCAAGCTCTTCGACCCACGCGAACACCTCGTCGTCCGCCAGGCCGAGGTGGACCGGGCGGATCGCCGCCATCTGATAGTTCGAGCGGCCCTGCTCGTCGCGGGGCAGGAAGTTGTTCATCGTCATGCCGCGCTGATACACCACCGCCAGCACCGCGGTGGGCGAGAACGTCCCGGCAATCGAGGCGATGGCGTTGTACTCGCCCACGGAGTGGCCCGCGAGGAACGCGTCCGGCACATACGCCCCGGTCTCCTTGAGCTCGGCGACCTGCGCGAGCGCGGTCACCGCCATCGCGACCTGCGTGAACTGGGTCAGATGCAGCACGCCGTCCGGGTGGTCGTAGCGCACGCCGTCCACGACGATCCAGGTCGGGTTGTCCCGCACCACGCCCAGGATCGAGAAGCCCAGCCGCTCCTTGGTGAACGCGTCCGCCTCGTCCCAGACTTTGCGGGCCGCCTTGGACCGGCCCCGCGCGGCCAGGCCCATGCCCTTGGTCTGCACGCCCTGGCCGGGGAACGCGTAGACCGTCTTCGGCGGCGCGAGGCGCGCGGAGGCCGCCATCACCAGCTCGCCGTCCACCCGGCACGAGACCTCGACGAGCTCCCCTCCGTGATCGACGCCGACGCGGTCCACGCGGACGGTGACCGGGGACTCCGGGTACACCATGCCGAGGAAGCGGGAGGTCCAGCCGACGATCCGGCGCGGGGCGGGCTGCCCGTCGCGCATGTCCACCGCCGCGACCACCTGCTGCGCGGCCGAGGAGAGCCACATGCCGTGCACGATCGGCATCGGCAGCCCCGCGAGCTTCGCCGCCGTCAGACTCGTGTGGATCGGGTTATGGTCGCCCGAGACCTGCGCGAACGCCGTCAGATCGGCAGGGGCCACGATGGTCGCCTCGCGCCGCTTGGCCCGAGCCGTGTCCACGGCGGGCTCGGGAATCTCGCCGCCGGCGCGAACCGGGTCCGAGGGCTCCCCCTCCCCGACCCGGCCACGGATCGCGAACCGCTCGACCAGCCAAGCCACCGGCTTGCCGCTCGCCTCGTCCGCGATGGCCACCTCGACCTCCACGACTCGGCCCAGCCCGGTGTCGGCCACCCCGACCAGCCTCGCGTCAATGCCGAAGGCCGTCTCCCAGGACGGGATCTCGCCCGCGAGCCGCACCGCGTGGTCCAGGTGCACAAGGTCGAGAAGTCCTTCGACCACCCCTTTGCCCTCTTCCGTCCGCGCCGAGCCGAGCACCGCGAACACCGCCGGCCAGGAGAGGCCGACCAGCACGTCCGGCACCACCTTCCCCAGATACGGGATGGTCGCGGGCTGCAGCGGCTTGGGCAGGGTCACCGCCGTGACCCCGGCGTGGTCCGCGGGCAGATTCGGCGACCAAGGCACCGTGATCCGGGCGGCGACGGCGCTGGTCTCCGAAGGAGCCGTCGGCGGCAGCTCGCCACCTGCGAGGACCTGGAGCAGGCCGGTCATCGCGTTCGCCGCGTCCGCGTCCGCGAACACCGGCGCGCCGCCCGTGGCCGCAGAGGCGGGCACGGTGAAGCGCAGCGCGAGCCACGTCCCGTTCACCGGGATGGACAGCGTGATCCGGTCCGCCTCGGTGCGCGTGAGCGTCGCCCCGGTCACCCGGTGCCCGAGGAGATGCGGCTCCACCTGCTGCCAGGCTTCCAAGTCGCCGAGCCGGTGGACCGGGTTCGTGACAAGGCGACCGGCCCACAGCACGTCCGGGGCCGCGAGGAAGACGCCGAGCGATCCGGAGAACGCGGTCTCCCGTCGCGCCGGAACGTTCTTCGGGGTCAACCCCGCCGCCACGAGTTTGTCCACTGTCGCCCGTTCGAACCGGTCGAGAAGCTCGCCCACCGGCTCGTCCGCCCTGGTGATGCCCGCGACCGCCACCGGGCCGGGGATCACGCAGACCTGGTCGGCCGAATAGCGGGGGTCGTGCGCCTGCCAGAGCGAGTCGCTGCGCCACCAGCGGCGCACGTCCTTGTCGACGACCGGCACGAAGCACACCGGCTTGCCGATCTGCTTGCAGAGCGTCGTGAAGAACGCCACGTCCGCCGGATGCAAGACGGTCTGGTCGAGGTCTGCGTACGCCTCGGCGAGTTTGGCGATCGCTCCGTGGCCGTCCGCCACCGAGTCCAGGTCGGGGAAGAGCGTCGGGATCTCCCCCTCGTCCGCGTCGGCGAGCCGCGCCTCGGTCCGCCGCGCCATCGCGAGGAACCGCTCCTGCCAGGTGACGTCCAGCCACTTCTCGGACTGCAAGCCCGTCGGCGAGATGTCGCCCGCGTCCGAAAGCTCCACGTAGCGCTCCAGCCACTCGCGGTAGGTCATCGCGGCGACCTCGCCGAAGTACGGCTTCGCGGTCTTGTTCAGCGCCGCGACGATCTCGTCCTTGCGCTTGGCGACGGCCTCCTCGTCGCCCGCGACCTCGTCGAGCAGCCTGCCGCACTGCGAGGCGGCGTTGTCGATCTCGTGGATGTCCGCGCCGAGCTGGCTGCGACCGGAGGCCATGCCGCCGGACTCCCCGCCCGCAGGGATCCACTCCGAGGAGCCTGCGGTCTCGACCAGAAGCCGCTTCACGTCCGGCGAGGTCGTCGCCTCCAATGTCGCCATCGCGGCGGTGCCGACCAGGATCCCGTCCACCGGCATCCTCGGATAGCCGAGCCGCTCGGACCACTCGCCGGTCAAATACTCCGCCGCGCGCTCGGCGGTGCCGATCCCGCCGCCGACGCAGACCACCAAGTTCGGCTGCTCGCGCAGCTCGTGGTAGGTGGCGAGCAGCAGGTCGTCCAGATCCTCCCAGGAGTGGTGCCCGCCTGCGCGTCCGCCCTCGATATGGGCGATGACCTTCTGCCCGCCGCCGACCTCCTTCGCGATCCGGACCACCGATTTGATCTGGGCGACCGTGCCCGGCTTGAAGGCGACGCTCGAGAAACCAGCCTGACGCAGCTCCTCCACCAGCTCCAACGCCTCCGGGAGGTCGGGGATCCCCGCCGTGATGACCAGCCCGTCGAACGGGGCCCCCGCCGCGCGCGCCTTCGGGACGAGCCGCTTGCCCCCACGTGCAGCTTCCACAAATACGGATCGAGGAACATCGCGTTGAACTGCGCCGCGCGGCCCGGCTCGAGCAGCTCTTTCAGCCCCGCCACGTGCCCGGCGAAGATCGCCTCGGTGACCTGGCCGCCGCCCGCCAGCTCCGCCCAATGCCCCGCGTTCGCCGCGGCCGCCACGATCCCCGGGTCCACCGTCGTCGGGGTCATCCCCGCCAACAGCATCGGAGAACGCCCGGTCAGCTTGGTGAACGCGGTCTGCGCGGCGAGCTTGCCGTCCGGCAGCCGCACCAGCTCCGGGGCGAAATCCGACCATCGCTTCGGCAGCGAAGGAGCCTCGCCCGGCGTGAAGAGCGCCCGCTGGCCCGCTCTCGTCGCGATGGAGACCAGGCCGACGCCCTGGCCCCGGACCACCGGGGCGGTGAGCCGTGCGAGCATGTCGCCGGGGCCCGCGTCGAGGATCCACCGCACCCCTGCGTCGAGGAGACCTTCCACTTGGCGCACCCAATCCACCGGCTCCACCAGGATCTGCTGCGCGAACGACCTGCCGAGCTCCACGTCGAGGCCGCAGCGGGCGGCCCAGTCGCCGACCAGGTCCACCGCAGGGGCCAAGTGCGGGTGGTGGAAGCCGACCGTCGCGTGCACCGGCTCAAACAGGGGGGCGAACACCGAGCCGCCGCGCAGCTTCTTCTTGCGCTCCGTGGTTTGTTTCTCCGAAACGCCCTTGGCATACGCCTGGAACGCCGCAAGCCGCAGCGGGTTGCCGGAGATGGTCGCCGAGCGGCGCCCGTTGCGCAGCGCGAGCACGGGGTCGCCTGGGTGGTTGTGGATCGCGTGGAACTCGGCGAGCAAGCCGCGCATGGCTTCGGGGTCGACATTGCGCACGGACACGAGCGTGGGGGCTTGGTCCGAGCCGATCAGTCCGTTGCGCCGTCCGACCAACGAGGCGGCCGCCGCGATGATCTGCCCCAACGCCAGGAATTGCGCGTCCTGCTCGCCGCCCTGTTCCGCCGCCGCGGCCGCGAGGACGCCGAGGGAGTGCCCCGCGAAGCCGACCGGGCGATTGCCGCGCCAGTCCAGCCCGAGCGCGGTGAGCGCGTGCAGGGCGAGCGCCTGGGCGAAGAAGATGCCAGGCCCGGAGACCGCGGGCGGCAGCACCATGGACTCCTCGGGGGCCTCCTCCCACTCCATCCACGCCAGCGGCTCGAAGCCGTACGGGCGGGCGACGGACAGCTCGTCCGCGACCGGGCGCACCAGCGCGGCCGCCTCCGCGAGCAGCCACCGCGCGTGCCCCTCCAGCCCGGCCCCCCGGACCAGCTCCGCCAGCGGGGCGAACCACGAGGCGCCCTGTCCGCCGAAGCCGATCGCGTACGGCTCCCCCGCCAAGATCTGGTCGGCGAGGCTCAGCTCGCCCATGTCGCTTCGGACCTCGACCTGCTCGTCCCGTCCGAGCTCACGTCCCTGCGTTGTCATGACGACGCTCCTTCCAACCATGCGCGGATAAAAATTAAGGAATGTCTAAGATTTCTTAGGAAATCTTCACAGGATGTCGAGCGAGGCTCGCGTGGCCAGATTAAGGGATCCGACCACGGCCCGCTCTGCGACGACGAGCGGCCTCGCCGCCGAAGGCCGCACGGCTCCCGCCCCTCGGGATCGCCCCCCTTCGACGGGACGAGGCGATGCGCCCCGCCCGCCCGCGCGACCCCCTGCGCCGACCGCGCGACTCGCGTTGTCCAAGCGCGGGAAGTTTCCTCATACGTATACGCGCGTTCGCTTGTATCGACGCCCGCCGCCATGCGTCCGTCGAACCCCTCCAGCGCGCCGGAGCCGTTTCCCATGAGGCGCGTCGCGCTCGCGCCTCACCTTGGCGAGCGCGTCGTCTATTGCATCACAACAGCGGTAATCCGTCAGTCTCCAGGCAGGGCCGGCTACACCATCGCCACAGCCATGACTCCCATGCCGAGCGCCATCGCCACTTCGCAGAGCAGCTCCGCCTCCGCGAGGCTGGAGCGGCCGTTGTTCTTGCGCAGCTCGAAATAGCGGCGCAGCCACCACAGCGTCGCGGCGAAGAACATCACGCCGAACGCAACGTCCACGACGCTGATCCAGATCGGCGCGGCGTGCTGCGCGGGGCTCGGAGCCGCCGCGTCCATGGACATGCCCGGCATGGACATGCCCGGCATGTCCATGCCCGCCATGCCTCCCGAGCGCGGAGCGGCCGCCGAGGGCCGGCCGTCCGCCAGCCAGCCCGCCATCACAACGACCATCCACAGCATGGCCGCCATCATCGCCGCGTGGTACCAGACCGCCGCCCGGCCCGACGCGCAGACAAAGCCCGTCACGCCTTGAAAAGGCGCGCTGCGGTAGGGGCCCTTCCCGCAAACTCTGCGCGTTGGGGATAGGGCCAGCATGGCGAACCACGCCGTCGCGACCCCGAAGACCACGATCTGCGCGGGATAGGGAGCCGTCGGGGTCCCCGGTTCGACCATCGCGAGCATCGACAAGCACATGAGCAGGTTGAAGACGTGGCCGATCTTGCCCCGCCAGATCCCCGGACGCACCAGCCGCCACGCGCAGTAGCCGGCCGAAAACAGGAAAAGGGCGACAAGCACCCATCGCAGCCACGGGTCGGCGATCATTGGGCCTCGTGCGCCCTTCGCCTCGCGAGCGTCCCGAGCAACACGTCGAGCGCGACGAACGCGACGAGGCTCGCGCCGAGCACGGGAAAGAACCACCCGGCGAACAGCATCGCGCCCACCAGCGCCGCCGCCGTGGCCGGCGGCAAACCGACGAGCGTCCCCCGCGCCGGGGCCGCGGGCAGCAGCTCGCCGCCAGAACGCCGCAGACCGCCGCCAGAACGCCGGAAACGGAGCCACCACATGCGGTAGCCGTAGAGGATCATCGCGACCAATCCTATCCCGATCACGGCGAGGACCAGCTGGTTCGCCCAGCCGAACAAAAGTCCCATGTGCAGGGCGATGGCCCATTGCGTGATCTTCGCGAGCAGCGGCCAATCCGCGAACTGGCTGAGCCCCACCACCGAGCCCGTGTCGGGGTCCACCGCGGCCCGGTCGTAGCGCATCGGGTAGGCCCGCTCCCGGTCGGACACCGTCCACGCGGCCTCCTGCCCGGCGGCTGGCGTGACCAGCAGCGGGTCGACCAGGCCGACAGATCTCGCCCCCGCCTCGACGCGGTCGATCCGCTCCAGCCATTCGCGCTGGTCCTGGGCCACCGCCCGTGCCTGCTGACCCGGTGTTTTCACGGGCCTTGTCTTGGCGAGCGGCGGATTGGCCCCCGAGAGCGCCGTGCGCAGATCGTCGATGTTGTTCCCGGCGTGCAGCGACCAGGACAGGCCCGAAGCCGACAGGAACAGCAGGCCCGGCGCGAGGGCCAAGCCCAGCATCGCGTGCCGGGAGCGCAGCCGGGCTCGACGGTCCTTCTCCTCGGATCGCCGTTTGGACCAGCGCCACAAGAATGGCCCGCTGAGCACCAGCACCCACAGCCAGCTCGCGGACAGCTCCGCGTAATTGCGGCCGAACTCGCCGAGGAACAACGTCCGGTGCAAGTCGTCCACCCACTTCCCCTCGAAGACCTGCACCCCGTCGCCGGGGGCGGAGCCCCGGACCTGCGCGGTGTACGGGTCGACGAACACCGCGCACGGGCAGCCCGCGCCCGAGACGACGACCTTGGTGGTGGACTCGGCGCGCTCCCCCGTCGCCACAGACACGACGTCGCGGCCCGGATACGCCAGCTGGGCGGCGCGGACCTGCTGCGAAAGGGGCAGCTTGGCCTCCTTGACCGTTTCGACGGACAGCTCGTGCCGGTGCAGCGACTGCGCGAGGCTCGGGGCGACGGTGTACATCACCCCCGTGACCGCCGAAACCAGCAGGAACGGGCCGACGAACACCCCGACGTAGAAATGCAACCGGCGCAAGAAAGCCAAAGCCGCTGCTCGGCGGTTTGCCGACGGCGCGGGCGCGGGGGCATGAGACTGGGCAGTCGTCGTCATATGTCACAAGTCGGATATGGAGCCGGGGAAGTTCCCGGCCTCTTGGGAAGTCACGCTAGACTGCGAAATGAGCTCTGAGGAATCTCTGAGAAAAGAGAAGGCCTGAAGAACGGATAGCGGCGAAAGGGGTGACGGTGCGTACCTTGTATCCCCTCTCGGTGCTCAAAACAGACGCCACGCCGTTCCGCCGCGCCGGCGGGTCCGAGGCGGACAACGAGACCGATTTCCTCGAGCTGCTCTGGGAGCGCGCGCAGACCAGCCCCGGCAAGCTCGCCGCGACCGCGCTCGGGCTGATCCTGCTCATCCTGGTCGCGGGCGTCACCGCCGCGCAGTCCGTCGCCGAGCGGGCGCAGGGCCTGGACACCACGCTGCACCGGGCCGAGCCGCTCACCAACGTCACCTTGACCCTGTACACCGAGCTGTCCATCGCCGACGCCGTCACCGGGGCCGTGTTCCTCTCCCCCGGCCTGGAGTCGCAGGAGATGCGCGACCGGTACGACAAGGCCATCGCCTCGGCCTCGGCGGCCACCGTCCAAGTCGCCGCCAACACGCAGAGCCCCCAGCTGCTGACCATCTCCGAAGAGCTTCCGGTGTACACCAAGCTCGTGGAGAGCGCGAAGGTCTACAACCGGGCGGGCAAGCCGGTCGGCGCGGCCTACCTCAGCCAGGCTTCCCACCTCATGCAGACCGTGATCCTGCCCGCTGCCGAGCACATGCACCGCGACCAGATCGACGCGCTGGAAGCCGCCCAGGAGCAGCAGACCCAGCCTCCTTGGGCGCTCACGCTGCTCCTCCTTGCGGCCTTGGGCTGCCTCGTCCTCGCGCAACTGCGGCTGGCCCGGCGCTCCCGGCGCAGGTTCAACCCCGGCCTCATCCTTTCGAGCGGCTGTTTCGCGCTCCTCCTGCTCTGGTTCTTCGTGTCCTCCCTCTTCTTGGTGACGCTGAGCGGAGACGGCAAAAGCGAAGGCACCGACCCGCTCCGCATGCTCACCGCCGCCAGGATCAGCGTGCAGCAGGCCCGCACCCAGGAAACCCTCCAGCTGCTCCGCCGGGGCGACGAGGACCAGCTCGAACAGAGCTACCGGGCCAGCATGGCCTCGGCCCAGGAGCAGCTGGACAAACTGAACCCGCAGCAGGGCGAGGCCGGGGCCCGCCAAACCGCCGCCAACGCGGTCAAGGCCTGGACCAAAACCCACGAGCAGCTGCGCAAGGACCTCACCGCCGGCATGTACGGCGAATCGGTGGAGCTGGCCATCGGCCCGGGACCGGACGCGTGCGCCGCGCATTACCGGGCGCTGGACACCGCGCTGACCTCGGACATCGAGCATTCGCGGGTGACGCTGCGCGACTCGGTCGCTGGCGCGCGCGAAGCGCTGACCGCGCTGGCCCCCGCGACCGTCGTCCTCACCGTCTGCGCCGCCGCGTTCGTTGTGGCGGGTTACTGGCCTCGATTGGGCGAGTATCGGGCATGAGACCACAGCTCGCGCGCCGCGCCGCCGCCGTCCTCCTCTCGGCGGCGATCCTCGCGGGCTGCTCCTCGCAAGGCGGCGTCGTCATCGCGCAGCCGAGCGTGTCGCTGCCGCCGCTGCTGCCCGCCGGGGCCGCGCTGCTCGACGCCGCCCGGCTTGGCGACAACGCGAACGACTCCTGCAAGCCGCCGCTGCCGCTGCGCCCCTATCCCGGGGGCCACGACCCGATCCCCGGCGGGCGCCTCGACCGGATCCTCGCCCGAGGCAGGCTCGTGGTCGGCCTCGACCAGGGCACCTACCCGTTCAGCTACCGCGACACCGCCACCGGCGAGATGAAAGGGTTCGACGTCGCGATGGCCCGCGAGATCGCGGGGGGCATGCTCGGCGACCCGAGCCGGGTGGAGTACCGCATCATCTCCTCCGCGGGCCGCACCACGGCGCTGGAGAACGACACCGTGGACCTCGTCGTCAAAACGATGAGCATCACCTGCGAACGCGCGAAAGACGTGACGTTCTCCGAACCGTACTTCGAGACCGACCAGCGCGTGATGGCGGCGACCAACGCGAACGCCACCTCCTTCACCGACCGCAAAATCCTCGGCGAGTCCACCGTCTGCGCCGCGCGGGGCACGACCTCGATAGCCCAGTTCCACCACCTCTTCCCCACCGCGAAGATCCTCGGCACGACGACCTGGGCGGACTGCCTCGTCGCGATCCAGCAGGGCTCGGTGGACGCCATCACCTCTGACGAGTCCATCCTGTACGGGTTCTACGACCAGGACCCCAACCTGTACTTCCTCTCCGCGATCCAGCTGGGCCGCGAGGTCTACGGCGTCGGCGTGCACAAAGGCGAGGAAGAGCTGCAACGGGTGATCAACGGGATCATCGAGAAGATCAAGGCCGACGGCGTCTGGGCCAAACTCTGCCAGGAGAACCTCAAATTCTCCCCGTGCAACCGTCCCCCCGCCGCGCCGCAGTACGCGGCCGAGGGGCCCTCGGCCTCATGACCGAAGCGTTCTCCCCCGACACCACCCAGCCGGTTCCGACCGCGCCGGTCGAGACGACGGGCCCGTCGCGGCGCATCGACCGCACCCTCACCGGGCCGCTGTCCGAGCGGCTGATCGGCGGTGGCCTGGTCCGGATCCCGCCCGTCCCCTCCCTCGACCCGGCCCTCGCCCTCATGCCGGACCCGCAAGTGCCGGAGAGCAAGCGCTTCTGCTGGAAGTGCCACGCGCCGGTGGGCCGCAAAGACGACAACGGGCCCGGTCTGCCCGAGGGCGTGTGCGCGAACTGCTCCACCCCGTTCTCCTTCCTTCCCCAGCTGAAGGCGGGCGAGATGGTCGCGGGCCAGTACGTGGTGCGCGGGCCGATCGCGCACGGCGGCCTCGGCTGGATCTACCTCGCCGAAGACCGCAACGTCGACAACCGGCCCGTGGTGCTCAAAGGCCTGCTCTCGCGCGGCGACGCGAGCGCCCAGGCCATCGCGCGGGCCGAGCGCCAATTCCTCTCGGAGGTCTCCCATCCCGGCATCGTGGAGATCCTGAACTTCGTGGAGCACCCGGACCCGGACGGAGTCCCGGTGGGCTACATCGTCATGCAATACGTTGGCGGCGTCTCGCTGCGCGACCTGCTCTACGGGCGACAGCCCGGATCCCCGCCGCTCGGGGGAGCCCTGCACCGCAAGAGCCTCCCCGTTGAGCAGGCGCTCGCGTACCTCATGGAGATCATGCCCGCGCTGGGGTACCTGCATTCGGTCGGCCTTGTGTACAACGACCTGAAGCCCGAGAACATCATGCTCACCGAGGGACAGCTCAAGCTCATCGACCTCGGCGCGGTGACCAGCATGCACGACACCGCCAGGCTGTACGGGACCGTCGGCTACCAGGCCCCCGAGCTCACCCTCACCGGGCCGACCGTCCAAACCGACCTGTTCACCGTCGGGCGCACCCTCGCCGTGCTCACCGTGGACCTGCCGCTGGCGAACGGGCGCTACGCGGAGGGCCTTCCCGAGCCGGAGGACGAGCCGTTGTTCGCCCGGTACCCCTCGTATTACCAGTTCCTGCTGCGCGCCACGCATCCCAGCTCCCGCGCCCGGTTCCAGTCCGCGACGGAGATGCTCGCGCAGATGTCCGGGGTGCTTCGGGAGGTGCTCGCGGAGCGCCGGGGCAAGCCGTACCCGGTGAGCTCCACGCTGTTCACCGCGACACGCGCCGAGTTCGGCACGAACGTGCTGGCGCGCAGGCTCGACGTCTACGCGGACGGGCGCGACCGCCGAGGCGAGCTGCGCCCGTCCGAGGTCGTCCAGACCCTCCCGCTCCCGCTCGTCGACCCGGCCCATCCGTCCGCCGCGCTCCTCGCGACCCTCCTGCACACCAAGCCGGAGCACGCGCTGGAGTCGGTGACCGCCGCGTTAGAGGCGAACCCGGACGACACCGAGACCGTGCTGGCCGCGGTCCGGGTCAAAATCGGCCTCGGCAAGCTCGACGAAGCGGCCCGGCTCCTCGACGACCTGTACGCGCCGCGCAACTGGCGCCCGTCCTGGTACCAGGGGAACCTCTCGCTGCTGCAGGGCGACCTCGACGAGGCGAGGAAGTCGTTCGAAGAGGTCTGGGGGATGCTGCCCGGCGAGTCGGCCCCCAAGCTCGCCCTCGCCGCCGTGCTCGAACTCCTCGGCGATTCGAGCGCGAAGACGTTCTACCGCTTGTGCTGGAGCACGGACGACGCGATGATCAGCGCCGCCTTCGGCCTCGCGAGGCGGCTCGCCGCCGAAGGAGACTCGCTCGGCGCGGTCGCCGCGCTGGACAAAGTCCCCGCCAGCTCGCGCCACGCGGGCATCGCGGCGGTGACCGCCATCATCATCCTGCTCCAGGACCAAGTCGACGAGGACCGGCTGCGCGCGGCGGCGGAGCGCCAGCAGAGCCTTCCCGAGGAGGAGCCCCGCGCGCTCGCCGCGCGCGCCTTCATCCTCGGCAAGGCAATCCAGTGGATGCAGGACCGGCCCGCCTATTCGCCGCCGCCGAGCGGGGCGCTCCTCGGCAGGGCCTTCACGATGCGCGCCCTGCGCCGCCAGGCCGAGTCCGTGCTCCGGGCGCTCGCGAAACGAGCAGCCCATCGCAGCCAGCGTTACGCGCTCGTGGATCTGGCCAATCTCGTGCGCCCCCGCACGATCATCTGATTTCCCGGCGCGCGCAACCCTCCGAAGCGGAGGCCGCATCCGGCAAAAGCGGGGAGAGACGAAAAGAGCGACCCGCTCAACCCGCCCCAGACGGGGGGAGGGGAAACAAGGGCGAGGAGCGGGTCGCCGATTTCAGTGTAGCGCACAAGAAGGCTGCGCACAACTTCGATGATCAGGTATTTTGCGGCTCTAACTTGACATATGACCGTGGCGTGTCAAGCGTCAGATTCCTCGCCGCAGAACGCCCGTCCGCCTCAGAGCGCGCGCAGCCTCGGGGCCAGATCCCGCTCGAAGACCTCCAAGAAGCGCAACTGGTCGTGTCCGGGCGCGTGGAAGACCAAATGGTTCAAACCGAGGTCGGTGTAGAACTTGATCCTCTCCACCGCCTCGTCCGGGTCGCTCGCGACGATCCACCGCTTCGCGATCTGGTCCATCGGCAACGCGTCGGCGGCGGCCTCCATGTCCTTCGGGTCCGAGAGCGAGTGCTTCTGCTCCGCGGAGAGGGAGAGCGGAGACCAGAACCTCGTGTTGTTGAGCGCCAGCCACGGGTCCGGGTCGTAGGACAATTTGATCTCGATGAGCTTATCGACGCTGTTCACGTCGCGCCCGACCTTGTCCGCGCCCTCCTTGACGGCGGGGAGCAGCGTCTCGGTGTACAGCTCCGCGCCCTTGCCGGAGGTGCAGATGAAACCGTCGCCCGCGCGGCCGGCGTAACGGGCCACCACGGCGCCGCCCGCGCTCACGTAGATCGGAATCGGCTCGGAGGGCTTGTCGTAGATCGTCGCGTCGACGGTCCGGTAGTACTCGCCCTCGAAATTGACCCGGTCCTCGGTCCACAGCTTGCGCATCAGGTCCACCGACTCGCGCAGCCTGGCGAAGCGCTCCTTGAACTCCGGCCACTCCTTCAGGCCGACCGCCTGCTCGTTGAGCGCCTCGCCGGTGCCGACGCCGAGGAAGATCCTGCCGGGGTAAAGCTCGCCGAACGTGCCGAACGCCTGCGCGATGATCGCAGGGTTGTAGCGGAACGTGGGGGTGAGCACCGAGGTGCCGATCTGCACCCTGCTCGTGCGCTCGCCCACCGCGCCGATCCACGCGAGCGCCCACGGCGCGTGCCCGCCCGTGTACCGCCACGGCTGGAAATGGTCGCTCACCACCACGCTGTCGAAGCCGTGCCGCTCCGCCGCGACAGTGTATTCGACGAGCTCTCGCGGGCTGAACTGTTCTGCAGAGGCTTTGTAGCCGAGCTTGATCGGAAGGCTCATGGTTTCGAGCTTACTCCGCGCCTACTCCGCGCCGAGATCGTCCGGCCCCGGCGCGGCTACGCCCGCGCCGCCAGCTCCGCGACAGGCTTGCCGTACGGAGGGACGCCCGCGCCGACGACGCGGAAATTGCCGAAGGCGTCTTCCTCCGCGAGCCTGGCCGAGACGGCCTCGCCGCCCGCGATCTGGATCGTGAGCTCGACCGCCCCCGCCGCCTTCAGCTCGGCGACCCTGGCGTTCTTGTCGATCCTGCCGTACCAGCGGAACGTCCCGTCCGAGGGATCCTGATGCCCGCGCAAGTCAACGGAAACCGAGATCGGCTCGCCCTTCAGAACGATCTGCGCCGGGCCGGCGTAGCCCGCCTCGGCCTCCCTGGTCGCGGCGCTGGACAGCTCCCAGTCCGTCGCCTTGGCGCGGCGGGTGCGCAGCCACAGCCCGGCGGAGAAGCCCGGCCAGGCGATCGAGTTGCGCCCCTTCTCGTCCAGGTACCAGCTCTTGCAGCCGCCGATCAGCCAGACCGAGGTCGAGAGCTTGCGCTGCACGTCGCGGTTGTACGCGCGCTGGACGCTCTCGCGCAGCTCCACGCGGGTGGCCGACGAGCCTGGCGCGAGGATCCACCGGAGGGCCTGGGCGATGTAGTGCATCTGCGCCTCGATGGCGAAAATGACCGACTGATTGCCGCCGGTCGTGTTCAGCCCGACGAGGGTGAACAGGTTCGGGAAGCCGTGCATGCCGAGGCCGAGGAACTGCTCGGGCCCGTCGGCGTGCCACGTGTCGGCGAGGGAGCGGCCGCCCCGTCCGAAGACCGGGAGGTGCAGCACGCCCTCAGTCGTCTCGAAGCCGGTGCCGAGGATCACCACGTCCGCCTCGTGCAGCGTCCCGTCGGCGCTGCGCACGCCGTTCGCGACGAACTCCGCGACGCCGCTGTGCTCCAAGGTCACGTTGGGCCGTTGCAGCGCCGGGTAGTAGGTGCTCGACATGACCACGCGCTTGCAGCCGAAGCGCCAGTCCGGGGTCAACAGCTCGCGCAGCTTCGGGTCCGGGATCTGCTGGCGCATGTGCGCCTTCGACGCGGCCTCGAAGAACCTCGCGAAGATCTTCGGGAAGAAGAGGTTGAACACGAACGCCTCGTAGAGGAAGTAGGCCCCCGCCCGCAGGAGGCGGCGGGCCCCAGGCACATGCTTGAGGATCGCGTGCTGCCACGGCTTGATCTCGTAGTCCAGGCGCGGGAGGACCCAGTGCGGGGAGCGCATGAACACGGTGAGCCGCTCGGCCTCCTTGGCGACCTCCGGGACGAACTGGACCGCCGAGGCCCCGGTGCCGATCACCACGACCTTCTTGCCCCGCAAATCGACGTCGTGGCGCCATTGCGCGGAGTGGAACACCTCGCCCTTGAACGTCCCGAGCCCCTTGAACTCGGGGATCTTCGGCACGTGCAGACCGCCGAAGCCGCCGATCACCACGCGGGCGCTGTACCGGTCGCCGTCCGAGAGGAACACGTCCCAGCGGTCGGCCGCCTCGTCGAAGACCAGCTTCTGGACCGCGACCCCGAACCGGGTGCGGGGCGAGAGGCGGTAGTCTTCTGCCACCTTTTTCGCGTACGCGAGCAGTTCGGGCTGCGGGGCGAACAAGTTCGACCAGTCGGACTTCTGCGCGAAGGAGAACGAGTACATCGGCGAGGTCACGTCCACCGCGCAGCCGGGGTAGGTGTTGTGCCACCAGGTGCCGCCGAAATCGTCGCCCTTCTCGACGATCAGGAAATCGTCGATCCGGGCCTCTTTGAGCTTGACCCCGGCGCAGATGCCGGAGAATCCGGCCCCGACGACGAGCACGTCGATGAGCTTGGGCCGGGCCTGGCCCTCGGCGGGGGACGGGGCGATCTCGGGGCTGGCGGTCATAAGTCTCTTCCGTTCTGCTTTTTCTTGTTCTTTTGTCTCGTCAGGAATCCGCGCCGGGCCGACCGGGGCCTGCGCCATACCGGTCTCGCGGCGGCATAACTGAGATATAAGTCTCGTCGTTAGCCTAACCCTGTCGCGCGGCGGGATCGATACGCCGTCGCCCACAGGCCCACGAACATGTGATCTGTGCCATATTCGCGGCGAACGACCCCCGAGCCGGTGTGACATCATGCTTGGGATGAGCCACCCCCCGCCCCGCCGTGTTGAGCGTCGGCATCGCCACCGCGTTCTCCGCGGCCAGCGGGTACCTCGTGCTCCTGCTCGCCGCCCGAAGCCTGACCGAAGCCGAGTACGCGGGCTGGTTCGTCTTCTGGTCCGCGTTCGGCCTGGCCACCGGCGCGCTCAACGGCCTGCTGCACGAGAGCGCCCGCGCCGTCCGGGCCAGAGGAGAGGGCTCGTCCTCGGCTCCGGAGAACGCGGCGAAACCATTCGTCGCCGGAGCCGGCGTGGGCGCGGCGGCAGGCGGGCTCGCGCTCCTCACCGCCCCGCTGTGGGCCGGGCCGCTGTTCGTCGACGCGGGCGGAGCCGACGGCGCGCTGCCGCTCGCGGGGCTGTTCGCGGTCGGCGTGTGCTCGATCGCGGTCCAGGCCGCCGTCGGCGGACTGCTCTCCGCCGCCTACGCCTGGGCCCCGTTCGCCGTGCTCACCGTGCTCGACGCGGCCTTCCGGCTGGCCGTCGCTATCGGCTGCTCCGCGCTCGGGGCCGGTCCTGGCTGGTTCTCGGTCGCCGCCGTCGCGGGAGCCGGCTCGTGGCTCCTCCTGCTGCTCGCCTCGAAGCGGTCCCGCTCGCTCGCCTCGGCCCGCGCGGATGTGCCCATGCGGGAGTTCCTCCGTCGAGCCGGGGCCGCCATGGCCGCAGCGGCGGCCAGCGCCGTCCTCGTCATGGGCTTCCCGGTGCTGCTGAAGATCACCACGCCGGGGCGGCTGCCCGAAGGCGCGGGGGCGCTCCTGCTCGCGGTCACCTTGACCCGCGCCCCGTTGCTCGTGCCGTTGAACGTGTTCCAAGGCGCGCTCGTCGCGTGGTGCACCGACCGGCGGGACCGCCCGTGGCGCGCGCTCGGCACGGCGGCGGGCGGGATCCTCGCCGTCGGGCTCGTCTGCGCGCTCGCCGCCGCGGCGCTCGGCCCCTGGCTGCTCTCCGCCGTCTTCCACGTCTCCTGGCCGTTCGGACGGGCCATGATGGCCGCGCTGACCTTCGGAGCCGCCATGATCGCGCTGCTCACCTGCACCGGGGTCTCCTGCCTGACCACAGACCGGGGCCGGGCGAACGCCGTTGGCTGGTGGACCGCCACGCTCGCCTCCCTCGCGATCCTGCTGCTGCCCGCGCTGCCGCAGGAGCAAATCGACCTGCGCGTCTGCCTCGCGCTGATCGTCGGCCCGCTCGTTGGGATAGCCGTTCACCTGGGCTCTTTACGCCGCATGTAAGGTACGTCATATGCGACTGGTCCGACTGGCTTTGGCCGCCCTCCCCGTCTTCGCGCTGTGCGCCGCCCCGGCGCAGGCCTCGCCCGAGAACCCATGCCCCACCGAAAGGATCGACGACCGAGGCGACGAGTCGTGGGACAGCATGCGCGACGACACCCGCGAGGGGGAACGCGTCACCCTGCTCAAGCTCTTCAAAGCCGCGTACCCAGAAGCCACCCTCGTGCGGGAGAAACTGCTGCTCACCGCCTACGCGCCCTTCTACCCCAAAAACAGCCAGCCAACAGTCGGCGGCTGGGGCCGGATCCAGAAACGCTTCCACGACGAGCTGCCGGGGATCGGCTTCTCCCCTGCGGGGGCGCGCCGGGTCGCCGCCGACGACGCGGCCGGCTGGACCGAGCTCGCGACCCCGCCGAAGAACCTGCCCGCCGAAGCCCAGCCCTGCGAGTCCCGGCCCATCGCCCTGGTCATGATCGACGGGGCGGCGTTCCGCAAAGCGCACGTCTACGGCGAGGAATTCGACGGCGATATGTACGGGTACTTCGAGTTCAAGCCCTGACCTGAGGCGCTACGCCCGCTCCGGGAGCCGCGCTGGCTGATTACTTCTTCTTGCGCCGGTATTCGCAGGACAAACCCATGTCGTACGCGGACATGTTGTTGCCGAGGGGGCCGGACTCCTTGTCGATTGTCACACCGTCCACGATGAGCTCGCAGTTCCACGTCCTGGGATCGTTCGGATTGATGCGATTGCCGTTCTCGCCGAAGAACAAGAGCCCGATGCCGAGAGTCGGGTTGGCCCGGTCGCTCTCGTTGAGCGTGACCGTCTTCTCGTACGGGAAAGCGGAGCCTGTGACCTGCTCTCCCCTTCTTTTGAGCTCTGTCGAGTTCTGCCAGACCTTGATCCAGAAGTGGCCGCTCGACGCGGGCACGGGCTCGCTGAGCCAGGCCTTGAAGACAACTGTGCGCGGCCCGGCGGCCGCAGGGGAGCTGGACGACGTGCCCAGCGAGCTGGACGACGACAAGCTCGACGAGGAGAAGGCGCGAATGGACGAGCTGGTCTGCCCGGTCGGCTTCTCTTTCCCACCGCTGAGCACAGCGACCCCGATCCCGACGGCCAAGAGCAGGACGACGACTGCCACAACGGCTCCGATGATCCACGGCTTCGGCGACTTCTTCGGCCCGCCCGGCTGCCAGCCGGACCACTGCTGGCCAGGGTACGGCTGCTGCCAGCCGGGCTGCGGTTGGCCGGGGTATGGCTGCTGCCAGCCATTGCCGGGCGGATTCTGGGGCGGTTGCGGGTACGTCATCAGAGCCTCTGCAGTCTGCTAGGAGAAGGGCACGGACTCCCCTACCTCGTCCGGGTCTCCCCTCCCGAAGCGCGAGGGCGCCGCGTGCCGAGAGCGTAACACGCCGCAACCTCAGCCGACTCCGGCCTTCCAGCCTCCCTCGAGAAAACCCATTGCGCCCTCGATGCAGACCGGGCAGTATCGTCCCCCGGCCTTACAAAGGTAATGAGAAAGGGGGGCCGACATTATGACTGACATCCTGGACGCTTCGCCGCCCGTCGGCGAGCAACCGCCCTTCGACAAAGACAAGAGAGTGCGCAACTTCGCCTCGTCGGTGGAGCCCGCCGTGCTCGACCAGGCCCGGCAGGTGGCGAACATGCCGTTCGTCGAGCCGTTCGTCGCGTTGATGCCCGACGCGCACGTCGGACTCGGCAGCTCGGTGGGGGCCGTGATCCCGACCAGGGACGCGGTCATCCCCGCAGCGGTCGGCGTGGACATCGGCTGCGGCATGATCGGCGTGCGGACCAGCCGCACCAAGGCGGACGTCGACGCGCGGATCGAGGCGGGGCATTCGCTCGGCGAGCTGCGCCAGGCGATCGAGGGCGCGATTCCGCTGTCGCCGGGGAATTACAACACGCGCGGCAACCGGTTCGAGTTCACCGACGCGCGCCAGCGCGAGCTGGCCGCCCTCGCCGAGGAGCTGGACGTGGACCTGTCGCATTCGCCCAAGTGGCGGGAGCAGCTGGGCTCGCTCGGCGGCGGCAACCACTTCATCGAGCTCTGCCTTGACGAGGCTGACCGGGTGTGGCTGTTCCTGCACTCCGGCAGCCGGGGCGTCGGCAACAAGATCGCGCAGAAGCACATCAAGACCGCGCAGCGGCTGTGCAAGATGTGGCACATCGACCTTCCGCACCAGGATCTCGCGTACCTGCCTGCAGGCACGCCCGAGTTCAGCCGGTATTTGGCCGACCTCAAGTGGGCGCAGCGCTTCGCCTACTTGAACCGGGCCGAGATGATGGACCGGTTCGCGGTCGTGTTCGCCGAATGGCTCGGAGCGGACGACGCGGGCGAAGCCGAGCGGATCAACTGCCATCACAACTACACCGTTCTGGAACGGCATTTCGGCCGGAAGGTGTGGCTGACCCGGAAGGGCGCGGTCGCCGCGCACGAGGGCGTCAAAGCGATGATCCCCGGCTCGATGGGCACCCGTTCCTACGTGGTCGAGGGCAAGGGCAACCCTCTCGCCCTCTGCTCCGCGCCGCACGGCGCGGGCAGGCGGTTCTCCAGGACCGAAGCGCGCAAGCGGTTCACCCTGGAGGATCTGCGGGCGCGGATGGAAGGCATCGAGTATCGGGACGGGGCCGAGTTCATCGACGAGATCCCCGACGCGTACAAGGACATCGACCAGGTCATGGAAGACGCCAAGGATCTGGTGACCGTCCTGCACGTCCTGCGGCAGATCCTCAACGTCAAGGGGACGTAGCCGGGCCCGGACGGCGCCTCGCCGCGTTGCTTGCCTCGCGCGCACCACAGCGCCTCCGTGCGCCACAGCTCGCTGCGACTTGTGATCCATCCGCCTGGTTCCCTGCGGGGTCGAACAACTAGGCTGGGGGTATGCGGATATCCGCATACCCCCAGCCGTCGTTGTGTCAGGAAGGCCGTCCGATGCCGCAGACCGTCAAAGGTGTGATCTCCCGCGCCAAAGGAGCCCCCGTCGAACTCGTGGACGTGGTGATCCCCGATCCGGGGCCCGCCGAGGTCGTCGTGAAGGTCCAAGCCTGCGGAGTCTGCCACACCGACCTCGCGTACCGGGACGGGAACATCACCGAGCAATGGCCGTTCCTCCTGGGCCATGAGGCGGCGGGGATCGTGGAGACGGTCGGCTCCTCGGTCACGCATGTGCAGCCGGGGGACTTCGTCGTCCTGAACTGGCGGGCGATTTGCGGGGAATGCCGCGCCTGCAAGAAAGGCAAGCCGCAGTACTGCTTCAGCACGTTCAACGCGGAGCAGCCGATGACGCTCACGGACGGCACGGCGCTCACGCCCGCGCTCGGCATCGGCGCGTTCGTCGAGAAAACCCTGGTCCACCAGGGGCAGTGCACCAAAGTGGACCCTGCGGCGGATCCTGCGGTCGCGGGCCTTCTCGGCTGCGGGATGATGGCAGGGATCGGCGCGGCGATGAACACCGGCGCGGTGGCGCGCGGCGACTCGGTCGCGGTGATCGGCTGTGGCGGCGTCGGGTCTGCCGCCATCGCCGGTGCGCGGCTCGCGGGCGCGTCCACGATCATCGGCGTCGATCTGGACCAGCGCAAACTCGACTGGGCCGTCGCGCTCGGCGCGACGCACACTGTGCTCTCCGGGCCGAGCGTCGACGTGCCCGAGGCCGTCAAGGCGCTCACCGGCGGCTTCGGCGCGGACGTGGTGATCGACGCCGTGGGCCGACCGCAAACCTGGGAGCAGGCGTTCTACGCCCGCGACCTCGCCGGGACGGTCGTCCTGGTGGGCGTGCCGTCCCCGACCATGCGCCTTGAGATGCCGTTCTTGGACTTCTTCTCCCACGGCGGCTCGCTCAAATCGGCCTGGTACGGCGACTGCCTGCCGGAACGGGACTTCCCCATGCTGGTGGACTTGAGCCTGCAGGGCAGGCTGCCGCTGGAGAAGTTCGTCACCGAACGGATCGGGATCGACGACGTGGAGGAGGCGTTCGAGGCGATCCACAAGGGCCGCGTGCTGCGCTCGGTGGTCGTGTTTTAGTTCTGTCTGGTCGCCAGAGCGCTGACTTTGGTGTTGTCGGCGAGCGGCACGAACGCGCGGCTCTCCCCGTCCAGCGCGTCGATCACCCCAGCCTCGATGTCGTACACCCAGCCGTGCAGGTCGAGGCGGCCTTGCTCCAGCGCGAGCGCGACGGTGGGGTGCGTCTTGAGGTTCGCGATCTGGGCGACCACGTTGTCGTGCACGAGCGCGTTCAGCTTCTCGTCCGCCGACGCGTACTCGCGCGCCGCGTTCACCGCCTTGGCTGAGTCCGAGTAACGCAGCCAGTGGCTGACGGCGGGCATGGAGTCGAGCGGCTGGCCCGCGGCGATGGCCTTCATCGCGCCGCAGTTCGAGTGCCCCATGATGACGATGTCCGTCACCTGCAGCGCCGCGACGGCGTACTCAACGGTCGCGGTGACGCCGCCCGGCTCGGGGCCGTAGGGCGGGACGATGTTCCCGGCGTTGCGGATGACGAACAAGTCGCCAGGCCCCTGCTGGGTCAACAGCTCCAGCACGACACGGCTGTCCGAGCAGCTGATGAACAACGCCTTCGGGCTTTGCGTTCCGGCGAGCTTTTTGAACAGCTCCAACCGGTTCGGGTAGATCTCTTGCTGGAAGGTCAGAAATCCCTCGATGATGTCGCGCACATGGCCTCCTGGTAGGTGTCGCTGCTCCTCCAGTATGCCCGACCTTCGCCGCAGCGTCCACAGGCACGCCTCGCCAACATTGCATCTCCGCAGGTAGAGGCGCAGACGCACCGGCGAAAGACCAGTTCCATCCGATCCGCCGCCTCCGCGTAACGTGACCGAAATCATTCACAGAGAACCCCCAGCATTCCGGAAGCGTCCTGTGACCCTCGTCTGTGAGACTGAACGAGCAACCAACGAAGCAAGGAGGCTCCTATGGCCGGATCCAGTAAAGCGCTGGCATTCCTCTTGGCGAAACCGAAGCTCGCCGCCAGCGTCGCCGTCGCAGCGACCGCTGTCGCCGGCACGGGCGTCGCGACGTACAACTCCGGCCCGGGCGACGCCCTGTGGGGCCTGCAGAAGGCCGTCTTCTCCAGCCACGCCCAGGAAGTGGCCGTCAACGACGTCGCGGACAACCTGAAGAACGCGCAGGCGCTCCTGTCCAAGAATCCGCTGGGCGCGGACGATCTCGGGCAGGCCCGGAACTACTTGAACCAAGCGAAGATGCTGCTGGACGACGGCACCAACATCCCCGACGTGAACCAGCGCGCGGGGTTGCAGCAGCTCTACCTGCAGCTGACCCAGAACCTCACGGACAGCGTGCCCCCGCCCGCCGACCTGCCGCCCGCCCCGGACGCGCAATTGGCCGCCGAAGCCCAGGGCTCGGCGCCGAGCCAGCAGGCTGTCCAGCTCCCGACCTGGGGCTACGCCACGCAAGCCTCGGCCACAGCGGCGGCCCCGCCGCCACCGGCCACCGTCGCGGGCGCGAACATCAACGACGCCCCCGCCGAGCCGGACCCGGACTGGACCGACCCCACCCCCGCCGCCGCGACGCTCAACCAGCAGCAGCTCGGGTACTACGACCCCAGTTGGGACTCCGTCTACGGCTACAACCGGGGCGACTGGTACCGCTGGGGCCTGGACGGCTACAACCCCTACGGCTACGACACCACGGGCTACGACCGCTGGGGCTACGACCGCTGGGGCTATGACCGATGGGGCTACGACCACGACGGGTACGACCGCTACCACTACAACTACGCGGGCTGGCGCTACGACACCGGCAGCCGCCAGTATTGGCACCGCAACGGCTACAACGAGTGGGGCCAGCGCCGAGGCCACGCCGACGATCCGAGGAATAACGCCTGGCGCGACAAGTGGTACAACCGCTACCAGGGCTACTACCAGAACCGCTGGTACCACAACGACCCCGTGTACCAGCGCCGTCAGTGGGACCGCGACGAGTGGCGGCGGCACAACCCCGGCCGCAACGACGCCGCGTTCGGCATTTACGTGGACAGCAACCGGCTGAAGGTCTTCACGCCGGTGGCGAACTTCAGCGTGTCCTTGGGCCAGTTCGTCGACATCCAGGTGCCCAGGCAGACCCGAGACCTCGTGCGAAACGGCACCCTCGCGGCGTTGCGGTCCAGCGACATCGTCGCCCGCACCTCGCAAGAGGCGGTTCCGTTCGTCCGGGCTCGTCTGCAGCAGGACGAGTTCTTGCAGAAGCAGGTCGAGGACGCCAAAGCGAAGGTCGCCGTGAGCGTTCCGTATGGCGGCTCGTTGAGCATCCAGGCGGACGCCCAAGCCGCCGAGCCTGGCCGTCCCCGTGGACCGCGTCCGACCCAGCCGAACGGCCAGGTCGGCGGCCAAGCCGGGCTGTCCGGCGCGGTGGAGGCCGCCGCGCAGGTCACGACTCCGTCGATCGGCGCCAGCATCCTGCAGATCCAGCAGGAGCAGCAGGCGCAGGTGGCGCAGTTGCAGAAGCGGGTGTCGCCGCAGGCGCAAGCGCAGATCCAAGCGCAGATCACCCAGGAGCAGAAGGCCCGTCCGACGGCGCCGCCGAAGCAGTCGGTCCCGACCCAGCAGACCGCGCCGACCCAGCAAACCGCGCCGCAGATCGGCGGCCAGGTCGGCGGCCAAGCGAACGGGCAGGTCGGCCCGAACGGAGCCAACGGCCAGGTCGGCGGCCAAGCCGGTGTGAGCCCTGCTCCGCAAGAGCGGCCGAGCCAGACGCAAGAGCAACGGCCCACCCAGCCGCAGCAGCAGACCGCGCCGTCCCAGCAGCAGCGGCCGAGCCAGACGCAAGAGCAACGGCCCACCCAGCCGCAGCAGCAGACCGCGCCGTCCCAGCAGCAGCGGCCGAGCCAGACGCAAGAGCAACGGCCGAGCCAAACCCAGCAGCAGCCTGCGCCCGCGCAGCAGGCTCCGTCCCCCCAGAAACCTGCTTCGCAGGAGCGTCCGCAGCAGCAGACCGCGCCGTCCCAGCAGGAACGGCCCCAGCGGGGGGCCCCAGCGCCTCAGGCTCCCCAGGAGCGTCCGCAACCGACCGCGCCGAGGGAGCGGCCACAGGCGACCGCGTACACTCCCCCTGCCGCGCCGCAGGGCAACAGCGGCGGCAACGCCGGGGGTAACGCGCACGGCAACGGCGGCGGGAATGGCGGCGCAAGCGGCAACGCCGGCGGCGGCCACGACCGCTAGTCCGCTGGACATTGGAGCCCGACCAGTCCGCTGGTCGGGCTCCAATGTTTTTCACGGCGAGGCTTATCCCAGCCAGGTCGGCCGAAACGCGGCGCTTCCCGTCAGGCAGGCCCCACAGCGAGGACGAACGGCACGACTTCCTCCGCGCCTGCCTGCCGCACGAGGCGCGCGGCCACCGCGAGCGTCCACCCGGAATCCGACCAATCGTCCACCAGCAGCACCCGTCTCCCCAGTTGCCCGGAAAGCTCCACTGTGAAACGCTGCGCGACGGCGCGCAACCGGAACGAGGAGTTCACCTCGTGCGAGCCTGGCGGCGAGGTCGGGGCGAGCCGCCCGGCGACCGGCACGCCGAGCACCTTGCCCGCGCCCGCCGCCAGGTGCGCGAGCAGCTGCGGACGTGTCGTGGAATCGACGTACACCACGCAATCCGGCGCGGCGGCGTTCGACCCAGCGGCGGCGAACCAATCCTTGAGCACCTCGGCCATGGGGTAGCGCAACGGCACCGGCAGCTCCCCGTCTGGCCTGCCGGCCGCGAGCAGCTCGCGCAGCTGCGGCCCCCATCCCACGCCGTCCAGTCTCGCGACCGCGCGGCCCGGCCCGGCCTGCTCGTCCGCCGAGATGCGCCCCTTCAGGCCCGCGACGCCGGTCGCCCACTGCTTGCGCGGCTCAAGCGCCACGCCGGGTCGGCGCAGATGCGCGCGGGCGGCTTCGACCTCGTCCGTCGAAGGGGCCGGGGCGATGTCCAATCCGCCGCAGTTGTCGCACCGTCCGCAATCCGCCGTCACCTCGTCGTCCAGCGCCTCGCGCAAGAACCGCATCCGGCATCGCTTCGTGGCCTGGTAGTCGAGCATGAGCCGCTGCTCGACCGCCCTCGTCTCGGCCACCCTCGCGTACCGCTCGCGGTCGTAGCGCCACGCCGCGCCGGTGCCCGACCAGCCGCCCTGCACCTTGCGCACCGCCCCGTCGACGTCCAGCACTTTCAGCATGGTCTCCAGACGGCCCCTGCGCAGGCCGACCGCCGTCTCCAATTGGGCGATGGACAGCGGTTTCTCCGTTTCGGCCAGCGTGTCGAGCACAGTGCGCACATCGCTCTCCGGCGGAAAGCCGAGCGAGCCGAAATACCGCCACACGTCCTTGTCCTCGGCCCCCGGCAGCAGCACCACCGAGGCCTTGTCCACCCCTCGTCCCGCGCGGCCCACCTGCTGGTAGTACGCGACCGGCGACTGCGGGGCCCCGAAATGGACCACGAACCCCAGGTCTGGTTTGTCGAACCCCATGCCGAGCGCGGAGGTGGCGACGACGGCTTTGACGCGGTTCGCCAACAGATCCCGTTCGATGGCCTCGCGCTCGGCGGGGTCGGTCTGGCCCGAGTAGGCCAGGGCGGCGTAGCCCGCCTCGCGCAAATGGTCGGCGACCTGCTCGGCCGCGGCGACCGTGAGGCAGTAGACGATGCCAGAGCCGGGCAGCGAGCGCAGCCGCGCGGCGAGCCAGGCGAGCCGCGCCGAGTGGTCGGGCAGGTTGAGCACGCCGAGGTGCAGCGACTCCCGGTCCAACGCTCCGCGCAGCACGAGGACGTCCGCGCGGTCGTCGCCGCCGAGCTGTTCGGCGACGTCGGCGGTGACTCGGGCGTTCGCGGTCGCGGTGGTGGCCAGCACCGGCACGCCCTCGGGCAAGTCCGTGAGCAGCGTGCGGATCCGCCGGTAGTCCGGGCGGAAGTCGTGCCCCCAGTCGGAGATGCAATGCGCCTCGTCGATCACCACGAGCCCCGCGTCCGCCGCGAGGGAGGGCAGCACCTCGTCCCGGAAACCGGGGTTGTTCAGCCGTTCCGGCGAGACGAGCAGCACGTCCGCCTCCCCGGCTCGCACCTGGGCGTGGATGAGGCCCCATTCGTCGGTGTTCGTGGAGTTCACCGTGAGCGCGGCGATCCCGGCGCGGGACGCGGCCTCGATCTGGTTGCGCATCAGCGCGAGGAGCGGGGAGACGATGACCGTCGGCCCGGCCCCCGCGCCCGCAAGAGGGCAGTCGCGACGAAGTACACCGCCGACTTGCCCCATCCCGTCCGCTGCACCACCAGCGCTCTGCGACGGTCCTCCACGAGCGCTTTGATCGCGGTCCACTGGTCCTCGCGCAGCGTCGCGTCGTCCCTGCCCACCAGCGCCCGCAGCGCGGCCTGCGCCTCGTCCCGCAGCGTCGCGGCGGACGCGCTCTTCGTGGCTTGCGTCATGCCCCCATCCTGCCAGGAGGGTCCGACAACGGCCCGGAGCCGACGGGGCGCTGCTCGCGCAGGCCGAGCGCCGCCGCCTTCGCGAGCAGCGCCTCGGCACGGTGCAGCCGGGGCAGATCGCTCCCGTTCGCGGGCTTCCCGCCGCGCTTGGCGAACTCCATGACGAACTGCTCCGCCCACTGGATCTCCGCCCGCGCCGGGCTGAGCCCCTCGTTGACGGCCGGCGCGTGGGCGGGGTCAAGGGCGAGCTTGCCGGTCATGCCCATCTGCTTGGCGAGCGCCACCGCCTCCGCCAGCTCGTCCGCCGTGCGGGCCGGCCCGTCGATCGGGCCGGGAAGATGCGCCGCGCGCGAGGCGACGACCAGTTGCGAGCGGCTGTAGGCCAGCGCGAGCGGATCGTTCGCGACCCCGATGTCGAGGGTGTAGTCGTTCACCCCGAACGCGATCCGGAAGCATGGGCGCGCGCCCGCGATGTCGTGCACCCGCGACAAGCCGCGCGCGGTCTCGATCAGCGCGATGATCGGCGTTTCCCCGCCGAGCCGGGCGGCGGTGTCCCACAGATGGTTCCCGCCCTCCGTCTTCGCGAGCACGACCCCTTTCAGACCAGGCGAGGCGGCAAGCTCGCGGCAATCCGCCGACCAGAACTCGCTCGACGCGTCGTTGATCCGCACCCACACCTTGTTCCCCGCAGCGAGGAACGCCGCAACGGCGCGGCGGGCGCGCTCCTTCTCGTCGGGCGCGACCGCGTCCTCCAAGTCCAAGACGACCTCGTCCGCCGCGCTGGCGAGCGCGGGCGCGAACGCCTCCTCCCGCCCGCCGTTCACCAAAAGCCACGAGCGCGAGGCCTCGGACGCTATCCGCACCATGAAGCCCATGCTACTGGCATCGTCCGACCGCACGCCGTCGCCAGAGCGCGCCCAGAGCTCCAAGGACGAGCAGCCCCGCCCACGCGAGATGGGCGAAAACCACCAGTTGCCGTCGTGCCCCGGCGACCTCGGGAACCGGCCACGGGGTCGCCGGATTCCGGTACAGCGCGAAATCCGGACCCGAGCGCACGAGCTCGAACCTGCCGAGCGCCGCCTGCGCCTTGGGCGGCAAGGAGCCGAGCTGGTCGCGTTCGAGGAGCACCCAGCCGATCGAGTCCTCGGCGAACCGCTCCGGCGAGGCCCCGGCCCGCAGATCCGCCGCCGCCCGCCTGGCGAGCGAGCCCCTCCCCCGGCACGACGGCCCCGTCCACCAGCAAATCGCCGCTCTGCGCGACGGGGACCGGCAGCAGCCGGGGAGCCGGGTCGATGCTCACCGGCCCGCCGACGGATGAGGCGCCATGCTGTGGCCGCCCGGCCCAGGCGTACTGCCGGGTGATCCCCACCGGCAAGGTGAGCAAGGCCCCGTGCGCCTGGTCCGCCGAGACCGCCTCCCGCACCTCGAACCAGCCTTGGGGGTACCGGACCGTGCCGAGCCGCCCGCCCGCGCCCCACAGCGCGTCCGGGACCAGCAGCAGGACCGCCGGGACCAGCAACAACGAGCCGGGCTTGCACCGCGCGGCGAGCGCGGCGAGGGCGAGCGCGTACGAGGGCCAGGCCAGCGCGGCCCATTTCTGTCCGTCCCGCAGGATCCCGAGCGCCGGGACTCTGGTCATCGCCGCTTCCAACGCCCCTTGGGCCGCTCCGGTCGCCGAGAGCCCGACGAAGACCACCGCGACGAGCCCGAGCGCGAAGAGCGATCCGAACACGCGGTCCTCGCGCAGCCGGTCCCGAAGCACAAACGCCCCCGCCGCAACGAGCGCCGCCACAACGAGGTTGGCGATCAAGCCGAACGCGCCGAGCTGCGAGCCTGGGACCGATTGCGCGTTCCAAATCCCGCCGAGCGCCAGCCAGCCCGCTTGGTCCAGGCGGGCCGCGAACGCCGCCGCTCCCGCCGAAGCTCCGTCCCCGAGTTCGCCGCGCGACAACCCGAACAGGCCGGCCGCGAGCCACGGGCCCGCCGCGACGGCCGCCAACCCGGCGAGCGCGGCCATGCGCGGCAACCAGCGGCTCCCGCCCGGAATCGCGAGCGTCAGTCCCGCCAAGGCCAGGACGAACAGCGCGCCGGTCGGGACCAATCCCCCCGCTGCGAGCCAAAAGCCGAGCTCCGCCCAGCCCGACAAGGCGGACTGCTCCCGCAGCCGCGCGGCCACGACCGCCACGTGCCCTAACGCGCCGTAGCCGACGAGCAGGCTCCACTGGCCTTGCAGCAGCCGCTCGGCGACCCAGAGATTGTCGATCGCGAATGTGGCCGCGACCAGCTGGACGCCCGCGTGCGATCCGGGAAGGAAGCACCGCGCCAAGCGGGCTCCCCCTGTTCCCGCCGCCACGAGCGCGAGCAGGGTGATCGCTTTCACCAGGAGCCCGCCGTCCACCACGCCCGACAGCGCGGCGAGCGCGGCGTCCTGCGGAGTCGCCCGAGGAGCAGCGTCGGCGAGTCCGAAAGCCTGGTCGACCAGGTAAGAGCGGGGGACGCTGACCGCGTCGGCCCACAGCCAATGCCCCGCGCCCAAGAGCGGGCCGAGCGTCAGCAGGCTCAGCGCCAGCGACCAGAGGCCGACGAGCTTGTTAACGGGTGAGCCTGTAGTAGATGACGCCGCCGCCGGCCAGGAGGACGAGCCCCAGCACCGCCGAGCCGATGGGGATGGTCCGGCCCAAGAGGGCGATGTCGTCGCGGTAGGACTTGGCCTGCTTGACCGTCGCCTCCACGGTTTGCGGGTCGTAGTCGAACACGCCGGAGAAAATCGTCAGCGTGAACGCCTTCAGGTCCGGGCTCGCCGCCTCGCGGGCCGAGAAGGGCATCGCGAAGTACTGGTGCATGTCTTGGCGCTCGCGGACGATCACGCCGCTGTCCGGGTCCACGTACAGGTCGACGCCGTTCTTGTAGAAGCGGTGCATGGTCTGGTCCTGCTTGCCCGAAACGTTCGGGATGTTCCACCAGTCGAGCGGCTTGGTCAGCGCGGTGCCGGGCGGCAGCGTCAGCTTGCCCTCGTCGACCCCTGCGGGCGCGTTCACCAGCGCGAGGTCGGTCTCTGGGATGTCGACGCGGAAGTGCAGCGTCTTGATGTCCGAGATCTCGGTGTTCTCCACGTAGGTCGCAGGGAACGCCGAGCCTGTGGTCAGGTCGAAGTACTGGTACTGGCCTTTGCTGCTGGTGTCGAACGGGAACCGGTACTGCTGCCCGGACCGGTTCGGCAGCAGGCGCGCTTGCTGCTCGGGCTCCACCTGCACTTCGGAGAGCCCCTTCGCGACAGGCAGCCCGTTATGCCTGCCGACCGTCACCCGGTCGACGGTGGCCAGCAGGAGGCCGTTGTCGCACTGGCCGTCCGACCAGGGAAGCTTCGGCTCCGGGGCTCCGGGGGCCGGGCGCTGCAACGCGACAGGGGTCAGGGTCTTGGGCTGGCCGTCGCCCCGCGCCTTGACCTCGGAGACCAGCACGCTCGTCCCCGCCTGGTAGGTGACCGTGTTCTCCGTCGACGGCTCCTCGACGGTCACATACGTCCGGATCGTCGCCTTCGCCGAGAGGACGGCCGCCTTCGGAGACCCGTCGCCGACCGAGCACCGGTCGATGACCTGCGCGGGGAACTCCTGGTCGATGCCCGGCGCGTCCTGCCCCGCGCTCTGCGCCGGGGACACGAGCGTGATCCGCTCCCCGAGGGAGGCCTTGACCAACTCGTCCTCGCTGTAGAACGGCACGAGGACCGCGATGGCGATCAGCGCGGCCCCCAGCGCGATGAGCGCGAGGGGAAGAAGGATCGGAGCCTTTCCGGGCTGCGTCTGCTGCGTCATGCGGTGGTGTTCTCTCGTTCGTCTTCTCCGGGTTGCCGGCGTGCCAACCCGCCGATCTTACCGGTTTCGGCAACCGGTTCCGGCGCAGACCCACGAGTCTGCGGCGCAGAGGCCCCGGACAGGGCGATGACCCGCGCGAGCGAGACGTAGCGGCCCTCGAGCTCTTTGAACCTCAGATACGTCGAAACCGTGGTGAAGGCGAACGCGACGACGAGCGCGTACAAGAGGAGGTTCATGCCCGCGCCGACGCCGAGCAGCCGGGCGAGCGCGGACACGTCGTCCGGGCGCAGCACGGCCCACGTCCCGAACGCGAGGAAGCCGAGGAACAGCAGTTTCACCGCCGCAGAAGCCCTCGCCGTGCCGCGCGCCCTGGCGAGGTAGAAGGCGATCACCCCGCCCGCGGCGAGCAGCACGAGTTTGATCGGCAGCTGCGCGACAACCATGGCCGTCACCTTCCTCTCGCAGGCCGCAGCGCGTTGTCGATCAGGATGTTCACGCCGTTGAGCAGGGACTGGCCCTTGGCCTTGGAATAATCCGTGTACAGAATGACGACCGGCTCCTCGGCGACCCGCCACCGGTAGGCGACCGCGAGCTTGATGAACTCCGAGGCGTGGCCCATCCCATTCTGGAGGATGTCGAGCTGGTCGGCGACGACCCGGTTGAAGGCGCGCAAGCCGTTGTGCGCGTCGGTGAGCTTGAGCCTGCGCCCCTCCGGGCTGACCGAGGCGATGACCGGGAGCAGGAGGCGTTTGACCAGAGGCACCCGTTTGCGGGACTCCTCGGCCAAAAAGCGGCTGCCGATCACGAGGTCCACCGGCTCGCGGCGGAGCCGTTCGACCATCCGCGCCGCGTCGTCGGTCCGATGCTGGCCGTCCGCGTCGAAGGTGACGAAGTATGCCGCGCCCGGCTGGGCCCTGGCGTACTCGACCCCGGTCTGGATCGCCGCGCCCTGGCCGAGGTTCACCGGATGGCGCACGAGGTGCGCCCCGGTCCGCCCGATCTGGGCCGAGGTGTCGTCCCGGCTCCCGTCGTCCACGCAGACGATGTTGGGGAAGACCGCGAGCGCCTGGTCCACCACCTCCCGGATGACGGAGCCTTCGTTGTACACCGGGATGACGAGCCAGGCGTCGTCCTGGTTGCTCATAGTTCCCACTCTAACCGCACGACCTGCCCGCTCACGCCTGCGCGCGCAGCACGTCCAAAATCCACGCCTCCTCGAAGGCGGCCTCTTTCCACCGCTCGTACCGGCCGGAGCGCCCGCCGTGCCCGGCGTTCATCTCGGTCTTGAGCAGCACCGGCTCCCCGCTCGTCGTGGCCCGCTGCAGGCGCGCCACCCATTTCGCGGGCTCGGTGAACCGCACCCTGGTGTCGTTGAGCGAGCAGATCGCGAGGATCCTCGGATACGCCTTCGCCTCGACGTTCTCGTACGGGGAGTACGCCTTCATGTAGTCGTAGACCGCCTTGTCCTCCAGCGGGTTCCCCCACTCCTCCCACTCGGTCACCGTCAGCGGCAGGCTGGGGTCGAGGATCGTGGTGAGCGGGTCGACGAACGGCACCACCGCGAGGACGCCCGCGAACAGCTCGGGCGCGAGGTTCGCCGCCGCCCCCACCAGCCAGCCGCCCGCGCTGCCGCCCTCGGCGACCAGCCGCTCGGCGACGGCCTCGCCCTGGTCGATCAACGCTTTCGCGCACGCGACGAAATCGGTGAACGTGTTCGGCTTCGCGGCGAACCTGCCCTGCTCGTACCATTGTCGGCCCAGCTCTCCGCCGCCGCGCACGTGCGCGACCGCGAACACGACGCCCCGGTCCAGCAGCGAGAGCCGCGCCACGGAGAACCCAGGGTCCACGCTCGACTCGTACGCCCCGTACCCGTACAACAGGGTCGGCGCGGGCTTCGCCACGCCTTTCTTGCGCACCACGGAGATCGGCACCCGCGCGCCGTCCTCTGCCGCAGCCCACAGCCGGTACGCCTCGTAGCGGTCGGGGTCGAAGTCGCCGAGCACCGGCTGGGTTTTGAGCAGGATCCGCTCGCCGGTCGGGACGTCGAGGTCGTAGACCTGCGCGGGCCTGGTGAACGAGTTCCGCCCGAAGCGCAGCCGGGGCGAGGCCCATTCCGGATTCCCGCCGAGGCCCACGCTGACCAACTCCTCGTCGAACTCCAACTCCTCGAACCCCGCCGCCGCGAGATCGCCGTCCAGCGCGGGTGGCAGTGGGTCGGTTCTCTCGGAGTCCAGCTTGCGGACCGCCACCCTGGGCAGCCCGTCGCGGCGATAGCTCAACGCCCAGTGATCCGCGAAAGCGTCAATGCCCTCAAGGCGGATTTCGGCGGAGGGGTAGATCAACGACGTCCAGCGGTTGGGATGCTCGGCAGGCGCGATGGCGAGGAAGAAGTTCTCCGCGTTCTCGACTCTGGCCCGCCCCGCTTGCTCTGGCTGCGCGCCGTAGTTGTGCAGGATCAAGAAGTAGTCCTCGCCGTCCACCACGGCGTGCTCCACGTCGTACTCCAGCCCTTCCTGCCGGGGCAGGACGACGCGGAACTCCCCGGTCGGATCGGCGGAGTCCAGCGCCCAGACCTCGCTGGTCGCCTTCGAGGAAGAGGCGATGAAGAGCCAGCGCTCGCTGCGCGAGGAGCCCATGCCGACCCAGTACCGCTCGTCCGGCTCGTGGTAGACGCGCACGTCGTCCGAAGGGTCCGTCCCCAAGCGGTGCCGCCAGACCGAGTCCGGCCGCCACGCCTCGTCCACCCGCTGATAGAAGAGGTGCCGCCCGTCCAGGGACCAGACCGCGCCCGGCGCGATGCCGGGGATCTCGTCGGCGAGCAGGTCGCCGGTGACGAGGTCTTTGACCCGCAGGTCGTAGCGCTCGTCGCCCTTCACGTCCTCGGAGAACGCCAAGAGCCGCCCGTCGTGGCTCACCTCGTACGCGCCGAGCGAGTAGAACTCACGGCCCTGCGCGCGCTCGTTCCCGTCCAGGAGGACCGCTTCTCCCGGCAAGGACTCCCCCGGCGCGACTTGCGGCGGGGTCCAGTCGTCCGGCCCGCTGATCGGGGCCCGGCAATGCGCGCCGTACTGCTTGCCCTCCTCGGTGCGGGTGAAATACCACCAGTCGCCGACCCGGCTCGCCACGGACATGTCCGTCTCCAGCGTCCGGGACTTGATCTCCTCGAAGATCTTCTGCCGCAGCGGCGCGAGATGCTCGGTGAGCGCCTCCGTGTGCGCGTTCTGCGCTTCGAGGTAGGCGATCGTGTCCGGGTCCTCCTCGTCGCCGAGCCAGGCCAGCTCGTCGGTCACCGCGTCGCCATGGTGCTCGCGAACGGTCGGAACGGATTTCGGAACGGGCGGCGGCGGGACGGTGCTGTTCATCCCGACCATCATTGCAGATCGCCGGAGCAGGGCGGCGAAACACGTTCCGCGCTCCTCCGGCGGGCGCGGCTACGCGGTGCTCTGCCGCTCCTGCCCGTCCCCGACGTTTTCGCCCTCCTGATCGTCGAGGAGTTCCGTCCACAGCGCGATAGACTGCTCCGCGAACGCGACCCCCGCCCGCAGCGCCCGCAGCGGCCCTGGCGCGACGACTCCGGCGCGCACCGCATCCTCGAGCGTGGAGCGCTGCTCCTGCAGCTTCTCGAACCACGCCTGATACTTCGGCAACTGCGCGCTGGCGACCATGCGCGGGTCCGCCCCGAAGAAGAGCTTCAAAATGCCGGGCTCGCGCAGCTCGTACATCGTCTCCGGAGGCTCCGCCAGCCACGCCGCGAACGCCTCCGCCCCGGCTTCTGTGACGGTGTAGAGCTTGCGCCGCCGCCCGGTCTGCTCCTGACGCTCGCCCAACAGGCCGGCTTTCGCGAGCCGGGCGGGCTCGGAGTACAGCATCGCGTGCGGCACGGACCAGAAATGGCCGGTGGACTGGCTCATCGCTTGTTTGAGATCGTACGGCGTGGCCTCGCCAAGCTCCTGCACGGTGCCCAACACGAGGTACGACGTCATGCTGAGGCCGACTATCGCAGTTCTCCGTTCCTGGTGACACGTTCTCCCTGGACATACCACCTTAGCGGGCGGCGCTGCCTGGCGGTCGCGGCGAACCGCCGGCTCAGCCTGTTTGGGAGAGGGGTATCCCGGTCGCCGCGAAGCGCACCCGCCTGCCGATCTGCACCGCGTGGTCGGCGAACCGCTCGTAGTACCTGCCGAGCAGGGCCACGTCCACCGCAGAGCCCACCCCGTGCTGCCATTCCGAGCCGAGCAGCAGCGAGAAGAGCTGCTCGTGCAGCGCGTCCATCGCGTCGTCCTCTGCCTGCAGCTTCGCCGCGGCCACCGGGTTCTGGGTGAGCAGCGCCTGCCGCGCGGCGGAGGAGAGCGCGACCGCGATCTCGCCCATCTGCGCGAATTGGCGGTGGACCTCCACCGGCACCGCGTGCAGCGGATGCCGCCTGCGGGCCACGTTGCCGACGTGCCGGGCGAGCGCCCCCATTCTGCGCAGGTCAACGACGACCTGCATCTGGCCGACCGCCGCCCGCAGATCCTCTTCCGCCGGCCCCGCCGCGAGCAGGGCGAACGCCCGCTCTTCGCTGTCCTTCGAGAGCGCCGATATCTCGTCGTCTTTGCTGATCGCGGTCTCGGCAAGGACGAGATCCGCAGACAGCAGCGCTTGCGTGGCCTGGCGCATCGCCTCCCCGGTCAGCTCACACGTGAGACCGAGCTGACCTGTCAGGTCGCTCAGCTGCTCGTGGAAAACCGCCCGCATTACTCCACAATACGCCCAACGATTCATGATCACCTCCGAGCCCTGGTGAACTCGACATGAATTCCAGGTCAGCGCTCTAAAGCGCCAGGCTCGCGAAGGGGGCCGCCCTCAGCACGTGGTGTCGGCCCCGTTGGTCACCGTCAGGTTCTCCGGGAGCACGACCACGCCGTCCACCGCTTTGACTTCGCTGACCACGATGGGGGCTCCGGGCTGGGCGGGGGCTGCGATGGCGGGGATCTCGCCGCTCGCCCCGATCACCAGCTCGACGTCGGCGTTCGGGGTCGAGCCCAGCTCGATGAGCGTGCCCGGCACCGAGGAGGCCACTGTGGCCGCCGCGTCCCTGCTCGCCGGGGAGAACCGGGCGATGGTCGCGACCGTGTCCGAATGCGCCACCCCGCTCGACGTCATGTCGACCTTGAAGCCCTGTTTCGAGAGGGCCTGGACCACTTTGTACAAGATAGTCGAGCTGGGCGCGACGACTTGGACGGTGAAACCTTTCACGCTCACCGCCTTCGCCCCTTCGGCCGGCTGCGTCTCGGGCGGCGGCGCGGGCGGCGTGCTGCTGCTGGTGGCAGTGGTCGTCCTGGCCGTCGTGGTGGTGTCCACCGTCCACGGCGTCACCACTGAGGTCGAAGACGCTTTCGCGCCGCCCTCCCCCGGCAGCGGTTTGTCGTAGATGATGGCGTCGAAGATCGCGCGCACGCCGTCGTCGTTGGGGACCTCGTTGTTCATCCCGTCCTCGGACGTGCCGGTGGTCGGGATCGTGATGAAGGTGACCTTGTTGGTCTGGATGCTCTGCATCGACTCCGCGAGCTTGAGCAGGTCCTCCATTTTCACCCCGGCCATCACCGCCCGTTTGGTGAAGGCTTGGAGGAGGTCGCGCAGCCTCGCGGGATTCGCGAGGACTTTCTGGCTGAGCATGCCGCGCAGGAGGGAGGAGATGAACTTCTGCTGGCGCTTGATCCTGCCGTAGTCCCCGGTGCCCTCGGCCTCGATCTGGCGCGCCCGGACGTACTGCAGGGCCTGCTGGCCGTCGAGCGTCTGTTTGCCCGCCTTCTCAAGGACTGTGCCGAGCTCGTCGTCGTAGAGCGGCTTGGTGGAGCAGACCTCGACCCCGCCGACCGCGTCCACCATGTCGGCGAAGCCTTCGAAGTCCTCGCCGATGAAGTGGTTGACCTGCAAGCCCGAAAGCTTCTGGACCACCTTGACCAGGCACTGCGGCCCGCCATACATGTACGCGCTGTTGATTTTCGCGTGCGTCTCGGCCGGCTGGACCTGCGTGGAGTACTGCCCGGTCGTCGAGTTCCACTTCGCGCACGCCGGGCGGTCGATCTGCAGGTCGCGCGGGAAGGAGACGGCGACGACGCGGGCCCGGCTCGCCGGGATGTTCACCAAGATGATGGTGTCCGAGCGGGAGCCTTCCACATCGTTGGCGTCCCCGGCTCCCAGCTTGCCATTGTCGCCCTCACGCGTGTCCGCGCCGATGAGCAGGAAGTTCTCGTCGCCCTTCTGCTCCTCGGGGTGCTTGATGTTCGGATCGTTCAGCAGAAGCGCCAGCACGCCTTTGCCCTGGATCGCGCCCCTGGATATGCCCCAAAACGCCCCCGTGGCCGCGAGGACGGACACCGCGAGCAGCACCACCGCCGCCCGTGCGACAAGCCGGGATCCCGCCTCCCACCTTGCCCGCTTGCGCGGGGCCCCTGGAAGCTTCGCCCTGCCGCTCGGCGGGCGGAGGATCGAGAAGGGCAGTCGGCCATGGGCCGTGGACGGGGATTCGGTCGGCTCGATCCGGTTGGTCCGCGCAGCCTTCATCGCGAGACGGCGCCTAGTCGTCTCCTCGGAAAGGTCTGGAATCCTCAACCTGCTGCCTTCTCTTAGTCAGCCCCGAGCCTTAGCCGGATCCGGCCTTCGGCCCGCCGTCCGCTCCCATGTCCCTGGGTTGCCCTCACGACTGACTTGGACCGCGAGTATACCGAAGCAGGCAAGGCCCTGGCAGCGGGCAAACGTCCCGATCAGTTCCGCAGACCGATCCGCCCAATCCGCGCCCTGGACCTGGGGCGCCTCCCACGAGCCCTGCGAGCGGGGGGATCAGCCGCCCGAATGCTCGACGTCGACCAGCCCCGTGGCGCATTCCTCCGGGTCGTCCAGCCAGCCCTGCGGCAACGCCACCTTTTTTGCGGGGAGCCCTTGCGCCCGCGCGGCCCCTCGGCCTCGTGCGGGAACGGCTCGTCGTGCGGCAGTCGGCCGAGCAGATCCTCGATCTCGGCGAGCGAGGCGACCGTGGAGAATTTGGTCCGCAGCTCCGACCCGACCGAGAAACCCCGCAGATACCAGGCGAAATGCTTGCGCATCTCCGCGACCCCGTGCTTGCCCGCGTGTTCGACCGACAGCTGCGCGTGCCGCAGGACGATCCTGGCCACTTCGCCGAGGTTCGGCGGCGGCGGGGCGGGGATCGTCCCGCCGGAGAGCGCCGAGGCGAGCTCCGCGAACAGCCAGGGCCGTCCGAGACAGCCTCTGCCGACGACCACGCCGTCGCAGCCGGTCTGCGCCATCATCCGCGCCGCGTCCTCCGCGGCGAAAATATCGCCGTTCCCCAGCACCGGGATATCGGTGACGTGCTCCTTCAAGCGCGCAATCGCCGACCAGTCCGCCGTGCCGGAGTACAGCTGCGCCGCGGTGCGCGCGTGCAGCGCCACCGCCGCGGCTCCGCTGTCCCGCGCGATCCGTCCGGCATCGAGGTAGGTGTGGTGCTCGTCGTCGATGCCGATCCGGAACTTCACCGTCACCGGCACCACGCCATCGGCCCCCCGCACGGCGGCCTCGATGATGCGGGCGAACAGGCGCCGCTTGTAGGGCAGGGCCGAGCCGCCGCCGTTGCGGGTGACTTTCGGGACCGGACAGCCGAAGTTCAGGTCGACGTGGTCCGCGAGGTCCTCGGCGACGATCATCCGCACCGCCTCGCCGACCGCCTCCGGGTCCACGGTGTACAGCTGCATCGAACGCGGCCGCTCTTCCGGCCCGAACTCGACCATCCGCATCGCCTTGGGGTTGCGGGCCACCAAAGAGCGGGCCATGATCATCTCATTGACGTACAGCCCTCTGGCCTGGCCGGTCAGCTCCGTCTCCAGCTCCCGGCACACGGTGCGGAAGGCGAGATTGGTGACCCCGGCCATCGGGGCGAGCACCACCGGCGACGCGAGCTCGAAAGGCCCGATGCGCAGCGCGGGCTCGGCAAGGGCTGTGGTCATTTCTCCAGGATACGGAGCGAACCCGGCGGGCTCAACCCGCTCTCGCGTAGAGTGAGGCGCTGTGCCTGATCAAACGATCGCCCCATTCTGGCGACCCTCGTTCGGACAGCGGTTCGGAGACTTCGCGTACAAGGCGTTCTACTACACCCTGGCGGCGCTCTTCGTCGCCATGGTCGGCGCGCGCGCCGCGGATTTGCCCTTCGCGGGCACGCTGACCTGGGTCGCCATCCTCTCGTTCCTCGGCGGAGCCGCGATCTTCATCGCCATCGCCCTCACGACGATAGGGCGCGCCGAGCGCCGCCGGGCGAAGCGAGTCCCCTTCTACCAGGACTTCGCGCGGCGGCAGGGCTGGGACTACCGGACGGACGGGGCCTGGCTCGCCGAACACTTCTTCTCGGAGAACATGCGGGCCGACGGGGTGCGCCCGTTCCGCAGCGCCGCCGATCCGAACGCGACCGGCTTCCAGACGCGCGACGTGTTCACCGGCTCGTGGCGAGGCAAGCCGTTCGCCGCCTTCTCCTACTCCCCGCCCTCGCAGCGCTCCGGGTCGGACGATGATTGAGCGCAGCGCTTTCGTCGGCAAGAGCGTCCAGGTCTCCAAGAGCGCAACCAACGGCTGGTACTCGGTGATCGCCATCCCCACGCCAGCCGCGCGGCCGCCGCTCACCGTGCTGCCGAAGAAGGCCCCGCCCTGGCTGCTCAAGCAGCTCGGCGTGCCGATCCGGATGCAGGACCCCGCGTTCGACGGCGCGTTCGGCGTGTGGGGCCCGAGCATCCCGTTCGCCTTCGACGTGTTGGACGCGCGGACCCGGCAATGGATGCTCGCCGACCCGAGGTTTCACGCGTGGCCGCTCCAGTTCCAGGACGCGAACCTGCTCACCTGGGCGGACAGCTACCCCGAGCCCGAACAGATCGCGCCGAAGCTCGACTTGCTCCACGAGTTCTTGGACCGGACCGACCCGAGGATCTGGCAGCAGGGGTGAGCGCGGCCCATCGCCGCGCGGACCCGTGGACTACGAGGCGCGGCGGCGCAGGCGCTCCTCGCGCTTGGCCTTGTTCTCCTCGATCTGCTGGAGTTTCCCGGTCATCATCTGCACGTACTCGGCGATGCGGTCGCGCTCCCACTCCCCGTAGCCGGAGAAGTCGTCGCGCTCGAAGATCTTCCACTGCCGCAGGACCGGCATCACCACGTCCTCCAAGTGCAGTTTGAGGTCGTAGATCCCGCTCTTGGCGATGATGACCGCGTTGCGGCGGAAGTTCTTCATGCCCGCGCCAGGCATCTGGAACATCGTGAGGATGTCCGCAATGGCCTTGATGGTCTGGTTCGGGGAGACTTTCAGCGCCTGCTCCACGAGGTTGCGGTAGAAGATCATGTGCAGGTTCTCGTCCGCGGAGATGCGCTGGAGCAGCTTGTCCGCGATCGGCTCATTGCAGGCCTTGCCCGTGTTGCGGTGCGAGACGCGGGTGGCCAGCTCCTGGAAGGTCACGTAGCAGACCGTGTGCAACATGTCCTGCGCGGCCATCGGCGGGTTGAACCCGGCCACCGTGCTCGCGATGCGGGCCTGCTCCAGCTCGACCGGGTCGATGGCGCGGGTGGTGAGGAGGTAGTCGCGGATCGCGATGGAGTGCCGGTTCTCCTCGGCCGTCCACCGGCCGACCCAGGTGCCCCAGGCGCTGTCGCGGGAGAACGCGTCGGCGATGTCGCGGTGGTAGGCGGGCAGGTTGTCCTCGGTCACAAGGTTCGTGAGCATCGCGACCCTGGCGGGCTCGTCCAGCTTGGACTGGCCCACCTCCCAGTCCTCGCCGCCGAGGAGCTTGAAGTTCTTGCCCTCGCTCCACGGGATGTAGTCGTGCGGGTTCCAGTCCTTGGCCATGCTCAGATGCCGGTGGACGTTCTCCTCCGCCGTCTCGTACAGCTCGTGGAGGAGAGCTTTGTCGGAAAGTTCCCGTTGCAGCATGGTGTTTCGTCTCCGCTTCTTCGCGCTCGTTCGCAATTCCCTATAAGGATGCTACGCATCACATCGGCCTGTATCAAGGTTTCTCGACGTCGGGCGCGCCCGGCCGTGTCGTGAACGGACATCCTAGCGCATCGGCACGCGCCCTCGTAAGTAAGGTTAGCCTTACTTATACTTTTTGTCAAGGCTCCGACCAGGGGATTTCCTGGACGGAAAGTAACGATTAGGCCTCACGCAACGCCCGAAGCGCTGTCGCCGAGGCAAACCCCGCCGCCTGGAAGAGGTCGAAGATCGTGGACTCCAGTTGCGCGAACACCACTTCGGCGCTCAGCGCCACACCGGACAGCATCGTCGGGTCCAGCCTCGCCGCGCACGCCTCCAGCGCGGCGAGGACTCGGTCGCGCTGCGCCTGGTCTGGCTTTTTCGCCAGCCACAAGAGCCTGACCTGCGCTGCCGCGTCCGCCGTCGCCTCGATGGCTTCGACAAGGCCCACCCCAAGCTTGCCGCCGCTGTTCACCAGGATCCAGGCCCGCCGGGCGAGCACCCGCAAATCGCGGATGATCCGGTCGATGTGGTCGGCCGAGACGCTCACCTCGTGCACCTCGGCCCGCCGGGTCCAGAACAACGGCGAGATGCGGACGATCTCGTCCCCGGCCCGCACATAGGTCTGCAAAGCGTCGATCTGCGGCTGGCTCGCCCGCGCGGCGGCGAGCACTTCCTCCAGCCGCGCCGCGTCCCGCGCCTGGAGCCCTTCCGCGACGCCCCGCAGCACCGTCTCGCACGTGGCCAAGGCCGCCGCCGCGGCCTGATGCGCCCGGAGAAACGGATGCGCGGGCAAAAGCGCCGAGATCATAATGCCGATCACCCCGCCGATCAGCGCATCCACCAGACGCGACGGCCCCGCGATGTTCGTCCCGGCCACCGTCGGCGGGAAGAGGACCACCAGCAGCGAGGACGAGGCCGCCTGCATCGGGAAGATCAGCCCCTTGTCGATGAACGTGGCGGCGACCATCGCGACAGCGACGAAGAACGAGATCTGCCACCAGCCGTGCCCGATGACGCTCACCAGCACATCGCCGATGGCGATGCCGAGCATCACCCCGCACACCAGCTCCACCGCGCGCCGCCATCTGCTGCCGAGCGACACCCCGAGCGAGATCACCGCGGCGATGGGGGCGAAGAACGGCGAGAGGTGCCCGACGAGGTTCTTCGCGACGAACCAGGCCAGCCCGGCTCCGATCGAGCACTGCAAGATCGGCAACGCGGTGGACTTCAACCGATCCACCCCGGCAAGGAAGTTCTTGCGCAGCGCCGAAACCCGCTGGCGCGCCCAGCTCGCGCGCGCCTCCCCCGTCGCGCCGACAGGGGAGGCCCCCGCCTGCTTGCCGGGGACGCTCTGAGCCATCCCAGTACTGTATCGACAAACAGCCCGCCGCACTCGGCGCCCGCCCGCCGGGGGCGGTCCGGCCCCGAGCTAGCGCGCGCCGCCCCAGGGGCCGACCCCGACGATCCGCTCCACCTCGACATGGGTGACGAAACCGGCCTCCGGGCCCGCGTCGGTGAACACCGCCGACGGGTCGCCGGTCGCCGCGCGGATCGCCTCATTCACCACCTCGGCGGCCCCGCCCTCGGTGATATGCGCCTTGCCGTGGAGCACGGCGTACTCGCGCAAGCCCAATGGGCTCGTCGTGCCGGACTCGATCGAGAGCGAGACCCTGCCGTCCCTGCGGATGTTGCGGACCTTCTGATGCTCGGACAAATGCGCGATCAAAACCTCGTTCCCGCGCAGAATCGGGTTGACCAGCGACACTTGCGGACTGCCGTCCCGGTTGAGCGTCACCAGATGCGTGTACGGGGACTTCGCGAGCAGCGCCCGGACGGATTCGGGTATCTCGATAGCCATACTCCGTGCAACCGGGCGCGCCAGGCGGCTATTCCCCTTTGAACCGGTGGATGTTTTTGTGCCTTGCAAAAGCGCTGTGGGCGGAGGGGTTCGACGGGATGTGGGGCCGATCGGACTCGAACCGGTGGATGCTTTTGTGCCTTGCAAAAGCGCTGTGGGCGGAGGAATTCAACGAAATGTGGAGCCAATCGGACTCGAACCGACAACCTTCGCCTTGCAAAAGCGCTGCGCTACCAATTGCGCCATGGCCCCATGCACGGAGCTGGCCGACGCTCCCAGCAGCGCCTTAGCCCGGCTCCGGATTGCTCCGTGCCGCGTGCGGCCTCAGTTTACCAGCCCGCGCAAGGGGCTTTCGCCGCGCGCGGAGCCGGTCAGCCCAAGAGCGCGCGCCCGTACCAGTCGTCCTCGTCCCGCACGCCGGGCAGGACGTAGAAGTACCCGCCGCCAATCGGCTGCACGTAGTCCACGAGCGGTTCCCCGGCCAGGCGTTTCTGCACAGCCTCGAACTGGCGCTGCACGTCCTGCTGGTACGCGACGAAGATATGCCCGCACTCCATGTTCCCGTTGGCGTCCACGCCGAGGTCGTAGCTGTATGAGCGGCGGATGAGGCGCTGGTCGTCGGTCTCTTTGGTGCGCGGGTTGGCCAGCCGCATGTGCGCGTCGAGCGGGATCACGTCGCCGTTCGGGTCGGCGGCGTAGTCCGGGACGTCGAATTCGGCGTTCCCGTCCAAGGGGGCTCCTGAGTCGCGGCGGCGGCCGAACATGTTCTCCTGCTCGTTGACGGAGATCCGGTCCCAGAACTCGACGAGCATCCGGATGATGCGCACCACCTGGTAGGTGCCGCCCCTCGCCCACTCGGGCTCGTCCGCGCCGTCCGCCCACACCAGCGCGGACGCGTCCGCGTCGACCGGGTTCGCCGTGCCGTCTTTGAAGCCGAGCAGGTTGCGCCCGGTCCCCGACGGTCTTGGCGGGGAGTTGTAGCCGTCGTAGCGCCACCGGATCTGCATCGCGCCCCGGATCGGGCGCATGATGTCGCGCAGCGCGTGGTGCACCGTGTCGGGCTGGTGCGCGCAGAGCTGCAGCATCACATCGCCGTGGGTGGTCGCGGGGTCGAGGAAGTCGTCGGGGAAGGTCGGCATCGCGGTGAGCTTCGCCGGTTTGCGCTCCGCAAGGCCGAACCTGCCGTCGAAGAGGCTCGCGCCCGCGCCGACGGTCACCGTCAACCCGTCGGCGGGCACGATGGGGCCGAGCACGTCGCTGTCCGAGGGCGGCTTGCCGACGCCGAGGTCGGGGGGCGGCCCGCCCGCCGTGAGGCGGCGGGCGCGGTCGGTGAGCGCGCGCAACGCCTCGGCGAGGACGCGGCGGTCCGTCGTCGTCACATCCAGCGCCACGAAGCTCGCGAAGTTCTGCTTCTGCGACGGCGCGGGGGTGAGCACGCCCGACTGGCGCTCGCCGTGGAAGGGGTAGCGCTGGGGCAAGGACGCGGCCTGCCCGCCCGCGTCCTTCGCCGCGCCGGCGGCAAGCATGCCGCCGGTGAGCGCCGCGGCTCCGGCCCCGGTGGCCGCGCCTTGGAGGAAACGTCTGCGATTGAGATCCATGAAATGTCTCTTCTTCCTCAGGACGCTCAGCGTCGGGTGGGCAGTTCGAGCAGCGGCGGCACGTCGGCGAGGGTTTCGAGGACCTCGCCGAGCGCCCCGGCGACCACGCGTCGGCGCTGCGGCGCTACGTCGGCCAGCGGCTGCCACTTGCCGTCCGCCTGCGTGGCGCGCAACGCGGCTTCGAGCGCGTCGAGCTGCGCCTTCGCCTTGGGCAAAAGGCCCGGATCGCGCGGGGCCACCAACGGGGCGACCTGGTCGAGCAAGGCCCGCGTGGCCGCCGCCCCCGCTTGGACCTCGGCGTACTCCGCCCCGCCGCCTTGGTCGGTGTACCCCATGAGCTGGAAGCGGAGCATGTCCTCGAGCACCTCGTGCGGACGGTTGATGAAGTCTTTCGGCTCGGTCATGACCTTGTCCAGATGCCCGCGCAGGTCCGCGACGCTCGCGCTGATCGCGTCGAGGACCGCCACGAGCGCGGCGGGGTCCTAGCCGTGCCACAGGCCGCGCTCCAGTCGGCGCAGGCCGACGAACTCCTTGTCCCTGGGGCCGTCCGGCAGCCCATGGGGCAGCATGTCGATCGCGTCGCCGTACTCGCCGAAACTGCCGTAGGCCGCCCCGATCTCGTCCCAGGTCACCATCGCGGGCAGCCACGCGGCCCGCGCCCCGGCCGCGTCGCCGCGCGCGAGGGCCGCCCGGATCGCGTCCAACTGCGGCGCGAACACGGCGAGCTTGCCCTGCACGTACTCGGTGTACGCGGCGATCACCGGCTTGAGGTCCTCCTCGGTCACCTTGGCCACCGGCAGCGGGGCCGGGCCCTCCGCGCTCCCGCTCACGAACACAGCCGCCGAATCCCTCGGCTGCTCCCCCGCCATGAAGCAGCGCAGGGTGTACGCCCCGTTCGCGAGCGTCGCGGTCAGCTCCGCGCTGGTGTTCGGGGCCAGGGTCTCGATCTCGCCGACCACCGCGCCCGCGCTGTTGAGCAGGTTGATCTCGCCCGCCTTCTTCGACTTGTTCGCCACCGTGATGGTCTGCGTCCCCGCCCGCGTCGGCTTGAAGTCCGCCCCGCAGCTGGTCGCGGTCACCGTGGCTTTCGCGGCGGGGCGCTCGGCGGAGGGCAGCGCCCAGATCGCCGCGGCGGCGAGCGCGACCGGGATCAGGATCGCGGCCAGGGCGAGCCGCCACGGCCCGCGCTGCAGCGCGCGTTCGAACCACGCGGACCGCTTCTGCCCGGCCGGGCGCTCGGGCGCGGGCTCCTTGCCCTCCAAGAAGAACGCGGCGAGCACGCCCACGAGGTACACGGCCCAGACCGTCACCTGCAGCACGGTCATGCGCGGGGTGAGCTGGGTGATCCCGGTGATCAGCGTGACCCACCAGGAGTCTGCGGGCGCGACCACGCCGAAATCGAAGGCGAGCCAGGACGCGCCGGGGATCAGGCCGGTGGCCTGCAAGTCGCCGACTCCGTACGCCAGAACTCCCGCCGCGATGACCACGAGCAGCACCGCCGTGCGGCCGAAGAACACGCCGAGGTTCAACCGGATCGCGCGCCGGTAGAGCAGCACGCAGAGCGCGAAGGCGGCGGCGAGGCCCAGCGTCGCGCCGATCACCGGCGCGACGGACTCCCCGGTCGCCTTCGCCGACGTCCAGAGGAAAAGAGTGGTCTCCAGCCCTTCGCGCGCCACGGACAAGAACGCGGTGAGCGCCACGGCCCCCGAGCCGATCTCCAACGCGGACTCGACCTTCTCGCGCAACTGCGAGGACAACGTCCGAGCGGCCCCGCGCATCCAGAAGATCATCGCCGTGACCAGCACGACGGCCAGCACGCTCAAAAGGCCGCCGAGGATTTGCTGCCCCCGCGCGTCGAGCAGGCTCGTGGAGAACGTGAGGACCGCCGCGAAGCTCGCCGAGACCGCGAGCGCCGTGAGCGCGCCGACCCACACCGGCAGCATGCGCCGACGCGCCTGGCCTCCTGCGGCTTTGCCGACCGCGGCGAGCAGAATTGTGACGACGAGCCCCGCCTCCAGCCCCTCGCGAAGGCCTATGAGAAAGCTCGGAAGCGCGTCTGACCAGTGCACGCCATCATGATAACCCGCCGAGTGAGCTAAGCATAAGCTACATTCCCGAGGTCTCCAGCGCCGCCGCGAGGGGGCCAGGGGCGTTGCGCTCCTGCCAGAACCGGTAGACCGCTCTGGCCTCCTCGCGCGGCTCGTGGCGCATGGGCAGCCGGCGGTCCTGCCAGGGTTTGGCGAACTCGTCGTAGAAGGTGGCCAGCTCGAAGTACCTGCGGTCGTCCGCGTAGTGCGGCGCGTACTCCTCGCGAGTGGTCAGGAAGACGACCTCGTCCGGGGAGCAGTAGTACAACGAGCCCAGACACATCGGGCAAGGGTGGGCCAGGACGTAGATCGTGGCGCCGACAAGATGCTCGGTCCCCAGCTTCGCGCACGCCTCGCGGATCGCGAGGATCTCCGCGTGGGCGGTGGGGTCGCCCGTCTGGGCGACCTTGTTGGCGCTCTCGGCGAGGATCTCGCCGTCCCGGACGATCACGGTCGCGAACGGGCGGCCGCCCTCGGCGACGTTCTGTCGGGCGAGGTCGACGGTGCGTTGGATGAAATCCATGGCGGTCCTCCTTGGGCCGGTCGGAGTCAGAACGGCTTGGTCGGCAGATACTTGCCGTCCAGGGTGATGACGGCGCGCTCGCCGCCCTCGGGGTCGGGGACCTTCTGCACGTCCAGCTTGAAATTGATAGCGCTGATGATGCCGTCGCCGAACTGCTCGTGGATCAGCGCCTTGAGCGTCGTGCCGTAGACCTGGAGCACCTCGTAGAAGCGGTAGATGGTCGGGTCGGTCGGCACGCCGCCGGGGATCGAGCCTCGGGTCGGGATGGTTTGCAGGAGCCGCGCCGCGTCCGGGCCCAGCTCCAGCAGCTCGGCGACGGCGTTGGCGGACTGCTCCGGCAACGGGTGCTGGCCGAGGACGGCGGCCGTCGTGAAGGCCGCAGACAGGCCCGCCGCGTCGGCGATCTGTTGCCAGGTGAGGTCTTTGCGGGTCTTGGCCTCGACCGCCGCGACGGCGAGCGCCTGACGGGCGGCGGGGTCGAACTGGGCGTGGATCATAGGTGGCGCGTCCTTTTCTCGTGAACTATCCGACGACATCCAGCATGCATGAACTGTTCCTATAGTGTCCAATACCTTCTAGCCATAGAATCCATTGCTCTCGCCTATAGTCTGTGCCATGGCCGTCGCCGAACTCCGCCACCTGCGCTATCTGCTCGCCGTCGCCGAACATGGGAACTTCACCCGCGCCGCCGAAGAGCTCCACATCTCCCAGCCCACGCTCTCCCAGCAGATCAAGCAGCTCGAACGAGCCCTCGGCGCGCAACTGCTGGACCGCACCGGACGGACGGTGCGGCTCACCGATGCCGGAGCCGCCTACACCGCGCACGCCCGACGGGCGCTGCGCGAGCTGGCCGCGGCAGAGCGCGCCGTGCACGATGTCCACGACCTCTCCCGAGGCCATCTGCGCCTCGGGGTCACGCCCACGTTCACCGCCTACCTCGTCGGCCCGCTCGCCGCCGAACTCCACAGCCGCCACCCCGGCGTCGGCCTGACGCTGGCCGAGCTGCCCCAGGACCGCATGGAAACGGCTTTGCTCGCCGACGATCTCGACCTCGGCATCGCCTTCGCGGGCTCCCATCCGCCCGGAATCGCCGCCAGCGCGCTGTTCACCGAAACCCTCAGCCTCGTCGTCGGAGCCCCGCGCGCCCAGACGCTGCCGAACCCGCTGCCCGTCCACGCGCTCGAAGACGAGCACCTCGCCCTCCTCAGCGCCGACTTCGCCACCCGGGGCCACATCGACGCCTACTTCGCCGAGCATCGCGTCGCGCCGAGGATCGCGGTCGAGGCCAACTCCATCCAAGCCCTCACCGAGATCGTCCGACGCGCCTCCCTCGCCACCGTCCTGCCCGACGCCATCACCCACGAGCACCCCCGTCTCACGCCCATCCCGCTCGATCCGCCCCTGCCCGCCCGCACGGTCGCGCTCCTGCGCAGGCACGGGTCTTACACCAGCACGGCGGCCTCGGCCTTCACCCGCATCGTCCACGAACTCGTGAGAGCCCGCGGCTACGCCCCGCCCCCGTGAGCTCACGCCGGGGCCGAATCTGAGACCGGGCGCAGAGCGGCAACGGACACGTGGGCCTATCGCGCAAGTTCGAGCCGCAGCGGGCATGTGCCTCGAGGAGAAGGCGCTGTGTGGCCGGACCTCTTAAGGGATGATCGGTTTTCTGTTCGGCGGAGAGGGCGGCATGGGGTTGAGCGGTTCGACCACCCTATTCTTCAAGTCGCGGTTGTAGGGATCGTCGGATTGCTCGAAGCCGTTCGGGTTGTTCGGGTTGTTCGGGTCGTCCAGAGCGCCGTCCGGGGCATGGACCACGGGGCCCGCCGCCGCGAGGGAAGCGGAGCCGCCGACGGGCATGAGGCCGAGGGCGATCGCGACGAGCGCGCTGAGCGCTTTCGGAGGTCGGGGCATCGGTATCGTCACCTTCTTACGCGAGGCTGGAACAGCCAAATAGTTCTCTATCAAGAATAGCCGGTGATCCGCCCTGGCCTCCCGTGCTGATGCTTCGAGACCACATCAGACGCTGGAGCCACTGTGGAACACCTCCAATATGCGGTTGGCTTCTCGCTCCGCCTCTTAGGTTCCCAATGGGGAGCCGGCCACTATGGCTGCGACCGCGCTGAGCGACGTGTCGTCGGGACACCAGTAGGGGCCTGCGCCTGGGGGTTCTTGGACGTGGTGCCATTGCGTCCCCTCGTATCGGGAGGGACGGGCGCGCGGGTTCTTCAGGTGCTGGATGAGCACCACGCGGTCGGCCAATTTGTCTGGCGATCCCTCCACCGCTTCGACCACAGCTTTACGCCCGAGGCCGTGCCCGATCAACGTCACCTGTTGGTCTTCCCGAGCGCTCGTGGCCGGCAGAGCGCGCAGCTCCTTTCGCAGTGTCATCGAGGCTGGTCCGAGATCGTCGCTTTGCAGCACGAGCACAGCCGCGTCGTCAACCGGGCCGAGCACGGCCTTGGTCGCGGCGCGCAGCACGGCGGCAAGCTCGACATTGCGGCGGAAGTCCAGTCCGCCTCGTGCTCGCGGCAGTCTGTCCGGCACAAGCACCCCGACACGGGAGGCCGTGTCCGGGTTGCCGACAGAAATACCAACCATGCCGGACGGCTCGAAACGAAACAGCAGCACCTGGGGAGGCTCAGAGCCATCGCGCCCGGACAGCAAAGGCTCTGCGGCCCGCTCGATCGCACGAAGCCGCCGCAAGTCCATAAGCACACCCTAGTGAACCGTCCCCGGTTTCCCCGGACGGGGCTGGCGTCATTCGACCATGCCACGCTGGCGGCTGGGACGTGGGAACAGGTCGCAGCCCCTCTCCCCTGAGGATCTGGAAGCCGTGGCGGGAGCGCTCGACAAAGCCAGCGAGAACTCCTCCGCGCGCTCTGCGAAACCTTCTGGCCTGCAGTGTCTTGTGTGGGCCTACCTGGACTTGAACCAGGGACCTCTTCGTTATCAGCGAAGCGCTCTAACCACCTGAGCTATAGGCCCGAATGCCGCCTTGGCGACCGTGACACTTTACCGTATCCGCCCAGTTTTCCACAATTCGCTTCTGACCGGCGGCTCCGTCCAGCTCCTACTCGGGGTCGGCGAGCGTGATCTCGACTCCGCCGATGAGATCGACGCAGAGATTGAAGATGAACGCCCCCACTGTCGTCAGTGCGGTCACCAGGACGACGTTGACGACGCCGACGAGCGCGGAGAAGCCGAACACCATGCCGGGGGTGACGATGTCGCTGCTCTCCGTCGCGCCGCTGGAGAAGTCCCCAAGGCCGGAGTTGATCTTCCCCATCACGCCGATCGCTTCGAGCAGGGCATAGAGGATCGCGACACCGATCATCCAGGCGACGAAGAGGACGACCGCCACGGCGGCGGTGACCTTCAAGACCGTCCACGGGTCCACCCAGCGCACCTGCACTTGCGCCCGCAGCGGGCCGCCGGGCTGCTGCGGGCGGCTCGCGACGGCCTTGGGCTGCTGGGCGGCCGCCGCGCCGACGGCGGGCTTCGCGGCGGCGCGGTCGGCCGAGGGCCGCCGGGAGTCGGCGAGGCGGGCGGTCACCGCCGACACCGAGTCCGAGGCGGGGGAGATGCGCTCCGTCGATTTGCGCGACGGGGCGGCGACCTTCGGCAAAGCCGTGGTCGGCGGCTCCTGCTCCGGCGACTGTGCTGTGTCTCTGCCGCCGACGGGCGGGGGGGTGCTCATGGGACAGTCACACTACCAAACTTTGTTGAAGCGAACATTCTTGTGGCAAGCGCCCTATTCGCCCGACCCCGCCGAGTCTTCGTCGTTGCGGGCCACCGCGATGAGCCGGTCCCCTTCCGCGAGGTTCATCAGCCGCACGCCCTTGGTCTGCCGCCCAGCCCTGCGCACCTGGCGCGCCGCGGTGCGGATGACGCCGCCGCCGCTGGTGATGGCGTACAGCTCGGTGTCGTCGTCCACGATCACCGCGCCGACCAGGCCGCCGCGCCGCCGGTCGTACTGCACCGTGAGCACGCCCTTGCCGCCCCGGCCCTGCGCCGGGTACTCGCCGAGGTCGGTGCGCTTCGCGTAGCCGCCGGAGGTGGCGACCAAGAGGTACGCGCCGTCGCGGACCACGTTCATCGCGAGCAGCTGGTCGTCCTCGTTGAACCGCATGCCGAGCACGCCGGAGGTCGCGCGGCCCATCGGGCGCAGCTGCTCGTCGTTGGCGTGGAAGCGGATCGACTGGCCGTGCTCTGAGACGAGCAAGAGGTCGTCGTCCGCCGAGCAGAGCGCGGCCCCGACCAGCTCGTCGTCGTCCTTGAGGTTCACCGCGACGATGCCGCCGGAGCGGTTGGAGTCGAACTCGGTCAGGCGCGACTTCTTGGTCAGGCCGCGCTTGGTCGCAAGCACGAGGTACGGCGCGTCCTCGTAGGTCCGCAGGTGGATGACCTGGGCGATCTTCTCCTCAGTCTGCAGCGCCAAAAGGTTCGCCACGTGCTGGCCTCTGGCCGCGCGGTTCATGTCGGGCAGCTCGTACGCCTTGATCCGGTAGACCCGGCCTCGGGTGGTGAAGAACAGGATCCAGTCGTGGGTGGAGCAGACGAAGAAGTGCGCGACGATGTCGTCTTGCTTCAGCGCCGCGCCCTGCACGCCCTTGCCGCCGCGCTTCTGGCTGCGGTACAGCTCGGTCTTGGTGCGCTTGGCGTAGCCGGTCTCGGTGATCGTGACGACCACGTCCTCCTGCGCGATGAGGTCCTCGTCGCGCACGTCGCCCTCGGCGGCGATGATCCGCGTGCGGCGCTCGTCGCCGTGCTTGTCCACGATCTCTTTGAGCTCGTCTCGGACGATGGCGCGCTGGCGCTCCGGCTTGGCGAGGATGTCCTTGTAGTCGGCGATCTCCTCTTCGATCTCGGCGAGCTCGTCGAAGATCTTCTGCCGCTCCAGCGCCGCGAGGCGGCCCAGCTGCATGGCGAGAATCGCGCGGGCCTGGATCTCGTCCACGTCCAGGAGCTCCATCAGGCCGACCCTCGCCTCGTCGGCGGAAGCCGAGGCGCGGATCAGGGCGATGACCTCGTCCAACGCGTCGAGCGCCTTCACGAGGCCGCGCAGGATGTGGGCGCGCTCCTCGGCCTTGCGCAGGAGGTACTGGGTGCGCCGGACGATGACTTCGATCTGATGCGCCACGTAGAGCCGGATGATCTGGTCCAGGCGCAGCGTGCGCGGCACCCCGTCCACGATGGCGAGCATGTTCGCGCCGAAGTTCGTCTGCAGCTGCGAATGCTTGTAGAGGTTGTTGAGCACCACGCGGGCCACCGCGTCGCGCTTGAGCGTGACGACGATGCGCATGCCGATGCGGTCGGAGGACTCGTCGTCGATCTGCGCGATGCCCGCGATCTTGCCGTCGCGGACCTGCTCGGCGATGGCGAGGATCATGTTGTCCGGGTTGACCTGGTACGGCAGCTCGGTGATGACCAGGATGGTCCGTCCGCCCGAGTCCTCCTCGATCTCCACGACCCCGCGCATCCGGATCGAGCCGCGCCCGGTGGTGTACGCGTCGGCGATGCCGTCGGTGCCGACGATGAGGCCCGCGGTCGGGAAGTCCGGGCCCTTGACGATCTCCTTGACCGCCTCTAGCGTGGTCGCCTCGTCCGCGTCGTGGTGCTCCAGCGCCCAGAAGACCGCGTCGGCCACCTCGCGCAGGTTGTGCGGCGGGATGTTGGTCGCCATGCCGACCGCGATGCCGCCAGAACCGTTGACCAGGAGGTTCGGGATCCGCGCTGGCAGGACCGAGGGCTCCTCGGTCTTGCCGTCGTAGTTCGGGACGAAGTCGACGGTCTCCGCGTCGATGTCGCGGACCATCTCCAGCGCCAGCGGCGCGAGGCGGGCCTCGGTGTAGCGCATCGCCGCGGCCCCGTCGTTGCCTCGGGAGCCGAAGTTGCCCTGCCCGTCGATGAGCGGGTAGCGCAAAGACCACGGCTGGGCCATGCGGACCAGGGCGTCGTAGATCGCCGAGTCGCCGTGCGGGTGGTAGTTGCCCATCGTCTCGGAGACCGGGCGCGCGGACTTCACATAGCCTCGGTCGGGCCGGAAGCCCTGGTCCTGCATGGCGTGCAGGATGCGCCGGTGCACCGGTTTGAGGCCGTCGCGCACGTCCGGCAGGGCGCGGCTGACGATGACGCTCATCGCGTAGTCGATGAAGCTGCGCTGCATCTCCTGGCCGAGGTCGACCGGCTCGATGCGGTCGCGCGGCGGCGAGGTGTCAGTTGGTTCGGTCATTGCGAGAAGCTCCTAAGAGAAGTCGGCGAGGTCAGGCGTCGAGACGGTCACACATCGAGGAATCTCACGTCCTTCGCGTTGCGCGCGATGAAACCTCTGCGCGCGGGCACGTCCTCGCCCATCAGGATCGAGAACAGCTCGTCCGCTGCAGCCGCGTCGTCCATGGTGACCAGGCGCAGCGTCCGGGTGTCCGGGTCCATCGTGGTCTCCCACAGCTCTTTGGCGTTCATCTCGCCAAGACCCTTGTAGCGCTGGATGCCGTCGTCTTTGTTGATCTTCTTCCCCGACCCAAGGCCGATCGACAGCAGGGAGTCGCGCTCGCGGTCCGAGTAGGCGTACTCCGGCTCCGCGCGCTGCCACTTGAGCTTGTAGAGCGGCGGGGCCGCGAGGTACACGTGGCCGTGCTCCACCAGCGGGCGCATGAACCGGAACAGCAGCGTCAAGAGCAGCGTGGAGATGTGCTGGCCGTCCACGTCCGCGTCGGCCATGAGCACGATCTTGTGGTAGCGCAGCTTCGCGAGGTCGAACTCGTCGTGGATGCCGGTGCCGAAGGCGGTGATGATCGACTGCACCTCGGTGTTCTTGAGCACCCGGTCGATCCGGGCCTTCTCGACGTTGATGATCTTGCCTCGGATCGGCAGGATCGCCTGGAACTCCGAGTTGCGCCCGCTCTTGGCCGAGCCGCCCGCCGAGTCGCCCTCCACGATGTAGACCTCGGACTTGCTCGGGTCCTTCGAGCGGCAGTCGGCGAGCTTGCCGGGCAGGCCGCCGATGTCGGTCGCGGACTTGCGGCGCACCAGCGCCCGCGCGTTCTGCGCGGCGTCGCGGGCCTGCGCGGCCTGCTGCGCCTTGCTGACGATGACCTTCGCCTCGCTGGGGTTCGCCTCGAACCAGTGGGCCAGCTCCTCGTTGCAGATCTTCTGCACGAACGAGCGGATCTCGGTGTTGCCGAGCTTGGTCTTGGTCTGGCCCTCGAACTGCGGCTCGCTGAGCTTGACGGAGATGACCGCCGACAGGCCCTCGCGCACATCGTCGCCGGAGAGGTTCTTGTCCTTCTCCTTGAGGATCTTCTTATCGCGGGCGTATTTGTTCACCGTCGAGGTGAGCGCCGCGCGGAAGCCCTCCTCGTGCGTGCCGCCCTCATGCGTGTTGATCGTGTTCGCGAAGGTGTAGACCGACTCGGTGTAGCCCGAGTTCCACTGCATCGCGATCTCGACCTCGTGGCCCTCGCCCTTGCCCTCGAAGCTGACGATGGAGGTGTGGATGGCGGTCTTCGTCCGGTTGATGTGCGCCACGTAGTCGTGCAGACCGCCAGGGTAGTGGTACTCCCTGCGCTTGACCGCCGGAGCCTTGGCCTCGTCGTCCCCCTCGGAGCGGACCAGCTCGGCGGTGTCGACGCCCTCGCCCTCGTCGGAGGCGTCGATCTGCCCCTCGCGCAGGTCGGTGAGGGTGATGATCAAGCCTTTGTTGAGGAAGGCCATCTCCTGCAGCCGCCTGGCGATGGTGTCGAAGTCGTAGCGGGTGGTCTCGAAGATCTTCGGGTCCGCCCAGAACCGGACCGTCGTGCCGGTGCGCTTGACCGCCGCGCCCTTCACCAAAGGCCCCGGCTTGGCGTTGTCGTACGCCTGGGTCCAGTGGTGCCCGTCCACGTCGATCTCGACTTCGAGCTTGTACGAGAGCGCGTTGACCACGGAGATGCCGACGCCGTGCAGGCCGCCGGAGACCGCGTAGGAGTCGGAGTCGAACTTGCCGCCCGCGTGCAGGACAGTGAGGACGACCTCCACCGTCGGCGGGCCGGAGGCGTGCGGCGCGACCGGGATGCCTCGGCCGTCGTCGACGACCTCGATCCCGCCGTCGGCGAGCAAGGTGACGTCGACGCGGGTCGCGTACCCGGCCATGGCCTCGTCCACCGAGTTGTCGACGACCTCTTGGACGAGGTGGTGCAGACCGCGCTCCCCGGTGGAGCCGATGTACATGCCGGGACGCTTGCGAACGGCTTCGAGCCCTTCGAGAATGGTGATGGAGCTCGCCCCGTACGTGGACTTCTCAGCGTTCTTTTTCTCGCTGTTCTTCTTCTCGCTCATTATTTCCTCATTGTACCCCCCAATGGCCTCAGAAACCATGCGCACTGCCGTGTCACGCCGCCGAGAGTCGCGTAACGCGCAGCCGGTGGAGTTCTTCGCCCGAAAACAGGGTTGACGGGCGGAACGGCCCATTCTGCGGCTCGTACGAGCGTTTCCCCCAGTCACGGGGGCTTCTCCGCCGCCCGTCAGCCCGCGACGTCCGCGCGCGCCGACAGCGCGGCGGGCTCGTCGGCGAGGGCTCCGCGCACCGCCTCGGCGACGTATTGGGCCAGTTTCACCGGGACCGCGTTGCCGATCATCTGCTCGGCGGCGGTTTTCGTGGCCCCGAACCAGAAATCCGAAGGGAACGTCTGCACCATGGCCCGCTGCGCCGTGGTGAGCGGGCGCAGCCCCTCCGTCACCGGCGCGGTGTCGCCGGGATGGCCAGGATAGCCAGAAGGCACCGGGCGGTTCACCCCCCGGACGGTGGGCGACGGCTCGTCCACCGAGAACACCGCCCGGCGGGCGTAGCTGCGCGGATGGCGGTAGTAATGGTCGAAGTCCAACGCGCCGCCGAAGTAGTCGCGCAACGTCATCGGCGACGGGGCCAGGTTCTCCGTCAACGCCGCCATCGCCTTCGCGGTGCTCCCCTGGTCGAGAAAGCCGATGGTGAACAGGCGCTTGCGGATTTGCGGCACCCCGCACCGCGACGCGTCGAGCACCGTCCGGGCCACGTGGTAGCCCCTCGCCTCGAAGATCTCCACCGCCCGGCGCAGCGCAGCTGCCTTCGCCGCCCGCTCGACGTTCTCCATGACGAAGAATTTGGGCAGGAACGCCGCGACCAGCCGCGCGAACTTCTCGGTGAGGTCGGCCCGGTCGGCCTCGACCCGCCGCCCCGCCGAGGAGAAGTCCTGGCACGGCGGGCCGCCGATGATCCCGTCCACGCCCGCCGTCCATTCGCTCAGCACCGCCTTGGCCAGGTCCACATCGCCCAGGTCCAGCTCGATCGCCGGATGCCGGAAGTTGCGCCGGTAGACAGCCAGCGCCTCGGGCCAGTTGTCCACGGCGGCGGCGACTTCGAACCCCGCAGCCTCGAACCCGAGGGACAATCCGCCGCAACCCGAGAAGAGGTCGAGCAGCCGAGGCCGGCGACCAGGATCGCGCGCAGTCATGCCGGGACAGTAACAGCGAACGCGGAGAAGATCCGGGATTTCCCCAGGCTCCGAGATCAGAAACGGTTCGCTTGTTACAGTGTGCTCGGCCAGCGACAGCAAAGGCTCACTCGCGAAGCGAGCGCCACAGGCCTCCGGCGGGGGCGAGATCACGACGAGGAGCGTCCGGTGGGCGAGATGTCCGCGACAACCGAGCAGCCCATCCGTGGGACGACCCGCGAAGCTGCGCTCCGCGCGGCGGCGGGCGGCTTCTTGCGCCGCGCGACCGCCCTGGCCGCCGTGTGCCTGACCGTCGGAACGCTCGGAGCGTGCGGCTCCTCGGAAACCCCGGCAACGACGATCAAGATCGGCACCACCGACGACAAGGGCGAGGGGTGGAAAGCCTTCGCCCAGGAGGCGAAGAGCCACGGCATCGACCTCGAAGTCGTCTCCTCCTGGGACTACATCGGCCCAAACGACGAGCTCGCGAGCAAGCAGATCGACGTGAACCTCGCCCAGCACCTCCGCTCCCTCGCCAGGTACAACGTGGCGCACAACACGCAGCTCGTCCCCGTCGCCTCCACCTACATCGTGCCGCTCGGCCTGTACTCCAAGCAGCACAAGACGCTCGCCGAGATCCCGCAGGGCGGGAAAGTCGCCATCCCCGACTACCCGCCGGACACCGCGAGGGCGCTGCTCGTGCTCCGCGACGCGGGGCTGGTCGTCTTGAAGGGCGACCCGACATCGCCCACCAAAGACGACGTCGACCCGAGCTCGAAAGTCGTCGTCGAGGCCATCAAGTCCGACTTCCTCGTCCGGGGCTACGACGAGGACGACGCGGCGGTCATCAACAACACGTGGCTCCCCTCCGCCGGGGTGGACCCCTCGGCCGCGTTGGCCAAGGACGACCCGAGCGCCCTCGGCGACCCCGATCCGCAGAAGCGGGCGCGGATGGAGCAGTACATCAACGTCATCGTGGTGCGGCCCGAGGACAAAGACAACCCGCTCTACCAGCGGCTCGCCGATATCTACCATTCCAAGCCGGTGCAAGAAGCCTTCGCCAGGCAGTCCAAAGGCTCTCAGATCGACGTGAAGAAAACTCCCGCAGAGCTGCAAGGAGTCCTCGCTGCGCTGGAGAATCAAATCCGGGCCGACCAGAAATAGCCGGTCGGCCGGAGCGGCGGGGCCGGACCGACGACCGCGAGCCCGGTAAGGTGAGCCCGCCCGACCGCGAGGCAGGGAACACGGCAGGTGAGAAAAGACGCGACACGAAGGAGCGCCCGGTGAACGCGACGGCCCCGAAGACGCGGCGCGACCTCGTGGCCGGCTCCGCCCAGGGCCTGCTGCTCCTCGGAGCCGCGGCGGTGTCCGTCGTGGTGGTGCTCTCGGCGCTCGTCGCCCTCCTGAACTTCAGCGCCACAACCACGAGCGGCGGGGCGAACACCGTGCTGCTCGGGACCACGGACGCGGGGAAGGACAGCTGGAACACCTTCGTCGCCGAGGCGAAGCGCCAGGGGATCACCATCGACACGGTCAACTTCACCAACTACCAGCAGCCGAACGACGCGCTCGCCCAAGGCCAGTTGGGCGCGAACCTCTTCCAGCACCTGCGCTTCCTCGCCGAGTACAACGTCGCGCACAACACGCATCTCACCCCGGTCGCGGCCACCTTCATCGTGCCGCTCGGCCTGTACTCGCATAAGCACAAGACGCTCGCCGAGATCCCCCGAGGCGGCCAGATCGCGGTGCCGAACGACCCTTCCAACCAGGGGCGCGCCCTGTTCGTGCTGCGCGCGGCTGGGCTCATCCGGCTGGTCGGGAACCGCTTGAGCCCGACCGCGAACGATGTGGACAAGGCAGCGTCCAAAGTCAGCCTCGTGCTGGTCGACCCGGCCCAGACCGCTCGTTCTCTGGACTCCGTCGACGGCGCGGTCGTCAACAACAACTACCTGAGCGATTCGGGGATCGACCCGAGGACGGCGCTGGCCAAGGACGATCCGAACGATCCGAACTCGGCGCAATACATCAACGTCATCGTGGTGCGGCCCGAGGACAAGGACAACCCGCTCTACCCGAAGCTCGCGGATATCTACCACTCCAAACCGGTGAACGACGCGTACAACACGGAATCCAAAGGAACACAGGTGGCCGTGACCAGACCCGCCGCCGAACTCCAGGCGATCCTCGCGGACGTCGAGGCCAAGATCCGGGCGGGACAGTGACCCCGGAAAAACCAGCGAGCGCAGAGCACGGCATTCGGTTCGAGAACGTCAGCAAGACCTACCGGGCAGGAAGCCGCCTGGTCACCGCCGTCGACCAGGTGAGCATCGACATCCCGGCAGGCGAGATCTTCGCGATGATCGGCTATTCCGGCGCGGGGAAGTCCACGTTGATCCGGATGATCAACGGGCTGGAGAGGCCCAGCTCGGGCAGGGTGCTGGTGCACGGGACCGAGGTGTCGGCGTTGTCCGAGCGCGGGCTGCGCGCGGTGCGCGCCGACGTGGGCATGGTGTTCCAACAGTTCAACCTCTTCCGCTCCCGGACGGTGGCGGGCAATGTGGCCTACCCGTTGAAGGTCGCGGGCTGGCCCGCCGCGAAACGCCAGGCGCGCGTCGCCGAACTGCTTGATTTCGTCGGCCTCGCCGACAAGGCGAAGCACTACCCCGACCAGCTCTCCGGCGGGCAGAAGCAGCGCGTCGGGATCGCGCGCGCGCTCGCGAGCGGTCCCTCTGTCCTCCTGGCCGACGAGGCGACCAGCGCGCTGGACCCGGAGACCACCGAGGACGTGCTGCGCTTGCTGCGCTCGGTCAACACGGAGTTCGGCGTGACCATCGTGGCGATCACCCATTCGATGTCCGTCGTGCGGGCCGTCGCCGACCGCGTCGCGGTGCTGGCCAAGGGCAAAGTGGTCGAGACCGGGACGGTCTTCGACGTCTTCGCCGATCCGCAGAGCGAGATCAGCCGCAATTTCGTCGGCACCGTGCTCCGGCACGCCCCGGAGGGGGCGGACCTCGCACGGATCGCCGAGCGCCACCCCGGCACGATCGTGGCCGTCGACATCCGGGACGACGTGCGCGTCGGCCCGCTGCTCGCCGAGGCCGTCCGCGCCGGCGTCCGCTTCGAGGTCGTCTACGGCGGAGTCGCCAGCTTGAAATCCCAAACGTTCGGCAACATCAGTTTCGAGTTCGACGGCCCCGCCGAGGAAGTCGCCAGGCTGATCGACAAACTCAAAGCCGCCACAAGGGCCGTCGTGGTGCAGGAGGCTTCGTCATGATCGACCACCTCATCGGCTGGTTCGGGGCCGACTCCAGCTGGCGGCGGCTCGGCCCGCAGCTCGGCGAGGCTTTCGCGGACACCCTGTGGATGGTGCTGGTCACCGCGGTCTTCGGCGGAGTCCTCGGGCTGATCCTCGGCGTGATCCTGTACTGCTCCAGGCCCGGCGGGCTGCTCGCGAACCGGTTCGCGCACATCGTGCTGAACGTGGCCGTCAACATCATCCGGCCGATCCCGTTCGTGCTCCTCGTCGCGGCCCTCGGCCCGATCACCCTTGCCGCGGTCCACAAGACCATCGGCATCCAAGCCGCCATCTTCGTCATGGTGGTGTCCGCCGCCTTCGCCATCGCCAGGATCGTGGAGCAAAACCTCGTCACCATCGACCCCGGCGTCATCGAGGCCGCCCGAGCCGTCGGGGCCAGCCCGCTGCGGATCATCCTGACCCTGCTCATCCCCGAAGCCCTCGGCCCGCTCATCCTCGGTTACACCTTCGTGCTGGTCGGCATCGTCGACATGTCGGCGATGGCCGGCGTTGTCGGCGGCGGCGGGGTCGGGGATTTCGCCATCACCTACGGCTACAACCGCTTCCGCTGGGACGTCACCCTCGTGTCCGTGCTGCTCATCGTGCTCTTCGTGCAGCTCGCCCAGTTCATCGGGAACTGGCTCGCGAGAAAGGCGCTCCGCAGGTAATCGAGCCCCGCGCGGCGACCTCCCTCGTCGTTCCCCGGCTCTTTCACACTGCTCTTCCCAGCTCTTTCAAGGTCCGACCGCCGGGTGCTAGCATGAGGCTTCGAGTGGAATGCGATTGGAGTCACATGGGAAAGAGCGCGCGCTCTCGGACGGCCCGGCTCTCTCAGCGAAGGGGCCGGCGGCTCGCGGGCCTCGGCTTGGCGGGAGGCCTCATCGCCGCCAGCGTGTTCGTCACGGCCAGGCCCTCGGCTGAAGCCACCCCGCAAGCCATCGCCGGACCGGCGCATATGAACCCGACCTCGTGGAACCCAACGGACGACAACGAGCCTTTCGAGTCCAGCGGCCCGTACGCCTTCGACACGCGGATGCCGGACGCCTCCCGCACCGGATCCGTCCCCCGCACCGGCGTCGGCAGCTTCGAGGACGCCTGTCGGCGCGTCAACAACACCTGGGCCCCCATCGAGCCCGCCTACCTCACGTGGCGGGTGAAGGTGGAGAGCACCGACGACTACTTCGCCGCCGAGCCGGAGATCGACAAACTCTCCTTCTTCCTGAGCACCGCGCACGGCGCGGTCGTCCGGGGCCTCGCGGGCGTCCCGAAGTACGACACTCGGACCGATCCGCTCCGGAAATACGACATGTACGCCGTGATCCTGCGCGAGATGGTCAACACCGGCGGCGGCATCGCCCCCCTTTTCCCCGATGTCGGCATCCCGTGGGAGCGCTGGGACTCCGCGTGGGACAACCTGAACCAGGCGCACGACGAAGTCGTCCGCGTGTGCCCCTCGCATTGACGGACTTCCCCCGGCCTGCCTCGTCAGGGAAGGTCCGGGACATTCACAACTGATTCACAGACTTCTTTCACCCAACTCTCGGTCTCATCGCCCAGAATATGGGGTATGACTGCAACGCTGGCCTCGAATTCGGGAGCCCGGACGTCGTCCATCCTCATCGTCGACGACGAGCCGAACATCGCCTACCTGCTCCGCGAGTGCCTCCTAGCCCAGGGGTTCAACGTCAAAGAGGCGCATAACCCCACCGACGCGTTGGCAGTGGTGACCAAGGAGCCGCCCGACGCGATGATCCTCGACGTCATGCTGCCCGGCATGGACGGGTACACCCTCTTGCGCCGGGTTCGGGAGATGGGCACCGAATGCCCCGTCCTCTTCCTCACTGCCCGAGACTCCCTCGAAGACAAGCTGACCGGGCTCACCATCGGCGGGGACGACTACGTCACCAAGCCCTTCAGCCTCGAAGAAGTCGTCGCCAGGCTGCGGGTGATCCTGCGCCGCGCGGGCAAGAGCGACGGCGCTCGGGAATCGCCCACCCTCGTCTTCGAGGACATCGAGCTCAACGAGGAGACCCATGAGGTGTGGAAGGCGGGCCAGCTGGTGTCCCTGTCCCCCACCGAATTCACCCTGCTGCGCTATTTCATGGTGAACGCCCGGATCGTGCTGTCGAAACGACAGATCCTCGAGCACGTGTGGCATTACGACTTCGGCGGCGACATGAACGTGGTCGAGTCCTACGTCTCGTACCTACGGCGCAAGATCGACACCGGAGAGAAGAAAATGCTCCAGACGCTCCGGGGCGTCGGGTACGTGCTGCGCGAGCCTCGGTGACCGCAGTCCGAGCCCGCACCAACCCGCCTCCGGGCGATCCGGGGGACGCGTCCCCCGCCCCGGCGAGGCGCCAGCTCGGCGACGGGGTCCGGAAGCTGCCGTTGTGGCTGACGCTGGTCTCGCTGATGCTGGTCCTCGTGGGGGGCGGCGTGCTGGTCAGCGACGCGATCGTCACCATCAGCTTCCAACGTTCGGTGATGAACCGCATCGACCAGGACATCACCGGAGTCGCCCAGCGGATCGCGGAGCGGCCGCTCAAGCCTCCCATCCCGCCGGGAAAGCCCATTCCCTCCATCGGCTATCCGAGCGTGCCCTCGGAGCCGTCCGCGAGCCCGACCCCTCGGCAAGGCGCGCCGTCCGCCCCGCCGACGCTGCGCACCCTGCAACCGCCGCCGCCAACGACTCGCCCGAACAGCCAGCCAAGCCCGGACGGCGCGCCCGAGCCCTCCGTCGCGCCCATCACCTTGGAAGGAGCCTCCTCCTCGAGGTACTACATCCGGGTGGGAGACCGGGTGTTCGGCCGTTTCCGAGGCTCGGACGGCACTGTGGTCGCCCCGCAAATCCCCGCCGACCTCTATCAGCTGCGCACCCCGCAAACCGTGCCGTCCGAAGGCGACCCGCGACTGCGCTGGCGCGCGGTGTGGATCCCCAGCCTGCACGGGGACATCGTCGTCGCCACCGAGCTCACCGACGTCGACGGCAACCTGTCCTCGCTCCTGACGCTGCAGCTCGCCATCGGCACCGGCGTCCTGCTCGTCCTCGGGCTCGCCGGTTACTTCCTCGTGCGCTGGAGCCTGCGCCCGCTGGTGGAGGTCGAGCGCACCGCGAACGAGATCGCGGCGGGGAACTTGGAGCGCCGAGTCCCGGACTGGGGGGAGCGCACCGAAGTCGGCAGGCTCTCCACGGCGTTGAACTCGATGCTGGCGCAGATCCAGCAGGCGTTCGCCGCCACCCAGGCCTCGGAGGAGAAAGCGAAAAGCTCGGAAGGCCGCATGCGGCAATTCGTCGCCGACGCGAGCCACGAGCTGCGCACCCCGCTCACCGCGATCCGGGGGTTCGCGGAACTGCACCGCAAAGGCGTCGGGGTCTCGACCGCCGTCGCCATGTCTCGGATCGAGAGCGAGGCGATCCGCATGGGCAAACTCGTGGAAGACCTGCTCGCCCTCGCCCGCACCGACGAGCAGCGCCCGCTGGAGCTGGAGCCGGTGGACATGTTCCAGCTGATGACCGACGCCGTGCACGACGCGAAGGCCATCGCGCCTGACCGCGAAGTCGTGTTCCAGCTCCAGCCCTCCGGCGGGGCCCCTGTGGTGCTTGGCGACGAGCCCTGCCTGCGGCAGGTGCTCTCGAACCTGGTGAGCAACGCGCTCTCGCACACCGGCGACGAGGCCAGCGTGACGCTCTGGCTCGGCGGGGACGCGCAGGACGTGCTCTTGGAGGTCCGCGACACCGGACCAGGCCTCTCGCCGGAGGACGCGGAACGCATCTTCGAGCGGTTCTACCGGGTCGACCCCTCCCGAGCGCGCTCCAGCGGGGGCTCCGGGCTCGGGCTGGCCATCGTCGACGCCATCGTCCGCGCCCATGGCGGACAAGCGTCGGTCAGCAGCGAACTCGGAGCCGGCACGACATTGCGAGTGCGCCTGCCTCGCCTCGCCCCCGATCCGGAGGAGGACGACGAGCTCTATCTCGCCGAGGAATGAGCGCCAGCGCTCACAGGCCGATGCCGTCCGCCTGCTCTTCCGCGTGCCTGGTGAGAATGTGCGGCCTGCTCATGTCCTCTTTCTGAACCGGATCGTCCTCCCCCTCCAAGATGTTGCCGTTGCCGCCGTGGTCGGTCGGGTCGTCGCTGCCGCCGCTGCCTGCGGAGCCCGCATTGCCCTCCTCATTCGCCCAATGGTGCGCAATGGCCTGCCACGACGCTCCCCCCATCGCCCCCATCTCCCCCATCGCCGAAGCCCCGAGCAAAGCGAACAGAACAGCAGGGATACAAGTTGTCGTACACATGTCGCCTCTTCCCATCTTCGCGTTCTCGCGATTCAATAAACCGGATGATCCAACATATACCGGTCGGTTCACGCCGCTTCCCCCCGGGGGCGAGGAATCTCTGCGACACGGCAGAATGCCGCCCTTCGCGAGCGCGTCGGGGCCGACGGCGGTCGCCATGTCGGGCCGATGGCCGGACAGCGAGCGCCGCGCGTCCACACCCGCAAGCCCCCCGGCGCCCCTCCGACGCGAGCAATACGCTTGTATTGCTCCGATCCTCTCCACGACTGGCTGCGCCTTCTGCGTATCCGGGGAGGGGAATCCATCCCGAGCTTTACGCTCTATCGCCGGGGAGCATGTGGCAAAAGAAAAAGGCGGCTCCCCTGGCAAAACCTGGGGAGCCGCCTTTTCCTAATTAAGCGGTGTGCTTGTCGAACCAGTCGATCAGCTGCTCAGGATTGTTCGGGAAGTAATTGTACCCGTCCCAGCGCCGAGTCGAGCCCTCGATCCAGAACAGCTTCTTGTCGCTGGTCGGAATGCTGTCGTAAATCGTCTGCACGTCGCTCTCTTTGGTCAACGCGTCCTGTCGGACCTGGACCAAGAACGTCGGGATCGTCATGCTCTTCGCGTACGGGATCGGCGACATGTCGTCGAGCTTGAAGCTCGTGATGAGCTGGATCTCGCGGTCGATGTCGTCGAGCCGGTCGGTGATCCCGAGGATCTCCGTGATCCGCTCGTAGAACGGGCGCAAGGACACCGGCTGGGGCGAGACGATGGCGCGAATGCCCTCGAACACCTCCGGGCGGCGGTCGTGCGCGATGAACGTTGCGTTCATGCCGCAACACCGGCTGAACAGGACCACCGTCATGTCCTTGGTGTCGGGCCGGGAGCGCACGTAGTTGATCGAACCGATCACGTCGCGGGACTCGAAGATCCCGTTGCTGCCGGTCCCGCCGTTGCCGATGCCGCTGTGCCCGAAGTTGCGCATGTCGTACGTCAGGACGTTGTAGCCCGCGTCGTGCAGGTGCTTGTAGTCGGCCATGAAGTTGACCTCGAAGTCATTGCCGCCTGCCGCGCCGATCTGCTTCCACGGCTCGAGGTGCGCGGGCAGCCCGTACCGGTTGTGCCAGATGGGGTGGTTCGCGATGGCAATCTTGTTCGAGCCCTTGCACGGGATGAACCAAGCGTCGAGCGGAACCCCGTCCTCGGAAGGGAAGGTCACCGTCTCGTACTCGAGGCCGAGCTCGTTCGGCCAATGCAGGATCGGGGACCGAATCGGGCGGCCGAACGTGGCTGCCAATTGTTTGACGACCTGGTCGATTTCATCGACTTTCTCAGGCATGAATACCTTCCTCCATAACTGAACATCATGTCCCGTTCGCCGTTTGACCGCCGGACATAATGTTCGCCCTACTTAAATATCGACGCGTCCTGCGGGAGAGAAATCCTCTTTTCCCTCAAGCCGTGCCGCAATAAAAGGACGCGGTAATAATTTCGTCGTGTCAATGTCTCGAGGCGAAAGCATTCCTCAAGACACTGACGATCACCACTCTAGCAGGGCAGAATCGAAGGCCGCTAACAACGGTTCCCGCACTTTTGCCAACAAGAATTTGTGGCAGAATTCCTCATCGCGCAACGCTTCCAGGCATGCGCTCCGCCGCTGTTCGGGTTCGGGACGACTGACGACCGAAGCGCCCTCGCGAGCCCTGCGGCAAACCAGCAAGAGACGCGCGGAGCCATGCCACAACCCCAGCGGCCCGCCTCGCCGCCGAGAGAGCAGCCCCCCGTCCGGGGCAAGGATTCACGTGAAACCTTCGAGTGAGAAGTTTTGCGAGCGGATCGGGGATGCTGGTCGTGGTGGCGATCCGTGGCGAGATTCCAGAGAGTTGCCTCTGGAACTCCAAAAGGGTCTCTGGTGTCCGGCCCTCGGCGGTGGCATGGTCCCGAAAGGACAGTCCGGGCAACCGGGGACGGCTCAGGGGCGCGCCGTTCACCCGCTGTGGGCTGTGATGACGGTGTTGGTGCTCAGGAGGCGGTCGTCGAGGTAGACGTCGTCTTCCTGCTGCCGGTAGTCGTTGTTCACGGTCTTGCCGCTGCGGGTGACGACCAGGGTCGCGCCCGGCACGACGAGCAGGGAGGTGCGCGAGGGGTCCGGTTGGGCCGGGAGCTCTTGGACCCCTATGACCGCGCCGGTCTTCCGGTCCACCGAGACGATCTGGTCCCGCCATGGGCTCGCGGGGTCGGCGCGTGTCTGCGAGTGGCTGATGATCTGTTGTCCGAGAAACTCGCACCTGTAGAGCTCGTCGGCGGCGTCCCCTGGGATCTCCCAGACCACATCGGGGTCTTTCTGGCCGACGAGCGCGGTGGTGTAGTCGCCTTTGGGCGGGCGGTTGTAAAGCGTGGCGACCATGGTCGCCGTCTCGGGGTCCGCGCAGTACACGCTCGAGTAGCGGCTGTCCGGCACGTCCGTGAGAGCGCCGTCGGACGCGTCGAACACCACGTTCCGCCGCAGTCCGCGCTCGGCGGGCCCGTCCTTCTCCGGATAGCGGTCCAGGACGAGGCGGGCGAGGTTCCCCTCGGCGTAGTAGAGCAGGGTGATCGAGTGGTATCGGGCCCCGTCGCCGGGCAGGGCCTCGACGCTCCCGAGAGGCTGCTCGTGCGAGACGGCCCCGGTTTTGGGGTCGCGGGCGATGATCGAGTAGTTCTCCGCGCTCCCGTCGCGGCAGCTGCGGACTTCGACGACCGCGTCCCGCACCGGGACGGCCTCGAGCGGCCTGCAACGGGGATCCACGACCTGTTTCCAGACGAGCGCCCCCGTCCACGGGTCGTACGCCGCGTAGCCGTCCGGGTCGTCGAGCCTGAGGAGCGGCCAGTCGTCCGGCTCCCCCGCGGGGTGCTCGAGGATCGAGGGGGAGAACGTCTCGCCGGAGCCCGTCCGCGTGCTAAAGCCTCGGCCCTGCTTGTGGGCGCCGCCGCCGAGGAAGAACTGCGAGCCCGTCCACAAGAGCTTCCCGGTGTCGGCTTCGAACGCGGCGGTCATCTCGCCGAAGCTCGCGACCACGACCCTGCCGTGGTCGTACACCTTCAACGAATTGCCCCAATAGCTCAAGTCTTGGCCGCCGCCGGGCTTGCGCAGATAGTGCCAGCGCTCCGCGCCGACACGCCCGTCGTAGGCGACTAGCCCCTTCCTGGTCGCGACGACGAACCCGGGGCCCGCGACCGCGACGTCCACGACGTTGCCGTAGCGGCCCGAGGGGAACGCCAGCCGGTACGCCTCCGGGCCGAAGACCGAAGGAACGGGCGCGACCGCGCCCGCAGGAGGGGCAGTGGCCGTGTCCGTGTAGCGAGAATCGTCGCCGAGGCGCAGCGCGGCGGCGAACGCCGCGCCCGAAGCCACGAGCGCCAGCACGAGGCCGACCGCGACGGGGAACTTGCCGAAGGCAGGACGGCTCCAGCCCCGAAGCGCCGCGACGGCGGCCACAAGCCCGAGAAGGACCAACCCCGCCGCCGCGATCGCCGTCGGAGCCTGCTCCGCCGCGTACGAACGCGACAGCACTTTGGCCGCAGCCGCCGGGACCGCCGACCCCCACCGCGAGCCGCCGCGCCAATCCTCCGACCCCGTGGAGGGCCACCAGAGCACCAGGCCCCAGAACGACAGGAACGCGACCCACCACGGCAGCGTCGACGCGTTCTTGGCCGAGGGATCCGACTGCGCCCTCCTCCTCGCCTTCGCCCACCACCAGACGGCAGAGGCGAAAAGCCCCCCGCCGACCGAGAGCGCGACCACGGCGAGCGTGTGCGAGAGCCCCAGCTGGTAGCGCTCAGAATCGCTCAACTGCTGACGGGGCTCGTCGTGGTCGTACGCCCACAAAGGCCTCGACGCGAACCACAAACTGTATGCCCCGACCAACGCGGCGAAGGCCGCGACCGCCGCCCCGAACACCGCCAACGCGGTCCACGCCCCCCGCAGTCCGCCCCCGCCAGGCCCGCCAGTCCCCGGAGCCGCCTCAGAATCCTTGCTCACCGTCATCCTGCGATCATCGCAGAACCAGACCCAAGAAACACCGCCCCGCCCCGCCCTGCTGAAAACTGACATGGGGGGTCGAGCAGCAGCGGCTAGTCGGGGCAGGTCGCGGTGAAAGTGCCGCCGTCGAGCTTGGTGTAGCCCTTGAGCTAGCGGACGGCTCCCGCGACGGCGTAGGTCTTGCCGTTCTTCGCGACAGTCGGGTCTGGCGCGCCGCCGGTGGAGGTGGGCTCCCACATCCACGCGGTCCCGTCCACCGTGAAGTCCGCGTGGCGGACCTTGCCGCCCTCGACGTCCACCGACCCCTCGTCCCCGCCGTTGGCTTTCGCGGCGACCGAGGTGGCGATGGAGGCTGTTGCGCGCTTCGGCAGCAGCGAAATCCAGGTCATGCGTATTGCGCAGGGTCTGCTTTCGCAGTCACCGCGACGGACGTCGCGGCGTTCTCAATAACGGGCATCAGCCAACGTTTGGCGATGTCGCGCACGCCTTCGGCCTTGGTGAGGTCGTGGAGCGAGGCGGGGCTGAGGATCAGCGACTGGACGACCCGGACGACCAGCTCGGCGGCGTCCTGGAAGGCCGCAGGAGGCGTCGCGCCCTCTGCTCCGGTGAAGATGACCGTCAACCAGCCCGCCACTTGCGAGCGACCCAGGGCGAGGTAGGGGCTGTCGTATGCGACGTAGGGCAAGATCGTCTCCGGCTCGGTCCGGATGAGCCGCTGCAGCAGCGCGTTGTCGCGCAGCCACTCGTATCCGCAGACGAACACCTCGGTGAATCGCTCGGCGGGCTCGGCATGCTCGGCGGCAGGGGCGACCATCGTGGCGAGGACTCCCATGATGTGCTCCAGCTCGCGGCCGACCACAGCGGCGACGATGGCGTCTTTGTTCGGGTAGTGGCCGTAAATCGTCACTCTGGCGAGACCCGCGTGCTTGGCGATGAGGTCCATGGTCAGCCGCCGCAGCCCGTGCTGTTCTGCGGCGCGCAACGCGCCGTCCAGGATGCGCTCGGCAGTGCTCGGCTCGGCGGAGGCCTTCGGGCGCGTGGAAACCATCTCTTGATCGTAGCTATGACCAGCGCCGTCGATGCGACGATATCAATTCATTGACAAAGAAACGAAAAGTGTTTACTTTGTAGCCTAAGTCAGTTGGTGTAACTATCGACACATTTTCGAGGACGAGAGATGGAGAGTACTGCAGCGGCGGGGCGCGACGCGGCCTGCCGCGTCGCCGGACCACGCGGTGTCGGTCATCGGCGCGGGGTTCTCGGGGATCGGGCGCGCGATCTCCTTTGGAGGACGCGCGTCAGCTGGTCGACCGAGCGCATGCGGGCACCATCCGCGTTCGCTGCGCAACATGCCCAGCTCATGGGCACGTTTTCCATAGCGCGGTTCGGGGAAAGAGACGGCCGATCAGAGAAGACCCGAGAAAGGAAACCCCGATGGACGCAGACGACTCGTCGGCACATGTGGATAAGGAGCTGAGCCCGTGTTGATTTCCCGCGCCCTGCCGCAGCTGCACGATCAGGCCGTCGTCGTCACCGGGGCCGGGAACGGCATCGGGGCCGAGGTCGCGCGCGGCCTCATCGCCCGTGGCGCGGCAGTCGCCCTCGTCGACCGGGACGAGGAGGCGGTCTGCCGCCTGGCGGAGGAGCTCGGCCCGAGGGCCGCCGCCTTCTTCGGCGATGTCACGGTGGACGAGTCGATCCGCGCCGCGGCCTCGGCCGCCGCCGCGCGTTTCGGGAGGATCGACGCGGTCGTCGCCAACGCGGGCGTGGTCGGGCGGCCCGCTTCGGTCGCCGCCCTCCGCCCTGGGGATTTCGAGCGGGTCGTCGAGGTCAACCTGTTCGGGGTCTACCGCACGGTCGCCGCGATGCTGCCGCATCTCGCCGGGGGCGGTTACATCCTGGCCGTCTCCTCGATCGCCGCCGTCATCCCAGGACCGACCATCAGCGCGTACGTGGCGTCCAAAGCAGGGGTGGAGGCGTTCTCGCGAGCGCTCCGCATCGAGCTGCGCCAGACCGGCATACGCGTCGGCATCGCGTATTTCGGCCTGGTCGAGACCGGCCTCGCGCGGGATCTGACACAGTCCGGCCTCGGCGCTGTGCTGGCGACGTTCCCCAAAGCCCTCGCAACCCCGATCCCGGTCCGGCGCGCCAGCGACGCGATCGTGCTCGGAGTCGAGCGGCGCTCCCGTCGGGTGTGCGCGCCGTGGTGGGTGCCCGCGCTTTTGGACTTGCGCCCCTTGGCGATCGCCGCAGACAGGGTTCTCGAGCGACACCCCGCGATAACGGCGATGACTGCCGCCGAACGGCGGCAACTGGTCGAGCAAGCTCCCGCGAACGACAGCGGGGCCGGACGAAAGGAGGTGGGCCGATGACATCGCGCCACACAATCCGCACAACGGTCGCGATCACTGGCGGCGCGCGCGGTATCGGCTACGCCACCGGCAGGGCGTTCGCGAAGGCAGGAGCCAGCGTCGCCCTCGGCGATATCGATGGAGGCCGGGTCGAAGAAGCCGCTGCGCAATTAGCGCGGGAGACCGGAGGCGAGGTGCGCGGCCTGCCGTTGGACGTCACTGACCGAACGTCGTTCGCCAAGTTCCTCGACGCGGCCGAGGCACAGCTCGGGCAGTTGGGCGTCGTGGTGAACAACGCGGGGATCATGCCGACAGGCTTGTTCGCCGACGAAGACGACACGATGACCGACCGCATGGTCGCCATCAATCTCACCGGCGTGCTCATCGGGTCGAAGCTCGCCGTTCGCCGCTTCGCTGACCGGGGCGGCCGGATCGTCAATATCGCCTCCTTGGCAGGGGTGAGCACGCACCGAGGCGTGGCCACCTATTGCGCCACCAAACATGCGGTGGTCGGTTTCTCCGAGGCGCTGCGCAAAGAACTCGCCGGATCGACGACCGGCGTCACGGTGGTGCTTCCAGGATTGGTCCGCACCGAGTTGTCGGCAGGCAGCGGCACGCCGCGTTGGGCGCGGCCGATGAGCGAGGTGGGGCCCAACGACGTCGCGTCCTCGGTCGTCGGGGCCGTGGCCAGAGGCCGCGATAAAGTCGTCGTGCCACGACTGCTCGGCGGAGCGCTCGGGATCTTGGACCTGCTGCCATCGGGCCTCCGCGAATGGGTCGAACACGCGGCCCGCCTCGACACTGCGTTCACCGCTGTGGACCCGGCGGCCAGGGAGCTCTACCACCGCCGGATCACCGGTGCCCGAGGATGAGCTTGATCGACGTGATCTCCCCGACGGACGGCCGAGCGCTAGGCCAGGTTCCGGACATGTCGGCCGCCGAGGTCGACGAGGTCGTCCGAGGCTTGCGCTCAGCCGCTTCGCGCTGGGCGGCGCTCACAGCGAGCCAGCGCGCGCGCTGGCTGCGCAAGTACCGCGACTGGCTTCTCGACCATGAGACCGAACTCGCGCGCCTGCTGCAGAGCGAAACCGGCAAACCGTGGGCGGAGGCCAACCTCGAGATCCCCTATGCCGTCCAGGCCATCAACTATTACTCGGCCTTGGCTCCCGGCCAGTTGCGCGACCAGCGGCTCAGACGGCACAGTTTGTTGGCGATCACGAAGACCCAGCTCCTGGTGTGGCGGCCCTACCCCGTCGTCGGCGTGATCACACCGTGGAATTTTCCGCTGGGATTGTCGTTGCTCGACGCGGTCCCAGCATTGCTGGCGGGCGCGAGTGTGGTCGTCAAGCCCTCCGAGCACACCCCTTTGACGGTGCGCGCGGCTGTGCGGGGCTGGACGGAGATCGGGGCGCCTCCCGTGTTCGCGGCGGTCACCGGGGCCGGGGCCACTGGCGCGGCCGTCGTCGAGCAAGTCGACTATGTGCAGTTCACCGGATCCGACAGAATCGGGCGTGCCATCGCCCAGCGCGCGGCGGCCCGGCTGATCCCATGCGGGTTGGAGCTGGGTGGAAAAGACGCCCTGCTTGTTCTTGAGGACGCGAACATCGAACGGGCGGCCAACGCGGCGGTCTGGGGGGCGATGGCCAACGCCGGCCAGATGTGCGTGTCGGTCGAGCGCGTCTACGCGCACACGGACGTCTACGACCAATTCGTCGCGCTGGTCAGCGAGAAGGCTCGGGCGCTGCGCGTCGGCCAAGACGACCAGTCCTACCGCGCTGATGTCGGGCCGCTCGCGACGAGCGAGCAGCGGCAGATCGTCGCCGCGCAGGTCGAAGAAGCCCTCAGCCGAGGAGCGGTCGCGACGGTCGGCGGCCCAACGGCCCGAGACAGGGACGCGGACGGCCGCTATTATCCGCCGACCGTGCTGGTCGATGTTGACCATTCGATGGACTGCATGCGCGAGGAGACCTTCGGCCCGCTGCTCCCCGTGATGCGGATCGACACGGAAGACGAGGCCGTCGCGCTCGTCAACGACTCGCGTTATGGATTGTCGGCGACCGTGTTCACCGCAGATCGCCGCCGCGCCGAGCGGGTGGCTCGGCGACTCGACGTCGGAGCCGTCAACATCAACGACGTCTTCGCGAATCTGTTCACGCTCGCATTGCAGCAGGCCGGATGCCGCGAATCCGGCCTCGGGGTGAGGAACGGGGCGGGCGCTCTGCGCAAGTACTGCCGTCCGCAAGCGATCGTGACCGCTCGGATCCAACCGCGCAGCGAGCCCACTTGGTACCCGTACAGCGCATTGCGCGGCGCGATCGTGCATCGCATCGGGCGGCTGATCGGCGGTCGGGGCCTGGCTCGGCGGCTCTGGCGGTGAAGTCGCAGTCCGCTTCGCATGACGAGCTGTGGGGCGCCGCCGAGGAGTTCCGCCGCACAGGGAAATAGCGCCTCAGAGACATTTTTAAGTTTCGGATGAGACGGTCCCGAGTTTCAGAAACCGCTCGTTGGTGCTCCCTCTCGGGCTCGAACCGAGGACCTGCGGATTAAAAGTCCGTAGCTCTACCGACTGAGCTAAAGGAGCAGGCGCGCCTGCGGCGCAGTGGTCAAGGATACCGTATAAGCCCCGACTTTCGCCAGCGGCTTCCCGCCGGCCTTCCCCGGGGCCGACGGGCGGCGGAGCCTAGGCGACGTCGTCCTCCTGGTCTGCGTCCGCGTCGTCCGCGTCAGCCCGGCCAGCGTCCGGCCGCGCCGCCTCGCGCGCGGACCCCTTCGCGATGTGGCAGTCCCACGCAGGCGCCCCCGCATGGGCTTTCGCGTCGGCGATGGCCTCCTCCTCGGTGGCGCCCTCGCCGTCGCTTGTGAAGGTCTCGAAGCTCTGCACCTGGCCGTCCGGCCCGAAATGGTCGATGTCCCAGATGCAATACGCGCGCACCTCGCCGTCGGCGGACGCAGGAGACGCGCCGAGCCCGCTCAACCCGGCCAAGCCCATCGCCAATGCCGCAAATCTCATCGAAACCCTCCTTCTCGACCCGCGCCACCAAACCGCCGCAGGGGTGGCGCACAGCATAGCGCACGCGCGCGCCCCGTCTGCGCCGACGGAGCCCAGCCTGCGCGCTTCGTCACGTGTTCATCTCGCGCTGGCCAGTCGGCCATGTCGCAGCAGCGCCGCCGACACCTCGTTCCGGCACCATAAAGGGCATGGATGAGGAGCAGGAGCCTCCGCCCCCCTCGAACGCAACAGAAGCCCCTGGGCCCCACGAGCCGGAAAGCCTCGGCGGCTCGGCGGAGCTCGTTGTCTCTATGTCCGGCATCCGCGACGTCACCCTCGACCGAGCGCGGGCCTTCGCCGAGCGGCTGGACGCGCAAGGGATCCCGCTGTCGCTTCTCGTCGCGCCGAAACTTCCGGGCAAGTACAAGCTCGCCAAGGACTCCGCCACCGCCGATTGGCTCCGCGAGCGGCGGGACCGGGGCGACGCGGTCGCGCTGCACGGCTACGACCAGGCCGCGACGAAACGACGCAAAGCGGAATTCGCCGCCCTCCCCGAATACGAAGCCAGGCTGCGGCTCGTCGCCGCCGATCGGATGATGGACCACCTTGGCCTGCGCACAAGGTTGTTCGCCCCGCCGGAATGGGCGGCCTCCCCCGGAGCCCAGGCCGTGCTGTCCGGGTTGGGCTTCCACCAGCTCATCCGCGCCGACTCCATCCTTGACGTGGCCACGCAGACCGTTCGTCCGGCGAGGCTTTTCGCGCCCCGGCCCAAATACGAGTCATGGCAGCGCCGCGTGGTCAGCTTCTGGGCGTGGCGCAGCGACCGCCGAGGCGAGCTCGCCCAGCTCGCGATCTCCGGGAAACACCTCGACACCCAGAGCGTGCGAGGGCTCTTCTTCGAAGCGCTCGATCTGGCGCTGGAGCGCGGCCTGCGCCCGGTCCGCTACGGCATCCCGGCCAAGGAGGCGGGTGCGGCGGGCCCGCGCCCGCCGCACGGAGCCGTGCTGAACTCGTTGGTCACCGGGGCCGCCTGAGCGGGGCGGCGCCCGTAAGATTGCGGCCATGCGCGGGAACTCAATGCTAGGCCTTCTCCGCTGAGCGCTGCCGCGCGCGAGTGCAGTTCGCTGCTGCTGTTGCTCGCGATGCTGGCTTTCGCGCTCCGGCCTGTCCGCAGCCGGACGCTCATAGTCGCGATTCCTTTGTGCCTCGGCGCGCTCGCCGCGAGTCTGGTCCCGGCGCACGCCGCCCTCGCCACGGCGCGCGAGATCCTTCCGGTCGTGCTCTTTTTGGCCGCCGTGCTCGTGCTGGCCCGGCTTTGCGAGGCAGAAGGCCTGTTCGCCTCGGCGGGATCGCTGCTGGCCCGAAAGAGCACCACGGGTTTCACGCTGCTCGCCTCGGTCTTCGTCCTCGCGTCCGCCACCACCGCCGTCCTGAGCCTCGACGCGACCGTCGTGCTGCTCACCCCGGTGGTGCTCGTCGCCGCGAACCAGCTGAAGACCAAGGCCGAGCCGTCGCTGTACGCCTGCGCGCATCTGGCCAACACCGCGTCGCTGCTGCTGCCGGTCTCGAACCTGACCAACCTGCTGGCGTTCGCCGCGCTCGGGCTCTCGTTCACGACGTTCACGCTGGTCATGGCGCTCCCCTGTCTGCTCGCCATCGCGGTCGAGCTTCTCGTGTTCCGCTGGTTCTTCGCGGCCGAGCTGGACGAGCCCTGCGAACTCGCGGCCCCGTCCGAGCCGGCACAACCTGCTCCCCGGTTCGCGTTGGTCGTCTTGGCCGCGACTTTGGCGGGGTTCGCGCTCGCGGGGCTCGTCGGGGCGAACCCCGCCTTGGCCGCCTTCGCCGGGGCCGCAGTCCTCGGCCTGCGAGCCCTGCGCCGGGGCGAGACCACCGCCGTCGACATGCTGCGCTCGGCGCAGCCGCAGTTCCTCGTGTTCGTCCTCGCGCTCGCGCTGGTGGTCAGGGCCGTCGTGGACAACGGGCTCGGCGAGATCGTGACGAGGCTTTTGCCCGAAGGATCGGGCTTGCCCGCCCTGCTCGCCCTCGCGTTCGCGGGCGCCGCGCTGTCGAACCTGGTGAACAACCTCCCGGCGCTGCTCATCCTTCTGCCCGCAGTCCACCACTTGCCCCCTGCGGCGGTCTTCGCCGTCCTCATCGGCGTGAACCTCGGTCCGAACCTCACTTATGTCGGCTCGCTCGCCACGCTCCTGTGGCGAAGCGTGCTCCACGACCGGGGCGTGCGCCCGCGACTGGGCCGCTACACCGCATTGGGCCTGGCCACCACGCCCGCGACTTTGCTCGTCGCCGTCCTCGCGCTGTGGCTCGAAGCGACGTGGTTCGACGGATCGCTCCTCGGCCTCCGCTGAGATCGCGCGCGAAACCGGGGGTCAGGCCCGCTGCTCGTGCAGGAGTAGGTCCTCGAAGGTGAGCGACCCGGTGGGCGAGTCGCCCCTGCCGAGCAGGTACAGGCGCTTGACCGCGACCAAAATGCCCTCTGCGATGATGTCGCGCCCGCTCGGCTCGGAGAGGAACGCCCGGTCGGCGGGGTTGCTGAGGTACCCGATGTTGACCTGCACGCAGGGCATCTTGGTCGCCCGAAGGATCGGCCAGGTCCGCCCGTGCGTCCGGCAGTCCCGCAGCGGCGTCCGCGCCACGAGTTCGCGTTGGATCAATTCCGCGAGCTGGCGGCCGACCGCCGAGGTGTACCCGAGCGCATTGCCGAAATGGAAGCACGCGACGCCGTTCGCGAGCGGGCTCTCCTGCGTCGCGCAGCGCAACGCGAGCACGATGTCCGCCGCGTACGCGTTCGCGGTCTGCGCCCGCTCCTCGTCCGTCGGGCTGTTCGCGTGGGAGCGCGAGAAACCGGCCTCCATCCCGGTCGCCACCATCCGGCCCTCCAACCGGGTGGCGAGATCCCAAAGGACGTCGGCCTCGCTGGTCGGCCCGTGCGAGCCCATCACCACCAGCCCTGGAGCCTCCGCTCCGCAACCCGGGTCGATGACGATGCGCTTGCCCTCCAGCCTCGGCCCGGACATCCGCATCACTTCGCGTTCGTGCAGCTCGTGCGCGGAGCCGCCGGTCACACGGGAGCCGAGGAAGTTCAACGAGCGCAGCGTCGCGGGACCGCAGATCCCGTCCGGAGTCAAGCCGAACTCGCGCTGGTAGCTCACCAGGCCGTTATGCGTCTTCGGGCCGAAATAGCCGTCCACGAGGCCCATGTAGAAGCCGAGGTCGTGCAATCGCGCTTGCAGATCCGCCACGTCGTCGCCGACCATGGGGGCGCTGGGCTGGTAGCTGGTGACCCGCGCGCCGAGCCGGAAGGAGGCCTCCCGCAGGCATTGCGAGGTCGCGGGCCCCACGATCCCGTCCACCAACATGCCTCTGTGCTGCTGGAACGCCCGGACGGCCAGGTCGAGCTCCGCGTCGAAGAGCGCTTCCACCTTCGTTTCCGAGCCGTTCGCCGAAGCCACAGACCCGAACTCCGTCCGCGCGGCGGTCGCCGAGGCCAGGTTCGGGTTCGCCGATCCGTTCCTGCTGTGCAAGAAGCCCAGCTCTTCCAAGACTGCGCGGACAGCGATCACCTCGGGGCCAATATCGCCTCTGCGGAGGAACACCATTCTCGTCAGAAGCCTTTCGGTTCGAGCGTCTGCTGCACAACAACTGTAAGCATAAGCCAATCACCGTCGGCCAGCGAATCCGCTGAGCTGCGGTATCCGCGACGAAGAAGCTCCCCCGCCGTGACCCGCCCGCAACCGAGGCGGGTCTTCGCCGGGAAGGAGCCTCGCATGGGCGGTCGGCGCGCAGCGGGCCGCCTGGGGCCCAGCTGTTTTACAGGCCCAGTTCGCGCAAAATGGCGGCCTTCGGCTTCGCTCCGACGATCTGCTTGACCGGCTCGCCGTTCTTGAACAGGATCAAGTTCGGGATCGAGCCGATTTCGTACTTCGTGCTCGTCTTGGGGTTCGCGTCCACGTCGAGTTTCGCCACCACGAGCTTGCCCGCCTGCTCTTTCGCGATCTCTTCGAGGACCGGGGCGACCATTCGGCATGGTCCGCACCACGAGGCCCAGAAGTCCACCAGGACGGGCTGCTCGCTGGCAAGCACGTCTTGGGCGAAGGAGCTGTCGGTGACGGTCAACGTCGAGGATTCAGAGTCAGCCATGGCTGGATACCTTTCTTTTTGCCTTTGTGGCGGTGAGTCGTCTTGGGTCAAGCCTGCGCCGAGAACGCGGGCTCGGAGGCCGCCGCGTGGTGGGCGAGCCACCGCTCCGCGTCGATGGCTGCGACACAGCCCGAACCCGCGGCGGTGATGGCCTGGCGGTAATTGCGGTCCACGAGGTCTCCGGCGGCGAACACGCCAGGCAGGGAGGTCTGCGAGGACGGGGACTGGACCAGGACGTAGCCGTCAGGGTCCTGGTCGACCTGGCCGACGACCAGCTCGGCCCTGGGGTCGTGCCCGATGGCGACGAAGAGTCCGGTCACGGGCAGTTCGGAAGTCTCGCCGCTCACGGAGTCCACCAGCTCGACCCCGGTCACCGAGTTCGAGCCGAGCACCCGGCCCACCGAAGCGCCGAGGACGAATTTGATCTTCGGGTTCTCCTTGGCCCGCTCCAGCATGATTTTCGAGGCGCGGAACTCCGCGCGCCGATGGACGACGGTCACCGACTTCGCGAAGCGGGTGAGGAACGTCGCCTCCTCCATCGCCGAGTCGCCGCCGCCGACGACCGCGATGTCTTGGTCTTTGAAGAAGAAGCCGTCGCAGGTGGCGCAGGAGCTCACGCCCCGGCCGAGCAGCTCCTGCTCGCCCTCCGCGCCAAGGTAGCGCGGCGCGGCCCCCATCGCGAGGATCACCGCGCGGGCCGCGTGCACCTCGCCGTCCACGTGCACGAGCTTGCGCTCGCCGTCCAGCTCGACCCGCTCAACGTCCTTGGTCTCCAGCCGCGCGCCGAACCGCTCGGCCTGCGCGCGCATCTCCAGCATCAGATCCGGCCCCTGGATGCCCTCCTGGAAGCCGGGGAAGTTCTCCACCTCGGTGGTGGTCATGAGCGACCCGCCGAATTGCGTCCCCTCGAAGACCAGCGGATTCAGCTGCGCTCGAGCCGCGTAGACAGCAGCGGTGTATCCGGCGGGGCCGGACCCGATGATGATCAGGTTCTCAAGCGTCTCTGGCATGCAGCCTCCAACATAGCGCGGACAAGGGTTATTCCCCTTCAGTCTAGTGGAGCCCGCCGGCCGAGCCTCCCCGCAAGGCGACCACCTCGAAACCCCGCCGATCCAGACGGATGGCCCACAAAGCGCACCGACCCTCGACCCCGCTCGGCCAGCGCGATGCGATCCAAGGCGGAAGGACGCGTGCGTGCGGAAGCGGAGCGTCAGCGGAACAGGCACGCGAGCGGCCGATAACGCAGGAGATCGCGCGCTGGGCAGCGCTTAGTTCCTACTGAGGACTTGCTTCGAAAGGGTCGCCGGCACTCCGGCACGGCATTCGACGCCGACGACGAGGACGGTCATCTCCGGAGCGCCCCCCTGCATCCGCGACGGCGTCGGGATCATCATGAAGATGCCCTCTTTGTCGTCCCGCTTGATCCGGCCAGCCGCCACGAGCTGCTGGTTCGAGGGGAATCCGTTCGCCACGAGGCAGTCCGCCCGAGTCGCGTCGTCCGACAGCGGCCCGAGGTCTTTGAAGGAGCCGCCCGAGCTGAGCAGCGCGCTGAAGTCTTTCCGGTCGATTTTGAAACGTCTGTCGACGATCAAGGCTTCGTTCCGGTCTTTGACCGCCTCTTGCGTCATGGGCGACGGTTTCGCTTGCTGCGCGGGCTGCTGCGCGCTCTGCTCCGACCGGGGCCATGCGACATAGGTGACCAGCGAGAGCACAGCGGCCGCCGCTGCGACGCTGCCGACGCTCGCGGCGGCGGCCCACCTGCGACGCTGACCGTCCACAGCTCCGCCCAGCTTCGCCAGCTCGCGGTCCAACCGGCGCGCCACGAATTCCGGCATCGGCTCCGAAGGCGCGCTCACCTGGTCGAGCCTGCGCAATTGCTCGCACACCATGTCGAGCCCGGCGAGGACCGCCTGTGCGGCAGGATCAACGGCGGCGGCGGCTTTCACCTGGTCGCGCTCCGTCCCCTCCAGCGCGTCCACGTGCAATAAGGCCAACGTCTCGACGGACAATTGGGAACTTGGGAAACCAGCCTTCCCCATGAGACCATCGCCAAGGTTGTTCCCCGGCAGATCGCTCGTCGGCATAGTTCACCTCTTCCTTACCTCTCAGGACCGTGCGGTCCATCAATCCAGCCGGTTCGCCTTCGGACCGGCCACGTCGGGCATCGCCCTCTTCGCGAGCGCCGCGTCTGGTCGTGGCCGACGGCCTTTCCAAACCTCTCGATGAGTTAGACGTTCGCGGAGTCCAATTGGTTCCCTCCTTTTCTGAGGAATCCAAGCTGCTTCGCAAGTTTGGCCCTCGCCCTGGCGCATCTGCTCTTCACCGTGCCTTGCGGGATGCCGAGCATGCGGGCGACCTCTTCTATAGAGTAGCCTTCCACATCCACCGCCACCAGCACCACGCGGTGCTCGTACGGCAATGTGGCCAGCGCGTCTCGGACCGCGAGGGCGAGGTCCGCGTCGCTCGCCGGACGCTGCCGCAGAGCGCTCCGGTCCAGTTCCTCCTCCTCGGGAAGCGGGACGGCGGACACCCTGCTCCGCTGCCTGCGGGCCCGGTCGAGGCAGGCGTTCACGACGATCCTGTGCAGCCATGTGCTCACCGCCGCGTCGCCTCGGAACGACGGCGCGGCTTGGTGCGCGGAGAGCATCGCGTCCTGGATGGCCTCGGCGGCCTCTTCCGCGTTGAAGCACGTCCGCAACGCCACCGCCCACATCCGGTTGTAATGCCGCTGGAACAGTTGCGCGAACGCCCGCTTATCCCCTGCGACGTGCGCTTCGAGGAGCTCTTTGTCGCTCGGCCCCTGGGGGGCCTCCGCATCAGGCTGACTCGACGTCATCGTTCGCTCCCAGACCTGGCTCTCCCCAGCGCTACGCCGGTGACCCGCTGAACGACAGCTCGTTGATCCGGCTGCGGTATTGCGAGCCGCTCGGGGAGAGCGACGAGAGCCAGACCAGCACGACTGTCGAGGGCTGCGCTTGCGCCGCGTTGCACGTGATGGTCGTGGTCTGCCCGTTGACCTGGCCAGAGCCGATCTTCACGAGGTCGTCGAGTTTTTTCACGTCGCTCGCCTTCGTGTTCGGCGATTTTGCGGTGTAGATCTCGATCACCGTGCCGTTCGACGGGGAAGAGACCGTCACCTGCTGCAGCTTCACCGCCTTCTCCAGGGTGACCAGCAGTCCGATGCCCGGCTTGAACACCATCTTGGGCCCGTCGTTGTACAGGTCGGTCTGCCAGAAGGTGCTGGCGCTGCCGTCGATGGCGTTCTTCGCGTCGCGGGGGTCGTCGAGGCCGGACGGGTCGCCCCGGAAATCCGCCGCCTGCGCTTCGACCGCCTTCACCGCCACCGCCGGCCCGCCCGCCGAGGCGCTGCTGGTCTGGCCGGGGACGAGGGGACGCCCGCCCTGGCTCGTCCCGTTGACGCTGTTCACCAGGCTGTACACCCCGTAGCTGACCAAAATCAGGATGGCGACGAGCAGAGCGCCCCCGATGGCCAGCGTCTTGCGCGAACGGCTCTCCGAGCCGAGCAGCCGCTCCCTCAGGGACGGAGCCTCAGCCGGCTGCGGAGCCTCGGCCTTGAACCCGGCCGGGGCTCCAGCCTTCTCGGGAGCGGGCGCGCGCAGCCCGAGGTCGAGTTGCAGCCCGCCGTTCACCGCCGCAGCGGGAGGGACCGGATCCTGCGCAGCCGCCTCGGAGTCGTCCTCCTCGGACAACGCCTGCTCAAGCAGGTCGCGGAGCTGCTCCGCGCTCACTTTCGACCCGAGGGCCGCGTCCGCTGCTTCGGAAACCGAGGCCGGAACCTCTGCGTTGAGCTCGCGGGCGGAAGCCAAGGAGCCCTCCGGCCCCCGTTTGGCCAGCGGCAGGCCGACCTCAGTGCCTTCGCCGCCCGCGCCCTCCGGCCACTGCCCGGTGAGCAAGGCGTACAACGTCCCGCCCAGGGCGCGCACGTCTTCGGACCGGGTCTGGGTCGCCGAAACCGAGGGGAAGGCGAGCACCGCCTCGCCGTCGTTGCTGATGCGCACCCGGATCGGATGGTCGAGCCCCAAGAGCGCCCCGTTCTCGTGCGCGGCGGCGGCGGCGTCCGCCAACGCGGTGAGCGCGTTGGCCGAGCCGAGCGCGGAGGGCCGGCTGAGCGCGACTTCCCGCAGCGGGGCTCCCGCGACCCATTCCGTGATCACCACGAGGTCGCCCTGGTCGTTGGTGATGTCGAAAATCCTGGCCAGGCCCGGCGAGGAAAGCTTCGCGAGCACCATCGCGGCCCGCAACGCCTCGGGCGCTGCGTTCGTCGTGAACGTGAGCGCCACGTGCCGGTTCAGATGCGCGTCCATCGCCTGCCAGAACGTATGCGCGCCCAAGGATCCGCACCGGACCAACAACCGGTAACGGCCCCCGAGCACCATTGCTCCAGGGATACGGGTCGGAGGAGCTTGCTCTTGGGACAAGGCTTGCTCTTGGGTCAACAGGACTCCTTGTGGCATACGTGGTCGTTGAGGCTGTCGACTACCTCAATCGTTATCTAGGAACAGTAGCAGAAGCGAACTGGGCGTTCGGCTTCTTGTTTGCCGGGAAAGCGCGCCTGCGCCGCTCAGCCCGCCTTGCGCCGCAGAGCCGAGGCCAGTGTCCGGATCTCGGGCGTCCGCAGCGCCCAAAGCGCGGCGTAGACCAGGCCGAGGCCGACCGCCCCGAAGACCGCGAGCACGCCGAGGCCGCCGACGGATCCGCAGGCGGCCTCGAACCGGGAGACCGGGCCGGAGGAGACCGCGAACCCCGCCGCAACGGCGACGCAGACGCTGACCGAGGCGACGCTCGCGAAGCTCCGGAGGGAGGAGCCGAGGCCGAGCGGGCCGAGCGAACGCCGCAGCAGCGCGAACCCGATCCCCGCGCCGAACAGGTAGCCCAGGCCGTTGGCCACGCCGAGCAGCTCCTGCACTCGCACCGGATCCTTGCTGATCGCCGGGGCGAGGTACGAGCCGGCGACTTTGACGGTCGTGATCCCGACGACGATCCATGTCGGCGTCCACGCCTCCTGGCGCGCGTAGAAAACGCGCAGCTGCACGAGGACCACGGCGTACGGGAGGATGCCGAACGCCGACCAGCTGAGCACCGCGCCGAGGGTTTCCGCGTGCGCTTGGTCGAATTTGCCGTAGCCGAAGAGGCTGACTCCGATGAGCGGGCCCGTCGCGCCCATCAGCGCGACGACCGGCACGAGCGCCGCCATGGTGAACCGGTTCGCTCTGCCGAGGTCGGCGACCACTTGCGCGTCGTCGCCCGCCGCCGCGGCCCTGCTGAGCTGCGGGGTCATCATCGTGATGATGGTCACGCCGAGCACGCCGTACGGGAGCTGGATCAAAAGCCACACGTTCTGGTAGATCGACGGCCCGCCCTCGTCCACCCTGCCCGCGACTTGCAACGCGACCAAGAGGCCGACCTGGCTGATCACGACGTAGCAGACCATCGCCGCGACCGTGCTGCCGAACTGTTTGAGCCGGGAGTCCACCCCCCATTTCGGTCGCAGCCGCACATCCGCCCTGCGCAACGCGGGCAACAGCGTCACGGCTTGTGCCACCACGCCGATGGTCGCGCCGAGGCCGAGGACCAGGATCTGCGGGACCGTCAGCGCGTTCGGGTCCGCCGATTCGGGCAAAAGGGGGAAGACGAGCAGGGCCGCGATCACCACGAGGTTGTTCACGACCGGGGCCCAGGCCCCCGGCTGGAAACGGTCCCGTTGGTTGAGCACCGCGTTGCCGAGCGAGAACAATCCGTAGAAGAACGTCTGCGGCAGGAGCAAGAGGAGCAGCTGCGCGACGAGGCGGCCGGGGACCTTGCCGCCGCCGTGGTCGAGGAACCTCGGCAGAAGCGCGGGCGCGAGCAAGAAGCTCAGCGCCGTCGCCGCCGCGAGCACCGCCAAGGTCAGCCCGATCATGCGCTGGGTGAACGCCGTCCCGCCGTCCTCGTCGGTCACCGAGGCGCGCACCAGCACGGGGACGAAGGCTTGGGTGATCACCGCGCCGAGCACCAGCTCCGCGACCATGTTGGGGATCTGGTTGGCGACGTTGAACGCGCTGGAGACAGCAGGCGTCAGGACCACGAGGACCAGCACCGCCTTCACGAAACCGGTGATCCGCGAGAGCAGCGTCGCGAGCGCGACAAGCCCGCCGGTGGCGACGGCGCGGCGGGTCGAGTCGTGCGGGGCGGGGCTCTCCTGCTCCGTCTCCGTCTTGTGGGGCTCAGTCTTCATCAGGCGGCAACGCCCCGTGTCTGCTCTCGACCATGGCTCGTTCCTTGAAGCCGAGCCCGGCCATCTTCCGGTCGTGCTCGTCGGGCTTGAGCCGCCCGCCCGGACGGCCCTTGCCGGTGAGCCGCCGCCAGAGCCGCAGCCCCATGAGCGTGAGCAGCAATCCGCCGATCAGCGCGGTGATCACCGCGAGAAGGCCCGTGTAGCGGCCGGACTGCACCGAGACAGTCACCGGATTGCCCAGCTTCAACCCGCTGATCGTCTGCAGTTCGATCTGCACCGGCGAGAGCTTGGGCGCTTTCACCTTGGCGGGCAGGGACAGCACCCTGCTGCCGTGCGCGGGCACCGTCTCCGGCGCGATGGCCGACACCTCGACCCCGGACGGGGCCTTCGCGGTGAATTGGACCCGCATGGAGACGGGGAGGCCGTTGCGGACCACGACCGGCAGGGAGCCCTGTTCCGTGAACAGCGTGTAGGGCTTGCCGGGGTCGACCAGCCGCACCGAGCCGGTCGCGGAGTCGAGCGCCGCGCGCAGCTCGTCCATCCTGCCCTGCGCGCCCGCAGCGCTCGGACCGCCCGAAAGGACGCGCAGCAGCTGCTCCTCCCATCCCTTCTCATACCGTTCCGAAGTGATCGGATCGTCCGGTTGGTCCACCACCCCTTCGACCAGCTCGCCGATCACGCCGCGCGCCTGGCCCACGTCGTCGACGAGGCCGCCCGCCAAGGGTTTCGCCAGCGTTTTCGGCTCGGTGACCTCGATCCCCCGCACCGAAGAAGCGCTAGCGGAGCCCCCGAACGCGCGCGGTCCCGAAGCCGGGTTCCACGAGATCGGCTTCGCGATCCCCGCCTGCAGGGCGATGGAGGCCGCGAACACCAGCGCGTCGAGATCCGCCGAACTCGGGCTCCACACGGCGGGGGGCACCAGCAGCTCCAGCCCGCCCGTCGTGGGGAGCTGCCCTGGGCTCGACGGCTGCAGCGCGGGCCAGAGCACGGCGGCGACCGCGCTCTGGCGCTGGGCGACCGGATCTCCTGGGGGCGAGCTTGGGCCGGGCCGGTTCCCCAAGTCGCCGAGCAAGGCGCTGATCGCGCTGTCGAAATGCACGCCGGCAATGCCGGGGCCCAGGCTCCGGCCTTCTTCCGGCCGGTCGGTTGACCTCGGGGTCAGCACGGTGTGGAAGCCTTTGGCCGCGAGCATCTCGATGGTCGTCTTGTCGATCCTCGTGTTCGCGGCGACCATAAGGTCGCGGACTGAGGCGACGGAAAGAACGTTGTCCACATAATCCTCGGCCTGGTCGAACGCGACTTTCAGCAGCTTCGGATCGCCGATTTGCGCGAGCGCGGCCAGGTCCGCGTGCGCGAACGGCAGCGCCGTGACGCATTGCCCGACGAGGGCGGAGCGGAGTTTGGCGAGCCAGTCCCTCGCGGCGGCCGAGCCTTTGCCCAGCACCAGCCCGCCCTGCGGCCCCGGCACGAGATAATCCCCGGTCATCGCGTTGACCGTTCGTAGCAGATCGGGATCGACGGCGACGCAGATCGCTTGGCGCAGCGACCGCCTCGTCTGCTCCTCCGCGTGCCGCAGCGCGTCCAACCCCTCGACCAGCACGCCCAGCCTTCCGTCCGGAACCAGCTCGTTCGCAAGCTCGTCGTCGGTCAGTCGGACGAGTCCGCCCCCTTCCACGGAGCCCGCAGCCCATCGGGGATGGTCGGCGAGCGGCACCACGATGCCGAGCCGGGTGGGATGGTCGATTTTCGCGGGCTGGGCCGCTTCGCCTTTGGTCGAGGGCAGCCCGAGGACGGGGAGCAGGAACCGCAGGTCGTCCAGCCGCGCGTGCACTCCAGAATCCGGCGTGCCGTTCACGTTCACCAGCATCGGGTAGACCCCTGGGTTAGGGATCTGCAGCGAATCCCCCTGCCCGCGCAGCGGGAGGGCGAGATGGAACCGCGCTTTGCCGTGCGCGGGGATCCGATCGGCCACCTGCTGGAACGGCCCCAACGTGTCGTAGGTCTCCTCCGGCTCGGCCAGGCTCACGCCGAGCTGCGTCGCGTCGAGCACGGCGGGGGCCCGCTGCAAACGCGCCTCGACCTCAGTGACCGGTCTGTCGCTGAAGTTCTCGATCTCTCCGGACACCACCACGGCGTTGTCCGAGCCGCTGGTCACCATATCGAGACTGGCCGGGTCGAGGGAGATGCGCAGAAAGCTGGGCGAACGGTCCCTGGTCTGCGGCTCGGCGGACGCTGGGAGGACCGTCCAAACCAAGCACAGCAGCACCGCCAAGACTCGGATCAGACCCAGGGATCTCACGGATGGGGGCTCCCGTTTTTCGCGACGGGCACCCCGTCGCTCGTCGCCCGCATGCCTTCGATCAGGTTGTTCGCGATAGCCGCCAATTTCCGCTCGTCTGCGTAAGAGAGGCGGGTGGAAAGCTCGGAGAGCGGAACCCAGGCGACTTCGGTGACTTCGACGTCCTCGTCGGAAAGCTCGCCCGACTGGAAGCGCATGAGATAGTGGTGCACGGTCTTGAGCACTCGCTTCCCCTGCCCGTGCAGCCAGTAGTCGATACTGCCGAGCGAGGCGAGGACGGAGCCGTCGATGCCCGTCTCCTCTTTCACCTCGCGCACCGCGGCCTGTTCGGCCGTCTCTCCCGGCTCGATATGCCCCTTGGGCATGGACCAGCGCATGCGCCCTGCTTTGTCCAACCTGCCGATGAGCGCGGCGCGGAACTCCTCCGGCGGCCCGTCCAGGCCCGCGACGACGAGGCCTCCAGCCGAAGTTTCCCGGTCATGACGGCGCGGACGTTGGCTTCGAGGCTTGTGTTTGCGCCGCCGCCGAGGGCGGCCATCGGGCCGATCGCCGCGCGGCGATTCCTCTGACCCGGAATTGTCTGTGCTTGTCATAGTGGACGATGGTAACTGCCAACACCACTTCCTACAGCCGATGTGGCCGCCTTTATGCTCAAGTGGTGGTGATGAAGAGCGTAGACGACCCCGATCCCTCGGCGGAACGCCGGGTGCGGCTGCTCGCTCAGGCGCACACCGCGCTGCACGCGCACGACGCGCTTTTCGGGGCTTTGGCCGGTCGTTTCGTCGCGGCGGGCCACGCGCTGTACCTCGTCGGCGGGAGCGTGCGCGACGCGGTCCTCGGCAGGCTGGGCGACGACCTGGACTTCACGACGGACGCGAAGCCGGAGCAGACCCAGAAGCTGCTGCGCGGTTGGGCCGACGAGCTGTGGGACGTCGGCATCGCCTTCGGGACGGTCGGAGCGGTCAAAGACGGCCACAAGCTCGAGATCACCACATACCGCACCGACTCCTACGACCAGCGCTCGCGCAATCCGGTCGTGGCGTTCGGCACCGACCTGCGCGGCGATTTGGTCCGCAGGGACTTCCGGATGAACGCCATGGCGGTGTCGTTGACCGAACAGGGCTGCGGCGAGTTCGTGGACCCACTCGGCGGGCTCGACGACGTGCTCGCCGGAAAGATCGACACTCCGGACAGCCCGGAGATCTCGTTCGGGGACGATCCTTTGCGGATGCTGCGCGCGGCGCGCTTCGCCGCCCAGCTCGGCTTCACCTGGTCGCCAAGGGTGGTGCTGGCCGTCGAGAAAATGGCGGGCGAGATCCAACGGATCACCGCCGAGCGGATCGGGGCGGAGCTGGAGAAGCTTCTCGTCGGGGAACATGCCGTGGAGGGCCTTGAGCACCTGGTGGACAGCGGGCTCGCCGAGTACGTCTTGCCCGAGCTGCCCCAATTGCAGCTCGCGGTCGACGCCGCGCACCATCACAAAGACGTGTACCGGCATTCCTTGGCCGTGCTCGGCAATGCGATGGCGCTCGAGCCCGGCGACCCGGATCCGGTCCTGCGGTGGGCGGCGCTGCTCCACGACATCGGCAAACCCGCCACCCGCCGTTTCGAGCCCGGCGGGGCGGTGAGCTTCCACCACCACGAGGTGGTCGGCGCGAAGCTCGCCCGCAAACGGCTGCGCGCGTTGACCTTCCCCAAACATTTCGTCGAGGACGTGAGCAAGCTCGTGTTCTTGCACATGCGCTTCTACGGCTACGGCGACCAGGCTTGGACGGACTCCGCCGTGCGCCGCTACGCCGTGGACGCGGGCGAACTCCTTCCGAAGCTGCATCTGCTCGTTCGGGCCGATTGCACCACCCGCAACCAGCGCCGATCCCGGCAGCTCGCCTCGGCGTACGACCGTTTCGAGGAGCGGATCGCGAAAATCTCCGAGGCCGAGGACCTCGCGAAGGTCCGGCCCGACTTGGACGGCAACGCCATCATGGAGATTCTGGGGATCGGACCGGGGCGGGAGGTCGGCGAAGCCTGGAAGTACCTCAAGGAGCTCCGCCTCGAGCAAGGCCCGCTCGAGGCGGACGAAGCCGAACGGAAACTGCTCGACTGGTGGTCGAAGCGCTAAACCGCTCCCGAAGGGTGCCGGAGCGGCGGCGATGTCATGATAAGTGGGTGTCCCTGCCTTTGTCGACGCAGATCGAGTCGGTCCGCGCCGGTTCCTTGCTCCTCGCGTCCACCGAACTGCGCGGCGAGGTCTTCCAGCGCACGGTCGTCTACATCCTCGAACACGACGACCGGGGCACGTTCGGATTAGTGGTCAACCGCCCGACGAAAATACCCGTGTCCTCGGTCGCGGCGGAGTGGGAGGACCTCATCGCCGCGCCGCCCGTCGTCTACAACGGGGGCCCGGTGCGCAAAGACGGCTTGCTCTGCCTCGGCCTGCCGCGCGAAGACGTGGCGAACAGCGAGGCGGAGAACACGGAAAGCCTTGGCTTCTCCGTGGTCGCCCCCGGCGTCGCGGTGGTCAACTTGGAGGCGGACGCGAGACTGGCCGCAGCCGCCCTGGAGCGCGTGCGGATTTTCGCCGGTTACTCGGGGTGGGCAGGCGGCCAGCTCGCGAACGAGATCTCCAGGGGATCCTGGTACATCGCGCAAGGATTGCCGAAGGACGTCTTCATGAGCCCCGATGTGGACCTCTGGGGCCAAGTGGTCCGACGGCACGGCGCGCGCGCTGGCGTGCTCGCCACGCACCCCATCGACGTGGACGTGAACTGAGTCCGAGACCGTCGTCCCAGGTCAAGGCATTGAGTTGGCGTCTGGGCCAAAGATGTCCTACGATAGATCGGCTCCCAACGGCAAAGCCCCTTTCGTTCAGTGGCCTAGGACTCCGCCCTTTCACGGCGGCAACGCGGGTTCGAATCCCGTAGGGGGTACGACATCTGTTAGGATGACAATCCCGCTTGCGGGAACATATGGCCTTGTGGCGCAGTTGGTTAGCGCGCCGCCCTGTCACGGCGGAGGTCGCGGGTTCGAGTCCCGTCAAGGTCGCAAGTTTTCCCTTCTCTGGAGTTCGCTCCAGAGAATTTTTTCGCAATCGCCGGAATTCCCGAAACCGAGAGCGTCAGCCGTACGTGTCGCGGGGGCCCCTTCCTCGGACGTGCCGTTCCCCTTTTCGCCAGCTCGGCGCTTTCGGCCCGGTGATCTTCAAAGAGAAGACCACGCCTTTCCCCACTTCACCGGCAATCTTCTCCAGGATCTGCTTTTGCATCAACCGTAGTTGCGTCGCCCACGCGGTGGATTCCGTCTGCACATGCAACACCCCGTCCACTAACTGCTGCGGGGTGGATTTCGCGGCGTTCTGCTCCCCCATGATCGATCCCCATTCGGAGAAAATCTTGCCTTCGGCGAGCTTCTGGGACCAGGTGTCTTTCTTCCGCAGCTGCTCGAAAACCTCGGAAAACGTCTTCGGGTCGCGCGCGTCCGGACCCGGACCGCTCCACCGGGTGCGTTCGGGCCGTTGGTCTGGCTTCGGCGCGCGGGGCGCGCGCGTCCCGAACTCGCCGATGAGCCTGCGCGCGAGATCTTCCGCAGGGCTCCTTGTCTCATCCTCGCCCGCCACCGTCCACCTCCTCCGTCTGTGTCGCCTCCTGTGTCGCCTCGTCGGCGACGATGCGGGAGGACTTCATCCCCTGCGCCTCGCCGAGCCGGACCGGCACCACTCGCGCGACGAGCCCTTCCGGCACGGTGGCCGGATCCGCGGCGGTGATGAGCGTCTGCTCGGCTTGGCGCGCCAACCCCGCCACCACTTCCCGTCTCGGCCCGTCCAGCTCCGCGAACACGTCGTCAAGGACGAGCACGGGGTCATGCCCCTCGCCGCGCAGCAACTCGAAAGCGGCGACCCGCAGCGCGAGCGCGTACGACCACGCCTCGCCATGGCTCACGAAAGCTCTCGCCAGCCCTCCCGCGATGCGCAGCTCCAGATCGTCGCGGTGCGGCCCGGCCAAGCACTGCCCTCGTCGCAGCTCCTCTTCCCTGATCTCCGCGAGCTTCGCGGTGATCGAGTCCGCCACGTGCCGCTCAGAGATCTCGGCTGAGGGAAAGTCCTCCGCAGCGGCTGTCGCTTCGTCGTCCTCTCCTGCCGTCCGATACCGCAGCTCCGCGTCGTCCACGCTCGGGTCGATAGCGGCGTAACAACGTTTGACGATCGGACTGAGCGCGCGCACGAGGGAAATCCTCGCCACCGTCAGCGCGGCGGCTTTGCTCGCGAACTGCTCGTCCCATGCCTCCAACGTCGCTCGGGCTTCCTCGCTGCGAGCAGCGCCGGGACGTCCGCCGCCCAGGGATTTGAGCAGCGTCGCGCGCTGGCGCAGCACCCTTTCGAAATCCGCTTTCACCCCGGCCATCCTTGGCTGGCGGACCACGAGCGTCTCGTCGAGGAACCGCCGGCGCTCCCCCGGCTCGCCGCGCACGAGCGCCAGATCCTCCGGAGAGAAAAAGACCGTCCGCAGCACGCCCGCGACTTCCCTCGTCGGCCGGTTCACCCCGTTGATCTGAGCTTTCGTCGCCTTGCCTGGGGCGAGCCGCAAGCCGACCGTGAGTTTGCGGCCCTCGTTGAGCACGTCGGCAGCGATCAGTGCCTCAGCCGCGCCGCGCCGCACCATCGCCGCAGTCTGCGCGCCCCGGTGGCTGGAAAGGCTGGAGAGCACGCCGAGCGCTTCGACCAAATTGGTTTTGCCGTAACCGTTGCGGCCGAGGAACAACGTGCTGCCCTCGCCGAGCCGCAGGCTCGCATGTTCCCAGGAGCGGAAGTCTCGGATCTCGAAAGAGGAGACGCGCACGGCTTCAGCCCTGCAACCGCACCGGCATCAGCACGTAGACCTGGTCCGAAGAGCCCGCGGTGTAGCCTTCCGCTATCGCCTCTGGCTCGGCTCCGTCTCCCGACACCAACGCCACCGCGCGATTCTGGCCGGTGAAGCCGAACTGCGCTTGCTCCGCCCGGAACGTCGAAAGGCCGTCCAGCAGATATCCGGGGTTGAACACCACGGAGATCGACTCGCCCCAGTGGCGCACCGGCAGCTCCTCCTCCGCGAAGCCGGCTTCCTCCCCTCCCGCGGACAATCGCAGCACGCTGTCCTCTCCGGAGCTTTCGAAGTCGAGCCTGATCTGCGAACGCCTCGCGGAGACCAACGAGACCCGTCGCACCGCTTCGACGAGCGGGGCGAGGTCGACCCTCGCCACCGCGGTGTAGCGCTTGGGGATGAGCTGCGAGACGTCGGGCAGCTGCGCGTCGAGCAGCCTGGTGGTGATCCGGAAAGGGCCGGCTTGCACGCCGAGCAGGCTCGGCGAGCCCGAACCGAGGTCCAACGCGAACTCGACCGGGGTGTCGTCCGACGGCAGCGGCGTGCGGGCGAACTCGCTGAGCACCGCGGCAGGGACGAGCGCAGTGACCGGCTCGTCCGCGAAGTCTTTGCCCTCCCACGCGAGTTTGCGGACGCTGAGCCGGAACCGGTCGGTCGCGGCGAGTTCGAGTTCTTGCCCCGTGAAGACGAGGCGCAGCCCGGTCAGCGCGGGCAGCGTGTCGTCCCGGCTCGCGGCCACGCCGACCTGGCTGATCGCGGCGAAAAGCTCCTTGGCCGCCGCGACTCCGATCGGGGCAGGATGCTCGGCGAGGCTCGGGAACTCGTCAACCGGCATCGTCGGAAGGGTGAATTTGGCAGAGCCGCTGCGCACATGGACCTTCGAGCCTTCGGCGACGATTTTGACCGAGGGCGAGGGCAGCGCTTTGGCGATGTCGGCGAGCAGCCTGCCCGAGACGAGCACTCGGCCCGGCCCGCTGACTTGGGCGGAGAGGTGCGCCTGCGCGGTGAGGTCGTAATCCGTCCCGCCGAGAGAGAGTTCCCCTGTCTCGTCCGCGGACAGCAAAAGACCTGCGAGCAGGGGCATGGCAGGCCTTGCTGGGAGGCGCCGGGTGACCCAGGAGACGGAGTCGGCGAAGAGATCTCTGGGCACTTCAAAAGTGAAATCTTCGTCAGACACTCTGCCGTCCTTCAGTCGTGGTGGTGGAAGTCAGCGAGGATCGCGGCCAGCACAGGGCGCTTCGATCCTCAGTGATTGCAGCCTACGACGCCAGTCAAGCGGCGATGGAGCTGCGGTGGCCGGAGCCGTGCCGCCCAAGCCTAGTGCTGTGAGTTCTTTTTCTTGAAATTTTTAGTAGCAGTAATAGGTCTTGTGGAAACTGTGGATAAACCGTGCGCCTGCTGTTCAGCTTGTGTTCGGGATTGGGGACAAGGGTGGGCGTCGGTCACGGTCCTGTCACGGCTTTGTGGATCGGGGCGAAGTCTGTGGATGGTTGTTCCAACGTTGTCCACAGTCGGGAGCCGTTATACACAGGGTAATCCACAGATGTGGAAGACGCCGACAACTGATCATTCATGATGCGCATGTGGCTTTTGTGATTACAGGGGTCGATTTCCGCGCGCAAAAATGTCCGTTCCTGTGATAAGAATCACTGATCTGTGCGGCTCGGGCGAGGGCTCGAGCGAGGCGGGGAGGAACTGTTCTCAGTTGGTTTTGGCCCGTTGGCGGACCCGCGCGGTGAGTTCGTGCACTTGGTCGTACACCTGCCTGCGCTCGGCGAGCTCTTTGCGCACCTTCTTCTCCGCGTACATCACCGTGGTGTGGTCCCGTCCGAATGCCTGGCCGATTTTCGGGAGCGAGAGGTCCGTGAGCTCCCGGCACAGATACATGGCGATCTGCCGGGCTTGGGCGAGCGGTCGGGTCTTCGCGGGCCCGCAGAGTTCCTCGATCGTGGTGCTGAAGTACTCTGCGGTCGCGCCGAGGATCACCGAGACGCTGATTTCTAAGGTGGGGCTGTCGGGCACCAAGTCCCGCAGGACCATTTCGGCCAGGGCGGCCGTGAGCTTCTGGTGGTTGAGCGAGGCGAAGGCGGTCACCCGGATGAGGGCTCCTTCGAGCTCTCGGATGTTGCGCTCTATGCGCGAGGCGATGAGCTCGGCGACGTCGTCGGGGACGTCGAGGCCGTCGATGTTGGCCTTCTTGCGCAGGATGGCGATCCGCGTTTCGAGCTCGGGCGGCTGCACGTCGGTGATCAGGCCCCATTCGAAGCGGGTGCGCAGCCGGTCCTCGAGGGCGGCGAGCTTCTTCGGCGGCCGGTCCGAGGTGATGACGATCTGCTTGTTCGAGTTGTGCAGCGTGTTGAAGGTGTGGAAGAACTCTTCCTGGATGCCTTCTTTTCCCGCGATGAACTGGATGTCGTCCACTAGGAGCAGGTCCACGTCGCGGTAGCGCTGTTTGAAGGCGACTCTGCGGTCGTCGCGGAGGCTGTTGATGAAGTCGTTGGTGAACTCTTCCGTGGAGACGTACTTCACCCGGAAACCGGAGAAGAGCCGTTGGGTGTAGTGCCCTGCCGCGTGGAGCAGGTGCGTTTTCCCGAGTCCGGAGTCGCCCCAGATGAACAAGGGGTTGTAGGCGCGGGCGGGGGCTTCCGACACGGCGAACGTCGCGGCGTGGGCGAACCGGTTCGAGGCCCCGATGACAAAGGTGTCGAAGGTGTAGCGGGCGTTCAGGCTCGTCGTGGTGTCGGTGGCGGGCGCGACGACGGACAGCTGCGGCGGCGCCTGCTCTTCGGCGGCGGCGCCGTCCGTTTCGACGACGACCGGGGCGGGCTCGTTGGGGAGGGCGCTCTCCTGGCTCTGGCTCGCGATGCGCAGGTTCAGTTCGATCTCTTTGCCGAGGATGTGCCGCAGCGCGGCGGCGATCGGCGCGCGCAGCCCCCGGTCGAACGCGTCGGCGGCGAAGCTGGAGGGTACCGAGATCAGGGCGAAGCCTTCGCCGAGGCTGACGGGTTTGGCGAGCGGGAGCCAGGCGCGCTGTTGTTTGGTGAGAGGGGGGTGTCCGAAGGCCTCAGCGGCGGTCTCGTCGGAGAGCTGGGCGAGCACTTCTTCCCAGATCGCGTCGAAAGGAGACGTTTCTGTGGACAACTGGATCCTCTTAAGCTTCGGCTCGTGCTCGGTGTCGCGTGGAACGTGGCTGGTCAGAAGCACGTCCCACCCTTTTGATGCTGTTCACAGCGCAGTTACGCACAGACTTATCCCCAGCTGTGAACACAGCAATATAGCGGTCTGCGCTCGGGGTGGCAAATCTGTGCCGTCTTTCCCGCGTCATCGGCGGCCGATGTGATGTTGGCCCGCTATGGCCCTTCTCTATGTCGTGAGTCACTTTACAATAAAGGCTTTCGATGGGGGAACGGCATGGCGTCCGAGGCTCGAAAAAGGCTTTCGGGCACAGTAGCAAGCAATCTGACTCGGCGCTACCCTTTGCGAGAAGAACGAGTTCGCGACTATTTTTCCGATGATTCGAACTCTCGGCGGACTCCGGGCGGGAGGACTGCGGCCAAGAAGATTTCCCATCCTGCGCCCGAGCGGGTATCGTTGTCTCGATGTTCATCGAGGGCTCGTCGAAACCGGTCTGACCACGTGTCGCGGCTTCGGCCGGTTCTTCGTGACGCTAGCCCTCGGTCGACGACCTAGCGCTGTCTTGACGGCCCAGCCGGAGAGCACGGCGCAGTCCCGCCGATGGCGCCGATGACTTGCGACAGCGATGACTTAACAACAGGCGCGGCGCAGCCGAGCCCGAAGGGAATGCGAGGAAAGAGATGGCGAAAGGGAAAAGGACCTTCCAGCCGAACAACCGCCGCCGTGCGAAGGTGAGCGGCTTCCGGGTGCGGATGCGCACCCGCGCCGGCCGCGCCGTGCTGGCCGCGCGCCGTTTGAAGGGCCGGGAGCGCCTCTCCGCCTAATCGGCTGACATCTCCAAGCAGTCCCGCCAAGACACGCGATGTTGCCGCCTCAAAACCGTATGCGCAGCCGTCTCGATTTTTCCGAGACGGTGCGTTGTGGTCGGCGCACGGGCCGTCGCGACATGGTGGTGCATTTGCTCACCCGTGATTTCGGCGACGCGCAGGGCCGCGTGGTCGCAGCGCCGTGCGCGTCGAAGGCCGGTTTGATCGTCGGCAAACAAGTCGGCGGCTCGGTGACACGGAAAAAGGTGAGCAGGAAGCTCCGCTCGGCGCTCCGATCGGTTTTGCCCGAGCTGCCGCCGAGCAGTTTGCTCGTCGTGCGCGCGCTGCCGGGTTCGGCTCAGACGCAAGTGGCGGAGTTCGAGGGGCAGTTGCGGTCCGCGCTGCGCAAGCTCGCACCGACAGCCGTCGTTGTCGGGGGTTCGTCAGAGCAGGCGGACACGTCGGGAAAGGAAGGGCCACGGTGACCACAGCTTCGGGCCGCACCGCCGCCGCTTTGCGAGGCGCGCTGCGGGGCTCTTTGATCAGGGCGATCAGCTGGTATCGCATGTACATCTCCCCCGCACGACCCCCTGCTTGCAGGTTCACCCCGAGCTGTAGCGAATACGCGATCGACGCGTTGACGAGCCGGGGTGTTCTTATGGGACTTTGGCTCACGACGTGGCGGCTGCTGCGCTGTGGTCCGTGGAGCGCGGGCGGTTGGGATCCTGTCCCAGCCCATCCGGCCCATCCGTCACACCTCTATGAAGGAGCGCCTCGCTAATGCTGGACTTCGTCTACTACCCCGTCTCCGGAGTGCTTTGGCTGTGGCACTGGGTCTTCAGCCAAATCTTGGGCCCCGAGTCGGGGTTCGGCTGGGCCCTTTCCGTGGTCGCCCTCGTCTGCACGCTGCGCGCGCTGCTGTACGCGCCGGCGATCCGGCAGATCCGGTTCATGCGCAAGATGCAAGAGATCCAGCCGCAGATGAAAGCCATCCAGACCAAGTACGCGAAAGACCGCCAGCGCCAGGCGTTGGAGATGCAAAAGCTGCAGAAGGAGCACGGCTTCAACCCGCTCCTCGGCTGTTTGCCGATGCTGCTGCAGATCCCGGTCTTCATCGGGCTCTACCACGTGTTGTCCAGCTTCAACCGAACGGCGGGCGCGTTCTTCTCCGGCGGCGGCAGCATGACCCCCGAGCAGAACCGCAACACCAAGAACTACGTCTTCTCCCCACACGACGTGCAGAGCTTCCTCGAGTCGCGTTTCTTCGGGGTTCCGCTGTCGAGCTACATCACCGAACCGGCCGCGAGCTTCAACGCGTTCATCAAAGCGGGCTCGGCGGTGGACTTCCAGCGTTGGCAGATCGCCGCTGTGGCGATCCCCTTGATGCTGATCGCGTCCGTGGCCACGCATATGAACTCGCGCGCCTCGCTCTCCAGGCAGCCCGCGGACGTCTCGGAGCAGCCTCAGGCGGCGATGATGCGGGTCATGTCTCTCTGGGTGTTCCCGCTCGGCGTGCTGATCTTCGGGTGGGCGAGCCCGATCGCCCTGCTCCTATACTGGGTGAGCAACAACGCATGGACGTACGGGCAGCAGCACCTCGTCTTCCGGAAGATCGACCGCGAGGACGAGGAGAAAAAGCGCCAGGCGGTCGAACGCCGTGCGGCGAACGCGCCGAAACCAGGCGCGAAGCCGGTGCGGAAAAAGGCCGAGAATCCAGCCGCGCACGACTCCCAGAGCGAGTGACCGCGACCTAGCGCGCTCGGCGCGCGAATGAAGACGCTTCGAGAAAGGTGGAATGAACATATGACCGAGACCGAGCTTGAGGCTCCCGAAAACCAGCCAGAAGCTTCCGCCGAGGAGCCGGACGCCGAGAACCTCCTCGTGGAGGAAGGCGAGATCGCCGGAGACTATCTCGAACAACTGCTCGATTTGCTCGACTACGACGGCGACCTCGACCTCGACGTGGTCGGCAGCCGCGCGGTGGTGAGCCTTGAAGGCGGGAAAGATTTGCAGAAGCTCGTCGGCAAGCAGGGGGAAGTGCTCGACGCGCTGCAAACGTTGACCCGCCTGGCCGTGCAGCAGCAGACCGGCCAGCGCAGCTGGCTCATGCTGGACGTGGCGAAATGGCGGGCGCAGCGTCGGGACGATCTGCACCAGGTCGGACTGAAGGCCGCGGCGGACGTGGTGGGCAACGGGCAGCGGATGGCGCTGACCCCGATGTCCCCGTTCGAGCGCAAGATCGTGCACGACGCGGTCGCCTCCGTCCCCGGAGCCCGCAGCGAGAGCGAAGGCGAGGAGCCGAACCGATACGTCGTGGTCATACCGGATCCCGCCCCCGCGACGAACTAATCTAGAGGCTCACGTGGTGTCTTGCTGCGTCGTCCCCTGTGACTGGAGGAGCTGTCTATGACCGATCTCCCTTCCCAGGAGATGTTGGAGGCCCTCTTCGGGGATCGTGCCCATCTCGCGATCGCGTACGCGGAATGGCTTGCCGATGTCGGTGTCGCGGCGGGGCTGATCGGGCCTCGCGAGGCCGAACGGCTTTGGGAGCGGCATATCTTGAACTCGGCTGCCGTCGTCGAGCTGATCCCGGAAGGTGCGCAAGCGGCGGACCTCGGGAGCGGGGCGGGCCTTCCGGGCATCCCGATCGCGATTGCCCGGCCGGACGTGCGCATGACGTTGGTCGAGCCGTTGGCGCGGCGGGTGGACCCGGTGCAGAAGTTCCTCGAAGACGTCGGCCTCGACGTCGGGGTGCTGCGCGCCAGGGCCGAGAGCTCGGAGGCCCGCGAGCTCTTAGCCCCGGTCCCGGTGGTGGTCTCGCGCGCTGTGGCCGCGTTGGATACACTCGCACGGTGGTCGAATCCACTGCTTCCGGTCGGCGGTCTCCTCTTAGCGGTGAAAGGAAAAACCGCGCAAGACGAGCTGTCTCGGACGTCCCGCTCCCTGCGGGACGAAGGTTTCGACGAAGGGGAGATCAAGACGTGTGGCAAAGACGGCGCGGACGAAGGCCCGAAGACAGAGGCGACCGTCGTGGTTTTGCGCAAGGTCGCCAGCCCGAGCGGACGGAGGCGGACGCGTGACTGATCCGGCCGTTTCTCCCCCGCCGGCCGTTTCACGTGAAACATCGACGGCGGAAAGCTCCCCGAGGGAGGCTTCCCAGTTCGAGGATTGGGACGACACTCCGCTTGCCACCGCGTCCCGACAGGCGGCGGCATTGCGCCACGCGTCTGCTCCCCCGCTGCCCCGGCCCTCGGGGGGATGCCGGGTCTTCGCGATAGCGAACCAGAAGGGCGGGGTCGGCAAGACGACGACGACGGTGAACATCGCCGCTGCGCTCGCGCTGCAGGGCTTGTCCGTCTTGGTCGTCGACCTCGACCCGCAGGGGAACGCCAGCACCGCGCTCGGCGTGGAACATCCCGCAGGAACGGCTTCGAGCTATCAGTTGCTGCTCGGCGAGCTGGACCTGGCGGAGGTCACCGTGCAGAGCAAGCACCATTCTCGGCTGTCCGTCGTGCCTGCGACAATCGATCTCGCCGGGGCCGAGATCGAACTCGTGCCGCTGGCTTCTCGCGAGCACCGGCTCGCCAACGCGATTCGAAGCAGGCTCGACCAGTACGATTACGTGTTCTTGGACTGCCCTCCTTCGTTGGGGCTGCTCACGGTCAACGCGCTCGTGGCAGCGCGCGAGGTGCTCATTCCGATTCAATGCGAGTACTACGCGCTCGAAGGCCTGGCCCAACTGCTCGGCAACATCGAGCTCATTCGCTCGGGGCTCAACCCCGAGCTTCTGGTGAGCACAGTTTTGCTCACGATGTACGACAAGCGCACCAGGCTGGCGGACGACGTTTCGGCCGAAGTGCGCGCGCATTTCGGCGGCTCCGTGCTCGAAACCGTGATCCCGAGGAACGTCAAAGTGGCAGAAGCCCCCGGCTACGGGCAGTCTGTGCTCGACTACGATCCAGGCTCGCAGGGAGCCCAATGCTATTTCGAAGCGGCGAAAGAGATCGCGCATCGAGGGAACAGCGGAGAGAGGTGAGATGGCGAACCAGCGTAAAGGCGGTTTAGGCCGAGGATTGGCCGCGCTCATTCCGGCCGGGCCAGGTTCGGGACCGAGATTGGGCGATTCCGCCGCCGACGTTTTGATCCCGCCGAACAGCGGTTCCGCCATGGAAGAGGGACAACTGGCCTCCTATCAGGAGATCGACGTCGAACTCATCGAGCCGAACCCGCAGCAGCCGAGGCATGTCTTCGACGAAGAAGCGCTTGCGGAGCTGACCCACTCCATTCGAGAGTTCGGATTGCTCCAACCGGTGGTGGTCCGCCCGGTCCCCGGCGGATACCAGCTGGTGGTCGGCGAACGTCGCCTTCGGGCGACGAAAGCAGCGGGCCTGACGAGCATCCCGGCGATCGTCAAGCACACCGCCGACGACATCCTCTTGCGCGACGCGCTGATCGAGAACATCCATCGCGCCCAGCTCAACCCGTTGGAAGAAGCTGCTGCTTACCAGCAATTATTGGAAGATTTCGGCGCGACGCACGAACAGCTGGCGGAGCGGCTGGGTCGTTCGCGGTCGCTGGTCTCCAACACCTTGCGGCTTTTGCGCCTGCCGGTCGGCGTGCAACGGAAAGTCGCCGCCGGCGTCCTTTCGGCGGGACATGCGAGAGCTTTGCTCGGGCTGGACGGCAACCTCGAGGCGCAGGAGGATCTCGCGTCCCGGATCGTCGCAGAAGGCATGTCGGTGCGGGCAGCGGAAGAGGCGGTCACCCTGTCCAGCCATAAAAGCAAGGCGAAGCCGAAAGGCAGGGGCAAGCCCGCGCCTCCCGCAGAGCTTGAGGAGGTCGCGGACCGGCTCGCGCTGGCTTTGGACACGACCGTCCATGTGGGCTTGACTTCGAAGAAAGGCCGTATTGTCATCGAGTTCGGCTCGGTTCCCGACCTGGAGCGGATCGCGGACCTCATCGCTCCCCGGCCGGGAGAGGACCGTTCGCGCGGGAGAGACGAATGAGCTCAGAGCCCTATGAGCAGCAGATCCGAGTTGTGCCTTTGACCTTGGAGCGCTCTGCTCTATTGCCGAAGCACGCGAGACAATGCCTGTTCTGGGAATTCGACTCGAAGACTGGGAAGCAGATCGAGGGTTTCGACGCGGGTTTCGAGAAAGAGGCCTGGCTTTCTTCCGTCCTCCTGCAATGGGGGACGTGCGGTCAGCTCGCCGTGGTCGGTGAGGACGAGGAAGAGCGGGGCGTCGGGCAGATTTGCTACGCCCCGCCGAGCATGGTCTCTCGGGCGGCGGAATTCCCGACCGCCCCGGTCAGCCACGACGCCGTGCTCGTCACGTACGCGGGTGTCGACGAGGGCCACGATTTCGCCGCGATCGGCCAACGGCTTCTTCTGGCGAGCATCGCCGACCTGGCCCGAAGGGGCGTGCGGGCCATCGAGGCGTTCGGCAGGGAGGAAGCCGCAGAAGCGGACGAGAGAACGATGCGGTGTGTGAACCCGACGGACTTCTTCCTCGGCGGCGGCTTCACCGTCGCTGCGGCGCATAAGCATTACCCCAGGCTCCGCCTCGAAATCGGCGGCTCAGGCCTGTTATGGCGGGCGAGCGTCGAGGCGGCGTTGGCCGAGCTTGTGGAGGAGGCGAGGGTCCGGCCGGTGTTGGTCGGAGCTACGAGCTGACCCAGCGCCCGGTTGTGTCCCCGCCTGGAGTTCGGCCATTCGCAGAACTCGTGGAAGGTTCTCCCCCGCCGGAGGTTTCACGTGAAACATCATCGACGGGGCGACCGTTACTCTTGACAACAGGTTCGTGAAGCGGAGGAAAAAGTATGACGTACCCGCCTTCTCCATATGGGGGACGCCCTGGCCTGGGCCAGCAGCAGCCGCACTACGCGCAGCCGCAGGGGCACGGCGTGCCGGAGCAGCACTACTACGCGCCGCAAGGCCCAGCGCCTTGGCGGCCTGACCCGAATCAGGGCAGGAAGAAGTCGAACGCGCCGTCCATCATCCTGGCGGTGGTCCTTGTCGTGCTCGTCGGCGGCGGGTTGTCCGCGTGGTTGTTCTGGCCGAAGGAAAGAGCGCCGCAACAAATCGTCGTTGGAGGAACGCAAGGGAGGCCTGGAGCGGACAGGACGACGGGCGCGAGCGGGCGAACGCCGCAAGCGGAGGCGAAGCCGAGCCTGCGCGGGCGGAGCAAAGAAGATCTTTTAAAGGCGTTGCCCACGCTGCAAGACATGCCGACCGGCTGGAAAGAGCTGACCCAGGGCAGCGTGTCATCGGGAGTCGTCGACCCGGAGGGGTGCGCGCACGTTCTGCCGAAAGGACAGCTGACCCCGGTCATCAACAGATACTTCGGCGACCCCGGCGACCAATTCAAATCCAGCATCGAGGTCTATCTCTTCGAGTGGAACGCGGAGCCTCAGCTCGACAAGGTGAGAGATTACATCGGACGATGCGCCACCTATAGGAAGACGACGAGCGGCACGGACGGGAATCCGGGGACCGTGCTCACCATCAACGTCAAAGAGGTTGGTTTGCCGAAAACGGCAGCCGACTCCTCAATCGCGTACGAGGAGACCGGGACGATCAGTCCGGCGCCGGAAGGGGGGAACCGGAGCTCACGCCGGAGCGGTATATGCTCGGCAGCATACGAGGCCTGAACTTGATCGTGTTTTGCCGCAACAGCATCGTGCTGGAGGACAAGTGCGACGACGTCTTCTCTCGGACGATAGGTCAATTCGCCAATATCGACTGATATCGGCGGACGGGGAAGGTCTCCCGGTGCCACCGAGGCCGGAAAAGTGGCTCTACGGCGATCCTAGAGCGTTTTGCCTGGTCAAAAGGGTAAGGAGTTCGCGAGAAAAGAGCCCCGGTCTCAAGCGAGGAGATCAGCTTCCTCGGTATGTGCTATAGCCGTACGCGGACAGCAAGAGCGGGACGTGGTAGTGCCGGTCCTCGGCGACGAGGAACTCCACAGACACCTTCGGATAAAAGCCGACCTGGCCACGTGATTGGAAATAATCGCCCGTCCGAAACACGGCGGTGTAAACCCCGGCTTCGAGGTCGGCCCCGAGCGCTCGGACCCGACCGTCCTCATCGGTCAAGTCCGAGCAGACCAGGGCACCACGCGCGTCGTGGAGTTCGACCGTCAGCCCGCTGGCGGGCTCCCCGATCGAAGTGTCCAAGACATGCGTGGACAGGGAGGCCATGGGCTCAGACGCTCAGCGGGGCGAAGGTGGTGTCGAGGATTTCCTCGGTGACGAGCTTCTGCAAACGCAGACGGTTGATCTTCGCGAGTTCCCCATGCATGACTTTGCGTTCGACCTCGGGCTCGTTCTTGAGCCGTTCTTGGAGCGCGTCGAGCAGTTCGTCCGCCGTCCGCCCCTCCGCAGCGACAAGGAAGAGGTAGCCGAACTTGTCCTCGTACCGCTGATTGAGCGTGGCGAACTCCTCAAAGGTGGACTCGTCGATGGTGTCGGCGAACCGAGATTGCTCCAGGGTGGAGCGCGGCCCCGCGTTCTTCGAGCCGATCCGAGGATGGTTGATCACCGACTCCACGATTTCGATGTCGGTGACCCCTTTGAGAAAGGCGTCAGAGGAAGCCAGCAGCGCCCGCATGTCCGCGTAAGGGCGATGGTCGGCGATGTCGTTCCGCCACGTCGGAGACTGGCAAACTTCCATCAAGATTCGAAGCAGCGCGGGCTTGTTCAGTTCGTTGAATCGGGTAAGACCCGCCGCTTCGGTCATCGGATGCTCCTTCGTGCTTCAGTTGGCTTCACGCCGCTCTCTATCTTTCTCCCCGATAGTTTCTCATCCCCGCCTTGGAAAGTTGCTATCGAGTTGCTCGAGTATAGAAGTTGGATTGGTACTGTGACCTCTTGCTTTACAAACACGAGGTCGTTGTACAGCAAGCTGAATCTTGCGTGGGAACTCGCCTTGGCTTCAGGCAGAGCGGGCGCTACGCCACGTCTGTTTTGGTTTGGGGGGTTGGTTGTTGTCGGGGGATGGTTATGGTGAGGCGGGCGCCGTTTTGGGGGCTGGTGGTGAGTTGGGCGGTGCCGTGGTGGATGGCGGCTTGTTGGGCGATGAGGGCCATGCCGAGTCCGGAGCCTGGTCCTTTGGCGGTGGTGCCTCGGACGAAGCGGCGGAAGATGATTTCGCGTTGTTTTTCGGGGACGCCGCAGCCGTTGTCGTCGATGGTGATGGCGATGGTGGGGGGTTGGTTGAGGTGGTCGGTCGCGGTGAGGGTGACTTGGACGAGGGTGGCGTGGCCGTGGCGGATGGCGTTGGTGATGGCGTTGTCGACGGCGAGGCGCAGGCCTGCGCGGACGGCGCGTGCGGTGAGGGGTTCGCTGGCGGTGAGGCGGACGGTGACGTCGGGGTTGGCTCGGGCGGCGTCGACGACGGCTTGGTCGAGGAGGTCGTTGAGGTTGACGTCGGCGTAGTCGTCGTCGGTGTTGAGTTCGTGGGCGGCGAGGTGTTCGAGGGCGGTGAGGGTTTCTTCGACGCGGCGTTGGGTTCTGAGGACGTCGCCGACGATTTCTTGGCGGTCGTTTTGGGGGAGTTCGTGGGCGGTGAGGATTTCGAGGTTGGTGCGCATGGCGGTCAGGGGGGTGCGCAGTTCGTGGGCGGAGAGGAGGGCGAAGTCTCGGGCGGTGGCGAGAGCGGCGTCGCTGGTGGCGCGTTCTTCGCCGATGCGGTCGAGCATGGCGCGCATGGCTTCGGCGATGGCCTCCACCTCACGAGCCCCCGTCACATGGAGGTACTGCCGCCATTTTTCGGGTTGCGACGGATCGCCCGGCGTGCCGCCCTCGCCTCGGCCAGAGGAGGCGATCTGCCGGGTCGCGGAGGCGAGTTCGCGCAGCGGTCGGACCGCGAACCCGCCGAGCAGCCAGCCCAGCACGCCGCCCGCCACCACTGCGGCGAAACCGACCACCACGATCAGCTTGTACTCGTCCTCGGTGTGCTTTTGTGTCGTGTCCAATGGGGTGGCGACGGCCAGCTTCTGGTCGGGAGTCCCCCAGCTCTGGGTCGCGAATTGGACGGTGTACATCAAGAACTGGTGCCCGGCGATGCTCAGCGTCGTGTAGTCGCCCTCTTTGGAATCGGGCAGGGTGATGTCGTTGCTCGACGCGGCGGGGTAGTTCACTTTGCGGTAGGTGTAGAGGTAGTTGGGGTTGCTATCCGGGAACCCGCCCCGTTTGATCGTGTCCGCGCCGATGGAGGCCGTCTTCGCAAGCTCCTGGTTGAGCTGCTCCTGGTTGAACCGCTCCAGAGGCTCCCAGAGGGAGGTGGCGATGGCCGTTGCGATGAGCGCGACGCCGACCGCCGCGGAGCCCGCCACGCGGCCTCGCAGCGACGGGGTGCGCGGCCTGCGCGGTCTGAGGTGTTTCGCCGAAGCGCGCAGCCGTTCGCGCACGGGGACACGCGCCTGCGTTTTGGTTTGGGGGTTGGTTGTTGTCGGGGGATGGTGATGGTGAGGCGGGCGCCGTTTTGGGGGCTGGTGGTGAGTTGGGCGGTGCCGTGGTGGATGGCGGCTTGTTGGGCGATGAGGGCCATGCCGAGTCCGGAGCCTGGTCCTTTGGCGGTGGTGCCTCGGACGAAGCGGCGGAAGATGATTTCGCGTTGTTTTTCGGGGACGCCGCAGCCGTTGTCGTCGATGGTGATGGCGATGGTGGGGGGTTGGTTGAGGTGGTCGGTCGCGGTGAGGGTGACTTGGACGAGGGTGGCGTGGCCGTGGCGGATGGCGTTGGTGATGGCGTTGTCGACGGCGAGGCGCAGGCCTGCGCGGACGGCGCGTGCGGTGAGGGGTTCGCTGGCGGTGAGGCGGACGGTGACGTCGGGGTTGGCTCGGGCGGCGTCGACGACGGCTTGGTCGAGGAGGTCGTTGAGGTTGACGTCGGCGTAGTCGTCGTCGGTGTTGAGTTCGTGGGCGGCGAGGTGTTCGAGGGCGGTGAGGGTTTCTTCGACGCGGCGTTGGGTTCTGAGGACGTCGCCGACGATTTCTTGGCGGTCGTTTTGGGGGAGTTCGTGGGCGGTGAGGATTTCGAGGTTGGTGCGCATGGCGGTCAGGGGGGTGCGCAGTTCGTGGGCGGAGAGGAGGGCGAAGTCTCGGGCGGTGGCGAGAGCGGCGTCGCTGGTGGCGCGTTCTTCGCCGATGCGGTCGAGCATGGCGCGCATGGCTTCGGCGATGGCCTCCACCTCACGAGCCCCCGTCACATGGGGCGGCTCGCCGACGCCCCCGGAGGAGGCGATCTGCCGGGTGGTGTCGTCGAGTTCGCGCAGCGGTCGGACCGCGAACCCGCCGAGCAGCCAGCCCAGCACGCCGCCCGCCACCACCGAGGCGAAACCGACCACCACGATCACCCGGTGCTGGTCGTCGATGTGCTTGAGCGTCGAGTCGAGCGGTTCGGCCACCGAAAGCCGGACTTGGTCGGTCGAGCCGATGTAGACCGTGTAGACGCGGTAGAGCCGACCGTCGATCTCAGCGGTGACGGGGGTTTTCTTCGCGGGCAGCTCGGGGAGCGAGACGCCTCGGACGAGGTTGAGGCCAGGGGTGCGCACGGTGAAATCGAGGTTGGCGTCGGGGTATTCGCGGCGCAGCGCGGGGCCCTGCACGACGGTGGTCAGCCGTTGCAGCCGGGCGTCCACCAAGTTGAAGTTGACCTCTTCGAGGAAGGTCCACAGCGGGATGCCGATGGCCGTCACGAGGATGAGGATGCCGACCGCTGCGGACAGCGCCACCTGTGCGCGCAACGAGCGTGAGCCGTGGCGGGCGAAGAGCCTGGCGAACGCCCGTCTCACGCCTGTCAGCAGCCGACGCGACCAGCGCGGCCGACGATGGGCCGGCGGCCGGTGGTGCTGCGCGTGCTCGAGCGTGATCGTCTGGGGCCGCGAACCGTCCGAGGCGTGACGAGCGTGCTTGTCGACGGGCGGGGCTTCGTTATTGTCCGATCCGGTCATCGGGTGCGGGCCTTATTGGCCGGCCCGGAGGACGAAGCCGTAGCCGCGCACCGTGTGGATGAGCCGATGCCTGCCTTTGAGCTCCAGCTTCTTGCGGAGATAGCCGACGAACACGTCCACGACGTTCGTGTCCGCGGCGAAGTCGTACCCCCACACCCGCTCGAGCAGCTCGGTGCGGGAGAGCACCACGCCGGTGTTCTCGGCGAGTGCGGCGAGCAGCTCGAACTCTCGCTTGGTGAGCTCCACCGGCTCGTCGTCCACCGTCACCCGCCGACCGGGGATGTCGACGCTGAGGTAGTCCACGTGGATGACGCCGAACTCGACGGTCGGGGCGGGGCGGTTCGTCGTGGAGGGCCGGCGCAGCAGCGCTTTGACCCGCGCGACGAGCTCGCCGAGCACGAACGGTTTGGTGAGGTAGTCGTCGGCCCCGGCTTCGAGCCCTTCGATCCGGTCGCCGACCGAGCTGCGGGCGGAGAGGACGCAGATCGGGATGTCGTCGCCCATCGCGCGCAGCGCGGTCACCACGCTCACCCCGTCGAGGCCGGGCATGTTCATGTCCAGGATCAACGCGTCCGGGTGCTGCTGGTGCACCGCGGAGAGCGCGGCCGCTCCATTGTCGGCGGTGACCACGGAGAAGCCGGACAACCGCAGTCCCCGTTGCAACGAGGACAGCACGTCCGGGTCGTCGTCAACGACGAGCACGGTCGGGCTGCTTGTGGGAGTGTTCTCCATGAACGGCAATCCTACTCGGCGGGGAGGCCTAAAGCCGCTCGCCAGAGCGGGTACGCCTTCGACCCGTCCAGACTTTCTCGGATGATGTCGGCGTGGCCGGCGTGCCTGGCGTGCTCGTCGACGAGGTGCGCGAGGATCCAGCGCGGGGAGAGCGGGGATTGGAAAACTGAGAGCCACGGATGGGCGGGCATGGGCAGGGACTGCTCGTACGCCTGCGCGGGAATCGCCCGGAAATAGGCTTCGGTCAGCTGTCCGGCCAGCTGGAGTTCCGCAATGGCCCCGGCCAGGGTCTCGCCGTCGCGCAGCTGGAAGCTTTCCGCGAAAGCATCGGGGCCGGTTCCTGCGCGCTTCTGGCCGGGAGCCCAGAACAAGAACGCCAACGAGACCCAGTTGCGCTCACCGAACGCGGCGTGCTTGACCAGCCCGCCAAGGCTGAGGCTGCTCGCGGTCGGGGTGGCGCGGGCCTGTTCCTCGGTCAGACCGTGGCAGCTGGCGACGAGGGATTGGCGCTGCACGGCGAGGAGGTCGAGGAGGACCTCGCGGTCCGGCTGCGGGCGGGAAGGGGCTTCGGCCATGGGGCAACTGTAGTAGGAGCCTTGTCGGGGGGAATATGAACAACAAAGCTGTGTATATATCACGGATGATTCAGATCGTTCAGGGTTTTTCTCGGAGATATTAGTCAGTTATGCTGTCTAACCATGCCAGAGAAGGACAGCACGACGTCGGTTGCGAAGCCGGAGACCGCGCAACTGCAGGACGACCTGATGGCTTTCCAACGGCGGCTGCGCGCCAAACGGGCGGACCACATGCTCACGCCGACGCAGTTGCAAGCGCTCGGACACCTCATGCGCGAAGGTCCGATGTCGTTGACCTCCCTCGCCCATTTCGAGCAGGTCACCCCGCAGTCCATGGCGCGCATCGTCGCGGTTCTGCTCGAACAGGGGCTGGTGCGGCGCGACCCGGACCCGAACGACGCGCGGGCGGGCATCATCTCGCTGACCGAACTGGGCGAGAGCACGCTGAGCGAGGACCGGCTGCGCCGTTCGAGCTGGCTGCAAGAAGTGCTCGACCAGGAGTGCACGGAGCACGAGCGCGAATTGCTCTACCTCGCGGGGAAGCTCATCCGCCGTCTCGGAGCCACGACATGGCGGGAGGCCCGATGAGCGTGTCCGCCGCTCCCTCGGCGGAGCGCGCGGTCCCGCTGCGCTTGTCCGCTTCGCTCGGGATCGGCTCCATGTTGCAGCCGCTGAACTCCTCGATGATCGGCGTCGCGCTGGTCGGGATCGCCGTCCAGTTCGGCAACGCTTCGAGCGTCGCATGGGTGCTGTCTGCGTTCTACATCTCCTCCGCCGTGTCGTCGACCGTGGCGGGCGCGCTGGCCGAGATGTTCGGCCCGAAGCGGGTCTATCTCGTCGGCCTCGCGATCATCGCCCTGAGCGCGGTGGTCGGCGGCCTGGCCCCGAACCTTGGGGTCTTGCTTCTGGCCAGGGTGCTCCTCGCCGTCGGCACGGGCACGCAGTACCCGTCCGCGATGACCATCGTCCGACGGCACGCCGATCAGCACAACGCGAGGGCGAGTTCGGCCATCGTGGTCCTCTCGGTCTGTTCCCTCTCCGTGGTGGCGCTCGGCCCGACGGTCGGCGGCTTCTTGGTCGGCCTGTGGGGCTGGCAGTCGATCTTCTGGGTGAACGTGCCTGTGGCCGCGCTCGCGGCGATCCTTGTCTCGCGCGTGGTGGAAAAGGACGAGCGGGGCGAGCGCCTCGGGGTTCTCGCGCGGGTGCGGCGGCTCGACCTGCCGGGCATGGCGGCGTTCGCGTCGGCAGTGACGTCCGCGATGCTGTTCCTGCTGTCCTTGACGACGAGCCCGGATTGGTGGTGGTTCGGGGCGGCGGTCGCCTTCGCAGCGGCTTTCGTCGTGCTCGAGCGTTCGGCGGCGTATCCGTTCATCGAGCTGCGGGCGCTGGTCGGCAATCGGACGCTCGCGACCACGATGCTGCGCTCGCTGTGCACGTATATCGCCTTCTACCTCGTCTTCCTGGAAATCCCGCAATGGCTGCAGACGGCGAGGGCGCTTTCGCCGGAGCACGGCGGACTGGTCCAGCTGCCGATGGCGGTCGTCGGGGTGCTCGCGACGATGGCGGCGGGCCGCGTCTACGCGAGGTCGGGCGCGGTGGCCACATTGCTCACGGGGACGCTTTCCTTGCTCGTCGGCGGTTCCGCGTTGGTTTTCGCGGTGCGGCACGACTCGTCTTGGCCGCTGTTGGTCTCGGTGCTGATGCTGCTCGGCCTGCCGAACGGGTTCAACAATATCGCCAACCAGAACCTTATCGAGTCATCGGCAAAGCCGCATGAGCTCGGCGTCGCCCTCGGCTTCTACCGGACGGTGCAGGCATTCGGAGCCCTTGCCGCCGCTGCGGTGATCTTCTTCGCCCAGCACGGGGCGGTTTCGCCGGACACGGCGTTGCACCGGGTCGGCGCGACGGTGGCGGTCCTCGGCCTCGTGTTGACCTCGGAAGCGGCGCTGCGCCGCAAGGCGCTGTCGCTCAGCTGAGCGCGCGGGCCAAGAAGTCCCAGCCCAGTTGGTGGGCGAGCGCGGCTTCTTGCGGGGAGTAGCCGGGAAAAACCCCCGGTCCGATGGAGAAGGCGTGGTCCACGCCTCGGAACACCGCGACCGAGGACGGCGCGGCGCTGTGCGCCCTCGCCTGGTCCAGCAAGTCGAGGACTTCCGGGGGGTTGCCCTTGTCCAGAGAGCCGTAGATCCCGAGCCAGGGCGCTTGGAGCTTGCCGGCCGACGCGAGGCCGTGCTCCACGCCGGGCCAGCGCTCTTCCGCGAGGCCGCCGCCGTAGTACGTCACCGCGGCGTCCACCGGGAGGTTCGCGGCGGAGAACAAGGCCACCGTGCCGCCCATGCAGAATCCGGCGATGGCGACTTTCCGCGCGCCTTGCTGGCGCAGCAGCGCGATGGCGGCGGAGACGTCTTCGACGATGCTGTCGCCGGTCAGCCCGTTCATGTAGGGCCGGATCTCGTCGAAGTTCTCGGAGCTCTCGAAAACAGGAGAGCCAGCCCGGTGATACAGATGGGGCGCCGCTGTGAGGTAGCCGAGCTGGGCGGCTTCGGCTGCGAAGCCTCGGATTGCGGACCAGACGCCTAACGCGTCTTGGACCACGACAAGGCCGACGACTCCGGTGTCCTCGCTATGTCCGCCCGTGGTGGGGCGTAGAGGCTGATCGGTGTGGAACCGTAGATCAATTCTTGGGCTGTCGGTGTGCTCACGTCGCTTGTCTATCCGTCGTCTTCGTTTGATCGGGCGGGGGGTTATTTGATCGGGGCCGGGGCCAGAAGCGATTTGTTCGAAGCGGGCGCGGGGGTTGCGACCGGCTCCTCGCTCGGGGCCGTCGGAGCGGGGGCGGCCTGCTGGTTCGGCGCGGCGGGGGCGGTCTGGTTCGGGGACAAGCCGCCGAGCTTGGCGAGCGGGCCGAGGTCTTTCAGGCCGAGGTCAACGCCGCAGGTCTTCTGGTAGCTGCCGCCGAAACGTTGCAGCGAGTTGGCTGCGTGCGTCGAGAGGTCGGCCACTTTGCTGGAAACGTCCGAGGCGTTGGGCTTGGGCGCGGCGGGGTTGGTGAGCTGCTCGACGAAATCCGAGCCCTCGTCCAAGGTGTCCGCGACCGCGAGTGTGGAATCGTGCAGTTCGGGCTCGCTCACCTGGTCCGTCGCGTCTCGCAGCTTGCCGCTCTCCTCGCGCAGCGAGCGTAGGAGGTCTTGCGACTGGCCGTACAGCGAGATCAGGTTGCCGATGTCCAGCCCGCCCTTGGCCGCGTTGCCCGCGATGCCGGTGAGCCGGTCTTGCAGGCTCCTGAGGTCGTTGGCGGGCTCGGCGAGCGCGGCGCACGACGGGGAGGGCCCAGGTTTCGGCTGCGGATCGCTCGGCGCGGGGTCGGCGGCGGCCGCCGCCGACCCGGCGAAGGCTGTCGCGGCGGCCAGTAAGGCCGCGAGGCGGTGCGTGCGTCGCATCATAATGAGAGTCAAACCTCCGTGTTGGGACTGTGTCGTCCAGTATCTGAGACTCCGGTTTCGGCTTTCTCAGGCCCGTCCACTCTAAACACGCCAAACTGGCAATTCCCTGAAGAGCGTGGTGGATGCGGCGATTCCGTGACCGACTCGGGACAGAGCGAAGAGCTCTTTTCCGGGTTAAGATCGGTCTGTGGCCCTCACCTGTTCGGCGGTTTCGGCGCTCGACGAGCCGTTGGCTGGCACGGCGGGCTCGGGGAAACGCTGGCTCTGCCTGGAGCATCCTGGCCCGTGGGGCCGAGACATCGTCGAAGCGGAGGTCTTCGGCGAGCTGACCGGCGCGGTGGCGCGATGGGCGGAGCGCGCGCAGGCGCGCCTGCTCTGCCTCCGTAGGCCAGGGGCGAGCCACGCGCAGGCGGGCGGCCAGCGCGTTCTGGTCGCCGCGACGGAGCCGGATCTGCGCTCCAGCTGTGCCAGGGAGCTTGGTCTGCGAGATCTGCGCGAGTTATTGGAGCAAGACCCGGAGCAGATTTTCGCCTGGGACAGCGCCTTTTGGCGCGATCGGCAGGGCTGGAAAGCGACGCGGCCCGCGCTGGTGTGCGCGCACGGGCGGCGAGATGTGTGTTGCGCGGTGCGGGGAAGACCGGTCGCCGAAGCGCTCGCCGCCTCCGGGGAGGACGTGTGGGAGTGCTCGCACACGGGCGGGCACCGGTTCGCCCCTTCGCTGATTTTCCTGCCGGAGGGGTGCGTGTACGGCAGACTGGCCCCCGAGGAGGCGGTGGCCGTCGCTCGGACCATGGGCCAAGGGCTCGTCGGGCTGGACGGTTTTCGGGGGCGGACCTGCTGGACCGCGCGGGAACAAGTCGCGGAGATCGCGGTGCGGACCGAGTTCGGCGACCTCGTGGAGCGGCTGCGCGCGAACGAGCGAGAAGACGGCGACGTCGAAATCGAGGTCGGCCTGTCGGACGGCGACGAACGGACGTTCCTCGTGTCGATTCAGGCGGAGAAACTGCCGCCGCGACCGGCGAGCTGCGGCGCAGACTCGAAATCAGTCGTCGCGTTGCGGTGCGTGGGGATCAAAGAGAGCGCCAGAACGGCATGACCTCGATTACCGACGCTCAATTACCGACGGTCGGGCTCTGCCTCATACCACTGGTCATCATCGGACTCCTCGCCGCGCGACACCGCCAGCTCACGCTTGAGCTGGTCGAAGTCTGTGTTGGGCGAGTTGTACTTCAGCGACCTCGCCACCTTTGCCTGCTTCGCTTTGGCACGGCCACGGCCCACGGGGAACCCCCTCGCGCTGATGGGAAACCTTAGGGGGTTGGCTCCCATATACCTTCATACTTATTGTCTTACGCTACACATCATAGCGTGTTCTTGACGGGGGTGCGCACAATCCCCGTCGCGCTCACTGCGAGCTTTGACCGGCTGTGCTCGTCAAACGCCATTTCGCCACGGCGTCTCGGCCCGGCTTGTGCTCTTCCTCACGAAGGACGGAGTCTGGATCCAGTTGCGCCGCGCGGCCCGCGACGAGGAGCGGACGGTCCGGGTTGAGCCCGCGTTTGACCAATGCCAGCGCGACGCTCCCCAGCTCGTAGTGCGTGACCGCTGTGCCGAGCCTGCCGACGACGGAGCCCTGCTCGTCGGCGATGCTCTCGCCGGGGCGGAGATCCTGCGCGTCCTCGCCGTCGAAGTGCAGCAGGGCAAGCGAGCGAGGCGGGCGCCCGACGTTGGCGATTTTCGAGACGGTCTCCTGGCCCCGGTAGCAACCTTTGTTCAGATGCACGGCCTTCCACTCGGCCAGCTCCGCTCCGCGCGGGTTCACCCAGCCCACCTCGTGGGGGAGGGTCCGCTCGTCCGTGTCCAGGCCGAGGCGGGGCTCGAGCGCGGCGACGCGCAACGCCTCATCGGCCCAGGTGCCGACCGGACGGAAGCCGCGCGTCGAGGTCAGCGTGGCCCAGACCTCCTCGAAAGACTCCGAGGGGTGGACGGCCTCAAAGCGTTTGCCCTGCTCGAAGGTGGCGATGACCTTCCGATCCGGCGCGGCCTCCGGGACCACCTTGGCCCAGAAGACCATCTTGCGGAGGTAGTCCAAGAGCGGCGCGCCCTTGCCGGGCTCGGTGACCAGCCAGGTCGTGTCTTCCCCGGTCTCGAAGACGCGCATATGGTGCTCGACTTTGCCGTGGGCGTCGAGGATGAGGGCCTGGGTCTGCGAGGCGGCTGGAAGCTCGTCCACCTTCTGCGTGACGATTTTGTTGAGCCAATCCAGCCGCTCGGGCCCGGTCAGCCGGATCACATCGAGGTTCGAACGGTCCACTGCGGCGCGGCCCTCGGCCGCCGCGCGCTGCTCTCCGAGCGGGTCGCCGTAATGCCACGGCACATCCTGGTCCGGCCAGTGCTCGGGGGGCGGGGTGGCAGCGGGGGTGCTCATCGCTCCATGCTACTCGTCCGAAGGCGACGAGGCTCCGTCCTCGGGGCTGCTTTGCGGGTCGGTTTTGTCGCCGCTCGGCTGGTCGCCGATGGCTGCGTTGCACTGGGCGAAGAGAGCGTGCTGCGCCGAGTTGCGCTCGTCGACGTCCGTTTGGAACGAGTCGATGTCGCCCTGGACGATGGCGTCGGCGAAGGTGCGCTCGGCGGCGGTGTACCGGCGCGCGACGGCTTGGAACTCGGCGGGGGTGTCCTGGCCGTCGATGGCGTCGGCCTCGTCGCGCAGTTTATGGATGAGGTCGGCACGGGTCGCCCGGAACTGCGCCTGCGACGACTCGTCGGTCGGATCGCTGCGACCCAGCACGTCGGTGAAAGCGTTGGAGGCGTTGAGCACCGCCGAGGCGTGGGAGTCCGCGACGTCGCAGATAGCCGGGGCGTTCCCGATGGCGTGCGCGGAAGCAGGGAACAAGTTGGCGGCCAAGCCGACGGCGGAAACCGCCAGGAGAGCGGAAAGGGTTCGCATCAGGCCTCCTCAATGGGCATCGTGTGCAAGGCCACAGTCTAGTCGTCGGAGCCCGTCCGAGAGTCGCTGGGATTCTCCGTGTCGCATTGTGAGAAAAAGGCGATGCTTTTCTGATTGAGATCAGTGACGGCGGGTTTGAGTTCGTCGTAGCTTTTGTAGAGGATGGTGTCCGAGAGGTTCCGCTGTGCCTGGACCAGTTGGTCGGCGAGGTCTTGCCAATCGTCGGACAGCCCGGCGGGCTCGTCCGTCTCGATCGTGTCGGCGCTGTCGCGCAGCTGCTGCGCGGCGGCCTCGCGAAGGCCGTGGATGCCGGTCCGGGCGCGTTGGATCGTCGCGTCGCGGTCCGCCTCCGTTGTCTCGTCAACGCGTTCCACGGCTTCGTTCAAGGCGTTGATCATGCCTTCGACCACGCGCTTGGAGGCAGAGGCCTCTTCGAACGCGTCGCGGCAGAACTCGGCGGTGTCGGTTTGGGCGCGCGCAGGGGCGGCGCAGAGCCCGGCGATGACCGCCGCGAGGATGGGGGACAGCATCGCTTTCCGACGGGACGGACGGTTCACACAGACCTCGCTGACTTGATGGGGCCGGATCGGCAGGGCTTCTCCCACTAGGGTAATCGCTCCGGCTGTAGCCAGGACTAAGCTCTTCGACTATGCCCGCAGCGTTTCTCGTCACCCTCGACGGCCAGATCCACGACGCGGCGAGGCCGTTCTTCTACGTGGACGACCTGACGGTGCTGCGCGGCGACGGAGTGTTCGAGACAGCGCTGGTCAGGGGCGGGCGGGTGTTGAAATTCGACCGGCACCTCGCCAGGCTCGCGGACTCGGCCCGGCGGCTGGGCCTGCCCGAGGTGCAGGCGCGGCAGTGGGAAGCCGCGGCGGCGGTCGCCACCGCCGCATGGGGGGCGGACGAGGAGGGCGTGCTCCGGCTCGTGCTCACCCGTGGCAGGGAGAGCGTCGCGGTCGAGGAGCGGGAGCCAACGGCGTTGCTCTACCTCTCCCCCGTGCCCGAAGCCACGTTGCGCAGGCGGGAGGCGGGAGTCGGCGCGATCACGTTGGAGCGCGGCATCGCCGCAGACATCGGCGCGCGGGCTCCGTGGTTGCTCCTTGGCGCGAAGACGCTGTCGTACGCGATGAACATGGCCGCGTTGCGGCACGCCGCCGAGCGGGGCGCGCAGGACGTGATCTTCCTCGACACGACGGGGCGGGTGCTCGAAGGCCCCACGTCCACCGTCGTCGTCACTTCGGGCAGAACCTTGCGCACGCCGCCGCCGGACGACGGCATCCTGGACGGCACGACCATGCGCGCGCTGTACCGCCATGCCGCGGAGCGCGGTTACGACTGCCGGATCGAGCCGCTGGCCGGGGGCGACCTCCGAGCCTCGGACGGGGTGTGGCTGGTTTCGAGCGTCGCCTTGGCGACTCGGGTCCACACCCTGGATGGAGAACCGCTGCGTCGTCCGGAAGGCGCCCTGGACCTGAGGCCGCTGGTTGACGCGGCTTTGGCCTAGCCACCGCCCGAAAGCGACGTGGGGCCAGGCTCAGCCGATATAGCGTTGCAGGCGGGCGCTTCGCGCCGGGTAGAAATCGCCTTCGCCCGCGCTGCGCTCCTCCACATACGCGAGGTCGCCGCCTGCGCGGTCGGGGTCTGAGACGATGCCGTAGAGCCGTTTGGCGGCCCCGGAGATGCTGCCGGCGCTCGTGCGGACCACCACGTCGGTGCCGAGCTCCCAGGAGATCTGGTTGCGCGGCTTGCCGTAGTAGACCTCGATGGCCCCGCCGGCGTGCGTGAGGATGAGTTCGACCTCGTCGTTCGCGTCGATGCGCCAGAAGCCGGATTCGCGGGCGTCCGGCCCGGCGTAGTTCCCGTCTTGGTCGATCCGCCAGGAGCGCGATTCCCAGATCAGGTAGTCGCCGCCGTCGTGGGCCACCACGATCTGCTGCCCGAAGCGGTAGTCCCCTTTTCCGGGCTCATGCGCCTCGCCTTCCCCGCGCCACACGCCGACCAGCGGCAACAGGCCGAGAAGCGCGGGGGAGAGGTCAGGGCCGAACCGTAGATTCGCCGTGTCCTCGGGCAACGGCAGATCCGGCAGACCGGTGAGGTTCTGCGGGGAGGTCTCGCTCACTTCGGGTCGGTGAACAGCGACTTCGCCAGCAACGCGCCGAACCAGACGATGACGACGCCCACGAGCACCAGGAGGGCTTCGAAAAAGTGCACGACCATGCCTCTAGCCTATCAGGCGGAGACGGTGAGGTCGTTCTCGTGGATCCCCGCTGTCGCGGGCCTCACTTCGAGCGTCGCGGTCCCGTTGCGCGAGATCGCGCGCAACGTCCATATGCCCGGAGCGGCGAAGAAGCGGTAATCGCCGGTCGCGGAGGTGACGACCTCGGCGGTGAACTCGTCGGTCGCGTCCAGGAGCCGGACGAAGGCTCCCGCGACCGGCGAGCCGTCGGAGCCGAGCACCCGGCCGCTGAGCACGGTCTCTTTCTCCAGGTTGACGCTTGCTGGCAGGGTTTGGCCCTGGCGGGGCGCTGCGCACATAATTCTTTCCTTCAAATCATCGAGCGGAGGTTCCGCAGCGGCGTATGAGAGCGGCCGACAACGCAGGAGGCCGCCATCAGGGCCTTAGGACGACCCCAAGGCGATGGGGACGCCCACCAAGGCCCCGTACTCGGTCCAGCTGCCGTCGTAGTTCTTCACCTGGCTCTGGCCGAGAAGTTCCTTGAGCACGAACCAGGTGTGCGAGGAGCGCTCGCCGATCCGGCAGTACGCGATGGTCTCTTTGCCGAGGTCCAGACCGGCGTTCTCATACAGGACGCGCAGCTCCTCGTCGGATTTGAACGTGCCGTCCTCGTTCGCGGCCCTGCTCCACGGCACGTTGATCGCGCCGGGGATGTGGCCGGGGCGCTGGCTCTGCTCCTGCGGCAGATGCGCGGGGGCGAGGATCTTGCCGGAGAACTCGTCCGGGGAGCGCACGTCCACGAGGTTCGCCGTGCCGATGGCCGAGATCACCTCGTCGCGGAAGGCGCGGATCGAGAGGTCCGGCTCGTCGGCCTGGTAGCTGGTCGCGGGGCGGGGGGAGACCCTCGCGATGAGGGGGCGGGCTTCGAGCTCCCACTTTTTCCGTCCGCCGTCCAAGAGCCGCACGTCCGGATGCCCGTACAGCTTGAAGTACCAGTACGCGTAGGCCGCGAACCAGTTGTTGTTCCCGCCGTAGAGGACCACGGTGTCGTCCCGGCCGATCCCCTTGGACGAGAGCAGCTCCTCGAAGCCCTCTTTCGAGACGAAGTCGCGTCGCACGGGGTCTTGCAGCTCGGTGCGCCAATCCAGGCGCACCGCTCCGGGCAGATGGCCGAACTCGTAGGCCGCGGTGTCTTCGTCGACCTCGACGAAAACGATCTTCGGATCTTCCAAATGCTGCTCGGCCCAATCGGCGGTGACGAGCACGTTGTCGCGAGACATGGCTTCCTTTCCTCGAAGTCAGTCGTGTTCAGGTGGGGGCTAGTGGGAGGGCTGCGGGTTGGGGGCTGAGTTTTTCGCCCCGCCCAGGCGCAGGACCAAGGGGTACAGCTCGCAGCCGAGGCACAGCCCGAACGCCGCGTTGAGGAAGGCCGCGACCAGGGCGAACGCGGTGGCGACGACGCCGACCACCGTCGCGCCGGAGGACGGCAGCGCGAGGCCGAGCGCGAACCCCGCGACGCCGACGGCTCCGAAGAGGAAGCCGACGAGCTGGGCGAAGCGCAGCGGGGCGACCGGCTCGCGCTCCCGCGTCGGCCCGAGCTTGGGCGCGACGAGACGAGCGAAGAGCTTGCCGTACGGGCCGCGCTTGGGCCCGAGCGCGGCGGTGGTCGCGAAGACGATGGTCTGCGCGGCGAGCACGGCCAAGGCGGCGGGCTGGTTCACGCTGGACAAGACGAGCACCAATGCGATGACGACGGTGGTGATCGTCGCCGCGAACCGGGGGCCGCGAACGTCGACCTGGTCTGCCGAAGGAGAGGTCATGGAGAAATTCCTTTAAGGAGGTTTGCGGATCTCAGCGAGTCGGGGCGGTGGAGCGCGGAGGGGCGCTCGTCAGCTCAACGGACACAGCTGCGAGCTGCACCGGCCCTGGTCGAGGGCGCGACGACTCGTGAGGCACAAACCCATGGCTCCAGCATACGCATGTCCGCTGCGTCCGCGCCGCAGCGAAGCTGCCTCACACCTGCGCGGAGTCCAGCAGCTCGCGCAGCTTGTCCGCTTTCGGCACGCCCGCGATACGGGCCAGCAGCGCGCCGTCGCCGTCGTAGACCAAGGTCGTCGGCAACGAGAGCACGCCGAGCTTGCGCGCGAGGGCTTGGTTCTCGTCGAGGTCGAGTTCCACGTCGCGGCCCGAGCCTTGGCTCACGACGGATTCGATCACGGTGCGCGCAGCCTTGCACGGCGCGCACCAGGTCGCGGAGAAATGCAGCACCACAGGCTCGCCCGCGCCGACGCCGTGGTCCGCCAGCTCGCCGAGGTTCAGGGCTTGGACTGCGGGGGCGGCGGGCTTGGCCAGCCGGACCTTGCCCTGCCGGGAGCGCCACAGCGCTCCGACCGCCACGGCCACGACCAGCGCGACGGCCAAAACCACGAGAGGCAAGGCGCTGTTCATGCGAAGTAGAACCGTTGCGGCGTCACGTCCATTCCCTTCGTCTGTCCTTCGATCACGATCTTAGAGCCGACGACGCTGACCTGCTGGGGCGCGATGTCGAACGGCAGCGGCAGATTCGGCAGGGTGACGTTGAAGAGATTGAGCACGTCCGACTCCGAGCCGGGCGGGGTGAGCACGGCGTCGGGGGCCTCGAAGCCGGTGTAGGGGCTCACCGGCACGATCCGCACCGCCTGGCCTTCGAGCCAGACCGCCGCGCGGACGGCGACGCGGCTGGCGAAGCCGTCGCCGAGGTGGACTGTCCCGGTGAGCACCACGCCGTAGGTGGCGAGGGTGCGCCGCAGGAGCGGGAAGCTGTAGGGCATCTCCTGCGCGTGGGCGGTCGAGGAGGAGATCCGCAGATCGGGGATGCCGAGGTAGCGGCCGAGGTTCCGGGCGTCGAGCTGCGTCCGGGCACGCGCGGAGTCGACGTGGAGCCGGTCGGCCCCAAGGATGGCCACGCCGCCCCTCGCGGCGGAGACTTGGTTGAGCGTGGCCTCCATGTTCGCGTACTTGCCCTCGCCGAGAGGCACGTCGGTCGCCTGGATAGTGATCTGCTCGTACCGTCCGCGCTCGCTATGCCAGAGGAAGGGGAATCCGTTGATGGTCACGGACGGGTCGCCCTTCAAGCCGCTGGCTCCGCGAACCGCACGAGAGAAGCGGTATTCGGAGTGGGCGGCGAGCAAAAAGTCGGCGAGCACGATCATCCCGCACAGGAGCGCGAAGCCGACAAGGGCCTTTTTCCACATCGTATTATTGTGCATCGCGCGCATTTCCGGAGCCGCACGATACAGTATGAGAGCCGCGTCTGTCGGAGATTCTGTGACAGACGGCCGAAAAGTTGACGACCGAGCATGCACAACGGAGGCGTGATGGACCTACTGTTCATGAGCGCCGACCCTCGCCCAGAGGTCGCCCTGCCAGCGTTGGGCTTGCTCGCCCACGCGGTGCGGACGCTCCCGCCGGACTTCGCCTCCCTGATCGACGGGGGCCCGGTGGACGTGATCATTGTTGACGCGCGGACGGATCTGGGGTCGGCGCGAGGCTTGTGCCGGGTTCTCGCCGGGGCGGGGAGCACCCCTGCGATCGCCGCGCTGTTCCAGGAGGGCGGTTTGGTCGCGCTCTCCCCGGACTGGGGCCTCGACGACTTCTTCCTGCCGGGCATCGGCCCGGCCGAGCTCGACGCCAGGCTGCGCCTTTTGCGCGGACGGGCGGCGGTCAGCGCCGGCTCGGACAAGGTGACCTTGGGCGAATTGGTCATCGACGAAGGCACCTACACGGCCCGCTTGCGCGGGAAATCCCTCGACCTCACGTACAAAGAGTTCGAACTGCTGAAATACCTCGCCCAGCACGCGGGGCGGGTGTTCACCCGCGCGCAGCTGTTGCAAGAGGTCTGGGGCTATGACTTCTTCGGCGGCACCCGGACAGTGGACGTGCACGTCCGGCGATTGCGGGCGAAGCTCGGCCCCGAGCACGAGGCGCTCATCGGAACGGTGCGCAACGTCGGTTACAAGGCGGTGCGGCCGGTCAACCGGAACGGGAAAGACCGTCGCAGGGGCGAGGAAAACGGGGACGAGGGCTCGGAAGACGAAGGCTCGGTCGCAGAGCAAGCTGCGAACTGACCGAGACGGGCCGACGCGACTATGGACGCTTTCATTCGAGAAGAGCTGCCGAACGGGACGCGGCGGATCGTCGCGCCGGGCGAGCAGGGCGCTGAGGCGGGAGCGGCCGTCATCGAGCCAGGCAGACCGGGCCAGCCCGCGATGGTCGAGGTGACCGTCCAACCGGGGCACCGTTCCTGCGGCCTCGGCTCCAGGCTGGTGCGCGCCGCCCTTGACGAGGCTGGGCCGGGAGCCTACCTGTGGGACCACGAGAACAGCCCGGCCTCGCAAGCGATCGTCCGCCGATTCGGGCTTGTGCCAGTCCGCACCCTGTTGCAGATGCGGCGTTGGCTCACGCACCCGCCATTGCCGGAGGCGCGGCGAGCGGATGGCGTGTCGATCCGGACGTATCAAGGACCGCAGGACGACGAGCAATTGCTGAGGGTGAACAACGCGGCGTTCGATTGGCACCCGGAGCAGGGGGGCTGGAGTCTGGCGAAGCTGCGGGAACGGCTGGCCCAGCCGTGGGTGGACCCGGCGGGGATCTTCTTCGCCGTGGACGCGGAAGACCGTGTGCTTGGTTTCCATTGGACCAAGATCCACCCGGAGACGCCGACCGAGCCGAGGATGGGCGAGGTCTACGTCCTCGGGGTGGATCCGGCCATCCATGGCAAGGGCCTGGGCAAGGCGCTCACGCTGATCGGACTGCGGTATTTGCAGGAACAGGCGCTCGGCCAGGTGAAGCTCTACGTCGAGCAGACGAACGCGGCCGCCATCGCGACATACCGGGGCCTCGGTTTCAGCGTCCACGCCCAAGACATCGCCTACGTCCGGGCGTAAGTGATATCGCGCGGGCTGGCCAGTAGGTGGTGCAGTCGGGGGCTGCGGTATTTCCCACGAGTTCTGCGAGTGGGATGGGGAAGCGGTCTCGCCGTTTGTCGCGGGCGGACGCGCGGGGGTGAGGTCGGGGGCGTCCGGGCACGCGCGGTGCTTGGTGCGGGGGAGGTGGCGGGGCGCGCAGACGATCTGGCTCAGTCGGGGTTGGTGGTGTAGTGCTGTCCGGTGGGTGTGAAGTGCCCGGTGAGCGCGGGCGCACAGGACCGAGGGCGAGGCGCGGTTGATCGAGACGCTAAGCCTGGGGTGGTGTCGGCAACGGCGCAGCTCAGTCGGGGTTGGTGGTGTAGTGCTGGCCGGTGGGTGATGTCCATGCGATGGCGCCGTCTGGGTTTTGTGTGTCTCGCCATTTGCCGTGGGTTTTTGCTCGGTGGTGGTGTTTGCAGAGTCGTTTTATGTTTTGGGGGACGGTTTGTCCGCCCGCGCTGGGGTTGTGGTGGTCGAAGGGGTTCGTATGGTCGAGTTCGGTTCTCGCTCGGCGATAACACCCTGGGAATCGACAGTGCCGGTCGCGGGCGTTGACGTGGGTTTCGACGGCCGTGGTCGGTTTGTACTGTTCGGGGGTGGTGGTGAAGCGGATGTTCTTCGACGCTTTGGCCATCGCTCTGGCTAAGTCGGGGTCGATGGGGGCTCCGGCGAGCCAAGCGGGCAGATCGGAGAGGTTGGCGAGGACGGCGAGGTCCACGACGAGTTCGACGGGTTTGGCCTGGGGCACAGTTCTCTGCGCGGCCTGACAAGTGTCGCGTCCGCATTCGCAGCGGAGGCGGTCTTCCCCGTTCCCGACGAGGGCGGCGAGGGCGTCGCTCCTTCGGGTCCACATGGCTCTGGGGTCTCCAGGGCAGACGGTCCTTGCGACGGCGTCGAGCCGGTCTTTCACCGCGGCGGCTTCCATGAGGGGCATGGCGCCCCAGATTTTCGCCATCCCGTCGCCAATGGGTTGGAAGAACAAGCCTCGCTCGGCGTGCGCGCGCTCGCGCCGCTCGCGAGTCCATTCGGAGTCCCAGCGGATGTATTGGGCTTCGATCAACCCCTGGATCTTGGACTGCGAGCACAAACGCCAACGCGGAGCGCGCTCCGCCAACCACGCGTCGAGCTTCTCCCGCCACCCCGCAGGGGCGGACTCCAACGATTTGCCCACCAAACGGGCGACCTTCGCGGTGACCTCGCCCCTCGCGAGCTTGGCCCCGAACTCCGGGTAATGCTCGGTCATGTTCTCCGCGAACGACAACATGCCCTTCGCCTCGCGAGAAGAGACCCCGAGCGCCGGGGCGAGTTCGAGGATCGCCGCCTCACGAGCCGAAAAGGTGAAGATCCCCTTCCCCAAGACCTTCTCCTCCTCGGCCTTCCGTCGGGCGATCCTCTCCGCCGCGTCCGCCACCAGCTCGGCCTTGCGAGCCAGCAGCACCGCGTCCAGGCGCTCCACTTCCCGCAGCGCCGCATGCACGTCCTTCATATCCGCGCACGCGTCCGGCCGGAGGCTGGAAAACAACTCCTCCGCAGCGACTCCCACAGTCCCGCTCATACATTCGACTATATCAGAAAGTGTTACGCATCACAAGAGAAAACCAGATGCTTCTTCACTGACGTGATCGAACATGCTCACGTAGAGGTCGGCCCAACCCGCGCACGCATGTTCGCTGAACTTTGTGGCAGCCGGGGGAGGAAGGCGTGGCAGTCGGGGGAGGAAGGCCCTCACACCGTTGCGGCGGCGACCATCTCCGACACCGACGTGAACTTGTCCCGAACGCGGCTCGCCCTATGCCCTCGGGCAAGCTCGGCCGCGTTGATGTTGCGCCAGCCCTGCCGGTCGACGGCGTCCGGCCGACGCTGACGCACCAGCTTTTCGAGCTGGTCGGCTCCCGCTTCGGGCTCCGGCAGCAACCCTCGGTTGTAGTCGTCGACCAGGGTGAACACGGTCTCGCGAGAACAGCTTTTATTGGTGCCGATGAATCCGCTGGGGCCACGCTTGATCCAGCCGACGACATAGGTGCCGGGCTGCGCGGCTCCGGTGGCGGGGTCGACGACCCGCCCGTCCTTGTTGGGCACGATGGAGGCTGCTTCGTCGAACGGCAAATCTTGGACCGGAAGGGCCCGGTACCCGATCGAAGTGAGCAGGAGGCCCGCCGGGATCAGCGTCGGCTCCGAGGAGCCCTCGGCGGCGAACTCGACCCCTTCGACCCGGTCCGCTCCGACCGCACGCACCGGCGTGAGCTGATAGCAGAGCCGGACGTGGCGGCCAGAGCCCGAAGGACGGGTCGGAAGGGCCGCCAGCAGCTCCAGCTTTTCCCTGCGGACAGTGCTCTCCTTGGCCGTCGAATCGCCGATCGCCGCGAGGGCGCTGAGCACCAGCTCCCGAGCGGTCGGATCGAGCACGACCTCGACCGCGCTGGTCAGACCGATCAGCTCGGGCATGGTGAACGCCGAGAATTCCGGGCCTCGACGTCCGACGACGACCACTTCCCGGACCTGGCTGGCCCGCAGCGCGGTCAACGCGGTCTGCGAGATATCGGTCCCGGCGAGCGACTCGGGGTCGAGCGTCAGGACGCGGGCCACGTCGAGCGCCACGTTGCCGTTGCCGACGATCACCGCCCGCTCGTGGTCCAACCGCACCGGCAGCTCGGCCTGGTCGGGGAGCGCGTTGACCCAGGTCACGAATTCCGTCGCCGTGAAACTGCCCGGCAGCTCCGCGCCGGGGACGGCGAGCCTGCGGTCAGACGAGGCCCCGACGGCGTAGATCACCGCGTGGTGGTGGCGCAGAAGCTCCGCGTGCGTCACGTCGCGGCCCACCTGCACGTTGAGGTAGAAGGCGAAGCCGTTCTGCTCCGAGATCGTGTCGAACAGCTTGGCCACATGCTTGGTCCGCTGATGGTCCGGGGCGACTCCGGCGCGCACCAGCCCGTACGGTGTCGGGAGCCGGTCGAACACGTTCACTTCGACGTCCGCCTGGGTGAGCAGCTCGTCCGCCGCGTACATGCCCGCCGGGCCGGATCCCACCACCGCGACGCGCAACGGGGCGCGCCTGGCTTTGATGTGCGGCGCTTCGGGGATCGGGGCCAGCATCGGGCTGTACCACTTCTTGCGCCCGCCCTTCGGGAAGTACGAGGCGTTGAGCTCGAGGAACGGCAGCTGCTTCGGGGCGAGCTTGGTGTCGGGGACGATGGCCTCGACCGGACAAGCGTCGACGCACGCACCGCAGTCGACGCAGGCCGCCGGATCGATGTGCAGCATTTCGGCGGTGAGGAAGTCCGGCTCGTCGGGCGTGGGGTGGATGCAGTTCACCGGGCAGGCGAAAACGCAAGACCCGTCGCTACAGCAGGACTGGGTGACAACGTGCGGCATTGGGCTGTGAGTCCGAACGTTCCGTCAGCCGACGAGAGCCGGTTGGCGCTCCTGCGGCGCGCTCTGCTGCTCGAAGTGGCGGCGTTGCGGCTCGCTGCGGAAACGCGACGGGCGCCCGTCGATGGAGAGGAGCCGCCAGAGCAGTTTCGCCACCGGGTTCATGATGCCCATCTCGTGCGCCAGGGCGCGGGAGTCGGCCAACAGGCGGCGACGGAAGTCGCGCGCTTCCTCGTTCTGCCAGAAGATTTCTTTCTTGACCGACTTCGGGATGTCGAACTTCTTCCAGAACGAACGCGGCGGCACCACGATCAGCTCCTCGACGAACCGCATGATCAGCGGGTACGCGAGCGACAGCGCGAACCGGGACAGCCTGCCGACTCGCGGCGTGCGCAGCTTGAGGAACTCGTGCGCGAACGAGATGTGGCGGGCCTCCTCGGCGACGTGGATCGCCATGACGCTCTCCATGATCGGGTGGATCGACTTCCCCTCGCGCAGGATGGACTTCTGGACGAAGTCGATCGGCTCCTCGCCCGCGAGCACCGCGGTGAAGAACGCCGACGGGAAGAACTGCGCCAGAAGCTCGGCCCCGAAGCCCGTGGTGAACTGCCGGAGCTTGCTCATGCCGCTGACCTCGGCCCCGATCCGGTTGACCATCTCCTGGAACATCTGGTTGTGGTTGCACTCTTCCGCGATCTCGTGCACGCAGTATCGGTATTCCGGCGAGCCGTTGGGCAGCCCGACCGAGTACAGGACCATGCCCCGGATGAGGGCTACCTCGAACTGGAGCCCGACCTTCGCGACATTGGCCTGGCGCCACATGCCGACTTCGATCTGCTTCTCCTCGGGGAGGGACTGGTACCAGTCCGTCTTCGCGATGGGGTCGGTCTGCGGGAGGAGCCAACGCCGATCGTTGGGGACCACCTCGAACTCGGGGGCGTCCCAATCGATGTCCGTGAACGGGTTGAAGCTGCGCCGGACCGATCCCTCGGAGAGGGTCGCCAGCCTTTCGCAGTAGGCCTTGTCAGCGATAGGGTCCAGCTCTGCAAGCCAGGTGTTGCGCTTGATCACTGTGCCTCCTCATCTCGAAATTCGTTTTGTCGGTCAGGTCACTCATAACTCAGTTACCTATATCACTCAGCGTAGTCCTGGTGCGGGCTCCTTTCAACGAATCCGACCCCTTTCGTGGGGCATAGATCACAGTGGCCGAGTATGTGACGAACCGCACAATTAAGGTGATTTCGAGGATACTCGCAGACCGCCTGGCGCGCCAGGGCCGCCTTACTCCGCGTGGGGCAGGTGCTCGGCGGGCTCGATCCCGAACCGTCCTGCCTGGTAGTCCTCGAAGGCCTGGACGACCTCCTGCTTCGTGTTCATCACGAACGGCCCGTACGCGAAGACGGGTTCGCGCAGCGGCTGCCCGCCGAGCAGCAGCACTTCGAGCGAAGGCTCAGCCGAGGACTGCGACGGGCTCGCGGCGAGGGTGAGCGCGTCTCCCTTGCCGAACACGACGAGCTGGCCCTTTCGGATCGGCCGGGCCTCGCTGCCGACAGTCCCGGATCCGGCCAAGACGTACACGAGCGCGTTGAAGTCCTCGCGCCACGGCAGTGCGAGACGAGCGCCGGGGCTGACTGTGGCGTGGGCCATGGTGATGGGGGTGTAGGTCGAGCCCGGCCCGGCGTGGCCCGCGACCTCGCCCGCGATGACCCGGATCAGGGCTCCGCCGTCGGCGGTGGTGGCCAGCGCCGCTTGCTTGCCCCGGATGTCCTGGTAGCGGGGCAGGACGAGTTTCTTCGAGCGGGGCAGGTTCACCCAGAGCTGGAGGCCGTGGAACAGCCCGCCGGAAGCCACGAGCGCCTCCGGCGGGCGTTCGATGTGCAGCACGCCGCCGCCGGCGGTCATCCACTGGGTGTCGCCGTCGTGGATCGTCCCGCTGCCGCCGTTCGAGTCGCGGTGCTCGAAGGTCCCGTCGATCATGTAGGTGACGGTCTCGAAGCCTCGGTGCGGATGCCACGCGGTGCCCTTCGGCTCGCCGGGCGCGTATTCGACCTCGCCCATCTGGTCCATGTGGATGAACGGGTCGAGCTCGGCCATGGGCACTCCGGCGAACGCCCGGCGCACCGGGAAGCCTTCGCCTTCGTAGCCGCTGGGTGCGGTCGTGACCGACCGCACCGGGCGTTCTGCGGCCATAGCGAGGTCGGGGGTGTCAATGCGGGGCAGGGTGAAGACGTCGGCGGTGATGGCGGCCATGTCATTCCTTCCTTTCGGTGGAGCTGTTCCGCTAACATAGTTTCTATGTCAACTACTTTCGGGAACAGCCCAGAGGACGGCGTTATTCCCGCCATGTGGCTGGACCGCCGCGAGGTCGCAGCATGGCGCGGGTACCTCGACATGAACGCCGAGCTCATGGCGCGCCTCGGGCGGGAGCTGCAGCGCCAGAGCGGGCTGTCCCAGGCCGATTACGGGGTGCTCGTGGAGCTCTCTGAGGCGACCGGGCGCAGGCTCCGGTTCGGCGAGCTCGCTGCGCGGCTCGGCTGGGAGAAGAGCCGCGTCTCTCGCCAGGTCGCGCGCATGCACGGCAGGGGTCTCGTGGAACGGGAGGACTGCCCCACCGACGGCAGGGGAGCCTTCGTCCTGCTCTCCCCGGCGGGGCTCGACGCGATCGAGCGCGCGGCTCCGCATCACGTCGGGGAGGTGCGGCGATGGTTCGTGGACGCGCTCACGCCTCGGCAGCTCGAAGCCATGGCCGAGATCGCGGGCGCGGTCGTTCGGCGGTTACGTGAACACGAGGTAGACTGAGCGAAGCACAGCCCCTCGTCAGTTTGGAGACCTCCTGTGACCGTTGCTCCAGATCCGGACCCCATCGAGAACCCCCCTGGCGAGGAATGCGGAGTATTCGGCGTTTGGGCTCCGGGGGAAGACGTCGCCAAACTCTCCTACTACGGTCTGCACGCCCTGCAGCACCGAGGCCAAGAGGCGGCGGGGATCGCGGTCACCGACGGCAGCCGCATCCTCGTGGTCAAGGATTTGGGACTGGTCAGCAAAGTTTTCGACGAGTCCTCGCTCTCCACGCTGACCGGGCACATCGCCATCGGGCACTGCCGCTACTCGACCACAGGGGCTCCGGTGTGGGAGAACGCCCAGCCGGTCTTCCGCACGATGGCCTCGGGCGGCTGCCTCGCGCTCGGCCACAACGGCAACCTGGTCAACACCCTTGAGCTCCTGGAGCGCAACGCGGCGAGCGCGAGCCTTTTGCCAGTGGACCCGAAGAAGTACAACCGGGACACCATCGGCACGGACTCGGACCTCGTCTGCGGCCTGCTCGCCCAGATGGCGGACGATCCCCAGCTCGAATTCGAGGAGCTGGGCGGGCGCACCGCGCTGGAGCGGGCGGCGTTGAAGCTGCTCCCGATGCTGCGCGGCGCGTTCTGCCTGACCTTCCTCGACGAGCACACCCTCTACGCGGCCCGCGACCCGTGGGGCGTGCGCCCGTTGTGCCTCGGACGTTTGGAGCGCGGCTGGGTGGTCGCGAGCGAGACCAGCGCTTTGGACATCGTCGGGGCCTCGTTCGTCCGCGACATCGAGCCGGGCGAGCTGCTGGCCATCGACATGGACGGGGTGCGCTCCACCCGGTTCGCGAACCCGCAGCCGAAGGGCTGCATCTTCGAGTACGTCTACCTCGCCCGTCCGGACTCGGTCATCGCCGGGCGCTCCGTGCACGCGGCGCGGGTCGAGATCGGCCGCCGCCTCGCCGAGGAGCATCCGGTGGACGCGGACCTGGTGATCCCGGTCCCCGAGTCCGGCACGCCCGCCGCAATCGGCTACGCCCAGGGCTCCGGCATCCCGTACGGCCAGGGCCTCACCAAGAACGCCTATGTGGGCCGGACCTTCATCCAGCCCTCGCAGACCATCCGCCAGCTCGGCATCCGGCTCAAGCTCAACCCGATGCGCGAGGTCATCCGGGGCAAGCGCCTCGTGGTGGTGGACGACTCCATCGTCCGGGGCAACACGCAGCGGGCCTTGGTGCGGATGCTGCGCGAGGCGGGCGCGGTCGAGGTGCATGTGCGGATCGCCTCGCCGCCGGTGCGCTGGCCATGCTTCTACGGCATCGATTTCGCGAGCCCGACGGAGCTGATCGCGAACGGGGCCGACGGGCCAGAAGGGATAGTCGAAGGGGTGCGCCGCTCGATCCGCGCGGACTCGCTCGGGCACATCTCGCTCGAAGGGCTCATCGCCGCCACGGAGCAGCCGTCCACCCGGCTGTGCGCGGCGTGCTTCAACGGGGTGTACCCGATCGCGCTGCCGGAGGAGTCCGCGCTGGGCAAGTCGGTGCTGGAAGGCCGAGCGGGCTGACCCTGGTGCGCGTGGTCACATCGCGCTAGTATCTGCCTGTGTTTGTGAGGCGGGCGCTTTTGGCGCTTTTCGGCGCGTTGGCTTCAGCGGCGGCGACTGTGTGCAGCGCCCAAGCTGAACCGCTCGACCCGGCGCGAGCGGTCATGACGATTAGATTCGAGCCCAGCCCGTACGACGCTCTTGAGTCCCATGCGGCCGGCTATGCGTTCGTGATGCGCAAAGGTTCCGTTCGATACGTCCGTTACGCCTACGGCGGAGGTGTCGTAGGCGATCAGACCAAGCCGTTGGACGAGTCCAGTTGGCGAGATTTGCTGCGCGCGGCGGGACAAGACACCTCCGATGCGCACCCAGTCTGCCCCGACTTCGGCTTCTTCGACATAAAGGTCGAGCAGGACGGAACCGTCGCCGCCAAGCACAGGTCGATGTGTCCGGGCACCTGGAGCGCGGTCGCGGACTCCCTACGGGGACAGTTTTCATGATTAGGAGGAATCCATGAAATTATTCGCCCAACTGGCATGTGTCGTGGCGTCGTTGGGGCTCGGCTCGCAGCAGGCCCAAGCCGAACCGCTCGACCCGGACCGCACGGTGATCGAGGTGCCGCAGCGTCCATATGAAATTCACGGCTCAGGACGGTGACGCCGATTCCGTCCTCACCGTGTACCCCGACCATGCCGAGGCCGACCGACGGGTCGAGGGGGAGCCGGTCCACGAGGAGCGGCCGCTGCCGCCGGGGCTGTGGTCGACAGTGCTCGACCGGGTGCAGAAGATCGATCAGCACGGGGGTCGGCTGGCGCAGCCCGCGGACGCGAGCCGCTTCTTGGTCACCGTCAAGCAGGACGGCGCGGTGGTGAAGGACTACGACTCCCGGACCAGCGTCGATATGGATCGGTTCATCAAAACGGAGATCAGCGATCCGATCTGGGCGCTTTTCGCCAGGTAATTGGGAGTAAGCTACGCCACATGCGCACGTTTCTGATCGCCGCCGTCGCGGCCGCTGGATTGGCCTCGGCCCTGCCCGCCGCCGTCTCGTCCGCCGAGCCTGACGGGATCACCTCGGCAGACGTCACCCGAGGCGTTCCCGCCGCCCACCGGGGCGCGCGGGACTGGGCCACCTACACCGTCACGGTGCGCCCGAACTCGGCGGAATTGGTGGTCAGAAACGGGGCGGGCGACGACGTCTCGCACTCCATGGTCCCGTTGCGCGACGACGGCGGGCTGCCGGTCCTCGAAGCGCTCAGCAAGGCGGGCGGCTCGTGCCGGGGCGGCGACCACCTCGTGGTGTGGCAGGGCGGAACGGTGGTTGCCGACCGTTCTACCTGCTCAGGGGCGTTGAAGGCGGCGCTCGCGCCGGTGGACGAGGCGTTCGGCCTGCCAGGCTTGTTCGACCAGATGGCGGGACAGCCCGAGTGGCCAGCGGATCCGAACGGATACCCGCTCCAGCCAGGCCGTCAGCCGTACATCTGAGGTCGGCCGTGTTGACGACGATGTAAGGTGTACCACATGCGTAGAGCGGGTTTGATGATCGCGGCAATGCTCGGCATGTCGGCGGCTTCGGCCGTCCCTGCTGCGGCGACCGGGGGGACACGTCGATCGTGTACACCTACCTCGGGAATCACTTCCCGCCCACCGACCACTTCCCTTGGAACGCCACGCCCAACTATCACAACGAGTACATCATGATCGCCAGGCCCGGCTCGGTGGAGCTCAAGCAGGGCGATTACGGCACGGTCGACGGCTCGGAGGAGCCGAGCGTCCACATCACCAAGCCGATCTCGGGCGCGACGTGGTCCGCGCTGCTCGCCGCCGCGAACCGTCTGCCGGAGCCCTCCACGTCCCATCCGTATCTCGCCCGAGGCGACTTCCCGGTCGAGGCGGAGCTGTACCAGGGCGAGACCTCGGTGCGGCGGGGTTTCTACTCCGACGCCGCGACGGTGCAGATCCACGATATCTTCCTCAAAGTCTTCCCCGGCTTGCCTGGCCTTTCGCCACGCTGAGGCTTGCGGTTGCGCTGGCGCGATCTATGCCTCAGGATGGACTCACTTGAGCCTCAAAAGCTCACTTGAGCCACAATTGAGAGAGGATCGGATGCGAGCGCGCGCACGTTTGGGCGTCCTCGGGTTCCGCCGAATTTTTTCGCCCGGACGCAGGAGGATGGACACGGGCCGTTCCAGCGGCCCCCGGCGAGCGATTTCGACGGGCTCCCTCTCGGTGGCGTTCGCGTTGCTGGCCTCCGCCTGCGGCGTGGGCGCGGTGGGCCACGGCTACCGCCACATCCCCAAGGACTCCGCGCTGATCATCGGCACCACCGACCATGTGCCGACCTTGGATCCCGCAGGGGCGTACGAGAACGGCTCGTGGACGCTCTACGCCCAGATCTACCCGTTCTTGCTCAACTTCCCGTACCGCAAGAACAAGCTGGCCCCGGACGCGGCGCAGCATTGCGAGTTCGCCGAGCCGACCCGGTACCGGTGCGTGCTGCGGCCCCGCCTCACCTTCGCCAACGGCCATCCGCTGACCTCGACGAGCGTGAAGTTCTCCTTCGACCGGATGCGCAGGATCGACGACCCGAACGGGCCGCAGTCGCTCTTGGAGAACTTGGTCTCGGTGCAGACTCCGGACCCGCGCACGGTGGATTTCATCCTCAAGCTCGCGAACGACCAGACCTTCCCCCAAGTGCTCGCCGCGAACGTCGGGCCGATCCTCGACGAGCGGGTCTTCCCCGTAGACCGGATCTTGGGAGACGAAGCCGTGGTCGCGGGGCAGCCGTTCGGGGGTCCGTACGCCATCGCGAAATACCGGAAGAACGACGTGGCGCTGCTCCAGGCCAGACCGGACTACCAAGGCATCTACCAGCGCCCCGCCACGGCGAACATCGTGTTCAAGTACTACGCCAACGCGGGGAACTTGAAGCTCGACGTGCTCAAACATCAGGTGGACGTCGCGTTCCGCGCGCTCTCGATCAGCGACTACGCCCAGCTGGACAAGAACCCCGCCGTGAAAGTCTGGCGCGGGATCGGCGGCGAGATGCGCTACATCGCGTTCAACAAGGGCTCGCAGCCGGGGCGGAACGACGAACAGAAGCTGGCCGTGCGCAAAGCGGTGGCGGCGAGCGTCGACCGGGCCGCCCTCGCCAGGGACGTGTACCAAGGCATGTTCGACCCCGCTTGGTCCGTGGTGCCCGCCGGGTTCGACGGCTCCGTCCCCGCGTTCCGCGAGGCGTACGGGGACCGGCCGGACAAGGCCAAAGCGGCCGGGTTCTTGAAAGCCGCCGGGGTGGCGACCCCGGTCACCCTGCGCCTGCAATACACCGCCGAGCACTACGGCCCCTCCTCGTCGGAGGAATACGCACTGGTCAAGAGCCAATTGGAAGCGACCGGCCTGTTCCGGGTGGAGCTACAGTCCACGGAATGGGGCGTGTACCAGCACGAGTACGCCGCAGGCAGCTACCCGCTCTTCCAGCTCGGCTGGTATCCGGACTTCCCGGACCCGGACAACTATTTGACCCCGTTCTTCGTGCAGAAGAACTTCATCAGCAACGGCTTTTTCGACCCGGTGGTCGGCGGCCTGCTGGACTCCGAGCGCACCGACCCCGACCCCGCCCGCCGGGGCGCGACCATCGCCCAGGCGCAACGGCGGATCGCGCAGGACGTGATCTCGGTCGTCCCGCTGCTGGTCGGACGGCAGATCATGGTGACCGGCACGTATGTCGCGGGGGTGCCGGAGGCGATTGACGGGACGTACAAGCTCCTCGTCGGCTCGCTGCGGATCTCGGGAAAGAGGCCAGCATGAGCCGCTGGGGGCATCTGCTCCGCTACCTCGGCTTCCGGATCCTGCTCGTCATCCCGACGGTGTGGTTCCTGGTGACGCTGGTCTTCTTCCTCATCCGGCTCTCCGGAGACCCGATCACCGCGTCGCTCGGCGGACGGGCCACCCCGGAGGAGATAGCCCGCCGCAAAATCGAGGCGGGCTACGACAAGCCGATCTACCAGCAATACTGGGACTTCCTGCGGAAACTCGCCACCGGCGACTTCGGGACCACGTCCACCGGCCACCAGCCGGTGGGGGAGGTGCTGCTGCAGTACGCGCCCGCCACCTTCGAGCTCGCGTTCTGGGCCATGCTGATCGCCGTCGCGGTCGGGGTGCCAGCGGGGCGGTTCGCGGCGGCGCGGCGGGACCGCCTCCCGGACATCGTGTTCCGGCTCGGCGCGATCCTCGTCTACGCGGCCCCGGTGTTCTTCGTCGCGATCCTGCTCAAACTCGTGTTCTCGGTGTGGCTGGGCTGGCTGCCCAACGGCGGACGCTCGTCCACGCTCGTGGAGCTCGAACTCGCCGACTACCACCCGCGCACTGGCGTCATGATCGTGGACGTGCTGCTCGCCGGGGACGGATCAGCCATCGTGGACGTGCTCAAGCACGCCGTGCTGCCCGCGCTCGCGCTCGGGCTCATGACGGCTGGCATCGTCTTTCGGTTGGTGCGCGCCAACCTCATCCAGACCAGCCAGGCCGGGTACGTGGAGGCTGCCAAGGCGAGGGGCCTCCCCAAGCGGCGGGTGCTCGGTCGCCACGCCTTCCGCAACGCCCTGATCCCGGTGATCACGGTGATGGGCATGCAGACCGCCGCCATGCTCGGCGGGGCCGTGCTCACCGAGAACGCCTTCGACTGGAAGGGCTTGGGCTACGCGCTCGCCGACTACCTGGTCAAACGGGATTTCGAAGCGGTACAGGGCATCGTCGTGTTCTCCGTGATCGTCATCGCCCTGTTCAGCGTCCTCATCGACGCGGCGACCGCCGCCATCGACCCGAGGGTGAGGTTCTGATGCGCAAGAAGGTGTTCCCCGCCGTGCACGGCGTGCAGCGCGCCGTGCTGCTCTGCGGCCTGGGGCTTTTAGCGTTCCTCCTGGTCGTCGCGGTCTTCGCCCCGTGGATCGCCCCCTACAAATTCGACCAGACCAAAAACAAGTACGGGGTGGACTTCGCAAGGCAAGCGCCCCCGACCGCGGCGCACGTCTTCGGCACCTCGGTCCGAGGGGAGGACGTCTACTCGCGAGTGGTCTACGGGACGCAGACGGCGTTCGAGGTCATCGTGGTCTCGCTCGTGATCGCCGGGGTGATCGGCGTGGTCCTTGGCCTGGTCGCCGGGTATTTCGGCGGATGGCTCGACCGGACGCTGACCCTGCTCATGGACTCGCTCTACGCGTTCCCCTCCCTCTTGCTCGCGATCCTCGTGTCCGTCGGGCTCTCCAGCGGCGATTTCAGCGAGTGGATGCAGGGCCTCTCCCGGTGGCTACAAGGCAACAACCTCCCCGACTTCACCGGGATCACGGCAGGGGCGTTGGCAGTCTCCGCCGTGTTCATCCCCCAGTACTACCGGGTGATCCGGGCCAGCGCGCTCGTCGTGAAAAACGAGCCGTACGTGGACGCGGCCCGCGTCTCGGGCGCGTCCACCTGGCGGATCCTCTTCCGCCACGTCCTGCCGAACATCGCCCAGAACCTGCCGGTGATCGCAGCGCTCAACAGCTCCGAGGCCATTCTGACCCTCGCGGGCCTGGGCTTCCTCGGTTTCGGAGTGGAGCCGAGCCAGGCGGCGGAATGGGGCTACGACGTGAACAAAGGCATTCCCGACATCACCGGCGGAGTGTGGTGGACCAGCGTCTTCCCCGGCGTCGCCATCGTCCTCGCAGTCCTCGCCACCGCCTTCGTCGGCGAAAGCCTGTCGGAGGCGGGGAACCCGCTTTTGCGGTCGCGGCCGAGGCTCCGGCAGAAAGACTTGGCCAAGCGTGAGGAGCCCGCAGAGGCTGGGGTCTTCTCCGCAGGCGAAGGGGCACAGGCATGACCGGACCGGAGGACTTCGCCGACGAGAGCTTCGCCCTTCCCGAAGGCTGGGGCGAGACGGGGCCGTCGGCGTTCGACGACGCTCCGCACGCGCTCTCCGTCGAAGGGCTGCGGGTGCTTTTCGCCACCGACTCCGGCCCGGTGGAAGCCCTCAAAGGCGTCTCCTACGAGGTCGCCCCCGGCGAAATCCTCGCCGTGGTCGGCGAATCCGGTTCGGGGAAATCCGTGAGCGTCCGCGCGGTCCTCGGGATGCTGCCGGGGAACTCGCACCGCGAAGGCGTGATCCGCGTGGACGGCGAGGACATCACCGGCTGGGACGAGAAACGGATGCGCGCGTTGCGCGGAGCGCAGGTCGCCATGGTGTTCCAGGAGCCGGGCGCGGCACTGGACCCGCTCTTCACCGTTGGCGACCAAATCGTGGAAACCCTTCAGGCGCACCAGAAGACCGCCAAACAGCGCATGTCCAAACAGCGTATGTCCAAAAAAATGGCGAAGGCCAAGGCCGTCGAACTCCTGGACCTCGTGCGGCTGCCCGAGCCCGAGCGCCTGGTCAAGCGGTACCCGCACGAGCTCTCCGGCGGGCAGAAACAGCGCGTCGCGATTGCCATGGCGATCAGCTGCGACCCGAAGGTGATCCTCGCGGACGAGCCGACCACCGCGCTCGACGTCACGGTGCAGGCGGAGATCCTGCAACTGCTCGTGGACCTGCGCGACCGGATCGGCACGGCCATCGTCTTCATCACGCACAACCTCGGCGTGGTCGCGAACTTCGCCGACCGAGTCGTGGTCATGCGCTCGGGCGAAGTCGTCGAGTCCGGCTCCGTGCGCGACGTCTTCACCGACCCGCAAAGCGAATACACCCGGACCTTGCTGGCCGCCACGCCTCGCCTCGACACCACCGGGGCTTCCGGCGCGCCGTCGCACGAGACGGAAGCCGAAGCGTTGGGCGAGGCAGACCCGTTCGAGTCACAATCATGGCCTGAGCCTGAGCCTGAGCCTGAGCCTGAGCCTGAGCCTGAGCCTGAGCCTGAGCCTGAGCCTGAGCCTGAGCCTGAGCCTGAGCCTGAGCCTGAGCCTGAGCCTGAGCCTGAGCCTGAGCCTGAGCCTGAGCCTGAGCCTGAGCCTGAGCCTGAGCCTGAGCCTGAGCCTGAGCCCGAACCGAAGCAAGCGCCAGCGACGGAGGCGGATGCGGCAATTGCGGAGGCCGCGGTCGCCGGGATCCTCGCCGCCGCGAAGGACGGAAAGATCCCGTGGCCCTCGGCGCTCGCGAAGATCAAGTCGCTCAGAACGGGCGCGCGCGCCGCCGCGCACAGCGCGGACGATCCGTCGGAACCGCAAGACGAGGAGTCATAGGGTGCAGGAAACGACTCCCGACGCGCCCGCCGAGAACAGTCCGGTCGCAGTCATCGAAAATCTCGAAGTCGCCTACCACGGCCGCGCAGGAGCGCGCGCCGTGGACGGGGTGAGCCTCACGATCCTTCCCGGCGAGACCGTCGGCCTGGTCGGCGAATCCGGCTCGGGGAAATCCACCATCGCCCGATGCGTCGCCGGTCTGCAGAAACCGAGCGGCGGGCGGATCGAGTTCCTCGGTCGCGAGCTCGGCAAAGGATCGGCCCGAGGGCGCCGCGAGTCAAGGGCGAGCCTCGGCTATGTCTTCCAAGACCCCGCCACCTGCCTGAACCCCAGGATGACTATCGGCGAATGCGTCGCCGAACCCCTCGTGGTGCACCAAAAGCTGAAAAAAGCCGAACTGGCGGCGAAAGTCCGAGCCTTGCTCGACAGCGTGGCCCTGCCCGAAGGAACCGAGAAGCGCTACCCGCACGAACTCTCCGGCGGGCAGCGCCAGCGGGTGGGCCTCGCCAGGGCGCTGGCGCTGGCGCCCAAGCTGGTCATCGCCGACGAGCCGACCAGCGCGCTCGACGTCTCCGTGCAGGCCAAAGTGCTCGAACTGTTCGCCGACCTGCGGGCCGAGCACGGCTTCGCGTCGCTCTTCATCACCCACGACCTCGCCGTCGTTGACCAGCTCTGCGACCGGATCGTCGTGCTCAGAGCGGGGAAAGTCGTCGAATCCGGCACTCGGGACCAAGTGCTGCGCGACCCGCAAGAGGAATACACGCAAAAACTCATCGCGGCGGTGCCCGACCCCCGGCCCGATTGGTTGCGCAGCGCAGTCTGACCTCACTGCGCACGCCGCGCCGCCCGCATGGGAGGATCAAGAGGTGACGTTCCCTTCTGATGGCTCTGCCTCCGACTCCTCTGGACCGGCCTCCTACGCCTCCGCGGGCGTGGACATCGAAGCGGGCGAGCGCGCCGTCTCGCTCTTCGCCCCCTTCGCAGGCAAAGCGACCCGCCCGGAAGTCCTCGGCGGTCTCGGCGGATTCGCCGGACTCTTCGCCCTCAAAGACGGCTACCGCGAGCCGGTGCTCGCCGCCTCCACCGACGGCGTCGGCACCAAAGTGGACATCGCCGCCAAAATGGACAAGCGCGACACCGTGGGCCTCGACCTCGTTGCGATGGTGGTGGACGACCTCGTCGTCTGCGGAGCCGAGCCGCTCTTCCTGCTCGACTACATCGCCTGCGGGAAACTCGTGCCCGAACACATCGCCGAACTCGTCGCAGGCGTCGCCAAGGGCTGCGAGCGCGCCGGATGCGCCCTGCTCGGCGGCGAGACCGCCGAGCATCCCGGCCTTATGGACCCGCGCGCCTTCGACCTCGCCGCCACAGCGGTCGGCGTCGTCGAGGCCGACTCCGTGCTCGGTCCCGAACGGGTGCGCCCCGGCGACGTGGTCGTCGCCATGCGCTCCTCCGGCCTGCACTCCAACGGCTACTCCCTCGTCCGGCACGTGCTCTTCGACCAGGCCAACCTCGACCTGCACGCCCACGTGGCCGAATTCGGCCGCACCCTCGGCGAAGAACTCCTCGAACCCACCCGCATCTACGTCAAAGACTGCCTTGCCCTGGTCGCCGAGACCACCGTCCGGACCTTCTGCCACGTCACCGGCGGCGGCGTGGCCAAGAACCTCGAACGAGTCGTGCCCGACGGGCTCACCGCCGTGCTCGACCGGGGCTCTTGGACCCCCGGCCCGTCTTCGACCTCGTCCGCCGGACCGGTCGGATCGAACTCCCCGAGCTGGAGAAGACGTTCAACCTCGGCATCGGCATGCTCGCGATCATCGCCCCCGAGGACCTCGACCGCGCCCTCGCCGTGCTCACCGCCCGCCACATCGACTGCTGGCTCGTCGGCGACATCCGCGCCGCAGGAGAAGACAACGGGAAAGTCCAGCTCACTGGTTCGCACCCAGGATTCTAGGAGTTTGCCCGCACCGGAACGGCCATGCTAGTCTTAGTGGCCTTTCCCGGCCAGATAGCTCAGTTGGTAGAGCACACGCCTGAAAAGCGTGGGGTCGCCGGTTCGAACCCGGCTCTGGCCACCATAGCTCCGCGCGGAGCCGGACCAGCCTTGACGGGCATGGCCGAGAAGGCGCGACACATGTCTGGGGCCGCTGCGCAGCATGCTCGCTGGATTTCCTCGTCGTCACGCGTGGGGCGGACTCTGCCGCGTTGGAGCGCTTGCGCATGGAGCACGCAGACGTACATCACGACTCGGCGCTCCTCTGGCGCTTTGTTTCTGGCGCGGCTTCGGGCGGACCGAATTCCGGCGAGGTTAGCCGACGACGCGGACCATGTACGGGGCCATGCCGTTGACGCGCACCGGCGAGACGGTGACGCAGGGGGTGGTGGCCTCCAGCATCTGCCCGTTGCCGAGGAACATGGCGACGCTCTCGCTGCCGTCGGGCCCGTAGAAGATCAAATCGCCGGGCACGGCCTGGGAGGGGTAGATTTTGCGGCCGTATTTGTACTGGTCGCCGGAGGAGCGGGGCAGTTTGACCCCGGCTGCGGCGAAGGAGTACACCATCAGGCCGGAGGCGTCGAAGCCGACGACGCCGGTGCCGTTGGGGTTGCCGGTGGGGCCTTGGGCGTTGCCGCCGCCGTACACGTAGGGCACGCCGCGTTGGGCCAGGCCCCGAGACATCGCGGCCCCTGCGGTCATTTGCTGGTTGCCCGAGGACGGGGCGACCGGCTCGGCGGTCGCGAGGCTGGGGGCGGAGCCGAACAGGGCCAGGGCGACCACGGCCAAGGCGGGAACACGTCGTTTCATGCGATCCTCTTTTCTCCAGCCCCGGTTCGGCGTGGCGAACCGGTTCGCGCGTACTCACAGCAGTCACTTTGGTAAACACCAGTCACTGCATTCAGTTGTACAACTGGAGGCTGCGGCTGGCCAGCCAGATGGAGAGATGCGGCCAAGGTTTGCTTGTATCGTGACGCGGCGGCGACTTCGGCGGCCGGACCGCGGTTTACTCGGGGCGCGGCAAGTCGGGCAGCGCGGCCATGATGTCGTGCCGGTGGCGCCAGACCGCGTGGGTGTCGACGGTGACGGTGGGCTCGATGGCGACGCTGACCAGGTCGGGGGCGGTGAGCAGTTCGCCGGTGGTGAGCACGAATTCCTCCGCCCGCTCCAGCGCGTGTTCGGGCGGCAGGCCTTGCACCCGGCTGACCCGGTGCGCGGGCTGCGCGGCGGGGGGGAAGAGCCGGAGCAGGGCGTCGGTGAACGGGGATTCGCCTGGCGGGGCCCACACCACGATCGGGTAGCGGCTCAGCTCGGCGGGCGTGACGCTGTCTTGTCGGGCGAGGGGATGGGCGGCGGCGACCACGGCCCTTAGCGGGTGTCGGGCGACGATGCGATGCGAGAGCTGCGGGGGCAGGACGGGTTCGACGGTGCGCCGCAGGAACCCCACGTCCAAGATGCCGTCCGCGATGTCGACGAGGAGTTCGTCGGGGAACCGGACCACGGCGTGCAGCGAGAACTCCGGGTGGGCGGCGAGCAGGGGCTGGACGATTTGGGCGACTTCGCCGCAGAGCACGGCGGGGGTGCGGGCGACGGTGATCACCTCCGGCGCGTCCGCCCGCGCTCGGCGCACGGCGGCGCGCAGCGATTTGCGGATCGGCAGTATGTCCTGCAGGAAACGCTCGCCGCTCGGGGTCAAGGAGATGGGGGATTTGCTCCGGTCCACGAGCACCGCGCCGAGGTCGCGCTCCAATTGCCGCACAGAGGCGCTGAGCGCCTGCTGGGAGAGCCCGAGGCGCTGCGCCGCGCGGGTGAAATGGCGCTCTTGCGCCAAAACGATGAAATGCTCGACGCGGCGGAAGTCGGCGGGCGGTTTCCCGCTCATCGCGGGCCTGTGGACAAATCGGGCATGGAGAGATCGTAGCGGGCTAGATTGGCGCATGTCAGCCCGACTTCCTTGCGGTTCCGATTGGCCACGCTGTTCCAGAAACGGCTCGGGAACCGGTCATGCGCCGCAGTCCGGCGCATAATCCTGCCAGAGGACGGCGGGAAGCGCGTCCTCCGGAGTTCTTGCTTCAGCTATAGTTGTCTATGCAATTACCCGCGCCTCAAAGGAGCTATGGATGAGCATTGTCCCTGAGCAGTTCGTCGATTTGCTGGAGCGCCCGCTCTACGGCAGCTTGGCCACGGTGAGCCCGTCGGGCAAGGTCCAGTCGAGCATCATGTGGTACGCCTGGGATGGTGACCGGCTCAAGTTCACGCACACCGTCAAACGGCAGAAGTACCGCAACGTGACGGCGAATCCGTCGGCGGCGTTCTCGATCTACGACCCGGAGAACCCGTACCGTTATGTGGAGCTGCGCGGCGTGGTCGACGAGATCGCGCCGGATCCGGCCGGGGCGTTTTTCACGGAGCTGCACACGCGTTACGCCGCCACGTTCCCGCTGCCGGTCGCGGACTTCCCGGACCGGGTGGTCTTGTACCTGAGGCCGGAGTCGGCGCACACGCAAGGCTGAGGCCTTGCCTGCGCGCCAGGGCCGCGACATACTGAATTTATGGCGTTCGGCATACGCTCCTGGCTGGAGCGAGGCTCGTTCTTCGACTTCGGCGGGCTTCGGATCTTCTACCGGCGCGAGGGTTCGGGAGCGCCGTTGCTCCTCGTGCACGGCTACCCGTTCAACTCGTACGACTGGCACAAGATCTGGGACGATCTCGTCTCGCGCCACGACGTGGTCGCCCCGGACATGCTCGGCATGGGTTTCTCCGACAAGCCGGTGCGCCACGGATACAGCGTCTTCGACCACGCCGACATGCACGAAGCGCTCGTGCGCGAGCTGGGCCTCGTCGAATTCGACGTCCTGGCGCACGACCTTGGGGTGACGGTCGTCCAGGAGATGCTGGCCCGGCGGATGGAAAACCCGGCGCTGCCGAAGATCCGGTCGGTGGTCTTCCTCAACGGCGGGCTCTTCTACGAGGTGTACCGGCCTCGGCTGGCGCAGAAGCTGCTTTGTTCTCCCGCTGGGCGCGTCCTGGGGCCGATCACGCCGGACGGGGCGGTGCGCGGGGCGCTGAAAGAGATGTTCGGGCCGGACACCCAGCCGACCCGTGCGGAAGTGGACGAGCTTGTCGAGGTGCTCAAGCACAACCAGGGCAAGCGGGTGAACCATCTCGTCGGACGGTTCGTGCTCGACCGAAGGCGCCATCGGGATCGCTTCGCGCGGCCGCTGGAGCGGGCAGTCGTCCCGATGCGCTTGATCAACGGGAACCTCGACCCGAACTCGGGCGCGCACCTCGCTCAGCGCTACCGAGAGCTGGTGCCGGACCCGGATGTCGTGGATTTGCCCGCCATCGGGCACTGGCCGCAGCTGGAGGCCCCGCGCGAGACGGTCCAGCCTGCGTTGGAGTTCTTCGCCCGGATCCGAGGATAACGATTGCGCAGCGATGCGCCGGCCTCGCTCGACTCGTTGCGCCTTCTCGTTTCAGAATGATGTGGGTCACATATATTCCGGTCGAAGGAGAGGTCGCATGATCGAGCCAATCGCCCCTAGCCCATCCGACGAGGCGCCGTGGACTGTCCGGCTTGCCTATTGGTATATAGGCAAGCGCACGTCCGGAGCCGCTTTGGCCCGAGGCTACCGGGAGCCGCATCTGTCGAGCGCGGCGGAGCATTCCTTCCTGTACCCGCCGATGGCGGAGGACAGCCTGGCGGCTTTCGCGGACTAGGCGAGGGAGGAAGAGCGCCAAGGCCAAGAGGACGAAGCCGAGCCGCCTTCCTCGTGGGATTTGTCCAAGAAGTCGCCGGCGGCCCCGTCCGGGCGGCTTTGCGCTCAGTCGAACGAGCGGAAGGAAAAAGGGGACGGCGACCACCACGGGCGGTCGCCGTCCCCTTTTCGAGGTCCGTCGCTACAGGGAGTATGTGACTCCGGTCAGTTGCTCGGAGAGAGTCCACAGCCGCTCCTGGACGCTGACGTCATGGGCGATCTTGGACGAGCGCGCGAGCACGGGGTGGCCCCGCCACGCCAGTCCGGGCGGTCCGGGAGGGCCGTAGTATTCGGCGCCCTTCGCGGTCGGGTCCACGGCGGCGCGCAGCTGGCTGAGCGCGCCGACCTTGGCGGTGTTCAGGAACAGCGCCGAGCCGCGCTCGTAGAGCTGCTTGCCGAGGCCGCCGAACTGGCGGCCGAGGTCGGTGCCCGCCACGCCGGGGTGCGCGGCTGTGGAGATGAGGCCTTTGCCCGCGTCCTTGAGCCTGCGGTCCAGCGCGTAGGCGAAGAGCAGGTTCGCGAGCTTGGACTGGCCGTACGCGCTTTGCGGCAGGTAAGACCGCTCCCACTGCGGGTCGTCGAACTTGATGCCGCCCTTGGGCGGGTTGTTGCTGTGCGCGATGCTCGACACCGTCACCACGCGGGCCCCGTCCACCGGGAGGAGTTTGTCGAGCAGCAGGCCGGTGAGCGCGAAATGCCCGAGGTGGTTCACGCCGAATTGCAGCTCGAAGCCGTCTTGGGTGGTCTTGCGCTTGGGGGGCATCATCACGCCGGCGTTGTTGATCAGAAGGTCGATCTTCGGCAGCGAGGCCTTGAGCTCTTCGGCGGCCTTGCGGACCGAGGCGAGGGAGGTCAGGTCGAGCGCCTGGACGACGATGTCGGCCTTCGGGGCGAGCGCTTTGATCTTGGCGGCGGCGGCCTCGCCCTTCGCGACGTCGCGCACGGCGAGGACGACCTTCGCTCCGTGCTGGGCGAAGGCCCGCGCGTTCTCAAAGCCCAGCCCGGTGTTCGACCCGGTGATGACCGCGACTCGGCCCGATTGGTCGGGGACGTTCGCCTCGGTCCACTTCTGACGGCTCATGCTGTGTGGTGCTCCTCTCAAACCTGTCAGTATGGTGACACCATACCTGGGGCGATTTTCCGTTGACGCGCAGTAGTCGGGAATGCCGACGGCCCCACGCTTGTTCTTGCTCGTGATTACCCTTTGGGGTAAAATCGGAGCAACCGTTCCGGTTGCTACAGCCCATTATTCGGAACCATGCGTTCCGGTTGCAAGAATTTGAAACGTGAGGTGTGTCACATGACACAGCAAGCGATTGAGCCGATCCGGCAGGCGAAGCGTCCGCTGCGCGCGGATGCTGTGCAGAACCGGGCGAGGCTCTTGGACGTCGCCTACGCGACCTTCGCCGAACTCGGCTTCGGCGCACCGGTGGACGAGATCGCGCGCCGCGCGGGGGTGGGCGCGGGCACCGTGTACCGGCACTTCCCGACGAAGGAGCAGCTTTTCCTCGCCGTCGTGGCGGTTCGCGTCGACCAAGTTCTCGGCCGCGCGGAGGAGCTGCTCAGGACGGCTCCCCCAGAGGAGGCGTTCTTCACGTTCTTCACCGAAACCGTCGACTGCGGGGCCACCGATCAGGGCTTCGCCGACGCGTTGGAGAGCTCCGGCATCGAACTGCCCGAGGTCGAGGAGCGGTTCCAAGAGGTCGTGCGCGTCCTCTTCGCCCAAGCGCAGCAGGCGGGGACGTTGCGCGAAGATCTCGTCCCCGAAGACGTGAAGTTCCTCATGAAGGGTTGCTTCGCCGCGCAGCGCTACCTCGTGGACCGCTCTCGTGGGTCTTTCCTCATGTCCGTGGTGCTCGACGGCATGCGTCCGAGGCGCTGACGGGGGCTTTTTATGTCAAGCGAGCGGCGGATCGTGACCGTCACGGTCAAGCCAGGCAGCCGCAGGGGGCCGTCGGTCGAAGCCGCCGAGGACGGCTCGCTGACCGTCTGCGTGCGCGAGCCCGCGGTCGAGGGCAGGGCGACGGCGGCTGCGGCGGTTGTCCTCGCGAAGCACCTCGGCGTGGCGAAAAGCAGGGTCGCGCTCGTCTCGGGCGCGACTTCGCGGGTGAAACGGTTCGCGGTTTTCGACTAAGCCACGACGTGGCCGACAGCCATCCCGATCAAGTATGTGGCTCCCACCGCCGCGGCTCCGAGCCCGAGCTGGCGCGCCGCGCCGAACGCCATGGGCCGCCCAGTGAGTCTCGCGGACGCCGCCCCGGCTCCGACGAATCCGACGAAACCACAGATCAGGCCGATAAGGAGGCTGTCGATTCCGAGGAGATACGGCAGCAAGGGGATGAGCGCGCCGAGCGCGAACATCACGAACGAGAGCCCCGCCGCGACCAGCGGCGAGGGCTGGTCGTCAGGGTCGAGCCCGAGCTCGTGGACCACGTGCGCGCGGAGCGTCTGCGCGCCGTCCTGGTGGATCTCCCTGCTGGCCCGCGCCGCGGTTTCCGGACGCATGCCGTAGCCGACGAGCATGTTTGCGAGCTCTCGTTCCTCCGCTTCAGGAAGCCGAGCGAGCGCTTCCTCCTCCACCCGCACTTGCGCCTGCAGCTGCTCGTTCTGCGCGGTGACCGAGGTGTATTCGCCGAGCGCCATCGAGAACGCGCCCGCGATCAGCCCTGCGGCCCCGGTGAGCGCGACGGTGTGCGGCGAGAGGCCAGAGCCGCCGACTCCTGCGATGAGCGCGGTGTTGGTGACCAGGCCGTCCATCGCCCCGAAGGCGGCGGCGCGCAGCCAGCCGCCCGACACGTCGGGATGGGCGTGGTCGTAGTCGTGCGGATGCCCGGAGCCCGGCGCCTCGTTCTCGGCCATAGGGCAAGCGTATCGACCGAGGCCGTCCCGCGCATCTAAGCTGTGCCTATCCGAAGAAATGCCGCGCGAACTGCGGAAAGGACGGGCTTGGCGTTGGCGCGAAAATACTCTTGCGCGCGACGCGGCCCAGTGCTAGCGTCGCTTTCGCACCTCGTTAGGCGAGGCTCCTGGACGAACACAGGCCGCTGATCCCACGACGTCGAGAGACGCCCAGGATCAGGACAGATCTCCCCGGCTTAAGGGGTGATCCCAAGCGGCTTCCCCGCCCCGCGCGGAGATACGTCGCCCAGTGCTGAAGCTCAACGTGCGAGGGCGCTGCGGGCGATTGTGAATGTCTCGTTTCAGACTTTGCGATGCTCAGCGGGATTTCCTCATCTGTGCGACAGTTTTTGTTCACCGACAGTTCGCGCCTCTGTCGGGGCTCGGCGGCATGAGAGTAAGAAAGCAGGTGGTAACTATGACCAGCACGATCGACATTCGTTCTCTCCATCGAGAGCAGCGCAGCGAGCCGCCTGCGGGCCTGTCGCCAACCCGGCTCACACCGCACCAGGCTATGGTGCAGGATCTTCTGTTCCTGGGCCGCGAGCTGGAGACGAACGACATCCCGTTCCTGCTCATCCGGGGCGCGGACGGTCGTCCCGCGCTCGTGGTCGACATCCGGCACCGGGCCAAGGTCTCGCACATGCTGATGGCAGCCTGCCTGGACACGCCGCTGCACGCCAAGGTCCTCGACAGCTCCAAGGCCGTCGGCGGCGCGGGATGGCGCTCGGTCTACCTCGGCGACAATCTGATCACCGCGGTCGCCGACCCCCGGCTGCTGCGGATCTACCGCAAGCGCCAGCCCGCCGCCTCCGCCAACGGGCGGCGGTCGGGACTGCGCTACGGAGCCTCCGCAGGCGTCGAGCTGCAGTTCTGGGTGTTCGACGGCGAGCAGGTGATCTGCCCGGTGGAGACCTCGCTGACTCGCAGGGCGCTGCCGCTGAGCGAGATCGTGCGCGATGTCGTCGAACTGCACGGGCGCAGCTGGCCGACCATTCAGGGGATGTTCGCGCCCCACGCCGCCGACATCACCTTCGACATCGACATGGTGTTCTCCTGGGTGGACGGCAACGACCCGGAGTTCCGCGCCCGACGGGCCGCGCAGATGGCCGGGCACGTGGTCGGCGAGGGCGACGACGCGGACGCGCGGATCCGGCAGATCGACGAGCTCAAGTACGCCCTGCGGTCTGTGTACACGTTCGCGCCGTGGGTGCGCCGGATTTTCATCGCGACGGACTCGCCGGTCCCCGCGTGGCTCCTCCCCCACCCGAAGATCACGATCGTCCGCGCGGAGGACCATTTCACCGACCTCGGGGCCTTGCCGATCTACAACAGCCACGCCGTGGAGAGCCAGCTGCACCACATCCCCGGCCTTGCCGAGCATTTCTTGTACTCCAACGACGACATGTTCTTCGGGAGGGCGCTCGCCCCGTCGATGTTCTTCTCGCCCGGTGGGGTCACGAAGTTCATCGAGGCGGGGACGCGGATCGGGCTCGGGGAAAACAATGCGGAGCGCAGCGGTTTCGAGAACGCCGCACGGGTGAACCGCCGGCTGCTGCAGGAGCGGTTCGGGCAGATCATCACCCGGCATTTGGAGCACACGGCGGCCCCGCTGCGCCGGAGCGTGCTCGCCGAGCTCGAGCGCGAGTTCCCCGAGGATTTCGCGCGCACCCAGGCCAGCCGGTTCCGCGCGGTGACCGACATCTCGGTCACGAACTCGCTGTACCACTACTACGCCCTGATGACCGGGCGGGCGGTGCAGCAGGAGTCGGCGAAGATGCTGTACGTGGACACCACGACCAAAGCGGGGCTGGCGAAGCTCCCCGGGCTGCTCAAAAAGCGCGGCCACGACTTCTTCTGCCTCAACGACGGCAGCTTTCCCGAGGTCGGCGAGGCGAAGCGGGCCCGTGTCATCGGCGATTTCCTGGAGCGCTACTTCCCGGTGCCAGCGCCGTGGGAGAAAGAGTCGGGCGAGGAGGCCGCGTAGCGTATCGGGCCGTTGGGACCGGGAAGACAGGACGCGCAGGGCGAGGCCGTCCACGGCCGATCCCGGAGTGTCCAGATGAGCGCTGTGCGGTGCCAGCGCCGTGGGAGAAAGAGTCGGGCGAGGAGGCCGCGTAGCGTATCGGGCCGTTGGGACCGGGAAGACAGGACGCGCAGGGCGAGGCCGTCCACGGCCGATCCCGGAGTGTCCAGATGAGCGCTGTGCGGTGCCAGCGCCGTGGGAGAAAGAGTCGGGCGAGGAGGCCGCGTAGCGTATCGGGCCGTTGGGACCGGGAAGGCAGGACGCGCAGGGCGAGGAGGCCGCGTAAGCCAGCGCCGCGAGGAGGTGAAAGGCGCGAGCCGGGCACGAGAGGAGCGGTGGCAGCGCGGCTACTCGGAGAAGCGGAGTTCGGTGATAGTCCCGCGCAGGCGGCTGGGGATCAGCGGCGACTGGTAGAACTTCTGCACGCCCCAACCCTGGATGCCGCGTCCGACGGTCACCGGCACTTGGCGGGCTGAAGCGACCCCCGGAATGGTCCTCGGGTACGTGCGGATCTCTTTGACGTGCATGGAGAACGGCATCGTGGGCATGACGAAGTCCCGCTTCAAGAGCTTGTTGGCCCGAAGCTGCGCTTTCGCCAGGAGCGTTCCGGTTTTGCTCGTGCCGAGCGTGGGAAGGCTGTCGAAGACGAACCGTCCGCCGGGGAAGCGCGCCGCGCAGTCGCGGATCAGTCCGAGCGCGAGCGGTTTGTCCAGGTAGTAGAGCAGGCCTTCGGCGGTGATGAGCACAGGAGCCCCGGTTTGGACGTGGTCGGCCCAGGAGAGGTCGAGCGCGGACGTGCCCGCGTGCACGACATGCTCTTCCTTCGGGAGCAACTGCTCGCGCAGCGCGACGATAGGCGGGAGGTCGACGCTGATCCACGGGGCGGGCGGGCGGCCCAGCCGCCAGTAGCTGGTCTGCAGCCCTTCGGCCAGCGCGATGATCGTCCCGTTCGGATGCTCGCGCAAGAAGCCTCGCGCGACTCGGTCGAAGGTGGCCGCGCGGATCGCGAAGAACTGGTTCGGCGGGCCGAAATGCCGACGGTACGGATACTCGATCCGGTCGAGCAGCCGCGCGGCGAGCGGATCGTTGATGATGGAATCCGCCCGAGCAGCCTCGCTCCCTCGGCTCCACAACGTGAGCAGGGCGGTTTCGGAGACGTCGGTGAGCGTCTTCCCGTCCAGTTTTTGCATAGAGTTCTCCAGCGCTAGTCCAGTGTGACCTGAATCAAAAGTATATAGTACTGACGGTACCATCTACATGGGGCGCGGGCGACCGATGCCGCTGTCAGCGGGCGGGCGTTGGCGAAGGCGAGATCCGATGCGGGATGCGGGTGGCGGGCAAGATCGTGTGCCCGGCTTCGGCGAGGCGCCGCCGCGACGCGGCTGGCGGGACGAACTCGCCGACCGTGGGACCGGCGGCGAGTGGCACGACGCTGTGCACAACGATGTCCTGATAGCAGTGCACCAGGTTGAACGCCTGCGCCTCGTTCCTGCCCCGTGTTCCGCCTGCCTCGACCAAGAGATCCTGGGTGTAACAGCTCGCCGAGGCGACCGACACCGGGACTCCGGCGAACGTCGCGTTCGTGGAGTAGTGCAGGTGGCCTGCCAGGATGCTTCGCACATCGCTGCCGCCCAGCACCTGCGCGAGCGGTGCCTGGTCGCGCAGTTCGACCGACACGGCGAGGTCGAGGACGCTGGGGACCGGCGGGTGGTGCATTGCGAGGATCGTCCCGAACGGCGCGGGCTCGGCGAGCTGTTCGGCGAGCCAATCGAGCTGCTCGGGCGCGATTTCCCCGTGGTGGCTGCCCGGCACCGAGGTGTCGAGCGCGATCACGCGCAGGCCCGCGATGTCGTGCACGCGGTCAAGGGGGGCCATGGACGGAGCCTCGCGCAGCAAGTGCTCGCGCAAAGCTCCTCGGTCGTCGTGGTTGCCCATCACCCAGATCGCCTGCGCGCCGAGCCGAGCGGCCGCGGGCTCGACCACGTCGCGGAGCTTGCGGTACGCCTCTGGCTGGCCCGTGTCGGCGAGGTCGCCGGTGAAGACCAAGGCGTCGAGCCGGGGTTGCGCGGCCTCTAACCGGGAGAAGAGCTCAAGGAGCTTGGCATCCGCGTCGACGTCGCCGTACAGGAGGCCGTCGCCCGCGATGAGATGGGTGTCGCTGATATGCGCTATGACGTGATCAGGTCGGGGGTGCTCAGCGACTCGTTTGACGCTGGGACTGTGACTCTCCACAGTTCGCGGGCCTTTCTATTGCCGGACTGCCCCATCATACCCGGCGGGCGGGCCGCTTTTCCGGATCAGTTGGCCAGCGGGACGCACCGCACGGTGACTGCGTCGCCGAGGTCCGCGATTTCGCCGGGGCTCGGATCCACGGAGACCGCTTTCCACCCCGCCGCGAAAAGCACCAGGCCGCTGGCTGGGTCGTCCGGCACGAGCTGGATGTTCGTGAAACCGAGATCGCGAAGCTGGTCTTGGACGTCCTGGGCGTTGCGCCCCCGGACTTTCGGGATTCTCGCCTCGTCCTCGTCGAGCTCGTCGTTCGCGGTGGTCGTGGCCTTCGGCTTCGCCTTGGCGGCGGTGGTCTCTGGCGTGATCTCGACGGTGTCGTCGGTCGGCGGCTCGTCCTCCGGCGATTCGGAGGGCGTCTCCTGGTCGTCGTCAGGCTCCTGGCTGGTCGGCGAGGGCTGCGGGGAACTCGCGGGCGGCGCGACCGCCACGCTCGGCTTTGTCTGGCCCGCTTTCGCTTTGACCGAGCCGGGGTCGTTCAGGTTCTTGAACATGACCGCGACCGCGATGGCGATGACGACGAGGGAAACTGCGGCGGTGAGCATCCACGGCCAGCGGCGCGGCGGCGGCTGCGCGGGGATCTGGACGCGCTGGCGCGGACGCAGGTAGTCGGGCTTGCGCATCGGCTCGGCGTAGGGCGAGGCTCCAGGATGGGCGTAGGGGGATTGGGGCGCTTGCGCGTACGGCGAGAGGGCGGGCTCGGCGTAGGGCGAGGCGGCCGGCTCCGCGTAGGGAGAGCTGGGGTAGGCGTACGGAGACGCGCTCGGGTAGGCGTAGGGGGATTGGGGTCCTTGCGCGTATGGCGAGCGCGTCGGCTCAGCATAAGGCGACCCTTGGCTCTCACCCTGGGGCCCCACCCCGTACGGCGGCCTGCTCATCTCCTGCCCTCGTTCTCTCGCGGCTTCCCCGCGTCACGAGCCTGCCCCGTGACGTTCTCATACTCGCATACCCGACGAGCCCACGCCAGTCGTCAGCTTAGCGCAGAGGGACAATCCGTTCCCTGCCTAGTATAACGGATAGGTCACGAAAGCGAAGCCGCATGTTTTGCCCGCTGCTCGCGCGTCCCCGCGATGAACGCCGCAGAAAGCGCCCCTGCCAAACAGATCAACGCAGTGAGCTGGAAGATCTCCGCGTATTCGAGGTGATACGCGGTGACCAAGAAATGCCCGGACTGCGCTGCCCGCTCGGCGAACGAAGCATCGGCGGGGAGCGGCGGAGCCTGTTTGACCGCCACCGCGTAGAGATCGTGCAATCGGTACAAGCCCCATGCGGTGAGACCGGAGACTCCGATGAGCATGCCTGTCATCCTGGCCACCACCACGCCGGAAGAGGCCACGCCGTGGCTCGACACCGGCACCGCCCGCAACGCTGCGGAGGAAAGCGGCGCGATGACCAGGCCGAGGCCGAAACCGGCGACGACAAGATCCGTGTGGAGCACCGGCAAGGAGAAAAGGCCAAGGTTGTGCCTCGCGCCGAGCACGTTCTCCGGCCAGCGGGAGAACAGCCAATAGCCGAACGCCGCGACGATCATGCCGAAGACGGCGACCGCCCGCTCGCCGCCTTGGCCCTGCGTGCGCCGGTCCCAGAGGCTGGAGACGAATCCGCCGCCCACCGCGCCGATCGGCAAGGCGATGAGGAACCACGAGAGCAGGAAGGTCGCGCGCGCGTTGTCCAAGCCGAGCACGAGCCGCCCAAGCAGCTCCACGTTGACCAGCGTGACCATGAGCGCCGCGCCCGCCGCGAAGGAGGCCGCCAGCGCGGTGAGGAAGGGGGTCCACCGCACGCCCGCCCGGTCGATCAGAGTCGTGCGGGCGCGCCGTTCCCACAAGAGGAAGGCGACGAGCGCCACTGCCGCGCCGATCAGCAGCGGCACGCCCCAAGGGGAGAGCGGCTGCTGTTGCTGCTCCCCGGAGCTTCCTTGGCTCGCGCCGAGGTTCGGGTTGTACAGGCCGACGACGACCAGGCCGAGCGCGACGGCGAGGAGCAAGCCCCCGACCACGTCGACCTTGACCCTCGGCCCATCGTGCTCGGCGCGTTTGGGGACCGAGAGATGGACCAGCGCCATCGCGAGCGCCGCGAGCGGGACGTTCACCCAGAAAATGCTCCGCCAGGCGTCCGCGCCCGCCGAGCCGAAGAGCCACAGGCAGAGGATCCCGTACAGCGGCCCGAGCACGCTGCCCAGCTCCTGGGCGGCTCCCACCCAGCCGAGCACCGTCGCGCGGTTGCGCTGGTCCCACAAGTCCGCGGCGAGCGCCAGGGTCACCGGCAAGAGCGCGCCGCTCGTGGTGCCTTGCAGCACGCGGCCGGCGATGAGGACCAGATATCCGCCGAACCAGTCGTTGAGGGGGTTCCAGTCGCTGCCCGCGGTGGCGGTCAGCACGGAGCCGAGGATGAAGCCGGCAAGACACAGCTGCAGGACGCTGCGACGGCCGAACCGGTCCGAGCTCTGGCCCAAGAGCGGCATCGCGGCGATGTAGCCGAGCAGGTAGCCCGAGACGACCGGGGTCACCTTCTGGACCTGGTTCAGCGGGATCTGGACGCTGGTCATGAGGTCGGTGATGATGCTGACCACCACGTAGGTGTCCAGCGCCCCGAGCAGCACGGCGAGGCCGCCTGCCGCAATGGCGATATGTCTGTGTTTCATGCTTTCCCGTCGGTCCGAGCGCGAAGGCCCCGCTCACGTGGCAGACCGCCGCCGGAGCGGCGGAACATTAGGCCGGCTTTGTCACGTTGACCGTCTCGCCCCACTTCGAGGGCTCGACGTTGATGGTGTTGCCGGGCGAGACCTCGACGACGGCTTTGGCCAGCTGGTGGCTCCCGTCTTCCTGGATCCACGCGGTCACGTCGGCTTCCTGCTTGGCGCTGGGGTAGAGCGGCTTGAGCACGTCAGGGCTGACTTTGCCCTTGATCTTGACGGTGTTGATCCCGCCGATTTGCTCGCGGCCCTCGGCGGTCGGGCTCTGGATGCCCGCGACGAGGTTCCCGAGGCCTTTCTCGGGGCTGAGGATGTCGGAGATCTGGTAGCCGTTGAGCGCTTTCGACGCGTCGCCGAAGTCCTGCCACGGGCCGAAGAGGTTCGCCCAGAGGTGCCCGTCGTCCAGCACGCGGAAGTCGCCCTCCACGAGCTGGCCGGGGCTCGTCGGCGTCTGGCCGAACTTCGCCGAGATGTGGCCGGTCGCCACGGCGTGCGGCTTGTTCGCGAGGTCGCCCTCGAGCTTCTGCAGCGGGAAGTCCGGCACGGTCCCGGTCGTGGTCACCACGACGTGCACGCTGGTCTGCGCCTTCGTGGCGGCGGCTCCCTCGCTCTGCAGCTGCCCGGCGGCGGGCAGGGGGCCGGTCAGAGGGGCGGGAGTTTGCTGCTCGGAGTGCGTGCACCCGGCGAGGAGGGCGGCTCCGGCGACAAGCGAGCAGAGTTGACGGCGGGAGAGCAAAGTTTTGCGGCGGGCAAACATGTATCGACCCTAGCAAAGGAACTTCGCGTGTGGGGGAAATGCACGTGCGCGGAACCAGAAACTTCGCCAGTCGGGCCCGGAAATTTCACCGGGGCCCGAGGAACCTCGCCCAGTGAATTTTCCGGCGGGGGGTGAGCTGGTCCTCCTGTCGCGGGGGGCCGGAAATTTCACCGGGGCCCGAGGAACGCGGCGAGCGCCTTCGCGTACGGCTCCACATCCGCGGCGGCCATGAGCTCGCGGATGGAGTGCATCGCGAGCTGGGGAGCGCCGACGTCCACGGTCGCCATCCCGGTGCGGGCGGAGAGGACCGGGCCGACCGTGCTGCCGCAAGGCAGGTCCGCGCGGTGCATGTAGCGCTGCAACGGCACATCCGCCTGCTGGCAGGCGAGCGCGAAGAGCGCCTCGCCCATCCCGTCCGTCGCGTACCGCAGATTCTGGTTGACTTTGAGCACCGGCCCCTTGCCCGCGAAAATCAGATGTCCGGGCTCGTGGCGGTCCGGGTAGTTCGGATGCGTCGCATGGGCCATGTCCGCGCTCGCGCACGCCGAGCCCGCGAAAGCGCGCAGCAGTTCGGCGCGGCCGCCGCCCGAGGCGAGGACGATCCGTTCGAGGACGGTCGTCAGGAACTCGGACGCGGCTCCCCGCTCGGAGACGCTGCCGATCTCCTCGTGGTCGAAGAGCGCGAGGACCGGGACCGGACTGTCCGGCCCCGCGTTTTCCGCAGCCCGAAGCAGCGCCTGGACCCCCGCGTGGCAGCTCGCCTGGTTGTCGAGCCGAGGCGCGGAAACGAGGTCCCGGTCTGCGCCGATGACAGCGGAAGGAGCGAGGTCGAAGGCCATGAGGTCGAACCCGAGGATCGCGTCGGCGGCGATGTCGAGCCGCTCCGCGAGGAACGCCGCGATGGGCCGGGGCTCCGAGCCGACCCCCCACACCGCGTTCAAGTGCCGCTGCGGGTTGAGCCGGACCGCGTCGCGCTCCTCGGCGAGGTGGATGGCGAGCTGGGGGACGCGCAGGATCGGCTCGGGCACCTCGACAAGGCGCTCGACGGCGCTGGCCCCCTCGCGGAACACCACCCGGCCGGCGAGCCCGAGGTCCCGGTCGAGCCAGGTGTGCGTCCAGGCTCCGCCGTACGGTTCGAGCGCGACGGTCCGCCACCCCGCGACCGAACCGTCCGCGTGCTGCTTGACCCGCAGGTTCGGGCTGTCCACGTGGCCCGCGGCGATCCGGAACGCGGCTGGCGGACGGTCTTCGGGGGCCGCCCACGCGATGATGCTCGCCCCGCGCACGACGAAGTGCTTGCCGCCGACGGCCGGCCATTCGTCCGTGCCCCACAGCTCGGCGAAACCGTGCGCGGACAAGATCGTGGCGACCGTCTGCCGTGCGTGGAACGGGGTGGGCGAGGCGTCGACGAACGCGCACAAGCCGTTGGGGCCGGGATCGGCCGGCGACGGTGTTGGAGCCGCTTCGCCGCTCGCAAAGCTGGTGGGAGGTGCCCCTATCGCCGACAGGCTGGTCTCAAGCGTCATGCGGACGAGCCTAGCGGCTTAGACTTGGGGACATGTCGCATCCGATCATGTTCACCGATGACGACTTGGGGCTGGGCGAGCTGCGCGAGCTGGTCGCGGCCCTGCCCGGCACCTCGGAGGTCGTCGCCTGGGGCCGGCCGACGTTCCGGGTCGGGCTCGCGACGAAAAAGATCTTCGCCCTGTACGGGGGCGGGGCCAAAGGCGAGGGGGCCGGGCCGAAGCATCGGGCGTATCCGCACTCGCTGCTGGTGAAACCGGACGAGATCGAGCGCCGCGCGCTGCTCGCGGACAAGCGCTTCTATCTCCCGGCGTACTACGGGCCGAGCGGCTGGGTCGGGCTGGACCTCACAGCGGCCCCGGTGGACTGGACCGAAGTCGCCGAACTCCTCGAGGACTCCTACCGGCTGATAGCCCCGAAGACGCTGATCGCCGAGCTGGACAAGCGGAAGGGCTAGGCCGCCACGCTCTGCACGAGGCCAGCGAAGATCGGCAGGCCGTCCTCGCCCGGCCCGCACAGCGAGTCGATGGCGTGCTCCGGATGCGGCATGAGGCCGACGATCCTGCCGTTCGAGGAGGCGACCCCCGCGATGTCGCGCAGCGAGCCGTTCGGGTTGTAGCCCAGCCCGTCGGCGAATGAGGCACCAGCGCTGTGCCCCGTGTAGCGGAACACCACTCGGCCCTCCGCCTCGAGCTCGTCGAGGACGGCGGCGTTCGCCACGTACCGGCCTTCGCCGGATTTCAGCGGGATGAGGATCTCTTCGCCAGTCTCGTATTGGCTGGTCCAAGCGGTCTGAGTATTGACAACCTGCAGCGTCTGGTTCCGCGCGACGAACCGTCCGTCCCGGTTGCGGGTCAGCGCCCCCGGCAGCAGGCCCGCCTCGCAGAGCACTTGGAAGCCGTTGCAGATGCCGAGCACGGGCAGCCCCTGCGCCGCCGCGTCCACGATGGACCGGGTCACCGGGGCGAGGCTCGCGATAGCCCCCGCCCGCACGTAGTCGCCGTAGGAGAAACCGCCCGGCAGGATGACCGCCGCCACGCCGTGCAAATCCGCGTCCGCATGCCAGAGCGCGACAGGCTCCGCGCCCGCCCGCCGCACAGCCCGCGCGGCGTCGACGTCGTCGAGCGTCCCCGGATAGGTGACAACGCCGATCTTGGTCACGCGGTCACCTCGACCTGGAAGTCGTAGTCCTCGATGACCTCGTTCGTGAGCAGGGTCGACGCGATCTTGCGGATCTCGACCTCGTCGGGCTCGCGGTCGAAGGTGAGCTCGAAGCGCTTGCCGACCCGGACGTCCGTGGCTCCGGAGAAGCCCAACCTGCCGAGCGCGGAGATGACCGCCGCGCCCTGAGGGTCGAGCAGTTCGGCCTTCGGCATCACATGCACCACGACTTTGGCCATCCGCAAAACTCCTTCGCTCTCGGTGAGCCCAGATTAGCCGAACCGCTTCGCCCCGCGCTCATCGCCCGACGCAAGGCCGGACGCGTCGTCGGGAGCCTCCGGCTGTCCCGGAATCGGGGCGCCGTGGGGGAAGCCGAGCGCCACGTACTCCTCGTAGATCGGCCGCCATGGGGCCGCAGTGCCGCTGTGCGGCCCGTCCGCCGCATCGCCCGCGAGGTGCTTCACCAGCTCCTGCAGGCAAACAGTCCACCCCGCGGCGGTCCGGGCGGCCGTGTCGCGCGACCCGAGGACGTGGATGAAATGCAGCGCCGTCGTCCCGTCCGCCGACGTCAGCTCCTGGACGATCTCGTCCTCGCCCCAGGTGTACGCGAACCGGGCGAGACGCTGGACGTCCGTGACCTCCCCGTACGTCGGCGGCACATTCGGATCCTCGGAGAACTCGATCCGACCGCCCCGGCGCAGATCCGCCGAGACTTTCGACGGGAACCAATGCGCCAGCTCCTCAGGCTCGGTGACCGCCGCCCAGACCCGCTCCAGGGGCAGGTCGAAGTGGAGTTCGAAAACGACCACGGCGTACAGGCCCGCCGATTCCTCGAAGTGGGCGGTTGGCAAGCCGTGGAGCGCAGGCGTTTCGATCATAAAACAGCCTAACCCGCGTCGGGTCAGTCCACATCGACCCAGTTCAGAGTGCGTTCGACAGCTTTGCGCCAGCCCGCGTACGAGGTCTCCCGTTCCGCCGGAGTGATGGTGGGGCTCCACCGTTTCCCCTCCTGCCAGTTCTGCCGGAGGTCTTCCGGGGAGCTCCAGAACCCGACCGCGAGCCCCGCCGCGTAGGCCGCGCCGAGCGCGGTGGTCTCGGCGACCACCGGCCGCACCACGTCGACGCCGAGCACGTCGGCCTGGATTTGCATGCAGAGGTTGTTCGCGGTGATCCCGCCGTCCGCTTTGAGCACTTCGAGCCGCACGCCTGAGTCGCGCTCCATGGCTTCGACCACGTCTTTGCTCTGGTAGCAGATCGCTTCGAGGGTGGCGCGGGCGATGTGGGCGTTGGTGTTGAAGCGGGAGAGCCCGACGATGGCCCCGCGCGCGTCGGAGCGCCAGTAGGGCGCGAAGAGCCCGGAGAACGCGGGGACGAAGTAGATGCCGCCGTTGTCCTTGACCGAGCAGGCGAGCGCCTCGCTCTCCGCCGCGCCGCTGATGATCCCGAGCTGGTCGCGCAGCCACTGCACGGCGGAGCCGGTGACCGCGATGGAGCCTTCGAGCGCGTATTGCGCATTGTCTGCGCCGAATTGGTAGCAGACCGTGGTGAGCAGGCCGTTCTGGGACCGGACGGGTTTGTCCCCGGTGTTGAGCAGGAGGAAGTTGCCGGTGCCGTAGGTGTTCTTCGCTTCGCCTGGCCTGAGGCAGACTTGCCCGACCATGGCGGCTTGCTGGTCGCCGAGCGCGCCGCCGATCGGGACCTCGCCGCCGAACGAGGTGTGTTTTCGGGTGGATCCGTAGAGGTTCGGATCGCTGGACGGGCGGATCTCGGGCAGCATCGCCCTCGGCACGCCCCAGATCCCCAGCAGCTCGTCGTCCCAGTCGAGCGTGTCGATGTTCATCAGCATGGTCCGCGACGCGTTGGTCACGTCGGTGAGATGGGCTCCGCCGTCGACCGCGCCGGTCAGGTGCCAGATCAGCCAGGTGTCGATGGTGCCGAAGATTGCTTCGCCGCGCTCCGCGTCCTCGCGCAGCCTCGGCACGTTTTCCAGGAGCCAGGCGAGCTTGCCTCCGGAGAAATAAGTGGCCGGCGGGATGCCCGCTTTCTGCCGGACCACCTCGCCCTGGCCGGAGCGCTCGACGGCGGAGACCAGGCGGTCGGTCCGGGTGTCCTGCCAGACGATGGCGTTGTAATAAGGCCGCCCGGTGCGCTTGTTCCACACCACAGTGGTCTCACGCTGGTTGGTGATGCCAACGGCGGCGAGGTCGGCCGAGCTCAACCCGGCGGAGTCGAGCAGAGTCCGGACGACCGTGCGGAAGCGCTCCACGATCTCCACCGGATTGTGCTCCACCCAGCCGGGTTGGGGCAGGATCTGAGTGTGTTCGAGCTGTTGTCTGCCGCGTTCGGCCCCTTCGTGGTCGAACAACATGCAGCGGGTCGATGTGGTGCCCTGGTCGATCGCGATGACGAATTCAGGCATGGTTTCTCGCTTTCTCAGGGAGTGGGTGTGACGCTGGTGGTGTCCAGGTAGGGCAGCCATCGGCAGGCGAAGCCCGCGAGCACCGCTCCGATGATCGGCCCGATCACGCCGATCGGGGCGTAGCGCCAATCCGAGGAGCCCTTGCCGGGGATGGGCAGGATGGAGTGCGCGACGCGGGCGGAAAAGTCCCGCGCAGGGTTGAGGGAGTATCCGGTGGGCCCGCCGAGCGCCAGGCCGATCCCGATGATCAGGAAAGCCACCGGCAGCGGGCCCAGCCGCGCCGGCGTGCCCGCGAAATGGAAGATCACAAAGGCCATGGTGAACGTCGCGATGATCTCGGTTGCGGTGTTCCACAAGGCGCTGCGGATCGCCGGGGTCGTGCTGAAAGTGGCGAGGATCGTTTGCGGGTCGGTCTCCCGGTCGTAGTGCTGTTTATAGGCGATCCAGGCGACGACCGACCCGACGAACGCGCCGAGGAACTCGGCCACCAGGTAGCCGCAGATATGCAACGGGGTGACCGGGACTCCTTCGGTGAAAGTCTTCGTCCCTCGGGCGATAGTGCCGAGGGTCAGCGCCGGGTTGAGCATCGCGCCGGACTTGAAGGCGACATACGCCCCGCAGTACACGGCCAGGCCCCAGCCGAACGTCACTGCGAGCCAGGAGCCGCCCGAGCCGATCGCTTTGCTCTTGGGGAGGCTGAAGTTGGCCCCGACTCCGCAGCCGAGGGACATGAGGACAGCGGTGCCGAAGAATTCGGCGAGATACGCGTCAAGCATCCGGATTCCTTCAATTTCTCTGTGCCTGGGATCACCCTACAGAGGATTGGGCGAGTCGGCTCGGGACGGCTCCGGTCAACGGCCGGTTGCGGGGCTCATGAGTCTAGGGCGGTCCGGCGCGAGCGGAGCAGCCGGTCGGCGGACCATCGGGTCGTGGGGGTCGCGGCGAGCAGGAGGAAAGCCCAGCAGTAGACGACGGCGAACGCGCCGCCATTTTCCAAGGGCTCCCAGTTCCAACGCTCGGGCACATGGGTGAAGAAATAGGCGTAGGCCATCGTCCCCGCGCCCAGAATCGCAAAGAGCCTGGTGCGCAGTCCGACGACGAGGGCGGAGCCGATGACCACCTCGAAGACCCCGGCCCACCAGTACGGCCAGTTCAGGAAGGGCTCCGGGTGCCCTGAGCCGGTCGGGGACCCGCTCCACCACCCGAAAAGCTTTTGCGTCCCTTCGAGCCAGAACACGAACCCGAAGACGATTCGGGACAAGGCGGGGACGAGCCAGCTCAGGACGATTCGGGCCTGGTTCATGCCCAGGAGCGTACGGTGCGGCGGCTCCAACGGCTCGGCAAAGGCAAGTCAGCCGACTCGGACGTCCGCCTCGCAAGCCAACGGGTCAGCCACGCTCCACGGCAGCGGCGCGTTCTCCTCGATCTGATCCTGCCCGCTCCCGTCCTCGTCATGGATCCTGCCGGGTTCGGGCCGTGGGCTTGGCACACGACTGGCGCGGGAGCTGCGCAGTCGATGCCGACAGGCGCGACGAGGGGGACGGCTGCGGCCGGGGAGGGGTCGGGGGTCTCCTTGGGGTCGGCAAAGGCGGTCACCATCCAGCGGTTCTCGCCTTTGCCGATCAAAGCGACCTACCGCTTGGACCAGTTCGATTGGAAGAGCGCAGGGATTGCTCTTTCGACAGCGGCGTGTGGCTGAACACGACCTCCCGTTTCCCGAGCGCAAGAGTTGCGTCAGCTCCGAGGGGGCGCTCGGTGTCGCGTGCGAGGACTGTTTTGCCGCTTTCTTAGAGCGGGCGGATCGACTTGGCGAATTCGTCCAGCTGGGCTTTCAAGGAGTCCAGGGAACCGCCGGGTGGCAAGGTGGTGAGCGTGCCGATCACAGACCAGCGGGTCGTGCCGGAGCCGAGGAATGCTTCGTATTGGCCGGTTTCCTCGCCCCCCTCGGCTTTCAGCTTGACCAGGGCGCTCGCTCCGGGCAGCGCCCCTTGCCACTGCGCGCGCGTCGGTTCGCCCTCGGCCTTGGCCCCAGGCCCCGTGCTTGCTTCCTCCACGAAAGCGTCCAGAAGCGCCGCGTTGTCCATATCGGGCGAGGTTCCTGGCGTGTAGTCATCCGAACTTTGCATCTTCGTCAGCATGAATTGTGTGACGAGTTTCGTCGGATCCGGTTCGCCGAGCACGAAGGCGGTCGTGATGACGCCTGGCACGGCGCGCCCACCGGTCACCTCCTTGAACCCCTTGGCCGGGACGTAGGAGACGCCGATCTTCCGGTTCTCCACGCGCGCGGACGAGCCGGGGTCCTTGCCGGCGGAAGCGCTCGCGCGGCTGGAGCCGCCGCCCGCTTGGGCGCTCCCGGTCGGCTCGTGCTTCGAAGAGGAGCAGGAGGTGAGGAAAACTGCGGGCGCGACGAGGGAAACGAGCGCTGTCGTCGCGAAACGCGAGAGTGATTGCATGGTCGTGGACCTTTCTGCGTGTGCCCTCTGAGGCTACTTTTGGTGTGATCTACCGTCAACGGCGGATCGTGGCCTGTCGGCGAAGGGGGGCGTCCGCCGCCGACCTATGAGCGGAGAATCGGTTGGTTCCAGCCCTCGTCATCGTCGTCCTCTTCTTCGGGGACGTCGCGGTGGCTCGCGATCAGGCTGGGATCTTTGGGGAAGGGGTAGGCCTCCTCCACTTTCTCCGAGACGTTCTGCACGAACGACGTGCTCCCGAGGGTTTCGCGGAGCAGCTGCATGGAGGCGAACGCGTAATCCGCCTCGGCGGCGCGGAGGCATTTCAAGATCTCCTCAGCCAAGCGGTTGTGAGGCAGCCGCATGGCTTTGGCATCGAGCGTCAGCCCCGTCAGCTCCGTCCCGTTGACCGTGGTCGTGATGCCGTAGTGGGGGGATTCGGCGTGCCCGCGCAAGGCGGCGTTCTGCTCCTGGGCGGCGTCGACCTTTGCGACAAGGGCGTCGAGCTGGCGGTTCTCCCGCAGGCTTTCTTCGTATCGCCAGTCCATGGCTAGCTCCTCCGGCCTTCCTCGTTCTCGTCTTCGGGGTACTTCTCGCGTATTTCTTCGAGGATCCTGCGGCTCAGGTCGTTGTCGCCGAGCACTTCGAGGTTCACTTTCTCCAGCTCTCGCGCGTATTTCGACCTGGCGGACCGCGCGAGGCGGAGGATTTCGGCGGAAAGCTCGCGGGAGGGGAGCTTCAGCGCGGCGGGGGAGAGCGTGAGCCCGACGATCCGGCAGTCGTCCCCGACCGTGATCTCCATGCCGTATTGGTCGTTCTTCGCGCTCGCGGTCAGCGTTTTGGTCCGCTCTGCGATTTCGAGCCGACTCGAGAAATCACGATTCGCCTGCTGGAGCCTCTCGATCAGCTCGTCAGCCCAAGTGGACATGCTGCCTCCTTTTGCGTCGTGGTCGTCGGCCTGCCTGGGGCGAGGTCGTCAGACTAGGCCCTTCACGTCTTCGGCGAGTTTCTTCCCCGCGTTGAACATGCCGCTCAACGCGCGAGAGGCGTCCTCGTAGTTGTTCTTGATGTCTTCCACGAGGCGGTAGACCTCGACGCCTTTTTTCACAGCGTCGTAGATGCTCGCGGCACAGGTGATGACGCCGCCGAAAAAACCGCCGAGGCCGCTGTTGAGGATGAGTTTGCCGAGTTTCTCGAGGAGCCAGATCAGGAGATCGGCCACCTCCTTCAAGACGAGTTCTCGCAGTTTGTCCAGCATTTTCCCGATCGCCGTGAAGATCATCCCGCACGCCTTGCAGAGATCGCTGAGCAGATCCACGATCACTTTCTCCGCCCCGATGAGGTTGGCGACGGAATCCGCGAGATTGCCCTGCCAGGCGTCGTTGATCGCCTTCTTAGGGTCCCAGGCGAAATGGCTCGCGTCGTTCAGCTTCCCCGGCACGCCGCTCTGCCAGTGGTTCGCGGCGGATGTGATCTTGCCCTGGTCGCCGGTGAGCCAGTCCATGACGTTGTGGAACACGTCGATGTGCTCGTCGCACCACTTGAGCGCTTTCAGCACGTTGTCCCCCGCCGCCTCCAGGATGCTCATGGGGTCGCGCAGGTCGGGGGCCTTCCCGGTTTGGGCGAGGCTTTTCAGGTCGGTCTCGATGCCCTTCGCCGCGATATGGAAGGCCTCGTACTGTTCTTTCACGCTCTTGACATCGCCCGCGATGGCCTGGCATTTCTCGATCTTGTCGGTGAAGTACACGACATCGACCATGGTTCCTCCTCGTTCCGCCGGCCGTTGCTACGGCGTGACGGTGGCGATGTTCGCCCCGCCCTCTTGATCTGTCCCCGAGATGTGGTCGATGGCCTGCTTCATCGACTCCCCTCCCTTCGCCATGAGCTGCCCCATGTCGTTGATGATCGCTCCGACCGGGTCCAACGCCCAGCTGTTCAGCGGATCCGTGATGATATGCCCCATGATCCCGAACCACTCCTGTTGCGGCTTGTCGGGATCGACATTCGCGGTGTTCCCGACGTTCGAGATACTGTGGCCGTCGTCAACGAGCCGCTGCGCCACCTTCCTCGCCTCGTCCACCGCGATGTTCAGATAGCCGTCATCAGACATTCCGCCTCCTTCCTCAAGGCCCCACGACGTGGAGCCTTCAGCGTCGAAGGTAACACTAACACGCATCTTGGATGGCAACAATAGTTCACTACTCGCTGGTATCACGATAGGCGCCCGCCGTCTGGCCGAACGGACAGCGCTGCGAGCTTGGCCCGAGGCGAAGCCGCGCAACGGGACGGCCGCCGCATGGGCAGCGTGGGGCCGCGCGCCGATGTGGGGGCGGCGAGAGCTGGCGTCGAGCCGGAAGGTCTCGCCTGGGCAGCAGGGTGCTCTGCGCGGTTTCATGAGAAGCGCTCGAGCCACACGCGCTGGTCGAGAGCACAAAGATCAAGGATCAGGCGTTTGGCCGGGTTCTGTATGGCTTGAGCTCTGCCAAATGGGCGGATGAGGCTCGAGAAGGCCTTAAGAGGCTCGTGGCTGGTTTGGCCTCTCTACTGTAGAGAGGCCAAACCAGCCACGAGCAAGGTCGGGTTTGGCGGTTTCCGCTAAGAACGCAGGATTGGCTGATTCCAGCCGTCGTCATCGTCGTCATCGTACGACGAAACTGGTTGGCTCGTTTTCCCCCAAGCATCATCGTCATCCTCATGGGGATCAGGAAATTGATCACGGAGTTCCGAGATTGCCGTCTGGACATCCGGAGTGCGCCCGAGGGCAGAGAGCAATAGCTGCTCCTGTGCTCGCGCGAAATCTGCCTCGGCAGCACGGATGCAACGCAGGATACCTGCCGATAATCGATCGGGGGGAAGGCGCAAGGCTTTCTCCGTCAGATTCAGCTCCTCAAGACGAACCGTATCACGTACGACGACGGCTATCCCGTTCTCTGGGATAGCACCGTGACCGCGCACATCATGCGCCTCTCGCTCAGTCTCTCGAAGCTGAAGAAGACTGACCTGGTCTGCTTTCTTCGCTCGGTTCATTTCATCTTCTACCCAGTCAACCATGGGATCCTCTCAAAAGATTTATCGCGTGCTTCGCGAGTATTATCGCGTGCTTCGCGAGTAGGAGGTGTGCTGCTAGTTAGGGAGTTTTCGTATCGACTTCGCAATTGCTTTCGCTTCTTCGCCTAAGAACTTTCCTGCGCCAGTGCCATCGTCAGTGGTCATCAGCGTCCAACGGTCAGCTCCTTGCCCTATGTAGGAAAAGAAATAGTGTATCTTGGGAGCCCCGTCGGTAGAGCTAAGAGTTATTTCTACTGAAGAAGCTGGGAGGCCATCTCCGTCCCAGTGATCACGCTTGACACCAGAAACTCCGTAACCAGGTTTTTTCGTTGTTAATGCGTCTACTCGGGCATCGACGTTCTCATCGTTTGTTTTCGTCGCATCAAACTGAGGAGAGGAGGTCTCGCTAGTTATTTTGAGGATGCGAATAACGGGGCCAAGCAGGCTGCCGCCTTTTGGTAAAATTTGCGTTGCGGGAAACCCTGCTGGAAGGCCTTGCGAGCTTTCCGAAAACCCGTCAGGAAGGACATACGACAGGCCTACGGTCTTATTCTCCATACGTTGCTCATTAACTTTCGATGGGCTCTGATTTGCTTGTGCTGGCGCGCTCGCCGCTGTATGTGAGGCGTTAGGAGTAGTGGATTCGTTTTTAGAGGAGCAAGAAGAAATTAGAAAACTTGAACTAGCCAGCGCAAGTGCGCTAGCGATGAGAAGGCGACCACGGCCATTCTCTTTGGGGTTGGCTTGAGAGAGTTGTTTCATCATGAGAATCCTTTGATCTCGTCCTTGTTGGTGTTAGTGTATCTTAGCTCACGATCTTAAGATCGAGCCTTTCCAGCCTCCGTCGTCATCGTCATCGTCATCCCAACTATGGGTGCTATCGCGAGGGCTTTCAGGAACTTGCGCATCTTCTTCCTCGATAGGTGGGAAGTTGCTATCGATTACACTGCATGCGTGGCTCGCCTCGTCGCCCTCGCCAAAGACATCCAGGGCTATCTCTTTGATGCCTTTCGCATATTGAGCCTCAGCGATATGGACACAACGAATTATTTCTGACGACAGAAGGCTAGGTGTCAATTTTAGCGCTTCTGGACCAAGGGATAACTGCTGTATTCTTCCGCCAGCTCCTACGCGAGCAGTGATCTGATACTTGTCAATTGTAGCAATCCCCTCTTGGGAGAGACCTCTATCGTGGATTTCTCTTTTCTTATTAAATCGTTCTTCCACTCGTTGTAGTTCCGCTTGCATGTCATCCCACCAATCAGCCATGTGATCCTTCTTTCTTAGGCAGTCAGCTGTTTGATATCGTCTATGAGAATCTGACCGTGCTGGAAGGCAGCTTTTATGGAATTGCAGCAGGTCTCGAATTGTTTCTCGATATCTTCTGCCTTATTCCATAGATCGAGGCAGGTCTTAACAAGGTCGTACCCTTCCCAGAGGAGGTCCCAGACGGCCTTTGTGATGCCCGCGAAGCTTCCCAGTAGGGCATCCCCGAGCTTCTCGACAATCATTGAAATAATTTTTGTGATAATGCCATAAATGAGTTCACGAAGTTTGTCCAGTAATTGCCCCAGGAACCCGATCACCTTGCCTACTGCTTCACAAAGCTTGTCGAGCTGCTTGATGACGATGCCCTCTGCTTTGAGCACAAGGCAAACCGCATTCGCTGTCTTTCCTTGCCAAGCATCTTGTACGGCTTTCACGGCGTCGTCAGATGGCCAGATATTGCTATCGAGCTTTTTGGGGAGATCTGTTTTCCAATGGTCTGAGGAGGCTTTGATCTTCTCTTGATCGCCCACTAGCCAGGTCTTAAACTGGTTTACTTGGCTTACATGCTCGCACAGCCAGTCCAGGGCTTTCTTGCAGTTCTCCTGCAGCATACCCTCAAAGTCCGCCGGGCCCCGATTTTTCGCGCTGACGAGATCATCGACCGACTTCAGGTCGTCGAACAGCTTCTTCCCTGAGTCAATGGCCCCCCTCATGTCGTTGATCACCGCGACCATATCCTGCTCAGTTTTTACGAATTTTTGAACCTTGTCGACTACTTCTTCAAGTTCCATCTACAACTCCCGTTATCCCTCTAAAGGTAATCAATGGCCTAAACTAGGCCCTAGTCATGAAGCTTAGCAGCGTTATCCGCGTCGATATTAAGAATCTTATCCACGGTTCTGTGCATCATCTTACCCGCATCCGTCAGTAGGCCGCCAACTTTATCTATCACGGTTTCAACGGGGTCGATCATGTAGTGGTTGAGGGGATCGACCACATAATTTCCAATCAGTCCAAACCATTCTTTCTGAAGATGGTTGTCGCCGTTATGAGCGCATCCTTGAATGCCTTTCCCGGTATTCTCAACCTTGTTGCAAACTTCGCGAACTTTTTCTCCAGCGATACGTAGGCCATCGTCCACGGCAGTGTCTATAGCTGTACTCAGCCCTTCTGCGACGGCTATTCCTATTTCCTCGATATCGGCCATATGCTTCTCCCTATTCTGTCAGGTTTAGCTCCGTGTCTATTGCTTTCCTATATTGTTCTCGGAGCCGGAAATAAAATCTTAGTGCGGATGAGAATTTCCCCTCGGTATATGTATCCAGTAGTAAATAATTTGCGTGGAACGCGCCACTAATTCTGTCGAGTTTCCGAGTGAGATGCCTTTATCCTCCCTCAAAACTCGTATCCCTTCTTCGCCCCCCAGCGACCCTCGACTAGGGAAACCCCAGGCCGGAACCACGCTACGCCTGCAGATTGGCTCACGCTAGCATGCGCTCCGGCGCGGGGCAATAGTTCTTCCGTCGCCTGGCCCGTTGCCGGATTGGCGCGTTCAGTCTGATGGTTCGGTGTGGAGGATCGCGTCCCCGTGCAGGCCCGCCGCGATCATGGCCTGGTTGAAGTGGCTGGTGGTGCCGGGCTCGTTGTAGCGCAGATGGGAGCGGTTGAAGGGGTGGCGGCTGTGGGAGTCGATGCTGGCGAGTTCGATTTGCTCGCCGGAGCAGTCGGCGTATTTTCCCGGGCCGGTGGAGAGGCGGATTACGCCGGGGAGCTGGTCGGGGCTGGGGCCGAAGCGTTCGAGGCTGGCGACGATGTCGCCGTGCGCTTTGAGCGTCCACGTTGCGGGTTGGGATTGCCAGTCGCAGATGGGGTTGGTGGTGCCGATTCCGGGGGAGCCGACGAGGAGGAGGTCGCCGACCCGGCTGGGCTGCCACATGGTGAGTCCGGCGACGAGGGAGCCGTAGGAGTGCCCGATCAAGGTGAGGTGGAAGTCCGCGCCGCGCAGGCGGTCGAGTTCGGCGAGGAATTTGCGCAGGGCGGGCACGCCTTCTTTGGCGCGGGTGTCGGTGAGGACGGCGGAGTCCATTTGGGGGCATCGGTAGCCGAGCCAGAATATTGCGGCGAGGTTTTGGCCTGAGCGGCAGGCGAGGAGTTTGTTGGCGGTTTCGACGAGGGCTTTGGCTTCCATGGCCATGCCTGCGAGGCTGCGCAGTATGTTCGTGTGGTTGCCGGGGATGTAGACGCTCAGGTGCTCGGCGGCGGCGACGTCGCCGACTCCGATCGCGACGAAGCTGCCGGCTTGCTGGTCTCCGGCGGGTTCGAGGAGGAGCAGGGAGCGTTGGCCTTCGCTGCGGGCGAGCTGGGTCCGGATGGACTCGAACTCCAAGAGGCGCAGGGATGCGGTCTCGTCGTTCTCCGTGGAGTGCCGGTGGTGGAGCACGGATTCGCGGGCTTTGCGGGTTTCTTCTTCTAAACGCTCGCGGAGCTCCGCGTCGAGCTCTGCGACGGAGTCGGCCATGGGGCCACTGTATTCGGATGGGGCGAGGGCTGCCGCGAAGGGACTGGCCGAGCGGGGCGAATGGCCGATCTCGCTACGGCGAGGAGGAGTGAGCTGCGACGCGCCTGGGGTAGCATGGCATAGCGAACACCATTTGCGTCGTAGCAACTATCCGAAGGGAATGCCTGTGACTGTCCTCGTTTCCGGCTCGATCGCCACCGACAATCTGATGCGGTTCCCTGGGAAGTTCAGCGAGTTGCTGCTCGAGGACAACCTGCAGAAGGTTTCGCTCAGTTTCTTGGTGGACGAGCTTGAGATCCAAAAGGGCGGCGTGGCGGCGAACATCGCTTTCGCGATCGGTGTGCTGGGCGGGGATCCCGTCCTGGTCGGCTCGGTTGGCCAGGATTTCGGCGAGTACCAGGCCTGGCTTGAGAGGCACGGGGTGAACTGCGAGCATGTGCTGGTCTCGCAGACGGCGCAGACGGCCCGGTTCCTGTGCACCACGGACGACGCCATGGCGCAGATCGCCTCGTTCTACGCGGGCGCGATGTCGGAGGCGCGCAATATCAGCATTGCGGAGATTGTGGCGAAGACGGGGAAGCCGGAGTTGCTGCTGGTCGGGGCGAACGACCCGGATGGGATGCTCCGGCACACGCGGGAGGCTCGGGAGCTGGGCGTCGCCTTCGCGGCGGATCCGTCCCAGCAGTTGGCGCGGATGTCGGGGGAGGACGCGAAGCAGCTGGTGGAAGGCGCGCAATTGCTTTTCACCAATGATTACGAGTGGGATCTGCTGCTCAGCAAGACGGGGTGGACCGAGGCGCAGGTGCAGGACTTGGTCGGCGTGCGGGTCACGACGCTGGGCGCGGACGGCGTCGACGTGCATTTGAAGGACGGCTCGGTGGTGCATGTCGCCGCAGTGGACGAGATCAGCAAGGTGGACCCGACGGGGGTCGGCGACGCGTTCCGGGCCGGATATCTGGTGGGCCAGACCAAGGGCCTTTCGGTGGAGCGTTCGGCGCAGCTGGGCTCGATGGCCGCAGTGCTGGTGCTGGAGTCGCCGGGCGGGGCGCAGCGGTGGAGCTGGGATCTGGCTTCGGCGCTGACGAGGCTGCAAGGGGCGTATGGCGAGGACGCGGCGCGGGAGATCGGCGCGGCGCTCGGCGCGCCCGCGCGGAGCTGAGCTCAGTCGGCCATGTCGACGAGCACCATGCCGGCGAGCCCGGCGGTGAGGACGACCATGATCCCCGCCGCGCCGCCCCTGCTGGCGTGGAACAGGTTCGAGCAGATCCCGAACATCAGCGGGGAGAGGAAGGCGACGGTTCGGCCGCTGACGGCGTAGAGGCCGAACATCTCGCCTTCCTTGCCCTGCGGGGTGAGTTCGAGGAGCATGGTGCGCGATGCGGCGAGCGCCGGGCCGATGAAGAGGGAGATCGCCAGCCCGAAGACCCAGAACGCCCATGACCCGATGGAGACGAGGAGTCCGGCTCCGAGGAGCAGGATCGAGGCGAGCGAGCCGACGATGAGCTGTCGTGAGCCGTAGCGGCTGTTCGCCCGTCCGCCGACCGCCGCGCCGAATGCCGCCGCGATATTGCTCGCCGCGCCGAACAGGAGCAGATGGCTCTGGCTGAAGCCGTATTCGCTTGCCGCGATGACCGCGCCGAATGTCGCGAAGCCGACGAGCCCGTCGCGGAAGACGGCGCTGACCAGGAGGTATTTCACCACTCGCCGGTCGAGCTTCCAGAGTTCGCGCAGATCGCGTCCGATGATCCGGTAGGCTTCGAAGAACCCTCGGGAGGTGTCCACTTCTTTGCGTTTGGGCGCGAACAGCAGGAGCGGGAGGGAGAAGATCAGGAACCAGGCTCCGCCGAGGACCAATGAGGCGCGGACCGGGAGCCCGTCGTCTGCGGGGATCTGGAATATGCCCCTGGTGGGGCCGTTGCCGCCCATGAAGCAGAAGAAGCTCAGCCCGAGCAGGAGGATGCCGCCGCAGTACCCCATGGCCATGCCGATGCCGGAGGCATCGCCGATACCCCTGGCGCCCGAGAGGTCTCGGAGCATCGCGTTGTACGGGATGGTGGCGAGTTCGTAGACGAGGAGCCCGGTGGAGAGCAGCCCCAGTCCGAGCCAGAATTGGTTAAGCTCCGGCCGGATGGTGGACATCGTGAGCAGGATGACCATCAGAACGACGCTGAGCAGGGCGAGCGAGCGATGCCGCCGCCGTCCGGTGCCGATCCACGGCCCGACCCCCGGCGCGGCGAGCAGGAGGGCGAACCCGGAGGCTCCGACGCCCAGCCCGAGCCAGGAGCTCGCCGACATGTTTCCGGTCAGACCCGATCCGACTTGCGAGGTGAGGTAGGGGGCGAAGACGAAGGTCCAGGCGAGCACCGAGAACCCGGCGGCTCCCCAATCCCACAACCCCCAGATCCAGATCAGGGAGCGGGACATGCTCCAAAGCATACGGCCTGCTGCTATTCTTCTGCCAGAAAGACCGAAGTCGGGAAGGACTCCGCTGCGGAGATGAGCATTGTTCGGCGCGGCCATATCCTGCATGTCTCAAGTTCAGCCACGTTGCAGACGGCTCGGGAGCATCTGATCTCGGTGCAGGACGGAGCGCTCGCCGTCGACGACGGCGGGCGGATCGTCTACAGCGGTCCGTACAGCAAACTGCCTCAGGAGCTGCGCACCTGGGCGGTGCGCGACCATCGGCCCGCGTATCTGATCCCCGGGCTGGTCGACACCCACGTCCATTTCCCGCAGACGCACGCGACCGGCCTCTACGGCGGCGGGCAGCTGTTGGAATGGCTGGATCGGCATATCTTCCCCATCGAGTCGCGGTTCTCGGACCCAAACGTGGCAGGCGACGCCGCGTGGGCGTTCTGCTCGCGCCGGATCGCGGTGGGCACCACGACGGCGCTGGTGTTCGGCAGCGCGTTCCCCAGCGCGCAGAACGCGCTGTTCGCGGCGACTCACCGCCGGGGGCTGCGGATGATCTGCGGCAGGACGATCCAGACGGTCGGCCCGCCGACCGCGAAGAAACTGGTGACCAGCGAGGCCGAAGCGTTGTCGTTGACCAGGGAAGAGATTGCCCGGTGGCATGCGAAGGACACCGGGAACCCGGCCACCGCCCTGCTGCATGTTGCCATCACGCCGCGCTTCGCCCTCTCGGTCACCCCGAAGACGCTGGCGGAGCTCGGTGACCTCTACCACGAGGCGCGCGGCTCCGGGGTGTACTTCCAGACGCACTTCAGCGAGAACAACCGGCCGGGAGTCGGCGAGGTGGACAGCACGAAGCGCGCGTTCCAGACGGACTCGTACCTTGATGTGTACGACGGGAAGTTCTTGCCGGGGTCCAGGCCCGGCGGGTTGAGCTTCCTCGGCCCGCGCGCGGTGCTCGCGCACACCGTCCACGCCACCGACGCGGAGCTGGCGAGGATCGCGGAGACCGGAACGGCGATCTCGCATTGCCCCACGTCGCAGCTTTTCCTGGGCTCGGGCACGATGCCCTGGCGCAGGACGACGGCCAGCGGGGCGACGGTGGCGTTGGGCAGCGACATCGGCGGCGGGGACGAGTGGTTGCTCACCAGGGTGCTCAATGACTGTTACAAGGTGCATATGAACGAGCCGGGGGAGGCCGGGATCGCGCTGCACCCCGCCGAGCTGCTGTACACCGCGACGGTCGCCGGGGCGAAGGCGTTGTGCCTCGACGAGCGGATCGGCAGCCTTGACGTGGGCAAGGAGGCGGACTTCCTCGTGGTGCGCACGGAGAACCAGCCGTGGCTGCACGAGCTGCTGGAGCGGGTCGTGCCGAAGGAGCATCGCGACCTTGAGGCGGAGCAGCTGCTGTTCTCGCTGATCATGGGGTTGAAAGAGCAATCGATCGACGAGGTCTACGTGCGGGGCCGCCTGGTGAGCTGAGGTGTCTCGGGGCGAGCCGAACTAGACTCGACGGCATGGCGCATTTCGGCGATTTCCAATTCCAGTTCTACGCCCAAGGCTTGGACGGCTTCGTCTCTGACTTGCCGTTCACATTCGCCGAGTTCGAACGCAGGGCGGAAGAGGCGCTGCCCGACGGGATCTTCGCGTACGTGCGCGGCGGCGCGGGGGACGAGCACACGCAAAACCGCAACGTGGCCGCCCTGCGCCAATACGGTTTTGTGCCCCGGATGCTGCGGGACCGCGCCGCGCGGAACATGCGGACCTCGTTGTTCGGCACGACGTTCGACAGCCCGGTGTTCCTCTGCCCGGTCGGCGTGCTGGGGGCGGTCCACCCGCGTGGCGACCTCGAAACGGCGGCGGCGGCGCGGGAGCTTGGCGCGCCGGTCGTCTTTTCGACCCTTTCCGCCGCCACGCTCGAAGAGGTAGCGGCGGAGCGTGGTTCAGCGTTCGGGGTGTTCCAGCTGTACCCGAGTTCGGACCGCGAGCTCAACGCCAGTTTCGTCGACCGCGCGGAGCGGGCCGGGTTCGACGCCATCGCGGTCACGGTGGACACGGGCACGCTCGGCTGGCGGCCCCGCGACCTCGCGAACGGCTACCTGCCGATGCTCCAAGGCCGCTGCATCGCCAACTACCTCGCGGACCCACGGTTCCTCGAGATCGCCGGGGTGCGGGCCGAGGAGGAGCTTTCGCCGCAGCGAGCCGGCCTTGTGTGGGCCTCGATTTTCGCCCAGCCGACGTTCACCTGGGACGACATCGACTGGCTCCGGTCACGGACGAAACTGCCGATCATGATCAAAGGCCTGTGCGATCCCGAAGACGTCCGGCTCGCCACCCGGCACGGCGTGGACGCGGTCCTGTACTCCAACCACGGCGGACGGCAGGCCAATGGCGGCCTCGCCGCCATCGACGGGCTCGCGGCGGCGGTGGAGGCGGCGGGCGAGACTCCGGTCCTGTTCGACTCGGGAGTCCGAGACGGCGTCGACGTCCTCCGGGCCGTGGCGCTCGGCGCGGCGATGGTCGGCGTGGGCCGCCCGTACGTGTACGGGCTCGCGCTCGCGGGACGGCGCGGGATCGAGCACGTCATCCGCTGCCTGCTCGCCGAGGCCGATCTGACCATGGCGGTGAACTGCTATCTTTCCCTGGACGAGCTGAAAGTCCAGCGCGGTTGACCTCAGCGGGCGATGTGCCGCGTCGCTTGTGAAGCTTCAAGGTCTTCATCTTCGCCCCATTCATGGGTTTGTCTGGTTTTCGATGGATCTGGTCTGATTCATCGTCGGTCGTCCCGCTCGGTGAGATTGCGGTCTTCGAGCTCGGCCGCGAAGGCGAGCAAAACCGCTAGTTTCCACTTGGCGACCCCATCGTGTGTCCTGCCGCGCTCTGTGGGGTCGAGCGATCGGGCGCCGAGGAAGTGTCTTCCAGGATGTCGGGCGCGGGCGGCGAGCTTGGTTCGCGACGCGCATGAGGCTGTGCTCCGCTTGGTTTAGGCCGCCAGAGCGCTATGCTCGCGCCGAGCAGCACGATGTCTTTCAGGAGGAAAGCGTCGGGAGCGTTCCATCCGGCTTTGGACCAATCCACCGAGGTCGCGAAGAATGAGAGCGTGATCAGAAAGGTCCCGGCGCACAGCGCCGTTGCGGCCGCGTTCGCCCACCACAACCGCACGCCCAGCAGCAGCAACGCCACGGCGGCCAGTTCCACGACACCGATAATGTCCGAGACCCCGCGCAGCCCCAAGGAGCCCAGCGCCCAGGTGAACAGAGGGCTTTCGCCCACCAGCGGAGCTATGCTGCGGGCCTCCCCCGCAGTGAACTTGGCCAGTCCGTTCCACCCGAGGTTCACCACCAAGCCGAGACGCGCCACAGCTAATCCGGCCTGCCGGACTCGTGCGCCGTCAAGCTCCCAAACGTCCATAGAGGTCTCCTCTCTCCGTATACATGACAAAACCTGATCGTGGATGCGCTCGAAGGGCCTTCGACCTAGAGCGGTTGTTGCACGCCGTGCCAGAGTCGTTTCGTAGAAGCTTGAGCGGATCTCTCGCGTCCCGGCGAATCGAGACGGCCTCGGTCAGCGTTCCATGGGCTCGACCATCATGGGGGAGCGGCTTGTCGCCGCGCTCGGCGAAGGCTCGCTCATCGTCGTCGAATGGCTGCGCATGGGCATGGGGGACATTTCTTGCGAAGAGGGGGCCGAAGAGCCGCCTTTGTCGCACGCCGCAACAGCTCCAACCGACAGAAAAAGAAGGGAGGCGGTAAGACAACTCTTCCGAAGAGTTTTCTGGTCCATGGGGCGGAATCCTTTCGAGGTCCTTGCAGTCGGTCTTAGGGGGTTCGGAGCTGTCGGCCGCGCGGATGGGTCACAGCTCGACCTCGCTCACCATTGCCCCGGTGGGCTTCGGCATACCGGACGAGGGTTCGAGGGAGAGCATCACCCCTGTGGCCTGCCCGAGCGCCGCGACCACCATCGGCCGACCGGCTTCGCCCGGGGCGATCATGCCTGCCGAAGTCATGGAGCTGTCCGGGCGGACAAGCCAGACTTGGTACACCTTGTTGTCCGGGATCCGCGTCGTCGGGGGCAGCAGGATCACGGCTTTGTTCATATTTCTCGAGTACGTGATCGCAACCATGCCTTCCTGTCCGACGATCTTGCCCATCGTCATATGAGCGTCCGGCGCGGTCATCACCATGGACGCGTCCCTGGGTATGCTTTGGTCCGCGATCTGCTCCCGAAACGGGCCGAAACGCCACACGCCGAAGACCGCGAGCAGCACGAGACAGGCCGCTATCGCGGCGATCGCGGCCCATCGCCTCGGCCATGCGGTTGGCCGGACCTCGGCCAGCAGGGCGTCGCGCGCGCGGGCCGGAGGCTGGAGCGCGAACGGTTCTGCGAGCCGGTTCAACGCCTCCCGTGTCGCGGCGATCTGGGCCACTGCCCAGTCCTGTTCCTCTCGCCCGGCTTCTGCGAGGGCAGACTCGAACGCGGCGTGCTCGTCCTGCGGCAGCGCGTCGAGCGCATACAGCTCGACAAGGTCCGCGAGATCTTTCGGAGCGAATTCGTCACGCATCGTTGCGCACCTCCATGCACTCGCGCAGCTTGCGCATGCCGTCCCTGATCCTCGACTTGACCGCAGGAAGGCCCAGCCGCAGCCGCTGCGCCACCTCGGGATAGCTCAACCCGCCGAAATACGCCAGGGCAATGCTCTCGCGCTGCGCGTCGGTGAGCTTCGCCAGACAATTCCGCACCGCGTCGCCCTCCTCCCGACTGACCACTAGATCCACGGTGTCGGAAGCAGCTGTCGGAGTATTCTCGTCAGAATACTCCTGCTCCCGCCGCCGCGCCGCAACCTCGCTGCGGACCCGGTCGACCGCGCGGCGGTGCGCGATGGTCAAGAGCCACGATGACGCGCTGCCCTGTTCAGGGCAGAATGCGTCTGCGGCGCGCCATACCTGTAGGTAGGTCTCTTGGAGCACGTCCTCGGCGACAGCTCGGTCGCGGCACACCCGCACCGCCAGCCCGTACACGCGGGCGCACGTGAGGTCGTAGAGGCGGGCAAATGCGGCCTGGTCGCCGGTTGCCACCTGCCGGAGCAGTCGTGCCAGTTCCGCGCCCTCTCCGTTCGTCGCCGTTGGGTTCATGACGACCACAACTACTACACCACCTGTATCTCTCGTTCGTGCCATCCTGTCGCCCCGTCCGGGGCCGGGCCGCTGCGACGCCCGTCCTGGACACGGCCTTCGCGGTCGTAGGCACGACAGGCGATCGTGTGGTTCCCAGGCTCCGCCGCCCAGTCGAACCACCATTGCCGCCACGTGTCGGCCGAGTATTCGTCGGCGAGGCGAGCCTCCTGCCAAGGGCCGTCGTCGACCCGCACTTCCACCTTCGAGATCCCGACGTGCTGCGCCCACGCGGAGCCCGCCACCACGACGCGCCCAGCTCTCACGGACCCTCCAGGGCGCTCGAGCCGGGAGGAGAGCTTGATCGGCCCCCGCTCGGACCAGCCCCTGGTCGACCAATACGCTTTCGACCGGTCAAACCGGGTGATTTCCCACTCGATCACCCATTTCGTCGCCGAGACATAGCCGTACAGGCCCGGCACGACCTGGCGAACCGGATAACCGTGCTCGAATGGCAGCGGCTCTCCGTTCATCCCGACCGCGAGCATCGCGTCCCGACCGTCCCGCACGGCGGAGAGCGGTGTGCCAGCTGTCCAGCCGTCGACGCTGCGTGAGAGCAACATGTCCGCGTCGGGCAGCGGCCCGGCTTCCGCGAGCACCAAGGCCATCGGCACGCCCGACCAGACCGCGTTGCCTATCAGGTCCCCGCCCACTTCGTTCGAGACGCAGGTGAGCGTCACCGCCCGCTCGATCATCGGCATCGCGGCCAAATCAGCCCACGTCAACTCAAGCGGATTGGCGACCATGCCGAAGACTTTGAGCCGCCATGCCTCTCGGGATAGCGCGGGCGTCGCCAGGGCCGTGTCGATCCGGTAGAAGTCCTGGACGCTGGTCACGAACGGGACGGCCTCTGGGGCGGTCGCGCCGTTCGGGATCGACGGAGCCGGACTCGTGGGCCGGGGCAGCAGTGTGGCCGCGCGCTCCGAGCCGAGTGATCGGAGCCGGTCGATCTTGGTGGTGGCAAACGCTAGGACAGCGCCGGACGCGGAGAGGCTCATGAGCGAAGCCGCAAAGGCCCGCCTGCTGAGCGGAACCCCCTCCGGGCCTCCCGGCTCCGAGGAGGACCGGACACGGAGCAGCCCGAGCGGGAAGCGTAACGCTGTGACGCCGACGATCACAGCCGAGAGCGGGGCGAAAAGCGAGCGCCAGCCCGGCTGCGGAGCCTCTGCCCAAACAGCCGCGTAACCCAAGGCGCCGCACAACAGGAAGACGGAGGAGCCCAGCGGGAGCCGTGGGCGCTCAAGAAAACCGGCGAGCGCGCCGAGTGCGGCGAGCGTCGCGCCCAGGCACACGAACAGGACTGTCTTGTCACTCGTCCCGAATTGTCCGACGACCCATTCGCGCAGCCAGGGCGGGGTGAAGTCGACAACAACCGACCCGACCGCAGGGAAAGGGGCAGGGGCGGCTCCGAGAGCTGCGGCGGTGAAGAAACTCGTCGCCAATGCGGCGGCCATGGCCACGACTCCGGTCAAAGCGCGGCGGGTCCATTCGCTCATGCGCAGTTCTTCGTCGCCGAACGCTCTTCGGATGGGCCGGAGACCACAGTTCCGTCACATCTGTGAACGTCCTTCATCCTCGGAGAAGGGAGGAGTGTTGAGGAGCTGATTCATGCACCGGCGGCGTTGCCCGCTTGTCTGTCGTTCGAAGCGGTCCTAGCACGCAGTGCGTCCGTCAGTGGACGGTGCGGGATGAGAGCCGCCGGAGCCAGGGATCGGGAAGCTGAAAGGCGGAAGCGCAGGGATGTCGCGCGTGTTCATGCCGAGGATGTTGGAAACCGGCGCCTGCGCTGTTGTGGGCGAGTCGGGCAGTGCGGGTCGGCGACATTCTGCACGTCTCCGTCTGGAGCCGACGAAGATCGCGCGGTCTCCGGCGAGGGAGCGCCCAGGGGGGCGATCACCGTGGATGTGGGGAGCCCAGCCTCTCCGCCGTGCTGTGGCCGGGCCCGGAGTAGTTGTCGTGGCGAGGCGTGCGACAAAGGCGGCTTTTCGCGTCTCATCTCGCTGGGGCCAACTGGCGAGATCGTCCTGCTCGCTGGATCAGCGGACGGGCTGGTCGCAGCTCGCCGGGGGGTCGACCTGCGAGCAGGAGACGGGCGCGGTCTCGGGCCGGTAGCCGTCTGGCAGGCCGTGCTCGGCGACGATCCGCTTGTACGCGGCGACGCCGTCGGTCGGCTTGCGGGCCAGAGTCGGATCGCTCGTCACGTCGACGGTGTAGAGGCCGAAGCGGGGGTGGTAGCTGCCCCATTCGTAGTTGTCGGTGAGCGACCAGACGTTGTAGCCGATCACAGGGATTCCGTCGTCCTTGGCCCGTTGGACCCAGTACACGGTGTCGCGGATCTGCTGGGCTCGGGTGACCCCGTCCGCCCTTGGCTTGCCGTCCTCGGTCGGCATCCCGTTCTCCACGATGTAGAGCGGTTTGCCGGGGTAGCGCTTCGCGTAGCGCCGGAGCACGTAGTAGATCCCTTCGGGCTGGAGCGGATTCGTCCACGGGGCCAGGTTCATCTCCATGAGCTTCTTGGGGTCGCTTTTCAGCGCCGTCGGGATGTCGATCGGGGCTCCGGCGGAAGTCCCGTAGTAGTAGTCGATCCCCACGTAGTCTGTGCGCATCCTGTCGGTCAGCATGGTGTCGATCTGGTCCTCGATCCCCGGCATGTAGGCGAGGTTGCTGGTGACCATGCTGCGCGGGCTCTTGGCGTGGATGTAGTCGTACGCCTCGTTGTTCGCGCGCACGAGCCGGTCCGCGACCGAGGCGGCCTGGTCCGCGCCCGCGCCGTCCAGCACTGTCTGCATGGAGAGGTAGACGGCCGGCTCGTTGATGGTGACCCACAGCGGATCGTCCGCTTGGTAGCGGTCCACGACCCGGCGCGCGTTGGCGAGCCAGTCGTCCACCGTCTTCGAGACCTTCCAGCCGCCTTGGTCGGCGACCCAGCCGGGGTAGACCCAGTGGTCGATGGTGAGCATGGGGCGCATCCCTGCTGCTTTGATGGTCTTGACGACGTCGTCGTAGTAGGCCCATTCCGCCTCGTCGGACTGGCCTGGCCGGGGTTCGAGGCGGGACCATTCGATCCCGATCCGGTACACCTTCACGCCGAGGTCCTTCGCGAGCGCGATGTCCTCCTTGTAGCGGTGGCGGAAGTCCACCGAAGTCCCGATACGGTCGGTGACCAGCGGCGAGTTCGCGATACGGGTCCAGTTGCTGTCCGGAGGGTTCCCCTCGGATTGGAACCCGCTCGACGCGATGCCCCAGAGGAAGCCGTCGCCGAGGCCCCGGCTCTTGGACGGCGCCGTGGTGAGGGTTGCGATCAGGGCGAGGACTGCCGCCGCGGCCACTGTCGCGAGCAATGGCTTGAAGAACCAAGGTATTTGCTTCATAGAAACTACCCTAACCGGCAAATGCGCCGGAGGAGCCGGAACGGTGAGATCTGCCACCGAGCGGCGCAAGCGGTTGAGGGGCGCCTGAGGAGGGGATAGGTTATCTCCCGTGAGCACGTCGAGCCGGCTACTTCCCCGCGATGACCTGGGCGTCCGGGCAGATTTGGTGCTCGGCGTGCCGTCGGGCATGGTTTTCGCCTGGGTCTTCGAGGAGGCGGTCGACAGGGAGGATCTCGCGCGGATCCACGGGGTTTTGCGCGAGGGGCCGCTCAGTCGCGCGGTCAAAAGATCATGGGTGCCGGGAGCGAGGGACCGCTGGGTCAAAGCCCCGGTGGCGGGAGAGCTGGCGTACGCCGCCGGGCAGATCCCCGAGGAGCAGGTCTTCGGGTGGATCGAAGCGCAGGACAAGGCCCCGCTGGACTTGGTGCGCGGGCCCGCGTGGCGGCTCTCGGCGACGGCGGTGGAGGGCGGCGGCATGGTCGTCGTGCTGGTTTGCCACCATGCGGTCGCGGACGGGCTCGGCGTGTTCGCTGCCTGGACCGCGGCGGTGGAGGGCAGGCGGATCGGCGAGCTGCCCGAGGACGGCGGCTTTGTCGCCGACGTCGTGGACAGCTTCCGGCAGTGGGGAGCCGCCCTGGCCAGTTTCGGTTCGATGCTCCGCGCCGCGTTCCGCCGCGGCCGGGGGACGCGCCGGTCGAAGCCCGGAAGATCACGACGGCGGCGGACTACCAGCACGAGCCGGTGTCGGCGGCGACGTTCGTCCCGCGCCGCGCGCTCCTGTCGTTTTCGAGCGAGCAGTTCCGCAAGGCCGCTGCCGAGCGGGGCGGCACCCCGAACAGCCTGTTCGTCGGCATCGCGACGCGTTTCCTCGTTTCCTCCGGCGTGATCCCGGACGAGCGGACGGTGAACGTCTCGCAGCGGATCAGCGACCGGGGCGAGGGCGACGTCCGAGGCAATATCACCGCAGGGGTCGACATCCTCGTGGACGTGGGGCCCTCGCTGTACCAGGATCTGCGCCAGATCCGGCAGGCGAGCAAAGAGGCGTTCGGGAAATGGGAGGGCGGCGGAGAGGACCTCGGGGAGTTCGACTCCCCTCTCATCCAGCTGCTGCCCGACTGGCTCCTGGCCTTCGTGGCGAAGCAAACCGTGAAGAACCCGTCGAAGACGCTGTGCACGCTCTCGAACGTCGGGAAGGCTCCTGAGTCGATGCTCCGGTTCGCGGGCAAGTCGGCGAGCGCGCTCTACCCGGTGTTCGTCTTGCCGAAGCAGACGGACGCGAGCCTGTGGCGGACGTCGGGGAGCGCGGTGCAAGGCTCGTTGATCGACCTGGGGGATGTGACGTCTATCGTTCTCGAAGGCCGCAACCCCGAGCGGCATTCGGTCGAGCACGCGGAGTTCGTGAAGCTCGTCATCGACGAATGCGCTCGTTGGGGCCTCGAGCCTTTACATGTCCTGTGATCGCCCCGAAGGAGGAGCTATGCGCTTCGTCGTCCCGCTGACCGGCAGCCGAGGAGACGCCCAGCCGGTGTTCGCGATATGCCGCGAGCTGCGAGCGCGCGGCCACGACGTCGTGCTCGTCGTCGCGCCCGAATGGCTGGAGATGGCCGAGAAGCTCGAGCTATCGGCGAAGGAGATGTACCCGGATATCGCGGTCGAGCTCTCCTCGCCGGAGGCGAAGGAGGCGCTCGCGTCCGGCAACGCGCTGCGCATCCTGCTCACGAATATCAAGTTGCTGCGCAACACGGTGGGTTCCGCCCTTGAGCGGGTCACGGAGCTGGCCGAGAGCCCGGAGCTGGCTTCCGCCGACGCCATCGTCACGACCTCGCTGACCGAGGAGATCGGCCAGGCCATCGCCGAGGCCAAGGGGATTCCCCTTGTCGCCCTGCATCCCTACCCGAACCGGGTGAACAGCAAATTCCCCAGTATGTTCGCGTCGAAGATGCGTCTGCCCGGTTGGGGGAACAAGCTCAGCTGGGTTCTGTTCAACTTGTTCCGGCATATCGCGTTCAACCTGCTGTTCGTGACGAAGCTGCGGCGCAGGCTCGGGCTCAAACCGGCCTGGTTCGCCACGATCGCGCAGCGGGTGCGCCGATTGGGGGCGGTCGAGGTGCAGATTTACGAGCCGGAGCTGGTGCCGGGCATCGTGGAGGAATGGCATGGCAAGCCGCGCCCGTTCACCGGCTACCCGAAATTCGACGAGTCCGCCCGCGTCGCGCTCGGCGAATGGGGCGGGCCGGTGGACGAGGTCGTCTCGTGGATCGGCGAGGGCGAGGCTACGTTCTTCTTCGGTTTCGGCAGCACGCCGATGCCAACGCACACCAATGCCAGCGTTGTGGAGGCGGTGAGCCAAGTCTGTCAGCGGCTCGGCGTGCGGGCACTGGTCAACTTCGGCCACGGCGATCTGCCCGAAGTCCCAACGGGACTCGAGGCCAGTGTGCGGGTCGTCGGCCCGATCGCGCATGACCGGGTGTTCCCGTATTGCGCGGGCGCGGTGATCGGCGGCGGCGTCGGGACGACGACGGAGGCGCTGTGGGCTGGGTTGCCGACGCTGATCTGCGGAGTCTCGTACGACCAACCCGCCTGGGGCGTGCAGGTGCAGAAGATGGGCGTCGGGACGGCGATGCGGTCGGTGGACATCACCGCCGATTCGCTGACCGAGGCGATCCAGGTGCTGCGCGATCCCGAGGTCGTCCGCAAGGCGGCCGAGGTCGGGGCGGTGCTGCGGCAGAAGGAGGCTTCCACGGCCCGCGCGGCGGCGGCGATAGAGGACGCCGTGCTGCAGGCGAAGGCGCGGTAAAGGCGCGCGGGACCGACGCTGCCCTTGGCTCTCTCTGTCAATAAGTTCGATCATGTCGGTGAAGAAGCATCTGGTTTTCTCTTGTGATGTAACACACTTTCTGGTAGAGTCGAATGTATGAGCGGGACTGTGGGAGTCGCTGCGGAGGAGTTGTTTCTCGACCTCCGGCCGGACGCGTGTGCGGATATGAAGGACGTGCATGCGGCGTTGCGGGAAGTGGAGCGCCTGGACGCGGTGCTGCTGGCCCGGAAGGCGGCGTTGGTGGCGGACGCGGCGGAGAGGATCACCCGGCGGAAGGCCGAGGAGGAGAAGGCGATGCTGGTGTTCGCGGAGGACATGACCGAGCATTACCCTCAGTTCGGGGCCAAGCTCGCGAGGGGCGAGGTCACCGCGAAGACCGCCCGTTTGGTGGGCAAGTCGTTGGAGTCCGCTCCCGCCGGATGGCGGGAGAAGCTGGACACCTGGTTGGCGGAGCGGGCTCCGCGTTGGCGGTTGCACTCCCAGTCCAAAATCCAGGGGTTGATCGAGGCGCAGTACATCCGCTGGGACTCCGAATGGACGAAACAACGCCGCGAGCGCGCCCACGCCGAGCGCGGCATCTTCTTCCAACCCATTGGCGACGGGATGGCGAAGATCTGGGGCGCCATGCCCCTCATGGAAGCCGCGATGGTGAAAGACCGGCTCGACGCCGTCGCAAGAACCGTCTGCCCCCAAGACCCCAGAGCCATGTGGACCCGCCGGGCCGACGCGCTCGCCGCCCTCGTCGGAGACGGGGAAGACAAGCTCCGCTGCGAATGCGGACGCGACACTTGTCAGGCCGCGCAGAGAACTGTGCCCCAGGCCAAACCCGTCGAACTCGTCGTGGACCTCGCCGTCCTCGCCAACCTCTCCGATCTGCCCGCTTGGCTCGACGGATCACCCATCGACCCCGACTTAGCCAGAGCGATGGCCAAAGCGTCGAAGAACATCCGCTTCACCACCACCCCCGAACAGTACAAACCGACCACGGCCGTCGAAACCCACGTCAACGCCCGCGACAAACACTGTCGGTTCCCCGGCTGTTATCGAAGAGCCAGAACAGAACTCGACCATACGCACCCCTTCGACCACCACAACCCCAGCGCGGGCGGACAAACCGTCCCCCAAAACATAAAACGACTCTGCCGACACCACCACCGAGCAAAAACCCACGAACGATGGCGAGACACACAAAACCCCGACGGTGCCGTCGCATGGACGTCGCCCACCGGCCAGCACTACACCACCAACCCCGGCTGAGCTGCGCCGTTGCCGACACCACCCCCGGCTTAGCGTCTCGATCAACCGCGTCTCGCCCTCGGTCCTGTGCTCCCGCGCTCACCGGACACTTCACACTCGTCGGCCAGCACTACACCACCGCGCCATCCGTTTGATGGCTTGATAACCCAAAAATACCTGGGGCCGCCCGCAAGCGCGGACGGCCCCAGCTGGCGTATTGGGATGAATTACAGCGGGATGTTGCCGTGCTTCTTCGGGGGCAGCGGGGCGACCTTGCGCTCGAGGACGCGCAACGCGACCGAGACCTGGGCGCGGGTGTGCGAGGGCAGGATGACCGCGTCCACGTAGCCGCGCTCGGCGGCGACGTACGGGTTGTACAGCGTGGCCTCGTACTCGTCCTGGAGTTTCGCTCGCAGTCCTTCGATGTCGTCGCCGTTCTTGGCCGCGTCGGCGAGCGTGCGCCGATGCACGATGTTCACTGCGCCGGACGCGCCCATGACCGCGATCTCGGCGGTCGGCCAGGCGAGGTTCACATCGGCGCCCATGTGCTTGGAGCCCATGCAGATGTACGCGCCGCCGTATGCCTTGCGGGTGATGACGGTGATCTTGCCGACCGTCGCCTCGCCGTAGGCGAAGAGCAGCTTCGCGCCGCGCCGGATGATGCCGTCGTGCTCTTGCTCGGCTCCGGGCAAGAAGCCCGGCACGTCCACGAGGGAGAGGATGGGGATGCCGAACGCGTCGCAGGTGCGGATGAACCGCGCGGCCTTCTCGGAGGCTGCGATGTCGAGGCAGCCGGCGAGGACCATGGGCTGGTTGGCGACGACGCCAATGCTGCGGCCTTCGATCCGGGCGAAGCCGACGAGGACGTTCTGGGCGTAGTTCGGCTGGATTTCCAGCAGCTCGCCGTCGTCCACGATGCGGCTGATGACGTCCCGCATGTCGTAGGGCTGGTTCGGGGAGTCGGGGATGATCGCGTCGAGTTCTTCGTCGTCATGCGTGACGGAGTTCTCGATGGGGAAGGTGACCGGATGCTCGTGCGTGTACCTCGGCGCTTCGGCCCGGTTGTTGTTCGGCAGGTAGGCCAGGAGTTCCTTGGCGAATTCCAGCGCCTCCCCCTCGGAGTGCGCGACGTGGTGCGCGGTGCCGGACTTGGTCATGTGCGTGTGTGCGCCGCCAAGCTCCTCCATCGTCACCTCTTCGCCGGTGACGGTCTTGATGACGTCCGGGCCGGTGATGAACAGTTGGCTGGATTTGTCCACCATGATGATGAAGTCGGTGAGCGCGGGCGAGTACACCGCGCCGCCGGCCGCCGCGCCGAGCACGATGGAGATCTGCGGGATCACGCCGGAGGCGCGGACGTTGCGGTGGAAGATCTCGCCGAACTGGGCGAGGGAGACGACGCCTTCCTGGATGCGGGCCCCGCCGCCGTCGTAGATGCCGATGAGCGGGCGCCCGGTCTTGATCGCGAGGTCCATGACCTTGGTGATCTTCTCGCCGTTTGCCTCGCTGAGGCTGCCGCCGAAGACGGTCGCGTCCTGGCTGAACACGCAGACCTCGCGTCCGTCGATGGTCCCGTAGCCGGTCACGACGCCGTCGCCGAGGGGCCGTTTGGCTCCCATGCCGAAGTTGGTGGAGCGGTGTTTCGCCAGGGCGTCGAACTCGACGAACGAGCCCTCGTCGAGCAGCGCGTCCACGCGCTCGCGGGCGGTCTGCTTGCCTTTGGCGTGCACCGCTTCGACAGCCGCTTCGCCGACCGGCTTCTGCGTTTCGGCCAGACGTTGGCGCATATCGTGGAGCTTGCCGGCGGTGGTGTGGATGCTCGGCGCTTCGACAGGTTCAGCGGTGGTCATAGGGAACCATCATATCGGGCGATGCGGGCGCCCTGGGAACGACAGACCGCGAAGGCGGGCTTAGGCTGGTCAGCATGACCGAGAATGACCGCAGGGAGCCGCTCGACGCCGCGTGGCTCGGCCAATATCTCAGGAACCGCCCCCCGTTGGGCTGGGAGTCGGTGGAGGTGATCGAGGAGACGGGTTCGACGAACGCGGACCTCTTGGACCGGGCGCGTTCGGGGTCGATCGCGCGTCGGGTGCTCATCGCGGACCACCAGACGCAAGCCAGGGGACGGCTGGACCGGCGGTGGGAGGCTCCGACCCGCACGCAGATCGCGCTCTCGTTCGGGGTGGCCGTCGAACAGAACGGAGCGGAGCTGGGCTGGCTCCCCCTTGTCGTCGGGCTCTCGGTCGGGGCGATGCTGGCCCAGTACTTCGACTCCTACCGGACCATCTCCGGGGTCCCGGTGCCCGAGCCGAGCTTGAAATGGCCGAACGACGTGCTGGTCGGCGGCCGCAAGATCGCCGGGATCCTCGTCCAGCTCACTCCGAAAGGGGACGAGGCGGTGGTGGGCGTCGGGCTGAACGTGGACCAGCGCGAGGACGAGCTGCCCGTGCCGACGGCGACGTCGCTTCGGATCGAGCAGGTCGCGGCGGTCCGCCAGCAGCTGGTCCCGTTGCTGTTGATGGAGCTGGACAAGGGGCTGGAGCAGTGGCGCACCCAGGACCCCGGGCTCGCGACGGCGTACCGGGCGCACTGCTCGACCATCGGGCAGGACGTGCGGGTGACGCTGCCGGGCGGCGGCGAGCTGCTCGGCAGGGCCAGCTCGGTCGACCACCACGGTAGGCTTGTGGTCACCGAGGACGACGGGACTCCTCGCGTGGTGGACGTGGGCGACATCGAGCACGTCCGGCCAAGAGGAGGATAATGGGCGCTCAAGGCGGACCGCAGTGGCTCGCGCCGGACGAGCGGGTCCAACTGCGCACGCATCCGCACTGGAAATGGCTCCTGCGGCCGATCTCTGTCTTCCTCCTCGCGAGTCTGGCGCTGGGTTTTGTCCTGTACTTCGTGGACGAGCGGACGCATGGGACGGCCAAGACTGTCGCGGAGGGGGCGGCGGTCGCGGTGTACGCGGTGGTCGTCGTGCTGTTCTGCGCGGTGCGCTTCGTCGACTGGCTCACCACGAACTTCTACGTGACGGACAAGCGGGTGGCCTACCGGCACGGGGTGTTCACCCGAGAGGGCATCGACATCCCGCTCTCGCGCATTTCGAGCGTCGAATTCCGGCACGGCCTCGTCGACCGTATGTTGCGGACGGGGATCTTGATCATCGAGTCGGCCTCGGACGAGCCGCTCGAATTCGAAGACATTCCGAAGGTCGAGCAGGTCCACGCTATGCTCTACCGGGAAGTGTTCGATCTCGACGGTCATGACAGGCGGGCGTAGGAGGCAGGGATGGCTGCAGAAGAGGCAGAGAGCTGGCTTACGCCCGGCGAGCGGGTGCTGGTCGAGGCGAGACAGCATTGGAAGTCTTTCGCCGGGCTGGTGCTGGTCGGCTTGATCGCGGGGCTCGCAGTCGCGGGCGTGGGCTTCGACCACGCCCGGCATGCGAAGTGGATCGCCCGAGGCGAGCATGTTCGCCCGAATCAGCTCGCCGACCGCGTGGCCGCGCATCAGCTGCACGGCCTCGTGCTGGAGATCGTCGGCGGAGTCGTCCTCCTCGTCTTCTTGGCCGTGGGGTTCGTCCGTTGGCGCACCACGCGTTACTTCGTCACCGACCAGCGCGTCGTCGCCCGTCGGGGCCTCGTCGTCCGAACGGGGGCGGACGCGCCGCTCGGCAAGGTGCAGACGATCCGCTTCCGGCAGGGCGTCACGGACCGGATCTTCGGCACAGGGACGCTCGTCGTCGCCTCGGGAGCTTTGCGCGCGGTGAAGCTGGGGTCGATCCGCAACTGGCAGGAGGCGCACGCGAAGGTCCACGAGGGACAGCGCGTGGCGGCGCAGCCGATCGGGCCTCGGTTCGGGCCCCCGCCGCCCGTGCCGAAGCCGAACTTCGGGTCCCCGTTCGCGGCTCCGCAGCCCGCTCCGTCTTCAGCCCCGGCGTTTGCCGCGCCGCCGCCAGCGCCGGAGCCTCGACAGGCGAATGATGGCCCGCCGGTTCCGCCGTGGCTGCGGGACGAGCCCGACGCTCCGACGCTGAACCTGTAATCGGGTTAGAATCGCGCCGTGGCCCCACTCGACCTCGCGATCATCGGCTCCGGCAGCGGCAACTCCATCCCGGACGAGCGGTTCGACTCTTGGCGGATCGGGATCTTCGAATCCGGCGTGTACGGCGGGACGTGCTTGAACGTCGGCTGCATCCCGACGAAAATGTTCGTCTACGCCGCAGACGTCGCGGAGATCGCCCGAGAGTCCGACCGGTACGGCGTGCACGCGAAAGTCGAGAGCGTCGACTGGCCCGCCATCGTGCGGCGGGTCTTCGGGCGGATCGACCCGATCTCGGCGGGCGGGAAGCGCTACCGAATCGAAGACTGCCCCAACATCGAGGTGCGCACCTCGCCCGTGCGATTTGCGGGGAAAGCCGAGGGCGGGGCATACCGTTTGGCCACCGAGGCCGGGGAAGAAGTGCTGGCCAAGCGGGTCGTGATCGCGGCGGGCGCGCGACCGGTCGTTCCTGAGGAAGTGATCGCGAGCGGCGCGCCGTTCTTCACAAACGAGGACGTCATGCGGCTGCCAGAGCTGCCGGAACGGCTGCTCGTGCTGGGCGGCGGGTACATCGCGACGGAGTTCGCCCACGTCTTCTCCTCCCTCGGTTCGCGGGTCACGGTCGTGGCCAGGGGCGACGCGTTGCTTCGGTACAAAGACCACGAGATCTCGCAGCGGTTCACCGAGGTCGCCAAGCAGAAGTGGGACGTGCGCCTCGGCGCGCGGCTGGAGCGGGTGGAGCAGGTCGGGGGCGAGATTGCCTTGGTGTTCCAGGATGGCACGCGGGCCAGCGGCGACGTGCTTTTGGTTGCGACGGGCCGCCGACCCAACGGCGACCGGCTGGACCTCGGCTCCATCGGGCTTGAGCTCGACGAGACAGGCCGGGTCGTGACGGACCGCCATGGCCGCACTTCGGCGGAAGACGTGTGGGCGTTCGGCGATGTGAGTTCGCCGTACCAGCTCAAGCATGTCGCGAACCATGAGGCGCGGGTGGTGCAGGCGAATCTGCTCCGAGGCTGGGACAGCCTGGAGCTGGACGCGTTCGACCACCGCTTCGTGCCCGCCGCCGTGTTCACCCATCCGCAGGTCGCCACCGTGGGGCTCACCGAGGCGCAGGCTCGGGAGCAGGGCTTCGACGTCGCGGTGAAGACCCAGAACTTCGGCGATGTCGCGTACGGCTGGGGGATGGAGGACACGACGGGCCTGTGCAAGCTCGTCGCCGAACGCCGCACAGGGCGCCTCCTCGGCGCGCATCTGCTCGGCCCGCAGGCCGCGACGCTCATCCAGCCGCTGATCCAGGCGCTCTCGTTCGGCCTCGACGCGCGCAGCATGGCGCGCGGCCAATACTGGATCCACCCCGCGCTCTCTGAAGTGGTGGAGAACGCTCTTCTCGGGTTGGATCTCTAGGTCTTCAGAGAGGAGGGCTCCTCGGAGTCTTCCGGGGGCAGCTCGTCCAACAGGACGGGATAGGCGAATTTGCGCAAAGCCCAGAACCGGAACGCCATTTGCAGGAAGTTGCCGATGACGTAGGCGAGCATGAAGTCGATGACGCCGATCCGCAGCGATTTGTCCTGCGCCAGGCCGCACAGGTTGTGCGCCACCCAGATCGGAGCGGCGGCGAGCAGGACGCCGATGCCGCTGATGACGAAGAAGAGCAGCGCCTCGTGGTGGCGTTGGCGGCCGCCCCGGTGTTTGAACGACCACTCGCTGTTGAGGATGTAGCTGAGCACGGTGGCCAAAATTCCCGACACGACCTTCGCGGTGGTGTGCTTGGTGTCTAGCGCGGTGAAGATCAGCCCGTAGTAGATCGCCATGTCGAAGACGAACGTGGTGGCTCCGACGACCGCGAATTTGATGAGCTCGTGATGTCGGACGAGGAATCTCTGCAAGGGGCCGGGGAGCAGCCGCAGCACGGCGCGCTCGATCACTTCGGCCGGCTCGTGCGACTGGTGGTCGGTGTCGGACATAGCGGCACAGTCTACCTCTCTATGCTGTCGGGGTGATCTCCTCTGAACAATCACCCCTGGTGGCGATGGTGGGCGGCGGCCAGCTTGCCCGGATGACGCACCAAGCCGCGATCGCTTTGGGCCGAGGCCTGCGGATTGTGGCCGAACGCCCAGACGACCCCGCCGCCCAAGTCAGCCCGGACGTGGTGCTCGGCAAGGCCGACGACCTCGAAGCCTTGCGGCGGGCCGTGCGGGGCGCGGTCGCGCTCACCTTCGACCACGAGCAGGTCCCGCAGGAGGTGCTGCGCGCGCTCGAGGCCGAGGACGTCGCGGTGCATCCGCCCTCGGCCGCCCTCCGGTTCGCGCAGGACAAGCTGGCGATGCGCGAGCGGCTGGCAGAGCTGGGAGCCCCCGCGCCATGCTTCTGGCGGGTGGTGGACCCAGTCGAGTGCCCGTGGCCGGACGGCGGGCTGGTGTTGAAGACGGCGAGCGGCGGCTACGACGGTCGGGGCGTGTGGTTCCCGCAGACCAAGGACGAGGCGCAGGAGATCGTCGCGCAGTTGCTCGAGGCGGGACAGGACGTCCTCGCGGAGGAGAAAGTCGCGGCGAAGCGGGAGCTTTCGGCGCTGGTGGCCCGGTCCCCCCTCGGCCAGGTGGCGGCCTGGCCGGTGGTGGAGACGGTGCAGGAGAGCGGGATCTGCGTGACCGTGATCGCGCCCGCGCAGGATCTCCCAGGGGAGCTTGCCGCTCAGGCGCAGGAGCTCGCGATCCAGCTCGCGACCGACCTTGGCGTGGTCGGCGTGCTGGCGGTGGAGCTCTTCGAGACGGCGGACGGGCGGATCCTCGTCAACGAGCTGGCGATGCGCCCGCACAACAGCGGGCACTGGACCATGGACGGGTCGACGACCAGCCAGTTCGAGCAGCACCTTCGCGCGGTGCTGGACTATCCGCTCGGCGACCCGAGCCCGATCGCCGAGGTCACAGTCATGGCGAACATCATCGGCGGGGTCGCGGCCAGCGGGATGTCCATGGATGAGCGGGTGCACCACCTCATGGCGCGCTTCCCGAGGGTGAAAGTCCACCTGTACGGCAAAGCGCCGAGGCCGGGCCGCAAGATCGGGCATGTGAACCTCGTCGGAGCCTCGTCGGACTTGCAGGAGATCCGGGCGGAGGCGGAGCGAGCCGCGCGCTGGTTGTCGAGCGGGGAAGGACTGTCGGAATGATGACGCTTGAGGGAAGCTCGCGCAGGTCGTGGCCGAGGGGAAGACTGCTCTCGGGCGGCGAGGCCGGAGCGGTGGGCCGAGTGCGGCCCTCGGGCCGATAAAGTGGCGGTATGACTGAGAACCTTGTCGGCGTGATCATGGGCAGCGATTCGGATTGGCCGGTGCTCGGGCAGGCCGCCGAGGCGCTCGCGGAGTTCGGCGTCGGATTCGAGGCGCGCGTGGTCTCGGCGCACCGCACCCCGGTCGGCATGCTCCAGTACGCGGCAGAGGCCGAGGGCCGAGGCCTGCGAGTGATCATCGCCGGGGCGGGCGGGGCCGCGCACTTGCCGGGCATGGTCGCCTCGGCGACCCCGTTGCCGGTGATCGGGGTTCCGGTGCCGCTAGAACGGCTCGACGGCTTGGACTCGCTGCTCTCCATCGTGCAAATGCCGCCGGGCATCCCGGTCGCCACGGTGGGCGTCGGCGCGGGCCGGAACGCGGGCTTGCTGGCGCTGCGGATCCTGGCCGTCTCCGACGGCGCGCTGCGCGCGAAGCTCAGGGATTACGCGGCGGACCTCGCCGATCTCACGGCGCTGAAAGACGCCAAGGTGCAAGAGGCTGTGTCGCAGCGCTGGCCGGAACGGGCGCAGTAGCGCAGTTCAGCCGCGTCTGCGCTGGAAGGACGCGGGATCGAACTTGAAGAACACCCTGACGAGGGCATGCCACCACACGCGGGAGATCTGCGGGTCTTTTCCCTTGCTGATCCGCCGGATTTGCAGGGAATGCCATCCGAGGTCCAGCGCGCTGTCGATTTGTTTGAGGTCGATCACCTTGGCGACGACCGGACGCGCCGTTCCCACTTGGACGACGTGGGACGGCAGTCGGTCTGTCTTGTCGTTCAGCAAAATGCTCGCCGCCTCTGGGAAGGTGATGGCCGGTCGCCCGAGCCCGACCATGTCGACCGCGCCGGAGGCGACCGCGTCGGTCATGGCGGCCTTGCTGCGGAATCCGCCGGTCACGGCGAGCGGGACCGGTCCCGCGTGCTCGCGGGCGGTCTTGGCGTAGTCGAGGAAGTAGGCTTCTCGGGCCTTGGTGCTCTGGGCCTGGGGGCGGCCCATCATCGCAGGCGACTCGTAGGTGCCGCCGCTGATCTCGATGAGGTCCACTGCCTCGGCGGCGAGGGCGCGGATCACCTCGCGGGACTCCTCTTCGGAGAATCCGCCGCGTTGGAAGTCGGCGGAGTTGAGCTTCACGCCCACGGCGAAGGAGGGGCTGACCCTCGCCCGCACCCGGCGCACGGCTTCGAGGAGGAAGCGGCGGCGGCGTTCGGGATCCCCGCCCCATTCGTCCGTGCGCCGGTTCGCGAGCGGGGAGAGGAATTGCGTGATCAGGTAGCCGTGCGCGGCGTGCAGCTGCACGCCGCGAAATCCGGCAGCCTCGAGCACGACGGCGGTGGCGGCGTAGCGGTCGAGGAGGTTTTCGACCTCCTCGGCGCGCAGCTCCCTCGGCTTGCCGGTGAACCTGGACGTGTTCGCCCGAACGGCGCTCGGGGCCACCGCCTTGGCTATGTTGAGCATGTTCGTGGCTTGTCGGCCGGGGTGGTTGATTTGCGCCCAGAGGGGCGCGTCGGTGTTGTCCTGGAACGTCTTCGCCCAGCGGGACAGCGCGGGGAGATGGCGCTCGTCTTCGACGACGACGTTCCCCGGCTCGACGCGGTGGCGGCGGTCGATCATGATGTTGCCGGTGACGACGAGCCCGTACCCGCCCAGGCTCCACCGCTCGTAGAGGCCGAGCAGCCGGGAGCTTGGGGCTCCGGCGAGATTGCCGAGCCCCTCGCTGAGCGCGGACTTCATCAGCCGGTTCGGCAGCGTTTGCCCGCAGCGGAGCGTGAGCGGCTCGGCGATCGGGTCGAGAATGGACGAGGTCATGGCTTGGTTGCTCCTTGATGCGATGGGACTGGGGCGGGGTCGCTCGAAACCGGCGCGACCGTCGATCCGCGTGGTCGCCTCCCGGGAGGTCGCGAGATATATTATATATTAGATAATATACGCTGATGCGTCAAGGGTGGGGAGTTCGGAGATATGTCAATTTAGGGCTTGTGCCCCGTCCCGGCGCGCGGTAGCGTCGTCGGTGCACGTGCCTGGTCCTCGCGCCGAAGCCCACCAGTGCGGCGCGTCGGGCCTCGCTTGGATCCCCGCTGCGATCTCGGGAAAAGCCTCAGGAGCTCTTCGATATGCACTCTTCGCCCGAACAACGTGGTTTGTCGAATCATTCGGCCAGCGGCGCGTCGGCCGCCTCGCGGCCCCGCGCCATCGGCGGCGCGCTGGGCGTGTTCGCGGCGGCGACGGCGTTCACGGTGGGATTGGCCGCCTTCTCCGCGGAGAGCGGCGGGCAGGCGCTGCGGACGGAGGCCTCGGCCCCTCGCGGCGGCGGGATCGGCCCGCTCGCTGGCTCGTCCGGGTTCCGGCTCGTCGACAACCATGGCGGCGGTTCTGGCTCGGGCGGCGGCCATGCGAGCGGCGGATCGTCCTCCGGGGGCTCTTCCTCCGGCGGTTCGGGCGGTCATGCCAGCGGGTCGAATGCCGGCGGTTCCGGTTCCAGTGGTTCGGGCTCGGGCGGCGCTTCGTCGGGCGGTTCCGGTTCTGCGGGCTCGCATGACGCTGGCGGATCGTCTTCGGGCGGCTCGAGTTCGGGGGGCTCAGGCGGTTCGAGTTCGGGGGGCTCCGCTTCGAACGGCTCGTCCGCCAGCGGCTCTGGCTCGTCCAGTGGTTCTGCTGCTGCTGGCGCGAAGGGTACAGGCTCGTCCAGTGGTTCTGCTGCCGCTGGAGCGAAGGGCACAGGCTCGGGCGGCGTTGGCTCGCATGATTCTTCCAACGGTTCGAATGCGAACGGCTCCGCCTCGAACGCCTCCGCTGGTTCTCACGCGTCTTCCGGCAAAGGGGCCGGTAGCGGTGTTGGCGATGCGGAGCACGCGGCAGGCGGCGTCGGCTCGGGCGGCTCAGCTCTTGGCGGTGTCGGCTCCGCCGGTTCTCACGCGCCTTCCGGCAAAGGGGCTGGTAGCGGTGTTGGCGATGCGGAGCACGCGGCGGGCGGCGCGGGCGCAGCGGCGAGTGGGTCCGCCTCCACCGGCTCCAAGGGCGCGGACTCCAAGGGCTCGAATGTGAGCGGCGCGGCTTCTGGCCCGGCGGGAGCGGTCGGACATACGCCGGGAGGCGTGGGAACTCCGGCGGGCGCGAGCTCGGGAGGCACGAGCGCCGCCACGGTTTCCGGCAACACGGCGAGCGGCCCGCAGGCGGGCGCGACGACGAACCACGTCGCCTCGACAGGACCCGGAGCCGCCAGCGGCATCGGGACCAGCGCGCTCGGAGCCAAGGCAGCGGCGAGCGCGGTTGGCGGGACCATCGGCGGGGCTATCGGGTCCGCGGCCGGGGCCTCTGCTCCGGCTGGCGCGGCGGCTCCGGCTGGCGCCGCTGTTCACGGCACGACGACAGCGCAGACGTTCGCCTCTGCCGCTGTCTCTGCTTCGACGACGAGCGTGAACGACGCCTTCGGCATCGGCTCCGCGATCCAGTCCGGCGTGCAGCTCGGGTTCACCGGGGCCTCGATCGGCCGCACCATCGGCTCGGCCATCGGGAGCGCTGCAGACGTCACGCTGGGCATCCTCGGGATCGGCGGCGGCGGTTTCGGCACGCTCGGCTCCATCGCCGGCGGCGCGATCGGGGGAGCCATCGGCGGCGCGATCGGCGGTTTCCTCGGCGGTGTGCAGTCCATCGGGAACGGCGCGGGCGCGGGCGGCCTCGTCGGAGCGGTGGTCGGCGCGGCAGTCGGAGCCGGACTCGGCGGGTTCAACGGGGCGTTCGGCACCAGCATCGGAGCCTGACCGCGCTTCGCCAAGAACGCGGCCGAGGCGCTCTTAGTCGGCCACGCCGATGTCCTCATGCCACAGCGCCGGGTTGGCCTCGATGAACGAGCCAAGCATCGCCGTGCAGTCCGGATCGTCGAGCACGGCGACCTCGACCCCGAGCTCGGCGAGCCAATCGTGCCCGCCGTGGAAGTTGCTCGCCTCGCCGATGATCACGGCTCCGATGTTGAACTGCCGGACCAGGCCGCTGCAGTACCAACACGGCGAGAGCGTGGTGACCATGACCGTGTCGCGGTAATCGCGCTGGCGCCCCGCCGCGCGGAACGCGTCGGTCTCGGCGTGGATCGCAGGGTCGTCCCACTGCACGCGGCGGTTGTGCCCCCGCCCGAGCAGCTTCCCGTCCCTGGTGAACAGCGCCGCTCCAATGGGGACGCCGCCCTCCGCGAGCCCTGCGCGGGCTTCGGCCACAGCGGTCGCGAGCATCTCTCGGGGGTTCATCCGGTTGCCTCCTGTTGGATCGGGGCTTGTCTGCGGCGCTCTGCCCAAACCCATGCCCACATAATTCCAGCCGCGAGCACAGCTCCGACAAAGGCCGCGATATCGCCGAGCGCGGGCAGAAGGCGAGGGGCGGGCCCGACGTACACCCGTTGGTTGGCGAAGAGCAGCACGGAGACCGGCAGTGCGATCAGAAACGCGGCGAGCCCGGCTTGATTGCGGTGGCTCCGGTCGTAGAGCAGACGGTCGTCGTCGCGCAGGCCGCTCAGAGCGGCGTCCATGAGCACGACGCCGAGCCACGGCCCCACCCAGTAGCCGATCAAGAGCAGGAAGGACTCGTAGCTCGCGGCGGGGTCGGCGAGGGCGGCCCAACCGGCGAGGCCGCCCGCGACACCCATCGCGAGCACGACCCTGGTGCGCTGGCGTTCGCCGACCACCCCGGTGAAGGTGAGCGCGGCGGAATAGAGGTTCAGCGCGTTCGCGGCGACCGAGCCGAGCGCGAACGCCGCGAGCGTCGCAGCGGCCAGCGTCCCCGGCAGCAGGGAGGTGAAGCCGTGCGCCGGGTTCTGCGCCGTCTCCCGCACGAACTGCGTGCTCGCCGCCCCGACCACTTCGAGCGCCGTGCAGGAGAGGAACAGTCCGAGCCCCGAGGCCAAGCCGATCCGGACCCGGGAGGCTTCGCGCGGCAGGTAACGGGTGTAGTCCGCCGCGTACGGAGTCCAACCGGCGGAATAGCCGAAGCTCGCGCCGACGGTGAGGAAGAACCCCATGGCCTCGGTCCCGGTCTGCGGGATCGGCGACGCGAGCGGGATGTGGACGGCAGCTGAGCGCAGCACGAAGACGGAGGCGAGCAGGAAGATGAGGAAGAGCACGGGGAACGTCCAGCGCTCGAACGCCTGGACTAGGTTGTGCCCCGCGAATGCCAACGCGATCTGGACGGCGACGATGAGGAGCAGGGCGAGCGCGACCGGCAGGCCGGTGAGCGAGGCGAGGGAGAACGCTCCGCTCGTGCTGTTCGCGGCGAACCAGCCGACCCCCGCGCTCAGCGCCATGATCACGGCGGGCACCGCATTGCCCGCCCGTCCGAAGGCGAGCCGGGAGAGGACCATCTGCGGGGCCCCGTGCTTGGGCCCGCGCGCGGAGAGCAGGCCGTGCGCCACTGCGGCGAGGCCGTTGCCGATGGCGCAGGCGGTGGCGGCCTGGAAGAAGTTCTGGCCCCAGGCGGAGGCCGCGAGCACGCCGATGAAAATCGTTGTGAACTCCAGGTTCGGCGAAGCCCACGTCCAGAGCAAATGGGCGGGCCTGCCGTGCCGGCCCTCGGCGCTCACCCGCTGTGCCCCGCCGGGCTCGATCGCGAGCACGCGATCGCCGTACGCTGCGGAAGTTTCTGTCATGGGAACACTGTGCCAGCCTTGGTGAATCTTCGCGCGGCGCCTTCCGATTGGAGAAGCTATGTGGTATGGAATAGAGTCTCATCGCTGGGCGTTTGTAAAAGAAAGAGAACTGGGCGAAGCGGAATGGAAGGACGACGATGAGCGGCAAGGTGTCCTCACGCGAGCGGATGCTGCGAGGGGCTGTGGATCTGATCCGCGAACGGGGAGTGGCTGGAGTGACCGTCGACGCGATCGTGTCGCGCAGCGAGGCTCCCCGAGGGTCGGTGTATTACCACTTCCCTGAGGGCCGGGCGCAGATCGTCCGCGAGGCGATCGACAGCGCGAGCGAGAGCCTGAACGCATGGGTCCGCGCGGGGCTGGACTCGGTGACCAATAGCAGCGAGGCTATCGCGTTGGTGGCGAAGTTTTGGAAGAAAATCCTTGTGGACGGCGATTTCCAGGCGGGCTGCCCGTTCGTCGCCGCCACGGTCGACGGTTTTGCCTCAGACCCCGAGCTGCGTCAGCCGGTCGCCGAGCATTTCAACGTGTGGGAGGGCGCCATGGTCGAGCTGCTGGTCCGGGATGGGCATGAGCGCTCTCAGGCCGAGCGCAAGGCCCGCCTGGTGGTGTCGGCGTTCACCGGGGTCGTGCTGCTCTGCCGGGCGGCGCGCAGCCTCGATCCGCTTGACGACGTGGTCGAGGAACTCCAGCAGATCATCGCTTAACGCGCGCTGCGGTGCCGGTTCGTCCGGCTGCGCTAGCGGGCGCCACAGTGCTGGCCCGTCCGGCTACGCTAGCAGGCGCCACAGTGCCGGTTCGTCCGGTTACGCTAGCGGGCGCCACAGTGCCGGTTCGTCCGGTTACGCTAGCGGGCGCCACAGTGCCGGTTCGTCCGGCTACGCTAGCGGGCGCCACAGTGCGGGTTCGTCCGGCTGCGCTAGCGGGCGCCGAACTGCCGATCCCCCGCGTCGCCGAGCCCAGGAACGATGTAGCTCGCCTCGTTGAGCCCGTCGTCCACGGCGGTGGTGACCAGGCGAAGAGGGATGTCCATGGCTTCGAGCGCGGCCACGCCCTGCGGGGCGCAGACCACGCAGACCGCTGTGAGGTCGTCAGCCCCCCGCGAGCGCAGCAGCTCGAGGGTGTGCGCCATGGAGCCGCCGGTCGCGAGCATCGGGTCGAGCACGAGGACGGGGCGCCCGCTGAGGTCCTCCGGAAGGGAGGCGAAGTACGGCACCGGCTGCGCGGTGCTCTCGTCCCGCGCGATGCCGACGAAGCCGACCTGCGCCTCGGGGATCAACGAATGCGCCTGGTCGACCATGCCGAGCCCGGCGCGCAGCACCGGGACGAGCAGAGGGGACGCGGCGAGCCGGAACCCAGTGGTCTCGACCAGCGGAGTGCGCACGGACAGCCGAGTGCTGCCGAGCGCCCTGGTCGCCTCGTAGACCAGCATGAGGGTCAGATCGCGCAGCGCGGCGCGGAATGCGGCGTTGCCGGTGCGCTCGTCGCGCAGCGTGGTCAGGCGCGTCAGAGCGAGCGGGTGGTCCACCACGACGAGATCCATACGGCACACGGTACGGCATTGGTACAGTAACTAGCATGTCTACGCATACAGAACCGGCTCGTTTCGCGCTCAGCGACGAGCAAGAGGAGCTGCGCGCGGCGGTGCGCGCCCTCGCCGAACGTGAGATCCAGCCCTACGCCACCGATGTGGACGAGCGTGAGCGGTTCCCGATCGAGGCCCGCGAGGCGCTCGCCAAGAACGGCTTCGGCGCCCCGCACATCCCCGAGCAGTACGGCGGCGAAGGCGCCGACGCGGTGTCCTGTTGTGTCGTCGTCGAGGAAGTCGCGCGCGTCTGCGCCTCCTCCAGCCTCATCCCCGCCGTGAACAAGCTCGGCACGATGGGCCTGATCCTCAACGGCTCCGAGGAGCTCAAGCAGAAAGTGCTGCCCGCCATCGCGTCGGGCGAGGCGCTCGCCTCCTACGGCCTCTCCGAGCGCGGGGCCGGCTCGGACGCGGCCTCGATGCGCACGAAGGCGCGCCGCGACGGGGACGGCTGGGTGATCGACGGCGAGAAATGCTGGATCTCCAACGGCAGCGAGTCCACCTGGTACACGGTCATGGCCGTCACCGACCCGGACAAGGGCGCGCACGGCATCTCCGCGTTCATCGTGCACCGCGACGACGAGGGTTTCTCGATCGGCAACAAAGAGAAGAAGATGGGCATCAAGGGCAGCCCCACCGTCGAACTGCTCTTCGACCACTGCCGTATCCCCGGCGACCGCATCATCGGCGAGCCGGGCACCGGGTTCAAGACGGCGCTGCAGAGCCTCGACCACACCCGTCCGACCATCGGCGCGCAGGCCGTCGGCATCGCGCAGGGCGCACTGGACGCGGCCGCCGCGTACGCGAAGGAGCGTCAGCAGTTCGGCCGCCCGACCACGGACTTCCAGGGCGTTTCGTTCATGCTCGCCGACATGGAGATGAAGATCCAGGCGGCCCGGCTCATGGTGTACGCCTCGGCGGAGCGGGCCGAGCGCGGCGGAGCGGGCTCGACGGCGTTGTCCTCTGCGGCGAAATGCTTCGCCTCGGACGTGGCCATGGAAGTGACGACGAACGCGGTCCAGGTCCTCGGCGGCGCGGGCTACACCCGCGACTTCCCGCTGGAGCGGATGATGCGCGACGCGAAGATCACCCAAATCTACGAGGGCACGAACCAGATCCAGCGGTTGGTGATCTCTCGCGCGTTGTTGCGTTGATCGGGTTCTCTCGGGTGGCTTGAGGGTTCGGGGATGCGCGACGCCCGGTGTCGTGGCGTGGACGGAGCCTTATCTGTGCGGTGAACAGGTGCTGGCTCTCTCGACGGACGCGGTGTAGGGTGGCGTTTGACGGCATTCCGACGTGCGCGACAAGGAGGGGATCCAGTGACGTATCCGCAGCAGCCAGGGCCCTATGGCCCTCCGCAAGGCCAGCCGGGACCGTACGTCCCCCCGTCTGGCCCCTATGGCCCGCCGCCGCAGCCGGGGCCGTATGGATATGGGCAGCCGGGGCAGCAGTTCCCCGGCCCATACGGCCCGCAGCCGAGGAAGAAGTCGCCGTTGCCGTGGATCCTCGGTGGAGCGGGCGGGCTCGTTGTGGTGATCGCCGTCGTGGTGACGCTAGTCCTCGCGCTCGGCGGCAGCAGGGGCGGTCGCGATTCGGGCTTCGGGCGCGAGAAGCCCTCGCTCGCTGACGCCTCCCCGGACAAACTGCTCAAGGTGCTCCCGACCGGAGCCGACCTGCCGTCGGGATGGACAGGGAAGGCGGAAATCCCAACGTCGCAAGAGACGACTGACAGCAGCAGCGGCACGACGTTCTCCCCGCCGGAATGCACGCCTCCGATGAGCTTCAACGGCACCGCCCCGAAAGTCATCGTCGGCGCGGATTATGAAAAGGGCGCTGAAAGCTTCGGCATTGGGGTCAGCCTCCTTTCGGATGGCTCAGATCCAGAGAAGATCCAAGCGTGGGCGCGCAAATGCGGCCACTACACCGCGACGAACGGGTCGACGACGAAGCAAATCGAACTCAGCGAATGGCGGCCGCCATCGGGGGTGCCTGGCGCTGTCGGACTCGAGGTCGGGACGAGTTCCGATAAGGGAAAAATCGTCATGGCCAAAGTGCGGGGCTTGGTGGTGCTGGCAATTTTCCCGTCGAACTCCGCCGATGACCCCGACGCGTGGCAGGTCTACGTGAAGACCGTGGACAAACTGGCGAATCTCTAGCGGCGGGGTTCTCGGCGCTAGGCCGGGTCTAGCCGATCGGCTCGATCCAGACCAGCGGGATTTCGCGGGATGTCCTTTTCGCGTACGAGCCGTATTGGCGGAAATTTTTGACGACTCGCGGCCACAGCCGCTCGCGCTCCTCGCCGTTGACCACGGTCGCCTTGGCCTTCTGCGGCGTTTTGCCTGGCCGGTTGATCAGCACGTTGGGGTTGGCGGTCAGGTTCAGGTACCAGGCCGGATGCGTGGAGGACCCGCCCTTGGAGGCGACGACCAGCCAGTTTTTGCCGTTTTGGACCGGTGAATTGAGCAGCACGGTGTGGGATTGCCCGGACTTGCGGCCCGTGGTGGTGAGTTCGACGATCGGCACGCCGATGATGGATCTGCCGATCAGGCCTCCGGTCAGTTTCAGCAGGACGCGATGCCCGTGGTTTGCGAGTTTGAAGTAGGCGTCGAACGGCATGGTTTTTCCTCGAGACAGTCGGGATGGGTGTGTTTCTGTTTTTCCGAGAGCGGCGAGGCTGGCCTGAGCGGCGAGGTCCGCGTCTTCGAGCGAGGTGACGACGGGGAACGGCGGCGCGCCCGTGCCGAGCAGTCGGCGCCGCCCCCAGGGGTCCGCCTCGTCGAGTTTCGCGGCGGATTCGCCGTGCTCGGTGCGGACCGAGCACAGCTGCTTGTTCGGACCGATCGCGGCGGACGAGGCCTCGTCCGCGCGGACCCAGCCGTGCCAGCGATAGCTGCCGTCGATCGGCTGGAAGAATCCGCGAAGCTCGACTTCGACGGGGAACTGCCGGTTGTTCGTGACCAAGACGGCAGGCCCGAGGTAGTCCGAGCGCTCGTGCCGGTCGGCGGGGGTGGTCTCTAGTTGCATGGTCTCTCCTCGGGGTGCTTGCGGCGAGCGCAAGGAAATCCGACGGGCTCTATGCGCTATGCCATATTCGTGGTACCGTGTGTATCACATATAGCATATGCGATACAACACAAGTCAATGAACGAGTGGCATTGCCCATGTCGAAGAGGAGAAAAGCAATGAGCAACGGATCGCAGGAGCTGAGCGCGACGATTCCCCGAGGAGCGGCCGGCCTTGAGAAGCGAGCTGTGGTCAACCCCGAGTTGGCCGCGGAGCGGCGGTTGCAGGCTTCCGCCGACCGGTACTACGACCCGGAGATCGACGTCGACTGGGACATGCCCGCGCAGGAGGGCAAATGGTGGGGCTCCCGGAAATTCTCCTTTTTCACGGGCACCAAGCTCTGGGAACGGCTGACTCCGGAGCAGCGGCACGAGGTCATCCGGCACGAGTCGGGGAGCTTGATGATCACAGGCATCCTCTTCGAGGCCGCCCTCGGGGTGGCTCTGTACCGCGACCTGATGCACACCAAGATCGTTGACAACAGGGCCAGATACCTGCTGACGGAGATCGGCGAGGAGGCCCGGCACTCCACCATGTTCGCCCGCATCGTGGAGAAGATGAACGAGGGCGCGGTGAGGCCGGTCAGATCGTTTCTGCCGAAAGCGCTCTTGACCATCGTGCCGTCCGGGGCTTCGCTCATCGTCCCCGGCCCCATGCTCTACGCGGCCGCCTTGATGTCGGAAGAGACGTTCGACCAGGTGCAGCGCTCGTTGGTGGGCGATCCCGACGTCCAGCCGCACATCCGCTTCGCCATGCGAATCCATGTGATCGAGGAGTCCCGGCATATGGCGTTCGCCAAGGAGGAGATAGCGCGGGGCATGCGGGAGTCCGGCCCGCTCACCCGGTTCCTGACCCGCATGACGATTGCGAACAGCACGCTCGTCCTCCCCGTGCTGGGCGTGCTCAACACGGGCATGTACCGCGCGGCCGGCATTCATCCGGTCCGGGGCGTCATGGGGCTCTTCTTCGGCAAACGGTACGGCGAGGTCGTCAAAAGCCTGTACGGCCCGATCGCCCGCTACTGCTACAGCACAGGCTTGATCGAAGGCTCGCTCGTCCGGCTCGTTTGGCGGCTGTCCCGTGCGCTGCCCGACGACGTGAAGGCGCAGATGCGGGACGAGAAGCGCGTGCGCGCCGCAGCGTAACCGCTTCCGAGGGCCCCTGTTCCGCCGAGTGCGCCGCGCGCCCACCGGTTACGCTGATCGGACCATGCCCCAGCCCGAGACCCACACTCCTGAGGAGGGGTATCGGCGTGGGCTCTCGGTCCGGATGATCCGGATGATGGCGGTCGGCGGCGCGATCGGCACGGGCCTGTTCTACGGCACCGGCGCGGGCATCCAGAGCGCGGGGCCGGCGTTGCTGCTCGTGTTCGCCGTCGCTGGCCTGGCGATTTTCGTGATCAGCCGCGCGCTCGGCGAGCTCTTGGACCACCGGCCGACTTCGGGCAGCCTGTACGAGTACCCGAGGGAGTTCCTCGGCCCGTTCGCGGGCTTCTTGAGCGGCTGGACCTACTGGGTGACGGTGTGCGTGAGCTGCGCGGCCGAGGTGACGGCGGCGGGGGAATACCTGCGGTTCTGGTGGCCTTGGGTTCCGGTGTGGGCCACCGCGCTCGCGTTCCTCGTGGCGCTCGGCGTGGTCAATCTCGCCTCGGCACGGGTGTACGGGGAGACGGAGTTCTGGTTCGCGGGGATGAAAGCGGCGACCATCCTCGCGTTGGTGGTGTTCGGGGTCTGGGCGCTCTTGCCCCTCCCCGGTCCGGTTTCGGTTCCGAGCGCGAGCGTCGCCAACCTCTGGCGGGACGGCGGGTTCTTCCCGAACGGGGCGTTCGTGGTGCTCACGGCGTTGCCGCTCGCGTTGTTCGCGTACGCAGGAGTGGAGCAGGTGGGGCTGACAGCTGGCGAGGCGCAGGATCCCAAACGCACCCTGCGCAAAGCGGTGACCAGCATCCCGCTGCGGATCGCCCTGTTCTACCTCGGCGCGCTCGCCGTGCTGCTCTGCTTGCGGGGTTGGCGTTCGTACCAGCCGGGGCAGAGCCCGTTCGTCGCGGTGTTCGCGCAGGCGGGCGTGCCGTTCGCGGCGGGAGTCGTGAACTTCGTCGTGCTCACGGCGGCGGCGAGCTCGTGCAACTCCAGCATGTACTCGACCGCGCGGCTGCTGCGGGCTATCGCTCTGCGGAGGGAAGGGCCGGGCTGGCTCGGCGCGCTCTCCCCTCGGGCGGTGCCCGCCCGCGCGTTGGCGGCCTCAGCGCTGGTCATGGCGGCCGGAGTCGGCGCGAACGTGTGGGCGGCGCAGACGGCGTGGGTGGCGCTGATCTCCCTCGCGACGGTCGGGCTCATCATCGTGTGGGGCCTGATTCTGGCTTCGCACGCGGGGTACCGGCGCGCGGTGGCCGATGGCCGGGCGGCGCAGACGGGCTTCCGGCTGCCGCTCGCCCCGGCGTCGACCGCCTTCGCCGGGCTCGTCCTCGGCTCCGTGCTGTTCGAGCAGGGGTTCAGCGGCGGAGGCCGCCTGGTGCTCGCGGTCGGCGCGGCATGGGTGCTGGCTGTGGCGCTGGGGTTCAGATCGCTCGCTCGCGCGGGACGTGGAACCCCGTGACTTCGCCGCCCGATATCGCCAATTCCGCCCAGCTGCCCGCTATCTCGATGCGGGTGAGCGCGCTGGTCGGATACTTGACCAGCAACGCGTCGAGGGCGGGGCTCGGGGGTTTGCCGGTGAGCTCGTGCAGCGCCTCGGCGGTTTCCGGCATGCCGGGATGATGGCCGACCACAAGGGCGGTCGCGACCGTCTCGGGAAGCTCGGTCAAGAATCCGACGATCTCCACGTCGCTCGCGCCGTAGAGGCCGCGTTGGAATTGCGCCGGGGCTTCGACCGCCGCGGCCTGGAGGGTCTCTCGGGTGCGGCGGGCGGTGGAGCAGAGCACCTGATCGACCGTGAGTCCTTCAGCGCGCAGCCATTCGCCCGCGAGCCCCGCCTCCCGCCAACCCCGCTCGGCGAGCGGGCGCTCGTGGTCCGCGACCCCCGGCGGGTAGCCCGATTTGCCGTGGCGAAGCAGGATAAGGGTTTTCCGCGAGGTCACGCTCTGAGTTTAGGCGGTGGCTCGGGCAAATCCTCGGGCGCGCAGGTCGCGGTGAGGGAGTCTCGGGAGCGTCGGTTGCGGGATGGACCGGAGTGCCCAGGCTGGCGCTGTGCCGTGGCGAAGCAGGATAAGGGTTTTCCGCGAGGTCACGGGCGCAGTGTCGTTCCTGCGCCGTCGTCCTCAGGAACTTCTCCCCCGCTCCCGTTAGGCTGCTTGTATGCCAATCCGCACCCTGAGAGGGCGCTGCCTCTTGCTGTCTTGCGCCCTCGTTCTTGTCTTCGGGGCCGCCTCGGCCTCCGCCGCCCCTGAGCCAGGCTCGGACTCGGCGGGCGATCCGTACTTCCCGCAGGACGGCAACGGCGGCTACCGGGTCGCCCACTATGACTTGGCGCTGCGGGTCGACCCCGAGTCGAAACAGGTGGACGGGACGATGACGATCACCGCGGTCGCGACCAAGGATCTCAGCTCCTTCAACCTCGACTTCGCCGACCTCGGCCCGGTGCGGACGCAGGTGAACGGGAAACCCGCGGCGGCGGCGCACGCGGAGGAGACCGAGCTGGTGGTCACCCCGGACCGCCCGCTGCCGAGCGGCAAGCCGTTCACCGCGACGGTGGCGTATTCCTTCAACGAGCAGGAGCAAGCGGACGCGCTGGGAAGGCCGGAGCTGCCGGGCTGGGTGCGGACCACCAGCGGCGGGGTCGCGAAGTTCGGCGAACCGGGCGGGGCCGAGTACTGGTTCCCGTCGAACAACACCCCCGGCAACAAGGCCTCGTTCAAACTGACCCTCACGGTGCCCGAAGGCTGGATCGGGCTCGGCGGCGGGAAGGAAACCCCCGCCGTGACCAAGGACGGCTGGACCACCTCGGTGTGGGACGAGCCGAACCCGGTGGCGATGTACCTCGTGCCGCTCGCGGTGGACCATTTCGACGTGCGCCGCTACGCCCTGCCCGCCGGACAGCCCGTTGTGGTCGCGCTCAACCCGGACCAGCCGGACTACGTCCGCGCGGCAGCGGACCGGTACCCGGAGGTCATGGCGTTCCTCCAGGAGAAGCTCGGGCCGTATCCGCATTCCGGGGCGGGCGGGATCTTCATCGACCCAGGTCCGGGGAATCAGAATTTCGGCGGGGCGTTGGAGACGCAGACCCGGCCGACGTACGTCTCGAACTGGAAGGACGTCGACGGGGAGATCAGCGTGATCGTCCACGAGAACGCCCACGAGTGGTACGGCGACTCGGTCTCGGTGCGCCAATGGCGGGACATCTGCTTGAACGAATGCTTCGCCTCGTACCTGCAGTGGATGTGGGAGGAGGCGAAAGAGGGCCAGGACCTCGATCAGAAGTACCGGGACCGGGTGCGAGAGCGGTGGGACGACGAGGATTATTGGGGCCATCTGCTCACGGACATGTGCGACGGCAAAGAGGAGTGCGACGCGGGCGACGTCATGAACGGGCAGGGCGTCTACGACAAGGGGCAGCTCGCCCTGCACGCCTTGCGCAGGCTCATCGGGGACAAAGCGTTCGGCGAGATCCTGCGCGGTTGGCCGGTGCGGCACAGCTTCGGCAACGCGTCCTGGACAGAATTCGAGCAGTACGTGCAGCAGGCGACGAGAAAAGACCTCGGCGCGTTCTTCCATGCCTGGTTCCACAGCGGCGACCGCCCGGCTGACGAGTATTTGTTCCCCGGCTCCCTGGCGCAGTGATGTTCCGAGAGGCGGATTTTGTCGGCGGAGTTCTTTAGGCTGGTGTCATGACGAGCACCGACGACCGCAGTCTCGCCAAAGTGGCGGCTTTGCTGCGCCAGGCCGAGGGCACGGACAACGCGCACGAGGCGGAGGCGTTCCTCGCCGCCGCGCAACGTCTTGCGACAGCCGCCTCCATCGACCTCGCCCTCGCCCGCGCGCACAGCTCGGATAAGGCCAAACGCGCCTCGCCAGTGCAGCGGACGGTGTCGATAGGCGAGCGCGGAGCGAGGGGGCTTCGCACCTACGTGGCGCTGTTCAGCAACATCGGACTGGCGAACCAGGTGAAATGCGATGTCTCGCACGACTCCACCTATGTGCTCGTGTACGGCTTCGCCGAGGACGTCGACGCGACCGAGGCGCTGTACGCGAGCCTGGTGGTGCAGATGGCGAAGTCCTGCGAGGCGTATTTGGCCTCCGGCGCGCACCATCCGACCCCGAAGATCACCGCGCGGCTCAATTTCCAGCTCGCCTTCGCCGGGCGGATCGGGGCCCGCCTGATGGAGGCCCGCGCGGAGGCGGAGCGGCAGGCTCGCCAAGACGAGCGGGGCCGGAGCCGGCGCGAGGCGGGCTCCACCGAGCTCGTGCTGCGCGGCAAGGAGCTCGAACTCGTGGATTTCTACCGGAAGACCTCGAAAGCGCGAGGCAGCTGGCGGGCGGTGAGCTCGGGCAACGCTTGGTGCGCGCGTTCGCAGCGCGCGGGGGATAAGGCCGGGGCGAACGCGCGGATCGGGGCGCAGTCCGCGTTCGCGGGCTCCCGCCGCGCCCTCGGCAGGTGACGGGCCGGGACAGCGGGCGCGCCCGCGTCTACGCCGCGCAGCAGCTCGTCCACGCGGTTTTCGACAACGCCGAGCGAGGCGGCTCGCGCGAGGTGACGTTTTTCGGGGCGAGGCTGACCCTTCCCCCGGAGGCGAAGTTCGCCTCTATCGAGTCGTTGCAGCGGTACGTCGACCAGGTGCTCGCGCTGCCGTCGGTCCGGGCTCGGTGGCCCCTGCGGGGCGGGACGGTCGCGGTGCGCAGGCGCAAGGGCGACCGCGCCGCCCATTACGAGCGGGTCGGCGGAGCCGGGGTGATCGCGGTGCCGGACGGCCGATGGGCGATGCGCGAGCTGGTGGTCCTGCATGAGCTCGCGCACCACATCGACGCGGGCGAAGGCGGCGCGCACGGCGCGGAATTCCAGGAGACATACGCGGAGCTGGCCGGTATGGTCATGGGGGTAGAAGCCGCGCATCTGCTGCGCGTGTCGTTCGCGAGGGAAGAGGCAGGATGAGGCAGGCCGTGTTGGCCGGCGACGGTGTGTGGCTTTCCGCCCCGACCGTTGCCGACGTCCCGGCAATCGCCCGATGCTGCCAGGAGCCGGGCCTGGCCGAGATGACCTCGGCGATCCCCATCCCTTTCGCCGAGGCCGACGCGCGCCATTTCATCACCGAGACAGTCGAACCGGAATGGGCTCGGGGCACCGCCGCGAGCTGGGCGGTTCGTCTCAGCCTGGCGGGCGAGGCCGTTGGCATGGTCGGCTTGAACGGCTGCGGCACGTACCTGCCCCCGGTCGAGCCCAGGCACGGACGCGACGGTGGTTTCGTCTTCGACCACGCGGAATTGGGCTACTGGCTCTCCGCGCGGGCCCGCTCGCGCGGGATTATGACCGAGGCGGCCCGGCTCGTCTGCGGTTTCGGCTTCGAGAAGCTGCATGTGCGCGGCATCCGCTGGCGGGCGCTCGTCGGCAATGTCCCCTCCGCCCGCGTCGCCCGTCGCCTCGGATTCCGCTTCGACGGGGTCGAGGTCTTCGACGATTGGCGGGGACGGGACGTGGATGTGTGGGCCGCGAGCCTTGGTTCGGGCGAACTGCGCGTCTCGGACGAGGATCCGTTGCCCGATCAGTGGCCGAGCGAAGTGGCGGCGGGCGTCAGGCCGTGATCTTCGGGAACGGGCGGGCCTCCTCGACCGCGTACGCGAGTTCGAGGAGCCGTCGCTCCTGCCCGTAGGGCGCGGAGAGCATCACGCTCGTCGGCACGCCTTCCAGCGAGAGCCCGCAAGGAAGCGACACCGCTGGGTTCCCCTCGACATTGGCCAGCGGAGTGAAAGCGACGAGCGAGATGAGCCGTTCGATGAGGGTTTCGTAGGGCACAGTGGGCGAGAGCCAGCCGATCTCGGGCGGGACGGCGTTGAGCACCGGGGTGAGCAGCACGTCATGCATGCGCCACGCGCCCCGCGCCGGAAGGCGGTGGGCTCCCGCGAGCGCCCCGAGCCGCAGGCAGGCGAGCGTCTGTTTGCGCTTGTCCCGCTGGAAGCTCCCGGCGAGCCCGTAGAGGAGGTCGTCGTACCGGTCCGCCGCGTATCCGTACATCCGGGGGGCGAGCACGGCCATCGACCACGCGAGGAATTGCCAGTACGCCAAAAAGCTGTCGTGGAACCATTCGCCGACCGGCAACACCGTCTCCTCGACCTGGTGGCCGAGCGCGGCGAGCAGCTCAGCTGTCTGCTCGACCGCCGCTTTGGCCTGCGCATCGGCGGACGGGATTCCGGGCAAAGAGTCGTAGCACACGCCGATTCGCAATGTGACGGCCCCAGGGCCTTCGACGAGACCGATCAGGGGCAGGTTGCGGGAGCGGTCTTTGCTCGGCGTCCAACGCTCGGCCTCGGCGAAATAGCGCGCGGTGTCGCGGACAGACCGGGTGACCACCCCGTCCGCCACCACTTTGATCGGGGCTTGCGCGTGGAACCGCGAAAGCTGCATGCGCCCACGGGTCGGCTTGAGCCCGACGAGTCCGCAGCAGGCGGCGGGGATGCGGATCGAGCCGCCGCCGTCGTTCGCATGCGCGATCGGAACCACTCCCGCCGAGGTCAGCGCGGCAGCCCCGCCTGAGGAGCCGCCCGCGATCCGGGCAAGGTTCCACGGGTTGCGAGTCGGCGCGGTGGGCTGGCCGGTGTCCGGGTCCGGCCTGCGCTCGGTGGTGCCGTGCAGTCCGAATTCGGGAAGCGTGGTTTTGCCGAGCAGCCCGAACCCCTGCCCAAGGTATTGCTGGACGTTCTTGTCGTCCGCCTTCGCGGGCCCGGCCGGCGTGGCGTAGCTGCCGTGCCTTGTGGGCAGGCCCGCCACATCGCTGTTGTCCTTGACCAGGCCGGGGACGCCCGCGAAATACGGCAGCGGGATGTTCGTGCTGGGGGAGCGCAGCTCCCGGTCGGCCCGGTCCGCGTCGGCGAGGAGCCGGTCCGCTGTGGCGAGGACAATGCCGTTGAGCTCGGGGTTCGCCTTCTCCAGGCGGGCGATTGCGGCTTCGGCGAGCTCGCGGGCGCTGACTTTGCCGCTCCGGAACAAGCCTGCGAGCGCCACGCCGTCGTGGTCGCCGAGCGCGTCGTCGCCGAAGGCGTGGACGCGCTGGCAGGCGAGGGGGTCGGTGAGGGTCATCGTCGCTCCCGGTTTTCGTGTCTTCCTTGCGGTATTCGTCAACTCTAATGGATTTATATTCGTCGGCTTTCTCGGTTCCTCCCCGATTTTGCGGGAAAAGCCAAGGAAATGGCCGCTCTTTCTCCGATAAGGCTACCCAAAATAAGGTCTGACTTATTTCAGAAAAGGCTACCCTTAGTTAGGATGAGCTTTGATGACAAACGCTTTGACCTGCGCTAAGGTTGCTTTCATGAGCGAGCACGACACCTCACGATCGAAATTCAACGCGTTGCTGAACGAGCAAATCCATAACGAATTCACGTCCTCGCATCAATATGTCGCTATCGCGGTATATTACGACGACCTCGATTTGCCGCAGCTCGCGAAATTCTTTTATCGGCAAGCCCTCGAAGAGCGTAACCACGCGCTGGCTTCGGCGAAGTACCTCATCGACCGCGACGTGCACGTGGAGCTCGGCGGCGTCCCGGCGGTCAAGTCCGACTTCGAGAACTTCCTCGAGCCGATCGAGCTGTTGCTGGCGACGGAGAAAGAGGTCACCGAGCAGTGGGACCGGCTTTTCCGCACCGCGCGGGACGAGCACGACTCGCTCGGCGAGCAGTTCACCCACTGGTTCCTCAAGGAGCAGGTCGAGGAAGTCGCCACCGCGACCACGCTGCTGCGCATCGCGAAGCGGGCCAAGGACAACTGGTTCGACGTCGAGGAGTGGGTCGCCCGCGAGCTGAGCGACCTCGGCCGCTCGGACGACCATCCCCCGGTGGCGGGCGGCGCGCTCTAACCCGCTCGCTCACCAACGCGTCGAAGGCCCCCGACCTCGGTCGGGGGCCTTCGACGCGTCTCGGTTCCTTTTACCGCGCGGCGAGCAACGCTTTAGCGCGCTGCGGCCAGTTCGTCGCGATCCAGCGCACGCCAAGCTCGTCGCAGAATTGGGCGTCGGCGGCTTCGTCCACAGTCCAGCAGTACACCGGCTTGCCGCGCTCGGCGGCCTTCTGCACCAGCTCCGGGGCGGCGCGCAGCAGCCTGACGGAGGGGCCGAGGATGTCGGACGCGGCGAGGTCCGCGCCGAAGCCGAGCAATTGGCGGGTCGATTCGGCCAAGTACACCCGGGGCACTCCCGGCGCGGACCGGGACATGCGGCGCATGGCGAGCGCGGAGAACGACATCACGACGACCGGGGGGCGCGCCGGGTCGGAGCAGTGGAGGAGCCCGAACCTGGCCAATGCCCGGACCAGCGCGCGTTCGAGCCCGCCGGATTGGCGGACCGGATGCTTGGTCTCGATGAACAAAGTGACCGGGCGCGAGGCGTACGAGCACGCGAGGCCGAGGAGCGTGTCGAGCGTGAGGAGTTTGGCGGGCTCGCCGCTTTCGTGCCAACTTCCGTAGTCGAGCTGGTCGAGCTGGCTGAAAGTGGACGTGCTCACCACGAGGCCGCCGGAACTTGTCCTGGCCGTCGTCCTATCGTGCACGCAGACGAGCGTGCCGTCTGCGGTGAGCCGGACGTCGCACTCCAATCCGTCCGCGCCCTGTTCGAGCGCGAGTTCGTACGCGGCCAAAGTGTGCTCGGGGCGTTCTGCGGACGCGCCCCGATGCGCGACGACCTCGGGCGCGGGGCTCACGCGGAAGCCAGTTCGGGCGTCCTCGCCGCATCGGTGGCGATGACCCATCGGACCGGTTTATCGGCCCTGTCCGGGGAGTTGGGGTGTTTGCTCGCGTCAATCGCGCTGATGAGTCTGCGGGTCCGAATCGTCAGCAACAGGAGGACGACGCCGAGCGCCGCCCCGAGGAAGAGCGCTTCGGTGCGGGCTTGGACGGAGCTGTTCAAAGTCCAAAGGGCATAGCTGAGCGCCGCCAGGTGCCCGCCCGCCCACCACAGCCACCAGGACCGCAAGGCGGGCTGCCAGCTGCGCCTGCCCCTGCGCTCGTGCTCGTCGAGCAGTTCTTTGAGCAGCACGCCGAGCGCGACGAGGTTGACCAGCGGCACGAGGGCGAGGAGCAGGATCTCCCACCAGCGACGAGGGTCGGCGCGATGGTTCGCGGCGTAGGCGAGGTCGCGCTCCAGCCACAACCACCAGGCGAGCGCGGCCGCCACAGCGATGATCAAGACGAGCGAGAGCCAGAACACGACGCTCAGGAAGCTGCCGGAGACCGCGACGAGCGCGGCGGGCAGCAGGTGCCCCCTGCCGTAGAAGGCGAGGCCGTAGCGGAACGCCTCGGCGAACGCGAACAGGCCGAGGAAGGTGGTGAGCGTGGAAAGCGCGATTTCGATGAGCGCGGTCCGAAGCGGCTTTTCCTGATCGGCGGCGGGCTCCGCGGAGGCGAGCGGGAAGTGCTGGACTAACCCCCAGCGCGGCGGGGACGCGTACCGGGGAGTCGGCGACGGTGGCCGGGACGGCCTGGGACGGGGAGGTATCGCGCTCGGCGGGCGGGACGCGTGCCAGCGGTAGCCGGGGGGGAGGACGGGGATGCGCGGGTTCGGGCCGTGGTTGGGCCGAGTGGGAGGCCGGTCCGAGGGAGCGGGCTGCGGCGAACTCGGCCAATGCCCAGGCTGTCCGGACAGTCCTGGCAGATGCGGGCGGCTCGGGCCGGGCGGGCCGCCCTCGTGCGGGCCGGGAATGCCTCCCGCTTGCGGGAAGGTCATAGCCCGAACCGCGACCACATGGCTCGGCGCTCGACGGAGGAGACCGCCCCTTCCATGACGCGCAGCGCGATGTCCTCGACGGAAGCGGCGAGGCCGAGGCGTTGGAGGATCTGCTGCTTCGGCTTGATCTCGTACGGCTTCGCGTCGGGGAAGCGCTCGGCGAGGACCCCGCGCAGGCTGCCGACCGCGTCCGCGATGCCGAGTTCGACGGCGCGCCTGCCGATCCACACGTCCGCGTTGAACAACTCCTCGTCCGTTCCGGACAGCTTGTCGCCCCGGCGCTCTTTGACCCAGTCGATGAAGACCTTGTGGATATCGGTCTGAATGCCGGTCAACCACGCGATGTCCTCAGGCTTCTCCGGCATGAACGGGTCAAGGCGGGCCTTGTTCAACCCCGCTGTGTGCACGCGGCGCTCCAGCCCGAGCTTCTCGATCGCGTCGGTGAGCCCGAACGAGGAGGACACGACGCCGATGGAGCCGATCGCGGTGCCGGAGGAAACGAAGATCTCGTCCGCCGCGCAGGCCAGCCAGTAACCGCCAGAGGCCGCCACGTCCTCGCAGAAGGCGAGGACGGGTTTCTCGTGCTTCGCGGACAGCTGCCGGATGCGGTCGCCGATGAGGGCGGACTGGGCGGGCGAGCCGCCGGGCGAGTTGATGATCAGCGCGACGGCGACCGCGTTCGGCACGCGGAACGCCTCGGCGAGCGGCGCCTCCAAGTTCTGCGCGTTCAACGCCCCGCGTCCGAACGGCCCGCCGCCCGAGCGGATGACGCCGTCGAGCCGCACGACGCTGACGATCTTCCCGCCGACCTTCTTGCGCGACGAGAGCAGGCCGCCGCCGAAGGGCAGTCTGCCCTCAAATGCCTGCGGGCTGGAAACCCCCAGCCCAGGTATGCCGATTCCCGCCTGCGTCCAGTCGAACATCTTCGCCATGCTAGCCGCCCTTTCTCGTATAACGCCTAGTATAGCGATCAGCACTCGCAACATGTCTGCCAGCATACAACATTTCGCCGACAGCGTATAGAACAGATGTTCTGCACGGCTGCTCTCGCCGTGCTAGGCTGGCGAAGTGGAGTTCTGCGTTTTCGTCGGCCCGAATTTCGGCGCGACGTACGAGGACCTCGTCCACCTCGCCCAACGGGCGGAGGGGCTGGGCTTCGACGGGTATTTCGTCTCGGACCACTACGCCGCATGGGAGGGCGACGGGCTGCCCGGACCCACGGACGCGTGGATCACCCTCGCGGGCTTGGCGAGGGAGACGGCGCGGCTGCGGCTGGGGACTCTGGTCACCGCCGTGACGTTCCGCCACGCAGGGCCGCTCGCCGTCGCTGTCGCCCAGGTCGACGCGATGAGCGGCGGCCGAGTGGAGCTCGGCCTCGGCGCCGGATGGCTGCAAGGGGAGCACGCGGCCTACGGGATCCCCTACCCGTCGCTCGGCGAACGCTTCGAGTTGCTGGGAGAGACGCTCGACGTGCTGCAGAAATTCTGGCGGACCCCGGTCGGCTCCTCCTTCGACCACGAGGGCGAGCGCCTGCGTTTCCAGGGGTCGCCCGGATTGCCCAAGCCCGTGCAGACGCCGGGCCCGCCGATCATTCTCGGCGGGATCGGGCTGAACAAAACCCCTCGGCTCGCCGCGCTGCACGCGCGGGAGTTCAACTTGCCATGGGCGGTCGCGTCGGACGCGGCGGCGATGCGCGAGCGGGTCCGCGCGGTCTGCGAGGAGGCGGGCCGCGACCCGGACAGCATGCGGTTCTCCGTCTCCGTGCAGCTCGGGGTCGGTCGCGCGGAGCATGAGGCCCGCGCGCGGCTCGACCCGGCGAACTACAAACTCGAAACGCTTCCGCCCGCCCATTTCGCGGGATCGCCAGCGCAGGCGGTGGACTGGCTCGGCCAGTACCAGGCGCTCGGAGTCGAGCGGTTCTACATCCGCAATCCCCCGGTCCCCCACGCGGCGCGAGGCAATCTGGAGCTTATCGCCGCCGAGGTTTTGCCGCAACTGCGGGGAAACTAGGGGCGCGTGCCGCTTTCAGGCAGGTCGTAGCCCATTTCCAGTACCTCGAAAATGCTGTCTGCGAGGTTGTGGTCATGGTACTTGCTCTGCATGCCCCTGCCTTTGCGGAGCAAGCCCATCGCGAGTTTCCGCGCGCCGTCCGCGATGGCGGGGTACAAGAGGAATTCGCAAATCGCATCGGGGTCGCCGTCGAAATACAGCCGCTGCACGGGGCCCGACGTCCGGTATTTTCCTGGACCGGAGAGTGGGCGCAGCCGACGGGGGATGGCTGTGCCATTCGCGAGGTTGATGAACCCTCCGGTGCGCAGGGGGTCGTCCGGGCGCTCTCGGTCCTCGAAAAAGACGAGGACTTCGACGTTATTGATCGAGATCGCGGCGAGTCGCTGGTGCAGCCCGGCTTTGCGGTTGGTGGAGGGCATGCTGGTGACTGCCCAAAACCGGCCTTCGGTCTGATGCGGCCAAGGGATGCACTTGCGGACGTAGAAGGCTAAGGCGAGCGCGATTCGGGGGAAGTCGTCTCTGGCGCAGAGTGCTTGATATTTCTCCCAGGTTTTCATTCGCTGGACTGCCTGAGCGCCCCGTGCGCCGATGTTCAGCGGTTCTGTGTGTCCGGCCAGCCATTCTTGCTGGACGGCGTAATCCACCACGAGGTCAAGGGCTTCGGAGCGGAGCGGCAGTCCGATAAGCGCGCGGTTGCGTAATTTCTTGCCCGCAGCCTCGAGCGAGGCGATGACATCTCGCTCGGTTTGATCGAGGAGCTTGGCGTCTGGGGCCAGCTCGAGGAAGCGGAAGGCGACAATTTCCCCCGGCCAGGTTCCTCGGTGGGTCGTGAAACGGTTGAAGAGGTTGATAGTTTGTCCCGCGTACTCTTCGCCGTTCTCGAACTCGAGCACGTAAATACCCGAGAGCTGCTTCTCCTCGGGCGCGGCGACAAGCGCAGTGATGGATGTCGCGTCCCGTTCCGCTGCGGTTTCCCCGGGAATTTCGTGGCGAATGAATTCGAGTTGGACCCGCAACGTGTCCCCCGGCGTTTTGATCACGCCAAAATCGTATCGCCCGCAGCGCCCTTCGTCGCGCCGACAATGGCCGCGATTACGCTTGTTGCCGTCTCAATCCGATGGGGCAAGAAACTCCGGTGCCGCCGTGCCCGCAGTAACCAGCGGGGTTTTTCGCGAGGTATTGCTGGTGGTCTTCTTCCGCGAGGTAGAAGCCCGTGTCGGTCGCGGACGGGGCGACGAGGGGCCGGATTTCGGTGCTGATCGGGCCGTAGCCCGCTTTGCCGAGTTCTTGTTGGTACGCGGCCTGGCTCTCCTCTGCGAGCCGTTGCTGCTCGGGGCCCGTGGTCAGGATCACGGAGCGGTACTGCGTCCCGATATCGGCCCCTTGGCGCATGCCCTGGGTGGGATCGTGCGATTCCCAGAACGTCGCCAAAAGGTCTTGGTAAGAAGTCTGGTCGGGGTGGAACGCGACCAGCACGACTTCCGCGTGTCCGGTGCGGCCGGAGCAGACTTGCTTGTAGCCGGGGTTGACGGTGGTGCCGCCCGCGTAGCCGACCGCTGTGGTGAACACCCCCGGCAGCGACCAGAACGCCTTCTCGAAACCCCAGAAGCAGCCGCCGCCGAAAACCGCCGACACGACATCCTGCGGCCACTGGGGGTTGCGCGGGCCGTGATCGGAAGGCGCGAGCGGGTCCAAGGGGGCTCCGTTCAGAAAGTTCTTGCCTCCGCGAAGGACGGGGAACGCGCTCCCCGCAAGCGCGTCTTCGGGCGAGATCACAGTGAGTTTCGCGTTCACCCGAGCGCTGGAAAAGAGAGCCATGCGCATATCCTACGCCGATTTCGGCACGAGGATATTCGGTAGGGCGAAAAAAATATTTCGGCTTACCCTCAGTTGTCGGCCTCCTCCATGAGTGGGACTAAATTGGGCGAAGACAAGCAGCGGTCCGCGCCGTCAACGCGGGCGCTCGCAGGTCATAGCCAACGTTTAACGTCCGAGCCCATATCGGTCACATCAGTGAGGAGCACTTCATGGCCACCTACAGCCTGCCGGATCTGGACTACGATTACAGCGCGCTCGAGCCGCACATCAGCGGTCAGATCAACGAGATCCATCACACCAAGCACCACGCGGCCTACGTCGCGGGCGCGAACGCGGCGCTCGAGAAGCTGGAAGCGGCGCGCGAGTCCGGCGACCACGCCGCCATCTTCCTGAACGAGAAGAACCTCGCCTTCCACCTCGGAGGGCACACCAACCACTCGATCTGGTGGAAGAACCTGTCCCCCAACGGCGGCGACAAGCCGGTCGGCGACCTCGCCTCGGCGATCGACGACCAGTTCGGCTCGTTCGACAAGTTCCAGGCGCAGTTCTCCGCCGCCGCGAACGGCCTTCAGGGCTCCGGCTGGGCGTGGCTCGGCTACGACGCCATCGGCAAGAAGCTCCTGACCTTCCAGCTCTACGACCAGCAGGCCAACGTCCCGCTGGGCATCGTCCCGCTGCTCGGCGTCGACGTCTGGGAGCACGCGTTCTACTTGCAGTACAAGAACGTGAAGGCCGACTACATCAAGGCTGTGTGGAACGTCGTCAACTGGGAGGACGTCCAGTCCCGCTTCGCGAAGGCTCTGGCCCAGGCGTAACCGCCGCGCGACACGCCGCGAAAGCCCTGGCCGGCCTCCCCGGCCAGGGCTTTCGCCGTTTAGCACTCGAAGGATCTTGTGTGCTAGCCGCAGCGTCCCCCATCATTCCCGGATGGAAGGCTCTGTGGAGATCGCGGCGTTCGCCGCAGAAGGCGCGTTGCAAGGGTTCCTCGTGTCCGGGCGATGGCCCGAGAACACGAAAGAATGGCTCTACCTGCTGACTATCGCGGTCAGGGTCGCCAGCGTGCCAGGGCTGCTGCCGACGACGACGGTGTTCGGCGCTCGGGAGGAACGGCCGGAGGGGGCCGAGGCTCCGTCGCAGGACGGCGAGGGCCTGAAGCCGAACGCCGTGGGCCTGCTGCTCGCCGAGGGCGCGGTGCTCGGGGACGACGCGCTCGCCCCTGGCTGCCTCGCCCAGCGCCGCCCTCCGGCGCTGCTTTTGCTGCACCCGCCGTCGGAGACGAAGCCTTCCTTGCCGGAATGCGAAGGAGCGGCTTCGGGCTGTCTGCTGTTGCCGGGGCTGCCGTATTTGGGGTTGGAGCACCGCGCGGCCTGGGTGGAGGCGGACCGGGACGGCTCGGTGACCTCGATCATGAGCAGGACGGGCGAGAAGGCGCTCGACGATCCGGACTCGGCGGTGCTCGCGATGCTTTTGGCGGCCTAACCAAGGGCTGGCCGATGAGGTATCTTGGCTAGCGAGCAGGTCGGAGGAGGCCTCTGCGCCGAAGGAAAGAGTGGGGAACGCGATGCGTCCAGCGATTGCCAGGTATTCGTCCGTCGTCGTCATGGCGCTTGGCGCGGCGTTGGCCGCCCCCTCAGCGGAGGCGGACCCCGCGCTGGACTGCGTGGCGATCACGAGGGTGACGGGCGGGAGCAAGAGCAGCGTTCAATTCCAAGGGCTGCAGCAGCAGATCGCGGCGCTGGACCAGCCGGAGGGCGCGCCTCGAGAGCAAGTGGTGGCCGCTTCGAAGAAGCAGATCGGCCTGTTGCGCCAGGAGCGCTCTTTGCTCCTCAGGGGAGCCGAGGCAATCGGCGATCAAGAATTGGCCGATGCGCTCCGCGACAACGCCGAGGCGATTGGAGCGTATGCCGACGCTTTCGAGAAAGTTCTCCCGTATAGCCAGGAGAACCCTCCGCCGGAGGATGTGAAGGACGCGTTCGGGCAGGCCCGCGAGCGGAGCCGGGAAACCGGAGAGGCGATGGGCCGGAAAGTCGTCGAATTCTGCGATTTCGGCGCCAGCGCGAACTGAATAAGGCGCTCCTGCCTGGCCTTTCGGCGGGACGGCAAAATGCGAGATCCGATTCTCTGGCTGTTTTAGGAAAGCCGTTCGGAATATAGTTTTCGGCCAACCGAAATATTTTTTCGGCTCTCGAATTCCATTCAAAAACGGCGCGGTGAATTATTTCTCGGGGATTGCGAGAAGAAGAATAAGCGCATATATTCACAATGTGCGAGAAATACTAGAAGCTTTCCTCCTTTCTTTCGGCGTGGTGTTCGTCGCCGAATTGGGGGACAAGTCGCAGCTGCTCGCGCTGCTTTTCGCGACCCGGATGCGCCCCTGGCTTGTGATCGCAGGGATCGCGGTGGCCTCGGGATTGGTGCACCTGGTCTCGGTCGGGGCCGGCCGTTACGTCGGCGACGCGCTCGACCCCAGGCTCACGACGGTGTTCGCGGGCGTGGCGCTGGTCTGCTGCGGGCTCTGGGGGCTGCGCGAGCTGTACGGCGGGCGGGAGGGCTCCGGGCAGGACGAAGCCGTGGTGGTCAAGGCCCCTCCTGGCGGACTGGCTTCGCTGGCGACGGTCGTCTCCGCGTTCCTGCTGGCGGAGCTCGGCGACAAGACGATGTTCGCGACCGTGGCGCTCGGGGCCGGGCATTCTTTCTTCGGGGTCTGGCTCGGCTCGACGGTCGGCATGGTCGTCGCAGACGGCTTGGCGATCGTCCTCGGCCTCGGCCTTGCCAAACGAATCCCGTACGGCAAGCTCATGGCGTGGGCGAACGGGTCGTTCTTCGTGCTCGGCGGCTGGTTCCTCGTGGACGGAGTCTGGGCGTTCGCCCCTGCCGCGGCCCTCGCCGCTGCGGCGGCGCTGCTCGCCGTGGGAGCGGTCTTGGCGATCCTGCTCAGAAAGTCCCGCAAGGGCGCTGATAGGCTCACGACGGCCGCGCAGCGGCCGTAATCAAACGTGAACGCTGTGCTCAACGTCGAGAAATAGAGGAGCAGACGCATGGATATCGCTGGGGCTTCAGTGCTGGTGACGGGTGGGGCCTCTGGCCTCGGGGCGGCGACGGCGCGCAAATTCGCGCAGGCCGGCGCGCAGGTTTTCGGCCTTGACCTCAAGGCCTCCATCGACAAAGCCGAGCCGGCGGACGGCGTGAGCCTGTTCGAGGCCGACGTCACCGACGAGACGAGCGTCCAAGCCGTCCTGTCCACCATCGAGACCTCCGCCCCGCCGCTGCGCGCCGTGGTGAACTGCGCGGGCGTGGGCTGGGCGGCCCGAATTCTCGGCAAGGAGGGCCCGCACTCGCTTGACCTGTTCCGCAAGGTCATCGACATCAACCTCGTCGGCACCTTCAACGTCCTGCGTCTCGCGGCGCAGTCCATCGCGAAGAACGACCCGGTGGATGCCGACGGCCAGCGCGGCGTCGTCATCAACACCGCCTCGGTGGCGGCTTTCGAGGGCCAGATCGGCCAGGCTGCCTACGCCGCGTCCAAGGGCGGGGTGCACGCGTTGACCATCAGCGCCGCCCGCGACCTCGCCCGCAGCGGCATCCGCGTCGCGACCATCGCGCCGGGGACCATCGAGACCCCGATGCTCGCGGGCGTGACCGAGGAGTTCAAGAAGACCCTCTCCGAGGCCGTCGTGTTCCCGCAGCGCCTCGGCAAGCCCGACGAGTACGCCGCGTTCGCCGCGTTCATCGTGCAGCACGACTACATCAACGGCGAGACGATCCGCATGGACGGAGCCATCCGCATGGCTCCGCGCTGAGGTCTGCGACGTTCGTTCTCCGGGGCGTGCCGCGCGAGCGGCCCGCCCCGGAGTCCGTTGCGGGGCTGTCGTCGCGTCGGCTGGATTGTCGGTGGGGCTGGCTACACTTCCGGCATGCTGACGACAGTCGCGATTCGGGGTTATCGGTCGTTGCGCGAGCTTGTGCTCCCGTTGTACCGGCTGACGGTGGTGACCGGGGCCAACGGCACAGGGAAGTCATCGCTCTATCGGGCGTTGCAGCTGTTGGCCGACTGCGGCCACGGGGAGGTGATCGGGTCGTTGGCCCGCCAGGGCGGCCTGCAGTCGGCGATGTGGGCCGGGCCTGAGCAGCCGCAAAGAGCGCGGCGGACCGGGATCGCGAAGGGCGCGCCCCACACGAGGCCGGCGTCGGTCGACCTCGGCTACGCTTCGAGCGATTTCGGCTATGCGGTGGATCTCGGCCTGCCCGCGCCGAACGAGGAGTCGGCGTTCGAGCTGGACCCGGAGATCAAGCGCGAGTTCGTGTTCACCGGCCCGGCTCCCCGCCCGAACACGACGCTGGTGCAGCGGACGCGGGCGGTGGTCGAGGCCCGTGCCGAGTCCGGCAGGGGGTTCGAGGGAATCAGCCGGTCGTTGCCGACGTACCGCAGCGTGCTCGCCGAGTTCCCCGGAAGGCTGCCCGAGCTCGGCGTGGTCCGGGAAACGCTTCGGGGCTGGCGCTTCTATGACGGATTCAGGGTGGACCCTGGCGCGCCCGCCCGATCTCTTCATATCGGGACGCGCACGCCGGTGCTCTCCAACGACGGGTCCGACCTCGCCGCCGCCGTCCAGACGATCATCGAAATCGGGGACGAGACCTTCCATCGGGTGGTGGCGGACGCTTTCGAGGGGGCGCAGGTGTCGGTCGCGGTGTACGACGGGCTTTTCGATCTCCAAGTCCGCCAGCGCGGCATGCTCAGACCGCTGCGCGCGGCCGAGCTGTCCGACGGCACCTTGCGTTTCATCCTTTGGGCCGCGGCGCTGCTGAGCCCTCGGCCGCCGTCGCTCATGGTGCTCAACGAGCCGGAGACCTCGCTGCACCCTGATCTCATCAAACCGCTCGCCACGCTGATCCGAGCGGCGGCAAGCCGGGCCCAGGTCGTCGTGATCACGCATTCGGGCGCGCTGCTGCACTGCCTCGGCGCGCGGTCGTTGCGCGACTTGCAGACGGAAGACGACGACCCCATCGACGATCGAGGCGCGGTCCAGCTCGAACTCGCCAAAGACTTCGGCGAGACGAAAGTCCCTGGGCTGCGGATGCTCACCATCCCGCCGTGGCACTGGAAGCCCCGCTAGACAAGTTGTTTGCCCGCGCCGCGCTGGCCGGCCGCGCGCGCCGGGCGGTTCAGAGCGCGGCAGCGGTCCGGCGGAGTCGCGCAGAGGCGTCGGAGAGCAGCGGATCGCCGTGGCCGAAACACGCGATGTCCACGTCGAGCTCGCTGAGGAGTTTGCATGAGGCGATGGTCCTGGCGCGGTCTTGGTTGAACACGCCGAGGATGATTTCGCCGTTGTGCTGGGCGATGGTGTCGCCGGTCAGCAGGACGCGGTGACGCGGCAGGTAGATAGCGATGCTGCCTTCAGTGTGGCCTGGCGTCGCGATGATTTCCGCGCCGCCGCCGAAGTCGAGCGTCTCGCCGCCGCGCAGCTCCTCGTCCACCGGGGACGGCGGAGCGAGGGGAGGGAGGTCCGAGGCGACTTGGGCGTGCAGTTGACGTTCCCAGTCCTCGAACACGGGCGGGGCGAGCGCCGCTTCGCCTCGGATCGCCGCCGCGTCCTGCTGGCCGGCGAGGACGGGCGCGCCGCTCCACTCGCGCAGCTCCGCAGAGGAGCCGCAGTGGTCAATGTGCCCGTGCGTCAGGATGATGCGGTCGAGCCCAGGGCACGCGCGCCTGACGGCTTCGCCGGAACCTGGCGGGCCAGTGTCGACGAGCGTGCGGGACTCGCCGTCCGACCAGAGGTACATCTGCCAGCCGTTGACGCGCAGCATGGTCAGATTCGGGGTCAGCTCGACCGTTTCCACATGCTCTCCTGCCGCCGGTCGGGGAATGGGCCCCTCGCATGGTAAGGCAACCGGGCCGAAGGCTCCGCCGTGAAGGGTGTGGCGGGCCTCGTGCGGCTCCCCGTTGTGAGGCGCGTTGGAATCGGCTGTGGTGGAGCTGCGCATCATGGCCAGGCTCTTTATGCTGAAAGAGCACATATGGTTCTTGTTTTCGGTTCGCAGGACGAAGGTGGTCGTGATGACGCAGGTCGGAGATGTGTCGTTGGGCGAGAAGACGCGTTCGGTCGCATTGGCCGCAGTGCGCCGCTACGACCCCGTGTTCGCGGACTCGTTGGCGGTGGGGCACAGAGTGTTGACGACGGCGGAGCTGGTGCGAGTGTGGAACGCGGTCATCGACGAGGTCGATATCGTGCTTTCCGGCGGGGAAGACGCGAAGTCGAGCCCGTTCTTCGGGGAGCCCGCTCTTCTCGACGAGGTGCTCGACGAGATGGCGGAGCTCAAGCGCGCGGCGGTGGCGGGAAGAGAAGTCACGCTCTCCTAGCGGAGAGGAGAAGACCGGCTTGCCCGGTGGGCGCGCGCTCTGACCGCCCACGGTATGCTGAGCCGGTCAGCGATAGCTTTCGAGCTGGAAAAAGCAACGGAGGTCGGCCCAGGTGGCGATATTCGGCGACAAACGCAAGCGCGCCGCGCGCCGCGCGCAGTCACGCGCGCAGCGGGTGGAACGACTTCTCGAGACGGCGCTCGCGGCGGTGGGGGAGGAAGCCGCGCCGAGCAAGAAGATCGCGAAACTGCACGCGAAGACCTCGAAGCGCCACGACCAGGCGGCGGTCAAGCTCGCCGCGCTGGAGCTGGCGAAAGCGCGCGAAGGCAGGCTTTTGTCCACAAAGAAGGTCAAGCGGCTGCTGTCGGTCGCACGCCTTTTGACTCCGGTGGCGATCCCGCTCGGCTACCGCGCGGCGACTGGGGCCCGCGCGTTCTACGACAGCTACCAGGCGGGCAAGGCGCAGCGGCTCGCCGCCCCGCAATCCTCCCGCGCGGACCGGCTCGCGGCGCTGTCTGAGCGGATCGAGCTGACTCGTTCGGACACCGCCGCATTGGTGGCCGCGACTCCGGGCGACACGGATCTCGCCCAGTTCAGCGCCCACGCCGAGGACCGGCTCAAGGTGCTCGCCGAGGCGGTGGCGACCGCGCGGCGGCTTTCGGCCCCGCGCCGGGTCGGCGCGCAGCGGAACATCGTCCGTGAGCTGGACGAGCTCGACACGAAGCTGTTGGAATTCCGGAACGTGCGGTTGTGACTGCCCCTGCGGCGCGTCGCAGGGATGCTTTTCTGCGTATGACGGCGGTGTGCGCCGTGCTGGCCGTCGTGTGCTCGCTCGCGGTCGCCGCCGCTCCTTTGCCGGTCCAGAAATCCGCCCCGCCGAAGGGGACGGCCCCGTCCGCAGCCTCCGGGCGAAATCAGGCGGCCAGTTACTTTTTCGGCGGCCAGCTCGACGATTACGGGTTCTCCCTCGACTTGAAGATGCGGCGCAAGCTGTTCGTCCTGCGCGCGCATCGGCGGATCAACCCGTGCGGCTTGGTGGACCCGGTGAAGCTGGTCGCAGCCGACCCGGACTTCCAGCAGTACGGGGCCGACGGCGACCTCTCCGCGTGCGCAGTCGTGTTCCGAGGGGACGCGCCGTCCGTGGTGACGGTGAAAGTCTCGCAAAACCCGCCGACGATGCGGGAGGTCAGCCGGTTCTCAGTGGGCTCGGTCGTGGTGCACCGGCACGCCCCGGCCGAGCCCGGCACCTGCCTCTACGTGTTCGATCTCGGGATTTCCCAGCTCCCCTCCGCGCCGGAGCGGCTGACGGACTTCCAAGCCCAGATCACCGCCCCCGAGGACCGGGGCGAGGAGCCCTGCGTCCGGGGTCATGCGGTCGCAGCAGCCGCCGCGGCCCGCGTCGTGGCGAAGGGAGCCCCGCAATGGCTGCGGGCCGACCCGATCGCCAAAGTCGGCGAGGCGGACCCGTGCCTGCCGGCCAGGAAAGTGGCCGGGGCGACCGGCTTGTCGGACGCGGACGTCGGGACGCATTGGTGCGGGTTCAGGATGGGGCCGACGTTGGTCAAGCTGAGCGTGCGCCTGCGCCCGGCGCAGTTCGCGAACCAGCAGGGCGACCCGTGGAACGTCATCGAGGCGCAGACCACGCCGCGCGGCGACAGGATGCTGTTGGTGTACAACGGGGCGTTCGACGCTGCGACGGGGTCGTACCGCCCGTCGTCCGACAAACTGCACTGCGATGTCTATCTGATGGTGAAAACCCCGTTGCTGCCGAGGTCGGTGGACGCGAGCGAGGTGGACGAGTCCGAGACGCGGCTGGCCACTGTCGAGGTCCGGAGCGAGACGGCTCCGTGCTCGGTCAACCGCGAGATCGCGACCGCCTGGGCCGCGCAGCTCGGCTGAGCGGGCCGCTCAGCGCGCGCTGAGCAGCTGCGCGCACCGCAGCAGCCCGATGTGCGAGTACGCCTGGGGGTGGTTGCCGAGCGCGCGCTCCGCGACCGGGTCGTACTCCTCGCTCAACAGGCCAGTCGGCCCCGCAGAGCGCACCAGCTGGTCGAACAGCGCCTCGGCGGATCCGCGCCTCCCGACGAGCAGGTACGCCTCCACCAGCCACGCCGCGCAGAGGTGGAAGCCGCCCTCGCCTCCTGGCAGGCCGTCGTCGTGGTGGTAGCGGTACACCGTGGCTCCGCTGCGCAGCTCGGTCTCAGTCGCCAGGACCGTCGCCTTGAACCGGTCGTCTTTCGGGTCCAAGAGGCCGGAGAGGCCGATATGCAGGGTGGCCGCGTCGAGGTCGTTCCCGTCGTAGGCCGCCGTGTAGGACTTGGCCGTGTCGTTCCAGCCCTCGCGGAGGACTTCCTCCCGGATCAGGTTGCGCAAGAGCAGCCATTCTCTCGCCGCCTTGCGGCCGTGCAGCTCGGCGAGCGTGATCGCCCGGTCCACCGTCACCCAGCACATCACCTTGGAGTACACGTGGTGGCGGGGGTTGCCCCGGATCTCCCAGATCCCGTTGTCGGGCTCGCGCCAGCGCTTCTCGACCGCCGACACCATCGCGACGACCAGCTCCCAGTCTTCGGCGGTGAGCGGCTCTTGCTCGGGGTTCGCCTTCGCGCGGGCCGCCGCGAGCGCGGCGATGAGCTCCACCACGGGGCCGAAGACGTCGAGCTGCACTTGGTGGTCCGCCGCGTTCCCGACCCGGACCGGCCGCGAGCCCGCGTAGCCCGGCAGCGTGTCGATCACCGCTTCGGCGGGGATGGCCCCGCCGTGGATGGTGTACAGCGGGTGCAACCGCTCCGGATGCGCCACGCTCTCCAGCACGCGGTGCAGCCAGGCGAGGTACCCCTCCGCTTCGCCGAGCGAGCCGAGCGAGACCAGCGCGGACGCGGTCATCGCCGCGTCGCGCAGCCAACAGTAGCGGTAGTCCCAGTTGCGGACTCCGCCCATCTCCTCAGGCAGCGAGGTCGTCGCCGCGGCGAGGATGGCCCCGGAGTCGGTGTGCGCCAAGCCGCGCAGGGTGAGGGCGGAGCGCTTCATCAAATCAGGTTTCACCGGGGGCAGATCGAGGGTCTCGGCCCAGTCCCGCCAGTACCGTTCGGCCTCCTGCCGCCGCTGCGGCTCGGGCACGGGGTGGGGTCCGAGGTCGTCGGAGCCGCAGCGCAGCTCCAGCACGATCGGGCCGGACGAGGGGTCCACTTCCGCGTGCGCGGTCGGCTGCGGCCCGTCCTCGTCCACCGTCCACACGACACCGGGGGAGCGCAGCACGAACGGGTCGTTGGTCCCGTGGACCCGGATGCCGTCCTCCTCGACTTGCAGCGAGATCCGCGCGTTGCCGAAGTCCGGGCGGGGCGCGAAACGGACCACTGCTTTCGCGGCTCCTTCGATCACCCTGGTCAAATCGGTGCGGCCCTGCGGAGCCCCATGCTCAAGGTAGTCGGTGACCTGCAACGAAGCCCACCGGGTCTGCACGGTCATCGTCCCGTCGACATAGCGCTGGGAGAGGGGCAGTGCGGCTCGGGCGGGCTCGACGCTGAAAAAGCCCGCCTCGGCCCCGCCGAGCAGATGCGCGAACACGGCCCCCGAATCCGGCTCGGGATGGCAGAGCCACGTCACGGTCGCGTCCGGGGTGAGCAGCGCGACCGTGCGCGGGTTCGCGAGCATGGTGAGCCGTTCGATGGGGCTGGCGTGGCCGCCGCTCAGCCAGAGCTTGCGCTCCTCGCTGAGGAAGGCGAGCGCGGTGGCGACCTGGGCGGGGTCCTTCACCCGGAACTTCGCGGCGGTGGCCGCGTTCCCGACCTTCACGCCGACGTCCGGGCCGTGCAGCCGGACGAAAGCGCGCTCATCGGTCACGTCGTCGCCGAAGAACACGGCGGCGGTGGCTCCGACCTGGTGTCGCAGGATGTCCAGCGCCTCGCCCTTGTCGGTGTGGATGACGGACAGCTCGATCACCGATTTGCCCTCGGTGACGTTCACGCCATCCCAGGCCGCCGCGCCCTCGCGCACGAGGTTCAGCGCCGCCTCCGCCGCTTGCTCCTCGATGCCCCGGACGTGGAAGGCGACGCTCGCGGGTTTGCGCTCGATCCGCGCCTGCGGCTGCTCCTCCCGGATGATCCGCTCCAGCTCGGCGGCGACGCGTCCGAGCAGGGCGCGGGACTCGTCGTCGATGGCGTTGACGAAGCCGACGTCGAACTCCGAGCCATGGCTGCCGACCAGATACACCTCGGCGGGCATGCGGGAGAGGGTGGCGAGGTCGCGCAGCGCCCGCCCGGAGATCAACGCGCCGGTGGTGTTGGGCAGCTCGGCGAGGGAGCGCAACGCCCGAGCGGCCTCGGGCAACGGCCTCGCGTCCTCCGGGCGCAGCACGATGGGAGCGAGGGTTCCGTCGTAGTCGCAGGCCACGAGAAGCCTTGGTGTGCGGGCCACGGCGAGCAGCGCTTGGCGCAGCTCGGCGGAGAGGTCCTGGGCTGTCATGCAGACTAAGGTACTAGAACTGCTTCGGCCCGTCCGCGCTTCGCTCCCCCTCGGGCCAAGTTCACACTGTCGGGCGGTCCAAGGCCCGCACGTCGCCGGGGAAGCCCCATTCCAGCCTGCCGAGGCGGGCGAGCGGCGCGAGCTCGGCGAAGCCGGGCAGCCCGTCGGCTTCGAGCGCGGTTTGGTCAACGGCGACGCAGAGCACGTCGCCGAGCACGAGGAAGCCATTGCCGACCGGGATGATCTCGCGCAGCGCGCATTCGATGGCCAACGGCGAGCGCGCCACGCGCGGGGCGGAGACTTTCTCGCTCGGCTCGCCAGCCAGCCCGGCGGCCTCGAACTCGTCGATCTCCGGGCCGTACGCGGCCGATGTGGCGTTGATCTGCTCGAAGAGCGCGGCCGTCGCGATATTGATCACGAATTCGCCGGTCTCCCGGATGTTGCGGACGCTGTCCTTCTCGGTCACAGAGGTGAATTGCACCACAGGCGGGACCGTGCTGGCGACGGTGAAGAAGCTGTAGGGGGCGAGGTTCGCCGTGCCGTCGGCTCCGAGGGAGGAGACCCAGGCGATCGGCCTCGGCACAACCGATGCGGTGAGCACGTTGTAGAAGAAGGCCGGGTTCGACTGGTCGGGCAGGAGAACGGTGCGCATTGCGCTCATTGTGCCAGAACCGGCACGATCACGTCCCGGCCTTCGCCTCGGCGGAGGCGGCGATCTGCGCGAGCGCGTCGCAGCTGTGGAACTGGGCTCGGACCGACGTCCCGGAGACCCGGATCGCCGGGGTCCGGGCATCGGCGGCCCCGGCGATCCCGCCGGACGCGCGGATCGGCATGAGCGGCGGCTCGGGCAGGACGGCATATGCCTCGCCGCAGTCGGACGCGCCTCCTGGCTGCGCGGGCGCGATGCGCACGTCCGTCCCGTCGACGGTCTGCTCGCGCCATGAAGCCTCCTCGCTCGGGGCGACGAGCACGAACGTGATGCGGACCTCGCGCTGCGGGGCGGCGGCGAGGAGGAAGTCGCAAGACGGGGTCTGCCCGTCGAACTTGCTGGACTGGGCCGTTCGGCGGCCCAATTCCGGCCCGCCGAGGCTGCACGGATCGTCGAGGGCGAGCCGGGTCGGGCTCCGCTCGTCGCGGTGGGGGAGCCGTTGGGCGGCTTTGTCCTTGGCCGCGACGACGATCGCCGCCGCTTGGTCGCACGAGCGCGGGGCGGCGGAGGATTCCGCGGCGAGATACGTCTGGTTCTGCGGGCTGATGGCGGGCGCGTCGGGCAGGCTGGCGAGATCGAGGGGCGCGGCGGCCAGGCATGGTCTGCCCTCGGGTTCGGCGATGAGCAGATCGCCGTCTTTCCGCGCGTCTCGAAGGGCGGGGATGTCGGATTTCTTGCCGACGAATAAAAGGTCGGAGTCCCCTCTGGTTCGGCCGTTCGGCTGCGCCGTCTGAATGAAGAGCCGACAGCTGGAGAGGTCGCGGGAATGCTCGCCGACGGCGTTGTGGTACCCCCAGCTGTAGAAGCCGGGGATTTTTTGCGCGCTCGCGAGCGGGTCGACCAACCCGCAGACGTCGATCCGGCGGATGGCCCGGTTGATCAAAAGCACGGTGTTGTCGCCCGAAGCGGAGCCGTCGAGCGGCCCGGCGAAGAAATAGGGATCGGGCGGCACGCGGCCCATGTCGTCCGAACCCGTTTGGGCTTCTTGATAGGCGCACCCTGCGAGCGCCGCCAGCGTCGAGGCCACGACGACGCTTCGGACAAAGGATTCCCTCATGATGCGCGGAATCTAGCGGCGGCGCGTGAACAGGAGATTGCCGGGGCGAAACCGTGCGGGCAATGCTTCATGCGCCTCGCCAACGTAGTAGCAGGCTTAATGCACCTCGCCGACGTAGTAGAAGTCCACGGCAAAGCCGCCGTCGCCGGGCTGCGGCGGGCTCGGCGGGCAGAGCACGAAGTAGTTCTCTCCGTACTGGCCGAGCCTGCCCCAGGCGACGCTCCCGGCGGGGACGGTCGGCTTGGCTTTCGTTTCGAGGTCGAAATGCGCGTCGATCTCGGTCGGCTCGCCGAAAACAAGGCGGGGATGCTCGTCCTTCGTCAGCGCCGCGTCGAGCGCGGGGACGTCCGCTTGTCTGATGCGCGCGTGGATGTTCCTCGGGTCGGTCCCCGGATGGAAGCCGCCGTCGAAGTACCAGCCGGAGACGAGCCGGAAATCGGTGATCTCCTTCGGCAGCAACCAGCGTGCGCGCTCACGGGACATGGGCGTGTCGCCGTGGCCCTGCAATCCGGTTTCGAGCGCGCGCAGCGCCAACCAGCCGCTGAACCCGCAGGTTCCAAGCACGAGGACGACCACGAAGATCGAGATTGCCCACCAGCGCGCCTTCATACGCGAGAGGGTATCAGGAGGGGTCCGCCGCCGTCGGCGGCGTTGTGGTGTTCGGAGGGGTGCCAGTGATGGTCACCGTCGTGGTGTGGGTAGTGGTCACCGTCGTGGTGTGGGTGCTCGTCCTGGTCGAGGTGCTGGTCACCGTGCGATCGAGCGCTAGGGATGGCGACGGCTCGGAATGGGCCGAGGCGGGCAGCCCAATGACGGCCAGCGCGCCGGCTGCGGCGAGGCAGCCTGCCGAGAGGGTGCGGGGCCGGGTGAGTTGCGAAAGCGCCGTCCGTTCCATCCGGCCATCGTAGACAATCCGAAGCGACTAGCCGCGTCGTGCCAGCGGTCAGCGCACCGTCGGCCACTGCAGCGCAGCCGGTGCGCTGGCGGGCACCTGCGGGTTCTTCGGAGCGACCGGCTCAAGGCGCTGGTACGGCTGGCCTTGGGCGGGGCGGGGGTCTTCCTCGCCCTTGTTCGGCCACAGCGAGGCGGCGCGTTCGGCCTGCGCGGTGATCGACAGGGAGGGGTTCACGCCGAGGTTCGCGGAAATCGCGGCCCCGTCCGTCACGAACAGGGTCGGATAGCCCCAGACTCGGTGGTACGGGTCGATGACGCCTTTCTCCGGGGAGTCGGAGATCGCCGCGCCGCCGATGAAGTGCGCGGTCAGCGTGAGGTTGAAGACGTCGGGCCACGTCCCGAAGGGCCTGCCGCCGATCTTCTCGGCGATCCGCCGCGCGGCCTCGTTGCCTTTGGGGATCCAGGTCGGGTTGGGTTCGCCGTGGCCCTGCTTGGACGAGATCTTGAAGCGTCCGAACAGGCCGCGCTTGACGAAGGTGGTCAGCGAGTTGTCCAGGGTCTGCATGACGAGCACGATGATGGTGCGCTCGCTCATCCGGCGCAGCTTGAACACCATGAGCTGGGGCCTCGGATCGCGGATGAGCTCGCGCAGGTAGGTCAGCCAACGCGGCCCCTTGCCGTCGCCGTCGGTCAGCAAGGCTCCGAGCAGGAACATCGCGTTCGCGCCCTTGCCGTAGCGGACCGGCTCGATATGGGTGTTCTCCTCCGGGTGGAAGGAGGAGGTGATCGCGACGCCCTGGCTCAGGTTGTCGTCCTCGTCCACCTTGGGGCGCGCCGCGCCGAGGATGGACTCGGAGTTGCTCCGGGTGAGCTGGCCGAGCTGGTCGGACAGTTTCGGCAGCACGCCCTCGGACTTCATCCGGTGCAGCAGTTGCTGCGAGCCCCAGGTGCCAGCCGCGACCACGACATTGCGCGCGGTGAAGACCTGCTTTGCTTTGCCGAACCAGGAGCCGGGGTGGCGGGTGCGAACCTCCCAGGTTCCGTCCGCCAGCTGGCGCGCCTGGCGGACCTCGGTGAGCGGGAAGACCTTCGCCCCGGCCTTCTCCGCGAGGGCGAGATAGTTTTTGACCAGGGTGTTCTTCGCGCCGACCCGGCAGCCGGTCATGCACGAGCCGCACTCGGTGCAGCCGGTCCGGGCGGGACCGGCCCCGCCGAAGAAGGGGTCGGGGACGGTGAAGCCGGGCTTGTCGAAGAACACGCCGACCGGGGTGGAGACGAAGGTGTCGCCGACGCCCATGTCCTCGGCGACCGCTTGCATGACCCGGTCCGAATGCGTCGGCGCGGGGTTGATCGTCACGCCGAGCATCTTCTGCGCCTGCGCGTAATGCGGGGCCAGCTCCGACTTCCAGTCGGTGATGTGCGCCCACTGCGGGTCGTTGAAGAACGGGTCTTTCGGGATGTAAAGAGTGTTGGCGTAGTTCAGCGACCCGCCGCCGACCCCGGCCCCGGCGAGGACGGTGCAGTCGGGCAGGAAGTGGAGGCGCTGGATGCCGAACGCGCCGAGCTTGGGGGCCCAGAGGAACTTGCGGATGTTCCAGTTGGTCTTGGGGAGCTCGTCGTCCTCGAACCGCCTCCCCGCTTCGAGGACGGCCACGCTGTAGCCCTTCTCCGCGAGCCGCAGCGCGGTGACAGAGCCCCCGAATCCAGAACCGATGACAAGGACGTCGAAATCACGTTTTTCGGGCATGCTGGCGGCCTCTTTCGAACACGAGGAATGGGGCGAGGGCGGTATGGGGCTGTGGTGTTATCGAAATTACACTAGGCCGCTCGCCTGTTTGACATAAGGGTAGCCTTTGTCAAACCCCGACCGAGAGTCCCACCTTCTGGAACTCCTTGATGTCGCTGTAGCCGGACTTGGCCATGGCGCGACGCAGCCCGCCGACCAGATTCGTCGTGCCGAACGGGTCTTCCGACGGGCCGAAGAGGACTTGCTCGAGCGTCGGGCGGTCCTCGTCCTCGGCGACGTCGATCGGGGCGACCGCGCCCCTCGGCACCGAAGGGTGCGCGACGGCGGAGGGCCAGTACCAGCCGAGGCCGGGGGCTTCGACCGCTTGGGCGAAGGGGACTCCGAGCATGGCGGCGTCGGCTCCGCAGGCGATGGCCTTGGCGAGCTGGCCGGAGCTGATGATGTCGCCGTCCGCGATGACGTGCACGTAGCGCCCGCCGGTCTCGTCGAGGTAATCGCGCCGCGCGGCGGCCGCGTCCGCGATGGCTGTGGCCATCGGCACGCCGATGCCCAAGACGTCTTCGCTGGTGGTGACGCCCTCGGTGGAGCCGTAGCCGACGATCACCCCGGCGGCTCCGGTCCGCATCAGGTGCAGCGCGGTGCGGTAGTCGCTCACCCCGCCCGCGATGACGGGGACGTCGAGTTCCCCGATGAACGTCTTGAGGTTGATCGGATCCGCCGCGTCCTGCGTGACGTGCTCGGCGGAGATGATGGTGCCCTGGATGACCAGGAGGTCGATGCCCGCGTGCAGGAGCACGGGGGTGAGCTCGCGCGCGTTCTGCGGGCTCACGCGCACGGCGGTGGTGACCCCCGCGTCTTTGACGGTCCGCACGGCCAAAGCCAGCAAGTCGTGCTGGATCGGCGCGCTATGGAGCTCCTGGAGCAGGCGGACGGCCTTGCGCGGGTCCGCGTCGCCCCCGGCGACCTCGGCCACCTGCGCTAAGAGCTGGTCCACGTTGCTGTGCCGCGACCAGAGGCCCTCGCCGTTGAGCACGCCGAGGCCGCCGAGCTTGCCGAGCTGCGTGGCGGTCGACGGCGAGACGACCGCGTCGGTCGGGTGCGCGACGAGCGGGAAGTCGAACGAGTACGCGTCGAGCCGCCACGAGGTGGACACATGCTTCGAGGAACGCGTCCGCCGGGACGGGACGATGCTGATGTCGTCGAGCTGGTAGGTCCGACGAGCCGTTCGGCCCTTGCCGATCTCGACGAGTTGATCCATGTCGAGTGAGTCTACCCGCCGTTGGTCCTATCGTTGCGCGTAGTTCGGGGCTTCCGCGGTCATGGTGATGTCGTGCGGATGGCTCTCGCGCAGGCCCGCCGCCGTGATCCGGACGAACTTCGCCTGCTGGAGCTCTTCGATGGTGGTCGACCCGGTGTAGCCCATCGCGGCGCGCAGCCCGCCGGTGAGCTGGTGGATGACGCTGGGCAGCGGGCCTTTGAACGGCACCCGGCCCTCGATGCCCTCCGGCACCAGTTTGTCCTCGGCCAGCTCGTCGTCTTGGAAGTAGCGGTCGCGGGAGTACGACTTCGCCTTGCCCCGGCTCGACATCGCGCCGAGCGAGCCCATGCCCCGGTAGCTCTTGTACTGCTTGCCGCCGACGAAGATCACTTCGCCGGGGGACTCGCTGGTGCCCGCGAGCAGGGAGCCGACCATGACGGTTGAGGCTCCCGCGGCGAGCGCCTTCGCGATGTCGCCGGAGGACTGCAGCCCGCCGTCCGCGATCACCGGCACCCCCGAGGCCCGGCAGCCGGCGGCGGCTTCGAGGATCGCGGTGATCTGCGGAGCCCCGACTCCGGCGACGACGCGCGTGGTGCAGATGGAGCCCGGTCCGACGCCCACCTTCACCGCTTTCGCGCCAGCGGCGACCAGCGCCGCCGCAGCCTGGCGGGTCGCGACGTTCCCGCCGACGATCTCCACCCGCTCGCCGAGCTCCGCGACGAGCTTGGAGACCATTTCCAGCACTTTCCGGCTGTGGCCGTGCGCGGTATCGACGAAGAGCACGTCCACGCCGGCGTCCGCGAGGGCCATGGCCCGCTCCCACGCCTCGTCCCCGACGCCGACGGCGGCCCCGACCAGTAGGCGACCGTCCTCGTCCTTGGTCGCGTTCGGGTATTGCTCGGTCTTCGCGAAGTCTTTGACGGTGATCAGCCCGGTGAGCGAGCCGTCACCGGAGACCACCGGCAGCTTCTCGATCTTGTGCCTGCGCAGGATGCCGAGCGCGGCCGCGGCTGTGACCCCTTGCGGGGCGGTGACCAGCGGCTGCTTGGTCATCACCTCGTCGACGGTCCGGTTCTGGTCCACCTCGAAGCGCATGTCCCGGTTCGTGATGATGCCGACGAGCCGCCCGTCGTTGGAGACCACCGGAAGGCCGCTGATCCGGTACCGGGCGCACAGGGCGTCCACCTCGGCGAGGGTCATGTCCGGGCGGCACGTCACAGGGTCGGTGACCATGCCCGCCTCGGACCGCTTCACCGTCTCCACCGCCTGCGCCTGCTCCGAGGCGGAGAGGTTGCGGTGCAGCACGCCCAGCCCGCCCGCGCGGGCCATGGCGATGGCCATCCGCGCCTCGGTCACGGTGTCCATCGCGGAGCTCACCAGCGGCACGCGCAACCGGATCTTCGACGTCAGCTGGCTCGAGGTGTCGGCCTCCGCGGGCATCACGTCCGACTCGGAGGGGAGCAGGAGCACATCGTCAAAGGTCAACCCGAGCATCGCGATCTTGGTCGGGTCGTCTCCGCCGGTCGGGGTGGGGGCTTCGGGCAGTGCGATGTTCACACTTGACATGGTAATCGGTGGGAGAAAGGGTAGTGTGGAAGATGTGCACGAGGACCTGCCCCACGACCCGTTCGACCGCGACACGCCCTTCCACGGTCTGAGCGCTTCGGGGTGGGCGGAGTTCGAAGACGAGGACGTGGCGACCCCGATTGACGAGCAAGAGCGGGAGGCGATCGAGGAGGATTTGCTCGATCTGAGCGCGTTCGAGGAGCTTTTGCGGCCCAGGGGGATCCGGGGTTTGGTCATTCTGTGTGACGAGTGCCATGAGGAGCATTACCACGATTGGGACATGCTCCGGTCGAATCTCAAGCAGTTGCTGCGCGCGGGCACGACCGCCCCGCACGAGCCGCCGTTCGAGCCGGACCCGAGAGATTATGTGAGCTGGGACTACTGCCGGGGCTATCGGGACGCGCACCTGCACGAGTCGTGGACTACCCGCCGCCGTCGGCGCTGATTCTCCGGTTCCCACGCCCCCTCTATTGCGACGTGCAACACTTTCTGATAGAATCGAACGTATGAACGAGGGTGCGGGGATCGTTGCGGAGGAGAACATGACCGAGCACTACAAGAACCTGGCGAAAGCGTCGAAAAACATCCCGCTTCACCACCACGCCAGAGCGCTACCGTCCCATCTTGGCCGTTGAAATTCATGTGAACGTCCGCGACCAGCGCTGCCCCGGCCCGCCGGCGCTTGAGGCGCAACACCGCCCCGGCTGCTACCGCCGAGCGAGAACCGGCACGAACGACCCGACTGAGCAGGGTATTGCCGTCAGACGGAGGACGTTTCCCGTCCGGTCCGGGATCCGGGGGTGCGCCCGAAGGCCTGACGGTAGGCGTCGATGAACGCGCTCGGGGTCGCCCAGCCGCAGCGGACGGCGGTCTCGGTCACCGAAGAGCCTTTGGCGAGGTGGATGGTCGCGTGGAAAAGCCGGATCTGCGCGCGCCACTGGGGGTAGGACATGCCCAGTTCGGCGCGGATGGCCCGGCTGAGGGTGCGCTCTCCCATGCCGATCCGCGCGGCGAGTTTGTCGAGGCTGATGGGGTCGGCGAGCGAGGTCTCGATGATCTCAAGGGCGCGGAGGAGCCGGGGGTCTTGCGGGGCGGCTAGGCTGAGCGGGATCTCGGGGCAGTGGCGCAGCTGGTCGAGGAGCACGGCCCGCAGTCGTGCGGCTTCGTCGTGGGCGAGGCGCTCGGACTCGGAGCACGCGATGATGAGCTCTCGCAGCAGCGGGGTCACGGTGACGACGGCGGGGCGGGGCCGGTCGTCGCCGCAATCCGATGGGTCGAACGCCACGCCGTGGAACTGGGTGTTGCCGTAGAACCGGTGCTCGTGCCAGGTGTTGGCGGGGATCCAGACTGCTCGGTCCTTCGGCGCGATCCATGTGCCCTTCGGCGTGGTGACTGCGACGGCTCCTCGGCTGGAGTAGACGATCTGATGCTTTCTATGCCGGTGGCGGGCGATGCGTTCGCCCGCTTCGTGCAGGTTCGCGGAAGTCGCGACGCGATCCTGGCTGTAATCCGACATAAATTGGCAGAATATCGGAAGTACGCACCAGCGCGCTACCCATACAGTGAGATCCGCCGAGGTCAGCGTGCCGTTCCAGGCGGCTGGCCGGCGTATGGAAATTCAGGAGCTATGCGAGTTGGAGCAGCGGTGAGCATCAAGATGGATATGGAGAGCACGATGACGGCGGACGAGGCCGTCGTCGAGCGGTCGGCGTGGCAGCGGATGCGGGTGTGGCTGGCGGCGCACGCGGTGGACGATTTTTACCAGGGGCTGATCCCCGCCTCGATTCCGTTCTTCGTCGTCGGGCGTCACTACAGCTACCTGGCCGCGTCCGGGCTGGCGCTGGCGGCGGCGCTCGGCAGTTCGCTGCCGCAGCCGCTTTTCGGGCTGCTGGCGGATCGCCGCCACCTGCCGTGGCTCGCGCCGGTCGGCCTCGCGCTGGCGGCGGCGGGAGCGGGTTTGGCCGGGATCGCGCCGGGCTATCCGCTGGTGTGGGCGTTGCTGCTGTTGTCGGGACTGGGCGTCGCCGCGTTCCATCCCGCCGCAGGCAGGGGGGCTCGCAGGGACGCGCGGCACAGCACGACGGCGATGAGCTTGTTCGCGGCGGGCGGCAGTATCGGCTTCTTCCTCGCCCCGGCGCTGGCCACCCCGGCGTTGGTGTCGTTGGGCCTCGCGGGCATGGCTTTGTTCGTCCCGCCAGCTGTGCTGATGGCGTTCGTCTTGTGGCGGCACGAGGCCCGTCGCAGCGCGCAGCCGGGCGAGGCGCAGCAGCGCGCGGGCCGGGACCGGTGGGGGCCGTTCGCGATTCTGACGTGCGTGGAGGTGGTCCGTTCGGTGGTCTTCTTCGGGGTGAACACCTTCGTCGGGCTGTACTGGATCGACTGCCTCGGTGCCTCGAAGAGCCTCGCAGGGGCGGCGTTGACCTGCTTCCTGGTCGGCGGCGTCCTCGGCACGTTGGCGGGCGGGCGGCTCGGCGACCGGGTGGGCCTGGCCCGCGCGACGCGCTGGGGCAGCGTGGCGGCGATTCCGGCGCTGGCGGCGTTGCGGCTGGTCGCGGAGCCGCATCTCGCGCTGGGCTGCGCGGTGCTCGCGGGAGTGGCGGTGAACATCCCGTTCGCGGTGCTGGTGAAGCTCGGGCAGGACTATCTCCCGTCCCGTCCGGGCACGGCTTCGGGCGTGACGCTCGGCCTCGCGGTGAGCATCGGCGGGGTGTTCTTGCCCGCGTTCGGCGCGATCGCGAACACGTACGGACCGGCCGCGGTGTTCACAGTGTTGTGCGCGGTCCCCGCGATAGCGCTGGGCCTGGCGCTGTGGCTGCCCGAGCCGGAGCACGAGGAGGCCTCGTAGCAGGCGGCGTCAGGCCGGTTCTTCCTCGGACTCCAGCGGCGCGGTCTCGTCGATCTGGCCGGCCAGCGCTTCGAGGAAGGACCGGGCCCAGCGCCCGACGTCGTGCGAGAGGACCTGGCGGCGCAGCGCCCGCATCCGGCGGCGCCCCTCGGTGGAGCTTTGCTCCATCGCGGCGACGATGCTGTCTTTCACGCCGTCCAGGTGGAAGGGGTTGACCAGGTAGGCCTGGCGCAGCTCGGCGGCGGCTCCCGCGAACTCGCTGAGCACCAGGGAGCCGCCAAGGTCGCTGCGGCAGGCGATGTACTCCTTGGCGACCAGGTTCATGCCGTCGGCGAGCGGGGTGACGAGCATGGCGTCGGCGGCGACGTAGAACGCGAGCAGCTCCTCCCTCGCGACCGGCCGGTGCAGGTAATGCACCACGGGGCGGCCGACCTGGCCGTGCTCGCCGTTGATCTTGCCGACTTCGCGCTCGATCTCCGCCCGCAGCGTCTGATAGCTCTCCACGCGCTCCCGGCTCGGGGTGGCGAGCTGCACGAACACGGTCCGCTCGGGGTCCATGCGCTTCTCTTCCAAGAGCTCTTCGATGGCGTTGAGCCGCACGTCGATGCCCTTGGTGTAGTCGAGCCGGTCCACCCCGAGCAGGATGCGGTCGGGGTTGCCCAGCTCGTCGCGGATCGCGAGGGCGCGAGTGCGCACCGCGCGGGTCTTGGACTGCTGGTCGATCTCGGCGGAGGCGATGGAGATCGGGAACGCGCCGACGCGGACCGAGCGGAAGCCCGACCGGACCACGCCGAAGCGGCCGCGCACGCCGACCGAGTTGCGCGAGGTCTCCTGCCCGGTGAGCTCGCGGGCCAGCCAGAGGAAGTTTTGCGCCGCTTGCGGGCGCTGGAACCCGATGAGGTCGGCTCCGAGCAGCCCCTCCACGACCTCGCGCCGCCACGGCAGCTGCATGAACAGCTCCACCGGCGGGAAGGGGATGTGCAGGAAGAAGCCGATGGTGAGGTCCGGGCGGAGCATGCGCAGCATTTTCGGCACCAGCTGCAACTGGTAGTCCTGCACCCAGACCGTGGCACCCGGCGCGGCGGACTCGCTCGCGACCTGGGCGAACCGGCGGTTGATCTCCACATACGAGTTCCACCACTGCCGGTAGAACTCGGGTTTGACGATGAGATTGTGATAGAGCGGCCACAGCGTGGCGTTGGAGAAGCCCTCGTAGTAGTCGGCGACTTCTTGTCCGGTCAGCCGCACCGGCTGCATGGTGAGCCCGTCGTCGAACGTGATCGGAGCCTCGCCGACCCGAGGGTCGGTCGTGCCGGGCCAGCCGACCCAGGCTCCGCCCCGCTCGCGCAACAGGGGTTCGAGCGCGGTGACCAGGCCGCCGGGGCTGCGCCGCCATCGGCCCGACCCGTCGGGGGTGCGCTCCCAGTCCACCGGGAGCCGGTTGGCGACGATGACGAACTTCCCCGCGCCGGTCTCCCCGGCTCCAGACACGGGACCGTCAGACATCGGCGCGCTGCGTCGGCCCAATCCCGAGCATCGCCAGCAGGGTGCGGCACTCGTCGACGTCTTTCGCGTAGGCCGCGACCACGCGCCTGGCCTGCAGGGCCGTCTCGTCGGCCAGTGGCTCGAGCTCCTCGTCGAGATCGAGGTCCCCCTCGGACACCACGTCCGGTTCCTTCGTGGGCATGCTTCGCCTTTCTCCAGCTTTCGGGCCGTCAGCGGTCTATTCTACTCTGTGGCGGCCAGTCAGGTATGCTGGACATCCCTCCACGGAGGTTCGCCGGAGTAGCTCAGAGGCAGAGCACCTGTCTTGTAAACAGGCGGTCGTGGGTTCAATTCCCACCTTCGGCTCCACGGGCCGCGCGTCTTCGCCGCAGGTCAGCGAGGGGTGTGATTTCGATGTTGCCGATCATGGCTTTGGCTTCGCGCAGCTAGTCCTGGCCGGGGCTCGCGGCGGACGAACAGCTGTCGAGCTGAATTTTCCGATCTGCGCGGGGAGGCGGAGCCGTCCGTCGCGCCGGGCATGGCGATCGAGCGGGAACTCGCACGTCGTCGGCTGCCCTTGGCGAGCGTCCGTTGCCGCCCGGCGTGCGGATGCGATAGCATTGCCCCAGGTGGAGTTCCTGTGTTGGGAACAGGCGGTCGTGGGGCCGGTTCCCAACCTCGGCTCTGCGGGGCGCTGTCGCCCGAACGTCGACTGAGCGAAAGAACGACTGTCCATGCAAGGTGCCCGTACCAGGCGAACGGTCGTGCTCATCTTGGTGCTGGCGTTGGTCTGCGCTGCTGCGGTCGCGGCCTTCCTCGTCCTCGCCGCCAAGCGCGCTCCGGGGCAGGAGTTGCCGGTCCAGCCGATCCAAGGCAGTCGGATCGGGACGACGGTGCTCGGGGCCAACGGCTGGCAGGTGATCAGCAGCTCGGACACCGCCGACCGTCCGTCGCAGGTCTCGGACCCTGCGCATACGGGCAACAAGGGCTGGCTGGTGGTGAAGCCGGACGACGCGGGGGCTCCTGGGACGCTCATCAACGCGCTGTTGCAGAACGGGGAGTGCCCGAACGTCTTCTACTCGCAGAATATGCGCGACTGTTTCGGCTATGTCACCGCGCCGGGGCCGGTCGAGGTGCCTCGTTTCGCCGTGCCGTGGTGGTACCGGACCGATTTCGACATCGGGCCGGGGCTGGAGCCGGGGCAGCGGGCCCAGATTTCGATCCCCGGCGTGATGGGCGAGGCCGACGTGTGGCTGAACGGCGTGCAGATCGCCACCAGCGAGATGATCAGCGGCGCGTACGCGAAGCACGTGCTGGACGTGACCGAGCGGCTGCGTCCGGGCAAGAACTCGTTCGCCCTCATGGTGTACCCGAACGACCCGGCGGGGATGTTCACCACCTCCAGCGCGGACTGGAGCCAGATCCCGCCGGACAACAACACGGGGGTTCAGTACCCGATCAGTCTGCGCGTCACCGGGGCGCTCGGCCAGACGAACACGCATGTCGTGCAGAAGAACGCCCCGGACCTTTCGCAGAGCGAGCTCACGGTCAAGACCCGGATCGTCAAACACGTGGACCAGCCGCAGCGCGGGGAGGTCCGCGCCAAGATCATCCCGCCCGACGGCGGCCCGCCGGTGGAGCTGCAGGCCGCTGTGAACTTGCCGTCGGACCAGAACTTCAAGGACGTGGTCTTCGATCCGGCGACGATCCAGCGCCCGAAGGTCTGGTGGCCGTATTCGATGGGGGACCAGCCGCTGTACACCCTCGAAGTCGCCGTGCTGCAGAACGGGGTCGTGACGGACACCTCGCGCGAGACGTTCGGGATCAGGACGGTGGAGTCGAAGCTGGTCGGCGAGACTCCCGAGGCTCCCGGCGGATGGCGGCAGTTCAGCATCAACGGCAAGCCGCTGTTGATCCGGGGCGGGGAGTCCGCGCCGGATCTGTTCCTGCGGTATTCGAAGCAGGACGTGGCGCGGCAGGTGGCGCTGGTGCGCAATCTCGGCCTGAACGCGATCCGGTTGGAGGGCCACGACCAGCCGGACGATTTCTACGAGCAGATGGACCGGGCGGGGATCTTGGTGCTCGGCGGGTTCATGTGCTGCAACGCGTGGCAGCCGCCGAGCGATTCGATGCTCACCGACCGGGACGAGCGCATCATCTACGAGTCGGCGCGGAGCATCGGGGAGCACGAGCGCGACCATCCGAGCGTGATCACTTACGGGTGGAGCGACAACGAGCCGACGCCGAAGCAGGAGCGGGCGACGCTGCGCGGCTTCAACGAGTCGGAGTTCGACGTCCCGATCATCGCGTCCGCGATGTACAAGAACACTCCGACGCTGGAGTGGTCGGGGCAACGGGAAGGCCCGTACGACTGGGTCCCCCCGTATTTCTGGTACGAGCACGGCCACATCGGCCCCAACAACGAGACGTTGACGAATGTGAGCGGCTCGCGGGGCTTCGGCAGCGAGCAGGGGGCGGGGGACAGCATCCCGACGCTGGCCTCGCTCAAACGCTTCCTCTCCCCCGAGGAGCTGGACAAACTGTGGCGGGATCCGAATTACAACCAGTACCACACGAACTTCCAGCCCGCGCGGGGCGGGAAGAACTTGCACGGGCCCGCGACGGGCGACGGGTACGCGTTCGGGACGCTCTACAACTTCTCCACCGCGCTCGCGCAGCGGTACGGGCCGTGGACCGACTTGGAGACGTTCGTGCAGTTGGCGCAGCTCGCGAACTACGAGAGCGTCCGCGCGCAGTTCGAGGCGTTCATCCGGTACTCGACCGATCCGGCGAACCCGTCGACCGGGCTGGTGTACTTCATGATCAACCAGGGGTGGCCGTCGCTGCTGTGGACGTTGTACGGGAGCGACGGAGACCAGCCGGGCTCGTATTTCGGAGCCGCAGAGGCCAATCGCCCGGTGCACGCCCTGCTGAGCTATGACGACAGCACGGTGACGGTGGCCAACTTCGGGATCGGCTCCCAGGACGACCTCACGGTGCAGACCAAGGTGGCGGGCGTGGACGGGACCGTGGTCGACGACCAGAGCGCGCCGGTCGGCGCGCTGGCCAGCCAGGAGGTCCGAAACGGGTTGCTGACGCCGAACATCCCGGCCGGCGCGCCTGTGTTTTTCGTGGAAGTGCTGCTCAAACGGGGCGAGGAGGTGGTGGACCGCAATGTGTACTGGCGCTCCGCCGTGCCGGACGAGGTGGACTGGGAGGCGAACGGGGGCAACCGGGTGAATTTCCCGAACGCGCCGATGCGGCAGTACGCGGACTTCAAGGCGCTGCGCGCGCTGCCGCCCGCGCAGGTCGCGGTGACCGTCGGGGAGCCGAGCCAAGGGAAAGTCTCGGTGCGCCTTGTCAACACGTCGGACTCGGTCGCGTTCTTCCTGCGGGCGGACGCCCCGAAGGCGGCGTTCGCCATGTGGGACCAGAACGACATCACTCTGCTGCCAGGCGAGTCGCAGACGATCACCGCGACCTACGAGAGTCCGCCAGGCGCGAACGAGAAGCAGCAGATCACCGTCTCGGGCGTGAACATGGCTCCGGTGACGGTGAACTAGCGGAACGACCGGCGCGGGCGCCACTGCAGCGCGTACGCGTCGAGCCTTCGGTAGCCTCGGACTTGCAGCGGGCGGCGCAAGGGCTTGATGTGCATGTCGTGCTCTTCGACGATCTCTTCCGCCAGCTCCCCGTCGATGAGCACGCCGCCCGGCTTCGCCGAGGTGGTCAGCCGCGAGGCGATGTTCACCGTCGGCCCGTAGAGGTCGCCGAACCTGGTGAGCACCTTGCCGTAGGCGACCCCGACCCGTAGCTGCGGCACGTCCTCGCCGTCGGGCACGAAATCTTGCAGCTCCAGCGCGATCCGCGCCGCGCTCTGCGGGGAGGCGGCGGCGAACATGATCTCGTCGCCGAGGGTCTTGACGACCCAGCCGCCCTCCTGGGTGATCACCGTGGTGGCCGTGGACTCGAAGGACTCGAGGAGCCGGCCCAGCTCGCGCTCGTCGAGGCTGCGGGTGAGCCGGGTGTAGCCGACCATGTCGGCGAACCCGACGGCGAGCTTGTGCTCGGTCTGGCCGCCGACCCGCTGCGCGTTCGCCGCGAGATGGCGCCGCCAGAGGTAGCTCTGCACGAAGTCGAAGGCGGGCAGGACCTCGTCCAAAAGCGTCCCGGCGAGTTTGCCGGACAACGTCACCACTTCCGCCTCGTCCGCGCCCTCGGGCAGACGGGCGAGCGCCGCGGCCCGGATCCGGTCGTACGTGGTCTCCGCCTGCCACTCCGCGATCCTGGCGAAGCTCTGGCCCAGATTCCGGGCCACGGTGTACTCCATTTCCGGGGCGAGCAGGTCTCGGTCGACCAGCGTGGTGAACAGGCGCAGCGCCTGCAGGTCGCCGTCGGTGAACATCTTCACCTCGGGATCGGGGTCGGTGGCGAACCCGAACGCCACCCACAGCCGCGCGATGCGGTACGGCTGCACGCCGATCAGCTCCGCGATCTCCCTGCGGTTGTATTTGCGCTCGCCGCCGAGCAGCCGGTCCTGCACCTGGCCGCGCAGCGTCCGGCGGTCGGCCGCAGCGCTGTCGTCCGCGTCTTCGACCGATCGATATGGCTCCGGAGCACCCGAAGCGGTCTCGTCCATGGCGCATAGCCTATCCCCGCCTGTCGACGGGGTCACAGGCGCTCGGCGCTCGCGGCGGCCGCGGCACAGGCGACGGGAACGGCCCGCGAGGCTTTGCCGAAGATCAGGAGGACAATGCCTCGGACGCGGGTTCCAGGATTCTCGGGAAAAGTCGGATATTTCAAATCAGATATTTCGGAAGGCTTGGAGGGGAGCATTTCTCTTTCTGTTGCCTCGGCGGATTTTCCAACTCGCGCGCCCGCCTCCGAATTCTTATCGAATCCTTGCTGAAAACATTGTTCGGAATGGATTCCATTCGCTGGGAATAAAGCATCGCCGGCGAACGGCGTCGGGCGCGCGATTCTCGCTCCGGAGATCGCTGACGTCGGCGGCGCGGCGGGCGGCTTGGCCCAGTCGACGCAATCGCTTGGCGGTTCGATCGGCGGGAACATCCAGTTCACGTTGCGTCCTGGCGGGATCGTCGCGATTCCGATGGACCGGATTCCGCTCAAGGGCAGCGAAGCGCGGCTGCGGGTGCGCAATGTGAATGTGAAGATCGACGCTTGCGGGGGGCCGGTCAACGTGCGCTCCTTCGCCCTGCTGAGCGTGACCACGGATTACTCCCATTCCACGCTCGCCACGTACGGCACCGAATACCCGATCTAACAACTCGGAAGGCCCCAAGGCCGGGCCTCGGGGCCTTCCGGGCCCATCGCCCATACCTTACGAAAGAGAAAGGTCAATCTCATGAAATCTTGGAAAGCGACATCTGTGTTCGTCGGGGCGTTGTTCGCCCACGGGCTGCTCGGCGTCTCTGCTGCGGGGGCGGATCCCTCCGCGCCAGTGGCGGATCCCACCGGGGCTGGCGGGATCTATGGGGAGACCAGCCCGTTCTCCGGGGGGCCGAACCCATGGGCGAGTTCGCCGATCCCCGGCCTGATATCGAGCACAGTGCCCGGCTCGCTCGCTCCGCTCTCCACGGAGCTGAGCACGGGCACCAGCAGCTTGCGTCCGGGGACGAACGCTCTGCAGCCCGGCGCGCTCAGCCGCAACCCGGCCCGGCCAAGGCGGACCCCGACTTCCCCAGCATCCCGCAGCAAGGCGACTTCCCCGGCGTCTCGGAACAAGAGCCTGAGCCCGGCCAAAGCTCGGACTCGGACCAGCAGCAGGCTCCGGCCGAGCGAACCGGGGCCGGTTCGCAAGACAACGACACGAGTCCGCCCTCCGGGCAGGATTGTGTGGCGCTCAAATTCGCCGTCGAGAGGGTCAACGCCCTGTTGAGCGCCCAAGTCCCGGTGTCGCAAGGGTTCGCGTCCAAGGATCTCGGCGAGCAGGCGGTCGACAAAGACCTCGATGTCCTCAACCAGGTCGAGCAGTATCTCGTGTACGCGGAGTCCGGCGTCGAGGACACGGACCAGCGCGCGAAGATCGAAGCGTATAAGGCGGCGCTCGGACAGGTCAGCGCGACCCTCTCCGACCGTCGCGCGCAAGACCTCGCCAAGCCGGCCCCATACGAGTGGGTCGGCAAGCTCTCTGACGCGAACGCCCGCGCCAGCGGCGGTTTTCTCGCCATAGGCAACACCTGCCCTGTTCGATGACCACGAACGAGAGAGGAGCTTTGATGAACCGAAGCAGCTATCCCCCGGAGATCCGGACGAAAGTGCTGAATCTCGTAGAATCTGGCCGAAAGGTTTCTGAAGTGGCACGAGACCTCGGCATCAACCAGCAGACCGTCTACTCGTGGCACAGGCAAGCCCGCCGTCTGCGCAACCGGGTGTCGCCCGTCAACACTCCAGAGGCGAAAACCGAGCTTGGGATGGCGAAACGTCGGATAGCGCAGCTCGAAGCCGAGCTCGACATCTACCGTTTCGCGTTCGGGGCGCTGCATGAGGCGGTTCCGCAGAGGAAAAACCCGGCAGGGCGGGAATAGCGCCGGGCGGAACCTGGTTGGGTCGAAGGTGAGCAATCTCCGCATCGGGCAATACGGCGTCTTCGGTTCGTTCGACTACTTCAAGGGGCGGGCCGCCGAGATCGAACGGCTGGGCTACGGAGCCATCTGGATCGGCGGCTCCCCGCCTGCGGACCTCGCGCTGATCGAGGCCGCGCTCGCGGAGAGCGAACGGATCGTCGTCGCCTCGGGCATCGTGAACGTGTGGACCGCGCCCGTCGGCGAGGTCGTCGAGTCCTACCACCGGCTCGAAGAACGCCACCCAGGGCGCTTCCTGTTGGGGATCGGTGCGGGCCATCCGGAGCATCAGGCCGAGTACCAGAGCCCCTACCGGGCCGTGGTCGCGTACCTGGACGCGTTGGCGGCGGGCGGCGTGCCGAAGGAGCGGATCGTCCTTGCCGCGCTGCGGGGGCGCATGCTCGAGCTCGCCGCCGAGCGCACGGCCGGAGCGCACCCGTACTTCATGCCGGTGGCGCACACCCGCCTCGCCCGCGAGAGGCTCGGGGCCGGTCCGCTGCTGGCGACGGAGGCGAAGGTCGTCTTCGAGACCGATCCGGCCAAGGCGCACGCGGTTGGCGGGCAGGTCAGCAGCTTCTACCTCGGGCTGCGCAACTACGTGAACGCCTGGCGGGAACTCGGCTTCCCCGACCTGGAAGTCGGAGCCCCGCCGACGGAGGCGTGGCTCGACGCGCTGGTCTCGTACGGCACGCCCGCCGGGATCGTCCCCGGCCTGCGGGCGCATCTGGACGCGGGCGCGGACCACGTCGCGGTCCAGGTGATCCCGACTGCGAGCGACCCGATCCCCGGATTGGCCGCCCTGGCCGAACAGCTGCGGCTGGTCGCCGGAGCGGGCGCGTGACTACGCCGCCGCTGGGGAAAGTCGGAATATGGAGCCTCGGCGACCGCTTCGGCAACGCGAGGGCGGCGCAAGTCGAGCGCCTCGGCTACGGGGCGATCTGGGTGGGCGGCGTGTTCGACTCGGGCCTGCGCGACGTCGAGCGGGTGTTGGAGCATTCGGAGTCCATCACCGTGGCCTCCGGGATCGTGAACGTCTGGACCGCGCCGGCGCGGGAGGTGGCCGCCTCGTACCACCGGCTTGAGGAGCGTTTCCCCGGCCGTCTGCTGCTTGGCGTCGGCGTCGGCCACCCGGAGCGCAGCGCCGACGTCTACACCTCGCCCTACCAAGCGCTCGTCGCGTATCTGGACGAACTCGACGGGGCCGGGGTGCCGAGGGACCGTATGGCGCTCGCCGCCCTGCGCTCGGGCGTGCTCAAACTGTCGGCGGCCCGGACGGCGGTCGCGCATCCCTACCTCACCCCCGTGGCGCACACGAAATACGCCCGCGAGGCGCTTGGCCCGGACGTGCTGCTCGCCCCCGAGCACAAGGTCGTGTTCGAGACCGATCCGGAGGCCGCGCACGCGGCGGGCCGAGCGTCGGTCGACTTCTACGCCGGGCTGAGCAATTACGTCAACATGCTGCGCGAGTTCGGCTTCCCGGACCTCCAGGTGGGCGATTCGGCTTCGGACGAGCTGCTCGACGCGCTGGTCTCGTACGGCGCGCCCGAGCGGATCGCCGAGGGGGTCGCGGCGCACCTTGACGCGGGCGCGGACCACGTCTCGGTGCAGGTGCTGCCCGGCGAGGGCGACCCGATCCCCGGATTGGCCGCCCTCGCCGGAGCGCTGCGGCTGCGCTAGGCCGCGACGGCCCGCCAGCGCTGCCTGCCGCCCTGCTCGTCGGTGACGACGTCGCGGAATCCGGCCATCGCGAGTCGTTGGGAGAGCGATTGCGGCGGGACCGGGTTGTAGGTGTCGCCGATGTGCAGCACGCGCATCTTCAGGCTGTGCACCAGGTCGCATCCGGCGAACACGCCGCCGGGGGCGAGCACGCGCCGCGCCTCGGCGAACAGGTCGTTCTGGCCGTCGGGGGTGGGGACGTGGTGGAGCATGGTGAAACAGACGACCGAGCTGAACTCCGAGTCCGGCAGGTCGAGGTCGGTGCCGTCGCCCTGCAGGATCTTGGCGCGGGAGCCGTGCTGGCGTTCGAGGTCCGCCGCCATCACCGGGTCGATCTCCACGGCGGTGAGGCGCTCGGTCTGATCCACCAGCACCTTGAGGTTCGCCCCGTAGCCTGGGCCGATCTCCAGCGTGTTCTCGCCGAGGGCGACGTCCGAGAGCGCCCAGGGCAGTATCTCCTCGCGGACCGACCTGGCCCATTTCTCGGAGCTGCAGATGCGTTGATGTATCCAGTTCATAGCCATGCTCTCGACGGTAGCGAGGCTCGCGCCTGTCCGAAAGGCGATAAACTGACACGGTATGTCGCAAAACGGTCAAAACCTGCCAGCCGCCGCCCGGCTGGCGGACCGGCTCGTGGCGCGTTCTGAGGCCATGGTCCTCGGCGACGTGCGGCTGCCGTCCGGGCACTGGTTCCCCGAGCACGTCCACGACGAGCACCATCAGCTGGTCTGGGCCCCGCGCGGCGTGGTCGCCGTCGCGGCGGGCAAGGCGCATTGGGTGCTCCCCACCACGCGCGCCCTCTGGATGCCCGCGGGCCTCGCCCATCGCACGGGGGCGATGAGCGGCGCGGTGCTGCGCGGGGTTTATTGCCCGATCGGCTGGACCGACGACGCGGCAGGACTGCGGGACCGGGCCCCGTTCGTCGCGGACGGCAGCTGGCGGACCCCGCAGCTGGTCCGGGTCGGCCCGTTGCTGCGCGAGCTGCTGGAGCATCTGCTCCGCGCGGACCTCGCGCCCCACGCCAGGGAGCGGGCGGAGGCTGTGGTGATCGACCTGCTCGAACCGATGTCGGTGATTCCGATCCGCGCCCCCATGCCCAGCGACCCGCGAGCGGCGCGGCTGGCGAAACGTCTGGTCGCGAACCCCTCGGACGACACGGTGCTGCGGGACCTGGCCCGTGAGGCCGGAGCGTCGGAACGGACGCTCGCCCGGCTCTGGGCCGCCGAGACGGGGCTCAGCTTCGGGCAGTGGCGCACGCAAGTCCGGTTGCGCGCCGCGTTGCCGTTGCTTGCGGAGGGCAAGACCGTCGAGCGCGTCGCCGAGCGGATCGGGTATTGCTCGGCGAGCGCTTTCGCCGCCGCCTTCCGCCGCGCGGTCGGGGTGTCGCCGGGGCGCTATTTCTCGTGACTATGCTGAGCCGATGGTCAGCCAGCTCACACCGGGGCGGCATGCGGCGGAACCGCCGCGACCGCCGCTGGTGAAAGTGCTCTTCGTGTCCGCGTCCGCGGCGATGAGCGGATTCCTGTTCGGCTACGACACGGCGGTGATCAACGGCGCGGTCTCGGGTGTCAAAAGCTATTTCGCCATCGACGCTTTCGCGGTCGGGGCCATCGTTTCGACCGCGTTGCTGGGCTGCGCGGCGGGGGCGATGGGCGCGGGCAGGCTCGCCGAACAGCTCGGCCGGCGCACGGTCATGCGCGTCGCGGCGCTCTTGTTCCTTGTCAGCGCGCTCGGGTCCATGTTCCCCGGCACGGTGTGGCTGCTCGCGTTCTGGCGGGTGCTCGGCGGGACGGCCATCGGCGTCGCTTCGGTCATCGGCCCCCTGTACATCGCCGAGGTCTCGCCGCCCGCGTACCGGGGCAGGCTCTCGTCGCTGCAACAGCTGGCCATCGTCGTCGGCATCGCGGTCTCCCAGTTGGTCAACTACCTGATCGCCGCTGCGGCGGGCGGCTCGGTCCGCAACGCGCTGTCCGGTATCGAGGCGTGGCAGTGGATGCTCGGGGCGTGCTCGATCCCCGCGCTGGTCTATTTCCTGCTGGCCTCCACGATCCCGGAGTCGCCGAGGTTCCTCGTCGCCAACGGGCAAGACGAACGGGCCCGCGAAGTGTTCGCCGAGCTCGAAGGCCCCCAGGTCGACGTCGAGGCGCGCGTGCGCGAGGTCCGCTCCGCCATCGCCGCCGACCACAAGCCGAGTTTCCGGGATCTGATCGGGGGCACGTTCATCCTGCCCCTTGTGGTCTGGGTCGGGATCGGCATGGCGGTGTTCCAGCAGCTCGTCGGCATCAACGTCGTCTTCTATTACTCCGCGACGCTGTGGCAGTCGGTCGGCTCGAACCAGTCCGACTCGCTGTTGCGCAGCTTCTCGACCGCCGTCATCAATATTGTCGGAACCTTCATCGCCATCGCCCTCATCGACAAGATCGGGCGCAAGGCGCTGCTGCTCGTGGGCTCTGCGGGCATGGCTGTCGCTCTGGGAGCCGAGGCCTGGGCGTTCAGCCGCCTCGGGGTCCAAGACGGCCACGACTTCCTCCCGCGCGAAGCCGGTCTGACGGCGCTGGTGGCGGCGCACGTGTTCGTGTTCTTCTTCGCGCTCTCCTGGGGCGTGGTGCTGTGGGTGCTCCTCGGCGAGATGTTCCCGGCGCGCATCCGCGCCGCCGCGGTCTCCCTGGCGACCGCCTGCAACTGGATCGCGAACTGGCTGATCACCATCTCGTTCCCCAGCCTGTCCGCCTGGAACCTCTCGCTCACCTACGTGGGCTACGCGCTCTTCGCTGCGGTCTCGTTCGTCTTCGTGCAGTTCCTGGTGCGCGAGACGAAGGGGAGGACGCTCGAAGAGGCCTGATCCGGCTCGCCCGGATGGCCCGGTGACAGAATGAGCCTATGGCGACTTCATGGGATCCGAACGTCTACCACCGGTTCAGCGATCAGCGCGACCGCGCCTATTTCGACCTGCTCGCCCGCGTCCCGGACATCGCGCCGAAGAAAGTCGTGGACCTCGGCTGCGCCACCGGGCGGCTCACGGCGGCGCTCGGCGAGCGTTGGCCGCAGGCCGAGGTGGTCGGGGTCGACTCCTCGCCCGCGATGGTGGCCGAAGCCGCCGCCGACCTGCCTGGGAACGTGCGCGTCGAGCTCGGCGACATCGCCGGGTTCTCCGCCGAGGGCGTCGACCTCCTCTTCACGAACGCGGCGCTGCAATGGCTGCCGCAGCACCGTGAGCTGATCGCCGCGTGGGCCGGGCAGCTCAACCAGGGCGGGGCGATCGCATGGCAAGTGCCGGGGAACTTCCTCTCCCCCTCGCATGTGCTGATGCGCACGCTCGCGCAGGGGCCGAAGTGGAAGCCGAAGCTCGACGGCGTGCTGCGCGGCGGCGACAGCACCGACAGCGCCGAGCAATATGCGCGTCTCGCTTTGTCCTCGGGCTTGGTCCCGGACGCGTGGGAGAGCACGTACGTCCACCTGCTCGAGGGCGAGGACCCCGTGCTCAACTGGGTGCGCGGCACCGGCTTGCGGCCGGTGCTCGACAAGCTGTCCGAGGAAGAAGCCGCGCAGTTCGAGCGGGAGTACGCGGGCCTGGTGCGGATGGCGTACCCGAAGGCGGGGGAGTTCACCCCGTTCCCGTTCCGCAGGATCTTCTGCGTCGCGGTCAAAGCGTGACGGGTCGGCCCGCGCCGGCTGCTCCGGCGGCGCAGAGGCCGGTTCGGCCGGCCGTCGTCCTCGTCATCTGCTGTGTGAGCATTTTCGTCGTCATCCTGGACGCGAGCATCGTCAATGTCGCCCTGCCCGCGATCAGCAAGGGCATCGGCGGCGACGAGGGCTCGATGCAGTGGATCATCGACGGCTACGCGCTCGCCATGGCCAGCTTCCTGATCTCTAGCGGCGTGCTCGCGGACCGGGGCGGCAGGCGGCGTTTCTTCCGCTTTGGCCTTGTCCTGTTCGGGCTGGGCTCGCTTTTGTGCAGCGCGGCCCCGACGATCCACGTGCTGATCGCGGCGCGGGTGCTGCAAGGCTTCGGCGGCTCCATGCTCAACCCGGTCGCCTTGGCCATCATCGCGAACGTCTATGTCGATCCGGCCAGGCGGGCACGGGCGATGGGGGTCTGGGGCGCGGTCCTCGGCGTCGCGATGGCGCTCGGCCCGGTCCTCGGCGGCTTCCTGGTCGACTCCGCCGGCTGGCCGTCGATCTTTTGGATCAATGTCCCGGTCTGCGCCGTCGCGGTCTGGGCGGCCCGTTTCCTCCCGGAGTCTTTCGGCGACCGGGGCCGCCGTCTGGACATTCGGGGCCAGGCCTGCACGGTCGGGGCCATGTTCGCGCTCGTGCTCGCGATCATCGAGCTGCCGAGGCTCGGGGCGGGCTCGCCGTGGATCTGGGCGGCGTTTGGCGCGTCCGGCGTGTGCGCCGCCGCTGCGGTGGCGGCGATGTCCCGCGCCGAGCACCCGTTCATCGACGTGCGCTCGTTCCGCAATCCGCAGTACGTGGTGGCGAACCTGTGCGGTTTCGCCGGAGCGGGCGGCCAGGGCGTCTTGGTCTTCGCCTTGTCGCTCTCCCTGCAGGCCTCGTTCGGGCTGTCGGCGACGGCAGCCGGGTTGTATCTGCTCCCGATGGCGGTGGGGACGTTCGTCTGCTCCGCGATCAGCGGTCGGGCGGTGGCCAGGGTCGGGACGATCCCGCCGCTGTTCGCGGGCGGGCTCGGCATCGCGGCCTCGGGAGCCACGCTCCTCGCTTTCAGCCCGACCTCGTGGGAAACGCTCGTCGGCGTCGCGCTCTTCGGGGCGGGGCTGGGGCTGGCGAACGCGCCGACTGCCATCATGGGGATCGCCGGGATGGGCGCGAACGCGGGCGCGGCCAGCGGGGTCGTCGCCACGTGCAGGCAGCTCGGGATCGGCGTCGGGGTCGCGCTCGCCGGCTCGCTCGCGGATCCGAGCGAGGGCAAGGTCGCCCCGTCCTGGGTGGTGCTCTGCGTCTGCGGCGCGCTCGTCGCGGCCTCCGCGTCCGCGCTGTGGCTGCGCTCCGACGTTGCGGGCGCGTCCTCCGCCTGAGAGTTACACTTGCGGACATGGCTGAGGGCGTGCGGGGCGGGGTCTCGCTGTGGAACATCGCGTCGGCGTGGTTCGCGTGCGTGGTCGCGATTGGAGGGGCCGGAGCCGTGTTGCAGCAGCGCCCGCCGTCGCTTTGGGTCGCCGCGTCCTTGCTGCTGTGCGCCGTCGCCGCTCTGGCATGGGCGGTGGCGCGGATCAAAACCAGGACGCCCGCGCGAGGGCGCAGCTGGCGGGACTGGGGGGCGTGGCGGGAAGCGTTGGACCTGTGGTCGTGGCGCGAGTACCCCTACATGATCTGGTTCGTGTGCGCGATGCTCGCGCAGCAGGAGTTCTCGCGGCTCTACGGTTTCGGCTGGATGCTGCTCATCCTGCTGTCGACCCTCGCTCCCTTGGCGGTGTGGGCCGTGTACGTTCGGCGCAAGCGGGCTCGCGCCCAGGTCGCGGACGGGCCCGACTGGTGAGAGTCTGAGGCGTATGCGCGCGCAGGGCCGACGGGGGCTTACAGCCCCGGCCCTGCGGGCTTCGCCCCGTCCAGCTCGCCCTGCGCCATCCTCGCCAACGCCTCTGTGAGCACGCGCAGCCCGGCGAGCAGGTCTTTGTCCTCGGTGTACTCCCGCTCGTTGTGCGAGATGCCGTCCACGCTCGGGATGAACAGCATGATGGTCGGCACGAGGTCTTTCATATTGGTCGAGTCGTGCCCCGCCACGGTCATGATGGTGCGCCTTGGCAGGCCGAGCCCGTCCACCACGTCCAGCGCCAGCTTCACGCCTTCGGGCTGATAAGCGAGGTTGCCCCACTCGTGCGCCGCGACCTGCTCGATCTTCACCCTTGCGCGCTCCTCGATCTGGGCGAAGGCCGCGAACAGGTCGGCTTTCGCCTGTTCGAGCACGCGCTCGTCCGCGCAGCGGCTGTCCACGTGCAGGCGCACCTCGCGCGCGGTGGTGACCGGGGAGTTCGGCTCCAAAGTCAAATAGCTCACGCAAGCGTGCAGCGGCACGTCGGCGTGCCGGTCGGCCTGGTCGCGCACCGCCGCGATCACCAGGGCCGCGCCGAGCAGGGCGTCGTGTCGGAACTCCATCGGCGTCGAGCCGGTGTGCGACTGCTCGCCCCGCACGAGGAGTTCGAACTTCTTCGCCGCCCACGTCGCGTCCACCACGCCGATGGCCAGCCCCTCCCGCTCCAGCTCCGGGCCCTGCTCGATATGGATCTCGGCGTAGGCGGCGGGTTCGGGGGCCTCCCCCTCCGGGTCGATCGTGCCGATCGCGGCGAGGGCTGCGGCCACGGTGGTCCCGGCTTCGTCCGCGATGGCGAGGGTGGCTTCGAGGTCGAACTTGCCGGTGAGCACGCCCGAGCCCATCAGGCTCGGTCGGAACCGGCAGCCCTCCTCGTTGAACCAGTTCACGACGGCGAGATTGTATTTCGGCTCCGTCCCGTCGGCCTGCCACCGTTGCGCGAGCCGCCACGCGGCATGCGCCCCCGCGAGCACTCCGTACGCTCCGTCGAAGCGCCCGCCGAGGGGCTGGCTGTCCAGATGCGAGCCCACGAACACGTACGGCGCGCCGGGGACGAGGTCGAGGAGCCCGAATTGGTTGCCGATCTTGTCGTAGCGGACGGAGAACCCGCGCTCGGCGAGCCAGCCCGCGAACCAGTGCCGCTGCGCCCCGTCCGCCGCCGTCGCGGCCTGCCGGTCCACGCCGCCCGCCGGGGTCGCGCCGAATGCGGAAAGCGCGCGGAAATCCTCGAGAAACGCCTGGTCGATCTGCGGTGTCGGCATACCGTATTCTGGCACGAGCGGCCTTTGCGCGCATGTTGCGATCACCACATCGGGTGATCAATTCGCGCGCACGTACTAGCCAGGCTCGCCGAACAGACGGTAAGATCGCCCGAGTGATCAATCCTCGCGCGTTGCTGAGCCGCAGGAGGAGTGTGCCGTTCGCGCTGGCTTTGGCGCTGCTCTGGAGCGGCCAGTGCGCGGTGGAGCCGGGCAAACCCCACGAGAGCGTGTTCGCGGAAGCGCTCCTCGGCGAGCAGACCCACGAAGCCGCCGCGGAGCTGGACGGCCAGTCGGGCTTCGCCAAGCGCTACCCGGAGCTGATCGGCAACCGGGACGGCGTCACGGCGAGCGTCCGCGACCAGGCCAATCGCTCGCTCATCCCGCGCCGCCGTGCCGAGCTGGAGGCCGCGAGGGACAAGCTGCGGCGCGAGCTGGCCGCCGACAAGTTCCACGGGGCTTTCAACGACAAGGACTCCGACCTCTTCTACGCCGAGCGCAAACTCGAAGGCCTCGCGGCGGTGGAGCGCTCGCTCGCCGCCCACCCCGAAGCCAAACTGCTGCTCTTGGACATGAGTTCGGGGGAACGCGGCAAGGCGGCCATCGCGATCGGCGACCCCGACACCGCGGACCACATCTCGATCACCACGCCGGGGATCAACTCCTCGCCGGGGCAGACGCTGACCGGCATGGTCGACGAGGCCGCGAAGCTCAAGAGCGAGGGCGAGACCATCCTGCGCAAGCAGGGCTCGGACGAATCGGTCGCCTCGATCGCCTGGATCGGCTACGACCCGCCGCAGTTCAACTGGGAGGGGACCAACCCCGGCCCTGGCTGGGGGGACGAGCTCAAAGGCGTCTACGAGCTCAGCCAGGACAGCAGGGCGCGGGCCGGATCGGAGAGTTTCGCCCGGTTCTGCCAGGGCCTCGCCGCGGTGTGGCGCCCTGCCGCCGACTCCTCGGCCCAGCGCCCGGACATCACCGTGCTCGGCCACTCCTACGGCTCGCTCGTCGTCTCCCTCGCGCTGCAGCAGCTGCCGAAGGGGACCGTCTCGAACGCCGTGTTCTACGGCTCGCCCGGCATCGACATGACCGAGACCGCCGACCCCGACCAGCTCGGCCTGGCCCCGAACCACGCGTTCGTGCTCGAATCCGACGACGACCCCATCCGGCGCATTCCGGAGTGGGGCCCGAGGATCGCGTACGGTGGCTTCCCCACCACGTTCCCGTGGATCGTGCGCCTGTCCACGCACGAAGGCGTCGGCGTCGGCGACGGGCTGCGCCACGAGCGGGCGCACGGGCACGCGGAGTACCCGCGCGTGGCCCCGAACGGCGAGCTGCGCATGAGCGGTTACAACATGGCCGCCGTGGTCGTCGGTCGCCCGGACCTCGCGGTCAAGGGCCGCTGAGCGCCAAGGTCGGCCCAGCGCCTCGCGCATCTGCTCCGGCGGACAGGGTCGCGAGGCCTGCGCGCAACCTCGCGCCCGGCCGCACGAGGCTGCCGACGAGCCCGAAGAGCAGGGCGAATGCGGTGGCGGCCTCGAAGTAGACCAACGCTTTGACTCTGATCCGTCCGCGAGCGGTTTGGAGTCGGCTCCGAAACCCGGCCGCAGCCTTCCGATGCGGGAGCCGAGGATGACAGCGGCGGCGAGCTGGAAGAAGATTGAGGAGCGTTCGCCCTGCTGATCGGCCATTCGCGCAGTATGCCGGGCATTCGTTTCGTCAAATCAGCAGACGCGCTCTCGTGCGCCTATCCGAACAGGAGAACCCTGCTATTGTTGTAGTACTCATTCCATGAATGGAGGTTGCGATGGCGGAACAGCGCCGACGACGGGCGAACGGGGAACGCTCTCGGGCGAAAATCTTGGAGGCCGCCATGCTGGTCGCGGGGGAGCGCGGCTACGAGGGCACCAGCATCTCGGCGGTGAGCGAAGCCTGCGGTTTGCCCGCAAGCTCGATTTACTGGCATTTCAAGGATAAGGACGAATTGATCGCGGCCGCGCTGCAACACGGCTACGATCAGCTCTCTTCCTATTTCGTCCTGCCCGGCGAGGAGGCGGGCTGCCCGGAGGAACGGGCGGCGCAGATGGCGCGGAGCTTCGGCGAGGCGATCGAGGCGCGCCCGACGTTCCTTCGGCTCGGCCTCATGCTCTCGCTCGAACGCAGGCCGACGGAGGCGCGGGCCAGAGAGATGTTCTTGCACGTGCGCTTCCTCGCGCGCCAGAGCGTCGAGGGGATGCTCCGTGAGCTTTTCCCCGACTTCCCCGAGCCGGATTTCTCCACCGTCGTCACGTACGCGATGGCGGGCGGGGACGGACTGTTCGTCGCGAAAGAGGTCGACGGGGACGCCGTGGACTTGCCTCGGCTCTTCGAGCTGCACGCCCGTTTCGTCTACCAGGCGATCTCCACGTGGCCGTCGCAACAGAAGGGGGCGCGATGAGCGACAGGATCGACGCCCACCAGCATGCGGTCCCCGAGGAGTACGCCGCGATCGGCCGGGGCAACGCGGCGGCGCTGTTCCCCAGGTTCGCGGGGCAAGCCCCGCGCTGACGCGGAGTCACCGGGGGTCGGGCAGATACGCGGGGCGCTCGCCGGAGAGGGATGCCTTGACCTCTTTCGCGCGCCGGTCGACGAGCACTTCGTCGCGGTCCTCCGCGAGCCCTCGCAGGGCGATCCGGGCGACGTCCTCCGGGGAGGTTTTCTCGGCCGCCACGCCTGAGGCGAGGTCGGTGTCCACCCAGCCGACGTGCACGCCGACCACGCGGACTCCTTGCGGCGCAAGTGCCCGGCGCAGCGCGTTCGTGACGGCCCACTGCGCGGCCTTGCTCGCGGCGTAGCCCGCTGTGTCGATGGCCCCGCTGGCCCAGGAGGCGACGGAGAGCATGTTCACGACCGCCCCGCCGCCGTTTCGGACGATGACCGGCGCGAACGCCTGCGTGACCGCCCATGTCCCGAGGAAGTTGACCTCTAGAAGCTTGCGGGCTTCGTCGAGCGAGGCGGTCAGCGGCGGCGTGGGGACCAAGAAGCCCGCGTTGTTGACGAGGACGGAGGCTTCGCCAGCGGCCTCGGCCGCCGCCGCGATGGCGGCGGGGTCGGTCACGTCGAGCGCGAGCGGGACCACCCCCTCGTATGCGACGGTCTCGGGATCGCGGGCCGCCGCGTAGACCTTCGCCGCCCCCAGGCGCAGCAGCTCTTGGGCGAACGCCTTGCCGATTCCTCGGTTCGCCCCGGTGACCAGTGCCGTTCTGCCTTCGATCCGCATCGCGCCTGCTTTCTGTTCCGTGTCGCTCTCGTCCAGCCTAGAACCTGGACGCCGCTCCGGGTCCAGTGTGACGCGCAGCTCGCTTGACCTGGAGCGCCCTCCAGGTTCTAGCGTGGAGGCATGACCACAGTGCACAGCCGGGAACTCACCATCGGCGAAGTGGCCTCGGAGACCGGCCTGTCGGTCGATTCGTTGCGCTGGTTCGAGCGCGAGGGCCTTTTCCCGACCATCCGCCGCAACGCGGGCGGCCAGCGCCGGTTTTCCGAATCCGACGTGGAGCGCATCGTTTTGATGCTGCGGCTGCGGCGCACCGGGATGCCGGTCCGCGACATGCGGCGGTTCATCGAGCTGCTCCAGGGCGGCGAGGAGACCCACGCCGAGCGGTTGCGGCTGCTGCTCGCCCAGCGCGCGCGGATCCTCGCCGAGCAGGAACGGCTGGCGGAAGACCTCGCGGTGGTGGAGTTGAAAGTCGCGTACTACACCGGGCAGGTCAGCAGGTCCGTGTGCGAGTCCATCCCGCTGAACGTCGACCGGAAAGAGCGATGACGATGTCTTTGCCAAGAACAGCGCTCGGCGACGGGCTGTCCACCAGCGCCATCGGGTTCGGCGCGATGAGCCTTTCCTCCGTCTACGGCGAGGCCGACGACACAGAGTCCCTCGCCACGCTGCACAAGGCCGTCGACCTCGGGGTGACGTTCATCGACACCGCGAACATCTACGGCATGGGGTCCAACGAGGAGCTTATCGCGAAGCTGCTGCGAGAGCGGCGGGACGAAGTGCAGCTCGCCACCAAGTTCGGGATCGAAAGCGACCCGAGGACCGGCGAATTCCGACTCCGGGGCGACCGCGAGCACGCGCGGGAGAGCTTGGAGGCGAGTCTGCGCCGGCTCGGCACCGACCATGTCGACCTCTACTATCTGCACCGCCCCGCGCCGGACACGCCGGTCGAGGACAGCGTCGCCGCGATGGCCGAGTTCGTCGCGGAGGGCAAGGTCCGGCATATCGGCCTCTCCGAGGTGACCTCGGCCGAGCTGCGCCGGGCCAACGCGGTGCATCCGATCGCTGCCGTCCAATCCGAATGGAGCATCTTCAGCAGGGACGTGGAGCGCGCGGTGGTGCCGGCCGCGGCGGAGCTTGGCGTCGGTTTCGTGCCGTACGCGCCGATGGGGCGGGGGTTCCTCGCCGGGCAGGTCACGTCGAGTTCGTTCGATGGCGCGGACTTCCGCCGCCTGCTGCCCCGGTTCAACGAGGAGAACCTCGCGGCGAACCTCAAGATCGCCGACCTGGTGCGCGACGTCGGGGCGCAAGCGGGGGCGACCCCGGCGCAGACCGCCATCGCCTGGCTCTACGCGAAAGGGAGACAGCACGGCCTTGCGGTGACGCCGATTCCGGGCACCCGCCGGGCCGCGCGGGTGGAGGAGAACGCGGGCGCGGTGGGCCTGCGCCTGTCCGAGGAGGCGCTGGCCCGGCTGGACGAGGCGGCGCAGGCCGCGGTCGGGCCCCGCTCGATCACCCCGATCTCCGCAGACCGGGAGTGACGCTCACGCGGCGCAGCCGCCGCGAACACCCAGCCAGCAGTGCCAACGCCATGCCCCACACGGCCAACGACCTCGCCGGAAGAGCGTAACGGATCGGCGCGCATGAGCGCGAAGCCCGATCCGACTCTATAGTTAGCAATGGCGAATTGATGTTCGCGGGCTTCATCACTCGGACGGAAGGACGGCCATGGGCGACGGCGAAGAGCGGGCGAAGCGTTTCTTCCAGAGGATCGGGGAGCTGAGCGCGACGGACCCGCAGTTCGCGGCCGCCGCGCCGGACCCCGCCGTGGTCGAGGCCGTGTCGGACCCCTCGCTCTCGTTCACCCGCTACTTGGACACGCTGATGCGCGGGTACGCCGAGCGCCCGGCGCTCGCCCACCGGGTCGGCGCGGGATACGAGACGATCAGCTACGGGGAGCTGTGGGCGCGGGTCGGGGCGATTGCGGCGGCGTGGCAGGCGGACGGCCTCGCGCCGGGCGACTTCGTCGCCACGGTCGGTTTCACCAGCCCGGACTACGTCGCCGTCGACCTTGCGGCCGCGAGGTCGGGGCTGGTGTCCGTGCCGTTGCAGGCGGGTGCTTCGCTCGCCCAGCTCGTCGGGATCCTCGAGGAGACCGAGCCGAAGGTGCTCGCGGCGAGCGCGAGCAGTCTCGAAGGGGCCGTTGCCTGCGCGCTGGCGGCCCCGAGCGTGCAGCGGCTCGTCGTGTTCGACCTGCGCGGCCCGGACGCTTCGGAGAGCGCGGCGGACGAGCGCCGAGGCGCCCTCGCCGATGCCGAGGAGCAGCTGGCGCGGGCCGGGCGGGCCGTGGTCGTCGAGACCCTCGCCGACCTGGCGGCCCGAGGCGAGGCGCTGCCGGAAGCCCCGCTGTTCGAGCCCGCCGAGGGCGAAGACCCGCTGGCCCTCTTGATCTACACGTCCGGCTCGACCGGGGCCCCGAAGGGGGCGATGTACTCGCAGCGCCTGGTGTCCCAGCTCTGGGGGCGCACGCCGGTGGTGCCGGGGATGCCGAACATCTCGCTGCATTACATGCCGCTGAGCCACTCCTACGGGCGGGCGGTCCTCGCCGGGGCGCTCTCGGCGGGCGGGACCGCCCACTTCACCGCGAACAGCGACCTTTCCACCCTCTTCGAGGACATCGCGCTCGCCCGCCCCACCTTCCTCGCCCTGGTCCCCAGGGTCTGCGAGATGCTGTTCCAGGAGAGCCAGCGCGGCCAGGACGTCGCGGAGCTGCGCGAACGGGTGCTCGGCGGTCGGCTGCTGGTCGCGGTGTGCGGCTCCGCCCCGCTGTCGCCGGAGATGCGCGCGTTCATGGAGGAGGTGCTCGGCTTCCCGCTGCTCGACGGCTACGGCTCGACCGAGGCGCTCGGCGTCATGCGCAACGGGATCATCCAGCGCCCGCCGGTCATCGACTACAAGCTGGTCGACGTGCCCGAGCTGGGCTATCGCACCACTGACAAGCCCTACCCGAGGGGCGAGCTGTGCATCCGCTCGACGAGCCTGATCTCCGGCTACTACAAGCGCCCCGAGATCACAGCGGAGGTGTTCGACGCGCAGGGCTACTACAAGACCGGCGACGTGATGGCCGAGATCGCGCCGGACCACCTGGTGTACGTGGACCGGAGCAAGAACGTCCTCAAACTCTCCCAAGGCGAGTTCGTCGCCGTCGCGAAGCTCGAAGCCGCGTACGGCACGAGCCCGTACGTGAAGCAGATCTTCGTCTACGGCAACAGCGAGCGCTCCTTCCTGCTCGCGGTCGTCGTGCCGAACGCCGAAGTCCTCGGCGCGCGGGACCAGGAGGAGGCCAAGCCGCTCATCGCCGCCTCGCTGCAGAAGATCGCGAAAGAGGCTGGCCTGCAGTCTTACGAGGTCCCGCGCGACTTCTTGATCGAGACCGAGCCGTTCACCACGCAGAACGGCCTGCTCTCCGAGGTCGGCAAGCTGCTGCGCCCGAAGCTCAAGGCCCGGTACGGCGAGGCGCTGGAGGCGCGCTACGACGAGATCGCGCACGGCCAGGCGGACGAGCTGCGCGCGCTGCGGGACGGCGCGGGACAGCGCCCGGTGGTCGAGACCGTCGTGCGGGCCGCCGTCGCGATCTCCGGCTCCGAGGGCGCGGAGGTCGGCCCTGAGGCGAACTTCGCCGACCTCGGCGGGGACTCGCTCTCCGCGTTGAGCCTTGCGAACTTGCTGCACGACGTCTTCGAAGTCGAGGTGCCGGTGCGGATCATCATCGGCCCGACCGCCTCGCTCGCCGGGATCGCCAAGCACATCGAGGCCGAGCGCGCCGGGGCGAGCGCCCCGACGGCGGCCTCCGTGCACGGCGCGGGGGCGACGAGGATCCGAGCGAGCGAGCTGACGCTGGAGAAATTCCTCCCTGAAGACCTGCTTGCCGCCGCGAAGGGCCTTCCGGCCGCCGACCAGGTCCGCACGGTGCTCTTGACGGGCGCGAACGGCTGGCTCGGGCGTTTCCTCGCGTTGGAACAGCTCGAACGGCTCGCCCGATCGGGGCAGGACGGCGGGAAGCTGATCTGCCTGGTCCGGGGGAAAGACGCGGCTGCGGCGCGCAGGCGGATCGAAGAAACGCTCGGCACGGACCCGGCCCTGGCCGCCAGGTTCGCCGAACTTGCCGAGGGGCGGTTGGAAGTGGTCCCGGGGGACGTGGGCGAGCCGAAGTTCGGCTTGGACGACGCGGCATGGGACCGGCTGGCCGAGGAGGTGGACGTCATCGTCCACCCGGCGGCCCTTGTGAACCACGTTCTGCCGTACCACCAGCTGTTCGGGCCGAACGTGGTCGGCACGGCGGAGATCATCCGGCTCGCGATCACCGCCAAGCGCAAGCCGGTCACCTACCTCTCCACGGTGGCGGTCGCGGCGGGCGTGGAGCCCTCCTCCTTCGAGGAGGACGGCGACATCCGGGCCGTGGTCCCCGAACGGCCCTTGGGCGATGGGTACGCGAACGGCTACGGCAACAGCAAATGGGCGGGGGAGGTGCTGCTGCGCGAAGCGCACGAGCTTGTGGGCCTGCCGGTGGCGGTGTTCCGCTCGGACATGATCCTCGCGCACACCCGGTACACCGGACAGCTCAACGTCCCCGACCAGTTCACCAGGCTCGTCCTGAGCCTTTTGGCCACCGGGATCGCGCCCAAGTCCTTCTACCAGCAGGGCGCGGCGGGCGAACGCCAGCGGGCGCATTACGACGGCATCCCCGTGGACTTCACCGCCGAGGCCATCACCACGCTCGGCGCGGAGCCGAGCTGGTTCGACGGCGGCGCGGGGTTCCGCAGCTTCGACGTGTTCAACCCGCACCACGACGGGGTGGGCTTGGACGAGTTCGTGGACTGGCTCATCGAGGCCGGGCATCCGATCTCCAGGATCGACGACCACAAGGAATGGTTCGCCCGGTTCGAGACCGCCGTGCGCGGCCTGCCCGAAGCGCAGCGCCAGCATTCCCTGCTGCCGCTGTTGCGCGCCTACTCGTTCCCGCATCCGCCCGTGGACGGCAGTGTCTATCCGACCGGGAAGTTCCAGGGCGCGGTCAAAGCCGCGCAGGTGGGCTCCGACCACGACGTGCCGCATCTCGGCAAGGCGCTGATCGTGAAATACGCGGACGACCTGAAGGCTCTCGGACTCCTCTGAGCGGAGCGCAGCCGTGTCCGGGTCGGGCTCCGATGGTGATTTCCATCACGATGCCGATGCCCCGTGACGCGTTTGGAGGAACATCCTGTGACCTAGGGCATAAATCAGGATTACGATGAGCCGTATAAACCGCAGAAAGGCAGCCCCATGTTCGACATCATCGTCAAAGACGGCCTCTGGTTCGACGGCACCGGCGTTGACCCGGTGCGCGCGCATCTCGGCATCCGCGATGGGCGGGTGGCCTCGGTGTCCTCGGAGCCGTTGGACGAGACCGGCTGCCCCGAAGTGATCGACGCGACGGGCAAGTGGGTGGCCCCCGGGTTCATCGACATGCACACCCATTACGACGCGGAAGTGCTGCTCAACCCCGGGCTGGGCGAGTCGGTGCGCCACGGCGTCACCACTGCGGTGCTGGGCTGTTGCTCGATGTCCACGGTGTTCGCGTCCAACGAGGACGCCGCGGACCTGTTCAGCCGGGTCGAGGCGGTGCCGCGCCAGTACGTGCTCGGGGCGCTTCGGGACCAGCGGACCTGGGAGAACGCCGAGGGCTACGTCAAGGCGATCGACTCCCTGCCGCTCGGCCCGAACGTCAGCTCCTTCCTCGGCCACTCCGAGCTGCGCGCCGCGGTGATGGGGCTCGGCCGCGCCACCGACAAGCGCGTGCTGCCCAAGCGCAAGGAGCTCGACAAGATGGCCGCCCTCTTGGACGAGGCGCTGGACGCGGGCATGCTCGGCCTGTCCGGGATGGACTCGGCCATCGACAAGCTCGACGGCGACCGCTACCGCTCCCGCGCCCTGCCCTCCACCTACGCGTGGTGGCACGAGCGGCTGCGGCTGGTCTCGGTCCTGCGCAAGCGCGGGCGGATGCTGCAGAGCGCGCCGAATGTGAAGAACCCGAGCATGGCGTGGATGTTCTTCTTCGCCTCCAGCGGCTTCTTCGGCCGCCGCCGGCAGGTGCCGGTGAGCCTCTTGGTCGCGGCGGACTCGAAGTCCTTCCGCTGGGCGCACCTGCTCATGCGCTACGGAGCCGCCGCGGGCAACGCGTTCTTCAACGCGAAGGTCCGGTTCCAGCACATGCCGGTGCCGTTCGAGCTGTACTCGGACGGCATCGACCTGCCGGTGTTCGAGGAGTTCGGCGCGGGGACGGCGGCTTTGCACCTCAAGGACCAGCTCGAGCGCAACAAGCTGCTGGCCGACCGGGGCTACCGGCGCAAGTTCCGCCGCGAGTTCGCGCTCAAGCGGCGCGTGCCTGGGCTGTGGCACAAGGACTTCCGCGAGGCCGTGATCGTGGGATGCCCCGACGAGAGCCTGGTCGGCAAGAGCTTCGCGCAGATCGCGAAGGAGCGGTCCAAGCAAGAGGGAAGTCCCGTCCATCCGCTCGACGCGTTCTTGGACGTGCTCGTCGAGCACGGCGAGAAGAACGTCCGCTGGACGACGACCGTCGCGAACCACCGGCGGCGGGAGCTGGACGCGATGGCGAAGGACCCGAACTTGCAGATGGGCTTCTCCGACGCGGGCGCGCACTTGCGGAACATGGCCTTCTACAACTTCCATCTGCGCTTCCTCAAGCGCATGCGGGACGCGGAGCTGGCCGGGCGGCGGGTGCTCACCATGGGCCAGGCCGTGCGCCGCCTGACGAGCGAACTCGGCGAGTTCTTCGGCTTAGAAGCCGGTTACCTGCGCGTTGGGGATCGGGCCGACTTCGTGGTGATCGACCCGGAGCGGTTGGACGGCTCGCTGGAGGAGTACCACGAGGAGCCCGCCGAATTCTTCGGCGGCCTGCCCCGGATGGTGCGCCGCAATGACGAGACCGTGCCCGTCGTCGCGGTCGGCGGACAGATCGTGTGCCGCAAGGGCCAATTCGAGGAGGGATACGGCGCGCAGAAGCAGACCGGCCGTTACCTGCGGGCGGTCCAGGGGGCATGACGGCGCGGCTGACCTCCTTCACCAACGACGGGCTGACCTTCGACGTCCGCGACGAAGGCCCGCAGGACGGCCCCGTCGTCATCCTGCTGCACGGCTTCCCGCAGACCTCCGCGAGCTGGTCGGGCGTGATCCCGCGCCTTGTCGCGGCGGGGTTCCGCGTGCTCGCCCCCGACCAGCGCGGCTACTCGCCCGGCGCGCGGCCGAACACGGTCGGGAGCTACACGCTGGACCGGCTCGTCGACGACGTGCTCGCGCTGGCCGACCAAGCAGGGGCCGAGCGGTTCGACGTCCTCGGCCATGACTGGGGCGCGGCGGTGTCGTGGCTGCTCGCGGCGGCCCACCCCGACCGGGTCCGCACGTTGACCGCGCTGTCCGTGCCGCACCCCCTCGCGTTCGCCTCGGCGGGCCTCGCGCAGCTCGTGCGCTCGTGGTACGTGTTCGTCTTCCAGATCCCCTGGCTGCCCGAACGGCTGTGGCAATTCGCCCCCGCCCGCAAGCTCATGGTCTCCTTCTTCGGAGCCCCCGAGGGCGCGTTGGCGGACATGGCCGCCGTGCTCGGCGACCCGAAACGGGCGAAAGCGGCGCTGAGCTGGTATCGCGCGGCGGCCCGTTCGACCGCCGTGCGCAAGCTGATGCGCGCGGTGTCCGTCCCGACGCTGTTCGTCTGGAGCGACGGGGACGTCGCGATCAGCCGGAAGTCTGCCGAACTCTGCGCCAGACAGGCGACCGGGCCGTATCGGTTCGAGGTCTTCGAAGGCGTCTCGCATTGGATCCCAGACGAGCGCCCGGAGGAGACCGCCGAGTTCGCGCTCGCGCATATCGCCGAGCACGCCGACTCCGCCAGTTAACCGCCGGCGGAGGCGGTCTGCTGTTTGGCGGCGAACCCGCCCGCGACCGTGGTCGCCGCGACGGTGACCAACGCGCCGAAGAGCAACGCGGAGCCCTCCCCTGGGACGAGCAGGCCCAGTTGGTCGCCGACTTTCGCGGCGGCGGCCGGCACGCCGAGCTGCGCCGAGGCCAGCGCGGCGAGAGGGAGCGGCTGCCCGAGCAGCCTGCCGGTCCCATGCGCGGCCAGCGCCCCAGCGCCGAGCGCGAGGCCCAATCCCGCAAGCGCCGGGTGCTCCAGCAGCTCGCGGACGTGCAGGGAAGCTCCGAGCCAGACGAAGAACAACGGGCTGAAGAAGCCCTCGGCGATTCCGAAGAGCTGCCTGGCCAGCCGCCTCGGCTCGCCGATCGCCGCGATGACCAGCCCGAGTGCGAACCCGGCCAACATGATCGAGACGTGGCCCCGGACCGCGAGCGCGGCGAGGAAGAACAGGATCGCGAGGTTGACCCGCAGCTCAAGGGCGAAACGCCGCTCTTTGGAGTACTCGCGCATCCGGTCGAGCCAGCCCGCGCGGTCGGCGGCCCGCATGAGCAGGAACGCCCCGACCGCGCATCCGGCCACCGCCGCCGCGCCCAGCGCCGCCCGCCCGGCGTGGGCCAGGTCGATCACCAGAGGGAGCGCCACGACGCACGCCGTGTCCGCGATGGCGACCTGCGCCGTGGTGGAGAGCACCTGCGGGCCGGACAGGCGCAGGGAGTCCACGACCGGCAGCACCAGCGCGGCGGAGGAGGAGGCCATGAGCACGGCGTAGAGGGCGGCGTGGCCGGTGTGGAACCAGGCCGCGATGGCCACGCCGAGCAGCGCGGCGGCAACGCCGACCGGCACGCAGCGGAGCAGGGCTTTGGGCAGCGCGGCGCGCAGCTCGGCGTTGCGGACCGGGACGTGGGTGCCCGCGACGAACATGACCAGGCCGAAGCCGATGTCCGCCAAGAACGCGAACACGCCGTCGTCCGCGTCGAGCACGGCGAAGCCGCTGCGCCCGAAGACCACCCCGACAAGCAGCTCGCCGATCACCACGGGGACGCGGGCCTTGGGGATCGAGGCGAGCAGCGGGCCCGCCAGCCCGATGACCACGACCAGGCAGAGCGCTGCGAAACTCATGCCATGAGGCTAGCCCTTGTGGTGAGCCTGATCGAGTGAAGACGGTTCGGGGGCCGGAGGAGCCTGTGGCGTTGCACTGGGCGGGCAAGGCCACGGTCGGCCTGCCGCTCTTCTCGGCGGCTCCCGTGATCGCCATGGTCCAAGACGGAGGCTTGGTCGCTTTCCTCCCGTGTGGTGGTTGCTCTCCGACAATCCCGAAGGGCATCCTCGCCAAGCGCCTCTGCGGTCGGGCTCCGCCGCCGCGCGGGGCCGCCCGTTCAGCGGGTGTGGGCGAGCGTCCAGGCCAGTTTGGCGAGCCGGAAGCCGCGCACGGTCCGCAGGGCCGTCGACGCGCGGTCGCCCACGTCGTTCCAGACCAGGGCGAAGGAGAGTCCGGCTTCCTGGTCCGCCCAGCCGATCGAACCGCCGATGCCGTCGTGGCCGAAGGCTCCGTCGGGGCGCCCCGGTATGCCGGTGGCCTGGTGGTAGCCGAGGCGCCAGCGCATTTTCGCGCCGAGGATCACGCGGTCGCGCCGCGTGGTCTGCACGTCGCGGAGCATGCGGACGCGCTGCGGCGAGAGCAGCCTGCGCCCGCCGAACTCGCCGTCGTTGGCGAGGGCCGCGTACATGGCCGAAAGCCCGCGCGCGGTGACCATGCCATTGCTCGACGGCATCTCGGTGTCGAGAATCCGCCCGCTCGCCACATGGCGTTCGAGGCCGGGGGCGTAGAGCGCGGCGAGGAACCCCGGCACATAAGGGGACTTCGACCACACCGGCTCGGATGCGACCAGCGCCCGCGCGAGCTCCGGCATGGAGCCGATGGTCTCCGCGGTCGGGACGCCCGGAGGGGGACGCCCGATGTGCAGGCCCGTGACGCCGAGCGGCTCGGCGATCTCCTCCAGCACGAGCTGGCGCATCCCGCGCCCGGTGACCCGGCGCGCCAACCCCGAAGCGAGCCAGCCGTAGGCGATGGCGTGGTAGCCGGGAGCCCCCGAACGCGAGACGGGAGCCGCAGCCGCGAGCCGCTCCTCCATGAGGAGATGGTCGAGCCAGTCGTCGGGCTCGCGCACCAGCGGGCGCAGATCCCACAGGCCCGCGCGGTGCGAAAGCAACTGGCGGACGGTGATCCGCCCCTTGCCCGACTCGGCGAACTCGGGCCAGTACTCGGCGACCGGGGCTTCGACGTCGATCAGCCCCCGGTCGGCGAGGCGGTGCAGGACGGTGGAGGCCATCCCCTTGGCGACCGAGAAGCCAAGGGCGGCCGTGTCGGGAGTCCACGGCTGAGTCCGGGCGCGGTCGGCCCAGCCGCCGCAGACGTCGACGAGCGCCTGGCAGCCCCGGCGCAGGACCAGCGCCCCGCCGCCCCGCCCGAGGGATCTGCCGAAGAGGTCGGCGAGCGGCTCGAACCCCGGCTCGGCGCGCCCCGCGCGGTCGGATGAGACGGGCATCACGCCAATCTAGCACGCGGCTGCCGGTGGCTTTGGTCTCGAACAGCGCGATTTGCGCGAGATGCGCCGATCCGCTAGCCTTGTCTAGCTGTCTTGAACAGACCTCGGTCGGTTCCACGACCCTGCGTGTTCATGACACAGGCCAAACGATTCACGCCGAACGCTTCGGACGGGGTGGGACGTGGGCTGCACTCGATGGAAAACAATCCAGGAGAGAAGTACGTGATTCAACAAGAGACGCGGCTGCGCGTCGCCGACAACACCGGCGCCAAGGAGATCTTGTGCATCCGGGTGCTCGGCGGCTCCGGCCGTCGCTACGCCGGGATCGGCGACACCATCGTCGCCACGGTCAAAGACGCGATCCCCGGTGGGAACGTGAAGAGCGGCGACGTGGTCAAGGCCGTCGTCGTCCGCACTGTCAAGGAGCGTCGTCGCCCCGACGGCTCTTACATCAAGTTCGACGAGAACGCCGCCGTCATCGTGAAGAACGACGGCGAGCCGCGCGGCACCCGCATCTTCGGCCCGGTCGGCCGCGAGCTGCGCGAGAAGCGCTTCATGAAGATCGTCTCGCTCGCCCCGGAGGTGCTGTAGTCCATGGCTGCGAAATTGAAGGTGCAAAAAGGCGACACCGTTCTGGTGATCGCGGGCAAGGACGCCGGAGCCAAGGGCAAGGTCCTCCAGGCCTACCCGGCCGAGCAGCGCGTCTTGGTCGAGGGCGTGAACCGGATCAAGAAGCACACGCAGGCCTCGCGCACCGAGCGCGGAGCCTCCTCGGGCGGCATCGTCGTCCAAGAGGCTCCGATCCACGTCTCCAACGTGCTCGTCGTCGGCTCCGACGGCAAGCCGACCCGCGTCGGCGTCCGCGTTGACGAGGACGGGAAGAAGATCCGCGTCTCGCGCAAGACCGGGAAGGACATCTGACCATGACTGAAGCTGTTGAGAAGATCCAGCCGAGGCTGAAGCTGCGCTACCGCGAGGAAATCCGCGCCGCGCTGCAAGAGGAGTTCGGCTACACCAACGTCATGCGCATCCCCGGCGTCACCAAGGTCGTCGTGAACATGGGCGTCGGCGACGCGGCCCGCGACGGCAAGCTGATCAACGGGGCCGTCCGCGACCTCTCGCTCATCACCGGCCAGAAGCCGGAGATCCGCCGGGCCACCAAGTCCATCGCCCAGTTCAAGCTGCGCGAGGGCATGCCCATCGGCGCCCGCGTCACGCTGCGCGGCGACCGGATGTGGGAGTTCCTCGACCGGCTCATCTCGATCGCCCTCCCGCGTATCCGCGACTTCCGCGGCCTCTCGGACCGGCAGTTCGACGGCCGGGGCAACTACACCTTCGGCCTGAACGAGCAGTCGATGTTCCACGAGATCGACATCGACTCGATCGACCGCCCGCGCGGTATGGACATCACCATCGTGACCTCTGCGAACACCAACGACGAGGGCCGCGCGCTGCTCCGCCAGCTCGGCATGCCCTTCAAGGCGAACAACTGAGGCCTGTGATGAGACAGATCGACCGTAGGACGCTGTACAAAGGGGCGAAGGCCCCGAGCTACATGAGCCGGACCAAGAAACTTGTGACCATGACGAATGCCGCCGCAGGCCTCTCCGCTGAGGGGAACCGTGGTGAGAAAGGCGTGTCAGCGAAATGACTATGACTGATCCGATCGCGGACTTTTTGACGCGATTGCGCAACGCCCAGACGGCGTACCACGACCAGGTGATCGCGCCGCACTCGAAGATCAAGGAGAACATCGCCGAGATCCTCGTCAAAGAAGGCTACATCTCGGGCTACCGCGTCGAGGAGAAATCCCCCGGCAAGGACCTGATCGTGGACCTGAAGTACAGCCCGAGCCGCGAGCGCGGCATCGAAGGCCTCAAGCGGGTCTCCAAGCCCGGCCTTCGCGTGTACGCCAAGTCCACCCAGTTGCCGAGGGTGCTCGGCGGCCTCGGCATCGCCATCATTTCCACCTCCGCAGGTTTGCTCACGGACAAGCAGGCGGCCAAGCAAGGAGTGGGCGGGGAAGTCCTCGCCTACGTCTGGTAGGAGGAAGCGCAGATGTCTCGTATTGGTAGAGCGCCGATCCAGGTCCCGTCCGGCGTGGACGTGACCATCGACGGCCAGGACGTCAAAGTGAAAGGCCCCAAGGGCGAGCTCGGCCTCACCCTGGTGGAGCCGATCAAGGTCGAGCGCGGCGAGGACGGCGCGCTCACGGTGGTCCGCCCGGACGACGAGCGGCGCAACCGCGCGTTGCACGGCCTCTCGCGCACGCTGGTGAACAACCTCGTCGTCGGAGTCACCCAGGGCTACACCAAGCAGCTGGAGATCGTTGGCGTCGGTTACCGCGTGCAGCAGAAGGGCAAGGACCTCGAGTTCGCCCTCGGCTTCAGCCACTCGGTCCCGGTCGCCGCCCCGGAGGGCATCACCTTCGCGGTGGAGACCCCGACCAAGTTCTCGGTGTCCGGAATCGACAAGCAGAAGGTCGGCGAGGTCGCGGCCAACATTCGCAAGCTCAAGAAGCCGGAGCCGTACAAGGGCAAGGGCATCCGCTACGCGGGCGAGGTTGTCCGCCGCAAGGCCGGTAAGGCAGGTAAGAAGTAATGGCTAAGGCACAGAAAGCTGCCCCGAAGGCTGGCGGCAAAAAAGGCGCCCCGATCCGGATCAAGAAGAAGAAGGTCGCCCTCGAGATCACCGGGATCCTCGGCGTCGGCAAGCCGACCGAGCGTCGTCGGCTCCGCGCCTCGCGGCACGACCGGCTCCGCAAGCGGATCGAAGGCAGCCCGGCGCAGCCGCGTCTCGCGGTGCACCGCTCCGCGCGGCACATCCACGCGCAGCTCATCGACGACAAGGCGGGCGTGACGCTCGCCGCCGCCTCCTCCATCGAGGCCGACGTCCAGGCTGTGAGCGGCGACAAGAAAGCAAAAGCGGCCAAGGTGGGCGAGCTGCTCGCCGCCCGCGCCAAGGCAGCCGGCGTCGAGGCAGTGGTCTTCGACCGGGGCGGCCACGTCTACCATGGCCGGGTCGCGGCTTTGGCGGACGGCGCCCGCGCCGGAGGCTTGCAGTTCTGATGCTCTGCTGGTTGAAGAAGACAAAGACGTTCAACACAGGAAAGGTTTCGTGATGGCAGGAAGGCCACGCACCGGAGGCCCCGCGTCTGGCGGGCAGTCCGGCGATTCGGGTTCGAACGACCGTCGGGACCGTCGGGACCGTCGGGAAGCCGAGACTCAGGTCGACAAAGAGAAGAAAGACCACATCGAACGCCTCGTCGCGGTGAACCGCGTCGCCAAGGTGGTCAAGGGCGGCCGTCGCTTCAGCTTCACGGCCCTCGTGATCGTCGGCGACGGCAAGGGCCACGTCGGCGCTGGCTACGGCAAGGCGAAAGAGGTTCCCGCCGCGATCGCCAAGGGCGTCGAAGAGGCGCGGAAGAACTTCTTCCGCGTGCCGCTCATCGGCTCCACCATCCCGCACCCGATCCAGGGCGAGGCCGCCGCTGGTGTCGTCATGCTGCGTCCGGCCAGCCCCGGTACCGGTGTGATCGCCGGCGGAGCCGCCCGCGCGGTGCTGGAATGCGCCGGCGTGCACGACGTGCTCGCCAAGTCCATGGGCACTGACAACGCGATCAACGTGGTCCACGCCACGATCGCCGCGCTCAAGGGCCTCAAGCGTCCGGAAGAAGTCGCGGCACGCCGCGGCCTTCCGCTGGAGGACGTCGCCCCCGCTGGCCTCTTGCGGGCCCGCGAGCGCGCGTTGCAGGAGGCCGCACACGCATGAGCGAGCTGAAAGTCACTCAGATCAAGAGCACTATCGGGGTCAAGCCCAAGACGCGTGAAGCGTTGCGCACGCTCGGCCTCAAGCGGATCCGCCACAGCGTGGTCCGTCCGGACGACGCTCAGAACCGCGGCCTGCTGCAGGTGGTGCGCCACCTCGTGGTCGTCGAGCCTGTCACCGAGGAGAAGAAGAAATGAGCGAGCAGGAGTCGAGCGTCATCAAGCTGCACGACCTGCGTCCGGCTCCGGGCGCCAAGAAGGCGAAGACCCGCGTGGGCCGTGGTGAAGGCTCGAAGGGCAAGACCGCCGGTCGAGGCACCAAGGGCACGAAGGCCCGCTACCAGGTTCCGACCTGGCTCGAGGGCGGCGGCATCCCGTTGCACATGCGCCTGCCGAAGCTCAAGGGCTTCAAGAACCCGTTCCGGGTGGAGTACCAGATCGTCAACGTCGGCGACATCGCGGAGCTGTTCCCCAAGGGCGGCCAGATCGGCCCCGAGGAGCTCGTGGCCGCTGGCGCTGTGCGCAAGGGCGAGCTGGTGAAGGTGCTCGGCGACGGGGAGATCTCGGTCGCAGTGCAGGTCACCGCCGACAAATTCTCGGCAGTCGCGAAAGAGAAGATCCTCGCCTCGGGCGGCTCTGTCGCCGAGCGCTAGATCGGCGCGGTGTAGAGTATCCCGGTCCGGTCGTAGGACCGCGCTGAACTGACCCACGAGACACCAGGAGTATTGTTGCTTTCCGCCTTCGTTTCGGCACTCCGAACGCCTGATTTGAGGCGGAAGATCCTGATCTCGATCGGGATGGTCGTGCTCTACCGGCTCGGCGCGACGTTGCCGTCGCCAGGGGTGAACTACAAGAACGTTCACGAATGCCTCGACCAGGTGTCCAAGGGCGACAGCCAGGGTGTCTACTCGCTGATCAACCTGTTCTCGGGCGGCGCGCTCCTCCAGCTGTCGGTGTTCGCCATCGGCGTGGTGCCGTACATCACGGCGAGCATCATCACGCAGCTGTTGACCGTCGTCATCCCCCGGTTCGAGCAGCTGCGCAAGGAGGGGCAGTCCGGGCAGACCAAGATGACCCAGTACACCAGGTACTTGGCCGTCGCCCTCGCCCTCCTGCAATCCTCGGCGATCGTGGCGCTGGCGAACCGCCGCCAGCTGCTGAGCAGTTGTAGCAAAGACATCCTCGACGAGCACGAGCTCTTCCAGCTCATCGTGATCGTGCTGGTGATGACGGCGGGCGCGACCCTGGTGATGTGGTTCGGCGAGATCATCTCCGAGCGCGGCATCGGCAACGGCATGTCGCTCTTGATCTTCTCCGGCATCGCGGCCCGCATCCCCGCCGAGGGCAAGCAGATCCTCGACAGCAGGGGCGGCGTCGTCTTCGCCCTGGTCTGCGTCGCCGCCCTGGTCATCATGGCGAGCGTCATCTTCATCGAGCAGGGCCAGCGCCGCATCCCGGTCCAGTACGCCAAGCGCATGGTGGGCAGGAAGATGTACGGCGGCTCGTCCACGTATCTGCCGCTGAAGGTGAACCAGGCCGGCGTCATCCCGGTCATCTTCGCGTCCTCGCTGCTGTACGTGCCGAACCTGATCACCCAGCTGCTGTCGAAGAACGGGACGAGCGGGTGGCAGCGGTGGATGCAGAACTATCTGCTGAACCCGTCCAGCGCGGTGTACATCGGGGTCTACTTCTCCTTGATCGTCTTCTTCACGTTCTTCTACGTGGCGATCACCTTCAACCCGCAGGAGCGGGCGGAGGAGATGAAGAAGTACGGCGGCTTCATCCCCGGCATCCGCCCAGGGGCACCCACCGCCGAGTATCTGAACTTCGTCTTGACCAGGATCACGCTGCCGGGGTCGATTTATCTCGGTATCATTGCAGTGTTGCCGAACCTTTTCCTGCAGATCGGCAACAGCGGCGGAGCGCAGAACCTCCCGTTCGGCGGGACGGCCGTGCTGATTCTCGTCAACGTCGGGCTCGACACGGTCAAACAGATCGAGAGCCAGCTTATGCAGCGTAACTACGAAGGATTCTTGAAATGACGCGAGTGATCATGTTCGGCCTGCCTGGCGCTGGCAAAGGCACCCAGTCAGCGCTGTTGGCGAAGTCGCTCGACGTGCCGCACGTGTCCACCGGCGATCTGTTCCGGGCCAACATCGGGGAGAGCACCCCCCTCGGCCAGGAGGCGAAGAAATACCTCGACGCCGGCCAGCTGGTGCCGAGTTCGGTGACCAACGCGATGGTCAAGGACCGGCTTTCCCAGCCCGACGCCCGCAAGGGCTACATCCTCGACGGCTACCCCCGCACCGTCGACCAGGCGGAGGCGCTCTCCGACATCCTCGCCGAGCTTGGCGAGAAGATCGACGTCGTGCTCTCCTTCGTGCTCCCGGAAGAAGTCGTGGTGGAGCGGATGCTGGCCCGAGGCCGAGCGGACGACACCGAAGAGATCATCAAGGGCCGTCTGCAGATCCATAAGAACGAGACCGAGCCACTGCTGGACTTCTACCGGGATTTGGTGGTCTCCATCGACGCGGTCGGCTCCGTCGAAGAAGTGCAAGAGCGAGCGCTCGCCGCGCTCGACAAATGACCCCCGGAGCCAGCGCGAGTTCTGAGCGATGCTGTTGAAACGCCGTAAGAAGGACAGGGTCGTTCCGGTTCGCAACGCCGAAGAGGTCGAGCTGATGGCCGCTGCTGGCGCTGTCGTCGCGCAGGCGCTGATCGAAGTGCGCGCGGCCGCGGTCCCCGGCATCAGCACCGCGAAGCTCGACAAAGTCGCCGAGGACGTGATCCGAGCCAGCAATGCCGTCCCTTCCTTCCTCGGCTACCACGACTATCCGGCTTCCACCTGCATCTCGGTGAACGACGCGGTGGTGCACGGCATCCCGTCTAAAACGTTCATCCTCGCCGAAGGCGATCTCGTTTCGGTCGACTGCGGGGCGATCCTCGCAGGTTGGCATGGGGATTCGGCGATCACCTTCGGGATCGGCGAACTCGCGCGGGAGGACGAGGATCTCTCGGACGCGACGCGCGATGCGTTGTGGGCGGGGATCGGCGCGATGCGGCCCGGCAATCGGCTCACCGATGTCTCGCACGCGATCGAGCAGTCGGTCGCGCAGTCGAGGGCCAAGTTCGGGCGGCAGTTCTCGATCGTCGCGAACTTCGGCGGCCACGGCATCGGCGACGAGATGCATCTTGAGCCGTTCCTCCCCAACGAGGGCAAGCCGGGCAAGGGCCCGTTGCTCGCGGTGGGCTCGACTTTGGCGATCGAGCCTATGGTCGCCCTCGGCGGACGCAAATCGTTGACGCTGCCGGACGGCTGGACGGTCGTGACGAAAGACGGGACTCGCGCGGCCCATTGGGAACACACCGTCGCCGTCGGCGCGGACGGCCCGAGGGTGCTGACGGTGCGTCTGGACGAGAAGCCGTTGGTCTAGGACGGGGTATGCGCGCGGCTTGTGGGGAGACTGCACTGGTTTGCTGTCGGCGCGGACGGTCCGGGGGTGTTGGCGGTGCGTCCGTATGAGAAGCTGCTGGTCGAGGAGTCGAAGTGTCCGTAGTTGAGGCGAAAGACGCGGCGAGCGTCGTCCTTGTGCGGCAGGGGGCCGATGGGGTCGAGGTCTTTTTGATCCGCCGGGTGCCGCAAATGGCGTTCGCTCCCGGTTTCACGGTGTTCCCCGGCGGCGGGGTGGATTCGGGGGATTGGTCGGATCAGCCGCTGGGGCCGGACTTTTGGCCGGCCCGTTTCCAGGACTCGCCCGAACGGGTGGCTGCTCTCGGGCGCGCGGCGGCGCGGGAGCTGTTCGAGGAATGCGGCGTGCTGCTCGCGGCAGGCGGGGCGGTCCCCGACCGCGAGCGCGCCTTGCGCGCGAGGGAGCGGATCGCGGCGAAGGAGATCGGCTTCGGCGACTTCCTCGCCGACGAAGGGCTCTCGGTCGACATCGGGCTGCTGCGTCCTATGGCGCATTGGACGACACCGGTCTCGGAGCCCCGCCGTTTCGACACGCGGTTCTTCCTCGCGGTCCTGCCGGATGGGCAAGAGGCGGACGGGCGCACCTCGGAGTCGGCTCGTTCCGTCTGGCGCAGGCCAGCCGACGCGCTCGACCCGGCCAGCGCGGAGCCTTGCCTGCTGTTGCCGCCGACCTGGTCGCTTCTGCGCCTGCTCGCCTCGTACAGCCGAGTCGCCGACGTGACGGCCGCGCTCGACGCGGAGCGCGCGCCGATCCCGGAAGTCATGCCGGTCGGCGCGGAGCGGCGGTGGAGTTTCCCCGGAGCCGAGGAATACCTCGCGTGGACCGAGGCGCTTTCCGCGCGATAGAGGGCAGCCGGACGACCTCTGGGCGGCCTGAGCACAGTAAGCTCGGAAAGAACAGCCGGAAACAAGAACCGTGAGGAGCGACGTGGGATGCTGAGGACGCTGCTTGGAATGGGGCGGGGGCCCGTCGCGCTGGTGGTCGGTCCGTGTCTCGCGGGATTGTCGGCCGTCGGCGCGCTCGCCGGATGCGACGTCGGGCGGCGGGTGTTGCCGCCGTTGCCCCAGCCGACCGCCGCGCCGGTCGAAGAGCCGTCTGACGCTCCGGCCCCGGCGCAGAGCGGTTTGCTCCCGGCGACGGCGGTCGGGCACGTCCCGCTGAGCCTCGACGAGATCAACCGGCTCGCGGGCAAGGGCCTGTTCAAAAGCGGCGACCAAGGGCTTTCGGCCCCGATGGAGGCGAAAGGCTCCGTGAAGCCGCCGGAATGCCAGCCTCTGTTGCACGCCCTGCACACCAAAGCCGCGACCGGATCGGCCTTCACCTCGTTCCAATTCGTGGTGTACCCGGCCTCGGACGGGTCGAACGGCGTGTTTGAAGAGGCGGTCATGGTGTATCCGGCGCTCGACCCGGCCAAGACCGTCTTCCAGAAGCTCGCGGCGGCGGTCGGCGCGTGCGGCGGGAAGAGCGTGGACGAGCAGCAGGACGGGGCCGACCAACCGGTCACCTACCATATCGAGGCCGAACCCTCCGAACAGGGCAAACTGCGCTGGACAGAGACGGAGAAGGGCCAATCCGGCGACGACTCCTGCGTCTTCGAGGCGCGAATGATCGAGAACCTCCTGTTCGACGTGGTCGAATGCGGGCCGGACGCGGGGGATCTGGCCGCAAGGGCGGCGGACATGATGGCAGCAAGGGCGGTCTGACGTGCGAAGGACAGCATGGTGCCTCGGGCTCGTTCTGGTTGCGGGCTGCTCTTCCGGCCAGGTCGGCCAGCCGAAGCCGATGACCACGGTCCCAGCGGCGACCGCCGCGAGCACGGTCGCGGTCGCGCCGCCGTCGGCAACGCCGCCGCCCGCGCTCTCGGCGAACCAGATCGTCCTGAGCCTCGACGACCTCAACACGCTCACCAGCGAGGCGAAATACCGGGGCGGGTCGGACTTGGCGGACTCGAAATCCCCGCTCCCCGCAGGCGGACAGGTCGATCCGCCGCAATGCGCGCCCGCGCTGCGCGGCCTGCAGAACAAGTCGGTCGCCGGAGGGAACGCCACGTCGTTCCGGGCACTGGAAGCAGTCACCGTCGGCGACCCGGCGCTTCCCGAGGAAAAACGGCGCAAGGATGATTTCGTGCAGGTCGTCGCCGTGTATCCGAGCGAGGCCTCGGCGAGGGCAGTTTTCGATGCGCTCGCGAAAGGGGTCGGCGCGTGCGGGAACCAGAGGGTCGCGAACGTCGAGCCGGGCGACACCGCGAAAACGGAGTACACCGTCAAGGTGGAGCAGGCGTTCCGGGAGGGGGCGGACGAGCCGGCCAAAGTCCGATGGAGCCAGCATCAGGCGGGCTGGGGGCAGAACCAGCAATGCGTCCTCGAAGCGAGGCTGGTCCGAAGCGTCGTGTTGCAGGACATCGAATGCGGGGTCGGCACGGACAAAGCCCCGATAGGGCAACTGCTCTCGCAAGCTTTGGACAAATCTGCGGGACGCGTGCCCTAGACGGCGTTATACAACAAACGGTGGGGCGTTAGCCCCAACCTTGGCCCCGCTCAGGTCGCAGTGGGGCCGCGCTGTAAGATCGCCAAACGTGGAGAATATCACTGTGCGCACCCGCCGTTCGGCGGAAGACTTCCCGCTCGAACAGCATCTGGCCTGGAAAGTGGCCAATGTCGCGGCCGACCCGGTCGCAGTCGAGCCGGAAGTCGCCGAGATGATCATCAACCGGATCATCGACAACGCGGCGGTGAGCGCGGCCTCGTTCTCCCGCCGTCCGGTGTCCAGCGCCCGCGCGCAGGCCGTGGCGCATCCGTACCAGCCCGGCGCGAAGGTCTTCGGCGTCACGGGCAGCTACAGCCCGGAGTGGGCCGCGTGGGCGAACGGCGTCGCGGTGCGCGAGCTGGACTTCCACGACACCTTCCTCGCCGCCGAGTACTCGCACCCCGGCGACAACATTCCGCCGATCGTCGCCGTGGCGCAGCACGCCGGGCGTTCGGGAGCCGAGCTGATCCGGGGGATCGCCACCGGCTACGAGATCCAGATCGACCTCGTCAAAGCGATCTGCCTGCACGAGCACAAGATCGACCACGTGGCGCACCTCGGGCCGTCCGCCGCCGCTGGCATCGGGACGCTCCTCGGCCTGAGCCCTGAGGTCATCTACCAGGCGGTGGGCCAGGCGCTGCACACCACGACGGCCACCCGGCAGTCCCGCAAGGGCCAGATCTCCAGCTGGAAGGCGTACGCGCCCGCGCTGGCCGGGAAGGTCGCCGTCGAGGCCGTCGACCGCGCGCTGCGCGGCGAAGGGGCGCCCGCGCCGATCTGGGAGGGCGAGGACGGCGTGATCGCCTGGCTGCTCGGCGGCCCCGAGGCCGTGTACCAAGTGCCGCTGCCCGCCCCCGGCGAGCCCAAGCGCGCGATCCTGGACAGCTACACCAAGGCGCACTCCGCCGAGTACCAGAGCCAGGCCGTCATCGACCTCGCGTTCAAGCTGCGCTCGAAGATCGACAACTTCGACGACATCGAGTCCATCGTCCTGCACACCAGCCACCACACGCACTACGTGATCGGCACCGGCTCGAACGACCCGCAGAAGTTCGACCCGACCGCGAGCCGGGAGACCCTCGACCACTCGGTGATGTACATCTTCGCGGTGGCGCTGCAGGACGGCTCCTGGCACCACGAGCGCTCCTACGCGCCCGAGCGCGCCGCCCGCCCCGACACCGTGGCCCTGTGGAAGAAGATCTCGACCGCGGAGGATCCGGAGTGGACCCGCCGCTACCACGCCACCGACCCGAACGAGCTGGCGTTCGGCGCGCGAGCCGAGATCCGTTTCAAGAACGGCTCGACGCTGGTGGACGAGCTGGCAGTGGCCGACGCGCACACGCTGGGCGCGAAACCGTTCGCCCGCGCCGACTACATCGAGAAGTTCCGCATCCTCGCCGAGGGCGTGGTCGACGAGGGCGAGCAGAACCGCTTCCTCTCGGTGGTCCAGCGCCTCGGGGAGCTGCAGGCGGGCGAGCTCGACCACTTGAACGTGATCGTGACGGACGAGGCGGTCCGGCGAGCGCCGGAAGTGCCGAAAGGAGTGTTCTGATGACGAGCGGGAGTGGAGTGTCGGCTCCGCAGCAAGAGATCCGCAAGGGGCTCGCCGGGGTCGTCGCCGACGTTTCGGCGGTTTCCAAGGTGGTGCAGGAGACCAACACGCTCACGTACCGGGGCTACGGGACCGACGACTTGGTCGCGAACTGCTCGTTTGAGGAGGTCGTGTACCTGCTCTGGCACGGGGAGCTGCCCACGCCGAAGGAGCTGGAGCAGTTCCAGCTCTCCGAGCGGGCGTTCCGCACGGCGGACCCCGGCCTGTTGCAGACCATCGCCAAATTGCCCACAAAGAGCCATCCGATGGACGTGGTGCGCACGGCGGTGAGCTTCTTCGGCGCGACCAACCTCAGCTCCGCCGAGGCGTTCGTCCCGTCCGAGCAGGTCAACCTCGCCCGTGCGCTCCAGCTCTTCGCGGTCGTGCCGTCCCTGGTCGCCGCCGACCTGCGCCGCCGCCACGGCAGGCTCCCGCTCCCGCCGAACCCGGACCTGGGCTACAGCGAGAACTTCCTGTGGATGTGCTTCGGCCGCAAGCCGACCCCGGACCAGGTCAAGGCGTTCGAGACGACGATGATCCTCTACGCCGAGCACAGCTTCAACGCCTCGACGTTCACCGCGCGGGTCATCGCCTCGACCCTCTCCGACATCTACAGCGCGATCACCGGGGCCATCGGAGCCTTGAAGGGGCCGCTGCACGGCGGGGCGAACGAGGCCGTCATGCACCACATGAACGAGATCGGCGACCCTGCGAAGGCGCGCGACTGGGTCAACGCCCGGTTCGCGAACAAAGAGAAGATCATGGGCTTCGGCCACCGGGTCTACAAGGACGGGGACTCCAGGGTGCCCCGGGCGTACGCGGCGTTCAAAGAGATCGCGACCACGGAAGAGGGGCAGCGCTACCTCGCCATCTACCACGAGATGGAAGCCGCCGTCGTCGAGTCCAAAGGCATCAAGCCGAACCTGGACTTCCCGTCCGGGCCGCTCTACGCGCTCCTCGGCTTCGACGTCGAATTCTTCACGCCGCTGTTCGTGATGAGCCGGATCGCGGGCTGGACCGCGCACATCGTCGAGCAGTACGCCTCGAACGCTCTGGTGCGTCCGCTCTCCTCGTACAACGGCGTGCCGCAGCGGCCCGTGGTCAAATAATCGCGTGACTGGGCCGTGGCAGCCGGTTTTCCCGCAGCAGCCTCGGCCTGCCGCTTGGGGTGCGGGCCGACTCCTTCGACGAAGCCAACAGCCCGGAAGAACAAGGATTTCTGATGAGGGCCACCGGCCAAGTGGCCCGCTCGATTCGGGAGCTGCCAAGCGCGTGACAGCTTCGGCAGGTACAGTGCACTCTGCATATGCAGCCGGGCCGCGACGAAGAAGCCCATAGTAAAGGAGCACCATATGCCGAAAATCGCAATTCCGGGCCTGCTCGCGGGCGTAGCGCTGGCGTTCTCGCCCGCAGCGGCTCTTGCGGACCCCGACGACGGCGGGGAGGGCGGCGGACGGTCGTACCCATGCCCGAACGGGCAGTTCTGGTACCCGCAGTACGACCAGTGCGTCGTCATGTGCAAGCCGGGGTTCGACCACATCAGCGGCCCGGAAGCCTGCGACAAGATCCCGACCGCGTATCGAGACTCGCAGCGCCGCCTCGGCGAGCAGCGTGTTCCCGTGAGCGCGTAGCCGGTCGACATGCGCCGCGCTCTCATCCTCCTGCCCGTGCTGGCTTTCTGCGCCGCCGGATGCTCGGAAAGCAGAAAAACCGCTCCGGCGACGACCACGCAACTGCCGCCGCTCGCGTCGAGCCAGGCTCCTGCCACGCCGTCCTTCAAGGCTTCGCCCTCGACCACCGCTTCCACCAGCGCAGCCGTGACGGGCCTCGGCGCGTTCGTCGGCGAATGGCATGGGCATGGCCGCTTGCTCACCGTCGGAGCCGACGGCTCGGGCAAGATCGTGGCGCGGACCTACCAGAAATGCGGCGACCCCGGCGTGACCGGTGCCTGCGACACCTTCGACGGGAACGAGATCAAACCGGGGGCCGTCACACAGATCAAGATCACCGGGACGCATGAGGTCGCCGACGGGGCCGAGGCGGAGTTCTCCGTCCAGGAGAGCACGCTCGGCGTGCCGCCGAATAGCACCGGCACGCTCGTCCTCGACCAGACGCAGGACACCGTGCGGATCGTGATCAACGGCAAGCCGGGAGCGGGCGCGTACTGCGGGCCGAAAGCGGACCCAGGGGCCTGCGGTGCGTAATCCCGTACCTTGCGGGGCGTAATCCCGTACACTGGGGAATATGGCATCGGACACACCCAAGGAACCGGTCCCCGACATGCCGCCGATGCGCCCGGAGCCCGAGCCGCTTCCGCCGGACGTGCCGGACGTGCCGTTTCCCCCCGACGTGCCGGATATCCCGCCGCTCCCTGACGTGCCGCCGACTCCGCCGACTCCTGACGTGCCCGACATGGCGTGAGCACCTGCCGTTCACCAGTGTGCGGTAGGCAGGGGTTGTGACTGGTTCCCCATCGTCGTCCGGGGTCTCGCGCCGAGGACTGTTCGCCACGGCGGCGGGGGCCGCCGCGGTCGGAGCCGGGCTCGGTTATGTCGGGACGGAGCTGTCCGCGTCGCGACGAGGGGCGAACGCTCCGGACTTGTGGCGTTCGGTGGGCGGCGCTGGCGCGCCCCGGCCGTCGGGCCTGCACTTGCAGTTCGGCTCGGACGCGTCGAGCGAGGTCGTCATCAGCTGGCACACCCCGGTTTCCGTCGCGAACCCGCGCGTGCTGCTCGGCACGGCGGAGGGCGGGTTCGGCGCGGCGGTCCCCGCGGAGACCATTGCCTATCGGGACGGGCAGTCAGGCGTGCAGGTCCAGGTCCACCACGCCAGGCTCTCCGGTCTGAGCCCCTCCGCGGACTACGTGTACGCGGCGGCGCACGACGGCTGCGCCCCGGAGCTCGGGACTTTCCGCACCGCGCCGCGCGGACGGGGGAAATTCACGTTCACCAGCTTCGGCGACCAGGGCACGCCGACGCTCGGCAAGCCGGGCCCCGCCGACCCGCAGGGCGGGACGCTCTATGTCAACGACAATCTCGGCTCCCCCGCCGCAGGGGACGTCACAGCGGGCGTGGAGCGGATCGCCCCGCTGTTCAACTTGGTCAACGGGGATTTGTGCTACGCGAACCTGTCGCAGGACCGGGTGCGCACCTGGTCGGACTGGTTCGAGAACAACACCCGCTCCGCGCGGCACCGGCCGTGGATGCCCGCGCCGGGCAACCACGAGAACGAGCGGGGCAACGGGCCGATCGGCTATCAGGCGTTCCAAACCTATTTCCGCGTCCCCGACTCCGGAGCGGACCCGCAGCTGCGCGGCCTGTGGTACGCGTTCACGGCTGGCTCGGTGCGGATCGTGGTCCTCGCGAACGACGACATCTGCTACCAGGACTCCGGGAACACCTACGTGCGCGGCTACTCGGGCGGGGCGCAGCGGCGCTGGCTCGCCGACGAGCTCGCGAAGTCCCACGCGGACCTCGGGATCGACTGGGTCGTGGTGTGCATGCATCAGACCGCGGTCTCGACGGTGGACCATTTCAACGGGGCGGACCGCGCGATCCGCGAGGAATGGCTGCCTCTCTTCGACCAGCACGGGGTCGATTTGGTGCTGTGCGGGCACGAGCACCATTACGAGCGCACCCACCCGGTGCGCGGCGCGCAGCAGAACGACACGCTCACCCCGACCCCGGCGGACACGCGGCTGGACGAGATCGACGCGACGAAGGGGACCACGCATCTGGTGATCGGCGGGGGCGGCACGTCGCGGCCTTCCAACCAGCTGTTCTTCCAGGGGCGACAGTGCCGGGTGATCACAGCGGTCGGCGAAGTCGATCCGGCCACCGGGAAAAAGGCTCCGGTCTACGTGATGGAGGACGCGCCGTGGTCGGCGTTCCGCGACGCCGAGCACCCGTACGGCTTCGTCGCCTTCGACGTTGACCCTGGGACCGTCGGCGGGACCACCTCCATCGCCGCGACGTATTACGCTGTCACGGGGCCGTTCGGGCAGCTCGACCCGGTGGACCGTTTCACGTTGCGCAAACCGAGGAGGGGTTGACGTGCTGTCCCGGAGAAAACTGCTCGGCACGTCCGCCGCGTTCGCCGCGGCGGTCGCGCTCATGCCCGAGCACCTGCGCGCGGCGCTCGCCGCGCCTGCCCCGAAGTCCGGATCGCTCAACGACGTCGAGCACGTGGTGCTGCTCATGATGGAGAACCGCTCCTTCGACCACTACTTCGGGACGCTCTCCGGGGTGCGGGGCTTCGACGATCCGGACGCGCTCGTCCTCGACACTGGGCGCTCGGTCTTCCACCAGCCGGACCCGGCCAACCCGGACGGCTACCTGTTGCCGTTCCACCTGGACACCACCGCGAACAGCGTGCAGAAGATCCCCACCACCAACCACTCGTGGGAATGCCAGCACGAATCGTGGAACGGCGGGAAGATGGACAACTGGATGCCCGCGCACCGCAAAGCGGACGGCGAGCACGTCTATCCCTACGTCATGGGCTACTACGAGCGGGCCGACATCCCGTTCCATTTCGCGCTCGCTGAGGCGTTCACCGTCTGCGACAACTATTACTGCAGCGTCTTCGGGCCGACCTGGCCCAATCGGATGATGTGGATGACCGGCACCATCGACCCGGACGGGCGCGGCGGCGGGCCGATCCTGAACAACACGGTCCCCTCGGGCGGCTACACCTGGACCACGTACGCGGAGCGGCTGGAGCGGGCCGGGGTGAGCTGGAAGGTCTACGCCGAGCAGGACGATTACGGCTGCAACATGCTCAAGAACTTCCGGTCGTTCCGCCAGTCCGCGCCCGGCTCGGCGCTCTACGAGAAGGGGATCCGCCCGCGCAGCGCGACCGCGTTCGAGGAGGACGCCCGCGCGGGCCGGCTCCCGAAGGTCTCCTGGATCATCATGACCAGCGCCGCGAGCGAGCACCCTGACTACCGGCCGGCGGACGGGGCCGCCTATATCGCGAGCAAGCTGGGGGCTGTCGCGGAGAACCCCGAGCTGTGGGCGAAGACCGCGTTCATCCTCAACTACGACGAGAACGACGGCCTCTTCGACCATGTGCCGCCGCCGACCCCGCCGCCTGGCACGCCGCACGAATACGTCAAGGGCCTGCCGATCGGCGGCGGGTTCCGGGTGCCCGCGATCATCGTCTCGCCGTGGACCGTCGGCGGCTGGGCCGCCAGCGAGCCCTTCGACCACACGTCCGTGCTCCAGTTCCTCGAACAGGTCACCGGGGTGGAGGAGCCGAACATCTCCGCGTGGCGGCGGCAGACGTTCGGGAACCTCCTCTCCGCGTTCGGCTTCGCGGACCCGCCGCAGCCCGCGCCGCCGCTGCCGGACGCCGCCGCCGACGTCGCGGCGGCAAACCGGACGGACACGCTGCCCAAACCGGTGCTGCCCCCCGCGCGGCAGAACGAGCCGGAGCAAGAGCCGGGGGAGCGTCCCCGGCGATGAGCGTCGAGACCGCGCCCTGTTTGCCCGTCGTTCACCCCCGTCGGCCACTATTCCCAGGCATGAGCGCACAGCGTGTCGCGACCTGGTCGGCCGCCCTTCTGTCCCTGGTCTCGGCGGTGTCCGCCTGCGCCCATCCCGCTCCCCAGCAGCCCAAGCCGTTCGCGACGCTGGAGGGCGCGCTGCCCTTGGTCGTCGCGCACCGGGGCCTGCCGGGGCTGCGCCCGGAGGAGACCCGGCCCGCGTACGAGCTGGCGGCGGACGCCGGGGCGGACGCGCTCGAAGAGGATCTGCACCTGACCAAAGACTGCGTGCTCGTCGCCCGGCACAACCCGTGGATGTCGGACAATACCGACGTCGTGGCGGTCGCGAAGACGAACCCCGAGGTCGCCGCGCGCAAGCGCGTCGTGCCCGGCGTGGAGCGGCCCGCGCCGGAGGGGGCGGGCGGCCCGAAGACATACCTGGTGGACCAGACCGATCCGGGCGATCCCAGGTCGGTGCTCAAATCCCTGGTCGTGGACGGCGAGGACCACGTCGGCGACTGGTCGGTCAGCGACTTCACGGCGGACGAGCTCCAGCGCTGGTTCCACGGCACCACCTACGACGCGAAGGACGAGCGGCCGACCGAGTACAACGGGAAATACCCGGTCCTCACCTTCCAGCAGATCATCGACATCGCAAAGGCGAAGAGCGCCGCCACGGGCAGGAAGATCGCCGTCTACCCCGAGACGAAAAACCCGACCTGGAACAACGAGCAAGCCATCGCCAACGGCTGCGGCGCGCCAGGCAGCCGCCCTCTGGAGGACGCGCTCGTCAAGATCCTGAACGACAACGGCCTCAACAGCAAGGACGCGCCGGTCTTCGCGCAGAGCTTCGAGCCGTCGAGCCTGAAGTATCTGCGCGAGCACGGGCTGAAGACCAAAGCCGTGCAGCTCGTCGGCGGTCACGACGTCGATTTCCGCACGGGCGGCGTGGTGTACGACGACATCACCAACAGCCGCCCGTACGACTGGACCCTCGCCGGGGACGCTCGATGGTTCTCCGCGATGCTCACCCCGGAAGGGCTCGCCGAGGTCAAGACCTACGCGGACGGGATCGGGCCGTGGAAGCCGCAGCTCGTGCCGCTCAAAATCGATCCCTACCCGTCCGACCCCGCGTTCCAGCCCGCCACCGACAAGGCCGAGGCGGGGCGGCCGAACTCCGTCGTGGCGGACGCGCACAAGGCCGGGCTTTTCGTGCACGTCTACACCTTCCGCGACGAGAGCAAATATCTCGCCGCCAGCTACCGGGGCGATCCGCGGGCGGAGTACCTGCAGTTCTTCCGGCTCGGAGTGGACGGGGTGTTCACCGACTTCACGAACACAGCGGTCCCGGCGCGCGCCGCCTACCTCAAAGAACTCGGCCGCTAGGGCGGCCCCGCTCGGCAGACGGGGCTTATCCGTTGTCGGCGAGTTGTTGGGCGGTGATGAGTTCGTGGGCGTGGGCGAGTTTGTCGAGGACTTTCGGGGGAGGACGAAGGGGTAGAGGTCTTGGTGTCCCATGGAGCGGTTGACCATGTTGAGGGACCAGGCAAGGGGGATCCATTCCGCGATGAGCTGGTCGAAGCCGACCCGGCCCGGTTTGGGCTTGTCGACGCTCACTCCGGCCGGGGCGAACCCGAACGCGGCGGCGGTGTCGAGGGTGTCGCGGATGTGCAGGTAGTGGGCGAAGGTCTCGGCCCAGTCCTCCGCGGCGTGCATGGTCGCGTAGGAGGAGACGAACTCGTCCTCCCACCCGGCGGGCGCGCCCTGGCTGTAGTGCCGGTCGAGCGCGGCCTGGTAGTCCGCGTCGGGGTCCCCGAACAGCTCCACGAACGCCGCCTTGGCCTCTTCGTCTTGGACCAGGACGGTGTAGTAGTAGTGCCCGCTCTCGTGCCGGAAGTGCCCGAGCAGGGTCCGGTACGGCTCGGCCAGCTGGGCGCGCATCTGCTCGCGGTGCGAGTCGTCGCCCTCGGCGAGGTCGAGGGTGATCACCCCGTCCGCGTGCCCGATCACCACGTTCTGCGCGGCGCTCGAGAGCAGGTCGAACGCGAGGCCGCCGGAGGGGTCCTCGGCTTTCCCGGCCACCGGCAGGCCCAGCTCGTGCAGTTGCGCGACCAGCCGCCGCTTGGCCGTCTCGGCCTCCGCGAACAGGGGGAGGAACTCGGCGTCATCGTCGTTGGGCCGGGTGCGGGTGAGCGCGCAGGACTCGCACAACGCGCCAGCCTCGCCAACGGGCACCAGCCAGTTGCACGCGGCCACGTTCAAATTCGCGCACGCCTGATGCCGCTCCGGGTCCAAGACCAAGATGTCGCCGTCGGACAAGCTGTAGCCGACCGCGCTCTGACAGCTCAAACACACCGAATTCTCAAAGACCAACCGTTGCCCGCACTTCTGGCATGCAAAATCACGCATAACAACCAATGTATTCGCAAACGCCTCGCGCCGCACGGGACTCAGACGGCCGCAACGAGATATTCCACCCCCGTTTACCTTCCGACAAACCCCGCCCGGACCTCGGCGAGGACCATCTCCACCACACCCCGAGCCCGACGAGCATCCCCAGGCACAAGCCCGATCCTGGTGCGCCGGTGCAGGACGTCGTCCGTGTCGAGGGCCCCTTCGTGGGTGAAGGCGAATTCGACCTCGGCGCGGCTGACGTCGATCCCTTCGGCGATTCGTTCGTCGGAAGCGCTCGCGTGGATTTGGTCGGCGACAAGGGCGAGCGATTCGGTCGCGCACGGCCCGGCCCGCAGGCCCGCGCGGGACACCGCCGCGTCGACGGCGTCCTGCGCCATCTTCCGGTACGTGGTGAGCTTGCCGCCGACCACGGTGATGGGTTTGCCCTGCGCGATGAGCACCGCGTGGTCGCGGGAGAGATCCGAGGTCGCCCCGCCCCCGATGTCGAGGAGGGGCCGGAGCCCCGCGAACTGTCCGCGCACGTCCGCGCGGGAGAGCGGGCGGGCGAGCGCGGACGAGATCGTGTCGAGCAGGAAGTCCACCTCGGATTCGGACGGCTGCGGCTCGTCGGGGACCTCGCCGGGGGCCTCTTCGTCCGTGAGCCCCAGGTAGACCCGGCCCAGCTGTTGCGGCAGGGCGAAGACGAAGCGGTTGAGATGGCCGGGGACCTGCACGGTCAGGGCTCCGGTCGGGTTGCCGAGCGCCGCCGCGTCGAGCACGAGGTGGGAGCCCCTGCTGGGGCGCAGCCTGATTGAGGGGTCCACCCGGCCCGCCCACACGCCGGTCGCGTTGACCACTGCGCGGGCCGCGACCGGGAAGCTGCGCCCGGTGAGCGTGTCGGTGAGCACGGCCCCGGTTTCGGCGACGTGTTCGGCCCGGACCCTGGTCAGCACGGACGCGCCCTGCGCCGCCGCAGTGCGCGCGACGGCGACCACGAGCTTCGCGTCGTCGACGAGCTGGCCGTCTTGCGCGGTGAGCGCCCCGGCGAGCCCGGCGGTCTTCAAGCCGGGCACGAGGCCGAGCGCCGCCGCCGCTGTGATCTTCCTGGGCCGGTCCAGGATCGTGGCCGGGGTGCCCGAGGATCTGCGCAGGACATCGCCGAGCGCGAAACCGACGCGGACCATCGCGCGAGAGGTCCGGCTCAGCTCGGGAAGGAGCGGCACGACTTGGGTCAACGGGTGGACCAGGTGCGGCGCGATGACGGTCATCAAAAGGTGGCGCTCGCGCGCGGACTCCCGCGCGATGGAGATGTTCCCGCTCGCGAGGTAGCGCAGCCCGCCGTGCACGAGCTTGGAGCTCCAGCGGCTGGTGCCGAAGGCGAGGTCGCGCGCCTCGACCAGCGCGACGGACAAACCTCTGGCCGCCGCGTCGAGCGCGGCCCCGGCTCCGGTGACGCCGCCGCCGATGACGAGCACGTCCAGCGGGGTCGTCCGGTCGGCGAGCGCGGCGAGTTGCCGCCGCCGGGTCGCGGCGTTCAATGCGGAAGCGGTCATGGCTGGAGGTATCCGTTCAGCACTCGGGCCAGCTCGTCGGCCCAGCGCTCGTGCAGCACCGGTTCGAGCAGGCGGGTCGATTGGGTCACCGATTGGGCGAGCACCAGGGTCATCATGGCGAGCTCTTCCGGGTCGCCCTCGCGGACTTCGCCGAGGCGTTGCGATTGCTCGATCTCCTCGCGCAGCACCTTGAGCACCGAGCGCTGGCTCGTGCCGATGCGCTGGAAGACGTACGTGGCCAATAGTTCGCGCCGCTCGTCGAGCAGCACGCGGAGCAGCTGGTCCTCGTGTGCGGCCCGCGCGAAAGCGACGATGCGACGGACCAAGTCCGCGCGCCGTCCGTCCCCCGGCCCCACCTGTTCGAGCAGCCCCGCCACCTCTCTGGTGATCATGTCGCGGACCAGGTCGTTCACATCCTGCCAGCGCCGGTAGATCGTCGGCCGGGAGACGCCCGCGCGGCGTGCGACGTCGGCGAGGGTGATCCGCGCCGCGCCGCTTAAGAGACAGTCCCGCGCGGCCTCAAGGATCTGTTCGTCCACGGGCCCTTCTTCCATTACATATTGACACTTTGTGTAATACTGTAACGCATGGCTGACGATCCGCTCCCCCACTTGCTCCCGCTGCCGCCGATGCGTTGGAACGCGTGGGGGATTCCGTCCGACGCGCGGCCTCTGTCCAAGGGGATCGTCGATCTGCTGGAAGCCGCGCTCGGAGTGGGCGGCGGACTCGGGCCCGCGCCCGGCCCCGAGTCGGTCGAGCTTCCGCCCACGCGCCTGACCGGCGCGGACGTCGCCGCGCTCGCCGCGATCGTCGGCCAGGAGCACGTCGGCACGGAACCCGGCGACCGGCTCTCGCGCGCCGGAGGCAAAAGCACGCTCGACCTCTTGCGAAGGCGAGAAGCGCGACAGCTGGCTCCGGACGGGGCAGTGGCCCCTGGGAGCGACGACGAGGTGGCGGCGGTCCTGGCGTACTGCGAAGAGGCGGGCGTCGCGGTCGTCCCGTTCGGCGGCGGGACCAGCGTGGTCGGCGGTCTGGACCCAGAGACCGGGGGATTGCGCGCGGTGATCGCTCTCGACCTGCGCCGCTTCGGCGCGCTCGTCCGGCTTGACGAGATCTCGCTCCTCGCGACGTTCCAGGCGGGGATCCCAGGGCCAAGGGCCGAGGCGCTGCTCGGCGAGCGCGGCTACATCCTCGGGCATTATCCGCAGAGCTTCCAATTCGCGACCATCGGCGGCTTCGCCGCCGCCCGCTCCTCGGGCCAGGCTTCGGCGGGCTACGGCAGGTTCGACGACATGGTCGTCGGGCTCACCGCGGTCACCCCGCGCGGCGTGCTCCGCTTGGGCCGGGCGCAGAAGAGCGCGGCGGGCCCGGACCTGCGGCAGGTCTTCCTCGGCTCGGAAGGGGCGTTCGGGGTGATCACCGAGGTCGTCGTGCGGATCCGGCCCAAGCCGGAGCGCGTCGTGCGCCAAGCCTGGCGGTTCGAGGACTTCGCGCAGGGCGAAGCGGCGTTGCGGGCGGTGGCCCAGAGCAGCTTCCGGCCAACCGTCTTGCGGCTGTCCGACGAGGTGGAGACCGGCGTGAACCTGGCGACCACGGAGAAGATCGGCGCGGGCGATTCGCCCGGCGGGGCCTTGGCCGTCACGACGTTCGAGGGCGCGCCCGACGAAGTGCGGGCCGCCTCCGAGCTTGCCGCGCGGGCGTTCGAGGCGGCGGGCGGAGCGGCGCTCGGCCCGGAGCTCGCCGACTCCTGGGAGGCTGGGCGGTACTCCGCCCCATATCTGCGCGACGCGCTCCTCGACGCGGGGGCGGGCTGCGAGACCCTGGAGACGGCGACCACGTGGGACAAGGTGGACGAGGTGAAGGCGGCGGTGACCGAGGCCCTGCTCGAAGCCTTCGCCGAGAACGGGACCAAAGCGCTGGTCATGTGCCATATCTCGCATGTCTACCCGGCGGGGGCCTCGTTGTACTTCACCGTGGTGTACGCGATGGCGGGCGATCCGGTCGAGCAATGGGCGGCGGTCAAGGCGGCGGTCTCGCAGGTCATCGTCGAAGTCGGCGCGACCATCAGCCACCACCACGGGGTGGGGGCCGACCACCGGCGCTGGCTGGCCGAGGAGATCGGCGAGGTCGGCGTGGCCGTGCTGCGGGCGGTCAAATCGGCGGTGGACCCCAAAGGGATCCTCAATCCGGGGAAGCTGGTCCCATGAGCCAGTTCGATCCGGCCGGGCGGATCCGTTCGGCCGCTGCGGTGGTCAACCCCAAGGCTGCCAAGGTGGCGGAGGAGGCGCTCGCGGCGCTGCGCGCCGCGGGGATCGCGGTTCGCGGCCAGGACGAGGAGGCGGACGCGCTGGTCGTGGTGGGCGGCGACGGCACCATGGCGCAGGTCTTGCCCCACGCGGTGCGCCGAGGCGCGCCCGTCGGGTTGATCCCCGCGGGCACCGGCAACGACCTCGCCCGCGTGCTGGGGACACCGCGCCACGACCCCGTCGCGGCCGCGAGCGTCGTCAGCTCGGGGAACACCCGCCTGTTCGACCTCGGGGAGATCCGCACGGAGACGGACGGGCGCTCGACGCTGTTCGGCACCGTGGCCGCGATCGGTTTCGACGCGCTCGTCAGCGAGCGGGCGAACCGGATGCGTTGGCCGAAGGGGAAGTCGCGCTACGTCCTCGCGACGTTCGCGGAGCTGGGCCGCCTCGCCCCGCGCAGACTGCGCTTCGAGGTGGACGGCGAGGTGTTCGAGCACAACGCGGCATTGGCGGCGATCGGGAACACGAGCAGCTACGGCGGCGGCATGCGGATCTGCCCGGACGCGGACCCCGGCGACGGGCTTTTAGAGCTTACCGTGGTCGAGCACTCCTCCCGGTTGCGGTTGCTGCGGTTCTTCCCGACCGTCTTCAAAGGATCGCACCTCGGGCTGGCGGAAGTGACCGCTTATCGGGGCGCGTCGATCAGCGTGCGGTGCGCGGACTCGTCAGGGCCCCAGCCGTTGGTCTACGCGGACGGCGAGCGGGTCGGGACGCTGCCCTGCGCGATCACGGCGAAGCCGGGGGCATTGCGGTTCATCGTGCCATGAGAGATCCGAGGTCGAACTCCAGCTCGCATGGCTCGGTGATCCTCACACGGTCGCCGTCGAGCACGTCGAGCCGGTGGTGGTACGCGCCGTCGCGGAGGGCGTAGGCGAGGAAGCGCTCGGCGGGAGTCTGGGCGTCCAGGTCGACGATCCAGTAATGCGGGATGCCCGCGTCCTGATACTCCTGAAGTTTGACCCGTTGATCGAGCCTGCGCGAGCCGGGGCTCACGATCTCCACGACGAGGAGGGCTTGGCCTTCGAAGAGGTGCAGGTCTTTCTCAGACTCGTCGAGTTCGGCGGGGTAGACCACCACGTCCGGGATCCGCTCGGTGAGCGGAACTTCCCAGAGCACGACCCCTGCTTCTTGGACAACCGACCATTCCGCGGGCAGCGCGGTTTCAAGGAGGTTGGCGAGTTTTCGGCTTGTGATCATGTGCTTACGCTTCGCGGGCGCCATGATCGACAGCACCCCCTCGACCACTTCGGCCTTGACGCCCTCGGGGAGTTCGAGCTTTTCCCACTGTTCGAGGGTCATCGGCCCTCTCGGCACGTCGACGCTGACTTTCAGCAGCTCGGCTGTCGTCGTCATCGCATTCCTCCAAATCGAGTGGTGAACACCAGTGTAACGCCCGGTTAGCCCCGTCACTATCGAACATGTCATCGACAGTAGCGCGGGGGCCCGACACAAAAGATGGCCCGGCGGGAATCCCGCCGGGCCATCGTGTGGCTCTGGATCAGAGGGTGGCGCGCACCTGCTTGGTCGCCTCCACCAGGTTGACGAGCGAGGCTTTGGTCTCGGTCTCGCCACGGGTCTTCAGGCCGCAGTCCGGGTTGACCCACAGGCGGTCGACCGGCACGGCGGCAAGAGCCTCCTTGAGGGAGGTGACGATCTCCTCCACCGACGGCACGCGCGGGGAGTGGATGTCGTAGACGCCGGGGCCGACGCCGTTCTTGAACCCCGCCGCGTTGAGGTCGTCCAGCACCTCCATATGCGAGCGGGCGGCCTCGATGGAGGTGACGTCCGCGTCGAGGTCGGCGATGGCCCCGATGACCTCGCCGAACTCCGAGTAGCACAGGTGGGTGTGGATCTGGGTCGAGTCCTCGACCCCGGAGGTCGAGAACTTGAAGGAGCCGACGGCCCAGTCGAGGTACGAGGCCTGGTCGGCCTTTTTGAGCGGCAGCGTCTCGCGCAGCGCGGGCTCGTCCACCTGGATGACCTTGATCCCGGCGTTCTGCAGGTCGACGGTCTCCTCGCGGATCGCGAGCGCCACCTGGTAGGCGGTGTCGCCCAGCGGCTGGTCGTCACGGACGAAGGACCAGGCCAGGATGGTCACCGGGCCGGTGAGCATGCCCTTGACCGGCTTCTCGGTCAGCGACTGCGCGTACTTGCTCCACGCGACGGTCATCGGGTTCGGGCGCTTCACGTCGCCGTAGAGCACCGGCGGGCGCACGCAGCGAGAGCCGTAGGACTGCACCCAGCCGTTCGAGGTGGCGAAGAAGCCTTCGAGCTGCTCGGCGAAGTACTGCACCATGTCGTTGCGCTCCGGCTCGCCGTGCACCAGCACGTCAAGGCCCAGCTCCTCCTGGAGCTTGATGACCGAGGCGACCTCGTCGCGCATGTTCTGCTCGTACTCCGCCGCGGTGATCTCGCCCTTGGTGAACTTCTGGCGGGCGACTCGGATCTCCCTGGTCTGCGGGAAGGAGCCGATCGTGGTGGTCGGCAGCTTCGGGATGCCGAGCGCGGCGTTCTGCTGGGAGATGCGCTGGTCGGCGGGGCCGCGCTGGCCGGCGGTCTCGCGCAGCTTCGCGATCTCGTCGCGCAACGCCTTGTCGTTCAGGCGCGGGTCGGTGCGGCGGGTGGCCTGCGCCTTGGCGCTGGAGTCGAGCTCGGCGGCGATGGAGCCCCGGCCCTCTTTCAGGCCCTTGGCGAGGGTCGCGACCTCGGTGATCTTCTCGTCGCCGAACGCCAGCCAGGAGCGCAGCGTGTCGTCGAGGTGGGTCTCAGGCGCGAGCGAGTACGGCACGTGCAAGAGGGAGCTGGAGGAGGAGACGGCGACCTGGACGCCCTTGGCCTTCAGGCCCTCGAGCACGGTCAGCGCCTTGTCGAGGTCGGTGCGCCAGATGTTGCGCCCGTCGACCACGCCCGCCGCGAGCAGCTTGCCGCCGAAGTTCACGCCCGCGAGGTGGTCGGCGGAGCCGTACACCAGGTCGACGGCGATGCCGTCGATGCCGCTGGCGAGGATCTTCTCCAGGGCCAGGCCCAAGCCGGAGAAGTAGGTCGCGAGCAGGATGGAGGGCCGGTCGGCGGCAGAGGTCAGCTGCTGGTACGCGGCGACCGCGACGTCGATAGCGGCCTGGCCCTTGTCGGTCACCAGGACCGGCTCGTCCAGCTGCACCCACTCGACGCCCTTGGCCTTGAGCTGGGCGAGGAGGTCTTTGTACAGCGGGATCAGCTCGCCGATCCTGTCGAGGAGCGGGCCCTGGCCGTCCACCGGCTTGGACAGCAGCAGGAAGGTGACCGGGCCGATGACGACCGGGCGGGCGGGGACGCCCAGCTCCTTGGCCTCGTCCAGCTCGGCGAAGATCTTGCTCGGGTCAAGGGCGAACTTCGTGGCGGGGGAGATCTCCGGGACGATGTAGTGGTAGTTCGTGTCGAACCATTTGGTCATCTCCAGCGGCGCGACCTCCTGGTTGCCTCGGGCGGCGGCGAAGTAGCGGTCGAGCTCGTTCGAGATGCCCTTGACCCGCTCCGGCAGGGCTCCGAGCAGCACGGCGGCGTCGAGCACCTGGTCGTAGTAGGAGAAGGTGTTCACCGGGACGGAGTCAAAGCCCGCGTCCTTCAGTTTCGTCAGGGTGTCGGTGCGCAGCTGCTTGGCGACCGCCGCGAGGTCCTCGGCGCTGGACTTCTTGGCCCAGTACGACTCGACGGCTTTCTTCAGCTCGCGTTTGGGGCCGATGCGGGGGGAGCCGAGCACAGTCGCGCTGAATGGAGTAAAGGACATGGGATTCTCCTTATGTGTCTCTGACAGTTCGCAGGCCATCCCTCTGTATGAGGAAGTCTGCATGCGTTGTCGCGCTGGGGGCTCCCGTTCCGACGATGCTTATCATATACGAAACAGATCCGCGCCTTTTTTCGGCGAGAAGCTGACGAAGATCACTGTGTGAGCTGAGCCACGCGGGCGAGCGCCTCGTCGAGCACTTCCGGGCGTTTGCAGAACGCGAAGCGCACCAGGCCGCCGTAGAGGTCGCGCCGGTCGGAGAGCCCGGCGTACGGGATGCCGACGACGCCGACCTGCTGGGCGAGATGGTGGCAGAACTCGAAGCCGTCCGCGTAGCCCAAGGGGCTCGCGTCGGCGGTGAGGAAGTACGTGCCGGTCGCCGGGTACACGGCGAAGCCCGCTTCGGCCAGCCCGGCAGAGAGGCGGTCGCGGTTCTCCAGCAGCGAGGCGCGCAGCCCTCGGATCCAGCCGTCCTGGGTGCGCAGCGCGAGCGCGACGGCGGGTTGCAGCGGGGCGGCTCCGACGAACGTGACGTACTGCTTGACGGCGAGCACCGCTTTGACCAGGTCGGCGGGGCCGCACACCCAGCCGGTCTTCCAGCCGGTGGCGTTGAAGGTCTTGCCCGCGCCCGAACAGCTCAGCGTGCGCTCGGCCATGCCGGGCAGCGCGGCGATGGGCCGGTGCCTGAATCCGTCGAAGATCAGATGCTCGTACACCTCGTCGGTCAGCACGATGATGTCGTGCAGGGCCGCCAGCCGGGCGATCTCGCCGAGATCCTCGTTCGTCAGCACCGTCCCGGTGGGATTGTGCGGGGAGTTGAGCAGGATGATCCTGGTCCGGGGGGTGATGGCGGCGGCGAAGCGCTCCGGGTCGAAGACGAACCTGCCGTCCTTGGGCTCCAACGGCACGCGGACGAGCACGCCGTGCGCCATCGCGACGGCCGGGGCGTAGCTGTCGTAGCAAGGCTCAAGCGCGACGACCTCCTCGCCCGGCTCGACCAGCGCGAGGATCGCGCAGGTCAGAGCCTCGGTGGCCCCGACGGTGATGAGGATTTCCGTCTCCGGGTCGTACACCGTCCCGTACCGGGTGGCCCGGTCGTTCGCGATAGCCTGGCGCAGCGGCAGGTAGCCCCTGCCGGACGAGTACTGGTTCACGCCGTCCGCGATGGCTTTCTGCGCCGCCTCCAACATGGCGGGCGGGCCGTCGGTGTCGGGGAAGCCTTGGCCGAGGTTGACCGACTGGGTCTTCCTTGCCAACTCGGTCATCTCGGCGAAGATGGTCGTGCTGAACGGGACGAGGCGCTCGGAGAGGCCTCTGCGGGCGGCGGTGGGTGTTGGCATGATTGTTCCTGGGGTCGGGGGAGTATGCATCATAGCTCCGAACGGGGGCGGGGAGGTCCGAGAACAGGCGTCCAGTCCTTCTCGACTGGATTTGTTCTGGCAGAATGACGCGTATGGGTAAGAGCGAGAAACAGCAGTACGTCGACGCGGGCTGGCCGAAGCGGGAGCACCCCGTTTCGGAGCTGGCGACCGATTGGAGCGGCGCGTTGTCGCCGTTCGGCGAGACGGAGTTCCCCCTGCCTGTGGTGGAGCTGCCGTACGTGCACCCGTCGACGCAGATCAACCGCTGAGCCGACGCGGTGGCCGGGGCCAAGCTCACGCATCTTGACGAGTCCGGGGCGGCCCGGATGGTCGATGTGTCCGGCAAAGAGCCGGGCAAGCGGCGCGCCGTGGCCGAGGGACGCTTCCACGCGAACGAGGCCGCGCTCGGGGCGTTGGCCGATCCGAACGCGAAGAAGGGCGACGCGTTCGCCGTCGCCCGGATCGCGGGGATCATGGCGGCCAAACGGACGTCCGAGCTCATCCCTCTCTGCCATCAGATCGCTCTGACCAAGGTGACGGTCTCGTTCGAGCTGGACGACGACGGCGTGCGCATCGAGGCGGCCGCGGAGACCACGGACCGGACCGGGGTGGAGATGGAGGCGCTCACCGCCGTTGCGGTGGCCGGGCTCACCCTGCACGACATGGTGAAAGCGGTCGATCCGTCCTCCTGGCTCGGCGAGGTCCGAGTCGTGCGCAAAGAAGGCGGCAAAACGGGCCTATGGACGGCAGTGCCGGAGTGAGCGCGGCGCGGGCAGTGGTCCTTGTCGCTTCGACGAGGGCCGCTTCGGGGGAGTACGAAGACCGGACGGGGCCGGTGATCGCCGCATGGCTCGGGGACCGAGGCTGCGAAGCCACGGTCCGTGTCGCATCGGACGGGGCGGCGTTCGCCGACGCGTTGCGCCTGGCCGTCTCGGACGGGCCGGAGATCGTGATCACCACAGGGGGGACGGGGATCTCCCCGACGGATCGGACTCCGGAAGCCACCAAGGCGCTGCTTGACTACGAGATCCCCGGCCTCGCGGACGCGATTCGCCGCTCGGGCGAGGCGAAAGTCCCGACCGCCGTGCTCTCCCGAGGGGTCGCCGGAGTCGCGGGGCGCACGCTCGTGGTCAATCTGCCCGGCTCGCTCGGCGGGGTCAGGGACGGCCTCGGCGTGCTGGACGGGGTGCTCGACCACGCGCTGGCGCAATTGGAAGGAGGCGACCATTGAGCGTCGAGATCGCCAGGGCGGCTGTGGGCGAGGAGCCTCTTTCGCTCGCCGAGCACGAGGCGTTGGTGTCGGAGGCCGCAGACGGGCACGCGGGCGCGGTGGTCGGGTTCAGCGGGAACGTCCGCGACCATGACGGCGGACGCGTGGTCCTCGGGCTCGAGTACCGCAGCCACCCCACGGCGGGGGAACAGCTCGCCGCAGTCGTGGCAGAGGTGTCGGCGGGCAGGGCAGGGGTCCGGGCGGTGGCGGCGAGCCACCGGGTGGGCACGTTGCGGATCGGCGAAGCCGCCCTGGTGGTCGCGGTGGCGGCGGATCATCGCGCCGAGGCGTTCGGCCTCTGCCGCGACCTCGTGGACGAGATCAAACGACGGATCCCGGTTTGGAAGCGGCAGCACTTCGCGGACGGGACCGCCGAGTGGGTGGCGGGGGCGTGAGTTCGGGGGCGAAGTAGGCAGGCGGGTTCGGGAGCGAAGCAGATGGGCGCTGGGCGGACGGGACCGCCGAGCAGGTGGCAGGGGCGTGAGGCTTTAGCGGGGGTCGACTTTGTCGGCGAAGGCCAGCAGCCGCCCGGCGAGCGCTTCGGGCTGCTCCTCGGGCAGCCAGTGCGTTGCTTCGTCGATGGTGTGGAAGTCGATGTCCGCGCCGTCCCGCGCCGCCCGCCGCATCGCCCGCTCGCCGAGCAGCTGGTCGCGCGAGCCCCGGACGAGCAGGGTGGGGATCGGGGCCGGCCCTGGGAGATAGCCGCCCGAAACCAGCTGCGGCCATTCGTCCCGGACGAAGGTCCGATACGTGGCGGAGCCCGCCCGCGCGCGGGCCGGCTCCCGGAAGCGTTCGAGGAAGACCTCGAAGTTCTCCTCGTTCCGCGATCCTGGAGCGGTCCCTCGCGTGAAGAGGAGGCGGAGGAAACGTTGGTTGCCCGAGCGGATGATCCACGGGCCGAGGCCGCTGCCGAGAATGTTCTGATACAGCAGGATGCTCGGACGTTTCGCGGGCATCTGGACCCACGGCGCGGGCACGGCGACGGAGGCGACGGCAGTGAAAACCTCTGGCCTGAGGACGGCGGCGACGAGCGAGGACCAGCCGCCCCAGTCATGGCCGACGAGCACGGGCTTGTCGAGCCCGAGCGCCTCGACGACCGCGACGATGTCCTTGGCGAACGTTTTCTTGTCGTACCCGGCGGCAGGGGCTTCGGACCAGCCGTATCCGCGAAGGTCGAGCGCGACGGCGCGGCGGTGTTCGGCGAGCAGGGGGAGCACGCCCCGCCATGTCCACCAATGCTGCGGGAAACCGTGCACGAGCACGACCGCCTTGCCGGGTCTGTCCGCGCCCGCCTCTGCGATGTGGAAACGGATCCCGTCCGCCTCGACCCAGCGATGCTCCACGCCGGGCAGGTCGGGCATAGTCTGGCTCATCGCATCGCTCCTCGTTCGCATGTGACGAGGAGTATAGAGAGCGGGAAAAACGATGAGGCCCGCGCCATGGTCGGCGCGGGCCTCATCGTGATGGGCGCAGGAGCGTCAGACGTTGACCTGGAAGCCCTTGACCTTGGCGGCGAGGACGAACTCGCCCAGCGAGTCCTGGTCGCCCGAAACCTCGTCGGTCTGCCCGGCCTCGACAGCCTCCGGGGCTTCGGCCTCGGGAGCGGCTTCGGCGACAGGGGCTTCGGCCTCAGGGGCGTCGTCGTCCGAGGCGGCGTCGACATCCGAGGCGGCATCGACGTCGTCGGCAGGCTCGAAGTCAGGGGCCGGGGCGCGAAGGTCGTTCGCCTGTCCGATCTGAAGGTTCTCGGAGATCATGGAGAAACCGGCGAACGTGACCGGAGTCTGCCGGGTGATCGTCTTGGCGACGGCAGGGGCCGCGTTGTCCGAGACGGCGTCCTTCTCCACGTCGGCGACGGCGACCGCGTTCGGCTCGGAGTTGTTCGGCTGCAGCGTCTCAGGGGCCTTCGGGGCGGGAGCCTCGCGGAGCGTGGCGGCTCCGAGGCCTCGTCCGCACACCGGCCAGGCTCCCCGGCCCTGCGTCGCGAGCACGTGCTCGGCGACCGCGATCTGCTGCTCGCGAGTGGCGAGGTTCGCGGCAGGGGCGTACTTGCCGCCGCCGTGCGCGCTCCACGTGCTCGGGGAGAACTGCAGGCCGCCCTGGTAGCCGTTGCCGGTGTTGATGTGCCAGTTGTTGCCCGACTCGCAGGCGGCGACACGGTCCCACTGGTCGTCGGTCGCGGCCTCAGCGGCGCTGGCGAACCACATGCCGGCACCGGTCAGGGCGAGGCCGGAGAGGGCCGCTTTGCCGGCGATGCTGCCAGTCTCGCTCTGTTGACGGTGGCGTCCGCTCATAGGGTTTGTGTTCCTTTCCTTCCCCCGTCTTGGGGATGTTGGGGATCCGGCTTCGAAGACCCGAATGGCTCAGAAGGCTCATGTGATGTTGTGGGGTCTCAGCATGAAACCGGGTTTGCCGGAACGGGTCCGGCCTGAGCTGACCTTATCGGTTTGCAGAGTTCAAAACACTCGTCATTAGAGATCTCTTAGAGTTTGACGAAATATTTCGCGCTCGCTAACTTTCAAAAGATCGAGCCATCCCGGCTGGTCACCTTGGCGTGTCGCGCGCTCGGCCATTCCGTTATCAAAACGTGATTGTGACGAAGGCCATAGGGGCGAGAAACCAACTCTAAGAGAATTTTTTGTCCAGAACCACCAAAAAATCTGTCGATCGATGTCGAAACCGCCAACGCCGACCGGGCCGTGGTCCGCATAAGGCCAGGTCGTGACTCAACCGCCGGAAAACGGGGGAAGAATGTCGACCACATCGCCAGGGGCGAGGGGCCTGCCGAGATCGCGGGCGGCGACGCTGTTGCGGAGATACGAACAGGTCCGCAGCACGCCGGAAAGCTCGGGCTTGGCCCGGACGAGCTCCTCGAGCAGCTCCGTGAGCGTCACGCCTTCCCGATAGGGCCTCGTCGTCTCCGCCTCGCCCGCCGCTTCCTCCGCCGCCGCGAAAAAGCGAATGGTCACCGTGTCCATGTTCATCACCCTCTGATCACGCAGTTCGTCGGCCCTGTCGCGCTCCGGCGGCGAGACGGTCGTCCTGCGAACGCATGCCGATTCATCCGCCGATCACGCAGTTCGTCGGCCCTGTCGCGCTCCGGCGGCGAGACGGTCGCCCTGCGAATGCATGCCGATTCATCCGCCGATCGCGCTCATGGGCCGCTCAGGCTGCTGGAACCAAGGCTCGTCCATGCCGTGCCCCGCCCGCTTCGTCCACATGGCCTGGCGCCAGCGCAGCGCCAGCGCCTCGTCCAGGTCCGCGCCTTGGAGCTCCTGCGCGCGCAGCAGCGCGCGCAGGTCGGTCTCCTCTGCGGCGAACAAACAATTGCGGACTTGTCCGTCCGCCGTGATCCGAGTCCGGTCGCAGTCGGCGCAGAACGGTTTGGTCACCGAGGCGATCACGCCGACCGAGGCCGGCCCGCCGTCCACGAGCCACCGGCTCGCGGGCGCGCTGCCCCGAGGCGCTGGATCGAGGCTCAGGCTGTGGTTGCGGCTGAGCGCGTCCAGAATCTCGTCGGCGGTGACCATCTCGTCCCGCGACCAGGAGCGCTCCGCGTCCAGCGGCATCTGCTCGATGAACCGCAACTCGTACCCCTCGGCGAGGCAGAGGTCGAGGAGTTCTGCCGCGACCTGCCGCCAAGGCTTCGTCCCGCGCCTGGTCAACACCGCGTTCACTTTGATCGGGCGCAGGCCCGCCGCTTTCGCCGCCGCAAGCCCGGCGATCACGTCGCCGAACCGGTTTCGGCGAGTGGACTCCGCGTAGGTGGCGGGGTCCGCCGCGTCCAACGAGACGTTCAGCCGGTCCAGACCGCTGTCGGCGAGCAGCTGCGCTTTCTGCCGCAGGCCGAGGGCGTTCGTGGTGAGCGAAAGCTCGGGCCGGGGGCGCAAGGCCGAGACCGCCCGCAGGATCTCGGGCAGCTCTTTGCGCAGGAGCGGCTCGCCGCCGGTGAACCGGACTTCAGCGACCTGCAGCGCGGTCACGGCGATCCGGACCAGGCGCACGATCTCCTCGGCGCTGAGCAGGTCGTGGTCGGGAAGCCACTGCAACCCCTCTTCTGGCATGCAGTACGTGCAGCGCAGATTGCACCGGTCGGTGAGCGAAATCCGCAAATCGGTCGCCGCGCGGCCGAAACGGTCGAGCATCGGCCCGCTCGTCGGCATGCCCGCGAACGCGGCTTCCCCGCTACGGGGTTGCGATCTCGGTAAGCCCAATGCGACGGCGGCCATCTCTATACTTTATATGCTACTCGGAGTCTCGGCAGTGTCTCGGCGGTCATGAATGCAAGGAGCGGAACCTCGACGCGTGGAAAACCAACGGCTCCGCGTCCGCGTCCACGGCCAACGACCGAATGCGCAACACAATAATATGGTGGTCCCCGGCGGGGATTTCCTGCTCGATCCCGCACTCCAGCCAGGCGGCGGCGTCCGCCAAGAACACGGCCCCGGCGGGCGAGGCGTGCCACCGCACTCCGTCGAAGCGCCTCTCGGCGGGTCCGGCCAGCGCGCGGCCGTGGGCGTGCTGATGCCCGGCGAGCACGCTCACGCCGATGCTCGTCGCGGTCTGGACCTGCGGCCACGTCTGCGATTCGTTGCGCACGCACAACGACACAAGGGGCGGATCGAGGGAAACAGTGACGAACGAGCTCGCCGCGAGGCCGACCGGCTCCCCGTCCTGCAAACAGCACACGGCGACCACGCCGCTGGGGAAAGAGCTGTAGGCTTCCCGCAATGCTCGCGGGTCGGCTAGATCGTCGCTGAGATCGGCGAGGCGCAGGACCATATGTTCAGACTAGCCGGGTTTTTGCGCTTCTCTTTTCGCCTTGGAAGATCTACACTGGCTCGGCAAGTTTTCGGTCGTCCCGCCGGCGCTCTCCTCGAGCGCGCTCTGGGACATGGAATGAGAATGGTGATGACTGTGCCCACGGGGAAGGTCAAGTGGTATAGCGCGGACAAAGGCTTCGGCTTTTTGACGCAAGAGGACGGCGATGACGTCTACGTCGGCTCTTCGGCGCTGCCTGCGGGGCTGGAGGGGCTCAAGCCGGGGCAGATCGTCGAGTTCGGCATGGCGGACGGGCGTCGCGGCCCGCAGGCGCTTTCGATCCGCGTGCTCTCCACGCCCTCCGTGGCCGAGGAAGGCCGGGGCAGGGGCCGCTCGGAGCGCGCAGAGCGCCCGACGCAGAAGCACTCGCCCGAGGAGCTGCACGGCATGATCGAAGACATGATCAAGGTTCTGGAGGCGAAAGTGCAGCCCGACCTGCGGCGCAGCAAGCATCCGGACCGGGCGACCGGTCGTCGGATCGCGGAGGTGCTGCGCGCGGTGGCGAAGGAGCTGGAGGGCTAATTGCCAAGGAGCCGCGCGGCATGATCGAACTGCGCTGATGGCCTGCTCCTCGTGGCTCGCAGGCTGGATCAAGGTTCTGGAGGCGAAAGCGCGGCCCGACCTGCGGCGCAGCAAGCATCCGGACCGGGCGACCGGTCGTCGGATCGCGGAGGTGCTGCGCGCGGTGGCGAAGGAGCTGGAGGGCTAATCTCCCTCCTCAATTTGAGGGCTAGTCTCCTTCCTTTATTTATAGGCACAGAAGACGCGAACGCCCCGGCCTTGCGGGCCGGGGGCGTTCGCGTCTTCTCCTCGGCGGGCTAGCCGCTGATCCGAACCTTGGAAAGCTCGCAGCTGTCGGTGCACGCGAGCCAGGTGGCGCTCCAGAGGACCCCGTCCGTCTCGGGGTCGAGCACCCGAGAAGGGACGTGGACGGTCAGCGAGCGCAACTGCCATCCGTCGCCTTTGGGCTCGATCCATGTCGCGAAGGTCGGCTCTCCCTTCTTCAGGAAGGTTCGCGGCTCGGGGTGGTCCAACTGCACGCCTTCCGGGGTTTGGCGGAACCAGACGACGTCGAGGAGCCAGCCCTGAGCGACCTCCTCGGGCACGGAGACCAGCACCCGGTCGTCCGGCCCCACCGCGATATGCGTCGGTTGGACCGAGCCGAGTTCGGTGAGGCAATGCTGGATGTCGATGTCGCAGTACTGCAGGGGCTCCACCCGCGCGTACGTCCCCGACGAGACCCACAGCGAGACTCGAGGCGGCTGTTTCGGGGCGCGGAGGGCCAAGGTGGTCGCGACGACGGCGGTGACGACCGCGACGACGGCCACCACCCCCAGGATGAACGATGGCTTCTTGAACACCGGCTTAGCGTACGCGGCCCACGTGCTCGGGCCGCTTGCCCCCGAGGTTCGGAATGAGCGATCTGCCGATGTGGCTCGCGTAGGTCTGCGCGCCGCCGACGGCGAGCACCGCCGAGGCGATGAGGAAGCCCCACCGCAGCTCGGTCGGGGCCAACAGGCCCATCGCCGCCCCGACCACCCAGGAGAGCTGCAGCACGGTCTCGGACCTGCCGAAACCGCTGGCCTGCGACTCCTCCGGGAGGTCGTCCTGGATCGAGGCGTCGAGCGCCGTCTTGGACACCGAGGCCGCGAAGCCGACGACGAACCCGGAAATCGCGGCGGTCAGGATGGTGTGGGTGAGCGCCGTGATCACGCTCATGGCGATGACGACTCCGAGCAGGGCGAGGATGACCCGCTCATGTTTGCCGAACGTGGTCCGCGTGCCCATCGCCGTCCCGGCGAACGTGCCGACCCCCGCCGCCCCGCCGATGACCCCGAGCGTCAGCAAAGAGGTGATCCCGTCCTCGTGGTGCGCTTTGGAGAAGAACGCGACATAGAGGAAGAGGTAGCCCACCATCCAGCGGATCGTTCCCACTCCCCACAGGCCGGTGATGACCCCTCGCCCGAACGGCGTCTTTTGCTTCCCGAGGCCGCGGATCTTGTCCCGCCAGCTCGTGCGGCGCGGCTCGTGCGGCTGCCGCTCCTCGTGGTAGCTCAGCGACGCGGGCACCTCGCCCTCGGTGATCTCCACCCAGCCGGGGATGCGCAGGCACAGCCAGGCCCCGAACGCGCCGAACACGATGATGAGCAGCATGGCCCCCGGCTGATGGAAGAGCTTGCCCGCGACGAACTCCACCGCGATCGCCGCCGCCCCGCCCGCCATGGACCCCCCGACCAGCGCGAACATGTTGAGCCTTGCGTTCGTGCGCACCAAGTCGATCTCGCTGGGCAGGACCCTTGGCGTGACCGCGGCCTTGAGCAGCACGAACGATTTGCTGAGCACCATCATCCCGAGCGCGCACGGGTACAGGACGAACGGGTCGTAGTGCAGTTGGCCGCTCGCCTGGTCCCACACGCAGTTCGACGCGATGATGAGGGCGAGCAGCGCGCGGCCCGCGAACGAGGCGGCCAGCGCGGCGCGGCGGCCCTGCTGGATGCGGTCGAGGAACGGGCCGATCAGCGGGGCGATCAGCGCGAACGGCGCGATGTTCACCAGCAGGTACAGCAGCACCCGCGTCTGGCTCTCCGCTTTCGCCGCCGCGAAGAACAGCGTCGAGGCGAGCGCGATGGCCATCGCGGCGTCGCAGGCGCTGTTGACGATGACCGGATAGGTGAGCGCGGCCAGGCCCGACTGGTCGGCCCCGTCGGCGTGCGCGGCCCTGCGGAACTGGGCGATCCCCTTCGAAGTCAGATCCTTGCTCTTCGCCGCGACCCGCCGGTGCAGCGGGCGCGCCTCGGCAGGGCCGGGCTCGGGCTCCGCCTCGCGCCGGGGCGGCAGGAACACCCCGCCGTCCACGATCCGGCTCGCCGGGGAAGCCTCTGGCTGGTTGGGCAGGGCGGGCGGCGGCTCGTACGCGGGCGTGGACGGCGCGGCGCCCTGCTGGTACGGGGAAAGCCCCCGGTCGGGCGGGAGCGGGTACCGGGCTTGGCCCGGATGCGGCATGAGGCGTCGGTCCAACCCGCTCGGTTCGACCATGATCACCGCCTCGTTTGTCGCCGTTTTGCTCTCGAAACACCGTCTCACGTTATTATGGCTGAATGCTCATCACAATGGTGGACGCTCCGGCCGACGAGGAGCTTTTAGCACGCCTCGAGCAGGCGGTCGACCTCGCCGCAGACGCGTTGAGGGAGCAGTTCGGCGACGGCGATTCGCCAGTGGTCGGGGCGCATCTCGGCAGCGCGCGGGAAGGCTCCACCTCCGTCACCCACCTGTTCGCGTCCCTGCTGCCCGGATATCGGGGCTGGCGCTGGTCCGCCGTGCTCGCGGGCTGCCCGGGCCAGGACGAGATCACCGTCAGCGAGGTCGCGCTCCTGCCCGGCCCGGACGCGCTCATCGCGCCGGAGTGGGTTCCGTGGGAGCGCCGCGTGCAAGCGGGGGACCTCGGCGTCGGCGACTTGCTGCCCACGCCTGCGGACGACCGGCGCCTTGTGCCCGCCCATGCGAGTTCCGGCGACGAGGACCTCGACGAGCTGATGAGCTTGGTCGACATCGGCAGGTCCAAGACGCTCAGCATCATGGGCCGGGCGCAGGCCGCGCAGCGTTGGCACGACGGCCTGTTCGGGCCGTCGGCCCCGATGGCCGTGGTCGCGCCGAAACGATGCGCGCAATGCGGCTTCTTCATCCCGTTGGAGGGCTCGTTGTCCGCCTCGTTCGGCGTGTGCGCGAACGAGTACTCCGCGGACGGCCGAGTGGTGGACGCGAACTACGGCTGCGGGGCGCACAGCGACGTCGTCGTCGAGTCGGATCTGTCGATCCCGCAGAAGGCGCAGGTGGCCGAAGGCGTGGCCGAACTCGTCGAGGGTATCGAGGTTTTGGAGGCTCCGGCGGCGGAGGGCGTGGCCGAGGATGCGGCTGAGCCCGGCGAGGGCGTCGAGGTTTTGGAGGCTCCGGCGGCGGAGGGCGTGGCCGAGGATGCGGCTGAGCCCGGCGAGGGCGTCGAGGTTTTGGAGGCTCCGGCGGCGGAGGGCGTGGCCGAGGATGCGGCTGAGCCCGGCGAGGGCGTCGAGGCCGAATGAGGGTGGCTCGATGACCGCCCCCGCCATCGACCAGCAGACGCACGATTGGTTCGTCGGCCACCGTCTGGCCTGGCTCAACCCGTTCGAGAAGGCGATCACTCTGCTCGGCAGCACCACCACCGTGGTGCTGGTGACGATGGTGATCGCGAGCCTGCTGCTGTGGCGGGCCCGCGCGTCCGGACCCGCGGCGTATCTCACGATGACCATCACGCTCAGCTGCCTTGTCCTGTTCTCCGTGAAGACGCTGGCCAAGCGCCACCGCCCGCCAGACAACGGGTGGCTGGTCAACGGCCCAGGCTATTCCTTCCCCTCCGGGCACGCGACGTTGTCCGCCGCCCTCGCCACAGCGTTGATCGTGCTAGCTGTTCGCCGCGTCGCGCGGGCTTGGGTGTGGCCGGTCATCGGCGCGGGCGTGCTGTTCTCCTTGTTCATCGGAATTTCCCGGCTGTATCTCGGAGTGCACTGGTTGACTGACGTGCTCGCCGGTTGGACTTTGGGCACATTGATCGCGCTCGGGACCGGATGGGTGATGCGGGGGTTGTTCCCGAAACAGGAGAAACAGAAACAGGAGGAACAAGCGCCGTCGGTCCCGCAGAGCTGACCGGCACGCACAGGACTGGGTCCAGTCTGGACGGGCGGCTTCTGAGTTTTGGTGGCCGTGGGTTTTGGCCCGGTGCGGGGGACCGCGAGCGAGCAGGGGAGTTGAGTTTTGTCCTGGCTCTGCATACGTGCCGCGTCCAGATCGATCCTTGTGCAGCGGCCCCCGTGTCTCGCTCGTGCACGGATTCCACGCGAAGCGTCTTGTGTCACAACGGCAAGGCGATATAAGGATGAAAGATTCTCAAAATCAGATCCTGAGCACGAATGTCCTCACCGGATTCGAGGCTACGACAGACCTCGCTGCGCGGTGCGGTCCCCGCGCCTGGCGGCGCGGCGCTGGCTCAGGAACAGCGCGAAACCGAGCGCGCCCACCACGAGCCCGGCGAGGCATGCTTGGCCCCAGCCCGCCCAATGGCCGCTGATCAGCGACACCGCAAGCCCGACGAGCCAGAGCGCGCTGACCACCACGACGACCGGTATGGGGTCGCGCCACTTGGCGGCGAGCGCCACAGGCTTCGCGCGCTGGGTATTCTCGTTCGCCATGCGTCAACCGTACTCTGCCGATAAGGTCGGCGCATGAGCGTGACCTCGTCCGTCGGCGGCAGGGAAAAGACGTGGGCCGCCGCGATCGACCGTTTCTTCGCCGTCACCGCGCGCGGGTCCAGCCTCGGGGCAGAGCTGCGCGGCGGCGCGGTCACCTTCGTCGCGATGAGCTATATCGTGGTGCTCAACCCGCTCATCCTCGGCGACAAACCGGACGCCTTGGGGCACGTCTTGCCCATCGACCAGGTCGCGGCGGTCACCGCGTTCGTCGCAGGGGCGATGTGCGTGGTCTTCGGATTCGTCGCGAACTACCCGTTCGCGTTCGCCGCCGGGCTCGGCATCAACGCGCTCCTCGCCACCAGCGTGGTCCTCAAAGTCAGCTGGCCCGAGGCGATGGGCCTGGTGGTCGTCGAAGGCCTGCTCATCGTGGTCCTCGGAGCCACCGGCCTGCGCGTGGCGGTGTTCCACGCGATCCCGCCAGAGCTGCGCGCCGCGATTGCGGCGGGCATCGGCTGCTTCATCACGCTCATCGGGCTGGTCGACGCCGGTTTCGTCCGCCGCATCCCCGACTCGGCGGAGACGAGCGTCCCGTTGGGCCTTGGCATCGGCGGGTCCATCGCGAGCCTGCCCACCCTGGTGTTCGCCATCGGGCTGGGGCTGATGGCGGTGCTGGTGGCGCGCAAGGTGCGCGGCGGCATCCTGATCGGCATCGTGGCGATGACGGCCGTCTCCCTCGTCGTGCAGGCGGTGGCCAAGCTCGGACCCGGCCCGAAAGGCTGGGGCCTGACCGTCCCCGTCCCGCCCAAGGCGCTGTTCTCCGTCCCAGACCTCTCCCTGCTCGGCCAGTTCAGCGTGCTCGGGGCGTTCCACCGCATGAGCGTCCTCGCGGCTTCGCTGCTGGTGTTCACCCTGCTGCTCGCGAACTTCTTCGACGCGATGGGCACCATGGCGGGGCTCGGCAAGCAGGCGGGGCTGATGAACCCCGACGGCACGCTGCCGAACCTCGGCCGCGCCCTCACCGTCGAAGGGTTCGGGGCCGTCGCGGGCGGCATGGGCTCGGCCTCCTCCAACACCGTGTTCGCGGAGTCCGCGACCGGGGTCGGGGAAGGCGCGCGGACCGGACTGGCCAACCTCGTCACTGGAGCGCTCTTCCTCCTGGCCATGTTCCTCACCCCGCTCTACAAGGTCGTGCCCGTCGAGGCCGCCACGCCCGCGCTGGTCGTCGTCGGGGCGATGATGATCGGCCACGTCCGCGAGATCGACTTCGCCAAATTCGAGATCGCCCTGCCCGCGTTCTTGACCATCGTGACCATGCCGTTCACCTACTCCATCGCGGACGGGATCGGCGTCGGCTGCATCGCCTGGGTGCTCATCCGGGTCGGGACGGGGAAGGCGCGCGAGGTGCATCCGCTGCTCGCCGTGGTGGCCGTCGCATTCCTGGTGAACTTCGCCGCAGGCCCGATCCAGGGGCTGCTGCGCTAGCTCTTGTGCAGGTCCGGGGGATGCGGTAGCGTGAGCGCCAGCAAGGATTCCACCGGGAATCGAGGGCGGCGGACGAAAGCGGGACGAGGATGGCGATCGACATTGAGAACGCGGACTCCGGGCATGTCGCCGACGAGGTGAACGCCCGCGTCGCCGAGGCCGACCAGGCCGCGCACCGCGCGTACACGGCGGCGGAGTCGCTGGCGAATCTGACGGGCTCGCTCAACTACACCAGCGACCCGATCGGCTCGGACATCCGCCGCGTGGTCGAGTCCGCGATGGGCAACCAGATCGGCGACTTGAACAGCCTCGTCGCGTCGCTGGACGAGTTCCAAGGCCAGATCCGCGCCGCGCAGTCCGCGCAGCAGGGCATCGACGGCGAAGCCGCCGAGAGCTTGGACATGGTGGACCAGAAGATCCGCTAATCGGCTGGTAGGGTCGCCGGTATGGCAGTGCTGCGCAATCCGTGCTTCGGTCGTGCGAAGATTTCCGCCGGAAACGTCCAGTACACGCCCCCGCCGAGCAACAGCGAAGCGGTCCCGTTCCCCGAGATCGACCTGTCCGAGGACTGGCTCAAACGGCTGCGGCCCTCGTTCCTCCCCCTCTACCAGCGCGTCGCCAAGCATCGCGGCTCCTCCGCCGCGTTGGCGGAAGACTTCGAGCGGGCGGTCGCCTGGGCCACCGTGGGGGAGCTGACCTTAGCTTCCGCAGTGTCCACCGGCGAGCCCGTCGGGCTCAGCCAGGGCGGTCCCGAGCACGCCCCGCTGGCCGCCGGATGGGCGTGGAACACCGGCTGGCTCATGGCGGCCCAGGCGCTGCGCGACCGGCTCGTCGGGCCGCAGTTCGACAAGGACCTCGCGCAACGCCTGCAAGAGGTGAAAGACGCCCGCGCGCTGGCGGACTACGAGGCGCGGGGCAAGGCATCGGGCGAGCCCGCCCCGCCCGCAACCCTCGCGGAGCTGGCCGTGCGGTTCCCCCCGGCCCTTGAGGAAATACACCTGCTGGACCCGACTGCCAGCAAAGCGAACCTGACGGAAATCAAACAATTCGAGGCGGCCATCGACCTGATCGTCCAGGCCGAGCCGGATCCGGCTGACCGGTACGCGGCGTTCGTGGACTTGCGCAAGAGCCAGCGCAAGCCCTGGTGGCTCACCGTGCAGTGCGGGTACGCCTCGGACGGCGAGTTCTCCGACCTGCTCTGGGTCGGCGTTGACCTTCTGACCGGCTACATCGCGGCCTGCTCCGGCCAGGGGCAGGCGAGCAGCGGCGACCTGGTCAGCGCCCAGCTCGCGGTCATCGACGTCGCGCGGACGAGGGTGGAAGCGTTCCGCAGCGAATACGGCGCGGGCGGGGTCACCGAATCGGGCCGCGCGTTCGACAAGCACGCAGAGCAGTTCTCCCAGGCCTGGCCGCCCGCGCAGGACAACGACGGCCCGCCCAAGCCCCCCACCGCCGAGGAATGGCTGACCGGCCACCCGGACCAAGAATGGGCGAAACAGGCGCGCGAGGCGTACCAGGAGGCCCGCGCCTCTGGCAGGCTGTTCGTCCCCCGCTGAGCCGGTCACGCAGTAACCCGAGGTTTTGAAATCCACGGGTTGACAGCCTGATCGGGATGGGGGAGGATTGCCGCAGGTGCGTCCGCGTGGGGCGCGTGAGCTGCGGAGGAGATTCAATGGCGACGTTGACGCTCGACGGCCTGCCGAGCCAGTTGCGCGAGGCTGCCGCGCTGATCGACGAGCGGCAGTACTTCTCCCCCTTCGACGAGGACCAGCTCCGCGAACTCGCCTCCGCGATCCGCTCGCGGGTCGTCCCCGAGCTTGCCGAGGTCCAGTCCGGTCTGGCCGCCGCGAAGGCGAAGGTCGACCGTACCGCCGCAGGCGCGTTCCACCAGGGCGCCTACAACGGGTTCGCCGAGCACGCTGAGCAAGCCGGGCAGATCAAAGCCGCCGCCGAGGAGCGCGCCGCCAAATTCGACCGGGTCGCGGACAAAGCGCACGACATGAAGGCGCGGTTCTTCGAGATCGTCGTGACCTACTGGCAGCGGGCACAGTTCTACGGCTGCAAGAACCCGGCCAGCCTGGACGCGCTGCTCTCCTCCAACACGGTCGGGGTCCTGCAAGAAGCGCGCCAAGCCTGGAACGGCGTGGTGGAGCAGTACGTGTGACGACCAGAGCAGCGCTGTTCGGCGCGTTCGCGGTGGCCGTCGCAGCCGCAGGGTGCGCGCATTCCGACAAGTCCGGGACGGCGACCCCAACGCAAGCTGCTTCGACAGCTCCGGCGATCACCTCCTCAGTATCGTCTGCCGACTCGGCTGCCGCGAAGAAGACGTTCTGCGATGTGTACTCGCAGGAGATCCAGAAGGCGGAAGACACGACGGCTCGGTTTGCCGCTGCGTCACGTGGAGATGAGCAGCATCCGCAAACGAACTGGGACGACCCAGATCATTGGTTCAGGGACTCGGCTGATGACGCGAGCATTATCTTCGGCTATGCGGCGGACACGTTGCAGGCGCAGGTCACGTCTTCATTAACCGCTGATTTAGGAGCTAAGGCGAAGGCATTGATAGCTTCAATGCGCAAGCTCAGCGAGCTGTACCAACAGCACGAAGCGGTAGCAACGCTCCGAGAGGAGATGAAGAATGGGTATGCGCCGTCGGCAAATGATATTGACAAGCTGTGTGACCCTAGCTGAACTACCCGTATAGAGCGCTGTGCAGGAGGTGCTGTGCCAGAGTCTCCTAGTGTTGAGGGTCGTGGAGTGGATCGGTACACTCGGGGCATGATCGTGCGATCCCCGCTTCTCGTCGGTGCCGTCGTGGCTCTTACTGCGAGCTTCGGGCTCGCTGGCTGCAACAGGGGCGGGACACCAGGCGCTTCGACCAGCAACAACGCTGCGCCGAGTTCCAGCCAAGCGCCTGCGACTCTGGATGCGGCCGCAGTGAAAACCGCCTCCTGCGCGGTGTTCAACAAGGCGATTGCGAAGGCGCAGACCGCGAATGATGCGTTCGGGCATGCGGTGCAGGATCCGAAGCGTCCGCATGGGCAGTGGAACAAGCCGATGAGCGACGCGGCGGACAACGCTGCGGTGATCCTTGCCTATGTCGCTAAGGATGTCGAGGACAACGCGATCAAGCCGCAGCTCGCCCCTGACCTCGCGGACAAGTTCAAGCAGTTCGTGCAGATCACGCGTGAGCGGGTGACCCTGTACGGCAAGCACGCGGGTGGAGACGAGATCGACGGGAACGCGAAGCCGTACGACGATATCTCCAATCAACTGATCAAGATCTGCAAGTGAGGACGGCGATGCGGACTTTCAGACCAGCAGTGTTCGGCGCGTTCGCGGTGGCCCTCGCAGTGTCCGGGTGTACTCATTTCGACAAACCTGAGGCGATGACTCCGGTTCGGGATGCCTCGACGGGCGCGGTGGTGCCGGTGACGACCTCCTCGGTGTCTCCGGTCGATCCGAACGAGGCGAAGAAGACCTTCTGTGATGTTTACTCGCAGGAGATTAAGAAGGCCGAGGACACGACAACGAGATTTGGAGCTGCGTCCGCAGGGGATGAGCAGCACCCGAATACAAACTGGGATGACCCAGACCATTGGTTCGCAGATATGGCGAATGACGCAGGCATTATTTTTGGCTACGCGGCGGACACATTGCAGGGGCAGATCACCTCATCGTTGCCCGCCGATCTGAGCGAGAAGGCAAAAGCATTGGTCGCCTCCATGCGGAGACTGAGCGATCTGTACGCCAAGCATTCGGCTGTGCGAGATATCAAATCAGAGACCCTTGGCAACTACGCTTCAAGTGCTGATGCTATTGACAAGCTATGCGGTATTTCTTAGCTTCTGATAGGATCGGCCCGTACGACTTTGGATGCTGAGAAGTCGCCAGTATTGCGTATGCAATTGCAGCTTAGGGGCTGGGATCGAGACTAAGGAGCGGCGATGTCAGGTCACGGTGGAGGCATAACTCCTGCCAAATCTCAGGCGGGTGGAGGGGGAACAGTTACCGCGATCAGCGCTGATGCTGAGGGACGGAACGCGAACTGGGCGTTGAATCCGACTAAGGGGATTGGCGGCCATGGCCAGGGCGTAAAACCAGCGAAGGATCGAGAGGCAGACGCTGCTGAAGCCTCTTCCAAAGGGCATGGTAAGGGCGTTGCTCCGGCGCATGATCAAGAGGCAGGCGGCGCTCCTTCGCCCGTCGCCCCCGCGGCGGCGAAGCCCGCCCAAGACAGCAACTACGTCACAGCTTCGACCTATGAGTTCGCCCCGACGACAACGCAGGGCGTTGCAGAGCAAGCGACCCTGAGGCAAGAGTCCCCGACAGGGGGCTATCGGCAAGAAATGGCCAACTTCGGGCAGTTCTCGTCGGCTCCGTCTTTCAACGTTCCATCCGCGCCGTCGGCTCCCGCTCCTTCGTCCGCTGGGTTCCGGTCCTCGGGTCCGACCGGCGGCCCGGCTGGCGCGAACTCGCTGATGAGCAATGTGGGCGGGCCTGCTGCGAACGCGCTCGGGCAGCAGCCTGCGAACCTCAACGCGATCCAAGGCGCGGAGGCCGCGAAGCAAGCTTCGGTCGCCCCGCAGCAAGGATCCGGGCTGAGCCAGGCCCCGCAGCAGCAGGCGACCCCGGTGGCGCAGACGCACAACGCGCCACCGCCGTCCGCCCCCGCGCAGCAGGCTCCTGCCGCCCAGCCTGTGCAGACGGCGCAGCAGTCGGTCGCGGCGCCGTCCGCCGCGACGGCTCCGATGTCGCCTGGCATCCGCGAGGGCGCGCTCCCGCTGCACCAGCAGCCCGCGTCGACCGGCTACCAGGCGATCTCGTCGCAGACGACGCCCCCGGCTCCGCCTGTGCAGCCGGGCTACCAGCAGGTCGCCAGGGGCGTGGACCCGGTGACCGGCTCGTACGCGAACACGCAGGTGCAGGGCGCGAACCCGTACCCGGTGCCGACGCAGGCGCAGGTGTTCCCGTGGCAGGACCGCGACCGCCGGCGCGGGTTTTTGACCGGCGCGCAGTCGGTCGCGGCGTGGTGGGACGAGGCGGTGCGGATGCTGCTCAAGGGCAGGCGCATGCGCGGGGACGACGACGGCTCGATGCTCTCGCGCGTCGCGCGGCTGCTGGTGGCGCCACCCGCCGACGGCGCGCCCGGCTGGGGCTTGATGGACGGCGCGCTGTCCCCGGAGTACGCGTTCGTGTTCGCCCGGCACGTGGAGCTGGGGCCGGTCTGGTACTTCACGTCCAACCAGGGCCCGCAGCTCGCCCCGCTCGCCCAGGACGGCGTGCCGACCGAGGTCAGGCCCGCTCTGGAGTCGTGGGAGGGTGACCGGGCGGAGGCGCTGACGCTGTTCGGGCGGTCCGAGTCCGCGGCGCTGGCCGCGGTCCGGTTCGCGGAGGGCATGCAGCGGCTGAAGAGGCTCGACCAGGTCTACGCGGTGGTCACGACGGAGAAGCTGGGGCTGGACGTCCGCGCCCAGGCTTCGCGGCTGAACGCGAACGTGGCGCTGTCCGAGGACGAGCACCTCGCGGAGACGGTCGTGCTGGACCTGCCGACGGCGACGGCTTCCGTGCCCGGCTTCCAGACGATGAAGCTGGGCGAGACGGCGTGGGCGCATCCGCTCGCGTCGGCGAACCGGAGCCTCTACAACCGGCTGGACCGGCTCGTGAACGCGATCCCGGAGAACGGCGAGCAGGGCTGGGGCGCGCCGCAATGGCGGGCCAACGCGCTGAGCTGGCTGGGTACGGTGTGGATCGAGGCGGCGTTGCGCTCCGCTCCGTCGCAGTGGTCCGCCGGGGCGGTCGGCTGGGGCGCGTTCGTCGCGGCGGTGGCGGACTCGCTCGCGAAGGTGGCCCCCGGCGGGGTGCCCAGGCCCGAGGTGGACACGTTGTGGCAGGCGTTCGACCGGGACGCGAAGGCGTACGCGCCGATGACCTTGCGCTCGGCGCGGGCGTGGCTGATCGGCGACGTCGCCGGGGTGCCTGAGCAGGAGCGCTGGCAGTTGGAGGCCGCGTTGAGCCCGGAGCAGACGCATATCCGGCACAGCCGCGCGGAGTCCACCTTCGACGTCGCGTGGCAGGTGGTCCTCGCGTGGCAGGCCGCGCGGGTGGTCGGCACGAAGGCGTGGGGCGCGGAGGGCAACCCCCCGCAGCACCCGCAGGCGTGGCTCCACGACCTGGGCTACCTCGTGCACAAGCTCAACACGAGCAGCATCGCGGTCGAAGCCCTCGACCAGCTCGACCGCTTCGAGGCGTGGGCGAAGGCGTACGACCCCTACGGCGCGGCCACGATGCCGGACGTGCGCCGCTCCACCACCTAGCCCCGAGCGCGTCGGCGGACCGAGAGGCTTGGAGCATGGCGGAGGCTGTGCGGCCCGAGGCTCCGAGGCGGGGCGGCTTCGGATCGGGCGGCCCGGATCCCACGCCTGAGGAGAAGGCCGAGCGCGAGAGGAACTGCCTGACCGATTGGCGCGCGAAGAACCTCGGCACGTACGAGTTCGGCTCTCCTACGTACTGGGAGATGCACGACTGGGCGATGACCTGGCGCGAGAACGTGGTGCCCCACGCGCGCGACTTTTGGGAGCGGTACGCGGCGCGGCGAGCAGCCCGCGCGCCGCTGTGGCTGCGAAGCCGGGAGGGGACGGGCGGTGCGGCCAGCCCGGAGCCGTCGACATTGCCGCCGTACGACTACAGCGGGGGGCGGGTCTGGTGTGAGGCGGAGAGCCTGCGCGTGTTGGACGCGGTGTTCCACGACGATCTCAAGGAGCCGACGGACAGCCGCTACCTGCGATTGCGCGTGGTGGGTGCGCTCACCCTCGCGTATGAGGAGACGGAGCTGTACTGGGAGCAGCGGCTCGCGGCGTTGGGCTGCGAAAGACGGCTGAGCTGGGAGGACATCCAGGCGCATAGCGCTGCGGCGCTGCGGCTGAGCGCGAGCTGCGTCGCGTTGATGGAGCGGCGGCACGAGCGCGCTGCGGCGCAGATGCGGGCGCTTGGCGGCGGAGCGATCGCGGACTACGTCCAGTCCTGGCGCGAGCACACGCTGCTGGTGCGCAACGCGCGCTCGTGCCTGTGACGGGGGGCTCCGGCCCGTAAGATGGGCGCCGTTATGGTCGAAGAACAGGAACTGCAGGAACAGGAGCCTCAGGCTCAGGAGGAGTTCGAGGACGAGCCCATCGCCCCGGACATGATCCGAGTCGGTTTCGCGCTCGCGCTGTACTCGGCGGCGGTCACGGCGGTGGTGGTCCTCGCGGTGACGCGCGGGCTCTTGGACCTGCAAGTCATGTTCCCCTTGGGCATCGTCCTCGCGCTGGTCGTGAACGTCGGCGTGGTCGCGGGCGTGATGCCCGCGATGCAGGTCTGGCGGCGGACGCCGGTGCTGCGCTGGCTGGTGTGGGGCAGTTGGGCGGGCGCGTTCGTCGGCTGGACGCTCGTGATCGTGCTGGAGATCCTCGACTCGTTCTGAGCGGCCTCGGACGGCGGCCTGCGAGGCCTCGGCTTCAGCTGCCGGAACGGACGCCGAGCAGCACTTCGTCCCACGACGGCAGCGCGGGCTTGCCTCGGCCCTTCTTGCCTGCGGGATGGTTGTCGGCGGGCGGGTGCTCGAGCGCCGGGGCCTCAGGCTGGGCGGGCGCTTCGGGCGAGGCCTGCGGCTGCTCGGCCTTGTGCGGGGCGACCGCGCGCAACGCGGGAGCCTTCTCCGGTTCGAGGATCTCGGCCGCGTGGTCGTCGAGCGCGGTCACGGTCCCGCCGTGCGGTCCGGGGAAGAACTGCCAATGCGCGGCGTTGTGCGAGCGCCCGACTTTCCAGCGCAGCTGCACCACCCACACGCCGTCGCGCCGCCACGCGTCCCAATGCGCGGCCTCCGGGTCGTGGCCGAGGCTGACGAGCCGGGCGGCGACGAGCTGGCCGAGGCTTTGCGTGTGGTCCGAGCGGGACGGGTAGGCGGAGGCGGCGAGCCCGGCGACGCGGGAGCGCTCCAACAGCACCGGCCCCGCGAAGCGGCGGACCCGCTCGACCGCGACGTCCGAGTTCGCGGCGACCTGCTCCACGGTGGCTCCGGCGCGGATCCTGGCTTGGATGTCGCGGGGCGAGAGCATGCCCTCTGCCTGCATGTGGAGCTGTCCGAGCTTGGGGCGGTCCCCGTTCGCGGCCGCGCGCAAAGTCGCGTCCGCCGGCACCGAGAACTGCTCCCCGTCGTGGGCGTCCTCGAGCAGCACGTTCTCCCCGCCTGGTTCGAGGCCGACCACCCGCAACGCGCGCATATCGCCTCCTCAGGTGTCGTTCGGCTTGTCGATGAATCCGCCTCACGGACTCATCTCGACAGAGTAACGCTTCGGTGATCGGATACTCCGCAGACACGCGGAGGGGCGGGATTCGCGGTCTAAGGCGCTTGCTCGTCCCGCGCGAGGTCGTCGCGCAGGCCGGCGAGCCGGGCCGCGGCGGCTTGGCGCAGCGCTTCCTGCTGGGCCGCTTCGTCGGCGGCGGGGTCCGGTCGGGCGAATGCCTCTTCTGCGCCGAGGCTCGCGGCGATCCGCTGGCGGACGTAGTCGAGGGTGGGGAAGCCGTCCGGGGTGTAACCGTCTGCGACGTGCGGGTTCGCCGTAGGATCCGGCTCGGGGCCCGCCGTCCCGGCTTCGACTATTTCTGCTTCGAAGACCTCGGAAAGTTCAGATGGTTCGGGTAAAGTGTCCAGTTCGCGCGCGGGTCCGCCCTCCCCGGCGTTCGCCGTCGCGCGCAACGGGCCGCCCGGACTGCTTTCGGCTTCACAACCGGACAAGCGGTTCTCCTGTTCGCAGCGGGCCAGAACGCGGCTCGCGCAAACTCGGACCACGCGGTCTCCATAGTACTACCGAGGGAAAAAGTGTGAGATGCTGGAGCGTATGACCTGGACCGGTTCTCCGGAGTACCGGCCCTCGCCGATCAGTGGGTGGGGGACGGAGCCTGCTCCTTACGACCAGTCGGCTCCGCCGCCGCGCAAGCCACTTGTGAAGGCTCCGCTGCGGGCCCGGATGGATCCGGCGGGCCTGGAGACCAGGGTGGACCGGGGAACGGGGCGGGCGCGCCAGGCCCGGCGCAAGCAGGGCTGGTTCGGCAGGGTGATGCGGCTCTACGGGTGGCGGGTGTACATGATCCCGGTGCTCGCGGTGATCACCTCGCTGCTGGCGGTGGACGGGTTCCGCCATCACAACACGAGCGCCGCTGAGACCGCGTCGACGGCACGGCGGCACGACGGGCACGCCTTCGGCGAGAAGAGCAAGGGCATCGGCATCCCGATCGGCAATACGCTCTCGGACCGGACGAAGAAGAGCGGGGCTTTGCCGGAAGGCATCGCGTTCACCCAGGCGGGGCAGGGGACGTGGGGAGTCGTGTCCGGCCCCGGCGACCGGTACGGCCCCGGCGACGCGAAAAAGTTCTTCCGCTACACCGTCGAGGTGGAGAACGGCCTTGACCTGGGCCCGCTGATGGGGGTGGACGGTTTCTCCTCCGGGGTGGACAGCACGCTGCGCGATCCGCACAGCTGGATCGGGGGGACGGATCAGATCCCGGGCAGCGAGGGGGACACCTACGCGTTCCAGCGGGTCTCCTCGCCCGAGGAGATCAGCGCGGCGGAGTCCGCCGCGGACGCGGTCGACAAGTATCACAGCGGCGTCGGCCCGATCGGTTTCTTCCGTATCTCGCTCACGTCCCCGGAGACCACCCGGCAGGAGTGCGGCTACGACATCCAGCTGGAGACCTCCTGCTACAAGCCGGAAGACCGGCGCGTTGTGCTGAATTTCGCGCGCTGGGTCCGGGGCGCTATCGCCTTTAGCGGGGATCGGATCGAATACCGCAAGTACATGGTGAACCACGAGGTGGGGCACGCCATCGGCCATCCGAACCACCAGCCCTGCTATACGGACGGCTCGCTGGCCCCGATCATGATGCAGCAGTCGTTCGGGGTGGCGAACAACGACATCGCCGACCTGGACCCCGCTGGCGTCGTGCCGCCGGACGGGAAAGTGTGCAAGCCGAATGCCTGGCCCTACCCGTAAGCCGCAGGGGCCGCGCGGGGGTGAGGAAGAACCGGGGATGAGGAAGAACGCGTCGGCGCGACTATCCTGAGAGGATGCCGTCGCTCCCGCCGTTGGTCCCGCCTGCCGCCGAGCTCACGCCCGCCGAGCGGGAGCGGTATTCGCGGCAGACCATCCTCCCAGAGCTCGGCGAGGACGGCCAGCTCCGGTTGAAGAACGCGAGGGCGCTCGTCATCGGCGCGGGCGGGCTCGGCTCGCCCGTCCTGCTGTATTTGGCGGCGGCCGGGGTCGGGACGATCGCAGTGGTGGATTTCGACGAGGTCGAGCTTTCGAACCTCGGGCGCCAGATCTTGCACGGCCAGGGGGACGTCGGCAGGCTGAAGACGCAGAGCGCCGCCGACCGGATCGCGGACCTCGGCCCGCAGACGCGCGTCGAGCAGATCCGGGAGCAGCTGACCTCGGAGAACGCGGCGGACCTTTTCCGGAAATACGACCTGGTGATCGACGGTTCGGACAATTTCGCCACCCGGTACGTTGCGAACGACGCCGCCGCGCGGACAGGCAAGCCGTACGTGTGGGGCTCGATCCACCGGTTCGCGGGCCAAGTGTCGGTGTTCTGGGCGGCGGCTCCGGACGGCAGGGGGATCGACTACCGGGATCTCTACCCCGAGCCGCCCGCAGAGGGCTCCGTGCCGAACTGCGCCGAAGGGGGCGTGCTCGGCGTGGTCTGCGGCGTGGTCGGCTCGCTCATGGCGGCGGAGGCCGTCAAGCTGATCACCGGAGTCGGCGAGCCGCTGCTCGGCACGCTGCTGCTCTACGACGCGCTCACCGGCCGCACTCGGACGGTCGCGGTGCGCCGAGACCCGGACCGGGCCCCGGTCGCCCTGGTGGAACCCGTCGCGGCGCTGCCGCCCCGGCCAGCGCCGCCGCGTTCGTTGCGGCCGGGGGAGCTGGCGGAGCTGCTCTCCGGCGAACGCCCGCCCACGCTCGTGGACGTCCGCGAGGACTCGGAATGGGCGCGCGGCCACATCGCGGGGGCGAAGCACATCCCGCTCGGGCGGATCGAGGCGGCGGCCAAGGCGGGCGAGATCCCCGCCGGCCGCATGGTCGTGGTCTACTGCGCGCTCGGACCCCGCTCGGCCCACGCGGCGCGGCTGCTCAAAGCTTCCGGCGTGGACGACGTCGGCGAGCTGAAGGGCGGCCTCGCCGCCTGGGAGGCCGCGCAATCGGGCTGAGAGGGGCGGTCTGCGGCGCGGCGCTGACGGTGTGATGACAGTTTGCTAACACAATTCGTGTCTTCTTCCAGCGGGCGGACGCCGGGAGTACGGTCGATTCAGCGCGACGACTGCCCCGTATGTCGGAAGCGAATCGGGGCGCACTCTGAAGACAGCGTCGTCGAGACTGCGTCGTCGAAGCGCGTGATCGAGTAAAGACGTCCGTTCCGGAAGGTGGCGAATGATGCACAGGAGTCGCACAGTCGAGGTGGTCGGATGAGCACGGCCTTCGAGCTCGACACCGTCTCGCCGCCCTCCCATGTGGTCTCGGCGTTCGGCCTGGAGTCCGCCGCCGTCGCCCCGCTCGGCTCCACCACGTTCCGATACGGCGACGTGGTGCTCTCCGCGGCGGGCGACCCCGCGCGCGCTGGGTGGTCCGCCAGAGTCCGCGAAACCCTCGCGCCCGCCGGGTTCCGGGTGGCGCGACCGGTGCGTTCGAGCGACGGGCGGTACGTCATCTCCGGCTGGCGCGCGGACATGCACGTCGAAGGCAGCGCGCAGCCGAGGTACGACGAGCTTGTCGCGGCTTCGATCCGGCTGCAGCCCGCGTTGGCGGGCTTGGCCCGCCCGCGCTTCCTCGTCGGACCGGTGGCGGTGCCGCTCATCGAGTCGGACGTGTACCTCGTCGCGGACCGCGCGGCGTGGGAGCCCGACCCTTCCCGCTACCTCGCCGGGGCGGCGAACTGGCCGGGCGGTTCGGAGCTCGTCGAGCACCAAGACCAGGTCTTGGCCATGTTCCGGGCGCTGACCCCGTTGCGCGAGCCGGTGAACCTGCCGAACCAAGTGGTGCACGGCGACTTGCTGGCGACCGTTGTCTTCCACGGCTCGGCGGATCCGGGCGTCACCGACCTCGTCCCGTACTGGCGGCCTGCGGTCTGGGGGACCGCGCTTGTCGTGGTCGACGCGCTCGTGTGGGGCGACGCGGATCCGGCGTTGCCGGGCCGATGGGCGCACCTGCCCTCGTTCCCGCAGCTCATGCTGCGCGCGCTCTTGTTCCGGCTGGCAGTGCATCTGCTGCACCCGCTCGCGACCGAGGCGACGGGCAAGCGGCTGGGCCGGGCGGTGGACATCGTCCGCGCCTTCTTGTAACGCGGGCTGGGCCTGCTCCGAGCGTTCAGTGCGTGGTGATCTGCGCCTGCTCGTAGTCCAGCAGGGCGGTCAGGATGTCGCTCATGATCTGGAACGCGGCCTCGTCCTGCCCCGCGATCACGGTTTCCACCAGCGCTTGATAGCGCGCACCGAGCGGCAGGGTCTTCCCCGCGTCGAACCACTGCTTGCTCTGGGCGATGAGCGTCGGCACCAGCGAGTCGTACACCTGGAGGTACACGGCGTTGTGGCCTGCGGCGACAATGCCCCGTCGCAATGCGACGACCGCGTAGGCGGCGACTTCGTGGTCCGGCGAGTCGATGTGTTTCTCTTGCTCGGCGAGGAGGAAGCGGAGCTGTTCGACGTCCTCGGCGGTGCGTCTGCGGGCGGCGAGCCGGGCCGCGGTCGTCTCCAAAGCCAGACGGAGTTCGAGGATGTCGTAGAGTTCGGCGCGGGAGAAGCACCGGTCCAAGGCCCCGTCGAACTCGGACGCGCTGATGACGTACGTGCCGGAGCCTTGTCTGCGTTCGAGCATCCCTGCGTGCACCAGTGCCTGCACCGCTTCGCGCACGGTGTTGCGCGAGGCCCCGGTGAGTTCGGTCAGCTCGGTCTCGTTGGGGATTTTCTCGCCGACTTGCCAGCGGCCGCTATGAATTTCATCACTGAGCAGGGTGATGATTTGGTCGATGAGACCAGATCGGGCCACAGTTCGCACTCGACTCTCCTCAGTTCTTCCGGTCGCCGGAGCGGGGATCCGGATGAAACTCGTTCGAGTTCATCAGCAGATCATCCTATGATTGTCCATCATGGTGACTCGCGGCGCTCGGCAACAACAAGGCCGCGAGTCTGAAATCACAATAAACCATGATCCCGCTCGTGTCCGCGCAGTTCGCGGACGGGCGATCGTCTTTCTCGCGATCGTCTCCTCCGCGCTCACTTTGCGGATGGCGGTCACCTCGCTGACGCCGCTTCTGGGCGGGCTGCAGAACGAGCTCGGATTCTCCACCACGATGATGGGCGTGTTCGGGATGGCCCCGGTGGCCATGTTCGGCCTCGCGGGCTTCGTCACGCCGCTTTTCGTGCACCGAGTCGGCGTGGAGCGCCTCGCGCTGATCGGCACGGCGGTCACATTCCTCGGCTTGCTCGGGCGCGGGTTCGCGGTCGGAGCCTGGGACGAGCTGTGCTGGTACGGGCTCGCCCTTGCGGGGATGGGGATCGGCAACGTCGTCACGCCGCCGCTGGTCAAGCGCTACTTCCCCGACCGGATCACGAAAGTGAGCACCTGGTACACGCTCGCGGTGCAGCTCGGGGCGGTGATGCCGCCGGTCATCGCGGTGCAATTGCAGCAGCAGCACGGTTGGCGCTTTTCCCTCGCCTCGTGGGCCGTCGTGCCGCTCCTGGTCCTTCCGTTGCTCGCGATCGTGGTCGTCCGCAGCCGGGGCGCGCCCGAGCGCGTCGGCTCGGAGGCGGCCTCCCGAGTGCCGTTCCGGGCGCTCACCGGCTCGAAACTTGCGTGGGGCATGGCGGTGCTCTTCGGCGTGACGAGTCTGAACTCCTACGCCGTGATGACTTGGCTGCCCAAGCGGCTCGCCGCTGTCGGCGTCCCCGCCGAGCAGGGCGCGCTGATGCTCGCCTTCTACTCCGTGATCGGGATCGCCGGGCCGCTGGTCGTCGTCCCGCTGCTGGCCCGAGTGCCCAATCCATTCGTCTTCGTGCTCGTCGGGGGGCTCTGCCATCTCGTCGGGTTCGCCGGGCTGTTGTGGTACCCCACGTCCGGCACGGTGCTGTGGACGGTCTTCGTGGGCCTCGGGCCGATCACGTTCGCGATGAACCTCACCTTGATCGGCATGCTCACCCGCTCAAGCGAGCACGCGGCGGCGCTCTCCGGCTTCGCGCAGGGCTTGGGCTATATCGTGGCGATCACCGGGCCGTTCCTCTTCGGTGTGCTCTACGCCCTGACCGGGGGATGGGCCGCTTCGTTTGGCTTCCTCGCCGTGATGACGGTGGTCGGGATGGCCGGCGGATGGTTCGTCTGCCGGGGCGGTTACGTCGAGGACGAGATCGCCGCGCGCCTGCGGGGCTGAGGCCGCGCCTGCCCGTCATCCGTCTCATTTCTGCCGCCTGGGCGCTGTGAGGTTCCTTTGACGGTTCGTTGACTCCGTGAGACTGGCGGCGCAACATCGGGCTTTTAGCGTGATGGCGTTCCCACGGCCACACGCACAGAGGAGTCCGAGATGACCACCGTAGCGCTCGAGGCGGGCTCGGCGCAGTCCGCGAGCCGAGTAGAAGTCCTTCGCGATTGGGATCCGGAGGACTCGGCCCTGTGGGAGGCGGCGGGCAAACAGATCGCCGCGCGCAATCTGCTGTGGTCGGTCGTCGCCGAGCACATCGGCTTCTCGATTTGGTCGATCTGGTCGGTGATGGTCCTGTTCATGGGCCCGGAGTTCCACATCAACCCGGCGCAGAAATTCATGTTGGTGGCGGTGCCGACGCTGGTGGGCAGCGTCCTGCGCGTTCCATACACCCTCGCGCCCGCGAGGTTCGGGGGCAGGAACTGGACCGTGGTCTCGGCGCTGCTGTTGTTCATCCCGGCCCTTGCCGCCTTGTGGGCGATGACGGCCAAGCCGAGCTTCGGGGTGATCCTGCTCGTCGCGGGGCTCGCGGGTCTCGGCGGCGGGAACTTCGCCTCCTCCATGGCCAATATCAACGCCTTTTACCCGCGCAGGCTCAAGGGCTGGGCGCTCGGGCTGAACGCGGGCGGCGGGAACATCGGGGTCGCGGCGATCCAGCTCGTCGGGCTCCTGGTCATCTCGGTCTGGGGCAACAAGCAGGCTTCGATCGTGTGCGCGGTCTACCTGGTGCTCATCGCGGGGGCTGTGGCGGGGTGCGCGATCTGGATGGACAACCTGCCGCGCCAGCGCGCGAGCTTCCGGGACCTCACCGCCTCGATGCGGCACTTGGACGCGTGGCTCATCTCCCTCCTGTACATCGGCACGTTCGGCTCGTTCATCGGGTACAGCTTCGCGTTCGGCCAGGTGCTCAACCTGAAATTCACCGGATCGGGCGAAACCGCCGCGCACGCCGCGCTGCACGCCGCAGAGCTGACCTTCCTCGGCCCGCTCCTCGGATCTCTCTCGCGTCCGGTCGGCGGCCTGTTGGCGGACCGGATCGGCGGCGGGAAGATCACGGTCGGCGTGTTCGTCGCGATGCTCGGCGCGGCAGGATTGGTGATCGCGCAGAGCAGTATGGGGGCGCAGGGCAGCTGGACGCTCTTCTTCGCCGGGTTCATCCTGCTGTTCGTCCTCTCCGGCGTGGGCAATGGCTCGGTCTACAAGCTCATCCCAGTCGTTTTCGCCCGCAAAGCCGCCGAGGCCGACGGGCTTTCCGCCGACGAGCAGACGGAATGGTCCCGAGCCATGTCGAGTTCCCTGATGGGGATCGCAGGTGCTATCGGCGCGCTCGGCGGCTTCGGCATCAACCTTTTGCTCCGGGCCTCGTACGGTTCCGCCGCGCACTCGGCGACCATGGCCTTCGAGGTGTTCGCTTCGGTCTATCTTGTGTTCGCTGCGCTCACCTATATGCGCTACGTCCGCTCCGGCCTCTGATCCTGGGTTCCCCAGGATCAGCAGGGGATCGCCGCACGGATCGGGCTACTCGTTCCCCCGGGCTTTGCGAAGCAAATCCCACGGGGTCAGCGTGCCCGGCGTGCCCGGATGGTGACGACCGGCGGAGATGAAGCCGGAGTCTTCCTCGTCCGGCCTCTGCGGCTGGGGCTCGCGCTCTTGCGGCTCGCGCTGCGGTTCGGCTTGGCGCGCCGGTTCGCTCTGCGCGGGAGACGCGGGCTGCGTCTCGCTCGGGGCGGGCGCGCGCAGCGACTCCTCCGCCGCCGCGCGGTACGCCTGCGAGGTTTGGCTGGTCTCCCGCTGAGGGGCGGGGGCGCCTCCTGTCCGCAGCGATTCTTCTGCGGCCGCGCGGTACGCCTGGGCTTTCTCTTTGGCTTCCCGCTGGGAGGTGTAATCGCCTGGTGCGGCGTCCCAGGCGGCCGGGGAAGGGTCGCCTGGCGTGGCGGAGCCCCACGCGGACTGAGGAGCGTCGCCCGGCGTCGCGCCCCACGCGGAGGGAACGGGTTCCGGCGGCTGCGCGCCCCATGCGGGAGCCGGGGCTTCCTGCGCGGGCGTGGTCCATGGCGACGGGAAAGGATCCTGCTGCTGGCCCCAGGCGGCGGCGGGCTGCGCGGGAGCCGGCTGCTGCGGGGCCTGCGGCGTTCGCGGCGGGGCGGGCGGCACGTCGTGCGTCAGCCAGTACTCCTGCTGGTCGATCGGGCCTTCGTCGTCGATGACGTAGATCGGCTGCGTCGGGGCGGAGTCCCCGAATTTCGCGAACGGATCCGGCTCGGGGAGCGGGCCGGGGGCCGACTGCTGCGGCCCGGCTTGCTCCCCCCAGCCCTGCGGGCGCTGGGTGTGCACGACGCCAGGGGCTGTCGCCGAGGCGGAGGCGGCGGCTTCGGCGATGAGGTGCCGCTCGTCCGGCAACTCGATCTCGCCGAGGCCGAGGCGCTCCTGGAGCCGCTTCATCCAGTGCGGAGCCCACCAGTTCTCGTCCCCGAGCAGCTTCATCGTGGCCGGAACGAGGATCATCCGGACTGCGGTGACGTCGATGAGCAGCGCCGCGATGAGGCCGAAGGCGAGATACTTCATCATGACGAGGTCCGAGAATCCGAACGCCGAGGCCACCACGAGCAGGACGAGCGCCGCCGCCGTGATGACCCGGCCGCCGCTCGCGGCGCCTTCGCAGGTCGCGTCTTCGGTGGACAGGCCCCGGCCTCGTGCCTCGACCGTCCTGGCGAGGAGGAAGACCTCGTAGTCCGAGGACACCCCGTACACGAGGGCGACGAGCAGGGCGAGCACCACGGCCATCAGCGGATACGGCGTGAAGTTCAGCAAGCCCGAGCCGTGGCCGTCCTGGAAGATCCAGGTGAGCACGCCGAGGGTGCTGCCGAGCGAGAGCACCGACAGGATCACGGCCTTGATCGGCAGCACGACGGAGCCGAAGGCGAGGAACATCATGATCGTGGTGATGACGACGAGCAGGAGGCCCATCAGCGGCATGCCCGCGAAGACGGCGTCGATGCTGTCCTGTTCGAGCGCCGGGGTGCCGAAGACCCAGACGGTCGGGCCAGACGGGGTCTGGATCTCCCGCAGCCGTTTCACCGCCTCCGCGGCGGTCCCCCGGTCGATGAGCCCGTTCTCCGCGACGGCCACGCCGTCGGTCCGATGGGACGGGTCCGGATGCGCGGCGTCGGGGAAAGCGAAGTGCCCGGTGAAGCCGGGGATCTCGTTCGCCTTGCTCGCGATGTCGTAGAGCTGCTGCTGGTCGCCGCCGATCACCATGATCTTCAGCTGCTCGGTGCGCTCCTTCGGGAAGTACTGCTCGAAGTGGTCCAAGCCCAGGCGGGTCGCGTTGTCCGGCGGCAGGTACTTCTCGCTGATCCCGGCGAACTGGATGTTGAGCGCGGGCAGGATGAGCAGGACGAGGAACGCGATCACCGGGACGATCAGTTTGACCGGGTGGTTCATCACCCAGGCGGAGAGCTTGCCCCAGAAGCTGTCCATCACCTGTTCCCGGCTGCGGGTGCGCTTGAAGTAGCGCATGAGCGGCAGGTCGGCGATGAAGTTCAGGCGCAGGAAGCGCAGGATCGTGTCCAGGCTCAGCGCGTCCACCCTCGGCCCGAGGACGGACAGCATCGCGGGGAGGACGGTCAGGGAGATGAAGGCCGCGAACGTGATCGAGATGCCGCATGCGTAGGCGACCGACCGCAGGAAGCCCTGCGGGAAGAGCAGCACGCAGGCGATGGAGACGACCACCAAGAGGGCCGAGTACGCCACGGTGCGGCCGGAGGACTGCACCGTCCTGCGCACCGCGACGCCGGTGGGATAGCCCTCGGAGAGCTCTTCTCGGAAGCGGCTCACCATGAAGAGGCCGTAGTCCACGGCGATGCCGAGGCCCACCAGGCTCACCACCGGCTGCGCGAACGCGCTCACGTCGGTGAACTCGGCGAGGATCTTCATCAGGCCGTAGCCGCCGAGGATGGCGAGGCCGCCGACGATCGCGGGCAGGGCGGCGGACACCACGCCGCCGAAGACGAAGAACATGATCAGCGCCGTGAGCGGGACGGCGATGATCTCCATCCGGAAGACGTCTTTGCCCATCGTCTCGTTGATCGAGTCGGTGACCGCGAGCAGGCCCGTCACCTCGACCTTCGCGCCGGGGACGGAGAAATTGAACTCCTTGCTCACCGCGCGGTAGTTGGCGACGCGCTCGGTGTCGTCCTTGCCCGCGATGCCGATGCTGACGAACGTGTGCTCGCCGTCCGGGCTCTCCAGCCGGGATTTGATCGCGGGGATGGCGGCGGGGGCGTGGCCGTCCGGCGTGGCCTGCGGCCAGGTCTGCGGGGCCGCGTGGTTCCATCCGCCCCAGAGGCTGATGATGTCGACGGTCTTGTCGGCGTGGTCCTGTTTGATCTTCGCGAGCTGGTGGAACACCGCGTCGGCGATGGCCGGGCTCTCCACGGTCTCGCCTTTTTCCGTGGTGCTGATGAGGAGGATGACGTCGGACTTGGTGTCTTTGCCGAACTTCTCGTCCGCGAGGCGCGAGGCGCGAGCAGACTCGCTGCTGTCGTCGTACCAGCCACCTTGGGTGAGGTGGTCGCCGAGGTCGATCCCGTAAATCCCCAGCGCGACGAAGATCGCGGCCATCACGGCGATGACCGGGTATCGCGCCCGGTGGACAAAAGCTCCGATGGCTCCGAACAAGTCTGTGTGCTCCTCAATCGTTTCCGGGCTCTGGTGCGGAGCCCGTGGTTCGCCGGCAGACGACGAACTCGGTCACCGCGCGGCCAGCCCGCTGCGCTCGCGCCTCGAATGCCGTGGTCGGACGGCTCGGCACGGAACGCTCCGCTGGCAAAGCCGCAAGGCGCGGCTCGTCGGCCAGACTGCCAGCTATTGCCTCAGCATAGTTCGCGTCATCGGTCGCAACGTGCAGGACACCGCCGACACAGAGGCGTTCGGCGATCTGCGAGACGGTCCAAAGGTTGACCAGACGGCGTTTGTGGTGCCGTGTTTTCGGCCATGGGTCCGGGAAAAGCACCCGGACCATGGCCACCGAGCCAGGGGCGATCCGGTCGAGCACCCCTGTCGCGTCGGCGCGCAGCAGCCGGACGTTCGGCACGTCCCGCTCCTCCAGGAACTGGAGCAGCTGGGCGAGTCCTGGCTTATAGCGCTCGACCCCGACGATGTTGTGGTCGGGCAGCTGCTCGGCCAGGGAGACCGTCGCGGCTCCGTTGCCGAAACCGATGTCGAGGACCAGCGGCGCTTCGCGGCCGAACCACTCGGCGAGGTCGGGGAGGAAACCTTCCGGATCGCCTTCGACGATCCGATGCCCCAATCGAGGCCACGACCGGTCCCACACCTCTTGCAGCGCGGGGGAAAGCGTGCCTCGGCGGCCGACGGTGACGGCAACGGGGCGGCGGGGGGTTTGCGCGGTCATAGACCTACTAGTGTGCCGGATCCGGGAAGGGTCGTGCGCCGTGGCGCGCCTTGATCTTTGCTAGAGTGCCCGTCAGGCATGTGGAGCGCGCCTGGGGTTGGGAGCGCCACGTCCCTATGGAGCTAGGAGCGGCGATGACGAACGGACTCCCGAACGGGGGAGGCCAAGGGGGGAGTTTCGCCAGCTCTCGGGAGGCGGGTCCGGGCGGACAGGGGGCATGGGGGGCGTATCGCTGGTCTTCGTACGGGGAAGCCTCGGCCCTGGTCTCGTCGTTGCGCTCGGCGGCAGAGCGGGCGGGCGCGAGGGAGGCCGCCGCGGTGGACGAGCTCGCGAGGACGATTTCAGCCCCGATCCGCGTCGCGGTGAAAGGCCGCGAGGGGGTCGGCAGGTCGAAGGTCGTGCAGGCGCTGGCCCCCATGCTGGCGCGGGAGCTGCATTTCGTCGAGTCCGACCTCGGGCAGAGCCAAGACCCGCCGGAGATCGTCTTGCACGTGCTGGCCGCCGCCGCCAGGGGCGCGGACAAAGACGCCAGCAAGGCCGTGGACAACACGATGGCGTGCGGACTGCTCAATAAATGCGACACGATCTCGATCCCTGGCGACGCCGGGCTGTGGGACCAGGCGAGCGAGGCCGCCGCGCGGTCCACGAGGGAACTCGGCTATCCGGTCTTCCCCGCGGTCGCCTTGCTGGCGACCGCCGTGGTGGACTCGCAGATGTTCGGCTGGCTGCAGAGCATCGCGGACGCGGACGAGACGACCCCGCCTTCCGCGGAGCTGTTCCTCGGGGCGGGGCGGAACTCCCCGGTGGGGACGGCGGAGCGCGAACGTCTGGTGCGGGAGATCGGGATCTACGGGCTCTACTGCGCGTTCGGCGCGTTGCGCCTGGACTCCTACCGCACCCCCGAGGCGTTGACCGCCATGCTGCGCGGGCTCAGCGGCTTCGGCCCCTTCCTGCCGTGCCTGCAGAGCCTCGCCGTGCGGGCTCGGGCGCGTCGGATCAGCGAATTCTTGGCCAAGATGGAACAAGCCGCCGACCTCGGCGTGTTGCGGGACGAGATCGAGACGATTCTGGCGGGAGCGCCGGTCGCGCGGCTGCGCATGGACGCGGCCCTTGGCAGCGGCGTGCTCGGCGAGTCCGACGTCGCGCTCGTCGCGGACAGGCCGGCGGCTCCGCGCGTGGCGCTGGGAGAAGCGCTCCGCTTCCGCCAGCTCGGCGCGCGCCTGGCCGATCCTCGGGCGGCGGGTTTGGCGTGGGACCTGCATGTCGGTTTCCTGCGGTTGTGGGCAGAGGGCGCGCGCTCGGGCAGTTCGGCATGAGCCCGGACAGCCTCGAGGTGGGCCCGGACCGAAACGACGCGCAGGAGGATTGGCCCGCCCGCGCCCGCTCCGTGCTGCGCAGGCTGCGGCCCGATCTCGTGTTGGAGCGCCCGACGCCAGCGACGGGGCCGATCGCGGTGGTCGGAGCGGCGGGCAGCGGGAAGACCGAGCTGATCGCCGCGTTGCGGGAGGAATCGCCCGATATCGAGGTCCGCGAGGTCAACGAGGCCGATCTCGCGTCGTTCGCCCTTGTCGAGGCGAAAGCCGCGCTGGTCGTCCTCGACGCGGGGGCTCCGGTCGACGAGACCGACCTCGCCGTGGTGAAGGCCGTCACAGGCCGGGTGCACCACATCGTCTTCGCCGTCACGAAGATCGACGCGTACGAGGATTGGCGGGGAACGCTCGCGCGGGACGCGCAGGCGCTGGAGGACCTCGGCCCGAGGTTCGCGTCCGTCTTGTTGCACCCTGTTTCCGCCCGGCTGCACCACTTGGCGATGAACACGCACGATCCGTTGCAAGTGCGACAGTGGAGCGCCGCCTCCGGCCTGCGCGAGCTTGCGGCGGACCTGCTGCGGATCGACAGCGTCAGCGTCGAGGCGCGCACGCGGCAGAATTGGCTGCGCTACCTCGACCGGCAGCTCTCCGAGGCGGGGATGCGCGCGCAAGACCCCGCCGAGGAGGAAGCGCTGTCGGCCGAGCACCGCCGGGTGCTGCGCGAGCGCACGCAGGAGCATCGCAATCAAGACGCAGGGCGGACCGAGCGGCGCGACATGCTGCGCAGCCAGCTGCAGCTGGCGCGGGTGGACCTCGCGGTCGAGCTCAACTCGCTCGCCCGGTCCACCTCCGCGCAGGTCAGGGAGAGCGCAACGAAGGCTTCCGGGCGCCAGCTGAAGAATCTCATCGAAGTCGTCAAACCGAAGATCCTCGAACTCGACCAGAAAGTGGTCGAGTCGTGCCAGGCGCGGATCTCGGCGATCAGCTCGGCGGTGCTCGGCCGGACGGATCTGCGCGCGATCTCGCTTTTCGCCCAGCCCGAGCTGCGCCCCCCGGAGCACCTGGACCCGCCGAAGTTCGGCTCGTGGGGCATCGAGGATTTCGTCGTGGTCCTTCTGGGAGTCTCGGCGGGCGTCGGCCTCGGCAGGATCGCCGTGCTGCCGTTCCAACGGGTGCCCGGCCTCGCGGCGTGGAGCGTGCCCCTGGTCGCTGTGCTCGGCTTGGCCATCGCGATGGCCATCGTGTCGATCCGCAGGCTCTCGTCGGGCAGACAGCAGGCCGCGGCCTGGGTCGCCGAAGCTGTGGCCTACCGCCGAGGCCAGCTCGAGCAGACGATCACAGCGGGGTTGCTGCACGCGGAGACGGAACTCACACAAGTGCTCGACGATGTCTTCGCCAGGCAGCGGATCCGGAGCGAGCAGCGGATGGACGAGCTCGAACAGCAGGCCAAAGACATCGCGGAGCGGCTGGCCAGGCTGCGCTCGCAGCGGCAGCGGGAGCGCTCGGAGATATTCACGATCCGCAAAGGTTTGGTCGCGCTCGCGAACTCCGCAGATCAACGCGCCTAGCCCAATCCGGAAAGCCGGAACGGCTCGCGGTTGCCCCGTTCGCTGGGAGGGGATAAAGTTTGAGAATGGCCGACGAATTCTTCTCCGCCTTCGCGGGACTTCCCTCAGCTCCCGACGGCATCGCGGACGGGCATAGCAGCGGTGGCCACATGTGGGCCGAGCAGGGGGCGAGCATGGTGGACCTCGGCCCCCCGACCGTCTCGTCAAACGGGGACGGGATAATGGACACGTGCACCGTCGCCACTGATCACGACATCACGGTGTACACCGACGTCGACCACGACGGCGTCGCCGACTACGCGTACCGGGTGGACCACGAAGGCCACTACGAGCGCTGGCATTTCGCGGCGGACGCGGTGTCCGCCGCTCAGCCGAACGGCGACCGCTCGGGCGTGCATGGGCATTGGGAGATGATGGACAGCGGGCAGCTGCTCTAAATCTGAACAGTCTTTTGAAAATTTAAATCTGAATAGCCTTTTGAAAAAGAGTCAGGAAGGGTCGAGAACTTAGTGAGCCAGAACACCGCCGAAGCCGTGTCGACGCAAGAAGGCTTGGGCCAGGCCGCTCTCGAAAAAGTTTTGGCCGAGGCCCCGACCCAGCATCAGGAAGTGCTTTCGTGGGTTCGCGAGGTCGCCGGGCTCACCACGCCGAGCGACATCGTCTTCGTCGACGGCAGCGACCAGGAGTGGGACCGCCTCGCCGCGAAGCTCGTCGACGCGGGCACGGTCGTCCGGCTGAACCCCGACCGCAAGCCGAACTCGTTCCTCGCCCGTTCCGCCGCGGCGGACGTGGCCAGGGTGGAGTCGCGCACCTTCATCTGCTCGGAGGACAAGGCGGACGCGGGGCCGACGAACAACTGGATGGCCCCCGCCGAGATGCGGGCCACGATGACCGACCTCTACAAGGGCAGCATGCGCGGGCGCACCCTGTACGTGATCGCGTACTGCATGGGCCCGCTGGACGCCCCGGAGCCCAAGCTCGGGGTCGAGCTCACCGACTCGGAGTACGTGGTGCTCTCCATGCGGATCATGAGCCGCATGGGCCTGCCCGCGTGGAAACTGCTCGGCGAGGACGGGGAGTACGTCAAGGGGCTGCACTCGGTCGGAGCCCCGCTCGCCCCCGGCGAGGCCGACGTGGCGTGGCCGTGCAACGAGACCAAGTACATCACCCACTTCCCTGAGACCCGTGAGATCTGGAGCTACGGCTCCGGCTACGGCGGCAACGCCCTCTTGGGCAAGAAGTGCTACTCGTTGCGCATCGCCTCGGTCATGGGCAGGGACGAGGGCTGGCTCGCCGAGCACATGCTCATTCTGAAGCTCACCTCCCCGGAGGGCGAGGTGTTCTACATCGCGGCCGCCTTCCCGAGCGCGTGCGGCAAGACGAACCTCGCGATGATCCAGCCCACCATACCCGGCTGGAAGGCCGAGACCATCGGCGACGACATCGCGTGGATCCGGTTCGGCGAGGACGGGCGGCTGTACGCGACCAACCCCGAGGCCGGGTTCTTCGGCGTCGCCCCCGGCACCGGGGAGAGCTCGAACCCGAACGCGATGACGACGTTCGCCGGAGGCAACTCGATCTTCACCAACGTCGCGCTCACCGACGACGGCGACGTGTGGTGGGAAGGCATGGGGAGCAAGCCCGCGCACCTCGTCGACTGGGAGGGCAACGACTGGACTCCGGAGTCCAAGGGCAGGGCGGCGCATCCGAACTCCCGCTACTGCTCGCCGATCGAGCAGTGCCCGACCGTCGCCCCCGAGTGGCAGGACCCCCAGGGCGTGCCGCTCTCGGCCATCCTCTTCGGCGGCAGGCGCAAGACCACCGTCCCACTCGTGTCCCAGTCCTTCAACTGGCGCCAGGGCGTGTTCCTCGCGAGCACGCTCTCCTCGGAGCAGACAGCGGCCGCCGAAGGCGAGGTCGGCGCGATCCGGCGCGACCCCATGGCCATGCTCCCGTTCATGGGCTACCACATCGGCGACTACCTGCAGCACTGGATCACGGTCGGCGAGAAGGCCGACGAGTCGAAACTGCCGAAGATCTTCTACGTGAACTGGTTCCGCCGGGGCGAGGACGGCCGGTTCCTGTGGCCGGGCTTCGGCGAGAACTCCCGCGTGCTCAAGTGGATCGCAGAGCGGGTCCAGGGCAAGGCTCAGGGCGTCGAGACTCCTATCGGCTTCGCGCCCGCCTTCGACGAGCTCGACCTCGACGGGCTCGACGCCGACCGAGCCGACGTCGAAGAGGCGATCACGGTCCGCGCCGAGGAGTGGCAGGCCGAAGTCCCCGGCATCGAGCAGTGGTTCAGCTTCATCGGCGACCGGCTTCCGAAAGGGCTCGAAGAGGAGCTGGATAACCTCCGCTCCCGCCTGAAGAAATAACGCCCGCCGCCCAGACGGCGGTCTGCGCTGTTCTCGTTTTCTCGTGTGCTTGCTCGTTCTTCGCTGTTTGTACACGTCGTCGCTTGCGGCCTTGGGCGGGCGCGGATAAAGTGCGGCTGTCCTACTCGTTGGGGCAGTCTGCGGCGATTTCCTTCTCATAAGGCATGAAAAGGGTGCGCCAGTCCAAATCGCCGAACATGCCGCCGCTCTTGTCCTCGAAGTCCGGGATCACCGACCCGGCGTCGACGGCCTCGCGGGTGCGGATGAGCCAGTTGAGCAACCATTTCTGTCTGCGGCTGCCGACCGGGCCGGACCTGACCTTCGCCAGCTCTGCCGGGGCCACGCGCTCAATGGCGTGATAGATCTGCGTCCCGGAGCAGGGAGTGCTCTTGAAGAAGGCGAGGTCGATCGCGCTGTCGTCGGCCATGGCGCTCGGGCTGGACCCGAAAGCGAGCGCGGCGAGGCCGACGAGCGTGAGGCTGGCGTTCCGACGGGTGCGCGCGTGAGAAAATATGGACATAGGAACTCCTAGATGCGCTGCTCGCTGAACTGCGCTTTTCGAGCGGTTCAGGCTTTTGAGTGTATCAGCGGAGTACCGTTCGTTAACCCGACGTTTGAAAACATCGGGTTAACAAGCAAGCTTGATAGAAAGCTTGGTGTTTTTAATTGCCCGGAGCCGGCGTTGGCGTCGCAGGGCTGTAGTTCGGATCGTATTTCGGAGCTTTTTTGCCTTTCGGCCCGTACTGGTCGCGCTCGCGCTGCTTGCCGCCGGAGCATTCCGCCGCGATCTGGTCCTGATAGGGCAGCATTTGCTGCCAGAACCGTTCGCCGAAGAGGTTGGAGACCTCGTCGAGGTCGAGAATGCCGGGCCGGGAGCCGACTGAGGCGATGATCATGATGAGCCAGTTACGCACCCATTTGATCTTCCGCGACCCGCCTGGCTCCTTTTTGATCACGGCCCATTCATCGGGGGCGACTTTTTGGATCGCGTCGAGAATTTGGTCGGCGTTGCACTTCGTGTCCCGGAAGAACGTGAGGTCGATCGCCTGCGAGGTGTGCTTGGCCGAGTTCGACGGATCTTGCGTCGGGGTCGTCACCGGGGCAGGGTCGGCTGCGGCGGTCGAGGCGAAGCTGCCTCCGACGAGAAGGGCGGCAAGGGCGACACGGGAGGGTCGCCGGGAGGCGCGCGGTGATGGCATAGGGACACTCCGAATAATGCTGGGCTACAGGCGGTGCACAGCAAAAGTACGTCGGAAGAATGTCTACTAGCCGTCATGAGCATGACGGAAAAACAGCGAAAACCTTGACATCGGACACCGAAAAACTCACAAGAACGCGCAGTCCGGCGTTAGAATTTGGAACCTGGTGGAGGCGTCGTCAGCGCTGTCTGCCGCCGGGCGGAAATTTGCCGCACGCCTCGGCGACCGCCCCCATCCGATCGCCGATTTCGTTGATCCAGTACGGGCGGTATTCGTGGGAGTTCGGGGCTTTGGAGTTCACTTCTCGGTTCCCCGGTTGATTCTTCAAATAGCCAAGCAGCCAATTGCGCGCCTGGATCATTGATTTGCCGCCTCGGGCGTCCCCTGCGTTGAGCTCCGCCCAGACGTCCGGCGTGACCTCTTGGACCGCGTTCAAAACCTGGTCCGCCGTGCACGACGTGGACGAGAGCGGTCCGGGGTTGGGATACCAGGCGGGCGGCGGATGCGGCGGGTCGCCAGGGTCGGCCGAGGCGAGGGGAGAGGCGGCCATGACGAGAGCGCCTGCAGCCCCCAGAAGGAGGCTGCAGGCCGTTCTCATGCTGCTCATGCTCAGAACTGGTCGCAGGTGTTCAGGACTTGCTGCGAGACGGAGGCGTACTGCGGGCTGGTCAGCGTGGCCAGCAGGCTCGGCTTGCCGTCCTCCGAGGGCTTGTGCAGCGTGGCCTTGCGCCCCGAGGGCGACTGGGAGAGGAAGCTCGAGAGCTGCTGCTCGGCGTCCGCCCTGCGCTGCGGGTCGGCGGTGAGGAAACCGTACGCGACGGGCGAAACCTGCTGCAGCGCCGCTTCGATCTGGTCGGCGGAACACTTGGTGTTCACGATGTCCGACTCGATGTCGGCGTTCGCGGCGGCGGGGAAGGCGAGCCCGGCCGAGGCGGCGATGAGAATAGGGGCGAAAGAGCGAAGGCGTGGCATGGGGTCTCCTCGTCGAGGTCGTGATGGTGGTCTCAGCGTAGCAAAGAAGCGGTGGCCGGGTGGTGGTTCCTTTCCGTCCACCCGGCCGCCGCGAAGATCAGTGGAGATCAGTACTGGTCGCAGGTGGCGAAGATACGGTGGAAAGTGGCCCGCATCTCATCTTTGTGGCTCTGAGCCTGCTTGGCTTTGTCCGGATGCTCTTGCGCCCACTCCTTGGCGTGCGCCTTGAAATCCTGCAACGCCTCTTGGCGCTCTTCGGGGGACTTGTCCAAGAATTCCTGCAGCCGGTCGTTCGCTTTTTGCAGCTTCTCGGGGTCGGAGCTGATGCGCTCCCAGAATTTCGGGGCTTCCTTCTGTGTGGCGGAGTCGATTTGCTCGACTGTGCAGGTGGTGTTCACGATGGCGGAGCCGTCGTGCTCCTGCGGGTCGGCGGACGCGGAGCCGGGGAAAAGAGAAGCCGCCCCGGCGGCGATGGCTCCGGCGCAGGCGCTGAGGATCGAAATACGAGAAATGGCAGTCATAAGCAGTGGCTCCTTAGACGGGTGGGCATGCGTTTTGCGTACCTCGGCGCTTCATCCCGCCGGGGTTCCGATGACGAGCCTAAGGAGCTTCTTTGTGAACAAGCCCAATGTTTCCTGGGAGATAGCCGGGAGTCGCGAAGCCGTCGGCGTTCGCCTTGAAAACCCGGCCGACGGATGAGTCGAGTACGCTCGGGGGCGAATTGTATTCGGATTGAGGAGTTGTGCTGATGATCGGAGTCGCCCGCGACGGATATGTGACCGTGATCGAGTTGCGCCGCCCGGAGAAGCGCAATGCCATCGACGTGGACACGATCAAGGCGCTCACGGCCGCCTTCGAGGAGGCGGGATCCGACGACGAGGTGCGGACCGTCGTGCTCACCGGCCAAGGCAGCACGTTCTGCTCCGGGGCGGACCTCACCAACTCCGACCCGGTCGAAGGGCCGAAGGCGCAGATGAAGCTGCTGCGCGTGATCGCGGAGACCCCGGTCCCCGTCGTCGCGGCGATCAATGGTCCGGTCATCGGGGCCGGGGTGCAGCTCACCTTGGCCTGCGACCTGCGCGTGGTGGCTCCGGAGGCGTTCGTCCAGATCCCGACCGCGCGCATGGGCGTCGCGTACGACCCGCTTTCGATCCGCAGACTTGTTGACGTGGCAGGCGCTTCCACGGCGCGCACCATGCTGTACACGGCGGAGAAAATCTCCGCCGAGCAGGCGCTGGCCTGCGGGTTCGCGAACAAGATCGGAGACCTGGCCGAGGCTCTGGAATGGGCCAAGCACATCGCGGGCCTCGCCCCGCTCTCGCTCAAGCTCACCAAGCGCATCCTGCGGGAGGACTTCGAGCGCCCGGTGTCGCGGGAATTGTCGGAAGCGGCGGAGGCGTTGCTGTTCAGCGAGGATGTGCGAGAGGGGTTCCTGTCTCGGATTGAAAAGCGTCCGCCAGTGTTCAAAGGCAAATGACCGTGCGCGTGAATCTGACTCGGGCGGCGGGCGGTTTCTCCTCCTTCGGGGCGGCGGCCTTGGTCGGCGCGGCTGCTGCGCACGCTCGAGACGTGCTGCTCGCGATGGGCGCGACCCCGAAGCCGGGCACGGTGTATCAGAACGTCCCCGAGCCGCCGTTGTCGGCGACTTCTTTCGTGCCGGGCGATTCGGCGAGCAAGCTCGCGCCCTCGCAGGCGGCCAGCATCGTCGTCAAGCAGCTGCGCTCCTCGGGGCCGGGCATGGTGATCCCGACGGTGCGCCCGTTGTTCCCGGTGGAGCCGGGCGACCTCGCCGTGACGTGGTTCGGGCATGCCAGCGTGCTCGTCGAGATCGACGGCAGGAGGGTGCTCACCGACCCGGTGTGGAGCAAACGCTGCTCGCCGAGCCAGCTGGTCGGCCCTGTCCGGCTGCATCCGACCCCGTTGGCGTTAGAGCATTTGCCGAGGTTGGACGTCGTCCTCCTCTCGCACGACCACTACGACCACCTCGACGCGAAGACGATCCGTGTCCTCGCCGACCGCACGGAGACGCAGTTCGTCGTCCCGCACGGCGTCGGCGCGCATCTGCGTCATTGGGGAGTCCCGAGCGCCCGGATCGCCGAGCGGCACTGGTGGGAGGAAGCGGCTTTGGGCGATCTCGTGTTCACGTGCGCCCCCGCTCGGCATTTCTCCGGCCGGGGCTTCAAGCGCAACACTTCGTTGTGGGCCTCGTGGAGCATCGCGGGCCCTCGGCACAAGGTTTATTTCGGCGGGGACTCGGGCTTCACGCGGTCGTTCGCCGAGATCGGCGAGCGTCTTGGGCTCCACGACCTCACGTTGCTGCCGATCGGGGCCTACAACGATCTGTGGCGTGAGATCCATATGAACCCGGAGGAAGCCGTGCGGGCGCACTTGGCGGTCGCGAAGCCTTCCGCTCCGATGCTGCCGATCCACTGGGCCACTTTCCGGCTCGCCCCGCATCCCTGGGCGGAGCCCATCGAGCGGTTGCAGAAAGAGCAGCGCGAGCATGCGGGGCTTCGGGTGCTGTACCCGGAGCCGGGGCACCGCGTGGACTCGACGAGGCCGCCGGCGAATGTGGTCCGTTGGTGGGAGTCTGCGACCCGCTAGGCGGGAGGGGCATGCGGCGACTTGCCGCGCTCTTCACCCCGCGGCTGCGGGGCGAAGAGCGCGGAGCCGACTACGCGTCGGTGTCGATCACATCGTCCCATTTGCCTCTGGTGTACTGCGCGGGATACGGCGCGTCGCGCCATTTGACCCCGAGCGTCGCGGCGGCGCGCAGCGGCCAGGTCGGCTCGCGCAGCGCCGCTCGGGCGATGAACACCGCGTCCGCCTCCTCGTTCGCGAGGATCGCCTCCGCCTGCTCCGGCTCGGTGATGAGCCCGACTGCCGCGACAGGCAGTCCCGCATGCGTTTTCACGTGCGTCGCCAACGGGACTTGGTAGCTGGGGCCGACTGGGATGTCGGCGAGCACGTTGCCGCCGCTGGACACGTCGATGAGATCGATGCCGCGCTCGGCGAGGATGGCCGAAAGGCGCGCGGTCTGCTCGACGTCCCAGCCGCCCTCGGTCCAGTCGGTTCCGGAGAGGCGGACGAAGAGCGGTTTCCCCTCGGGCCACACGGCGCGCACCGCGTCCACCGTGTCGAGCAGAAGCTTCGTGCGGCCCGTGAAGTCGCCGCCGTACTCGTCGTTTCGCTGGTTCGACAGCGGCGAGAGGAACTCGTGGATGAGATAGCCGTGCGCGCCATGGATCTCGACCACGTCGAACCCCGCCTCGTCGGCGCGGCGCGCGGCTGCGACGAACGCCTGGACGATGTCGGCGATATCGTCTTTGGCCAGCTCCCGAGGTTGCGCGTATTCCGCGAACTGGATCGGCGACGGCCCGACGGTCTCCCATCCGCCTTGGCCGAGCGGCACGCTGCCAGTCGGCTCGCCGGGGAAGCCTCGGTAGGTGGAGGCCTTGCGGCCCGCGTGCGCGATCTGGATCCCGGCCTTGGCCCCTTGCCCGTGGATGAAGTCCACGATCGGGCTCCACGCGTCGCGCTGGACGTCGTTCCAGATCCCGGTGTCCTGCGGGGTGATGCGCCCGTCGGCGGTGACTGAGGTGCTCTCGGTCATGACCAGGCCGAAACCGCCCGAGGCTCTTGCTCCGAGGTGGACAAGGTGCCAGTCGGACGGGACCCCGTCCTCTTGGAGCACCGAGTACTGGCACATCGGCGAGAGCCAGACTCGGTTGCGGAAGGTGACGTCGCGGAGCGTGTAGGGCTGGAAAAGTTTAGGTGCGTTGGCCATATATCTTCTAATGCAACTATCTATGAATCTATTCCCATGGATCTATTCCCACCGCGCGGACCCTCCTCGGCGAAGGGCACCGTGCCGCTCATTCCTCAGGCTGCTCGTCCTCAGCGGGAGGCTCTTCGCCCGAGGGCGGCTCGTGCTCGGCGGGGGCTTCCGTGCCTTCTTCGTCCTGCTTCGGCTCCTCGAGCGGGGTCGGAGCAGGGGCGCAACCGCCGGTCGCCACCCCCTTCGCGGCGAGCACGCGCCGGACTGAGGCTTCCACTCTGGCGATGGGGAACGCTCCAGAAGCCACGTCCTGCTCAAGGGTGTCGAGAACGACGGGAACCTGCGCGGTGGAGAGCCACAACGCCACGTCCGCGCCAGCCTCCAACGCGGCGGCCACCGCGTGCGGCACGTCAAACCGGGCAGAGACGGCTTTCATGCCGGAGAGGTCGTCGGTGAAAATCAATCCGCCGAACCCGGCCGCCCCATAGCCGGAGCCGTCTCGGAGCAGGCGGTACGTGGCGGGGGAGAGGCTCGTCGGCAGGCCGGGCTCGGTGAGCCCCGGCACTGTGAGATGCCCGACCATGACGCCCGTTCCGGCTCCGAGCTGGCCGACGAGCTCGCGGAACGGGATCAGGTCGAAGTCTTGGAGCTCCGCGAGCGGGGGCGTGGTCACCGAGCCCTGGTGCGAGTCGCCGGAAGCCCTGCCGTGGCCGGGGAAATGCTTGATGACCGGCAGCACGCCGCCGTCGCGCAGCCCCTGCGCGTACGCGTCGGCGTACTGGGCCGCGACATGCGGGTCGCCGCTGAACGAGCGGTCGCCGATGACCGTGTTCGCGTCGCCCGCGAAGACGTCCGCGTCCGGCGCGAAGTCCACGGTGACCCCGAGCCCTCGGAGCTTGCGGCCCCGGTCTGCGGCGAAGGCGCGCACTTGGTCGGGAGTTTTGGTCTGGGCGAGCACGCGAGCGGAGGGGGCTTGGCCGATCAGGTCAGGAATCCGAGACACCCGTCCGCCCTCCTCGTCGATGGAGACGAGCAGCGGCACGCGGGCGGAGCGGGAGATCGAATCGAGCTGCCCTCCGGACAGCAGCGCGTGGCTGGTCATGCTGCCGATGAACACGCCGCCGACCTGTTCGCGGGCCACCACGCTCTGCAGGTCGTCGGCTCCGGTGACTCCCGGCATGAGCAGTTGCGCGAGTTTTTGCCGCGTGGTCATGGCTCCGACCGGGTCCTGGCACGGGGTGGACGGATCGGCGTGGGCGGGAACGGGGAGGAGCGCGGAGGCGGCGAGCGCGAGGGAGGCCGCCAACGCCTGGAGCTTGTGGGGGAAGACAGGCATAGGGCGTAACCCTACTCGCCCGGCCTCTCGGCGGTTGCGGCCCCGGCGTTGTCCTGCGTGGTTTTGAACCATGCCTCGATTTCCGGCGAGTCGCGCTCGACGGGATCCGGCTTGTGCTCCGACGGAGTCGGCTGGTAGCGGAGCGTGCCGTCCGGGGCGGGGGCGCCGAACAGCTTCGAGAAGGCTTGGATCGGGCCGCCGAAGTCGGTGGGCAGCACCCACACTTTGTTCGCCTCGCCCTGGGCGACCTTCCCGAGCGCCTGCACGTACTGGTAGGCGAGCAGCTCCGGGGTCGGCTCGGCGGCTTTGATCGCGCCGAGCACCTTCTCCAGGCTCTTCGCCTCGCCCTGGCCGCGCAGGTAGGCTCCGGCCCGCTCGCCCTCCGCCCGGAGGATGTTCGCCTGCCGGTCGGCCTCGGCGGCGAGGATCGCGGCCTGCTTCGCGCCTTCGGCGGCGAGGACTTGCGCCTCTTTATTGCCCTCGGCAGAGAGCACCTGGGCGCGTTTGGCCCCTTCGGCGGTCTGGATCGCGGCCTCGCGCTGGCCTTCTGCGGTGAGGATGGTCGCGCGCTTCTCGCGGTCGGCCTTCATCTGCTTCTCCATGGACTCCTGCACCGAGGGCGGCGGGTCGATGGAGCGCAGCTCCACTCGGGCGACCCGGATGCCCCACGGCCCGGTCGCCTCGTCCAGCACCCCGCGCAGCTGCGAGTTGATCACTTCGCGGGAGGTCAGCGCCGCCTCCAACGTCATCCCGCCGACGACGTTGCGGATGGTGGTCGCGGCGAGCTGCTCCACGCCGACGATGTAGTTCTCGATCTCGTACACGGCGGATTCGGGCTTGGTGACCTGGACGTAGACGACGGTGTCGATGAGAACGGTCAGGTTGTCCGCCGTGATGACCGGCTGCGGCGGGAAGGGGATGACCCGCTCGCGCAGGTCCACTCGGGCCCGGACTTGGTCGACGAACGGCACGAGGATCGTCAGCTGCGCCGACACCGTCCGCGAGTATCTGCCGAGCCGCTCGATGATCGCGGCCTGGGACTGCGGCACGAGCAGCACGGTCTTGCGGAGGAAGACGACGAGCAGCACGACGAGCGCGATTGCGAGGATGATCACGGCGGAAGACATGGCCCGATCCTACGCCCCGCCGATCTTGACGGATGAGATGCCAGGCGCACGGAGCCGACGTGCGCAGAGGCGGCGGGGGCACACGAGGCGAGGGGCCACGGAGCAGATCGCCGTCAGACGACGGGGCTACACCCCGCGCTGGACGAGGGCGGTGGCTCCATCGACCTCGACCACGACGACCGGCTCTCCGGGGCCGAACCGCTCGGCGGGGAAGTAGGGTCGGGCCGTCCATTCCTGCCCGCCGATCTTCACGAGCCCGGAGTCCGGGCCGACTTCGGCCAACACGACGGCGGGCCTGCCCTCCAGCGCCCCGGCGTTGGTCTTGACCAGCGGCACGGTGAACCGGCGCTTGAGCAGCGGGCGGAGCAGCCAGACCAGGATCGTGGAGACAAGGGCGAACACCACCGCGTCGAGGATATAAGCCCCAGGCCCCGCCGCCGCTTCCACGCCGGCGGCGGCCAAGGCGCCGCCTGCCAGCATGAGCAGCCAGAAGTCTCCGGAGGCGAGCTCGGCGGCGGCCAGCAACAGCCCGGCCACCAGAAGCACTATGGCGATCATGCCCCGAGCTTACGCCGCCTCGGCGTCCCGGCGAGAGGCGGCGATCTCGGGTTTCGCGCCTACTCTTTGCGGGAGGTGAGATAGATCGTGTTGCTGATCTGGCGCTGATGGTCGGGGATGGGGAGGTCGGCTTGCGCCAACAGCTGGCTGCTGGTGACAGTCTCGGTCGCCCAGCCGCGCTCTGCGAACCACTCGGTCGTGTCGCCGCGCTCTTCGTCCCGATAGAACAAATTCGACATGTCGAGGTCGAGCCCCAGCTCCGCGAATCGCTTCGCGGCGGCTTGGAACCGGTCGGTCGGCAGCTCGTGCAAATGCTCGATGTACTCCACCGCGACCCAGCTACCGGGGGCGGAAAGCTCGTCGATGCGCTCGTAGAGCAGCAGTTCCGCCTCGGCGGGCAGATACGGCGTGAGCCCTTCGACGCTCCACGAGCTGGGAGACTTCGGATCGAATCCGGCTTCGACAAGCGCCTTCGGCCAATCGTGGCGCAGGTCGACGGGGATGGCGACCCGTTTGGCGGTCGGCTCGGCCCCGAGCGCGGCGAGCGTGTCGGTCTTGAACTCGATGACCTGCGGCTGGTCGAGTTCGAAGACGGTCGTGCCCTCCGGCCATGGCAGCCGGTAGGCGCGGGAGTCCAGGCCGGAGGCGAGGATCACCGCCTGCCGCACGCCGCTCTGCCCCGCCGAGGCGAAGAACTCGTCGAAGAACCTCGTGCGCACCGCCATAGAGTTCGCCATGACCGTTGGCGAGCCGAACTGCCGCTCGTCCTCTTCGCTGATGGCGATCTCGCCGGCGGCGAACTTGCTCCAAAACTCCACGCCGACCGCGTTGACCAGCGGCTCGGCGAATTGGTCTGAGATGATCGCGTTCTCGGCCTTCGTGGCGATGGCTCGCGCGGCGGCCACCATGACGGCGGTCGCGCCGACCGATTCGGCTATGGACCAGGTGTCGTCGTCAGTTCTGGGCATGGGGCTCCGCCTCTCTGGGTTGATCTTTTCGTCGGGGTCAGCGCGTCGCGATGACGAAAGAGCTTTGGGGGCGCGAGTCCGCGACGCGCGGGTCGGGACTGCGCCCGAACTCGGCGAGGGCCTGCGCGCTCGGGGTGTTCTGCACGGCGAAACCCCGCTCGGCGAGCCAACCGGGCACGTCGATCCGCGACTGCTCCTGGAAGACGAGGTCTTCCAGGCTCAAATCCAGATCGGGGGCGATCTTCGACCAGAGTTGTCGCTGCAGCTGCTGGCGCTCCTTGGACACGGGCGAGTCGGGCCAGTTCTCCACCGCGACCCGGCTGCCAGGGGCGGAGAGCGAGTCGATTCGCTCGAAAAGGAGCCGTTCCGCGTCGGCGGGCAGGTAGGGCAGCAGGCCCTCGGCGAGCCATGCGACGGGTTTCGTCGGGTCCAGCCCGGCGGCGACCAGCGCTTCCGGCCAGTCGTCGCGCAGGTCGATCGGCACGGCGACGCGCTGGGCGGTGGGCTCGACGTCCTCCAACGCCTGCGCTTTGAACGCGAGCACTTGGGGCTGGTCGAGCTCGAAGACCGCCATGCCGCCCGGCCATGGCAGCCGGTAGGCGCGCGAGTCCAGGCCGGAGGCGAGGATCACCGCCTGATACACGCCCGCCTTCGCGGCTTTGAGGAAGAAACGGTCGAACACCGTGGTGCGGACGGCCTGGTACGAGACCATGTGCTCGGCGTAGGCCTGGATGAGCGGATCGTCCCCCGCGTCGATCTCGCCGTCGAGGGCTCGGATGAAGAACGGCACGCCTGAGGCGCGCACGAGAGCTTCGGCGTGCGGATCGTCGATCAACCCGTCCGGCCTCGCGGTCTCTTGAGCGCGGGCCGCCGCGACCATGACGGCGGTGACGCCGACGGATTCGGCGATGGACCAGGTGTCGTTGTCGGTTCTGGGCATGGTGCTCCTATGGCTGAAGGCGCGCGGCCACCAGTGTGGTCGTGCTGAACGGCGTGGCGGGGACAGGCTGCCCCGGCACAGGGGCTTCGACCGGGCAGCCGAGCTGCGCCATGTGCTCGGCGAGGGGAACGCCTTCGGCGGCCCAGCCCTTGGCCGCGAACCATTGGACCGGGTCGGGGCGCGGATCGTTGTAGATGAGGTCGGCGAAATCCTCGTGCGAGCCTGCGCCGCCCCTCGCGGGGCCTGGCTCGAAAGCGCGCATGCTCTGGACCATCGCGTCGGCTTCGATCGGCTGCATATGCTCGATCCCAGCCCAGCTGCCTGGGGCGGACAGCGCGACCACTCGCTCGAAGAGCAGCGTCTCGGCTTCCGGCGGCAGGTACATGAGCAGCCCCTCGATGAGCCATGCCGTCGGCTTCGCCGGGTCGAACCCCGAGGCGGTCAGCGCTGCCGGCCAGTCGTGGCGCAGGTCGATGGGCACGGTGACCCTGCCGGTCGCGGGCTTCGCGCCGATCTCGGAGAGCGTGCGAGCTTTGTATTCGAGCACCTGGGGCTGGTCGAGCTCGAAGACCCGGCTGCCGTTCGGGTAGGCGAGGCGGTAGGCGCGCGAGTCCAGGCCCGAGGCGAGGATGACGAACTGCAGCACCCCCGCCGCCGCTGCTCGGGCGAAGACCTCGTCGAAGTATTTCGTCCGCGCCCCTTGGAACCGCTGGAAATGCTCGCCGAACCAGCCCTGCCCGAGCACGTCGTAAATCGGCCCTTCGCCGCGCAGGGCTTGGGCCCATTCCCCGCCCGCCGCCTTCGCCAGCGGCTCGGCGAACTGGTCCGTGGCGAGCCGGTCCGCTTTGCGCGCCTCGAAGGCCCGCGCGCTCGCCACGAACAGCGCGGTGGCTCCGACGGACTCGGTGATCGACCAGGTGTCGTCGTCAGTTCGCGGCATCGCTGCTCTCCGCCGTGGGCTGCGTGGCGTGTATGTACTGGATCCGGGGGGCGTGTTCTTCCTCGTCGGTCTCGAAGGCCCGGTCCGCCCCTTTGAGTAAGGCCTCGTCCGTGCTGACGCGGGTGAGCCAGCCGCGCGCGGACAACCAATCCGCAGGGTCGTCCCGATCCTCCGCGTAGATGAGGTCTTGCATGTCCAGGTCGAGCCCCTGCGCGGCGAGTTCCTCCCGCGCCTGTTGCCAGAACGGGCGCTCGGCGGCGTAGTTCCCGCCGATGCGGGCGTTCACCCCGACATGGCTGCCGGGGGCCGAGAGCGTCGCGATCCGTTCGAAGAGCAGGTTTTGCGCGGCGGCGGGGAGGTACGCGAGGAGCCCTTCGGCGAGCCAGGCGGTCGGCTTCGCCGGGTCGAAGCCCGCGTCCGCGAGCGCGGCGGGCCAGTCGTCGCGCAGATCGACGGCGATAGGCGTGTAGTCGGCCTTCGGGGTGTGTCCGGCCAGGGTCTGCGTCTTGAACGCGAGCACTTGCGGTTGGTCCAGCTCGTAGACGGCGGAGCCGTCCGGCCAGTCGAGCCGCCAGGCGCGGGAGTCCAGTCCCGCCGCGAGGATGACGAATTGGCGGACGCCGCTGCGCGCCGCTTGGTCGAAGAGGTCGTCGAAGAATCGCGTGCGGACGGCCATGTGGTCGCGTATCCGATCGGCGAACCGGGGCTTGGGCAGGCTCGTGAGGTCGATGTCGCCGTCGAGGGCTTTGGCCCAGAACCCCTCGCCTGCGGCGCGGACGAACTGCTCGGCGAACGGGTCCGACGCGAGCGGCTGCGGCTGGCGCGCCTCCAAGGCTCGGCCCACCGCCACCATGAGCGCGGTGGCCCCGACCGATTCGGTGATCGACCAGCTGTCGTTGTCCGTTCTGGCCATCCGCGCTACCCCTTCGGCTCGTAGTTGTTTAGCCCTATGCAATATACATCGAACGGGCGGCGGGCGCAGAAAGTTCCCTCGGCCTCAGTGGCGCCGGATGACCACGGAGAAAGGCCCGAAGTCGCGGGCGACGAAGCGGTCGGGGGGAAGAGCTTCGAGTCGAACAGCACGTCCTCGCGGACGACGTTGGGCTGGTTCGGGAAGATGTCGACGGACAGCCGCAGGAGGTATTTGCCCTCTGAGGCGCGGCGGAAGAGGACCACGTCGGGCGCTCGCCACGGCAACGCGTCCCACGCTTTGACCAGCTCGTCGGCAGTGGCGAGCTTCGCCCAGGACTTGATCGCCTCGGAGCGGTCGGCGAAATGCGCGAGCGGATTGGCGTAATGCGGGGTGAGCGCCTGGAAGCCCCAATACGGGTAGATCGCGAGGAAGCCGTAGTCGGCGGTGAGGACTTCGAGGTCGTGCGGTTGTTTTCCGGTGACCTGGCGGATCGTCTGGTCGATGTCCCGGTAGTACCGGCCCTCGTCGGGGGCCTGTCCGTCCCCTCGGCGCCCGTCCCCGTCCGTGTCGGTGTTGGCGACGGTGAACGGCTCCACCATGAGGTTGAGCATGGACTGGGCGTAGGAGACGGCGAGGACGACCGCGAACGCCGCCGTGATGGCGCGCACGTCGAACCGCCGCCCGCCGACGCCTCGGAGCCGGACGGCGAGCACCCGCGCCCCGAGCAGGAACGCCAGCGCGCCCGCCGAGGTCAGGACGGCCAAGAGCGGCACGAGCAGGCGGAACGAGAGCAGGGTGCTGCCTTCGAGGGAACGCAGGAACGACGCGAACGTCACGAGGTACGCGGAGCCCGTCGCGACCCCGAGGGCGTGCGCGATGTGGTTGCGGCGGAACCAGCCCACGATCCAGAGCGTCCCGGCCAGGCACGCCGCCCCGGAGATCAGCGTCCACGTCATCGGCAGCGCCAGAGTCGCCCCGTTGCGCATCATGAACCGAGGGGCCATGTCGGTGGCGGGCGGGCGGCGCAGCGCCGCGTAGAGCCACGGCCCCCAGCTGACGAGCGCGATGGGGATGGAGACCGCGGCCATGCCGACCAGACGTGTGTACGCGGGCCTGCCGACGCTTCGGCCCGCGGAGACGGCGAGGAGGAAGACCGTGAGGGCCGCGTACCCGGCGTAGAGGGTGTAGGTGAGCGCGGCGAGGCCGAGGTACACGCCGACCCCCCAGACCCCGCGTCCGCCGCGCTTGAGCGCCCGGTAGGCGAGGACGAGGACAGCGGGCAGAGGGAGGGCGAGGACGGCTCCGTAGGGTTCGGGGGCTCCGTGCACGATGATCACGGCGGTCTCGACCAGCGCGACGACCAGCGCCCGGTCTCTGCGCAGCACCTTCGACCAGAGCAGGTAGGTCCCCACGGCGGCGACCGCGATGCTCAGGATCGAATAGGGCTTGTACGCGGCCCAGCCCGGCCACCCCGCGAGGTGGGCGAGCCGCCCGCCGATCCAGAACCACGCGGGCGGGTAGTACGGCGGCATGTCCGGATAGGTCATGTCCGCGAGCGCGGGCGAGTCCGCGAACCTGGTCAGGTACGAGGTGCGGAACTGCGGGTCGATGGTGATCCCGAAGAGGAACAGCCGGGTGGAGCCGAGCGGCAGCGTGAGCGTCGCGGCGGCGAACCCCGAAATCGACAGCCACGCCAGCGGCTCGCCCCAACGCTTCCCGCTCCGCAGCCGCAGCGCGGCCCACAGGGCCAGGGCGAGGCAGACCAGCTGGCCCGCCGTCGTCGCCGCGTACGGCACATACGAGTTGTTGTACGAGGGCCAGCGGATCGCGGCGACGGCCTTGAAGCCGACGAGGCTGACGAGCGCGGCCACCGCGAGCCCGAGCAGGGGCTCGACGGTCCGAAGCCTGGCGAGACTCACACGGGGAGTTTACGGAAGACGGCGCGGGGCAGGTGCCGGAACACGCTCATGACAAGGCGGAACGCGAAGGGGACCCAGACGATCTCCTTGCCCGCGCGCATCCCCGCGACCGCCGCCTTCGCGACGTCCTGCGGGTCCACGGTCAGCGGAGCGGGGGGATGCCCGGCGCTGAGCTTGGTGCGGACCTGGCCGGGGCGCACGACGGTGACTTTGCCGCCGTGTTCGGCCAGCGCCTCGCCGAGCCCGAGGTAGAAGCCGTCGAACCCTGCCTTCGAGGAGCCGTAGACGAAGTTCGCCCGGCGCACCCGCTCGCCCGCGACCGAGGAGAGGGCGATGATCCGCCCGTGCCCCTGGCGCTTGATCTGCTCGCCGAGCAGCACGCCGACCGACAAGGAGGCGGTGTAGTTGACCTGGGCGAGCTCGACCGCTTTGGCCTGGTCCTGCCAATTCTCCTCCGCGTCGCCGAGCACGGCGAACGCGACGACGCTCACGTCGACGTCGCCCGCCTCGAAGGCGGCCCCGATGGTCTTGGGATGGCTCGCGAAATCGGTCGCCTCGAAGTCGACGGCGCGGACTTTCGCCCCTTTGCCTTCGAGCCGCTTTGCCGCCGCGTCGCGGGCCGGGCCGGGCCGGGCCGCGAGCGTCACGGCGAGCGAGCCGGACGCGAGCAGCTCCTCGGCGATGGCGAGCGCGATCTCAGAGGCGCCGCCGAGCAGCAGCAAGGATTTGGGAACGCCGACAGCGTTGATCATTTACACAAGCTCCAATCTTCTGCCAAGGTCGGACGTGAACACGCCGTCCGGGTCGACGGATCTGCGGATGTCGATCCACTCGCCGATCCTTGGGTACATGGCGTGGAAGGTTTCCGGGGCGACGCGGGAGTCCTTCGCGGTGTACACGCGCCCGCCGAACTTCAGGATCCGCGCGTCCAGCCCGCTGAGGAACTCGTGCAGGCCGGGTTTGATCGGGAAGTCCACGCAGATGTTCCAGCCCGAGATCGGGAACGAGAGCGGGGCCTGGTTCCCCGGCCCGAAAAGCTTGAACACGTTCAGGAACGAGACGTGCCCGGAAGCCTGGATGTCCACAATGATCCGCTTGAACTCCTCGACCGCCTCTGGCGGGACGATGAACTGGTACTGCAAGAACCCCGCCGAGCCGTATGCGCGGTTCCACTCCCCGATCATGTCGAGCGGGTGGTAGAACTGCGTCAAGTTCTGGATCTTGCCCCGGTAGGTCTTGCCCAGCTTGTACCAGACGGCGGTCAACGAGCCGAAGGTGAACTTGTTGGCCAGGCCGTTCGGGAACACGTCCGGCGCGGTGAAGAACTGCGGCGCGTCGAATTTCAACGGGTTCTTCTGCAGCTCCACCGGCAGCTGGTCGATCGTGGCGAGCGAGCCCCGCGAGACGACCGACCGCCCAAGCTTCGGCGGCGCGGAGAGCGCGTCGAACCACGCGGAAGAGTAGGTGTAGTTCGACTCGGAGCCGTCGCTGTGCAGCGCGACGGTCTCCTCCAGCGAAGCGGGGACGTCCCCGTCCGCGATGAAATAGGCGGTCTCGGTGGGCGTCATCTCGATCTTGGCCCGCAGGATCACGCCGGTCAGGCCGCAACCGCCCACCGTCGCCCAGAACAAGGCCGAGTCCGGGCCGTCCGGGGCGATGGTCCGGACCTCGCCGCTGGCGAGCAAAAGATCGATCGAGCGGACGTGGTTGCCGAAGCTCCCCGCGCTGTGGTGGTTCTTGCCGTGGATGTCGCTGCCGATGGCCCCGCCGACCGTCACCTGCCGGGTGCCGGGCAGGACCGGCACCCACAGCCCGAGCGGCAGGCCGACCTTCATCAGCAGATCGAGGCTCACCCCCGCGTCGACGTCCGCGATCCGCGTCTCGGCGCTGATCGAATGCACCTTGCTCAACCGCGTCATATCGAGCACCACGCCGCCCGCGTTGAGCGCGTGGTCCCCGTAAGAGCGCCCCAGGCCCCTGGCGAGGACCCCTCGCCGCTTCGACGGCGCGACATCGGCGTTGTGCCGCGCGACCGCCGTCACCGCGTCGACCGCCTGCTGCGGGTCGAGAACCGACAGGACCTCTGCTTTCGTGGCCGCCGTGCGCGCCCAGCCAGTGAGCAGCTTCGGCGTGGTCTCAAGGCCGAGAGGAGTAGACATCGGCTAGAGGCTACTACACCGGGCCAGAGCGAAGGGAACGCCTTATCGCGACGGAACCGTCGTACGAGGACGGCGTGGCGCTGCGCCGTTGCTGCTTTCCGCTCGGGGCGCGTCGGCTGCCGTTCGACGAGATTCGGGACGTGGCATTCCCGCCCCGGTTCCGGACCGGCCGGATCCGGGGTTCGGCGACCGCATCCATTGGGCCCCGCCTGACGGCAAGACGCCGAGGCAGAAATCGGCAGTGCTCATAGCGCCGAAGAAGAGCATGAAACCGGTGATCACGCCAGACGGCCCGGAGCGCGTGTTCGAGCCCATCGAGGAGCGGATCCCGACCGGGCAGGAGCCGCTATGAAAGCTGTTCGCCAAATCCCGCGTCATCCGCTATAGTCGAACGTCGCACTGGCCCCGGTAGCCCAACGGTAGAGGCGACGGACTCAAAACCCGTACAGTGTGGGTTCGAATCCCACCTGGGGCACTTTCTGCGGCGACTTTTTGCGTTGGTTTTTTGCGCTGGTCATGGATGCTTGACGGGAGTAAATCCGGACGTGTTCGCCGCCGCGCGCCCTTCAGGGCGGTTTTTTCTGGACCCGGGTCCGACCCTTCCCGATTTCGTTCGTACGTATCCGCTAAGCGTGTGGGCGGCGCCGTCGTGATCACGCCAGCGTCATGGAGCGATATTGCTCCGGCGCGGCAGAACGCGTACAACGGATCCCTGCGGGCCTGACTCGGCGCCGCCTGCTCGCCGAGGACTCGGCCGGGGCCTACTTCCGGGGCGGCGCGCTCTCCCCGGAGGGCCGTGAGACGGTGATCCTTGGGATCGGGGCGGGCCGACATGAGCGAGGCTATCTCGAATACGGGGTATGCATTCGGGGCGACTAGATCAGGGCGGCGGCTGTCCTCGGAGCTGTTTGGCGCTAGCTCGCTGCCGGTTCCATTGTGACGGTACGGCGCAGGATTTCCCATGGTCAGCGGCGAGTGAGAGATTTTTCTGTTACTTAAATCATGCTCTTAGGCACTCGATGTCCTACGTGATGGCATCATCGCTCTGCGATATGACCCATATCTGGGGTATGCCATAGCGCGGACACTGCGGAACGGTGGCCGGGGCCGCGTCGCATTGGAAAGCGTCGGGAATTCTGGACATGGAGTCTGTTGGACCGATAAGACAATCAATCGGGAAGGGGCTGCTGAAAGTGCGGCGGATGCGGTTCCGATTCGGCGGGGTCCGACTCGATGAAACGCCATTTCATGCAGGGCAACATCGTTGTGAGCCACTTCGTCCGCCTCCTCTCCGGGGTCATCCCGTCGGGCGAGGAGGTGGTGATCCGTTCGGCCCTGCGGGATCTGGGCGGGATCGCCGACCTTCTGTTGAAGAAAAGGGTCGTCGGCCTGGTCGGCCAAGAGTTGATGCACAGCGGCGAGCACGATCGGTTACCGCTTGCTCGCGGAGAAGGGCTACATCGGCTCCAAGCTGGCCGTATGGTTCCACCTCATGGTCACCCCGCGCGCCGAGAAGATCGAGCAGCGCGTTCCGGGGCTGGTCATGCTGGCGGTGTCGGCGGCTATCGAGCATTACACCGCGGTGCTCGCCCAGCAGGTTGTTGGGCGACGAGAAGGTGGGCCATCCCCGACGACCCGGAAGTGTGGAGCTTCTTGGGCTGGCACGCTTACGAGGAGCTGGAGCACAAGTCGGTGGTGTTCGACCTCTACCGCGCGTCCGGCGGGCTGGAATGGCTGCGCGTCGGGGTCTTCCTGCCGATGTCTTTCGGGACGGTTCCCGGGGCGGCGGCGGGGGTGCTGCTGTCGGTGCTGACCGATCCGGGCGGATGGAACCCGAGCGGGTGGAAGCCGAGGCGGGTGCTCCGGCAAATCGTCGAGCTGTACCGGAGCCCGCTGGTGAAGGGGACGATGAGAGACCTCGGCGGGTGTCTGCGCCCGAGTTTCCATCCCGACGACATCGACACGACCGAGCTGCTGGGCGGCTGGACGGACAAGCTGTTCGGGGCGCGGGGCGCCCTGGCCGACCGGGCTTTGTGACGCGCCGCCGCCCGGAGGCGGCTGAGGCCTCGGCTTAGGAGGCGTTCGGCGCGGCGGCTGCCGCCTCTTGCCGCGCGGCCGGGGCGGGCAAGGGTCGGAAGATGTAGTCGTCGAGGACGAGGTTCTTGCTCGCCCTGCGGTGTTCGAGCGCGCCGGTGGGCCGGAACGTCATGAAGTCGCCGTGCGAGTTCACGTAGTACGTGCGGCCGGGGTTGAACTCGGTGAAGTACCGCTGGAAGTTCCGGTTGTTGCGGCGGATCCGCTCGAAGTACCGCCGGTTCGCCTCCGGGGCGACCTCGATGGACTGCGCCCCTCGCGCCTGGACCGCGCGGATGGCGTTGATCGCGAAGTCGGTGTTCGCGGCGGCCACGGTGTGCAAGCTGGTGATGCTGAACCCGTACGGGCCCATTTGGATCCAGCGGTTCGGCAGGCCGGGCACCATGACGCCCTGGTATGCCTGCAACGGGTTGTTGGCGTAGAACTCGCCGAGGTCGAAGCCGTCCCTGCCGACCACCGCGCCTTTCCGGTACGTCTCCGGGTCGGAGAACAGCTCGTAGCCGGTGGCGAGCACGATCGCGTCCACCTCGCGCTCGACCCCGTCGGCGGTGCGCACGCTGGACGCGGTGATCCGCTCGATGGGAGTGGTGACCAGCTCGACGTTGTCGCGGTTGAAGACCTTGAGGTACTCGTTGGACAGCGCGGGGCGTTTGTGGCCGAACCCGTAGTCGGGGATGAGCTTCTTCGCGAGTTCGGGGTCGTTGACCTCGTGGCGCACCCACCAGGCGTTGAACCGGCGCATCGCGGCGATCATGCTCTTTGCCCCCAGTGCGAACAGGCTGGCGGGCATGTGGATCGCGAGCCGGAGGAAGATCTCCACCCCGATGAGCGTCATCGCGTCGAAGGCCGCGCCGACGCCGGGGAGCTTGAGGAAGGCGCGGTGCGCGCGGCTGGTCGCGAAGTCGGGTTTGGGGGCGATCCACGCCGGGGTGCGCTGGTACACGTCGAGGCGCTCGACCTGCGGGGCGATGCTGGAAATGATCTGCACGGCGCTGGACCCGGTGCCCACGACGGCGACGCGCTTGCCGGCCAGGTCGTAATCCCAGTCCCAGCCCAGCGGACGCAGCACCTTGCCTTTGAAGTCGCGCCAGCCGGCGATGCCCGGATCCTCCTTCGGGTTGACGAACCAGCCGAGCGCGGAGATGACGAACTGGGCGCGGATGACCTCGCCGTCGTGCGTGCGCACCTCCCAGTGGCCGGACTCCTCGTTCCAGCGCTCCTCGACCACTTCGAGTCCGAAGCGGGCGTGCGGGGTCAGGCGGAACTCTTCGGCGACTTTCTGGTGGTAGCTCAGGATGTCGTCGCGGAATGGGTAGAAACGGGCCCAGTCCGGATTGCGGCGGAAGGGGAATTGGAACGCGAGGCCGGGGACGTCGATCGCGAGACCGGGGTAGTTGTTGGAGATCCAGGTGCCTCCGAAGTCGCTGTTGCGGTCGATGATGACGAAATCCTCGATGCCCGCTGCTTTCAGTTTGACTCCGGCGGTGATGCCGCCGGGGCCCGCGCCGATGATGACGACGGTGTACACGCGGGGGGTGTCGGTCACGGGGCTGCCTCCTGCGGGGCTCGTATACGTGATAGTAGTCTGCGTCGAGAGCTTCGCTACAAGGAAACTACGAGTGCTTGATACCAAGAGTATACGGTACTTCTAGTCCGTCATTATTGGGCTGGCCCCGCGCTCCGGCGGGAAGGCGCGATCGCCCTGCCCGCGCCGGACGAGGCCGGGTTCTTCCCCGCGCGATATCCGGGCTGAGGTCTTACCATCGAGGAATGATGAGTCGGAAAGCCGACATCAAGCGCCCGAACCATGCGGATGTCGTGGTCAAACGGCGGTGTTCGGACACCGAATGGGCGAACTGGCTCGTGCGCGCCAAGTGCCGGTGCGACCTCACCCAGCAGAAAATCGCCGAGCTCACCGGCATCAGCCTGTACCGCCAGCGCAGATGGGTCGAGGACGGCGACCTGCCAAGCCTGGAAGAGATCCGGCTAATGGCCGAGATCACCGGCTCGGAGTACGGCGACCTCTTGCTTTTGTGCGGCTACATCACGGCGCAGGACGTCGCGCGGCTGGTCCGGCGTGTGAGCCTTCCGGGCGTCCCGAGCGAGGATCTCGTCGCCGAATACCTCCGCAGGGTGAAGGGGGGCGCCGCGCCATCGCCCGAATGGGGAGCCGCGCCCGCCCTCCCGGGCGGCGAGCCGGAGATCCGCGTCGACCATCGCGAGCTCGCCGCCGTGCGGGTGGAAGGCGGCGAGCTGTCGCTGTGCGCCGAAAACGCGGACGGCCACGACCCCCTCGTGCTGTCTAAACTCGTCTCGGACGACGGAGCCCGGACCGAGGTCTGGTTCACCAGGCGGACAGGGCAGGAAGCGCTGGGTCTGTTCAAGGAGGGGCTGCGGATCGTCGGCGGCTGGGTCGAGAGTCGGGAAGCCTGGGCGACGTACGGCACGCAGCGCATCCGCCTGGGGACTTGCACGGCGTTCAGCCGAACGCTGATGATCTACGTCGAGTTCAGCCCTGACTCCGAGCCCCGGATCATCTCCGCGTCCTCGTCGTCGCGGTCCCCGAGCAGCTGCGTGGAGTTCACCCAGCCCGCGCTCGCCGAATACGTCGTGCGGCTTCGCGAGGGGCTTTCCCTGCTCCGGCGCTGGAGCTGACCGAGCCGCTCCCCGTTGCGCAGGACGGCGCGCTAGGCGGCAGATTTATATTTTTGAGTAAAGAAAATGAGTTTGCATAAGTCTGTGCCATGCGAACGTCGGCGTCCGAGTTCCATGAGCCGATGGCCGGGGGCGGAATTGCAAGTGTCGACGCCGTCTGCGCCATCCCGTACAGTGGGGGTTTGCACAGTGTGGATCTGTATTCGATCGGCGACGGAGTCAAAACTGCGGTCCGGCTGGTTCGATTTCGAGAGAGGCGAAGACATTGGGAGAGGGAGTTCAGGCCCGAAGCGGGGCGTTGCGGGTCTTAGTCGCGGAGGACGAGGCGCTCATCCGTCTCGACCTTGTCGAGATGCTCAAAGAAGAAGGTTATGCCGTGGTCGGCGAGGCTGCGGACGGGCAGTCGGCGGTCGATCTCGCCGTCTCGCTGCGCCCGGACCTGGTCTTGATGGACGTGAAGATGCCGGTGCGCGACGGCATCGACGCCGCGAGCGAGATCGCGAAGGGCCGCATCGCCCCCGTGGTGATCCTCACCGCGTTCAGCCAGCGGGACATGGTCGAGCGCGCCAGGGAGGCCGGAGCCTTGGCGTATCTGGTCAAGCCGTTCTCCCAGGCGGACCTCGCCCCGGCGATCGAGCTGGCGGTGAGCCGGTTCGAGGAGCTTGTCGCGCTGGAGAAAGAGGTGCTGACCCTCCAAGAGCGCTTCGAAGCCCGCAAAATCGTGGACCAGGCCAAAGGGCTGCTCATGGACACCCACAAGCTCACCGAGGCGCAAGCGTTCAAGTGGTTGCAGCGCTCGGCGATGGACCGCCGCGAAACGATGAAAGCCGTGGCGGAAATGGTGATCGCGACGCTCAGCGAGAAGCGGACGGGCGAAACGGAGCCGCTCGCGCCGCTCGGGGATTCCGGCTCCCGCAAACCCCGCCCGCGCAGGCGCGTCTCCTCGGAGACCCCAGGGCCCTTGGCCGATTAGGGGCAGCGCATAGACTGGCCCGGTGGACTCGCCGAAGCATAAACTTCTCCTGCTCGACGGGCATTCGCTCGCGTTCCGTGCTTTCTACGCTCTGCCGGAGGAGAATTTCCGGACCGCCGAGGGCTTGACGACGAACGCGGTCTACGGCTTCGTCTCGATGCTCATCAACCTGCTCCGCGACGAGGACCCCACGCATGTGGCGGTCGCGTTCGACATCTCCCGCAAGACGTTCCGGTCGCAGATGTACCCGGAGTACAAGGCCACCCGGTCCAAGTCCCCGGAATCCTTCCCCGGACAGGTGGACCTGATCAAAGAGGTGCTCGGCGCGCTCGGGATCGTGTGGGAGGCGCACGAGGGCTACGAGGCGGACGACATCATCGCCACCTACGCCACCCAAGGCCAGCAGCAGGGCTACCAAGTGCTCATCATGACGGGGGACCGGGACGCGCTGCAGCTGGTGACCCCCGACATCACTGTGCTGTACCCGAACCGGGGGGTCTCGGACTTGATCCGCTACACCCCCGAGCAGGTGGAGGAGAAATACGGGCTCAGCCCGGCGCAATACCCGGATTTCGCCGCGTTGCGCGGCGACCCGAGCGACAATCTGCCGAAGATCCCCGGCGTGGGCGAGAAGACCGCGTCGAGCTGGGTGAAGTCCTACCACTCCCTCGCCGAGCTGCTCGAGCGCGCCGACGAGGTCACAGGGAAGACCGGGCAGGCGCTGCGCGACCATCTCGACCAGGTGCGGCGCAACCGCCAGCTCACCGAGCTGGTCCGGGACATGGAGGTGGACCACGCGGTCGCGGACCTCACGCGCCAGCAGTGGGACCGGGACCAGGTCCACGCGCTCTTCGACCGGCTGGAGTTCCGGGTGCTGCGCGACCGGCTGTTCGCGACGCTGGGCGCGGTGGAGCCGGAGGCGGAAGAAAGCGTCGAGGTGGCCGGCGAGTTGCTCGCCCCTGGGGCGGTCGGCGCGTGGCTCGCCGAACACGCACGGGACGGGGAGCGCTGCGGCGTGGCCGTGCACGGCGCGCAAGTCCCCTCCGGGGGAGGCGGCACGCCGCTCAAAGACGGTGGCGGCGCGTGGCTCGTCGCGATCGCGGGCGCGGACGGGCATGGCGCGGCGATCCGCACCGAGACGATGACCCCGGAGGACGTGCGGGCGCTGGACGGCTGGCTCGCCGACCCCGCCGTGCCCAAGGCGTTCCACGAGGCGAAATGGGCCACGCACGCGTTGCGGGGCGGCGGTTTCGCCGAGATCGCGGGCGTCACAACGGACACCGGCCTCGCCGCGTACATCGCCCGGCCCGGACAGCGCTCCTTCAACCTCCCCGACCTCGCGCTGCGGTATCTGCGCCGCCAGCTCGGCCCAGAGGACGGCGGGGAGAAGCAGCTCTCCCTGCTCGACGACTCAACGGGCGAGGACAAGGAGGCCGACGACTCGATCACGGAGGCCGCCGCCATCCGCGAGCTGGGCGGCGCTCTGGACGACGTGCTGGACAAGGCGGGCTCCGCCGACCTGCTGCGCACGATGGAGCTGCCGCTCACCTTCGTCCTTGCCAGGATGGAGGAAGCCGGGATCGCGGTGGACCAGGACGGCCTGGCGGGCCTGCACGCGGACTTCGCCGCCCGAGTGAAGCAGGCCGCAGAATCCGCGTACTCGGTGATCGGGAAAGAGATCAACCTCGGCTCGCCCAAGCAGCTGCAGGTGGTGCTCTTCGACGAGCTCGGCATGCCCAAGACGAAGAAGACCAAGACCGGGCACACCACGGACGCGGACGCGTTGCAGTGGCTCTTCGAGAAGACCGAGCACCCGTTCCTGCTGTACCTGCTCGAACACCGGGACGCGACCAGGCTCATGACCACGGCGCAGGGCTTGATCAAGGCGATCGGCCCGGACGGGCGGATCCACACCACCTTCCGCCAGGACGTGGCGGCCACCGGCAGGCTGTCCTCGACGGACCCGAACCTGCAGAACATCCCGGTGCGCACCGACGAGGCGCGGCGGATCCGGGGCGTCTTCGTGGTCGGCGAGGGGCACGAGGCGCTGATGACCGCGGACTACTCGCAGATCGAGATGCGCATCATGGCGCACCTCTCCGGGGACGATGGGCTCATCGAGGCGTTCCGCACCGGCGAGGACTTGCACAACTTCGTCGCCTCGCGCGCGTTCGGCGTGCCGATCGACGAGGTGGGCGCCGAGCTGCGCAGGCGGGTGAAGGCGATGAGCTACGGCCTCGCCTACGGCCTGTCCGCGTTCGGCCTCGCGTCGCAGCTCGGCGTCTCGGGGGAAGAGGCGAAAGCCCAGATGGACGCGTACTTCGCCCGGTTCGGCGGGGTCCGCGACTACCTGCACGCGGTGGTCGAGGAGGCGCGGCGCAAGGGGTACACCGAGACGCTGTTCGGGCGCAGGCGCTACTTGCCGGACCTCACCAGCGACAACCAGCAGCAGCGCGCCGTCGCGGAGCGGGCCGCGCTCAACGCCCCGATCCAGGGCAGCGCGGCGGACATCATCAAGGTCGCGATGATCCATGTGGCAGAAGCGCTGGCCGAACGCGAGATGCGCTCGCGGATGTTGCTGCAAGTCCACGACGAGTTGGTGCTCGAAGTCGCGGACGGCGAGCGCGAAGAGCTGGCCGCGCTCGTGTCCGAGCAGATGGGCTCGGCTATCGAGCTGCTGGTCCCGATGGACGTCTCCGTCGGTTTCGGGGCGAACTGGGACGCTGCCGCGCACTGAGCGCCCGGTCCGCCGCATGGAACGAATTGGGGCTCCGCCGGAATTCCGGCGGAGCCCCAATTCGTTTTCGTTCCTGGCGGCCTACTTGCCGCTCAGCTTGTCCTTGATGCCGTCGACAACGTCCTTGGCCTTGTCCGCCACGTCCTCGGCGGCCTGCTTGATCTTCGCGGAAGCCTGATCGGCGAGCCCTTCGGCTTTGAGCTGATCGTTGTCGGTCAGATCGCCGGCCGCCTCCTTCGCCTTCCCGCCGAATTCTTCTGCCTTGTCAGCGATGCCCATGACATTCTCCATTCGCGTGTGAGCTGGGTCCGGCCGTTTCACCGGACTCGGCCAGTCTAGCCATGCCGCAGCCGACGCTAAAGTGATATTCGTCTCATTTTTTGGTCTTCGGGACCGCTCGGCTCGTGACGAGCCTGACCGCGCCCTCGTACCAGGTCCCGGTCAGGCGCACGAAAAGGTCGAGGAGCTTCGCGTCCGGGCCGACCAGCACTCGGGAGCTGCCTCGGCCGACCGCGTTCAAGATGATCTTCGCGGCGCGCTCGGGGGTGGTGATCGCCAGCTGCTGGAACAGCCGCATCGTCCCCGCCCCGTCGTAGTCCTCGTCGAACACGGCGTTGTTGACGATGTTCGTCTTGATGCCGCCCGGATGGACAGTGGTCACCTTCACCGGGCGCCGCGCCGCGCGCAGCTCTTGGCGCAGCGCGTCGGTGAACCCGCGCACCGCGAACTTCGCCGCGTTGTATGCGGATTGGCTCGGCACCGAGAACAGGCCGAAGATGCTCGAGACATTGACGACGTGCCCGGCCCCGGACTCGATCAGATGCGGCAGGAACGCCTTGGTCCCGTACACCACGCCCCAGAAGTCGACGTCCACCACGCGCTCGATGTCCTTGATAGAGCTCTTCTCGAAATCCCCCAAGAACGCGATGCCCGCGTTGTTGTACACCTGGTGGACCGTGCCGAAATGCTCTTTCACCTGGTCGGCGTACAGGAAGACCGCCTGCTCCTCGGCGACGTTGAGCCGGTCGGCCTTGACCGTTCCGCCCGCCGCCTCGACCAGGCGCTTCGTCTCGGCCAGCCCGTCCACGTCGATGTCGCTGATCGCCAGCTTCGCTCCTCGGCGGGCCAGCTCCACGCTCAGCGCGCGCCCGATTCCCGATCCTGCTCCAGTGACGACGGCGACTTTGCCAGCGAAATAGTTCACATCGGCACGGTAGCAGAGCGCGGAAACAGGCGTCGGACCGAGGCGGACATGGTTATGCCGTCGTCGGCGGGAGGGGGAGGCGCATCGATAGCTCTGCGGCCAGCCGGGGATATCGAGCGGGAGAGCGGATCCGGGGCTCCTGCTCGCCGCCCGTCGCACGCGGCCGGGCGGTCTTCTGGGACTTGGCCGAGGCGGGGCCTCAGGGGCTGAAACCGTTTCTGCGAGGCTGTAGAATTCCATCATGGAAGACCGGAGGCCGATTTCCCTCCAGAAGAACCGCCGGTCACCGGCCCCATAGCTCAGCTGGATAGAGCAAGAGCCTTCTAATCTCTAGGTCGCTGGTTCGAGTCCAGCTGGGGTCACGAGAGATTTCCGGGCGGGTCAGAAGATCCCGCGCTCGGTCCGGTACTCGCGCACCCAGTAGTGGACCGTCGTGACGCTCACCCCGTGCCGCGCCGCGAGTTCGCGCGCGGTGGCTTTTTCTGCAGGTATTGCTTGACGGCGGACTGTTGGTCTTGGTACGGCACGCGGGTGCGTTTGCTCTCGTGCCGAGGGGTCCGCTCCGCTGGCCGCGCTCGTTCCCGCGCGGCGCTTCGGTGCGCTTGCAATCGCGCGACGAGTTCTTCTCGCGTGGTGACGCCTGCGAGGAGCGCGTCCGCTTTGGAGGGTGCGCGGTGCAGGTCGCGCGGGGGCTTGGGCGATGGCAGGCCGTGCTCGTCGGCGTGGCGGCGCGCCCAGCGCCACACGGTGGAGGGCTGCACTCCGAGTTCGCGGGCGAGCTCGACGGCGGTCCGCTCGCCGGACACGACTTGCCGCGCCGCGTCCGCGCGCGCTTGGGGATTCGTTCGAGGACCCATCTCGCCAGCACCCTTCCCTTTCGGGATGCGCCGCGAGGCCGCGCCGAAACACCCCGAATCGACCCACGACGAGAAGCCCCACGTCGCTCTCGTGTTTCAGCGTAACAGCTTGCGGGCGGCAGTAGGCTCATGCGGGTGAGCGAAGAGACTGCGATGATCGAGGAGATCGGCCCCGGCGAGACGGCGCGCGGATGGTCGGCGATGCGGGAGCTGCGGCCGCACATCCCCGACGAGGAGGTGTTCGTGAGCCAGGTGGACGAGTTGCAGCGTCCGCTCGGCTACCGGCTCGTCGGGGTGTTCCCTGAGGGCTCCGATCAGGCGGTCGCGGTGGCCGGTTTCCGGTTGAACTACAACTTGGTCTCCGGCAAGCACCTCTATATCGACGATCTGTCCACGTTGCCCGAGCATCGGGGGAAGGGGCATGCCGCTCGGCTGCTCGCCTGGGCGGACGAGGAGGCGGAACGGCTCGGCTGCGGCGGGGTCGAGCTGGATTCGGGGACGGCGCCCGCACGGGCGACCGCGCACCGGCAGTATTTCAAGCACGGCTACACGATCACGAGCTTCCACTTCCGGAAGCCGCTGTGACCGCGTACGGGGATGTGCTGGCCGCCCGCGAGCGCGTCGTCGGGCGAGTGCGGCGCACCCCGGTGGTCCGCGTCGAGGTTCCGACCGGGGACGGCGAGCTGGAGGTGGACTTCAAGCTGGAGTTTCTGCAGCACACTGGCTCGTTCAAGGCGCGCGGGATGGTGAACGCGGTGCTCGCGGCCCGCGAGCGTGGAGCGCTTGGCGAGGCGGGCGTGGTGATCGCGTCGGGCGGCAACGCGGGTCTCGCGGCGGCGTGGGCGGCCCGGCTCGTCGGCTGTCCGGCCACGGTGGTCGTCCCGGTGACGGCTCCCGCTGCGAAAGTCGCCCAACTGCACGAGCATGGGGCCGAGGTGGTGCAGCACGGCGCGGTGTACGCCGAGGCGTACGAGGAGGCGGCGCGGATCGGGCGCGCGAGCGGAGCGTTGCCGCTGCACGCCTACGACTTGCCCGAGGTGGTGGCGGGGGCGGGGACGATCGGTGTGGAGCTGGTGGAGGATCTCGGCGATGCGGCGGCGACTGTGCTGATCGCGGTCGGCGGGGGCGGCTTGGTGGCCGGGGTCGCCTCGGCCGTGCCCGACAGTTGGCGGGTCGTCGGGGTGGAGCCGGCCGGCTGCCCGACGTTGCGCGCCGCGTTGACGGCGGGGGAGCCGGTCCGGGTCGAAGTCGACTCCGTCGCGCAGGACGCCCTCGGGGCGAGTGTTTTGGGCGCTCTCGCTTTCGAAGTCGCGACCGCGAAGGGCGTGGAGTCGGCGCTCGTGGCCGACGAGGAGATCCTCGAGGCGAAGGCTTGGCTGTGGCAGCGCTGCCGGATTGTGGTCGAACCGTCCGGGGCGACCGCGCTCGCCGGGCTGATGAGCGGGGCGGTGCGCGTGTCGGGCCGGGCGGTTGTGGTCCTGTGCGGGGCGAACACGTCGTTGGCCTAAGATGGTCCGGTGGCGGATTTCATCTACACCATGCGCAACGTGCGCAAAGCGCACGGCGACAAAGTCATCCTCGACAATGTGACCCTTGCCTTCCTCCCTGGGGCGAAGATCGGCGTCGTCGGCCCGAACGGAGCCGGCAAGTCCAGCGTCCTGAAGATCATGGCGGGGCTGGACCAGCCGGGCAACGGCGACGCCTTCCTCGCGCCGGAGGCGACTGTCGGCATCCTCATGCAGGAGCCGGAGCTCGACGAGGAGAAGACCGTCAAGCAGAACGTCGAGGCGGGCCTCGGCGAGATCAAGACGAAGCTCGACCGCTTCAACGAGATCGGCGAGCTGATGGCGACCGAGTACTCCGACGAGCTCATGGAGGAGATGGGGCGGCTCCAGGAGGAGATCGACCACGCCGACGCCTGGGATCTGGACTCCCAGCTGGAGCAGGCGATGGACGCGCTGCGCTGCCCGCCCGCGGACGAGTCGGTCGCGCATCTCTCCGGCGGCGAGCGCCGCCGGGTGGCGCTGTGCAAGCTGCTGCTCTCCAAGCCGGACCTGCTGCTGTTGGACGAGCCGACCAACCACCTGGACGCGGAGAGCGTGCTGTGGCTGGAGCAGTTCCTCGCGAGCTACCCCGGAGCCGTCCTCGCCGTCACCCACGACCGGTACTTCCTCGACAACGTCGCCCAGTGGATCCTCGAGCTCGACCGGGGCCGCGCCTACCCGTACGAGGGCAACTACTCCACGTACCTGGAGAAGAAGGCCGAACGGCTCGAAGTCCAGGGCAAGAAGGACCAGAAGCTGCAAAAGCGCCTCCAGGAGGAGCTGGCGTGGGTGAGGTCGGGCGCGAAGGCCCGCCAGGCCAAGAACAAGGCCCGACTCACCCGCTACGAGGAGATGGCCGCCGAGGCGGAGAAGACCCGCAAGCTCGACTTCGAGGAGATCCAGATCCCCGCAGGCCCCCGCCTGGGCAACGTGGTGGTCGAGGTCGACCATCTGGACAAGGGCTTCGGCGACCGCTTGTTGATCAAAGACCTCTCGTTCACGCTGCCGCGCAACGGCATCGTCGGGGTGATCGGGCCCAACGGCGTCGGCAAGTCCACGCTCTTCAAGACCATCGTCGGCCTCGAATCCCCGGATTCGGGCACGGTGAAGATCGGCGAGACCGTCAAGCTCAGCTACGTCGACCAGAACCGCGCGGGGATCGACTCCACGAAGACGGTCTGGCAAGTGGTCTCCGAAGGCCTCGACTACATCCAGGTCGGGCAGACCGAGATCCCGTCCCGCGCCTACGTCTCCGCGTTCGGGTTCAAAGGGCCGGACCAGCAGAAGCCCTCGGGCGTGCTCTCCGGCGGCGAGCGCAACCGGCTCAACCTGGCGCTCACGCTCAAGCAGGGCGGGAACTTGATCCTCCTCGACGAGCCGACCAACGACCTCGACGTGGAGACCCTCTCCTCGCTGGAGAACGCGCTGGAGAAGTTCCCCGGCTGCGCCGTGGTGATCTCCCACGACCGCTGGTTCCTCGACCGCACCTGCACCCACATCCTCGCGTGGGAGGGCACCGACGAGAACTCGGCGAGCTGGTTCTGGTTCGAAGGGAACTTCCAGGGCTATGAGGCGAACAAGATCGAACGCCTCGGCCCGGACGCGGCCCGCCCGCATTCTGTGACGCACCGCAAGCTCACCAGAGGCTGACCTCGGGGTCCGCGCGGCGCCTCGCCGCGTTGTCGGCCGCTCATGCACCTGCTCCGCTGGCGCTCAGCTGCTCGGGGCGGCGACGCTGGCTTCGCCGTAGAGCTTGGCGAAGCCAGCGAGCACGGCTTCGGACACGGTTTGCGCGGCGGAGAACGGGCGGAGCATCACGGTGAAGGTCTCGATCAAGCCGTTCTCGCCGGGCTCGAGGATATCCACCCCGTTGATCAGTTTCTCGCCGACTTTTGCCCGGAAGAGCAGCACGTGCGATTCGCGCGGCGCGCCGCCCGGCTCCTTCGCCGAAGAGCCCTCGTACTGGCCGACGTAGCGGAAATCGGTGAAGACGGCGGTCGTGAGGACGTTGAAGAGGGCGAGCACGGTCTCTTTGCCCTCGAACGGGCTGAATTTGACAGGGGAGTAGAACCGGATGTCCGGCGAGAGCAGCTCCGAAACCGCTGCGGGGTCTCGGTTCTCGATGGCTCGGCGGAAGTCGTCGGCGACGCTCATCTCTGTGGCCTCCTTGGGTCCGGGGTTGCCGCGGCGGACACAAGGCTGTGGCCTGCGGCATAGGTTCTATGTTTTTAAGTATAACCCGTTCTTGACGGATTCGGCGCTGCGGCGGCCGCGGATTTGGCTTAAGCTGGCGAAAAGCGATCACTGATGGAAGGGAGGTCGCATGGACGCGGTCACAATGGTCCCGCCGCCCGCGAACGAGCCGGTACTGGGGTATGCGCCCGGTTCCGCCGAGCGCGCGGCGGTGCGGGCGAGCATCGCCGAGTTGAGTTCTCGGATCGCGGATCTGACGCATGTCATCGGGGGCAGGCCGGTCGTCGGGTCGGGGGAGCCTGTCGCGGTGGTCGCCCCCCATCGGTTTCGCCACGTCCTCGGGGAGCTGCGCAACGCGACGGCAGACGAGGCGAAAGCGGCGGCCGCCTCGGCGGGGCAAGCCTCGGCCTCGTGGCGCGAGCTCTCGTTCGACGAGCGCGCGGCGGTCTTCCTCAGGGCGGCGGACCTCCTTGCGGGGCCGTGGCGGGCGAAGCTGGTCGCGGCCACGATGCTGGGCCAGTCCAAGTCGGTGCACCAGGCAGAGATCGACGCCGCGTGCGAGCTGATCGACTTTTGGCGGTTCAACGTGGCGTTCGCCCGCGAGCTGCTGGCCGAGCAGCCCGTGAGCTCGCCCGGAGTGTGGAACCGCGTGGAGTACCGGCCGCTGGAAGGCTTCGTCTATGCGATCACGCCGTTCAATTTCACCGCGATCGGCGGGAATCTCCCGACCGCTCCCGCGCTCTTGGGCAATACGGTTGTATGGAAACCGTCGCCGTCGCAAGCGCTCTCCGCGCAGCTGACTTTGGAGCTGCTGACCGAGGCGGGGCTGCCGCCGGGGGTGATCAACCTCGTGCACGGCGACGGGCTCGCGGTCTCCGAGGCGCTCCTCGCCGACCCCGGCCTTGCCGGGATCCATTTCACCGGCTCCACGGCCACCTTCCAGAAGCTCTGGTCGCAGGTCGGGGCGAACATCGCGAACTATCGGGGCTATCCGAGGATCGTGGGGGAGACCGGCGGCAAAGACTTCGTGCTCGCCCACCCGAGCGCGGACCCGGACGCGTTGGTGACCGGGCTCGTCCGGGGCGCCTTCGAATACCAGGGGCAGAAATGCTCCGCGGCTTCCCGCGCCTACATCCCACGGTCGCTCTGGGCGAAGATCGAGGACGAGCTGGTCGGGACGGCGGGCGGGCTGCGCTACGGCGACGTCGCGGACTTCGCGAACTTCGGCGGCGCGGTCATCGACCGCAGAGCGTTCGACAAGCACGCCGCAGCGCTGGACCGGGCGCGCAGCGCGCCGGACGTGCGGATTCTCGCGGGAGGCTCCGTCGACGACAGCGAAGGCTATTTCGTGAGCCCAACGGTGCTGCTGGCCGAGGACCCGACCGACGAGGCGATGCGCGTCGAGTACTTCGGCCCCATCCTCTCGGTGTACGTCTACGCCGACGGCGAATGGCCGGATGTGCTCGAATTGGTGGACACGACCTCGAAATACGCGCTCACCGGGGCGGTCTTCGCGCGGGACCGGGCCGCTGTCGAGCAGGCGCATCGGGCGCTGCGCTTCGCGGCGGGGAATTTCTACGTGAACGACAAGCCCACCGGGGCCGTGGTCGGCCAGCAGCCGTTCGGCGGCGGCAGGGCCTCGGGCACGAACGACAAGGCGGGCTCGAAGCTCAACCTGGCGCGCTGGGTCTCGCCCCGGTCGATCAAGGAGACGTTCGTCCCCTCGGTGGGCCACGCTTATCCGCATATGGCCTCATGAGCGACGGGGCGGCCCTGGCCCGGACGCTGCGGAACCCGATGCGCCCGGCGCTGCTCGCCGCGTCGAAGAGCCAGCGGCTCGAAGCGCTCTCGCAACGCTTCGCCTTCACCAGGGCGGTGGTCTCCCGATTCGTCGCCGGCGACACGCTGGAAGACGCGCTTCCCGCTGTGGCGCAGCTCTTGGCGACGCGTTTCGTCTCGGTCGACTACCTCGGCGAGAACGTCCGCGACCGGGAGCAGGCGCAAGCGACGGTCCGGGCGTACCTGGCGCTGCTGGACGGGCTGGGGGGACTGCGCGACGAGCTTGCCGCGCGCGGGCGAGTCCTCGCGGACGGCGCGGTGGAGGCCTCGATCAAACTCTCCGCGTTCGGGCAGTCTTTGCCCGGCGGCCAATCGATCGCCCTGGCGGGCGCGCAGGAGGTGTGCGCGAAGGCGGATGAGGTCGGAGCGCTGGTCACGGTGGACATGGAGGACCACACGACCACGGACGGCACGCTCGCGCTCGTGCGGGAGCTGCGGTCGGACTTCCCGCAGACCGGCGCGGTGCTGCAAAGCTATCTGCGGCGCACGGAGGCGGACTGCCGGGATCTCGCCGTGCCCGGCTCGCGGATCCGGCTGTGCAAAGGCGCGTACCAAGAGCCGGATTCCGTCGCCTACCAGGACAAAAGGGAGGTCGACTCCGCTTACCGGCGGTGCCTGGCGATTCTCTTCGAAGGCGGGGGGTACCCGATGGTCGCCTCGCACGATCCGGCGATGATCGCCGAGGCGGGCAGGCTCGCCTCGGCGACCCGGCGCGTCGCGGCGAGCTACGAATACCAGATGCTCTACGGCGTCCGCCCGGACGAGCAGGCGCGGCTGGCCGCCTCGCGCGCGCGGGTGCGCATCTACGTGCCCTACGGCGGGCAGTGGTATGGGTATTTCACTCGCAGGCTCGCGGAGCGGCCCGCGAACGTCGGTTTCTTCCTCCGCGCGCTGCTCGGACGACGATGAGGACAATGGTGAGATGATCAGGGTTGTTTCCGGAGCGCTGCGCGGTCGTCGGCTGCAGGTGCCGCAAGCGGGGGCGAGGCCGACCGCCGAGCGGGTGCGGGCGGCGATCTTCGACGCGCTGCGCAGCTATATCGATCTGGACGAGGCGCGCGTGCTGGACCTGTACGCGGGTTCGGGCGCGCTGGGCTTCGAGGCGGTTTCGCGCGGAGCCGAGACGGCGGTCTTGGTCGAGCACGCGGCGGTCGCGGTGAAGGCGCTGCGCGCGAACATCGCCAGCCTCGGACTGGAGGGAAGAGTCCGGGTCCAGGTCGGCAAGGTGCAACAGGCGCTCGCGGGACATGCCCCCGCCGAGCCGTACGACTTGGTGCTCGCCGACCCGCCTTACGACATCGGCGGCGGGGAGGTCGCCGACGTGCTCGGCAAGCTCGCCTCGGGCGGTTGGATCGCGACGGACGGGATGCTCGTGTTCGAACGCGCGGCCAGAGCCGCCGCCCCGACGTGGCCGGACGGCTTGGAGCCGGTCAAGAGTTATCTGTATGGCGATACGCGTGTGGAGTTCGCCAGGCCTGGGCCTTAGACGGCGATCTGCCGCGCCGTCGGCTCCTCGGACCGCAGCGGTCAGCGCAGGCCCCAGAGGAATCCGGCGAAGATGACGGCGAAACCGCCGATCTCGCCGACGGCCAAGGCGACCATGCCCGCGCGCAGAAACCAGCCCGCGTCCTTGAACTGGTTCGTCGTGTCCTTGCGCACCCCGTGGTAGGTGTAGGAGCCGATGGCGAAGACGAAGAAGGCGATGACGACGAGGGCTGCCGCCAAGTTCACGATCTGCGGCCACGCGCTCAACTGCACGAACGCCGCGATAAGCAGGATGGCGAAGGAGTACAGCAGCGCCGACCGACGGGCGATGTCGGTGTAGTGGTGCGCACGGCGCTTCGGCGAGGCGGCGATCTGACGGTACTTGAGCACGCCGAGGGCGAGCGCCCAGAGGAAGACCAGCCCGGCGGCGGCGAGGACGGCCGCAGTGCTGCATAACAGTGTTGTGCGCTCCATGGGGGCAGTCTAGCCCACGAGGCCCAGCCGTATTCTGTACTGTCGGCGGCTCCGTTGTGCTCGGGTCTGGGCGCGGTCGCCCTGGAGCGAGGCGAGGAGAAGGACCATGGCATACGCGACCAAACTGACCGAAATGTTCGGCATCGAGCACCCGGTGCTCCTCGCGCCGATGGGGGGCGTGGCGGGCGGGCGGTTGGCGAGCGCGGTCTCGGCCTCGGGCGGCCTCGGTTTCATCGGAGCCGGGTATGGCGGGGTCGAGGGGCTGGAACGCGAGCTCGCGTTGGCCGGGGAAGCCCGGATCGGGATCGGCTTCATCACCTGGACGGTCGAGCAGAATCGACAGCTGCTCGACGCGGCTCTGGCGAGCGGGCCCGCCGCGGTGTGGTTCTCCTTCGGCGATCCGACCCCGTATGCCGCGGCCGTCCACCAGGCCGGGGCGAGGCTGGTCTGCCAGGTGCAAAACCTCGACCAGGCCGCCGTCGCGCTCGAGGCGGGGGCGGATGTCTTGGTGGCGCAGGGGACCGAGGCGGGCGGGCACGGCGGCTCGGCCCGCGCGACGTTCACTTTCGTTCCCGAGGTCGTCGACCTCGCGCGCGACGCGGGCGCGCCCGTGCTCGCCGCGGGCGGCGTGATCGACGGCAGGGGGCTCGCCGCCGCGCTCGCGCTGGGGGCCGAAGGGGCGGTGGTCGGCAGCAGGTTCGTCGTGAGCGAGGAGTCGCTCCTGTCGCAGGCCGCTCGACGGCTGGTCGTCGCGGCGAAGGGGGACGACACCGTGCGCACCCGCGTGTACGACGTGGCCAGGGGTCTTTCCTGGCCCGAGGAGTTCACAGGCCGGGTGCTCCGCAACGAGTTCATCGACCAGTGGCACGGGCGAGAGGGCGAACTCGCCGAGCGGATGCCGCAGTTGCGCGAGGCCTTCGCGGAGGCTCTGGCGAACGGCGATTTCCGAATGGCGAGCGTCCACGTCGGCGAAGGCGTCGGGCTCATCCGTGAGGCGCTTCCAGCCTCGGACATCATGCGCGCGCTGATGGCCGAGACGGGCGAAGCCCTCGCTCGCGTCGGCCGGGCGGGAAGGCTTTAAACGAGCTCGAAGCCCGCTTCGGCGATGGCGTCGCGGACTTGCCCGTCGTCGAGCGGGCCGGTTGAGGCGACTCTGACTTCGCCGGTCTCCAGGTTGACGGCGACGTCGGCGACTCCGTCGAGCGCGGTCAGCTCCTTGTTCACCGCGCTCGCGCAATGCCCGCAGGTCATGCCCGACACGCGGTAAGTCTGGATGGTCATAGTCCTCCTTCACGCTCCTTTACGAACGGACGAGCCGGGCGATGGCGGCCGAAGCCTCGGCGATTTTCGCCTCGGGGTCGTTTTCGTGGTGGATCGCCGAGGCGACGCACCCTTTCAAATGCTCGTCGAGCAAGCCTAGCGCCATGGATTGCAATGCCCGAGTCGTCGCCGAGACTTGGGTGAGGACGTCGATGCAGTAGTCGTCCTGCTCGATCATGCGGGCGAGGCCCCGGACTTGGCCTTCGATCCTGCGCAATCGGCGCAGGTGGCTCTCCTTGTTGTCGTTGTACCCGTGCGCGCCGTGCTCGGCTTTGTGGCAGCAGTCCGCCCCTGTCTCGGGCGCGGTGGGGCTTGGCATTTCTTCGCTCATCTGCCGATTATACCCCAGTAGGGTATTGCTGAGGCCGGGGAAAGCTCAAGACCCCGTGATGTCCGTGCTGCAGCGCGTGGAGAACTTCCCCTTGGTCTCGACGGTCGGCTTGCCGTTCACCGCGATCTTGCAGGTGACCTCGCCGCTGGAGACGAGCGCGTTCAAGTGGATGGGGATGGTCTGGGCGATCGACACCGTCTTGCTCCACGGCAGCGGGACGTTGTTGAGGGTCTGCTTCGCGCCGTTCTCGTCCCAGTAGACGAGTTCTGTCGCGGGGCCGGAGCCGAGGACCTGGTAGGCGACCGTCACCGGGGCCGCTGCGGCGAGGCTGGCGGGTAGCGCCAAGGGGAGGGCGGCGGCCGCGACGAGGGCGGCTTTGGCCAAAACGGACATGAGCGGCTGATCCTTTCTCTGCGCTGCCAGGCGGTCGGACTCCCCCGGTCAACTGCGATCTCTCTGCGGCAAATGCTAATCCGGCCGAAACCCCCGTGCAACCGCGCGGCGCTGGGAAAGAGCTGAGAAAACGCCAAGGGCGCTGGCGGGGCGTTCGGGCGCTGCGGAGCCGCTTAGCGGTCGTGGACGGCTGGGCGCAGCGTGGTCTCGCAGCTGACGAAATAGTCCCCGGTGGCCTCGGCGACGACCTGGCCGTCCACGGTGATCCGGCAATGCGCGGTGCCCGAATCGACTTGGGCGCTGAGCCGGATGGGGTTTTGATCGGTGAGGGTGACGGTGCGGGACCAGGGCAACGCGATCCCGTGTTCGGACGCGATGTCGTGGTCGGCCTGCCAGTACATCAGGATGGACGCGACGGCGGGGCCGGTGACCGAATACGAGACGGTCATCGGAATGCCTTTGGCGGTCGGGGTCGACGCGGCGGAAGAGCGCCGGGTGGAGGGCTCGGGGAACGCGCCGGTCGTGCTCGTGGTGGCTCGGGGCGAGTCGGGGCTGGGCATGCGCTGCGGGGTCGAGGCCGCGATGCTCGAGCCGGTGGGGGCCGAGGTGGCCTGCTCGACGCGGTCGAGCGCGGCCCCGCCGTCCCGCGCGGGCAGGCTGACCACGGCCACGAGGGCGAATCCGCCCACGACGAGGACGCCGACCACGGCCATGACGAAAAGGAGCGGCAGTTTCGCGGTTTTCATCGAGGGCGCTTTCATTGGTCGGTCCGCTGTGGCGATCGACTCATCTTAGCGCCAATGTGTTGCTAGACTGCATCCCATCGGAAGGGCCCAGCCGCTGCCGGGTCCTCCAAGACGGCTCATCGCAGGCGGCGGCTTCGTCGTATGGAGGAACCGATGTCACCGGTCGCTGTTTTCGCCGCCGCTCTCGTGCTCGCGGGCCAAGGGCAGGTCGCCCCGCTTCACGAGAAGCTGCGCGGCCCGTACCAGGACGAGTGGACGTGCAGGAAGTCCGCGGAGTTCGTCGGCCGCGAGGACGTCCACTGCAAGCTGCTCTCCGGCAAGCAGATCCCCGGCGGGGGAGCCTGGTTCTGGGAGGAGTAGCGGGCCGTCGGCCAGTGCCTTCCGGGCGTACTGCGGAAGCGGCGCGCTGGCTCGGGCGCTGAAGGAGTTTGCTACGGCTGTCGGATCGCTCCTCGGTCCGGGTCTCGCGGTGCGAGGACGGCGGGCGGCCGACCCGCAATGTGTGATGTATATCATGTTTTCTGTATGATTTGTCCGAACATCACGTATATCGGCTATGAGCTGCGCCATATAGTTGAAGCAAGGCTTCGAGAACGCTGCGAGGAGAAGAGCATGGCTGTTGAGCGGTTCGCGACGACAGGCGCGGCCCCGGACCATTTCGCTCCCGAAGAGGTCGCGCTGCACGCGCGGGACGTCCAGTTCGACTTCTCGAACTCGCCGCTGTGCTGGATCGAGGGCGACCCGTACGGCTCGCATTTCATCTCCTCGCTGAACCTCCTGCTCCCCACGGGGGAGCGGTGGTTCTGCGCGAACTTCACCGAGGCGATGGGCTACGTCAAAGACGAGCGGCTGCGCGAAGAGATGATCGGCTTCATGGGGCAGGAGGCCGTGCACGCCAAGAGCCACGACAAGGCGCTTCCGGAGTTCCTCCGGCGGCACGGGATCGACGCGGAGCCGTTCGTCGACCAGGTGGAGTGGCTCTTCGGGCGGATCAGCGAGCGGCTCGAAACCGTCTACCCCGCCCCTTCGCGCGGCGCGGCCGAGGTGTCGGTCGAGATCATCGCAGGGCTGGAACACTTCTTCGCGGCCCTCGGCAACTGGGTGCTCAACAACAACTGGGACGAGATGGGCGTTGACCCGGTGATCAAAGACCTTTTCCGCTGGCACGGCGCGGAAGAGGTCGAGCACCGCCACGTCGCGTACAACGTGGCGGGCTACTTCCGCAAGGGCTACCTGCGGCATATGGTGGCGAGCGTCGTCGCGGCCGCCGTCCTGCTCATGCTCGTCGCCAGGGGGACGAAATTCCTGGTCCATAACGACCCCTCGCTGCCCAATCTCGGCTATTTCCGGTTGATGTGGAAGATCCGGAAGTCGGGCAAGCGGGGCTCGATACCGACGATCCGGTTCCTGTTCGTCACGATGCTGCGGCTGTTCAAGCCGAACTACTCGCCGGAGGCGGAGGGGAACACCGCTCAGGCCATCGCGTACCTCGCCACGTCTCCCGCGGCCCGAGAGATCAATGGCTGAGCAGGTTTTCGTGGAAGAGATCGGGCCGGTCCGCCGCCGCATGCGCAACGCGCTGATCAAAGCGGGGATTTTGAAGACCAGCGAACGGGACGTCCCGCTCACGCTCTACACGCAAGACCGCCGCGACCGGGGGCTGCGCGTCGTTGGCGCCATGATCGACTATGTCGCCCCGCCGCTGGTGCGCAGCATCTTCCAGGACGACGCGCCCGAGCTCGCGGAGAACTCCGGGCGTAGGGTCCTGCGGCTGATCGACCGGCAGATCGTCGCGAGGGACGAGAACGTCTGCCAGCTCACGTTCGCCGCTGCGGACAACGCGAAGCTGACCCCGTGGCACGCGGGCGCGCACATCGACCTGCACCTGCCCTCGGGCCGGGTGCGCCAGTACTCGTTGTGCGGGGACCCGCGCAGGGAGCGGGAGTACCGGATCGGGGTCCGGCGGATCCCGGACGGCGGGGGCGGGTCCATCGAGGCACATGCGCTCGAGGTGGGCCAATTCGTCGAGGTCAGCCAGCCTCGCAACGCGTTCATGATGCCGTTGCCGGGGTCCGCCTCGTCGAAGAAGAAGCTGCGCTTCATCGCGGGCGGCATCGGGATCACGCCGATCCTGCCGATGGCGCGCCTCGCGGACCGGCTCGGCTTGGAGTGGAGCATGCTCTATTCGGGCCGGCACCGGTCGAGCCTGCCGTTCTTGGACGAGGTGGAGGCGTTCGGCCATCGGGCGATGATCCGCACGGACGACGAGCACGGCCTGCCCGTTCCGGAGGAGCTGCTGGCGGGGGTGGACGGGGACACCGCCGTCTATGTCTGCGGGCCGCCGCCGATGATCGAGACGATCCGCCGGGGCATCGGGCCGGACGCCTCGGTCGAGCTGCACTACGAGCGGTTCTCCCCGCCGCCGGTGGTGAACGGGACGCCGTTCCAAGCGGTGCTCGCCCGGAGCGGCGAGGTGGTCGAGGTCGCGGCGGACGAGAGCGCCCTCGCGGCGATCCGTCGGGTCAAGCCGAACGTCGGGTACTCTTGCCAGCAGGGCTTTTGCGGGACGTGCGTGCAACGCGTGCTCGGCGGCGAGGTGGACCACCGCGACAGCACGCTCACCGATCAGCAGCGGGCGAGGGGCGACATGCTTGTGTGCGTCTCGCGGTCCAAAGACGGCGGACGGCTGACTCTCGACCTGTGACCGCGCCCCGCGCGGGGAGTGCGTTAGGCTCAGAGCCTATGGGCCACGCGATCTATCCAGGCACATTCGACCCGGTCACGCTCGGGCACCTCGACGTCATCGGCAGGGCCGCGAAGCATTTCGACCGGCTGACCGTCGTCGTGATGACGAACCCGAAGAAGCAGACGCTCTTCGCCGCCGAGGAGCGGATGACGCTGATCCGCGAGGCGACGGCGGATTTCCCCCATGTCGACGTCGACTGCTGGTCGGGCCTTTTGGTGGAGGGCGCGCGGGAGCATCGGATCAAGGCGATCGTCAAGGGTCTGCGCACCAGCATCGACTTCGAGTACGAGATCGCCATGGCGCAGATGAACCACCATCTCGCCGAGGTGGACACGTTCTTCGTCGCCACCGCCCCCGAGTACTCGTTCATCTCCAGCTCCTTGATCAAAGAGGTGGCAGGGCACGGCGGCTCGGTTGGCGAGTTCGTCCCGCCCTGCGTGTTGCCGAAGCTGTTGGAGCGGCTCGCCTCGCGGGCCTAGTTCCGGGCTTTCGCGGCCAAGAGGCCCGCGAGGCAGGCGACGGCGGCGGTCGCGGCGAAGCAGAGCACCGCCGCGTGGTGGATGCCGACCGCCGAGGTGGCGAGCGAGAGCGCCGCGCCGAACCCCGCGACGCCCATCGCCATCATGACCTGCTGGCTGGTGGTGATGACTCCGCCGGTCAAACCGGCGATCTCGGCGGGCACGTGGCTCATGATCGCGCCGACGAGCGGGGCGTACACGAGGCCTTGCAGGGCGCCGAGCGCGATCAGCACGGCTTGCATGAGCCACAGGTTCGGGTGCGGCCATTGCAGGGCGAGCAGCGTACCGAACGCGACAAGGCAGGCGGATTGCCCGATGAGCCCGACTTGGCCGACGCGGATGGGGTCGAAGCGCAGCACGATCTTGGCCACTAGCAGCGACATGGCGAGGAACGCGAAGCAGAACGGCCCGAGCGCGAGGCCGGACTGGAACGCGCTGTAGCCGAGCCCCTGCTGCGTCGTCAGCGCGAAGAGGTAGCCGAAGCCTCCGTAGGAGAGGAAATACAGGGCCGCGGTGCCGAGGCCCGCCAAGATGGGGCGATGTTCGAGCACGGAGGGCGGCACGATCGCCATCCCCCGGTAGGCGTGCTCGTGGCGCCAAAAGAGGGCGAACGCCCCGCATGCGGGAGCCAGCAGGAAGAGCCAGGCCGCGCCCATGGTCGGCGCGAGGGTGACCGGGGTGAGCAGCAGGACGAGCCCCGAGGCGAGCAAGAGCACCCCGACCGGGTCCATCGAGGTGCGGCGGTCGGCGCGCCCTTGCGGCACCGCGACGATCCCCGTGAGGCACACTGCGGCCAGCCCCGCCGTGCTCCAGAACACGCCAGACCAGCCGACCGAGGCGATCAAAAGCCCGCCGCAAGCTTGCCCGAACGCGGTGCCCGCCCCGGCTCCCGCCGTGAACATCGAGATCGCCTTGGCCCGGCGCGCCCCGGCCGTGGTCGCCTGGATGGTGGCCAGGATTTGCGGCAGCGCCATGGCGGCGGCGACGCCTTGGACGGCGCGGAGCCCGAGCAGCGTCTCAATGTTCGGCGCGAAACCCGCCGCGGCGGCGGAGACCAGGAGCAGGACGAAGCCGAGGGCGAGCAGCCTGCGCCGCCCGTAGCGGTCGCCGAGCCGTCCGCCGAGGATCAAAAGCGCGCCGAGCGGCAGCCCGTACCCGGCGAGCACCCATTCCGAGGCGGCGTCCGACGCGCCGAGCGCGGTTCTGATCGTCGGCAGCGCGACGACGGCGGCGTTGTAGTTGTACGGGATCGCGAACCCCGCCAGCGTGAGCGCGGCGAGCCCCACAGCGCTCAGCGCCCCTTCCTTGTGCCGTTCGGCGAGGGCGCAAGGCTCGTGCGCGGGGCAGGCGGTCGTCGTCACGAGTCGAGTATGGCGAAGAAGTTATCCCGGTACCAGACGGCAGTTATCCTGGTATTGCTCCTACTAGCCTGGCATGTCCCGGCGGGATTTCGAGGTGAGACGATGGGCGAGACGAGGCGCAAGGCGCTGGCCGAGTTCTTGCGCAGCAGACGCGACCGGCTCTCGCCCGAGGCGGTCGGGATCCCCCGCGCGGGCCGCAGACGCGCGCCGGGGCTGCGAAGGGAGGAGGTCGCGGCGCTCGCCGGAGTGGGGCTGACCTGGTACACCTGGCTGGAGCAGGGCAGGGCGATCAACGCCTCCGCCCAGGTGCTCGCCGCCGTGGCGGACGCGTTGCGCCTGGAATCCCACGAGCGCGACCATCTGCTCCGGCTCGCCGGCCTGAGCCCCGGCAAGGCCCGCGACGAGCGCGCGCAGACCGTCACCGAGGCGCATCGGCTCCTTTTGGAGCGGATCTTGCCGTATCCCGCGTGCGTCGTGGACGACAAACTGGACCTGCTCGCCTACAACAGGACGTATCGGCGGCTCTACGGCGATCTCGGGGCGATCCCGGAGCGGGACCGCAACTGCCTCATGCTGATCGTCTGCGATCCTGGGTGGCGCGCGGGCTTCGCGGACCACCCCGAGGCGTTGCACAGCTACGTCAGCCGGTTCCGGGGCGCGATGGCGGACCACATGGACGACCCCTCCTGGACGGGCATGGTCGAGCAGCTGCGCGCGCTGTCCCCGCAGTTCGCCGAGTCCTGGCGCCGTCACGACATCCAGGCTCCCGAGGACCGGCGTTGGCGGTTGCACTGCCCGTATGTGGGCTGTGTGGAACTCGACTCGACGAGCTTCACGCACGCGGTTGCCCCCAAGTCGCGCATGGTGACGCTGACGCCCTCGGACGAGCCGACCCGCGCGGCCTTGGCGAGGCTGGACGCGATGTTCGCGTCGGAGCCGACGACGACGGTCCGCTCGGACGCGCTGGCGAACGGGTCGCCGGGCGGCTGAGCGGGATTCAGCGCGCCTGCGTCTCGCGGGCCTTGCGCGCGCGGTACGCGGCGACGTGGATGCGGTTGCCGCAGTTCCCGATGTCGCAGAACATGCGCGAGCGGTTTCGGGAGAGGTCGATGAGGACCGCGTCGCAGTCCGGCGCGGCGCAGCGCTTGAGCCGGGAGAGCTCGTCCGCGCGGATGAGCTCGGCGAAAGTCATGGCGACGTCCGCGCCGATGCGTTCGGCGAGCGGATCGTCGGTCTGGTTGAAGTGCAGATGCCAGTACGGCGCTTCCGGGTGCCGGGTGAGCCACGGGTTCGCCCTGTTCGCCGCGAGGAGCGAGTTGACTTCGGCGACCAAGGCCTCTTCCTGGTCGAGCAGCTCCCAGAGCACGCGGATGCGCGCTCTTAGCGCGCGCATCGCCGCGAGTTCCGCCTCGTCGCCGTCCCGCCGCCCGGTCCAGCCGTGCTCGTCGAGGTAGCCGCGCAGCGCGCTCTGGCTCGCGAGCACGTCGGCCCCGCCGAGTTCGGAGTTCACCAAGGGGGCGAGCGCCAGCAGCGTGGCAATGACGTCTTGGCTGAAGAGCGTCCCGTGTTTCGTCTCTGTCATGACTCAAATCATCTTGACACATGACAGCGGAACTTGCTAGCGTCATGAGCGAAAGTTCATTAGCTCATGACATCTCCATTGGGAACTGCCAGGGGATTCGTCCGCCCTGGAGGTGAGGACATGTTTATGAAGTCGACGAGACAAACGCAGCTCGCCGGTCTGCCGCTGGCGGTGGCCGCCGCGATGTGCTTCGGCGTGTCCGGCCCGTTCGCGAAAACCTTGACCCAAGCGGGCTGGTCCACCGGCGGCGTCGTGCTCACCCGGCTCGGGATCGCGGCGGTGGCCGCCGCGCTCGTGGCGCAGTGGTTCGAGCCCGACTGGTGGCGGACGGTGTGGCGGCACCGGAGCGCGGTGGCGCTCTACGGGCTCATCTCCATGGTGATCTCGCAGTTCTGTTTCTTCAGCGCGGCGCAGCACATGTCGGTCGGCATCGCGCTGATGCTCGAATACCTCTCCCCTGTGGTGGTGATCAGCTGGATGTGGGCCTCCACGCGGGTCCGCCCTTCGGCGGGCGTCCTCGTCGGGGCCTCGGTCGCGCTGATCGGCGCGATGACCGTCCTCGGCGTCTTCACCGGCGCGAGCATCGACGGGGCAGGGGTGCTCTGGGGGCTGGCCGCGGCGAGCGCGGGAGCCGCGTACTTCATCCTCGGCCATCGTTTCTCCGACAACGTGTCCCCGACGGCGCTTGCCGCAGGGGGGCTGGTCTTCGGCACGGCGGGGATGGCGGCCATCGTGGCGACCGGGCTGGCCCCTGCGGTCAAGGGGGCGCAGGAGGTGACGATGGCGGGCGCGCAGACCAGCGCGCTGGTCCCGCTGGTTGCGTTGGGCTTCACGACGGGATTGGCGTACCCGTTCGGGGTGGCGGCCATTTCCCGGCTCCGCCCGACGGTCGCCTCGATCCTCGGGCTCCTCGAAATCCCCGTCGCGGTCCTGATGGCCTGGTTGCTGCTGGGGGAGCGCCTGAGCGTTCTGCAAATGATCGGCGCGGCGGTGCTCCTGAGCGGGGTCGCGCTCACGCAGCGGCAGGGCAGCTCGGCGGAAGGGGCCTCTCCGGACCTGCCCCTCTGCGGCGAGGACGTCGATGCCTCTGAACAGGATTTTCTGTTTCCGTCGCGTTGACTTTCTGCTACTGTTTCCATTCGTGCCAGAGTCGAACGGCCTTTCCGTGGCCACTGTGAACGTCAATGGGGTCCGCGCCGCTGTCAAAGCGCGCTCCGAGGAGAACACGGGACTGCTGGGCTGGCTGGGCGAGTCCCCTGCGGAGTACATCTGCCTGCAGGAAGTCCGGGCGACCGAGGCGGAGGCCCGCGCGGCGCTCGCGCCCGTGCTCGCGGACGGCTGGAAGCTCGCGCTGGCCCCCGCCGCGCAGAAGGGGCGCAGCGGGGTCGCGATCCTCTCGCGCCGAGAGCCCGACGCGGTGCGGATCGGCTTCGGCGACCCGCAGTTCGCGGACTCCGGCCGGTACATCGAGGCCGACTTCGGGACGTTCACCCTCGCGAGCCTGTACTTGCCCTCCGGCGAGGCGGAAACCGAGCGCCAGGTGGAGAAGGACCAGTTCCTCAAGACCTTCGGCGAGTATTTGAAGCCGCTGGCCCGCAAGCGCCGCGACGTGCTGATCTGCGGGGACTGGAACATCGCGCACACCGAGCTGGACATCAAGAACTGGAAGGGCAATCTGAAAGCCTCCGGGTTCTTGCCGCATGAGCGCGCCTGGCTCAGCGAGGTCTTCGGCGAGGGCTCCGACTGGACCGACGTGCAGCGCTCGTTCCACCCCGGCGAGGCGGGGCCGTACTCCTGGTGGTCGTTCCGGGGACAGGCCTTCGACAACGACTCAGGGTGGCGCATCGATTACCACGTGGCGAACAAGCAGCTCGCCAAACGGGCGGCCAGGGTCGTCACCCAACGGGCGGAGCGCTACGACCTGCGCTGGTCCGACCACGCCCCGGTGATCGTGGAGTACACGGCATGAGCAGGCCGCGTCTTATCTCGGGGATTCAGGCCACCGGCAGCTCCGTCCACCTCGGCAACTACCTCGGCGCGATCAAGCAGTGGGTGGAGCTGCAGCACGACTACGAGGCGCTGTACTTCATCCCCGACCTGCATAGCATCACCACGCCGCATGATCCGGCGCAGCTGCGGGAGTCGACGCTGCAATACATCGCGCAGCTGTTGGCGCTCGGCCTTGACCCGGCGCAGTGCACCATTTTCGTGCAGAGCCACGTCCCGGCGAACGCCCAGCTGGCCTGGGTGCTCAGCTGCCTCACGGGCTTCGGCGAGGCGAGCCGGATGACGCAGTTCAAGGACAAATCGGACAAGCAGGGGGAGCAGACCTCGGTCGGCCTGTTCACCTACCCATGTCTCATGGCTGCGGACATCCTCGCCTACCAGGCCGAACTCGTCCCGGTCGGGGACGACCAGAGCCAGCACCTCGAACTCACCCGCAACCTCGCCGAGCGGTTCAACCACCGCTTCGGCCAGACGTTCGTCGTGCCGAAGGCCAGGCTGGTCAAGGCGGGGGCTCGGGTCTACGACTTGCGCGAGCCGACGAAGAAGATGAGCAAATCCGCGTCCTCGGACTCGGGCATCGTGAACTTCATGGACGATCCGAAGACTTCGGCGAAGAAGTTCCGCTCCGCGGTGACCGATATGGACGGCGAGGTGCGCTTCGACCCGGCGGCGAAGCCTGGGGTGTCGAACCTGCTCGCGATCTTCGCGGCCCTCACCGGCCAGACTGCGGAGGAAGTCGCGCTGAAATACCAGGGCGGCGGGTACGGCGCGTTGAAGGTGGACCTCGCGGACGCGTTCGTGGAATTCGCCGCCCCGGTCAGGGAGCGCACGCTCGGCTGGCTGGAGAACCGGTCGGAGCTGGACCGGATCATCTCTGAGGGCGGCGAGCGCGCAAGGGAGATCGCCAGCGCGACGGTGGCGCGGGTGTACGAAGTCGTGGGGTTCTTGTCCGATCCAGGGGTTCCCGGAAGGAGCTGACCGTTGGCCCAGAGCACGTCGCCCGAGAGCAAAGAAGCCGACCAGGGCAAAAAGGAAGGCTTGCTGGACCGGCTCAAGGGCTGGTTCGAGGGACTGCAGCAGAAGTGGCCCCCGCTCGCGCACCTCATGCGCGCGGTGGAGCGCTACCAGGACCGCAAGGCTGACTTCTTCGCCGCTGGCGTGACGTACTACAGCGTGCTCTCGTTGTTCCCCGTGATCATGGTCGGCTTCGCGATTCTGGGCCAGGTGCTCATCCAGAACCCCGAATTGCTCGAACACATCAAAGAGCGCATCACTTCGATGGCGCAGGGCGGCCTCGCCAAGCAGCTCAACCAGCTCATCGACTCGGCCATCGCCTCGCGCACCACGGTCGGGACCGTCGGTCTGGCCCTCGGCCTCTGGTCCGGCTTGGGCTGGATGGCCGCGCTGCGCGAGTCGCTCACCCAGCTGTGGCAGCAGGATCCCGATTCGGAGGCCAACTGGTTCAAGACCAAGTTCAGCGACCTGCTCGCGATGGCGAGCTTCGGCCTCGCGCTGGTGGTGGTCTTCGGGCTCATCACGCTCTCGAAGAGCTCATGGCTCGTCAAGGCGCTGGTCAAGGTGGGGCTTGGCGACTGGTCCGGCGGGCAAGGATTCCTCACGATCGTCTCGACGGTGCTCGCGACAATCGCCGCCTGGTTGTTGTTCACCTTTGTGATCGCGCGGCTGCCGCGCAAATCGGTGGCGCTCGCCGACGCGTCCCAGGCCGGGCTGCTCGGCGCGATCTTGTTCCAGATCTTCCTGGAGCTGGCGTGGTTGTTGCTCAAAGGGGTGACGAACGGTCCGGCTGGCAAGACGTTCGGCCCGATCCTGGGCCTGATGGTGTTCTTCTTCTTCACGGTGCGGATCGTGTTGTTCGCGACGGCGTGGGCGGCGACCGAGCAAGGGGCCGAGGCGCGCTCGGCGCAGCTCGACGCGGCCGCGAAGGCCCGTGTCGGCGCGGCCACCGGCTGGCTGACAGGCGCGTTGGGCATCGCGGACGAGGACGAGGGCAAGAGCGACGAGGAGCCGGAGGGCTCGGCTGGCCAGCGCGCCGCGCAACCGCCTCAGAAGGCGGCGAAGAACGAGGCTTAAGAGCGCGCGCCCGGCCTACGCGAGCTGGTCGAGCACCGTTTCATGGGCGGGCGGCGGCCCAGGCGGGGTTCCGTCCCCGAACGGCCGCCCGCCGAGTTCGGCGCGCGAATGGGGGTCGAGCCAGTTCTGGAGCGAGGGGCCTTTCGGCGTGATCCCGGTGGGATTGACGTCGAGATGCACCGCGTAGTAGTGCTTTTGATCTGCTGGAAGTCGATCGTGTCTCCGAAGCCCGGCGTCTGGAACAAGTCCCTCGCGTACGCCCAGAGCACGGGGTTCTCCGCGAGCTTTTGACGGTTGCATTTGAAATGCCCGTGGTACACCGCGTCGAATCGGACCAGCGTGACGAAGAGGCGGACGTCGGCCTCTGTGATGGCGTCCCCGACGAGGTAGCGCCGTGTCGCCAGGCGCTCGGAGAGCCGGTCGAGCGCGGAGAACAGCGTGTCGTACGCCGCGTCGTACGCCTCCTGGGATTTGGCGAACCCGCAACGGTAGACGCCGTTGTTGACCGACTCGTAGACGAACTGGTTGATCTCGTCGATCTCCGCCCGCAGCGGCTCGGGATAAAGGTCGGGGGCGCCCTCGCGGTGGTGGGCCCGCCATTCGCTGGAGAAGTCGAGAGTGATGCGCGCGAAGTCGTTGGTGACCACCGCCCCGGTCGGAATGTCCACGATCGCGGGCACGGTGACGCCCCTCGGGTAGTCGGGAACCCGCTTGTTGTAGGCGTCGCGGAGCCAATGGATCCCCAAGACCGGGTCGAGCCCGCCCGGGTCGAGGTCGAACGTCCAACTGCGCTCGTCGTGCGTCGGCCCGCACAGGCCGAGGGAGAGGACTCCTTCCAAACCCAGGAGCCGTCGCACGATCAATGTGCGGTTCGCCCACGGGCATGCCCGCGCGGCCACGAGCCGGTACCTGCCCGGCTCGACCGGATAGCCCTCCCGTCCGTCTGCGGTGATCCGGGTGTTGATGTAACGGCTGTCGCGGATGAACTCGGTGTCGAGAGCCATGATCCCCACCGTAGTACGGATCGAGCCGCCGCGCCACAAGGGTCGCGGCGGCTCGATCCGTTGCTCTGCGCTCAGTCGGCTCAGGCGGCTCGCTTGTTCTGCTCGTTGGCGACTTCCGCCATGCGCTCCTTGCTCTTCGGCGAGACATGGGCCGAGTAGCCATCGTTGGGGTGGCAGCCGAGGCGGCCGGACTCCGGATCGTCGAGCACTTCGAACGCCTTCAGATCGCCCTCGTCGAGGGAGAAGTCGAAGATGTCGAAGTTCTCGGCGAGGCGACGGGAGGAGCTGGTCTTGGGAATGACGACGTGGCCGAGCTCCACGTGCCAGCGCAGGATGACCTGCGCGATGCTCTTGCCGTGCTTGTCGGCGATTGCGGCGAGGTGCGGATTGTCGAGCAACCCGATCCCCTGGGCGAGCGGGCTCCACGCCTGCGTGACGACGCCGTGGCGGGCGTTCGCCTCTTTCAGCTGGGACTGCTGGAAATACGGATGCAGCTCCACCTGGTTGATCGCAGGGGCGACCCCGGTCGCGTCGATAACTTCATGAAGGTGGTCTGATTCGAAATTCGCCACCCCGATGGAGCGGGCCAAACCGGACTCTTGGACCTGGACGAGACCTTTCCATGCGTCCACGTATTTCCCAAGCTGGGGAACCGGCCAGTGGATGAGGAAAAGGTCGACATAGTCGGTTTGCAATTCGACAAGGCTGCGCTGGAGGCTTCCGGTGACGTCGTCGAAATCTTCGAACCAAACTTTTGTCGTGATGAAAACGTCTTCCCGGCTGACGCCGGATTGGGCGATACCTTGTCCGACGCCCCGCTCGTTGCCGTATTTCGAAGCGGTGTCGATGTGGCGGTAGCCCATGTGGAGGGCGTCTTTGACGACTTCGCGAGTGTCTTCGTCCGACATTTTGGCGACTCCGAGGCCAACCTGGGGGATAGCGGCGCCGTCATGAAGCTCTACCGCAGGAGCAGGCTGATATTCCTTGAGCAGTTTCATGAGTCTTTCATCCTCTTATCTACCAAATTCGTCTTGTTGCGACTCGTCTTTGTTCTGTGAAATGTGTCGACACAGCGCTGTGTCGCGGCGAGGCACAGGCTCTGCGTTGCGACGACACAAGCTCTGTGTCGTGCTCCGAGCCTAGGGTGGCTCACACGGCAAATCTAGCCCGTGTGAAAAAGCGCACAGGGGGCGAAGCGTCTCGTTTTTGGGCGCGCCAATGTAGAGCATCCGACTCGGAATGTCGCGCTATGGACTCAGTTTTGACGAAATTTGTTGCCCCATTCACGTATTCAGATATTCGGTCCTCAGATGAATTTTTGCATATTCCATATGCGCATAAGCGCATGTGAATATGTCAAATCCGTGCGGCTCCCCCGCAGCGAGAGCTGCGGGGGAGTTACTCGTCTTCGTCTTTGCCGTACATGGTGTACATAGGGCCTGAGCTGTAAAGACCGCTGTGTTCGACGAAGCCGATCTCAAGTTGCGCGGGCACGGCTTCTGGCACGTACGGGGTGTATCGCTGCAACGAGCCCCAGTCCATGTCGGGCCTGCCTGCGAGGTAGGTGGCCAAGGTGGTCGGCGAAAGGAGGCGCTGAGTGACGCCGATCGGTCCGCCGAACCGCGAGCTCATCCACCGCTCGCTGTTCATCTTAGTACCGCCGTGGTCGGGGGTGATGCGCCATTTGGGGACTTCGAACATCCCGTCGCGCACCCGGATCGGGTGCTGGCACGGGAACTGGAAGAACACTTGCCAGTCGATGAGGGCGGGTTGGTCGCCGACGAGGTCCTGCAGCGTGCGCAGCACAGGAACGCGTGGCGGGGTGAACGCCATCCACTGGTCCGGGGCGGTGGAAAGGTCGGAGACGCGCAGCCGGACCGCGTCCGCGTCGGCGGGGAGCGACGCGCGGGGGTAGCGCAAGTTCCGCCAGGCGAAGCTCGGCCCGATGTCGTAGAGCTTGGTCGCTCCGAGCGGGGCGACCGTCCCGTCCGGCCCGGTGCGGCCGTACTCCAGCACGAGCTGATCGGACTCCGGGCCGCTCGGCACGCCGTTCATGCCGAGTCCTGCGATCTGGCCCGCCGCGGAAAGCGCGATGAGCGGCCGGTCGGGGGAGGCGGGGGGCAGTTGGTACCAGCCGGTGGTGACGCTGGTCGGCACGTTCACCCCATAGCTGCCGAGCACGGGGACGGCGTGCGCGTCGAGGCCGAAGGGGAGCGGGACCTCGCCTTTCGGGACTGGTTGCGCGGTGGGCTCCGGCTCGTCGGGGCTGATGTCGGTGTAGTCGGTGAAGGTGGTGGTGAGCTTTTTCCAGAAGTGGTCGGGGTCGGAGCCGAATTGCGTCGGCTCGCTCCCGCGCAGCGCCTGGCGCGGGTCTTCGCCGTTCAACGGGCGCAGGAGGCCCTGATTGGGATCCTCCTCGACCAGCACGTCGTTCGCGAGCGCGCAGCCGTCCCCTGCCGTGACGAATTTGAGGTTGGATTTCGCCCAGGAGAAGCTGTGCCGCTGCGCGTATGCCCCTTTGGCGAAAGAGAGCAGGATGAAAAGGACCATCGCGAAGGAGACGGCGGGCAGGCTCCATGCCCAGAAGCCGCCCCGGCGAGCGTCGCGCTCGCCTTCGGGCGAGCTTCGGAGCTGCTGCCAAAAGGCGAGCAGAGCCACGGCGACGGCGAGCGCCAGGACGAGGTCGGCGATCTGGTAGCCGCCGATCACCGGCGGGCGGTCCCACCACGGCACGCCCCAGGAGGAGACGTACCACCACTGGTTCAGGCCGGTCATGGCGACGGCGAGGACGAAGAGCGCCGAGGCGGCGAAGTAGATCCTGGCCTGGCGGCGGGCGATGACCGAGGGGCCGACTGCCGAGGCGGCGAACGCGGCGATGGCCCCCGCGATGCCCGCGTAGATGCCGAAGTGGTGCGTCCACTTGGTCGGCGTGAAGGTCATGCAGAATATGGTCCCGACGAAGATCCCGACCAGGCGGACGGCGGGGCCCCGTGCCAGCCCGCCGAGATGGCGGTGGCGCAGCAGGACGAGCGCGGCGGTCACCAGGCAAAGGAAGGCGATCAGCACGCCGAAGCGCCGGGCGAGCGACCCGTCGGCGGTGGGCAGCATGAGGTAGTAGTACCGCAGCAGCTCCTCGTACCAGGCGCGGTTCGGCCCGATCGTGGTCTTCACGTGGAAATTGCCTTCGATGACCCCGGCGAGGCTCTGGTTCCAGAACACCACGGGGATGACGAGGGTGCCCGCCGCGAGAACGGGGGACAATACGGCGAGCCAGCCCTGCCAGCCGCCTCCGACCAGCTTGGCCCGCGCCGCAAACCGGCGCAAGCACTGCCGGACTCCAACCAGCAACGCGGCGGCGGCGATGAGGCCGCCGGGCGCGGCCCCGAGGCAGAACGAGGCGATGATGACGGCGGCAGCCGTGGGCAAGAGCCGCCCGGTGGCGATGGTCCGCTCGATGGAGCACCAGGTGAGCAGGGCTCCGAGGGCGACGACGGGCTCCGGGCGCAGCCCGTTCGCGTAGGCGAGCCACAGGGAGAGGAAGACCCCGGCGGCGGCCCACGGCGCGGCTGGCGTGCGGCGGGCGAGGCGGCCGAGGCGGGGGATGACCTCTTTGCTGATGGTGAACCAGCAGGCCAGTGCGATCAGCAGCTGCGGAAGGCGCATGACCGGCGCGGCGGTGGAGAGCTGCGCGAGCCAGGAGCAGACCTGGTAGTACCAGGTGACGGGGTTCTCGGCCACGCCGAACCAGCGGTGGTAGCTCACCATGTACCCGGCTTCGGGGCTGACCACTTCCCAAGTCAGCTGATAACCGTCGTCGGAGGTGTTCGAGCCGATCATGAGCCAGAGCGCGAGCACGCCGACGACGACCGCGTCCACCAGGCTGATCCGCCACCACCCTGGCGGGAAGAAGCGCCGGTGCCGACGGCCGTCGAGCCCGTCGAACCGCGCGAGCGCGACAAGGGCGAGGGCCGTCGCCGCGAAGCCGAGGAGGGCGACCCCGAGCCGCAGATCGGTGGCGACCGTGTTGAACCTGGTGTCGATCAGGAAATACGCGTGCAGCCCTTCGGGGGCGGGGCCCTGCAGGTCGGTGAACACGCCGACGATCTGCGGGCGCAGGAGCGGGTCGGGGACGTCGTGCACGAGCGGCTGCGCGCCGACCCCGGTGATGCGCACCACGGTGTGCTTGGCGTCGGCCTGGACCTCGATCCGGCAGTTGGGGTTGTCCTGCTGCGCGCGCGGGACGACCAGCAGCGGCACCGCGCGCACCGAGGCGACGAGAGAGTCACGGTCCGCCGAGACGTAGAGGGCGTTGACCTTGTTGTTCTTGCCCCGGACCGGAGCGGTGGACACCAGGTTGCCGCCTTCGGCCGGCAGCTGCTGCGCGAGGGAGCAGGGGACTGCGATCCGGAGGTCTTCGGCGACGAACGAGTCGAGCGGCGCGGTGACGTTGTTCAGGACGCCGTTCTGCGGCCAATCGACCGCGACCGTTCGCTGGTTGAGCGGCAGGATCGGGGAGAGGACGGCGCAGAGGAAGGCGAGGAGTCCGGCGACGATGGCGACCCAGCGCCAAGCGGGCACCCACGCGGGCGGCTTCCAGCCTTCCGGGACACGCCCGGACCAGGCGTTAGACACAGCGGGAACCTCCTTGAGAGCCCAGCGGAACAAACGGATGGGATGCAAGGCGGCGAGGCGCGGAGCGTCTTGGGCGGCGGGGCGTGTCGGAGCGCTCCGCCGACGCGGCAGATCGTTCGGGGGTGCCTCCCGCCTGCGGGGGGTTGGGCGCTGGGATCATCAGGGCAGCTCCAATGGTTGGGACGGCCCTGGCCGCCACCAGCCGCTGCGCACAGCCTCGCCGGTGGTGATCGTCGCAGGCACGGCGTTCTTCGGGATCAGCGTGTAGCGCTGCGCCGAGCCCCAGTCCCGCCGCCAGTCATCCCGGAAATACGTGGGGACGGTCGTGGGGGTGAGGAGCGCGTCGACCATGGCGAGCGGCCCGCCGCCGGGATCGTTCTGCCAGCTGAAGGAAGCCGTCCCGGCGAGACGGTGCTCGGGCAGGATGCGCCACTTCGGCAGCTCGGCGACGCCGTCGCGAACGGCGAAGGGGTGCTGGCAGGGGAATTGCGCGGCGGCGGCGAAGTCGAGGAGCACGGGATCGGCGGAGCCGATGAGCTGCTGCAACGTGACCAGATGCGGCAGCCGGGGCGGGGTGACCGCGACCCATTGGTCCTGTTGCAGGTTGTCGTCCTTGACGACGACGCGGACCAGGGTGGAGCCTGCGGGGATCTCCGAGACGGGCAGGCGCAGGTTGCGCCACGGGAAGCTCGTGGTCGGATCGACCGGGTCGATGGGCGGCTTTGCGCCGGTGGGGACGACGCCGCCGGCGGAGCGCGCGCCGAACTCGAAGGCGACGCTTTGGCCGTAGATCGGGGCTCCGCTCAGGTAGGTGGAGAAGATGTGCCCCGCAGCGCTCATGACCAGGAGCGGGGTGTCCGCCGCCAGGTCGCCGATCTCGTACCAGCCGCTGACGAGGTCGGCCTCCCCGGTGTTGTAGCCGTAACTGCCGAGCACGGGAGTGCCGGGCTTGAGGCCGAAGGGCAGCTCGATGGACTGGGTGATGGTGCTGTACCCGGCGTTCGAGCCCGCGTCCTGGCCTTCGATGGGCACCGGCTCGGAGCCGGAGTGATTGACGTGCGCGGTGCCCGGCGCGGTGCTGTCGCCGATCGCGGGCACTTCGTCGGGGAGGCCTTTGGGGGTGAACCCTTCCGAGCGGACCGCGCCGAGCGCGGTTTTCGGGTCGGCTCCGTCCGCCGGGCGGAGCATCCCCGCGTTGGGGTCGGCCTCGGCGAGCACGGCTTCGGCGAGCTCGCAGCCGCCAGCCGCCGCGCGCAGATTGCCGGTCAGCAGGCTGTACGCGGGGTAGCGCGACGCGGCGGCTGCGGCGAAGCTGACCAGCTCGACCGCCACGAGTCCGATGCTGATCCACAGCAGCGGTCCTTCGGCGAGCGGTCGCAGCGCTTTGTGCCAGGCGGGCGGCTGTCGGCCGGGCGCGTCGGTTTTCGGCCGCGCGTAGTCCCGGCTCAGGTACAGCACGCCTGCGACGGAGCCGAAGAACAGGAAGAAGAGCAGCAGCAGCGAGTTTAAGGGATGCGTGCCGAGGAACGGCCGCGCGTAGTAGGCGGGGGCTCCGAATCCTTGGATCCAGAACCAGCCGTTCTTCCCCGCCGAGGTGAGCGCGACCAAGAAGAACGCGGCGGAGGCGATCAGCGCCGAGACGAACGGGCTGCGTTTCGAGTATTGCGCGGCCAGGGCGGTCGCCGCTGCGGCGAGGACCGCGCCGAACGCGGCGAAGACTCCGAAATGCTCGGGCCATTTGTACGGGACGAAGCTGAGGAGCAGCATCGTGAGGAAGGTCGCGGAGACCAGCCGCCAGAGCGGGAGCTGGCGCACGTCGGGGATCTTGCGCAGCGAGAGCGCGAAGACGACGACGCCGAGGCAGAGCAGCATGGCGAGCAACGGCCATCGTCTGGCGATGGAGCCTTCCGGGCTGTAGGCGAGCAGCGCGTTCCACCGCAGGAACTCCTCGTTCCAGCCCGCCGTGGTGTCCACGGCGTAGCGGATCCGGACCGACTCGAGGACGCCCGCGAAGGTCTGCTGCGAGAAGATCACCGCGAGCACGACGAGCCCGGAAGCCGCGATGAGGCCGACGTCGGGCAACGCGAACGGGCGCAGCCTGCGCACGACGGCGGGGGCGGCGGCGAGGAGCACCGAGGTGGCGGCGACGCCTTGCGGGGCGAGCGCTTGGGTGAACGCGGCGACGAGCACCGCGAGCGCGGCGAGCCGGGCGACGCCCTCGTCCTCGGCGATGGCGCGCTCGGCGAGGCACCACGTCGCGATGGCCCCGAGCGCGATGAGCGCCTCCGGCCGCAGCCCGGAGCAGAACGGCAGCCAGAACGCGAGGAGCGCCGCCGCCGCGGTCGGCGCGGCGAGCGGATGCCCGGCGATGGTCTGGCCCAGCTTGGGCAGGACCACGCGGGAGATCAGCCACCAGGCGGCGAGCCCGACCGCGACGGAGATCAGGCGCAGCCACACCCCGTGGCCGGTGACCCTGGTGGCGAGGGAGAGGACTCGCTCGTACCAGTCGAACGGGGCCTCGACCGCGCCGAAGTACCGGTAGTAGTTGGCGAGGTAGCCGGTGTCGTGCGCGGCGCGTCCGATGACGGTGAGGTAGCCGTCGTCCGCGCTGTACGCGCCGAGCCAGTTCCACACGAGCAAGACCCCGGCGACGGCGGCGTCGAGCGCCTTGGGTTTCGGCAGCCGGAACCGAGGCTTCCCCGGTTTCCGGCTCAGGAGCAGCGCCGCGGCCAGCGATCCGACCGCCAGGACGACCGCCAGGACTTTCAGCGCGGTCGGGGCCACCGCGAACCGGGTGTCGATTTGCGCGTCGAGCACGGGCGGCTGGGGGAGCGCGCCTGACACATCGGTGAAGACGCCGCTGAACTCCGGCCGGTAGTGCGGCTTGACGACGGCCTTGGTCTGGCCCGCGCTCGGGGGGAGCCCGACGAATTCCGCGCCGACTTCGACCGGGTTGGCCCAGACGTGGATGTGGTCGCATTGCTCGGAGCCCACCGCCGCGCGCGGGACCGAGGCCAAGAACTGGCCGTGCGAGGTGACCTGGACTTGGTCGGGGAACGCCTGCACGAAAAGCGCGCGCCCCTGGGCTCCTTCGCCGTCTTTCGGCGCGGTGGAGAGCAGCACGCCGCCAGCGGGCGGGAGCTTGGCGACGGCGGCGCAGGGGATCGTCGCGTCCAGGCTCAACGGCATGATCGCAGCGAGCGGGGCGGTGACGTTGTTGCCGCCCTCGGCCTTCCACGACTCGCCGCCCCAGGAGAGCGAAGCGGTCCGCTGCGTGACGGGCAGGAAAGGCACGAGCAGCGAGCACAGGACGCTGACGAGGGTCAGCGCGAGGACGATGAGCGGTCTTCGGGCCGCGTGGCCAGGCTTTTTGCCAGCTGCCGTCGTTGGTCCCTCGGAAGATCGCACGGAAGCACATCCTAAGGCGCCAAGCTGAGCGTTCCGCCCCTGACGCGCGACCGGACCTGGGCGCGCGGGCTGCGGGGGCGGTTCGTCGGGGGCGGTCCGCCCCGAGAAATGTTTGCTTTCCCTCCCGACGTGTGCGAGCCTGCCACGTGTGCGAGGACGATTCGTCGGGGGCGGGCGGCAATGACCGCCAAGGCCGATCTGGAGGGCTGGGCCACCACGATCCGCGCGATGGTCGTCGTGACGGGATCCTTCGACCCCGCCGTCTTCACGCGCGCGGCCTCCCTCGTCCCGACGCGCACGTGGCGGGCGGGGGATCCGCGCTCCCCGCGCCTGCCGTTCGGCTGCGACGGATGGAAGATCGACCTCGGCGAGCGCCGTGCGGCGCACCTGGAAGCGGAAGCCGACCGGCTGTTCGCGGCGCTGTCCCCGTCGGGCGACGCGTTCCGAGCGGCGGTGGGGTCGATGGGCTTGAGCGCGCAGGCGGCGTTCGCGGTGTTCGTCGATGGCCGACAGCGCCCGTCGGTCGGGCTGCGATCCGATCAGATCGCGCGGCTCGCCGAACTCGGCATGGGGCTCGACGTCGACGTCGTATAGCCCCGGCCCTGCGCTTCGCCACGTGAAGTTCTCTTCGGGTTCACCGGCGCGACGGGCGCAGCTCCGCCTGCTGCAAGATCGCTGGGCACAATCAGAAGTGTGCGAGTGGCTATCGTTGCAGAATCCTTCCTCCCGCACGTCAATGGCGTGAGCAACTCCGTCCTGAGGGTCTTGGAGCATTTGCGGGCCAAGGGCCACCAGGCTCTGGTCATCGCGCCGGGCGCGCTGGACGGCCAGCACGAGGCCCCGCCGGACGAGCACGAGGGAGTCGAGGTTTACCGCGTGCCCGCCGTGATGGTGCCGAAAGTGAGTTCGCTGCCAGTGGGGCTCCCGCATATGGGCGTGTACCGGAGGCTTGCCGCGTTCGAGCCGGACGTGGTGCATTTGGCCTCGCCGTTCCTGCTCGGCGCGGGCGGGCTCGCCGCCGCGCGCAGGCTCGGCGTGCCGACCGTCGCAGTTTTCCAGACCGATGTCGCGGGTTTCGCGGCGAGCTACGGGCTCGGGGTCCTCTCCCGCGTGGCGTGGTGGTGGACGCGCCGCATCCACTCCCAGGCCGACCGGACGCTCGCCCCGTCGAGCGTCACGATGCGAGAGCTCGAAGAGCACGGCATCCCTCGGGTGCGCCGCTGGGCGCGCGGGGTCGACATCGAGGGCTTCCACCCGCAGCGCAGGGACGAGGGGCTGCGGCGCGAATGGTCCCCCGACGGCGAGCTGGTCGTCGGCTATGTCGGCCGGCTGGCCCCGGAGAAGCACGTCGAACGGCTCGCCTCGTTGATCGGCGTGCCAGGCGTGCGGGTCGTCGTGGTCGGCGACGGGGTGTCGCGGGAGAAACTGCGCAAGAAGCTGCCGGGCGCGGTGTTCACCGGCGAACTGCGCGGGGTTGCGCTCGCGCGGGCGTACGCGAGCCTGGACGTCTTCGTCCACACCGGCGAGCACGAGACGTTCTGCCAAGCGGTGCAGGAGGCGTTGGCCAGCGGGGTGCCGGTCATCGCGCCGGACGAGGGCGGGCCGCGCGACCTCGTCGCGCACTGCCGGACGGGGTATCTCCTTCCGGTGGCGGATTTCGAGCGCAAACTGCCCTCGGCGGTGAGCTCCCTGGCGGATGACGAGGTCAGGGCCAAATTCTCGGCGGCGGCCCGGCGCGGCGTGCTGGCTCGCACCTGGCCGAGGATCTGCGACGAGCTGCTGGCGCACTATTGGGATGTGCAGAATGACCCGGTCGTGGAAAGGCTGGGGTCGGCGACCGCGTAGTGTGAAGGCTGTGTCACGTGCCTCATTAGACAAGCAGCCGCACGAGGTTGCCGCCATGTTCGACGAAGTGGCCGAGGGGTACGACCGCACGAACACGCTTCTGACGATGGGCCTTGACCGGCTGTGGCGCAAAGCCACCCGCGAGATGCTGGCGCTGCGGCCCGGCGAGCGGCTGCTGGACATCGCGGCGGGGACGGGGGTCTCCACCGTCGAACTCGGCAAATCCGGCGCTTGGTGCGTTGCCGCGGACTTCTCGCCCAAGATGCTGGCCGCGGGCGCGTGGCGCGGCGTGCCGATGGTGGTCGCCGACGCGACCCGGCTGCCGTTCCCTGACGGGGTGTTCGACGCGATGTGCATCTCGTTCGGCCTGCGGAACGTGAACCCGGTGGAAGCCGCGCTCGGCGAGATGCTGCGCGTGCTCCGCCCCGGCGGGCGCGTGGTGATCTGCGAATTCTCCACCCCGACTCCCCGGCTGGTGCGCTACGTCTACCGCAACTGGGTGATGCCGGTGCATATGAAGGCCTCCCGGCTGGTCTCCAGCAACGACGCGGCGTACGACTATTTGGAGGAGTCCATCAAGGCGTGGCCGGACCAGGCGGCGCTCGCGGCGACGATGCGCGCGGCGGGGTTCGCCGAGGTGAGCTGGAAGAACCTCACCCTCGGCACGGTGGCGCTGCATCGCGGGGTCAAGGGCTAGGCGGAAGGCGAGATGGCAGAACAGGGCACAATCGGGGGTTTTTTCTTGGGCTCGGACGCGTTCACCGAGTCGGTGCGCGCGTCGCTCGACAGGGTGGAGAGCATCATCATCGCCGAGGTCGAATCGGGGATCGAGGCGATGGCGGCGGTCGCCGAGCATCTCGCGAAGGCGGGCGGGAAGCGGTTCCGTCCGATGTTCACCGTGGTGGCGGGGCAGCTCGGAGCGGACGAGCGGCGGGGCGACGTCGAGATCGCGGCTTCGGCGCTCGAACTCATCCACCTCGCGACGCTGTACCACGACGACGTCATGGACGAGGCGACGATGCGCAGGGGGGTGCCGAGCGCGAACGTGCAGTGGGGCAATCAGATCGCGATCCTCGCCGGGGACTACCTGTTCGCCCGCGCCTGCGGCCTCATCGCGAAGCTCGGCTCGGAGGCGACCTCGATCGTCGCGCAGACCTTCGGCGAACTCGTCACCGGGCAGCTCCAGGAAGTGCTCGGCGCGCAAGGGGAACGAGACAAGATCGAGCACTATCTGACGGTGATTTTCGGGAAGACCGCCTCGCTGCTCGGCGCGTGCGGGCGGCTGGCAGGTCTGGCGATCCGAGCGGACCGCCAGGTCCAAGACCAGCTCGCGGTGATCGGCGAGCTGGTCGGCATGGCCTTCCAGATCGCCGACGACATCATCGATATCGGCTCGGGGTCTGCGGATTCGGGCAAAACCCCCGGCACCGACCTGCGCGAAGGGGTGCTGACCCTGCCGATGCTGTACGCGTTGGAGGCGCAGGGGGAGGACCGCCTGAACGAGATCCTCTCCTCGGGCCCGGTCGCGGACGAAGCTGTGGTGGCCGAGGCGTTGGGCCTGCTCGCCGTCTCGTCCGGCATGGCGAGGGCGAAAGAGAAGGTGGCGGACTACGCGCGGCGCGCGGACGAGGAGATCGGCAAGCTGCCCGATTCGTTCGAACGCGCCGCCGAGGTCAAGACCGCGCTGCGGGCGCTGGTGCGCGCGGCGGTGGACCGAGTTCGCTGAGCGGGCTCGGGGCTCCCCTCCTCCCCCTCGTCCGGGCCTGTGAACTGACCCAGAGCCCGGCGTGGGAGCTGCTGATATCGGTCTCGTCACGGTATGACAGACACCATGAGAGCCATCCATTGGAATTTTTGGCCTTCAGCGGTTGAAGCTGCCAGCCGAATGGTTCCTGGGGCGCGTCCAAAAGCTCCAAAGGGGGCCCGGCGCGTCGTGCGCGCGGGCGTGGCGGCGATTGCCGCGTTTTTGCTGGTCGCCGGACTGATGACTGTCGCGCTGAGCCGGACGGCTCCGGAAGCCCGCGCGGACGACGACCCGTACATCGCCAAGACCGCCTGGCTGAGCGACCGGCATGTGGAGATCTGGGTCCATTCCCCGGCGATGGGGGCGGACATCCCGGTCCACTTGCTGCTCGCCCGGAGCTGGTTCTCCGACCCGAACAAGACGTTCCCCCAGATCTTCCTCCTCGACAGCATGAAAGCCGGGGACGAGGACAACGGGTGGCTCAAAAACACGCAGATCGCGGACTTCTACGCCGACAAGGACATCACCATCGTCGCGCCGGTCGGCGGCGAGTCGAGCTTCTACTCGGACTGGTTGGACTCGGACAACGGGAAGACCTACAAATGGGAGACCTTCCTCGTCCACGAGCTGCCGCCGCTGTTGGAGCAGGGCTGGCGGTGCAACGACCAGCGCGGCGTGATCGGCGCCTCGATGGGCGGCACCGGCGCGATGACGCTGGCCGCCCGTAACCCGGACTTCTTCCGGGTCGTCGCGTCGTTCTCGGGCATCTTGCAGACCAACTCCGTCGGCATGCCGCAGGCCATCGACTACGCGATGAAAGAGGCGGGCGGTTTCGACTCCGCGAAGATGTGGGGCGATCCCGCGAACCCGGAATGGGCGGCGCACGATCCGTACGAGCTGGCCGACAAGCTGCGCGGGAAGAGCCTGTACATCTCCAGCGGCAACGGCGTCGGCGACACGCCCGCGGCTGCGGCGGCAGACGTGCAGGCCGGCGTTCCGCCCAACCCGGAGCAGCTCGCGGCGGGGGTTTCCGGCTCGGCGCTCGAACTGCTCGCCCGGCTCTCCTCGCAGAGCTTCGCCGCCAAACTGGCCAAGCTCGGCATCCCCGCGCAGGTCGTCTACCGCCCCTCCGGCACGCACAGCTGGCCGTACTGGCAGTTCGAGAACACGCAGCTGTGGCCGCAGATGGCCATGGGACTCGGCGTGCCGCAGGAGGCCGCCGCGTGCAGCCCCGGCGGCGCGATCGGCAATTACGTCGGCGACCACGACGAGCTCGGCGGTTGCTTGACCGGCGAGTTCGACGTGCCAGGCGGCAAGGAGCAAGACTTCAAGGGCGGCAGGGTGTTCTGGTCCGAGGCGACCGGAGCGCATGAGGTGCTCGGGGCCATCGGCGCGCAGTACGCCGCTTCTGGCGGACCCGCAGGCCCGCTCGGACTGCCGCAGACGGACGAGGCCGACACCCAGGACGGGCAGGGCAAGTTCGTGCGGTTCGCGAACGGCTCGATCTACTGGAGCCCGGCAGTCGGGGCGCAGGTCCTCCGGGGCGAGATCTTCAAAGCATGGGGGAGCGCGGGCTACGAGGCCGGTCCGACCGGATACCCGGTCGAGTCCGAGCGCCCCACTCCCGGCGGCGGTGGCGTCGTGCAAGGCTTCCAGCATGGCTTCTGGTACTGGTCGGCGCAGACGGGGGCGTACTCGGTCGGCGGAGCCATCCTGGAGAAGTACGCGGCGGCGGGGTACGAGCAGAGCCCGCTCGGCTTCCCGATCTCCGGCGAGATACCGCTCCGCGACGGCGCGGTGGTGCAGCGATTCTCCGGAGGGAACATCTACTGGCTGCCCTCGCCCGCAGGCGACGGCGGCACGGCTCCGGTCGGCGCGGTTGTGGTGTTGAACGGCCCGATTATGACCGCATGGGCGACAAGCGGCTACGAGAACGGGCCGTTCGGGTTCCCGGTCGCGGATCAGGGGCCGATCGACAACGGCGGCGTCGGCCAGGCCTTCGAGCACGCCGTGGTCGAAGTGGTGGACGGGCAGACGAAGGCAACCCCGCGATGAGGAAGTCCCACCGCGCGAAGAGCGCCTCGCTCGGATTGCTCTCGCTCTGCCTCGGTCTCGCCGCGTGCGGGGGGCCGAGCACCGAGCGCCCGGCGAAGACTTCGACGCCCGTCGTCGGGCCGACCCGCCTGCCCGACGTCGATCCGGCTTCCCAGTCCGCGCCCCCGCCGTCGGGCTTCCCCGGTCCCGCGACGCCAACGCCGCCTCCGGGCGGGACGAAGGAGCAGCGCTTCCTCGACGAGCTGCGCAAAGCGGGCGTGCAAGTCTCCCCGAACGGCGAGACGGAACTGCCGGTGGCCGACCTTGTCTGCCGGTCCAAGAAGGCGGGCAGGTCGGATCAGGACATCCGCACACAGGTGCTCGCCGCCGCCGGGCTGACCGGCGCGCAAGACCCCCAGAAGCTCGCGGACGTCTGGATCAAGGTCGCGACCCAGTCCTACTGCGCTCCCTGACGGCTCAGCCTGCGATCTGCTGAGCCGCCAAGACGGGGCGAGCCGGAAGTCACTTGATGCCGGGGCAGGTGGCCTCGACCTTGAACTCGTGCAGCGACGAGGAGGAGTCGAAGGCCATTTCCGGCAGCTTGCCGGTCGCGGTGTACGTGTCGCCCGACTTGGTCACCGAGACGTTGCCCTGAGAGGTTCCGGCGGCCCAGGTGTAGGACTTGCCCTGCTCGGGCGTGATGGTGATCATGCTCGCGTCGGTGGTGCCTTGTTTGAGCGCGAGGAGGACAGACGGGGTCTGCCCGATGGCCGAAGTCGCGGTCACCAGTCCTTGGGTCGCCCCGCAGGTGTACGGCCCGGGAAGGCTCAGCGACTTGCCGTCGAGCGTCGCGGCGATCTTCGTGCCGTGCTGGGTCGCGTCGATCGCTTGGCCCGCGAGGGTCGTGTGCGTGACCTCGGAGCCCCTGTTGCAGCCGGTCGCCAGGGCGCCGCAAGCGGCGGCCGCCATGGCCGAGGCCACGAATTTCACTGTGGTGGAGGAGTTGATCATCATGGGGCTGAGTGTATCCCCGGCCGAGAGGCTCGCCGAGGCCAGCCCTGTGACGGGCGCCTCCTTGCCGCGCGCGCCGGGAAGGCCGGTTTCTCCAGCGGATTTGGCCGGTTCACAGCCTGATCCAGTAGGGTCGAGGCCATGGTGAAGAAATTCCTCGGGAGAAAATCCGGCTCAGGACTGCTGAACAGGGCCCTTGTGATCGCGGCGGCGTTCCTCGTGGTGCTCGGCCTCGTCCTCGGGGCCATCCTGTGGATGCAGGCCGGGGGCGCGCGCCTGCCGTTGCCGAGCGAGGAGGGCAAGCCGCCCGCGCCGCCGAAAGGCCAGGGCGCGCAGTGCCCCGACGTGCGAGTCCTCGCGGTCGGAGGGACGCACGAGTCCAAAGAGAGCGACGACCCGTTCAACCCGACCACCACGGCGATCCCGGACCAGCCCGCGATGCTCTGGGCGATCACCCAGCCGATCAACGAGCAGTACAACAAGGAGGGGGCGGACAAGCGCGCCGACGCCTACACCCTCCCCTACAACGCCGGGTTCAAGGTCTTGGTCAGCAACAACCCCAACGAGAAGTCGTTCGACCAGTCCGTCGCGCAGGGCACCCAGGCGCTTGAGGACGTGCTGAAGCGGACGGCCGCCGAATGCCCCGCGACCAAGTACTTCCTCGTCGGCTACTCGCAGGGCGCGGTGGTCGTCGGCGATGTCGCGAGCGTCATCGGGAACGACGACCAGGCCATCGTGCCGGTCGACCGCATCCTGGGCGTGACGCTGCTCGCGGACGGGCGCCGCCAGCCCGGCGTCGGCCAGGACATCGGGACCAAAGTGAACGGCATCGGCATCGAGGTCGCGCTCAAAGACTCCCCGTTCCTGCCGCTGATCAGCGCGTTCGGCGGGTTCACCATGCAAGGCCCCCGTCCGGGCGGCTTCGGCAAGCTCCAGGACCGGACCTACCAGATCTGCGGCGTCGGCGACAAGATCTGCGACGAGGACCCGGAGCTTTCCAAAGACTTCAACGCGGTGGCCTCGCTGCCCGTCACGCTCACGAGCGGGCACCACCTGGAAGTGCACACCGGCTACGGCACGACCACGTACTGGAAGTCGGACGAAGGCAAGCCCGCGGTGGAGTGGATTAAAGACAAAGCACTGAGCCTCATCGAATCGGCCCCGAACACCCACTAGACTGGCGCGCCGACCAGCCCGTTGGCGACTGAGACACCAGCGCTGCAAAGAGCCAGGAGAGAATCTATGACCACACCCGAAGGCCTCAGGCCCTTCAAGTTCGCCGCCGCCATCGAGGGCAACCAGCACGAGGGCGGGGTGCGTCGGCTGATCAAGAACGCGCAGCTCGCCGAGGAGTACGGCTACGACGGCGTGGTGGTCCCCGACCACCTCGGCAACCAGGCCGGCCCGTTCGCGGCCCTCGGCGCGCTGGCCGCCTCGACCAAGAAGCTGCGCCTTGGCACTTCCGTCCTCGCGAACCCGTTGCGCCACCCGGTCGTGGTGGCGAAAGAGGCGACCACTATCGACGTGCTCTCCGGCGGGCGGTTCGAGCTCGGCATCGGCGCGGGCTGGATCAAGAGCGAGTTCGACGCGGCGGGCATCGAGTTCCTCTCCGGCCCCGAGCGCCTCGCGCAGCTGGAAGAGTCGCTCATCGTCCTCGACGGGCTCCTGCGCGGCCAGGAGGTCCAGTTCAAGGGCAAGTACTATCAGGTCGACGGCATCAAAGGCACCCCGCGCCCCCGGCAGGGCCCGCGCCCGCCCATCGCGGTCGGCGGCGGCGGCCCGAAGATCCTCAAGCTCGCCGCGAAGTACGCGGACACCGTCTCCATCGCGACCCGCTCCACCGCCGGCGGGAAGATGCTCATGTCCGATTTCACCCTTGAGGCGACGCAGCGCCGGGTGGAGATCGTCAAGGAGGCCGCGGGGGAGCGGTTCAAGGACATCACGTTGAACTGGGCGCTCGCCGCGGTGGTCCTCACCGACGACCGGGAGTCCATCGCCGACATGGCCATCTCGATGCTCGAACAGGGCGAGGCGGCCAAGAACGCCGACTTCGTCGACAAGATCGAGGTGGACCGCCCGCTGACGAAGGAGGAGTTCCTCAACTCCCCCTACCTCGCGATCGGCACCGCGGAGGAGATCGCCGACCAGCTGCGCAAGACCCGCGCGGAGACCGGGCTGTCCTTCGCCGGGGTGTTCCCGACGCAGATGGAGGCGTTCTCCCCGGTGGTGGAGATCCTCAAGGGCGAGTGAGGGTTTGCGGGCCCGGCGCGGGCCCGCAAACTGCGCGTTGGCGCGCCTTCCAGCCTTTTCGCACTGCGAGCAAGGTAGGATGCCTACGGTTGCGCCGGTTGGCAGGTAGTCTGATCTGCGTGTTTTGTTCCTTTCTAAGAAAGGGCTAAGATCGGTCGTCGTGCACTCGGGGCCGAGCGCAGCTGGCAGCATGTGCGCCCGCCCCGTTCGGAGCGACGAGCTGCGAGGCCTGCGGGCGCGAAACGATGGCATGGACTGCATACGGATAAGGAGAGAGCGTGATCAACGAATGGCATGAAGCCTTGGACGAACGAGGTCGCATCCATCTCCCGCCAGACGCTCGGATGCAGAACTTCGTCAGCTGGACGCTCGACCGCGCGGGCGAGAACGTCGCGTACCGCTACGTCGACTACTCGCACAACAAGGACGGCGACTTCCAGGAGATCCTCTGGAAAGAGGTCGGAGTCAAGGTCAAGGCCATCGCGGCCCGGCTGCAGCAGGTCGGCGACATCGGCGACCGCGTCGCCATCCTCGCCCCGCAGGGCATCGAGTACGTGCTCGGCTTCTTCGCCACGAGCTACGCGGGCCAGATCTCGGTCCCGCTCTTCGACCCCGAGGAGCCGGGCCTCGGCCAGCGCCTGCACCTGATCATGGGCGACTGTCACCCCAGGACGATCCTGACCACCACCGCCGCCGCCGGACGCGCCCGCGACCTGTTCCGGGACGTGCCTGCGGCGAAGCGCCCGCGCATCATCGCCATCGACGCGGTGCCGGACTCCGTCTCCGAGATGTACACCCAGGTCGAGCCGGACGTGAACGACATCGCCTACCTGCAGTACACCTCGGGCTCGACCCGCACCCCCGCGGGCGTGGAGATCAGCTACCGCGCCGCGATGACCAACGTGCTCCAGATGATCGACGCGATCGAGCTGTCCACGAACACGCGGGCCATCACCTGGCTGCCGATGTTCCACGACATGGGCCTGCTGCACATCATCATCCCGGCCCTGGTGGGCCAGCAGATCACCATCATGAGCCCGCGCGCCTTCGTGCAGCGCCCGCACCGGTGGATCAAGCTGCTCGCCGAGGACGGCACCGGCATGAAGACCTTCGCCGCCGCGCCGAACTTCGCCTTCGAGCACGCGGCCACCCGAGGGCTGCCGAAGGAGGGTGAGCACCTCGACCTGTCCAACGTCATCGGCCTGATCAACGGCTCCGAGCCGGTGCAGGTCTCCTCCATGAAGAAGTTCTACGACGCGTTCTCGCCGTACGGGCTGCCCAAGGAGGCGATCAAGCCCTCCTACGGCATGGCCGAGGCGACGCTCTTCGTCTCGACCACGCCGTTCGACAACGAGGCCAGGGTCATCTACGTGGACCGCGAGGCGCTGGGCGAAGGCCGCATCGTCAAGGTGCCCAAGACCAATCCCGGCGCGATCCCGCAGGTCTCCTGCGGCAAGGTGGCCCGGAGCGAGTGGGCCGTCATCGTGGACCCGGAGACGGGCGACGAGCGCGAGGACAACTACATCGGCGAGATCTGGCTGTCCGGCCCGAACATGGGCTCGGGCTACTGGAACCGCCCGGAGGAGTCCAAGGAGACCTTCAAGAACCAGCTCGGCAAGCGCCTGCCCGAGGGCAGCCGCGCCGAAGGCACGGACGAGAACGACCTGTGGATGCGCACCGGCGACTACGGCGTGTACATCGACAACGAGCTGTACATCACCGGCCGGATCAAGGACATGATCATCGTGGACGGGCGCAACCACTACCCGCAGGACATCGAGCACACCGCGTGGACCGCGAACCCCGCGCTGCGCACCGGCTACGTCGCCGCGTTCTCGGTCCCGGCGAACGAGCTGCCCGAGGCGGTCTTCCAGGACGCCCGTTCCGGGATCGCCTTCGACAAGGACGACCGCTCCGAGCAGCTGGTCATCGTTGCCGAGCGCGCGGCGGGCCACCACAAGGACGAGCTGCAGCCGATCCTGGACTCGGTCCGCGCGGCCGTGGCGCTCCACCACGGCGTGACCGCTCGGGACATCCTCCTGGTGCCCGCGGGCTCGGTGCCCCGGACCTCCAGCGGGAAGATCGCCCACCGGGCCGCCCGCAAGGAGTACCTGGACGGCACCACCCGCCGGGGCTCCCGCCAGGTGAGCTTCCCGGACGCCGACGCGGCTCCCGCGCAGGGTTCTTCGTCCTGAGCGCGACCTTTGCGCGTTTCTTAGAGTTTTATTAGAGTTAGTGGAGCGCGAGGACAAAGACCTGTCTTGCTGAGCCGCCCGTCGGCGGCGCGGAGCGGGTCGATGAGGAGCGCGACCAGAGAAGAACGGCTTCCGGCAGTAACCTACTGACGGGCCGGCACGAGCAAGGCGAGGCGATGGCAGGATGAGCGAGAACGAGAACGTCGAGATCGACCCAGCCCTGCTGGCGGCCTTGAACGAGCGGCCCGACCCGTCCAAGCACGTCCGGCCGGACATCAGCGAGGCCGACCTGCGGCTGTGGCTGCGCGAATGGGTCTCGAACGCGACGAAGCTCCCGCTCGACCAGGTCACCGAGGACCGGCCCATGGAGGAGTTCGGACTCTCCTCCCGCGACGCGGTGGCCCTCTCCGGCGACATCGAGGACAAGACCAACGTCAAGCTCACCGCGACGGTCGCGTTCATGCACCCGACCATCGCGACGCTCGCCGAGTACATCATCAACGGCCCGCCGGAAGGCGCGGACCTCGAGGACGACTCCGCCTCCTACGAGCGCGGCGGTCTCTCGGACTGGTTGGACGTGGCCGTCGTCGGCGTCGCGACCCGCTTCCCCGGCGGGGTGAACAGTCCGGGCGAGATGTGGGAGACCCTGATCGAGGGCCGCGACGCGACCAGCGAGCGCCCCGCCGACCGCTGGTCGGAGTTCACCTCCGAGCCGCGCATCGCCGAGATGCTCGACAAGATCCCGACCAGGGGCGGCTACCTGGACGACGTGAAGTCCTTCGACACGGAGTTCTTCTCCATCGCCCCGACCGAGGCGATCATGACCGACCCGCAGCAACGCCTCGCCCTCGAACTGGTCTGGGAGGCGCTGGAGCACGCCCGCATCCCGGCGAGCGAGCTGAAGGGCAAAGACGTCGGCGTCTACCTCGGCTCCTCCACGAACGACTACAGCTTCCTCGTGGTCGCCGACCCCTCGCAGGCGCACCCGTACGCCATCACCGGCACCGCGACCTCCATCATCGCGAACCGCGTCTCGTACTACTACGACTTCCACGGGCCGTCCGTCTCGCTGGACACCGCCTGCTCCTCCTCGCTGGTCGCGGTGCACCACGCGGTGAAGTCGCTGCGCGCGGGCGAGTCCTCCGTCGCGCTCGCGGGCGGCGTGAACATGCTGCTCACCCCTATCGTCCACGGCGGATTCGGCTCGCTGCCCGGCGCGCTGGCCCCGGACGGCAAGATCAAGGCGTTCTCCTCCGACGCGAACGGCTTCAACCGCTCCGAGGGCGGCGGCGTGCTCGTCCTCAAGCGCCTCGCCGACGCGAAGCGGGACGGGGACCAGATCCTCGCGGTCATCTCCGGCACCGCCGTGAACTCGGACGGGCGCTCCAACGGCCTGATCGCGCCGAACCCGATCGCCCAGGCCGGGGCGATCCGGGCCGCCTACCGGGACGCGGGCGTCCCGCCGAAGAACGTCGACTACGTCGAGGCGCACGGCACGGGCACGCTTCTGGGCGACCCGATCGAGGCCGAAGGCCTCAACGCCGCGATCTCGGGGCGCCGCGAAGCCGACCAGCCGTTGCTGATCGGCTCGGCGAAGACGAACTTCGGGCACCTTGAGTCCGCCGCCGGCGCGGTCGGCCTCATCAAGACGGTCCTGGCGTTGAAGAACGGCAAGATCCCGCCGCAGATCAACTTCGCCGGGCCCAACCCGTACATCCCCTTCGACCTCTACCACCAGAAGGTCGTCACCGAGCCCACCGAGTGGCCCCGCTACTCCGGGCACGCCGTCGCCGGCGTCTCCAGCTTCGGCTTCGGCGGCACGAACGCGCACATCGTGCTGCGCGAGGTGCTGCCGAAGGATCTGGGGATCGAGGAGGAAGCCCCCGCGCCGGAAGGCGAGCAGGCCGAGGGCCAGCAGGAGGGCTCCGCTGGCGAGCAGCCGAAGAAGCCCGAGGCCCCGCAGCGCGGCCCGCTCAAGCAGGTGCCGCTGGTCGTCTCCGCCTTCGTCCCCTCCCGGCGCAAGCGCGCCGCGCAGGACCTCGCCGACTGGCTCGAGGCGCAGGACCCCGAGTCGGTCGACCTCGAGGCGGTCGGGCGCTCGCTGTCCAAGCGCAACCACGGCCGCGCCCGCGCGGTGGTCCTCGCGTCCACCGTGCAGGAGGCGATCGACGGGTTCAAGGCCGTCGCGGCGGGCAAGACCACGCCGAACGTGTTCAGCGCCGACCAGCCCGCCGCGCTCGGCCCGGCCTGGGTGATCTCGGGCTTCGGCGCGCAGCACCGCAAGATGGCCAAGCAGCTCTACCAGGAGAACCCCGTCTTCGCGAAGGCGCTGGACGAGGTCAGCGAGCTGATCGAGTTCGAGTACGGCGAGTCCGTGGTCGCGATGGTCCTCGACGACTCGGTGGACTACTCGGTCGGCACCTCGCAGATCGGCATCTTCGCGATCCAGGTCGCCCTCGCGGCCCTCTTGCGCCACCACGGCGCGGAGCCCGCCGCGATCATCGGCCACTCCATGGCCGAGTCCACCGCCGCCTACCTCACCGGCGGCCTCTCGCTCGAACACGCCGTGCGGGTCATCAGCGCCCGCGCCCGCCTGATGGGCGAGGGCGAGGGGATGCTGGAGCTGGCCGAAGAGCGCGGGCTGGACAAAGTCCGCCCGATGGCGCTGGTCGAGTACACCGCCGACGAGATCAAGGCGGCGGTCGCGGAGTTCCCCGAGGTCGAGATCTGCGTCTACGCGGCTCCGTCCCACACCGTGGTCGGCGGCCCGACCGAGCAGATCGAGGCGCTGGTCGCGAAGTCAGAGGCAGCGGGCAAGCTCGCCAGGATCCTGCCGACGCGCGGGTCGAGCCACTGCTCGCAGATGGACCCCCTCCTCGGCGAGCTCGCCGCGGAGCTGTCCGACATCGAGCCGCATCCGCTCAAAGTGGGCTTCTACTCCTCGGTGATCGCCGACTCCTACTTCGCGCCGGGCTCGGGCCCGATCCACGGCACGGACTACTGGATCACGAACCTGCGCCACGCCGTGTGGTTCGCCCAGGCGGTGCGCAAGGCCGTGGACGCCGGGCACACCGTGTTCCTGGAGATCTCGCCCAACCCGGTGTCGCTGGTGCCGGTGGCCGCGACCGCGTTCGCCGCTGGCGTGCACGACGCGGTGCTGCTGCACACCCTCAAGCGCAAGGAGGACGAGAGCGCGAGCGTCGTCTCGGCCATGCTCCAGACCTGGGTGCACGGCGGCAGCTTGAACGTGTACTCGCTGTTCGGCCCCGGCGACTACGCCGACATCCCGCTCACCGCGTGGCAGCGCAAGGAGCTGTGGATCAACGCGAAGATCAGCTCTTCCGGCTCCTCCATCGTCCCCGGCGCGCACGTGCTGCTGCCGGACGGCCGCCACGCGTGGGAGGTCCGCGCGGACGTGGTCAAGGACGTGCAAGAGCTGGTGCACCTCGCTGCGAAGGCGGTCTATCCCGAGGCCAAGGTGCTCGGCCTGAACCAGATCGCGCAGATTCCGGCAGAGGACGGCGTCCTGCTCACCACGATCCTGCAGCCGCACTTCGGCGGAGCCTCCGTCCGCGTGCTGCGCCAGGGTAGCTTCGAGCTGCTGGTGGACGCCCTGGTGAGCGACGGGGCAGACGGCTCCGCGCCAGCCGGCGAGATCAAGGTGCTCGAAGCCGCCCCCGCGCAGCAGGACGACAAATGGGACGCCGCCGCGGCTGGCGACGCCTGGGCGGTCGCGGACTCGATTTCCGCCATCGGCCCGCTGGCGGGCGACAAATGGGATCCGGACGGCCCGGAGACCCTCGAAGCGCGCCTGCGCCGCATCGTCGCGGAGTCCATGGGCTTCGAGATCGAAGACCTGCCGCTGGAGATCCCGCTGATCGAGCTGGGCATGGACTCGCTCAACGCGCTGCGGATCAAAAACCGGGTGCAGTTCGAGTTCGACATCCCCGAGCTGCAGCTGCAGGCGGTGCGCAACGCGAGCATGGTGGACGTGGAGACCTACGTCCGCTACGCAGTGGAGAACCGCGAGGTGGTCGACGAGATCGCCGTGCAGCAGCGGCTCGGCAACCTCTCCGCCGAGGACATCGACCTCTCGGGCGACCCCATCGCGCAGATCAAGGCGCGCATGGCGGAGGAGGGCCAGGAGGACTTCGTCGTCACCCGCGACACGGTGCGCCAGTACGTCGCGCAGCTGAAGGTCCAAAAGGGCGAGCCGGTCCCAGAAGGACTCCTCGACGGCACGCAGGCAGAGCCGGTGGCTGAGGCAGTCGCGCCCGCCGAGCCGGAGCAGCAGGCCGAGCAGGCTCCGGTCGCCGAGCCCGCCGCACAGCCCGAGACGGCTCCCGCCGCGTCGGCCGCCGACGCGGCCCCCGCGCAGGCCGTGGACATCAGCGACCAGAGGGCGCTGACCGAAGCGGCCGGAGCCGACGTGCCGCCGCGCGACGCGGCGGAGCGGCTCACCTTCGCCGCCTGGATCGCGATCACCGGCAAATCCCCTGGCGGCGTGTTCAACACCCTGCCCGTGCCGGACGAGGAGACCGCCGAGAAACTGGCCGCGCGCCTCTCGGACCGCGCGGGCGGCGAGATCACGGTGGACGACATCTTCGACTGCGAGAACATCGAGCAGCTCTCGAACATCGTCCGGGTGCCGCTCGAAGGCGGCAACGTCGGCCCGGTCCGCATCCTGCGGGCCCGGTCGGACGAGGCGAACGGCATCCCGCTCTTCCTCTTCCACCCCGCTGGCGGGTCGACCGTCGTCTACGAGCCGCTGGCCAAGCGGCTGCCCGCGACCACGCCGGTCATCGGGTTGGAGCGCTACGAGGCCAAGACCCTTGAAGAGCGCGCCGCGTACTACGTGCCGCTGCTCAAGGAGATCCAGGGCGACGGGCCGTACGTGCTCGGCGGCTGGTCCTTCGGCGGGTTCCTCGCCTTCGCGGTGGCCCTCGCCCTGAAAGAGCAGGGAGCCGACGTGCGGCTGATCGCGCTGATCGACTCGGTGCTGCCCTCGGAGCTGCCGCCGGACACCATCGAGGAGCGCCGCGCCGCCATCGACCGGTTCTACTCGTTCGCCAAGCGCAACTACGGCGTGCAGGCGGACATCGAGCCGCCGTACGAGAAGCTGCTCAACTCCAGCGAAGAGGACCAGGTCAAGCTCGTGCTCGACATGATGAAGCTCGCGGGCGTGCAGATCCCCGGCGGCATGATCGAGCATCAGCGCAGCTCCTACTTGGACAACCAGGCGATGGTCCGCAGCCGCATGGTCGACTACGACGGCCAGGTGGTCCTGTACCGATCTGAGCGGATGCACGACGGAGCCATCGAGCTCGAACCGCGCTACGCGCACGTCGACCCGCACGGCGGCTGGGGCCCGTATGTGCGCAACCTCGACATCGTGCAGTGCACCGGCGACCATATCGGTATGGTGGACGAGCCTGTGGTGAGCGTCGTCGGCGCTGATCTGACCCGCCGCCTCGCCGCGATCGAAGCCGCGGCGTTGGCCCAGAAATAACAGGCTCGCCAGCAAGCGAGACTGACCAGGAGATAGGAACGAGTTCTGTGAGCGCACCTGCTGCGGAGATTTCTGAGGGCAAGCTGACCACTACCGCTGAGAAGATCGCTGACCTGCGGCGGCGGCTGGAGAACGCCAAAGAACCGGGCTCTCCTCGCGCCATCGCGAAGCGCGAGGCGAAGGGGCTGCCCAGCCCCCGCCAGCGCATTGACGCGCTCTTAGACTCCGGCACGTTCGTCGAGTTCGGCGCGCTCTGCAAGGACCCCAACGACCCTGCGAGCCCGTACGGCGACGGCGTGGTGACCGGATACGGCCTGATCGACTCCCGCCCGGTGGCCGTCTACGCCCATGACATGACCGTCCAGGGCGGCAGTGTCGGCGAGATGTTCGGGCGCAAGGTGCTCGCGACCATGGTGTGGGCCTCGAAGATGGGCTGCCCGCTCATCGGCATCAACGACTCCGGCGGCGCGCGAGTGCAGGACGCGGTGACCTCCCTGTCCTGGTACGCGAAAATGTCGGGCTACGCCGAACAGCTTGCGGGCCTGGTCTGCCACATTTCGCTCATCTTCGGCAAATGCGCGGGCGGCGCGGTGTACGGGCCGATCAACACGGACCTCGTGATCGCCGTGCGCGACCAGAGCTACATGTTCGTCACCGGGCCCGAGGTCCTCAAGGCGGCGACCGGCGAAGAGACCACGATGGAGGAGCTGGGCAGCGCCGAGAACCAGGGCCGCTACGGCAACATCCACCACGTCGCGGACAGCGAGGCCGACGCGTTCGCCTACACCCGCAACCTCCTCTCCTTCCTGCCGTCGAGCACGTACGAGGACTCGCTGACCATCAACCCCGGCCTTGAGCCGGAGATCACCGACACGGACAGGGAGCTCGACAGCATCATCCCGGACGACGCGAACGCGCCGTACGACATGCACGAGGTCATCTTGCGGATCTTCGACGACGGCGAGTTCTTGGAGATGTACGAGATGGAGGCCCCGAACATCATCACTGGCTTGACCAGGGTGGACGGGCGTCCGGTCGGCGTGGTCGCCAACCAGCCGAACTTCATGTCCGGCGTGTTGGACATCCGCTCGAGCGAACGGGCGACGCGGTTCATCCGTTTCTGCCACGTCTGGCGGCTCCCGCTCATCTTCCTTGTGGACACCCCCGGCCTCTTGCCCGGCGTGGACGAGGAGAAGAACGGCACCATCCGCCGCTCGGGCCGCATGTTCACCGCGTACGTCGAGGCCTCCGTCCCCAAGGTCACCATCGTGATCCGCAAGGCGATCGGCGGCGCGTACGCGGTCATGGGCTGCAAGCAGCTCGGCGCGGACCTCAACTTCGCCTGGCCCACCGCGAAGATCGCGGTGATGGGCGCGGAGCCCGCCATCGACCTGATCCGCCACGCGGAGATCGAGGCGGCGGGCGAGGGCGGCCCGGCGTTGCGGAAGAACTACATCGACTTCTACAACGACTACATCGCCACCCCGTGGATCGCCGCCGAGCGCGGGTACATCGACGCCGTGATCGAGCCGCATTCGACGCGGCTGCTGCTGCGCGGCGCGTTGCGACAGTTGCGCGACAAGGAGCAGCTGCACATCCCGAGGCCGTACGGGGCGTTCCCCATCCCGATTTAGCCTTCGGGGCCTGCGCGGGGTTGCTGGGTTTGTGCTTTCGGTGCTTCTGGGCGGCTTCCGTTCCTTCTATTTCGGCCACACCGCGCCGACCGGGCCCGCGCCGACGCAGAGCCACAGGCCGGGGGAGAGGGGGCGCAGCAGCAGGCGCGCGCCGCCACCGTCCAGCCGGACGAAGACCGTGTGCAGGCCTGCGGCGACAGGGACGCGCTGGGCGCGTCCGCTGGGCAGTTGGACCGCGACGGTTCCGCCGGTCGAGGCGTAGTAGTTCAATTGGGCGGTCCATTCCCAGTCGAGGAGCGGTCCGCTGAGCGGGAGTTCGGCGGCTTCGCCGGGTTCGACCCGGTAACCGCAGCCGGGGACGGGGCCTTGGGGGATCGCGCGGACGTAGACGAGCTGGCCGGGGAGGAAATGGCCTCGGTCGTCGACGAACCGGAGGACCGGGGTGGACGAGGCGAAGGGCGGGCGCTCGCGCACGGGGGCGAACACGTGGCTCATGAGGTTGTCGGGGTAGCTGTTCCAGCTGAGCACGTTGTACGGGACCGCTTGGTCGAGCAGCGGCGTGCTCTGGTCCGAGGCGAGTTCGCGGCGCACGGTGTCGAGGTAGTCGTCGGTGGGGTTGTCCGACCATGCCTGCGCGAAGGAGGCGGTGGAGACGAGGCTGGCGCAGCAGACGACGGCCGAGGCGGGCAGCGCCAACCGCTTGCGCCGCCAGCGCCGCGCGGAGCGGGCGATCAGGGCGAGCGCCGCGACGAGCGCCACCGCGCAGTCGGCGATGTAGCGAAGGGACAAGCCCAATCTGCCGTCGGGGGCGAGGTTGATCCGCCACAGCAGCATCATGGTCTCGCACGCGGCGGCGTACCCGAGGAACATGAGCCAGATCCGCCCGGCGTGCGCCACGCGGCGCAGGCTGGCCCCGACGAGCAGCAGCGCGCACATCGCCGCCGCGGCGGCGAAGAGGTCGGGCGGGTGCGCCAGCGCGGCGATCGGCTGGGGGCGCGTCCACAGCAAGGGGCCGCCGAACGCCGAGGGCACGAGGCCTTGCGCGTTCGTGCGCCAGAGCGCGTCGAGGACGATTCCGGGCTGCGGCAGCCCGGCCTTGGGCAGCGGGGCCGAGAGGTACAGCGCCGCCCATGCCGCGATGACGAGCGCGTACCCGAGCCAGAGCGCCCGACTGCGGCGCAGCGTCGTCCGCAACGGACTGCGATGACCGGTCACGCGCAGGGAGAGGGCCGCGACGGCGGTGGCGAAGAAGGGGATCAGGAGCGCTTTCTCGAAGAAGGAGAGCGCGGCGGCGAACGCGAGCAGCGCTCCTGCCGCGTGGCGGAGCCGCTGTTTCGGGCGCACGCGGACGAGCAGGATCATCTCGCCCGCCGCCCATGCGAGCCCGGCGTGCAGGGGCAACGCGTTGAGCGCGGCGGACCACCACGCGAACGAGGGCAGGGTGAGCGGCGTGAACAGATACCAGGCGAAGAGGACGAGCACGAGAGGCCGCCAGCCGAGGATCAGCCGCAAGAGCCGCAGCACCGCGAGCGAGGCGAGGGCTTGGAGCGCGAGCAGTTCGAGGAACGCGGGGAGCCAGCGCAGCGGGGCGAGTTTCGTCGTCGCCCCCGCGAGCAGGAACGCGGCGGGCATGAAATGTCCGTCGTGGTGCCGCAGGAGCGAATCTCCCGACCAGGGCGAGGACGCGCCCGCGCGACCGGCGAGCACGAGGTCGTCCCAATAGAAGCCGCCCCGCCAGGCGACCGCGCCGCGCGCGGCGAGCTGGGCGACAAGGAGCGCGACGGCGAGCGCGAGCAGCTTCCGGTTCTTCATCGCGCCCCTTGCCATCGTGCGTTCAACAATACGAGGCCTGCCCGTCCGCGAGAAGCCGGAGCATAGTCATGAAAGTGTTACATCCCACAGAACTGATGTGGAGTACGGTAGGTCATATCGATATAGGCCCGACCTCAGGAGAGCTCATGGAGTACGAAAAAGCCCAGTTACGTTTCAGCGAGCTCCGCGAGGAACCCGACGACGTTTCGGCCGAGGAGCTCGACGAGATTTGGGCGGCGTTGCCGACGGTGCGGGTCGAGGAGATCATCGGGCAGTGGCGAGGCGACGTGTTCAACACCGGCCATACGCTCAACGACCAGCTGCGGCTCATCAAATGGCATGGGAAGACTTTCGTGTCCCCGAAGGAGGCGAAGCCGTTGGTCTGCCGCGACAAGAGCGGGCAGCTGTACTCCAACACCGCGCTGGGCAAGGGCGAGGCGAGTCTGTGGATGGTGGAATTCCGGGGCGAGACGACCGCGACCATGGTGTACGACGGGCAGCCGATCTTCGACCACTTCAAGAAGGTGGACGAGAACACCCTGTTCGGCATTATGAACGGCAAGCACATCCACGACGAGGGCCCGTTCGTCTATTTCGCCCTCGACCGCGAGTAGCCGTCCTGATCAGGGCTCCGGGCCGCGCTTAGAGCTGGCCGACGCTTTCGCCTTCGGGCAGTGCGAAGCCCCAGTCCAAAAGCGCTTGGGCCTGGTCCCAGTAGGTGGGGTTGCCCGGAGTGTTCAGGCCGTACATCATCGCGACGACCAGGCGGCGCCCGTCGCGTTCGGCGGCTCCGACGAACGTCTTCTTGGCGGCGTTGGTGAAGCCGGTTTTGCCGCCGAGCGCGCCGGGGTAGAGGGAGAGGAGTTCGTCCTGGTTGTGGATCTCGTTCTCCCCGCCGTCGCCGGGGAACATCGCGGACGGCTCGGCGGTGATCTCGGCGAAGAGCGGACGGTTCAGCGCCTCGCGGAAGATGACCGCGAGGTCGTGCGGGGTGGTGTGCATCTCCATCCCCGGCCAGTCCAGGCCTGAGGGTGAGCCGGTGTGGGTGTCGGTGGCTCCGATCTCCTGCGCTTTCGCGTTCATCTTCGCGACGGCGGAGTCGAAGCCGCCGAGCGATTCCGCGAGCGTGTTGGCCGCGTCGTTCCCCGACACGAGCAGGAGCGCGTCCAAGAGCTGGCGGATGGTGTAGTCATGGCCGGGTTTGATCCCGACGCAGGAGCATTCCGCGAGGTCGTCCTTGGTGGCCGTCACGGCGGAGTCCAGCGGGGCCTCGTCGATGACGGTGAGGGCGAGCAGCGTTTTGATGGTGCTCGCGGGGGGATGGTAGGCGTACGGGTTCTTGGCGGCGAGGATCTCGCCGCTGTCCATGTCCGCGACGAGCCAGGCGTCGGCGGGGCCGTCCGGAAGGTCGGGGGAGCCGACGGGGCTGCACGGGGCTCCGTCGCAGGAGCTCACGCTCAGCCCGGTCGGCGCGGGGCTCGCGTGCGCGGCAGAGAAAGGGAGGAGGAGACAGGCCGCAGCCGCGCCCAAGCGCGCAAGAGACAAGGATCGCATCGCCCTTAAGGGTATATCGCGCCGTTATCCGTCACAAATCAAAGTGTGACCTCGCGCTCATCCCGCGCTGTAGTCCCGGCGGCGGAAGGCCGCCAGCGCCCCGCCGAAGAGCGCCGCCGCGATGAGCGCGAGCGCGAGCGGGCCGGAGGGGGTGAACGGCGCGGCCGGCAGGTTCGGCACGGCTTCGAGCGGCGACAGCGCCGTCGACCAGCGCGGCAGGCGCAAGAGCGGCCCGAGGACGCTGGCCGAGGCGGCGTAGAGCACGAGGAGCCACGCGGCCTTCGCCCACGCGGCGCGCAAGGAGAACAAAAGCGCGACGAGCCCGATGAACAACGCCTGCGCGGGCAGGTAGGCCCATGCGGCCGAGGGCAGCCGCCACAGCCAGCGCGTCTGGCCGGTGACGGCGGCCCCGGAGGCCCCCATGCCGAGGCCGTAGAGGGCGAGCAGGCCAGCCGATGCCGCGAAGGTGGCGACGGCGGGTCCGGCGAGCGCCCTGGCCCGACTCACCGAACCGGCGAGGATCAGCTCGCCGACGCCGCTGGTCTGGTCTTTGGCGAGGACCAACATCGCCGCAACGGCGTACGCGGCGACCGCGACGCTGCCGAACCTCAGGAACGTCGCGAAGAACGCTCCCGCCAGGTCGTCGCCGCTGATGTGGCCGAAGATGGCGGCGGCTCTCGGGTTGTCCCGCAGCGTGGAGCCGAGCGCGTTGGCGAAGGACCCCATCGCCAGCCCCATCAGGGCCAGCCCCGCGCCCCAGCCGAGGAACGTCCCGCGCTGCAGCCGGAGCGACAGGGAGCACACGCCGGTCAGCGTCGACGAGGCGGTTTGCGGCCCAGTGCGGCGCTGGACCAGGCCCCTGCCGAAATCTCGCCGGTCCGCGAGCGCGAACGCGGCGGGAAGGGCCAGCGCGATGAGGGCGAGGGGCAAGAGCAGGGGCCAGAGCCGCAGATCGACGTAGCAGCGGGTCTGCTGCGCCCAGTTCAACGGGGACAGCCATGCGACCGGGCCGCCTTGGGGATCCTGCAGGTCGCCGATGCCGCTGAGCAGGAACGAGAGGCCGAGCGCGGCCATGCCGATCCCGGTCGCGACCCTGGAGCGCTCGGTGAGCTGGGCTCCGAGCAGCGTCACGGCCCCGAACGCCATGCCGGTGAGCCCGACTCCCGCGCCCAGCGCCAGACTGTCCAGGGCGGGGGATCCGGTGGCCGCGAGGCCGAGGGCGATGGCGGCGGCCACGGCCAGGTTCGCGATCTTCACCGTGCCCCAGGCCGCCATCAGCGGGGCGAGCCTGCCGACGGCTTTAGAGCGCAGCAGCTCGGCGGGGCCGTCCTCCTCCTCCGCTCGGCTATGCCGCACGGCGAGGAGGACCGACATCACGCCGGCGGCGACGAGCAGGGTGCTCGACAGCTGGTTCGCGATCATCGCGCCGAGGTCGGTGGGGGCGACGGTCCCCGGCTCGTCGCCGTGCCCATTCGCGAACTGCGGCCCCGTCATGAAGACCGCTGCGGGGGTGCGCACGAGTTCGACCCTCGCGGCCCGAGCCTCGACGGTCGGGTACATCGAGGCGTACGCGGGGCGGACGTATGCGGCGAGGAGCCCGAGGCCGAGCGTCCAGGAGATCAGCCGGGTCCGGTCCACCCGCAGGTCCGCGCGCAGCAGGGCCAAGGACGAGGCGAAGGCGCTCATGCGCGCACCGGGCTCGCGGGTTCGGCGGCGCTGCGCCGACCGGTCCGGTACTGGTCCAAGAACAGCTCTTCGAGGGACGGCGGGGCGCAGGCGATCTGGACGACGTTCGCCGAGGCCAGCGCGGACAGCGCCTCGTTCACCTTGCCGCTGTCCACCCGGAAGCGCACCGAAAGGCCGTCCTGCTCAAGGTCGCGCAGGCCGGGGAGGCCCGCAAGCTCGGTCGCCGGGCGGCGGGTCGTGGCGGTCACGACCGTGCTGGTGAGGTTCCGCAGCTCGCCGAGCGTTCCGGACACGACCGCCTTGCCCGCGCGGATGATGGTGATGGCGTCGGCGAGCTTCTCGACTTCGGCGAGGATGTGGCTGGAGAGCAGCACGCTCGTCCCGCGCGCTTTCGCCTCGCCGACGCACTCTTGGAAGACCTGCTCCATCAGCGGGTCAAGCCCCGAGGTCGGCTCGTCGAAGATGAGCAGGGGGGCCTCGCTGGCGAGCGCGGCGATCAAGGCAACCTTCTGCCGGTTGCCCTTGGAGTAGGCGCGCGCCTTCTTGCCCGGGTCCAGCTCGAACCGTTCGACGAGCTGGTCGCGCAGGCGGGGGTTCCCGGTGCCGTGGAAATGCAGTAGGAGGTCGATGGCCTGGCCTCCGGTGAGGTTCGGCCAGAGGCTCACGTCGCCGGGGACGTAGGCGAGCCTGCGGTGCAGGACGACCGCGCTGGCCCACGGGTCGGCTCCGAAGAGGCGCACGACGCCCGAATCGGCCCGCAGGAGTCCGAGCAGGATTCGGATGGTGGTCGATTTCCCGGCCCCGTTGGGGCCGAGGAAACCGAGCACCTGGCCGTGCTCAAGGCTCAGGTCGAGGCCGTCGAGCGCGGGCGCGGAGCCGAATTTTTTGCGCAAGCCTTGTATTTCAACGATCGGAGCCATGGCCGTCCTCTGGGTCGGTGCTGTCTTGTTCGTGCGCCAGGAAGGCGTTGAGGAATGATCGGTCCGCGATCAGGCCATCGGTGAACACTTCGAGGGCGGGCAGCGTGATCTCGGCGGCGTAGCGCACGAGCGCGTCGGCGAACCTGCCATCGCCGAGGTCGCCCTCCCCGTCGAGGACAGGGCGCAGGCGCAGGAGCATCCCGCCAAGGCTCTCGATGGCGAGGTAGCGCGCCCTTGCCTTGGGGTCCCGGCTCGGACGGATCTTGCCGCTGGCCACTCCGGCCTCGAGGATCTGCTCGGTCTCCTCGGCGAATCTCTCGATGATCTCCTCGGCGAGCGGTCCCCCCTCGATCACGCTGCGCAGCAGGTAGGCCGCGATCGGGGCGTGCTCGCGCACTTGCGCGAACTGCGCGAAGGCCCCGCCGCCGATCCCGGTCTGCATCGCGTCGGTCTTCGCCTCGCGATAGCGCCGCAGCACCTCCTCGTCGCATGCGGCGCGCAGGCCCGCTTTCGAGCCGAAATGGTGGATCACCAAGCCCGCGCTGAAGCCCGCTGACTCCGCGATGGCCCGGACGCTGACCCCGAAGCCCTTGCGCCCAACGAGTTCGATCGCCGCGTCGCGGATGCGCGCGCGGGCGTTGAGGTCCCCGCCCCGGTTGTCGCCGCCGGAATCGTCTGAACGCATGTTCAATACATTAAACAATTGTTCAGCGCGATGCAAGGGGGCCGGGGACTCCGGCGGCTCGCCCCTGTCGCTCGGAGCGCTTGCGCCGAGGAGAACTAGGCTGGTCTTGTGCCAGAACGACCAGAACGTACCAGGTTGCCCACACTCGCCCGATTGGGCATCGTCGCCCCGACCGCCCAACAGGACCTCGCGCGTTTAGGTTGGACCGGCTCCGACAGCGTGGAGCTGTTGTGGGCACTCTCCCGAGCGGCGAACCCCGACTGCGCGCTGCGCGTGCTCGGCCGTCTCGCGGACGCCCTCGACGCGGCGGACGGCGAGTCCTGGGACGAGCTGTGCCGCGAACTCGGCCAGGACACGACGCTGCGGGGCAGGCTGTTCGGGGTGCTCGGGGCCTCGCCCGCGCTCGGCGACCATCTGATCGCGAACCCGTCGAGCTGGCGCCTTTTGCGCCGGGCGGACGGGGCTGGCTCGCCCGCTCCTGGCAAGCGCAAGCCCGAGCCGTTGCCCGCCCGGCGCGAACTCGCCGAGGAGCTGCTCGCGGTCCTGGACGCGCAGCCGGACGAGCGAGCGGTCCAGATGGAGCTGCGCAGCAGGTACCGGGACTGGCAGCTGCGGCTTGCGGCGAGGGACTTGGCCGCGACGGTGGAGGACGAGCCGGTGCTCGCGCTCATGGAAGTCGCCGAGCATCTTTCGGACATGGCGGACGCGGCGCTCGAAGTCGGGCTGGAATTCGCGAAGCGCAAGGTCGTCCCGCCCGGCGAGCAGGCCCCGAGCATCGCGGTGATCGCCATGGGCAAGCACGGGGCGCGCGAACTCAACTACGTGAGCGACGTCGACGTCATCTTCGTCGCGGAGCCCGCGGGCCAGGTGTCGGACCGGATCGCCAGCGAGCTCATGCGGGTCTGCTCGTACGTGAGCTTCGTCGTGGACGCCGGACTGCGCCCAGAGGGCAGGCACGGCGCGCTCACCCGCACGCTGGAGTCCCATCTGAAGTACTACACGACCTGGGCGAAGACGTGGGAGTTCCAGGCGCTGCTCAAGGCGAGGCCCGCCGTCGGCGACCTCGATCTCGGCGAGCGCTGGTTCGCCGAGATCGACCCGCTCGTGTGGCAGGCTTCCGAGCGGGAGAACTTCGTGGAAGAAGTCCGCCAGATGCGCAGGCGGGTCGAGCAGTCCGCGCCCGCCTCGCTGCGCGAGCGGGAGATCAAGCTCGGCAAGGGGTCGCTGCGGGACGTGGAGTTCGCCGTCCAGCTGCTCCAACTCGTCCACGGCGAGTTCGACCCCAACCTGCGCGTGCGGGCAACGGTGGCCGCGCTCGGCGCGCTCGCATCGGGCGGGTACATCGGGCGGGACGACGCCGCGAACCTGACCGCGTCGTACGAGTTCTTGCGCCTGCTGGAGCACCGGCTGCAGCTGCGGCAGATGCAGCGCACCCACACGTTGCCGGAGGACTCGGACGAGGAGGCGATGCGCTGGCTCGCGAGGGCGGCGCATCTGCGCCCGGACGGCCAGCACGACGCGCTCGGCGTGCTGCGCGCGGAGCTGCGCCGCGAACGCCACCGGGTGCTGCGGCTGCACAGCAAGTTCTTCTACCAGCCGCTGCTCGACGCCGTGTCCCATCGGACCCAACTTGGCCTGTCCGAGCCAGGCGCGGTGCACCAGCTGCGCGCGCTGGGCTACGCCCGGCCGGAGGCCGCGTTCACGCATCTGAAGGCGCTCACCTCCGGGCACAAGCGGGCGAACCAGATCCAAGGGCTGCTGCTGCCGACCCTGCTGGAATGGCTGGGGGAGACCCCGGACCCGGACGGCGGGCTCTTGTCCTACCGGAAGGTGTCCGAGGCGTTCGCCGACCACCCGTGGTACTTGCGCACGCTGCGCGACGAGACGGCGGCGGCGAAACGGCTGATGCATGTGCTGGGCTGCTCGGCGTTCGTGCCGGAGCTGCTGCTGCGCGCCCCCGAGGTGCTGCGCCTGTACGCGGACTCCCCGGACGGCCCGAGGCTGCTCGACCTCACGCCGCCCCAGGTCGCGATCTCCTTGACGACGTCGGCGGCCAAACACTCGGACCCGGCCTCCGCCGTCGCGGCGGCCCGCTCCGCGCGGCGCTACGAGCTTGCCAGGGTGGCTTCGGCGGACCTGCTCGGCCTTTTGCCGCTCCCCGAGGTGTGCGTCGCGCTCTCCAGCGTCTGGGTGGCGGTGATCGAGGCCGCGCTCGACGCGGTCGTGAAGTCGAGCCTCGAGCCGGGGCAGGAGCCGCCCGCGCAGATCGCGGTCATCGGCATGGGCAGGCTCGGCGGCGGGGAGCTTGGCTACGGCTCGGACGCCGACGTGCTGTTCGTCTGCGAGCCTTTCCCGGGGCAGGACGAGCATCTGGCGCTGAAATGGGCGACCGGGGTGGCCGAGAAGCTGCGCAAATCGCTGGCCGCGCCGAGCGTGGACCCGCCGTTGCAGGTGGACGTCGACCTGCGGCTGGAAGGGCGCGGCGGCCCGTTGGTCTCGACGCTGGCCGCCTACGCGCGGTACTACCAGACCCGTGCGCAGCCGTGGGAGGCGCAAGCCCTCCTGCGCGCGCATCAAGTCGCGGGCGACCAGGAGCTGGGAGTGCGGTTCCTGCATCTGATCGACCCGGTCCGCTACCCCCAAGGCGGGATCAGCCAGGAGGCCGTCCGCGAGATCCGGCGGATCAAAGCGAGGGTGGACACCGAGCGGCTGCCGAGGGGGGCCGATCCGACCACGCACACCAAGCTCGGCAGGGGCGGTCTCGCCGATGTGGAGTGGGCGGTGCAGCTCTTGCAGTTGCAGCACGCGCACGCGTTGCCCTCTTTGCGCAACACCTCGACCCTGCAGACGTTGGACGCGATCCAGGCGGAAGGGCTGCTGCCCGCCGAGGACGTGTGCCTGTTGCGCGAGGCGTGGCTCACCGCGACGAACGCCAGGAACGCGCTCGTGCTGGTCAAGGGGAAATCCACCGATCAGCTGCCGGGGCCGGGGCCTGCGCTCAGCTCGGTCGCGTACGCGGCGGGCTGGGAGAGCTGGGAGGATCCCGGCGCGTTCCTCAACCACTACCTGAGGGTGACGCGGCGCGCGCACAATGTGGTCGTCCGAGTCCTCGAAGGGTCGTCGGCCTAGCTTAGACGGACTGCTCTGCCCCGCCGGGAGGGCCTGAGGCACTGACGAGGGCATGGGCGGCGGCGACGACGGCGGCGCGGTGCGCGGCGAGGCGCTCGGGCGAGAACGGCGGCTCGTCGGCCAGCTCCTGCAGGGCGGGGGAGGCTTTCAGCCACGCGCTGGACAGACCGAGTATGAGGGCGATGATGTCGGCGGGGTGCATGGCCGGAACGGTTCCGCCTTCGCGGTTTCGCGCGGCGAGCGCGTTGATTTTGACCTGGTAGGACTGCCTCTCCGAGGCCATGGCGGTCGGTTGCTCCAGCCTCGACCAGAAGAAGAGCCGGAGGTGTTGGGGGTGGGCGACGAGATGGTCGAACATGGCTCCGGCGTATCCGGGGAGGTCGTCGGGGGCGAACGGCACAGCCTCGGCCATCAGGGCGAGCGAATGCTCGACCACGGTCTCGAACAGTTTGTCTTTCTTGCCGAAGTACACGTAGATCAAGCGCTTGTTCGCGGCGGCGGCTTGGCTGATCCGGTCGACGCGGGCTCCGGCGAGGCCGTGCTCGGCGAACTCGGCGAAGGCGGCATCCAACAGGCGCTTCTTGGTGACGGAGGCATCCTGTGGCATGCGTTCCAGCATACGGTGAGGCCGTGTTGGTTCGACCCGGTCTTTTTGGTGCTTCGCGCCACAAAATGGCGCGAAGCGCCAAAACGAAGCCATGTCAGGCTCCCTGCGCGTGGGCTGGCGGGTTGGGGGGCGAACTCGCCGGTGGGCCCGCCGCCTGCGCGGGGTTATTCAGTACGGGAGGCTGCCGCGCCGGGCCTTGTCGACCGTGCGGGCGATCTTCGGCCACAGCCGCATGAACCCGGCTGGGACGGAGGCGGGGGCCATCATCCGGTTGTGCACGTACGCGGCGGCGAGCCCCCGGTTCGGATCGGTCCAGCCGATCGAGCCGTTCATGCCCACGTGTCCGAATCCGCTGGTCATGGTCGGGGCCATGAACGTGTGGTAGCCGAGGTTCCACATCAGCGGCATCATGAAGGTGCGGTCGACGCGGTAGTTCGACCGCTGGGTCAGGCGCCTGCCCTCGGCCAGGGAGTACGCGGTCTGCTCTTTGAGGAGCCTGCGCCCGTCCACACTGCCGTCGGAGCCGAGCGCGGCGTACACCTTCGCGAGCGAGCGCGCGGTGGCCGTGCCGCTCCCCGCGGGCATCTCCATGTCCAGGAGCGGAGCGTTCACGCCGCCCATGAGGATTTGCTCCATGCCGGGCCCGCAGAACACGGTGTCGAAGAACGCCTTGAGCCCGGGCAGCCGGCCGAGGGCGCGCAGCGCCTTGGGATGGTTGTAGATCCCCATGCCGCTCAGCGCCGCCGCGTGGCTCCCCGAGCCCTCGGGCGGGCGGCCGAGATGGAGGCTGTCGAGCGCGAGCGGCTCGACCAGCTCCTCCTGGAGGAGCTGGCGCATTCCCTTGCCGGTGATGGCGCGGGCGAGGCCGGAGAGGATCCAGCCGAACGTCACGGCGTGATAGGCGGGCTTGCCCGCGTATTTGTCCATCGACGCGGCGGCGAGAATCTCCTCCATCGCCAGATGGTCCTTGACCAGCTCGGGGTTGTTCGTGATCCGAGCGAGCCGGGAGAGGCCCGCCTCGTGGACCAGCGCCTGGCGCACGGTGACGCGGGCTTTGCCGCCCGCCGCGAACGCGGGCCAGTACTCGGCGATCGGGGTGTCGTAGTCGACCAGGCCACGATCCGCCAGGCGGTGGATCACCGCGGCGACCATGCCTTTGGTGGCGGAGAAGATGATCCCCGCGGTGTTGTGCTGCCAGGGCACGCCTTCGTCCGCATCGCCCGCCCAGATGTCCAGCACAGGTTGCCCGTTGTAGTACACCGCGAGCGCGCCGCCGCTGCCCGGACGGCCCTTGAAGAGCTTGGAGAACGCTCCGGCGATCGGGCGGAAGGGCTCGTCGGCGAACCCGCCCACCCCTTCGGGCAGATCGGTCGCACCGTCGGCGAGGCCGAGCGGGCTTTTGGTCGGAGCGATCTCTTGCGTCATAAATAGACAAGATAGCTCACGTGATATGGGTTACTCAAACCGGAGGTATCGGGTTCTTGCGGCGAGGACCGGCCAGGGGTTCGCTACGCGTGGCCCCCGCCCGAACTGCCGCCGCTCGAAGAGGAATGACTGCCGCCGTTTGAGGAACCGCCGGCGGAAGAGCCGCCGCTGGAAGAGCCGCTGCTAGAGGAACCGTTGCTGGAAGAGAAGCCACCGCCGCCTGCGCTTGCGCTGCCGCCGCCACTGCTGGAGGTTCCGCCGGTCGAAGAAGGGCCGTTGGAGGCTCGGCCGCTGGAGGAGCTGCCGGTCGAGGCTCCGCCGCTGCCGCCAGCGTTGGAGCTGCCGGTCGAAGAAGGACCGCCGCTGCTGTTGGCTGCGCTTGCGCCGCCGTTCCCCGGTCCGGAGCCGCTTGCGCCGCTGCCGCCGCCCGTGGTGCTGCTGTTCTTGCCGCCTGCCGCGCTGGCGCTAGTGGAGGCACTTGCTCCGCTGGTGCTGGTGCTGGTGCTGGTGCTGGTGCTGGTGCTGGTGCTGGTGCTGGTGGCACCGCTCGTTCCGGCCGCGCCGGCATTGGGCTTCGATCCGCTCACGCCGGGGCTGGTCCCGGCGGCGGTCGTCGTGCCCGCGCCGCTGCTCGCAGAGCCAGCGGCTCCGCTCGTCGTGCTGGCGGCGGCGCTTGCGGAGCCCGACGAGCTGGCTTTCTCGTTGCCGACGCTGGGATCGCGCAGGCCGAGGCTGCCGTGCACGCCGCCGAGGTCGCCGTTCGAGGCGGCTTTCGGCGAGGTTGCGGCAGTGTCGCGAGTCTCGGCGTTCGCCGAGCTGGCCGCCGAGCCGACGATGGAGCTTTTCGCGCCCCCGGCCGTGCTCGGGGCGTTGGCGGCGGGGCCGGTGTTCGCGGCGGCGGGGCCGACGGCGCTGTGCGCTTTCGCCGATGCGGCGGCAGCTCCATTTGCCGTGGCGCTCGTGGCCGTGCTGGCGCCGGTCGGTGGTTTTGTCGAAGCTGTGGGCGTGTTCGTGTTGGCGCTCGTGGCCGTGCTGGTCGCCGGGCCGACGGCAGGAGTCGAAGCTGTGGGTGTGCTCGTGTTGGCGCTCGTGGCCGCGCTGGTCACCGAGCCGACAGCAGGATTCGACGCGGGGCTGGGCGCGCCAGGAGCGGCGTTGACGGCGTTGGCCGTCACGTTGGGCGAAGGAGCGGCGACGGCTTGCTGCACAGATTGTTTGATCTGATCCGTGTTGCCCGAGGGGCCCTGGTAGAGGACTTTGGTCCCGGATTGGACGGTGGTGACTCCGCTGTCGATCGTGACCGTGACGCCAGGGGTCGAGGCGATCTGTTTGGCCAGATCGGGGTTCATCGCGGAGCCGCTGAGGTAGTCGACGATCGCTTTGACCACGGGAGCAGGCTGGTCGACGTGCTCGATGTCGAGCTGCCCCGCTCCGGGCAAGGTGTGTTCCTCGACGTTGACGACCGAAGCGCCGAACCCAGCTTGCAGGTAGGTCTTGTCGTAGGGCGTGGAGGTTTTGTCGTCGGTCGAGGCGAGAACGAGGTAGTTGACCCCCGGTTTGGTGTCCGGGGTCGCGTTGAGCGCGTTGATGAAGTCGCTGCCAACCGCTTGCTCCGCCGCTGCGGGGCCGATGGCCACGGCGACCACGGCGCGAGCGATGTTCTGGACGATCCCGACGGGGATTTTGACGAGGCTCTGCGCGATCTGGACGCCGAGGTTCGCGGCTCCTGCCGCGAGCTGCGCGGGAGCTTGCAGGATGGTCCCGTTGAAAGCGTCGCCGAGGTTCGTGATGGTCTCGTGGATGGGTTGGGCCACCTCGTCCACGATCCCGAGGTCGAGCAGCTCGCCGGGGCCGCTGAGCGTGGTGCCGTGGTTGGTCGCGTTGATGTCGACCACATTGGCGACGTTGTCCTTGGGGTCTTGGCTGAGGTAGCTCTTAATGACCAGGCCGCCCTGGGAGTCGCCGACGAGGTTGACCTTTGGCGCTCCGGTCTCCTGCTGGACCTGGTCGATGAAGCGCGAGAGCTCCTGCGTCGAATTCTCGATCGGCCCCACTCCTCCGATGACGGGCCCGCCGTCGTACGCGGACTTGAGCATGGTCCCGAACTTCGGGATGCCGCTGAGCAGATTGACCGGATTGAGCGGGCCGAGCTGGTCGAGGACGGGCTTGGCCACGCCGAGGATGGCTCCCGCGACGCCGGGCGCGGTCCAAGGGTCCACGCCGTAGTTGAGGGAATAGGTGTCAAACCCCGCGGATTGGAGGGACGACACAAGCTCTGGCGAGAACGCGTCGTCCTTGTTCTGCCAGGTGCCGTGGACGAGGACGGTGGGGATGTTCCGCGTTTGCGTCGAGGAGAAAGCTGCGGGGGAGGGGCTGGCGGCGACGGCGACGGGGCCGCTGGCGGATCCGTCGCCGCTGCTCGGGGTGACGTCCTGCTTGGCCCGGACGACGCTGTGCTTGGCGAGGGCGACGGGCGCGGCGGCGGGCGTGGGGGCGAGCTGCCGCGCCCCGCTGTGCTTGACGGCGATCGCGACCGAGGCCATGCCGTCTGCTCGGTCCGCGGTGATGGTGACCGCGTTGCTCCCGTCCCGATAGAGGGTGGCGGGGCCGCTCGGGGGGATGGAGAGCACGGCGGGCTCGACGACCACCGTGATCCTGGAGTGCTCGGCGGGCCGGGGCTGGGCCGCAGCTGGCGCGCTCACGCGCAGAGCCGAGGCTGCGACGAGGGCGAGCACGAGGATCGCGCGGCTGAAGACGGTGCATGTTGTGCGCATTGCGGCAAGCCTTTCCCCGGCATGCGGACGGGGCGGCGGTCGCGCATGTCGCGTCGAGATATGGGACTCTGATGCCGGAACAGGCTCGCGTCAGGCGGGTTCCGCCCGACACAAGAGACTCTAAAATCCTTCGTGGCCTGAGGTCAAGAGTGATGTTGGGAAAAGTCTGGGAGTGTCGGGAGAGTTCGGTTTCTCGTTCGCTCGCTTTGGTTCGGGCTTTGGCCGCCCGTCATTTTCGCGCGGAACCCGGCTAGAGGTTCCCGGTCGCGAGCAGGCCGCCGTCGACCCGCACGGTCTCGCCCGTGATCCAGGAGGACTCGTCGGACACCAGGAACCCGACCAGCCGCGCCACGTCCTCGGGCGTTCCGAGCCGTTGGAGCGGATAGCGGGAAGCCACCTCCGCTTCGTTCTCGTAGAGCTTGGTGGAGAAGTCGGTCTTGATCACGGCGGGGGCGACGGCGTTCACCCGGACGGACGGCCCAAGCTCCCAGGCCAGCTCTTCGGTCAAGAGGATGAGCGCCGCTTTCGAGGTGCCGTAGGCGGCGATGGGGCCCGAAGCCCGCATGCCCGCGACGCTGGCCAGGTTCACGATGACGCCGCCGTGCTCGCCGAGCCAGGCTTTGTGCGCCTCTTGGACCATGCCGAGCGTCGCGACGACGTTGGTGTCGAAGATCTTGCGGACCGCGCCGAGGTCGGCTTCGAGGAGCGGCCCGTAGGCGAGGTTGGTCGCGGCGTTGTTGACGAGGATGTCGAGCGAGCCGAGCTCGGCCACGGTCTCGCGCACGGCCCTGGCCCGGTCCTCCTCCCGCCCGGCGTTGGCGACGACGGCGTGCACTTTGGAGCCGGGGAACGCCCCGCGCAGCTCGGCGGCGGTCTGCGCGAGCCCTTCGGCCTTGCGCGCGGTGATCGCGACTCCCGCCCCCCGCCGCAGCAGCTCCTGCGCGATTGCCCTGCCGATGCCTCGGCTTCCGCCGGTGATGAGCGCGTTTCTTCCAGAGAGGTCCACGTTACGCATCTTACTTGACGTTGTTATGGTGATTGAGGAGACATAACATATCGCGACATCTTCGGAGGCAGCATGGACTTCAGCCACTCGCCGCGGGCGCAACGGTACATCGCGGAGGTGGGCGCGTTCCTCCGCGATGAGGTCGAGCCCCGCGAGCGCGAGTTCCTCGCCGCCGTCGCGCAGAACCCGTGGGCCGTCCCGCCGATGATCGAGGAGCTGAAGGCGAAGGCGAAAGCCTCGGGGCTGTGGAACTTGTTCCTCCCCGAGGATGTCGGGGGCGGCAACGGCGCGGGGCTCACCAACGTGGAGTACGCGCCGCTCGCCGAGCTCATGGGGCGGTTGAACTGGGCTTCGGAGATCTTCAACTGCAACGCGCCGGACACCGGCAACATGGAGGTGCTGCTGCGCTACGGCAGCCCCGAGCAGCAGGAGCGCTGGCTCGCCCCGCTCCTCGCGGGCGAAATCCGCTCCGCGTTCGGCATGACCGAGCCCAAGGTCGCCTCCTCGGACGCCACGAACATGCAGTCCACCGCCGTGGTGGACGGCGACGAGATCGTGCTCAACGGGCGCAAATGGTGGAGCACCGGGATCGGGCACCCGGATTGCCGGGTCATCATCTTCATGGGCCTGACCGACCCTGGGGCCGATCCGTACCGGCGGCACTCGATGGTGCTGGTCCCCGTCGACGCGCCGGGGGTGAAGGTGGAGCGCATGCTCACCGTCTTCGGGTACGACGAGGCCCCCTACGGGCACGCCGAGGTGAGCTACACCGACGTGCGCGTCCCGATTGCTAACGTGATCGCGGGCCCCGGCAGGGGCTTCGAGATCGCTCAGGGCCGTCTCGGGCCTGGGCGGATCCACCACTGCATGCGCACGATCGGCCTCGCCGAGCGCGCGCTGGAGATCGGCTGCGCGCGAGCGCTGGGCCGAGCCGCGTTCGGCAAGCCGCTCGCCGATCTCGGCGGGAACCGGGAGCGGATCGCGGAGGCGAGGCTCGGGATCGAGCAGGCGCGGCTTTTGGTGCTGCGCGCCGCATGGCTCATCGACACGAAAGGAGCCAAGGCCGCGCGGACCGAGGTCTCGGCGATCAAAGCCGTGGTGCCCAAGATGGCGCTGTCCGTCATCGACACGGCCATGCAGCTGCACGGCGCGGCGGGCCTGTCCGGGGACTTCCCGCTCGCAGAGGCGTACGCGTGGACGCGCGCGCTGCGGTTCATCGACGGCCCGGACGAGGTGCACCTCGGCGTGGTCGCCCGCCAGGAGCTCAAGCGCCACGAAGGGAGCGCCGCGCATGGCAGCCATTGACCAGCCCGGAGAGCTGCGGCAGGAAGACTCGTTCGACGTCGCCGCGCTCGGCGCGTGGCTCGCCGAGCGCGTGCCGGGGCTGGGCGGGCTCCCCGAGGTGCGGCAGTACCCCGGCGGCGCTTCGAACCTCACGTACCTGTTGACCTACCCGGATCGCGAGCTCGTCCTGCGCCGCCCGCCCGCCGGGCGAAAGGCGGCCTCCGCGCACGACATGAAGCGCGAGTTCTTCGTCCAGAAGCAGCTCGGGCCCGTGTACCGGTACGTGCCCGAGGTGCTCGCGCTCTGCGAGGACGATTCGGTGCTGGGGTCGGACTTCTACGTGATGGAGCGCCTTCGGGGCGTCATCCTGCGCCGGGACTTGCCTGCGGGGGCCTCGCTCGGCGAGGCCGGGGCCCGCGCGCTGTCCGAGCGCGCGGTGGACAGCCTGGTCGAGCTGCACCGGGTGGACGCGGAGCGGTCCGGGCTCGCGAGCCTCGGCAAAGGCGAGGGCTACGTCGCGAGGCAAGTCGCAGGCTGGTCGAAACGCTACGCGGCGGCCCGGACGGAGAACGTCGGCGACTTCGAGAAGGTCATGGAATGGCTCGCCCGCAACCAGCAGGCGGACGTGGCGACCGTGGTCATCCACAACGATTTCCGGCTGGACAACGTCGTGGTGGACGACCTGGAGTCGCTCCAGGTGATCGGGGTCCTCGACTGGGAGATGGCGACGCTCGGCGATCCGCTCATGGACCTTGGCGGGGCGCTCGCGTATTGGACCCAGGCCGACGACGACGAGATCGCGCTGCGCTACCGGCGCCAGCCGACGCACCTGCCGGGGATGCTCACGCGGGCGGAAGTCCTGGGCCGTTACGTCGAGCGGACCGGTTTCGCCCCGGCGGACTGGACGTTCTACGAGGTGTTCGGCTTCTTCCGGCTGGCCGCGATCTTGCAGCAGATCTACTTCCGCTACCACCACGGCCAGACCACGAACCCCGCGTTCAAAGACTTCTGGCTCTTCGTGAACTATTTGGAGCAGCGCTGCAAGGCATTGGCGGGGGTGTGAGCGGGCGGAGATGGGAGTCATTTATTTAGTCCGCCACGGGCAGGCCTCGTTCGGGGCCGCCGATTACGACCAGCTCTCCGCGCTGGGGGCGCGCCAAGCCCAGGCCGTGGGCGAGGAGCTGCGGCGGCGGGGAGCCGGATCGTCCGTCGCGTGGTGCGGGACGATGGCGCGCCAGCGGGGCACGGCGGAGGCCGCGGGGTTCGTCCCGAAATCGGACGCGCGTTGGGACGAGTACGACTTCCACGACGTGCTCGCGGGCCACGGGGCCTCGGGCGGGGCCCGGTCCGACCCCCGCGCGTTCCAGCGCTCGCTGGACGGCGCGTTGGCCGGCTGGGTGGACGCGGGGGAGTCGAGCCCGTGCGCGGAGAGCTGGCCCGCGTTCGCCGAGCGGACGCGCGGGGTGCTCGACGAACTCGTCGCGGAGCTCGGCAAAGGGGAGGACGCGCTGGTGTTCACCTCGGGCGGGGTGATCGGCGCGTTGGCCGCGCTGGCGTTGACCTGGGGCGCGGAGCCGGACTGGGGGCGCAGCTTCTTGCCGTTGCACCGGGTGGTCTGCAACGCTGGGATCACCAAACTCGTCGTCGGGCGCTCCGGGGTGAGCCTGGTGTCGTTCAACGAGCACGGCCATTTCGAGGGCGAGGCCTCGGGTTTGCTGACCTACCGGTAGCGGCCCGCCGTCGTCACGCGCCGGAGCCGTCCCGGCCGTCGGGGCCCACCAGGCCGAAATATCCGATCTGCCGGACGGTCTCGGCGAGCCGGTCGAACGCCTCAGCGCTCGGGTCGCGCAGGTTGTAGTAGGCGGCGGCGAGCAGCATCCCGTTGATCGCCCGCGCCGCGTGCTCGACGTCGAGGTCCGGGCGGAAATAGCCCAAATCGACGCCGTGCTGCAGGTACGCGCGCTGCACCAAGTCCGAGGTGTCGTAGAAACGCAGGACCCGCTCCGCCATCTCGTCGTCGACGGCGGCGGCTTGCAGCAGCCAGAACCGCGCGGCCTGCGGGGCGTCGCGCAGGACCCCCATCAGCGCGCGGGAGATCTGGTCGGCCTGGTTCTGGTACTCGGCCAAGTTGGTCGGGGTTTCGGGCGGGAGGTCGGCCAGCGCCGTGGTGAACCGCCCGGTGAAGTCGTCGAAGATCTCGTTGACCAAGTCCCGTTTGCTGTCGAAGTACAGGTAGAACGTGCCCTGCGCGATGCCGACCCGTTTGGCGATGTCCGCGATCCCCGTCGCGTGGTAGCCGCGCTCGGCGAAACAGGCGAGCGCGGCGTCGAAGATCTCCTGACGGGTCTCCTGTTTGCGCCGCTCGGTGCGCGACAACGGTTTGGACATGCCAGCAAGGGTACCGCCTCGCCGCCAGCTTTGAACATCAGTCAACAATTGAATATAAATTCAATTGTTGACTGATCCCTCATTCTCGAGTACTGTCTGCGACGGGTAGTATCTGTAATGCGAGACACCCTCAGGCCAGTCCTGTATGGCTGGCCGCACGCGCCGGAGCGGAATTCCGCCCCGGCGCCGCGACATCTGTGCAAGGCGAATTTGAGAGGTCAAGATGGTCGAACAACCCCAACACCGAATCGCCATCATCGGCGCGGGGCCGGGCGGGATCTGCGCGGCGGCGCAGCTGGTGCAGCGCGGGAACAGGGATTTCGTCATCCTCGAACGCGCGGACGACTTCGGCGGGAGCTGGCGGGACAACCACTACCCCGGCCTCGGCGTCGACGTGCCGTGCTTCACCTACGAGTACTCGTTCGCCCGCAACCGGAGCTGGACGCGCATGTTCCCCTACGGGCGGGAGGTGTTCGAATACCACCGCTCCGTCGCGCGCCAGTTCGGCCTGTACGAGCACGCGCGATGGGGCGTCGAGATCGTCAAGGAGCAGTGGGACGAGGCCGAGGGCCTGTGGCGGCTCACCACCTCGGCGGGCGAGGAGATCACCGCCCAGTTCGTGATCTCCGCGATCGGGGCCTACATCACCGCGAAAGAGGATCCGGGCATCCCCGGCTACCTGGACTTCGCGGGCAAGGTGCTGCGCCCGAACTCCTGGGACCACAGCTACGACCTGCGGGGCAAGCGGGTGGCCGTGATCGGGACGGGGGCCAGCTCGGTCCAGATCACCCCGTCGATCGCCCCCGAGGTCGCGTCCTTGGCGGTGTTCCAGCGCACCCCGGTCTGGGCGCTGCCCAAGCCGGACTTCGCCCTCCCGAAGCCGGTGAGCAAGTTCCTGGGGCTCCCCCCGGTCGGGTTCGCGCTCGGCGTGGCCGCGAACGTGCTGGTCGAGCTTGCGTTGCGGCTGGTGTACCAGACGCCGAGGCGGGTCTTCCGGGCGATCGCGCCCCGGTTCGACGTCGGCGCTCGGGCGCTGTACCGCCGCTACTTGCGCTCGGTGGTCCGCGACCCGCAGACCCGCGACCGGCTCATGCCCGGCTACGGGGCGCTCGGCAAGCGCCCGACCCTCTCGAACTCCTTCCTGCAGTCGTTCAACCGGGACAACGTCGAGCTGGTCGTCGACCCGATCGAGCGGATCGTGCCCGAAGGGCTCACGACCCGGAGCGGACGCTCGTTCGACCTCGACGCCATCGTCCTGGCGACCGGGTACCACCTGTTCTCCGACCCGGAGAGCTACGTGGAGGGGACTGTCGTCGGCCGCGACGGCTTCGACCTCGGCGTCTTCTACAACACCGAGCGGCTGCAGGCTTATCAGTCCGTCGCGGTGCCGAAGCTGCCGAACCGATGGATCCTGGTCGGCCCGTACTCGTGGATCGGCACCGGCTGGCACGAGCTGGTCGAGATCTCCTCGAGCCACGCGGTCAACGTGATCTCGGCGGCGATCAGCCGGGGCGCGCGGGCGGTGGAGGTCCGCAAGGAGGCGCACGACCGGTACCACGCGAAGATCCGGCGCAACGACGAGAACATCGACTACTACTTCAACACCGTCAACAAGGGCCTGCGGACCTACTACGTCAACTCCGCTGGCGATATGCCGTACATCCGGCCCACCAGCCTGTTCGAGGCGCGTCGGGAAAGCTCGCGCGTGGACTTGTCCGCGTACGAGTTCCGCGCGCCGGAGGAACTGGAGGCCGGGGCCAGGCGTAGTCCTGCCGAAGAGAAGTCGGCTGTCTGACTCGCGCTCGCGGCCTGCGCGCGAGATACCGGGCCGCGAGCGCGTCTTCCCCGAGCAGTCGGCGAGCCGGCGCACGAATGGAGAGAGCGAACTATGGGCAAAGAGAAAAGCCTTCTCGGCGCAGCGGTCCTGGTGACCGGCGCGGGCAGCGGCATCGGCCGGGCCACCGCGCGGGCCTTCGCGGCGCGCGGGGCGAAGGTCGTCGCGACGGACCGCGACTTCGAGACCGTGCGGCAGACCGAGGAGCTGGTCCGCGCGGAGGGGGGCTTCTGCGAGGCGGCGGCCCTCGACGTGACCGACCCCGCCGCGTGGGAGCGCGTCCTGAAAGAAGTCCAAGCGCAGCACGGCCTGCCGCGCGTCCTGGTGAACAACGCCGGGTACACCACGGCGGGGCCGTTCCTCGACCACTCCGCCGCCGAATGGTCCGCGCTCGTCGCGGTCAACGTCCGGGGCGTGGTCACCGGCTCCCGGCTGTACGCGCGGCAGCTGGTGGACGCGGGCTCGCCCGGACAGATCATCAACGTCGCGTCGGCGGCGGCGTATGTGCCGGTGACCGCCAGCTCGCCGTACTGCACGACCAAAGCCGCCGTGATGATGTTCTCCGAGTCGCTGCGGCTCGAGCTTCGCCGCCACGGCATCGGTGTCACCGCGATCTGCCCTGGGGCGATCAACACCGGCTTCTACACGGCGGCGCGCCATTTGGGCTCGGACGCGGCGGTCAACGCCACGCGCCAGGACCTCTCCGCCAACGCCATCGCGAAGTTCGGCAGCGGCCCCGAGGCGGTCGCCAAGGCGATCGTGCGCTCGGTGAGCACCAACCGCGCCGTGCAGCCGGTGACCGCGGAGGCGTATCTGGGCTACGCGCTCTGGCGGCTGAGCCCGACCGTGATGCGGGTGGTCGCGCGGCTGTCCGGGGAGGGGACGCTGCGCCAGTTCGAGCGGACGGCACTGCCGCAGAAGGTGCTTGGCTGGCTGAAGAAGGAGGGCTCGAAGTGAAGCTCGAAAACGTCAAGCTCGTCGTCGTGACCGGCGCGGGCAGCGGCATCGGCCGCGTCACCGCGCAGCGTTTCGCGCGCCTCGGCGCGCGGGTCGTCGCCAGCGACATCAACGCGGAGTCCGCCGAGGCCACCGCCGCCGCGATCCGCGAGCAGGGGGGCGAAGCCTACGCCCGCCACCTCGACGTGACCGACGTCGCGGAGTTCGAGGAGTTCGCCGACTGGGTGCGCGCCGAGCACGGCGTGTGCGACGTCGTCGTCAACAACGCCGGCATCGGCATCCTCGGCGAGGTCATCGACACCACCGAGGCCGACTGGGACCGGATCATCGGCATCAACCTGCTCGGCATGGTGCACGGGGCCCGGCTGTTCGCCAAGCAGATGATCGACGCGGGCAAGCCGGGGCACGTCGTGAACATCGCCTCCGCCGCCGCGTTCCTGCCGATGGCGAGCCTCGCCTCGTACTCGACGACGAAATACGCGGTCAAGATGTTCACCGACTGCATCCGCGCCGAGTTCGCGCCGCACCGGATCGGAGCGAGCGTGATCTGCCCCGGACCGGTCCTGACGAACATCTTCGCCTCCGCCACCCACACCGGGGCGAGCGCGGAGGACGCACAGCAGCGCTCGTCGGTCACCGGGGCGGCGTTCGAGAAGATCCGTTCGCTGCACCTGATCTCCGGTCCGGAGAACGTGGCCAAAGCGATCGAGGGCGCGGTGCGCCACAACCGCAAGACAGTGCTCGTCCGGCCGGAGGCGTACCTGGTGTACGCGATGCGCAGGCTGTCCCCGGCCCTGCTGCGGACGATCTCGGGCCTGGTGTTCAACCAGCGGACCGTCGACCTGCTGTACCGCCTCGGCAAAAACCCGCGCGTCGCCCGGCTGATCGGAGCCTGACGGCCCCGGCCGGCCGAGCGCCGGTCAGTAGTACCAGGGGTACGGGGCCCAGTCCGGGGCGCGCTTTTGCAGGAACGAGTCCCTGCCCTCCACCGCCTCGTCGGTCTGGTAGGCCAGGCGTGTGGCCTCCCCGGCGAAGAGCTGCTGGCCGACCATGCCGTCGTCGGCGAGGTTGAACGCGTATTTGAGCATGCGGACCGCCTGCGGGGACTTGCCGAGGATCTCCCGAGCCCACTGGATCCCCTCCGCTTCGAGCCTGCCGTGCTCGACCACGGCGTTCACCGCACCCATCGCGTGCATCTGCTCGGCGGTGTAGGGGCGCGCGAGGAAGAAGACCTCGCGGGCGAACTTCTGCCCGACCTGCTTGGCGAAATAGGCGCTGCCGTAGCCGCCGTCGAAGCTGCCCACGTCCGCGTCGGTCTGCTTGAACCTGGCGTGCTCCCGGCTCGCGAGCGTGAGGTCGCAGACCGCGTGCAGGCTGTGCCCGCCGCCCGCCGCCCACCCGTTCACCAGCGCGATCACGACTTTCGGCATGAACCGGATCAGGCGCTGCGCCTCGAGGATGTGCAGCCTGCCCGCCCGGCCTTTCTCCACGGTGGAGGCGTCCTCGCCGCTCGCGTACTGGTAGCCGGTGCGGCCACGGATGCGCTGGTCGCCGCCGCTGCAGAACGCCCACCCGCCGTCTTTCGGGCTGGGGCCGTTGCCCGTCAAGAGCACCACGCCGACGTCCGGGCTGGTGCGGGCGTGGTCGAGCGCGGCGATGAGCTCGTCCACCGTGTGCGGGCGGAACGCGTTGCGCACCTCGGGGCGGTCGAAGGCGATGCGCGCCGCCCCGATCTCCACGTGCCGGTGGTAGGTGATGTCGGTGAGGTCCGCGAAGCCGGGGACGCTCTGCCATTGCGTCGGGTCGAAGGGGGTCGGTTGAGTCGAATCGGCCATCTTCAGACTGTAGAACGACCGCGGAACCCGGTCGGCAGCTGGTGCAGCGAGACCACCCGCCAACCCTCAGCCCCGCGCTGGACCCTGCCGAGCAGCACCCGCACCTGGTCGCGCCGACAGTCGAAGCGGCACACGAAATCGTGGACGCTCTCCTGCCCTTCGAGCTCGAAGGCGTGCGTGGCGACATGAGTGATGAGCTGCCGGGCGGGCAGCTCGCTCATCAGCGCGGCCAGGTCGGCTTTCGCCGAGGCGGCGCACAGGCCGAGCAGCTGGCTCCGGGGGCGGGACTGGTTGACCGTCTCGCGCAGGCGGACCATCAGGAACGAGACGAACGCCTCCGCCTCCGCCCGCCGGCCGGCACGAGGGCAGCGCAACGCCGCGCTACGAGGACCGGAGCGGTGAGCCGCCCGCCCCGATCGATCCTGGTTGTTCTTCGGCGAGTGCGCCATACGCTTCCCCTTCGTCTCGCCCGAGGGCGGCGGCGTTGCCGCCAACGGGGGTTTCTCCCAGTGCCAGCATCGTACTGCAGCAGGCGGACAAGCGCGCGGCGGGCCGGGTCAGGTCTGCGGCCCCTCCTTCTTCCCCGGATTGCAGGCGCTGGCCAGCAACGCCGCCACGCCGACCACGGGCCGCCACGGTTCGAGATTCCAGCTCTCCTTGGCCTTGGCGAAGCTTTGATGGCAGTCGAACTGCTCGCGCATGCTCGGGGAGTCCGCGTCCGGGGCGAGCCGGAGCACCTCGGCCCATGCTTCGCCCTGCTCGTCGGCGGGCGCGTCCCGCCCCGCTTGCGTGGGGAAGACATGCAGGCTCGGCCCGTCCGGGGTGTTGGTCCAGGCGACGTGGTCGATGAAAACCGGGTCCGCGAGGGCGCTCGGCCACCAACCGAGCAGGGCGCCGAGGGCCAAAGCCGGGGCGAGGGCGCGCATGGCTTCATCATCGCACGTCCGAGTGTGGTTCACTGGTCCAGTGTTCGGAGTTGTGCAGCCATGTGCGAAACAGCTCGACCACCGAGCGCGCGAGCTTTGGCGGGCGCAGCTGTGCGGGATGTGTCTCGCGCTCCGGGACCGGCACGGCCAGCTCGCCAGGGCGACCGTCAACACGGACGCCGTGCTCGTCGCCGCACTGGTGGAGGCGCAGCTGGAGGAGGGGTCCGCCCTGCGCGAGCCCTCGGGGCGTTGCCCCTTGCGGAGGTTCGCGGTCGCGCAGGTCGTGCCGTCCTCCTCGATCGGAGTCCGGCTCGGGGCGGTCGCCTCGCTCGCGTTGACCGCCGCGAAAGCGCGCGATGTCGTGATGGAGCGCCAGACCGGGCTCGCCCCGTCGGGACGGGTCAAAGGCATGCTGGCGGGGGTCGCGGCGGACATGCTGGCGAAGAAAGCGGCCTCGGACCCCGAGGTGTCCGCCGCGCTGGACGTGCCGGGGCTGCTCGCCGAGTTCGATCGGCAAGGCGAGACGGAATTGCGGGCGCGAGAGCTTGGCCTCGCCGCCGTGACCGCCGCGTCGGCAAAGGCCGCAGGGCACGTTTTCGCCGCGGCGGCACGGGTCGCCGGACGGCTCGAGAACGAAGCGCCGTTGCGCCGGATCGGAGCCGCGTACGGGGAGATCGCGCACCTCGTGGACGCGCTCGACGACATCGAGGCGGACCGGCGAGCAGGAGCGTTCAACCCGATCATCGCGACCGGCACGCCGCTCGAAGCTGTCCGGACGCGGCTCGAAGCGCTGCGGACCCTGGTGGCCGACGAGTCCGCGCGGCTGCGTCTGACGGACGCAGGGCTCGTCCGCTCGCTCCTGCTGCACGGCCTGCGCGCCAGAATCGCGCGGGCGGTCACGGGGCTGCCCGCGCCGTACGAGGACTCGGCCAAGAAGCGGAAAAAGGAAAAGAAGCCTGGGGGGCCGAAACGCGCGCGGCGCTGGGACGACTGCTGCGACGCGTGGTGTTGCGGCGATTGCTGCGGCGAGGGCTGTGGGGAATGCTGCGGCAGCGCGTGCGGCTGCTCGTGACGCGGCAGGGGCTCAAGCCCAGCTTGTGACCTCACAAAGGCAAGCCGTCTACCGAAGCCGGGGCGGGCGTTCGATACTGGGGTCTGCGGTGTTGCGGCCGGGCGCGTCGAAGCGCCGCGCGACCCTTCTCCCGACGAAAGGCGCAAGCGTGGGATCGACCGAGCGAGAGTTCAGGACTGGTCATGACGGACGGGCCTGAGGACGGCGGCGCTCCGGCCGCCCCGGAGCCCGACTGCCGGTTCGTGCTGGCGAACGAACGCACCTTCCTGGCGTGGCAGCGCACGGCGCTCGGTCTGCTGGCGCTCTCAGTCGCGGTTGTGCAGCTGCTCCCGCGCCCGCTCGCCACGGGACCGGCGCAGGCGTTCGGGCTCGCGCTGAACCTCTTGGCGATGCTCGCGGCGGGGATGGGGATCCGCCGATGGGCCCAGTCCGAGCGCGCCATCCGCCGGGGCGAGCCGTTGCCCAAGCAGCCCCCGCCCTGGTACCTAGGGGCGGGGATCGTCCTCGTCTGCGTCATCGCGCTCGTGGTGATCGCAGCGGCGCGATGACCGACGCGAACGGACTGGCGGCAGAACGCGTCGTGCTCGCCTGGTCCCGCACCTCCCTCGCCGTTTTCGGGAACGCCGGGCTTCTCGCGTTGCGCGAGTGGACATGCAGGCCCGGCCCGGTCGGGGCGTTCGCCGCCCTCCTCGTTGTCATGTGCGTGGCCGGCTTCTGCCACGCCGCCCTGCGGCGCGGGCGCGCTCTGCGCCGCGCGCGGCCTTCCCCGGCGGCCTCCCCGAAGCGCGAAGTGCGACTCGTCGGGGGATGCGTGCTCGCCCTGTCGCTGGTCTGCGCCCTCGCCATCTAGCGCACTAGACACAAACTTCATTTGTGCCCCCACAAGAACGGGGCCTCTACCAGCGGAGACGTTTCCGAAGGACACTGGGAACCAGCGCCGCTCCGGCCGAAAACCCGAAGCGGCGCGCGACTCCGTCACTGTAGGAAAGGCACCAGAATGACGACGACTCAGTACAAGTGGACCGTGATCGGCGCAGGTCCCGCAGGCATCGCGGCGACGGGCAGGCTGCTCGACCACGGCGTCCCCGCGCATCAGATCGCCTGGATAGACCCGGAGTTCGCCGCGGGGGACTTGGGCGGGAAATGGCGGGCGGTGCCCGGCAACACGCCGGTCGCGCTGTTCCACGAGTACCTAGAGGCATCCCCGGCCTTCCGCTACCACGAAGCGCCACAGTTCGAGCTCGCGGAGATCGACCCCAGAGACACCTGCCCCCTCGGCCTGGTCGCAGACCCGCTGGTCTGGATCACCGAGCACCTGGCCCGCCGAGTCGAAGCCGTGCGGGGCAACGCCGTCGAACTCACGCTGCGCGAGCGCCGTTGGACCATAGAGACCGACCAAGGCCCGATCTCCTCCGAGAAAGTCATCCTCGCCGTCGGCTCCACGCCAAAATCGCTCGCGCACCCCCGGCTTCGGGAGATCCCGCTCGACATCGCGCTCAACCCCGACAAGCTCGCATCGCAGCCGCTCGACGGCGCCGTGGTCGCCGTGTTCGGATCGTCGCATTCGAGCATGGTCGCTCTGCCGAACCTCTTGGACCGGCCAGTGGCGAAGGTGGTCAACTTCTACCGCAGCCCGCTGCGCTACGCCCTGCCGATGGACGGATGGACGCTCTTCGACGACACCGGGCTGAAAGGGAAAGCCGCCCTCTGGGCGAAAGAACACATCGACGGAACGCTCCCGGACCGCCTCCAACGAGTCCACACCGGCACCCCCGAATTCGCGGCGCGCCTCGGAGAGTGCGACCACATCGTGTACACCGTGGGGTTCGAGCGCAGGCGCAAACCCGGCACGCCGCAATGGGGCCCGCTCGAACACAATCCCGCCAATGGCATCATCGCCCCAGGGCTCTTCGGGCTCGGCATCGCCTACCCGAACTGCTCCGACGAACCGCTCGGCGGCACCCAGTCCCGCGTCGGGCTGCAAAAATTCATGAGCCACCTCAACGCAGTCCTGCCGATCTGGACCCGCTACGGCCTCTAAGCGCAGAGCAATATGCTCTGGTCGACGAGTCCTTGCGGGCTGTCGCGACTGGTCGCGGGTTCGCCGCGCGTGTGTTGTGGGGCCGGCGGGGCTCGAACCCGCGACCAAGGGATTATGAGTCCCCGGCTCTAACCGACTGAGCTACAGCCCCTGGGACTGGCTGCTTTTGTGGCTGGAAGTCCACGGCCAGTCGTCCAGGGCAGGATTCTACAGGCTCAGACGGGTGGTTTTCGCCCTGGTGGGGGCTTCCCTCGGCGGTCTCGGAGGCCGTGAACGGCCCACATTGCTTCGCCGCTTTGGTTCAGGCCCAAGGGATGCGGTTGTTCCACCACGGCTCGACGCGCCAGTTTTGCCGTTCGACGGTGGCGCGTCGGTAGCGCTCGTCGAGCTGCGCGACGGCGGCTCGTAAGGAACGGGCTCGTCGGCCTCTGTTGCGCATCAGTTCTTCGAGCTCGTCGCGGGCATTGCTGAACATGATGAATTCGGCGTATTCGTCGCAGCACGGGCAGCCGGTGTATGTGTGCCCCGCTTTGCGGACTCGCCGCTCGGTGCGTTCGACATGCAGCCGCCATTGATGGAGATAGTAGATCGCGGAGCTGTCACGCCGAGGGCGGCGCGGCCGGTGCGGGTTCACTGGGCCGGGAGGGGCCGTGCCCTTTCGTTCGCAAGAGTCATGTCGAACGCCGTGACGTGGCGTGGCCGGTGCTGGGCCAACCGAGTTGTTGACGAGAACCAGCATAGCGCGCTGATGCTTGCGCGTTCCTTCGGTCCGATCCCTCTCGGGCTTCCTTAAGTTCCACGGCTGCGCTCGGGGGCGTCTGGGGCTGTACGTCCTGGTCGGATCTGCGGCAATTTCCGGCTGGTTCCCTGGCTCTGGAAGCTTGTCCGGGGAGCTGGCCGAGGCATGGGGTTCTGGATCCCCGCCGTTGTGTGGGCGTCGCGCTGTGCGCGAGGATGTGGCGCTGGCGTCGAATTCCCGTGTCGCGTCGAACCCCCCGTGTCGCGCGTTTCGATCATGCGCGGCTAGGATTACAAGGTAATCCGCATTCGCCCGTGTCCACACGAGAAGCAAAGCGGTCACAATGAAGGATGAAAGGCGAGGTGCTGGGGTGATCAGACCTGATCCGGGAACGACGACATCGATCCCAAAGCTGACGATGAAGGCGGTTGCTGCTGCGGCTTTCGCGGGGTTCGCCGTGCTTGGCTGCTCCACTGACGAGAACAAGGCCCCGGAGACTCCTGCTTCGGAAGCGCCCGCCACGCCGTCGGTCGCGGGTTCGGATCTTCCGGTGCCTTCGGACGGGGCGGAGCTTCCGCCGCCGCCGGAGGGCGCGGAGACTCCGCCGCCCGCCGAGACCCCGCCGCCTGCTCCGGAGGCTTCGCAGCCGAACGAGGCTCCGACTCCGGTGCCGCCGCCCGCCGAGACCCCGCCGCCCGCGCCGGAGACGACCTCGGCTCCGCCGGTGTACACCCCGCCGCCCGCGCCTCCGGTTCCGCCTCGGACGACGAACGCGCCGCGCCCGCAGCCCCCGGTGACCACCACGGTGACCCGTCCGGGAGCGCCGAGCTCGACTCCGAGCCCGTCGGTTCCGCAGGCTCCGACGACGCAGAGCGGACCGGCCTTCCCGCCGCCGATCGAGGACATCCCGCCGCCCAACAACTGAGCGGAAGCCATGCCTGCTCTCTCGTTGATCGAAACGTGGCCGGTCGACCATGCGGCGGCCGTCGTGGTCGGTCCTTCGGGAGTGCTCGCCGAGCACGGCGAGGTCGAGCGGAGTTTTCCCCTCGCCTCGGTGACGAAGGTCCTCAGCGCGTACGCGGCGTTGCTCGCGGCGCAAGAGGGCGCGTTCGGCTTGGACGATCCGGCGGGGCCCCCAGGCTCCACGGTCCGGCATTTGCTCGCCCATGCCTCGGGTTTGCCGTTCGACAGCCGTGTGCCGTTCGCCAAGCCGGGGACGCGCAGGATATATTCCAACGCGGGCATCGAGGCGTTGGCGGAGCATGTCGAGCGGGGAACTGGCATCGGATTCCACGAGTACGCCGCCGAGGCCGTGTTCGCCCCGCTCGGGATGGGCGCGGTGTCGTTCCACGGCTCCCCGGCCTGGGGCGCGAGCGCGCATTGCCGCGACCTCGCCCGATTCGCCTTGGAGCTTCTTTCGCCGCGCCTCGCCGCGCCGGAGCTGCTCGCCGAGGCGCGCAGCGTGCAGTTCAGAGGGCTCGACGGCGTTCTGGTCGGCTACGGCAACATGAAGCCGAACGATTGGGGCTTGGGGTTCGAGACGCGTTCGGGGAAGAGCCCGCATTGGACGGGGACGCGGAACTCCCCGGCGACGTTCGGCCATTTCGGGGCGGCGGGGACGTTCCTGTGGGTGGACCCGGTCGCCCGGCTCGGCTGTGTCGCGCTGGCGGACCGCCCGTTCACCGACGGCTGGGCGAAACCGGTCTGGCCCGTGTTCTCCGACGCGGTCTTGGCCGAGTTCGCCTGAGACGGGCCCGGCTCGGGCGGATGCGCGGCGCTTCGCGGGCGCTCGGCTAGTCTGGGCTGATGTCGGTCCAGCTCCGCCGTGTCGATGACAGCTTCTACCGAACCGCGCCCATCGTGTTCCAGGCTTCAGCGGAGCTGAAAGCCCCGGTGGCGCAGGTGTGGGGCTTGCTCGAGGATCTGAGCTGGTTGCCTTTGTTGCGTTTTCGCTGGGAGGGCGCGCCTCCGCACGGGCCGAACTCGCTGCGGCGGCTCTCGGTCGGGAAGCGCTTCTACGCCGTCGAGCACTGTCTGCACGTCGTGCCGAACGCGCGGCTGAGCTTCGACATGCCGGAGGCGGCCTTTCCGGGGCTCCGCGCGTTCGCGGAGGATTACCGGCTGGAGCCGACCGCCTCGGGCACGAAGGTCACGTGGACGGTTGCGATCGAGCCGACGGGGGCGGGCGGGCGCCGTCTCGGCTTTCTCTCCCCGCTGGGCAGGTCGGTGATGTGGGCGTTGATCAAGTTCGGCTTCGGTTTCGGGATCCTGCGCCGAAGGGCGCGGCGGCGGTGAGGCCCTAGCGCGTGCGGGAGTTTTGATGCATACTTGAAAGCAGGGTTCAGCCCCCGCACTCCATATCTCACACGTCGCGAGCACGTTGGGGAAGACGATTCTCGTCGACGCAGGAGGTAGGAAAGTGCGCCAGCAAGTTCATAGTGCACACAACGCGACCGTCCAGGAGGCGAGTGGAGTCGTTTACATCCACTACGCCCCCACAGCGGTTTGCGCCCACGTGGAGTGGGCGCTCTCCACTGCGCTCGGAGCGCCTGCCGATCTCGTCTGGCGAGAGCAAGCAGCCGCGCCAGGGGCGCAGCGCTCTGTCGTGGATTGGGTCGGCCCTGTCGGCACAGGAGCCCGTCTGGTGAGCGCGTTGCGCCAATGGCCGATGCTCCGGTTCGAAGTCACCGAGGACCCCAGCTACGGGGTGAACGGCGAGCGGTTCAGCTATGTCCCCGGCCTCGGCATGTGGCGGGGCGAGATCGGGGCCAACGGCGACATCATCCTCGGCGAGGCGTACGTGCGCACGCTCATGGGCCAAGCGCAGGGCAGGCGGGACGGCGCGTGGTTCGCCGCGCAACTGGACGAGGCGCTTGGCGGCGCGTGGGACGAGGCGCTGGAGCCGTATCGGGAAGGGTCGGCGGTCTCCTCGGAACGGGCTCGGTCCGCTGGTTAAGCCTTCTTCGGAAGGGCGACGGCGTTTGTGAGGCGGGCGATGGTCTCGCCCGCGACTTCGGTCGCGGTTTCCGCGCTGATGTTGTGCCCCAGCGATCAAGCCGAGCGCCGTCGCGAAAGCGGGGTTCGCCGCGTCTGCGGCGCGCGCGTCAAGCAGCGTCTGTTTGTCCTTGAAATGTCGGCTCGGAGCGCAATGGCGAGCTCTGGCCGACGCGATGGCCCTAGGCCGTCGACTCACGACCGGACGGGGAAAGCCCCGCGATAGACCGCCGCCGCGCGGAAGGCTGCCCTCGCCCGATGCGGCATCGACCGGCCTAACAGAGCGCGACCACCTGTCCGCCAAGGAATCGCACTTACCGACAGAAAACCAACCACAACGGCGGGCTCCTGCCTTCGTGAGCAGGCTCTAGAGCCAGGCGAGCCATCTTTTCCAGGAGAGCCCCTGCGGAATCAAACGCATGGAACCCCTTCATCCCCATCATGGAACCGAGGCGGGGGTTTCCTGACCTGGGCGAGGCAGCCTATACAAACGTGTGAGCCCCCCGGCCGAAACCGGGGGGCTCACACGTTTGTAGCTACGGGATCAGACCTTCCCGAAGACGAGCGCGGCGTTGTGTCCGCCGAACCCGAACGAGTTGTTGATCGCGTACTCGAAGTTGCCCTTGCGGCTCTCGCCGTGGACGACATCCAAGTGGATCTCCGGATCCTGGTTGTCGAGGTTCAGCGTGGGCGGGGAGATCCCGTCCTCGAGAGCCTTGATCGTCAGGATGGACTCGAGCGCGCCGACCGCGCCGATGGAGTGGCCGAGCGCGGACTTCGGGGCGTACACCGCAGGGTGGTCGCCGATCGCCCGGTTGATGGCCATCGCCTCAGCGGGGTCGCCGACGTCCGTGCCGGTGGCGTGCGCGTTGATGTAGGTGATGTCCGACGCGGAGATCCCTGCTCGCTCGATGGCGCGCTTCATGGCACGCTCGGCTCCCTTGCCCTCAAGGTCGGGGGCGACCATGTGGAAGGCGTCCGAGGTGAGGCCGACGCCCATGAGCCGGGCGTAGATCTTCGCGCCGCGCGCCTTGGCGTGCTCCTCGCGCTCGAGGATGAGCAGCGCGCCGCCTTCGCCGAAGACAAAGCCCTTGCGGTCCTTGTCGAACGGACGGGAGGCGGCCTTCGGGTTCTCGTTCTGCGTGGACAGCGCGCGCATCATCGAGAAGCACGCGATCGGAATCGCGTCGATGACGCCTTCGATGCCACCCGCGACCACCATGTCGGCGTCGCCCATGACGATCATCTGCCACGCGTGCACGAGCGCTTCGGTGCCCGTCGCGCACGCGGAGATCGGCGTGACGACCCCGGCGCGGGCGCCGAGTTCGAGGCCGATCACCGCAGCGGTGCCGTTCGGCATGATCATCTGCACCGACAGCGGGGACACTTTCTTGTATCCGCCGTCGCGCATTCGGTCGATGGTGTCGATCATCGCGTCGCCGCCGCCGAGGCCGGTGCCGACGATGACGGCGAGCCGGTCGCCGTCGACCTCAGGCTTGCCCGACTCTTCCCAGAGCTGACGGGCCACGACCACGCCGAGCTGCTGGGTGTAGCTCATCCGGCGCTTCTCGACCCGGCTGAGGGTCTCGGTCGGGTCGAACTTGAGCTGGGCCCCGATCTGGGCGGGGAGCCCGTCGAGGGGGAGGCCGGTGATCCGGCCGGTCTCCAGCTTCTCGACGCCGCTCTTGCCCTCGAGCAGGTTGCTCCAGGTCGTGTCGATGTCGTGGCCGAGCCCGGACACCGCGTGCATGCCAGTGACGACGACGCTCGGGAAACCCCCGTTGAGGGTGGTTGGTGCAGAGCTCATCTCTACCTCACTTCGCCTCGGCGGCCTTCTTGGCCTCGATCTCGGCCGCAGCCTGGCGAATGGCTTCCTTGGCCTCTTCGGAGTCCTTGCCGCCGTCCGCGACCGAAGCGCGGATCTTCTCGGCGACCTCGGGGTTCTCCTCTTCCAGCTTCTGGATGTAGGCGACCACGTCGCCGACGGTGCGCAGGGAGGTCAGATCCTCGTCGGGGATGGTGACGCCGTACTTGTCCTCGGTCTGCACGGCGATTTCCACCATGGACAGCGAGTCGATGTCGAGGTCGTCGATGAAGGACTTCTCCGGGGTGATCTCCGAGGGCTCGATGCCGGTGACTTCTTCGATGATGTCGGCGATCCCGGCGATGATTTCGGCTTCACTGGTAGGCACTTGGCCGTCTCCTTTTTCTACTGTGTCGGCAGAGGTTGTCGAACTCTTTGCTCGCTGCCGCTCTGGGTCAAGGGTGGCGCGAGCGCGTCACCCGAGGTCGGCGACGAGCGCCAAGTCTTCTACTTTTTTCACCGCGTGCGTGTTGGTCTCAGGCAACTCGCGTTTCGCAATCGCGGAGAGCGTACCGGCTGGCGGCAGCTCGGTCATGGTGTCCACGCCGAGTTCGCGCATCGTCGCCTGGCAGAGATCCCAGCGTACCGGGGACGTGACCTGCGTGACGATGCGCGCGAGCACTTCGGCCCCGGAACGGACGGCCTGGCCGTCCGCGTTCGAGAGCAGGATCGCGACCGGGTCGCTCGGCCGCAGCGCGGCGACGGCTTCGGCGACGGCTTCGCGAGCCGTGGCCATGTGCTCGGTGTGGAACGCGCCCGCCACCGAGAGCGTCCGGATGCGGGCGCCCGCCGACGGGTCCGCTTTGAGCGCTTCGAGGGAATCCAAGGGGCCCGCCGCGACGATCTGGCCCTTCGCGTTGCGGTTCGCGGGGACCAAGCCGAGTTCGGCCAGCCGGGCGAGCACGGCTTCCTCGTCCCCGCCGAGGAGCGCGGACATGCCGGTCGGGGCGAGGGCGCAGGCTTTGGCCATCGCGCCGCCACGGATCGCGGCGAGCCGGACGGCCTCGTCCGAGGTGATCACTCCGGCGACGGCGGCCGCAGTGAGCTCGCCGATGGAGTGCCCCGCGACGACGGTCTCCGCGTCGACCGCGAAGCCGTCCTGGCGCAGCTGCTCCCACGCGAGCAGGCCAACTGCGACGATGAGCGGCTGGGCCACTGCCGTGTCGGTGACCTGCTCCGCCTCGGCGGCGGTGCCGAGGTGCTCGAGGTCGAGACCGGTCTGCTCCGACCACGCCGCGACGCGTTCCGCCGCTCCGGGGAGCGCGAGCCACGGCGTGAGCATCCCGGCGGACTGGGACCCTTGCCCAGGGGCAACTATTGAGCGCATGAATTTAAGAAAACACTAAGCAGGCTTCTCGGCGCGGTGTGCGACATGACGAAATTGCCCTAGGTAATTTGTAGAAGTCTACAAATCGCGTTACCTTTTTGTGATGAAACTCTGTGGTTTCGCTAGAGGTCTTGCGTGGTCTTCGGCGGAAAGGCCGACAGGGTGTCCCGCGCGTCGTCGACCAGCGTGTCGCGATGTTGGGCGGCCCAGGTCGATGTGAAGCCGACGTCTTTCGGCCCCGGCGTGGCGCTGATCTTGCCGATGATGCTCGCCACGCGGAGCACGAACCCGTCCCTGGGATCGGTCGGGTCCAGCCCGGTGACGGTCGCGATCCGGCGCAGCCGGTATCGGACGGTGTTCGGGTGCACGAAAAGCTCCCGCGCGCACGCGTCCACCCCGCCGCCGGAGTCCAGATACGACTCCAGCGTGGTCAAGAGATTCGACCCTGCGGCGAGCAGCGGGGCCACGACCTGTTCGGTGAGCGCGCGCGCTGCGGACAGGTCCCCGTTGAGCACGCGCTCGGGCAGAAGCTCGTCGGAATGCGCGGGCCGGGGGGCCCCGCGCCATCCCGCCACCGCGTCGAGCGCGGCGAGCGCCTCCATCGCCGAGGTCCGAGCCTCGGCGAGCGACGGCGCGGTCGGCCCGATGATCACCGGCGCGTCGTCGAACAGCTTGAGCAGCTCGGCGAGGAATGTCTGGTTGGAGGGCAGCGTGCCGGAGATGACGGTGATGAGCTTGCGGCCGTGCACGGCGGAGAGCGCCGCTCCGGTGTGGCGTTGGGCGATGTTGTGGATGAGGACCGGGATGCTCGTCGGGGAGTCCGCGCGGGCTTCGCCGACGATCACCGTCGCGGGCGCGCTCGCGTCCCAGTTCAAGGTGGCGGCCCTGGACTGCAGCTCGCCGCTCGCGTCTCCCCGGATCACCGCGTCGACCAGGACGGCTTCGAGCCGGTTGTCCCAAGAGCCGCGCGCTTCCGCGGCCTCGGCGTACGCGGCGGCGGCGGCGAAGCCGATCTCCCGCCCGTAGCGCAGCACCGACTCGGTGAGATTGATGAGCTGCTGCTCGTCTTTGGCGAGGGCGGGCAAGTAATGCTCGAAATGCTCGAGCGCGACCCGGATCATCTCGACGGTCTGCGACAGCGTGATGTGCCGGGCGAGGTCTTGCGGCACGACCTCGAACGGTTGCAGCGCGAGCCCGGTCTGCGGCTCGGGCTTTTGGAGCCACTCCACGAAGTTCACCACGGCGGTCTGCACCACGAGCTGCACATTCGCCCGCTGGTTGGTGTCCAGCTCCGCGAAGTACGGCAGCTGGTCGGCCATGGACCGCACCGCGTCCGTGGCCAGATACCCGGAGAAGTGTTTGATCCTGCGCAGCAAGGTTTCGGGCAACGGCTCGCGGTTGCGTTTTTTCGCCCGTCTCGGCCGGGGCGGATCGCCGGGGCCGGGGCTCACAGCGCCACCTCCCCGGTGGTCCCGGCTTTAGCGCTCATCGGCGGCGACGGCTAACACGTCGTCGATGTGGTAGCGCTCGGCGGCCTGCGCGGCGACGGAGCGGTCCAAGTTCCCGTCTTCGGCCAGCGAGAGCAGCACGGCGACGACGATGGACTCCGCGTCGATGTTGAACACTCGGCGTGCGGCCTTGCGGGTGTCGGAGAAGCCGAAGCCGTCCGCGCCGAGCGCGGTGAACCGGTGCGGCACCCAGGGGCGGATGAGGTTGGGGACGGCGCGCGCCCAGTCCGAGACCGCGACCACGGGTCCGACAGCGGATTTCAGCGCGCTGGTGACGTGGGGGGCTCGGCGCGGCTGGTCCGGATGGCGCAGCGCGCTCTGGTCGCTGAGCTCGCCGTCCCTCGCGAGCTGGCCCCAGGAGGTCACCGACCAGACGGAGGCTCCGACCTGCCAGTGCTCGCGCAGCAGCTCCTGCGCCCGCAACGCCTCTGGGAGGATGACGCCGGAGGCGAGGATGTTCGCCTGCAGCCCGGTGTCCGACTCGGGCCCGCGGAACAGGTACATGCCTTTGAGGAGCCCGTCGACGTCGAGGTCGGCGGGCTCTTCCGGCTGGTGGACTGGCTCGTTGTAGAGGGTGATGTAGTAGATGAGGTCTTCCGGGTGCGGGCCGAACATGCGCGAGAGGCCGCTTTGGACGATATGGGCGATCTCGTACGCGAACGCGGGGTCGTACGCGACGACCGCCGGATTGGTGTGCGCGATGAGGAGCGAATGCCCGTCCGCGTGCTGCAGGCCCTCGCCGGTGAGCGTGGTGCGCCCGGCGGTGGCTCCGAGCAGGAAGCCCTTGGCCATCTGGTCGGAGGCGGCCCAGATGCTGTCGGCGGTGCGCTGGAAGCCGAACATCGAATAGAAGATGTAGATCGGGATCATCGTCTCGTCGTGCGTCGCGTACGAGGTGCCGACAGCGGTGAACGAGGAGGTCGAGCCGCACTCGTTGATGCCCTCGTGCAGGATCTGGCCGACCGAGCTTTCTTTGTACGCGAGCATGAGGTCCGCGTCCACCGAGGTGTAGAGCTGCCCGAGCCGGTTGTAGATCTTCAGCGACGGGAACCAGGAGTCCATGCCGAAGGTCCGGGCCTCGTCCGGGATGATCGGGACGATGCGGGGGCCGATCTCCTTGTCCTTGAGCAGCTCTCGGAACAGGCGCACCAGCGCCATCGTCGTCGCCACCTGCTGTTTGCCCGAGCCGGTCTTCAGCGTCGCGTACGGCTTGTCGTCCGGCAGGGCGAGCGGCCTCGGCTTGGTGCGCCGCTGCGGCAGGAAGCCGCCGAGCTCCCGGCGGCGCTCCAACAGGTACTGGATCTCCGGGGCGCTCTCCCCGGGGTGGTAGTACGGCGGCAGGTACGGGTCGCGCTCGAGATCCGCGTCGGAGATCGGGATGCGCAAGGAGTCCCGGAAGTTCTTCAGGTCGTCGAGGGTGAGCTTCTTCATCTGGTGGGTGGCGTTGCGGCCCGCGAAGTTCGAGCCGAGGCCGTAGCCCTTGATGGTGTGGGCGAGGATGACCGTGGGCTGGCCCTGGTGGTCCAGCGCGCGGCGGTAGGCGGCGTAGATCTTGCGGTAGTCGTGCCCGCCGCGCTTGAGGTTCCAGACCTGCTCGTCGGTGTAGTCCGCGACCAGCGCCTTCGTGCGCGGGTCCTTGCCGAAGAAATGTTCGCGCACGTAGGCGCCGTCGTTGGCCTTGTAAGTCTGGTAGTCCCCGTCCGGGGTCTCGTTCATGACCTTGACCAGCGCGCCGTCCTGGTCGGCGTGCAGCAGGGCGTCCCACTCCCTGCCCCAGATCACCTTGACGACGTTCCAGCCCGCGCCCCGGAAGAAGGACTCCAACTCCTGGATGATCTTCCCGTTGCCCCGGACCGGCCCGTCGAGGCGCTGCAGGTTGCAGTTCACCACGAAGGTGAGGTTGTCCAGCGCCTCGGTCGCCGCGATCTGCAAGAGGCCCCGCGACTCCGGCTCGTCCATCTCGCCGTCGCCGAGGAACGCCCAGACGTGCTGGCCCGAGGTGTCTTTGATCCCCCGGTCGTGCAGGTAGTGGTTGAACCGGGCCTGGGCGATGGCGTTCGCGGGCCCCAGGCCCATGGACACGGTGGGGAACTCCCAGAACCCCGGCAAAAGGCGCGGGTGCGGGTAGGAGGGCAGTCCGCCGCCCCGGCCCTCGTGGCTGCGCTCCTGGCGGAAGCCGTCGAGCTGGCTCGAGGGGATGCGGCCTTCGAGGAAGGCTCGGGCGTAGATGCCCGGCGACCCGTGGCCCTGGATGAACACTTGGTCGCCGCCCGAAGGGTGGGACTTGCCGCGCCAGAACCAGTTGAACCCGACTTCGTAGAGGGAGGCCGCGGAGGCGTAGGTGGAAATGTGCCCGCCGACCCCGATCCCCGGGCGCTGCGCCCGGTGCACCATGACGGCGGCGTTCCACCGAATCCAGGCGCGGTAGCGGCGCTCGATCTCCTCGTCGCCGGGGAACTCCGGCTCCAGCTCGGTCGGGATGGTGTTGACGAAGTCGGTGGAGGTGAGCGAGGGGACCGCCACGCCCTTCTCGTGCGCGCGCTCCAGCAGGCGCAAGATCACGAATCGGGCCCGTTCGGGCCCTTCGCGCGCCACCAGGCTGTCGAGGGACTCGAGCCATTCCTCGGTCTCTTGCAGGTCGTGATCAGCGAGATACGAGGCGACACCCTCGCGGATGACGTGATGGTTGTCGGTCACAGATCCCAAGTCTAGTGGTTTCTCCGCGAAGTCGCGTTAGGGACGAGCTGATCGGTAGACTCGGGAGCATTGTCGGACCGAAGGCTCAGGAGGAGGCGTTTTGGGGCAGGAGGCGGTGATCGCCGAGCTTCTCGCTGCGGTGGCGGAGAACCCGGAAGTGGTGGGTCTGCGGGTGCGCGCGGCAGGGCTTCTGGCGCAGGCCGGGCGATTGCCCGAGGCGCTCGCACAATGCGTCGCGGCGGTGGGCTTGGACCCTTCGAACGAGGCCGCGCTGCAGGCTTTGCAAGAGGTGTCGGCCAAGCTCTCGGCCCCCGCTCCGCCGCCGAGCGGGCCTTCGCCGCAGGGCGAGTTCGATTGGGCGGCGGCGGAGGAGCAGGTCAAAGGGATCGTGGAGCCCGCGTTCGTCTCCGACCCGCCTGGTTCGACCGCGATCCCAGAAGACATCGAGCGGCCAGGGCTCACCTTGGCCGATGTGGCGGGCATGGCCGAGGTGAAGACGCGCCTGGAGGCGGCGTTCCTCGCGCCGATGCGCAATCCCGAGATGGCCAAAGCGTTCGGGCTCAGCCTCAAGGGCGGTCTTCTGCTCTACGGCCCGCCCGGCTGCGGGAAGACGTTCGTCGCCAAGGCGCTCGCCGGGGAGCTGGGCGCGAACTTCTACCAGGTGGGCATCGCCGAGGTGCTCGACATGTACATCGGGACGAGCGAGCGCAACCTCAAAGACGTTTTCGAGATGGCTCGGCGCAACGCTCCGTGCGTGCTGTTCTTCGACGAAGTGGACGCGCTCGGCCAGAAGCGCTCCAACCTGCGGCACAACAGCGCCATGCGGACGGTGGTGAACCAGCTGCTCAGCGAGCTCGACTCGGCGCAGAGCGACAACGAGGGGGTGTTCGTCCTCGGAGCCACCAACGCGCCGTGGGACGTGGACCCCGCGCTCAAACGCCCCGGCCGGTTCGACCGCACCCTGCTCGTGCTGCCGCCGGACGCGGCGGCGCGGGAGGGCGTGGTCCGGCTGCACCTGCGCGACCGCCCGGTCGCAGGCGTCAACCTCGACGCGCTGGTGCGGGCGACGGAGGACTTCTCCGGGGCGGACCTCGCGCATCTGTGCCACACCGCGACCCAGCGGGCGCTCGCCGACTCCCTGCGCACCGGGGAGGTCCGCCCGATCACCCAGAAAGATTTCGAAGCCGCCCTCAAAGAAGTCCGGCCGTCCACCGGGCCGTGGTTCGCCGTCGCGCGCAACGTCGCGGCGCACGGCAACGCGGACGGGGCGTACGACGAGCTGGCGCAGTACTTCAAGCGGCGCAAGGGCCGATGACCGGACCGGGCCTCGTCCCGCTCGAGGTTCGGCGCGGCGGCATGCGGCTCTTCGTCTGGTGGGTGAATCTGACGGTCGCCGTGGTCGGCGTGATGATCTTCGGGGTCCGCGCGGGGGAAGCACTCGCCAACGCCAGGCATGGCGCGACCGGACCCCTGGTCCCCTCGTTCAGCTGGACGCGGACGACGGAGACGGTCCGCGTGCCGCCCGCCGAGCCGGGCGGGCCGACGACCGAGCGGACGCTCGTCCTCCCGCGCCGCGCCGAAGCCCCGGAGCCGGCGCTCCGGCCCCAGGCCGCGCCCCGGACGGAGCCTCTGCGGCACACGCCGTTGCGATGGCTCCTGTCCGCGCTGCTCGTCGCGTCCTGGTCCGCGATGGCAGTGCTCTACCGGCGCATCCCGAGCCGGACCCGCTCCCTCGTCCTGCGCTGGCTCCGGGCGGACTGGCTGCTGTGCGGGACGATGCTGCTCGCGCTCGGGCTGCAGTTCTCCGTCGCGGGGTTCGTGGCCACCGGCTCGCGGCAGTGCGCCGAGTTCGCGGTCCAGTTCCGGGGCACGCTGCTGGTGGCGATGGTGATGCTGCTCGTGCTCCGCTTGTTCTTCCGGCCATCGGACGCGGCGGCCGCGCACGGGCGGGAGGGCGAAGCCGCGCGCCTTGCGGCCGACGGCGGGACAGGGGCGGGAGGGCGGCTCCATGGATGACTCGTTGCGCCAGCGGGTCGAGATTCTGCTGGAGCTCGACCGGGACGCGGAGGCCGAGGCGCTGATCCGGCAGGGGCTCGCGGCGGAGCCGGGCGAAGCCGGGCTGCTCGACCAGCTGGTGCGCAGCCTCACCGGACAGGGCCGGGCGCAAGACGCGCTGGGGCCCGCGCGCGAGCTGGTCGCAGGATCGCCCGGCTCGGACCGGGCGCACCGTCTGCTCGCGAACTGCCTCGCCATGCTCGGACGGACGAAGGAGGCCGAGGCCGAGGTCCGTCGCGCGCTGTCGATCGACCCGGAGAACGGGTACAACCACTACCTGCTCGCCTTTGTGCTGAAGCACCGGGTGTTCGACGGGGAGGCGAAGCTGGCCGCCTTGCAGGCGTTGGAGTTCGACCCCGAGCGCGTGCCGTTCCTTTTGCTGGCCGGGGAGCTCCACCTCCCGAGCGACAAGGCGCTCGCCAAGGACCTGTTCGAGCAGGCGCTGCGGATCGAGCCGGAGAACGCCGCCGCCGCGCGCGGGCTCGCGCGGGCGGACGCACCGAACACGGGTCTCGCGGAGACGGTGCGCGGTTTGCAGCAGTCATTGCGCCTCGACCCCACCGACCCTGACCCGGTGTATTCCGCGCTGGAGTGGGAGGCGCGGTGGATCCTGTTCTGGCAGCGGGTGCTCGCCGGGCTCTCGTGGTGCTTGTTCGTCCTCTGGGAGCCGAAGATCTGGGGCGAGCTGCTGATCCGGGTCGTCGCGGGCGTCGTGCTCGCGATCGGCATCGGGTTCACCCGAAGGCTGCACGCGCATTTGCCCGAGGGCGGTTGGCGGTTGTTCGCGGGCGCGCTGCGGCGCAAGCCGATGCTCGCGCTCGTCGCGGTTTCCACTGCGGTCTGTTTCGTGACGAGCACGCTGTGGGCGTTGGCGGGGACCGGCTGGTCGGCTGCCCTCGCCAGGATCGGCTACGCGCAGCTGGCGGCGGCGACCGTGCTCGGCTGGGCGTGGGGCGGGCTTGTGTTCTTAGGGCTCGCGGTTCGGGCGCTCGCCGCGCGGAGCAGAGATGACGAGCGGCGTGGCTGAGGCGGGGGCATACCAGCGCGTCGCGGCGCTGCTGGAGCTGGGCCGCCACGCGGAGGCGGAGGCGTTGGCCCGGCAGGGATTGGCGCAGGAGCCGCAGGATTTCCGGTTGCTCTCGCAGCTGGCCCAGAGCCTGATCGGCCAGGGCAAAGGGGCAGAGGCGGCCGAGGCGGCGCGGACGCTGGTCGCCCAGCAGCCGGAGTCCGCCCACGCGCACCGGCTCCTCGCGCGCAGCCATCTGGCGCGGGAGGAGTTCGGACAGGCCGAGGAGGCGGCGCGGCAGGCGGTGGCGCTCGACCCGGAGGACGCGTGGAGCCACTACACGCTCGCCTGTGCGCTGTTCGGGCAAGACCGGACGACAAGGGCGCGCCGTGCTGCTCGGGAGGCGCTGCGGATCGAGCCCGAGCAGACGGCGTTCCTCGTGCTGCTCGGATACCTGCATCTGCGCGACGCGCATGGCAAAGAGGAGGCGCAGGACGCATTCCAGCGGGCGTTGCGGTTGGAGCCGGAGAACACGGACGCGGTCCGAGGATTGGCGCTGGCGCGTTCGGACCAACTCGGCCTGGACGGGACGATCCGGGAGCTGCGACGGTCGTTGAGCCTGGATCCCACCGACCCCGAGCCCGCGTACGACGCGCTGCTCGTGAAACTGTGGCAGATCCTCAAACGCCAGGAATGGCTCACGATCCTCTCGTTCTGGATGTTCTTCCAGGGGGTCCGAGGAAGCGGAGGGGAAAGCTACATCGTTCCCCGGCTCGTCGTCGGCGTGCTGCTCGGGGCCGGGGTCGTGATGGCGGGAAGGAGCTTTCGCGAGATTTCCGCCGCCGGGTGGCGTTTTCTCAGCGTCGTCTGCCGTCGCAGTCCGAAATTCGCGGTGTCGGCGGCCAGCACGGCGATCTGTTTCGCGACGGGCGAGTTCTGGGCAGTGGCCGGGTCGCATGCTTCGGCCATCGTCGCGCATATCGGGTACTGGCAGCGCGGCCTCGTCATCGTGGGGACGTGGCTGGCGGAGCTGGTCGCGCGAAGGAGGCGGCGTGGCTGAGGCGCGGGCGCGCCAACGCGCGGCGGCGTTGTTGGAGCTGGGCCGCCACGCGGAGGCGGAGGCGCTGATCCGGCAGGGGCTGGCCGCCGAGCCGCATGACTTTTTGTTCCTCTCGCAGCTGGCCCGGAGCCTGATCGGCCAGGGCAAGGCGAAGGCGGCGCTGGCGGTTTCGCGGGAGCTGGCCGCCCAGCAGCCGGAGTCCGCCTACGCGCACCGGCTCCTGGCGGTGTGCCATGCGATGCGCGGCAGGCTTCGGCTGGCCGAGGAGGCGGCGCGGCAGGCGGTCGCGCTCGACCCGGAGGACGGCTGGAACTATTTCGTCCTCGCTGACTCGATGCGCGCGACGGTGTCCCGCCGGTGGGAGATGCGGGACGCGAGCGTGCGAGCGGTGGAGCTCGACCCGCACGAGGCCAGTTTCCACCTCCTCGTCGGGAGGCTGCACCTGCGCGTGGACCCTGAGCTGGCCCGGCGGTCGTTGGAGGAGGTGTTGCGCCTTGAGCCGGAAAACGCCGAGGCGCACCGTCTCCTGGTCGAGAGCAACGCCAAAAGCGTCGGACTCGCCGAGACCGTGGACGGCGTGCGGCATTCGCTGCGCCTGGATCCGATGGAGCCCGAGCAGGCGCTGCGCTCGCTCGGGGACCGGTTGGGCAGACCGCTGTTCCTGCTCAATGCCCTGTGGCTGGCGTTGGTGGTGGCGGTCGGCATCGCCATTGTCGAGGGCGGCGCGGTAGGGGCGTTCGGCCGTGTCGCGGTGGCCTTCGTGCTCGTGGCGCTCGCCTTCTTCGGCCACCGGTTTCATCGCCAGCTGCCGAATGGCGGTTGGCGGCTGATCTGGCTGGCCTTGCGCGGCCAGCCGTTCGTGGCGCTGGTCGCGGCGAGCACGGCCGTCGGCTACGCGACCGTCGCGGCCTCGGCCGCGATTGGAACAACGTGGTCATTGGCGGTAGTCGGCCTCGGTGCGGCGCAGCGTTTCGCCGTGCATCTGGTCGAGTTCGTCTGGAACCTGCTGCGGCTGCCGGTGCTCCTCGGGCGTTTAGCGTGGCTGAAAGCGCGCGCGATGTGGCCGGAGGGGAGGCGTTGAACATTTCGCGAAGGCTACATTTGACGTACGTCACTTTTGCCTCCAGTTGACCGCTGGACGCGGATAGAGCACGATCAAGTGTGACCTCGACATCGAACCAAAGGAGACAGACTGCCGTGAGCGCGGCCCAAACGAACGAGCAGGCCGCCCAGAAGCTGGGCATTTCTGCAGACATGGTGGTCCAAGAGTTCGGGTGGGACGAGGATGTCGACGAGGAGATCCGGTCGGACATCCAGGAGGCGCTCGGGGCGGACCTCTTGGACGAGGACGCGGGCGAGGTCGTCGATGTCGTGCTCCTGTGGTGGCGCGACGGGGACGGCGACCTCGTGGACGCGCTGGTCGACGCGATCGAGCTGTTGGCCGAGGACGGCTTCATCTGGGTGCTCTCGCCGAAAACCGGGCAGCCGGGCTACGTCGAGCAGAGCGAGATCTCGGAGGCCGCGCCGACCGCGGGCCTCGCGACGACGAAGGTGATCGGCCTCGGCGACTGGTCGGGGACTCGGATCGTGCAGCTCAAGGCCAAAGGCCACTCGAAGAAGTAGTCGTCAGCCCGCGCGCCGTCGTTGACCACGGCATCCCGCTGAAGGCCTCTCTCGTTTCGCACGAGGCGTGCGCGACAGGGAAGGACGCTCGGACGCGGAAACACCAGGACGGGAAATCGTCCTCCTCGTCCAGACAGCCCGAGACGATCTCCGGGGCGGGGCAGTCTTTCGTTGGGGCGTTCGCCAAGTCGCGCAGCTTCGAGGCGCGCTCATCGGCGAGGAACCGGGTCAGGTCGTAGCCGGAGTCGGCGCAGGCGCGGACGTGCTGGGCGAGACGCGCCGACCTCATGCGGCCGTTGCCGCCGTTCGCGGACGAGATCGAAGATGCCGGGACCGCCTCACACGGCACCAACGGCGACAGCGCCCACGGCATGGACCGGGCCCGCGTCGGGCGCGCACGCCGAGAACTGGTAGCGCTCGTCCTGGTCCTCATAGCCGAAGATTGCGCAGGGACCGCCCTTCCTGATGCTGTGTCATCGGGGAGGGCGAGCGCGACCACCGCGTGCTGGATCGTGGCAAGATGGTACTGAGAAGGCCTGGTTCGTGCGCTGCTTGCATTACTAGGCTTGCCTCGCGCCCTCGGTACCGAGGGCGCGAGGCAAGCGACCAAGGAGTACTCGTGACCTATCACGTTTTCGTGCATTTCGACGTTCCGCCGGACAAGCGGGAAGACTTCGTCAAGGCAGCGAGTTTCGACGCCTCGGGCTCGCTCGAGGGCGAGCCGGGGACGCTGCGGTTCGAGGTGCTGCAGGATGCTGACAATCCGAACCGCTTCTACCTCGACGAGGTGTACGAGGACGAGGAGGCTTTCATCTACCACTCGAAACAGGAGACGATCAAGAAGTTCTACGAGCTCGTCGGTGGCTACGCGCAGGGCCCGAACTTCTGGGCGCGCTCCACGAAGCGGAACGGGACTGTCGTCAAGGAGAACGGGTCGTGAGCATGGCCGACAAGAGAGTGCTGTTCATCACAGCGCAAGTCGGCGTCGAGCGGGACGAGCTTCTCGTCCCGCTCGAGCGGCTGCGGGCAAGCGGGGCCGCCACCGCGCACGCGGCTCCGCGTCCCGGCCAGGTCCAGACCTGGCTCAACGATGTCGACCACGATGTCACGGTCACTGCGGGCCTTTCGCTCGACGACGCTCGGGCACAGGACTACGACGCGTTGGTCGTGCCCGGCGGCACGGTCAACGCCGACAACCTGCGGGCCCTCGACCCGGCGGTCCGGCTCGTTCGGGACTTCGCCCGTGACGGGAAGCCGATCGCGCTGGTCTGCCACGCCCCGTGGCTGTTGGTGGAGGCCGACCTTTTGCCCGGCAAGACGCTCACCTCGTACCACTCGATCCGCTCGGACATCGTCAACGCGGGCGGCGATTGGACGGACCAGCCGGTCGTGCTGGACGAGGCGAACGGCTGGCCGTTGATCACGTCGCGCAATCCCGGCGACTTGGAGGACTTCTCCTCCGCGATCATCGAGGCGCTTTCGGGCCGATGACCGATGTGCCGTTCGCGGACCTCTCCAGCTTCCTCAAGAGCCGTCGAGGCTCGATCTCGCCGCAGGAGGCGGGCATCCTCTCCGTCGGCCGCCGGAGGGTGCTGGGTTTACGCCGCGAGGAGCTCGCTGAGCGGGCCGGGTTGAGCGTCGACTACTACACCAAGCTCGAGCAGGGTCGAGCTGGTGTGCCGTCCTACCAGGTACGAGCGTCGTTGTCGAAGGCGTTGGGGTTCGACGAGTCCGAACGGGCGTATCTGGACCTGCTGGTCGACCCTCGGCCCCCACAGCCCCGCCCGCAGTCTCTGAGGGCTGGGCTGCTCGAGTTCGTCCGGGGCTATTCAGACGGCCCGGCCTATATGTTCGACCCAGGGCTGGACTTCGTCGCGGCGAACGAGCCGGCCCGCGAGATCCTGTTCCGGGGCGTGCCGGACGAGCTGCGCGACAACATGGCGCGGTGGATCTTCCTCGCGGAGGCATCGCGGGCTGTCTTCGTCGACTGGCGGAGCAAAGCCGAGGAGGTCAGCGGGATTTTGCGCTTCGCCCTCGCGGAACGGGGCGATGACCAGAGGCTGCGCTCTTTGGTGGCCGAGCTGATGCCCGAGCCCGCCTTCGCGCGGATCTGGCGCTCGCACATCGTCCTGGACAAAAACCACGGCCAAAAGCTCATCCGGACCCCCGACCACGAGAAAAAGACCCTCGCGTACGAGACGCTCCAGTCCGTCTCCGCGCCCGGACACCGCATCGTCCTCCACAAGATCATCGACCACGTCGGCGAATCACAAGGAGAAGGAGTAGGTCCAGGAATTCATTGACGTCGTTGGAGCCAGCTGAGACGCGATCTCGCAGACGCTGGTCCGGTTGTTCTGGGCCCCGAACCGAGGCGCTGGCGATGGGCGCAGGCCCCCTGCGGCTGGCGCCGGAAATCGCCCGAACACGAAAGCGGGATCAGCGCGGTCAAACGAGCCACCGCCAACGCAGGCGGGCAAAGGCAGCCGGATTCCCCCGCGAGAAATAGCTCACGGACTTCGACTTCGATGCAAACCCGAACGTCAGCCCCGCCACGATCAACGCCCGCAGACAGGAGTCGGAAAGATCTTGACGACCGGCGCCATCCGGGTCCTCGCGAGCCGTTTGCGGCCCCAGTGTAGATCCAACGACGCCTTCGCCCTCGAGGCCGGGTACCAGTCTGGCGTGCGGTCAAATCTGCGAATTGGGGGTCTCCGGCTTAGATTCCAGTGGATGTCGCGAGGGCTGGGTTCTGTCTGGCCGATGATACTGATGCGGTCGCCAGTTCTTTCTCGGTTGCCATGAGGTCGGAGTGTTCGGCCCATCCGAGGCTCTTGCGGGGGCGGGCGTTGATCTCGTCGGTGACGGGCCGCAGCTCGCCGGGGGCGATCCCGCCGAGGTCGGTCCTTTTGGGGAAGTGGTCACGCAGCCTGTTCATGTTCTCGTTGCTGCCGCGCTGCCAGGGGAATGCGGGTCGCAGAAGAACACCGTGCACCGGTGCGCTCGGTGATCTGCCGGTGCAGCGTGAGTTCTTTGCCCTGGTCCCAGGCCAGCGTCCGGCGTAGCTGTTCGGGCAGGGCTTGCCGCGCGGCGACGACGCGGTCTCGCGCGGACTCGGCGGTGGGTTTGCCGGTGAAGATGCTCAGGAGGATCAGGTGTCGGCTGCGCCGTTCGACCAGTGTGGCGATGGTGGAGCGGTTCCCCGCTCTCATGACCAGGTCGCCCTCCCAGCGCCCCGCCTCACGGCGGTCTTCGACCCCTGGCGGGCGTTCTCGACGCACAAGCGCCGGGCCGGTTGCTCCTTGAAACCGCTCGCCCAGCTCGCGCGCGACCGGCTCCGGGCTCCACAGCAGCCCGACCACCACAGCGCGCAGCTCGGGAGTATGCGGTCAGTCGGCTACCGCCCCAACGTGGCCGACGCGCGGTGGCCGAGCTGGTCGGCTGTGTTTGGGCGGTAGCGGCCAGACGGCCCGGTGTCGCGCGGCGGCTCCCGGCTGATCGTGGATGGCGAGCGTCCGATCAGTCTCGCGATCTGATGCGCCCGGCCTCTTCTCCGCCGCAAGTCGGCGATCACGTTCCGCTCGGCCAGGGGACAGACGCCGGGGATGCCGCTGTTCCGGCGGGGCCAGTTTGGGCAAGGGGAGTGCACCGGCTCCCCGGCGGCGTTGATCCACGTGCTCCCGAAACGCCAGCGGGTTCCCCGTGTTCTGGTGGGCTCCGAGCATACGGCAGGCCTCGGCGTTGCCCAGTCTCTGCGCGATCAGCCTAATGCAAGTCCCTACAATTGGGGAACGCTCATCTCTGCCAGTTCCGACCAGCCTGCGGCCCCGACGCGCTCGCTCACGACCTTCGGCGTTGTGGCGAGGAGCGGGGTGAGATCCCGTTGCGCCTTGGCGAAATGTTGGCTGTTGACGTGGGCGGAGCCGGCCTCCTCGTCACGGAACGCCTCGACGAGGACGTACTCGCGGGGGTTTTCGAGGCTCCGCGACCATTCGAACCAGAGGTTGCCCGGTTCGGCGCGAGTGGCCTCGGTGAACTCTCGCACATGATCCGGCCAGGCCTCGGCGTGGTCGTCGGCCGTCAAAAATTTCACAACAATGAAAATCAACTGCGTGTCCTCTTTCTTGTCGGGTTCTCTTGGTCGTCGGGGACTTCCCGGCCGGTCAGAACTGGCGCCAGCCAGGTTTGTCTGGCTCCGCGAGACGGATGTCGACCGGCCCGACGCCGAAAACCGCGACCACTGCGGGCTCGGAGCTGGACGAGGGGACTCCGTCGTAGTGATACGTCCGGGCGGTGCGTTTGACGAAACCGCCCGCCCGCACCGGGACTGCGTTCTCCGGGTCGAAGTCCCGCCCGCTGTTGACGTGCCAAGCCCCCGAGATAACCATTTGGATTCGGTCTGTGGCATAACTGTGGGGGGCGCTGAACCAGCCCGGGTTCCAGCGCATGACCACGAGGTACGGCCCTGGCTTGTCGAAGTCGCCGTAGAGCTTCGCCATCTCCCCGCTGCCTTCGGGCAGGTTCAGCCAAGGGACGAAGCCTATTTCCTCCGGCTGCAGGACGAACGTCTGCTTCGGGTCGATCGGCTCCGCCCAAGCGGCGCCCTCGGACAGGGCCGCGATCAAGGGAGCCGCCATCGCCGCCGAGAGCAGCGTCCGACGCTCCAGGCCAAGAGGGGGCTGATTGCTCGAATCCTCCATTAGATTTCCTAATCGTTTAGTAGGGATGTTGGTTTGCAGTGATTGCTGCGGGTTGGTGTTCCTGTCGGCCGAGGCCGGGGACGAGCCCGAGACTCCGATCCCCGTCGACATCGGGACCGACCGGGGGCTTCCGGTCGCGGCCCTGCGCGCGACCGGAAGGCCCGTCTATCCGATCAATCCCCTCGCCGCCTCCCGCTACCGCGCCCGACACCAGCTCTCCGGCTCCAAGTCCGACGCGACCGGCGCGGTGCTGTTGGCGAACATCCTGCGCGCCGACCAGGCGGCGCACCGGTCCTTGCCCGCCAACACGGAGCTGGCCCAAGGGGTGCTCGCCCGCGCCTAGCAGGACGCGGTCTGGGCCCGCACGAAGCCCGTCCAACAGGCTCGATCCCTGCTCAAAGACTTCTATCCAGCCGCGCTGGAGGCCTTCGCCGATCTGCCCACCGGTGGTTTGACCCGCTCCGAGGCCCGATTCATCCTCGCGTTCGCGGCGATCCCTGCGCGGGCCGCGAGACTCACCAAGGTCCGGCGTAAAGCGCTGTTGGCCAAAGCCGGGCGCACACGCGGCCTCGACACTGAGGCGCAGCGGTTGTTCGATGCCTTCCGGGCCGAACGTCTTCGCCAACCAGCGTTGGTGGAGAACGCGATAGGCGCCCAGCTCGCGGCTTTGCTCCTCCAGCTCGACGGCGCTTGCCAAGGCGCTGACGATCTGGAGGAGCAGGCCCGCGCCTCTTTTGAACAACACCCGGACGCTCCGGCGATCACCAGCTTCTCCGGTATGGGCACGCTGGTCGGCGCTCGGGTGCTCGTCGAGCTCAGCGACGACCGCAGCAGGTTCGCCGACGCGAGATGCCTCAAAGCGTTCGCCGGTTCCGCCCCCGTCGCCCGCGCGAGCGGCAAGAAAACTGTGATCATGTGTCGCCAGATCAAGAACAACTGGCTCGCGGCGGCTGGCTCCATCTGGGCATTCGGCTCGCTCAGATCCTCGCCCGGAGCCAGGGCGCACTTCGAAGCCCGCAGAACCGCCGGAGACTGGAACCGCAGCGCCCAACGCCACCTGTTCAACAAACTCCTCGGACAACTCCACCACTGCCTTCAAACCGGGATCGCCCACAACGAGAACCACGCCTTCTCACCACCTCTCCAACTCGCGGCTTGGCTTTGCCTTCTTGAGATGTCTTTCTTATGTCTTCGGGCCAACGGGGCCCGCCGTTAGAGCGCGAGGTCGCGCGGCGCGGTCGGCGCGTCCTGCAGGATGAGGTTCGCCTGCTTGAGCTCCGACCAGAAATCGTCCGCCACGCGCGTGCGGAACGAGGCCACGTTCTCGCGCACCTGGTCCGCCGTGTGCATGCCCACGGGGACGGAAGCGACGACGCTCGGGGCGAGGGCGAATTGGATCGCCGCCGTTCGCAAGTCCACGTCGTGCCTGGCGGCGACCGCGCGGAGTGCCTCGCGTTTCTGGGCGATCTGCGGGGTGGCCTTTGACTCTTGGTAGGCGTATCGCGGCGTGCCCGCGAGATAGCCCCCGTTGAGCGCCCCGACCATGACGAGCTGGACGTCTTTCTCCTGGGCGAGGGGGAACAGGTTGCGCAAGGCGTTCTCGTGCTCGATGAGCGAGTACTGCTCGGCGCACATGCAGATGTCCGGGTCGGACTCCCGGATGGCCCTCATGATCGGCTCCACGTTGTTGACCCCGAGGCCCCAGCCTTTGATCAGGCCTTCGTCCCGCATCTTCGAGAGCTCGGGGAACGCGCCGCGCGCGCACTCGTCGAAACGCCGGCTCCAGTCGATGTCGGGGTTGGCCGAGTCGAGGTCGTGCACGTAGACGATGTCGATGTAGGGGAGACCGAGCCTGTTGAGGCTGTCCTCGACGGACCTCCGGACACCGGGCCCGGAGAAGTCGTATCTGTAGCTGAAGTTGGCTTTGCCCTTCCACGTCGAGTCGCGCCCCTGAAAGCGGGCGTCTGCCGTGAACAGGCGGCCGACCTTCGTCGACAGCACGAACTCTTCGCGGGGGACGTTGTAGAGGAAGTTGCCGAAACGGCGCTCGCTTAGCCCGTAGCCGTAAAAGGGAGAGGTGTCGTAGTAGCGGATCCCGCTGTTCCACGCCTCTTCCAGAGTGGCGCGGCAGTCTTCGTCCGAGTGGACGTTCATGCCGTCGCCGATGGCCACGCCGCCAAGGCCGAGCGCGTGGCGCAAACGGAACTGTCCGCGAGTCGAGGGCGCAGGGGCCGACTTCGCCGCGCCATTGCCCGAGTCAGGGATGCCGCCTTTGGCGCAAGCCGTCGAGATGGCCGAGGTGGCGGCCAAAACCGCCCCCAGCTGGAGCGCGTGCCGTCGAGTCGCCATGAGTGTCGCCTTTCTTTCCGCTAAACGTCGAAGCTTCGTCGGTCTCAGAAGGATCCGTTGCGCTGCATGAAATCGGCCGCCGTGGCTTCGTCCGGATTGACGAAAACCACATCGTCGGGGCGTCGGCGGGGGACGTCGACGCTGAGCACGACCAGGGGGTCCTCGGACACTGCGAGGAAGCCATGGACCGTCTTCCTCGGGAAACGCAGGAACAAGCCCGGACGTGCTTCGAGGTCTTGGCCGTCGATATGGAACAGGCCCGTGCCGCTCACCACGTAGAGATGCTCGTCGCATTCGTTGTGGTAGTGCAGCGGCAGCGGCCTGTACACCCGGAAAATCCGGCTGCTCGCCTCAGGGGAGTCGCTGAAGTACTCGTCCGCGACGATCGCCTGCGTCTTCTCGGGCAGTTTCTTGATCTCTTCTTGGACGTCGAAGACGGTTTTCGCATTGTCCGTTTGCGGGATGAAACAGGTGTTCTCGTTTGGCATGTCCTCTGCTCCTTGCTTATGCCTCTCTGCGGGCGCTGGTTGCGCGAAGCGCGTTGTATCTATCTTGTATCTAAGCCTACTGGCGGTTTGACCCGTGTCAACCGTGACCAGAGAGAAGTAACGCAGGTCAAAATGCTGGCGCGCCGGAGGTCGTCCCGACTGTGACCGCTCGGCGACGCGGGCCCGCGAACTGCCCCCAGGTCGGCTGCCGTCACAGGTTCCGCTGCTAAGTCCTCGCCGAACGCGATAGCGACGGAACGAACTCCGTCGCTATCGCGCTCCAACGAGTCGTTCGCGGATTGGATCAAGATGTTCGCCGCCCTACGCCTTTGCGTCACAGTCGTCGCGTTAGAGACCGAAGAGAAAGAGTCCGGAGCGCTCGTCTAAAGCCTTCGGGAGGTCGGTGGGATAGGTTCGGGCGAAGACTTCTACGGTGGGCGAAGCGATCGCATAAAGCAGATGGCCCCCCGTGACACTGCCGTCCTCGTGCCCCACGGTGAGGTGTGTGTGCACGGTGGGTTTGCCGCTCGAGACTCCGATGTCTCCGGTAATCGAAAGCGCTTCGACCTGGCCTTGCGCCGGAATGACTCGGTACTGCTTGCGAGAGATGTCGTACCAGCCGTAGCGCACGTCGCGCAGAGCTCCGACCGCCGTGAAGCTTCCCGCATGCACATTGTGAGCCACAGCGAAATCGTTAAGCGCTGTGAACAGCTCATCGCCGTCGGCCAAGACGACTATGTAGGAACTGCCATCCAGCTGCCGCACATGCGTGCCCGGAGCCTCGCCGTGAGGCCCGGCGTCTTGCGGGGAGAGGTATTCGGCTGGGGGAGGTAAAGACCTCTCTGATTCCTGGGTTCCCATCGGGCTGGGTGCGCCGCACGCCGTGAGGAGGGAACCCGCAGCTATCGCTGACATACCTGCGGCGACGAGATCCCTTCGTTGATACTGCATAGTGAGCTCCTTTGCTTCGTCTTGTCAAGGTTCCGTGATCGTTGGAGGACGATCCGGTATCCGGGGCCTGAAACAGGTTGAAAGGTCTCGTCGGCGCGAGGATCTTCCTCTCTCCTCCAGACGAGCGTGTTCCTGTAGTTCTTGTCGAGGACGACGGCCGAGCACCAGGCATGCACGAAAGGCCGTTGAACGCAGAAGGCTTCTCGAAGAACACCTCGAGTGCGCCGGGGCCCCTTTGACGTGCCCAGAAAGCCAGTCGTTGGTCACGCTCATCACTACGGCTGGCCCGCTCATTCGCTGCCTGCGTTGACGAATATCCGAGCGGATGGGGTGGGCACGAGGTGGGTGTCTTGCCGGGCAAGAGGCTGGCCTCGATAAGGATCGCGGACCATGGCAGACGAGGCCACGGGCTTTCAGCCGCGGTCCAAGCGCTATGCCAGCAGGACGGGCGAGGCCCGACGCCCGCAGGATGTCGGCGTTGACTGTTCCGCCCAATGCGTCGTAATCCTTAAGACGGGCCGCTGCAAGGGGCAGATCGGGGAGGGCCATCGTGTCATGTTCGGTGTCGTTGAGCCAGGTCTGGACCGGCCCGATGTCCGAGGTCCGCGTGCGTGACGGCAATGCCTGCGGCCTGAGACGTTCGATCCGCGCGGGCGGTTCATCGCGCGCGTCCCGGCGCTGGGGGTGCTGCACAGCGCCTTCTTTCCCCGCTGTGTTCATCGCGCTCCTCCTTGGCGGCTGTCCTGTTGCGCGCACGTGCTCAGGAGGTTCGGGCCGAGTGCGCACGAGCCGGATCGGCTCGCGGAATTTTTGGATCGTCGCCTCGTCACTGCACTGTTCGAACGCGGCCTGGTCCCTGTGCGCCTCGTCGAGGTAGAAGCGGTTCGGGTTATCCACGTCGCCCAACACCTCGAACCGGAGCCTCCCAGCCTCAAACGCGGGGAAACCCTCGGCATCGAAAATCGCCGCTCCGATGAAAGCTTCCCGCTTGTCCGGATGCACGTAGAACCGCACGAGAACGTGACAGTTCATCGGGTCTCCTTCTCGGTCGAACGGCGCAGATAGCGACGCGATTACCGCCAGCCTATGCGTGTCGATGTTCGCGAACCAGGCCTTCAGAGAACCACCCAGAAATACCATTTGGCGGATAGCGTCGACTGCGCGAGCGCCCTGAGGGCTCCGGTTATGACGCTGCCGCTCACGGTCCTGTTCGGACTCGCCCGGCACTGGGCATCGTGCCGAACCGCTCGCGCAAAATTTCTGACAGGCCTGAGGTGGAATTCATCCGGAAGCTCTTCCCCGAAGTGTTCGGCGACGAAGGCCTGTCCGATGACGCGGAGGACGCGCAGCGGGAGCGACCTGTAGCTTTTCTTCGGGAGGCTCGTAGCCCGGGATTGGGTCGCGCACGACGATGCCGTCGCGCACCTGGTCGCCGATCGCGTCCAGGAGCTGCGGGTCGATGTCCTCGTCGTACACCGCCCCCGGCGGGAGATGGTCGGGGAGCACTCGGAGCGATGGCTCGATGGCGGAGACTGTGACCAGATGGGACCGGTGGGAGGTGTCGGCGACGATGGTCTGGCGGAAACTCTCCGAAGCCTCGCAGACGCCATCCGGGGTCGGGCTGTAGAACCGGGCGCGGAAATACCAGGACAGGGAGTCGCCCTCCTCGTCCAGCGAGTCTGCGACGATGTTCTGGTCGGGACAGCCTCTCGCCGTGGAGTCTGCCGCGTTCCGCAGCATCGAGGCCCGGTTGTCGACGAGCGCTTTGCGGAGGTCGTAGCCGGTTTTGGAGTACTCGATCTCGATCAGCACGCTGTGTCTGTGGTCGTCGGCCCGCGTCCGCGCCAAGTAGACGTAGTCTTTGTCGATTTCTATCGCGCAGAGCGGGTTCCAGGCGTCGTCGGGCTTGGCTTCGACGGTCAGATCGGCAAGGCTGCGCGGGTCGGCCGTGCGTAGCTGGATCGGATCCGGAACCGGCGCCCCATGGAGGGCGCCTACGGCGAGCATGGGTTCGCACGCCGCGTAGCAGGAATCCCCTTGGGCTTGGCTCGGCGCGACGAGCAGCCCCGCCCAACAGGCGGCCCCCGTGGACAGCAGGACGGCGCGCAGTGCGATTTCCCCAGGACGCGTCATCGTTCCCCTCGTTCTGATATTGCTCGGAGAGTGTAGCGGCGTCCTGCTTCCGGTGATGTGGCGCACCGGCTCTTGCGCTCCGGGCCGGCTCGGCCTAGTCTAGAGACACATCTTAGATACAAGATAGATACAAAAGGGAAGGACGCAGCCATGACCGCCACAGTCGCATTGAGCCAAGGGGTCGATCTCAATCCCGCGCATCCCGCGCCGGTCGTCAACGTCGCCGACTACGGCTTCGAAGGCCGTTTCGAGGACTGGGGCGACAATGCCCGATACTTCGAGTACACCAAGGCGGCGAACCCCATCGGGGCAGGCTTCATCAGCAAAATCCCGGCGGCGAAGTTCTCGCGCTCGCTGTACGCCGACGGCCCCACCCGCGTCGTCCCCCTCGACCTTTCCGCCGAACTCGGGATCGCGGGGGGAGCGGCGACCAGCCCGGCCCTGCTCGCGAATTTCATCCGGATCAAGGCGGGCGAGCGGATCGCCACGTCCCCCAACGCCACCTCGCAGCTGTACTACGCCATCGAGGGGCGGGGCATGGCCGCGGTGAACGGGCAGATGATCCAGTGGGAGAAGGGCGACTTCCTCACCTTGCCCGCCGCGAGCCGAGCGACGCTCTACGCCGACTCCGAAGCCGCGTTCTACTGGGTGCACGACGAGCCGCTCCTGCGCTACCTCGGAGCCACCGCGACCGAGCCGCAGTTCCGGGCCACGAAATTCGCCCGCGCCACCGCCATGGCCAAGCTGGACGAGATCGCGGGGCGGCCGGGGGCGAACGAGAAGAACCGGGTCAGCGTGCTTTTGGCGGGGGCCGAGCAGGACCAGACCCTGACGATCACCCACGTGCTCTGGGCGATGCTCGGCGTGCTCCCGCCGGATCAGGAGCAGCGCCCGCACCGCCACCAGTCCGTGGCGCTCGACCTGATCCTCGACGCGCGGCCGGGCTGCTACAGCCTGCTCGGGGCGCGGCTGGACGCGCGCGGCGAGATCGCAGACCCGGTCCGGGTCGACTGGGAGCCGGGCGGCGCGTTCGTCACCCCGCCCGGCATGTGGCACGCGCACTACAACGAGTCCGGGGCTCCGGCGCATCTGATCCCGATCCAGGACGCGGGTCTGCAGACCTACCTGCGCAGCCTCGACATCCGCTTTTCGGACCGACGATAAAGTGAGGCTATGACTGCTGCCCCGCCTGTCGGCGGTAGAGACAAGGCCCCTTCCGCCGTGGACCGGGCCTACGAGCACACCAAGGCGCACATCATCGAAGGGCGCGTCCCTCCGGGGGAGTGGCTCTCGGAAGGGGAGATCGCCCAAGCGCTCTCGGTGAGCCGCACCCCGGTGCGGGAGGCGTTCTTGCGGCTGCAGGCCGAGGGCATGCTGCGGCTGTATCCGCGCAAAGGCGCCGTGGTCGTCCCCCTGTCGGAGCGCGACGTCGCCGACGTCATGCAGTTGCGCGAGATGGCCGAGGTGTTCGCGGGCCGCCATGCGCTCGCCCTCGAAGACGACGAGCGGGCCGAAGCGCTGGCGGAGCTCGACCGTCTGGTGGCCGAGCAGCGCGCGGTCGGCGAGTCCGACCTCGGGCGCTTCGTCGCGCTCGACCGGGAGTTCCACGCGGCGATCGTCCGTGTCTCGGGCAATCGTCTGCTCGACGAGTTCTACGCCTCGCTGCGCGACAAGCAGGAACGGATGGGCCAAGACGCGCTGCGCCGCGACCCCGCGCGGCTGCGGTCGATCCTCTCGGAGCACGCGGAGCTGGTCGACCGGCTCCGCGCGCGAGACGCGGAGGGGTACGAAGCGGTGCTCGCGCGGCATCTAGAGAGTTCGCGCAAGCTGCTCAGCCGCGTCCGGCGGTCCTGACGGCGACCGGAGGCGGCGCGGGCGCTCGGCGGCGACGCCGGGGCTCCGTCGGAACCGGCGGATTACCGGTAGTTGGTGAATTGCAGGGCAACGTCGAAATCGCTGCCCTTGACCAGGGCGATGACCGCCTGCAAGTCGTCTCGCTTCTTGCTGAAGACGCGCAACTCGTCGCCTTGGACTTGCACGCGGATGCCCTTCGGGCCCTCGTCGCGGATCTTCTTGCCGATCTTCTTGGCCTGCTCCTGGTCGATGCCCTGCTTGAGAGCGGCCTTCACCTGGTAGATCTTGCCGGACGGCGCGGGGTCGTCGAACTTCACGGCCTTCAGCGACAGGCCCCGTTTGATCAGCTTCTCCTTGAACACCTCGACCGCGGCTTTCACGCGCTCCTCGGTCTGCGCGGAGAGCAGCAAGGTCTCGTCGCCGGTCCAGGCGATGGTCGCGTCGACGCCTCGGAAGTCGAACCTGGTCGCGAGTTCCTTCGCCGCCTGGTTCACGGCGTTGTCGGCCTCTTGGCGGTCGACCTTGCTGACGATGTCGAAGGACGAATCGGCCATGGGATACCTCCTAGTGGTCATTCTTTGCAGGTCACAGACTACTGCCTGTATCAAGTGGCGTTCGGCCCGGCGTTCCTGCTACTATGCTCTGCGCACCAACGAGCGGGTGCGCACCTGGCAGATTGCCCGAGCGGCCAATGGGAGCGGACTGTAAATCCGTCGCGCAAGCTACGTAGGTTCGAATCCTACATCTGCCACCAACCCTCGACCAGCATGGCCGAGGGTCGTGCCCATCACTGGGCGCGAAGCACAATCGAATAGGCAAGCATGCCTGTGAAGAGGCAGGCACGCCCCCGCGGCCTCAGTGGTCAGAGAGCGCCGTCTTGGCAAGAAAGAGGCGCTCGGGGCGGAATAATCGAATAGGCAGGCACGCCCCCGCGGCCTCAGTGGTCAGAGAGCGCCGTCTTGGCAAGAAAGAGGCACTTGGGGCGGAATAATCGAATAGGCAGGCACGCCCCCGCGGCCTCAGTGGTCAGAGAGCGCCGTCTTGGCAAGAAAGAGGCACTTGGGGCGGAATAATTGAAGAGGCAGACATGCCCCCGTAGCTCAGTGGTAGAGCACTTTCTTGGTAAGAAAGAGGTCGTCGGTTCGATTCCGCTCGGGGGCTCTCCCGCAGGGCCATTCCCAATGCCCGGCGCGGGGCGATGGACCCCATGAAGTTTTTGCCCTCGGTCGGGCTGAAACCTCGAGGGCGCCCATGGCGGTGTAGCTCAGGTGGTAGAGCAAGCGGCTCATAATCGCTGTGTCGCCGGTTCAAGTCCGGCCACCGCTACGAGGGATCATTTTCGTGGCTTTCCGCACAGGGTTCTTTGCTCGAAATCGCTATTGCCGCAGATGCGCGGCCCCGTCTTGCGCAATCGGCGCGGCGGACCGGCAGAGCGTCTTCGTGCTGTAGTCTGTGCGCACCGGAGCGGCGGTCGGCACCAGAGGCCGCGGCTCTGCGCAAAAGCCTGCGATGAGACGCGGAGGTCGTCGACTGCGCGTCGCCCCGAGCGGGGCCGCAGTCCTGAGTAGATAGAATGTGCGAATGTCAGACAACTTGGAGCGCAATGGCGCGCCGTTCCGCGACTTGTCCGAGCATGTGGGCTATCACTATGTCCATCCGGATTACTACGAGATCTGCCGTGAGGTGATCCGCGACTACGCGAAAGCGGTCCAGGACTACCACCCGTTCCACTGGGACGAGGCTGCGGCGAAGAAGGCCGGGCACCCTGGTTTGATCGCCCCGTTGACGTTCCCCGCCGCGTACGGCATCAGGATCCAAGAGGCCATGTTCTCTGCGCTCAACTACATCCCCGGCCCGATGGTCCAGGCGGAGCAGCGGTTCATCTACCACCGGCCGTTCTACGCGGGCGACAAGGTGCGCTGCGAGGTGGAGGTCACGAGCTTCCGGTCGAGCCTCGGCGCGGACATCACCGAGACGAAGAACTCGGCGTTCCTTTGGGACACCGGGGAGCCCGTGCTCACCGGCTGGACGACGCTCGCCGCGCGCACCGGGGAGGTCATGGACGACAACGTCGCGCGGCTGGCCGACGACGTGATGATGCACGCGAAGCAGTACGACGCGGCGCTCAAAGAGGGGGCGAAGGAGGCCATCTGCCAGGAGTCGCCCGACCGGGTCCTGTGGCCGGAGTCCGCCGAGGCGACGCCGTTGCCGCCGAGCCTGGCCCCGAAGTTCGAGGAAGTGACGGCAGGGGCCGACCTCCCGCAGCGGTCGATCCGGGTGTCGCGCGGCGACTTGATCAACTACGCCGGGATCGCGGCGGACCGCAACCCGATCCACTGGCACGACAAAGTGGCGGGCCTTGCGGGGTTCGACACCGTGATCGCCCACGGCATGCTCACCATGGGCTACGGGGCGACCTACCTCAACGGGTGGGCGGGCGACCCTTCTGCGGTGAAGAAGTACGACGTCCGGTTCGTGAGCCCCGTGCTCGTCCCCGCCGATTCGGCGGCGGAGATCGTGTTCTCGGGGAAGATCCGCTCCCTCGACGCGGCCACCCGCACCGGCGTCGTGGCGCTCACGGCGGTGGCGAACGAGAAGAAGATTTTCGGCAAGGCTCTGGCGACGATCCAGTTCGCGTAAGGCCGAACTGGGCAAACGCCACCTCGTTTTGGCGTTAGCTCAGCTAATTTTAGCGTTAGCCCAGCTAAGCGGATATTTTTCGGTTCGAATAGCCCGCCCTCGGCTTGTAAGTTAGGCGAGCCTTACTAGTGGATCGAGGGGTTTTGAGAGTACATTGCCCGACGTGCCAGAGACGAGCGAGAAGCCACGAGCCACGGATAACACGGTTCCTTACCCGGACTTCGTCGGCAAGACGTACATCCTGCCCGATTATTACGAACTCGGCAGGGAGCAGATTCGCGCCTTCGCGAAGGCGGTGCGCAATTTCGACCCCATTCACCACGACGAAGAGGCCGCGCGCGCGGCGGGATTCCCGTCCCTCGTCGCTCCGCCGACGTTCGCCTCGATCATCGGCCTGCTCATGCAGGAGCGGCTGTTCGAGCACATCGTCAAGGACTACGACCTGAGCCAGACCGTGCAGGCCGAGCAGCGCTTCAGCTTCAAGCGCCCCATCTGCGCCGGCGAGCGGCTGGAATGTTCGGTGACGATGTTGAGCATGCGCCAGGCGGTGGGCGTCGATATCGTCGAGACCGAGAACATCGGTCGGATCTGGGGCACAGAAGAAGTGGTGCTGGTCGGCTACACCAAGGTCGCGGGCTACACCGGCGCAGTGATGGAAGAGTCGCTCAAGGAACTTGTGAGGGATGTGATGATGCATGGCCGTTCGATCTTTTGACGATATCCAGGTCGGAGACGAAATTCCGGCTGCCCAGTACCGGGTCACCCGTGGCGACCTCGTGAACTACGCCGGAGTCGTCGGCGACGCCAACCCGATCCACTTCCACGAGGAGATCGCCAAGGCGGGCGGGTTCGACACGGTCATCGCGCACGGCATGCTCACCATGGGTTACGCGTCGAGCTACATCTCGGAGTGGATCGGCAGCAGCGCGGGCCTGCTCGAGTTCGATGTCCGATTCGTCAGCCCGGTCCTCGTATACGCGAACAAGCCCGCGCAGCTGGAATTCACCGGCAAGGTGAAGTCGCTGGACCCTCAGACGCGCCGAGGCGTCGTCCAGGTCGCCGCCACCAGCGCGGGCAAGAAAATCTTCGGCAAGTCGCTCGCGTCGGTCCAGTTCGCCTGAGCCGCCGCAGGGCCCTTCCTCGAAGCCGATTGGTGTCTCCCGGTATTTTCCGCTAGAATTACTGCCTTGGTGTCGAGGATGGTTCTGTGCTGGGCGCAAGCCAGCGCGCGGAAACGTCCCCGGCTCCGGCGACTACTTGCGGCTGGCGATGGCCAGCTCAGAGGGGTGTAGCTCAGTTGGTAGAGCAGCGGTCTCCAAAACCGCAGGTCGCAGGTTCGAATCCTGTCGCCCCTGCATCTGGTCGCCTCGCCGAACGTCGGCGGTCGAGCAAGCGTAGAACCCTGATCGAGAGGAAGAAGTGAGCGAGAAAAGCGGAGCCTCCGTCGAAGACGGCGAGCTCGAAGCTGCCTCGGGGTCTGCAGACCTGTCGCAAGACGAGCCGCAGGCCGCCTCTCGTGTTCCCGCTCGGCGGGAGCGTCAGTCCGACGAGGACGACGACTTCGCCGAGGACGACAGCGCAGCCGCGCGGCCCACGGGCAAGCGCGCCCGGCGCAGGGCCGCCGCCGAGGAGTCGGGGGACGCGGCCGAGCGTCGGCCCGCGAAGGACTCCAAAGAGGGAAAGAAAGCCAAACGCGCGAGCGGCGGACGCTCCCGCAACCCGTTCGCGGTGGTGGTGCAGTTCTTCCGCGAGGTTATCGCCGAGCTTTCGAAGGTGATTTGGCCGCAGCGGCGGCAGATGGTCTCCTACACGGTCATCGTCATCATCTTCGTGGCCGTCGTCGTCTCCTTCGTCGCACTTCTCGACATCGGCTTCGCGAAGCTGGCGTTGTGGCTGCTGGGATAAGACATGACGCAGAGTGATGACAGTGACGTTGCACGGAAGGAAGATTTTGTGACTGAGCAGAACGAGCAGGCGGAGCAGGACAACGACCTGGCCGTGGTCGACCAAGAGGAGCTGGTCGACTCGGCTGACGGCTCCGCTGCTGTCGACGCTGCCGTCGATGCGTCCGACGAAGCCGCCCCTGAGGCCGGCCAGGCCGAGGTCCAAGACTCCGAGGAAGAGGACGAGGATCCTGCGGCTGCCCTGAAGGCGAAGCTGCGGCGCGCCCCTGGCAAGTGGTACGTCGTGCACTCCTACGCCGGATACGAGAACAAGGTGAAGCTCAACCTGGAGAACCGGGTGCACAACCTCGACGTCGCCGACTACATCTTTCAGATCGAGGTGCCGACCGAAGAGGTCACCGAGGTCAAGAACGGCCAGCGCAAGCTGGTGAACCGCAAGATCCTCCCCGGCTACATCCTGGTGCGGATGGACCTGAACGACGAGTCGTGGAGCACGGTGCGCAACACCCCCGGCGTGACGGGCTTCGTCGGCACGTCGCGTCCCACGCCGCTGACCCTCGACGACGTGGTGAAGTTCTTGCTGCCTCGCCAAGAGCCCAAGAAGACCGCCCCTGCCGCGAAGGCGAAGCAAGGCGACGGCTTCGCGGCGGCCATCGCGCCGGTCGCGCTGGTGGACTACCAGGTCGGCGAGTCGGTCACCGTCAACGACGGGCCTTTCGCCAACTTGGCGGCTTCGATCAGCGAGATCAACGCCGAGCAGCAGAAACTCAAGGTCTTGGTCTCGATCTTCGGTCGGGAGACTCCGGTGGAGCTCTCCTTCAACCAGGTCACCAAGATCTAACGAGCGGTCGAAACGCAAGACTCGAAACACAGCGCAGAGACAAAGAACAACCAAGGAGACAACAACATGCCACCCGCACCCGCCTCCGGCGGCAAGAAGAAGAAAGTCGCCGGCCTCATCAAGCTGCAGATCCAGGCAGGCCAGGCCGACCCCAAGCCCCCGATCGGCCCGGCGCTCGGCCAGCACGGCGTGAACATCATGGAGTTCTGCCGCGCCTACAACGCCGCGACCGAGGCGCAGAAGGGCACGGTCGTCCCGGTGGAGATCACCGTGTACGAGGACCGTTCCTTCGACTTCATCCTCAAGACCCCGCCCGCCGCGAAGCTGATCCTCAAGGCCGCCGGCCTGCAGAAGGGCTCCGGCGTCCCGCACCGCACCAAGGTCGGGCACTTGAGCTGGGACCAGGTCAAGGAGATCGCGAAGGTCAAGCTCCCCGACCTGAACGCCTACGACGTCGAGCACGGCGCGCTGATCATCGCGGGCACCGCCCGGTCGATGGGCGTCACGGTCGACCAGCCCGCCTAGCAGAACAGCCAAAACCACCGTGGGAGAGCCCGCTTCGGCTCGCGTGTTGTGACGAGCTTGCGAGGAGCAAGACCAACAGCACACACCACACAACCTCCCATAAGTAAGGAAGTTCCACAATGAGCAAGCAGTCCAAGGCGTACCGCGCCTCAGCCGAACTCGTCACCAAGGACGAGCTGTACAGCCCGCTCGCGGCGTTCGACCTCGCGAAGCAGACCAGCAAGGTGAAGTTCGACGCCACCGTCGAGGTCGCCTTCCGGCTGGGCGTCGACCCCCGCAAGGCGGACCAGATGGTCCGGGGCACGGTGAACCTGCCGCACGGCACGGGCAAGACCGCGCGGGTCATCGTCTTCGCGGTCGGCGAGAAGGCCGTCCAGGCCGAGCAGGCTGGCGCGGACGCGGTCGGCTCCGACGAGCTGATCGAGCGCATCCAGGGCGGCTGGGTCGACTTCGACGCGGCCATCGCGACCCCCGACCAGATGGCGAAGGTCGGGCGCGTCGCCCGCGTCCTCGGCCCTCGCGGCCTCATGCCGAACCCGAAGACCGGCACCGTGACCGCTGACGTCTCCAAAGCGGTCGCCGACATCAAGGGCGGCAAGATCACCTTCCGCGTGGACAAGCACTCGAACCTGCACGTGGTGGTCGGCAAGGCATCCTTCTCCAAGGAGCAGCTGGTCGAGAACTACGGGGCCATCCTCGACGAGGTGACCCGCTCGAAGCCCGCCGCCGCGAAGGGCCGCTACCTCAAGAAGATCGCCGTGACGACGACGATGGGGCCGTCCATCCTGGTCGACCCGACCCGGACCCGCGCCCTGTTGGAGGCCTGAGCCTCAGGCGTCGCGAAAGCCCCCGGCCAATGGCCGGGGGCTTTCGCCGTTCTCACCTGTGGACAGCCGAATCGGTCATCCACAGTTCCCCAGTCGTCGGCAGGGGGCCTCGGAACCGGCCTGGCGCGCGAGTCAACAGCGCGCTTCGGGCGGAAGGAGGACCGGCGCTGCATGGCTGGCAGTTGGTTCGCCCGCGTTGCCCCGACCTTCGGCGTGTCCTGCGCTCAGGGGTGGGAGCCGCCCGGCTGGGCCACGCCGAAGGTGGGCGGGGCGACGGCGTAGGGGGCTCCATTCGGGGCCACGCCGAACGGCAAAGGATACCGAGGGTCCGCCATGGTCGGGATGTTCGCGTTTCCGTTCGGAGCAACGTCGAACGTCAACGGGCCGGGGATATTCTGATTGGTCGCGTCAGCATGGGGCGGGGGCCGATCCAGTCGCGGAATGTCGACGACTCGCGGGCCCGACTGCGCGCTCGGCGACGGGGTCGGCGATGGAGTCGGCGCGGAAGCCGACGTCGCGGTCATGTGGTCGTATCCGAGCGGATTATCCAGCTCGTCCGGATCGGCGTGCGCATGCCCGACGAGGGGCGCGGCGGCCCCGCTCGCGACGAGCGCGGACGCGAGGAGGAGGCGGAGCCGATATTTCCGCATGTCCCGATCCTACGTGGGTTCTCTGGCTTCGGTAGCCGATACTAGAAAATACTTGTCACACATGCGTCGTCCGCCGACAGCCGTCCCTCCTCGGGCCTGGCGCAACTAGAGCGCGGGTCGGCGGTCTTTCCACGGCTGGGCCTCTTCCAACTGCGCGGCGAGGCGGATCAACAGAGGCTCGGAGCCGAGCGGCCCGACGAATTGCGCGCCGATCGGCAGCCCGCTCGAGGTCCAATGCAGCGGCACGCTCATCGCGGGGCGGCCGGTCACGTTCGCGAGCTGCGTGTACGGCACGGTCCGGTAGTTCGTCATGATCACCTTGCGCGGGATGCCCGTGGCGGCGAGCAGCCCGCCGCCACGCAGGTTGAGGACGTGTCCGGAAAGTTTGGCCAACGCGGCGGGCGTGTCCAGCGAGCCGATCTTCGGCGGAGCCTCGGCGGCGGTCGGGGTCAGGAAGAGGTCGTAGTCGTCGAAGAATCTGGTGAGCGCGACGGTCTGGTCATGCCAACGCTGCCGCGCCCGGAACAAGTCGGTCGCCTTCACTCCCGCGCCGAGCGCGGCGAGGATCCGATTGTCCACTTCGACTTCGGAGATGTCGAAGCCGAGCCGGTCGAGCTCCGCGAGATTGTAGGCGGCTGAGGAGAACCAGAGGGTCAAGAACTCCTCGGCCAGTTCGGTCCAGTTGATGCCCGGCCCAGCTTCCTCGACGTGATGGCCGAGGGATTCGGCGAGCTTCGCCGCAGTGCTCACCGCCTCGACAGCGTCTGCGCTCGCGCCTTCCGGGCGCAGCGGCGAAGCGTGGCTGAAGCCGATCCGAAGCTTGCCGGGATCGACTCCGACTTCCTGGAGCAGAGGACGCTGCGGCAACGCGGAAAGGTAGGACTCGGCGCGTTCGGCGGCGATGGTCACGTCGAGGAGGGCGGCGCTGTCGCGGACGCTGCGCGAGAGCACCCCTTGGGTGGCGTAGCCGTGGAACGCCTCCGGGGCCACAGGAGCCTCGGGCACGAGGCCTCTGCCGGGCTTGAGCCCGAACAGCCCCGCCCAGGAAGCCGGAATCCGGATCGAGCCGCCGCCGTCGCTCGCCCCGGCGGCGGGCACGACGCCCGCCGCGACCGCCGAGGCGGAACCGCCGGAGGACCCGCCTGGGGAGCGGTCGGGGTTCCATGGGTTGCGCGTCGGGCCGTGCAGCTCGGGCTCGGTGACTCCCTTGGAGCCGAACTCCGGGCTATTGGTCTGGCCGAACGGCACGAGGCCCGCGGCCAGCCAGCGCGCGACCGTCGGAGAGGTGAAGGAGGCGATTTGCCCGCGCAAAGCGCGGCTCCCGGAGTCGTCCGGCCAACCCTTGAGCTGTTGGTGCAGGTTCTTCAGAAGGAACGGCACACCCGCGAACGGCCCGTCGAGCTGGCCCTGCGCCCTTTTCCTCGCCCACGCCTCGTGCCGGTGGACCACCGAATTGAGCGTGCCGTCGACGGCTTCGAGCCGGGCGAGCGCCGCGTCGAGCAGTTCGGCGGGCGTGGCCTGTCCGGTTCGGACGAGTTCGGCGAGGCCGAGCGCGTCGTAGGAGGAGTATTCGCCGAAGGTGAGTGCCATGAAGCCACTCTAATCACATCGGGCGACGGCGCGGCGGCCGCCATATCAGGGTCAGCGGGCGCATGCCTCGTGCTCAGCGCGCAATTGCCGCAGCAGCGCGAAGGCTTCGGCGGCGAAGCGCCGCTTTGGAGGCAGCGCGTCTTCCGCCCTCGTCCCAGGGGAACGGCCCCGACAAGGACCGAGCCGGTATGCCCCTTGGACAACGCCGACTATGACGACTATGAACGGGACGACGTTCGCCGTGGCCAATTCGGCCATGACTTTAGGCTTGGCCCTGCTCGGCAGAGGAGAAGGCGGAGGCGATACGTGGCTCAGAGCTGGGAGCTGCGCGCCGGCGCCAGGGAGGCGGCCCGCTCGAAGTTCGCGAACAGGGTCTGGGCGATGTCCGGCAGGAGCGCGGGCGGCAGGGCGTGGCCCATGCCCTCGAAGACGGTGAGCGTGGCTCCGGGGAGCCACTTCGCCAGCGCCCGCCCGTTGCGGCAGGGGATGAGCGGGTCGGCGCTGCCGTGGATCACCGTGACCGGGGCGGTGATCCCGCCGTGGTAGCGGCGCAGGTCGCCGGTGCCGCAGATCGCGTCGAGCTGGCGCAATAGGCCGGTGGAGTCGTCGCAGCGCTGGAACGAGGTCGCGATGGCCTCGCGCAGCTCGTCCTCCGGGTACGGGTAGTGCGGGCCCGCGGAGTGCGCCATGGTGCGGACTTTGAAGTCGATCCGCTGCTCCAGCGTGGCCTCGGGGTCGGGCGCGTCGCGGAGCTTCGCGAGCGTCGCGGGGGTCGGCGGCGCGAAGAAACGCTGCACGGCGGTGGTGAACAGCAGGCTCAGGCTCGCGGTCCGGTCGGGCCGCGTGCCCGCGAAGACCTGCGCGATCATCCCGCCCATCGAAGCCCCGACGATATGCGCGCGCTCGATCCCGAGGGCGTCGAGCACGCCTTGCGCGTCGCTCGCCATGTCCTCGAGCGTGTAGGGCACGCGGCTGGCCAGCCCGAGCTGGCAGCGCAGGAGGCGCATCCAGCGCGGGCCTGGGGCTTGGAGCTCGGGCAGTTTCGTCGAAAGGCCCACGTCCCGGTTGTCGAACCGGACGACGCGGTAGCCCGCGTCGACCAGCATCTCGCAGAAAAGCTCGGGCCAGAACGTCAATTGCGCGCCGAGGCCCATGATGAGCAGCACGGCATCGTCCGCCGGGTCGCCCCAGTCCTCGTAGGCGAGCCGGAGGACGCTGTCGTGCGTCGCCACCTCCGCGAAGCCGTGCCGCACCTGGGGCGCCCCCCACAGGCTACGCTCGCGAGCTTGCGGGGCGAGCCCGTCGAGCCCGTGGGGGAAGCCGGGGCGGGGCTCCGTGATGGTGGTTTGCATTATCAGACAGTCCTCACTATCATGAGCGAGTCGATCGGCAGAGCTGTTGCACAGCTGGAACTGGTCGGCGCATCCGAAGAAGTTCAACCGAAGACCGCTCGGTCATCTGCGAGACAGCTTAAGTTAAGATTCCGTTCACCGTCAACGCGGTGGGAGTCACAACTTGGTTTCGGGGATTGAAAAATGCGTCCGGATCATAGGATTCGGACTGTTGGCCAGCGCAGGGGAAAACGAGTGCCGGACGCCTCCCTCAGGAGCGGTTTTTGCCGCCCCGGACGGACGGTCGCCTCTTTACGCCTTTGCGCCGTCCTCATTCTTTCCTTCCCTCCCTCTCGTCGCGTGGCCGCGCAGTGCTCGGTTGTCCGCTTGACATGAGAAAGGAGGCGGCCCGTTGGTCAAAATCGAAAAGGTCGAAAAGGTCGCTGATATCGCCAAGCGGTTCGAGGAGGCGAATGCTGCCATTGTCACCGAGTACCGGGGTCTGACGATGAGCTCGCTCACCAAGTTGCGCACCGACCTCGGTCGGGAGACGACCTACCTGGTCGCGAAGAACACGCTGGTCAAGCGCGCTGCCGCAGACGCGGGCGTCACGGGGGTCGACGAGCTGTTCGTCGGGCCCACCGCCGTGGCGTTCGTGAACGGCGACATCGTCGAGGCCGCGAAGGTGATCAAGGGCTTCGCCAAGGAGAACCAGGCCCTTGTGGTCAAGGGCGGCTACTTGGACGGCGCGGTCCTGAACGAGAAAGAGGTCATCAAGCTCGCCGACCTGGAGAGCCGCGAAGTGCTGCTCGCCAAAGTGGCTGGCGCCATCAAGGGCGCGCTCGGCTCCGCGCTGGGCCTGCTCAACGCGCCGCTGTCTCAGGTGGCCCGCCTCTCGCAGGCGCTCGCCGACCAGAAGCAGGAAGCTGGCAACTAGCCCGCTGGCGATTGAAGCGCGAGCAGCGCACGGCATCGTTTTCATCCAACATCCGCAAGACCAGGGGCTTCAAGCCCCGATATAGGAAAGGAAGGCCATCATGGCCAAACTCAGCACTGACGAGCTCATCGACGCGTTCAAGGAGCTCACCCTCATCGAGCTGTCCGAGTTCGTGAAGCAGTTCGAGGACGTCTTCGGCGTCACCGCCGCCGCTCCGGTCGCCGTCGCCGCCCCCGGTGGCGCTCCGGGCGCCGCTGCGGCTGAGGCCTCTGCCGAGCAGGACGAGTTCGACGTCATCCTCGACTCCGCCGGCGACAAGAAGATCCAGGTCATCAAGGTCGTCCGCGAGGTCGTCCCCGCCCTGGGCCTGAAGGAGGCCAAGGACCTCGTCGAGGCCGCTCCGAAGCCGGTTCTGGAGAAGGTTTCCAAGGAGGCCGCCGAGGCCGCCAAGGCGAAGCTGGAAGAGGCTGGGGCGACGATCTCCCTCAAGTGAGCATCGCTCTGAGCCGTTTGAGGCCTGCCACCGCGCGGTGGCAGGCCTCAAATCGTCTCGGGGTTCGGCGGACTCGGCGTTGCAACTACGATTTGTGATTTCAGACACCGCCGTGCGAGAATGAGTGCCTGGGAACAGAAAAGCGTGGTCTGGTAGCATCTACACCCATCGGGGCGTAAGTCCGGTCCAAGTTTTTGCAACGGAGAGAGCAAGAGAAAGCAAGAGGCGGTAGTTTGGGCGTCGAGGTGGTCGTCAAGGACCTGACCAAGTCCTTCGGTTCGCAGAACATCTGGCAGGACGTCACGTTGACTTTGCCGCCGGGTGAGGTCAGCGTCCTGCTCGGCCCCTCGGGCACGGGGAAGTCCGTCTTCTTGAAGTCGCTCATCGGCCTGTTGCGACCGGAGCACGGGGAGATCCTCATCGACGGCACCGACATCATGCGGTGCACCACCAAGCGGCTGTACGACATCCGCAAGATGTTCGGCGTGCTGTTCCAGGACGGCGCGCTGTTCGGCTCGATGAACATCTTCGACAACACGGCGTTCCCGTTGCGCGAGCACACCAAGAAGAACGAGAGCGAGATCAAGCGGATCGTCCTCGAGAAGCTCGAGCTGGTGGGCCTCTCCGGCGCGGAGAACAAGCTGCCGGGCGAGATCTCCGGCGGTATGCGCAAGCGCGCGGGCCTGGCCAGGGCGTTGGTGCTCGACCCGGAGATCATTCTGATCGACGAGCCGGACTCCGGCCTCGACCCCGTGCGCACGACCTATATCAGCCAGTTGTTCCTCGACATCAACGCCGAGATCGACGCGACGATCCTGATCGTCACGCACAACATCAACCTGGCGCGGACGGTGCCGGACAACATCGGGATGCTCTACCGGCGCAACCTGGTCATGTTCGGACCGCGCGAGGTGCTGCTCACCAGCGAGGAGCCCTCGGTCAAGCAGTTCCTCAACGGCAGGATGATCGGGCCGATCGGCATGTCCGAGGAGAAGGACGAGGCGCAGATGGCCCAGGAGCAGGCGCTGGTCGACGCCGGTATGCACCACGGCGGCGCCGAGGAGATCGAAGGCATCATCCCGCAGATGCAGGCGACGCCGGGCTTGCCGTTCCGCAAGGCGGTCGCCCGCCGCAAGGAGCGGTTGCAGGGCATGCTGCCGGGGCTGCCGCCCAACGCGCAGGAGGCGATCCGGCGCAGCTGGGCGGACGAGGAGGCCGCGGCCGCGGCGGAGGGCCGAGGCAACGGCTCGACCGCAGCGGCCCCGAAGGCGAGCCAGGCCGTCTGACGGGATCGGAGCAGCGTCCGGCGCGGCTCCCGCCCGCGAGCCACGCCGGGAAGCCGCCCCAAGATATGATGTAGGCTATGCGCCGTGTCGCTTGACGCGGGCGCGATCACAGTGCAAGCTAGACAGCACATGCGGCGCAGGGTCGGCATCATCGGCCCGGGCGCAGACGCAAATCACACCGAGGGGGGTGCGGAGTGCCGCAATCTGTGGTACTCTGAAGCCTTGCGCTCGATGATGCACGTCCATTCACCGTTTTCCCTGCTGGGCCACTCCCAGGCCGCGCCTGCGCCAGGCGTGGCGGCCGCAGCAGGTTTGGAAGGCGGTCGCGTGGGAGGGGCAACGAGGAGCGCGCCGGAAACCGATTCAGCATCACAGCTGAGTGAATGACGCGACGGCGACGGGCTCTGGGGCCTGCCGCCACAATAGTGCTGGAAGGACGCATTTTGGCAGTCTCTCGCCAAACAAAAGCAGGCCACCCCGGAGCCCCTCGTCGAGTCTCATTCGCGAAGATCCGCGAACCTCTTGAGGTCCCCGGCCTGCTCGATGTGCAGACCGACTCGTTCGCTTGGTTGATCGGCGCGCCGTGGTGGCGCGAGCGGTCCCTTGAGCGGGGCGAGCACCTCAACGGCCAAGGCAAGCCCACCTCTGGCCTCGAGGACGTGCTGAACGAGATCTCCCCGATCGAGGACTTCTCCGGCTCGATGTCCCTCTCCTTCTCCGAGCCCCGCTTCGACGAGGTGAAAGCCTCCGAGGCGGAGTGCAAGGACAAGGACATGACCTACGCGGCCCCGCTGTTCGTCACCGCCGAGTTCATCAACAACAACACCGGCGAGATCAAGAGCCAGACCGTGTTCATGGGCGACTTCCCGATGATGACCGAGAAGGGCACCTTCATCATCAACGGCACCGAGCGCGTCGTGGTGTCCCAGGTCGTCCGCAGCCCCGGCGTGTACTTCGACGACACCATCGACAAGTCCACCGAGAAGACGCTGCACTCGGTGAAGGTCATCCCGAGCCGAGGCGCGTGGCTGGAGTTCGACGTGGACAAGCGCGACACCGTCGGCGTGCGCGTGGACCGCAAGCGCCGTCAGCCCGTCACCGTCCTGCTCAAGGCGCTCGGCTGGACCAACGAGCAGATCGTGGAGCGCTTCGGCTTCTCCGAGATCGTCATGACCACGTTGGAGAAGGACAACATCGCGGGCACCGACGAGGCCCTCTTGGACATCTTCCGCAAGCTGCGTCCGGGCGAGCCCCCGACCCGCGAAGGCGCGCAAGCACTGTTGGACAACTTGCTGTTCCAGGAGAAGCGCTACGACCTCGCCCGTGTCGGCCGCTACAAGCTCAACAAGAAGCTGGGCCTCAACGACGTCGTGGCCTCGCACGTCACCACGCTCACCGTCGAGGACATCGCGGCCACCATCGAGTACCTGGTGCGCCTGCACGAGGCCACTCCCGGCATTCCGGAGACGATGACCCCGCCCGGCGGCTCCGAGGTCCCGGTCGAGGTGGACGACATCGACCACTTCGGCAACCGGCGCCTGCGCACGGTCGGCGAGCTGATCCAGAACCAGATCCGCGTTGGCCTCTCGCGCATGGAGCGCGTGGTCCGCGAGCGGATGACCACCCAGGACGTGGAGGCCATCACGCCGCAGACCCTGATCAACATCCGCCCCGTGGTCGCCGCGATCAAGGAGTTCTTCGGCACCAGCCAGCTCTCCCAGTTCATGGACCAGAACAACCCGCTGTCGGGCCTGACCCACAAGCGGCGCATCTCCGCGCTCGGCCCCGGCGGCCTCTCCCGCGAGCGCGCGGGCCTGGAGGTCCGCGACGTGCACCCGTCCCACTACGGCCGGATGTGCCCGATCGAGACCCCGGAAGGCCCGAACATCGGTCTGATCGGCTCGCTCTCGGTCTTCGCGCGGGTGAACCCGTTCGGCTTCATCGAGACGCCGTACCGCAAGGTCGTCGACGGCAAGGTCACCGACGAGATCCACTACCTCACCGCCGACGAGGAGGACCGCTACGTCGTGGCGCAGGCCAACTCGCCGTTGGACGAGCAGGGCAAGTTCCTCGAAGAGCGCGTGCTGGTTCGCCGCAAGGGCGGCGAAGTCGAGTTCGTCAGCTCCGCCGAGGTCGACTACATGGACGTCTCGCCCCGGCAGATGGTGTCCGTCGCGACCGCGATGATCCCGTTCCTCGAGCACGACGACGCGAACCGCGCCTTGATGGGCGCGAACATGCAGCGCCAGGCCGTGCCGCTGATCCGAAGCGAGTCCCCGTTCGTCGGGACCGGCATGGAGCTGCGCGCCGCCATCGACGCGGGCGACGTCATCGTCACCGACAAGACGGGCGTGGTCGAGGAGGTCTCCGCCGACTACATCACCGTGATGGCGGACGACGGCTCCCGCAAGACCCACCGCCTGCGCAAGTTCGCCCGGTCCAACCACGGCACCTGCGCGAACCAGCGTCCCATCGTGGACGAGGGCCAGCGGGTCGAGAAGGGCCAGGTCCTCGCGGACGGGCACTGCACCGAGAACGGCGAGATGGCGCTGGGCAAGAACCTGCTCGTCGCGGTCATGCCGTGGGAAGGCCACAACTACGAGGACGCGATCATCCTGTCGCAGCGCCTCGTGGAGGAGGACGTGCTCACCTCGATCCACATCGAGGAGTACGAGATCGACGCCCGTGACACCAAGCTCGGGGCCGAGGAGATCACCCGCGACATCCCGAACGTCTCCGATGAGGTCCTCGCGGACCTGGACGAGCGCGGCATCATCCGCATCGGCGCGGAGGTCCGCGACGGCGACGTGCTGGTCGGCAAGGTCACCCCGAAGGGCGAGACCGAGCTGACTCCGGAGGAGCGCCTCTTGCGCGCCATCTTCGGCGAGAAGGCCCGCGAGGTCCGCGACACGTCCCTGAAGGTCCCCCACGGCGAGTCCGGCAAGGTCATCGGCATCCGCGTGTTCTCCCGCGAGGACGACGACGAGCTACCTCCGGGCGTGAACGAGCTGGTCCGGGTCTACGTGGCGCAGAAGCGCAAGATCCAGGACGGCGACAAACTCGCCGGCCGCCACGGCAACAAGGGCGTCATCGGCAAGATCCTGCCGATCGAGGACATGCCGTTCATGCCGGACGGCACCCCGGTGGACATCATCCTCAACAGCCACGGCGTGCCGCGCCGTATGAACATCGGCCAGATCCTCGAGGCGCACCTCGGCTGGATCGCCAAGACCGGCTGGAAGGTGGACGACGAGAACGGCCTGCCCGAGTGGGCGCAGAACCTCCCAGAGGACGCGCTCTCGGCACCGCCGAACTCCCGCGCCGCGACCCCGGTCTTCGACGGGGCGCGGGAAGAGGAGTTGCAGGGCCTGTTGTCCTCCACGATCCCGAACCGGGACGGCGAGGTCCTCGTCGGCCCCGACGGCAAGGCGACCTTGTTCGACGGCCGCTCCGGCGAGCCGTTCCCGCACCCGGTGGCGATCGGCTACATGTACATCCTGAAGCTGCACCACTTGGTGGACGACAAGATCCACGCGCGTTCCACCGGCCCGTACTCGATGATCACCCAGCAGCCACTCGGCGGCAAGGCGCAGTTCGGCGGCCAGCGGTTCGGCGAGATGGAGTGCTGGGCCATGCAGGCATACGGCGCCGCCTACACCCTGCAGGAGCTGCTCACCATCAAGTCGGACGACGTGGTCGGACGCGTGAAGGTGTACGAGGCCATCGTCAAGGGCGAGAACATCCCCGAGCCGGGCATTCCCGAGTCCTTCAAAGTTCTCCTCAAGGAGCTTCAGTCGCTGTGCCTGAACGTCGAGGTCTTGTCCAAGGACGGGGCCGCGATCGAGATGCGCGACACCGACGACGACGATCTGGACCGCGCGGCGGCCTCGCTCGGCATCAACCTCTCCCGCCGGGAGCAGGCCACCGTCGACGACCTCGCCCGCTGATAAGAGCTGATAGATAGGAATACACGAGTGATCGACGTCAATTACTTCGACGAGCTCCGCATCAGCCTCGCCGGCGCGGAGGACATCCGCCGCTGGTCTTACGGCGAGGTGAAGAAGCCGGAGACCATCAACTACCGGACCCTCAAGCCCGAGAAGGACGGCCTCTTCTGCGAGAAGATCTTCGGCCCGACCCGGGACTGGGAGTGCTACTGCGGCAAGTACAAGCGGGTTCGCTTCAAGGGCATCATCTGTGAGCGCTGCGGCGTGGAGGTCACCAAGGCCAAGGTCCGCCGCGAGCGGATGGGCCACATCGAGCTCGCCGCCCCGGTGACCCACATCTGGTACTTCAAGGGCGTGCCCAGCCGCCTCGGCTACCTGCTCGACCTCGCCCCGAAGGATCTGGAGAAGATCATCTACTTCGCGGCGTACGTGATCACCTCCGTGGACACGGAGATGCGCCACAACGAGCTTTCCACCCTCGAGGCGGAGATGGTCGTGGAGAAGAAGGGCGTCACCGACCAGCGCGACGTCGACCTCGAGGAGCGCGCGCAGAAGCTGGAGGCCGACCTCGCCGAGCTTGAGGGCGAAGGCGCGAAGGCCGAGGCCAAGCGCAAGGTCCGCGACGCGGGCGAGCGCGAGATGCGCCACATCCGCGAGCGGGCGCAGCGCGAGCTCGACCGCCTGGACGAGATCTGGACGACCTTCGTCAAGCTCGCCCCGCGCGACATGATCGTGGACGAGACCCTCTACAACGAGATCATCGACCGCTACGGCGAGTACTTCTCCGGCTCGATGGGCGCCGAGGCGATCAAGACCTTGATCGAGAACCTCGACATCGACGCGGAGGCGGACATCCTGCGCGAGACCATCCGTTCGGGCAAGGGGCAGAAGAAGCTCCGGGCGCTCAAGCGGCTCAAGGTCATCGCGGCGTTCCAGGCCACGGGCAAGAGCCCGCTCGGCATGGTGCTCGACGCGGTGCCGGTGATCCCGCCGGAGCTGCGCCCGATGGTGCAGCTCGACGGCGGGCGGTTCGCCACCTCCGACCTCAACGACCTCTACCGCCGTGTGATCAACCGGAACAACCGCCTCAAGCGGCTCATCGAGCTTGGCGCCCCGGAGATCATCGTCAACAACGAGAAGCGGATGCTGCAGGAGTCGGTGGACGCGCTCTTCGACAACGGCCGCCGGGGCCGTCCGGTCACCGGGCCGGGCAACCGTCCGCTCAAGTCGCTGTCCGATTTGCTCAAGGGCAAGCAGGGCCGGTTCCGCCAGAACCTGCTCGGCAAGCGCGTCGACTACTCCGGCCGTTCGGTCATCGTGGTCGGCCCGCAGCTCAAGCTGCACCAGTGCGGCCTGCCGAAGCTCATGGCGCTGGAGCTGTTCAAGCCGTTCGTCATGAAGCGGCTCGTCGACCTCTCCCACGCGCAGAACGTGAAGTCCGCCAAGCGGATGGTCGAGCGGCAGCGCCCGCAGGTGTGGGACGTCCTCGAAGAGGTCATCGCCGGGCACCCGGTGCTCCTCAACCGCGCGCCGACGCTGCACCGCCTCGGCATCCAGGCCTTCGAGCCGCAGCTGGTGGAGGGCAAGGCCATCCAGCTGCACCCGCTGGTCTGTGAGGCGTTCAACGCGGACTTCGACGGCGACCAGATGGCCGTGCACCTCCCGCTCTCCGCGGAGGCGCAGGCCGAGGCCCGCATCCTCATGCTGTCCTCGAACAACATCCTCTCGCCGGGTTCGGGCCGCCCGCTCGCCATGCCCCGTCTGGACATGGTCACCGGGCTCTACACCCTGACCCTCAAGAAGGACGACGCGCTCGGAGCCTACAAGGCGGCGGCGAAGGACCAGCCGGAGGAAGGCGTGTACTCCAGCCCGGCCGAGGCCATCATGGCCCTGGACCGGGGCGCGCTGTCGGTGCAGGCCCCGATCAAGATCCGGCTGACCGACCAGCGCCCGGACGCGAAGCTCGAGGCCGAGCTTTTCCCCGATGGCTGGACGCGAGGCCAGGCGTGGACCGCGCACACCACACTCGGACGGGTGATGTTCAACGAGCTGCTGCCGTCGGACTACCCGTTCGTGGACGAGCTTATGCTCAAGAAGCGCCAGGCGGTCATCATCAACGACCTCGCCGAGCGGTACCCGATGATCGTGGTCGCGCAGACCGTTGACAAGCTCAAGGACGCCGGCTTCCACTGGGCGACCCGCTCCGGGGTCACCGTCTCGATGGCCGACGTGCTCGTGCCGCCGAACAAGCGGGAGATCCTCGACACCTACGAGTCCCGCGCGGACAGCCTGGAGCGCAAGTTCCAGCGCGGCGCGCTCACCTCGGAGGAGCGTCGCGACGGTCTGGTCGAGATCTGGAAGCAGGCCACCGAAGAGGTCGGCGCGGCGCTTGAGGCGCACTACCCGGACGACAACCCGATCATCGTGATCGTGAAGTCCGGCGCGACGGGCAACATGACCCAGACCCGCACCCTCGCGGGCATGAAGGGCCTGGTGACCAACCCGAAGGGCGAGTTCATCCCGCGTCCGATCAAGTCCTCCTTCCGCGAGGGCCTGACGGTGTTGGAGTACTTCATCAACACCCACGGCGCCCGCAAGGGCCTTGCGGACACGGCGCTTCGCACCGCCGACTCGGGTTACCTGACCCGTCGTCTGGTCGACGTGTCGCAGGACGTGATCGTGGTCGAGTCCGACTGCGGCACCGAGCGCGGCATCAACGTCACCATCGCGACCAAGGGCTTCGACGGCGCGCTCATCCGCGAGCCGCACGTGGAGACCAGCGCCTACGCCCGCACCCTGGCCTCGGACGTGCTGGACGAGCAGGGCAACGTCGTCGCCGAGCGCGGCGCGGACGTGCGGGACGCGACGATCGACGAGCTCATCGCCTCGGGCATCTCGCAGATCAAGGTCCGTTCGGTGCTCACCTGCACCACGAGCAACGGCGTCTGCGCGAAGTGCTACGGCCGCTCCATGGCCACCGGCAAGCTGGTGGACATCGGCGAGGCCGTCGGCATCGTCGCCGCGCAGTCCATCGGCGAGCCCGGCACCCAGCTGACCATGCGCACCATCCACCAGGGTGGTGTCGGTGAGGACATCACCGGCGGTCTGCCCCGCGTCCAGGAGCTTTTCGAGGCACGCGTGCCCAAGGCGAAGGCCCCCATCGCGGAGGTCTCCGGCCGGATCCGCCTGGAGGACGAGGACCGGTTCTACCGGATCACGATCATCCCGGACGACGGCGGCGAAGAGGTCGTGTACGACAAGCTCTCGAAGCGTCAGCGGTTGAAGGTGCTGCGCGGCGCGGACGGCTCGGAGTCGGTCCTCGCGGACGGCTCGCACGTCGAGGTCGGCCAGCAGCTCTTGGAGGGCTCGTCCGACCCGCACGAGGTGTTGCGCGTCATGGGCCCGCGCCAGGTGCAGATCCACTTGGTCCACGAGGTCCAAGAGGTCTACCGCAGCCAGGGCGTGTCGATCCACGACAAGCACATCGAGGTCATCGTGCGCCAGATGCTGCGCCGGGTCACGATCATCGACTCGGGCTCCTCGGAGTTCCTGCCGGGCTCGCTCACCGAGCGCGGCGAGTTCGAGGCGGAGAACCGTCGGATCGTCGCCGAGGGCGGCGAGCCCGCGGCGGGCCGCCCGGTGCTCATGGGCATCACGAAGGCTTCGCTCGCGACCGACTCGTGGCTGTCGGCGGCCTCCTTCCAGGAGACCACCCGCGTGCTCACGGACGCCGCGATCAACACCCGCTCCGACAAGCTCATCGGCCTGAAGGAGAATGTGATCATCGGCAAGCTGATCCCGGCCGGCACGGGCGTCGCCCGCTACCGGCAGATCGAGGTCCAGCCGACCGAGGCCGCCAAGGCCGCGGCGTACTCGCTGCCCAGCTTCGCGGACGGCTACTACGGCTCGGACGCGGACTACGGCGTGGACTACAGCTCCGCCCGCTACAGCCACTCCGGCCCGGCGGTCCCGCTGGACGACTACGACTTCAGCGAATACCAGTGATGCGCTGAGTCGGAACATGGAAAGGCCCCCGGTTCGCCGGGGGCCTTTCCATGTTTATGACGCACAGTTCACCGCATCGCGCGTTGGAGGATCTCGCGTATGGCGTGCTCGCGGTGGAATGGTTTGGATCTCTGCAGCATCAGATCGTTGAGGGCAATGGGGTTGTTATAGGTGGTGGCGCGATTCTGACGGATGAGCTTCCATCTTGGATGAGACCAAGTGGTGATCCCGGAATAAGGCTCGCGAAGATGTGCGCCGGACTCCGTTTCGAGGGGAACTGCGCCATCGGCGGCGTACGAGGCCGCTTCGCCCCAGCGGGCCTTATCCGCGATTTCATGGGTGCTGAGCAGGTCGTTGTGGCGATAGAACTTCGCGCAGCCATTGACGATCCGCAGCAGCTCCTTATGCTCCTCGGCCAATGGAAAACCGAGAGCCTGCTCCACTTCTCGGAGCTCGGCCTCGGTCGCCCCGGAGTTTGGTGGAGTGTAAGAGGTGTTGCTGTGCTCGTGCCACCACGCGCGGATCTGGATGGTCCGCTCCACAAGGTCGATCAGCCCAGAAGGAGGGGCAAGATCGGGAAACCCGGGGAGCGCGCTGCAAAGGATGGCCTGTCCCTCGTCGCTCAGCGACAGTGTTTGTTCTACGAACCAAAATGCGAAGTTCTCGCTCTCCTGGATATCGGATCGGAACAGGATGGTCTGCCCCGCCCGGTAGCCAGAGCCGTTGACATCGATGATGGCGCCCGCCGCTCGGCAGTCGGCGCCGAAGAAGAACTCGGTGACCAGCTCGGCCATGCTGCGTTCCCCGACGATCGCGTAGAACTCCTGCGTCCATTCGCGGAGCCCTTCATCGCGCGGGGTCCGGAATTCCTCGGTGCCGAGGATACGGTCGGAACCGCTGCCTCCCCAGGTGCTCCCGTCGAACTGCGGCCAACCGTTCGCGGTCTTAAGGAACGACCGGTAGATCGGGTCGAGGGACCGTCCGAGCCGACCTTCCATAGCTTCGAGCTGGGCTTCGGTGGCTCCGGGATTCGGCTCGGAGACGACGCGAGGAGAGTCAGGCTCAAGCTCCTTGAGCCTGACTAGTTGTTCCCTATGCGCATCGATCAGCACGCCCCAATCAATCCTGCTCCAGTCCGCCACAGCGGTAGCGTAGTCGACGCGACCTCGGCGCTAGTCAGCGGAGCGGGAGTGCGTTACGCTGCAAGCATGGGTTCGAAGGAGCGGTTCTTGGGATTGGATCGTCGGCGCGCGGCGGGGCTATGCGTGTCCTCGGTTTTGCTTTTGGCGAGTTGCACCAAGGTGGTGGCCACGCACGCCAAACCCGACCCCGTCGCGCTCACCTCGTACCTGGCGGCTTCCTCGTCGAGCGTGGCCTCGGTGTCGTCGAGCAAGGCGGCGGTGGCGCAGAAAGCGGTGTGCTCGCAGCTCATCATCGGCTACGTCCGGTACTTGGTCGCCTGGAATGCTTTCGTCGACGCGTTGAACGGCTCGGGAACAGCGGAGAAGGGCCAGGTGGACGAGCTTTTGGGCGCGCTCGGGGATGCTTCGTCGCAGATGAAAGCCGCGAATGTGGACGCGAGCGAGGAGTTGGGGAGCGCGACGACCAACTACACGGACGCCCTGGACAGGCTGACGGGCCTGCTGAAAAAGCAGAACGGGAGCATTAGCGCGTTGAACGACGCCAGCCACCAGGTCACTGCCGCGGAGCAGAAGCTCATGGGCCTTTGCCCCAGCTAGCCGGTGAAGTCGTGCGCGAACGTCTGTATGAGGCTTCTCTCAGCCAAGCCGAGTACCATGCGGAGGACATGATTTTCGACCGGCAGGCATTCCAGAGGCGCAGTTGGCGCGTGTTCGCGGCTCTCTGCGCGAGCGTGTTTCTCGTTTCGGGCTGTTCGGAGGACGGGGCGAAGAAGCCGGCGGACCCGAACGCGCCTGCGGGGCAGGCGAAGCCGAACGGGCCGATGTTCGCAGAATGCGCCGGGCTCACGCCGCAGGAGGTCGCGCAGAAGCTCGGCGGCGCGAACGCGAGGGTCCAATTCCGCAACTCGGTGACATGCCAGTGGGCGATCGGGGGCACCAAACAGGCCTCGTTCACGTGGTACCGGGGCAGCCCGATCGGGCGGGAGGAGTCCTGGGAGGGCAAGACCAGGGACGGCGTCAAAGACATCTCGATCCGCAACTACCCTGGGTTCTTGATCTACCAGGCGACCCAAGGGCAGGCGTTGTGCGAGCTTGGGGTGGACTTCGGCAACGACTTCATCGAATGGTCCGTCGAGCTCGGCGCGCTAGCCCCCGGCCAGGACCGGTGCGAGGGGACGCGCCAGCTCGCGGAGATGAGCATCGATCGGGCGAAGAAATGACCGGGCTGACAAGAAAAGGGGCGAAGCCCGGCTTCGCGGGAGGCAGGCTCGCGGCGGCGCTGGCGCTCGTGGCCGCCCTGGTCGCGGGCTGCGGCGGCAACGCGGGCAGCGCGGGGCCGACCAACACCACCGTGCGCCAGCAGGCCGCCGATCCGTACGACAACCTCATGCACGAGTGCGAGCTGCTCAACCAGCAGGAGATGCTCGACGCGCTCGGCATGAAGAGCCGCGCCTCGACGTTCAACGGGGCCGTGTGCCGGTGGAGCGTGTTCGGGGGAGGCGAGCCGTTGGAAGTCACGTTCTATTGGTTCGAGACGGGCAACCTCGACCGTGAGAAAGACACGCTGGACTTCCTCAAATACGACAACCAATGGCGCGATTTCGACGGCCAGAAAGGCATTCTCGCGCATCCGCCCGGCGAACTCTCGACCTGCGGGGCCGTGGCGAACGCGGAGAGCAAGGGCATCATCGGCTGGTGGGTGCAGCCGGTCTTCGGCTCCGGCGGGGACTCCTGCGACAAAGCGGTCAAGCTGATGATGAAGTCGCTGAACACCCGGACCTGATCATCCGGCCTTGGCGGGGTGAGCGCTTTCGGGCTTCGCGCGGAGAACTTTCGGGCTTCGCGCGGGGAGGCTGTGGCTTCCCAGGGGCAGGCTCATCGCAAGGCGGCGAAAGCCTGCCTCGGCGAGCGGGGATGGCCTTGCGCCACAGCTGGGCATTGGCGAGCGGGCCGTGGACGAAGACGCGCCCCGGACCGGCGCGTTAGAGCCGGATCACCTTGGCGACGGCCTTGGCCTTGCCGTCAACGACGAACCAGACGTCCGCCCCGTTCCCTGCGACCGTCGAGCTGAGCGTGACCTGCTCGGCGGGCTGGACCGGCGAGATGTACTCGATGATCGCGCGGTACCGTCCGGAGAGCAGGTCGGTCCCTCGGAGCAGGTGCTCGACGGCCTCCCAGTAGGCGGCGTTGTTGACGTGTTGGAACTGGTCGATGTCGGTGGAGCGCAGCTGCCATGGCGATACCTGCGCGTCCGCCGGGGGCTCGGGCGAGAGGAGGGGCTTCCATCGCAGGTGGTGGTTGTCCGTGGCCTGGCCGAACCGCTCCACGAAGTCGTCCGAGATGCGCGCCGGGCCCTTGGTCTCCTTGTTGAAGTTGATCCAGAAGGCCTCGGTCTCGAAGTGCGTCCCCTTGTCCCCGACGACCTGGATGCGCACGCTGCACCAGAATTTGGCCATGCCAGAGCACCAGCGGCGCAAGGTCAACGTCTCGCGCAACAGATCCGCCGCGGGGGACTGCGCCTCGATCAGGGTCCGCTGGACCACCCAGTACGGATGGATCTCGCCGAATCCCGCCGCGAGCAAGTGGTCGTAGCCGAGGTCTTGGAGGTAGCGGGCCACCGAGTCGAGCCGCGCCCTGCGGTAGACGTCCACGTCGCCGAGGCCCGCCCGCCAGGACTCCTCGAAGTACAGCTCGGGGTTTTCGGGCAGCGGAGCCAGCGGTGCAAGCAGGTCCTTCTCGGTCAACGTCGAGTCGCTCATAGTGTTGAATGCGCCTTACAGAAAAGATTCGGTGGGGTCACGACGTGGAAAGCATACCCTGCGCCGGGGCGAGAAGGTCGGTGCGCTCGCCGCCCTACCGGTACGATGCCAGCTGTGGAGCAGGTCGACCGTCTCCGGCTCCGATGGAGTCGGCTCGCCGAGGCTGTGCCCCGAACCGGCCCGGCGCTGATCGCGCTCGCGGCGCTGGTGCTCGGGGCCGTCGTGCTGCCGCAATGCTTCCCGGCGCGGGCCCGCGCCGACGTCGTGGAATACATGGTGCCCACCCCCGAGATGCCGGATGTGAAGGTCCGCATTTGGCGGGCGGCCGGCGGCGGCAAGAAATCCCTCATCCTCCTCGACGACCTGCGCGCGTCGCCGGAGCGCAGCGGCTGGGAGCAGAACACCGACGCCGAGAACATCGCGCTGGGCGGGATCAACATCGTCGAGCCGGTCGGCGGCCAAGCCAGCTTCTACACCGACTGGGACTCGCGGAGCAATCTCAACGGCCAGCCGTACCGATATCTTTGGGAGACGTTCCTGGCTGTGACCTTGCCGAAGTTCCTGGCCTCCATCGGCCTGGACTCGCGGCACAACGCGATTGCGGGAGCCTCGATGGGGGGAGGGGCGGCGCTCATCCTCGCGGCGAACCACCGCGAGCTCTTCGCGTTCGCGGGATCGTTCTCCGGATTCGTGAACGTGAGCGCGCCGGGGGCCCGCGAGTCGATCCGCGTGGTCATGCTCGGCGACGGCGGTTACAACAGCGACAGCATGTGGGGTCCGCCGTGGAGCCCGCGCTGGATGCAGAACGACGCCACGGTGCGGGCCGAGGATCTGCGCGGGCTGCCGATGTACATCTCGGCGGGCGGCGGCGGCACCACTTCGTTCGACGCGGCGAACCCCGGGCTCGACACGCTCAACGCGCAGATGCTCGAAGGCATGGCCAACTCCGAGGCGCGGGCGCTCCAGCGCCGATTCGGCGAGCTTGACATCCGCGCGACTTTCGATTTCACCGAGGAAGGCACGCACACATGGCCCTACTGGAAGGCCGAGTTATGGAAGGCCCTGCCGAAGATCCGGCTCGCGCTTGGTGTCTGAGGCATCACGATAAGCTGTGATTCTGCTGAGAGTCGCGAGTCCGTTCCTCAGGTTGTGTGCTTATACTCTGTATCTTGTAACCTGTCGTGCGAAACAAAAATCGCAGCTCAAGCGGCATTCGACCAGATTCGGATTCGGCGCACGGCGATAGGTTCGCTGAATTTGCCGTTCGGCGGTCATGGCTGGCAGTATTGCCCGCGACCGCGCTACTAAGGTTAAAACACTTCGCGAAAGCGTGTGGAAAGGAAGAGCATGGAACGTCGCACCGGTGTGCTAAGACTGTTCGCGGGGGTGATGGCCGTTGCGACTGGGTTCAGTTTCGCTCTCGCGCCGCAAGCAAGCGCTATGGAGGACCCGGGCCCCATTCCGGCCGTCAAGTCCGCGCCCGACGACCCGGGCCCGCTCGCGCACGTGCAGGAGTACTACCTCCCGACCCCCGAGATGCCGGACGTGAAGATCCGCGTCTGGAAGGCGACCAACGGCTCGAAGAAGTCGGTGGTCCTGCTCGACGGCCTGCGCGCCACCAACGACGTCTCCGGCTGGGAGCACGAGACCAACGCGCACCTCCTGGCGAACTACGGCGTCAACGTGATCGAGCCGGTCGGCGGCAACGCGAGCTTCTACACCGACTGGCAGCAGCCGAGCCAGGGCAACAACCAGCCCTACCGCTACATGTGGGCGACCTTCATCGGCAAGACCCTCCCGGCCTGGATGGCCTCGCAGGGCCTTGACCCGAACGGCAACGCCATCGCCGGCCTGTCGATGGCGGGCTCGTCCGCGTTCATCCTCGCGGCCAACTACCCGGACAAGTACAAATTCGCCGCCGCCTACTCCGGCTACATGAACCTCGACGACGGCAGCCGAGGGCAGATCTGCATCTCGATGTGGTCCGAGCAGGGCTTCAGCTGTGACAGCATGTGGGGCCCCGGCTACAACGACACGTGGCGGGCCAACGACCCGGTTGCGCAGCTCGACAAGCTCCGCAACACCTCGCTGTACCTCTCTTGGGGCAACGGGGAGAAAGGCCCGTGGGACGACGACTACGCGAAGCACGCGAACTACAACTTCATCAACAGCTTCTCGGCGGGCTTCCTCGAGGGCATCATCAAGGGCGATGACGAGAAGTTCAAGCAGGCCGCCGACAACGCGGGCGTCAACGTCACGTACAACATCCAGCCGTGGGGCACGCACATGTGGCCCTACTGGGAGTACAATCTCTGGAACTCCTTGGACCAGATGAAGTCCGCCATCGGAGCCTGATCCGAGCAGACTTGCCCGAAGGGCCCCCGCCGCACGGCGGGGCCCTTCGGGTTTCTCTGCGGAGAGATGACGAGCGGCCTTGGGGCTCTTTCACAGAGGCTCCACAGGCCGAGGGGCCAAGATGGATTCCGTGCCCACCTCGGCGAGGCTCCCCCGAGTCCTCGGCGATATGTGCGACCCTCGAAGGGTCGTTTTCCGAAAGGATCCTCATGGAAAACTTTGCGAACGCTGCGAACGTTATGGCGGAGGGGCGGGCCGGCTCGTTCTCGAGACGGCGCTTCGGCCTCCTCGCCACAGCCGGAGCCGCTGGAGTCGCGCTCGCGGGCCAAGCACAGCCCGCGTTCGCGACCCCGCCGGACGACCACCCCGGCTCGGACCCGAACGAGACGGTCGAAGAGCACATGGTGCCCACGCCCGAGATGCCGGATGTGAAGGTGCGCCTGTGGCGGGCGACGAACGGCTCGAAGAAGTGCGTCATCCTGCTCGACGGCCTGCGCGCCACATGGGATGTTTCTGGCTGGGAGCACATGACCAATGTGCACGAGGCGGCCCAGCGCGGCATCACCGTGGTCGAGCCGGTCGGCGGCAACGCGAGCTTCTACACCGACTGGGACTCGCCGAGCAACCTCAACAACCAGCAGTACCGCTACATGTGGGAGACGTTCATCGGCACGACGCTGCCGAACTACCTCGGCTCGATCAAGCTCTCGCCGACCGGAAACGCCATCGTCGGTCTCTCCATGGGCGGCGGCGCGGCGCTGATCCTCGCCGCCAACCACCGCGACCGGTTCGGTTTCGCCTCGTCTTTGTCCGGGTTCCTCAACCTCACCGCTCCTGGCATGCGAGAGGCGGTGCGGGCCGCGATGCTCTCCGAGCAGGGCTTCAACAGCGACTGCATGTGGGGTCCGCCGTGGAGCCCGCGCTGGCCGCAGAACGACCCGACGGTGCGCGTCAACGATCTGAAAGGCATCCCGCTGTACATCTCGGCGGCTCGGGGCGGGGCCACCGACAAGGACGGCGACCTTTCGGGCGTGGACAAGGTCAGCGCGGCGGGGCTGGAGACCATCGCCTACTCGCAGACGAAGAACTTCCAGGAGAAAGCGCAAGCCGCCGGGCTCAACGCCCGTTTCGTCCTCGACGCCGCCGGCACGCACAACTGGCCGTACTGGCAGGAGCACTTCTGGGACTCGCTGGACTACATGAAGCAGTCGATCGGGGCTTGATCGGTCGCCGCATCGCGCAAGCGGCGGCGGCCGAAGCCCGCGCCACGTCGAAGGCGGCCGCGCCCGGCGGCCGCGATCCAAGGGCCGGTCGGCTCTAGCGCGCGTGGGGCGGCTGTCATAGAGCGTCGGCGCTGTGGTGGAACACTCTTTGCCAGCCGTCTTCATGTCAGTTAATCTGACAATGGTGTGAAAAGCGCACAGCTATGACAGGCCGTGTCCGGTCGACGAAAACGGAGGAAAAGCAGATGGCTTCGCCTGCGGAACGCCAGAATACGATCCGGGCGCTCTCCCCATTCGAGACGTTCTTCACGGCGGTCTCGGCCACGGTGTGGCTGTCCGTCCGGCTGCGCGGCCCCCTCGACCGCGCCGCCCTCGCCGGGGCGTTGCGCGTCACGCAGGCCGCGTACCCGGTGTTGCGCCAGAAGATCACGTTCGGGGAGCAGGGGTTCGTGCTCGCCGAGGGGGAGGGGCAGGGCCCGCCGGTCCTCGTCAAAGACGTCGCGGCGCTCGAAGAGCCAGAACTATGGGCGTTGACTCCGGGCAGCGGGCTGGTCGCGCTGAGCGTCGTCTCGGCGGGGGACGAGCACGTGGTGTCGTTCGGGGCGCACCACGGAGTCGCGGACGCGCGCTCGGTCATGCACTATCACACCCAGTTCTGGGCGGCGTACACGAAGATTGCGACAACCGGATCGGCTCCCGAGCCGGTCGCAGCCCCCATGCCCTCGGCCCCCGAGGCGTTGCTGCGCGAGCGCGGCGTGGTCCAGTTGCCGACGGGCGGCGTTGAGCGGCTCGACGGCACGGTCTGGGGCGGCAGGCCGGCGACGGGCTCGGTCGGTTCGGACGAAGAGGAGGAGCGGCGGATTGCCTTAGAAGCCGAGACCACATCGGCGTTGCGCCGGGCGGGCAAAGCGCGCGGCGTTTCGCTGCACGGCATGGTGTGCGGAGCCATCCTGAAAGCGGAGCGCTCGCTGGTGTCCGGACATCCGGCGGGCCCGGTCGGCATCGGCCTGCGCAGCTCGGTGGACATCCGCGAGCGGATCGACCCGCCGATCGGGATCGTGGAAGGGACGAACCTCGTCGCCATGGCGTACACGAAGGCGGTGGTGGACGAGGCGAGCGACCCGTTCGAACTCGGCTCCCGCATGCTTGCGGACTTGGCGGCGGACTTGGCGAGCGGCCTGGTCCAGCAGCAGATCTACCACGTGTTCGAAGACTTTGCGCGGATGCGGACCCCCTCCTTGTACGTCACCAACGTCGGGGAGTTCCAAGCTCTGCCGACCCCGGCCGGGCTTGTGGTCGAGGACATGCGCGGCACGGTCAGAATCAAGGCCGTCCAACTCCCCGGCGCGGACCGGATGCCAGCCCCCTCGGAAAACGGGGCTTCCACCTACATGGTCTACGCCTACGGCGGCCGCCTCACTGTCGAGGCGCACTACCCTGGCGGCGCGTTCACCTCGGCGGAGGTGGACCGGCTGGCCGCCGAGGTGGAGTCGAACCTGCGCGAGATGGCGGACGCCGGATGACCGCTCAGGGCTTGGTCCAGGTCACGGCATAGCGCCACATGGCGAGCCTGCGGACCCGCGCTCCCGGCAGGACGCGCTGGACGGTGGCCTCGACCTGGCGGTAGCTCAAGGCAGGGTCGGCGAGAGGGGAGGGATGCTCCCATTTCCGCCTGCCCCGCGCCCAGGTGTGCCAGCGGTACGCGACCGCGCCGACCAGCCCCCACAGGAGCGCGGCGGGCAGGCGCTCGCGCGTCAAGGCGACCACGACGAGCCGCCCGCCCGGACGCAGCAGAGCGGCCATGCGGCGCAAGGCCGCTTCGAGCGGCAGGTGATGCGCCGTCGCCGAGGAGAGGATGGCGTCGAACGACTCGTCGCGCAGCGGCGCGGCGAGGACATCGGCGCGCACGAACGCAAGGTCCGGACCGGGATGCTCGGCGCGCGCGATCCGGAGGCTCTCCTCGTGCAGGTCGACGCCCACGATGAGCGCTCCAGGGGCTTTCGCGCGCACTTCGGGCACGAGCGTCCCGACGCCGCAGCCGACATCGAGGACGCGCCGCGCCGTTTCAGGCACGGCGCGGACCATGAGGCGCTGATAGTGGATATTGGTGTTCCATCGCTCGGTCACGCGAAGACTCCTCGCTCGTGGAGCACATGCTGCCACAGGCGCAGGCCCAGATACGAGCGCCACGGCGCGCAGCGGGTGGCTTCTTTCAGATCGAAACCGAGGCTTTCCGCGCCGCGACGGACCACGAGATCGGTGTCGAGCAGCGTGTCAGGGTCGAGCAGGTAGCGCAGCACGACATAATCCGCCGTCCACGGCCCGATCCCCGGCAGGCCGAGCAATTGCTCGCGCAGCTCGGCGGGGGCCATGCCGGTGTGCGGTTCGAGCTTGCCGTCCGCCAGCGCCTGGGCGACGGCGAGGATCGACCGAATGCGGGCGGCGGGGCCTCGCAAGGAAGCGCCGTCGTCGGCGACGATCTGCTCCGCAGTCGGGAACAGCCTGGTGAGACAGCCTTCTGGATCGGGATCGTCCATCGGGTCGCCGAGCGCCTCGGCCAGTCTGCCGGTGTGGGTCCGCGCTGCGGCGATGGAGATCTGCTGTCCGATCATGGTGCGCAGAATCAGCTCCGACGCGTCGCTCGCCCCAGGAAGACGCAGGCCAGGGCTGCGGGCGATCGCTCCGGCGAGGTCGGGGGCCAGCCCGGCGAGGGCCGCGTCCACCGGCTCCGGGTCGGCGTCGAGGTCGAAGAGGCGGCGGACGCGGTTCACCGCCGCGGTCAGATCCCGCGCGTCGGCCAGCTGGAACCGGACGCGGATGCTGGATCCTTCGGGCTCGATCCGCGCGCAGACGATCCCCGGCCCATGCGGCAGGCGCACGGTGCGGCGGTAGTCCCCGGCCCGGACCTCCTCCACGCCGGGAACCGCGTGGTCGGTGAGGAACCAGCGCATCCATGGCACGTCCAGCGGGCCACGGAACGGCAATCTGAGCACGATCCCGCCGAGGGCGGCGCGCGCGGGAGGACGCTCGCGCCGCAGCTCGCGAGGGGCGGCGGCGAAGACTGTCTGGATCGTGTCGTTGAACTGGCGGACGCTCGCGAATCCTGCGGCGAAAGCGATATCGGCGAAGGGGAGGGCGGTGGTCTGGATGAGCGTTCGCGCGGTCGCGGCCCGCCGCGCTCGCGCCAACGCCAACGGCCCTGCGCCGAGCTCCGCGACTAAGAGCCGGTTCAGCTGGCGGCTGGAGTAGCCGAGCCGTCGGGCGAGCCCTTCCACGCCGTCGCGGTCCACGACGCCGTCGTCGATGAGCCGCATCGCGCGGGCCGCCGCGTCCGAGCGCAGATTCCATTGCGGCGAGCCGGGGACGGCGTCCGGCGCGCACCGCCGACAGGCGCGGTAGCCCGCGAGCTGCGCCGCCGCGGCTGTCGGGTAGAACGTGACGTTCTCGGATTTCGGAGTCCTCGCGGGGCAGGACGGGCGGCAATAAATCCGCGTGGTCGCCACGGCTGTGTAGAACTGCCCGTCGAACCGGGAGTCTTTCGAGGCGATTGCCCGATAGCGCGCCTGAAAGCCGCTCCCTGGGTCCAGCTCGCGGTCTGCTGCGTTGCTCATGCGTCCACCTTGCCAGCGCCGTCCCCGCCATGCTAGCGGTTATCGGACATTGCCGTCGGCGCAGGGATTCGACGCAGGCTGATCGCGGATCTATACCGCGACCAGCGTTTCCATTACGCTTCGATCTTTCGCGTCCGGCCCGTTCCCCCTACGCCGCGCCAGGCGCGACGAAGAAGGGACGAGGAAAGACATTGCGGGACCCCAGGGAAATTTCGCGTTGGACCAAGGAGTTGGCAGCACCGTGACGGATGTGAGTGTGCAATTTTCACGGGAACCCGTGACGACGGCTGCGCGAGAGGAAGAGAAGCGCGGCACGGTCTGGATCCGGTCCGCCGCCGATGTCTCGGAGATCGTGAACCGGGGGGCGGGCCGCGCGGCGCACGCGCGGGTGATCGTGCTGCTCGCGCTCGGCGGGGTCTTCCTCGACGCCTACGATCTGACTTCGCTCGCGTACGGCGAGGAGGCGGTGCGCGAGCAGTTCCACATCGGGCCGGTCCAGCTCGGCCTTGTGGTCAGCGCGATCTCGCTCGGCGCGCTCTTCGGGTCGTTCTTCGGCGGCGCGCTGGTCGACCGGATCGGGCGATACCGGGTCTTCATGGCGGACATGGTCTTCTTCGTCGTGGCGGCCATCGGGGCCGCGCTTGCGGTGAACGCGGCGATGCTCATCGGCTTCCGCTTCCTCATGGGGGTCGGCGTCGGCATGGACCTGCCGGTCGCGATGGCGTTCCTCGCGGAGTTCTCCAGGCTGCAAGGCAAGGGCGGCAAGTCGGACCGGACCGCCGCGTGGTGCCCGGCCTGGTACGCCGCCACGACCGCCTGCTACGTCGTCATCCTGGCGATCTACGCGCTCTTGCCCGCAGAGCAGCACCAGCACATCTGGCGGTACGTGGTGGGCTTCGGGGCGGTTCCCGCCCTGGCCATCATCGCGGTGCGCAAGCGCTACATCGACGAGTCGCCCGCATGGGCGGCGGGCCAGGGCGACCTCGAGGGCGCCGCGGCGATCCTGCGCCGCAGCTACGGGGTCGAAGCCGAGGTCGCCCCGGACGCGCGACGGGAGACGGCGCAAAGCTCCGCAGGCCAGAAGTACCGGGAGTTGTTCCGGCCGCCTTATCGGCGGCGGACTTTGCAGAACCTCGTCGCGAACACCGCGCAGAATTTCGGCTACAACTCGGTCGCCTTCGGTCTGCCGGTCATCATCGCGACGTTCCTCGCCCAGGGCGAGCTCACCACGATCGTCGCCGCGCTGGTGCTCAACCTCGCGTTCGCCTTCACCGGGGGCATGCTGGGCATCGGCTGGTCGCGAAGCCGAGGCGCGTGGCGGATGACCTTGATCGGATTCGGGCTCCAGCTTGTGGCGTTCGTCGTGCTGGCGCTGCTCGGCGTGCCGACGGGGCCCGCCTCCATCGCGCTGGCGCTGGCGATGCTCGGGCTATACCTCTTCGCGCAGGCGAGCGGTCCGGGGGCGAACCTCATGACGTTCGCGGCGCTGAGCTACCCGACTCGGATCCGGGGGACCGGCGTCGGGTTCAGCAGGGGCGTGGACAGCGCCGCGACGACAGCGACCCTGTTCCTCTTCCCGGTGCTCGCGGCGGCGTTGTCGACCAAGGTCTTCTGGGTGATCGCCCTCGCTCCGGTCGTCGGGGCCGTCGCGCTCCTGATCGGGAGATGGGAGCCGGTCGCCCACGACGCGGACGCGGAGGACGCCGCCGCCGAGGGGAGCTGATCACCCGGCTTTGCCGAGCGCTTGCCCTGTCGAGCCGAGGACCATCGCGCCGTGGATCAGCCGGAAGTCGTCCTCGCCCAGCTCGATCAGGCCGCGCCGCAGCTGGATGCCCCAATGCGGGCCCGAGGCGAGGTCGAGCCGCTCCCGCAGCGCGGCAATCGGCACGATTGAAGCCGTACGATCGTATTGGACGCGTCGCCGCCACGGCCGGGGGCAGCTCTCACGGACAAAATCGCCAGAGGCGCCCGAGGGGGAGAGGCGCCCCTCGTCCGCCTGCCAGGGTTCGTCGTCGGCGACCTGCCCGATCGCAGTGAACGCGTGGACCTGCGCCCCGTCGCGGATGCGCTCGCGGGAGGAGTAGTAGACGAGCCAGTCCCCCCGGCGCATCCTGGCGAGCAGATTCCGTTTGCCGTGATTCGCCTGGGCGAAACCGAGTTCGACGCCTCGGCGCACATGCTCGTGCGAGACGACTCCAAGCCAGTGCCTCATGATTTGCCTCCTGATGTCGTTGCTGTGACGTCCATAGTGCGGCAGGGGTCTGACAACATTTCGGGCCTGGGCGGGGCTACACTGCCGGCATGCTCGACATCGATCGGATCCGCGCGGACACTCCCGGCGTGATGGGGACGCTCTTCTTCGACAGCGCGGGCTCTTCGCTGCCGCCGTTGCCGGTGCTCGAAGCCGTGATCGCCCATCTGAGGCTCGAGGCGCAGATCGGCGGCTACCGCGCCGCGGAGGCGGCCAAAGACCGGTTCGCGGGCGTGAAGCAGTCGATCGCGCGGCTGATCGGCAGCGCGCCCGAGGACGTCGCGTTGCTCGACTCGGCGGGCAGGGCGTGGAACGAGTTCTTCTCCTCTGTGCCGTTCGAGCCGGGGGACCGCATCCTCACCTGCCGCGCGGACTATCCCAGCAACGCGATCAACGCGCTCAAAGCGGGCAAGACGTCCGGCGTGCGCGTCGAGGTGATCCCGTCCGACCAGCACGGCAGGGTGGACCTCGGGGCGCTGGAGGCGATGCTGGACGATCGGGTGCGCCTCGTCTCGCTCGTGGAAGTCCCGACGAACAGCGGGCTCATCAACCCGGTGCGCGAAGTGGTGGAGCTCGCGCACGCGCACGGGGCGCTGGTGCTGCACGACGCTTGCCAGTCCGTTGGGCAGCTCCCGGTGGACGTGGCCGAGTCGGGCGTGGACGCGATGTCCTCCACCGGGCGCAAATGGCTGCGCGGCCCGCGCGGCACGGGCTTCCTCTATGTCAATCCGAAGACGACGGCGGGTCTTGAGCCGAGGGTGCTCGGCACCTACACGACGGCGTGGACCGGACCCGACGAGTACGAAGTCGCGAAGGACGCGAGCCGGTTCGAACAGTGGGAGGGCAACATCGCCGGATTCCTCGGGCTCGGGGCCGCCGTGGACTACCTCCTGGACGTCGGGGTGGCAGAGGCGAGCGCCGCGCTGCGCGCGAACGCGCGGCGGCTGCGCGAGGGTTTGGCGCGGATCCCGGGGGCGCGGGTGTGGGACTTGGGCGAAGACCTGGGCGGCATCGTGACGTTCTCCCTCGACGGCGTGTCCGCGGACGAGGTCGTGGCCGAGCTCGTCGAGCGCTCGGTGTCCTGCCATTTCTCCCGCCGCACCTCCGCCCAGCACGACATGGCCGCGAAGGGCCTGACAGATGTGGTCAGGTTCTCGCCGCACTACTTCAACACGGAACCGGAGGTCGATCATCTGCTGGGGCTGGTGTCGGAGGTGGCTTCCAGACTGAAGCCGTAGGACGCGCAGGGCCGAGGGGCGAGGTCCGGGACGCCCCGGAAGGGCTGTCGCCCGAGCTGGTTCTGGCCGTGAGACGAGTTCGGCCCCGCAGCAGAGGCTGCGGGGCCGAACTCGTCTCTTCGGCTCAGGCCGTGTGCGGCTGGGCCGCGGCCGGCGCGGGCGGTTGCGGCGTGGCGTGGGTCCGCACGCGCATCGGCCACCAGAACCAGCGTCCGAGCAGCGCCGCGATGGACGGCGTCATGAACGCGCGGACGACCAGGGTGTCGAACAAGAGGCCGAGACAGATCGACGTGCCGCATTGGCCGATGGCGATCAGGTCGCTGGTGATCATCGAGCCCATGGTGAACGCGAACACCAGGCCGGCCGAGGTGACGACTCCGCCGGAGCCGCCGATGGCTCGGATCATGCCGGTCTTCAGGCCGCCGTGGAGCTCTTCTTTCATCCGGGAGACCAAGAGCAGGTTGTAGTCCGATCCCACCGCCAACAAGATGATGACGGTGAAGGGCATCACGAACCAGTGCAGCTGCAGGTGCAGCAGATGCTGCCAGATGAGCACGGAGAGCCCGAACGAGGAGCCCAACGAGATCGCGATGGTGCCGACGATGACGAAGGCCGCGACGATGCTTCGCGTGATGATGAGCATGATGAGGAAGATCAGGCTCATCGCCGAGATCACGGCGATCATCAGGTCGTATTTGACCTGTTCGCCGATGTCGTGATAGGTCGCAGCAGTGCCGCCGAGGTAGATGTTCGCGTCCTCGAGGGGCGTGCCCTTGATCGCTTGTTTCGCCGCTTTGAGCTCGGTCCCTGTCGTCGCCAGCGCCTCGGCTCCCGCCGGGTCGCCCTGGTGGGTGACGATCATCTGGGCGGCTTTTCCGTCCGGGGACAGCATGAGCCGCAAACCGACTTTGAAGTCGTCATTGTCGAAAGCCTCTGGCGGCAGGTAGAAGAAGTCGTCGTTCTTCGCCAGGTCGAAGGCCTCTCCCATGACGTAGTTGGTGTCGGTCATCCGGTCCATCTGGTCGATGAGGCCCTTGAAGGAGCTGTACATCGTCAGCGTGATGTCCCGCATATGCGTGGAGATGGAGATCATCGGCGGGATTTGGGCCAGCATCTGGGGCATGAGCTGGTCCATCTTCGCGATATCGCCGTACATGAAGCCGATGCTGTCGGTGAGCTTGTCGATGCTGTCGAGCGCGTCGAAGAGCGACCGCCCGGCCCAACACCACGGGAGTTCCCAGCAGTTCGTCTCCCAGTAGAAGTAGTTGCGGAACGGGCGCATGTAGTCGTCCAGATAGCTCATCTGGTCGCGCATCTGCTCGGTGGTGGCCTTCATCTCGGCCGTGGTGCCGACCATGTGGTGCGTGACGTTGACCAGCTGGCTGGTGATGTCGTACATCCGCTTCAGGACCGCGATCATCTCGCCGAGGTCGTCGCTCATCTTGTGCATGTCTTCGATGCGAGCCTTCAGATAGTTCATGTTCTCGACCATCGGCGTCGAGCTCATGCTCACCTGGAAGGGGACGGAGCTGTGGTCGATGGGGGCTCCCAGCGGCCGGGTGATGCTCTGCACCTTGGCGATGCTGTCGATGCGGATCACGTTCTTCGCGATCCGGTCGAGCACGAGCATGTTCGCGGGGGTGCGCAGGTCCACCGCCGAGTCGATCAACAGGATGTCGGGGTTCATCCGGGCCTTCGAGAAGTGCTTGTCCGAGGCGAGGTACCCGATCTTCGAGGGGAGGGTGTCCGGGATGTAGTCCCGGTCGTTGTAGTTCACCTGGTAGGACGGCAGGATGCCGAGGCCGATGATGGCGACGATCATCGTCACGACGAGGATCGGCCCGGGCCACCGGGCGATGGCGGTGCCGAGCCTGCGCCAGCCCCTGGTCTGGATCTTGCGCTTGGACTCCATCATGCCGACCTTGGTGGCCAAGAGGAGCACGGCGGGGCTGAGCGTCATCGCGGCGGCGACCACGACGAGCATGCCGATGGCGCAGGGGACGGCGAGCGACTTGAAATAGGGCAGGTTGGTGAAGGTCAAGCAGTACGTCGCGCCCGCGATGGTCAGGCCAGAGCCAAGGATGACGTGCGAGACGCTGTGATAGGTCGTGAAGTACGCGTCGATCCGATCTTCGCCCGCCGCTCTCGCCTCGTGGTAGCGGCCGACGAGGAAGATCGCGTAGTCCGTACCCGCCGCGATGGCCAACGCGACCAGCAGGTTCGTCGCGAACGTGGACAGGCCGATGACGTGGTGGTGGCCGAGGGCGGCGACCACGCCTCTGGCCGCGCTGAGCTCGAGGATGACGGTCAGGAAGATGAGCAGCGTCGTCATGATGGAGCGGTAGATGATGAGCAGCATGACGACGATGACCGCGAGGGTGATCATGGTCATCTTGATCATGCTCTTGTCGCCCGCGTCGTTCATGTCCATCGTGAGCGCGGCCTGGCCGGTGACGTAGACCTTCAGGTCCGCCGGCGGGTCGTTCTCCTTGGGGCCGTGCTTGCAATCGACGCCGCCGGGCTTGCAGTCCACCAGGTTGTTGACGACGTCGCTCACCGATTGGACGGACTCTTTGCCCTCGTTGGTGCCTTGGTCGCCGATCAGGTTCAGCTGCACGTAGGCGGCTTTCGCGTCGACGCTCTGGACGCCGCCCGCCGTGTTCCGCGCGCCCCAGAAGTCTTGGACGTGCGCGACGTGCTTGGTGTCTTTCTGCAGGCGTTGGACCAGTTTGTTGTAGTACGCGCGGGCTTCGTCGCCAAGGTCGCCCTTCTGGCTCTCCAAGAGCACCATGACCATGCTGTCGGAGTCGAACTGCTTGAACAGCTTGCCTTGCAGCAGGATCGCCTTGTAGGACGGCGCTTCCTTTGAAGCCAGCGAGACGGAGTTCTCCTTGCCGACCTCCTCGAGCTGCGGGACGAAGACGTTCAGCAGGACGATGCCCACGAGCCAGAGCAGCACCACCAGCGGCGAGGAGTGCAGGATGAGCCGCGCGATGCGCGAATGTTTGACGGGGGCGTGGGGGGCCGCGGGAGTGGTCATTCGGTCTCGCTCCTCATTGCCCGGGCGGGCCGGGGGTCGCTGTGCTTCGGTGGGGCGCTGTGCTTCGGGGGACGGATGCTCTCGCCGCGCTCATGCGGACTTCACCAAGCAGCCGATGTAGGCGTTGTGATCGGTCGAGGACTGCTGGTCGCGTACTTCGCCGTTGACGGTGATGCGGCAGCTGAGGCTGTCGCTGTCCCCTTGCGCCACGACCTGCGCGAAGATGGAGTTGAGCTTGGTGGAGATGACCAGCTTCCACGGCAGGGTCGTGAACTGCTCGCGGTGCGGCTTGGCGCGCTCGTCGAGGTAGTTGACCTCGCCCCTGGTGCCCGGCGGGCCGGAGATCTCGTAGATCACGTCTTTGGGGATGACCGGGTCGGTGTTGTCCTTGATCTCCGCCGCTCGGACGGTCTCCGCGCCGAAGATCCCGTGGATGCGGTAAACCGCGAACGACGCGCCCGCGACCACGGCCACGATGATCAACGGCAGCCATATTCGTCTCAAGATCTTCAAGACCTCACGACCCCTTCTGCTTGTTCACGTCTGCGGCCCGACCCGGGCCCGTTTCCTCTGCGCGCATCCCAGGAACTCTGTTCGGCAGGTTTGCTCTCAGGGGGTTGACAGGGAAAGTATAGATATTTCTTAGACAGTTGTTGCATACTACCAAGCAACTGTCAATTTTCTCGGGGGTTTCCATGGCCGTGTCAATAGTATTGACACTTGATTTGTGATCGTAATCAGGGCGTCTGTGCTTGTCAAGCGCACTTTTCGCAGTCTGTCGAACTCAGGGGGTGACGGAGATCATGGTTTTCGGAAGGGGGGTTCCGTTCGCGCTTCCCGGTGTCCGCCGAGCCGGGGCCGCCCCGTTCGTCGGGATCGGCGGAACCGCCTCGAGCGGGCAGGCTTGCGCCGGGCGGGCTTGCGCGAGGAAAAGCGGCGCGGAGCGGGCTTTTAGACGGAGGCGAGCAGCGCGGCGGAACCCGAGCGCTTGAGCTTGCCGGACGAGGTCTTCGGCAGGGTGCCGGGGCCGAGCACCACGACCTTGCGCGGCCGGACGCCGACCTCGGAGAACACGGCGTGCACGATGTCGTGCCTGATGCGCTCGGACTCTTCCTCGTCCTCGTGCAGCTTGCTCTCCACCACGACGGCGAACGACTCGCGCAGCTCGCCGGCGTCGAGCCGCACGGCGACGGCGTTGCCCGCGCGGACTCCGGGCACGCCGCACGCGGCGCGCTCGATGTCGGTGGGGTAGATGTTGCGCCCGCCCATGATGATCACGTCTTTGACGCGTCCGCAGACGACCACTTCGCCGTCCTCGGTCACGTACCCGACGTCGCCGGTGTCGAGCCAGCCTTCGGCGTCGGTCATCGGCACGGGGCCGTCAACGGTGATGTAGCCGGGGGAGACCACGTCTCCGCGCAGGTGGATCACGCCGACTTGGCGTGGCTCGATGGCGCGGCCCTCGTCGTCGACCACTTTGATCTCAAGCGGATCGACGATCTTGCCGAGCGTGGCGAGGCGGCGCACATGCCCCTTCGTCGCGGGCACGGCGCGGCCCATGAGCTCCAAGAGGTCCGCGTCGACGACTTCCTCGCGAAGGCCCGTGCCGCGCACGGGGAGCGAGACCGCGAGAGTGGTCTCGGCCATGCCGTAGCACGGCGCGATGGCTTCCGGGCTCAGCCCGAACCGGGCTCCGGCCTGGACGATGGCCTCCATGGTCTCCGGCGAGACCGGCTCGGCCCCGTTCATCATGTACTTCATGGAGGAGAGGTCGACCGCGCCGTCCGGAGCCTGGTTCAGGCGGCGGGCCAGCAGGGAGTAGGCGAAGTTCGGGGCGGCGGTGACCGTGCCCCGGTATTTGCCGATCAGCTCAGCCCACAGCAGCGGCGAGCGCAGGAAGTCCATCGGCGTGACGTGCACGGACTGGCCGCCGAGGATCATCGGGGTGGCGAGGTAGCCGATCATGCCCATGTCGTGGAAGAGCGGCAGCCAGGAGATCGTGACGTCGGTCTCGACGTCGAAGCTCAAGCCGTCGTGCTGGGCGTGCGCGCAGTAGTACAGGTTCTCGTGGGTGATCACGACGGCCTTGGGGATGCCGGTGGAGCCGGAGGTCAGCTGCTGCAGCGCCACGTCCTGCTCGCCCATCGGGACGGGGCGATGCTCGGGCCCTTGCGCAGCTCGCTGATGAGCGCGACGCGGATGCCGTGCTGGCGCAGCACGTCGACGGCGGGCTCGAACGGCTCGCCGACCACGACCACGTCGGCGTTGATCATGCGCACCACCCGCAGGGTGTCTTCGGCCCACTGGATCAGGTCGGTGCGGGGGGTGGGCTGGTGGAGCATGGTGATGGACGCGCCCCGGATCCAGACGCCCTGCACGAGCGGGGCGATGTCCACAGGCATGCCCGCGAGGACGCCGACCGCGTGCCCCGGCTCGACTCCGACTTCGGCGAGCCCGCCCGCGATCTGCCGCGCGACGGCGTGGATCTCGCCCCAGGTCTGGAAGAGCGGGGCGTGCGGATCGCCGGTCGCGATGCCTCTGGGGGAGGCTGCGGCGTTCGCGAACATCTCGGTCGTGAACCTGCTCAAACTGTGCTCCTCGGGTTGTGGACAGTGACCTTAGAGTACTCTTAGACTCTTCACAGAGCAACCAATTGTGTCATGTCGCGGCGGGTTCAGCGGGAGATTGCCGTTTGTTCACGCGGGGTGAGGGCGGAAAAGTTCCTCGATCGTGTCCGGCGCGACATCGGCGACGGCATTGGGCCGCCACGTCGGGGAGCGGTCCTTGTCCACGAGCGCGGCGCGCACCCCCTCGGCGAAGTCCTCGGTCTTGGTCACCGTCGTGGCGAGGTCCAACTCGCGGGCCAGGCACGCCGCCAGGTCGCTCGCGGCCCCTTCGCGGATCAGGCGGAGCGTGACGGCCAGCGAGGTCGGCGAGGCGGCGGCGAGTGCTTCTCGCGTCGCTTGCGCCCATTCGCCCGTCTCGCCTTCGATCCGGGAGAGGACGTCCGCCGCGCTGTGGCCGGCGAAGACCGCGTCGATCCGCTCCAACGGCAGGCCGATCGGGGGGACTTCCTCGGTGTAGGCGCCCCACACGCTGTCCGAGTCCACCCCGGAGACCAGCGCGGCGACCGCGTCGGCGAGGTGCGCGCGGGGGACGAACCGGGTGGCCAGGCCCGAAGCGACCACGTCGGACCCCGTCAAGCGCGCTCCGGTGAGTCCGAGGTAGGTCCCAAGCTCGCCCTGCAACCGGGAGAGGAAGTACGAGGCTCCGATGTCGGGGAAGAAGCCGATCGCGGTCTCGGGCATCGCGGCGACGGCGTGTTCGGTCACAATCCGCTCCGCGCCGTGGACGCTGATGCCAAGGCCCCCGCCGAGGGCGTAGCCGTCGATCACGGCGACGTACTCCTTGGGGTACTCGGCGATGAGCCGGTTGAGCGTGTACTCCTCGGCGAAGTACTGCCGGATCGACTCGGTCTCGCCCTTCAGGGCGAGTTCGCGGATCGCCCGGATGTCGCCGCCCGCGCAGAACGCCTTCGGCGAATCGCTGGTGACCACCACTCTGCGCACCGAGTCGTCGTGCGCCCACGCGGCCAACGGCCCGGCGAGTTCGCGGATCATGGCGAGGTCGAGTGCGTTGAGGGCTTGGGGGCGGCTGAGGACGAGATGCCCGACGCCGTTCTCTGCTGTGGCGCGCACGTGTGAGGTCATAGGGCCAACGCTACCTCAGCGCCACGGGCCGGCCCAGGCGGCGGCGCGCGGGCGGATGACGCTCGGACCGGAGCCGTTTATGGTGGAACGCGTCGTTCTGACGATCAAAGTAGAGAGGCAGGGTCTCGTGCCCGAAGAGGAGTCCAGCCCCGACGCGGAGCAGGAGGCGCAGGAAGAGGCCGGCTCCGAGCCGGTCGTCGTCGCGCGCCAGCTCGAAGTGGCCACCGAGCACGGGCCGCTCTTTCGGGGGGTTGACCTCGACATCGGCCCCGGCCTGCACGCGCTGCGGATCCCGGCGGGCCCGAGGCAGTCGGCGCTCTTGCTCGCGCTGGCGGGGCGGCTGCGTCCGAAGGCGGGCACGGTCACGGTCCTCGGCGAGACGGACCCCCGCGCCGTCCGCAAGCAGTGCGCGGTCGCGGCGATCGAGGGCGTCGACGAGCTCGACGACCCGGTGACCGTGCGCACGGTGCTCGCGGAGCAGCGGCGGTGGTTCGCGCCGTGGTACGCGTCGGTGCCGTCCGACGCGGGCCGCGCCGAATTCGACCTCGTGTACGGGGAGAACCAGGCTCCGGAGCCGTCGGCGCGGATCCGGGAGCTCACGGACATGGACCTGTTCCTCTTGCGCGTGACGCTCGCGCTGCTCGGGGGCAGGCCGGTCCTGGTGGTCGGCGACCTCGAACAAGTCCGCGACGAGGAGCGGCGGGCGCGCGCGCTGGACCGGCTGGCCGCGGTCTCCCGCCTGCGCACGGTGCTCGTCGGCGTGACCAACCCGCTCGGCCCGACTGCCCCCGACCACACGCTGCACCAGTGCGGCTTGGACCTGTGAGGAGCTCATTGTGATTGCCGGACTCGCATTCGGATCCGAGATCAAACGTTTCGGCGGGAGCCGGATCACCAGGGCCGCGCTGGTGGTGCTGGTGCTCTTGCCGCTGTGCTACAGCGCGCTGTACATGTGGGCGTATTGGAATCCGTTCGGGCAGTTGAACCACCTGCCGGTCGCCCTGGTCAACGCCGACCGGGGAGCCGAGATGAACGGACAGCGCGTCAACGTCGGCGCGCAGGTGACCAAGAGCCTCGACGACGACCGGAGCCTGGACTGGCACGTCGTCGACGAGGCCGCCGCCGAGGCGGGGATCCAAAGCGGCAAGTACTACTTCATGGTGGAGCTGCCCGAGAACTTCAGCGAGGCGATTGCCTCGCCGGTCACCGGGAGTCCGGAGCGGGCGCAGCTGAAAGTCGTCTACAACGACGCCAACAGCTTCATCTCCTCGACGGTCGGCAAAGGCGCGATGAACCAAGTGGTCGCCGCCGTCTCGACCCGTATCTCCGGCCAGGCGGTGAACGAGATGCTGTCGCAAATGCTCATGGCAGGGGGCGGCGTCCGGCAGGCGGCGGACGGAGCCACGCTGCTCGCGGACGGCGCGGACCAGCTGGCGGCGGGCAATCGCGAGCTGGCCGAGGGCACGCAGCAGCTGGCAAGCAAAGTCACACAGGCCACCGATCCGCTGCTCCAAGTCGCGACCGCGCTTTCCCAGCTGCGCAGCGACCCGAAGCAGTTCCAGCAGGGGGCCGACGCGCTGGCCGCCGCGGCGGACAAGCTCGAAGCCGACGCGGCGGCCCAGGACGCGGTGGCCAAGGGGCTCGGCTCGGCGGTCGAGAAGCTGTCCGACAGTTCGGACCCAGAGGCCAGAGAAGTCGCCTCGCAGCTCGCGGAGCTGCGAGGCCAGCTCGCCGCGCACCAGTACACCCCCGAGATCAGGGCGCAGGCGCGGACGGCGAAGGACGCGGCGGTCGCGTTCCAAAGCGCCTTCGGCGCGCCGGGCAGCCCGCTCGGCCAGGCGCTGGACCATGTGGCGGGGCAGCAGGCGCAGATCGCGGCGAAGCTCGCCGAGGTGCGCGGCGGGGTCACGAAGCTCAACGACGGCGCGCACCAGCTCGCCGACGGCTCGGCGCGGCTGGCGGCGGGCAACCGCGAGCTGGCGACCAAGCTGCAAGAGGGCGCGAACAACGTTCCGCAGTGGTCGGACGAGCAGCGGCAGGCGATAGCGGACACGATCAGCGCCCCGGTGCAGCTCGACTCGACGCATCACAACGCCGCGCCGTACTTCGGGGTGGGGATGTCGCCGTTCTTCATCTCGCTCTCGCTGTTCTTCGGCACGCTCATGCTGTGGATGGTGTTCCGGGCGCTGTCGAACCGCGCGATAGCGGCCGAGGCGTTGCCGATCCGCGTGGTGCTCTCCAGCTACTTGCCGGTCGCGGCGCTCGCCTCATGCCAGGCGGCGGTGGTCTTCCTCGTGGTCAATCTCGCGTTGGGGCTCCATCCGGCGCATCCGGCCGGAATGCTCGGGTTCATGGTGCTCGCATCCTGCGTGTTCGTCGCGCTGGTCCAAGCGATCAACGCGTTCTTCGGGGCCACGATCGGCAAGGTGCTGGCGATGATGCTCTTGATGGTGCAGCTGGTCAGCTCGGGCGGGCTGTACCCAGTGGAGACGACGGCGAAGCCCTTCCAGGTCCTCCACGCGTTCGACCCGATGTCCTACAGCGTGACCGGCCTGCGCGAGCTGGTGTCCGGCGGGATCGAGTATCGGCTGTGGCAGTCGATCGCGGTGCTCGCCTTGGTGGGGATCGGCTCGTTGGTGGTGTCCATGCTCGCGGCGCGGCGGGACCGCATGTGGACGCTCACGAGGTTGATCCCGCAGATCAAAACCGGCTGACGGCTTCTGCGAGCGCGGTTGTCGTCCCCCGTTGGCCGCCTCGCGCGTTCGGAGGCCGATGAGCTGGACGGTGAGCATCTCGCGCAGCCCTTCGTGGAATAGCTCTTCGCCGGTGGGCATGCCCATCTCGGTCAACACGGCGCGGATCTCCTCGGTGGGCTGGCCGTACGGCCAGAGCCCCGATGCGAGGACGTGGACGGACCCGGCTCCGAGAACGGCGGAAACCGGGCTGAGCCCGGGGAGCGCGAGGGCGAGGACATCTGCGAGGCGGGCGATGTTCTGGTTCGCGCGTCGTTTGAAGTCGCGGGCGAACTCGATGGAGATATTGCGCTCCAGCACGCTGGCCATTGCCGAGATCAGCTCGCACAGCAGGGGCCGCGCGACGAGGGATTCGACGATGGTGTGGGCGACGGCGGCCTCCCTCGCGAAAGGCGTGGCGGCAGCGGTGCCCGCCGCCGCGCCCTCCGAGGCGAAGACGCGCGCCAACTCGTCCAGCCAGGCGCGCTGCTCGCGTTCGAGGATCTCCAGGAAAATCGCCTCGCGGCTGTCGAAGTAGCGCAGCACGTTGGACTTCGCGAGCCCGACGCGGGAGGAGAGCTCGCGCAGGCTGATCTCGGCGATCGGCATCGTGCGCAGCATGTCCGAAGCCGTGTCGAGAATGGCCCGGCGGCGCTGTTCCACTTGTTCGGGGCTGCGAGCGCGCTGGAACCCGCAGTCTTTGTGCTTCATCGCCACAGTTTAACAGTCCGGCGGTCTCTTGACAAAGTTCCATTGGTCTCTTAATATCAGACCATCGGTCTGATATTGGGCCGAGTTCGAGAATTCCGCACGAGTTTTAGGAGGACTCCGATGTCCCGCAGATCCCTCAACCTCGCCGTCCCCGACCTCACTGGCAGATTGGCCGTCGTCACCGGGGCCAATTCCGGCCTCGGCTTCGGCATCGCCAAGCGTCTCGCCGAGGCCGGCGCAGAGGTCCTGCTCGCCGTCCGCAACCAGCAAAAGGGCGAAGACGCGGCGGCCAGGATCAAGGCCGAGAATCCGAAGGCGCGGGTCGGCTTGCGCCGTCTGGACCTTGCGAGCCTCGCGTCTGTCGCGGCGCTCGGCGAGCAGCTGAACGCCGAGGCGCGCCCGATCCATATCCTGGTCAATAACGCCGGGGTCATGACTCCGCCGAGGCGCGAGGTCACCGAAGACGGCTTCGAGCTGCAATTCGGCAGCAACTACCTCGGCCATTTCGCTCTCACCGGCCACCTGCTGCCGCTGCTGCGCGCTGCCGAGAACCCCCGTGTGACCACCATGTCCAGCGATGCGGCCCGCTACGGCAAACTGGACTTCGACGATCTGCAGAGCGAGCGGAGGTACCGCTCGCTCGCCGCCTACGGAGCCTCGAAGCTCGCCGACCTCGTCTTCGCCCGCGAACTCGACCGGCGCAGCCGGGCGGAGGGCTGGGGAATCGTGAGCAACGCGGCGCATCCCGGAGCCACCAAGACGAACCTGCAGACCGCCGGCCCCAACTACGGTTCGGACAAACCGAACCTCTTTGGCCGAATGTCGCAGCTGCTCACTCCGCTGTTCCAGGAGATCGACGAAGGGGCTCAGGCTGCCTTGTACGCGGCGACCAGCCCGGAAGCCACTGGCGGGGCCTATTACGGGCCGGTTGGTTTCATGGGGATGATCGGCGGCGGCGCGAAGCTCGCCCGCGAGCCCAAGCAGGCCAATGACGAAGCGGCCGCGCGACGGCTGTGGACGGTCTCCGAACAACTCACCGGGGTCCGCTACCTGTCCGGCAAAGTTTCCTAGCCCGGCCAGCGCACGGCAAGGAGGGGCGCCGTGGGAGCCGCGCTCGGACCGCGAACCCCAGCCGCCGGTGGCGCTGATCGGGGCCGCGCGACCTCTTGCGCGAGCCGAATGACACATGATACTTTCGGTCTCATATACGAGGTTCGGCACAGGCTGCGCCGATCAAGGGGCTGTGTCGGTGCTGGCGGATGCCGCTGGCGGATGCCGCCGACGCGGCGGCTTTCGCGTTGTGCCTGCTCATACTCCCCGACGGAGGCTCGGCCGCTGCCATCGTCGCCTTTGTGCGCGATGACAATGTCCTCCTCGAGGCGGTCATGGGGCTGACGTTCCTGTCCTTCCCCGCCACGATCTACTGCAACGCGCTCGTCGCCAGCAAGCTCTACGCGGCGGACACCAGTCCTGGCCATCGGCTCAGTTGGACGGCGGTGGGGAGCGACATCGTCACAGTGGCGTTCCTCGCCGTCTTGTTCGGTATTCTCGCCGCCAATGTGCTGCTGGTGGACAAGGCGGACGCCGGAGTCGTCCACGCTTTGCGCGTGGTCTGCTTGGTCTCGGCCTATTTGATCGGCGGGCTCTCGGCCCCGTTCCTCCTCGCGTTCGCGACGATCTCCAAGCGCGCCAACCTGTTCCCGTCCTGGCTCAACGCGCAGCTCTCCCCGTAGCCTCGCCCGCGTCGTCGGGGCTCCCGCCGACATCCGGCTTGCGGCAGGGTGAACTTTCGTGTTACCGCAGGTGAATCCTAGTGCGAGAGGCGCTGCGACCGCCGCCCTGGCTCGGTTCGACGCTGGTCTTGCGCTATATACTGCGCCCGTGACCAGTGTTCGGATCGAGGCTCCGTTCGCCCGGGAACTCTCCGGGATGGAGTCGTTCATGGCCGGTATGTCCGCGACGATCAACGCGGTCATCCGGGGCCGGGGCCCGCTCGACGAAGAAGCTCTGCGCCAGGCGCTTGCCTTGCTGCGGGCCAAGTACCCAGTGGTGGGCGGGCGCGTCGTGCGCGCGGCGGACGGCACGGGGCACACGTTGCGGCTGGACCGGGCCGACGCTCCGGTCTGCGCGGTCGAGGAGGGCGATCCGGACCGCCCGCTGCGGGACTCGGATCTGCTCCTCTGCGGCGGCGAAGCGCTCGCGTTGCGGGTGACCAGGCAAGGCGAGCGGTTCCGGCTCGTGTTCTCCTGCCATCATTCGCTCTCGGACGGCCGAGTGATGATCACGTATTTGGCCGAGATCTTCGCGCTCTACACGAGCCTGGTGACCACCGGGCGGGCAGAGGTCGGCCCGGCGCGACCGCTGCCCATGCCGCCGGAGGCGGCGCTGTCCGAGCGCGGCGTGAAAAAACTCGCCTTCGACGAGTTCCTCCGCCAGAGCTACGGCGAGGAGACCGCCGCGTTCTTCACCCAGGCGATGTCGTCCGCCGCTCCCCGCGAAGCCGAGGCCCCGGTCGAGGAGCCTGTCGCGCGCGCCCAGTTCGCCGTGGCCCATGACCGGCTGCGCCTGAGCCGGGAGCAGACCGCCGCGTTGATCGCGCTCGGCAAGCGCACCCAGATCAGCGTGCACGGGCTCGTGTCCGCCGCGTCGGTGCTCGCCGAACTCCTCTTGGAGGGCTCCCCCGACTTCTTGATCCTGCAGTTGCGCTCCGCCGTGGACGTGCGGACCAGGGTGAGCCCCTCAGTGGAGGACCCGACTTCGGTGACCAATTTCTCAGGGAACTCCACGACGCTGGTCCTCGCCCAGCGCGGGGACGACCCCATCGCCTGGGCTCGGCAGGTCCGCGACCAGATCGCGGTGGACCTCGAGCGCGGCATCATGCCGCAGAGCCTCCTGCAGATGTCCGGTCTGACGAACATCATGCGCGAACTCTCTGTCGCGGTGTCCAAGCCGATGCCCGACACGGTGTTCATCACGAACGTCGGCGTGCTGCCCGAACTGGTCGTGCCCGACTGCATAGTCCTGGAAGACGTGCACGGTGTCATCCACTCGGACCCGAGCCCCGAGCAGTTCGACGTCAAAGCGCAGCAGGCGCTCGGAGCCTCGCGCAACCACTCCTACCTGGTGTCCACTTTCGACGACAGGCTGAGCCTCGACCTGTTCCAGTTCGGCAGCTCGGGCGCGGACACCGCTTCGGTGATCAGGGCTTTGCAGAAGGCCTTCGACACGCTCCTCGCCTGATTCCGGGGTCCGCGCGGCGATCTGCGGCTCCCGCCCGCGCGGGTTTTTCAAGGCGGCGAGGGACCAGGGTACTCTGCGGTGGTGACTTTTGGACCTCGTCTCGCCGTGCTGGTCTTGGCCGCGGGCTCCGGGACCCGGATGCGGTCGAAGATCCCCAAGCCGCTGCACCGGATCGCCGGGCGGAGCATGTTGGAGCACGCCGTGCGTGCTGCGGCCGCCCTCGAACCTGCGCATTTGGCGGTCGTGGTCAGCCCGCAGGGGGAGCGTGTGGCGGAGGAGGCCGCGCGGGTCGGCGGGCTCGTCGGCGTGCCCGCGTCCATCGCGATCCAGCCCGTCCCGGACGGCACCGGCGGGGCGGCCGAAGCGGGGTTGGCGGCGATCCCACCGGACCCCGACGGCAAGCCTTTCGGCGGGACGGTGCTGGTCATCTACAGCGACTTCCCCATGCTTGACGGCGCGACGCTCGGCCGGTTCTTGGCCAGCCACCACGAGAGCGGGGCCGAGGGCTCGGTCCTCACCCGCGTCGTCGCGGAGCCCTACGGCTACGGCAGGATCTTGCGTTCGTCGGACGGCGCGCTGGTCGGCATCGTCGAGGAGCGCGAAGCCACCGACGAGCAGCGCCGCGTCTTGGAAGTGAACTCCGGGGTGTACGCGTTCGAGGCCCCGCTCCTGCGCGCGGCGCTGCCGGACCTCGGATCCGCGAACTCGCAGGGCGAGCGGTATCTCACCGATGTGGTCGAGATCGCGCTCGGCCAAGGCCGCTCGGTCATCGGGTCCGTCGCCTCGGACCCGGTGGCGTTGGAGGGCTGCAACGACCTTGTGCAGCTCGCCGATCTGGCCGCCGAGTTCAACCGCCGGATCCTGCGCGGGCACATGCTCGCGGGCGTCACCGTCGTGGACCCGGCGAGCACCTGGATCGACGTCGGGGTCGAGATCGAGCCCGACGTGCGGATCGAGCCCGGCACGCAGCTCAAGGGGGCGACCTCGGTCAAGGCCGGGGCGCAGATCGGCCCGGACACCACGCTGGAGGACACTGCCGTCGGCGAGGACGCGGTCGTGTCCCGAACGCACGCGACCTGCGCGCAGGTCGGCGACCGCGCGCAGGTCGGGCCGTACGCGTACCTGCGTCCTGGCACCGTCCTTGGGGCCGAGGGCAAGATCGGGACGTTCGTGGAGACCAAGAACGCGAAGATCGGAGCCGGCAGCAAGATCCCGCATCTGACCTACGCGGGGGACGTGGTCATCGGGGAGCACAGCAACATCGGCGCGTCGAGCGTGTTCGTCAACTACGACGGCGTGAACAAGCACACCACCGTCGTCGGCGACCACGTCCGCGCCGGGTCGGATACGATGTTCGTCGCGCCGCTCGCTGTTGGGCACGGGGCGTACACCGGGGCCGGTACTGTCCTCACCGAGGACGTCCCGCCCGGTGCTCTTGCCGTTTCCTCAGGAAAGCAGCGCATCATTCCTGAATGGACGCTTCGGAAACGGCCCGGAACGAACTCCGCGAAAGCGGCGGCCGAAGCGCTCGGCTTGGATGAAGGAGAAAGCAGCACGTGACCGCGCAGTGGATCGACAACCGCAAAAGCCTCATGCTTTTCTCCGGTCGTTCGCACCCGGAGCTGGCCGAAGAGGTGGCCAAGGAGCTGAAAGTCCCGATCAGCCCCCAGGTTGCCAGAAGCTTCGCCAACGGCGAGATCTACGTCCGGTTCGAGGACTCCGTCCGGGGCTCGGACGCTTTCGTCCTGCAGAGCTTCCCCGCCCCGCTCAACGAGTGGCTCATGGAGCAGCTGCTCATGATCGACGCCCTCAAGCGCGGTTCCGCGAAGCGGATCACCGCCATCCTGCCGTTCTACCCCTACGCGCGCCAGGACAAGAAGCACCGTGGCCGCGAGCCCATCTCCGCGCGCCTGATCGCCGACCTGCTCAAGACGGCGGGGGCGGACCGGATCATCACCGTCGACCTGCACGCCGACCAGGTGCAGGGCTTCTTCGACGGGCCGGTGGACCACATGCACGCCAGGGGCACGCTGACCGAGTACATCAAGCAGCACTACGACCTCGACGACATCGTCGTCGTGTCGCCGGACTCCGGCAGGGTCCGGGTGGCGGAGAAATGGGCGGACGGCTTCGGCGGCAAGCCGCTCGCGTTCATCCACAAGACCCGCGACCCGCTCGTCCCGAACCAGGTGACTTCGAACACCGTCGTCGGCGACGTCAAGGGCCGCACCTGCGTGATCATCGACGACATGATCGACACCGGCGGCACCATCGCGGGGGCCATCCGGCTCCTGCACGAGAGCGGCGCGAAAGAGGTCATCGTCGCGGCGACGCACGGCATCCTCTCCGATCCCGCCGCCGAGCGGCTCTCGTCCTGCGGGGTGAAAGAGGTCATCGTCACGAACACGCTGCCGATCCCCGAGGACAAGCGTTTCCCCGGCCTCACGGTGCTGTCCATCGCGCCGTTGCTCGCCCGCACGATCCAAGAGGTGTTTGAGAATGGCTCCGTTACCTCGCTCTTCGACGGAATCGCATAGCGTGACCGGCCAGCTCTCCGCCTTGACCGCGCTGGAAGCCGAGGCTGTGCACATCATCCGCGAGGTGGTCGCGGAGCTGGAACGTCCCGTCCTGCTCTTCTCCGCGGGCAAGGACTCCATCGTGCTGTTGCGGCTCGCGGAAAAGGCGTTCGCGCCGAACCCGCTGCCCTTCCCGGTGCTGCACGTGGACACCGGGCATAACTTCCCCGAGGTCATCGAGTTCCGCGACCGGCGCGTCGCGCAGGCGGGGCACAAGCTGCTCGTCGCCTCGGTGCAGGAGTCCATCGACAAAGGGCGCGTCGTGGAGAACGGCCCTTCCCGCAACCAGCTGCAGACCCGCACATTGCTCGACGCGCTGGCGGAGGGCAAATTCGACGCCGCGTTCGGCGGCGCGCGGCGCGACGAGGAGCGCGCGCGGGCCAAAGAGCGGGTGCTCTCCTTCCGCGACGAGCACGGCCAGTGGGAGCCGAGGGCGCAGCGCCCCGAGCCGTGGACGCTCTACAACACCCGGATCCGCCGGGGCGAGTCGATCCGCGTGTTCCCCCTGTCGAACTGGACCGAGCTCGACGTCTGGCGCTACATCGAAGCCGAGCAATTGGCCCTGCCGAGCGTCTACTTCGCGCATGAGCGCGAGGTCTTCGAGCGCGACGGGATGCTGCTCGCCGTCTCCGATCTGATCCAGCCCGGTCCGGGCGAGGCCTCGTCGGTGGAGTCGGTGCGCTACCGGACCGTCGGCGACCTCACCATCACCGGGGCGGTGCGTTCCACGGCGGCCACCATTCCTGAGGTGATCGCGGAGATCGAGGCGACGAACATCTCCGAGCGCGGGCAGACCCGCGCCGATGACAAGGTGTCCGCTTCCGCCATGGAAGACCGCAAGCGCGCTGGTTATTTCTGATCTTCGCCGACAGCAGGCGCAGACGAGGCTCGCACGGCTGGGACGGCGAGGCGGCTCCCGTTCGGGGAGCCGTGGTCGGGTAGTGGCGCCCGCCCGGAGCGGCCGCCACTACCCGAGTCTGGGGCCGCCCGCGAGCGGGGCGGCTGTTGGCGAGTCCGGGCCGGGCGCGGCGGCCCGGACGAGCGTGCTGCTCGGGCGCGTTCGACACCTTCAGCTCGGACTTTGTTGTGGTCAGGATCGTAGCAGGTGGGTACTTCCTGGATCAAGATACCTGGAAGTCTTTTCCGGGGGTCGGGGCTCGCGGCTTGGGCGATGCGCTTGGCCGAGCTCCCAGGCAAGGCCGGTATTCTGAATCCATGCAGTCCACAGCCCCGGTCCGTCAACTTTTGCGCCTCGCCACAGCAGGATCGGTGGACGACGGCAAGTCCACGTTGATCGGCAGACTCCTCCACGACACCGGCAGCCTGCCCGAGGACCAGCTCGCGGCGGTGACCGGGGAGTCGGGGGAGATCGACCTGGCGGCGGTCACCGACGGCCTGCGGGCCGAGGCGGAGCAGGGCATCACCATCGACGTCGCATACCGCTATTTCTCCACCGAGGGCCGCGATTACATCCTCGCCGACACCCCAGGCCACGAGCGGTACACCCGGAACATGTTCACCGGCACCTCCACCGTGGACGTTTCGATCATCCTGGTGGACGCGCGAGTCGGCGTGGTGCGCCAGACCCGCCGCCACGCGATGATCGCGCGTTTGCTCGGGGTCCGCCACGTCATCGCGGCGGTGAACAAGATGGATCTGGTCGGCCTGGACTCCGGACGATTCGAAGAGGTGCGCGGGCAGCTGCGCGACCTCGCCGAGCGGATCGGGATCCCGGACCTGCTGGTGATCCCGGTGGTGGCGAAGGACGGGGACAACATCGTCCGCCGCTCGGACCGCACGCCGTGGTACGACGGGCCGATCCTGTTGGAGCGGCTCGAATCGGTCGAGCCGTCTGAGGAGGCGGAGCTCTCCCCGGACGTGCGGCTGCCGGTGCAGCAAGTGATCCGGCTCCCCGGAGGCGGGCGGCGCTACGCGGGGAAGCTCGCGAGCGGGACGTTGAGCGTCGGGGACGTGGTGACGGTGCTGCCAGAGGGCGCGTCCGCGACGGTGCTGGCCATCGACGTCCTCGGCGAGCCGAGCGAGAAGGTCGTCGCCCCGCGCTCGCTCGCGGTGGAGCTTTCCGAGGACCTGGACGTCGGGCGGGGCGATCTGATCGCGGGCGGGGCGAGCCTGCCCACCGCGTCCCGCGAGCTGGTCGCGGTGGTCTGCTGGATGGGGGAGGAGCCGCTGCGCGAGGGGTCGCGGCTGCTGCTCAAGCATTCCACCCGATGGGCGCTGGCGCAGGTCGCCGAGATCCGCCACCGCCTGGACGCGGAAGAGCTCACGCAGGTGCCGAACCCGGAGCAGCTCGGGCTCAACGACATCGGCGAAGTCGTGCTGCGCCTGGCGAACGACGTGGTGGTGGACCCGTACCAGCAGAACCGGGAGACCGGCTCGTTCATCCTAGTGGACGAGCTCGGCAACGACACCGTTGGCGCGGGATGCGTGATCGAGGGCAGGGCGGCCTCGTCCGAGCGCCGGGCCGAGGCCCGTTGGGCGCAACCGGCCGCCCCGAGCCTGTCGTCGGCGGGAGTGCGGTGGGCCTTCGGGCCGGGGGCGGCGGAGGCCGCCGCGCGGGCCGCTGCCGAGTCGGGCGCGTACGCGCTCGACGTGCGTGCGCAGTTCGACGGGCTTTCCTCGGATTTGACGGGCTCCGCCGTCGACGCGGCGGAGCACCGCCGCCGCGTTGCGTATGTGGCGCTGGTCCTCGCGGACGCGGGCGTGGCGGCCGTGGTGGCCGACCCGGACGGGCAGGAGGCCGACCTCGAGCAGGTCCGCGCGTTGGCGGACCTCGCGGGCAAGCGTTTGGACGTGTTGTCCGGGGAGTGATCCGGCCGAGCCCGCGAGCAGCTTATATGAAAATGATTTTCATTTCATATAAGCTGCTCTAGGTGAAAGAACACCGAGAGGAAGTCAGCGCGTCCTCGGCGGAGCGGCCAAGCCTCGACGCGCTCGTGATCGGGGCCGGGCCCGCAGGGATCGGGGCCGCTCTGGCCCTCGGCGACGTCGAAGACCTCTTCTTCGGCGTCCTTGAGCGCGGCCAAGTCGGACAGACCTTCTTGGACTGGCCCGCGCAGCAGACCTTCCTCACCCCCTCGTTCACCGGCAACGGCTTCGGCGCGACCGATCTGAACTCGATCCACCCGCTGACCTCGCCCGCGTTCAGCCTTGGCGTTGACTACCCGGACGGTCCGCAATACGCGCGCTACCTGAACGGAGTGGCGGAGCATTTCGATATCCCGATCCTGGAAGGGGCCGAGGTCACCGGCGTCCGGCCCGGACCAGACGGGTTCACGGTGGCCTCGAGCCGAGGCCCGGTGACCGCCCGCGCGCTGATCTGGGCGGGCGGGGAGTTCGCCGACCCCGCGCCGCTGGACTTCCCCGGTGCGCGCTGCCTCGTGCATTCCAGCGCGGCCGAGGCGTGGGAGCGCCGCGACGGCCATGTGGTCGTGATCGGCGGCTACGAGTCGGGGATCGACATCGCCTGCCACCACGTGCGGCTGGGAGCTTCGGCGACCGTGGTGGACCCGGCCTCCCCGTGGGAGGGGGCGAGCACGTCCGACCCCTCGTTCCGGCTCGCGCCTCGCTCCAATATGCGCCTGGCCGAGGTGTTGCGCACCGGTCGGCTCACGCTCGTCCCCGCAGCGGCCCTCGCCGTCTCCGTCGAGCCGGACGGTCGGTTCGCCGTCCTGCTCGACGACGAGAGCCTGATCGTCTCGGACCGGCCGCCGATCTCGGCGGTCGGCTTCGGCCCGGGGCTCGGCCCGGTCGCGGAGCTCTTCGAGCGCCGCGAGGACGGCTGGCCGCTGGTGGACGAGGACGACCAGTCCACGATCACGCCGGGGCTCTTCCTGGTCGGGCCCGCGCTGCGGCACAGCGGGTTGAAGTTCTGCTTCGTCTACAAATTCCGGCAGCGCTTCGCCCATGTGGCCCGCGTCATCGGGGAACGCGCGGGCAAGGATTGCTCGGGGCTTGAGGGCTGGCGCGCGGCGGGGATGCTGGCGGACGACTTGTCCTGCTGCGGGGCCGAGTGCGCGTGCTGACCGAGCTGGTCCCGGCTCAGGTCCGGTCGGCGGGCGGCGGCGTGCGCGCGGCAGCTCCCATGATCGGCGCGGTCGCACTCGGCTCTTGCGCAGGGACGCTGGCCCCTTCGTTCGGCGCGGCGCTGGGCGGGGCCTCCGACGCGGCGATCCTGCTGCTGGTCGGGCTGCTGTTCTTCGAGCTGAGCTTCGACGGGCTCCCGGCGGCACGGGGCAGCCGCGCGATCCTCGTGGCGCTCGGGATGAATTTCCTCGTCGTGCCGCTCTTCGCGGCCGGGCTGGTCACGGCGCTCCTGCCCCAGGGCGATGCGCGCCTCGGGGTGCTGATCTACTGCTTGTTCCCGTGCACCGACTGGTTCCTCGGCTTCACCCGCGTCGCCGGGGGCGACACCCGCCTCGGCGCAGCGCTCATCCCGATCAACATGATCGCGCAGCTCGCGCTCTTCCCTGTCTATCTGGCGTTGTTCGCCGGGGTCAAGGTCGGCGCGGTCCTCGCCGAAGCCGCCCCGACGCTTATGACCTGGTTCGTGCTGCCCGCGGGCTTCGGCGCGCTCGCGAGGCTCCTGGTCGGCGCGGCGTTGCCCGAGCGCGCCGCCGCGCGCCTGTCCGAGTCCGCCGGGCGGCTGATCCCGTGGGCGATCTCGGGCGTGATCCTCAGCCTGTTCGCCGGGAACGCCTCGGAGATCTTCGCCCGGCCCGCCATGTTCGGCGCGGTGCTCGGAACGGTGTTCGTGTTCTTCGTCGTGGTCTATTGGCTCGGCGAAGCCGCCGCCCGCCTCGCCAGGCTGAGCCCCGCCGAGCACGTGCTGCTCACGATGACGACCTCGGCGCGCAACGCGCCGCTCATGCTCACCCTCACCAGCCTGGTCCTCCCCGCCCGCCCGCTGGTCTCCGCGGGGCTCGTCCTTGGCATGCTCGTGGAGTTCCCGCACCTCACGGCGGTGTGCCAGCTCGTCAGCGCTCGTCGTCGGGCAGCGAGGCGGCGATAGCCTCCCACGCCTGGTGGAGGTGGCCGCAGGCCGGCCCGGTCTGCGTCAGGACGGTGACGCACCGATGGTTGTGGTCGTAGAGCTCGATGGCGGAGGCGAGCCCGAGCGCGCCGAAGCCGAGCGCCGCGGCCACGTGGTGCGAGGAGCACAGCTGGCCGCTCTCCGCGATCAGCCGCTGGTTGAGCGCGGAGACGACGATGGTCCTCGGCAGAACCTTCCCGCTCGCGCGAGACGTGCCGGTCGGTGACCACTGCGATGCCGCCGGATTCGCGGGCGAACGCCTCCAACTCGTCGCAGAGCGCGTCGACGGCGCGCACCAGCGCCTCGGCGTTCGCATCGGGGTCGGCGAGGTCGGCCCGGTACCGCATCCCGAACCGCCGCACGGGAGTGTGGCGCTGTTCGCGGGTCTTGAGCATGTCCAGGTGGGTGAGGATCGGGGAGGGCACGACGATTTGCGGGGCAGCGGCGGCCCCGCTGTTCGGCTTCGCGCCGAGCGCGACGCGCAGCGTCATGCTGTCCGCCTCGCGGATGCTGTCCAGCGGCGGATTGGTAGCCTGCGCGAACCGCTGCGAGAAGTGCTTCGCGACCCCGCCCTCCTGGTTGGAGAGCGCGTTGATGGCGGCCCCGTAGCCCATTGCGGAGATCTTCTCCTGCCCTGTGGCGAGCATCGGGTCCATTAGGAACTTGAAGCTCTCCTGGTTCAGCGAGTACGCGACGTAGCGTTGGTGGCGGTCCAGGTCGCCGTTGTGGCGCGCGGGCGAAGTCTGCTCCTCCGGCGGGATCGGCGGCAAATCGGCGATGCGCGCCCGCGCCAGCAGGGCGGGGTAGTCGTGCCGGGCCGCGAGCATTTCCAATGCCTCGGTCGTGGTGTACGAGCGGCGCTCGGCGCGTCCGATATAGCTTTAGTCAAAGCTAACCTAACTCGATATTGGTTGCCTAATCGCGCCCCCGTGCGGGCCAGGGGCTAGGCTCAGTCCATGAAGATCGTGATCGCCGGGGGCGCGGGCGCTCTTGGTTCCAGGCTCGCCGACGACCTCGCCGCGCGGGGGCACGAGATCGTCGTCCTCACCCGCTCGCCCAAACCGGGTCCCCGGCACCGCCACGTGCGGTGGGACGGGGAGAACGTCGGCCCGTGGGCGGCCGAGCTTTCCGGGGCCGCCCTGGTGAACCTGGCGGGGGAGATCGTCGACCGCCCGCCGACGAAGCAGAACATCCAACTGCTCACCGACTCCCGCGTGCGCTCCACGCGGGCGCTCGTCGCGGCCTCGGGCCAAGTGGACGAGCAGATCCCGGTGTGGGTGCAGGGCTCGACGCTCGCTATCTACGGCGACGCCGGCGAGGCCGAACTGACCGAGGACTCTCCAGTCGGTGAAGGCTTGCCGCAGATGACCGGGGTGGCCAAACCCTGGGAAGAGGCGTTCGAGGGGGCCGTCGCGGGCTCCAAGGCGGTCCTGCGCACCAGCATCGCGCTGGCGACTGGCACGCCCGCGCTGGACAAGCTGGTCACGCTGGCGAAATTCGGCCTCGGCGGCAAAGTCGGCTCCGGGCGGCAGTGGTTCAGCTGGATCCATATAGCGGACTGGCTCGCCGTCGCGCGTTTCGCGCTCGACGGGAACATCGAAGGCGCGGTCAACGCCACCGCGCCGAATCCGGTGCGCAACGAGGAATTCATGGCCGAGCTGCGGCATGTGTTGCACAGGCCGTGGGCTCCGCCGACCCCGGCGTTCGCCGTGCGGCTCGGGGCTCCGATCCTGCGCACGGACGCGGCGCTCGCGCTCACCGGTCGGCGCGGCTTCCCGAAACGCCTGACGGAGGCGGGGTTCCAGTTCCAGTTCCCCACGCTGCGCGGGGCGCTCGCGGATCTGTTGGGATAGCCCGGACTCCCGAACGGGCCCCTTTGGCGGGGGTCTCGCGCGAGGAGCCTGGCCGCTGCTCGGGCGGGAAACCGTATCGCTCGCTGGCGGGCGGGCGGCTCCGAAGAGGGGCTGGGCCTCGACCCCGCCTTCTCGGAGCCCCAGATCTGCCGATCTGCCCGGAACGCGCAGTCCCAGTGCGCGCGGATACATCACTTCCGCCTTGGTGATGTCTGCCATAAATGAGACGGACTTGGAATAGCCGCTCCCGTCGTCCGGTTGTTTCTGTTGTTTCGTCAACAATTGTGTGCGCAAGCTTGTTTTCACGATTGGAAACATTTCCATATGTAAATATTTGCTTACGCGCCGATTTTCTCTATTCGGCAGTATCGAATCGCGAGAGGAACAACGACATGCCGGGAGCGTCCGAGGAAAAGGAAACCGGAACGTCGAAGGGCGTCTTCGCCGGAAGGCTCCGGGGAAGACGCGCGAGGCTGGCGGAGTCTTCCTTCTGGCTCCTGCCGGTGTACGCGCTCTACGTGCCGGTGATGGGGGTCACAGGAGTCGACAAATTCGCGCACTCGGATGTGGTGATCCCTTTCTACGAACGAGAGTTCGCGTCGACGTTCATCGCCGCCTTCCCCGGCACCGCCCTTTCGATGTATGGGATAGCGCTGCTGGAGGTGTCGGCCGCGGTCGCTTTTCTGGCGAGTCTCGCCGCTCGTGAATTTTTGCCGGGGAGAAGGAAGATATTTTTGAAATCGGGCTTCTTCCTGGCCTCGATCACTTTCGCCGCGCTCACCTTCGGACAGAGGGTGTTGTCGCAGAGCGACCGGGGCTCGTCGCACGTGCTGCCGTTCCAATTGTTCGTGTATACGGCGTTAACACTGGTGCTATGGCGGCTCTCGGCCAATGCCGAGGGAAAGACAACGAACGATCTCCACGAGTAATCGCAATTATTATTTCTGAAAGGAATGGCCATATGCCCACCATTTTCGATCCGGTCAAGCTGGGTAAAGCGGAGCTGCGGAACCGGATAGCCATGGCTCCGATGACCCGGAGCCGGGCGAACGCGGACGGAAGCCCGGCGGAGATCACCGCAGAATACTACGCGCAGCGGGCCGGCATAGGTTTGCTCATCGCGGAAGGCACGCAGCCCTCGGATGAAGGGCAGGGCTACAGCAACACTCCTGGCATTTACACGCCGCAGCACATCGCGGCCTGGAGAAAAGTGAGCGACGCGGTCCACGCCGCCGGCGGCCATATTTTCGTGCAGCTGATGCACGTCGGGCGGATAGGGCATCCGGCGAACACGCAGCGCGGCACGGCTCCGGTGGCCCCTTCCGCTGTGCCGCTGCGCGAGCTGAAGATGTTCACCGCGGACGGCATGCGGGAAATACCGCTGGCGCGCGAGCTCTCCCTCCGCGACATCGACGAGACCAAAGAGGCGTTCGCGACAGCGGCTCGGAGCGCGGTCGCGGCAGGTTTGGACGGCGTCGAGCTCCATGGGGCGAACGGTTATTTGCTGCACCAGTTCCTGTCTCCCAACACCAACCTGCGCTCGGACGAGTATGGCGGCAATCGGGACAACCGGCAAAGGTTCGTCGTCGAGGTCGCTCGCCGCGTGGCTGAGGAGATCGGAGCCGACCGCACCGGAATCCGGCTCAGCCCAGGGGGGACGCAGGGCGAGATCGAAGAAGGCCCCGGCTACGTGGACGAGTATGTCGCGCTCGCCGAGAAATTGTCGCAGATCGGGCTCGCCTATCTGCATATCGCGTTCCTCCGCCCTGTCGTCGAGGAGGACGAAGAGCTGCTTCGGCGGGTCCGCGAGGTTTTCCGGGGGATCGTCATCGTGAACAGGGCCGGGCGTCCCGTCGAGGCTATCGGCCAAGACATCGCCCGAGGGGTCGCGGATATAGAGGCCATCGGCGTGTTGGCGCTGGCCAATCCGGACCTGCCCCGCAGGCTTCGGGACTCCCTGCCGCTCAATGAGCCCCGTTCGGAATTCTTCTACGGAGGCGGCAGCACGGGCTACACGGACTACGCGGAATACTCTGCGTAGTCCGAGGGCGGGCGACGGTTCCGGGGTGGGCGCGACCAGCTGGTCGCGCCCACCCCGGAACCGTCTTAGGCGCTGAACCCTCCGTCGATGGTGAGGTTCGCCCCAGTGATGTACGAGGCGCTGTCGCTGGCGAGGTAGACGGCGAACGAGCCGATCTCCTGGACGGTCCCGTAGCGGGAAAGGGCCATCGCGGCCAGCATCGTTTGCGCGTGCGGGCTGTCGACCGGGCTCATGTCGGTTTCGACCGGTCCGGGCTGGATCGTGTTCACCGTGATGTTCCTGGGCCCCAGCTCGCGGCTGAGGCCTTTGGTGAAGCTGGCGATCGCCCCTTTCGAGAGCGCGTACACCGATATGCCGGGGAACGGGACCCGCTCCGCGCTGCAACTGCCGATGTTGATGATCCGCCCGCCGTCGGGGATATGCTTGAGCGCGGCACGGGTCGTCCAGAGGACTCCTCGGATATTGACGTCGATCATGGCGTCGATCTCTGACGACGTCAGGTCGGCAAGGGGGGAGATCGAGCTGACTCCGGCGTTGTTGACGAGAATGTCCAAGCCGCCGAACGTCTGTGCCGCGCGTTCGACAGCGCGTTCTGCGTCCGCTTCGAGCGCGCTGTCGGCTCGGAACGCCTCCGCCGCGCCTCCGAGGGACTCTGCGAGCTGGAAAGCGGGCCCCTCGGAGTTCGAATATGTGAAGAGCACTTTGGCCCCTGCGGCGACGAGAGACCGGACGACGCCTGCGCCGATCCCGCGCGCGCCTCCTGTGACAAGTGCCGTCTTCCCCTGTAGCGATTCCACGGTGAGCGCTCCTTCAATTCGTTCGTGTCGTTCGTGCCGGGCGGCAGGGCTTCCCGGAGCTGATGCGATGGGCCGACAGATTGTCAGGGCGGGTATACGGCCCACAGTATAATTGCAACTGCAACTATACTGTGGGCGGCAACATCGTGGCGGCCTGGAATATTCCGCAGCTCTTCTGGGAACTACAGAGGGGGCGAACTACAGAGGGGCGCCGCCCGGAGCGGACCTCGTTCCCCCCCGGCGCGCCGCGCATCCGCTCTCCGCCCTCGAGCCTCCGCCCTCGAGCCTCCGCCCTCGAAGAAGCTGGACGGCGTGGGGGAATCCGGACGTGTCTTTTTATGCCAGCGAGCCCTCGCGGGGCTCCGGGCTTCGCGGGCTCATCGACTGCGCCGCATGCCTTTCGCCCGGCCCAGCCGCCGGTCCTGCGGTTGCGCTGTGTTCAGGGCCAGCCAACGTTCGCCGTCCGCCGCCGCGCGGCGCACCCCGCCGGTCTCGTAGAGGAAATCGCCGACAACGCCGACCACAGGGAGTTTGCCAAGGAGCCGGTAGCCCGACGCGCCGTGCGGCCGCTTCTCCAGCTCGGCGGTGATCGACCAGGCGATCCTGGCGATCTGCCACAACCCGGCCGGCACCTTCGTCCAGGCGGGGAGGGGCGATGCCGCGCTCTTCTCGCGGGCGGGAGCATGCTCGGCGAGCGCCTCATCGCCGAGTTTGCGGCCGCAAAGCACTTCGCCGAGCATGCGGACCAGCTCGGCCCGGTCGGTCACGTCGTGCTCGCGGGCCACCGCGCACAAGACGGTCGCCTGCGTGGCGAACCCGAACGCGTCCTGGACCGGCAGACGGTCGGAGAGCGCCCCGAACACGCCGGGCGCGCTCGCGACCGCCGAACCGATCGCGCCGATCCGATTGGTCCACCAGCGACAGCGCTCTTGGACCGTTTTCGCATCCCAGCCCGCAGTCCCCGGCAGGTTCCGCGCCTGCGTCAACGCGGCAGCTCGGTCGAACACCTTGCTGGCCTTCGAGGAGCCGTGACTGCCGGGTTCGCGCCGCTTGAGCTGCAAAGGATCGGTCTCCGCCATTCGGTCGAGCAGCGGGACGGCGATAACGACCACCCAGCTCAGCGTCTGAGCCAGTTGACGGTCGGGGATCGTCGGGGAAGGCAGCAACATAGGTACGAGGGTAGCGATGTTCCCCCCACAATGCCGGGGGAAATCGGCGGACGAGGCGCTGGACCGCCTCAGCTCACACGGCGCGCGGCGCTTGCCTCAGTTCACACAGCGGATGTCGCTCGAGGCGGCCGAGAGCGGGTGGTCCGCGTCGGGCGGGCCGTCCGCTTCGGGCTGCGGCGCGGGGTCCGGGGTCTGCACCGTGATCGTCGTCGCCGAATCGCCCGCGAGGACCAGCCGCACATGCCCCGCGGGCAGCGAGCTGTCCACCTCCACCGGGAGCTGGCCCACCACTCCGGAGAGCTGCGAGACCACCGCGTCGTCCGCCGAATGCGCGTACACGGCGCTGGTCTCGGGTTTCGTCCCCCGGTATTCGCCGACGTCGCCGGTGTTGAGCCCGGCTTCCCCGAGCCCCGCTGCGATCTTCTGCGCGAGGCCGGGGATATTGCTCGCGTTCTCCACGTCCACGGTCGTCTCCGGCTGCGCGGACTGCGGAGCCTGGTCGTCTTGCTTCTGCGCGTTGAGCAGGCCGCGGAAGTACGCCTGCACGGAAGCCGGGTCCACGACGACCACGCTCTGCCCGCCGGGGGTCTGCCCGTCCGGGTCGACGACGGGGACCGTCGCGAAGCGCACTTTGCCGCCGCTCAGGTCGCTGAGCTTCGACGCGAAGTCCAGGATGTTCCACTTGTCGTCAATCGCGACCGAAGTCTTGACCGCGTCGACGATCTGATTGATCCGCGACGGGTCGCGCAGGAACTTCCCCGAAAGCGCCTTGCGGGCAAGGGCGGCCATGAACGCCTGCTGGCGGACGATCCGGTCCAGATCCCCTCGGGGCAGGTCGTGGCGTTGACGGACGAAAGAGAGCGCTTGCACGCCGTCGAGGGTCTGGCGCCCCGCGGGGAAGTTCGCCCCGGACAGCGGCTCGTCCACAGCGTCGTTCAAGCACACGTCCACGCCGCCGAGCGCGTCGGTGAGCTCCACGAAGCCCAGCAGGCCGACCTCGGCCATATGGTCGATCGAGACCCCGGTGAGGTCCTGGACGGTCTGGAAGAGCGCCTTGCGGGCCGCCAGCGTGGACTGCCGGTCGGCTTCGGCATCGCTCACCCCGGACTTCACCAGCTGGATGCGCGCCGCCTCCTTCGTGGAGCCGTACACCGAGTTGATCTTGACCTGGCCGAGGCCCGGAGCCTTGACGAACGCGTCGCGGGGGATCGACACCGCCGTGGCGGAGCTGCCGGACTTGGGGATGCGGACCAGGATGATCGTGTCGGTGTTGACCGTGCCGTCTTCCGCGTCCCCGCCCGCGTGCAGTTTCGCGCGCATGTCCCCGGTGAGCGCGTTGCCCGCCGCGTCCGTCCGGCTGTCCACGCCGACGAGGAGGATGTCCTCCGCCCCGTCGTCGCTCTGGGACATGCTGTCGCTCAAGTCGAATTTGAAGATCAGCCCGTCGTTCGTCTGGTAGTAGTCCCACGCCTTGCCGGTGAGCGTGAGCGCCATGAGGGAGCAGACGGCCGCGATCACCCTCGGCCTGGTGATCGGCGAACGGGCCTTGCCCGCAGCGGCCTTGCCCGCCGCGCTCGGGGGCCGCCCCCACTTCGCCTCGCCCGGACGCGCCCCCGGAACCCGGGGGCGCGTCGGACAACTTCCTCATAACCTCGCTCATCGCATGGACTAGGCTAGCGTGCTGTGGAGCTAGGGACGAGACATTGAACGCGCGAGTCGAACGCTTGGTGATCACCGGAGCCGGGGGGCAGGTCGGTTCGCGGCTCGCCCAGGTGGCCTCGGAGCACGAGTACAACGTGCTCGCGCTCGCGCGCACCCAGCTCGACATCTGCGACGAGGACGCGGTGGCCGAGACGCTGCGGCCGGGCGACGTCGTGGTCAACTGCGCGGCGGAGACCAGTGTGGACACCGCGGAGTCCGACTCGGCGCGAGCCCACCAGATCAACGCCGAGGCGGTTGGCAATCTCGCAGCGGCGTGCGACCGGATCGGCGCGCGGTTCATCCACGTCTCCACCGACTACGTCTTCGCGGGGCAAGAAGAGGGCTGGTTCTCGGTCCGCCTCGCCCGTCCGTACGAGACCGACGACGAGCCCCGCCCCATCCAGGTGTACGGGGAGAGCAAGCTCGCGGGCGAGCGCCTCGCCTTCGAGCGCAATCCGCGCAGCGTCGTGGTGCGCACCAGCTGGGTGTTCAGCGGCGAGCGCAACGGGATCGACTTCGTCTCCACCGCGCGCGAGCAGGCGGAGAGCGGCGGGGTGATGCGCGCGGTCACCGACCAGGTGGGCTCCCCGACGCATTCGCTCGACCTCGTGTACGGGCTGATGGAGCTGGTGTGGCGCGGGGACGAGGGCGCGCTCCTGCAGTTCTGCAACACCGGGGGATGCAGCCGCTACGACCTCGCGCGCGCCGTGTTCGAGGAGCTGGGGGCCGATCCGGGGCTGGTGCGGCCCTGTATGAGCTGGGAGCTCTCCCGTCCTGCCTCGCGTCCGCCGTACTCGGTCCTCTCGGTCGCCTCTTGGGTGCAGCGCGGGCTGCGCCCGCCCCGAGCCTGGCGCGACGCGCTGCGTTACGCCCTCACGCACGGATGACGCCCCGATTCGCGATCGTCACGGTGACGTACTCGCCGGGCCATCATTTGTCGGAGTTCTTGACCAGCGTCGCGTCCGCGACTGCTGCCGACCCTTTGGTCGTCATGGTGGACAACGGCTCGGTGGACGGGGCTCCCCAAGCCGCCGCGGCGCAGCACCCAAGGGCCGTCTTGGTGCAGGCCGGCGAGAACCTGGGCTTCGGGCGGGGGGCGAACCTCGGCGCGGCGAAGGTCCGCGAGCTCGTCCCGGACGCGGAGTTCTACCTCGTGGCGAACCCGGACGTGGTGTGGACGGAGGGCAGCATCGACGCGCTGCTGGAAGCGGCGCGGCGTTGGCCGGGCGCGGGCGCGTTCGGGCCGCTCATCAGCGAGCCGGACGGCTCGGTGTACCCGTCGGCGCGGGCCGTGCCGACGCTGCTGACCGGCGCGATGCACGCGGTGCTCGTCGGCGTGTGGCGGCGCAACCCGTGGACGAGGCGGTACCTGCGCCGCGACGAGGAGCCCGCCGAGCGGGAGGCCGGGTGGCTGTCCGGAGCCTGCTTGCTGCTGCGCAAAACGGCGTTCGACGAGGTCGGCGGCTTCGACGCGCGGTACTTCATGTACTTAGAGGACGTGGACCTCGGGGACCGGCTGGCCAAGGCCGGATGGGCGAACGTGTACGTGCCAAGCGCGCGGGTGGTCCACGCGCAGGGGCACTCCACGAAACGCCATCCGGCGCGGATGCTGCGCGCGCACCACGACAGCGCGTATCGTTTCTTCGCCGACCGGCACGCGGCGGCGTGGCAAGCTCCGTTACGGCTCGCGGTGCGATGTGGTTTAGGGTTGCGGGCCAAGATTGTGATCGCTCGGCGCGGAGCGGCGGAATAGCGGAGCGGCGGAATAGAAGAGAAGGCGAGCGCATGAACGACAGCACACAGAACAACGCAGTGCAAGCAGTGGTGCTGGCCGGAGGCATGGGCACCCGGCTGCGCCCGCTCACCCTCACCTCGCCCAAGCCGATGCTGCACACGGCGGGCGTCCCGTTCTTGAGCCATCTGCTCGGGCGGATCGCGGAGATCGGCGTGACCAAGGTCGTCATCGGCACCTCCTACCGCGCGGAGGCGTTCCACGACCATTTCGGCGACGGCTCCAATCTCGGCCTCGAGCTGCAGTACGTGAGCGAGAGCGAGCCGCTGGGCACCGGCGGCGGCCTGCGCAACGCCTTCGAATCGCTCGAAGCCCCGACTGTGCTGGTCTTCAACGGGGACGTGCTCTCCGGCGCGGACCTTGGCGCGCTGGTCGCCCGGCACGAGGAGGCCGACGCGGACGCGACCCTGCTGCTCACCAGGGTGCTCGACCCGAGGGCGTACGGCTGCGTGGTCACCGGCGGCGACGGCAAGGTGAAGGCGTTCTTGGAGAAGACCGAGGCTCCGCCGACCGACCAGATCAACGCGGGCTGCTACGTGTTCAAGCGCGAGGTGATCGAGTCGATCCCCACCGGGCGCGCGGTGTCCATCGAACGTGAGGTGTTCCCCGGACTGGTCGCCAAGGGCAAGGTGTACGGCCACGTCGACAACGGCTACTGGCGGGACATGGGGGTGCCCGAGGACTTCGTGCGCGGCTCGGCTGACTTGGTGCGCGGCATCGCGCCCTCCCCGGTGCTCGGCGGCGCGCGGGGCGAGGCGCTCATCCCCGAAGGATCCAGCGTCGCGCCAGGCGCGCTGGTCATCGGCGGCACCGCGCTCGGGCGCGGCGTGGAGATCGGCGCGGGAGCCCGGCTGGACGGCGCGGTCGTCTTCGACGGCGCGAAAGTCGAGGCCGGTGCGGTCGTGGAGCGTTCGATCCTTGGTTTCGGGGTGCGCGTCGGCCCTCGCGCGTTGATCCGGGACGCGGTGATCGGCGACGGCGCCCAGATCGGGGCCCGCTGCGAACTGCTCTCCGGGGCGCGCGTCTGGCCGGGCGTCGCGATCCCGGACGGGGGCTCCGCTTCTCCTCGGACGTCTGACCCGAGGGCCCAGGCGGAGCCTCGCCGCGAGCGTCCAGGTGCCGTCCATATGCCTTGACAGGCCACGATTCAGAGGCCACTATGGAAGAAAGCCTCGCGCGATGCGACCGAACCGAAGGAGGTGGTGGACAGATGAGTAGCAGTTCTAGTCATAGACAGACCTCGACCCTGATCCCGTCTATCCGTCTTCGGTTTGCTCGCGGCCAGCGCTGATCTCCCTGTTCGGCGAAGCCGTCTTCAGCGCACTTGCCGTTGTCGCGAGACAAGCCGCCCGCTCCGAAAGGAGAAGGCCATGGCTTTCGTCCTCCACCACACCCCCTCCGTTTTCGAGCGCGCTCTGTCCGACCGTTGCCGCCACGCGGCCCGTTGGCTGCGCGCCGCCGTGCTCATGAGCGAGGAGGAGCGGACGCTCGCCCAAGCGATGCAGACCCCGCTCGCCGTGATCAAGCCCGCGAACACGCGTCGGCGTTAAGGCCCCGTCAGGGCGTTTGTCCTGCTGGCAGCTCAGCCCGGTTGGGCTGCCAGCAGGACATCAAGAATTCGTTTACTTTTCGTTCACTTTGCGTTTCCCTCTTGACCACTTTGCGTTGTTCTTGCATGATGGAGGGCCAAGTGCTGCGAAAGCAGTGTGCAAAGGAGTGCATCATGTCTGTTGTTCGGTCCCCTCGCATGAGCCGCATGCGCCGCTGGGTTCGGATCGCGGCGCACCTGACCCCCAGGGAGCGCGCGATGTCTTTGGCGTTGCAGTCGCCCCTCGCGGTGCTGCCCCGCCGCCGCTGACGCGAACCGGCCTCACATTCGGACGTCGGACCAGGGGTTCTTCCCTCAACGCGGGTAAGGCTGGAATACGCGGGCTTCGAGAAGGTCGATGAATTCTTCGACGGAAGCCGCGCGCTCCTCGGTCTTTTGCCAGCCTTCGGCGGCCCAGGTCAGGAGCAGCGGGCTGCGGGAGATGCGGGTGTCGAGCGCGAGCCAGGCTCCATCGCCCTCGCCAATGAGCAGGTAACCAGGGTTTTCGTTGATTTCAGGGATGTCGCTTGCCTGCGTGCGGTCGATGATGGCTTGCGGGTCGAAGACGCTGACGTAGTTGCCGGTCTGCATCCAGCCGCCTTGGAGGACTGAGGGGCCGCGCAGATAGCGCGCCCACCCCTCGGGCACCGCCAGGCCAAGCTGCTCGCGGACGGATTCCACTGCTGCTTTCGAGTAACCGGCGCGATAGGTGAGCTCTGGGTACGATCCCAGCGTTTCGGGGCCGAGTCCCGCGAGCTGGCGGCCGAAGCAGCTCGGGTCGGGGAGGGGCAATCGGTAGATGTGCCCGACGAGCCCTGGCCGGATGGCGGCCCTGCCCTCCGCGATCACGCTGTGCGCGTCTTCTCGCACGACGACGTCCGACGCGCGGGGCGTGGCGCAATGGCCGAGCATCTCGCCAAGCGGAACCAACGGGGTTGCTTCGGCGACGAGCAGGAACGCCCAGCCATATGCCTTGTCGATCGAATCCCAGTGGTCGTATCGCCAGTACACTTTGCGTTCGGCCCATGTGGGATGGCGTTGGCGCAGCGCCCGTGCCTCTGCTTCGGTCGGGGCCACCAGGTCGAGCCCGCCGTCGTAGGGGTGGGCGAGCCGGGTGAAATCCGCGTTGGCGATGAGCACGCCCCACAGGGACCCTTGGTCGATGTCGCGCAGGTAGTCGTCGAACGCGCCGCGCCGCCAACGGACCTTCGCGATATGGAAGTCGGTGACGGTCTCGAAGTCGTCGTCCTTGTGTGGCGGCGCGCGGAACCACAGCTGGCAGCCCGGAACGACCTCGTCCGGGACGGGATTGCCGTGGCAGATAATTCCTGAGTCCGGGTCGGCGGGCTCCACGGTCGGGAACACGAAGTACAGGTCTTCCCCCGGCGCGAAGAATTCGCCGAAGAGCGTGTTGTGCCGCGCCAAGAGGATACGGAGGTCTTCCGGAGTCTCCACGTAGCGCTTGTGCGGCAAGGAGTAAAACCGGACGTGCTGGCCCCGTGAGCCGGGGATATAGTGCCCGATGGGCCGTTCGCCAGGCCAGCGCGTCTCCCAGGCTCGCTGCGCGCGCGCCAGCTCGGCGGGGTCGATCATCGCTCGACCAGGTACGGCCCCGCGTCCCACTTCGGCCTCGGGCCTGCGGGTTCGGCGGGATGGCCGATGGCGACCGCGCCGAGCGGGGACCAGCGGTCGTCCAGGCCCAAGACCTCCCGCACCACCTCTGCGCTGAAGATGGTCGAGCCGATCCAGCAGCTGCCGAGGCTCCGGGCGGCGAGCGAGACGAGCAGGCCTTGGACCGCCGCGCCGCCCGCGACGAGGAACATGGTGCGCTCGCAGTCGTTGCGGCGCTGGTCGCGGTAGGTGTGCGCCCCGTCGGGGACGAGGAACGGCAGCACCACCTCCGGCGCGCGGAAGAGGATGTCGCCCTTGGCGAGGCGGCGTTGCACCTGGTCGGCGGTGAAGGGGTCGGACTCCAAATCCGCCTGCCACGCCTCGCGCATCCTGCCGAGCAGCCGCTCGCGCAGCGCGCGTTCGCGCAGCCACACGAAACGCACTGGGTGGGTGTGGTGCGGCGCGGGCGCGGTGAGCGCGTCCGCGACCGAGGCGCGCAGGTCTTCGGGGTCCACCGGCTCGGCGGAGAACTGGCGCGTGGAGCGCCGCGCCGGGACCGCGTCGAGCCTGCCCAGCTGCATCGCCTCCTCGACTCCGAGATTGAAGAGGTCGTCCTCGATGGGCCGCTGCAGGTCGCGGGCGGTGGAGCCGTCGTCTTGCGGGCGGAAGCCCCGGACCACCGCGACCGGAGTCCCGCCGATTTTGCCTTTGACTAGGTCTGCGGCCCCGGACAGCTCGTCGGCGATGGCGACCTCGGTGACCTGCAGCTCGTTGCCGTGCGCGTCGAAGGAGCCGCCGTAGCGGTGCAGGACCGCGAGGCCCGCGGAGCCGATCGCGTTGTCGGTCTGCCCCATCCGCCAGGCCCGCCCCATCGTGTCCGTGATGATCACGGCGACGTCCGCGCCGACGAGCTCGCGCAGCCGCTCGCGCAGCTGGGCCGCGCTGGCGTCCGGGTCGAGGGGCAGCAGGGCGAGTTCATCCTGGCGCAGGTTCGACCCGTCCACCCCCGAGGCGGCGGCGACAATGCCGAGCCGGTTCTCGGTGATCAGAGTCCGGTTGCGCCGGGCGAGCACGCGTCGCGCCTCTTTGATGACGAGTTCGCGGCGCAGCGCGTCGCGCTCCTCTGGGTCGGCGGGGGCCGGGATGACCTGGCCCTCGACCTTCGAGACGACCTTCGAGGTCACCACGAGGATGTCGCCGTCCCGCAACGCGACAGCGGCGGCGATGGCCGCCGCGAGGTCGTCGCCCTGCTGGAATTCGGGGAGGCCGAGGACGGGGAAGATCGTCAGCTCCGCCGAAGCGTGGTCCTCGACCACATGGTCTTTGGTCACAGCGTCACCCCGGCCAGCCCCAGCGCGCGGCGGGCCATCGCGGCGGTCGCGTCGGCGTCGGTCATCAGCAGCGGCACGGCGAGCGAGCGGACGCCGGGGATGAGCGCCTGGTCGGTCTCATGGACGAGCCAGCCGTCCAACAGGCCCGTGTCCAAACGCGCGCCGTAGAGCGCGCCGACCGCCTCCGCCGAGCTTTCCACGCCGATGGCGGCGAGGCATTCGTCGGCCATGCCCCGCAGCGGCTTGCCGCCTATGATTGGCGAGAGGCCGACGACCGGCGCTTTCGTCTCGCGCAGCGCCGCGCGGATCCCTGGGATCGCGAGGATCGCGCCGATAGAGACCACCGGGTTCGACGGGGCGATCAGCACGGCGTCCGCCTCCGCGATGGCGGCGAGCGCGGCGGCGGTGGGCTTGGCCTTCTCCGCGCCGACGAACGCGAAGCCGTGCGTGGCGACCTTGGAACGGTGCTTGACCCACCACTCCTGGAAGTGGATCGCCTTGCGCTCCCCCGACGCGGGGTCGGTCACCACGACGTGGGTCTCGCTGCGCTCGTCGGTGACCGGAAGGAGGCGGACCCGAGGCTGCCAGCGGGCGCAGAGCGCCTCGGTGACGTCGGTGAGCGCGTAGCCGGCCGTGAGCATCTGGGTGCGCACCAAATGCGTGCCGATGTCGCGGTCGCCGAGCGTGAACCAGGTCGGCTCCACGCCGTACGCCTTGAGCTCGTCCCACGCGCTGTAGGTCTCGTTCTTCTGCCCCCAGCCGCGCTCGGCGTCCACGCCGTCGCCGAGGGTGTACATGCAGGAGTCCAGGTCGGGGCAGATCTTCAGCCCGTGCATCCACGCGTCGTCGCCGACGTTGACCACGGCGGCGATCTGCGCGCCTTGGCTCGCCGCCTCCAACAGGTGGCGCAGGCCGAGCAGGAATTTGGCCCCGCCGACGCCGCCAGCCAGTACCGTCACTTTGAGGGTCATGCTTGCTCCCGTGCTGTCGCGGTCTCCCAGACCAGTCCGGCGAACAGCCGGACCCCGACCGCGAGCGCGCGCTCGTCGGCGATGAAATCGGGCTGGTGGATGTCGCACTGCGGCCCCTCGCCCGACCAGACCCCGAGCCTGGCCATCGCGCCGGGCGCCTCCTCCAAATACCAGGAGAAGTCCTCGCCGCCGCCGGACTGCGCGGTCTCCGCGAGGGCGTGCTCGCCGAGCCGGGCGACCGCCGACGCGAACAGGGCGGTGGAGGCCGGGTCGTTCACCACCGGCGGCACGCCGCGCTGGTACCGCAGCCGGTGGCGCACCCCGAGCGGGGCCAACAGATCGCGGACGAGCTCGGCGATCACCGGCTCCAACTGCAGCCAAGTGCGGTAGTCGCTGGTCCGGGCGGTGCCTTTGAGCTCCCCGGTCTGCGGGATGGCGTTGGGCGCGGAGCCCGCGTGCGCCGAGCCGAACGTGACGACGGTGCCGGTGCGCGGATCGACCCGCCTGCTCAACAGGCCGGGCAGGCCGGTGACCACCGTGCCCAAGGCGTACACGAGGTCGCCGGTCAGATGCGGACGGGAGGTGTGGCCGCCGGGGGATTCGAGCGTGAGATGGATCGTGTCCGCGGCGGAGGTGATCGCGCCCTCTTTCACCCCGACCTTGCCGACCTCCAGATGCGGGTCGCAATGCACGGCGAAGATGCGCTCCACCCCGTTCAGCTCGCCCGCCGCGACCACGTCGAGGGCCCCGCCCGGCATGACTTCCTCTGCGGGCTGGAAGATCAGCCGGACCCCGACAGGAAGGTCCGGCTGCTGGGCGAGGAAAGAGGCCGTTCCGAGCAGGACCGAGGTGTGCAGATCGTGGCCGCACGCGTGGCTGACGCCGTCGACGCGGGAGGCGAAGTCGAGCCCGGTGGCCTCCGCGACCGGCAGGGCGTCGAGGTCGGCGCGCAGCGCGACGCGGCCCCCGGCCTCCGGGCCGATGTCACACACCAGCCCCACGCCGACGGGCAGCCGCCTCGGTTCGAGCCCCAGCGCGCGCAGGTGGCCTTCGAGGAACGCGGTGGTCGCGTGCTCGTGCCGGGAGAGTTCGGGATGCTCGTGCAGCTCCCGCCGCCAACGGACCAGCTCGTCCCCGTGTGCGGCCAGCCACGAGTCCAGCCGCTGCGAAAGCTGGGAGACGGGCCGGGTCGAAGTCACCCGGACACTGTACTGGAATTCACGCCTGCTCAGGCGAGCGATCCATTTCGTTGTCCGCCGTCCGAGGGGGGACGCACCCGCCGAGCGGGCCGGTCGGGTTCGTTGCTCCTGCCCAGGTGCGGTGTCCCGCGTTCGGGTACTCTGCCTCGCATGACTGTCGATGTCGTGGACGTGGTCGGAAATCCCGAAGAGGCGGCGCGGGTCGCGGCCGACGAGCTCGCGAAGCGCACAGGGGTGGCGCAGCATTCGGCGGCGGTGGTCCTCGGATCCGGCTGGGCTCCTGCGGCGGACCGGCTCGGCGAGCCCAGCGCGGTGGTGCCGATGGCCGAACTGCCAGGCTTCCTCGCGCCGGGGGTGTCCGGACATCAAGGGCTCGCCCTGTCCGTTCCGGTCGGCGACCAGCACGTGCTGGTGCTGCTCGGGCGCACGCACGCCTACGAGGGCCACGACCTTGCCCATGTGGTGCACGGGGTCCGCGTCGCCGCCGCTTCGGGCGCGGGCACGTTGATCCTCACGAACGCGGCGGGCGGTTTGAACCAGGAATACCGGGTGGGACAGCCGGTGCTCATCAACGACCACCTGAATATGACGGCGCGCTCGCCGCTGCGAGGGCCGAGGTTCGTGGATCTCACCGACGCCTACTCGCCTCGGCTCATCGCGCTCGCACGGGAGGTCGACCCGAGCCTCGCCGTCGGCGTGTACGCGGGCCTTCCCGGCCCGCATTACGAGACCCCCGCCGAGGTCCGGGCCTTGAAAACGCTCGGCGCGGACCTGGTGGGCATGTCCACGGTGCACGAGACCATCGCCGCCCGCGCGGAGGGCGTGGAGGTGCTCGGGGTGTCGTTGGTGACGAACATCGCCGCCGGGCTCGCCGGGAAGTCCTTGAACCACGCCGAGGTGCTGGAAGAGGGCCATCTGGCCGCGAGGCGGGTGGGCAGCCTGTTGCGCGAGGTCGTCTCCCGGCTATGAGCGGCTCCGAACCCAGCCTCAGCGAGCAGGTGGCGGACTGGATCGAGCACGACCCGGATCCGAAGGACAGCGCCGAGATCGCCACGCTCTTCGCCGCCGCGGACGAGGGCGATATCGGAGCCTCCGCCGAACTCCTCGACCGGTTCGCCGCCCCGCTCTCCTTCGGCACCGCGGGACTGCGCGGCGCGATGCGGGCCGGGCCGAACGGGATGAACCTCGCCGTGGTCGTCCGCGCGAGCAAAGGGTTCGCCGACTGGCTGATCGAGCAGGGCTACGAGGGGGAGACGGTCGTCGTCGGCTGCGACGCGCGCCATCGCTCCGCCGAATTCGCCGTTGCCGCCGCAGAGGTGTTCACAGCGGCGGGTTTCAAAGTGCTCGCCCTCCCGCACGGCTTGCCCACGCCGGTCACCGCCTTCATCGTGAAATGGTGGTACGCGGCGGCGGGAGTGCAGATCACCGCCAGCCACAACCCGCCGCAGGACAACGGTTATAAGGTCTACCTCGAAGGCGGAGCCCAATTGGTGCCGCCATCGGACAAAGAGATCGAAGCCGCCATCGCGGCGGTCGGCCCCGCCGACCAGGTGCCGCGCAGCCCGCTCGTCCCGAACTCGCACGTGGACGACGCGTTGGAGACGTACTTGGACCGGGCGAGCGGCGTCGGCTACGCCGACCAGAGGCGCCGCGGCCATGGCGAGGCGCGCGCGCTGCGGATCGCGCTCACCCCGATGCACGGCGTCGGCGGGAAGGTCGCCGTCGAGGCGCTGCGCAGGGCGGGGTTCGCCGACGTCCACGTGGTGGCCGAGCAATTCGAGCCGGACCCGGACTTCCCGACGGCGCGTTTCCCGAACCCGGAGGAGCCGGGCGCGACGGACCTCCTGCTCGCCCTCGCCGAGCGGGTCGGCGCGGATATCGCCATCGCCTTGGACCCGGACGCGGACCGCTGCGCCATCGGCTTCCCCGGCCTGGGCGAGGACGCGGGCTGGCGGATGCTCACCGGGGACGAGACCGGGACGCTCCTGGGCGGCTGGGCGCTGGACAACTCCCCGACCGAGGACCCCCTCACCGCGAGCACCATCGTCTCCTCCCGCCAGCTCCAAGCCCTCGCCCAGGCGCGGCTGACCCGGCACGCGCGCACGCTGACCGGCTTCAAATGGCTCGTCCGCGCGGGCGAAGGGCTCGTCTACGCGTACGAGGAGGCCATCGGGCATTGCGTTGACCCCGACGCGGTGCGCGACAAAGACGGGATCAGCGCGGCGGTGTTCGCCTCGGACCTGGCCGCCGCGCTCAAAGCAGAGGGCCGGACGGTCGCGCAGGTCTTCGACGACTACGCGCTCGAACTCGGGGTCTACGCCACCAGGCAGGTCTCCTTGCGGTTCGAGCACCTGGACGGCATCGCGCGGACGATGGCCCGGCTGCGCGCGGAACCCCCAGCCGAACTCGACGGGGAGCCCGTCGCGTTCGAGGACTTGGCGCAGGCCATCGAAGGGCCGCGCACCGATGCAGTGGTCCTGACCGGCGACAGCCTGCGCGTCGTGGTCCGCCCCTCCGGCACCGAGCCCAAGCTCAAGGTCTATCTCGAAGCGACCGAACCAGCGCCGGCGCGGGACGCGCTGGCCGGGGCGAGGGCTGCAGCGCAGGAGCGGTTGGGACGGTTGGCGAGCTGGGCCGGCTCTCTTGGATGAGCCCTCTCCCCGGCTGGAACTCCCTCGTCCGACTGGGAACCGACCGGGGGCCGCGCTGCGTCTAACCTTCTGATAGAGACATACCCACACGTGGAGGAGCGGCTGTGTTTTTGAACCCAGAATCGGTCAGGGCCGTCGCAGCGCAGCTCGACAGCGCCGCGCAGACGCTGCCGGGCGCGCGGGCGAAGCTTGACGGACACGACGCGGGAGACTGGGGCTACCTCGGCGGCGCGGCGCACGACGCCGTCATGTTCTTCCAGAACGTCGCCAAGACCGCCGAAGCCGCCGACGGCGAATTCGCGCAGAAGCTGCGCTCCTGCGTGGACACCTACGAGCACACCGACCACCAGATCGCGGGCACGTTCCCGCAGCTCGCCAAGGGGTGACGGGATGACTTCGTACGAGGAAAAACTCGAGCTGGGGGAGAGCGTCCTCCACGGCCTCGAGGAAATCGGCGAGAAAATCCTCCCGATCCTGAAGGAATTCGTCCAAAAATTCAACCCGCTCACTTTCTTCGGCGACGTGTTCACCGCCTTGCGGGAGATCCTCCACGGCCTCGGGGACTTCCTCGGCGGCGATCTGCGCCGGTTCCTGGAGAGCTTGCGCGAGCCGGAGCCCGACCCGGCGAAAGTCCGGGATCTCGCGAGCGCGTTCACCGGCTACGCGGCCGAGCTAGAGCACCACGACGAGGACCTCAGGCAAGCCAAAGGGAGCCTCACCGAGCAGATCTGGGACGACGTGGGCTCGAAGGAGAAGCCCGCCGAGGCGGCGCGCGGCTCGCTCGATGCCCTCGCCGCACGGGCGGGGCAGATGGGCCCGGCTGCCAAAGACGTCGCGAAGACGCTCGATGCTTTCGCGGACCAAATGGCCACGGCCCGCGAGAAGTACCGTGCGGCGAGGGAAGAGTACGAGCCGGTGTCCACGCTCGACAGGATCATCGACAAAGCCCCGGCCCTGCCATGGCACTGGCCCAGGTATTTCGGCGACGTGTTCCACACTCTCCAGCACTCCATCCAGGGCATGCTCGCCGCGCATAAGGAGGCCCGCGCCGCTGGGCTGGACGCGCAGGGCCAGATCCGCAAAGCGCAGGGGGATGTGCATCTCCCCGACCACACGAGCCCGAACATGGACGTGTTCGCCTCGATCGGCCAGTCCAGCGCCAACGGGTCGGGGCCGCTGCGCGAAGGCGTGCAGGCGCGGGCGGACCAGGCGATCGAGAAGATGAGCGCAGAGGATCAGGCGAAGGTCAAAGCGCTGCTTGCCAACGCGCGCAGCGACGAGGAGCGGGCCTGGATTCTCGCCGCGGCTGCCGCAGGGCATGATGTGCCCACGTTGACCAACTACGCCAACCGCCTCAAGCAAATGAGCACGGAGGAGATCACACAGCTCGACCCGAGGGAGTACTCGGACGCGCATCCGGCGAATGTGCAAATCAACCCAGACGGAGGCAGAACGCCGTACCCTGAGGTGGATGCCAGAGGTAAACGCGATGGTGCGTTTATTCAACCGGATGGCACGACCTGTGGCTCATCCTCGCTAGTCATGGCGAAGATGATGAACGATCCTGTGTTCGCGATGCAGATCATGACTGGGTACGACGCGAAGGCCGGCGCTCAAGACGCTCGGCAGGGGCCTTTCCATAAGGATCTCGGAGGAGGCCGTCTTACTAAACCAGACGGCACTCCCGACGGCACTTATACACGGACGGCTGATTTCACTCCTGCGGAGCAGCGTTTCGCGGAGGCCGCGCAGCGGATGCACGATGTCACCACCGACACCCATGATCGGGGCGGCAATCTGCAGTTCCCGTGGATGGAAGGCTTGGGCACGGCTCCGTGGGGAGCCGCGCATGAGATGGGCGCTCCGGGCGGGGCGGGCATCCCAGGCCACAGTTACGACTGGCACCCGGTGAACCAATACAACCAGGACGAGCAGTTCCAGGCGGTGGCCGCTGCGGCGCAGCACGGCGAGGTGCTGCCGCTCTACGTGGGCGGGTCGGGCTATCCGCAACACGTCGTCCTTGTCACCGGTTGTCAGGGAGACAATCTGACTGTCTACGAGCCGGGGAGCGGAAACACTTACTCCGTGAGCCGTGAGGAGTTCACGGGACAGAAGCCGCTGTCGACGGCGGTTTTCAACGACCAAAATGCACGCGTTTGGGGTACGGTGACACCGCAATGAAGCGTTTCTGTGTGATTCTTGCGCTGCCGTTCCTCCTCGCGAACGCGTGCGAGGGGAGAGTGTTGTCCCCGAGACCCGATTGGGAGGCCAATGAGGTTGATCGGGCGAGGTCGGAACATTTGACTGCAGACCCATGGTTAAGGCCAGAGGAATCCACGCCAGGGGGCACGAGGAACTTCATGAGTCCCGGAGGAGGCGGGCCGTTGCTCTTGCGCCCGAACACTGTGCGTTGGTCTGAGGATCCGTTGCCCGGTGATCCGTATGACGCGCTCGTGGCGGAGATCGGCGCGGCGCGTGAGACGGGTTGGTTCGTCACGGGCGCGTACTGCTGGAACAGCTCTGGATTTCACGGCTATGGCCGAGCTTCCGAGACGTCCGACCCGGACCCGTCGTTCTCGGTCGACCGGATTATGGTCGGTTTCGCCAAGCCCTCGGGCGATCTCGACCATGCCCAGGCCGGGTTTCTTTTCGAGGAGCTTCATAGCAAGTTCGACCCCTCCTCGTCCGGCTATGTGCCGAAGGGAAGGATCGTGGTCAGCGGTGTCGCGCCGCATCATGCGGACCAGGGGTGGCCGAAGTACGTCCCGGTCGAGTTGTCGGACACCTGCATCGCCGACCCGCACCATCCCCGCCTGCCCACAAGCGATGAGGAGCCTCCGAAGACGAACCCCCCGCCGCCGGAGGAAGAAAGCTCTCACGGGCCTCTCGACCAGGCGGGCAAACCCTTCGCGAAGTGGGACGACTCGAACAGGTTCTCCCTGTGGCGGCTTCGTAAGCCGGTCTCGAGCACACCGGCAACCCCCTCGACCTGATACGACCAGGGTGGTTCGGCCCCGCTTTTTGATACTTCTGATGGAAGGCAAGGAATGCCAGCTGATCGCCCCTGGGCGTTGAGTGCGGTGACACCGCAATGAAGCGTTTTTTGGTGGTCCTCGTGCTGCCGCTCCTCCTCGCGAATGCATGTGAGACACAACCGAAGTACGCGATGCTCGATTGGGAGGCCAATGAGGTTGATCGGGCCAGGCTGGAACGATTGGTCGCAGATCCTTGGCTGAGGCCAGAGGAATCCACGCCAGGAGGCAGGGATCTGAATACGCCTCCAGGTGGGAGTTTTCCGGGGCTGGTGCGCCCGAATATCAAGCGTTGGTCTGAGGATCCGTTGCCTGGTGATCCGTACGATGCGCTTGTGGCGGAGATCGGCGCGGCGCGGCAGGCGGGCTGGTTCGTCATGGGCGTGTATTGCGCGAATCGCGATGGGCATAACAGTGACGGCTCCGACCGCTCTGCAGAGGCGGTCGATCTAGATTCGTGGTACTCGGTCGACCGGATCATTGTCGGTTTCGCCAAGCCTTCGGACGATCTCGACCATGCCGCCGCCGCATATCTTTTCGAAGAGTTTCACAGCAAGTTCGACCCCTCCTTGTCCAAGTCTGTGCCGAAAGGGGCGGTCATGGTCGTTGGTGTCGCGCCGCATCATGCGGATCGGGGGTGGCCGAAGTACGTCCCGGTGGAGTTGTCGGACACCTGTATCGCCGACCCGCATCATCCCCGCTTGCCCACGAAAGAAGAGGCGGTACCGAAGACGAATCCTCCGCCGCCAAAGGAAGACAGCCTTGATGGGCCTCTCGACCAGGCGGGCAAGCCGTTCGCGAAGTGGGACGATCAGAACAGGTTCTCCCTGTGGCGGCTTCGTAAGCCGACCTCGACCACACCGGCAACCCCCTCGACCTGATACGGCCGGGGAGCGAAGCCGAACGCCCTCATCCGCAACGGGCGAGCGTGTTGCTCAGTCTTCTTCGTCGTCCTCGTAGTGGCCGAGGCGCAGGGTGCTCGACTCCCAGAGGTCCTTGGCCGCTTGCTCGTCACGGCCCTCCCTGCTGTCCTGCCAAGCCTGTTCCCGCTCTTCTGCGTCCCGCTCCGCGCGGCGTTTCGCTTCGAGCTGCCTCGCGTGCTCGCGTTCCCGCTCCTCCACGGCGCTGTCGATCTCCGCCTGCAACGCGTAAAATTTGTCCGCGATACTCAATGTCTCACCCCGTCTCTAGCGGATAGGCGCACGCCCAGGCATTGCCCGGGCCAAGGCGCGCTGACGACCTGCCCAAGTCTAACGCGAGGGCTCGGAGCGGGGCGTCGAGCGATTAGCCGAATGGGCGCGCGCACTGGTAAGCTTCTGACCGCATCGCTTCGGCGGTGACTTCGCGTGCCAGGAATCCCCCTCGCGGGGGAAGGCGCTCACGGCAGGACGGTCCCGTCGGACCAAAAGAACGACGGGCGTGCCGCTGAGCCTGGCACCAGGGCTTGCGGCCGACCGGTCCAGGCAGAACCGATCAGAGGAACTCTGCGTTTCTCGCCAAAGAATTAAGGGGTGTATTCGCCATGGCTGTGGTGACTATGCGGCAGCTGCTCGACAGCGGCGCACATTTCGGGCATCAGACCCGCCGTTGGAACCCGAAGATGAAGCGGTTCATCTTCACGGACCGCAACGGCATTTACATCATCGACTTGCAGCAGACGCTGACCTCGATCGACCGCGCGTACGAATTCGTCAAGGAGACGGTGGCGCACGGCGGCACGATCCTCTTCGTCGGCACCAAGAAGCAGGCGCAGGAGCCCATCGCGACCGAGGCGCTCCGCGTCGGCATGCCCTACGTCAACCAGCGTTGGCTCGGCGGCATGCTCACCAACTTCCAGACCGTCCACAAGCGGCTGCAACGCCTGAAGGAACTCGAGTCCATGGAGCAGACCGGCGGCTTCGCCGGGCGCACCAAGAAGGAGATCCTGGGCCTGACCCGCGAGATGAACAAGCTCGACCGCAGCCTCGGCGGCCTGCGCGACATGGCCAAGCTGCCGTCCGCGCTGTGGGTTGTGGACACCAACAAGGAGCACATCGCAGTCGGCGAGGCGCGCAAACTGGGCATCCCGGTCGTCGCGATCCTCGACACCAACTGCGACCCGGACCTGGTGGACTACCCGATCCCGGCGAACGACGACGCGATCCGCTCGGCGGCCCTGCTGACCCGCGTGGTCGCCACGGCGGTCGCCGACGGCCTGCAGCAGCGCTCGAGCCAGCGCGGCAGCCAGGGCGGCGAGGCCGAGCCGCTGGCCGAGTGGGAGCAGGAACTCCTCGCCCAGGGCGGCGACGCGGAGGCGCAGCCCGCCGCCGAGGCGGAGGCTCCGGCAGCCGAGGCTCCCGCCGAGGGGGCCGAGGCTTCCTAAGCCCGACGCGCTTCGCCTGCGCAGAGCAGTTATTGGCATAACAACGATCAAAGGGAGAACCACGATGGCGAACTACACCGCCGCTGACGTGAAACGCCTGCGCGAGCTCACCGGCTCGGGCATGATGGACTGCAAGAACGCGCTCGCCGAGAACGACGGCGACTTCGACAAGGCGGTGGAGACCCTCCGGGTCAAAGGCGCCAAGGACGTGGGCAAGCGCGCGGAGCGGACCACGGGCGAAGGCCTGGTCGCCACCCTCGACGGCGTGCTCGTCGAGCTGAACTGCGAGACGGACTTCGTCGCCAAGGGCGGGGACTTCCAGTCCCTCGCGGAGCGGGTCGTGAAGGCCGCGGCGGCTGCCCGCCCGCAGTCCACCGCCGACCTCGAAGCGGCCGACCTCGACGGCAAGACCGTGAAGGAGACGGTGGACGAGCTTTCCGCGAAGATCGGCGAGAAGCTGGCCCTCGGCCGCGTCGCCTCCTTCGACGGCAAGGTCGCGACCTACCTGCACCAGCGCAGCTCGGACCTGCCGCCCGCCATCGGCGTGCTCGTGGAGTACACCGGCGAGGGCGACAAGGCCGCCGAGGCCGCGGACTGGGCCGCGAAGCAGATCGCCGCGCTCAAGGCGAAGTACCTCAGCCGTGACGACGTCCCCGAGGAAGTCGTGGCGCAGGAGCGCCGCGTCGCCGAGGAGATCACCCGTTCCGAGGGCAAGCCCGAGCAGGCTATCCCGAAGATCGTCGAGGGCCGCGTCGGAGCCTTCTACAAGGACGTGGTCCTTCTGGAGCAGGCCAGCCTCGCCGACCCGAAGCAGACGGTCGCGAACCAGCTCAAGTCCGCAGGCGCTGGAATCGTCCGGTTCGTCCGGTTCGAGGTCGGCCAGAACTAAGGCACAGCCATGACCGAAGCTCCCGCCGCCGGATCCGCCAAACCGCCCCGTCAGGGGTATAGCCGAGTGCTGCTCAAGCTCGGCGGCGAAATGTTCGGCGGCGGGAGCGTCGGCGTGGACCCGGACGTGGTCGACACCGTCGCCGAGCAGATCGCCGACGTGGTCGCCTCTGGGGTCCAGGTCGCCGTGGTGATCGGCGGCGGGAACTTCTTCCGGGGCGCGGAGCTGCAGCAGCGCGGCTTGGAGCGCTCCCGAGCGGACTACATGGGCATGCTCGGCACGGTGATGAACTGCCTGGCGCTGCAGGACTTCCTGCAAAAGCGCGGGGTGGACACCCGTGTGCAGACGGCCATCACGATGGGCCAGGTCGCCGAGCCGTACATTCCGCTGCGGGCCAGGAGGCACCTGGAAAAGGGCCGGGTCGTCATCTTCGGCGCGGGCATGGGCCTGCCGTACTTCTCCACCGACACCACCGCCGCGCAGCGCGCGCTGGAAGTCGGGGCAGAGGCGGTGCTGCTCGCCAAGGCGGTGGACGGGGTGTACTCCGACGACCCGAAGCACAACCCCGACGCGGTCAAATACGACGAGCTCACCTTCCAAGAGGCGCTCGAGCGCGGGCTGAAGGTGGCCGACGCGGCGGCGTTCGCGGTGTGCCGGGACAACAAGATGCCGATGCTGGTGTTCAACCTGCTCGTTCCGGGGAATATCGCGCGCGCGGTCTCCGGCGAGCGCATCGGCACACTAGTGAGGTGGTAACGCGATGATCGATGAGATTCTCTTCGAGGCCGAGGAGCGGATGGAGCTTGCCGTCGAGGTGGCGAAGGACGAGTTCGCCGCCATCCGCACCGGCAGGGCGACGGCCTCCCTCTTCGCCAAGGTCGTCGTGGACTATTACGGCACGCCGACCCCGATCCCGCAGGTCTCCAGCGTGCAGACCCCCGACCCCCGGCTGGTGGTCATCAAGCCTTACGAGGCGAGCCAGCTGCGCGCGATCGAAGAGGCCATCCAGAAGAGCGACCTTGGCTTGAACCCCTCCAACGACGGCCAAGTCGTGCGCGTGGCGATTCCCGCGCTCACCGAGGAGCGCCGCAAGGAGTTCGCCAAGCAGGCCCGAGGCAAGGCCGAAGAAGCCCGCGTGACCGTGCGCAACGTGCGCCGCAAGGCGAACGACCAGCTCGGCAAGCTCGCGAAGGAAGGCCAGGCGGGCGAGGACGACGTCGTCCGCGCCGAGAAAGAGCTGGACAAGCTGACCGCGAAATTCGTCGGGACCATCGACGAGCTCGTGAAGAAAAAGGAAGCAGAGCTGCTCGAGGTCTGATCGAGCTGCCGCTGTGAGGCGAGGGAGCAATGCGCGCAATGGCGGCAGACACGCGTCATAGGCCGAAGGAGCCGGGCCAACCTAAAAAAAGGGCCAAGGCGGGGCGGAACCTCGCCGCCGCGATCGGCGTCGGGGTCTCTCTGGGGGCGATGATCGTCGCAGTGCTCCTCTTCGCGCCGAAGCTCTGGGTTGTGGTGATCGCCGTCTCCATGGCCATCGCCACTATCGAAGTCGCGAAACGGTTCAACGAGCACGGGGTCGCGACCCTGTACGCTCCGGCGGTCCTCGGCGGCCAGGCGGTGATTTGGGCCAGTTTCTTCAAAGGCGCGAACGGGATGCTCGCCGCGTACGCGGCGACGGTCGTCGTTTGTCTCGTGTGGTGCCTGCTGCGCAAAGGTCTGAACGGCAAGCCGGACCAATATGTCGCAGAGGTGACGCACACCGTCTTCGTGGTGACATGGATTCCGTTTTTCGCCTCGTTCACCGTCCTTCTCCTGCAAAGCGGGCCAGGGGGCTGGAAACAGCTCGTGTGCCTGTTCGTCGTCGTGGCTTGCTCCGATGTGGGCGGCTACGCCACCGGCGTGTTCTTCGGCAAGCATCCCATGGCCCCCGCGATCAGCCCGGGGAAATCCTGGGAAGGCTTCGCTGGAGCCGTCCTCTTCACCCAGATCGGTTCGATCCTCGTCGTGCGCCAGCTGCTCGACCAGCCATACTGGGTCGGCGTCGCGCTCGGCGCGCTCATGGTCCTCACCGCCACTGGCGGCGACTTGGTCGAGTCGCAGGTCAAACGCGACCTCGGCATCAAAGACATGGGCACGCTCCTGCCCGGCCACGGCGGCATCATGGACCGGCTGGACTCCCTGCTGCCGTCCGCTGTCGCCGCGTGGATCGTGCTCGACGTGCTCAGCTGAGCGTTTCAGATATTCGGGCAGGACCTGAGCACTGTGCCAGCGCGCTCCTTGACTGTGGCAGAAATAGCTCGATACATTTCGAGCCACTGCTGTTCCGCGTCCGGATCCTCTTCTGGGTTCACACCCCTCTGGGCCGATTCTCGAATGGAATCTGCCCCGTCCTCACGGGCTTGCGCCTCTGCGGCGAACACGTCTCGCAGCTGATCGCCTTCTGCGGTGGCGGGCATTTTCGCCGCAGTGTCCCGCAACAGTTCTGCGATTTCGCCGATCACGTCCGCCTGCTCGAAATGTAGCTGGATCCGCACGTCATGGTCCCGCGTTTGATCGAGCCGGTTATTGATCGAGCGGGTATGGAGGTTCAACGCGTCGTACGCGGAGCCCGCTTGGCTCAATGTCTCGCACAGAGCGGTGCCCGAGGCCGCCGCCGTTGCAGGCAGCGCTGTCAGAGCGAATACGACAGACAAGGCAGCACGAGAAACATGAAGCGCCTTTGTTTTCGTTCGGCAGAGCATTTGCTTGATCAATGCGTGATCTGGTTGTACGCGATAGGGCACGTGTCGCGCACAGCGTCGAGCAGCGGGCGCATAGCGTTCCAGAAACTGTCTCCGCCGAGCTTTTCGTCAACAAGGGTGGGGTCTTCCGCGCCTGCGTCGAACTCTTCGGCCACTCCCTCGATCGAGTCCCGCAGCTCCGGGGTGCTCACGCGGTCAGCTGTGTCATGCCAGATCTGCGCCTCTTGGCGGAAGTAGCCACTGATTTGGCGCAGAGCAGCCTGATGGGCCGCTTCGCTTTCCCCTGCCTTGTTCCGGTCGAGGACTACTTGTCTGCGGTTGGTGACCGCCTGACCCGCGTTCCAGCCGCGCAGGAACTCGGCGCATTCGTCGCCCGAAGCGGACGCGGTGTTGGTTGGAGCGGCGAGGGGCAGAGCTGCGACGGCGAGCGCGGCGGCGAAAACGGCACGGACGGACATAAAGGTTTCCCTTTCCCATGAACTGAACACGAATATCCGCGATCAGTATGCGGCATGGTTTCTTGCCCGGGAGCCAAGGGTGGCTTATTCCGCTTGGAATCCGCAGAAGCCGGAGCGCCAGCCGCAGCGGAACCCGCCGCGGCCGCCGACCGCGCGGGTCAGTGCTGGGGTTCGACGATGTCGCCGTTGCAGGCGAGGGAATGCGCGTTGTGGTAGTTGTTCATCGAGCGGAACAACATGTCTTTGACCAGGCCGAGCTGGCGGGGCCGGTACGTGCCGTCCGCGATCTTCCGCGCGGTGTCGTTGACCGCGCGGGAGTCGTTGGCGAGCCGGTCCAGGGCGAGGATGGCTCCTCGGGTCTGCATGCCCTTCTTCACGCTGTCCGCGCGCGCGGACAGCGAGCTGGTCGCGGAGAGGATGGTGTTCATGTCGTCCGCGTCGAAGTCGCCGTACTGCTCATCGCCGAAGAAGCTGTTGCCGACCCAGGAGGTGTAGTAACCGGCCACCACGTCGTTGATGGCGTCCAGATCGCCCTGGATCGCGTCATCGTTCGCCTCGAACGCTTCGCAGTCGTGGTCGTTGTTCCGGCCCGCGGGCGCGGCGAGGGCGGAGGGGACGGCGACGAACGGGCCGACTCCACAGGCGAGCGCGGCGAGCGCGGCGGCAAGACGAAGAGACATATGGGTCAACCTTCCAGAAAGATTCGCTAGACCAAACTATGTAACCATAGTAAGGCCGCTTTGGACGGCAAGGGCGCGGGGAGGGAGTTATGTCCCGCACGCTCCTTCGACGGCCTGCTTGAAGCCGGTGATCGCGGCTTTGAGACGGGCGGTCGTTTCTTTGAACTTGTCGAGCGAAGCTTGGCTGCCCTGCCCCTTGATCGTGCCGTCGAAGGCGTCCGCCTGCGCGTACAGCGCCTCGTCGAGTTTTGTGGCGGCGGATTGGCCCGAGGGGGTTTGCAGGCTGACCGCGAGCAGCTTGGCCGCATCGCCCGCCTGGCGGAAGTACACAATGGCGCTGGCCGCGTCCTGCGCCGCGTCCCGGCCTTGGTCCTGCGATGCCTGCTGCATGTGGTCGACGGCGGTTTGGGCGTTGGTGAGGATCTCGCCGGAGTTTTTCTGGAACAGCTCGCAGTCGTGCTGGTCGTCGGCGCGGGCGGTCGCCGGCGCGACGGCCGAGGCTGCCGCGCCGAGCGCGATGACGAGGGCGGCGCGCATGGTCATGGTCTTCTCCCTTGGCTTCCGCGAAACCGCAACTGCTGCGCGGTCTTGGTGCTGATGTGCCTCAGTATGCGCTATCGGTGTGGGGGACGCAACAAGGCCGGCGCTCACGGCTTTGCCGGGCTCCGCTGGCCCCGTCGCGAGTTGTTATGCCACGCTGGAACGATGAGCATGACTCCGCCGAACGTGCCCGCGCGTCCATCGCGCGGCGATCAATGGAAGATCGGCGCGACGTTGGTCCTCGGCTATCTCGCGCTGCTGTACGTCGTCGAGTTCGTCGATGGGCTGGACCGGCACCGGTTGGACCGGTACGGGATCCGGCCGCTGGAGCCGGAAGGATTGTGGGGGATCCTGTTCGCGCCGTTCCTGCACGCGGGATGGCAGCACTTGAACGCCAATGCGGGGGCGATCCTCGTGCTCGGGCTCGTCGGCGTCGTCGCGGGGCTCGGGCGTTTCCTCGTCGCCACGGCGATCATTTGGACAGTCGGCGGCTTGGGCACGTGGCTCATCGGCGACGTCGGTTCGCGATGGCCCACCATCCATATCGGCGCTTCCGGGCTGGTCTTCGGCTGGCTGGCGTTCCTCCTCGTGCAGGGGCTCTTCAGCCGTAAGCCCGGCCAGATCTTGATCGGGCTCGCCGTGTTCTTCTGCTACGGGGCGGTGCTGTGGGGCGTGCTGCCCGGCCAGCAGGGCGTCTCGTGGCAGGGGCACCTCTGCGGCGCGCTTTCGGGCGTGCTTGCGGCCTTTGCGCTGTCGGGCAGGGGCAGGCCCGGACGAGCGGCGGGTTAGACGCGGACGGTCTTGTGGCAGGCCTGGGCGTACGCGGTGTCGACCGCGCTGCCCAGATCCTCGCCTTGCTCCTTGATCTGCTTGATGTCCTCGGGGGAGGCCTCCTCGCCGTTCAGGACGAGCTGCGCGCTTCGGTCGAAGAGCGCGGAGAACCTCTCCAGCGGGCCTCGGTACGACGGAGTCGTGACGGCGTCGGCTCCTGTTTGCAGGGTGTCTGCCATGGAACGCAGGACTTCGCCCACGGACTGGCGGTCGGGATCGTCCGAGGCGAGGGTGAGGACCGAACTCAGCGACCCCGCGTAAGTGTTCAGGTCGTCCAGCTCCGCCTGCAATTCGGTTTCGACCCGCTCCAGCGCCTCGCAGTCCGACGCGGCTGGCTCCGCGGCGGCTCCGGGCAGACCGAGCGCCGCGACGAGCGCTGCCATCCCAGAAACAGCCACACGGGACGTGCGAGAAAACACAGATGATCTCCTTTGCGGATTGGAGCGCGGACGATGTTCCGGGCAGTCTACGACATGGCGCGGGCCTGGCGGCGCAGCGGGCGTAGGGCCAGCGGCATGCCGTCCACCGGCAGCGGCATGCCTGCGTAGTCCCATTTCGGCTGGTAGTCGGGGCTTGTCAGCCCGATCCGGTATTCGCGCAGGACGCGATGCATGATGGCTTTGATCTCCAGTTGGCCGAAGGTCATCCCGATGCATTTGTGGGCGCCGCCGCCGAACGGGGCGAACGCGTAGCGGTGGCGTTTGTGCTCGTTGCGCGGCTCCGCGAAACGGTCAGGGTCGAACTTCTCCGGCTCGGTCCAGATCTCCGGCAAGCGGTGGTTCATAGCGGGGTGGGTGAGGATGGTCGTGCCTTCGGGCACATGGTGGCCGAGCAGGTCGACGTCCCGGACCGTGTTGCGGAAGTTGAAGGGAAGCGGGGTGACCAGGCGCAGCGACTCGTGCATCACGAGGTCGAGGGTTTCGAGCTTTTCGAGCGCGTCGATGTCCAGCGGCCCGTCGCCGAGGCGCGCGGACTCGTCCCGCGCGCGGTCCTGCCACTCGGGATTCGCGGCGAGGTAGTACGCCATGGTGGTCAAGGTGGAGGTCGAGGTGTCGTGCGCGGCCATCATGAGGAAGATCATGTGGCTCACGATGTCGTCGTCGGCGAAGCTCATGCCGTCCTCGGTCACGGTGTTGCAGAGCACGGTGAGCATGTCTTTGCCCTCGGCCCCGCGATGGGCGGGGATGCGCTCGGCGAAGAAGCGTTCGAGGAGTTTGCGGCCCGCGAGCCCTTTGTTCCACTTCAGCCACGGCATGCCGGGAGCCGGGCGGCGGAAGAAGGCTCCGCCCGCGCGGGTGGTGTTGAGGAAGGCGGTGTTCACCTCGGCGAGTTCGGCGTGGCCGATCTCGCCGTGCCGGGCTCCCATGAACACGACCGAGGCGATGTCGAGGGTGAGCTCTTTCGTGGCGTCGTGGACGCGGAAGGCCCGCCCGTCTTTCGGCCAGTTCCGCACCACGTCGGTGGCCACCGCATCGATATGCTCGACATAGCCGGCGAGCGCGGCGCGGGTGAACGCCTCTTGCATGATGTGCCGGTGCGCGAGATGCTCGGGGAAGTCCAGCAGCATGAGCCCTCGGCGGAAGAACGGCCCGATGATGGTGACCCAGCCTTGCTGGGCGAATTGCTTCTCGCGATTGGTGAACAATGCCTGCGTCGCGTCCGGGCCGAGCGCGGCGACCATCGTGATGCCGAAGTTGGTCTGGAAGCTCACCGGGCCCCTGGTGCGGTACAGGTGCTCCATGTACGCCGAGCCGCCGCGCATGAACTCGACCGCGTGCCCGAGCAGGGGCAGGCCGTTGTCGCCGCGCACAGGTTTCAAGCCGCTGCCCGGCGGGGGCTCGGCGAGGACGGCGGTCGGGCGGTAGGGCTGCGCGAGCAACTTGCGCTCGACGGCGGCCAGGCCCGGCAGGGTGCTGATTCTCGGCTTCGGCAGTGGTGGCAGTCGGACCGGCATGGTGGCCTCCTGGACGCGTGCGAATATGGCCTGCGCCACAATGTTAGCGCCGAACGCCTCTCATAACAAGGTTTAGCCCGCGTCGGGCGCGGGCAGCGGCTTGCGCCAGTCGTTGATCGGGACGGTGACGCAGGTCCAGGAGTTTGGGACGGGCTCGATCTCGAAACCGTGCTCGACCAGCAGCGCTTCGATGGTCCGCGCCACCTTGAGCTCGAGAGGGCCGTAGTCCCCGTCGGCCTCCGGCTCTTCGAACGTGCCGTACCGGAGGTAGAGCGTGGTCGGAGCGGCTCCGAGGCCGTCGGCGTCCTGGCCGTGGAAGAAGACGTAGCCGGTCGCGTCCGGCAAGAAGTCGTCCCGCTCCATCTCGATTTCCGAATGGCCGCAGGTGCCGCAGCAGGTGAAATTCATCCGCGCGACGATCCCCCCGCGCTCAAGCTCGGCGAACACGGCGCAGAGCCGGTCGTAGTCGCTCGGCGAAGACCAGCTCCGCTGCTCTTCGAGCCGCGCCTGCCACTCCTGGCCGACGATCTCGCGGACCTGTTGCTCGGAGAGGGTCTCGTCGGCCACGTAGCCGTAGAGGTCGTCGAGTTCTGCGAATCCGGACTTGATCAGCTCGCGAGCCTGCTCGCGCAGCTCGGCGACCCGTTCGGGCGAGACGGTTTCCGCCATGATTCCCCTTCCTCCGTCTGGTCGGCTCGACGGGAAAGCGCCGAGGATCGGGCTGGGCCGGTCAGCCCGCGCAGGCGGCTTCGTGCGCCTTGTCGTAGTCGCCCGACAGGCTGTCCACCCGTTTGGCGAGATCCTGCGCCTTGTGCGTGGTGGCCTCGTCCGGGGTTCCGTCGATCGACTCGATGACCTGGCCGAGCTGTTTGATCGAGTCGGAGTAGTCGGAGACCGTCTTGCGGTAGCCGGAGTCGGACACGCTCGCGGCAACGTTCGCGAGGATGTCGCCCGTCTTGACCAGGGTCTCGCCGGTCGTCTGGGAGGCCTCGTGCTTGTCCTGGGCCGACGCGTTGTCGGCGACCACGTTGCTGATGGTGCGCAGCGCGCCCGCGAGGGTGGTCAGATCGGCGTCCGCGCCCTTGAACACGGCGCAGTCGGTGCTCGGCGCGGCGAAGGCGGCGGGAGCCTGCGCGGCGAGCAGCGGCAAGCTGAGGACGAGGGCGCGGGAAATCTGCATGAGACGCAGCCTACGTCGGTCGCGCGGAGCCGAAAAGGCCCTGAGCTGCAGAGCGACGTTTTCTTTATCGAACTGCCGCCAGACTGTGTGCGCCGCGCGGCGCTACTTGCACTGTTCGTGGAACGCCTTGTTCGCGGCTTTGACGGCTTTGACGTTGCGGTTGTACGACTCGTACATCGTGTTCTCGTTGCCCGTCCCCAAGCTGGTGTCGACCGAGTCGGCGTATTCGTCGAAAGACTGGGCGTCTTCCCAGTACAGGTTCTTGAGGTCCTGGCTCGTCAGTTTCTCGGAGAGATCGCGCAACATGTCGGCCATGGTCCTGGCCTGCTGCACGAGCTGACGCTTGACTTCGGCGTGCTGGTCAGGGTTGCTTCCCTGTCGGCCTGCGACCTTGCGCAGCGAGGCGAAGTGGTCGGCGAGTTTGGAGTACTGGCCGGCCGCCTGCCGCAACACGACGCAGTCCGGGTTCGGCTCCGCGACGGCCTGGGGGGCGATGGGGGACAGCAAGGCGGGCGCGAGCGCGGCCAGGGCTGTGAGCGCGGCGTGCCGAGAAAGGCGAGGCATCGGCGATCCTTCCGAAACGAGGGCGAGACGCTCTCATTCTGCAATACGGAAAAGGCCGACGGTATCGTCGGGCGCCGCAGCTGAGAGTTCCGATGATCGCACCTTCGGTCTTGTCCGTTGGTTTCGCGAGTCTCGCTGGTGATGTGGCCGCGGTGCGCGGCGCGGATTGGCTGCGCGTGGATGTGATGGGCGGGGTCGGCTCGGTGCCCCGAACCTCGCGCTTGGTTAAACTTGTCGGGTGCCGCAGCTGAGAGTTCCGATGATCGCACCTTCGATCTTGTCCGCTGACTTCGCGAATCTCGCTCGTGATGTGGCCGCTGTGCGCGGCGCGGATTGGCTGCACGTCGATGTGATGGACAATCATTTCGTTCCGAACCTCACCCTCGGCGCGCCTGTGGTGGCGAGCATCAAGAAAGCCACCGACATCCCGTTGGACTGCCATCTCATGATCGAGGATCCGGCGCGCTGGGCCCCGGAGTACGCGGAGATCGGGGCGAAAAACGTCACCTTCCACGCCGAGGCCTCGGACGATCCGCTCGCCGTCGCCAGGGACATCCGCGCCGCCGGCGCGGGCGCTGGGCTCGCGATCAAGCCGGGCACGCCGCTGGAGCCGTATCTCGAAGTGCTCCGCGGATTCGACACGGTGCTTGTCATGAGCGTGGAGCCGGGCTTCGGCGGCCAGAAGTTCATCCCCGAGGTGCTCGACAAGGTGCGCACGCTGCGCGCGGTCAAAGACCGGGGCGAGCTGACCGTGCTCATCGAGATCGACGGCGGGATCAACATGGACACCATCGAAGCCGCCGCCGAGGCGGGAGTGGACTGTTTCGTGGCGGGATCCGCCGTCTACGGGGCGGCCGATCCGGCGCAAGCGGTCGAGGCGCTGCGCCAAGCGGCGCTCATCGCGTGAGCCGTTCGAATGCGCCGTCCGGCCCAGGGCGGTAGGGCTCGGCCGCTGTCACCGCGGCGACCGGCAGCGGGCCGTACAGATGGGGGAACGTCGATCCGTCGGCGGCGGGCGGCACGCCTTCTTCCCAGCGGATCGGGGCATTGACCAGGCCGGGGTCCACGCGGAGCAGCAGGAGGTCCTCGCGCCCGGCGTAGAACAAGTTCGCCGGGATGTGAACTTGCTCGGGGGAGGACAAATGGATGAAGCCGATCTCGTCCAGCGACGGAGCGGTGTACACCTCGCCTTCTTTCGCGGCGAGCCATTCGGCTTCGCCGCAGATATGGACGAGGGGCGCAATGGTCCGAGGTCGCACCTGATCAGCGTACTCGCATCGGGGCACGGCGCCCGACCCCATGCCGAAGGCGGGCGCCTCGTTCTGGCGCCAGACCGCGGTGGTGCAGGCGTGCTTGGACGAGGATATGGGCGCGGTGCTGCGGCAGTGGCGCGCGTGTTCGCGCAGAAAGTCCTCGCGCTGCTCCAGGCTCAAACGGGCGACGCGCAGGGGGCCTACGGTTCGCTGGACGAGTCGACGCGCCTCTTGGAGCTCGCCCGCGCCCGCGAGGGGCCGAGGCGATGGGGTTCCTGGTGGAGGAGTGCTTGCGCTCGGAACAGCTGAAGGTGAGTTTTTTCGCCAGAGACGCCAAGGCGGTCGAGCGGGACTATCCGCCGCCGTCTCGGTCGTGGGGCGACTTCCAGCGGAGGGACTACGCGGCGGCTGTCGTTGCCGCAACCGCCGCTCAGCGGTGAGATGACGATCGATCTCGCTTCTCAGGGTATGGCGCGTTTTGCCCGCTTCTGCGCGTTATCGAGAAAATCTATAACGCGCCCGACGCGCGGCGGCGGGGCCGCTTCGCATGTCGGCTCGCCGTCTCTGCCCGCCGTTACACTGCCACCATGCTCGATCACGAGGCTTCCGAGGCGGCGGCAGGCTTCATGCGCCATGCCGTCGCCATCTCTTGGGGGGCGCGCGGCCGCACGAGCCCGAACCCCCGGTCGGCGCTGTCTTGGTGAGCCCGGGCGGGCAGATCGTCGGGCGGGGCGTGACGCAACCGCCGGGGCAGGCGCACGCCGAGGTGATGGCGATTGCCGAGGCGGGGGAGCGCGCGAGAGGCGCGACGGCGTACGTCACTTTGGAGCCTTGCGACCATGTGGGGCGGACGGGGCCTTGCTCGCGGGCGTTGATCGCCGCGGGGATCGCCGAGGTTGTGTACGCGGTGCCGGACCCGAACCCCCGCTCGTCGGGCGGCGCTCGCACGCTTGAGGCGGCCGGCGTCCGGGTGCGCTCCGGGGTTTTGGCCGACGAGGTGCGCAAGGGCCCCTTGCGCGAGTGGCTGCATGTGCAGCGGACCGGGCGGCCGCATGTGACGTGGAAGTTCGCGGCGACGCTCGATGGCAGAGCGGCGGCGAAGGACGGGACCAGCCAATGGATCACCGGGCCGCAGATCCGGGAGTCTGTGCACGCCACCCGAGGCGAGCTTGACGCGATCATCGTGGGCACCGGCACGGCGCTGGCCGATGATCCGTGGCTCACGGCTCGGCTTCCGGACGGTTCGCTCGCGCCGCATCAGCCGACCAGGGTCGTGATGGGGACGCGGGAGCTTCCCGAGGCGGCTCGGGTGCTCGACGACGCCGCTCCGACGGTCCTCGCGAAGACCCATGACCCTGCGGAAGCGCTCGCGATGCTCGGCGACAAGGTCCACGTGTTGCTCGAAGGGGGGCCGAAGCTTGCGGCGGCGTTCCTGAAAGCGGGGCTGGTGGACCTTGTGCACGCGCATCTGGCCCCGGCGCTGCTCGGGGCTGGGCCGTTGGCTGTCGGGGATCTGGGGGTGGGGACTCTTGCGGACGCGTTGCGGTTCAGCGTCGAAGATGTGCGGCAAGTGGGCGGCGACATCGCCGTGCGTTTGGTCCCGGACGCGGGGCTTTCGCCGCCGCGGTCTGAGCGGTAGTTTCTCGATTCCCTCCTTGTGGCGCGCGGTTCCGCCCGATGGAATCGAATGTATGGGCGGGAGCCGGTTCGGCTGGCGTGGTCCGGGCCTTCGGGCGGTGTCGCGCTCTGGCGCGGAAGGCATGCGCGCGGCTTCGCTTCGCGCGTGGCGTCCGGCTATTTCCGCTGCACGGAAGAAGGGTATCGTGGAGGCATGTTTACCGGTCTCGTTGAGGAGCTCGGCGAGGTGGTGTGGCTGAAACCAATAGGCGACTCCGCGCAGCTCGCCATCAAAGCGCGAGTCGTGGTGGAGGGGGTTCGCCACGGCGACTCCATCGCCGTGAACGGCGTGTGCTTGACCGTGGTCGACCAGCCTGAGCCAGGTGTGTTCGTGGTGGACGCGATGGGCGAGACCCTGCGGCACACCAGCGTCGGCTCGCTCGCCCCGGGCTCGCTCGTGCATCTGGAGCGCGCGCTCGCGCTCGGCGACCGGCTCGGCGGGCACCTGGTCCAGGGCCATGTGGACGGCGTCGGTCGCGTGCTCAGCCACACCGAGGGCGAGGCGTGGGACGTGGTCCGGATCAGCTTGCCCGAAGAGATTCAGAGGTACGTCGCCCATAAAGGCTCGATCACGGTGGACGGGGTTTCCCTCACTGTGAGCGCTGTCGGGGGGGCGGAGAACGGCGCTGAGGGTTCGTCTGGGGGCGGGGGAGGCATAACATGGTTCGAAGTGTCGCTCATCCCGGAAACGCGTCGGGCGACCACGCTCGGTCGCCATGCAGTCGGCGACGTGGTGAACCTGGAGGTTGATGTGATCGCGAAGTACGTGGAGAGGCTGACTTTGGGGGCGGGGCGATGAGCGAGTTCGACAGCATCGAACGGGCGATCAAAGACATCGCCGAGGGCAAAGCCATCGTGGTGGTGGACGACGAGGACCGGGAGAACGAGGGCGACCTCACGTTCGCGGCGGAGAAAGCCACTCCCGAGCTGGTCGCCTTCATGATCCGGCACACGTCAGGGTATCTCTGCGTGCCGATGGAGGAAGAGGACTGCGACCGGCTGGACCTTCCGCCGATGTACGCGGTGAACCAGGATCGTCGCGGCACGGCGTACACGGTGACCGTCGACGCCAGGGAAGGCGTGGGGACCGGCATCTCGGCTCGGGACCGCGCCCACACGATCCAGCTTCTCGCGAACGCCGAGACGAAGGCTTCCGATCTGACCCGTCCGGGGCACATGGTGCCGCTGCGCGCGAAACCGGGCGGGGTGCTGCGCAGGCCGGGGCACACCGAGGCCGCCGTGGATCTGGCTCGGCTCGCCGGACTGCGCCCTGCGGGGGTGATCTGCGAGATCGTGAGCACGAAAGACGAAGAGCACATGGCCAAGGGCGACGAGCTGCGGGTCTTCGCCGAGGAGCACAATCTGGCCCGGATTTCGATCGCGGACCTGATCCGCTACCGGCGGCGCTATGAGAAGCATGTGCGCCGTGAGGCGGAGGCGCGCCTCCCCACGCGCCACGGGGTGTTCCGGGCGATCGGCTACTCCTGCGCGTACGAGGACGCGGAGCATATGGCCATGGTCTTCGGCGACATCAGCAACGGCGAGGACGTGCTGGTCCGAGTCCATTCGGAGTGTTTGACCGGCGATGTGTTCGGCAGTCTGCGCTGCGACTGCGGTCCGCAGTTGGACGCGGCCATGGAGATCGTCGCCGAGGAGGGCCGGGGCGTGGTCTTGTACATGCGCGGCCACGAGGGCCGAGGCATCGGGCTGCTCGCGAAGCTCAGGGCGTACGAGCTGCAGGACGGGGGCGCGGACACGGTGGACGCGAACCTTCAGCTCGGGCTGCCCGCCGACGCCCGCGACTACGGTGTCGGGGCGCAGATCCTGTGCGATCTGGGCATCCGGTCGATGCGCCTGTTGACGAACAACCCGGCCAAGCGGGTCGGTTTGGACGGCTACGGCCTGACGATCCACGACCGGGTGCCGATGCCGATGCGGGCGAACGCGGAGAATCTGCGTTATTTGCAGACCAAGCGCGACCGGATGGGCCACGAGCTCGACGGCTTGGAGGAGGCCGTGCTGAACGAGGGGCTGGCGTGAGCGCGGGCGAGTTCGCCCCAGGGCTGGAGCTGGACGGCGACGCGACGGGGCTGTCGGTCGGGATCGTCGCGTCGGGCTGGCACGCGGACATCGTGGACGCGCTGCTCGAAGGCGCGTTGCGGGTGGCAGAGCGGGCCGGGGTGAAAACCGAGGTGCTGCGCGCGCCAGGCGCCTTGGAGCTGCCGATCCTCGCCCAGGCGCTCGCCGAGATCCACGACGCGGTCGTCGCGCTCGGCGTCGTGGTGCGGGGCGAGACGGCCCATTTCGACTACGTGTGGCAGACCGTCGCCCAAGGGCTTTTGCGCGCGAGCCTGGACTCGCGCACGCCGATCACCCACGGGGTCCTCAACACCGAGAACCGCGAGCAGGCGGTGGACCGGGCCGGTCTGCCGGGCTCCGCGGAAGACAAGGGCGGAGAGGCCGCTGCGGCGGCGATCAACACGGCGCTCGCGTTGCGGCAGCTGCGGTCCTCATGAGCGAGGTTTCCCCGTTGGTCATTCGGCCGAGGAAAATGCGGTGGTACGCGTGGGGGGCCGCCGTTGCGCTCTTGGCGATCCACACCACGGTCGGGGTGCTGTTGCGGATCGCGGAGACCGGCGTGTATTTCCGGATCTCCGACCAGGTCGCGATGATTTTGCTCGGCTTGATCTTCGCCGGGCTCGCTCTGCTGTTCACCCGTCCGAGGGTCCGCGTGCTGGGCGAAGGGCTCGGGGTGCGCAATCTTTTCGCGGAGAAGCTGGTTCCCTGGGACCAAGTGGTTTCGATCTCGTTCCCCGAGTCCTCGCCATGGGCGAGGGTGGATATCCCCGACGACGAGTTCGTGCCGATCATGGCGATTTCCGCGATGGACGGCCAGCACGCGGTCGACTCGATCCGCGCGTTGCGGGCGCAGGTGGACGAGCGCATCGGTTCGCCGAGCCAGTAGGCTCGGCTTTATGGATGAGGATCTCACGGCGGCGCTGCATCCGATCATCGCGGCGCGGCGCTCCGGGCGGCTGTTCGACGCCAACGGCCATGTGGGGCGCGAGCAGGTGGCGGTTTTGCTTGAGGCGGCGAGGTGGGCCCCGACCTGGGGCAAACGCCAGCCGGTCCGATTTCTGGTCGGATTGCGCGGCGAGGACGGCCCGGACGGCACGTTCGCGAAGCTCCATGGGTTGTTGAGCCGGGGCAATCAGTCGTGGGCTCCCGCCGCAGGAGCGCTGGTGCTGCTCGTCGCGGCCGCGGCGGGCGAGCCGGACGAAGTGGCCTATGCTCCGGTGGACCTCGGCCTCGCGCTTGGCCAGCTCGTCCTCCAGGCGGTCGCGGACGGGTTCGTCGCGCATCCGATGGCGGGGTTCGACAAGGTCGGTGCGAAAGCGGCGTTCGACATCCCCTCGGAGTTCGAGCCGTGGGCGGTGGTCGCCGTCGGCGTGGCGGGGACAGGGCTTGCGGACGCGGATCCGGGCCTGGTGGCCAAGGAGAACGCGCCGCGCAAGCGCCTGCCCCTGTCGGAGGTGGCGTTCGCCGGCACATGGGGCGAACGCTTCTAGCCCCGAGGTTCAGCGCCTCTTAGTGCTCGTCATAATGGCCGTCGTGCTCGGCGTGCCGGTGTCCGTCGTGCAGGTAGTCGACGTGGTCGCCGTGGGGGACGGCCTCGTGGCCGCAGTCCGGGCCGTGGACGTGATCGTGATTGGTGTGTGTGTCGTGCGGAGCGCTCATGGTCGCACCCTTTCTGGTCGCGTCGAAACAATTACATGCATAAATTAGCATGTGCATATATGACAGGCAAGCCTGCGGGAAAAAGTCGTTTCTGTGACGGCGGGGGCGGTTAGGCTTCGGTTGTGTGACGTACGAATTCAGCGAGGTTGCGGACCGCCCCGCGGGCGTCGGGGTTCGCGTCGACCAGCGCTTGGAAGACGTGCATCTGACCCTCCCACACCTCGAACCTGGTCGGCACGCCCGCCTCGGCGAGCCGCTCGGCGAGGCGCTGGGCGTCGGGGAAGAGCAGCTCCGTCGAACTCGCCTGGATCAAGACCGGAGGGAGCCCGGCGAGGTCGCGGTCGGTCGGGCTGGCGAGCGCATCGGGCCCGTGCGGGGCGACGAACTTCTGGACGATCAATTGCAGCTGCCGCCACGGGATGAGGACTTCGCCCTTGCTGTCCTCGCCGCGCAGCGACCGGCGCAGGTCGAGCCACGGGGCGATGGCGATGATCCCTGCGGGGAGGGGGAGCCCCGCGTCTCGGGCGGCGAGCGCGGTGGCGATGGCGAGGTAGCCGCCCGCGGAGTCGCCCGCGATGACGATGCGCCGAGGGTCGAAGCTGTCGTCGAGCAGCTGGCGGTAGACGGCGAGGCAGTCGTCCACGATCTGGGTGAACGGGATCTGCGGCAGCATCCGGTAGTCGGCGGCGAGGACGGTCGCGCCGGAGTCCAACGCGAGCCGGCCTGCGAGCCTGCGATGCGTGCCGGGGCCGGCGATGGCGAACACGCCGCCGTGCAGATACAGCACCGTCGCGCCGCCCGAGGGGTTCGGGACGCTCTGCTCCACCGGGACGCCGCGCAGGACCAGCCGCGACCGGAGCACGCCCTTGACCGATGGGACCGGCGAGACGGCCAGATTGAGCAGGCGGCGCAGGGGCGCGTGCCACAGCTGCGCCCGTCCCCCGACCGGGGTCCAGTCCTCGAGGAAGGTCAGGAGCAGCAACGTCGCGCTGAGGAGGGGTCTGAGCGCCAACCGCAGCGCGGCGTTGATTCGGACCGCTCGCGGGCTCGGCGGGCCGAAGCGTTCGACACGAAGGCCGGTTTCAGGCATGGGCGACCGGCTTGGCCGCCTCGGAGGTCGTCGCCGCGACGAACTCGGCGATGCTGGCGATAGCCTGCCGGGACTCCGGCACGAGGGCCCCGGCGAGCTGGAAGACGTGCATCACCCCGTCCCACACCTGGAGCTTGGCCGGGACGTCCGCCGCCGCGAGGGCTTCGGCGAGCCGGACCGCCTCGGGGTACAGGGTCTCCGAGGCGCTGACTTGGACGAGCGTCGGAGGGAGCCCGGCGAGGTCGCGGTCGGTCGGGCTGGCGAGCGCTTCCGGTCCGTGGGGCGCGACGAGCTGGGTCACGATGCTCCTCGCCCAACGCAGCGGGACGAGGTACTCCGTCGGGGACGGACGGGAGGCTCCGATCGCCTTGCGCAGGTCGAGCCACGGGGCGAGCGGGACGAGCCCTGCGGGGAGGGGGAGCCCCGCGTCTCGGGCGGCGAGCGCGGCGGCGATGGTGAGGTAGCCGCCCGCGGAGTCGCCGGCGAAGACGATCTGCTTCGGGCTGGTCCCGTCGAGGAGCAGTTGGCGGTAGACGGCGAGGCAGTCGTCCACGATCTGGGTGAACGGGATCTGCGGCGGCATCCGGTAGTCGGGGACGAGGACGGTCGCGCCCGACTCGCGGGCGAGGCCCGCCGTGAGCAGCCGGTGCGAGGACGGTCCGCCGATGACGAAGCCGCCGCCGTGGAAGTAGAGGACGACAGCGCCGGTCGGCTGTTTCGGCGTGAAGCGCTCGGCGACCACGCCCCGGATTTTCTCCCGGCTGTAGGCGACGTCTTCGGGGGCGGAGAACAGCAGGCGCGTCACGGCGTTGCCCGCGCGCCGCCAGGCGGGGTGCGGGGAGAGCCGGTTCAGCGGCGAGGGAGCCCACTCGTGCAGCAGATCCGCCGCGAAGGCCGAAGCCCAGATGAACGGTTTGACGACGAACAGGCCGATGGCGTTCTCGGTTTTGGCCTGCCAGCTCGCCGGGCCGAAGCGTTCGGTGACAAGGTGCTCGCTGCTCACGATATCGGCCTTTCGGGCTAGAGGCTCCCCGGCGGGAGGCGCGTCGAACGATCAATATGCATGTTATGCGATGCCGCGCAGGCTGTCGCCGGAGGCTTTCGGGGCGTCCTCTGGCCGCTCCTTGGCCGTCGCGACCTCTTTGGCGAAGGCCGCGATGTGCTCGATGGCGGCGCGGGCGTCGGGGTTCACGTCGGCGGTCATCTGGAAGTCGTGGATCTGCCCCTCCCAGACCTGCAGCCTGGTGTCGACCCCCGCTTTCGCGAGCGCGTCCGCCAATCGGGCGGAGTCGGGGTAGAGGAATTCGGACGAGCCGACCTGGATGAGCGTGGGCGGGAGCTCTTCCAGCTTGTGGTCGGTCGGGCTTTGCGCCTGATGCGGCTCGCCGGGGAGGACGAGCGTCTTGGCGATCAGTGCGGGCCATTGGCTGGGGATGAACGGATCGCGCTTGCCGCCGCGCGAGGACCGGCCGGCGTCGTCGAAGTCCAGCCACGGCGAGAGCAGCACGAGGCCTGCGGGCAGGGGCAGCCCCGCCTCTCTGGCGGCCTGCGCCGTCGCGAGGGCCAGATAGCCGCCCGCCGAGTCGCCCGCGACGACCACCCGCGAAGGGTCCGCGCCCCGGTCGAGGAGGCCTTGGTAGGCGGCGAGCGCGTCGGCGCGCAGCTCGGAGAAGCTGACTTGGGGGAGTTTGCGGTATTTGACCAGGTAGCAGTCGCCGCCGACCGCTTTGGCCAGCTCGCCGCCCAGTCGTCGGTGCGTGCCGAATCCGCCGAGGATGAACCCGCCGCCGTGGAAGAACAGGATGTCGGGACCAGCGGGCCCCATTTTGTTGTTGGTCCGGTTGCGCCGAGGGGCGGTCTCAAGCTCGACCGGGACCCCGCGCAGCCGCAGGCTCGTGCGGCGCACGCCTCTCGGCGGCGGCAGCACCAGGCCCGCGGCCTGGTCGATCAGCCACAGCGGCCAGCCGAGTTTCGCGAGCCGCTGCGAGTGGCCCCAGGTCAGCTCGGCGAGTCCGGCGGCGATGCTCAGCACCGGCTTGACCGTGAGGCGCGCGGCCCCCGCGACCGCGGCGGCTGGCAGGGTGGGCGGGCCGAACCGCTCCAGCGACGGGACTTCGGCGGAGCCCGGAGCGTCGCCGAAGTCCCGCGCGGGCGCCGCAAGGGGGCGTTCCTGCTGTCCTCGTTGCCTTTCAGGGACCGCGATCGTCATGGCCCTCGCTCCTTCGCCGTAACCATTCCCCCGGCGCTGTTCACCGGGAAGTCACTTAGTGTAAACACGGTTTACTCGGCTGAAATTCCTAGACGCGGACTCCGTTATGAGAGCGACGTCACATCGTCACGGTCTTACCCGAAGCCGTTCGGGCTCGGGCCGGATTAGGGCCGGACGGGGAGGTCCGATATACTTGGCGAGATGTCGCGCATGCTCCTCCTTCTCCGCCGTGCCGGGTTCTAGCTGACCAGCTGCCTGGCACGGGGGTGCTGCGCTGGTCGCCGAACTTGTTTCGCTCTCGCGAACGACCACACCTTGCGAACGATCACACTTTGAAGATTCTGCTTCAGAACAGCTATTTGGAGAGCCCACTATGACGACCATCCCCGTGCCTTCGACGGAAGCCGCGCATTCGCCCCGCGCCACGACCACCCCGGACGGACCCCGCTCGCCGGGGCAGCCCGCCTTCAACCCGCAGCGCGGATCGGCCATGCCGGCGCACCGCTACCGTGGCTTCGCCGACGAGGTCGAGCGGATCGGCCTGCCCGACCGCACCTGGCCGGACAAGAGCTTCGAGCGGGCCCCCTTGTGGTGCGCGGTGGACCTGCGCGACGGGAACCAGGCGCTGGTGGACCCGATGAGCCCCGCCCGCAAGCGCCGCATGTTCGACTTGCTGGTGGCGATGGGGTACAAGGAGATCGAGGTCGGCTTCCCCGCGGCGAGCCAGACCGACTACGACTTCGTTCGCGAGATCATCGAGGACGGCGCGATCCCCGAGGACGTGACGATCCAAGTGCTCGTCCAATGCCGCGCCGACCTGATCCCGCGCACGTTCGAGGCGTGCGGCGGCGCGCGCAACGTCATCGTCCACTTCTACAACTCCACCTCGATCCTGCAGCGCAGGGTCGTGTTCAAGGCGGACAAGCCCGCCATCGTGAAGATCGCCACCGACGCGGCGCGGATGGTGCAGGCGGAGTCGAAGAAGTACCCGGACACCAACTGGCGCTTCCAGTACTCCCCGGAGTCTTACACCGGCACCGAGCTGTCTTTCGCGAAGGAGATCTGCGACGCGGTGGTCGAGGTGATCGACCCGACCCCGCAGAACCCGATCATCCTGAACCTGCCCGCGACCGTGGAGATGACCACCCCGAACGTGTACGCGGACTCCATCGAGTGGATGCACCGCAACCTGGCCCGTCGAGACTCGATCATCCTCTCCCTGCACCCGCACAACGACCGGGGCGAGGGCGTGGCCGCCGCCGAGCTGGGCTATTTGGCCGGGGGCGACCGGATCGAGGGCTGTCTGTTCGGCAACGGCGAGCGCACCGGCAACGTGTGCCTGGTGACGCTGGGGCTGAACCTCCTCACCCAGGGCGTCGACCCGCAGATCGACTTCTCGAACATCGACTCGATCCGCCGCACCGTGGAGTATTGCAACCAGATGCCGGTGCCCGAGCGGCACCCTTACGGCGGAGACTTGGTCTACACGGCGTTCTCCGGCAGCCACCAGGACGCGATCAACAAGGGCATGGACGCGCTGGCCGCCTCGGCGGCGGCGCAGGGCGTCGCCGTGGAGGACGCCCTGTGGGAGGTGCCCTACCTGCCGATCGACCCGAAGGACGTCGGCCGCAACTACGAGGCGGTCATCCGGGTGAACTCCCAGTCCGGCAAGGGCGGGGTGGCGTACATCCTCAAGCACGACCACGGCATGGAGCTGCCGAGGCGGCTGCAGATCGAGTTCTCCCGCGCGGTGCAGGCCGTCGCGGACTCCGAGGGCGGCGAGCTGACCTCGAAAGAGCTGTGGGATTTGTTCGTTGAGGAGTACTTCCGGTTCGAGCGCCCGTTGGAGCGGATGAGCCAGGAGATCCAGGCGGCCCAGGTCGACGACGGCGTGGACCAGCTCACGGCGGTCGTGAAATTCCACGGCTCCGAGCGGGAGATCAAAGGCTCGGGCAACGGCCCGCTGGACGCCTTCGCGAACGCTTTGGCCGGGCTCGGGGTCGAGGTCTCGGTGCTGGACTACTCCGAGCACGCCCTGACCTCGGGCACCGACGCCCAGGCTGTCGCGTACGTCGAATGCCAGGTGGACGGCGCGACGGTGTGGGGGGTCGGAGTCGCCACGTCGATCACCACGGCCTCGCTGCGCGCGGTGGTGTCCGCCGTGAACCGGGCCGTGCGCTAGGTCGCCGAGCGCGCCGCCCGGCGCGCTTTCGCGTCCATTTCCGCGATGTACTGCTGGGCTGCTCGCGCGAAGAACTCGGAGCGGCTCATGCGAAGCTCTTTCCTCCGCTTTTCGACCTCGCCAAAAACGCTCATGGGGATCGTCAGGTACAGGCTCTTCATGAGGCGCATCCTAGCCCAGCTTCACAGCCAAATTTAAGGCGCATTCCTTGATTTTTTAAGGAATGCGCCTTAAATTGGAGGCATGGCAAAGACAGACGCACGGGCGGCCATGATCGACGCGGCCGAGGCCATCGTGGCCGAGCGCGGGCTCGGGGCGATGTCGCTCCGCGAAGTGCAGGCCGCGTCGGGCCAGCTCAACAAGAACGCCGCCCAGTACCACTTCGGGAACCGGGACGGCCTTATCGCCTCGGTCGTCGAGGCGCGGATGGGTCCGATCAACGAGCGACGGTGGCGGATGATCGAAGCCCTCGACCCTGCCGGGGCTTCGCCCCGGCAGTGGCTCGAAGCCCTCGTCCTGCCGTTGGCGCACGCGGTCAGGGACAATCCGGACAGCCGGTACGCCCGGTTTTTGGCGCAAGCGTTCCTCGACCCGCAGCTCGGCTCCATGATCTCGGGCCACATCCGCGCCGGCAGCTACCGCGCGGCGCAGGACGGGCTCGCCGCCAGCAGCGGGCTCGCGCAGCAGCAGGCGGCCCGCCGCGCCTTCTTCATGCTTTCGATGGTCGTGGTCTCCCTGGCCGGCTGGGAGGCCCGCCGAGACGCGTTCGGCTCGGCGGACGAGTTCATCGCAGACCTTGTGGGCACCGCATTGGCGGCGTTCGCCGCCCCCGTGATGGAAGGAAAGAAATCATGACCGATCTGCTCAGCCTGGAACGCACGCTGCGGAGCGTCCCGCCCGGCCCGCTCGTCGGCCGCCGCGCGCCGGAGGGCTTCGACTCCCGCCCGTACGGGTTGTTCGGGCTCGTCCCCGCGTCGCCGACCATCGGGGCCGAGATCAGCGGGGTCCGGCTCTCGGGCGGGCTCGCCCCGGAGGTGCTCGCCGAGCTGCGCCGGGCGCTTTTGGAATGGAAGGTGCTCTTCTTCCGCGACCAGGACATCGCCCGTCAGGAGCATCGCGAGTTCGCGGCGCTGTGGGGCGGCCTGGAACAGCACCCGTTCATGCGCTACCACGGCAAGCAGGACGACGTCGACGTGGTGAGCCTCGCGAAGAACGATATGGCCGCTGGGACGGAGAACGTCTGGCACAACGACGTCACGTGGCGCCCGGACCCCTCGTTCGCGGCTGTGCTGCGCGCCGTGGAAGTCCCCGACCTCGGCGGCGACACCATGTGGTCCGACACCGCCGTCGCATACGACCTGCTGCCGGACGGGCTCAAGGAGCGGATCGACCATCTGGAGGCCGAGCACGACTGGATCCAGAGCTTCGGACGGATGATGCCGGAGCAGGAGATCGAGCGTCTGCGGCCGGACTTCCCCCCGGTGACGCATCCCGTCGTCAGGGTGATCCCGGAGACCGGCCGGCGCGTGCTGTTCGTCAACCGCGTGTTCACCACCCGGATCGTCGGCATGGACGAAGCCCAGTCGCGGGAGCTGCTCGAGGACCTGTACCTGCGGATGAACCGCCCGGAGTTCCAGGTCCGGCTGCGCTGGCAGCCGAACACCGTCGCGATGTGGGACAACCGGACCTGCCAGCACTACGCGGTCAGCGACTACTTCCCGAAGCGCCGCGTGGTGGAGCGGATCTCCATCGTCGGCGACCGCCCCGTCGGAGTCTCCGGCTGAGCGGCTAAGATCTCCGGCCAGAGGAAGTTTCGTGCTGAGGCCGGAGAGCGAGGGGGCGATATGCCGTACGGGTTGTTGAGTCTTGTGACGCTTGGGCTGTTGGTGTTCTGCTTGGCGGACGCGATCACCAGGGACGAGGCCGAGGTCCGCCACCTGCCGAAACTGCTTTGGATCTTGATCATCCTGTGCATGCCGTTGGTCGGCTCGATCCTGTGGCTCGCCATCGGCCGTCCGCCCCTGCGGTGGGACGCGCGCCAGCGGCCGCAGTCCCGGTACTCCGAGTACGAGCGGCCGGGTAGGTTCGTTCCGCAAGACCCTGCCTCGGACGAGGAGTTCCTTCGCCGGTGCCGAGAGCGGGCCGAGGAGCAGCGCCGGATCGGGAAAGAGATCCTCAAGGCGCAGCGCGCCGAGGAGGAGCGGGCGCAGGAGCGCAAGAGACAGGAACAAGACGGAGCCTGATCATGTTGAACAGGGCGTGAGATCCAGATTGCGCAGAACTGGCCGGAGCGCGAGCGAATTGCTGGTAGAGTCACTGCCGTGACTGTAGGTCAGCAGCCCTGCAAAGGCCTTACCGTCCGAGGTCGCGCCGCCCTCGCCCTCGGCTCCGTCGCCGCATGGGCCTCGCGGAAGGCCGGACGCGGCGAAGGATCGGTGATCGGCGGAAGGGTGACCGGGCGTATCGCCCCTTCGATCCTCTCCCAGCTCGCTTCGGGCAAGCGGACGGTGCTGGTCACCGGCACGAACGGGAAATCCACCACCACCCGGATGATCGTCTCCGCGCTCGCGGAGGTCGGCGCGGTCGCGACGAACTCGCAAGGCTCCAACATGGAAGCCGGGCTGATCGCTGCGTTGGCGAGCGGGCGCAAAGCCCCCTACGCGGTGCTCGAAGTCGACGAACTGCATCTGGCTTCGGTCGCCAAGGCCGTCCAGCCCGCCGTTGTGGTGCTCTTGAACCTGAGCCGGGACCAGCTCGACCGTGTGGGGGAGATCGGCAAAGTCGAGCGGAGCCTGCGGGACGGGCTCGCCGCGCTGCCCGAAACCGCGGTGGTCGCGAACTGCGACGACGTGCTGGTCACTTCGGTCGCGTACGACGCCCCGCATGTGGTGTGGGTGGCCGCGGGCGGTAGCTGGCAAGGCGACTCGGTGAGCTGTCCTCGGACCGGAACCCGGATCGCCAGGGTCGGGGAGCGGTGGTCCAGCGCCACCGGGGCTTTCACGAAACCGGACCCCCAGTGGCTGCTGTGCGGCGACGAGCTGCGCGGCCCCGGCGGTTTCCGCGCGCCGATGCGTCTTGGCCTGCCGGGCGCGGTGAACCGGGGCAACGCCGCCGAGGCCGTCGCGGCCGCCTCGGCGCTCGGCGCGGACCCCTTCGCCGCTTTGCGGGCGATCGCGGAGGTCCGAGAGGTCGGCGGGCGGTACGGGGTGCACGAGGTCGCGGGGCGGGCGGTGCGCAAGCTGCTCGCGAAGAACCCTGCGGGCTGGCAGGAGTCGTTGAGCATGGTCGAGGCGGACTCGGTCGTGATCGCGGTCAACGGGAGGGTGGCCGACGGCGGCGATCTGTCCTGGCTCTGGGACGTGCCGTTCGAGCAACTGCGCGGCAAACGGGTGCTGGTCTCCGGCGAGCGGGCGGCGGACCTCTCGGTCCGCTTGGACTACGCGGGGGTGGCGCACGAGCTCTGCCGCGATCCCTTCGCCGCGCTCAAAGCGCTGCCGCCAGGGCGCGTGGACCTGCTCGCCAACTACACGGCCTTCATGGAGCTCAAGCGCTGTTTCGAGAAGCGGATCGCCGAGGCCGAGGGGCGGGAGCTCGCGCATGCCTGAGCCGCGCCGAGGCGTCGTGCGGGTCGGGCTGGTCTTGCCCGACGTGATGGGCACGTACGGGGACAGCGGCAACGCGGTCGTGCTCGCGCAGCGCGCGCAGATGCGCGGAATCCCGGCCGAGGTCGTGACGATCACCCTGGACGATCCGGTGCCCGACAGCCTCGACCTGTACACCATCGGCGGGGCCGAGGACGTCGCGCAACGGCTCGCCACCGAGCACCTTCTGGCGCACCAAGGTTTGCAGCGGGCGGTCGCCAAGGGGGCCCCGGTGCTGGCCATCTGCGCGGCGCTGCAGATCCTGGGCGAATGGTACGAGTTGGCCGACGGGACGAAAGCCGCCGGCGTCGGGCTGCTCGACGTCACCACGCACGGCAGGTCGGGGGTGCGCAGCATCGGCGAAGTGGTGGTGAAACCTCTCCTCGCCGGGCTCGCCGAGCCGATCACCGGATTTGAGAACCACGGCGGGGCCACCGTGCTCGGACCAGAGGCGCAGCCGTTGGGCAAGGTCAAAGCGGGCGACGGCAACGCGGCAGGCGAGCCCGTCGAGGGAGCGGTGCAAGGCTCGGTGATCTCCACCTACCTGCACGGCCCGGTGCTCGCGCGCAATCCCGAACTCGCCGACCTCCTGCTGGCCCGCGCGCTTGGCGTGCCGAAGGAAGAACTCGGGCCGCTGGATTTGCCGAGCGTCCGGCTTTTACGGACGGAGAGGCTCGCCGCCCCCCGCCGAGGCTGATTTCTCCCCCACTCGCTGCGCTCGTGGGAGGCGCCCCAGGTCCGCGCGGCGATCTGCGGCGTTGCCCCCCACTCGCAGGGCTCGTGGGAGGTACCCCCACCGCTCCTCGCGTGCACCCGCTCGTTCCTCGCTCTTACCCGTACGCAACGTCGCGGTGCGCCTTGCATCTCATCCGCGCGGGGTTCCCCGAAATATCTGCGCGGCGATCTGCGGAGCCGCTCGGCTTATTTCTCGGCTGGGCGGAGCGAGTCGATGATTTTCTGCGCGGTCGCCTGGTCGAGCGCCTGGGGGTAGCCCTGGTCGGTTTGGACCGCGAACTCCACGACCGTGCCCGCCGCGTTCGTGGTGGCGACGACGGTGTAGACGCTGCTCGGCGGGTTGCAGCCCACGCTGGTGTTGATGTCGGTGACGGTGAAGCTGACCTGCAGCGCGTCCGCGCCGTTGATTTTGAATTGGCGCGGTTCGGACCGGGCGATCGGCGGCGGCGGCCCGAGGGGCGCGTCTTTGCCCCAGTCGGTGTAGATGTCGGGGACGCGTTTCGCCTCCGCCTCGATCGCGTCGGAGATCGTCGAGCGCTCGGCGAGGGGGATCTCGTTCGGGTTCGGCGCGAGGAACCCGGCGAGCGCGGAAGTGCTGCTGTCTTTGCAGCCGTCTTGCGGGGGGTGGGGCCGGGAGGCGGCGTTGCGGAGCGACCGGATCGGGCAAAAGCCGAAGGGGCCGTCCGGGCAGGGCCGCTCCCAGTAGATGATCGAGGTCGGCTTGTGGACGGCCCAGTCGGCGGGCACGTCGTAGACGAAGCCGCTCGGCGATGCGACCGACTGCCAGCCCGGCGGGGTGTTCGGCCCCGGCCTGCCCCGCCCGGGCTCGAGCGGCGGCAGCGGCGTGGACTTCGGTGCCTGCGGGTTCGGGGAACTCGCGGCGGTCGTCTCCGCTGGCCCGCTTCGTCCAGCGCGGATCAAGAAGAACGCGCCCGCGCTGAGCACGACGACGAGCACCGCGACGAGCGAGACGTAGATCCAGACGCGGGAGCGCTTGGCCGGGGCGGGGGCGTGCGGGGGCTGCTGGTACGGGAAGGGCTGCTGATAGGGGGAGCCTTGGGAATACGGATCATGCTGCTGGTACGAGCCGGGCTGCTGGTACGCGCCGGGGTACTGCTCGGGTTGCGGGTAGGCCGATGGCTGCGCGTACGGCGACGGCGGCGGGTAGGACGGTCCAGGCTGCTGCCAACCCTCTGGCCCGCCGGGGTAGGGGTTCGTCATGGGCCTCCTTTTCAGCTTTTCGCCCAGGGCGGGCGAGGTGGCGGAGCGGAACTGGTTCAGAGCATAGTGCGCTCAACTCTCCGCCCTCGGGCGAGAAGTCACCGTTTCCGGTTCAGCAACCCGCCCAAGATCTTGCCGAACAAGCCGCCGTCGTTCCCGGACTTTGACCGCTCTTGAGGGGCAGGGGAGCTTGCGCCGCCGAGGACGCTGCCCAAAACGCTCCCGAGGGCTCCGCCCCCTTGTCCGCTCGAGGCTCCGCTCAAGATGCCGCCGATCAGCTCCCCCAGCGCGCCGCCGCCGGAGCCCGACTGCTCGGATCCGCCTTTGCCCGACGACTTCTGGCTGAGGTAGGAGATGACGATCGGCAGCAGGATCGGCAGAAGTTTTTGCACCAGGCCGCTGTCCACGCCGCCTTTGTCCGAGGACAGCGCCGCGGCTTGGTCGTTTCCGCCGCCGAAGAACGTGCTCACCAGCGCGTTCCCTTCTGGGGCCGCCGATTCTGGCGCGTCGAGCGCGGCGGCGAGGGCCGCTTCTTTCTCCGGGTCTTGGGCGTGCTCGTGCAAACCGCCGAGCAGCTGGGGGAGGACGGATTGGATGGCGGTGCGCGCCGTGTCCTCGTCGACTCCGAGCTGCTGGGCGATCTTGGCGGTGGGGATGTTCGCGTACAGGTCTTCAAGGCTGGCCATGCGCCTATCCTCGCACACAAAGTCTGCGCGCGGATTTCCGCGCCCGGAATCCGTCCTTGCGGGGGAATGCGATGGGGATTACACTGAAATGTGACGCAGATCATGTATCTCGCCTATGGCTCGTGACCCCGTTCTGCGGTTTTCGGATCGGCACAAAGGAGTGTGGAACCATGAACGACCCCATGAGAACCCCCGTCGTGGTCGGCGTGGACGGCTCGCAGGCCGCGAACCGCGCGCTGATGTGGGCGGCGGACGAGGCTTCGCGGCTGCGATTGCCGCTGTTGCTCGTCCACTCCGTCGATTTCCCCGCGTTCGCGTCGAGCGCCGGCGTGGACTTCGACGGCTCCCTGGTGTGGAGCGTGGAGGCCGACGGCGAGCGGCTCTTGGCCGAGGCGAGGGAACGGGTCAGGGAGCGGTGCCCGGACCTGCAGGTGGAGCTGCGCGTGGAGAGCCTGAGCCCGGTCGCCGGGCTCGCGGAGGCTTCGCGCGGCGCGCGCATGGTCGTGCTGGGGTCGAGCGGGAAAGGCGCGCTGCGAGGGGCGCTGGTCGGCTCGAGCGCGGTCGGGGTGCTGCACCGGGCGCACTGCCCGGTCGCCGTGATCCGGGGCTCGGGGCAGCCGTCGACGGTCTCGGCTCCGGTGTTGGTCGGCGTGGACGCCTCGCCGAGCAGCGATCTCGCGGTGGAACTCGCGTTCGACGAGGCCGCGTGGCGCGGGGCGGAATTGATCGCCGCGCACGCGTGGACCGAACATGTGGCGGTTTCGGCGAGCATCTACGCGTATCCGTTGCCGATGGATTGGGACCGGATGGGGGAGGCGGAGGAGAAGGTGCTCGCCGAAAAGATCGGCTTCTGGCACGAGAAGTACCCGGAGGTGCGGGTGCGCAAAGTCGTCTCGTGCGCGCGGCCGACGCGCTGGCTGCTCGAATTGGCGAAAGAAGCGCAGCTCATGGTCGTGGGCACCAGGGGACGGAGCGAACTCGCGTCCACCTTCCTCGGCTCGACGAGCCAGGCGATGGTCTATCACTCGCCGTGCCCGGTGATCATCGCGAGAGAAGACCACAAGGTGCCTTAGCGCCGGAACCGGTCCCGCAGTTGCGGGTCGCTCTCCCACCAGAGGCCGGAGGAGGTTTGCGGCTCTCCCCGCTCAAACTGCGCCTTTTCGAGCTGGTCGAGGGCGATATCGGTCTGTTCTTCGATATGGCGCTCCTCGGCGCGCAACGAGCGCATCACCGCGAAGATGAACGGCACGCCGAGCACGTCCCCGAGGATCCAGAGGATCCCGGCTCCGATGGTTTGGTCCATGCGGAGCGACGGCCCCCAGCTTCTGGCCGCGTAATGCGCTGGCGAGAGGACGTCCCCGAGCGCGAGCACGAGCCCGAGCGCGCCGTCGCCGATGACTTCGGCCACGGTGAGCAGCAAGGTGATCAGCTGCGGGTACTTCTTCGGGGTCGGGTCTGATTGGAGCCGCGAATAGAAATAGCCGAACCCGACCAGGACGACGACGAACTGAGCCGCCTGGTCGACGATTTCATGTTCGAGCAGCGCCGGGTACAAGGGCGTCATGTAGACCACCCACGGGAGGACGAGGACCGAGGCCGCAGTGGCGAGGGGATATGTGAGGAACCGGGCTGGGGCGCAGGACAGCGCCGCGTCGAACCGCGCTTTCCCGGTCTCGCCGAGCGCGCCGCGCAGCGCGGTCAGCGGCTTGCCGAGGGCCAAGAGGAAAGGCACGACGAAGAACAGCACGGTGAACTGCAGCGCGCGGACCCAGAACAGGGTGTCCGCGTAGACCCCGAGGAAGCCGGCCCTCGCGCCGGCCCACAAGGCGAGGCCGCAGGAAAAGCTCGCGGCCCGCGACACGGCCACGCCCCCGTGCCGCGAGCAGCGCCAGTAGCCAAGGCCCAGCGCGGCGACCACGACGAGGACGGGCACGTCGAGCCGCCACGAGGACAGCGCTGTGGCGGTGGTGAGCGGGGTGGTGACAATATGCGCGCTCGACACAGCACTACTCTACGAGGGGCGCAGTAAGGTGAGGGGTATGCCCGGAGAAGCGCCTGCCTCGCTGTTCGCCCGTCTGTGGCCCGCGATCGTGCGCCGGGAGCCGAAGGCGCTGCGCCGGCTGCGCGTGGAGAACCTCGCCGGGCTCGCGGGCGCAGTGCTCGAAGTCGGAGCCGGAACGGGGACGAATTTCCCGCTGTACCCCTCGACGGTGCGCCGCGTCGTGGCCGTGGAGCCCGAGCCGAGCCTGCGGGCGCTCGCGGAACAGGCGGCGGCGGCCGCGCCGGTCCAGATCGAGGTGCGCGACGGCGCGTTCGAGGACCTGTCGCCCCTGGCTCCGGAGAAGTTCGACGCGGTGGTCGCCTCGCTCGTGCTGTGCTCTGTGCCGGAGGCCGAGCACGCCCTCGCCCAGGCCTTCAGCGCGCTCCGGCCGGGCGGCGAGCTGCGCTTTGTGGAACATGTGGCGGCGGCGGGCGCGCTGGGGACGCTGCAACGGGCGGCGGACGCGACGTTCTGGCCTCGGCTTTTCGGCAACTGCCACACGCACCGCGACACCGTCGGCGCGATACGGCGGGCCGGTTTCGCGGTCGACCGCTCGCGGCTGGTCCGGGTGACTCCGGCGTGGCTGCCGAACCCGGCGGGGAGCATGGCGGTGGGCCGGGCGGTCAAACCCGCCTGACGGGAGCCCGGCTCAGCGCCGCAGGGCGTGCAGGACCGAGAGGATGTCGTCCTTGACCTCTTGGCGGCAGATCACCAGGTCCGGGAGGTACGTGCTGCGCGTGTTGTAGACGAGCGGCGCGCCGGACAGCCGCGAGCACCAGAGGCCCGCCGCGAGCGCGACTCCGACCGGCGCGGCGGAGTCCCACTGGTGCTGGCCCCCCGCGTGCACGTACGCGTCGGCGCGGCCCTCGACCACGGCCATCGCTTTGACTCCCGCGGAGTTCACCGGGTCGAGCTGCATTCCGAGCCTTTTCGCGACGAGCAGCGCCTCCATGGGAGGGCGGCCCCGGCTGACGACCATGGACCTGGTGAGAGGGCCGTCCGCTTTGCCAACGGTGTCGGAGCGGAACACTGTCCCGCGCGGGGGCAGCGCTACGGCGGAGGCGGTCGGGACGCCGTTCTGGACCAGGGCGATGTGCACCGCCCAGTCCTCGCCCCGGCGGCGGTATTCGCTCGTCCCGTCCAGCGGGTCCACGATCCACACGCGTTTCGCGGTCAGCCGAGCGGCGTCGTCCCTGGCCTCCTCGGAGAGCACCGCGTCGTTCGGGCGGTGCAGCTCCAACGTTCGGGCGATGAAATCCTGGGCGAGGGAGTCCCCGGCGTCGCCGAGGTCGTGGCTGGAGAGCAGGCTCGTGTTGTTGACCGCGAGCAGCAGCTGGCCGGTGTCGTGCGCGAGCCTGGCCGCGAACTCCTCGTCAGTCACGTGCAACCTCTCTCATATCCGTTCGGCATACTGATGTCGTGCCTGAGCTTCCCGAGGTGCAAGCCCTCGCGAATTTCCTCGCCGACCGAGCGGTCGGGACAGCAGTCCGTGGCGTGGACGTCTGCGCCTTCTCGGTGCTCAAAACGGCAGCGCCGCCGATAAGCGAACTGGTCGGCCAAAAGGTCGAACAAGTTGGTCGGGCCGGTAAACATCTCATCATACGGTGCGGCGAGCTGCGCTTGGTGATCCATCTGTCCCGCGCGGGCTGGCTGCGCTGGATCCGCGAGACCCCGGAGCGCCCGCCGAAGCCTGGCCGGGGCCCGCTGGCGCTGCGGGTGCGGTGCGGCGGGGAGCGCGAGAGCTTCGAGCTCACCGAGGCAGGGACGCAGAAACGGCTCGCGGTCTGGGTGGTGCGCGACGAGGCCGACGTGCCGAGCGTTGCCAAACTCGGCCCGGACGCGCTGGACCTCGACGAGGCCGGACTCGCCGGAATCTTGGCGGGCACGACGGCGCGGATCAAGAACGTGCTGGTCGATCAGCATCTGATCGCGGGGATCGGGAACGCGTACTCCGACGAGATCCTCTTCGCCGCGAAGATCTCCCCGTTCTCCCCCTCGGACAAGACCGATCCGGGGCAGTTGTTCCCCGCGTTGCGCGGAGTGCTCCTCGAAGCTGTCGAACGCGCGGTGGGGCAGGAGGCGGCGCTGTTGAAGGCGGAGAAGCGCGAAGGCATGCGGGTGCACGGGCGGACCGGCGAGCCGTGCTCGGCGTGCGGGGATGTCGTGCGCGAGGTGTCGTTCGCGGACCGGAGCTGGCAGTATTGCGCGACCTGTCAGACCGGGGGGCACGTGCTGGCGGACCGGCGGATGTCGCGCCTGCTCAAATGACGCTGGCCTTGTGGTTGAACCCGGAGATGTCGAAGCCGGACCAGAACGTCCGCCGCTCGGGCCACGGGTCGGACTCCACCCGCTCCGAGGTGTTCAGGATCAGCGTCTGCCGGTCCTGGGGGCGGTATTGCGGCCACGCCTCGCCAGGCGTGCCGGTCTGGGCGAAGGAGAGCCAGCGCCGCTGCAAGTGCTCGGCGGCTTGGGCCAGCCCTTGGCGCTCGGCCGGCCCGCTGAGCGCCAGGAAGACGGACCGGAAGGATTTCAGCCTGTCGAAGCAGGCGATGAGCTCGATGGTGTGGGTGGCTCCGAAGCCGAGCAGCCGCGACACGCGGCTCGACCAGTCGTAGCGGTACATGTACGTCGGCGCGTTGGCGCTGTGGCCCTCGGCCACGGCGAGAGCCGGGACCCAGTAGCGCAAATCGCCGTTGAACGGGATCGCGGCGCGTTTTTCGGGCAGGTTCGGGAAGACGCTCGGAATGCGCGCGGCCAGGTCCGGGTCCTGCGCGGTGACGGCCGCGATCAGATCCCGCGCCTCGCTGGACAGGCCGCCCCGTTTCAGCTGCACGATGACGTCGTCCCTGTTCGTGCCGATGAGGAGCGGCACGCGGTGCGCGTGCCCGCCCGCGAACGCGTCGATGACCCGCCGGGGCAGCACCTCCCCGTCCACGACCGGGGCGAGGTACCGCGCGCCGGGCCTGCGCTTGCCGACCAGCTTGCCCAGTTTGACCACTGCGGCGACGAGCTCGTCGCTCGTCGCCCTGGTCAGGGCGAGCTGAGCCTCGCTCGGCCCGGCCCCGAGCGCTTCGAGGAACCAGCGCGCGTAAAGCTCGCCGTCCTCCTTGTCCAGGATGGTGGCCGCGGGCGGGCTTTGCGCGATAGCCCGGTGGAACAGCCCGGCGGACTTGGGCGACGACATGAGCGAGAGGACCGCGTTCGCCCCGGAGGACTGGCCCCAGATAGTCACATTGCAGGGGTCGCCGCCGAAAGCCGCGATGTTCTGCTGGATCCAGGCGAGCGCCGCGATCTGGTCTTGCAGGCCGAGGTTCGTCTCGAAGGGCCGCTTCGGCGTGCTGAACTCGCCGAAATGCGTGTAGCCGAACGGGCCGAGCCGGAAATTGACGGACACCAGGACCACGTCGCCGCGGCGCAGCAGGGAGTCGCCGCCGGAGATGCAGGAGCCGTTGCCGAAGAGGTTGAGGCCGCCGTGGAAGAACACGAGGACCGGTCTGCCCGAGCCTGGCTCGGCGCGGGCCACGATGTTCAGGCGCAGGCAGTCTTCGGACCGGAGCGGTTTTTTGAACGGGAACTCGAAGCCGGGTTGCGGGCAGGGGAGGCCGAACGTGGTCGCGTCGAGTTCCCCGGTCCAGGGGTCGGCGGGCTGGGGAGCGCGGAAACGCAAGTCCCCGACAGGCGGCCGCGCGTACGGCACGCCGTAAAAGCGCACCAGATCGCCGTCCTGGGAGCCGCGAAGGGCCCCTTGCGCGATATTGACTTTTCCCGGCGCTGTGTCGGCTCTCACCCTCGTTGCGTCCGGTACCAGTTGAGGAGGGCTTGGGTGGAGGAGTCGTCCACGGGGGCGGGCGATTTCGCGACGAGCGGTTCGACGAGCGCTTTGGCCTGGGCCTTGCTCGGCTCGGCTTCCCCATTGGTCGTGTGGGAGCTGTGATGTCCCGGATCGTGTTGTGATCATGGCTTCGTCTCGTTGCGTCCGGTACCAGTTGAGGAGGGCTTGGGTGGAGGAGTCGTCCACGGGGGCGGGCGATTTCGCGACGAGCGGTTCGACGAGCGCTTTGGCCTGGGCCTTGCCCAGCTCGACGCCCCATTGGTCGAAGGAATTGATGCCCCAGATCGCGCCTTCCACGAACACCTGGTGCTCGTAGAGGGCGATGAGCTGGCCGAGGACGCTCGGGGTGAGCTTCGGCGCGAAGATCGAGGTGCTGGGCCGGTTGCCGGGCATGACCTTGTGTGGCGCGATGTCCGGCGCGACGCCCTCGGCGAGGATCTCGTCCAGCGTCTTGCCGAACGCGAGCACTTTCGACTGGGCGAGGAAGTTCGAGATGAGCAGATCGTGGACGGTCGCCTGGGTGCCGTCGGACGCGACGATCGTGCTCGGCAGGTTCTCGGTCGGGTTGGCGAACGCGATGAAATCGGCGGGGACCAGCCGGGTGCCCTGGTGCAGCAGCTGGTAGAAGGCGTGCTGGCCGTTCGTGCCTGGCTCGCCCCAGAAGATCTCCCCGGTGTCGTAGTCGACCCGCTCGCCCGCGAGCGTGGTGGACTTGCCGTTGGACTCCATGGTGAGCTGCTGCAAGTACGCGGGGAATCTGCGCAGGTCCTGCGAGTACGGCAGGACGGCGCGGGACTGCGCGTCGTGGAAGTTCGAGTACCAGACCCCGAGCAGTCCGAGGATGAACGGCGCGTTCTGCTCCGGCGGGGCGTTGAGGAAGTGCTCGTCCACCGTCCTCGCCCCCGCGAGGAACTCGGCGAAGCGCTCCTTGCCGATGACGGCCATGACGGACAGCCCGATAGCGGACCACACCGAGTATCGTCCGCCGACCCAGTCCCAGAACTCGAACATGTTCTGCGGGTCGATCCCGAACTCGGTCACGCCCTTGGTGTTCGTGGAGAGCGCGACGAAGTGCTTCGCAACGGCCTCCATGCCGACGCCCAGCTCCGAGAGCAGCCAGCCCCGCGCGGCTTGCGCGTTGGTCAGCGTTTCGAGGGTGGTGAAGGTCTTCGAGGCGACGATGAAGAGCGTGCGGGCGGGGTCGAGGCCGTCGAGGTTCGAGATCAGGTCCGTGGGGTCGACGTTGGAGACGAACCGCGCGGAGATCGCGCTGTTCGCGTAGTGGCGCAGCGCGAGGTCCACCATCGCGGGCCCGAGGTCAGAGCCGCCGATGCCGATGTTGACGACCGTGGTGATGCGCTCCCCTGTCGCCCCTCGCCACGTCCCGTCGCGCAGCGAGTCGGTGAACGCGCCCATCTTGTCCAGCACCTCGTGGACCTGGGCGACCACATCGGCGCCGTCGACGGTGATCGAGGCCCCCTTCGGGGCGCGCAGCGCGGTGTGCAGCACCGAGCGGTGCTCGGTGGTGTTGATCTTCTCTCCGGCGAACATCGCGTCGCGCCGCTCGGCAACGCCCGCCGTGAGGGCGAGGTCTTGGAGCAGGGCGAGGGTCTTCCGCGTCGCGCGGTGCTTGCTGTAGTCGATCCGCAGGTCGCCGACGGTCAGCGCCAGCTCTTCGCCGCGTTTGGGGTCGTCGGCGAAGATGTCCCGAAGATGGGTGTCGCCGAGCTGTTTCGCGTGCTCGGCGAGGCGGGACCATTCGGCGCTCTGCGCGATCGTCATTGCTTTCTCGCTCTCACTGGACTGGGATTCCGGGTTTTCCTCTGCCGAGCTGCAGGAGCAGCATGCCGAGCTGCTGGCCTTCCTCGTGGCCGAGCTCGTTGAACCGGGAGAGCACCGCGATCTCCCGCGAATGCACCGTCCGGGGCTGGCCTTGGGACATGCGCAGCTGGCCGATCCGCCTGGAGAGCGCGGTGCGGCGCTTGACGGCTTCGAGGATCTGATTGTCGAGCTGGTCGATCTCGACGCGCAGCGCCGCGATCTCCTCAGCCGGGGAGGATTCGGGAGGAGTGGTCACAATGCCCCTATTGTGCCATGGGACAGCAACGCGCGCATGAGCGAGAGGAGCCGGACGATGCCCCTGTCCGCAACTGACTGGTCGCACGAGGCCGGGCGGTCCGCAGCCTGGGTCGGCCAGACGTGGCTGGTCGTCGTCGCCCTGTTCCTCGGGTTCTTCTGGCTGCTGGCGCTCGGCACGGGATGGGGCAAGCGGCTGGCGCGGGTGGGCGGCGGGTTTTTCCGCTCGGCCCCGACGCGCGCGAGCGCGCTGTGGCTGCTGGGGGCGATGCTGCTGGTGACCGTCGCCGGGGTCAGGGTTGCGGTGGTGTTCTCGTACCAGTTCCGCGACTTGCTCAACGCGGTGCAGGCGGCGGCGGAGGCTTTGGCCCTGCACGACGCGGGGAGGCTGGACCAGGCCAAGCACGCGTTCTGGTTCTCGTTCGCGATCAGCGGGATCTTGGTCGCGCTCACCGTGCTGACCGCCGTCGCGGACCTGTATCTGCAGCGGGTGTTCGCGTTGCGCTGGCGGATCTGGCTCAACGACCGCGCGGTGGAGGACTGGTTCTGCGGCGAGGCGTTCTACCGGAACCGCTTTTTGGCCGATCCGATGGACAACCCGGATCAGCGGATCCAGATGGACGTCGAGGCCGTCACCACGAAGATGACCAAGCTGACGATAGGGGCGGTGAAGTCGCTGCTGCTCGCGTTCTCGTTCTCCCAAGTGCTCTGGGATCTCTCGCCGAGGGTCGCGGTGTCCGTCTTCCTCATGCCGTACAGGGTCGTCTTCTCCGTGCCGTACATGGTCGTCATCGCGTATGTGTTCGCGCTGGTGGTCTCCCTGGTGGCGTTTTGGGTCGGCTACCCGCTGGTGAAACTGAACTTCATGGGCGAGGGCTTGGGCGCGCGGTACCGGTACGCGTTGATGCGGCTGCGGGACTCGGCGGAGCAGGTGGCGTTTTTCCGGGGAGAGCGGGCGGAGCGGTCCCGTTTGGGAGCGGGGTTCGCCGGGATCGTGGCGAACCAGTGGCAGATCATCGGCCGTGAGTTGCGGCTGACCGGGTGGAACACCGCGCTCGGCGGAGTGACCAGCGGGATGCTGACCTTCCTCGTGCAGGGCCCCCGTGTGTTCGCGGGCCAGATCGGCACCGGCGAGCTGTTCCAGACCCACACGGCGTTCGGCCAGCTGTGCGGCGCGCTGGAGTATTTCCGGGTGAACTACGAGGAGTTCACGCAGATGTCCGCCTCGCTCCTGCGGGTGGACGAACTCCTCGCGAACGACGCTCGCTCGCGCTCGCTGCCGAGAGCCGAGGCGAAGGAGGCGGAGTCCGGTTTGGCGATCGAGCGCATGACGGTGCTCGACCCCTCTGGCGGAGAGTTGGTCTCTGACCTTGAGCTGCGTCTGGCTCCTGGCGACTCGCTGCTGGTGAAAGGCAGGTCGGGGTGCGGCAAGACGACGCTGCTGCGGGCGCTGGCCGGGCTGTGGCCCTACGCGTCGGGGACGAACGCGAAACCGGAGCGGTCGTTGTTCCTGCCGCAGGTCCCGTATGTGCCGCTGGGCGATCTGCGCTCCGTGCTCTCGTATCCGAGGGAGGCCGCGGAGGCGGACTCCCGGCTCGGACAGGCGTTGGCCTCGGTAGGGCTGGAACGGCTCAGCGCGCGCCTGGACGACGCGGAGAACTGGGCCTCGGTGCTCTCGCCGGGCGAGCAGCAGCGGCTCTCGTTCGCGCGGGCGCTCTTGCAGTCCCCGCGCGTCGTCATCCTGGACGAGGCGACTTCCGCGCTGGACGAGGAGTGGGAGCGCAGGTTGTACGGGCTGCTCCGGACAGAGCTGCCTGAGGCCGCGGTGGTCAGCGTCGGCCACCGCAGCACGCTCGACCAATGGCACGGCCATGCGTTGGAGCTGCTTGGAGCCGGACGATGGCGGGTCGTGGAGCTGCCTGACGCGGCGCGGGCGTGAGGCGGGGCCTCAGTACATGCGGATGCGCCGCACCAGCTTGGAGAGCAGCTGCTCGCGCCCGTCGGCCCCGAACACCAGGCTCGTGTCCCGCGCCAAGCTGTACAGGGCCACGCCTCGGACCACGGCGAGGGCCAGGATGTGCGTCTGCGGCGGGTAGAGCACCGCGTCGTCGTCGCCGTCGCCGGACGCGTCGACGATTTTGATCGCGTAGGAGATCGAGCGGTCCGCCCCGACATCGGGGTCGGGCAGCCGCTGCACGAGCAGTTTGCGCTGCCGGGTCTCGCGACCGCCAACGGCTGGCGGCAGCGTGGCCTCCGAACACCCGTCCAGCTGCTCGCGGAGTGCCGCGACGAGGTTTTGGCCCGAGCTTTCGCGGGCCACTGCGAAGGTGTAGGCCGAGGAGGAGGCCGCGACGATATCGGTGCGCACCTCGCCGAGGATCGCGGAGCCGCGCAACGGCGACGTGGGGTCGCACTGGGGCGGATCGGTCTTGAGCGCCTGTTCCGGCTGTTCCCGCAACTGCTCCGCGGTCAGCGTCACGAAGCCCGTGAGCGATTTCGGGAAGTCGGCGCGGGTGGGCAGGAAATCCATGAACTGCCCGTCGGGCAGTTTGGCGAGATTGCCGAGGTGCAGCGCGGGCGCGGGCGGCGCGGGCGCGTTCCGGCTGGCCAAAGCGAGGCCGCCCACCGTCGCCGCCGCGGCGAGGGCTAGGACGCAGACCCACACCTGCCAACGCTGGGTCCAAGGGACGGACGAGTCTTCCACAACCATGATTGTTCGCGGAGTCTACGCTGCGATGTCATGACAGGAACATCAGGAGCAAGCGTCAGAGCGCTCGGGGATTTCGCCGCTTCGGCGGCGGTGATCGCCGCCGCGGGGAACTCCCATCCCTGGCTTGACGTGGTTTTTTCAGAGAAAGACGAGGAGCTTCGGGCGCGCGCGCTGGCGCAGGCCGAGGTGATCTGGCATGGGCTGCGCCCGCTCGGCCCCGCCGATTTCGACGCGGCTCCCAGGCTGCGGCTGGTGCAGAAGTTCGGCGTCGGCGTGGACACCATCGACCTGGCCGCCGCCCGCGAGCGGGGGATCGCCGTGGCGAACATGCCAGGGGTGAACGCACCCGCCGTGGCGGAGGGCGCGGTGATGCTCATCCTCGCCGCGATCCGCGCGCTCCCCGAGCAGGACCGGCGCACCCGCGCGGGGCAGTGGATGCAGGACATCGCTTACCTCGAGCGCTCGCGGGAGGTCGCCGGGCTCACCGTCGGCCTGGTCGGCTACGGCGACATCGCCAAACGGATCGAGCAGGTGCTCGTCGCCATGCATGCCAGAGTGCTGCACACCTCGACAAAGCCGGACGGCTCCGCGCAGTGGCGCGGCTTCGACGATCTGCTCGCCGAGTCCGACGTGGTCTCGCTGCATCTGCCGGGGACCCCGGCCACCCGCAAGCTGTTCGACGCCTCGGCCTTCGCCCGGATGCGCCCCGGCTCGGTGCTCGTCAACACCGCGCGCGGGTCGATCGTCGACGAGGCGGCGTTGTTGGCGGCGCTGGAGTCCGGCCAGCTCGCCGCCGCAGGCCTCGACGTCTTCGAGCAGGAGCCGGTCGATCCGCAGAACCCGCTGCTCCGTCTGCGGAACGTGGTGGTCACGCCCCATCTGACCTGGCTCACCGAGCAGACCAACGAGCGCATGCTCGACATCGCGATTGAGAACTGCAGGCGGTTGCGCGACGGCGAGCCGCTCGCGAACCAGGTCATCTGATGTCGGCTCCGGAGCGCCGCGAGCACAATCCGTGGCTCGCCCTGGCCGCGTTGTGCATCGGTTTCTTCATGATCCTCGTGGACGTCACCATCGTGTCGGTGGCGCAAAAGGCGATCATGGCGGATTTGCGGGCCGATTTGAGCTCGGTGGTCTGGGTCACGAGCGCGTACCTGCTCGCCGGGTCGGTGCCGCTCTTGGTCTCGGGCAGGCTCGGGGACAGGTTCGGGCAGGGGCGGGTCTACCTCGCCGGTCTGGTGGTCTTCACCGCCTCCTCCGCGTGGTGCGGGTGCTCGGCCACGGTGGGCATGCTCATCGCGGCGCGGGCGGTCCAAGGGCTCGGCAGCGCGTTCATGACCCCGCAGACCATGGCGATCATCACGCGGATCTTCCCGAGCGCGAAGCTCGGGGCCGCGCTCGGCGCGTGGGGGGCGACAGCTGGCTTCGCGACCCTCTTCGGGCCGCTGGCGGGCGGCGTGATCGTGGACCGGTTGGGCTGGCAGTGGATCTTTTTCATCAATGTGCCCGTCGGCGTTGCGGCTTTCGCGATGGCGACGCGGCTGCTGCCGCCGCTGCCGATCTGCCGCCTGCCGTTCGACTTCGTCGGCTTCACGCTGTCCGGGCTCGGCCTGTTCGCGTTGGTCCTCGGACTGCTGGAGGGAGAGCGCTGGGACTGGGACGCACGGCCTTGGCTGTTGATCTTGGGCGGGGTCCTGCTGTTGGCGGGCTTCGCGGCGTGGGAGGGGCGCAGCCGCGCCGCGCCGCTCATGCCGCTGGCGTTGTTCCGCGACCGGAATTTCGCGATCTCCTCCCTCGTGATCGCGACGGTCTCGTTCATGATGAGCGGATTCATGCTGCCCGTCATGCTCTATCTGCAGATCGCTCTCGGGTTCTCCGCCGTGCACGCCGCGCTGACGACCACGCCCATGGCGCTGGCCTCGGGCCTCTTGTCCCCGCTGGGGGGCAGGCTCGCGGACCGCTTCCACCCGAGGAATGTGATCGGAATCGGCGTCATCCTGCTCGGCGTGGGCGCGTGCTGGTTCGCCGCCGTCGCGACGGCGGACGCGGACCAATGGCGGCTCATGGCCCCGATGGCCGTGGTCGGGATGGGGGCCGCGTCCACATACGCGCCCATCGGAGCCGCCGCGACGCGCAACCTCCCCGGTCGGGACGCCGGGGTGTACAACACTTCCCGCATGGTCGGAGCCGTCCTCGGCTCCGCCTCGGTCGGGGCGCTCATGCAGGCGTTGGCCGCCGACAAACTGCCGCCGCGCGCGATGGGCGGCCTTGCCGGGCAGACCGGGGCGCTGCCGGAGGCTCTGCGCCCGGGGTTCGCCTCGGCGATGAGCCAGTCGATGCTGCTCTGCGTCGTGGTCCTCGCCTTCGGCGTGCTCGTCGCGGTGAGCTACGGGCACGCCGAAGCCCGCGGCGAAGAGACAGGCCGGACACCCGCCTTCTCCGGGCATTAGGCCGCCCGTCGCGATTTCTCGGTGCGTTCGATGGGGGGATGCCTGCGGACGGCATCTGGTGCGGGCATTCGAAGCGGCCCGCGCAGTTCGGCTGAAGCCTGGGCGGTTCGACGGACATCGGGTGGCCGGAGGTTTCACCCGCCACAAACGGCTCGGAAACATTTCCGAAATGCGCTAATGGGTTACTTGGGGCGATGGGGGACGAACCGAGAGGAGCCGACAGGTGACAGCAACGGTGCCCGTGACCCGTCCGACGGAGACTCAGGCGGGGCAGCTCGGCTCTGCGGCGAAGTCCAAGGCGCACGAGACGCTTGAGGACTACACGCTGAGGTTCGCGCCGCGCAGCTATCGGCGGTGGGGGGTGTGGACGGTCTCGATCTCCGCGCTCGGCGGGATCGCCTATCTCGCGGACTTCGCCATCGGCGCGAATATCGGCATCAGCTACGGCACCGGCAACGCCTTGATCGGCATCGCCATCTTCGCGGCGGTCATCATGCTCACCGGTTTCCCGATCGCGTATTACTGCGCCCGGTATAACATCGACCTGGACCTGGTGACCAGGGGCAGCGGCTTCGGCTACTACGGCAGCGTCGTCACCAACATCATCTTCGCGACGTTCACCTTCATTTTCTTCGCGCTCGAAGGGTCGATCATGGCGCAGGGGCTCAAGCTGGGCCTTTCGATCCCTTTGTGGCTCGGCTACCTGCTCTCCTCGCTCTTGATCATCCCTCTGGTGGTCTACGGGATGAAGGTGCTTTCGACGTTGCAAGTGTGGACGACGCCGCTGTGGCTCGTGCTGATGGTGGCCCCGTTCGGCTACCTGCTGTGGCGACACCCGGAGTCGGTGTCCGCGTTCTTCGCGTACGGCGGCACCGCCAAGGACGGCAGCCCCGCGCACGTGGGGGTGAGCTTCGCCGGATCGATGCTCGCCGCTGGCGTGTGCCTCTCGCTCATCGCCCAGATCGCGGAGCAGGTCGACTACTTGCGGTTCATGCCGCCCAAGACTCCGGAGAACAGCCGCAAATGGTGGTCCGCGGTGCTTCTCGCCGGACCGGGCTGGGTCATTTTCGGCGCGATCAAGCAGATCGTCGGGCTTTTCCTCGCGGTGTACCTGATCGGCAGCGCCGTCGACCCCGGCGTCGCCAACCAGCCGGTGCACCAGTTCCTCGCGATCTACCAGAACATGATGCCGCCCTGGGCCGCGATGACCCTCGCCGTCGTGCTCGTGGTGATCAGCCAGATCAAGATCAACGTGACCAACGCCTACTCGGGCTCGCTGGCGTGGACGAACTCGTTCACCAGGGTCACCAAGCATTATCCTGGGCGCTTGCTCTTCGTCGTGCTCAACGTCGGCATCGCGCTGGTGCTCATGGAGGCGAACATGTTCGACTTCCTCAACAGCATCTTGAGCTTCTACGCCAACTGCGGCATCGCCTGGATCGTGACTGTGGCCTCGGACATCGCGATAAACAAGTACCTGCTCAAGATCTCCCCGAAAGTCCCAGAGTTCCGCCGTGGCATGCTCTACGACTTCTGCCCGGTCGGCTTCGGGTCCATGGTCGTCGCCGCTGGCGTCTCGATCCTCGCGTACTTCGGCGCGCTCGGGTCGGCGATCCAGCCGTACTCGCCGCTGGTCGCCGCCGCCCTCGCGCTGGTGCTCCCGCCGGTCATCGCCCTCGCCACGGGCGGCCGCCACTATCTGCGGCGCAAGGACGACGGCATCGACCTGCCCTTGTTCGACGAGCACGGCAACCCCTCCGGGGAGCTGCTCTACTGCCACGTCACGGAGATGGAGTTCGAGCGCCCCGACATGATCGCCTCGGCCCTGCCCGGCCCGGACGGGGAAGTGCGCTACATCAGTTCGTTGGCCTTGTCCTGCGATAAGGTCGGCCACCACGTCCTCCCCGCCGACCCGCCAGCCTGATCCGGCGGCGACGGAGGCCGCGACGGACGAAGCGCAGGAGAGATCAATCACACTGCGGCGCAGAAGAGCGTTGACAGGATCGTTAGCTAGGCTCAACTGCTATGCGTTTCCTGTCGAAGATCCGACGCTCTCTGCCCGTCGTCGCGTGCGCGGCGCTGGCCGCCTCGTCGTTGTCGCCCAGCGTCGCGCACGCGGCCCCGAGCATCCACAAATACGTGGCCCTCGGCGACTCGTACGCGTCTGCGGCGGGGCAGGGCCCGTTCGTGGACACCGGGCCGTGCAACCGCTCCGCGCATAACTATCCCGCCGTCGTCGCGGAGGGATTGGGGCTCAGCCGGGACGACGATTCGTTCGTCGACGTCTCCTGCTCGGGCGCGACCACGGCGGACGTGCTCGCGACGCAGGTCGACGCGGTCACCCCCGACACCGATCTGGTCACGCTCACCGTCGGCGGGGACGACGGCGGCCTGTTCATCGACGCCGTGCTGGTCTGCAACACGCTGGGCCTGACCGACATGCTCGGCATCGGCACCCCTTGCCAGGACCACGGCGGCGAGCAGCGCCCGGTGCTCTCGGCGCAAGGGCTCCAAGACGACCTCGAAACGGTGCGGCACGGCCTCGACCAGATCCTCCAAGCGATCCAGCGGCGCGCGCCGAAAGCGAAAGTGCTCGTGGTCAACTACCCTCGGCTGTTCACCTCCGGCGTGAAATGCGGCGAGCTCGGCGCGGTCACCGGCGGAGACTCCACCTGGCTCGACTCCATCGAGCGCAGGCTCAACGCGCAGCTCGCCGCCGCCTCGGCGAAGGGCGGCGCGCAGTTGGTGGACGTGTACTCCCAATCGCTCGGCAACGGCATCTGCGCGGGCTCGCAGGCGTGGATCGCGGGCATTCTGCCCGCACCCGGCCAAGCGCTCTCGTACCATCCGTTGCCCGCAGGATCGGAGGGCGTGGGGCAGATCGTCCTCGCCTCTTTGGGCAAAGCGTCCTGACCCTCGGCTCCGCCCCGGAGCAGTTGGGGCCGCAAGCCCGAAGGCTTGCGGCCCCAACTGCTCCGCAAACGGATCACTCCGCTTCGGCGGCCGCCTCGTCCACGACCGGGGCGGGGGTTGCGCCCTTGGTCACCGAGATGCGCTGCGGCTCGGCGCTCTTATGCACCCCGGCCACTCGGACCGTGAGCACGCCCGCGTCGTAGTTGGCGCTGATGGCCTCCGGCGCGACCTGGGCGGGCAGCTTGAAGACCCGGCGGAAGGACCCGTAGCGCACCTCGCGCACAACCTGCCCCTTGGGCCCCTCGTGCGCCGGAGCCTTGCGCTCGCCGCGAACGACCAGCTGGCCGTTCTGCACTTCGACAGTCACATCGTTCTCCACGTCCACGCCCGGAAGGTCGATTCGGACCAGCGCGTCGTCGCCGTCGCGGGCGATCTCGGCCGCCGGCGAGAAAGCGGTGGCCTCGGGCCAGCTCTCCGCTGGGCCGAAAGCGCTCTTGACCAGCGTGTCGAACTCGGCGAAGGGGCTACGGCGAGTCCATACGTTCAGATTGTTCATCGTTGTTCTCCTCTGTGTTCGCGAGCCACACTCTCGTTGAGCGTTGCAGACTCAACTATATACAACTTGAGTCGATTGCGCTCATGTCTCATGTTCAGCTGTCGGCGAACACAGGCGCGCCGCCTCGGTCGGGAGCGCGCGAAGAGGGGCGGAACGCTTATTCGGCCGGCGCGGCGGGCTTGCCCAATTGGCGCGCCGCGAGGAAGGCTGCGGCGATAGGCAGAAGCTTGACCAGGAAGAAAGGGATCTCGCCGATGAGCCCGTAGCCCTTCCCGCCGTCCGGCCGCTCTGCGAAGAACGCGCCGAACGCGGTGTCCCCGGCGTCGAAGGCGAGCCACAGCGCGGCGAAGAGGGCGGCGAGCTGTTTCGCGGAGACCTTGCTGCTGGCCAAGCTCAACGCGACGACCCCGATGGCCAAAACCACGCCGATGACAGTGATGATCACAGTTCTCATGCTTGGAGCATAGTGGCGTGGCTCATCGCGCGCTCGGCTTCATGCCTGCGCCGGCTGCTCCTCGAGCCACTGGGCGAGCGTCGGGCCCGCCACGTCGGGGCGGTCGCCGCCGAGGAGGGCTTCAGTCTTCGGGACGGGCAGCGGGAGCAGGGTTTTCTTCTGCCCCCTGTGCTCAAGGGTGGCGCGGACGAGGGCTTTCAGCGGCATCGCCTCGGGGCCGACGAGGTGCGGCACGAGTCCGCGCGGCTCGCCGAGCGCGAGCGCCACGAGGCGCTGCGCGACGGTCTTGGCCGCGACGGGGCGCACTTGCCAGGTCGGGACGAGGACGAAGGGGCCTCGGGAGAATCCGGAGAGGACGTTGTCGGCGAACTCGAACCACTGCGCGGAGGGCAGGATCGAATACGGCACGTCGTTCGCGCAGACCAGTTCTTCCTGCGCGCGCTTGCCCGCGTAGTAGCCGAGCCAGCCGAGTTTGGGGTCGTGGATCCCGCCGATCGAGAGCAGCACGTGGTGCTGGACTCCCGCGTGCTGCTCGGCGGCCACGAGGTTGGCGGTCGTGGTGGAGAAGAAAGCCTCGGCTTCGGTTTTCTTCCGGGTGAGAATATTGCTCGCGTCGATGACCGCGCTCACGCCTTCGAGGGCTTTGGCCAGCCCGGCTCCGGTCAGCAGGTCCACCCCGAGCGAGCGGGCGATGGGGACGGCGGGAACCTGCCGGGCCCCGAGTTCGGCGAGCAGCAGTTTTCCAATCAGGCCGGTTGCTCCGGCAACGGCGACTTTCGGAGCGGTCATGGCCTCAGGCTACCCTGGCGCTGGCGTGGCCCGCGCCGGCGCTCCGCCTTCGGCTCAGCGCGCGGGGGCTCCGAAGCGCTTGACGAAGACCCGCTTGAGCGCGGCCCCTGCGAGCGGGCGGGAGATCAGGCCGAGCAGCTTGAAATGCAGCTTCGGCTCGACGACGATCGTCCAGCTGAACACCGATCCGGAGCCGTCCGGGGCGACTCGGTAGTCCTCGGCGAGCGCGTTGAGCCCAGGGGCGTTGAAACGCTCGACGTAGAACGCCTTGCGGCGCGCTTGGTTGTCCCAGATGAAGTAGCGCTCGTCGGCTTTCGCGCTGCCGCCAATGGTGGCCGTCCGGGTCGCGCCGACGCCGAACGGCTGGGGCGAAGTCCACCGGATCTTCAGCCCTGGCACATAGTCGAAGCCCTCCGGCGAGGTCAGATCCGACCAGACCTCGTCGGCGGAGGAGCCGAGCCGCACGTTCAAACGGACGAGCTCGACTCCGCTGCGCAGAAAACTCTCGTCGACTTCTTTCCCTTTTGGCATGCCGCGAATATAGCAGCCGTCACACGCAGGCGGCGGGCGTGACTTCGCTATTGCGCCGGGCGGCTTCCCGCCGTGGTCCGCGCTCGGCTTCGGGGCCAACGCCAAAACGGCGCCTCGGTCCTTCCGGGCGCCTGCATGTATTTAGATACCTACGAGTAATCCAATATGTGATACCTTTGACGACGACGGACGGCAATCCGCTGAGGAGGCGCTCATGCGAACACGGCACACGAGGATCCGAGCATGTCAGCGCCATGATCGGGGCGCATGGGCGGTGCTCGGGCTATGAGCGGCGCTGCGCTGACCGACGCCGAGGCGGCACGGCGCGCGACTGCGGTCTTGCGCGATTTGGCGGGCCAGAGCCGTTCGTGCCCCGGCGTGGCCTGGGCCGTGGGGGCCTATGACTCGGGCGGCCAGAAATGGTTCTACGCGACGAGCAACGAGGGCATGAGCTTTCTGCCGCTCGGAGTGCGTTGGGACCCGCAGGTGCTGCTCGTCTTCGACCCCGCCGCCCCCGAGGCGGGGTGGCTGCCGTGGCGCGGGCTCGCGAACCCGGCGCGGATCGTCCTCGACCACTTCCTGCTCCTGCGCAAGAGCCTCCCGGAGCTGCGCCTGGTCTCGTTGGTGAGCACCGCGCCTCGGGGCGAGGCGGTCGACCGGGCCGCGGCGCAGTTCGGGGCGGTGCGGCCGTCGGAGGACGCGGACTTCGCGCCAGTCGGGCCTTCGGAGCCTTCGCTGGCCCGGCTGGAGACGGTGGACCAGGCCCTGTACCAGCAGGTCGTCTCGCAGCTCCCGGTGCAGCGCCGGTGGCCGGTCGCGCTCGCGCTCGCCGAAGACGCGCTGCGGCTCGCCCTTCGGCACGACCCCGAGGCTTCCCGGTCCGAGCCCGAGCTCGACGCGGGCTTCGCGGCGCTGCGGACGGGCAGGGAGATCGCCGCGATCCTGGAGCGCGTCGAGGCGGCGAGGGACGAATTCGCCGCGCGCGCGCAAGCCAAGCGGGTTCCGGACCAACGGCTCGACCCGGTGGACCCATCGGCGGGGCTGGGCACGTGGGCCGACGTCGCCACCGTCGGCGAGCCGTTCGCCTACGCGGGTCCGTTCTGGCGCGCGCGGATCGCGACCATGCTCGCGATCTTGCTCAGGGTCCGGGCCGACGACGCGTACCTGTCGAAAGAGCAGGTCGGCGAGATCGCCTACGAGCATTTCTGCGTCGCCGAAGACCCCGAGGCGACCGGCGGACTGTTGCGGGGATTCTTCGACGCGGGGGACCCATGAGGAGATCCTGGCCCTCGGCGGCGAATTCTTCCGCACATGGCCAAGACGATCGTATTCATGGACGGCGCAACAAAATCATCACTCGCATTTAGGAAGGGAGCGTTGTGGGCAGCACGACGACGCAGGGCGACACGGGCCTGCAGATCAACGACATCGAGGGGTTGCGGACTGCGGGGAAGCAGCTCGTCTCGATCGGGACGGACGTCTCGAACATCAAGCAGCAGGTGAAGCTGGGCGAGGATGTGGCGCAGGGCATGCCGAACTCCGCCATCGCCACCGCCTCGCCCACAGCGGCGGACGCGTTCAAAGCGACCCTCGACGCGACCTCGAAATGGCCGACCGACGTGGGCGGGAAGCTGCTCGACGCGGTCTCGAAAGTCACGGGCCAGGACGAGCGCGCCGCGGCGGGGCTCAAGCAGGACGAGAGCACGACGGACCAGAGCGGGGAGAAAGACCCCGGCAAGACGACGACCTCCGGCGAGACCGCCGAGGGCAAGATCGACGTCGGCAAGGTCACCTACGACAAGGCCAACGCGGGAACCTCCGAAGCGGACATGCGCAATTACATCAGCCAAGCGCTCGACAAGAAGGGGATCACCGACCCCGCCGCACGGAAGCGGTGGACGGACGGCTATCTGACGCTGATGCAACGCGAGTCCTCCTACAACGCGAACGCCGTCAACACCTCCGACAGCAACGCGCACGGGGCCACGGTCGGCGACGGCAATCCCGCGAACTGCTCGCGGGGCCTCGCCCAGTGCATCCCGTCCACGTTCGCGGCCTACCACCAAGCGGGCACGTCCAGCAACATCTACGACCCGGTCGCGAACATCGCCGCCTCGATGAACTACGTCCAGAGCCAGTACGGGGTCTCGGCGGACGGCAGCAACCTCGCGACGCAGGTCGCGCAGGCCAACCCGAGCAACGGCCCACAAGGCTACTGAGCATGACGGAACAAGAACGAGACGGAAGGGCGGCGACAGGCTCATGACACTGACGAAATCTCAATTCGAGGCGCAGAACACCGGTGTGCTCCTCCAACAGGCGGAGGCGTTCACCAGCATCGTCGGGACGATGCAGAAAGACCGCGACAATATCGTCTCCGCGCAGAACACCGTGACGAACCAGTTCCAAGGCAAGGCGGCTGAGGCGGAGCTTGCGGCGATGAAAACCGGGCTCGCCCAATTCGACAAATCGCTCGAAGCCGCGACCAAGCTGCAGACGACCCTCGCCTCGGTGGCCGACACGATGAGCCAGGCCAAGAACGCGGTGAACACGCAGCTGCAACAAGCAGTGCAAAACGGCTACACGGTGAACGACAACTGGCAGCTGCAGAGCACCGGGCGCCCCACGATGTCCCGCGCCTCCTCGCAGCAGCAAATCCAGGAGCAGCTGACCAAGGCGGTCTCGGACTACAGCGAAAAAGACGAAGAGTCGGCCAACAAGCTCAAACAAGTGAACGGCGGCGAAGCGCCCAAGAGCAAGGACGAGGGCAAAGACAAGGACGGCAAGGACCAGGGGGCCGGCTCGGAGAACCCGACCGACGGCAAGACGAGCACGGACGGCAAGGGCAATGGGGCCGACGTGGCCAAGCAGTTCCTCGGGGAGAACGCCGAGGACCTCAAACGAAGCGGCAAGCTGCCGATGGATTCGAGCATTCCCAGCGACATCTGCTGCGCGAACTTCGTGTCCGCCTCGTTGCAGAAGGCCGGTCTGATCGACTTCCACACCAACTCGGTCGCCGACCTGCACGACAGGCTGGTGGCGAAGGGCTGGACGGTGACGAGCAACCCGTCGCCCGGCGCGGTGGCGATCATCAACGGGAGCGAGCACACCGAGCTCGTCGCCAGCAACTCGGGCGGCAAGATCGGCCTGATCGGCTCGAACAACGTCAACGCGGACGGCTCGCAGAAGATCAGCTACGGCAACCCGTACGGCAACATCGTCTACTTGCAGCCGCCCGCATAACTCGTCAGGAGGAAAACCATGCCTGAAACAACGAACCCGCTGGCGGTCGGCTCGAGCGTTCTGGTCGAAGGACTCGGCAAGCTGGCGAAGCTCGCCCTGAAAGGCCTGCACGTGTCGGACGACTGGGCGTTCGTCTACGGCGACATCAAAGAGCCGGACGGCCGCCCGATCGACTACGCGGGGACCAGGTTCGCCGAGGCTGCCGCGAACGGGGGGAAATCCCAGCGATACGCCGTGCTGCTGCAGAAAGTCGGGAACAGCTGGACCCTGGTCGACAGCGCCATCGGCCCGACCGGCCTCGCCTGGCAGGACTGGAGCAGCCGCTACGGAGCCCCCTCGGAGATCTTCCAGCTGTGAGGCTTCGTGGTCCCCGCCGAGCCGAACAGGCTCGGCGGGGACCACGAGCGCTCAGGCTCCCAGGCCCGCGCGCACGCCTTCTTCGACCTTCTTGCCGAGGTCGGGGTCCACGTTGCGCCAGTACTCGAAGACGCGGGAGAGCACCGGCTCCTTCACGCCGTCGAGGACGTGGCCGACGATGTTGCTCGCCAAGCGCTCGCGCGCGGCGTCGTCGAGGACTTCGCGGACCAACGTCCCGGCCTGGCCGAAGTCGTCGTCCTCGGCGTGTTGGACGTACCCGGCCCGCACGAAGCGGTCCTCGAACCCTTCCCACGTCCCGCCTTCCTGGCCGTATTTCTCGGTGTCCGCGTGCGGCCCGCCGAACGAGTTCGGCGCGTACACCGCGGCCTGCGGGTCTTTGAACGTGTAGGTCGCCGCGCCGTCTTGGGAGTAGCTGTGCACCGGGCACTTCGGCGCGTTCACCGGCAACTGGGCGTAGTTGGCCCCGATCCGGTAACGGTGCGCGTCCGCGTAGGCGAACACCCTGCCGAGCAGCATCTTGTCCGGAGAGAAGCCGATGCCGGGGACGACGTTGGAGACGTCGAAGGAAGCCTGCTCGATCTGGGCGAAGAAGTTGTCCGGGTTGCGGTTCAGCGTCCATGTGCCGACCTCGACGAGCGGGTAGTCCTTCTGGGACCACGTCTTGGTGAGGTCGAACGGGTTGAAGCGGTAGCTCTCCGCGTCGTCGTACGGCATGATCTGCACCTTGAGCGTCCAGCTCGGGTATTCGCCGCGCTCGATGGCCGCGTACAGGTCGGCGCGGTGAAAGTCCGGAGCTGCCCCGGCGAGGTGGTCGGCTTCGGCCTGGGTGAGGAACTCGATGCCCTGGTTGGTCTTGAAGTGGTACTTCACCCAGAACCGCTCGCCCGCTTTGTTGATCCACTGGAAAGTGTGCGAGCCGAAGCCGTCCATGTGCCGCCAGGTCTTCGGGATGCCCCGGTCGCCCATGAGCCAGGCGACTTGGTGCGCAGTCTCCGGACGCAGCGTCCAGAAGTCCCACTGCATGTTGTGGTCGCGAAGGCCCGATCCGGGCAGGCGCTTTTGGGAGTGGATGAAGTCGGGGAACTTGATGGTGTCGCGGATGAAGAAGATCGGGGTGTTATTGCCGACAAGGTCGTAGTTGCCCTCTTCGGTGTAGAACTTCACCGCGAAGCCGCGCGGGTCGCGCCAGGTGTCGGGGCTGCCCTGCTCGCCCGCGACGGTGGAGAACCGCGCAAGGGATTCGGTGCGCTTGCCCGGCTGGAAGAGCGCCGCCTTGGTGTAGTTCGCGATGTCGGGGTTGGTGACCACCAGCTCGCCGAACGCGCCGCCGCCCTTGGCGTGCACCACGCGCTCGGGGACGCGCTCGCGGTTGAAGTGCGCGAGCTTTTCGAGCAAGTAGTGGTCGTGCAGCAAGAGCGGTCCTTGCACGCCCGCGCTGAGCGACTCGTTATCGCTGGCAATGGGAATGCCGAAGTCGTTCGTCGTGGCCTTGTTGTTGGCGGCTGAGGGCTGTTCTGCCATGATTTGATCCTTGATCTCTCGGTGGGTTGGGGTTAGATGAGAGAGGTCTGTCGCGCCGTGCTCTTCTGGCAGTCCGGGCACAAGCCCCAGAAGACTACCTCGGCCTCGTCGAGCGTGTAGCCCGCGTTGTGCGCGGGCTCGAGGCAGGGCGCGTGTCCCACGACGCAGTCCACATCGGTGACTTTCCCGCAGGAGCGGCACACGAGGTGGTGGTGGTTGTCCCCGGCCCTGGTCTCGTACCTGGCGGGGGAGCCTGCGGGCTCGATCCGCCGGACGAGCCCGTTCTCCTCGAAGGTGCGCAGCGCGTCGTAGATGGCTTGGGTGGAAACCGTCCCGAGGCGGACGCGGACTTCTGAGGCGACTTGGTCGGCGGTGGCGTGGGGGGCTGCGGCGAGGGTTTCGAGCACGGCCACGCGCGGCGCGGTCACCCGCAGGCCGGCGTCCACGAGGAGCTGCCGGGCCGGTGGGTGGGTCGTGCTCATGCTTCGAGTATGCAGCCAATTCTGGAATAAGTCAAGAAAATGGATAGATCAATTTTAGTCGGGTGTCCGAGACGAGGGGCGCGGGCTTGCGCCCTCGCGTATTCTTCCGGCATGGATTGGGCGTTGCGGTACTGCAGTTGGCATGGCCATGCGACGTATGCCCCGGACGAGACCGGGCTGCGCGAGCGTCTTGTGACGGCAACGGCGGTGGGCGAGGCGTGGCGCTGTCTGCGGTGCGGCGACTTCGTCCCCGGCGAGCCGCGCCGGTCGGGCCCCGCCGACCACGCCCCCGAGATTCCGCACGGCCGATTGCTGCGGGACCGGTGGATCATGCGCGCGCTCGCCGTCGAGCGCGCGCTCCGCGCGCTCGTGCTCCTCGGCGTCGCCTACGCCGTCTTCCGCTTGAGCTTCGCAAGAGAGCGCGCCCAGCACGAGTTCGAGAGCGACCTCCCGCTCCTGCGCCCGCTCGCCGACCAGCTCGGCTGGAATATGGACAAGTCGAAAATTTTGCACGGCATCGGCACAGTGCTCGGCCTTTCGAGCGCCACCATGCGCTGGATCGGCCTCGCGGTGGTCGTCTACGCGACGCTGCAGATCATCGAGGCTGTCGGGCTGTGGCTGGTCAAACGCTGGGGCGAGTATTTCGCGGTGGTCGCGACCAGTATGTTCCTGCCGCTTGAGATATACGAGCTCACCGAACATGTCACCCCGCTGAAAATCACCGCCTTGCTCGTCAACGTCGTCGCGGTGGTGTGGCTGATCTGGAGCAAACGGCTCTTCGGCGTGCGCGGCGGCGGGGCCGCCTACCACGCCGAGCACAGCGCGGAGAGCCTGTTGACGGTGGAGCGCGCCGCAGTCGGGGCAGAGGTATCGTGAACAGCAGGGGCATTGTGTGACCGGAGCCCGAGGAGCGTGTCGATGGTGAAGTCTGCGCGGCGGCGGCCTACCCCGTGGCAATGGCTCGGCTACTGCTTCGGGCTTCGGCTCCCTGACTCCATGCGCCTGTGGGTGCAGGGCGATCTGACTGGCAAAGGCGCGGTGCCCCGGCATGTCCTCCGGTCGTTGGTGCCGTGGCTGCCGTTCATCGTCGGGGCTTGGTTCTTGCCGGGGGAGTGGTGGATCGGAGCCGCCGTGAGCGCGCTCATCTTCGGTCTGGCGTTGCAGTTCGCGTTCTACCTGATGCCGATGAGCCGCCGGGGCAAGCTGGCGCAGCACGGCTTGCCGTATGACGAGGCTATGGACCAGGGTTTCTGGTAGCGGTCGGCCTAGCGCTCGGCCGCGATGAGCTCGGCGATCTGCACCGTGTTGAGGGCTGCGCCCTTGCGCAGGTTGTCGCCGACGACGAAGAGCGAGAGGCCCCGTCCGTCCGCCACGGTCGGATCTTGGCGGAGACGGCCGACGAGCGACGGGTCAGAGCCCGCCGCCGCGAGGGGGGTCGGCAGGTCCGAGAGGGCGACGCCGGGCGCGGCGGCGAGGATCTCGCGGGCCCGGTCGGGCGCGATGGGCCGCTCGAACTGGGCGTTGATCGACAGGGAGTGCCCGGTGAAGACGGGCACTCGCACGCAGGTGCCCGCGACTTTGAGTTCGGGGATGCCGAGGATCTTGCGGCTCTCGTCGCGCAGCTTGCGGTCCTCGACCGTGTCTCCCGATCCGTCGTCCAGGTAGGATCCCGCCTCGGGGACGACGTTGAGCGCGATGGTGGCGGGGAAGACCGAGTGCGGCGGGAAGTCGACCGCGTCCCCGTCGCGCACGAGCGCCTCGAGATTGTCCGCCGCCGCCCGCAGCTGCGCGGCCAGCTCCGCGACCCCGGCGACCCCGGCTCCGGAGACCGCTTGATACGTGGAGATCGTGAGCTTCGTGAGCCCTGCCGCGTCGTGCAGCGGCCCCAGCACCGGCATCGCCGCCATGGTGGTGCAGTTCGGGTTCGCGATGATCCCGAGCGGACGCGCCGCGATGGCCCCCGGGTTCACCTCGCTCACCACGAGCGGCACCTGGGGGTGCGAGCGCCACGCGGAGGAGTTGTCGACCACGACGGCCCCAGCCTCGGCGAAGCGCGGCGCTTGGGCGCGCGACGTGCTCGCCCCGGCGGAGAAGAGCGCGATGTCCAAACCGCTCACGTCCGCGTCGGCCACATCCTCCACGACGATCGACTGGCCGTCGAAGTCGAGCTTCTTCCCTGCGGAGCGGGCCGAGGCGAAGAAGCGCAGCTCCTTGATCGGAAAAGCGCGCTCGGCGAGGATCGCCCGCATCAATTCGCCAACCTGGCCAGTGGCTCCGACAACTCCGACTCGTGCGCTCATCGTTCCAGTTTACGCGATGGATTCGGCGTGAAGGCCGCGTGAACGCTATACGGATTATAGATCTCGGTATAGCATTGTGATATGACTCTCTCCTCTGTTCCGACCGAATCGCGCGCCGAGCCGAAAGACGTCGTGCTCGATCTGCTCCAAGCCCTCCACGACTTCGACCAGGCCGCGGTCGATCTGCTCGACGATCAGATCGAGTACGTCAACGTCTCCGCCTCGAAGGTGCGCGGCGCGCTCGCGAAGCGAGGGGTGTCGGCGTTCCTCGCGTTCGGCGCGCGGCGGCGATGGCTCGGGTTCGACATCGCGCTGATCAACGTCGCGCAGGACGGCGACGTGGTGTTGACCGAGCGTTTGGACGCGCTGCGGATCGGGCCGTTCGTAGCGCAGTTCTGGGTGATCGGCAGGTTCGAGGTCAAAAACGGGAGGATCACGGTCTGGCGCGATTACTTCGACTACCTGAACGGCTTCGTCGGCCTGCTGCGAGGCGTCCTCGGCGTGGCGGTCCCGGCTTTGCGGCCCAAACAGACGCACCAGATCCCTCAACTGTCGCATTAGGCGGAGCGGTTCTTCCGCTCGGGGGGATCCGAATCCCGAGAAAACGTGACGTGGCTCCGATTTTGCCATATCATGTGCTATGGCTCTCTCTTCCGGACGGGCTGAAACCCGCGCCCAGCTCAAGGATGTCGTGTTGGACTTCCTCGAGGCTTTGCACAACGACGACCTCCAAACCGCTCTCGATTTGGTCGACGAGCAGATCGAGTACGTCAATGTCTCCGTCTCGCGGACGCGGGGCAAGCGGCGGCTGGCGAAAGGGCTCGAAGCCAGCTCCCGCGTGCTGGGGGGATTCGACGTGCTCCTGGTCAATATCGCGCAGAACGGCGACATCGTGTTGATCGAGCGCTTCGACACGCTCAAGCTCGGCCCGTTGTGGACGAAATTCTGGGTGTTCGGCAGGTTCGAGGTCAAAAACGGCAGGATCACGGTCTGGCGAGACTCCTTCGACCTTTTCAACGTCGCAGTCGGCACGGCGCGGGCCTTCCTCGGCGCGTTGATCCCCGCCCTGCGCCCGAAGCAGACGCACCAGCTAGGACGCTGAGCCTGTGCGCTACGCGGGGGCCTAGGCTGAGGCTCCCTCGTCGCACGCAGACCGCACGGCGGCTGCGAAAGAGCGTTGGAGCTGGTCGTCCTTCGCGAGGATCTGCGCGGCTTTGCCCGCGAGCTGCCGCGCCACAGCCTTGGCGTACAGGCCATGCTGCTGGCGGGTCTCTCGGACTGAGCCGTCCGGCTGGACCTCGAAGCCATGCGCGGCGGCCTCGGCGACGAGGCTGTGCGCTTCGGCCTTGAGCGCCTGGCCCGAGGCGACATAGGCGCTCAGCGGCGCGACGAGGCGCCTCGCCTGCTCGGCGATCTGTTCGGAGTCGTGGGCGTGCGCGCTCGCGAGCGCGCGGGCTTGGCCCGAGGCGGAACCGGTCCAGTCCGCGAGGCCGGGAGCCCTCAACACCGCGTCGGCGTACTGGGCGAGCCCGTCCGCCCGTCTGCTCAACGCCTCAGCTCCCGCCTCCGCTGGCCCGAGGTCCCAATGCAAGATGTCCGTGAAGCTCATGGTGGCTCCGGTCCTCCCTTCGTCCTGTCTCGAATGCGGCTATGCCTGGGTCTGGTCTCCGGCGGGGCCGATGTCGAAATTGCCGATGACGCCGTCGGCCAACACCGTCGCCATGTCGATGGTGACGACGCCGTTCGTGGTGCCCTGCGTGCCGGGGATGCCGGAGTTGGTGCCCCACGGGTTGCGGACGGTGAGCGCGACATTGCCGTTCGCGTCCTTCGCGATGCCCTCGACGGTGTACTCGTGGTCGTGCGCCAGCTTGTCCTGGAACTCCCGGTCCCCGCCCGGAGCCGCCGTGGTTCCCATAGTGACCGGTTGGTGGTTGGCGAGGGCGGCTGCGATCGCGTCGTAGCTGCTCAGCGATGGGGCCGTGTACGTGCCGGTGTGCCCGGTGACGACCGCCATGCCCTGGTCCGACGAGCCGTCCTGCATGATGTGCATGCCCGCGTCCACGGGGTTCGTGGCGCGGTACCACGAGTCGTAGGTGTGGCCGGGGTGATGCGGGTCGGCGCGGGAGCCGTAGTCGTCCTCGTTCATCTTGGCGACCGCGCTCTCCAGCACGGCGGGCCAGATGTACCCCTTGCGGCCGGTGTTGCTGTCGTCGAGGCCGCTCGCGCCGGTGGTGGCGAGGTTCTGCCTGATGTCGTCCTGGGTGACGGTGACGACTTTCGGGGTGATGTGCTGGTTGGTCGTCGGCCACGGGTTGTCGTCCCCGTGCTGCGCGCCGGTCCAGTTCCGCCCGTCGGGGTAGTCGTAGACCTGGACGGTGAAGTTCCCGGTCTTCGGGTCGTAGCTGATGTTCTTCTTGATCAGGTCGGGTTGCGCGTAGGCGACGGCGGCCATCGACGCGTCGAAGTAGCAGTCCCCGATGCCGGACTGATGCACGTCGTTGGCGTTCGGGCCGGTGGTGGCCCAGAGGTTGTCGCCGGTGAAGACGTCTTGGCCCGCTGTGGCCACTGCGCCGCCCAGGATGTCCGAGCCGGTCGTGGTGGCGGTCCCGACCCGGATGTCGGGGTTCCGCGAGGTTTCGGTCGCGCGGACGTCCTCGTCGGACGGGAGGCTTGGCTGGGGCAAGACCTGCGGCGGCTTCGCCTCGGCGAGCTGGTCGGCCTGCAAGTTGTCGGTGGCGGCGTAGGTCCGGGCCGCGCTATCGATACCGTTCACGAGGCGTTCGCCTCGCGTCCGATGCTTGGCCGCTTGGTCCTGCCACTGCTGGAGCAGGTCTGCCCAGGCGGCCGCCGCCTCGCCTCGGAGCGAGGAGGCCACCGCCGCTGCGGTTTGGGACGTGCCGTCGAGGAGGGACTGCGCCTCCGCCTGGGCTTGCTCGAGCTTCTGCGCGCCGACCGCGAGTTGCTCCAAGTCGACCTGCAGCTGGGGTGCGGTCATCGTTCTCCTCCTCCATATGAACGAATACAAACCGGGGCTGCTGTTGCGCGAGCCTCGGGCCTGTGCTTGACGGGCTGGCTTACGCCCCCGGCGCGGGGCCGATGTCGAAACTGCCGATGACTTTGTCCGCGAGCGCCTGCTGGAAGTCCACCACGACGATGCCGGACGAAGGGTCCTGCACGCCTGGGACGCCGTCGTTCACCCCCCACGGATTGCGCACGGTGAGCTGGATCGCGCCGCTTGCGTCTTTCGAGATGGCCATGACCGTGTACTGATGGTTGAGCACAAGCCGGTCCTGAGACAGCCGCCGCGAGGGCGTCGTCCCCATCGTGACCGGACGACGCTCGGCCAGCGCCGAGGCGAGCACGTCGTAGCTCGACAGCGCGGCGGGCGTGTAGGTGCCGGTCTGCCCGGTGATGGTGGCCATGCCCTGATCGACGTCGCCTCCGGACCAGAGCGGATTCACCGGGCTCGCCGCCTCGGCGACTTTCAAGCCCGCTTCGACCGCGCCCGAGGCTCCTTGGGCGTTCGGATGGGTCGGGTAGTTCCCGAAGAGGATCTTCGCGTACGCGGCCTCCATGACGGCGGGCCAGATGTAGCCGGGGATGCCGTCGTCGAGGCTGCTCGCGCCGCCCGCCCGGATGTCGTCCTTGATGTCGTTCTGGGTGACGGTGACCGAGACGGGGACTGCCGCGACCCCGGCGGGCCAGGGGTTCCCGTCGCCGTGCGTGCCGGGAATATAATCGCGGCCCTCGGCGTAGTTATAGAGGCGGACGATGAAATTGCCGGTGGCTTGGTCGAAGTTGATGGCGTTCATGATCCGCTCGGGCTGCGTATGGGCCACGGCGGCCATCGCGGCGTCGAAATAGCAGTCGCCGACGCTGCTCTGGCGGACGTCCTCGGCTCCGGGGCCGGAGCTGGACCAGAGGTTGGCCTCGCTGAAATGGTCCTGGCCGGCGGTGGCGGGCACGCTCACCACGAGGGCGTCGTGCGGCGCGGGCACGTTTCTGATCGCCGCGTCCGCCGGCAGCTTGTCGGCTGCGACGAGGAAGGCGGTGGCGAGGCCTGTCGCTACGACGCAGGCGAGCGTCGATTTTCTAAGCGCAATCATGGTGGATGTGAGCCTAGACGCAAATCGTTTGCAGCGCGCGTCGAGCAACGTTAATTTTTCATTACCGAACTCGCGGCGGGATGATCGGAGACCTGGTCGGGGACGCGAGGGGAGGTTATTTCGCTCACCGCAGCCCAAACCCGGGCCGCGTCTGCGCCCCTCGCCGAGAGAGGCGCAGACGAGCAGGCTCCTAGCGGCCGGTGCCGCCGTAGACGATGGCCTCCTCGTCGCCGCCGAGGTCGAACGCCTCGTGCAGCGCGCGGACCGCGGTGTCGAGCTCCCAATCCCGGCACAGGACCGAGATCCTGATCTCGGACGTGGAGATCAGCTCGATGTTGACCCCGGCCTGGGCGAGCGCCTCGCAGAACGTCGCGGTCACGCCGGGATGGCTGCGCATCCCCGCGCCGACGAGCGAGACTTTGCCGATGTGGTCGTCGTAGAGCAGCTGGCTGAAGCCGATCTCCTGCTGCAGGCTGGAAAGCTTCTCCACAGCGGTCGGTCCGAGCTCGCGCGGCAGCGTGAACGTGATGTCGGTTTTGCCGGTCTCGACTTTCGAGACGTTCTGCAACACCATGTCGATGTTGATCTCGGCGTCCGCGACGGCCCGGAAGACCCGAGCGGCGTAGCCGGGCTCGTCGGACAGGCCGACCACGGTCACTTTCGCTTCGCTTCGGTCATGGGCGACGCCGGTGAGCAGGGCTTCTTCCACAGGAATGTCCTCCATCGATCCTTGAATGATGGTGCCCTCGTGATGGGAGAACGAGGAACGGACCCGGATGGGCACGTTGTAACGGCGGGCGTATTCCACGCACCGCAGCATGAGCACTTTCGCGCCGCACGCGGCGAGTTCGAGCATTTCCTCGAAGGAAAGCGACTCGAGGCGCTTCGCGTCGCGCACGATGCGCGGGTCCGCCGTGAACACGCCTTCCACGTCGGTGTAGATCTCGCAGACGTCCGCTCCGAGCGCGGCGGCGAGCGCCACCGCCGTGGTGTCCGAGCCGCCCCGGCCGAGCGTGGTGACGTCTTTGCTGTCCTGGCTCACGCCCTGGAACCCCGCGACGATGACGATGCTGCCCTCGGCGAGCGCCGCCTGCACCCTGCCGGGGGTGACGTCGATGATCTTGGCGTTGCCGTGGGAGCTGGTCGTGATCACCCCGGCCTGCGAGCCGGAGAAGGAACGCGCGTCGGCTCCGAGGGAGTGGATCGCCATGGCGACGAGCGAGTTGGAGATCCGCTCGCCCGCGGTGAGGAGCATGTCAAGCTCGCGCGGGGGCGGCGCGGGGCAGACCTGCTTGGCGAGGTCGAGGAGCTCGTCGGTCGTGTCGCCCATGGCGGAGACGACGACCACCACGTCGTTGCCCGCTCGTTTGGTCGCAACGATCCGCTCGGCGACACGGCGGATATGTTCGGCGGTCGCCACCGAGGAGCCGCCGTATTTCTGGACTACGAGTGCCATGTTCCGTTTCCGCTTGTCCGGGCGCGCGCTGGTCCTGCCCGTTGGTTGTCGTTGTTTACCATGCAGTGCGTGACACTAACACTGGATGCTCCGGCTCCCGTCGACGAGGTCGTCGCCGAACCGGGCGCGAAGGCCGTGCGCAGGCGCAGGCTTCCTGGCTGGGTCGTGCCGGTGCTGCTGTTCCTCGTGGCCAGGGCGGTCGGCATGTTGCTCATGGCGCGGATCGCCTCGCTGCGGGGGTGGACGCTTGTGAGCAGGCTGACGGAGTGGGACGGGCGTTGGTTCGTCTCGCTCGCGCAGTACGGCTATGAGAACCTGCCCGCGGGCCTGTATGACGCGCACTACCATCGGGACGCGTTCACCGGGTACGCGTTCTTCCCCGGCTATCCCGCGCTCATCAGCCTGTTCTCCCAGCTCCCGTGGGTGACTCCGGCTGCGGCTGCGGTGGGGATCAGCGTGGTGGCGAGCCTGTTCGCGGCGGTCGCGGTCGCGCGTCTCGGCGAGGCGTGCGGCGGGCGGCGGACGGGACTTTTGCTCGTCGTGCTTTTCGCCGCCGCGCCGATGGGCGTGGTGCTCTGGATGGCGTACTCCGAAGCGTTGTTCTGCGCGTTGGCGGCCTGGACGTTGGTCGGGGTGCTCGAGCGGCGGTGGCTGCTCGCAGGCGTCTGCGCGTTCGGGGCCGGCCTGGTGCGCCCGACCGCCCTTGCGGTGTCCGCCGTGCTGATCGTCGCGGTGCTCGTCAACGGGCGGCGCGATGGGGCGCGCGCCTGGTTCGCAGCCGTCGTGGCCCCGTTGGGCATGGCCGGCTACATCGCGTGGGTGAGCGTGCGCACTCACGATGTGGCCGGGTGGTTCGAAGTGCAGCGCAGAGGCTGGGGGACCACGACCGACTTCGGAAAAGCCACGCTGGTCTACCTCAACGCGGTGCTGGTCGAAGGCAGGGAGATCGTGGACGCGGGCACGGCTTTGATCTTGATCGCGGCCTTCGTGCTGCTGGTCGTGCTCGTGGCGCAGCGCTGGCCGTGGGAACTCAAGCTCTACGGCGTGCTCATGTTCGCCTCCACCGCGACCTCGGCGGGGCTGATGCATTGCAGGCCGAGACTGCTGCTTCCGGTCTTCGTGCTTGCCTTGCCGCTCGCCAAAGCGCTGACGCAGACGCGTCCTCGGACGCAATGGCTGGTCGGCGCGGCGGCGGTCCTGCTGTCCGCCTGGTTCGGCGCGTATATGGTCGCGATCTACCCGCATTCGATCTAGCCGCGCCAGGCCCGCGCTCAGCGGCGGGAGTGATCGAATACGGGCAGAGGCTGGCGAGCTGTGTTGTTTTGGTCGCTCCGGCCTCGTGCCTCGGCCTGCGCTCCTGTCCCGCATTCGACCGAGCCGCGCCAGAGGACGAGAGCGGGCCGATCGAATACGGGGCTGCGCGCTTTAGTGGGAGGGGATGGAGGAGACCGCCGCCGCGATCACGCCGACGTAGCTGACGCAGCCGAGCACGAGCAGCCCCAGTCCGATCCACAGCGCCAGGCTGCCGTACTTCTTCGCGTCGGCGGAGGCTTTCTCCGCTCCGGCGTAGTCGCCCAAGCGCCAGAGGACTTCGACCTTGGAGGAGGAGAAGAACGCGGCGAGCGCGAGCGGGAGCAGGAAGAACGCGCCTGCGATCGCCCAGCCGAGGTTGTTCGGCGGCGGGGTGTTCGGAGGGGAGGCGGACGCGTGCGACGGCGTGGCGGGCCGGTTCGGGTCGATGGTCGGGAACTGTTCGCTCGATGGGTACGTCATCGTGGGTGTTTTGCCTTTCGTCCTGCTGTTTCGGCCCAGCTTACCGCGTGATCACCGCGCCGCCGCGCGATGATCAAACGCCGCGCGATGATCAAACCCGGCGGGCGAGCCCTGGGTAGTCGAGGATGAAGCCGTCCGAGTCGATGGTGATCACGCTCTCGGAGACCGGCGAGACGACGCGGATGCCGACGGGGTCTGCGCGGTATTGCAGCGTGACCTCGGAGACCTCGAGCTCGGGGAGCCGCAGGTACATCACCGGCACGTCGATGTCCCGCGCCTGCAGGTGCAGTCCGAGGCGGCGCAGCAGCAGGGTGTTGAAGAAGGACGAGCGCTCCATGTCCACGTCCAGCGCGCCGTTGAACCCGGACTTGACCACGCTGCCGAGCGTGTGCACGAGCCAATTGCCCTCCGTGTCCCTGGTGACCGACACCTGCCGGTCGCCGCCCGCGCGCAGCACGCTCACGGAGAGGCGCTGGGCTCCCCCTTCCTCGTCGGTGACCAGGTCGTACGAAGCGGAGAAGGCTTCGTGGTCGGCGGTCGCCGCGGAGATGATCCGCCCGTACGCGCGGATGCGGTTGCCCGCGAGATTCACGCGGGCGGACTCCAGCTGCGTGGCCGTGTGGCCGTTCCAGGTCAGCATCGTCGGCCACGATTTCGGGCCGGAGGTCGGGTCGGGGACGCTCATATCCCCTGACTTTAGCGTGGCTACCGTCTCCGAGCAGCGCTGGCCCGCACCGCCCACGAGAGCGCCGCGTCCAACAGGAGCGTGAGCGCTGTCACGAGGGCCGCTCCGGCTAAGACCTGGTCGTATCGGCGCAACTGCACGCCTTCGATGAGGATGGTGCCCAAGCCGCCAAGTCCGGCGTACGCCGCCACGGTGGCAGTCGCCACGACCTGCATGGTCGCGCCGCGCAGCCCGTCGAGGACGAGCGGGAGCGCCAACGGGAGCTGCACGCGCAAAAGCACGTCCCGCCGGGGCATGCCGATGGCGTGGGCCGCGTCCACGACCTTGGCTTCGACGTTCGAGATTCCCGCGTACGTCCCGGCCAGCACCGGGGCGGCGGCGAGGAGGGTCAGCGCCAGGATCGGCGGCGTGTAGCCGATGCCGAGGACGAGCAGCGCGAGAAGCAGCACCCCGAGCGTCGGGATGGAGCGCAGGGTGTTCACGGCTCCGACCACCAGCGCTCCGCCCTTCCCTGTGTGCCCCACCACCAAGCCCAGCGGCACCGCGACCAGTGCGGCGAGCCCCACGGCGAGCACGGTGTACGCGAGGTGCTGGAAGAGCAGCGCGGGAATGCTGGCCCCGCTCCACCAATCCTGCGGGATTTGCCAGCGTTTCGGCTCGGCGAGATAACGCCAGGCGAGGAGGATCCAATGCGCCACGTGCTTACCTCCGTCCCGGACGGGCCCAGGGGGTGAGCGCTCTGCCGATCAGGACGAGGGCGAGGTCCACGGCCAGCGCGAGGACGAGGACCAGGACGATCCCCGCCACGATCACATCGGGGTAGTTGCGCTGGTAGCCGCTGAGGAAGAGCTGCCCGAGCCCGCCGACCCCGATGACCGAGCCGACCGCCACCATGGAGATGTTCGCGGCGGCGACCACTCTGAGGTTCGCGACGAGCACCGGGGCCGCGAGCGGAAGGTCGACTCTCACCAGTCTCGCCGCCGGGGCCCAGCCGATCGCGTCCGCGGCTTCGAGCACGTGCCTGTCCACCGCGGCCAAGGCTTCGGGGATCGCCTTGACCTGCATGGCGACCGTGTAGAGGGTGAGCGCGACGACGACGTTGAGCGGGCTGAGGAAGCCGAAGCCGAGCACGCCGGGCAAGACCGCGAAGAGCGCGAGCGACGGGATGGTGTAGACGATGTTGCTGAGCGCGTCCGACGTCCGTCTGAGCCACGGCCTGCGGGCGACCGCGACGCCGACCGGCAGCGCGACCACGACGCCGATGACCAGCGGCAGCAGGGAGAGCCATGCGTGCTCCCACGCCATCGGCCACGCCTTCCCCCAATGGTGCACGAGCCAGTTCATCGCAGCCCCTACGCCTTAGAGCCGCCCGGGCTCTCCGCCCAGCGGTGGTCCTCGTACTCCTGCCGTCCGGCCCCAGCGAGGTCGAGCACTTGGCGCGGGTCCACGCCGCCGATGAACGAGCCCGCCTCGTCCACGGCCACGCCGAGGCCGGAGGGGGAGGACAGCGCGGCGTCGAGCGCTTGGCGCAGACTGTCCTGCGGGCGGAACAGCGATCCGCCGGCGGTGAGGCTCTCCTCCAGGCTCGCGCCGTTGGCGAACGCGCGCAGACCGTGGTCGTTGATCCAGCCGAGCGGCTCCCCGGACTGGCGCACCACCAACCGCCACGCTTCGGGCTCAAGGCGCAGCCGGGCGAGATCCTCCTCCGCCACGGTGTCGAGCGGGATCAGCTCCACGCCGCGCGCCGGGTCGAAGCCCAACGCGCGGTAGCCTCGGTCGCGTCCGATGAACGACTCGACGAACTCGTCCGCGGGCGAGGTCAGCAGCAGGTCGGGGGCGGCGTACTGGCGGAGCTTGCCGCCGGGCCCGAACACCGCGATCCGGTCGCCGAGCAGCAGCGCCTCGTCGATGTCGTGGGTGACGAAGACGATGGTCTTCTTCAACTCCGCCTGCAGCGTCTTCATCTGCGCCTGCAAGCTGTCCCGGACCATGGGGTCCACGGCGGAGAACGGCTCGTCCATCAGCATGACCGGCGGGTCCGCCGCGAGCGCGCGGGCCACGCCGACCCGTTGCGCCTGGCCGCCCGAGAGCTGGCCGGGATAGCGGGTCGCGAGGCTCTGGTCGAGCCCGACCCGGTCCAACAGCTCCAGTGCGGCAGAGCGCGCGTCGCGTTTCGGGGTTCCGTTGAGGATGGGGACGGTCGCGATGTTGTCCGCCACGGTCCGGTGCGGCAAAAGGCCCGCGTGCTGGAGCACGTAGCCGATGCCTCGGCGCAGCTTCACCGGGTCCAGCTCGCGCACGTCCTTCCCGCCGACCTGCACGTTGCCGTCGGTGGGCTCCACCAGGCGGTTGATCATCCGCATCGACGTGGTCTTCCCGCACCCGGACGGGCCGACGAACACGGTGAAGGAGCCTTCGGGGATGGCGAGGTCGAGGTCCTGCACGGCTTGCGTGCCGTCGGGGAAGCGGACGGAAACGGACTCGAACTCGATGGCGCTTTGTTTCGGCGTGTCCGCCTCGGGCATATCCGTGCTGTTCCTCACTGTGCGTTTTTCCGGGCTTTCAGTTGCCGACGAGCGGGCGGTCCAGTCCGTGCGCTTTGAGCCATCCTGCGGCGGCCTCCTCGGGCTCTTGCCCCCCGTCCCCGGAGATCGCCCGGTTGATCTGGGCCAAATCCTCGGTGGTGAGCTGAGCGGACACCGCGTCGAGCACGCGGCGCAGCTTGGGCGTGTCCTTGCGCGCGCTCACGATCGGCACGACATTGTTCGGCGGGAAGAGCCCCTTGGGGTCGGCGAGCGCCACGAGGTCGCCCTCGGCGAGCGCCGGAGTGGTGGTGTAGACGTCGGCCCCTTGGACCTGGCCTTCGCGCAGGGCTTTGATCGTGGCAGGCCCGCTGGAGTCGTTGATCGGGACGAAATGATCCGCAGGGACGCTGATGCCGTAGATCTCCTGCAGGCCCGCGAGGCCCTGCGAGCGCTGGCGGAATTCCGCGTTGCCCGCCACTTTGAACTCCGAGGCGTGCGGAGCCAGGTCCGCGATGGAGGCCAGGCCCCAGCTCTGCGCGAGTTTTTTCGTGACGGTGATGCTGTCCGTGTTGGACGCGGGGGCCGGGGCGTACGCGACGAGCTTGACGGCGGCGAGCGCCTGGTCCAGCTCGGCTTTGATTTGCTCCGCCGTGGCGGCCTTGGTGTTCTGGCTCAAATAGTGCAGGAGGTTGCCGGTGTACTCGGGGACCACGCTGATCTGGCCCGCGCTCAAGGCGGGGATGTAGCCCTCGCGCTGCCCGACGCCTTGTTTGCCGCCCGCGTGGAAGCCGTTGGCGCGCAACGCCAAGATGTAGATGTCGGCGACGGCCTCCGACTCCGGGATGGCCGCCGACCCGACGACGACGGTGTTCGGGTCCGGATCCGCGCCGGTGTCGGTCGAGAACGGATCGGACGAGCCGCATGAGGCGCTGAGGATTCCCAGCGCGGCGGAGAGCGCCGTCAGGCGGATCCACGATCGCATGGCGGTGTCCTTCCTGGTCTGCCGCCGAGGCTGCATGAACGATACACCTCAACAGTTTGCGGGATTCGCGAGTGAATGTGTAGTATATAAGCACCCCGGACTCGATTCCGGGGGCGCTCAGCCTGACCCCCCGGGGCTGAGCGCGACGGCCCTAGTATCCCTCCCCCACGAACACGCTGGGGCCGTCCTATGTCTTCTCCCGGTTGGCCCATCTCCGCTCGTCCCCTTGGGCGGTTTCGCGCGCGGCGCGCGCTTTTCCGACCGAGCGGCGCGCGAGCCATCCTCCTGTGGAGAACGAGAACACTTATCCACAAATCCCCGAAACGGACCTCGGCGCTCCTGCGCGGGCGCAAGCATGGAACCCATGAGATTGTTCCGAGAAGCAGGCGTCCGAGACAGGCGCGGTCAGCGCGCCTCGGCTCCAGAAGTCCTCGTCGCGGTCGCCGACCCTGTGCTCGCCGAACATGTGCGGCAGGTGGTCGCCGCGTCCGGCCGCGGCCTCGTGGAGGACTCGCCCCCGTTCGACCGGCGGCTTTGGCGCACGGCGGGCTTGGTGGTGATGGACGAGCACGCGGCGCGGTGGTGCGCGGCGGAGCATCTCGCGCGGGACGGGGCCACCGCGCTCGTTTTCGCGGGAGTCGCGCCGCAATCGGGCTGGCAGTTGGCCGTCCACGCGCGGGCGGGCCATGTCCTCGCCCTGCCCGAGCAGGAGCGCGAGTTGGTGCGGGTGGTCGGCGAGGCGGTCGAGCGCCGGGTCGGCGCGGGACGGATCGTCGCGATCATCGGGGCGAGGGGCGGCGCGGGGGTTTCCACCTTGGTCGCCTCGGTCGCCCTGGTCGCGGCCCGCGCGGGGAACCGCTCGCTCGCCGTCGACCTCGATCCGCTCGGCGGCGGGCTCGACGTGGTCCTCGGCATGGAGCGAGAACCGGGCTTGCGCTGGGGAGATCTTTCCCTCTCTGGGGGGAGGGTGTCGGCGGCGGCCCTGCACGAGGCGTTGCCGAGCCGCGCGGGCAGGCTCTCCGTGCTCGGCGCGGGGGGAGACAACCCGTGCCGGGTGGGGGCGGAGGCGACGCTCGCGGTGCTCGACAGCGCGCGCTCGGCGGGCGACACGGTCGTCGTCGACCTCCCCCGGCACTGGGGGGAGCTGCAGCAAGCGGTGCTGGAGACGGCGGATTCGGCGGTTCTGGTCATACCCGCCGAGCTGCGGGCGATCACGGCGGGGCGCTCGCTCGCAGCGATGGCAGCCGAGCTTTGCGCGACGCTGGGCGCAGTGGTGCGCGGCCCGTCTCCTGGGGGGCTGCGAGCCGCGCGGGTCGCGGCGGAAGCCGGGGTCCCGCTGCTCGCGTCGATGCATCACGAGCATTCGATCGCGGTCGGCGTGGAACGGGGCGGGCTGGTCCTGCGGAGCCGGTCGAGCGTGCTGCGGGCCGCGGAGGCGGTGCTCGGTTGCCGCCGCGCGAAGGCGGCGAGGCGATGAGGACGATGACCGCCCCGGTGATCGAGCGGGTGCGCGAGCGCCTCGCCAGGCGCGGCGGCGTGGTCACCCACGAAGTGCTCGCCCAGGCGGTCCGGGCGGAAGCGGGCGGTTTGCTCGGCGACACCGACGTCCTCGAAGCCTTGCGGGCGTTGCGGGTCGAGTTCCTCGGCGCGGGGCCGCTTGAGGAGCTGCTCGCGGAGCCGGATCTGTGCGACATCCTGGTCAACGGGCCGGACCAAGTCTGGGCCGACCGAGGCCAAGGCCTGGTCCGCTCCTCGCTCTCCTTCGCCGACGAGGCGGCGGTGCGCCGGTTGGCCTGCCGATTGGCGCTTTCCGCGGGCAGACGCCTCGACGAGGCGCAGCCGTTCGTCGACGGCAGGCTGCCCGGTTTCGGGCATCGGGGTTGCGACGTGCGATTGCACGCGGTGCTGCCGCCGCTCGCGGTTCGTGGCACGGCAATCGCGCTGCGGGTGCTCCGCCCCGCCACGCAGCGCCTCGACGAGCTTGTCGCGCGGGGCTCTGTGCGAGCGGAGGCGGCGGAGCTCGCGCGTCGCGCGGTCGCCGAGCGGCATTCGTTCTTGGTGACCGGAAGCACCGGGTCGGGCAAGACCACGCTGCTCTCCGCGCTCTTGGCCGAGGTGAGCCCGCAGGAGCGGATCGTGCTGGTGGAGGATTCGCCGGAGCTCGCCCCGGCGCACCCGCATGTGGTGTCGCTCGTCGCGCGCAAGCCGAACGTCGAGGGCGCGGGCGAGGTCACGGTCCGCGAGCTGGTGCGGCAGACCCTTCGGATGCGGCCAGACCGAGTCGTCGTCGGCGAGGTGCGCGGAGCCGAGGTCGTTGATCTGCTCTCCGCGCTCAACACCGGGCACGACGGAGGGGCCGGCACGGTGCACTGCAATTCCCCGAACGAGCTGCCCGCCAGGCTCGAAGCGCTCGCAGCCATGGGCGGTTTGGACCGTCAAGGCCTGCATGGCCAGCTCGAAGCCGCCGTTCGTCTCGTTTTCCACATGCGCAGGGAGCCTTCCGGCGCGCGGACCCTCGCGCAGATCGCGCGCCTCGACCGTCGAGACGGCGTGGTCGTCGCCCGAGAGCTGTGGTCGGCGCGATGACAGTCCTTCCGGTGCTGCTGTGCGCGTGCGCGCTCGGGATGTGGCCGTCGGCGGCCTGCGCGGGCCGAGCGCGCGGGCTCCGGCTCGGTCGGCGCGCGCCTCGCAGGGTCCGCTCGGCTGCGGGTTTCGCGCGCCGTCTCGAACAGATGTGGTGGGTTCCAGGGGGAGCGCTGCTCCTCGTGCGGCCTTGGCTCGGCTTCGCGGCCCTGCTGATCGCGGCGAGCGCGCGGACAGCGTGGCGCGCCCGTCGCGCCCGTGTCCGGGAGCGGGAGCACGCGGCTGCGCTGCAGGCCGCGCTGATGGCCGTGGTGGACGAGCTCCGAGTCGGCGCGCATCCGGCCTATGCGTTCGCCTCGGCGGCGGGCGAGCGCGCTTTGTCCGCGACTCCCGGCGGAAAGGAAGTCGCGCAGACCATGCGGGAAGCAGCCGCTCGGGCCCGCCTCGGCGGCGACGTCGGCGAGGGGCTGCGCCGCCGGGCTGGCATGGCCCGGCGCGACGGCCTCGACTCCGGCGGGGCGTTGTGGGACCGGCTCGCTGTTTGTTGGGAGCTGTCGCACTGGGAAGGCGTGCCGATGGCCCAGGTGTTGTTCGCGGCGAGGACGGATGTGGTGGAACGGATCCGGTTCGGCGAACGGACGGACGCGGCGCTCGCGGGCGCGCGTTCCACGGCGAGGATCCTCTCGGGGCTTCCGGCGCTGTGCGCGCTGTTGGGCGAGGCGGTCGGGGCGAGGCCGGTCCAGGTGCTGCTTTCCGGGCCCGGATCGCTCCTGCTGCTGCTCGGATGCGGTTTCGCGTGCGCGGGCGTCGGCTGGTCCAGGCGGATCACATCGGGGGTGGGCCGATGATGTGGCTGCTCGCTTGGGCAGGCGCGGCGGCGAGTCTGGCGCTGGCGCTGCTCGCCGCGCCGGATCCGCAGCTTTGGTTGTCTCGGACGCGCCCGCCCGCCGACGCGCTCGCCCGCTCCGCTGCGACGGCGAAGCGCCCGGACCCGCTCGCGCTGGCCGCGAGCTGCGACCTTTTCGCGGTCAGCCTCCGAGCTGGTTTGCCGACGCCTGTCGCTCTGCGGGCTGTGGCGCGCACGGCCCCGGAGCCGTGCGCTTCGGCGTTGGCGAAAGCAGCCCACTCGCTCGCGTTGGGCGCGGAGCCGCAAACGGCTTGGGCGGAGGCCGAGGAGCTGCCAGCCACAGCGGCGCTCGCGCGAATGGCCAAGCGATCCGCCCGGAGCGGGACCGCGCTGGCGGACGGCCTGGTCGAGCTCGCGACGACTGAGCGCGCCGAAGCGCTCGACCGCGCGACAGCCGGTGCGGGCCGGGCCGGGGTGCTGCTCGCCGGCCCGCTCGGACTGTGCTTTCTGCCCGCGTTCCTCTGTCTGGGCGTGATCCCCGTGATCATCGGCCTGGGCTCGGGGGTGTTCGGGGATGGGTGATGAGGCTTCCGCTCGAAAGCCGGGCGGACGAGAGGGAAGGAGGCCGCATGTGGTGGTCGAAACTGAAACAACAAGGGGTCGTGCTGGTCAGTCGGGTGCTCTTGCTCAGCAGGAACGAGGAAGGGATGAGCACCGTGGAATACGCAATAGGGACAGTGGCCGCCGCCGCGTTCGGGGCGGTCTTGTACACCGTGGTGACCGGCGGCTCCGTGGCCTCGTTCCTGCAAAAGATCATCGAGAAAGCGCTCACGACCGGGGTGTGACCCCTCGCTTCCTCGGAAGCGAGGCGGGCATGGTGACCGTGGAGAGCGCGATCGGCCTCGCCTCGATCCTGTTCGTGCTCTTCGGCTCGGCGCTCGCCTTGCTCGCGGTCGGGGACCACATCCGCTGCGTGGACGCCGCGCGGGAGGCCGCCCGGTTGGCGGCGAGGGGAGATCTGGGGCACGCGCGGTCCACCGCGCAGCGGATTGGGCCGCGCGGCGCGGAGATCAGCATTGACGAGGGCGCTGACTCGGTCGTCGCCACCGTGACGTTCAAGGCCCCGTTGTTGGCCTCGGTCGATCTCGGCGCGCAAGCGGTCGCGGCCATCGAGCCGGTGGCCGGTCCATGAGCTTTTCGTCGCACAGACGGCGATCCCTTGCGCTGTCCCCCGCTCGGGGATCTCGTGGGCCCCGCCCCCGGCGCACCATGTCGCGGTGCGCCTTGGATCTCGTCCACTTGGCGCAATGGGGGGCCAGACGGTTGCGGTGCGAACGAGGCTCGGCGACGGTGGTCAGCGCTTTCCTGATTGCGGCGCTCGTCGCGTTCGCCGTTCTGGTCGGTTGGGTCGGAGCCGCTGTGTCGGCGAGGCACCAGGCGCAGTCGAAGGCGGACCTCGCGGCGTTGGCGGGAGCCTTTCGGGCGTTGGACGGGGAGCGGTCGGCGTGCGAGGCCGCGCGCGGCCTCGTCGGCCGGTCCTCGGGGCGGCTTGTGTCGTGCCGGCTGGTCGACCTCGACGTCCTCGTCGTCGTCGAGGTCGACGCGGCGGCGGCCGGTTTCTCGTTCGGTCCGGCGCGGGCGGAGGCTCGCGCCGGACCTGCGACAGAGGCTGGTTCGGGCGGCTGAGCCCCGTATGGCGCGAACCAGGGTTCTGCCCCGCGTCCGTTCCGCCGGACCCCGGAAGCTGCGCGCTCGGATCAGAAGGGCGCGTACCGGCAAGGGATACGGAGCCCAGCATCATGGCCGGCACGAAGCGCTGCGCGCTGGTCGTCGTCTCCTCGGCGAGCTGCGCCTGTCGCCGAACTGCTGGCCAAACCCGAAGCCGAGACCTGCGCGTACCGCGAAGCGGCGCTGCCCTTGGCCGAGTCTTGTCCGTTCAAGACGCGCTTCTTGCTCCCGAGCCGGTGCGGAAGCGCCGAGCCCCGCCGGGCTGTTCCAGCTCGCGGAGAACCCTTCGCAGCTGCCGAAGTCGCAGCTGTTGCCGCCACGGGGAGGCCGGCGTGCTGGACGACGACGGCGACGTGAGCATCCCCGGAGGGACGTGAGCATCCCTGGAGAGCTGAACCGCCTGGAGTGTTTGCCGGACCAGGCGGTGGCCGAGGCCGGGTTCGCTGTGATCGCCGCAACGGTTCCGGCCTGGCTGTTCCTTCCGTCGAACTCAGGGGTCGGCCTCGCGGCCGAGGGATCTGCGGACGGTGGGCTTCCAGACGGTCGGCCTTCGGGCAGCTGTCGGCGAATAAGCCTCGACCTGCGCGCGAACAGGGCGGCTGTTGGTGCGCGACAGATCCTCCGACCGGCGCGCCGCTGGCAGCGATTTCAGGACTCCAACGTTCAATGTGGTGTGCTCTCGACGAGATGTGCTCTACTACTTGAACGAGAACACGCCCGCCCGACGTACCGGCAAGGAGGAATTTCGGCTATGGCACTGGGAACCGTGCAGTGGTTCGACCCCGAGAAAGGTTTCGGGTTCATCGCTCCTGACGACGGTTCCGCCGAGGTGTTCGTCCGGTACACCGCCATTGAGGGCAGAGGCTTTCGGAAGTTGGTCGAGAGCCAGAAAGTGGAGTTCGAGACCGCGCTGATCGGAAAGGATCTGCACGCCACCGCCGTGCGCGCGGTGGAGGAGGCTCCGCTCCCCAACCAGGGACAGTGATGTTCCGGCTAGGCTGGCACGCCAGGTCCGGCTCCGAGACTAAATAAATAGGGTGTGACGACTCGCGGCGCGCGAACGGTGCGCGAACGCATTACTGGGAAGGTATGGCAACGGTGGCAGCACGGCGCAGCGCCGACGACACGCGCGGCTCGGGGAGCCAGCGCGGCTCCAGCGGCGACGGTCTTCGGCGGTTGGTGATCGTCGAATCCCCGACAAAAGCCCGAAAGCTCTCCTCTTTCCTCGGCGGCAATTACGTCGTCGAGTCCTCCCGTGGGCACATCCGCGACTTGCCGAGGGGCACTGCGGACATCCCGGCGAAATACAAAACGGAACCTTGGGCGCGGCTCGGGGTCAACGTCGAGGCGGACTTCGACCCGCTCTACGTGGTGAGCCCGGAGAAGAAGGCGACGGTCACCGAGCTGAAAGACAAGCTGAAGACGGTCGACGAGCTTTACCTCGCGACGGACGGCGACCGGGAGGGCGAGGCGATAGCCTGGCACCTCCTGGAAACGCTCAAGCCCAAGGTGCCGGTGCGCCGGATGGTGTTCCACGAGATCACCGAGCCCGCCATCCTCGCCGCCGCCGCGAACCCCCGCGACCTGGACACCGACCTCGTGGACGCCCAGGAGACCCGGCGCATCCTCGACCGCCTCTACGGCTACGAGGTGAGCCCGGTGCTGTGGAAGAAGGTGATGCCGAGGCTTTCCGCAGGACGGGTGCAGTCGGTGGCCACGCGCATCATCGTGCAGCGCGAACGCGAGCGCATGGCGTTCCGCTCGGCTTCGTACTGGGATCTGTCGGTCACTGTGGCGAGCGATCCGGAGTTCACCGCGAAGCTGGTGGAGCTCGACGGGCTGCGCGTGGCCTCGGGCCGGGATTTCACCCCGCAAGGCGAGCCCGCGAACCCCGACCGGGTCCGGATCGTGGGGGAGGCAGAGGCGCGGGCGCTCGCCGAAGCGCTCGTCGGCGCGCAGCTGGACGTCGTGGACGTGGCCGAGAAGCCCTACTCGCGCAGGCCGTACCCGCCGTTCATGACCTCGACGTTGCAGCAGGAGGCGAGCCGCAAGCTCCGCTTCTCCACCGACCGGACGATGCGCCTCGCGCAGCGGCTGTACGAAAACGGCCACATCACCTACATGCGTACCGACTCGGTCACGCTCTCGCAGCAGGCGACCGAGGCCGCCCGCTCGCAGGCGACGGCGTTGTTCGGGGCGGACGCGGTGCCCAAAGCGCCACGGCAGTACGCGAGCAAGGCGAAGAACGCGCAGGAGGCGCACGAGGCGATCCGCCCCGCAGGAGACTCCTTCGCCCGTCCTGAGCAGCTGGCGGGGACGCTCGACAGCGACGAGCTGCGGCTGTACGAGCTGATCTGGCGGCGGACGGTCGCCTCGCAGATGGTGGACGCGCGGGGCACGAGCACCAGTTTGCGGCTGGCGACGACCACGACGGCGAACGGCGCGGCGCGGGATTGCGTGTTCGCGGCCTCGGGCCTGGTCATCACGACGCAGGGCTTCTTGCGGGCGTACGTGGAGACGGTGGACGAGCTCGCGGGCGGCGAAGCCGACGACGCGCAGCGCCACCTCCCGCAGCTGACGAAGGGCCAGCACGTCCCGGCGAGGGAAGCGGCCCCCGCCGAGCACGCCACCTCGCCGCCCGCCCGGTACACCGAGGCTTCGTTGGTGAAAGCGCTCGAAGACCTCGGCATCGGCCGCCCGTCCACGTACGCGGCCATCATCGACACGATCCAGGAGCGCGGCTACGTCTACCGCAAGGGCGCTGCGCTGGTGCCAGCCTGGGTCGCGTTCGCGGTGGTGGGGCTGCTGGAGGCGTACTTCGACCCGCTGGTGGACTACGAGTTCACCGCGCACATGGAGGACGAGCTCGATGCCATCGCGGCGGGACGGGAGCACCGCACCCCGTGGCTGAACCGGTTCTACTACGGCGACCAGAACGGGCCCGCCCGCTCCGTGGCGCGCGCGGGCGGCCTCAAGCGCCTGGTCGGCGCGAACGCGGAGACCATTGACGCGCGCGAGGTCAACTCGATCCCGGTGTTCGAGGACTCCGAGGGCCGCCAGATCTGGGTGCGAGTGGGCAGATTCGGCCCGTACTTGGAGCGGATGGTCAAAGACGACCACGGCGAGCTGGTCTCGCAGCGGGCGAACCTGCATCAGGACCTCACGCCGGACGAGCTGACCCCCGAGGTCGCGGAGCAGCTGTTCGCGACGCCGAGCGAAGGCAGGCTGTTGGGCTTCGACCCGCAGTCGGGCCACGAGATCGTCGTGAAAGAGGGCAGGTTCGGGCCGTACGTGACCGAATTGCTGCCCCCGGCGGTCGAGGCGCAGCAAGAGGAGAAGGCGAAGGCGAAGGGCAAGAAAGCCGCCGCGCCCAAGCCGCGCACGGCCTCGCTCTTCAAGTCCATGGACCCCGAGCAGGTGACGCTCGACGACGCGGTGCGGCTGCTGTCCCTGCCGAGGACGGTGGGCGTCGACCCGAACACGGACGAGGAGATCACCGCGCAGAACGGCAAGTTCGGGCCGTACCTCAAACGCGGCACGGACTCGCGCTCGCTCGCGAACGAGGAGCAGCTGTTCACGATCACGCTTCAGGAGGCGCTCGCGCTGTACGCGGAGCCCAAGCGGCGCGGGGCGCAAGCCGCGGCCGGGCCGCTGCGCGAACTCGGCACGGACCCGGTCAGCGGCGCCGCGATGGTGGTCAAGAGCGGTCGGTTCGGCCCCTACGTCACGGACGGGACGACGAACGCCAGCCTGCGCAAGGGCGACGAGGTGGAGACGCTGACCGACGAGCGGGCTTCGGAGCTGCTCGCGGACCGTCGGGCCGCCGGTCCGGCGAAGAAGCCCGCCTCGCGGCGCGCAGCGCCGAAGTCCGCCGCTACGAAGCGGACGACGGCTCGGAAGACGGCTCCGAAGAAGCCGACGAGCTGATCGGAGGTGCCTCTGCGCGGGCGAGCCGCGTGAGCGCGTCGCGTCCGCGCAGCGAGACCTCTTCGCCGAGGATCCAGTGCCGCGCTTCCTCCGGGTCGGCGAGCGCCACGGCGCGCGCCGAGGCGAGCAGGTGGCCTGGCTCCGATTTCGCGAGCTCGCACAGGCGCGAGGCTTCGTTCACCGCGTCCCCGATGACGGTGTACTCCAGGCGCTCGTCCGCCCCGATGTGCCCGGCGACGACGGGCCCTGCGGAGACCCCGATCCCCACATTGGTCTCGTGCAGCGGCCCGGCGAGCACTTCCTGGAGGACTCGGGCCGCTTTGAGCGCGCGCCCGGCGAAATTTTCCAGCTCGAGCGGGGCCCCGAAGATCACTAGCGCGGCGTCGCCCTGGAATTTGTTCACATAGCCGCCTTCGGCCCCGACCACGTCCACCACGGCGTGGAAGAACTCGTTGAGCAGCTTCACCACGCGGGGCGCGCCGAGATGGAAGGCGAGCCGAGTCGAGCCGACCAGGTCGACGAACAAGACGGCGACGAACCGCTCCTCGCCGCCGAGCTGGACGCCCTCCTCGACCGCGCGCTGCGCGACGTCGGAGCCGACGAACTGGCCGAACAAGGCGCGCAGCCGCTCGCGCTCGCGGATCTGCCGGAGCATGTCGTTGAAGCCGGATTGCAAAAGGCCCAGCTCGGTGGTGGTGTTCACCTTGACTTGCGCGGTCAAATCGCCCTGCTCCACTTGGCGCATCGCCTCGCGCAGCGCCCGGACCGGCTCCCCGATGCCGTTGGCGAGCGAGCCCGCGGCGAGCAGGCCGACCGCGATCACGATGGCCGACATGATGAGCACGGGGAACATGAGCTGTTTGGCGCTGCCGTGCAGGACCCCGAACTCGTATCCCATCGCGAGGCCGAAAATGGCTCCCACAGGCACGCCCGAGCACAGGAGCCACACGACGCGCACCCGCCGGGAGACCCGGCTGGTGCGCTTGGTGGCGGCTCCGTCGGCGATGGCCTCGCTGATGATGGGCCGCAGCACCTGCTCGGAGCGCAAGTAAATGACCATGCAGATCACCGCGCCGCCCAGGAACGCCCCGAAACCGCCGATGAGCGCGCGCCGGGGCGAATGCTGGGCGAGGAACACGACGAACATGACCGAGCCGAAGAGCCATAAGGAGGCCGAGATCCACATCTGCGAAGCCGGCAGGCGCAGCGCCCGGTCCTTGGCGAGCTGCTGGTTCGGCACGCCTCGCCGCCGCCCCTGATGCCACATGAGCGTCGGCAAGGCGTGCCGAAGGCCGACGAGGGTGGAGACGGTGGCTCCGAGGGAGAGCAGCGCGAAGAAGAGCAGCTGCGAGCGTCTGTCCCCGAGGTCGGTGTACCAGACGGAGTCTTCGGGGGGAAGGACGAACTTCAGAAAGCCGAAGACGATGACGGCCCCGAGTATGTTCGCGTAGACGACGTAGAGAATGACCAGCGGCCAGCGGGTCCGAGGCAGCCAACGCAGGAATTTGACGATCTCACGAGGGGTGAGCCCCAGCTCGGCGAGTCTGCTCCTGCGCATTCGACCACAGTAGCGGATGGACCCCGCTGTGTAACCAGGTCGGCAGGACCGGTTGGAAGATAAGAGCCCAGGTGGCATCGCGTAAACTTCGCGTATGGCAGGCAAAGAATTGGACAGGTCCCGTGTCGGCGCGGCCCTCGATGTGATCAAGCAGCACCCTGGCATGGCCTTGTTCCTGGCTTCGCCGGCGCTTCTCGTCTTCGTTCTTCTGTGGTGGCTCGTGCATCCGGCGCTCGCAGTGGTCGTGCTGCTGGCGGCGGTGGGCGGCGGGATCTATGTCATCGGGCGAGGCGGTCGGAGCCGCTTCTGACGCCCCGCCGCGCGGCGGGGGAACGAGTGGCGCGGGGGACAGCCCGGCTCGTGGAGGGGCTTTGCCGGGATGCGTTCGCCTGGGACGCGGGGCTTCGATGCTGGAAACGGAAGGGGAGTCTCGTCCGGCGATGCGGCGCGGCCTACGGCTGACGCAGCTCTTCGCCGGTCTTCGCGTCGAATCGGTACACGGAGCCGCCGTACTCGTCGCTCGTGGCGACGAGGATCTCCAGCTGGCCGGTCCAGACGGGGTTCGGGATGGGCATGGTGACGCGGTCGTTCAAAGTCGTGGTGACGATGGTGATCGACATCGAGCGTTTGATCCGGTAGCCCGCGTAGGTGATTTCCTCCCCAGGATGGTTTTGCCGAGTCGCCAGCGTGACGCGGCGGAGCATGTCCGGCGACACGTCGACGACCGAGAAGAACGGGTCGTCGGGCGGGCCGGCCATGGTCGAGTCGCGCTTGAGCGTCCCGTTCCGGTAGGTGTAGGAGTCCCTGCCCTTCGGGTTGGTCGTGCTCCGCGCGTCGACGACGACGTGCTTGTCGTAGACGTTGCACGCGATCAGCTGGCGGTCCCGCAGCAGTTCGCGCAGCCGCGCGATGGTGTTGTCGAGCTCCTGCGACTCGTACAGCGGCTCAGCCGCGCCGCTGGCATGCGCGGGGAGCCCCCGCGACCACGCGAAGAAGCCGGACAGCCCGACCGGCGTGCTCGCGATGGAGCCGAGGAAACCGACTAGGAGGCAGGCGAGGACCGCCGCGAGGTTCGCCAGGAGTTTTTTGCGGTCCGCAGGGGCGGAGCCCGCCGCAGGGGCCGGCTCGGCGGCGGGCGGGGGCGCGGCGATGTCGTCGTAGCGCGCGCCTGCGGTTTTCAGCCGGTCACGCCACTCCGGCGTGGGCGTCTTGTCGAGCGCCAGCTGCTCCGGGCGGTTCTCGTCGTATGCCAGGACGATGTAGCGTCCGGTGTGGAAGTTCGGGAGCTCGCCCATGGTGATGAACTGCTTGAACTCGGCTCGGCGCGGACGGCCGGCGGAGGGGAAGACGGTGACGACGAAGGTGAACAGGTGGTTGCGGCCGTTGACGACCAGTCCCGCCTCGTCAAGCGACTCGACTCGTCCGAGCATGCGCGAAGGGAACGCGGCAGGGTCTTTTTCGAGTCGGTTGATCGGGCCGATGTTCCCCATGACGGCCCAGACGAAGAAGAGCGTGGTCACGCCGATGCTGGCGATGAGCACGAGGACGGGCAGCGGCCCGTCGACGAAGCCGGGATCGAGCGCGAAGGCCGTCCCGAGGCCGATCGTCGCGCCGAGGGAGATCCAGAACGCGACTTTGCGTCCCGTGTGCATGCCCTTTTTCGCCATGAAGAGACCCTAGGGGCGGCTTCCTCTGGGCGCAAGGCCCGCCTTGCCGGTTCATTAGACTGCTGTCATGCCGCAGCTCACTGACGCCGATTTCGAGCGGGTGCGCGAGCTTGTCGCGTCGATTCCGGAGGGCAGGGTCGCGACCTACGGCGACATCGCGAAAGCCGCAGGGCTCACGAACGCGCGACACGTCGGCTGGATCATGCGCGAGGACTCGGCGGACCTGCCGTGGCACCGGGTCATCGGCTCCTCGGGGCGTCCCGCCCAGCATATTGCCGCAGAGCAGCTCGCCCGGTTGCGGGCCGAGGGGATCCTGTCCGTCGACGGGAAGGTGCCGCTGCGCGAGCGGCGGCACGTGTTCCATTGACCCCGCTTCTTCCCAATCCTCGCCCCGGCGCGCTGAGCTAGACCGCGACCCGCTCCGGAGCCTGGTTGCGAGCGAGCGCGGTGGAGCGAGGGCCGCCGATCCGGTACTGGCTGCCGATGTGCTCTCCGGGGAGCCGGTCGCCCTTGCCGAAGAGTTTGTGCCGCAGCGTGCCGGGGGTGTACTCCTCCTGGTAGAGGCCGCGTTTGCGGAGTTCGGGGACGATGAGCTCGACGATGTCCTCGAACGTCCCAGGCGTGATGGCGTAGGCGAGGTTGAAGCCGTCCACGTCGGTTTCCGCGACCCATTCTTGGAGATGGTCGACGACGTTTTGCGGCGAGCCGACGAGCCTCGGGCCCAGCCCGCCGATGGCGGCGGCGCGGCCGATGTCGCCGACCTTCCACTCGCGGCCCTGGTCGTCGGGAGCCTGCAGCGCGGCGAGCGCGGAATGGATCGCGTTGGACTTCACGTTGCCGATCGGCTCGTTCGGGTGGTATTTGGACAGGTCGACCCCGGTCCATCCGGACATGAACGTCAGGCCGCCTTCGGGGCTGGCGTACTTGAGGAAGTCGTCGTGCTTGGCGTGCGCGAGCGCCTCGGTCTCGTCGGTGACGATGGTGAGCAGGGTGTAGATCCGCGCCGAGTACGGGTCGCGCCCCGCCTTGACGAGCTCGGCCCGGATCGCCGAGACGCGCTCTTTGAGCACGTGCTTCGCCGGGGCCGAGATGAAGATCGACTCCGCGTGCTTGGCCGCGAACCGGACGCCGCGCGAGGAGGCCCCCGCCTGGTAGATGACGGGGCTGCGCTGTGGCGAGGGCTCGGACAAGTGGATGCCCGGCACGGAGAAATACGTGCCCTCGTGGCCGATGTGATGCACTTTGCTCGGGTCGGTGAAGACTCCGCGCTCGCGGTCGCGGATCACCGCGCCGTCCTCCCAGGAGCCCTCCCACAGCTTGTAGAGCACTTCGAGGTACTCGTCCGCGTGGTCGTACCGGGCGTCGTGCTCTGTGTGGTCCTGGCCCATGTTCCGCGCCGCCGAGGGCAGATAGCCGGTGACGACGTTCCATCCGATCCGGCCCTTGGTGAGGTGGTCGAGCGTGGAAAGCCGACGGGCGAACGGGTAGGGGTGCTCGAAAGCGGTGCCCGCGGTGATCCCGAAGCCGAGATGCTCGGTCACCAAGGCCATCGCGGAGGTGAGCAGGATCGGGTCGTTCACCGGGATCTGCGCCGCCTCGCGGATGGCGGTCTCGTCCGATCCGCCGTAGACGTCGTAGGTGCCGAGGACGTCGGCGATGAAGAGGCCGTCGAACGCGCCGCGTTCGAGCAGTTTCGCGAGTTCGGTCCAGTAGCTCAGGTCTTTGTACTGCCACGCCCGGTCCTCAGGGTGGCGCCACATGCCCGGCGACTGGTGGGCCACGCAGTTCATGTCGAAGGCGTTGAGGCGAATCTTCCTTGGTTGGGTCATTTGGTCGGGTTCCTTTCGCCAACGGTCCACGCGTAGGGCGGGGCGGCGCCGTTGAGCAGGTTGTCGCCGAGGCGTTGTTCTTTGTAGATCACCGGGTTGTGCAGCGAGATCGTGCGCGCGTTGCGCCAATGCCGGTCGAGCGCCTTGTCGGCGCGGGTGATCGAGGCCCCGCCCACTTCGAAGAGGTCGGTGACCGAGCGCAGCACGAGCGGGATCACCGCGCTCTGCGCCTTCGCGGCGGCGAGCTCCGCCTCGTCGTAGAGTTCGGGCGGCGCGTCCTCGCCCGCGTTCAGCAGGTCGAGGAGTTCGCCAAGGAGGTCGGCGACCGCGAGCACCGTCGCCCGAGCGGCGAACGCGGCGGCCTCGCCCCGTCCGATCACCTGCTGCACGAGCGGGTCGTCCTTGGGCAGGTCGGCGAGGGCGTGGTTGAACGTCCGCGTGCGGCCGAGGGTGACCTCCACAACGTCGGCCACCGCGCGTTTGGCGATGCCCGCGAGCACAGACAGCTGGACGAGCTGGAACAACGCGGTTTGATGGGTTTTGCCGGGGTCGCCGTAGCCGCCTTCGAAGACTCGGTCCCCGAGGATCTGCACGCCCTCGTAACGGGAGGTGCCGCTCGCGGTGAGCCGTTGTCCGAATCCGTCCCAGTCGTCCTGCTGGGAGACCCCAGGCTGGTCCGCGTCGACGAGCACGCTGACCCGGTCGTCGCCGCGTTGCGCGGCGACGAGGATGTGGTCGGCGAAGAGGCTGCCCGTGGAGTAGAACTTCTCGCCATCCAGCCGCCAGCCCTGGCCGTCTTGCGCGAGCGTCGTCCGGTACCGGTCGTGGAAACCCTGCCCGAGCTCGGTGATCGCATTGCCGAAGATGGCCCCCTCGCCCGCCCGGCGCAGCCACTGCTCGCGGCGCTGCGGATCCTGTTCCAATCGAAGGTTCTCCAGGAAGCCGAAGTGCACCCGCAACGCCTGGGGCAGGTTCGACTCGGCCTCGGCGAGATCGATGAGCAGGCGGAACACTTGCGGCAGGCTCGCGCCAAGGCCGCCGAACTCCTGGGGGACGCGCAGCCTGGTGAACCCGGACTCGCGCAGCAGCTGGATCTCGTCAAAGGGGAGCCGTCGCTCGCGTTCGCGCCGGATCGCGCCCTCGGCGATGTGCGCGAAGACCGGCCGGAAGCGGGACTGCAATTCTGCGTCAGTCGGGGCGGAGGAGAGCACAACGCTGGACATGTGCGCCATGGTAGGAAGGCCGCGTGAACGGCATGCGCCAGCGCGGCGAACGCGTGCTGTCTCCCCAGCGCGTCGGCGCAGTTCAGCGGGGGCGAGAAGGCGCGGCTGGCGATGAGATTCGAGGTGAGCGAAAGCGCGGGGTAGGCTCGCCCCAGGTATTCGATCGCAAGATCAAGGAGATCTCTGTATGACGTTCCTGCAGCAGCCGGGCTTCCCGCAGCCGTGGCAGGGCGGACATGCGCCGAAAAAGAGCAAGAAAACACTGTGGATCGTGCTGTCGATTGTGGGCGCGCTCCTGATCTGCGCCGGAGGTTTCGCCGTCTTCATCTGGAAGATGACGCTGAGCCCGGACAGCGGGCCACAGCAGATCAAGGCGCTGGCGAAGGAGTACAAGGCCGCCGAGGACGCGGGCGACACGGCGAAATTGGCCAGCCTGCTGTGCTCGGCCGACGTCCCGGACGCGGGCAGCATCCTGCGCGCGGACGCGAAAGTCGCGCCGGGGGAGATCGACGTGCAAAGCACGAGCACGGTCAACGATCTCGGCTCGGTCGGCTTCCGCGACTCGAAAGGAACCCGCTGGAGGCTCTACTTCCGCAAGGAAGACGGCATGTGGAAAGCGTGCCCTTCGGCGGAGGACGCGTACCGGGCGGCGGACAAGGAATAGACCGCGTGGCCTGCGGTCAGTCGCAGGCCACGTTGTCAAGGAAATCGTCGATCTGGTCGGAGAGGTCGTCGACTCGGTCGAGTTTCTCCCAGTACGAGGGCCGGATCGGATGCCTGCTGAGCACCGGGGTCTGGGTGTACACGTTGAGCACCCGGAAGTAGAAAATGTCCTCGGTTTCCTTCCGCGCCTCGGCGACGGCGGCTTCGAACTGGCCCAGAAGCGGGGCCAGTCCGGGCACGGGCTCGCCGTCGTCGAGGTCGCGCAAGTGGTCGGCCCCGCCTTCGAGGATGTCCAGCTTGGCTTTCACATCGTTCTGCTGCACCTCGAAGAGCCAGTACGGCTGCCGCAGGACGCTTCGGACGCCGCCGACTCCTGGGCCGACCTCGTCGCGCAGGGCGGCGCGCATTTGATCGACAAGGCCGCAGGACGGGCCGGCTTCCTCGGGCTCAGCCGAGGCTGTGGAAGCCGTCCCTCCGAGGAGGCCGAGCACGAGGGCGGCTCCTGCGATGAGCGGTTGGCGGAAACGCATGGGGGCCTTCCTTTTAATGCAGTCCGGGGACAGCGGGCGCTCCGTTGGGCCTCACCGGAGGAACAGCGGGCGCTCCGTTGGGTTTCGCCGGAGGGACAGCGGGCGCTCCGCCGCCGATTCCTGGAGGAGCCTGTTCGCCGGGAGCCGGTTTGCCGCCTGTCTTGGGCCCGATGTCGGCGATCTGCCACGTGTTGCCGATCTTGTTGACGACGACCTGCAAGATGATGGGGGACACGCGTGGTTGGGGATTCTGCAGGTTTCTGGTCGTCTGGCTCGCCGACACGACGACCTGGTAGGACCCGCCCGGTTGGGGGTCACATCAGCGGCCAAAATTTCGCCGCTGGATTCGACCTTGGCCTGCGCCATGATGCCCTTGAGCAGTTCGGCCACGTTGAGGTACTTGTCTTTGAGCGGCGGGGCCACGCCGTCTTCGACCGATTTGAAGAAGCCGTCGGGGTCTTGCCACGTGTAGGTGAGGGACTTCAGCGCGTAGTCTTTCGCCATTTGCGCCGCTTTGTCCCGGTCCGCCTGCTCTTGATGGACCTGCGCGAGATCTCTCGTGACGTCTCGGTACCGGAAGGAGCCGAACACGATCACTCCGCCGAGCGCGACGATCACCGCGCCTGCCGCGGCCCAACGCCACGAGAACCCCGACTGGACCCGCTGCTTCACCCGTGCCGCGCGTGAGGGGCCTTTGTCCTTAGGCTCTTCCTCGGACTTGGCCGCGCCGTCCGAGGATTTCTTCTTCTGCTTGTCGTCGGAAGCCTTGTCCTGAGCCGCGTCGTCCTCGGCGGATTCGGTTGCGCTGTCGTCGGAAGCCTTGCCTTGAGCCGCGTCGTCCTTGGCGGATCCGGTTGCGCTGTCGTCGTTGGTGGCTTCTTCCGCCTCGGCCTCGGCTGCTGCGCCTTCGTGGGTCGTGGGGTCGTCCTTGTCGGCCAATTTAATTTCCTTCCTGCAGATCTGAAGCTTCGTGCTGCGGAGGCTCGTCTTGTTGCTCCGCGTCCTCTGATTGCTCTGGATCTTGCTGCGGGGCTTGCTCGCCGGGCGCGCGCACCCGCATATGCCCTTCGGCGTCCAACGCGGCTCTCCAGCGGTCGATCCAGTGGCCGACGTCGGGTTTGTCGTTGCGCATGGGAGTGGTCAGAGATTCTAGCACCGGGGCGAATGTGCTCAACGGGCCCGATAGGAGGTCCAGGTATTCGCGGATCTTCGCGACCAAGGTTTCGATAGTCGAATCCTTGGTGAGCCACTTGCCCTCTGCGATGTCGGTGTACAACACCTCCACCCCTTGGCCGATGCCGGCCCCGTTGTCGAAGAAGTTGGGGGACAGCTCGTTGCTCATCTGCTTGAACAAGCCGTTCGCGTTCAGCTTCCTCATCTGCACGGCGAAGAAATCCACGTTGCCGAAGAGCATTTCGAACAACTGCTTGTTCTCTCGGACCAGTTTGGCGTACACGGAAGCGTCCGTGGCCAATTGGCTGAACATGTCGTCGCTGCCGTCGAGCACTTCGCCGATGTTCTTGACGATGATGTCCAGATCTTTCGGATTGATCGCCGAGAACAACGCGCTGCTTCGGTCGAGCATGTCGCTCAAGGTGGCGCGATAGGTCACTTGCTCCGCCGGGATCACCGCGCCGTCTGCGAGGTACGGCGGCGCGATCTTCCTGGGCTTGAAGTCGATGTACTGCTCGCCCACAGCGGACAGCGCCTCGACCCCGACCGGGCTGTTCGCCGGGACGTTGTGCTCGTTGTCGATCTCCATCGACACGGTGAGTCCGGTCGTGGTGGTCCGGACTCCGGTGACCCGCCCGATCCGGAGTCCGCGCATGGTGACGTCCGAGGTCGGCAGCAGGCCGCCGGATTTTTTGAGCATGAGCGTGACCGATGTGGTCTTCTTGACCGCTCCCATGTGGAGCACGCCCAGCGCCATGTATCCGGTCCCGAACAGCGCGATCGCCACGAGGAGGATCAGGGTCATCCCCAAGTTGAGCCGTAGTTTCATCGTGCGAGCAGCCCCATCGTCTGGAGGACCGAAATCATCTCGTCGGCCCGGTCTTGCGGATCGACCCCGCCGAGCACGAGCACGTTGTCCGGAATATTGAACGCGTTGTCGGTGACGCGAGGTCCGCCATCCCACCACGTGTACGCGACGATCGCGTCGCGGAGCAGGCCGAAACCGCGGTTGAGGAGGACCGAGAGGTTGGTGTCGACGGTGGAGATGGCTCCGATGAGCGGCATGATGGACAGGGCGGACTGGGCGACGGCGGGGAGGAGCTGGTCGGCGATCGGATTGACGGTGCGAATGATGGTGTCAAGGTCGAAAAGCATTTGGGTGATGCTTTTGTTGAAGCGGTTGAGCCCAGTGACGTCGGCGTTCAGCTGGTCTCGCAGGTGGTCGAGGGTGTGCGCGTGGGCCGCAGCGGCGGCTCCGACCGCGTCCGCGTTGGCGACGAGCTGGTCGAGCACTTGCTGATGGGTCGCCAGATCGTGCAAGGTGTTCGCGAGTTTGCCCTGCAGCTCCGCCGTTCGCTCCGGGTCTTTCCCGACCACCTCGTGGAAACTGCTGAACGCATCGGACAAGCCGGTCAAGCTGCTCCCGGTGACGAGGGAGGAAAGCGAGCGCAGGAGGTCTTCCATGCTCTCGGGCGGCGCGGTGTTCTTGAGCGGAATCGTGTCGCCGTTGCGGAGCACGGTCGGGGAAGGATCCTCCGGCGTGGTCAGCGCGATGTAGATGTCGCCGAGGACGGTCGCCTGACGCAGCTCCGCCCGGGTGTTCTGCGGCAGTTTGACCAGGGTGGAGATGTTCACGACGGCCACCGCCGTGTTCCCGGTGAGCTGGACGTGGTCCAGCACGCCGACCTGGACTCCGTTGGAGTCCACCCTCGCCTTCGCGGTGAGGCTCAGCACGCTGGAGAACTCGATGTTGACCGAGTACGAGTCGTCCCCGATATGGGTGCCGGGCAGGGGGATTTCGGTGGGGTCGAGCGAACACGCCGACGTCAGCCCCATCGCCAACACCCCGGCGAGCGCCGTAAGAACGCGGGTCATCCTTCTCCTCATCGGACTGCTGCTCCCATCAAGAGGTCGGCGAGGCTGTCCCCCTCGCCTCGGGGGGTGCCGGGCGCGCAGGTGGTTTCGATGCCCGGCACGTTGCGCGCGCGCAACGCGTCGCAGAGCGAGCCCGCGATCGGTGGCGTCTTTTTGTCCTGCGGCGGGGTGTACGCGATATCGAAATCTCCCCACCCCGGCAGATAGTTGTTCTGCAGCCAGTTCGTGATGGGGGGGAGTCTGATTGATGACCCAGAAGATCTGCGGGGTCAGCCAGCTGACGACGCCGGAGATCCAGGGGACGAGCTTGTCGGCGAGGTTGTAGATGCGCGGGGCAAAGCGGTCGATGAGCTGCACTGCGGTTGGCAGCAGCCGGTTGACGCGATCAAGGACCAGGGTCAGGCCCACCGCGCCGTCTCTCAAACCGGCCCCCAGACTGGGCATGCCCTTGATGAGCGTGGTCGCGATGTCCCAGTCCCTGACGACTCCGGACGTGATGCCCACGCTGGTCACAAGGAATTGGCGGATCGCCGCTTCGGTCTTGTAGGGGTCGCCGATCAGAGCGACGAGGTTTTGCAAATCTTGCTTGATCGGTCCGCCCATCCCGTCGAGCGTGCGGGCCGTGGCGTGCAGGCTGTCGTTGATGGCTTGCGCTCCGGTGCCGGTTTGGCCGTCCTTCGTGCCCAGAATGGTGTCGGCCAAGTCGCTGACCGCCGTGAACGCCTCGCTGATGTCGACCGGAGTCTTTGTGCGATCGAGCCCGATGCATGCCGAGCCTTGGAATTTGGGGCCGTCGGCGTAGGGCTTGGTGAGTTCGAGATGGCGATCGGTCACGATGGAATCGCTCATGGTGACCACGCCCTCGTCGGCGGGGAGGTCGAGATCCTTCGGCACGGTGAAGTCGATCCGGACGTAGTCGGGCATGTTTTTGATGGACGTGACCTCGCCGACCTCGAGGTCGAGCAGTTTGACTTTGTTGCCGACGTAGAGCCCGGTGGAGTCGGTGAGCTCGGCGCACATCTTCCTGCTGTCGTCCAAGTATTTGGGCAACAGCTTGACTCCGGCGGTCACTATGGCGGCGAGGGCGGCCACGACGACGAGCAGCACGGCTGCTTTGGACAGGGATCGGCGAAGGGCGGCGAGTTTCTTTCTCATATCAGCACTGCCGGAAGATGTTCGGGACACAGATGTCTGGCCGGGGCTCCACGTGGTTCTCATCCATGATCTGGTTCTTGTCGTTGAGGAAGATGCCCTCGCCGTGCAACATGGGCATGACGATCCGCAGGAGCTGGCCGATGCCGTCGAGCGCCTGCCCGACGCGGTCCACGTGGGCGTACGTGATGTCGAAGAGGTCGTCGATGCTGTTGACGACAGGCTCGAGCGTGTCGCCGTAGAACACGACGAGGCGTTTGAGCGTCCGCAAGAGATCGGAGCCCTGCGAGATGAGATACAGAAGCTCGGTGCCCTTGGACTGGGTCAAGCGCAAGATGATGACGGCCCGTTCCAGGAGCGTTTGGAGTTGATGCCTGTTCGCGATCAGCACGCTTGAGTACTCCTGCGCGATGGCGACGACTTTTTTATAGTCGTTCTCCACCCGCGTCATGGCGTTGGTCATCGTGTTGGTCGCTTGCAGCACGTTGCGCAGCGAGTCGGGGTACTGGTTCGTCGACTTGGCGATCTCGCTGAAGGTGTCGTGGATGACCTGCCCGTCGACTTTTTTGACGATCGGCTCCGCCGCGCGGATGATGTCCGGGAGGGTGAACGGCAGCACGACTCGGCTGGAGGGGATGGTTTTCTCGCCGAGCGGGGTGTCGCCTTCGGGATGCACCGCGACGTAGCGGCCGCCGAGCGGCGTGAGCAGCTTGATCTCGAGCGATGTGTCCGAACCGACGAAAACCGAGCTGGTCACGGTGAAAGCCATGCGGACCTCGGTCCGGTCCAGTCGGACGCTGGTGATTTTGCCCACCGAGATGCCTGCGACGCGGACGTCGTCGCCCGGACGAATCCCGCCGGACGTCGTCATATGGGCGGTGTACGAGCGCCCGCCGAACGGGCTGAGGAAGATCCACGCGGTCGCCACCAAGAGGGAGACGACGACGATGATGCTGGTGACGCCGATCCAGCGGTGCCGTTTGATAGCTGCGCCCTCGTCAAGGGCGGCGGTGGCGGGTTTCTTGAAAAGTTTCATTGGCAGAGCACCAGGTTCTGGTCGCCGAAGAACACTTCGCCGACGCCGGGCAGGTCCGCGACGCCGTTCGAGCAGGTGAAGTTCGGAGCCTTGGCAGGACCGTCCAGGGTTTCGTCTCGGAGCCCTTGCATCAGCGAGGGCACCGTGAGCAGGCTGCCGACGATGGCGGGGGTGTGCGGCAGCACCCGCATCGCGAAGTCGTAATAGGGGATGGTCATGGAGTCGAGGCCGCCTTCGACGTACGTGAGCAGGGGATGGATCTCTGTGAGGATGTAGTTCACGTCGTCGATGACATTGGAGACCATCCCCGCGTCCGAGGTCCACACGTCCAACATTTCGTTCAGGGTGCGAATCACGTCGACAGTCTGCTTCGACTTGCCGCTGAGTTCGTCGGACACCGCGCCGAGGTTCTGGATGAACCGGACGAAGACTGACTCTCGGTCGACGGCGACTTTCGAGATGACGTCCAGATCGTGCAAGACCGGGCCGAGCGCCGAGTCCTCACCGTTGCCTTGGATCAGGCGCAGCACGTCCTCGCCGAATTGGTTGAACTGGGCTGGGTCGAGCGTCTGGAAGAGCGGACGGAACCCGTTGAACAGCTTCGAGATGTCGAAGGACGGGATCGTCCGCTCGACCGGGACAGTGGACCCGGGGGCCATGGGCGCTCCCGGCGTGTGCGGCTGGACGAGTTCCAGATACCGCTGGCCGAGAAGGTTCTGATAGCGCACGGCGACGATGGTGTCTTTGTACACCTGCTGCGTCTTCAAAAGGGAGAACCCGACATCCGCCTGGTGCCCGTTGAGCTGGACCGTCTCGACTTTCCCCACCTGGACTCCCGCGATCCGCACGTCGTTGCCGACGAAGAGCCCGGCCACGTCGGTGAATGTCGCGGTGTAACGGACGGTCGCGCCGGTGACGGGGCTGCGCAGCGCATTCATCACGATAGCCGCGAAGACTCCGGCTATGGCCGTGAAGACGACCACCACTGCCATAGGTCCAGCTACCTTACGCATGTTCTCCACCATTCGTCTTCATATTCGTCTCATTCGTGTTCGTCATCGTCGGGCTCCGAGGCGTCCGAGGCCGAGTGCTCGCTCGCCTCTGTGGACGGTTTTTCCGTTGTGGGGTTCGACTGCGGAGCGGGGCTCGATGGGACGGCTCCTTGCGCCGCCCCCGGCGGGGCGAACTCGTTGTTCGGCAGCGCGCTCCCTAATCCTGGAAGCACGTCCAAGGGTGCGGGGAACCTTTGCGGGGTCTCGCCTTGGGCCAACGCGAAGAGCGCGCCGCTCTTATCGATGAGGCTTGGCAGTCGGCTGTACTCGGGGGCGAGGCTACCGAGGGCGTACGCCATCGGCGAGACGATGTTCAGGATGCCTCTGGCGAGCGGGATGACCCATTCTTGATGGGTCATGATGAGGTCGTTGCCCTCGACGAGGATCGCGTCGAGCGGGCGGAAGACGTCCAGGTCGAAACTGTCTCCGATCCCAGGCGCGGCCAGCCATGAAAAGCTGTTCGTGATCTTGTCGGCTCCTGGAGCCATGACCGGCACGAAGCTACTGAGCCCGTTGAGGAGCGAGGAGACCGTCGTGAGCGACTGCGAGACTTTCTCATACCGGCCGAGGATCGACACGATGTCGCCGGTGTCGAGGACGGCCTGCGCGACGGGCCCGACGAGATCAACGTTCTTGCGGAACACAGAGGCGGCGTGGTCGAGGACGGATTGGTCGAACGAGCGCTGGAATTCGCTCACACCTCGGAGCAAGTGGGTGAGCGAGGCGGCGTTCTCGTCTTTGCGGACCCGGAGCGTGGCCCCGGAAGCCAGCCGAGGCCCGTGCCCGCTGCTGAGGAGTTCGACAGAGGAGGTGCCGAGGCTGTTCGACGGGATGAACTTCGCCGAGGTGTCCGAGGAGAGGACAGCGGCTTGCGGCCCGTCGAGGACGAGCACCATCTTTTGCCCGCCGGATCCGAGCGGCACCAAGTCCTGCACGGAGCCGATCGTGTAGCCGCAGTACTTCACCTCTGATCCGGGCAGAACTCCCTCGCCGATGGACTCTGTCAGCAGCGTCAGGGTGAACGGGGTGTCGTACTGGCGCTGCGAGGTCCGGTGCAGGAGCACCGCCCCGACGCAGAGCGCCAGGATGGTCACGACGCCCCGGAAGAAGAGCGCGCGCATGCTTGCGGCGCGCCCGGAGAGGTCTTGGTACACAGCCATGGCTACCCCGATATCCTGAGGCCGTTGTCGTTCCCCCACAGGACGATGGTCAGCACCATGTCCGCGACGACGACAGTGATCAAGCTGGTCCGGATCGCCCGGCCCGCCGCGACGCCGACGCCCTCGGGGCCTCCGCTGGCGTAGTAGCCCTGGTACCCGTGGATCGCGATGATGGCGACGACGAACACGATGGCCTTGACGACGGAGTAGACCACGTCGATGGGGTGGATGAACGAGTCGAAGTAGTGGTAGTAAGTGCCGGACGCTTCGCCGTGCACCACGTTGACCACGAACGCGCAGGACACATAGCCCAAGAGGGTCGTCATCACGTACAGCGGGATGATCGAGATGACTCCGGCGATGACGCGGGTGGTGATGACGAAGGGGATGGACTGGATGCCCTGGGCTTCGATCGCGTCGATCTCCTCCGAGATGCGCATGGCTCCGACCTCGGCGGTGATGCGGCATCCGGTTTGCGCCGCGAACCCGATCGCGGTGACCATCGGGGCCAGCTCGCGCGTGTTGACATACGCCGACACGAAACCGACCAGCGGCCCGAGGCCGACCAAATCGAGCGTGGCGAAGCCGACGACGCCGATGGAAGCGCCAATGCACACTCCCATGAACAGCAGCATCCCGATGGACCCGCCGCCGACGATGATCGACCCATTCCCCCAGATCACGTCTTGCAGCTGCGCGCCGATCTGGCGGCGGTAGTGCCGGATGGTCTTGGGCACGGCTCCGAGCACCAGTCCGAGGAAGGTGATCTGGTGCCCGGCGCTGACGAAGCCGGAGACCACGGCCTTGCGCAGCGCGGACTGGAGCTGGACTGCGGTCCTGAAGCCTGGGGGCACGTACCGGGTCGGTACCGCGCCGTACCCGACAGGGGGGAGGGAGGGCGTTGCAAAGTCACCATGAGTTCAGCCGATCCTTGCGGGCAGAATGAGTGTTGTCAGTTCGGTGAGCACCAGGTTCATGCCGACGATGGAGATGACGCCGAGGACGACGGAGGCGTTCGCGGCGTCGGCGACACCGCGAGCGCCGCCTCTGGTCTCGAGGCCGCGCTGGCAGGCGATGAGGATCGCCACCACGCCGAACAGCAGGCTTTTGATGAGCGCCACCGCCATGTCTTCGACTCGGGCGAACGCCGAGAACGACGCGATATAGCTCCCTGGCGTGCCGCTCATGCCGACGATGGCGATGACGTATCCGGCGGCGAGCCCCATGAAGATGATGAAGACGCAGAGCAACGGGGCCACGAACAGAATCGCGGCCAAGCGAGGGGAGACCAGGCGGCGCACGGGATTGATCCCCATGACCAGCATCGCGTCGATCTCCTCGCGGATGCTTCGCGCGCCGAGGTCGGTGGCGACAGCAGACCCCGCCGCGCCGCCGAGGAGCAGCGCGGCGACGATGGGGGCGCCTTGCTGCATCACGCCCATGCCGCCGACTGCTCCCGACATCGACACCGCGCCGATCTGCTTGACCAGGCTGTTCACCTGGACGGAGAGGATGACCCCGAAGGGGACCGACATCAACAGGGCTGGCGTCGCGGTGACCCTGATGAGGAACGCGCACTGGCTGACCGTCTCCCGCCACGGATGTTGCAGCCGGATCAAATCGACCGCGAGAAAGCGGAAAGCGTGCAGCGAGAGCACGACGAGGCGCCCCACCGTTTGCAGGGACGAGTCGGCCTGGCGTATGCCCCCGACGACCGCCCCCACGCATTGCTCCGCGAACCCTGGCTTGTCAGGGGAAGCCGACGGCGTGTCGGCTTCTGAGGATTTGGCCCCTTTCCCGCTGTCGGCGGTTCCTGCGTCGAGCCGGTCTTCGCCAAGCGAAACGTCATCGGGCAGGGTTGTATTCATCGTGCTGCTCATGGCTCCCGTGCACCCGTCTAGTCTCTGTCGGCCGCGAGGCGCCGTTCGGCTATGGGCGAAGGCGGCCAAGTCGTCAAAGGCGTTCGTCGCCGCGAAACGCGGACGACGGGGCGGACTTCTGCATAACCCGAAACCGGAGCGACCGATTTCGCGGAAAATGCGCCCATAAACACTCCGACCTTTACCTTTCTCGCCGACTCGCTGTCCGTGCGCTTCAAAACCATGCCTAAGCCCTCGTTGCTTGTTAACTGACTCACAGTATCATCTACCGTGTGTTCCAGCAAACCGGGGATCGTCGCGTGTCACCCCGCGCTCTAGCGCGCCAGATCTGCCAGGTACTGGAATCCGCTCATGATCCGATGATACCGGTTTGGCCCAACTACAGGCGATCTTGGCCGGATCGGGCGAGGAGCATCCTCGCTTGACCAGGGGCCTCGCCTGGAGTCACAGTTTGCGCAGCAAGACTCGATCCACGGAGTGGTCGGCGTCTTTCCGGAGCACCAGCGTGGCCCTCGGCCGGGTGGGGAGAATGTTCTGAACCAGGTTCGGCTCGTTGATCGTCCGCCAGACCCGTCGCGCCTCGTCCACGGCTTCGGGGTCCGAGAGCCCGGCGTAATGGTGGAAGTGCGAGCGGGGGTCCGAGAACACGGTGCCGCGCAGGGCGAGGAACCGGTCCACGTACCAGGTTTCGATGTCGGCGGTGCGGGCGTCCACGTAGATCGAGAAGTCGAAAAGGTCGGAGAGCATGAGCCGGTGCCCGGTCTGCAGCACGTTGAGCCCTTCGACGATGAGGATGTCCGGGCTGCGCACCATCTGCGTCGCGCCTGGCACGATGTCGTAGAGCACGTGCGAGTACACCGGGACCGCGACTTCCGGCGCGCCGGACTTCACGTCCACCACGAACCGGAGGAGCGCTCGGCGGTCGTAGCTCTCGGGGAACCCTTTGCGCGCCGTGAGGCCCTGGCGGGCGAGTTCCGCAGCGGGCAGGAGGAACCCGTCGGTGGTCACCAGGTCCACCTTCGGGTTGCCCTCGGAGCGGGCGAGCAGGGTCGCGAGCACGCGGGCCGTCGTGGACTTGCCCACCGCGACCGATCCCGCGACGCCGATGACGAACGGCACCTTCTTGATCGAAGCCTGCTCGCCGAGGAAGGTGGACATGGCGGCGAAGTGCTGCGCGCTCGAAGCCACCCGCAGATGGATGAGGCGGGTGAGCGGCAGGTAGACCTCCTCGACCTCTTCGAGGTCGAGGTGCTCCCGGATGCCGCGCAGGCTGGTCAGGTCCTCGCTGGTGAGCACTTGGGGGGTCGCCTGGCGAAGCGCCCGCCACGCGGTGCGGTCGAACTCCACGAACGGCCCGGCCTCGGACATCCCCTTCGGAAGGCCTTTGAGCGCAGGCTCGGGGGTTCGTGCGATCACGAGTCCAGTTTGCTCCTCTCGCGCTGGGCCGGCATCCTCGGGGCGTACACTGGCCTGGCCCACGCGAGGGGCGAACATAAGGACTAAGGAGCAGAGCACATGAGCACCCCGGTTGCGCCTCAGCAGGGCGCGGACGCTTTCACCGCCTCACTCTCCGAGCTGGACCCCGAGGTCGCAGCCGCTGTCGGCGGCGAATTGGCTCGTCAGCGCGACACGCTTGAGATGATCGCCTCGGAGAACTTCGTGCCCCGCGCGGTGCTGCAGGCGCAAGGCTCGGTGCTCACCAACAAATACGCCGAAGGGTATCCGGGGCGGCGCTACTACGGCGGCTGCGAGCACGTCGACGTGGTCGAGGATCTCGCAAGGGAGCGGGCGAAAGCGCTGTTCGGGGCTGAATTCGCGAACGTCCAGCCGCACTCCGGCGCGCAGGCCAACGCCGCTGTCCTTATGACTTTGGCCACACCGGGGGACGCGATCCTCGGCCTGGACCTGGCCCACGGCGGGCATCTCACCCACGGCATGCGCCTGAACTTCTCCGGAAAGCTGTACCAGGCGAACTTCTACGGCGTCGACCCGAAGACCCACCTGATCGACATGGACCAGGTGCGCGCCCGCGCCCTCGAGGTGCGGCCGAAAGTGATCGTCGCAGGCTGGTCCGCGTATCCGCGCCACCAGGACTTCGCCGCGTTCGCCGAAATCGCCAAAGAGGTCGGCGCGCACCTGTGGGTGGACATGGCGCACTTCGCCGGGCTTGTCGCGGCCGGCCTGCACCCCTCCCCCGTGCCGCACGCGGAAGTGGTCTCCACCACAGTGCACAAGACGCTCGGCGGCCCGCGCTCCGGCCTCATCCTCGCCAAGTCCGAGCACGCCAAATCTCTGAACTCCTCGGTCTTCCCCGGACAGCAGGGCGGCCCGCTCATGCACGTGGTCGCGGCCAAGGCCGTCGCGCTGAAGGTCGCGGGCACTCCGGAGTTCGCCGAGCGCCAGCAGCGCACCATCGACGGGGCCAGGGCCATCGCGGAGCGGCTCACCGCTCCGGACGCGAAGGCGGCGGGCGTCTCCGTGCTCACCGGCGGCACCGACGTGCACCTGGTGCTCGTTGACCTGCGCGACTCGCAGCTGTCCGGCCAGGACGCGGAGGACAAGCTGCACGAGATCGGCATCACCGTCAACCGCAACGCGGTGCCGTTCGACCCGCGCCCGCCGCTGAACCCCTCCGGCGTCCGGATCGGCACCCCGGCTCTGGCGACCCGAGGTTTCGGCTCGGCGGAGTTCGCCGAAGTCGCCGACATCATCGCGGGCGCGCTCACCGGATCTGCCGATGTGGCGGCGTTGTCCGCCAGGGTCAAGCGCCTCGCGAACGACTTCCCGCTCTACCCGAACTTGGAGAACTGGAAGTTCGGCGATTAGGAGCTGGTAGACTCGCCGCAGCCTGTCAGCGGTTGAGACAGGGCGACCAGAGCGAGTCGGGCCCCGCGAACGGGGTTCGGGAGCTAAGCTGAATTTGCGAAAGACAGAAGCTACGGCCGAAGCTGACGCCGGCCGGAGCGACCAAAGACAATTGCACGACGGAGACCACGGCACTGAGTACGATCACAACGACAGACCTCTTGGAACGCAGATTGCTGCGGGAGCTTCGGGATGTTCTTCCCCAGGCGTACCGAGAGCATCTTGAGGCGACGCAGGAATGGTTCTTCCACGATTACATCCCGTGGGAGGCAGGGCAGACCTTCGCCTTCCTCGGCGGGAAAGACTGGGATCCGTCGCGGGTCAAGCTCGCCGAGCCATTGGTGGCCGCTCTGGATCTGCTGCTCCTCGACAAGGACAACCTGCCTTCCTACAACCGGATCTTCACCTCCCACATGCACCTGCGGGAGGGCTGGCACCAGTGGATCGGACAGTGGACCGCCGAGGAAGGCGCCCATGCCATCGCGCTGCGCGATTACCTCGTGGTGACCGGGGCGACCGATCCGGTCCTTTTGGAGAAGCGTCGGCTCGCCCACGTTTGGAAGGGCGTCGAATACCCTGGAGGGACGCCGCTGCAGACGCTGGCTTTTGGGGCGCTGCACGAATGGGTCACGCGGGATCTTGTCTGCGCGGCTATCAAGGCTGCGGCCGAGGAGCCGGTGCTCCAGCAGCTCCTCGAGCGCATCGCGGAGGACGAGGAACGGCACGCCGCCTTCTTCGGGAAAGTCATCCGCCGCGGCCTTGAGGTCGCGCCGGACCAGCTCGTGATCGCGTTCGCCGCGCACCTGCGGGAAGCCGGCTCCGCGATCCTCGGCAGCGACATCGACGACTACGAGCGGCCATTGGCCGCGCTCGCCGAATCCGGCATCCACAGCGAGGCGACCCAGCGCACCTCGGTCGCTTCGGCGTTCGCCGCGTGGGGGGTTCTCGACATCACCGAAGGCCTCAGCGACGACGGCCTTGAAGCGGCTTCTCTCTTGCGGGAGTACGCGGCAAAGAAATAAACCCAGGCTCAACCAATAAGGAGCTATATGAGCCACAGCGAGCCCGGATCGCGAAAGACCTACGTCATCGACACGAGCGTGTTGCTCTCCGACCCGGGTGCGCTCACCCGTTTCGCCGAACACGCCGTGGTGCTGCCGATTGTGGTCATCAAAGAGCTTGAGGCGAAACGCCACGATCCGGTGCTCGGGCACAACGCCCGCACCGTTTTGCGCGCGCTCGAGGCGCTCCGCTGTCAGCCCGGAGCCGACTTGCGCCTCGGCGTCCCGGTCAACGACGAGGGCGGCACAGTCCGCATCGAGATCAACCACGTCGACACATCGGCGTTGCCGGACGCGATTCGCGCGGAGCGCTCCAACGACACTCGTATTTTGTCGGTGGCGGACGCGCTGCGCCGGGCGGGCGAGGACGTCGCGGTGGTCTCCAAGGACCTCCCGTTGCGCCTCCTGTCCCACGGCGGGCTCGGCATCCCAGCGCAGGAGTACCTGCACGAGCAAGTGCCGGACAGCGGGTTCACCGGGCTCGCGGAGCTTGCGATCAGCGACGACGAGCTCGACCAGCTGTACAAGAACGGCTCGCTCGCGACCACGCACGATTTGCACGTGAACTCCGGCGTGGTGCTCACCGCCTCGCGCGCCACCGCGCTCGGCAGGGTCGGTAGGGACAAAGAGATCCATCTGGTCCGAGGCGATCTGGAAGCCTTCGGGCTGCACGGGCGCTCGGCCGAGCAGCGGATCGCCCTCTCGCACCTGTTGGACAACGAGATCGGCATCGTCTCGCTCGGCGGCCCTGCGGGCACGGGCAAGTCCGTGCTGGCGCTCGCCGCCGCGCTCGAAGCCGTGCTGGAGCGGCGCACCGCGAAGCGGATCATCGTCTTCCGCCCGATCATCGCGGTCGGCGGCCAAGACCTCGGCTACCTCCCCGGCAACGAGGAGGAGAAGATGAACCCGTGGAGCGCTGCGGTGGTCGACGCGCTGCGGTCGATCACCTCGGAGGAGGTGATCGACGAGGTCCGCTCGCGCGGCCTCTTGGAGATCCTGCCGCTCACGCACATCCGGGGCCGCACCCTTGGGCCGCAGACCATCGTCCTGTTGGACGAGGCGCAGAACCTGGAGCGCTCCACGATCCTCACCGCCATCACCCGGCTCGGCGAAGGCAGTCGGATCTTCCTGCTGCACGACGTGGCGCAGCGCGACTCCCTGCGAGTCGGCCGCCGCGACGGGATCGCCGCAGTGGTCGAGCGGCTCAAGGGCGAAGAGCTGTTCGCGCATATGACGTTGACCCGGTCGGAGCGCAGCCCCGTCGCCGCGCTCGCTACCCGTCTTCTGGACGATGGAGTCGGTTAGCGGCGTCTCGTTCGGCGGGCGCGCGAGGCGCGCTTTGCGGTGGGCGCTGCCTGTCGGGCTGATCGCGTTGGTCCTCACGCTGCCGGACGCGGGCCAGGCGGCGCGACACACCCCGAACGATGTCGATCCTGACACGGCGGACTGCAACAAGACGCGTTGCGTCGCGCTCACTTTCGACGACGGCCCCGGCCCCTACACGAGCAAGCTCCTGTGGATCCTGCGGTCGTACCACGCGAAGGCCACGTTCTTCGAGATCGGCGAGCGCGTCGCGGCGCACCCCGAATGGTCGCGCAATGTCGTGAAAGCCGGGATGGAAGTCGGCATCCACACCTGGAACCACCCGTACATGACGTGGCAGTCGCTCCCCGCCGCGCGCGAGCAGCTGGTGAAAGCGGTGGACGCGCTGGAGAAGGCGACGGGAGTCCGGACGAACATCTACCGCCCGCCCGCCGGACTGTCGACTCCGGACATCCTCAAGATCGAAGGCGAGCTGGGCCTGTCCGAGGTTCTGTGGAACGTGGTGGCCTACGACTGGGAGCACAGCGACCAGCCGGAGGTTACGCTCGAAGCCGTCCACAAGTACGCGCAGCCCGGCGCGGTGTTCCTGCTGCACGACGTGCATGAGGGCACGATCAAGGCGATGGCCGAAGCCGTGCCGTGGCTGAAGAAGCAGGGCTACGCGATCGTCACCGTCGACCGGTTGATCCGCGCGAAGACCGGAGCGGGCCCGAAACCGGGTGCGCGCTACTGGGACCGGAGCGCGAACCAGCTGGACCCTGCGCAACCGCAGTAGACCGTCCCGGACGGGAAGCGGATAATATAGGCCGGTGTTCGTGCGCCTGGGGTTTGTCCGCGTCTTTTCGTTCTTCTTCCTCGCCTTCGCTGTTGTTTCGACGGTTGTTCCCGCGCCGTCCGCCTCGGCTTCGCCGGACGGCTTCTGCGCGGAGCTGGGCGGGTCGTGGAACGGCGCGGATGCGAAATGCGAGATGAGCTTCACGCGCCAGGGGACGGTGTCGGACGCGACCACGGGCCAGCACACGGTGAAAATCACCGCCCAGTACCCCGCAGACCTCATCGACCAGCCCACCGCCGGACCGGTGCTGCGGCAGTATCTGCGCGATTTCAGCACGGACTTCGGCAATTCCAAGAACTGGCTGCTGGCCGCTGCGGGCTCCGATATCACATACCGGGTCTACGAGCATTCTGCGGCTGTGCGCTCGGTGGTCTTCCGCAACGCTTGGTACGTCCAGGGCGCGGCGCACCCGAACGACGAGCTGCACACTTTCACCTTCGACGTCGCGGCGGGCCGCCAGCTCGGGCTCGCGGACCTGCTCCGGCCCGGATTGGACCCGCTCGTCGCGTTGCCGCCGCTGGTCCGGCCGTCCTTGCAAACTGAGCTGGAGCGGATCAACCGGATCAACGGGGTAGAGTCCAGCGGGCTTCAAGCGGGGGATTTCGAGCCGAAGACAGCCGAGCATCCGTATCCGCACTCGGACGGCTACGCGGCCTTCGCGCTGACCAAGGACGAGTTGATCCTTATGATGCCCGCGTACCGCAGCGGCCCGGTAGGCGCGGGCCTCGTTTCGCCGCACGTCCCGCTCACCGCGTTGCGCTCGGTGCTGCGGCCGGAGTATCTGCCGAGCTGACGAAGGTTCAGCCCTTGGGCTGGACCTTCGCCATCGCGAGCACGTCGAGGCGCTTGTCCAGCTCCTCCTCGGTGATCTTCCCCGGCACGAGGCCTCGGTCGATCACGGTCTGGCGGATGGTCTTGCCCTGTTTGAGCGCCTCTTTGGCGACAGCGGCGGCCTCCTCGTAACCGATCGCGCTGTTGAGCGGGGTGACGATGGAGGGCGAGGCCTCCGCGAGGTGGCGCAGCCGCTCGGTGTTCGCGATCAGGCCCGCGATGCACTTGTCCGCGAAGATGCGCGAGACGCTGCTCAGCAGGTGCAGGCTTTCGAGCAGGTTGTGCGCCATGACCGGGATCGACACGTTGAGCTCGAAGGAGCCCTGCGAGCCTGCCCACGCGATGGCCGCGTCGTTGCCGACGACCTGGGACGCGACCTGGAGCACCGCCTCGGGGATGACGGGGTTCACCTTGCCCGGCATGATCGAGCTGCCCGGCTGGAGGTCCGGGAGCTGGATCTCGCCGAGCCCGGTGAGCGGGCCGGAGCCGAGCCAGCGGATGTCGTTCGCGATCTTGGTCAGCGACACGGCCACGACGCGCAGCGCGCCGGAGGTCTCCACGAGCGCGTCGCGGGCGGCCTGCGCCTCGAAGTGGTTGACCGCCTCGGAGAGCGAGGTGAGGCCGGTGCGCTCGCGCAGCTCCTCGACCACCTTGCCGCCGAAGCCGTCCGGGGCGTTCAGGCCCGTGCCGACGGCGGTGCCGCCGATGGCGAGCTCGCCGAGGCGGGGCAGCGTGGCGATGACGCGCTTGATGCCGTTCTCGATCTGCCGCGCGTAGCCGGAGAACTCCTGGCCTAGGGTCACCGGGACCGCGTCCATGAGGTGGGTGCGGCCCGACTTGACCTCGTGGGCCCACGCGTCGGCCTTCTCGTTCAGCGCCTGGTACAGGTGCTCCAGCGCCGGGATCAGGTCGCGGACCGCGACCTCGGAGGCGGCGAGGTGCGTCGCGGTCGGGAACGTGTCGTTCGAGGACTGCGAGGCGTTCACATGGTCGTTAGGGTGCGCCGTCGTCCCGGTCTTGGCGACAAGGGAGGCGATGACCTCGTTGGCGTTCATGTTCGAGCTGGTGCCGGAACCGGTCTGGAACACGTCGATGGGGAACTGGTCGTCGTGCTTGCCCTCGGCGATCTCCTCGGCTGCGGCGATGATCGGGCGGGCGAGGTCCTCGGGCAGCACCCCCAGGTCCAGGTTCGCTTTGGCGCATGCCGCCTTGAGCAGGCCGAGGGCTCTGATCTGGGCGCGTTCGAGTGTGATGCCGGAAATCGGGAAGTTGTCCACGGCGCGCTGGGTCTGCGCCCGCCAGAGGGCGCTCTTCGGCACCAGGACCTCGCCCATGGTGTCGTGCTCGACGCGGAATTCAGAGGTGTCGCTGCTCGCTGAGTCGGCTGTGTTGGTCACGGTTTCACTTTGCCATATGCAGTGGAACGGCTAGCCAGCGCTACTGCCTTGGGCGCTTCGGACTACTCTATTCCCTGTGTGGGTAGCCCGATTCTCCTTGCGCGCGGGGTCTGCGTTCGCTGTGGCGGTCTTCGCGTTGCTGTGCTCGAGCGCCCAAGCGAGCCCGTCCGACGTCTGCGCCCAGCTCGGGGGGAGTTGGAGCGCGGGGGAGCGGTTCTGCGGGAAAGTCGTGGTCAACCCCAACCAGACGAAGACCGTGCTCGAAGCCCGCTACCCGGCGGATCTCGTGGAAAACGGTGCCTCCAGCCCGGTGTTGCAGAAATTCCTCAAAGAGTTCATCGCCAGGTTCTCCAAAGTCACGGACGACCCGAGGGCGATGGACGGCGGCGCGAGCTTGCGGTACCGGCAGTTCGAGCGCCCGCCCGCGCTGAAATCGGTGCTGTTCTCGGACATCTATTACGCCGGCAACGCGAAGTACCCGGTCGAGGAGCTCACGAGTTTCACCTTCGACACGAACAAAGGCAGGCAGCTCGTGCTCGCCGACCTCTTCCAATCGGGGACGAAAGCGTTCCCCGCGCTCGCCGACCTCGTCCGTCCGATCGTGCAGAGCCAGCTCGACCCGGTCAACGTGGTCCGCGCCAGGGAGAACCAGGCGGCCCTCACCGCCGACGAATTCGACCCCGGCGGACCGCTGAACCCCAACAGCTATCCGGTGTTCGCGGTGGCAGCGGACGAGCTGCTGCTGTATCTGCCGCAGGTCCGCAGCGGCGAGCCGGGCTCGACGATGATCGAAGCGCACGTCCCGTTGGCTTCGCTCAAGGACCTCCTCAGGCCGGAGTACCGGTGACGATGGGCGAAAATCGCACGGGCGGCTGATACCCTGCCAAGGGTGAGCCCGTCTGTCGAACCACGTCCCCGCAGCCCAAGGGGGGCGACGATCGGAGAGGTCGCGGCGCTCGCGGGGGCGGCCGTCGGCGCGGGCGCGCTCGAAGCGCGGGTTTCCGGCGTCACCCAGTCGGCGCAGACCGCTCAGCCGGGCGATCTCTTCGTGGCGTTGCCAGGGGCGAAGACGCACGGCGCGAAATACGCCCCTTTGGCGAAAGCGCGGGGCGCGGTCGCGGTGCTCACCGACGCGGCGGGGGCCGCGCTGCTCGAAGACGTGGGAGAGATCGCGGTGCTGACCGCCGCCACGCCTCGGTCCAGCCTCGGCGCGCTCTCCGCGCTGGTGTACGGCGACCCGTCCGCGCGCCTGACGGTCGTCGGCGTCACCGGGACGGCTGGGAAGACCACGACGACGTACCTTTTGGAGTCGCTGTTCCAAGCGGCGGGCCGCATGACCGGCGTCATCGGCACGGTCGAGACGCGGATCGGCTCCACGAGCCTCGCGAGCTCGTTCACCACGCCGGAGGCTCCGGCGACGCAGGCGCTGCTCGCGGTGATGGCGGAAGCGGGCGTCGGGGCGGTGCTTATGGAGGTCTCCAGCCACGCGTTGGATTTCGGGCGGGTCGACGGGACGCGTTTCGCCGCGGCGGGCTTCACGAACCTCTCCCAAGACCATCTCGACCACCACGGCGACATGGAGTCGTATTTCCAGGCGAAGGCGAAATTATTCGAGCCGGGCTCGCCGGTCGCGGCGGGCCGGGCCGTCGTCTGCGTGGACGACGCGTGGGGGGAGCGGATGAGCCAGGTGGCGCGGGAGGGGGCCGGGCGCGGCGCGCAGGCTCCGGTCACTGTCGCGACGAGCGGCGCGCGAGCGGATTGGACTGTGCTCGACCGGCAAGAGGACGACCACGGGGCGCAAGAGGTCGTCGTGCGGGACCCTCGGGGGCAAAAGCTGCGCTTCCGGCTCAACCTCCTCGGCCGGCACAACGCGGCGAACGCGCTCCTGGCATTGGGGCTCGCCGAAGCGGCGGGGCTCGAGGTCGGCCCGGAGCTGTTGCGCGGCTGGGCGAGCATCTCGGTGCCGGGCAGGTTGGAGCGAGTGGACGCGGGCCAAGACTTCCTCGCCGTTGTGGACTACGCGCACAAGCCGGAGGCGTTGGTGAAAGTGCTCCACGCGCTGCGCGAGCACACCGAAGGGCGAATCGCCGTGGTCGTCGGCGCGGGCGGGGACCGGGACCAGGGCAAGCGTCCGATCATGGGCGAAGCCTGCGCGCTCGGGGCGGAACTGGTCGTCGTGACCGACGACAACCCTCGCACCGAGGACCCCGCCGTCATCCGGGCGCAGGTGCTCGCGGGCGCGCAGGAGTCCGGGCGGGCCGAAGTCTGGGAGGTCGGCGACCGTGCCGAGGCCATCGCGCGCGCGGTCGGCTGGGCCCGCGCAGGGGACACGGTGCTCGTCGCGGGCAAAGGGCATGAGACCTACCAGGAGATCAACGGGGTGAAGCAGCCATTCGACGACCGGGAAGTCCTGGTCCAGGCTATCGCAGCAGCCGGGAAAGGAAGGGAGCGCGCATGATCCCATTGACTCTGCGCCAGGTGGCCGAGACAGTCGGCGGCACGCTGCACGCCGTGCCCGACCCCGACTTGGTCGTCACGGCTCCGCCCGAGCACGATTCGCGCAAAGTCGTCCCCGGCGGCCTCTTCCTCGCGGTCCCCGGCGAGCGCACCGACGGCAGAGCGCACGCGGCCTCCGCGCATGCCGCTGGGGCGGTCGCGACGCTCGCCAGCGATCCGTTGGACGTGCCGACAGTCGTCCTCGGCGAGGGGCCGTACCCGACTCCGCCAGAGGAGTCCAAGCGCCTCGCGCTTGCCGCGGTCGCCGCGCTGGCCAAGGCGAACGCCGAGGCGCTTGTCGCGCAGGGGCTCACCATCGTCGGCGTCACCGGGTCCAGCGGGAAGACCTCCACCAAAGACCTCCTCGCGCAAGTCCTCGCGACAAAAGGCTCCACTGTGGGACCGCCGGGCAGCTATAACAACGAGCTCGGCCACCCGTGGACGGTGCTGCGGGCGGGCCCGGAATCGGTCTTCCTCGTCCTTGAGCTCGCGGCGCGGGGAATCGGGCATATCGCCGCGCTCGCGCGGATCGCCCGGCCCAGGATCGGCGTGGTCCTTGGGGTCGGCTCGGCCCACCTCGGGGAGTTCGGCTCGAGGGAGAACATCGCGATCGCGAAGGGCGAGCTGGTGGAGGCTCTGCCGTCGGCGGAAGACGGCGGCGTCGCCGTGCTCAACGCGGACGACCCGCTGGTGTTGGCGATGGCTGCGCGCACCAAGGCGAGGGTGGTGCGCTACGGGATGTCCGAAAGCGCCGAGATCCGAGCCGCCGACGTGCGGGTCGACGCGCTCGCCCGCCCCAGATTCACCCTGATCACCCCGCAGGGCGAGGCCCCGGTCGAATTGCAGGTGCACGGAGAGCATCAGGCGCACAACGCGTTGGCCGCGGCGGCGGTGGCTTTGGAGTGCGGCTTGTCGGTCGCGCAGACAGCGGAGGCGCTCTCGCGGGCCCGTGCCGCTTCGCCGAGGCGGATGCAGGTGACCGAGCGCGCGGACGGGGCCGTGGTGATCAACGACTCGTACAACGCGAACCCGGAATCGATGCGCGCGGGCCTGCGGGCGCTGGTCGACATGGCGGACAACTCCGGCGGCGTCAGCTGGGCCGTGCTCGGTCCGATGGGAGAGCTCGGCGAGGACTCGATCGCGTTGCACGACCAGCTCGGAAGGTACGCGGTGCGGCTGTCGGTCAAGCGGCTTCTCGTGGTCGGCGATTCCCGGTCCGCGAAAGCGCTGCACACCGGAGCCGTGCTCGAAGGGTCGTGGAGCGGGGAGGCCGAACTGGTCTCCGACTGGAGCCAGGCGGCCCGAATCGTGGCGGACGAACTCGGCCCGCGCGATGTGGTGCTGGTGAAGGCCTCGCAGTCCGAAGGGCTCTGGCAGGTCGCCGAGTCGCTCACAAATGTGGTCGAGGGGCGCGCCGATGTGGCAGGATCTGGGCTCGTATGACGGAGAATGTTGTTATAGCTTCGCGGGTTTCGCGGTGTGCCGTCGGCGCGTTGTCGGGAGTGTCAGGACCTGAGACCAAATGACTGAGATTATTTATGACTGAGATTATTTTCGCAGCGGGCATCGCGATGGCCGTGAGCATTCTCTTGACCCCGTGGCTGGTCCGGCTATTCACCCGGCAAGGCTTCGGCCAGGAGATCCGCGCGGAGGGGCCGCAGAGCCATCAAGCCAAGCGCGGCACCCCGTCGATGGGCGGCGTGGCGATCGTCTCCGCCATCTGGCTCGGCTACTTCGGCGCGCATCTGTGCGGCGCGCTCCTTGACCAACCCTCGGTCTCGGTCTCTGGGCTCGTGGTGCTCGGCCTTGTGACCGTGCTCGCCATCGTCGGCTTCCTCGACGACTTCATCAAGCTGCGCAAACGCCGCAATCTCGGGCTCACGAAGTCCGCGAAGCTGATCGGCCAGCTCGTCGCGTCGTTGTCGTTCAGCTGGCTCGTGCTCAGCTTCCCCGACCATCTCGGCCGCACGCCGGGCTCGATGAACCTCTCCTACGTTCGGGACTTCACCACGATCAGCTTCGGGGCGGTCGCCTTCGTGGTGTTCTGTTTCTTGCTGGTCTCGGCCTGGTCGAACGCGGTGAACTTCACCGACGGGCTGGACGGGCTCGCGGCGGGCAGCATGACCATGGCGCTGTCAACGTACACGCTCATCTCGGTGTGGCAGTACCAGAACGACTGCGGCCGCGCCGCGGCCAGGGGCTGCTACGACGTGCGCGACCCGCTGGATTTGGCCGTCCTCGCCGCGGCGGGCGCGGGAGCCTGCATCGGCTTTTTGTGGTGGAACACCGCGCCCGCGAAGATCTTCATGGGGGACACCGGCTCGTTGCCGCTCGGCGGGCTCCTCGCCGGACTTTCGGTCACCACGCAGACCGAGCTGCTCATGGTGGTCGCTGGCGCGCTCTTCGTCGCCGAGGCGGCTTCGGTGGTGATCCAGATCGCGGTGTTCCGGACCACGGGCAGGCGCGCGTTCCGGATGGCTCCGTTCCATCATCACTTCGAGCTGGCGGGCTGGCGGGAGACCACGGTCATCGTCCGGTTCTGGATTCTGGCGGCGCTGAGCAGCGCGGGGGCGCTCGCGCTCTTCTACGCCGAATGGGTTTCCCACGCTCATGCCTGAGGCGGGTTCTGTCTCAGCCGGGGACCGGCTGGCTGGCAAACGCGCGCTGGTCGTCGGGGCCGGGGTGGCGGGCTTGGCCTGCGCGGAGGCGCTGCGCTCGGTCGGCGCGCGCGTGCTGGTGAGCGACCTCGCCGAGGGAGCAGCCGACCTTGTCGAAGCCGAGGCGCTCGCGTTGGTCCCCGAGCAGGATCTCGTCGTGGTGAGCCCGGGGGTCAGACCCCAAGCCGCAATCCCGAGCGCGGCGGCCCGCGCGGGCGTGCCGGTGTGGGGGGACGCGGAGCTGGCCTGGCGGATCGACGGAGGGGCGCGGCGCTGGCTCGCGGTCACCGGGACGAACGGGAAGACCACGACCACCTCCATGCTCGAGGCCATACTGCTCGCGGCGGGCGAGCCCGCCGTGGCGTGCGGGAACATCGGGCACCCGGTGGCCAGCGCGGTGCTCGGCCCGGCCCGGACCCTGGCGGTCGAGTTGTCCTCGTTCCAGCTCAGCCGGGCGCCTTCGCTCAGCCCGCTGGCGGGCGTGGTGCTCAATATCGCGGAGGACCACATCGACTGGCACGGCAGCATGGCCGCGTACGTCGAGGCGAAAGCGAGGGCGCTCGGCGGGCAGAACGGGGTGGTGAACCTCGACGACGAGATCTGCGCCGGGCTCGCCGTCCCCGGCCGCCGAATCGGCTTCCGGCTCGGCGCGCCCGGCCCCGGCGAGCTTGGGGTGTGCGACGGCGTGCTCGTGGACCGGGTCGATTGGGCGGGCGGCGCGCCCGATCCGGTCGAGATCCTCCCCGCCGCCGAGATCCGTCCTTCGGGACCGGCGGGAGTCGTTGACGCGCTCGCCGCGGCAGCCCTCGCCAGGGCCTGGGGGGCGAGCGCCGAGACGGTCGCGGCCGGGCTGCGCGGTTTCGCCCCCGGCGCGCATCGCGGCGAGGTCGTCGCCGAGCGCGGCGGCGTGGAGTACCGGGACGACTCGAAGGCGACCAACCCGCATGCCGCGCTCAACGCCATCGAGGCGCATCGCAGCGTCGTGTGGCTCGCGGGCGGGCAGCTCAAAGGGGCGCAGATCGACGATTTGGTCGTGAGGGTGGCCGCTCGGCTGCGCGCAGCGGTGCTCTTCGGCCACGACCGAGATATCGTTGCGGACGCTTTGCGGCGACACGCCCCGCATGTCCCCATCGTTGTCCTGGAAACCAGGGACGATGGGAGCATGTTTGACGACCCTGCGGAATTGATGCGTGCCGCCGTGTCCCACGCCGCCCGCTACGCGGGAGCCGGGGACGTGGTGCTGCTCGCGCCCGCCGCCGCTTCGCTCGACCAGTTCTCCGGTTACGCCCAGCGGGGGAACCTTTTCGCCGAGGCGGCGCGGGGAGCGTTGTCCGGATGACCACAGCCACTGCGCAGACGGCGGTCTCCAGCCCGAAAAGGATCGTGACGACGGCAGGGGTGGGGGCCTGGTTGTCCCGGCCTCTGGCCTCGTACCACCTCGTCGTGACGATCACGATCCTCCTTTCGGCCTTCGGCCTGATCATGGTGCTCTCCGCCTCGGCTCCCGAAGCGGTCGCCGAGGGCAAAGACCCCTACTCCATGTTCTGGCAGCAGCTGGGGTACATGGCGCTGGGCGCGGTGCTCTTCTCGCTCGCGTTGCGCGTCTCGCCCCGCATGCTGCGCAGCCTCGCGTTCCCCGGCATCGTGCTCGCGGTCGTCGCGCTCGCCTTGGTCCTCGTGCCTGGAGTCGGTGTGAAACACCTGGGCGCGCGGCGTTGGTTCGAGATCGCCGGAGTCTCGGTGCAGCCGTCCGAGGCCGCGAAGCTCGGGCTGGCGATCTGGGGCGCGCACGTGCTCGCCACCCGGCGGCGGGAGACCGCCGCGCTGCGGGACTACATGGTCCCGCTCGTGCCGGTCGCGACGGGGATGTGCGTGCTCATCGTGCTGGAGCCGAACTTGTCCACAGCCGTCTCGGTCGCCCTGATCGTGGCGGCCCTGCTGTGGTACTCGGGCCTGTCGTTCAAGGTGTTCGCGGCGGTGGCCGTGGTCGGAACCGTCTCGGCTGCGCTCCTGGCCGTCTCTGCGAGCTATCGGGCCGCGCGCGTGTTCACCTTCTTCGGCAAATCCGCCGACCCGTCCGGCTCCGACTACCAGCCGAGGCAGGCCAGGCTGTCGCTCGCCGCGGGCGGACCGTTCGGCGAGGGCCTCGGACAGAGCAGGCAGAAGTACCAGTACGTGCCGAACGCGCACAACGACTTCATCTTCGCGATCATCGGCGAGGAACTCGGCCTGATCGGCTGCCTCTTGGTCCTCGCGCTTTTCGGCGCGCTCGCGTACGTGGGCTTGCGGATCGCCCAGCGCTCCCTCGACCCTTTCCTTCGGCTCTACTCGGCCAGCGCAACGACGCTGCTGATCGGCCAGATGCTCATCAACGTCGGCTACGTGACCGGCCTCTTGCCTGTCACCGGAGTCCAGCTGCCGTTGGTGTCCGCGGGCGGGTCGTCCACGGCGGTGACGCTTTTGATGCTCGGGATCTTGGCGAACGCGGCGCGGCACGAGCCGGACGCGATCAGCGCGTTGCGCGCCGCGCGGCCGGGACGCGTCTCGCGATTTCTGCGACTGCCGTTGCCGGAGCCGGTCCGTCCGTATCAGGCGAAACTGCTGCGCGGCCAGGGCTCGCGCGCCCGTGTCCCGTCCCCGGAGCGAGGCAGGGGCGCGCAAGAGCGGCCGACTGGCAGCGCGAAAGCGCGTCCCGTCCAGGCGGCCAATCCGAGCCGCCGCGCCCGGACGCGACGGTGGGATTCGCCTCCGATGGGCGAGGCCGAGCGTCCGAGACAGCCCCGTCGCCCCATGGCGCAGCGGCCGCCGGAGGGGCGTCGTCCTGCTCCGCCGCTTCGCCGGCCCCGGAGTTCCGGGCGATGACGAGACTGAGCGTTGTTGTCGCTGGCGGCGGCACGGCGGGGCACATCGAGCCCGCGTTGGCCGTCGCCGACGCGTTGCGAGAGGCGCGTCCGCACGTGGTCGTCACCGCTCTCGGCACGCCGCGCGGGCTGGAGGGCTCGCTCGTCCCGGCCCGAGGCTATCCGCTTGAGCTTGTCCCTGCGGTGCCGTTGCCGCGCAAACCGTCCCGAGACCTTGTGACTGTGCCGTCCCGGCTGATGGGCGCGGTCCGCGAGGCCATGGGAGTCTTGGACCGGGTGGGGGCGAACGCTTTGGTCGGCTTCGGCGGTTATGTGGCGCTGCCCGCGTATCTCGCCGCGCGCCGCAGGGGCATCCCGATCATCGTGCACGAGGCGAACGTCAAAGCCGGCCTCGCGAACCGGGTCGGCGCGCGGCTGGCTGACCGGGTGTTCGCCGCTTCCGCGCAGACCAAGCTCAAAGGCTCCGTCCCGGTCGGAGTCCCGGTGCGCCCGCAGATCGCCCAGCTCGACCGGGCCGGCGTCCGCGCGTCGGCCCGCGCGCACTTCGGACTAGACCCCGAAGCCCCGGTGCTGCTGGTGTTCGGCGGCTCGCAAGGGGCCCGCGCGCTGAACGAGGCGGTCGTTTCGGCTTCCGCCCGGATCGCCGCCGCCGGCGCGCAGATCCTGCACGCGAAAGGCCCGAAGCAGACGCTTTCCGCAGAGCCCGCGCCTGGCCATGTGGTGGTGGACTACCTCGAACGGATGGATCTCGCGTACGCGGCGGCGGATCTCGTGCTGTGCCGGTCAGGGGCGATGACCGTGGCGGAGGTGTCCGCCGTCGGGTTGCCGTCGATTTTCGTCCCGCTGCCGCACGGCAACGGCGAGCAGGCGCTCAACGCGCTGGACGTGGTGGCGGCTGGCGGCGGGCTGTTGGTCCCGGAGGCGGAGCTGTCCGCCGAGCGCCTCGGCGAGCTTGTCGGCGGTTTGCTCGGCGAGGACGGCAGGCTCGCGGGCATGGCGGAGGCGGCCCGTCGGTCGGGCAGCCACGCCACGGCGGACGTGATCGCGCAGGCGGTGCTGGCGCTGGCAGAGGGAGGAAGAGGATAGTGGCGCGTGAGCTCGACAGGGTGCACTTCGTCGGCATCGGCGGCGCGGGCATGTCCGCGGTCGCCCGGATCCTTCTGGCGCGAGGCGCGGCGGTCTCCGGCTCGGACCTCAAGGACAGCCGGACGATCACCGATCTGCGCGCACGGGGCGCGAAGGTGCTCGTCGGGCACGATGCGGCGGCTCTCGATCTGCTCGACGGCGGCCCGACCGCTGTGGTGGTGAGCCAGGCCGCGATCCCGGCGGACAATCCGGAGCTCGCCGAGGCGCGCAGACGGGGCGTGCCGATCCGGTACCGGCCCGAAGTGCTCGCCGCGCTCATGGAGGGCAGCACGCGGATTTTGATCTCGGGCACCCACGGCAAGACGACGACCACCTCGATGACCGTCACTGCGCTCCAGCACGCCGGGCTGGACCCGTCGTTCGCGGTCGGCGGCGAACTCGGCGAGGCGGGGACGAACGCGCATCACGGGAGCGGGGGAGCGTTCGTCGCGGAGGCGGACGAGAGCGACGGGTCGTTGCTGCGGTACCAGCCGGACGCCGCTGTGGTGACGAATGTCGAGGCGGACCATCTCGACCATTTCGGCTCCGAGGGGGCGTACGTCGCGGTTTTCGACCAGTTCGTGCGGCAGATCTCGCCGGAAGGCCTTCTCATCGTGGACGTGGACGATCCGGGGGCGGCGGCGCTCGGCTCCCGCGCGGCGGCTGACGGCTCGCGCGTGTTCGGCTACGGATCCGGCGAGGCCCCGGAGGGAGTCCAGCTCGCGGCGAAACTGCTGGACTGGTCGCCGAGGGGAGCGGGGGCGCAGTTGACGGTCGCGTTCGCCCCTGGCGGGCTCCGGGAGTTCCCCATCGCGGTGCCGGGCAGGCATATGGCGCGCAACGCGCTCGGCGCGGTGCTCGCCGCCGTGTTCGCGGGCGCGAGCCTCGACGCGGCGGTCGCCGGGGTGTCCTCGTTCACCGGGGTGCGCAGACGGTTCCAGCTGAAGGGGACCGCGCGCGGGGTGCGGGTGTTCGACGACTACGCCCACCATCCGACCGAGGTGGCCGCAACGCTCGCCGGGGCGCGGGCCCTCGTGACGGCGCAAGACGGCTCCGTGCGGGGCAGGCTGGTCGTGGTTTTCCAGCCGCACATGTATTCGCGGACTCGGTTGTTCGCCAGCGAGTTCGCATCGGCGCTCGAAGCCGCGGACGAGGTCGTCGTCCTCGATGTGTACGGGGCGAGGGAGACTCCGGAGGCGGGGGTCACCGGCGCGTTGATCGCGGATCAGGTGCGCTCGGTCCCGGCTCGCTTCGTGCCGATGTTCTCCTCGGCGGCGCAGGCGGTGGCCTCGCTGGCCAGGCAGGGGGACGTCGTGATCACTATGGGCGCCGGGGACGTGACCTTGCTCGGCGGTGAGATCCTCGACGCGATCGAGGGGTTCGAGGCGTGATCAGGTGGTTGCGCGCGTGGGGGCTCACCGCGCTCGTGATTCTTCTCGTCGTCGCGGCGGGGACGGGGATTTGGGCCGGGTATTTCAGCCAATGGTTCGCGCTTCGCTCGGTCGTGGTGAGCGGCAACGTGACCGTCTCGAAAGAAGAAGTGGCCCGCCGCCTCAATATTTCCGCTGGCGAGCCGCTCCTTCGGGTGGATTTGGACGACGTGAAAGCACGGGTCGAATCGATTCGCGTGGTGGCGAGCGCCGAAGTGTTCCGGGAGTTCCCGCACACGCTGCATGTGGTGGTGGTCGAGCGCTCGCCGGTGACCTACATCGAGCGGACCGACGGCGCGCACCTGGTGGACAAGACCGGGGTGGACTTCTCGACTGTTCCGCAGCCGCCGGAAGGATTGCCGAAGCTCGCTGTGGCTCGGGCGACCGCGCAGGACCCGGCGACGAAAGCGGCGCTCGCCACGTTCTCGCAGCTTCCGGACGAGCTGCGCGGCCAAGTGGCGGAGATCGAGGCGAAGAGCGAGATCGAAGTGTCGGTGACGTTGGCGGACGGCCGCGTCGTCCTGTTCGGCTCCAGCGAGGACGTGCCCCGCAAAGCCCGAGTGGCGTTGGCGCTGCTCAGTCAGCAGGCGAAGACGTACAACGTGTCGAGTCCGAACACGCCGGTTCTGTCGGACTAGGCGCAGGAGACGGGGATTTCCCCGCAGTTGGGGCGAAACGCCGGGAGCGGGAATACGCGACGCCGACGAGGCAGAGCGCTCCGCCGAGGACGGCCAGGAAGCCCGGCGTCTCGCCGAGCAGGGCCCAGCTGAGCAGGATCACGATGAGCGGCACGATATACGTGGTGACCCCGAGCTTGGCCGCTTCGGTCCGCGAGAGCGCGTAACTCCACGTCATGAAGCCCAGCGCGGTGGGGAAGACTCCGAGGTACACGAGGTTCGCGGTGGCCGAAAGCGGAGCCTGGCGGGCTTGGTCCCACAACTGGCCCGCGAACGGGGCGCAGGCGAGGGCTCCGACGAGGCAGCTGAAAGCAGTGACTTGCAGCGCGGAAGCCTGACGAAGCGCGGGCTTCTGGACCACCATGCCCAACGCGTAGCATAGCGCGGCGACCAGGCACAGTGCGACTCCGCTCCACGAGGCGGACCCGTCCGTTCCGCCGGTTGCGACGCCGACGAGGACCGCTCCCAGGAATGAGATGCCGAGCCCGAGCAGCACGTTGCGGGTGAAGCCCTCCTTGAGCAGCCAGCCCGCCAAGAGCACGGTGAGCGCGGGCCCGACGTTCACGAGCATCGCGGCGGTGCCCGCGTCGACGTGGCGTTCGCCCTGGTTGAGCGCCACCATGTAGCAGCTGAACCACAGCAGGCCGCCCAAGGCGATCCTTGGCCACGCCTCGCGCGGCGGCAGCCCCTCGCGCCGGATCGCCCAGATCGCCAGGAGGAGCGCCGCCGCCACGGCGATTCGTCCGAGCGCGAGCGCCCCGGCTTCGTAGTGGCGTCCCGCGCTGCGGATCGAGACGAAAGCGGAGGCCCAGAAAAAGACCGTGATGCCTGCGGCGAGCACGGCTTTCCGCTCGTCGTTCAGTGGGAAGAGAGGCACGGGGCAATCGTAGAGCGAAGGGCCGACAACTTCCGGCGGTTTTTGGACTCGGCAGGCCGCGAATGCGAGAATGAGCGGGTGAAGGGATTGTTCGTGTTCTCCGCCGTCGGCGTTGCCGCCGTCCTGGCCCAGTCGCCCGCCGCCGCCGATCCGGCTTCGCCGGACTGCCGCTACATGCAGCAGGTGACCCGTCAAGTCGTCGCGCGCGAGCAGATGCTCACCGGCACGGCGAATTCTCCGGAGCTGTCGCAGAAGTTGGGCAAGTCGGGCGTGTTGCAGATCGCCGCTCAGACCTACGAGTACGAGCGGGTCTTGTTCTCCGTGGGGGCCACGCAGATCGACTCGGCCCAGCTGGCCGACGCGATGCGGGACCGCGCGGCTGCGGTGCAGCAGTATTCCGAGGCGCTTGAGCGGCGCTCAAAGGGTTTCGCGTCTGCCGAGGAAGAAGAGGAATTCGTCGCCACCACGCTCAAGGAGGCCGAGGACGCGTTCGAGCAGACCGACGACGAGATGCGGCAGGCCTACCAAGAGACCTGCGGCTGACTGCGCCGTTACGCGCCCGGCGGCACGCCGAGGGCGCTGCGCAACGCGCCGGCCATCTCGTTGAGCGCCGCCATCGACCCTGGGCTGAGTGAGGCCATGTTCGCGAAGCCGTGCACAAGGCCCCGATGGCGGCGCAGCGTCACGGCGGAGCCTGACTCGGCGAACTTCGCGGCGAGCGCCTCCCCCTCGTCGCAGAGCGGGTCGAAAGCCGCCGTGGCGACGTAGACCGGGGGCAGCCCGGCCACGGCGGGGGCGCGCAGCGGCGAGCTGCGCGGATCATCCCGCAGCTGAGGCGGGCAGTAGCAGTCCGAGAACCAGTCGATCCTGGGCTTTTCGAGGAAGAATCCGGTCGCGAACAGCCGTCGCGACTCGGTCTGCTCGATCAAATCCCCCGCAGGGTAGATCAGGAGGCCGAAGTCGGGGGGCCGGCGGCCTTCGAGCGCGCTCTGCTGGCAGACGACCGAGGCGAGCGTCCCGCCCGCGCTGTCCCCGCCGACGGCGATCCGCCCCGGATCCGCGCCCAGCTCCTCGGCGCGCTCGCGCGCGAAGCGGTAGGCCGCGTCCGCGTCCAGGACCGCGGCGGGGAATTGGTGCTCCGGGGCGAGCCGGTAGTCCACGGAGAGCACTCGGATGCCCGAGGCCGCCGCGAGATACGCGCAAAGCTCGTCATGGGTGTCGAGGCTTCCGATCACCCACCCGCCGCCGTGGTAGTACACGAGCAGCGGCGAGCCTGTCGCCAATCCTTCCGGCGCGTACAGCCGGGCGGGAATGCCCTCGCCGGCTCCGGGGATCAGGGTGGCCAGCCGGGCGACCGGACGGCCCCCCATGCCGGGGAGGCAGCTGGGTCAGCCGGGCGATCTCGCGCCGCGCTGTCTCGGGGTCCTGCGGCGCGGGATCGGCCCGCTGCCCGGTCAGCGCTTGCGCCCGGAGCAGGAGCTGGGTCTCAAGTTCCAGCTCGTCCCCCCGGATTCGGACCGGGCGGCCCGCCGCCAGCCGCAAGAGTGGGCGGGGCGCAATTTTGAGCAACGCGCTCGTCTGCGCCACGAGCGAGGCGAGCATCGGCCTCTTGGGCTTTCGGATCGGCAGGAGGCGGAGCGCGGGAGTAACGGAAGTCATACCTGCACTGTATTGCAGGACTGGATTGCAGGCTTACACCGTATTGCCCGAAGAGATTGTCCGAAGAGCAAAGCGGGAATGTGGCGTGAATACACCACTGTGACTCATGTTGCGATCTTGCGGAGCCGCATGGTGATAAAAGCGAGACATGACGGCGCGCCTGAGCGTAATTCGCGAGGACGACGCTTAGCGTCAGCGGTATTCCGAAATAGGGGCAGCGCTGAAAGTCGAAACTCAAGCTTGGCAATGAACGGACAAAACGCACACGAAGATGGAGAGCTCATGACATCCCAGCACAACTACCTCGCCGTGCTGAAGGTCATCGGGATCGGCGGCGGCGGGGTCAACGCCGTGAACCGGATGATCGAGCAGGGACTCAAGGGAGTGGAGTTCATCGCCATCAACACGGACGCGCAAGCTTTGTTGATGAGCGACGCGGACGTGAAGCTCGACATCGGCCGCGAGTCCACCCGGGGCCTCGGGGCCGGAGCGGACCCCGAGATGGGCCGCCGCGCCGCCGAGGACGCGAAAGAGGAGATCGAAGAGCTTCTGCGCGGGGCCGACATGGTGTTCGTGACCGCAGGCGAAGGCGGCGGCACCGGCACCGGAGCGGCTCCGGTCGTCGCGAACATCGCCCGCAAGCTCGGCGCGCTCACCGTCGGCGTGGTGACCCGCCCGTTCTCCTTCGAGGGCAAGCGGCGCGCCACGCAGGCCGAAAACGGCATCGCCGCCCTGCGCGAGTCCTGCGACACCCTCGTCGTCATCCCGAACGACCGCCTGCTGCAGATCGGCGACATGAACGTGAGCCTCATGGACGCGTTCCGCAGCGCCGACGAGGTGCTGCTCAACGGCGTCCAGGGCATCACCGACCTGATCACGACCCCCGGTCTGATCAACGTGGACTTCGCCGACGTGCGCGGCGTCATGTCCGGCGCGGGCAGCGCCCTGATGGGCATCGGCTCGGCGCGAGGCGACGGCCGGGCGCTCAAGGCCGCCGAGCTGGCGATCAACTCCCCGCTGCTGGAAGCCTCCATGGAGGGCGCGCACGGCGTGCTCATCTCCATCGCGGGCGGCTCCGACGTGGGGTTGTTCGAGATCAACGAGGCCGCCTCGCTCGTCCAGGAGGCCGCGCACGTCGACGCGAACATCATCTTCGGCACGGTGATCGACGACTCGCTCGGCGACGAGGTCAGAGTCACAGTCATCGCGGCCGGTTTCGACGGCGGCTCCCCGAAGGCTCGGACCATCGACTCCTCCCGGTTCCGCCCGACCGCGCAGCAGCAAGCGAAGCCGCAGCCGAAGCCGTCGAACGTCTTCGGCGACGACTTCGCCCCCGCTTCTGAAGAGGTTCTCGCGCCCGCCTCGGTCAGCGCCTCCAACAACGGCCACCGCGTGGTGACCGACGAGGGCGAGGACGACGTGGACGTGCCGCCTTTCATGAGGAGATAGCCTCAAGACGTGACCCGCGTCCGCACCCTCACCACGACGGTCGCCGATGGCGATATGCGCGATCCGGCGAACCGCGAGCGGCTCGCCGACGAGATCGGCATTCCTGCCGGGCGTTTCGTCTGGCTAAACCAGGTGCACAGCGCGAAGGTCGCGGTGGTCGACCGGCTGTGGCCCGAGGCGGACGGCCCGCTCGTCATCGCCGAGACGGACGGCGCGGCGACGAACTTGCCCGGCGTCGCGCTCGCGATCCTCACGGCGGACTGCGTCCCGGTGGTCGCGCTGGACGTGAAGGCCGGGGTGGTCGGGGCGGCGCACGCGGGCAGGGTCGGGGCGCAGAACGGGATCGTCCGCGAACTGGTGGCGAGAATGGTCGGGCTCGGGGCCAAACGGGAGCGTATCGCCGTGCGGCTCGGTCCCTCTGCGAGCGGCGCGAGCTACGAGGTGCCCTCGGACATGCGGGACGAGGTCGAAGCGCTTCTGCCGGGCAGCGCCTGCGCCACCGAAGCGGGCACGGCGGGCCTCGATTTGCGCGCGGGCCTCGTCCGCCAGCTCGGGGAGATCGGGGTCAAAGGCCACGTTTCGAACGTCAAGGTCTGTACGATTAAAGACACGAGGTTTTTCAGCCACCGCCGGGACAAGTCGGCCGGTCGGTTCGCCACGGTGGTCTGGCAATCGGAGGCCGATCGCGCGGAGCCGGTGGCGCCGCGGCCTTTCTCCGGGGTGTACGACCATGTGGGCACGATCAGCGGCGTTGGCCGGGAGCGGCCGTGAGTCGCAGGGCCGAGCTCGCCGAGCGGCTCGCGAGCGTGCGCGAGCAGGTGGCCGAGGCGTGCGCGCGGGCGGGTCGGGACGCGCGCGAGGTGACGCTCGTCGTGGTGACCAAGTTCTTCCCTGCGAGCGACGCGGCGCTGCTCTACGAGCTGGGCTGCCGCGAGTTCGGCGAGTCTCGCGACCAGGAGGCCCGGGCGAAGGTCGCGGAGCTTGGCGATTCGGTCCCAGGGGTGCGGTGGCACATGATCGGCCAGATCCAGCGCAACAAGGCGAAGTCCATCGCCTCGTGGGCGCACGTGGTGCAGTCCGTGGACGAAGCCCGCCTCGTCGCCGCGTTCGAGAAGGCCGTGTCTGAGAGAGGCGGCCAGCCGCTCGACGTCCTCGTCCAGGTGAGCCTGGACGGGGACGGGCGAAGGAGCGGCGCGCTGCCGGAGGACGTCCCGGCCCTCGCCGATCAGATCGCGGCATCGGAGCATTTGCGGTTGCAGGGCCTGATGGCGATCCCGCCGCTGGCGGCGGACCCCGCGCAGGCGTACGAGAGATTGGCGCGATTGCACGATGCGCTCAAGGCCGACCATCCTTCGGCGACGACGTTGTCGGCGGGGATGTCGGGCGATTTCGCGACGGCCATCGCCGCCGGATCGTCATGTGTGCGTGTCGGTACCGCGATTTTGGGCGCGCGACCGATACCCTCGCCCTAACAAGTATTCCAATCCGGAAGGCAGGGTATGAGCGCGCTCCAAAAGGTCAAGGCCTATTTCGGCATGATGCCAGCTGACGCGTACGAGGACGAGTATCTGGAGGACGACCGCCAGCCCGCGACGAGGACTCGCCGCTACCGCGAAGAGTACGTGGACTACGAGCCCGCGTACGACTGGGGACACGCTCCTGCGGGGGAGTACGAATCGTCCATCCCCGGCCGAGGCGCCTCCCGCGCCGTCGTCGGCACGTTGTCCTCGCGCAGAGGGCCGGACCGTTATGACCTGGATTACCGCCGCCCTTCCGCCTACGAGGAGGCCGGGGCGCTCTCCGGAGCGCTCTCGAAGATCACGACGCTGCGTCCGAAGGACTACAGCGAGGCGCGCACCATCGGGGAGCGGTTCCGCGACGGCTCGCCCGTGATCATGGACTTGGTGCAGATGGACAACGCCGACGCCAAGCGCCTGGTCGACTTCGCGGCGGGCCTGGCGTTCGCTCTGCGCGGGTCTTTCGACAAGGTGGCGACCAAGGTGTTCCTGCTTTCCCCCTCGGATGTGGACGTGACCCCGGAGGAGCGCAGGCGGATCGCTGAGGCAGGTTTCTACAACCACCGCTGATATGTTGGTGGCATGGATTTGGTGGTGGTCGCCCTCCGCTTGCTGCTCGCGGCGTTCTGGCTCTTGCTCCTGGCTCGCAGTGTGATCGAGCTTGTGCAGAGCCTTTCGCCGGATTGGCGGCCTCGGGGGGTGTTGGTGGTCGTTTTGGAGTTGGTGTTCATGGTGACCGATCCTCCGGTGCGGTTATTCCGGAGGATCATCCCGAACACGACGATCGGCTCGGTTCGGGTGGACATCTCGTTGATGGTGTTGATGTTCGCGGTGCTGATCGCCTTACGGATAGTGTCTTGACGGGCGGCCTGGGTGAGCGGCTTCGATATGGAAAAGGAATGCAGACATGCGGTTGACCCCAGAAGATGTGCACAACATAGCCTTCGGGGCCCCGCCGGAGGGCTTTAAGGGCTACAACCCCGAGGACGTCGACGTTTTCGTCGATCTCCTCGAGGAGTCGGTGCGGTTGTACCGGGACGACATCGTGAAGCTTGAGGCCAGGGTGGCCGAGCTCGAGGGGCAGAACGCGCAGTTGCGGGCCGAGAAGGAGGGGGCTCCGGCGGCGGGCGCTTTCCCGCCCGCGCAACCGGGCTCGGAGGCGGTGTCGTTGCTGCTGCTGCCGAGCCAAGTCGTGCGGCAGCTGCTCGCGCAAGCGCAGGGCGAATCGGATCGTCTGCTCGGCGAGTTCGCGGCCAAGGCGGCGCAATCCGGCCAGGCCAGCCCGCTGCGCCCGGCTGTGGCGATCTTCGTCGCGAGCGAATAAAGGGGAGAAGAAAGGTATGGGGCGTCACAGAAGTGACACAGAATGACAATGCGGCTATGATGCGCTGTGCAACGTGTAACTGATGTGACAAGATAACTGCTACCTGGCAGTTCATAACCTGAGCAAGATTCGAGGACCGACGTTCCGATGCAGCTGACCCCAGCCGATGTGCACAATGTGGCTTTCACTCGTCCCGCATTCCCGCAGCGCGGGTATAGCGAGGAGGAGGTCGACACCTTCCTCGATCTCGTCGAGGTGACCCTTGCGGCGAACGTCGAGGAGAACACCGCGCTGAAGGCTCGGGTCTCCGAGCTGGAGACTCAGGTCGAGGCTCTGCAGTCGCAAGGAGCCGCCCCGATCGCGGCGTTCGCCGGCCCTGCTGTCGGCGAGGCCAGCTCCGAAGACCTCGCGAACCAGGCCGGCCGGATTCTGGTGCGGGCGCAGGAGACCGCCGACCAGATCCTCGCCGAGGCCAAGTCCGAGCGGGACCGGTTGCTGGCGGAGGCGAAGTCCGAGCGCGAGCGGCTCCTTTCCGAGGCGAACGAGAAGCACGACCAGCTCGTGTCGCAGGCGACCCAGACCGCGGAGAGCATCGTCAGCGAGGGCCGCGCGAAGCACGAGGCGCTCCTTTCCGAGGCGCAGGCGCAGGCTGACTCGAAGCTGCAGCAGGCGAACGAGCACGCCGAGAACCTGCGCGCCGAGGCGGACCGCACGCACGCGGAGAAGATCGGGCAGATCAGCCAGCTCAAGGCTTCGCTGGAGGGCCGCGTCGAAGAGCTGCGGACGTTCGAGAAGGACTACCGGGGCAGGCTGCGCGGCCACTTGGAGTCCATGCTGACCGACCTCGGCTCGCGCGGCAACGCCAGCTCCGAGGGGGAGGACTCCCTCGTGCAGCAGCCCCAGCAAAACGGTTAGTTGAACAAGCTGCTCGTCGCGGTCGCGCCGCTGGTCCTGCTGGCGTTCGTCGCGCTGGGCATGGCGGCGAGGACGAAGAGCGAGTGGTGGGCCGGGGCGGTCGTCCTCTTCAGCGTGCTCGGAGCAGTGGCTTTGGCGGTCGAGTCCGCGCAGCTCGTCCGATCGCGACGGCTGAGCTCTGAGGAGCCTGGCGCGGAGCAGCCTCGCTCTGAAAAATCCTCTGGCGCCCAAAAGGATAATGGAGCAATGGCAGAGACAGAATCGTTGGCTGAGGGCGTTGCGCCTGTCCCGGCGCAGGGCGGGGGGAAAGCCCCGGCGTACCCGAAAGCGGACTTGACGAGCGGGGCGAGCGCCGCGAACTTCCCTGCTTTCGAGCAGGCTGTCTTGGACTTCTGGGACGAGGACGGCACGTTCGCCGCCGCCATGGACCAGCGCGAGGGCTCCCCGGAGTACGTGTTCTACGAGGGGCCGCCGTTCGCCAACGGCCTGCCGCACTACGGCCACCTGCTCACCGGCTACGTCAAAGATCTGATCCCCCGGTTCCAGACCATGCGGGGCAACCGGGTGGACCGCAGGTTCGGCTGGGACTGCCACGGGCTGCCCGCCGAGATGGAGGCGGAGAAACAGCTCGGCATCACCGACAAGAGCCAGATCGAGGCGATGGGGCTCGACAAGTTCAACGACTTCTGCCGGGACTCGGTGTTCAAGTACTCCCACGAGTGGCGCCGCTACGTGCGCAGGCAGGCGAGGTGGGTGGACTTCGAGCAGGATTACCGCACGCTCGACCTCACCTACATGGAGTCGGTGATGTGGGCGTTCAAGCAGCTCTACGACAAGGGCCTGGTGTACAAGGGCTACCGGGTCGGGCCGTACAGCTGGTACGAGCAGACCCCGCTCTCGGCCTTGGAGGCGCGGCTCGACGACTCCTACCGGATGCGCCAAGACCCCGCCGTGACGGTGGCGATGCCGCTGGTGGACGGCCCCCTCGCGGGGGCGCGCCTCTTGATCTGGACGACCACCCCGTGGACGCTGCCGTCGAACCTCGCGGTCGCGGTCAACCCCCAGCTGGGCTACGCCGAGGTCCGAGGCGGGGACGGCGAGCGGTACGTGCTCGCCGAAGCGAGGGTCGCGCACTACGCGCGGGAGTTCGGCGAGTCCCCGGAGGTGCTGTCGACGCGGCCGGGGTCGGAGCTGGTGGGCTCGCGGTACGAGCCGCCGTTCGGCTTCTTCGCCGAGCATCCGAACGCGTTCCGGGTGCTCAGCGCTGACTACGCCTCCTCGGACTCCGGCACCGGCGCGGTGCACCTCGCGCCCGCGTTCGGCGAGGAGGACTTCGAGCTCGCGAAGGCCAACGGGCTTGAGGTGGTGCAGCCGCTCGACGCGGGCGGGAAGTTCACCTCGGCGGTCCCCACGTACGAGGGCCTGCAGGTCTTCGACGCGAACCCGGTGATCATCAAGGACCTCAAGGCCGCAGGACGGCTGTTGCGGCACGAGACCATCGAGCACTCCTACCCGCACTCGTGGCGCTCGGGCAAGCCGCTCATCTATATGGCGGTGGACGCCTGGTACGTCAAAGTCTCCGAGTTCCGCGACCGAATGGTCGAGCTCAACAAGTCCATCGCCTGGTACCCGGAGCACATCAGGGACGGCCAGTTCGGCAAGTGGCTCGAAGGCGCGCGGGACTGGAACATCAGCCGGAACCGCTACTGGGGCTCGCCGGTCCCGGTGTGGGTCTCGGACGACCCGGCCTACCCGAGGACGGACGTGTACGGCTCGCTGGACGAGCTGGAGCGCGACTTCGGGGTGCGCCCGGCGGATCTGCACCGGCCGATGATCGACGAGCTGACCCGCCCGAACCCGGACGACCCCACCGGCAAGTCCACCATGCGCAGGGTGCCGGAAGTGCTGGACTGCTGGTTCGAGTCGGGGTCGATGCCGTACGCCCAGGTCCACCACCCGTTCGAGAACCAGGACTGGTTCTCCTCGCATTTCCCCGCAGACTTCCTCGTCGAGTACAACGGCCAGACCCGAGGCTGGTTCTACAGCCTGCACGTGCTCTCCACTGCCCTGTTCGACTCGCCCGCGTTCAAACGGGGCATCGCGCACGGCATCATCCTCGGCGACGACGGCCAGAAGATGAGCAAGTCCAAGGGCAACTACCCCGACATCCAGGAAGTCTTCGACCGCGACGGCGCGGACGCGATGCGCTGGTACCTGATGGCCTCGCCGATCCTGCGGGGCGGCAATCTGGTGGTCACCGAGCAGGGCATCCGCGACGGGGTGCGCCAGGCGCTCCTGCCGCTGTGGAACACCTACAGCTTCCTGCGGCTGTACGCGTTCCAGCCCGGACAGTGGCGCGCGGATTCGCCGCACGCGCTGGACCGCTACATCCTCGCCCGGCTGCGCCAGACCGTCGAGACCATGACCGAGTCGTTGGAGGGCTTGGACGTGGCCGACGCGTGCGAGGCGTTCCGCGACTTCTGCGAGGTGCTCACGAACTGGTACGTGCGCCGCTCGCGGGAGCGCTTCTGGTCGGAGGACCAGGACGCGATCGACACGCTGCACACCGTGCTTGAGACGGTCTGCCGCCTCGCGGCCCCGCTTTTGCCGCTGGTCAGCGAGGTGATCTGGAAAGGGCTCACCGGAGGGCGCTCGGTGCACTTGGCCGACTGGCCTGAGGCGCAGAGCCTGCCGGACGACCCGGAGCTGGTCGCCGCGATGGACCGGGCGCGCGAGGTGTGCGCTGCCGGGCTCTCGTTGCGCAAGGCCACGGGCCTGCGGGTGCGGCTGCCCTTGCGTTCGCTGACGGTCGCCGGGCCCGGAGCAGAGTCCGTCGCCCCGTACATCGACCTGATCAAGGCGGAGGTGAACGTCGACGAGGTGTCCATCACCTCCGACGTCACAGACTGCGGGCAGTGGGAGGTCGCGGTGAACGCCCGCGCGGCGGGCCCCAGGCTCGGCGGCGCGGTGCAGCAGGCGATCAAAGCGGTCAAGTCCGGGGACTGGGCCGCGCAGGGCGAGAATATCGTCGCTGGCGGCGTGGAGCTTTTGCCCGGCGAGTTCGCCCGGACGCTGGCCCCGATCGCTCCGGACCGGACGCAGGCGGTCGGCTCGGGAGGGACGCAGGGGCTCGTGGTGCTCGACACCGAGGTGGACGAGGAGCTCGAATCCCGAGGCTGGGCCGCCGACCGCATCCGCGAGCTGCAGAACCAGCGCAAAGCGCTGGGCCTAGACGTCTCCGACCGGGTCACAGTGGCGTTCACCGTGCCCGAGGACGCGCACGAGTGGGCGTTGCGCCACCAGGACTGGATCGCGAAAGAGATCCTGGCTGTGGCGTTCGACGTGAAGCCGGGCGAGGGCGTTCACTCCGTGATGTCGAAAGCCTGATCCCGGGGCCTGCGCGGCGATCTCCGGCGTTGCGGCGGGCCGCTATCCGGGGAGGTAGGGGAGGAAGCGGCACACAAGCCCCCCGAGCCCTCCGCCGAGCAGCGGCCCGAGCACGGGGATCCAGGAGTAGCCCCAGTCGGAGGGGCCTTTGCCGGGAATGGGCAAGATCGCGTGGGCGACGCGCGGAGCGAGGTCCCGCGCGGGATTGATGGCGTACCCGGTCGGACCGCCGAGGCCGACGGCAATGCCGAGGACGAGGAGCCCCGCGTAGAGCGGCCCGAAACCGGCCGGGTTGACGGCGAAATGGAAGATCACGACGACCAGCAGGAACGTCGCGACGGCCTCCGTCACGAGGTTCCACAGCGGGGCCCGTATTTGCGGGCCGGTCGCGAAGACGCCGAGTTTCTTCGCCGGGTCGGGCTCCCCGTCGAAATGCGATTTGAACGCGAGCCAGGCCAGCGCGGACCCGACGAAGGCTCCGAGGAATTCGGCGAGGACGTAGCCCGCGACGTTGCCGAGGGTCGGCGCGACGCCGGCGGTCAGCTCCCGCCCCCGCACGACCTGGGCGAGGACGAGCGCGGGGTTGAGATACGCGCCGGAATGAAAGCCGACGCCCGCGCCCGCGAACACCGCCATCCCCCAGCCGACGCTCGGGGTGAGCCAGCCGATCCCCGTCGCGACTCCTTTGGTGCCAGCCAGAACGGCGTTCGCGACCGCGGCGCAGCCGATGAGCAGCAACGCGGCGGTTCCGAGGAATTCGGCGAGAAAGACTTGGGGCATGCCAGCTCCTTCGCGGACGGGAGCGCAAAGCTCGTGGTTGGCATTCACCCTAGAGCAGCGGAGCCGATCTCGGCTCCGTCCCCGCGAAGCATGTCAGACTCTGCTCTTATCCTGATCGTATGAGCAGGGCGCGGTGGGTGTTGCACGTCGACCTCGACGCGTTCTTCACCTCGGTCGAGCAGCTGACCCGCCCCACGCTCCGAGACAGGCCGGTGCTGGTCGGCGGGACGGGGCCGCGCGGCGTGGTCGCGGGGGCGAGCTACGAGGCGCGAGTGTTCGGGGCCCGTTCGGCGATGCCGATGGGCGAGGCGAAGCGTCTGGTCGGGGCGCGCGTGGTGGTCTTGCCGCCGAGGTTCGGCCTGTACCGGCAGTTCTCCGAAGCGGTGTTCGTCGCAGTGGAGCGATTCCTGCCGGTCGTGGAGCAGCTTTCGTTCGACGAGGCGTTCGGCGAGCCGGAAGCGTTGCGCGGCGCGGGGGAAGCGGACGTCGCGGCGTTTTGCGCCCAATTGCGGGCGGCGGTGCTCGAACAGACCGGGCTGACCTTGTCCGTCGGCGCGGGGTCGGGCAAGCAGCTCGCCAAGATCGCGTCCGGGCTCGCCAAACCCTCGGGCCAGCTCGTGGTCGCCCAGGGCGAGGAGCGGGCGTTCCTCGCCGAGCTGCCGGTCGGCAAGCTATGGGGCGTCGGGCGGGTGCTGCGGGGCAAACTCGCCGAGCAAGGGATCGCGCGGATCGGGGAGCTAGCCGAGCTTTCCATGGACGCGGCCAAGGCGATGTGCGAGCGGGCCGGGCTGACGTGGACGATCGGGCACGGACTGTGGCAGCTCGCCCAGGGGATCGACCACCGCCAAGTCGCTCCGCGCGCCCCGGCCAAACAGATCAGCGTGGAGACGACGTACGAGACGGACCTCGTCGCCGAACCCGCCGTTCGCCGCGAGGTGCAGCAGCTCGCGGAGCAGGCGATCGAGCGATTGCTCGAGTCGGGCAAGGCGGCGCGGCGGGTGACCGTGAAGATCCGCACCGGCGATTGGCGCACGATGACCCGGTCGGCGACCTTGCCGCAGGGCACGCTGGACAAACAGGCGCTGGTCGGCACGGCGTTGTCGCTGGCTCCCGACCCCGAGGGCATCGGGTCGATCCGGCTGCTCGGCGTGGGTTTCGGGAGCCTCACAGAGGAAGAGCAGCTGGCGCTTTTCTTCACCGAGGACGAGGCGGCGCAGGACGGGGAGCGCGCTTCGGCGCGGGAGGACTGGGGGACCGTCCCGCCCCTGGCCGCGTTCGCGGCGGGCGGACTTCCCGCCAGCGGCGCGCGCGCCCGGTTCCATCCGGGACAGGACGTGTTCCACCCGGAGTTCGGCCATGGCTGGGTGCAAGGGGTCGGCGTTGGCGTGGCCACCGTGCGTTTCGAGACCGCGACCACCCGCCCAGGACCGGTGAAATCGTTCGCGGTGGACGACGACGCGCTCATGCCCGCGGATCCGGTCGGCAGCCTCGGCGAATTGGCGTTGCCTCCAGTCGGCTGACTTCGGCGCGGCTCAAGCCTCGTCGGCGGCGAAGAGATGTTTGAGGTACCGCTCGGGGCTGGCGAGGAAATCACGGGTGAGCCGCACGTGGAGCGCCTGGTCGTAGTCGAGTTGTTGGATCTCGCCGGTCTCGGCGATCTCGTAGATGACAGAGCCCGGAAGCGCGAGCAGGATCGGCGAGTGCGTGGCGACGACGAACTGGCAGCCCTGCGCGACGAGGTCCGCAAGCCGCACCATCATGGCCATGCAGCCCTGGACCGACAACGCGGCCTCGGGCTCGTCCAACAGGTAGAAACCATTGCGGCTGAAGCGGTGCACGGCGAGGTCGAGGAAGGACTGCCCGTGCGAGCGCTCGTGCGGGGAGACACCGCCGTATGCGGTGAATCTGCGGTCCTCGTCGAGCCGCTCGATCTCGGTCGCGACGTTGTAGTAGGACTCGGCGCGCAGGAAGAACCCGCCCCTCGGTTTGCGCACGCCCCATGCCAACCGCAGATAAGCGCCCAACGAGGACTCGCTGCTGCGGGTGGCGAACCGGAAATTCTGGCTTCCGCCTTCGGCGTTGAAGCCCGCTGCCACGGCGATGGCTTCGACCAGGGTGGACTTGCCAGAGCCGTTCTCGCCCACCAAGAACGTCACGCCTGGGGCCAGCGGCAATGCGTCGCGGCGCGAGAGCGCTTGCACCACGGGCAACGTGAACGGGTACCCGCCCGTGTTGTCGCGCTCGTCCAGCCAGATCCGCCGCACAAAACCGCCGCCAGAACCTGGCCGCTCGCCCGTCCGCTCCCGCATGGGCTCAGCCTACTCGGACGAACGGCGTTTCCTCCCGAACCCAGGTAGGCTCGGCGTATGGTCGGACAGCCCCTGACCCGTCGATCTCTTCTCGGCCTGCTCGCCGCGGGCGGCTTCGCGGCGGCCGGGCTCGGCGGCTTCCTCTACGCAGAAGGCCGGATCGGTCCGGCCAGGGTCAACGCCCGCGCGTTCGTCGACCTGCTGGAGTCGCTGGGCGGGCGGTTCGCCGGATACCGCCGCGCGCATGGCAAGGGCATGGCGGTGACGGGTCGGTTCGAGAGCAGCGGCGCGGGCGCGGAAGTGTCGTCGGCCTCGGTGTTCGCCAAAGGGGAGCACCGGCTGGACGGGCGTTTCTCGTTGGGCGGCCCGAACGCCCATCAACCGGACGCCCTCGGCGCGGCGCGGGGCCTCGGTCTGCGGTTCTTCCTCCCGGAGGGGGAGCAGTGGCGCACGGCGATGATCAACTCGCCGGTCTTCCCCGCGCAGACCCCGGAGGCGTTCTTCGCGTTCAACGTGGCGAACCGGCCGGATCCGGCGACCGGCAAGCCGGATCCGGCGAAATTGGCCGAGTTCCTCGCGGCGAACCCGGCGACGGCGGCCGCGCTTGCGATCGCGCAGGCGGCGAAGCCTTCGCCGACGTTCGCGAGTTCCACGTTCTACGGTCTGAGCGCCTTCGTCTGCACGCATGGGTCCGGCACGAAGACGCCGGTGCGATTCTCGCTCGTCCCCGATGGGGCGGAGGCGGCAGAGGCGGTCGGGGACGGCCCGGACTTCCTTTTCGAGGACTTGGCCGAGCGGTTGCGGCGCGGCCCGGTGCGCTACAAGCTCATGTTGCAGATCGGGGAGCCGGGCGAGGATCCGACGAACGATCCGACGAAGCCGTGGCCCGAAAGCCGCAGACGGATCGAAGCCGGCACTGTGGTGCTCGAACCGGCGGCGAAAGCGGCGGCGGCGCGCATCCGGGACACGAACTTCGACCCGACGGTGCTGCCTGAGGGGATCGAGCTCTCCGACGACCCGATCCCGCCCGCCCGCGCGGCGATCTACGCGGAATCCTTCCGGCGGCGCTCTTTGGAACGGCCCCCGGCGGCGCAGCAGTTCGGCGAGGAGGGCTGATGGCCGTCGTCCAGACGCGGACCGGGGACGGGGAGCGTTTCGGCCTGCCCGCGCAAATCTTGCATTGGGCGATGGCCGCGCTCATCCTCGCCATGCTCGCGCTCGGCGCGATGCTGGTCGGGTACCTCGGCGACTACCCGACGGTGCTCCGATGGCACGAAGGCGTGGGTTTGGCGGTCCTCCTCCTCGCCCTGCTTCGGGTCGGCAACCGCCTCTGGCGGAGCCCGCCGCCCGCGCCCGCCTCGCTCGGCGGGCCGGAGCGGATCGTCGCCGCGCTCTCGGAGGCCGCGATGTACGCCCTCTTCCTCGCGCAGCCGGTCGTGGGCTGGGCGCTCGTCTCGGCCTCGGGAGCCCCGATGCTCGTCGGCGGCTTTCGCGTCCCGGCGATCGCGCCGACAAGCATACATTTGTATGGCATTCTGCGCGTCGCGCACAGCCTGCTGGCGTACGCCCTCCTCGCCTGCGTGGTCGCGCACGTCGGCGCGGTGCTGTTCCACACGCTCGGGCTGCGCGACGGGCTCCTCGCCCGGATGCTCCCGGCCCGTTCGGGGCCGAAAGCCGATTAGGGGAGCAGCACGACCTTGCCCCGCGCGTGCCCGGTTTTGAGGTACTCGTGCGCTTTGCCCGCCTCGGCGAGGGGATAGGTCCGATCGACGGCGATCTCCAGCAGGCCGTGCTCGACGAGTTCGGCGAGCACCGGGATCGAAGCAAGCCGGATCCCGGTCCCAGGGTCCGCGCCGGGCGCGTGGCCGAGCGCCTTGAAGCCGTCTCGCGCGGCGCGGGAGAACGCGAGGATCGTCGCGATGCGGCCTCGGTCGGCGACTAGCGCGAGCGAGGAGTCCACCGCCTCGTCGGTGCCCGCGAGGTCGAGCGCGGCGTCGAAGGGGCCGAACGGGGCGAGCCGGTCGAGCAGCCCCGGACCGTATGCGACCGGCTCTGCGCCGTGTTTGCGCACATGCTCGTGCCGGGCCGGGCTCGCGGTGGCGACCGCCCTCGCCCCCAGCGCCCGCACGAGCTGGAGCACGATGGACCCGACCGCCCCCGCGCCCCCGTGGACCAGCACGACGTCGCCGGGGCCGACGTTCGTGGCGGCGAGCAGGTGCGCCGCCGTGCCGCCCGCCGCCCTCAGCCCCGAAGCGGCCTCGAACGAGGTGTTCGAGGGTTTGCGCCACGCGTTGTGGGCGGGAACCGTCACATGCGTCGCGTACGCGCCGCCCGGCGCGCCGACGGCGACCTCGTCGCCGATGGCGTACGCGCTGACTCCCTCGCCGAGCCCGGCGACGACGCCCGCGGCCTCGAAGCCGAGCTTGATCGGCAGCGCGGCGGGGTCGGAGCCCATCTCGCCGGAATAGCGCCGCCAATCGGCGGGGTTGGCCCCGATGGCTCGGACCTCGACGAGGATCTCGCCCGGCGCGGGCTCCGGGGTGGGGAAGACGCGCGTTTCGAGGACTTCCGTCCCGCCGTACGCGGGCGCGAGGATTTCGACAGCCATAGTGTCAATATAGTTGACACTATGGCTGTCGCGCAAACCGAGACCTCGGCGACCGAGGCCCGAGACCGCCTATGACGCATGCAACAGCACCCCCATCGGGTACATCTAGAAGGCATGTCCTCACGTCTGCGCCGCTTGATCCCCATGGACAGCTTCGTCGTCGCGATCCTCGCGGTCGTCGTGCTCGCGAGTTTCCTCCCGGCTTCCGGGCGCGGGGCCGAGGCGTTGGAATGGGCGACCAAGCTCGCCATCGCCCTGCTCTTTTTCCTCTACGGGGCGCGGCTGTCCCCGGCCCAGGCGTGGGCTGGGCTGAAGAACTGGAAACTGCACCTCGCGGTCGTCTGCTTCACGTTCGTCCTCTTCCCCGCGCTCGGCCTGTGCGCCGGGCTGCTGCCCGAAGCCGTGCTGCCACCCGAGCTGCGCCCTGGGTTCCTCTATCTGACGCTCACCCCGTCCACCGTGCAGTCCTCCATCGCGTTCTGCGTCATCGCGGGCGGCGACGTGGCGGCGGCGGTGATCGCGGCCTCGCTTTCGAGCCTGCTCGGCGTCTTCCTGACCCCGGCGCTGGTGATGCTCGTCTTCGGCGCGCACGACGTCGCGATCAGCTGGGGCTCGGTCCTCGACGTCGTGACGCAGCTCCTGGTGCCGTTTCTCGTCGGACAGTTGGCCAGGCGCTGGATCGCCGACTGGGTCAAGGAACGCGCGCGGCAGCTCAAGCTCGTCGACCAAGGCTCGATTCTGCTCGTGGTCTACAGCGCGTTCAGCCTCGGGGTGACTGAGGGAGTGTGGCGGCGCGTGAGCATGGCCGATTTGGCCGTCCTCTCGCTCGACTGCATCGCGCTGCTCGCGCTCGTGCTCGGGATCACGACGCTGGCGGGCAGGCTGCTGCGGCTGTCGTACGGGGAGCGCGTGGTGCTGCTGTTCTGCGGCTCGAAGAAGAGCCTCGCGGCCGGTCTGCCCATCGCCGGAGTGCTCTTCGGCCCCGATCAGCTCGGCCTCATCTCGCTGCCGCTCCTGCTGTTCCATCAGATCCAGCTCCTGGTCTGCACGGTCATCGCGGGCAGGCTGGGCAAGAAGCACCACGCCGCGCAAGCGGCCGTCTCGGGCTGACCGTCCGGTTTTCTTGGCCAATCCTCAGCTCCCAGGACCGGACGATCATTAGCCTGGACCAGGTGCTGCGGTGGCTTCAACGACTTGTCCAGTTCGACCGGTTCCTCGGCGCGCTCGTGCTCGTCGTCCTCGTCGCGGGGGTTTTTCCGGCTTCGGGGCGGGCCGAGACGGCATTGGGCTGGGCGACGAAGCTCGCCATCGGGCTGCTGTTCTTCCTGCACGGGGCGCGGATCTCGTCGAAGCAGGCGCTGGACGGCCTGAAGAACGTCAAACTGCACCTCGCGGTCTTCGCGTGCACGTTCGCCCTCTTCCCGGCTTTGGCGTTCGCGGCGGCGCTCTTGCCGCCGTGGCTTCTCTCGCGGGAACTCGTCCCCGGCTTCGTCTTCTTGGGGTTCGTCCCGTCCACGATGCAGGCCGCTGTCGCGTTCACGGCTCTGGTGGGCGGCGATGTGGCCGCGGCGAGCGTGGCCACATCGGTCTCAAGCCTGCTCGGGGTCTTCCTCACCCCGGCGCTCACGGTGTGGGCGCTCGGTTCGACGGGCCGGGCGCGCCTTGGCTGGGGCCCGGTCCTGGACATCGTGGCGCAGTTGCTCGTGCCGTTCCTCGCCGGACAGGCCGCGCGCCGATGGGTCGGCGCGTGGGCGCGCCGCCACGAGGTCGAGGCCAGGCTGATCGACCAGGGCTCGGTGCTGCTCGTCGTGTACGCCGCGTTCAGCCTCGGCGTGACCCAAGGGATTTGGCAGAAGGTGCGGCTGCCTGAGTTCGTCGGCATGACCGCCGTCTGCGGAGCCATGCTCGCTGTGATACTGGGCGTGGCGGTCTTCGCGGGCCGGGCGTTCGGCTTCGACCGTTCCGAGCGGGCCGTTTTGCTGTTCTGCGGTTCGAAGAAGAGCCTCTCCGCCGGATTGCCGCTGGCCTCGGTGCTCTTCGCGCCCGCGAAACTGGGCGTCGCCGTGCTGCCGCTCATGGTGTTCCACCAAATGCAGCTCATGGTCTGCGCCTTGCTCGCCGGGCGGCTCGCCCGGCGGCGCACGACCTGGCAGGTGACCGGCCCCTCGGCTCGCGAAAGCAGAGCGTGATGGGCGCGCAACGGCGAATTCGTGAAGGCCGCGATTGAACAGAGCGTATCATACGCCCGGTGAGTCCTCAGGAGGGAAATATGATTCAAACATCCGGATCATTCGCTGGCCAGCCCGCTCTGCGCGCGCGAGAACTTGACATGGTGACGAAGGCCGGGTGCGCGCGTGATGGTGACTGTGTGAGGCCCCCAGCATGACCGTGTTGAAACTCCTCGAGGGGATCCCCGCGAGCGATTCGCCGATATCAAACCACGATTGGTTTGCGGATATTGAGCGGTCGTTGGTTCAGTCTCCGAACGATTGGAGAGACGCTGCGGCCCAAACGCTGGGAAACGACCACGCGTGGAGCTTGTTGGGGTGGGTGGAAATAGCCGCAACCTGGATCGTTCGGACACAATCGCGCGAGACACTCACGACAGCCGCGTTTGCGATGTCCGTGGTTGTGCGCAGTCGTCTCGATCTGCGTGACTGCTCAGTGGTTGCCTCTCTTCTCCGGCGCGCAGCCGATATGTGCGGTTTCGATGACCGTGCTTGCATCGCCGAAGGTTGCGACCGCGCTGGCCCGATGGGGCGAAAGGCACTCTCTCTATTGCTCAACGCCGACGCGAGAACTCCGCCGACACACACTGAATCTGGCGCGAACGAGACGTTCTCGTTCGCGCGGCGCCCGCCCGACTTCGATGTGCACGACCTCATGCGCAGGCTCGGGGTATCGGAAGGGTGAGGAAGGGTTCCGGAGCCGTAGCTCTCGGCAATGCGTCGCCGAGAGCTATATTTGAGAGAGGAACAAGTCCTTGTCCGACGGGGTTCGACAGGGGAGATAAAGGGCATGACGGGGCGTCTTGCCTGTTCGCGCCGAAGAAACCGCGCTGACAGCCAGCGCACAGGTTTGACACAGAGACATGGCAGGTGGGGTTCAACCTCATCTCAGACGAGAGGCATAGTGTCCAAAGCATGACGAATTCCAGCGTGCTGGCTCCACAGGCGGTTTGCGCCCCTGAGAAGCGCGGACAGGCCGTAGTGCTCGATGTGGTGGTCCCTGTCTACAACGAAGAGAAGGACCTCCCCACGTGCGTGCGCCGCCTGCACGCCTACCTGAGCGAACATCTGCCGTTCCGCGCGCGCATCGTCATCGCGGACAACGCCAGCACCGACGCCACGCTGGAAGTCGCCCGCCAGCTCGCGGCGCAGCACGAGAACGTCGTCGTCCGCCATCTCGACCTCAAGGGCCGAGGCAGGGCGCTGCACACCGTGTGGAGCGAGTCGGACGCGCAGATCGTCTCGTACATGGACGTGGACCTCTCCACCGACCTGAAGGCGCTGCTCCCGCTCGTGGCCCCGTTGCTGTCCGGCCATTCCGACGTGGCCATCGGCTCGCGCCTGGCCAAGGGTTCCCGAGTGGTGCGCGGTCCGAAGCGGGAGTTCATCTCCCGCTGCTACAACTTGATCCTGCGCGGCGCGCTCGGCGCGCATTTCTCCGACGCGCAGTGCGGGTTCAAAGCGATGCGGTCGGACGTCGCCCGCGAACTGCTCCCGCTGGTCCAGGACAAGGGTTGGTTCTTCGACACCGAGCTGCTCGTCATCGCGGAGTCCGCGGGCCTGAGGATCCACGAGGTGCCGGTGGACTGGGTCGACGACCCGGACAGCCGGGTGGACATCGTCCGCACGGCCGTCGACGACCTCAAAGGCGTGTGGCGGGTCGGCAAAGCGCTCACAACCGGCGAGCTGCCGATCGCGGAGCTGCGCAGGGCAGTCGGCCGCGAGCCGCTGAGGGGCGGCTCCGGGGTCATCGACGCGGAGCAGCGAGGCATGGTGGGGCAGTTGGTCCGGTTCGGCGTCGTCGGCGTCCTCTCCACCATCGCCTTCGCCCTCCTCTATCTCGCGTTGCGCCCGCTGCTCGGCGCGCAGGTCGCGAACCTGGTGGCGCTCTTGAGCACGGCAATCGCGAACACGGCGGCCAACCGGGCGTTCACCTTCGGAGTCCGGGGCCGCGCCGGGGCGGGTCTGCACCACCTGCAAGGCCTGATCATTTTCCTGATCGGCCTCGGCCTCACCTCGGGGTCGCTCTACGCCCTGCACAGCATGGTCAGCAGCGATCCCGGCCGTCATATCGAGCTGGTGACGCTCATCGTCGCGAACCTCGTCGCCACGCTGGTGCGGTTCATCGGCTTGCGACTCGTCTTCCGACACCATCACGCGCGGCGCGGCGCGGCGCATCCCGCGTGAGCGCGATAGGGGACCGGATCCGCAGGTGCGACCGGCGGACGTGGCTGCTTGTCGCCCTCCTGCTCGGCTCAGGCGGGGCGTACCTCGCTCTGCTCGGCAGGCAGGGCTGGTCGAACGGGTTCTACTCGGCGGCGGCGCAGGCCGGGGCGCAGTCGTGGCAGGCGTTCTTGTTCGGAGCTTCGGACGCTCCGGGGACGATCACCGTGGACAAACCGCCGCTCGCGCTGTGGCCGATGGCCCTGTCCGTCAAGCTGTTCGGACTGTCGACCTGGAGCATCCTCGTCCCGCAGGCGCTGATGGGCGTGGCCTCGGTCGGGCTCCTCTACGTCGTCGTGCGCCGAAGCTTCGGTGTCGACGCGGGTTTGATCGCCGCTCTGGCGCTCGCCACGACGCCGATCGCGTTGGTGATGTTCCGGCACAACAACCCGGACGCGATCTTGGTGCTCCTGGAGATCGGGGCCACCGGCGCGATGCTCGAAGCGGTTCGCCGTTCTGGCGAGGGGGCATGGTCGCGCGGCGGGAGCGGATGGTGGCTGCTGGCCTCGGGGGCGCTGGTCGGCCTCGGCTTCCTCGCCAAGCAGCTCGCGGTGTTCCTCGTCGTTCCTGCCTTGGCGCTCGTGTGGTTGGTGGGGGCGCGGCCGAAACTGCTCACGCGGATCAGCCTCTCCTTCGTCGCGCTCGCGGGGCTGGTCGTTTCGGCGGGCTGGTGGGTCGCCCTTGTGGAGCTGTGGCGGCCGAAAGAGTCCCGGCCCTGGATCGGCGGCTCGCAGACGAACTCCTTCCTCGAACTCACCTTCGGCTACAACGGCCTCGGGCGGATCAACGGGGACGAGCACGGGGGAGGCTTGGGGTCTCCGGGCGAAGGCTTCCCCAAACTCGGGGAAGGATGCTTCGGCGGCGGGCCGGGGCGCGGGATGTTCGCCGCCGACCGGGGGATCTTGCGGATGTTCGGCGAGCAGGTCGGCGGTCAGATCGCCTGGTTGCTCCCCGCCGCGCTGGTCCTGCTGGCCGCGAGCCTGTTCTGGATCGGGCGGGCCGCTCGGACCGACCAGCGTCGGGCGGGCTTGCTGGCCTGGGGCGGCTGGCTCGTCGTCACCGCGCTGGTGTTCAGCTTTATGGGCGGCATCTTCCACCCGTATTACAGCGTGGCGCTCGCGCCCGCGCTCGCCGCTCTGACGGGAGCCGGTTTGACCATGGCATGGGAACGCCGAGGCGAGCGCTCGGCTCGGCTCGTGCTCGCCTCGGCGACACTGGCCGCGTCGGGCATGGCGTGGGCGATCCTGTCCCGCACTCCGGACTGGCTCCCGCCGCTGCGCTGGGCGATTGCCGCGGTCGGCCTCGTCGTCGCGCTCGGCTTCGCCCTCGCCGATGGCCGCGCCGGGGCGAGCTGGCGGCTGCTCGCCGCCGGGCTTGCGATCGCGGGCTTGGCGGGCCCGCTCGCGTATGACGTGTACACCGTTGCGGACCGGCCGGAGCAGGGCGGCATGCCGTCGGCGGGCCCGAGGCTCGAAGGAGCTTTCCCTCAATCCGGCCCCGCCGCGGCGGGGCCGACGGCACAGGGGTGCCCCCGTCCGGGGCCTGGCGGCCCGAAACCGCCCTTCGGCGCGAAGCCGGACCCCGCGCTGGTGGCGCTTCTGCGCCAAGACGGCGGGCAGTACGTGTGGGTCGGGGCAGGGGTCAGCTCGATGGGCACGGCGGGCTATCAGTTGGAGTCCGGCTACCCGGTGATGCCGGTCGGCGGATTCGGCGGCGGCGACCCGTGGCCGACGCTGGAGCGCTTCCAACAATGGGCCGCGCAGGGCAAGATCCATTATTTCATCGACCAGGCGGGCCCCCGGCCCTCGCGCGAAGGCGACGGGAGCGAGGCGGGGAAGATCGTCCACTGGGTGAAAACCAGTTTCGCCGGTCGAAAGTTCGGCGACGTGACGCTGTACGACCTCACCAAACCGCGCTAAGCCCGGAGGTTCCGCGCCGCACGGTGCGCCGCCGCCTCGGGCGACTGTCCCGTCTGGCCGCAGGATGTCGTAAAGTCATCACGTGCCAGGCAGCGTTCCCACTCAGCATGTTGACACCGTCGAGTTCGCGAACCAAACCCCCGACCATCCGCAGCCGTTCCGGGAGCTGGGCCTCACCGAAGAGGAGTACAAGCGGATCAGGGAGCTGCTCGGCAGGCGGCCGACCGACTCCGAACTGGGCATGTACTCGGTGATGTGGAGCGAGCACTGCTCCTACAAATCCTCCAAAGCGCACTTGAAGTACTTCGGCGAGACCACGACCGAGGCGATGCGCGCGGGCCTGCTCGCCGGCATCGGCGCGAACGCGGGCGTGGTGGACATCGGCCAAGGCTGGGCGGTCACCTTCAAAGCCGAATCGCACAACCACCCCTCGTTCATCGAGCCGTACCAGGGCGCGGCGACCGGGGTCGGCGGCATCGTCCGCGACATCCTGGCGATGGGCGCCCGTCCGGTCGCGGTGATGGACCAGCTTTGTTTCGGCGAGGCGGACGCCCCCGACACGCGCCGGGTGCTGCCCGGCGTGGTCGCCGGGGTCGGCGGCTACGGGAACTGCCTCGGCCTGCCGAACATCGGCGGCCAGACGCTCTTCGACGCCTGCTACGCGGGCAATCCGCTGGTCAACGCGCTGTGCCTCGGCGTCGTTCGGGCGGACTCGGTGCATGAGGCGAAGGCCAGCGGCGTCGGGAACCTCGTCGTGCTCTACGGCGCGCGCACGGGCCGGGACGGCATCGGCGGGGTTTCGGTGCTCGCGTCGGAGACGTTCGAGGGCGAGTCCGAGGGCGGCGGCAAGAAGCTGCCCGCCGTGCAGGTGGGCGATCCGTTCATGGAGAAGCTGCTCATCGAGTCGAGCCTGGAGATCTTCGACGCTGGCCTCGTCGAGGGCATCCAGGACCTCGGCGGAGCCGGTCTGTCCTGCGCGATCTCCGAGCTCGCGGCGGCGGGGGACGGCGGGATGCATGTGGCGCTCGACAAGGTGCCGCTGCGTGCGGCGGACATGACGCCGACCGAGACGCTTTGCAGCGAGTCCCAGGAGCGGATGTGCGCCATCGTCGCGCCCGAGAAGCTGGACGAGTTCCTCGCCATTTGCGCGCGCTGGGAGGTGACCGCCACCGTCATCGGCGAGGTCACCGACACCGGCCGCCTGCAAGTCGACTGGCACGGCGAGCGGATCGTGGACGTGGTCGCGCGGACGCTGGCGGACGAGGGCCCGGTGTACCAGCGTCCGGTCGAGCGCCCCGCGTTCCAGGACGCGCTGGTCGCCGACACGACCGCCGGTCTGGCCCGGCCAAAGAGCGGCCAGGAGCTGCGCGAGGCGCTGTTCGCGCTGATCGCCTCGCCAGGGTTGTGCTCGACAAGGTTCATCACCCAGCAGTACGACTCCTTGGTCCGGGGCAATTCGGTGCTGGTCCCCGGCGCGGACGCGGGCCTGGTCCGAGTGGACGAGGAGTCCGGGCTGGGCGTCGCGATCGCGACGGACGCCAACGGCAGGTTCGCCAAGCTCGACCCGTACCGGGGCGTTCAGCTCGCCCTCGCCGAGGCGTACCGCAACGTGGCCGTCGCGGGGGCGGTGCCGAGGGCCGTGACGAACTGCCTGAACTTCGGCTCCCCGCAGGATCCGGGCGTGATGTGGCAATTCGCGCAGGCGGTGCGGGGCCTGGCGGACGGCTGCGCCGCGCTCGGCATCCCGGTGACCGGCGGGAACGTGAGTTTCTACAATCAGACCGGCGACGTGGCGATCAACCCGACCCCCGTGGTCGGGGTGCTCGGCGTCGTCGACGACGTCGCCAGGGCGGTGAAGGTCGGGTTCGCGCCCGACCACGGACAGGTGCTGTTCCTGCTCGGCGAGACCCGCGACGAGCTGGACGGCTCCGCATGGGCGAAGGTGGTCCACGGCCATCTGGGCGGCGAGCCGCCCTCGGTGGACCTCGAAGCGGAGCGCCGCCTCGCCGAGACGCTGCACGCCGCCGCGCGGCAGGGGCTGGTGAACGGCGCGCACGACTTGTCCGAGGGCGGCCTCGCGCAGGCGCTGGTGGAGTCGGTCCTCGCAGTCGGAGTCGGCGTCCGCGTGGTGCTGCCGGAAGGGGCCGACCCGTTCGTCGCGCTCTTCGCCGAGTCCTCGGGCCGGGCGCTGGTCGCGGTCACGCACACTCAGGCGGGAGCGTTCGAAGCGCTGGTCGCCTCGCGCGGCGTGCCGTTCGCCCGAGTGGGCGTCGTCGTGCCCGACAGCGCCGAGCTCGAGGTCCAGGGACTGTTCACAGCCGGGCTCTCCGAGCTGCGCGAGGCGCACGAGGGCACATTGCCCGCGCTCTTCGCCTGAGCTTCCCTGAGGCTCCGCCAGGCTCGTTCCTCGCTGTTTCCTCGTGCCACGTCGCTCGTCGGCTGGGTTTTCCGGTGTTCCCCGGAGCTTTCGCTCCAGGAAAAGATGTGCCCCGCTTCACAGTCGGCAGACGCGTGTGTATGATCTACATCACCACAGTGCGAAGGGCCAAAAAGCCAAAGGCAAGGGTGGTAGTGAGTGAATAAAAACAGAGGATCCGCGCCAGGGCGGATCGTGGTGCACGACTTGCGGAAAGTCGTGCATATGTTCCCGCTCTGACGCATAGCGGCCGAAGGACCAGTGTTGTTCCTCCGGCAGATCGGAGCGCCCCATGGCCAGATCCAGTCCCTTGTCCCAGCTCGCCAGCCGGTCCGCGACGGCGATGGTCGCCTTCGCCGCTGGCGTGGGCATGGCTCTCGCGGGGCCGGGAGCCCCTCGGGCGCAAGCCGCGACCATCCCAGGCTTGCCGGACGTCGTCGTCTCCGGTTCGTTCGCCACGGGCCTCAAAGCTTCCAGCGTGCCCGTCGTCAACGCCGGCCCGAGCTACACGATCCCCGGCCCGTTCGGGATCAGCGACACCATCAGCACGTTCCACAACACCTTCACAACGATGGACGCGACCCTCGTCCCGTCGTCGAACCTCGTTCCGCTCGCCAACCTCGCCGACTCGCTGGCGCAGATCGCCGAGACCGGCCTCTCGATCGACACGCTCGGCCAGCTGGCTTCGGCGATCACCCAGATCGGCCAGTTGGCCTCCGGGCTGAACCAGCCGCTGCAGCTCACCGGCAACGCCACGCTGTTCAACAACGTCACGCAGGGCCCGAGCAACACCTTCACCGGCCCGTTCGGGTTCGGCAGCACGGCGAGCCTGTTCAAGAACACCTTCACCGGAGTCAGCGCGACGATGGTCGGCGGGGTCAACCTGGGCAAGCCCGGCGAGCTCGCCGCGTCCTTGGGCCAGATCGCCCAGGGCGGCGTCACCCTTGAGAACCTCACCAAGCTGATCTCGGCGATCGGCCAGCTCACGGACACCGGCTCGGGCACAGGGATGAGCGCGACGCTCAACGCGGCGGCCACCGTCCTACACGACACGTTCGCCGGGCCGCAGCTCGGATTCACCGGGCCTGGCGGGCTCAGCGCGGCGTTGAGCAGCTTCGACAACACGTTCAACGGGCCGAACGCGCAGCTCGCCGCGTCGATGCCGATCGGGCCGAACGGCACCGCGTTGGAAAACCTCACGAATCTGGCGAACGCGCTTGGCGGCCTCGCCGACATCGCGAACGCGCTGAGCAAGATCACCTCGCCGGGCGAGCTCGTCAACCTCGGCCCGATCTTCGGCGACCTCGTCAAACTCGGCTCCGCGCTCGGCGGACCGCTCAACGTCGATCTCGCCGCGAACCTCTTCAACGACACGATCAACGGCCCGAAGCTCGGATTCACCGGACCGGCAGGCATCAGCGCGGCGGCCACGACCTTCGGCAACACGCTGACCGGCCCTTCGCTCCACATCACCGGCTCGGTCGGTTTCGACACCCTTGGCGACGCGCTCAGCAGCTCGGGCAACGTGCTCAGCAATCTCGGCCAGGTGCTGATCAACAACTTCACCACCACGGTCACGTCCTTCAACAACACCACGGCAGGTCCGGCTTTCGGCCTCACCGGCCCGGCTGGGACCAGCGCGGCGCTGGCCACCGGGGCTAACTCCTTCACCGGCCCCGTGCTCACCCTCACCCCGCCAAGGCACCACGGTCAGCTCCTTCAGCGACACGATCACCGGGCCAAAAGCAGACCTCGTCGGGCCCGGCGGGCTCGGGCTTTCGGTCCAAACCGGGAGCAACACGCTGCACGGGCCGTGGGTGACCACCGACAAGCCTTTGCAGGTCGCTCCACTAGTCACCGCGCTCACCAACACCGGGGAGCTGTTGACCAACCCGAGTTCGCTGGTCGGCAACCCCGGAGCCCTGCTGGCCAATCTCGGCCAGGCGCTCACCGCGCTGAGCGGTAACGGCAACGTCACGCTGCACTCCTTCAGCGACAGCGTGGTCGGCCCGAAGCTCTCGGTTGGCGGCCCGTTCGGACTCGGCATCGGCGTCGACGTCGGCGGCGGGTCGATCACCGGCCCGAGCGCCACCTTCAACTCGCAGGGCAAGCTCGTCGGCCTCACCACAGGCGGTTTCGCGGTGAACGCCGTGAGTCTGACCCTCAACGGCCCGAGCGGCACCGTCGCGACGATCACAACTCCGAGCTTCAGCGTCACAGGGCCGAGCGTCGCCGACGGCAAGCTCACCGCGCCCTCGGTCAGCTTCGACATCGGTTCGATCAGTTTCGGCACGTCGTCGGGCACGAGCGCCGCGAAAACAGGGACAAGCCTCAGCTTCGGCACTGCCGCTCCGTCCGCGACAGGCTCCGAGGGCTCCGGCGCAGCCGGAACTGCGGCGAAGAGCGCGGGCACGATGGGCATTGCGGCTCCTGGGCCGGCCACGACCGGGGCCGCCACGACCGGCGCGACCGAGTCCGCCTCGACCGGGGCCGCCACGACCGGCACGACCGAGTCCGCCTCGACCGGGGCCGCCACGACCGGGTCAACGACAACGGGCTCCACTGCGGCGAAACCGACGGCCAATGACACGGCCCAGGCGGCAGGCTCCACGGCGACCAAGCCGTCTGCCGTCGAAACGGGCACGGACTCGGCCAAGAGCCTCCACTCGATGACCGACAGCGCTCTCGGCGCGGCCACCGGCGCCGGCGCGATGGGCACGGGCACGACGACCGGCACGGCTGGAATCGGGTCCACCGGCTCCAGCGCGAGCGCTGGCACGACTGGAACCGGGACCACGAGCGCGGGCACGACGGGCACGGCGAGCGGCACGACCGGTTCCGCCGCGACAGGCTCCGCCACGACCGGGACGGCTGGCTCCTCGGCAACGGGCACGGCCGGTTCCGCGACGACGGGCTCTGCCACGACCGGTTCCGCGACGACCGGGACGGGCTCGACCAAACCGGGCACGTCTGCGACAAGCGACGGGGCGAGTTCCGCCGGAACCAGTGGCTCCAGTTCCGGCACGGCTGGCTCCGGGTCGAGCGCAAGCGGCTCTGGGACGGCTGGCTCCGGTTCCGGCACGAGCGGCGGTTCGGGCACGGGCGGCGGTTCGAGTTCGAGCGCTTCCAGCGGGAGCAGCAGCGGCGCTGGTTCTTCCAGCGGCTCCGGGGCTTCGACAAGCGGCTCCAGCAGCGGCTCTGGTTCTTCCAGCGGCTCCCACGACAGCTCCGGCTCCTCCGGCGGCTCCCATGGCGGCTCCGGCTCGGGCGGTGGTTCCGGTTCTTCCGGAGGCGGCTCGCACGCCGGTTCCTCGGGCGGCGGCTCGCACGGCAGCGGTGGCTCGAGCCACTGAACCGAGCAGAAAGGTCGAGAGCAGGTCCTACCGGGCCTGCCCTCGACTTTTCTGCGTCTTTTGCTCTCGACCCAGCCAGGAGAGGATGGCGGCTGCTTGTTCCTGCGGGCTTTGCCGCAGATCGACAACCAAGCCGGGCTCGTCGGGGCCCAGCCGCTCCAAGTCTGCGAGCTGGGAGTCTAAAAGGCTGGCGGGCATGAAGTGGGCGCGGTGCGCCATTCGCTCTGCGAGCACGTCGCACGGCCCGTCGAGATGCGCGAAGACGACTTCGCCCTCGGGGCTGCCGCCCCGCAAACGGTCCCGATAGGCGCGCTTGAGCGCGGAGCAGGACACCACTGCGTCCGCGCCGACGGCGCTCCGCTCGCGGATCCAGGCGGCGACAGCGGCGAGCCACGGCCACCGGTCCTCGTCGGCGAGGGGGATCCCCGCCGACATCTTCGCGATATTCTCCGGCGGATGCAGCTGGTCCCCTTCGAGGAGATCCCAGCCCCGTTCCTCGGCGAGCAGCCCGGCGATCGTGCTCTTGCCGCAACCGGAGACGCCCATGACCACGACAACTGCCATGCAGTCCAACCTACGGCACGAGCGCGGCGAGCACGAGGACGCAGCTGAGGCCGACGAGCGAGATCAGCGTTTGCAACGCGGTCCAGGTTTTGACCGTCTGCGCGATATCCAGGTCGAAATAGCCCTTGACCAACCAAAACCCTGCGTCGTTGACGTAGGAGAAGAACACCGAGCCAGAGCCGATGGCCAAGACTAAGAGCGAGACGTGCGCGGGGGAGAGGCCGGCGGTCAGCGGCGCGAGGATGCCGGACGCGGTCACAGAGGCCACGGTCGCCGATCCGGTCGCCACCCGGATGAGCGCCGAGACCAGCCATGCGAGCAGGAGCAACGGCAAATGGCTGTCGCTCGCCGCTCGGGCGATGAAGCCGCTGACCCCCGCGTCGACGAGCACCTGTTTGTACCCGCCGCCGCTGCCGATCATCATCGTCAGGCCCGCCATCGGGGCGAGCGCGCCGTTCAAGCTCTCGGCGACCGAGGCTCGCGGCATGCCGAGCAGCGCCGCAGCGGCGAGCACGCCGAGGCCGAGCGCCACGAGCGGTGTTCCGAGCAGGTCGAACACCCCGCGCAGCGGGTGCGACGGCTCCATGGCGATCTCCGAGGCCGACCGGCACACCATGAGCGCGATCGGGACGAGGATCACGGTGATCGTCCGTCCGACGGGCAGACGGACGCGTTCGTCTTCGGCCTCGTCGGGCGCGAACAAAGCGGGGGCCGAGACCGGGACCCAGCGCGCGGCGACGGAGCCGAACACCGGGCCGCTGATGATGGCGACGGGGATCGCGCACGCGAGGCCGAGCAGAAGGGTGATCCCGAGGTTCGCGTGCACCGCCGCGACTGCGGCGAGCGCGCCGGGATGCGGCGGGACGAGGCAGTGCAATGTGGAAAGCGCGGCCAGTGCCGGGATGGCGATCCGCATCACGGGGAGCCCGGATCGGCGGGCCGCGAGGAAAATCACCGGCATGAGCAGCACCGCGCCCACTTCGAAGAAGAGCGGCAGGCCGACGAGCAGGCCGACCGCCAGCATGGTCCACGGCAGCATGCGCGGAGAGGAACGGGCCAGCAGCGCGTCGACGACGGTGTCGGCCCCGCCGGAATCGGCCAGGAGTTTGCCGAACATCGCGCCGAGGCCGATGAGGATGCCGACGTCGGCCATGGTCGTCCCGAACCCTTTGACGAACGATTCGACGGTCGTCGTTCCGCCGAGCCCCGCGCCGAAACCGGCGGCGAGCGCCCCTGCGGTCAAGGCGAGGAAAGGATGGAGCTTGAGCCGGGAAATGAGCACGACGACCATGGCCATGCTGGCGAGGATGGAGAGGATCAGCGCTGTTTTGTCGATGCGACGAGCATAATCCTGGATTCAGCCGCTGTCGCCGTCCTGGGCGAAGGACGCGGCGATGATCGGAAGGAAGTAGGCGCGGGCGAACGCGCGCGTGTCGTCGTCGGTGTCCATGGGCAAGACAGGGGTGGGGGAGAGCAGCAGGGTGGCGGTGATCCGGAGCATGAGCTCGACGGCCCGCTCCGCCGCTTCGATCCGCCCGGGGGAGAGTTGGAGGGCGAGGAGCGTGCGGATCACCTGGTAGCCCTCGGGGGCTTCGCCGAACGAGCCGAACGAGAATCGTTCCGGCTCGAACTCTTTGATCGCCGCGACCACCGGGTTCTGCTGGCAGGCGCGCATCCCCGAGACGAACGCCTCGACCACCCGCTCCTCCGGCGAGAGCTCCGGCGGGATGCTGGCTTCGATTTCGAAGAAGAAGTGCAGCACCTCGCGGACGACGACCGCCGAGATGATCTCGTCCTTGTCCCCGCAACGACGGTGGAGGGTCTGGCGGGAGACTTTGGCGCGGCGGGCGATGTCGGCCACCGCCGCGCGGCGGAATCCATGCGCGACGAACTCGGCCCGCGCCGCGTCGAGAATCCTGCTCTGCTCTGGATCCTCGGTGACCGCCTGCCCGGAGAGGACCTGCGCCAGCATCGAGTCGAAGTCGACCACGAATGACGATCCTACCGCCTCGCCGCCGCTGGTCGGGCCATTGCGCGACGGATTAGGATCGATGCGGCCAACGCCGGGAGCGCGGCGCGCCGACGGTTGGACAGGAGCGAGCGTGGCACGACAGACAGCGGTGGATCCCCAGGAGCTTCGTCGGGCTTTGGCCGCCGTGGCCGGGTGGCTGCGGGACGAATCCTCGGCCAAGCCGGACCGCGCCGCTTTGGCCGAGGCGGTGCGGTTGACCGCGCGGACCCTCGCGTCGCTCGCCCCTGGCAGCTCCGTGGAAGTGCGGGTGGCTCCGTTCGCCGCCGTGCAATGCGTGGAAGGGCCGAGGCATACGCGGGGCACCCCGCCGAACGTCTACGAAACCGACGCCCGCACCTGGTTGCTGCTCGCAGTCGGGCTCGTCGAGCCGCAGGACGCGCACGACCGCAGCCTGGTGTCGGCCTCCGGGCATCGGGCGCGGGAAGTGGAGCGGTGGTTGCCGCTCGCGCAGCTCGCAGACGGCTGAGGCTCGGCTCCTGGGCGCGAGGGGCGGCTCACCGGTGGCTCAGCGCCCGATACGTGGAGCGTTGGAACCGCCCCGAGGGCTGGAATCGGGCGAGGAGGGCTTCGAGGTCTTCGCCGGCGGCCTTCGCGACGAACGCCCGCCATCCTTCCGGCCGCTCGAAGTCGAGGACCGGGCGAGGGTCGGAGAGCAGTCCGAACGCGGCCCCCGCGACATCGGGCTGGACTTGCGCCGAGCCGAAGATCGCCCCGCTGGCCTCGGCGTAGTCGGGGTCGCCGAGGTAGAGCCGGGTGACCTCGTACGCGGCCCGGATCCGGTCGGCGTAGAACTGCTCGAACTTGGCCGCGAGCCACTCGCCGTCGAACGGGCCATCGTGCTTGGCCGCCTCGCGCACCAGGAACGCCGCTTGCAGAAGCCCGGTCTGCGCGCCTTGCCCGGCGATAGGGTCGTATGCGACGGCGGCGTCGCCGAGCGCGGCGACCGCGTGCCCGCTCGCGGTCCGCCCGACCCCCTGGCGCACGAGCGGGGTGATGGCTCCCGAGAGCCATGACCGAGGGTCGTCCTCGATCGGGCGGAGCGCCTCGGCTTCCGGCAGGTCCCAATCCAGGTAGTCGCGGTGCAGGTCGAGCAGGGTCTGATGCGCTTGGGCGAGGTTCGTCGGGGCTGCGAAGCGCCGCTCCCATTCGCTGCCCGGTTTGCCCCACGCCAGGAACGCCCAGGAAGGCCCCGCGTCTTTGTGCAGGTAAGGGCCCCACCACGCTTCGCCCTGGTCGGTGACGAAGGAGTACGCGCTGTGCTGGCCGCCGGAGGAGCCTCGGTGCGCGAAGATTTCCGGCCCGTAGCCGAGCCCGGTCAGGGTCACGGTGAACACCCGCCGTTGCGGGCGGTCGTACGCGGTGCGGCCGGGGTCGACGGGGAAGAGGCTGGCGAGCCCGTCTCGTCCGGTCGCGACCAGGACGAGGCCGTAGTCGCCCGCGAGCTCGTCCAGCCTGGCCGGGTCCACCTTCTCCACCCGGAACTCGCCGCCGATGTCGAGGAAGGAAGTGATCCGGTCGTCCGCCTTCAGGCGCGTGTCCACCGCGACCGCGACGAATCCGGGGAACGGCGCATCGAAGGCGAGCTGCTCCGGGCGATCCGGCAGAGTCCCGTCGACCAGCCGCACGCTTTGCCCGGTGATGATCGGGGCTTTGTCCAGATAGCTGTCGAGGCCGAGCTCCCGTTCCGCCTCGATGGACCGCCCGAAGAGCGCCGCGGTGCCGGAGGCTGGCACGTCGGCGCGCAGCGAGCGCTGGTCGCGCTCGCTGACCAGGGTGGTGTCGAATCCGGCGCGCTGCAAGCCGTATGCGACGGAGGCTCCGGTCTGGCCTGCGCCGATGACGAGTGCGGTGCGAGTGGGCTGAGGCATCCGGCGATCTTCTCACCGGATCGGTTCTGAGGGAAGGTCTGCGCTCAGCCTGAGCGCTTCCCCTGCGAGATCGGCTCCTGCTCCCTGATCGGCTCGGGGACGCGCGCGGCGATATGCTCTGGGCGCCGCCGCGCGGCGGCAAACGGCTCGACGGGCGCGTTCTCCACAGAGTTGAACACCAGAAACAGGTTCGAGCGGGGGAACGGCGTGATGTTCGAGCCCGAGCCGTGCAGCAGATTCGCGTCGAACCAGAACGCCGTTCCGGCGGGGCCGGTGGACTGGAAGATCCCCGAAGCGTCGGCGGCCTTGGCCAAAGTCTCCTGGTCGGGCACGCCGATCTCTTGGCGCACGAGCGAGCTTTGGTGGTGGTTCTCCGGCGTGCGCCCGACGCACGGGTAGAAGGTGTGGTGCGATCCCGGCATCACCATGAGCGCCCCGTTGTACGGGTAGTTCTCGGTCAGCGCGATAGAACAGGACACCGTTCGGATCGCGGGCAATCCGTCTTCCGCGTGCCAGGTCTCGAAGTCGGAGTGCCAGTAGAACCCGGACCCGGAGAACCCCGGCATGAAGTTGATCCTGGCTTGGTGCAAGTACACGTCCGACCCGAGGAGCTGCCGCGCGAGCGGCAGGACGGTCTCGGAGCGCACCACGTCGGCGACGAGGCCGCTGCAAAGGTGCGGCGCGAACACGGACCGCACCGCCCCGCTCCCTCCTTCTCGGACGACGCGCGGATCGTCCGGGGAGAGTTCGGCGGGGAGCCGTTCCAGCTCGCGGCGCAGCCCGGCGAGCTGCTCTTCGGCGACAGACCTCGGGCGCAAGAGGAAGCCGTCGCGCTCGAACCGCTCCAGCTCATCGCGGGAGAGCGGACCTGGCTCCGGCCCGCGCGCGCTCCACACGACCGGATCGGTCCTCGGCACGGGCGCGATCGCGCGCTCCACACGGGTCGGGTACCGGTCGATCTGCGGGCGGTCAGGGGCGTAGCCCGTCATGAGCCCGCCGCCGCGTAGGCCCCGGACTCGTCGTGCACCTCGCGCCCGGTCACCGGCGGGTTGAAGACGCAGAGCATCCGCATCCGCTCGTCTGAGGCCAACCGGTGCCGCTCATGCCCGTCGAGCAAGTACATCGATCCTGGTCCGAGCGGATGCTCCTCGCCGGTTTCGAGGTTGGTCAGCACGCCCCGGCCTTCGATCAGCCACACCGCCTCGACGTGGTGCTTGTAGTGGAACTCGTGCACCGAGCCCGGTTCGATCGTGGTCTCGTGGAATGAGAACCCCACGCCGTCGTCGGCGAGGATGATCCGTTTCGAGCGCCAGCCGCTGTCCGCGACGTCCCGTTCGGTTCCGGTGATTTCTTCTGTGGTCCGCACGATCACAGCCGTCTCCTTTCTCGTCTCGATGGCCGCCACGTCACGGGCGCGCCGCCGCGTCGACCGCGTCGCCCAAGATTTCGACTCCGTGCCGCAGGTCTGCGAACGAGGTCGTCAGCGGCGGAAGCAGCTTGACCACTTCGTCCGACGGTCCTGAGGACTCCACGAGCACCCCCTCGTGGAACGCGGTGCGCCGCACCTGTTCGGCCTGCTCGGGCTTCTCGAATTTGAGTCCTTGCGCCAGTCCTTTTCCTCGGGCCGAGACGCCCTCGTGCTGGTCGGCGATGGCTTCGAGGTGGGACCGCACCTCTGCGCCCTTGCGGCGGGTCGTCTCGGCGAACTCGTCGTCGGACCAGAATTCCTCCAACGCCGCCGTGGCGGTGACGAACGCGGGGTTGTGCCCTCGGAACGTCCCGTTGTGCTCGCCGGGGCACCAGAGGTCGAGTTCTCTTTTGAACAGCGTGAGCGCCATCGGGAGCCCGTAGCCGCTGATCGACTTGGACAATGTGACGATGTCGGGGAGGATTCCGGCGTCCTCGAAGGAGAAGAAAGGCCCGGTGCGCCCGCAGCCCATCTGCACGTCGTCCACGATGAGCAGGATGTCCCGGTCGTGGCACAGGTCGGCCAGCGCGCGCAGCCATCCGGCACGGGCGACGTTGACTCCGCCCTCGCCTTGCACGGTCTCCACGATGACGGCGGCGGGACGGTTCAGCCCGCTGCCCGAGTCGTCGAGCACGCGGGCGAACCAGTGGAAGTCCTCTGCCGCTTCGCCGAGGTAGTTGTCGTAGGGCATCGGCGTGGCGTGCACGAGCGGGATGCCGGCTCCGGCGCGTTTCATCGAATTGCCGGTGACGCTCAACGATCCGAGCGTCATGCCGTGGAAGGCGTTGGTGAAGCTGATGACGGATTCGCGCCCGGTCGCCTTCCTCGCCAGCTTCAACGCGGCCTCGACCGAGTTCGTCCCTGTCGGGCCGGGGAATTGCACGACGTAGTCGAGCCCCCTCGGTTTGAGGACGCGCGCCTCGAACGTTTCGAGGAAACGGCGTTTGGCTTCTGTGGCCATGTCGAGCGAATGCACGACGTTGTCGCCCGCGAGGTACTCCAGCAACGGGGCCTTGAGCGCGGGGTGGTTGTGTCCGTAGTTGAGCGCCCCCGCGCCGGCGAACAGGTCCAAATACTGTTTTCCAGCGGCGTCGGTGATCCAGGAGCCTTTTGCTTTGGTGAACACGGTGGGCCAGTTGCGGCAGTAGCTGCGGACTCCCGATTCGACTCGTGCGAAGGTTTCTGGCAGGACAGTTTCAGCGATAGCGGTCACCTGGGTTCTCTCTTCCTTTGTTTCGGTTGTCGCTTCACGGAGAAGTCAGGCCCGGAGCATCAGGGCTTCGACGTGATCGGCCCGACGCGCACCAGCGGCTCCGCTTCGTGCGGAGCTGGGAAAAGCGAGGCCGGGAACCCGTCGGATATGGCGAGCGTCGTGTTGCGGCGGCGGGCGAGCGCGCCGAACATCGCGTTCGACGCGGCGTTGGACGGGGCGACGGTGGCTTCGACGACGATGTCGCGGTCGGCGCGGTCCACCAGCCAGTCCAGCATCGCTGCGCCCACTCCTTGCCCGCGCGCTTGCGCCGCGACACAGATTTGCCACACGAACAGCACGTCCGGGCGCCCAGGCGGATGGTAGCCCGTGGCGAAGCCGACCGGGCCGCTCGAGTTCTCGGCGATCGCCGAGGTCGCCGAGAAGTGATGCGCGAGCAGCACATACGCGTATCTCGTGTTCACGTCGAGAGTCTCGGAGGACGCGGCGAGCCGGTGCATCGCCGGGCCGTCCTCGGGCTGCGGCGGCCGCAGCGTCACAGAGGGAGCGGCTTTCAGTTCGCCCATGGCGGTCTCGTTCCTTCCACGCTCGTGTTGGCTTCCTCGTCGTGGCGCGTGCCGCGAGGAACCTTGCGGTTCGGATCTCGTTACCAACGTAACAGGAAAGTAAAAGCGGCTTGATTCGGGGTATGTTTTCCCTACGTATAGGGTATTTTTGCACTAATTTCCCCATATGGGGCCGATGTGGATCCGCTGCCCTTCTTCCGACTTTAGTCGCAATCGCCCTGACGTGGCTTCGGCGCGTCGGACCGGCAGGCCCTATGGCCCCGTGCGGCCGGTCAGGCTTCGGCGGCGAGCGCGGCGGCGAAGCCGACCATCACCGTTCCGGTCGCGGCGTTGACGCAGCGTCGGGCGCGAGGCCGGGCGAGCGCTTGGCGCGCGGCGTTCGCGCTGAGCGCCACGATCACCAAGACCGCCGTCCCGACCGCCACCAGCGTGAAGCAGTAGGCCAGCAGCCTCGCGGCTGGCGCGTCGCCGGACACGAACTGGGGGAGGACCGCCAGGTTGAACATCAGCACCTTCGGGTTCGTGATGTTGCAGAGGAAACCTTGTCGAGCGCTGGACCAGAGCTGTTTTCTCGGACGGCGGGACGAGCCCGCATCCTCGGCGGGGGCCAGCTCCCCCTTGATCGCGGCGCGGATCGCGGTCGCGCCCATGTACAGCAGGTACAGGACGCCGATCACGCGCAGCGCGAGGAAAAGAGGCTGGGAACGAGTCAGCACGGCGGCCAAGCCCCACACGACGAGCAGCCCTTGCATGGTCGCCGCAGCCGCGATGCCCGCGATGGCGGCGAAACCACGGGAACGCCCGCCCAGCGCCGTGGTTTGGATCGTGAGCAGCATGTCCGGCCCAGGGGCGGAGGCGAGCAGGGTCGCAAACATTAAGAACCCCAGGTAGTTGCTCATAAAATGATTGTAGCGAGCCCTCGCGGGCGCCCCGACCATGAATGCGGCCTCGGCCTTTGGCACAATGGAAGCCGCTGCACACCAGAGCAGGGCCGGTGCGATCACCCCCTAGGTCGGGCTTTGGGACTTGTTTCGACAGCCTGTCAGCGGCGTTATCGCGCCGCGTGTCTTGGGAACGAATGTGGTCCGCGCAAAAATCCCAGGGGGTCTTCCTCGATCGCCTGTTCCCGTCACGCTCGTCCCGGGCCACAGCACGGAAGGGGTGATGCAGTCTATGGCACTCTCGACAACTGAAAAAACCGAGAAATCGTCGACGACTGAAAAAACAACAGGACGGGTTGATCCCGAGCCTGCGAGTCATATTCCGAGGTCCACGCTTCGCCGCGCGATAGCGGCCTCGGCCATGGGGAACGCCACTGAGTGGTTCGACTACGGGGTGTACGCCCTCACCGTCCCGTATATCTCGAAAGTCTTCTTCCCCGGAGACGGGGCGAGCGGGACGCTGTGGGCGCTATTGACCTTCGCCATCTCTTTCCTGGTGCGCCCGCTCGGCGGCCTGGTCTGGGGGCCGCTCGGCGACCGGCTCGGCCGCAAACAGATCCTCGCCGCCACCATCGTCATGATGTCGGGGGCGACATTCTGCGTGGGGCTCTTGCCGACGCACGCCGCCGTCGGAGCATGGGCCCCGGCGGCGTTGATCCTGCTGCGCATGGTCCAAGGCTTCTCCACCGGTGGCGAGTACGGCGGGGCGGCGACGTTCATGGCCGAGTACGCCCCGGACCGCAAGCGCGGCTTCTGCGGTTCCTTCCTCGAATTCGGCACGCTCGGCGGCTACGCCTTCGGGGCGCTTCTCGTGCTGCTCGTGGACCTGGGCCTTGACGACGGAGCCATGCAGACATGGGGTTGGCGGCTGCCGTACCTGATCGCCGGGCCGCTCGGCTTGGTCGGCTTGTACCTGCGGTCGAAAATGGAAGACACTCCCTGCTTCCAGGAGCTGGAGCAATCGGGCGGGAACGAATCGAATCTCGGGCATGAGCTGCACGAGCTCGCGACGGTCTACCGTCAACCGGTCGTGCTGCTCTTCGGCCTGGTCGTCGCGCTCAACGTGGCCAACTACACGCTTTTGAGCTTCATGCCCACCTATTTGGGGAGCCATATCGGCCTCACCGACACCCAGGGGCTCGTCATCATGCTGGTTGTCCAGCTCGTCATGATGGCGCTTCTTCCCATGTGCGGCGCGCTGTCGGACCGTGTCGGGCGCAAACCCATGTGGCGAGCTTCCCTGGTCGGGTTGTTCGTCCTCGCCGTGCCGATGTTCCTGGTGATGCGGCTGAGCTTCTTGGGGGCGCTGGTCGGGCTGATCGTGCTCGGCGGGTTCTTCATCCTGCAGTTGTCCACGATTTCGGCGACATTCCCGGCGATGTTCCCCACGCAAGTGCGTTTCGCGGGTTTCGCCCTCTCCTACAACGTGGCGACCTCGGTGTTCGGCGGCACCTGCCCCTTGATCAACGAGTGGCTCATCGACAAGCTCGGATCCGATCTCGTTCCGGCGGGGTATCTCATGGCGAGCTGTCTCGTCGGGCTCGTCGCGCTGCCCTTCGTGACGGAGACCGCCGGGGTCTCGTTGCGGGGGCGTGGGGTGCCCGGCGTCATCTCCAGGCCGGCGGGCCGGCGCCCCGGACGTGATCGCGCGTCCTGATCGGACGTGCGAGAATGGCCGCATGGCAGAGATCGTGCTCGACCACGTGGGCAAGCAGTACGCGAACGGGGCGACCGCCGTGGCGGATGTGGACCTCACCATCGCGGACGGGGAGTTCATCGTCCTGGTCGGGCCGTCCGGATGTGGGAAGTCCACGACGTTGCACATGGTGGCGGGGCTGGAGTCGATCAGCTCCGGCGAGTTGCGCATCGGCGGCAAACGGGTCAACGAGGTCGCTCCGAAGGACCGGGACATCGCGATGGTCTTCCAGTCCTACGCCCTGTACCCGCATATGTCGGTGCGGCAGAACATCGCGTTCCCGCTGACCTTGCGCAAAGTCCCCAAGGCCGAGATCGCCGCGAAGGTCGAGGACGTCGCGAAGATCCTCGACCTCGGAGCCCTCTTGGACCGCAAGCCTGGCCAGCTCTCCGGCGGGCAGCGCCAGCGCGTCGCGATGGGCCGGGCCATCGTCCGCCACCCCAAAGCGTTCCTCATGGACGAGCCGCTCTCCAACCTCGACGCGAAGCTCCGGGTGCAGATGCGGGCCGAGATCCTGCGGCTGCGACAACGGCTGCAGACCACCACGATCTACGTCACCCACGACCAGACCGAGGCGATGACCTTGGGGGACCGCGTCGTGGTCATGAAAGGCGGCGTGGTGCAGCAGATCGCCGCGCCGCAGGACCTCTACGACCGGCCGAAGAACCGGTTCGTCGCCGAGTTCATCGGCTCCCCGTCGATGAATTTCGTGCCGGGGGAGTTCGCCTCGGACGGCGTGCGCACGGCGTTCGGACTGGCCGCGCTGCCCGCCGACGCGTTCGCGAAGGCGACCGCGCGCGCCAAAGAAAAAGGATTGCAGGGCAAAAACGTGCTGCTCGGGCTGCGGCCGGAGCATTTTGAAGAAGACCAGCGCAGTGAAGAAGACCGGCGCAGTGAAGAAGACCGGCGCAGTGAAGAAGACCGGCGCAGTTCGGGCGGGGCTTCCGGCCCCGCGCAGTCCTCGGCGGTGCATTTCGAGGCTGAGGTCGACCTGGTGGAATCGGTCGGCTCGCACCGCTACGTGTACTTCTCTTCCGGCGAGCAGCAGCTCGTCGCACGAGTGCCCGCGCATTCCGCCGCGAAAGCGGGCGAGCGGTTCCCGCTGCGCTTCGACCCGGCGAAGGCGCTGGTCTTCGAGCCGGGATCCGGCGACAACCTGACCTTCTAATTCTCGGGGTCCAGGCGGCGGTCTGCTTCGTTGCCGACTCCCAGTGGCGCACCTCGAGCGCGGGAGCCCTCGTCGTCTGCTGTCTCGCGCCCATCCGTCTGAGGCTCCCGGAGAAAGCGCGCGGAGGTTTCGGGAATACGTCCGGCGGTTGCGATGTTGAGTTGAATGTTCAATAATGAATTGAATGTTCAACTTATGACTGAAGGAGAATCCATGACCGCGACCATTCCTGGCCTCACGCAGGGCACGTGGACCATCGACCCGGTGCATTCCGAAGTGACCGCCAGCATCCGGCACCTCGGCGTGAGCAAGGTCCGCGCCAGTTTCGCCGAGTTCTCCGGCGCGGTGACAGTGGCGGAGGACGGCGCCCCGGCGGTAGTCGCCGAGATCGCGGTCGGCTCGATCGACACCAAGAACGAGGCGCGCGACACCCACGTCAAATCCGCCGACTTCTTCGACGTGGCCACGTACCCCACGGCGAGCTTCCGCTCCACCGGCGTCCAGAAAGACGGCGACGACTACATCGTGAGCGGGGACTTCACGCTCCATGGCGTCACCAAGCCGATCGAGCTGCGCCTGGAGTTCGGCGGCGTCGCGCAAAACCCGCAGACCGGGGGATCGGTCGCCGGGTTCTCGGCGACGACGACCATCGGGCGCAGCGACTTCGGCATCAGCGCGGCCCCTGGTCTGCTCGGGGAAAAGGTCGCCATCGAACTCGACATCGAGGCGGCGCTCGCGTAGCCGCCGGAGCGCCGAGCGCGGCCCTGGCCGAGATCTCGGCCAGGGCTGCGCTCGTCTCGGGGCTAGCCGAGATCTTCGAGACGCTTCACGATGCGCGCCGCCGTCCGTCCGAACTGGCGGAACTCTTCGGGGGTAACCGCGTCCAGCACGGCGGTCCGCACTCGTTCCACGTGGCCGGGGGCGCTGGATTTGAGCAGCTCGTACCCCTCGTCTGTGAGGATCGCTTTGGTGTACCGCCCGTCGTCCGGGTCGGCCTCCCTGCGCACCAGGCCGCGTTCCTCGACCCTGGAGATCAGGTGCGACAGCCGGGAGAGGGACGAGTTCGTGAGCATCGCGAGCTCGGAAAGCCTGCGAGCGTGGCCCTTGTCCTCGGACAGCATGGCGAGCACGCTGTATTCGAGGTGCGAGAGCCCGCTGTCGCGCGTCAGCTGGGAGTCCAGCGCGGTCGGCAAGCGCATCGTCAGCGCGACCACGGCGAGCCAGTCTTCGAGCTCGGCGGGGCTGAGCCAACGCGGGGGCTGCTCGTCGCTGGGAACCATGCGCTGATCGTACCTATTTCTTCGCAACCGGCGGCGCGCCTCAGCCTTGTGGCTGGTGTGACGCGTGATGATACTGGCCATGAAGGTCGCTCTCCTTTCCCGCAAATCCGAGCCGCTGCCCGGCGTCCTCGCCACCGCGAGGGTCGGCAGGGACACCGCCAAACTGCTGCGCAAGGTCAAAGAGGGCGACGTGGTCGTCATCGACGAGCCGGATTTGGACCAGGTCACGGCGGACGCGTTCGTGGAGAAGGGGGTCGCCGCGGTGGTCAACGCCGCGCCCTCCATCTCGGGGCGTTACCCCAACATGGGGCCGGAAGTGCTGGTCAGCAATAACATCACGCTGGTGGACACGGTCGGCGACGACGTTTTCCGCAAGGTGCGCGACGGCGCGAAAGTGCGCCTGCACGAGGGCGGGGTGTACAGCGGCGACAAACTGCTGGCCGAAGGGGTCGAGCGGGACGAGGCGCAGATCGGGGAGCTTATCTCGGGCGCGAAGACCAGCCTGATCAACCACCTCGAGGCGTTCTCCGGCAACACCATCGAGTTCATCCGGGCGGAAAGCCCGCTGCTCATCGACTCGGTCGGCATCCCAGACGTGGACGTGCGGATCGAAGGCCGCCACGTCGTCGTCGTCGCGGACGGCGAGGACCACGAGGCCGACCTGAGGGCGCTGCGTCCCTTCATCCGCGAGTTCATGCCGGTACTCGTCGGCGTCGGCAAGGGCGCGGAGGCGATCGTCCGCCAGAAGCTGCGCCCGGACCTCATCGTCGGCAACCCGGAGCTCATCTCGGCCGAAACGCTCAAGAGCGGCGCGCAGGTCATCCTGCCCGCCGAGTTCGACGGCACCGCCCCCGGCCTTGAGCGCATCCAAGACCTCGGCATCGGCGCGGTCACCTTCCCCGCGTCCCTCGAGCCGGCGGACCTCGCGCTGATCCTGGCCCACCACCACGGAGCCTCGATCATCGTCACGGCGGGCCACACCGCCTCGCTCGGCGACTTCTTCGACCCGGCGCAGCGCGGTTCGAGCCCGTCCATCTTCCTCACCCGGTTGAAGGTGGGGCAGAAGCTGGTCGACGCGAAGGCGCTCGCCTCGCTCTACGCGACCAAGCACACCGGGGGGCTCGTCGCGTTCCTGGCGATGATGCTGCTCATCGCGGGCGTGGTGCTCTTCATCGCCTTCGGGCAGCAGTTCCACCTGGTGGCGGGCCTCGAATCGCTGTGGCGCTCGGCGGCGCAGTCGATCCAGGGCTGGCTCACGTAGGCGACACGCATGGTCTCCTTCCGGAATTTCGCCACCTCGCTCCTCGCGGTCCTGCTCGCTGTGATCCTCGGGGCGGTGCTCGGTTCCGGTGTGCTCGTCGGATCGCCGTTGCAGCTGACCGAGAACTCGCCGAAAGCGGTCGGCGGGGCAGGAGCCCCAGCCGAGCGGTCGGACGGGGCGAAGGCACGCGAGGACGAGGCGGACGCATTCGCCCGCGCGGTCGGCGGCCGCGCGGTTGCGGGCGTCCTCACCGGCCAGAGCGTCGTCGTGATCACTGTGCCGGGAGCCGACCAGGGCGACGTGGACGCGGTGAAGGAATACCTCGGCAAGGCGGGGGCCCAGCTCGCCGGGCAGATCGGGGTGACGGACGCGTTCGTCGGCACCGTTGACGAGGAGAAGCTGCGCACCGTCGTCGACAACGTCATCCCGCCGGGAACCCCGCTGGACCCGAAGAACTTCGACCAGCAGAGCCGGGTCGGCGACCTGCTCGGCGCGGTCCTCTCTCAGCAAGACCAAGACAAGGTGAAGCCCGAGGAGCGGGCCAACGTGGTCAACTTGCTCCGCGTGAACGGTTACCTCTCCGTCGCCGGGGACCCCGTGCCGGCCTCCGCCGCCGTGGTCGTGACCGGAGGGGCGCTTCCCGCCGACGCGGGCGACAAGGGGCCAGCCGCGGTCCGGCTCGCCACAGCGCTGCGCGCCAGGCTCGGCGGCGTGGTGCTCGTCGGCCGCTCCGGCTCGGCGGACGGCCCTTCGCCGGTGGCGCTCGTCCGGGCGGACAAGGGGACGCAAGTGAGCACGGTGGACAACGTGGAGAGCCCGGTGGGGCACGTCGGCACGGTGCTCGCGCTCGTGGAGCAGACGCAGGGGCACGTGGGCCAGTACGGGACCGGATCCGGGGCCTCGGCGGTCGTGCCCGCTCTTCCGTGAGCCCGGTCCTTCTCTGAATCCACCGGACGAGCTGCGGTTTCCCGCGCCACGCGGCCCGGAAGCCCAGCGCGTCGCGCCATCGCGGGCGCTCCCTGTTACAGTGAAGATCCGTGACCGGTGCCTTCGCTTCCCCCGCTCCGAGCGGGTCTCGATCTTCAGGCCGGTCTCCGGCGAAATACATTATCGTCACCGGAGGGGTGGCCTCCTCGTTGGGCAAAGGCTTGACCGCCTCCAGCCTCGGGCAGCTGCTGACCAGGCGGGGCCTGCGGGTCACGATGACCAAGCTCGACCCGTACCTCAACGTCGACCCCGGCACGATGAACCCGTTCCAGCACGGCGAGGTATTCGTGACCGAGGACGGCGCGGAATGCGACCTCGACATCGGGCATTACGAGCGCTTCCTGGACCGCGACCTGCCCGGCTTCGCGAACGTCACCACGGGCCAGGTGTACTCGACGGTCATCGCGAAGGAGCGGAGGGGCGAGTACCTCGGCGACACCGTGCAGGTCATCCCGCATATCACCGATGAGATCAAGCGTCGGATCGTCGGCATGTCGCACGGGAAGACCGTTGAGGAGAGCCCGGATGTGGTGGTGGTGGAGATCGGCGGCACCGTCGGCGACATCGAGTCCCAGCCCTTCCTGGAAGCCGCCCGCCAGCTGCGTCGCGAGGTGGGCAGGGAGAACGTGTTCTTCCTGCACGTCTCGCTCGTCCCGTACCTCGCCCCGTCCGGGGAGCTGAAGACCAAGCCGACGCAGCACTCCGTCGCGGCGCTGCGGGCCATCGGCATCACCCCGGACGCGCTGGTGCTGCGCTGCGACCGGGAGCTCCCCGAGTCGGTCAAGCACAAGATCGCGATGATGTGCGACGTGGAGTCCGACGGCGTGGTGGCCTGCCCGGACGCGCCGTCGATCTACGACATCCCGAAGGTGATCCACGGCCAGCACCTCGACGCGTTCGTGATCCGCAAACTCGGCCTGCCCTTCCGCGACGTGGACTGGACCGAATGGGGGCAGCTGCTCGACCGGGTGCACCATCCGGACCACGAAGTCGCGGTCGCCATCGTCGGCAAGTACATCGACCTGCCGGACGCGTACCTCTCGGTGACCGAGGCGCTGCGCGCGGGCGGGTTCGCCAACAAGGCCAAGGTGCAGGTCCGGTGGGTCGCCTCCGACGACTGCGAGACCGAAGAAGGGGCCAGGGCGGCGCTGGCCGGGGTGGACGGCGTGGTGATCCCCGGCGGATTCGGCATCCGGGGCATCGAGGGCAAGATCGGGGCGATCCGCTACGCGCGCGCGAACGGCCTGCCGCTGCTGGGGCTGTGCCTTGGCCTGCAATGCGTCGTCATCGAGGCGGCGCGGACGGCGGGCCTCGCCAAGGCGAGTTCGGCGGAGTTCGACCCGGACACCCCGGACCCGGTCATCGCGACGATGGCCGACCAGGTCAAAGCCGTCTCCGGCGAAGCCGACCTCGGCGGCACGATGCGCCTTGGCTCCTATCCCGCGGTGCTCGCCGAGGGGTCTTTGGTCGCGAAGGCGTACGGGACCACGAGCGTCGACGAGCGCCACCGCCACCGTTTCGAGGTCAACAACGCCTACCGCGACAAGATCGCCGAGGCGGGGCTGGTGTTCAGCGGGACTTCGCCGGACGGCTCGCTCGTGGAGTTCGTGGAGTACCGCGCCTCGGACCATCCGTTCCTCGTCGCAACCCAGGCGCACCCGGAGCTGAAGTCGCGGCCCACCAGGCCGCATCCGTTGTTCGCCGCGCTGGTGGAGGCCGCGTTGGCCCACCAGGCCGGTCTCGCGCGGGAGGCGGCCGCCGATGAGTGAGCCCGGCACGCACGCCTTCGGCCTTGAGTCCTCCGAGCTGGTCTACGAGGGCGCCATCATCGCCCTGCGCAAGGACCAAGTGCGCATGCCCGCCGGCAACGTGGCCCAACGCGAGGTGGTCGAGCACCATGCCGCAGTCGCCGTCGCCGCGGTGGACGACCAAGGCCGGGTCGCGCTGATCCACCAGTACCGCCACCCGGTTGGCCGACGGCTGTGGGAGCTGCCCGCGGGGCTCATGGACCTCTCCGGGGAGCCCGCGCAGCCCGCCGCCGCTCGGGAGCTGCTGGAGGAGACCGGGTTCACCGCCGCGCAATGGTCGGTGCTCGCCGACGTGGCGCTCTCGCCGGGGTTCACCGACGAAGCCGTCCGCATCTTCCTCGCGACCGGGATCGCTCCGGGGGAGCGCCCGCCCGCGCACGACGAGGAGCTCGACGTGGTGCTGGAGTGGACGCCGCTGGACGAGGCGGTGGCGCGCGTGTTCTCCGGCGACATCCAGAACGCCACCTCGGCCACCGGGATCCTCGCGGCGAAGCTCGCGCTCAGCGGCGGGGGGACGCCGCGCCCAGGCGACGCGCCGTGGCCGGAGCAGCCGACCGCGTTCGCACAGCGGAAGGCCCGCTGACGAGCGACAAGCTTTCCGAGCAAGTCAAGTCGTACCTTGACCATCTGACGGTCGAACGAGGAGCCTCGAAGCATACGGTCTCCTCGTACCGGCGGGATCTGGACCGGTACATGGATTTCCTCCGTGAGCGCTCGGCGACCGATCTCGCGCAGGTGACGAGCGCGCAGATCGCCGAATTCCTCGCCTGGTCCCGCGACCCGGAGGGGATGGGCCTGGCCCAGTCCAGCGCGGCCCGAGGCCTCTCCGCCGTGCGCGGCCTGCATAAATTCGCCGTCCTCGAAGGCATGGCGGCGCAGGACGCGGCGCACGGGGTGAAACCTCCCCAACCGGGGCGCAGGCTGCCGAAGGCGCTGCCGGTGGACCAGGTGATCGCGATCATCGAGGCCTCGGGCATGGCGGATTCCGAATCGGACATCCCCCGTGCGCTGCGCGACGCCGCGCTGCTCGAGCTCATGTACTGCACCGGCTGCCGGGTGAGCGAAGCGGTCGGCCTCAACCTCCTCGACGTGGACTTCCAAGCCCGCTCCGCGCGCGTCCTCGGCAAAGGCGACAAAGAACGGCTCGTCCCGCTCGGCGGCCCCGCTGTCGCCGCGCTCGACGCGTACCTCGTCCGAGGCAGGCCCGCCCTGCTCGCCGCGCGGATCCCCCGAGGATCGGCAAGCCGATCGTATTCGAGGGAGGCTCCCCCGGGCAAAGCGACGAACGCGCTCTTCCTCAACGCGCGGGGGGAGCGGTTCTCCCGGCAGAGCACATGGGCCTCGTTGCGCCACGCCGCCGCCAAAGCCGGGGTCAAGGCCGAGATCTCCCCGCACACCTTGCGCCATTCCTGCGCGACGCACCTCTTGGAGGGCGGGGCCGATGTGCGTGTGGTGCAGGAGCTGCTCGGCCACGCGAGCGTCGTCACGACGCAGATCTACACAATGGTTTCCGCGACGACGCTGCGCGAGGTCTACGCGACAGCACACCCGAGGGCGTGATAGCGTCGACAGCGACGATCATGGAGGGGAGCGCTGATGTCGAGGGAGTTCTCAGTCGGATGGCGCGGGTTTTCCGACGAGCGGAAAGACCAGCTGAACCGACGGCTCGTCTGGGGGAGGGTTGTCGCGCCGATCGCGGGCGGCATCGCCGCGTTGGGGACATGGTATCTGCTCGGGAGCGTCTGGCGCGACTGCGAATTCAGGATGAACGGAGGGTATGGCTTTCTCCTGCTGTTCCTTGTGGCAGCGGTGTTCGTCATGGCCGGTGTGCTCGCATGGTTTGTGCACGCGTTGGTGTGTCTGGTGCCGGCGCGAAGCGCCCCAGCGTTGGCTGTCGTGGCGGCTGTGTGCGCCGCAGGCGCGCTCATGTGGTCTGTGGTGTCTGCGGAACACAATCCTGACGGGACTGGCGTGACGCGGTGCGAGAGCGGCGTGCCGCCGTGGTGGCCGAGTTGGATACCCCTCTGATGGTCTCGTCCGAGGAGTTTTTCGCAGATCCAGACGGTGCGCCGGCAGCGCGTGGTCTTCGGTTGAAAATACGTATGGTTTGGGGGGCTTTGCTCGTGCCGCCGTTGGGAGTGTGCGCCGTCGTTGTGGCATTCCTATCGCGCACCTGCGCTGAAGCCCACGAGCCCATCATCGATCTTGCGCTGCCCTTCGTCATGTTCGGCGTGCTCGTGGCCGCCGCTTTCCTCGGCTATCTTGCGTACCTGGCGGTGTGCCTGATCCCCGCGAGAGGGACGCCGGCGTTAGGTTTTGCGGCCGCCGTGCTCGTTGCTGCTTCCGTTGCGCGGTCCATGGCGTTGCTCGGCCTCGGCTCCTCCCTGTCGGACGCGGCGCGCTGTACGGCCTGGATGCCATGGTGGTGATCGAATCCGGCACGTGCTCGACGTTGCCGGGCTTTGGCTTCGGAGCGGGCGGACGGCGATGCGGCGCGAACGGAGCCTGATGAGGTCTTCGCCGCCGAGGCCGCACAGTGGATGTCTGACAGATTGCGCACGGTCTGGCCTACCCGTCTTGGCGATCAAGCAGTCGGGATGGTCTGTCTGACGGAGCTTCGGCGGATGCCGGGCTCCGATCCGAATGCGACGGGCGCGCGGGGCTCATTCGGGAGTCTGCGCGTGCTGCTGCGGGGGAGAGTCGAAACACTGACGCCTGCGGGCCGAGGTTGCCGGGCTACGCCTTCGGGACGGCGCGCTCCAGGATCGGGGCGAGGTCCACGCCGGTCGGCAGGGCTCCGAAAGTCCAGCCGAAACCGTCCTGCGAGAAGCGGCTCGCCGCGAACGCGTCGGCGACCGCAGGATGCCCGTGGCGGATGAGGAGCGATCCCTGCAGCGCGAGGGCCAACCCGCCGACGATCCGACGTGCCCGGTGCTCGATGGCCTCGAAGCCGCCTGCCAGTTCGTCTTTGAGCGCGGCGACCGAGGAGTCGAACCTGGTGTCCGCGCCGCGCGCCGCGTCGAACTCGGCGAAGAGCAGCGCGACGGACTCCGGTTGTTTCGCCATGGCGCGCAGCGCGTCGAGGGCGGCGACGTTGCCCGAGCCTTCCCAGATCGACAACAGCGGCACTTCTCGGTAGAACCGGGGCATCCGCGATTCTTCGGTGTAACCGTTGCCGCCGAGGCATTCGAGCGCTTCTGCCACGTGGACCGGCCCGCGTTTGCAGATGAAGTATTTGCTGACGGCGAGGCTGATGCGCAGGAGCGCTTTGGCCTGCTCGTCACCGGCGGTCGCCTTGTCCACGTGTGCGGCGAGCCAGAGCGCGGTGGTCAACGACGCCTCGGCTTCGACGGCGAGGTCGGCGAGGACGTTGCGCATGAGCGGCTGGTCCACCAGGTTCGCGCCGAACGCGCTGCGATAGGTCGCGTGGTGGGCGGCGTGCGCGGTGGCGAGGGACATCGCGGTGGACGTGGCGAGCGTGCAGTCCAGGCGGGTCATGTTGACCATCTCCACGATGGTCTTGACCCCCTTGCCCTCTTCGCCGACGAGCCAGCCGACAGCTTCGTCGTATTCCACTTCGCTTGAGGCGTTGGACTTGTTGCCGAGTTTGTCTTTGAGCCGTTGCACCGACATGTTGTTGCGGGAGCCGTCCGGCAGGATCCTCGGCAGGTAGAAGCAGGACAACCCGCCTGGGGCTTGGGCGAGGACGAGGAGCAGGTCGGACATGGGCGCGGAGGTGAACCACTTGTGCCCGGTGATCCGGTAGCTCCCGTCCGGTTGCGGGACGGCGCTCGTGGTGTTCGCGCGCACGTCGGAGCCGCCCTGCTTCTCGGTCATCGACATCCCGGCGATGAGTCCGGCCTTCTGCGCGATCGGCCGCAGCGAGGGGTCGTAGACGCGGGAGGCGAGCTTCGGCTCGTGCGCGGCGGCGACCGCCGGGTTCGCCCGCAGCGCGGGGACGACGGCGTACGTCATGGAGATCGGGCACAGGTGCCCGGCGTCGGCCTGGCCCCAGACGATCATTTTCGCGGCGCGGGCGAGGTGCGCGCAGTGCTGTGTCTCAGTCGCCGACGGGCTGTGTTGTGTCTCAGTCGCCGACGGGCTGTGCCCCGACTCCGCCCATGCGGCTCCGTGGAGCCCGTATTCCACCGCGACTTTCATGAGTTGGTGGTAGCTCGGGTCGTACACCACCTCGTCGATCCGGTTCCCGTACCGGTCGTAGTTCTTCAGCTGGGGCGGATGCGCCTCGGCGAGGTCGCCCCACTGCTGGGCTTCGGCGCTGCCGGCGAGTTCGCCGAGGCTCTGAATCTCGGCGCGGGCCGCGTGCGCGTTCTCGCGCTGCAGGGTTTCGGCGAGGACGGGATGGTCGGCGAGGCTCCAGCCGACGAGCGGGGGCACCTGGTTGAACACCGTGTGGGTCTGTCGCATGAGCGCCAGTGTAGTGGATCACAGATCGCGGGCGGGGCCGCTCAGTTGTCGGCGGAGATCTTCTCCAAAAGCGCGCCGAGGTCGGCGACCTCGCCGGTTTGCGTTGTTTTGATGCTTTGCGCCAGTTGCTTCGCCTTCGGGCTCAGCCCCTTCTCCAGCTCGTTCTGGGCCATCTTCACGGCGCCGTCGTGATGTTCGGCCATCAGCCCGATCCACTTCTTGTCGAACGTCGAGCCGCTCAGGTTCCGCAGCCGCTCGACGTCTTTCTCTGGGACCATGCCGTCCGAGCCGCTCGTGGGGGAGCCTTCCGCTTGCGGGGGAGTCATGTCGGGCATGTCCATCTTCCCCGAGGCGGACGGCGGCGCTCCGAATTCTTTCGCCAGCGCGCTGAGTTGGGCGATCTCCGGGGCCTGTTCGTCGCGGATTTTGGCGGCGATGGCTTTGACTTCTGCGTTCTGGCTTCGGTCCGGGACGAGTTCGGCGAGATCCAGCGCCTGCTGATGATGGTGTGCCATACCGGTGACGAAGTCGACATCTGTCTGATTATGTTGCTCGGCCTGGGCGGCGGGAGCCGCTGTGGTGTGCTCGGGGGCGGAGCAGGCGGCGGGGGAGAGCGCGAGCGCCGCCAGCGCCGCGTATCCGATATGGCGGAGGAAATTTTTCATGCGAAGAATGCCTTTATGTGCGCTCGGGCATGTGGCTGCGCGGACATGCAAGACCAGATCTGGGCGGGTCCCAAGTCCACCCTAGCAACGTTGTGCCTGCCCCGACGCGCCGCCCGACCGCTCGCCGACAAATCCCTTAAGCTCGAAACAGAGAGCCGCTCGGCGACACTCTATGAAGATACTCTAAGATTTCTTGGAGATCTCTTAAGATGTTGACGACCGAGGACACCCCGCGCTGCGCGCGAGCGGGTACCAGTGAAGTGAAGGAGCGTGCTCGTGACCACTCATGAAAGCGAATTGGGCCGGACGCAGTCTGGCGGGCGTGAAGCCGAGCATCGCAGTCTCGCCGAGAGGCTGAGCGGCGGCGAGCCGTACGCGATCGCGTTCGCCGGCCAGGGCGGCTCGTGGCTCGATCCGCTGGCGGAGCTGGTCCGGGGGGCCGGGCTGGAGGGGCACGCGCGGTGGCTGCTCGCGGAGGCGGCCGCGCTGGTGCGCCCGGTCGCGGACGAGCTGTCCGTCGCCCGCCCGTACGGCTTCGAGCCGCTGGAGTGGATGGAGTGGGAGGAGGCTCCGTCCGATTCCATGGTGCTGCCGCCCTCAGTGTCGAGCCCCGGTCTCTTCTTCGCCCAGGCGCTCGCCCTGCACGCGCTCACCGCGCTCGGGCTGGACTGGCGCGGCAATCGCCCGGTCGGCTTCGCGGGGCACTCCCTCGGCCTGATCGCCGTCGAGGCCGCGAAGCACGGCGGCGAACAGGACGCGCAGTTCCTCGCCCTCGCCCAGCTCGTCGGCGCGGCAGCCTCCTTGGTCGCGCGCCGCAACGGCCTGATCGGCTCGACGCAGACGCCTGCCCTGGTGTCGGTGCGCAATGTCGACCCCGAGATCTTGCGCGGCTTGCTCGCCGAGTTCCACGCGATCCACAACCACCCAGGCGACCCCGTGCTCGCGCTGCGCAACGGGCGCCGCTCGGCGACCATCTCCGGCAACCCGTTGCGACTGGTCGCCTTCCAGGCGTACGCGGACCGGATCTCGGAGAAGCAGGTCGAGGAGCGCAAGAAGAAGCTGCGCGGCGGCTCGGTGTTCGAGCCCGGTTTCGAGCCGGTGCACGCGACGGTCGGCTTCCACCACCCGCACTTGGCCCCTGCGGTGGACCTGGTCGGCGACTGGGCCGCCCGCTGCGGCCTCGACGTGGAGCTCGGCAGGTCGTTCGCGCAGCAGATCCTGGTCGATCCGGTGGACTGGGTCGAGCAGGTGGAGACGCTGGTCGACGCGGGCGCGCGGTGGATCCTCGACGCGGGCCCCGGCGACATGTTGACCCGGTTCACCAAGCCGGTGGTCCGGGGCCAGGGCGTCGGCCTGGTCTCCATCGCGACGAGAGCGGGCCAGCGCTCGCTCTTCACGAGGGGCGAGGCCCCGAAGGCCCCGAGGCCGTGGTCGGATTTCGCCCCGGAGCTGGTGCGGCTGCCGGACGGCAAGCTCGCCGCGCAGACCGCGTTCACCAAGCTGACCGGGCGTTCTCCGATGCTGTTGGCGGGGATGACCCCGACGACGGTGGACCCGGGGATCGTGGCGGCCGCGGCGAACGCGGGGCATTGGGCGGAGCTGGCGGGCGGCGGCCAGGTCACCGAGGCGATCTTCGCCGGGCACGTGGCGGGGCTGAAAGAGCTGCTCGAGCCGGGCCGCGCGGCGCAGTTCAACGCGATGTTCCTCGATCCGTATTTGTGGAAGCTGCACGTGGGGGGCAAGCGGCTCGTCCCGAAGGCGCGCGCGGCGGGGGCCCCGTTCGACGGGCTGGTCATCACGGCGGGGATCCCCGACCTCCCGGAGGCGTTGGAGCTGGTGGAGGAGCTGCGTCAGGCTGGTTTCTCGAGCGTCGCCTTCAAGCCGGGCACGGTCGCCCAGATCAAATCGGTGGTCCGGATCGCGAAGGAGGTCGGCGGCGGGCAGAAGGTCATCGCCCATATCGAGGGCGGACGCGCAGGCGGGCACCACTCCTGGGAGGATCTGGACGACCTGCTGCTCGCCACCTACCACGAGCTGCGCGAGCAGCCGAACTTGGTGGTCTGCGTCGGCGGCGGGATCGGCACCGCCGAGCGCGCGGCGGAGTATTTGACCGGCGAGTGGTCCGAGCGGCTCGGCTATCCGAGGATGCCGGTGGACGGGATCCTGGTCGGCACCGCCGCGATGGCGACATTGGAGGCGACGACCTCGCCGGACGTGAAGCGGCTTCTGGTCGAGACCGCAGGCTCCTCGGAGTGGATCCCTGCGGGCGGGGAGTCCGGCGGCATGGCCTCCGGTCGCAGCCAGCTCGGCGCGGACATCCACGAGATCGACAACGCCGCCTCGCAGTGCGGCAGGCTGCTCGACGAGGTCGCGGGCGACGAGGAGGCCGTCGCCAAGCGCAAGGACGAGATCGTCGCGGCGCTGAACAAGACCGCGAAGCCGTACTTCGGCGAGGTCGCCGCGATGACCTACCGCGAGTGGCTGGAGCGCTACGTGGAGCTTTCGGACGCGGGCGACATCTCGCCGACGGGCTTGCAGTCCGAGAAGTGGCTGGACGTCACCTGGCAGGAGCGGTTCCTCGCGATGGCGCGGCGGACCGAGGCGCGGCTCGCCGACGCGGACGAGGGGGAGATCCCGACGCTCTTCCCCGACCTGGACTCGGTGGCGGACGGCCACGGAGCGATCGCCAAACTCGCCGAGGCGTACGCAGACCTCGACCAGACCGTCTTGCATCCGGCGGACGTGGCGTTCTTCACGACGCTCTGCAAGCAGATCGGCAAGCCGGTGTGCTTCGTGCCGGTCGTCGACAAGGACGTGCGCCGCTGGTGGCGCAGCGACTCGCTCTGGCAGGCGCACGACCCCCGCTATTCGGCCGACCAGGTCTGCGTGATCCCCGGCCCGGTGGCGGTCGCGGGCATCACCAGGGCGGACGAGCCGGTGGGCGAGCTTCTCGACCGGTTCGAGCGGGCCGTCGTGGAGAAGATCGTCGCCTCCGGCGCGCAGGCGAAGGATGTCGCGGCTCGCCGGGAGACCGCGTTCGACGGGGCGCTCGGCGTCTTCCTCGCGGCCCCGGACGTGCTGTGGGCCGAGCGGTTGACCACCAACCCGGTCCACCGGCTCGGCGACCTCGAAGCCTGGCAGCAGGTGGAGCCGCACCTTTTGGAGCACCAAACCACCGGAGCCACGGTCGTCCTCACCGAGGCGGACCGGATCACGCTGTCCATCCCGGTGAACGGGACGTGGCTCGCGCTGCGCTTCACCGTGCCCGCCTCTGCGGCCACGGGCGGCGCGCCGGTGTTCGCGGACGCGGACGCGGCGAACGCGATGACCGGCCTGCTCCAGGTTCTCGCCGGGGGCGAGCTGCCCCAGGTCGTGGACGGCGTTGCCAAGACGGCCGCCGCCTGGTCGCCGAACCTGCCCGCGGACCACGCCGGGGTCACGGCGGTGACCCTGCCCAAGCCGCTGCAGCCCGCGACCATCCCGTATCTGGGGAAGGTGGTGCCGGACGTGCTGGTCGGCCTCTCTTGGCCGGCGGTGTTCGCGGTGCTCGGCTCGGCCCAGACCGCAAACGGCAAAGGGGTGATCGAAGGCCTCCTGGACCTGGTGCACCTGGACCACGCGGTGAAGCTCGCGGGCGAGGTCCCGTCCTGGGAGACCACGTTCGCCGTCGAAGCCCGCCTGGTCGGGGTGGCCGACACCGGGCTGGGCCGGGTCGTGGAGGTCGCCGTGGCCATCGCGGACGAGGCGAACGGCAAGCCGGTCGCCGAATTCGTCGAGCGGTTCGCGATCCGGGGCCGGGTCGGGGACGCGGATCTGGAAGACCCGATCCGCGCGGGCGGAGCCGTTTCGCCGGACGCGGTGGACACGAATCGGGCCAAGCGGCGCGAGGCGACCATCGTGGCCCCTGCCGATCTGACGGCGTTCGCGCAGGTCTCGGGCGACCACAACCCGATCCACACCAGCCTGGTCGCCGCGAAGCTCGCGGGTCTGCCGATGCCGATCGTGCACGGCATGTGGCTCTCCGCGGCCGCGCAGCAGGTGGTCGCCGCGGTGGACATGCGCGACGGGCAGCCCGCCCCGCGCCGGATCGTCGGCTGGACCTCCCGCTTCCTCGGCATGGTGTACCCGGAGTCCCCGGTCACCGTCCGCGTGGACCGCGTCGGCGTCGATCACGGAGGGGAGCTCGTCGAGGTCTCGTGCCGGGTGGACGGCGAGCTGGTGATGGCGGCCTCCGCGCGCCTCGCAGCCCCGAAGACGGTCTACGCGTTCCCCGGCCAGGGCGTGCAGACCAAGGGCATGGGCCTGGCCGCGCGGGGCCGGTCCAAGGCGGCGAAGAAGATTTGGGACGAGTCCGACGCGTTCACCAAGGAGCAGCTGGGCTTCTCCATCCTGGGCGTGGTGCGGGACAACCCGACCTGGATCGTCGTGGACGGCGTGCGCTACGAGCATCCGGACGGCGTGCTGCATCTGACCCAGTTCACGCAGGTCGCGATGGCGGTGACCGCGCTCGCGCAGGTCGCCGAGCTCAAGGAGACCGGGGCGTACGTCGAGGACGCGTTCCTCGCGGGCCACTCCGTGGGCGAGTACAACGCGCTGGCCGCCGTGGCGGGGACGTTCTCCCCGACCGCCGTGCTGGCGGTGGTCTACAAGCGCGGCATGACGATGAACAACTTCCTGCCCCGCGACGAACAGGGCCGCTCGAACTACCGCATGGCGGCGATCCGCCCGGTCCACCTCGGCCTGGCGGACGACGACGTGTTCGCGTGGGTCGAGGCGCTCTCGGCCAAGACCGGCGAGTTCCTGCAGATCGTGAACTACAACCTGCGCGGCACCCAGTACGCCATCGCCGGCACGGTCAAAGGCATCGACGAGCTGGAGAAGGAGTGCGCCCGCCTGCAGGAGGAGGTCGGCGGGAAGGCCTCGTTCATCCGGGTGCCGGGGATCGACGTGCCGTTCCACTCCACCCTGCTGCGCGTGGGCGTGCCGGAGTTCCGCAAGGTGCTCCAGGGCCTGATCCCGGAGGAGGTCGACCCCTCGGTGATCGTGGGCAAGTACATCCCGAACCTCGTCGCCAGGGTGTTCTCGCTGGACCGCGAGTTCGTGGAGTCGATCGCGGCGGAAGTGCCCTCCGAGCAGATCCAGGAGGTCCTGCACGACTGGACGATCTGGAGCGCGCAGCCGCGGCGGCTCGCCTCCCGCCTGGTCGTGGAGCTTCTGGCCTGGCAGTTCGCGAGCCCGGTGCGCTGGATCGAGACCCAGGACCTGCTCTTCTCCCCGGTCCTCGCGGGCGGCTTGCAGGTCGAGCGGTTCGTGGAGATCGGCATCGGCAGCGCCCCGACCGTGGCCAACATGGCCCGCAACACCCTGCGGCTGGACTTGTTCGCCGGATCGAGGGTCGAAGTCTTCAACATCGAGCGCGACTGGGCCGCGACGACCTCGACAGACGAGGGCGTCGTGGACGAGGAGCCGGAGATCGAGGAGGCGGCCCCCGCCGCCGAGGCCCCGGCTCCGGTCGAAGCGGCTGCCCCCGCGCCAGCTCCGGCGGCTCCCGCCGCGCCTTCGGGCGGCCCGAGGCCGGACGATCTGCCCTTCACGGCGGCGGACGCGTCCACGGCGCTCATCGCGCTGTCGGTGAAGCTGCGTCCGGACCAGCTCACCCCGGCCGACAGCATCGAGTCCCTCTGCGAAGGCGCCTCCTCGCGGCGCAACCAGCTCCTGCTGGACCTGGGCGCGGAGCTGAACCTCGGAGCCATCGACGGCGCGGCCGAGGCCGACCTGCCGTCCCTGAAGGGCACGGTCGCCAAGCTCGCCCGCACCTACAAGCCGTTCGGCCCGGTGCTCGCCGACGCGGTGAACGACCAGCTCCGCAAGGTCCTCGGGCCGACGGGGAAGCGGTCCAGCCACGTCATCGAGCGGGTCAAGACCGTGTGGGAGCTGGGCCAGGGCTGGGCCGACCATGTTTTGATCGCCATCGCGCTGGGCACCCGGGAGGGGTCGAGCGTGCGAGGCGAAGCCCTCGGCGGTCTCAACACCCCCAGCAACGCGGCCGAGGTCGACGCCCTGGTGGACGCGGCTGTCGCCCAGGTCGGCGCGGCCAACGGCGTGGCCGTGTCCTTGCCGAGCAAGGGCGGCTCCGGTGGCGGCACGGTGGACGTGGCCGCGCTGGCGGAGCTGACCGAGCACATCACCGGCCCGGACGGCGTCCTGGCCGCCACGGCCCGGTTCGTCCTGAACCAGCTCGGCCACACAGCCGAACCGGCGGCGCAAACCGAAGACCTGGACCAGGAGCTGGCCGACCTCGTCTCCGCCGAACTCGGCGACAACTGGGCGCGGACGGTCGCGCCGGTCTTCGACGAGGGCAAAGCCGTCCTGCTCGACGACGCGTGGGCCGGTCTGCGCGAGGTCCTCGCCCGCGTGTGGACCACCGGCGAGCCGGTGGAGGCCGCCCGGTTCGCGGGCGCGGGCGAGGCGGTCGCCCGGCAGGCCGACTGGTGGGCGCGCAAGGCGGCGGGGACCGCGTTGGCCGAGGCGTACGCCTCCTACGCGGCCTCGGCCAGGGACGAGGCCGCTGGGCTGTGGTCCCTCGAGACCGCCCTGGTCACCGGCGCGGGCAAGGGCTCGATCGCGACGGCGGTCGCGGCCGAGCTGCTCGCTGGCGGCGCCACGGTGGTGGCGACCACCTCCTCGCTGACCGAGGAGCGCCTCGCGTACTACCGCGCGTTGTACGCGGAGCACGCCCGCGCGGGCGCGGCCCTGTGGGTGGTCCCGGCGAACATGGCCTCGTATCAGGACGTGGACGCGCTGGTCGAGTGGGTGACGGGCGAGCAGACGGTGAATCTCGGCGGCACGCCGAAGACGGTCAAGCCCGCCCTCAACCCGACGTTGCTGTTCCCGTTCGCGGCGCCTCGGGTGCTGGGGGATCTGGCGGACGCGGGCCCTCGGGCGGAGCTGGAGATGAAGGTGCTGCTCTGGGCCGCGCAGCGGCTGATCGGCGCGTTGGCGGCGAAGGCGGGGGAGTTCGACCTGGGCTCGCGGCTGCACGTCGTGCTCCCCGGCTCCCCGAACCGGGGCCTGTTCGGGGGCGACGGGGCGTACGGCGAGTCCAAGGCGGCGCTGGACGCGCTGGTGTCGCGGTGGCAGGCCGAGAAGTCCTGGACCCGGCGGATCACCCTCGCCCATGCCATCATCGGCTGGGTGCGCGGCACCGGCCTGATGGGCGGGAACGACGCGGTGGTGGCGGCGGTGGAGCAGCAGGGCGTGCGGACCTTCTCGACCCAGGAGATGGCCGCCGAGCTACTGGGGCTCTGCACGCCCGAGGCCCGCGCGCTGGCCGAGACGGACCCGCTGTCCGCCGACCTGACCGGCGGGCTCGCCGGGGTCCGGCTGGACATGGCCGCCCTCGCCGAAGAGGCGGCCAAGGCGGAGGAGCAGTCGGCGGACGAAGAAGACGGACAGCCGACGGTCCAAGCATTGCCGTCCCCGGCGCGGCCCGTCGCAACCCCGGAGTTCGACTGGGCGAGTCTGGACGTCGATCTGAAGGATCTGGTGGTCATCGTGGGCGCGGGCGAGGTCGGGCCGTACGGCTCGTCCCGGACGCGGTTCGAGGTCGAGGTGACGGGCGATTTGTCGGCGGCGGGCGTGCTGGAGCTGGCGTGGACGACCGGGCTGGTGAGCTGGCAGCGCGACCCTGAGCCGGGCTGGTACGACGCCGAGACCGGCGAGCTGGTCCCGGAGGAGGAGATCGCGGGGCGTTATCGCGAGAGGGTGCTCGAGCACAGCGGCATCCGGCACTTCACCCCGCAGACGCTGCGTTCCGGCGACAGCGCCGAGCGGCCTCTGCTGGCCGAGGTCTTCCTCACAGAGGACCTCACCTTCGTGGTGGCCGGCGAGGCCGAGGCGAGGGCGTTCCGCGAGGCGGACCCGGAGAAGACCGTGATCGCGCCGGTGGCCGGAAGCTCGGACTGGACGGTGACCCGCAAGGAGGGCACCCAGATCCGAGTGCCCCGGAAGGTCAAGATGACCCGCACCGCGGGCGCCCAGGTGCCCGACGGCTTCGACCCGACGGTGTGGGGCGTCCCCGCCGACATGGTCGCGGTGACCGACCGGTTGGCGCTGTGGAACCTGGTCGCGACGGTCGACGCCTTCCTCGGCGCGGGCTTCAGCCCGGCGGAGCTGATGGCGGCGGTGCACCCGACGCTGGTGGCGAACGTGCAGGGCACCGGCATGGGCGGCATGACCTCGCTGCAGCGGATGTACTACGACTTCTTGTTCAAGGGGTCGCTGGACCAGAACGACCTCCTCCAGGAGACGTTGCCGAACATCACCCTCGACCACGTGGTGCAGTCCTACATCGGCAGCTACGGCGCGATGGTCCACCCGGTCGGCGCGTGCGCCACGGCGGCGGTGTCGGTCGAGGAGGGCGTGGACAAGATCACGCTCGGCAAGGCGCTGTTCGCGGTCGCGGGCGGCTACGACGACATCAGCCTGGAAGAGGTGCTCGGCTTCGCGGAGATGAACGCGACCGCCGACATCACCGCGCTCGAGGCGAAGGGAATCGGCACAAAACGCGTCTCCCGCCCTGGCGACCGGCGGCGGGCGGGGTTCGTGGACGCCCAGGGCGGCGGGACGATCCTGCTCGCGCGGGGCGACGTCGCGGCCCAGCTGGGCCTGCCGGTCCTGGGCGTGGTCGGCTACGCGCAGTCCTTCGGCGACGGCGTGCACACCTCCATCCCCGCCCCCGGTCTCGGCGCCCTCGCGGCGGGCCTAGGCGGGCGGGACTCGCAGTTCGCCCGTGCGCTCGCGAAGTTCGGGCTCGCCGCGGACGACGTCGCGGTGGTGTCCAAACACGACACCTCCACCCTCGCCAACGACCCGAACGAGGCCAACCTGCACGAGAAACTCGCGGCGGCGATCGGCCGAAGCCAGAGGGCCCCGCTCTTCGTGATCTCGCAGAAGAGCCTCACCGGGCACTCCAAAGGCGGCGCGGCGGCGTTCCAGACCATCGGCCTCTGCCAAGTCCTCGCCTCCGGGCAGATCCCGGCCAACCGCAGCCTGGACTGCGTGGACGACGCCATGGCCGAGCACGAGCACCTGGTCTGGCTCAAAGAGCCCCTCGCCTTCGACGGGAGCTTCCCCCTCAAAGCCGGCGTGGTCACCTCCCTCGGCTTCGGCCACGTCTCCGGCATGATCCTCGTCGTGCACCCCGCCGCGTTCCTCGCCGCGCTATCCGACGAGGAACGCGCCGACTACCTGCGCCGCGCGCAGGAGCGTCGCGTCGTCGGCCAGCGGCGCCTGCAAGAGGCCATGTGCGGCGGCGAGGCGGCCTACGCCCGACCGACGGACCGGCGCCTCGAGGGCGAAAGCCATGCGGCGCAGGAGCGTTCGGAATCGGCGCTGCTGCTGGACGGTTCGTACCGGCTCGACAGTTCCGGCCGCTACTGCCCACGGAGCTCGTCCTAAGAGGTGGGAGAATAGGGGGGATGTTCCTCCCTCTTCTGCTCGGCCTCGCCGTGGCGGTGTCCGCCGCGGTCGGCGTCGGGCCCGATCCGTACCTCGCGGTGAAGAGCCCGTACCCAGGATCTGCGACGCTGATCCTGCAAGTGGTCGCGCAATTCGCGGCGAGCCTCGCCGGGGCGCTGTGCCTCGGCGGTCTCGTGTTCGCGCTGTGCTGCACGCGTCCGACCGCCCAGACGCGCCTGGGGCCGCGCGGCTACGCCGGATTGCGCACGGTCGAGCTGGCGAGTCCGATTTGGGCGCTGAGCGCGCTGGTCGCCATGGTGACGACTGCGACAGTCGAAGTCGGCCGCGCGCCCTCGGACTTGCTGCGCACCGAGGATCCGCTCGGCAGCCTGTTCGCGCTCCTCTCGGTCTCCGAGCGGGCGGGAGCCTGGCTCGTGGTCCTCGTGTTCGCGACCGCGGTGGCGCTCGCCTCTCGGTTCTGCCTCGCCTGGACTTCTTGCGCGGCATTGGCGTGGGCTTCGGCCATCGGGGTCGTGGCCCCGTGGGTGGTGGAGAACGCGGGCGACGGGCCGGACCACGACGTGGCGACCGGCGCGGCGGTCTGGACGAGCGTCGGTCTGGCGGTGCTCGTCGGAGTCGCGGCGCAGCTGCGCGGCACGTGGACGGAGGACCGCGAGGCGGCCCAGCGTCGGGCGCGACGGATCATCGCCGTCGCGGCGGTCGCCGTCGCGGCGGGAGCCTCGGTGCTCGGCTTCCTGCTCATCCCGCTTTCCGCCGCGACGAGCACCTGGTACGGGTGGCTCGGGCTCGTCTCGGCGGCGCTGTTCGCGCTCGCCCTGCTCGCGGCGCGCGCGAACAGGTTCGGCCTTGCCGCCGCTGCGGGGACGGTCTTGCTCGCGGCGGCGGAGGCGATGGCCATCCAGCCCGCCCCCGCGTTCGCCTGGCAGCAGTTCTCCGTCGCCGAGCTGCTGCTCGGGTTCGACTTCCCCGGGCCGCCGACCGTCTGGCGGCTGATGACGGCCTGGCGGTTCGACACGGTCTTCGGCGTGCTCGCCGTGCTCCTGGCGGCGGCGTACGGGTACGGGGCGTGGCGGCTGGGCAAACGAGGGGACGAATGGTCGAGGTGGCGGACGATCTCGTTCCTCGTCGGCTGCGTTTTGCTGCTGCTCGTGACCTCCTCAGGGGTCGGGCGCTACGCGTCGGGGCAGTTCAGCTACCACATGATCTCGCATATGGGGCTGAACATGTTCGTCCCGGTCTTCTTGGTGCTCGGAGCCCCGGTGACTCTGCTCCTGCGCGCCGTGCCGCCCTCGGGCAAGCACATGCCGGGGCCCCGAGAATGGACCCTCGCGCTCGTGCACTCGCGGATCGTGCAGATCCTCGCGCATCCGCTGGTCGCGGTCGGCCTGTTCGTCATCTCCCTCTACGGGCTGTACTTCACCCCGATCTTCGGGGCGCTCGTCCAGTACCACTGGGGGCATCTGCTGATGACCGCCCACTTCCTGATCATCGGCTACACGTATTACTGGGCGATTGTCGGCGTGGACCCCGGAGCCCGGCGGCTGCCGCACCTCGCGCGGCTGGGGATGTTGTTCGCGGTCATGCCGTTCCACGCTTTCTTCGGGGTGGCCGTGCTGTCCTCGGACGAGATCATCGGCGGGAACTTCTACCGGTGGCTCGACCTGCCGTGGATGACCGACCTCGCAGCGGACCAGCGCATCGCGGGGGCGGTGGCGTGGACGAGCGGCGAGATCCCGATCGTGTTCGTGGTCGGAGCCCTGCTCTACCAGTGGGCGAAAGCGGACCGCCGCGCGGCGGACCGGGCCGACCGGCATTCGGTGGACTACGACGACGCCGAGCTCACCGCGTACAACGCGATGCTGCAGAAACTGGTCGAGCGCCAATAGCGCCCCTAGACGTTCCTCCGCCGTCCAAGCCCCAGGAGACGATCCGGCGCGGGACGATGCGGATGACGTCGCCGCTGAGCCCGTCCGCCGTGCGCATTCTCGCGCCGCTCATGCGGGCGCTGATCGCCCCGGCGGCAGGGGAGGGCGCTAGGTGACCGGAGAGCCCATGCAATACACCCGTTTGGGCTCGGGGTAGACCACCGCCGTGGAGTCGACGCAGATCGAGGGATCGTCGGAGCCTTCCACCGCCTTGACCACGCGGGCGTCTTTGACGGACTCCGCCTCCTGCGCGCTGCTGGAGCAAGGGACCTCTTCGTGCAGCGGCGGCGTCGCGCTGTCCGTGTAGCAGTGGCCCTCGCGCAGGTTCTCCACGAGGCAGAGGGCTCCGACCTGGCGGCCGTCGAGTTTGACGCGATACGCGAAGTAACGCTGGCCGGGACATTCGTCCGAACCGGTGACCTTGAGCCCGACCGAGAGCGTGAGCCCGGCGGACGAGCAGTCGGCGAGCAACAGATCCCCCGCGTCCGTCCCCGCCTGCTTCGGCCGCGCCGTCAGGCAGTCGCTTGGGCGGAACCGGTCGAGCTTCTGCTCGGCGGCTGCGAGCGCCGCCTTCTCCTGTTGCTGCTCCCGCCACGCCTGGAACCCCGCAGCCGCGCCGAACAGCACGACGAACGGAACGACCCAGAGCAGAAGGCGTTTGGCGAATTCCCCTGCGCTTCGCTTCACTCGGTCCTCCTTCCTCGCTACGAGCGTTCGTGCTCGGCGCGGGCCGCGACGGCGCTCTCCCACAAGGCGGACAGGATCACCGACGCGGGCCCGGTCTGGGTCTCCCGGTAGCCGACCCCGGCCCAAAGGTTGACCGCCTCCACGTCCCCGCGCTCCGCCGCCGCCTTGCGCAACGGCGTGGTGAGCCAGTGCAGCTGCGGGTACTCGTTGGGCGCGTGCGCGGTGTGCGCGTCTATGAACGCGTTGCGCAGCCCCCTGGCCGGGCGGCCGGAGAAGGCCGAGGTCACCGCCGTCTCCACGAACCGGGGATCGGTGAGCGCCTCGCGGTGCGCGGGCCGGGTCCCTGCCTCGTTCGCCCGCAAGAAAGCGGTCCCCAGCTGCACGGCGGTCGCGCCGAGCGCCAAGAGCTCGGCGATCTGCGAGCCCCTGCTGATGCCGCCCGCCGCGATGATCGGCAACGAGGTCGCCTCGGTCGCCGCGATCACCAGGTCCGCGAGGGGCAGGTTGTCGGGTTTCTCGTGGTTGGAGAGCGTCGCGCGGTGCCCGCCCGCATCAGCGCCCTGCACGACGACCGCGTCAACGCCCAGCTGGGCGGCGGCTTCCACCGCGGCGGGGGAGGCGACGCTCGCGAGCACCGCGATCCCCGCGTTCTGCAGTTTCGTCACGGCTTCGGCGGGCGGGAGCCCGAACGTGAAGGAGACCAGCGGGACTTCCCGGTCGATGGCGACGCTCACTTTCTGGTCGAAGAAATCGTCGTCGGGATGCGCCGGATCCTCGGAACCAGCCTCGGGCAGCGCCACCCCAGCCGCCTCGGCGGCCGGCAGCAGCCGTTCTCGGTAGGCGGCGACCGCCGCGTGGTCGACCGGGTCCGGGCTCGGGACGAAAATGTTCAGGCCGAACGGATGCACCGTGAGCTTGCGGGTCTGATCCAGCAGCGCGGCGGTCGACTCCGGGCTGAGATAGCCCGCCGCGACGAAGCCGAGGCCGCCCGCGTTGCTCACCGCCGCCGCGAGCTGCGGCGTGCTCGGACCGCCCGCCATCGGGGCGCAAATGATCGGAATCGCGAGTTCGGTCAGGATCTTTCGGCTTTGCTCAAGCTCAAGCGGCATGGCCCCTAGCCTAGCCGGTCTGATCAGAACCCCGGCCGATCCGAGGCCGAGGGCGCGGCCCCGCGCGTCCTGCCGGGCAAGAATTCACTCGCCCGCCGTGCGGCATTGGCGGAACTGGGGTATAAGTCGGAAAATGAGCTCCAACGTCTCTCCTCGATACGATCTCGTCGTCATCGGCTCCGGGCCTGGCGGCCAGAAAGCCGCCATCGCCGCCGCCAAGCTCGGCAAGTCGGTCGCCATAGTGGAGCGGCAGAACATGCTGGGCGGGGTGTGCCTGAACACGGGCACGATCCCGTCCAAGACCCTGCGCGAGGCCGTGCTGTATCTGACCGGGATGAACCAGCGCGAGCTCTACGGGGCGAGCTACCGGGTCAAGGCCAACATCACCCCGGAGGACTTGTTCGCCCGCACCGCCCAAGTGATCGGGCGAGAGGTCGAGGTGGTCCGCTCGCAGCTGCTGCGCAACCGGGTGGAGATCTTCCCCGGCACGGCCAGCTTCGTGGACGAGCACACCGTGCAGATCGTGGACGACCACCGAGGCGAGCTCACGACGCTGCGCGGCGACTACTTCGTCATCGCGTCCGGCACCCGCCCCGCGCATCTGCCGGGAGTCGACTACGACGGGGAGCGCATCCTGGACTCGGACGAGATCCTCTCCCTGCGGTCCATCCCCGCCTCCATGGTCGTCGTCGGCGCTGGCGTGATCGGCATCGAGTACGCCTCCATGTTCGCGGCTCTCGGCACGCGGGTGACGGTGGTGGAGAAGAGGGACAGCATGCTGGACTTCTGCGACCCGGAGGTGATCGAGGCGCTGCGCTTCCATCTGCGCGACCTCGCGGTCACATTCCGCTTCGGCGAGGAGGTGACCGGGATCGAGATCGGCCAGAGCGGGACGGTGACCACGCTCGCGAGCGGCAAGCGGATCCCGGCGGAGACCGTGGTGTACTCGGCGGGCCGCCAAGGGCAGACCGAGGAGCTGGCGCTGGAGAAGGTCGGGCTCGCGGCGGACGACCGGGGCCGTATCCAGGTGGACAAGCACTTCCAAACATCGGTGGCCCATATCTACGCGGTCGGCGACGTCATCGGCTTCCCCGCCCTGGCGGCCACGTCGATGGACCAGGGGCGCCTCGCCGCGTACCACGCGTTCGGCGAGTCCGCGTCGGGCATGACCGCGCTGCAGCCGATCGGCATTTACTCGATCCCAGAAGTCTCCTACGTCGGAGCCACCGAGACCGAGCTCACGAAAGCTTCGGTGCCGTACGAGGTCGGCGTCTCCCGCTACCGGGAGCTTGCCAGAGGCCAGATCGCGGGCGACTCGTACGGCATGCTCAAGCTCCTGGTGCACACCGAGAGCCGCAAGCTCCTCGGGGCGCATATCTTCGGCTCGCAGGCCACGGAGCTGGTGCACATCGGCCAGGCGGTCATGGGCTGCGAGGGCACGGTCGACTACCTGGTCGAGGCGGTCTTCAACTACCCGACCTTCTCAGAGGCGTACAAAGTCGCGGCGCTCGATGTCATGAACAAGATCCGTTCGCTGGAGCAGTATCAAAGCTGAGCCAACAGCGGGACGGCGTGGCGGGGCGCGCCTCGCGAGCGGGGGGGAGGGAGGAAAGCCCCTTCCCCAGCGCCTTCTCCTCCGAGGCGACCCCCACAGTCCTGCCTGCACGTTCGATTCTCTGAGAAGGCGCCCAACGCAGCAAGGAAATACGTGAGAAAATTTCACACGCGCAAAGCGGCGTGCCGGTCCCGCCACGCCAGAGCGTGCCCGAGCGCGGTGAGGTCGTAATCCGGGGCCGACGTGTCGCAAAGAATCAGACCGGCCCCCGCCGCCACAAGTTCGTCGGTCAGCTCCGGACCCGACCAAGAAGCCGCCCGGACGATCTCGGCAGGGTCGCGGCCGACCGCCGCGCAATGCTCTGCGAGCACCGCGCTCTTATGCCGCAACTGCGCCACCGCGCTGAAACTGTGCCAGATGTCGGCGTGCTCGGCGACAATGCGCAGCATTTTGCGCTCCCCGCCGCCGCCGATCAGGATGGGCAGCTTGCCGACCGGCGGCGGGTTGAGCCGACCAAGGCGCGCCTTGATCCGGGCCAAGCTCTCGGCGAGCAAGTCGATCCGCGAACCCGCCGTGCCGAACTCGTAGCGGTACTCGACGTAATCCCGCTCCAACCAGCCGGCCCCGAGGCCGAGGATCAACCGCCCGCCGCTGATGTGGTCCACCGTGCGGGCCATGTCGGCCAGCAGATCCGGGTTGCGGTAGCCGGCCCCGGTGACGAGCGCGCCCAGCTCGACCCGGTCGGTCTGCTCCGCCCATGCGGCGAGCATCGACCAGCACTCGAAATGCGCACCTGTCGGATCGCCGCTCCACGGGAAGAAATGGTCGGTGTTGAACAGGACGTCCGCCCCGAGTTCTTCGGCTCGGGCCGCGACATCGCGCAGCGCCTGATAGTTGGGCGCCCTCTGCTGGCTGACCAGCAGACCGACCCGTGGCCGACGATCTGCGGCGCTCACTCGCCGGGAGCCTCGTCGTCCGGCTCGGCCTCGTCCGGTCCGGCCTCGTCCTGGCCGTCGGAGTCCGAACCGTCCGACGCGCTCACGTTCTGGTCGGGGATCGGGGCGAAAGACGAATCGCTCGGCTTCGGCGGGGCCGGGGCGTTCTTCGGCGGGGCCGGGGCGTTCGGGAAGCCGAGCTTGCCGCGCACGAACTCCGCCACCTCATCGGTGAGGCCGCGCTCCACGTACGAGTCGTGGTTGTGGTAGTTCGCGAGGTCGTCCGGGCTCGGCGGATGGCAGACCGGATCAGCCTCCGCGCAGACGTCGGTGGTCCGCGCCCGGAGCCCGTCGGGCATCGGCAGGACGCCGTCGAACACGCGCTTGGCCGGGTTGCCGAAGAGCGCCACGGCGGCGATGTGCGGGAACACGTTCGCGGGCAACGCCTTGTCGAACCCGGAATCCGCCAAGGAGACCTCGCCCATAAACGGAACCTCGACCGTTTGGGCCGGGATCGGGGACACCGTCACAAGGTCGACGACTGCCGCGCCTTGGGAGAATCCGCCGATCACAATCTTGGTGTTCGGGCACGTGCGGGCGATGTTCTGCACGTGCTCGCTCAGATCGTTGCCGCCGTCGCCGACGCTCTGCGCGCTGTAGACCGCGGGGTAGTCCACCGCGTACACGTCGATCTTTTTGCCGGGCAGCGCGTCGGTCAGCTGGTCGGTGAAGCTCTCGCCGACATAGCCGATCCCTGGGGGCTCGTTCGTGCCTCGCGCGAACGAGACGTCGACGTCGGCGCAGGCGTCGGCTTTCGCCGGGGGCGTCTTCGGGCTTATGAGGGCGAGGCCAGTGGCCGCGAGAAGCGAGGCCGCCCACATGGCGGCTGTTTTCCTATGTCGCGGTCGTGGCGAAAGCGCCATGGGTCCGGCTCCTTACTTACCTCATCTGATCAGTGGTGCGATCCATCGCTGTTACTCGGAATCCCCTTCACCGGGAGCGTCCGAATCCGGCTCGGGGGCTTCGGCTTCGGGGGCGGCAGGCGCGGCGGCTTCGGGGGCCTCGGCTTCCGGCGTTGCGGGCGGCTGCGGGGCCGGTGCGGCCTGCGCGGGCTGATCGTTGATCCGCTCGACGACGAAGTCGGCGGCCTGGCTGGTCAGTCCCCGCGAAACGTAGGAGACGTGGTTCTGGTCGAAGTCGGCTTTCTGCGTGTTGAAGTCGCCGTCCAGGTTCCAGCAGATCGGATCGCCGTCCGCGCACACGTCGGTGACTTTGCCCGCGAGGTCGGGGGTGATGAAAATCGGCTGCGGGCCGTTGAAGAACCGGTGCACGAAGTCGCCGAACAGCGCCACCGCCGCGATCCGCTCGGCCACGTCGCCGGGGAGCGGGTTCGTGAACCCGAGGACCGGGACTCCGAGCGAGATCACCGAGTCCACGACCGCCGCGCCCTGGGAGTATCCGCCGAGGACGAACTGGGTGGCCGGGCAGCGGTTCGCCACGTCCTGCAGGTGGTTGGACAAATCCGCCCCGCCGTCGCTCGCTTTCGCGAAGTCGAAGTCGGCAGGGTAGTCGACCGCGTAGACGCTGAAGGTCTTCCCCGGAGCCTTGGCTTTCACGGCGTTCACGAACGCGTTGCCGACATTGCCGAGGCCGGGGGCGTCGTGGGTGCCGCGCGCGAAGGAGATGTCGTACTGCGCGCAGCCGGCGGGCTCGGCGTTGGCCATCGGAGTCACGGCGGGAACGGCGAACACGGGCATCAGGGAAAGCAGTCCGCCGAAGGCGCCGAGGGCAAGTTTGGAGGCGATCATGCCCCAAGTCTATATGAATAGTCGAAGCTAACTACTTCTCGCGCTGGTCGTTCGGCGTGGGCGGGCGCGGAAGCGGCCCGAGACCTCACGAAATCACAAAATAGAGCCGGGCCGGTACGCCGCGGCCTGGGGGTGCTTCGCGACGACGGCCTCCACCTCGGCGATGACCGAGCGGACCTGGGCGTCCGCCGCGCCGAGGAACACGTCCCGATCGGCCAGCGCCTCGTCGAGCTGCGCCTGAGAGAGCCCCAGCCGTTCGTCCCCGGCCAGCCTGCCGAGCAGGTCCGGCTCGGCCCCGCGCTCGCGGATGTCGTTCGCGAGCGCGACCGCGTGCTCCTTGATCGCCTCGTGGGCGGCCTCCCTGCCGACCCCCGCGCGCACGGCGGCCATGAGGATCCGCGTCGTGCCGAGGAAAGGCAGGTAGCGGGCGAGCTCGCGCTCGATGACCGGTTCGAAGGCGTGGAACTCGGCGAGCACGGTCAAGAAGCCTTCCAGGAGGCCGTCGATGGCGTAGAAGGCGTCTGGCAGGGCGACTCGGCGCACGACCGAGCAGAAGACGTCGCCTTCGTTCCACTGCGCCCCGGCGAGTTCCGCGGTCATCGACGCGTAGCCGCGCAGGACGACGGCGAGCCCGTTGATGCGCTCGCTGGTGCGCGGGTTGGTCTTGTGCGGCATCGCGGAGGAGCCGACCTGGCCGGGCTGGAACCCCTCGGTGGCGAGTTCCTGGCCCGCCATCAGACGCAGCGTGAAGGCGAACGAGGACGGGGCCGAGGCGAGGTGGACCAGCGCGGACACCACGTCGTGGTCGAGCGAACGGGGATAGATCTGCCCCACGCTGACAAGGCTCTCGGTGAACCCGACGTGCTCGGCGACCCGGCGCTGGAGCAGGGCGAACTTCTCACGGTCCCCGCCCAAAAGGTCGAGCATGTCTTGTGCGGTGCCGACCGGGCCCTGGATCCCGCGCAGCGGGTAGCGCTCGATGAGCTCGTCCAGCCGTCGCACGGCGATGAGCAGCTCCTGCGCGCACGTGGCGAACCGCTTGCCGAGCGTGGTGGCCTGGGCGGGGACGTTGTGGCTGCGGGCGACCAGCATGGTCGGGGCGTGCTGGGCGGCGCGCTCCGCGAGCCGGGCCAGCGCGGCGACGGCGTGGTCGCGCACGTGGACCAACGAGGCGCGGATGACCGACTGCTCGACGTTCTCGGTGGCGTCCCGGCTGGTCATGCCCCGGTGGACGAGCTCATGGCCCGCCAGCGCGTTGAACTCGTCGATCCGGGCTTTCACGTCGTGGCGGGTGACGCGCTCGCGCGCCGCGATGGAGGCGAGGTCGACCTGCTCTTTGACTCGCTCGTAGTCGGCGACCGCCTCGGCGTCCCCGCCGGGCACGCCGAGTTCGATCTGCGCCTTGAGCACGGCGATCCACAGCTCGCGCTCAAGGACGACGCGATTGGCCGGGGACCAGAGGGCGACAAGCTCTTTGGTGGCGTATCGGGCGGCGAGGACGTCGGGCGTCTGCGTTGTGCTCATATGTGTGATAGTGCGCGTTCTGCTCAGCGTGGCGAAAGCTTGGCCGGGCGGTTGGCCCCGAGCGTGCCGAGTTCGTTGTCGAACACGTCGGGGAAAGCGGTGATGATGCCGTCGACGCATTGGTCGAGGTGGAGCTGGTTGTCCGTCCCCTGGCAGACTTTCAACTGCTGGTCCATGTCGTTGAGGTCGTTGACGACCTGGGGGAAGACCTTCAACCCTGCCTTATGGGCGCGTTCGAGGAACTGTTTGGTGACCAGCAGGGGCTTTTTCTGCCCCGGCGGGGTCTGACCTTCGGGCTGCGGCAAGGGCTGGGAGGCGAGGAAGTCCGGGGCGACCCCGTCGACGCCGAGCTTGGTGACCGCTTCGATGAGGTCGCCGTGCACCTCGTCGAGGTTCAACCCGTTGATCCAGGGGCTGCCGGGGTAGAAGGTGTCGGCGCGCACCAACGCGAGGGTGGGGACGGTGGTGAGGCCGGGGATCTCCTCGGTGCCGACTTTGAAGCCTTTGTGCACCAAGGGGAGCGTGCGCCAGTCGTAGCTGGAGATGATGACGTTGTCGAACCGGGCCTCTTTCACGGCCTTGACGACCGCGGAGACGTACTGCTCCGGGGTGGCGGTGTTCTTCTTGTCCACCGGGTCGGTGATCAGCTCGATATCGAACCAGAGCCGTTCGACCGCCTTGTCGAAGGTCGCCCCGAGCTTGAGCAGGTCGACGAGCTTGCGGAGCTTGGTGCCGGGCTCCGCGTTCTGGCTCTGGTTGGGGTAGGCCGGGTTGGTCTTGTCGCACACGACGCCCTGCAAGACGGTTTCGTCGTTGAGGTTGTAGACGTACGATCCGACCGCGTCGGGCGGGCCGCCCTCGGCGGGGGAGCACTTCGACTCGGAGATCTTCGTGCTCGACCACGCGATGGCGGTGCCGTTGTTGTCGAGCACCACGGGGATGTGCACGACGCTGACCCCGACGTTCTGGATCGCGTTGCGCACGGTGGGCTCGGACTCCTCAAGCCCGTAGCCGACCCCGCCCTGGTACGCGATGACGGCGGGCAGGTCGGGGGACCAATGCACGGGGATCTTCGGGGCCTCGGTCGTCGTCGGCGGAGCTTTTTTGTCGTCTTGGCACGCGCTGAGCGCGAGGCTTGCCGCTGCCACGACTGCGAACGCCTGCCCCGCGCGTCTCCCGCAGGCGATCTTCTGGAGGATGCCCATGGCCAGAATGGTAGCGGATGGGTCCGGTCAGCCCCTCGGCGGTTTCGGGCTCACCCAGGTGGTGATCGTCCCGTTGACGACTTCATTGCCCTCGGCGTCGATGATGCTGATGGCGACCGGGACGTCGGTGCCCTCGGTGATCGCGGAGAAGTCGAAGTTCTCGGGCAGGCTCGCGGTCGCGCGCACGCCGCCCTTGACGATCTTCAAGTAGTTGACCGTCATGCCTTTGGGCAGCCAGCGGTGCGTCGAGGGGGTGGAGGCCTCCATCACGAGGCCCATCGCCGCTTCCGCCGCGTTGCAGGAGGCGATGGCGTGGAAGGTGCCGATGTGGTTGTGGGTGAAGAACCACGACGGCGCGGAGATCTCCGCCCGGCCCGGCTCGACCTTGCGGACGTACGGGGTGATGGTGGCGAAGTAGGGGGCCTTGAGGGCGAACGCCGCGGAGAAGGCGATCCGTCCGAGGAGGGTGCCGCCGAGCCTGAGCCACGCCTTGCCGACCAGGGTGGAGCGCAGGGCGAGTTCGTTCTTCGAGGCGACAGGCTTGGACTTGAACAGCGCCATGAGGCTCCTTCGAGAATGGCCGGACATGCCGGGACGGTGGTCGGAGTACACCGACGAATATAATCTACTCGCCGGTAACTTAACGAGGACCAGCCTACCTCGCCCCGGTTCGGGGCGCGACCGGGCCGCAAGGCCGTGGCGCGACCTGCGGACTTGCGAGCCCATGACGGTTCATGCATACTGAATAGCGCTGCTCGCAAGGGCGGCGGGATTGCGCGCGGCCTGAGTTCCCCAAGAATTCTACCGCTGCAGATCCGGATTGGCTGACCCGAGGGGGCGCACGCCCCGGGGTGTCGGCCACAGAACCATGAAAGCGAAAGAGCGGCCATTTGGCGTGCGCTCGCGGCGGCGACAAGCCTCGCGGGCGTCGACTTTAGGAGAGCCCGGCTCGGCATGAGCCGAAGCCCGGGCACGTCAACCCGAACGCGGTGTTGGCGCGACGCAGGAGAAACGAGGCACTAGTGGCGGGACAGAAGATCCGCATCAGGCTCAAGGCGTATGACCATGAGGCTATTGACGCTTCGGCGCGCAAGATCGTTGAGACGGTCACCCGCACCGGCGCAAGCGTCGTCGGCCCGGTCCCCTTGCCGACCGAGAAGAACGTGTTCTGCGTGATCCGTTCTCCGCACAAGTACAAAGACTCCCGCGAGCACTTCGAGATGCGCACCCACAAGCGCATGATCGACATCCTCGACCCCACGCCGAAGACGGTCGACGCGCTCATGCGTATCAACTTGCCCGCCAGCGTCGACGTGAACATTCAGTGAGGCCGCTCTGATGACTGCTACTACTTCCCAGAACCGCGTGGGCCTGCTGGGCGCGAAGCTCGGCATGACCCAGGTTTTCGACGAGCGCAACCGCGTCGTCCCCGTGACCGTGATCCGCACCGGGGTCAACATCGTCACCCAGATCCGCACCCCCGAGCGCGACAAGTACTCGGCCGTCCAGCTCGCCTTCGGCCAGATCGACCCCCGCAAGGTCAACAAGCCGCTGACGGGCCAGTTCGAGAAGGCCGGGGTCACCCCGCGCCGCCACCTCGCCGAGCTTCGCCTCGAAGACGTCTCCGGCTACGAGGTCGGCCAGCAGCTCGACGTCTCGGTGTTCGCCGACGGCGACCTGGTCGACGTGACCGGCACCAGCAAGGGCAAAGGCTTCGCGGGCACCATGAAGCGCCACGGCTTCAAGGGCCAAGGCGCCGCCCACGGCGCGCACAAAGTGCACCGCCGTCCGGGCTCCATCGGCGCTTGCGCCTTCCCGGGCCGTGTCTTCAAGGGCACCCGGATGGCTGGCCGCATGGGCAACGCGAAGACGACCACGCAGAACCTCACCGTGTTCCGGGTTGACCCGGAGGCCGGTGTGCTCCTCATCAAGGGCGCTGTCCCCGGCCGTGACGGCGGCCTGGTGTTCGTGCGCTCCGCTGTGAAGAAAGGGGTGGCGAAGTGAGCCTCACCGTCACGATCCACGCCGCTGACGGCAAGAGCGCCGGCACGTTCGATCTCCCCGCCGAGATCTTCGACGCCCCGGCCAACATCTCCCTCTTGCACCAAGTGGTGACCGCGCAGCTCGCAGCCGCGCGCCAAGGCACGCACAAGGCCAAGACCAGGGGCGAAGTCTCCGGCGGCGGCAAGAAGCCGTACAAGCAGAAGGGCACCGGCCGCGCCCGCCAGGGCTCGACCCGAGCGCCGCACTTCACCGGCGGCGGCACGGTCCACGGCCCGGTGCCGCGCGACTACTCCCAGCGCACCCCGAAGAAGATGAAGGCCGCCGCCCTGCGCGGAGCCCTCTCCGACCGGGCGCGCGGCGAGCGCATCCACATCGTGGACGAGCTGGTCGCCGGGCAGACCCCTTCGACCAAGAAGGCTTCCGCGTTCCTCGACTCGATCTCGATCCGGCCCCGCCTCCTGGTGGTGCTCGGACGCGCCGACGAGGCGGGCCTGAAGAGCGTTCGCAACCTGCCGCACGCCCACATCCTGACCCCGGACCAGCTCAACACGTACGACGTGCTCAAGAGCGACGACATCGTGTTCAGCCTCGAGGCGCTCACGACGTTCATCGAGCACCACAAGGTCAACAAGAAGGAAGAGGTGCAGGCATGACCATCGCGAGCATCCCGGCTGATCCGCACGACGTGCTGATCCGGCCCGTGGTGAGCGAGAAGTCGTTCGCCCTGGCCGAGCAGAAGACCTACAGCTTCGTCGTGCACCCCGACGCCAACAAGACCCAGGTCAAACTGGCCGTGGAAAAGGTCTTCGGCGTCAAGGTCGCGCGGGTGAACATCATCAACCGCAACGGCAAGCGCAAGCGCACCCGGTTCGGCATCGGCAAGCGCGCCGACACCAAGCGGGCGCTGGTCTCGCTGACCGAGGCGAGCAAGACCATCGACATCTTCACGACGGCTGGCGCATAGGACTGAAGGACAGAGAATCATGGCTATTCGTAAGCACAAGCCGACCAGCCCTGGTCGTCGCGGCTCGTCGAGCTCCGACTTCTCGGAGGTCACCCGCACCACGCCGGAGAAGTCGCTGCTGCGTCCCCTGCACAACAAGGGCGGCCGCAACGCCCACGGCCGGGTCACCGTCCGGCACCAGGGCGGCGGGCACAAGCGGGCCTACCGGCTCATCGACTTCCGCCGCGCGGACAAAGACGGCGTGCCCGCCAAGGTCGCGCACATCGAGTACGACCCCAACCGCACTTCCCGGATCGCCCTCCTGCACTACGCGGACGGCGAGAAGCGATACATCATCGCCCCGGCGAAGCTCAAGCAGGGCGACTTGGTCGAGACCGGCCCCCAGGCCGACATCAAGCCGGGCAACAACCTGCCGCTGAAGAACATCCCGACCGGTACGGTGGTGCACGCCATCGAGCTGCGTCCGGGCGGCGGCGCGAAGATCGCCCGCTCGGCCGGCTCCTCGGTGCAGCTGGTCGCCAAGGACGGCCCGTACGCGCAGCTGCGCATGCCGTCCGGCGAGATCCGCAACGTCGACGCGCGCTGCCGCGCCTCGGTCGGCGAAGTCGGCAACGCCGAGCAGTCCAACATCAACTGGGGCAAGGCGGGCCGCAACCGCTGGAAGGGCATCCGCCCGACCGTCCGCGGTGTCGTCATGAACCCGGTCGACCACCCGCACGGTGGTGGTGAAGGCAAGACATCCGGCGGTCGTCACCCGGTGAGCCCGTGGGGCAAGCCGGAGGGCCGCACCCGCCGGGCCAACAAAGAGAGCGACAAGCTCATCGTGCGCCGTCGCCGCACCGGGAAGAAGCGGTAGAAGGGAACTGAACGATGCCACGTAGTTTGAAGAAAGGCCCGTTCGTCGACGACCACCTGCTCAAGAAGGTGGACGGACAGAACGAGAAGAACACCCATCAGGTCATCAAGACCTGGTCGCGCCGTTCGACCATCCTCCCCGACTTCGTCGGGCACACCTTCGCGGTGCACGACGGGCGCAAGCACGTCCCCGTGTTCGTGAGCGAGTCGATGGTCGGGCACAAGCTGGGCGAGTTCGCGCCGACCCGCACCTTCCGCAGCCACGTGAAAGAGGACCGAAAGGCGAAGCGCCGATGAGCATTGAGCAAGAGAACCCCGCCGCGCACGCCTCGCTCAAGGGCGCGCGTTTCTCGGCGACCAAAGCCCGCCGGGTCATCGACCTCATCCGAGGCAAGCGGGTGGACGAGGCCCTCGCGATCCTGCGGTTCGCCCCGCAGAGCGCGAGCGAAGAGGTCTCCAAGGTCCTCGCGAGCGCCATCGCCAACGCGGAGCACAACCTCAACCTGCACCGCTCGACGCTGGTCGTCTCCAAGGCCTTCGCCGACGAGGGCCCGACCCTCAAGCGTTTCCAGCCGCGCGCCCAGGGCCGCAGCTACCGGATCCGCAAGCGGACCAGCCACATCACCATCGAGGTCGCGGCGGCGCTCGCCAACGAGCGGCCGAGCCGGGCCAAGCGAGTCGCTGGGTCGAAGAAGGCCTCTACCAAGAAGGGAGGCGAGAAGTAAATGGGACAGAAAATCCATCCCCATGGCTTCCGCCTGGGCATCACCACTGACTGGCGCTCCCGTTGGTTCGCCGACAAGCAGTACAAGGACTACATCAAAGAGGACATCCAGATCCGCAAGCTGCTCATCTCGGGCATGGAGCGGGCTGGCATCGCGAAGGTCGAGATCGAGCGGACCCGCGACCGGGTGCGTGTGGACATCCACACCGCCCGCCCGGGCATCGTCATCGGCCGCCGGGGCGCCGAGGCCGACCGCATCCGAGGCCAGCTGGAGAAGCTCACCGGCAAGCAGGTGCAGCTGAACATCCTCGAGGTGAAGAACTCCGAGACCATCGCCCAGCTCGTCGCCCAGGGCGTCGCCGAGCAGCTGTCCAACCGCGTGGCGTTCCGTCGCGCGATGCGCAAGGCGATCCAGTCCGCGATGCGCCACCCGCAGGTCAAGGGCATCAAGGTCATGTGCGGCGGCCGCCTCGGCGGCGCTGAGATGAGCCGGTCCGAGTACTACCGCGAGGGCCGGGTGCCGCTGCACACGCTGCGCGCCGACATCGATTACGGCTTCCACGAGGCCAAGACCACCTTCGGCCGCATCGGCGTGAAGGTCTGGATCTACAAGGGCGACATCGTCGGCGGACGAGTCGAGCACGCCGCTCAGCTCGCCGCCGCCGAGGAGGCCGGAGCCCGTCGGGACCGCGCCGCCCGCCCGCGCCGTTCCGGAGCTTCCGGCACCACCGCGACGAGCACCGAGGCCGGCCGCGCCGTCGAGCCGCAGGCCGAGCCGGTCGCCGAGGCCAGCTCCAACGAATCAGGTCAGGAGGCCTGAGCCATGCTGATTCCACGTAAAGTCAAGCACCGCAAGCAGCACCACCCGAGCCGTTCGGGCGCTGCCAAGGGCGGCACGAAGGTCACCTTCGGCGACTTCGGCATCCAGGCCCTTGAGCCCGCGTACGTCACCAACCGGCAGATCGAGTCCGCCCGTATCGCCATCAACCGGCACATCCGCCGTGGCGGCAAGGTGTGGATCAACATCTACCCGGACCGTCCGCTCACCAAGAAGCCCGCTGAGACCCGCATGGGTTCCGGCAAGGGCTCGCCGGAGTGGTGGATCGCCAACGTGAAGCCGGGCCGGGTCCTGTTCGAGATGACCTTCCCGAACGAGGAGACCGCTCGTGAGGCGCTTCGCCGCGCACAGCACAAGCTGCCGCTGAAGACGCGCATTGTGACCCGAGAGGAGCAATTCTGATGGCACATCGCACGAAGGCCGCAGACCTGCGCGAACAGGGCCGCGAAGCCTTGGTCGAGCAGCTCGGCAAACTGAAAGAAGAGGCGTTGCACCTGCGCTTCCAGCTCGCCACCGGCCAGCTGGCCAAGAACAGCCGGGTGGGCGAAGTCAAGCGCGAGATCGCCCAGGTGTACACCGTGATCCGCGAGCGCGAGCTGGGCCTGTCGTCCGAGCCGGATGCGGCCCCGGTGAAAGCCAAGGCCACGAAGAAGGCGAAGACCGAGAAGACCGAGGGTGAGAAAGAATGACCGCGACCAAGACTGAAGCTCCGGTGTCCGGCGACCGTACCCGCCGCAAGGTCCGCTCCGGTGTCGTCGTCTCCGACAAGATGGACAAGACCATCGTGGTCGAGCTGACCGACCGCCGCCGCCACCCGCTCTACGGCAAGATCATCCGGACCACTAAGAAGGTCAAGGCCCACGACGAGCAGCAGGACGCCCACATCGGCGACACCGTGCGCATCATGGAGACCCGGCCTCTCTCCGCGACCAAGCACTGGCGCTTGGTCGAGGTTCTTGAGCGCGCGAAGTAGTTCTTCGTCCGCGACGCAGAGCCGTCTGGGCGAGGCTCGCGCGCATGCGAGATAAGCCGCTTCCAGCGAGAGCATTGCATATCTGAATATCCTCCAATTGATTCGCCGAACTCCCTGGGATGTACCCTTTCCCAGGGGGTTCGGTGTTTTCACCGGCGCTCCATGTTTCCCTCATGGAGCGCGGGCTCAGCCGCGACGCATCTGGCCGATATTCGTGCTTCAACGTGGCCGCGTTCGGAGAGATAGAGCCGGGCCTCGCTTCGGGCGTACGCTGGGCGCATGGCAGAAGTCGGGGCGGAAGAAGGGCCGGTCGACAGCAGGCGTGTCGTGTTCGCGCTGATGCGGCGGCGGATCGCCGTTGCCTCGGTCGGCGCCCTCGTTCTGGCCTGCGGGGTCGTCGGCTCTGGCTTCTGGGTGCTTTTCGAGTTCGACGAGGGTTTGCGGCCGCATCATATGTCGCCGGAGCAGGTGCGGACTTTCGAGGACCGTTTCCGAAGGCAGGGGACATATGAGGAAGACCAGCGCGAATTCCAAGCCTTCATGGCAAAGACTGCTGACGAGATCGTGCGGATCGGGGGTTCGCCATGGTCGTGGCGTCGGACGGCGGTGCTGGAGGCTTGCGATGAGGAGGGGGACCGCGAAGCGGACACCAGGGTGAGGAAGATGTCGACGGACCAAATTCTGTTCGTTGACCCTGTTCCGGACCGGTTGTGGGCGAAGGCGCTCGATATTGTGCGCGAGTCGGCGAAGCAGCGAGGGATGACGAGTTCCCGCGCGGTGTTCGATCGGCCAGGCGACCGCTCTGCCTGGTTCGGCTCCTCGAACGGGGAAACGCTCGAATTGGCCAGCGGCTTCCTTGTCGGGTCGACAGCGCGCAGGTTGGACGAGCCGCGCGATCGGCAGGTCGCGCGGACTGCGAGGTAGGCTCGGGCGGTGCCTTACGCCGAAGACCCGCAGGGGAAGAAGGGGAAACGGAAGCTCTGGTCGTTTCCTTATGTCGCGGCGATCGCGGCAGTGGTCTGCACGGTCCTGTTGTGCGCGGGCGGTTGTTACCTGCTCGGCCGGTTGGGCAGCCAGTTGGACCCGAACTACACCAGGCCGGAGGAGGTGGCCGCGCACGAGGCCGCGTTGCGCGCGGGGGGACCGGCGGAGCGGGACGCGCAGCGGGTGGAGGCGGCCCTGGCCCGCGCGGCGGATTCGGCTGTGGCGGCGTATCCGGGGTTGTCCTGGCGGTGGGGGGACGAGGCTCCTGGGGATTCGACCTGCGATCCGTACAACATGTTCCACCAGGTCAAGCCGCTGCAGATGGTGTTGCGCCACGTCCTGTTCGATGGGGAGCTGACGGACAAGGCGCGAGAGGGCGTCGTCGCCGCGCTCAAGACACAGGCGGAGGGGTTGGGGATAGCGGGGGAAGAGGGGTTCGCCGACAGCTACGGCAGGGCGTGGACGACGTTCTCGCGGGGCGCGGACAGCGCTTCGCTCCGGCTCGTCTCGGGCCGGGCGACGGTGGGCGAGCCGGACGACCTGATCGCGAAGGAGCATGCGGCGGCGGTGGTCGAGGGCCGTTCCGCGTGCTTGTTCCCGCAGCGGTATTTCACGGAGAACCACTTGCCGGTGCCGACGGAATAAGCGCTCGTCCGCTCGCTTTTCCGAGCGCGGGCGGCAGGGTCCGCGCCGACGGGCAAAGGGCCATGTGACCGTCACCACGAGACAGCAGTCACAATGTGATACCCTGGGTATCGCTAACTTGCTAGCACTCGAAAACGGATCAGGAGAGATGTGATGGGCCATCAAACGCTGGCCGGGGAACGAGCATCGACACAAGACCCCCAGACGCGCCCCGCGGACGCCGGGCGGATCGCGCTGCACGCGCGAAACGTCGAGTTCGACTTCTCGAACTCGCCCTTGCAGTGGATTCCCGGCGAGCTCGTGGTGTCGCACGTGCTCTCGGCGCTGCACATGATGCTGCCCGCGGGCGAAATGATGTTCGTGGACACGTTCGGCCGCGCCCTGCCCCACATCCAGGACGAGCGCTTGCGCGAGGACGTCATCGGCTTCATCGGGCAGGAGCAGATCCATGCGAACAGCCACGACCACGCGCTGCACGCGTTTTTCTCCCAGCACGGCATCGACCTGAGCGTGTTCGCGCAGTACTCGGAACAGCTGTTCGCGCAGTACAAGGAGCGGATGGACAAGCTGCCGGCGAAGCTGCAGCGGCGCATCCTTGTGGAGAGCCTCGCGATGATCGCGGGCATCGAGCATCTCACCGCCACGGCGGGGGATTGGCTGCTGAACCAGGACTTCGAGAAGTTCGGGGCCGACCCGGTCCTCACCGACCTGTTCCGCTGGCACGGAGCGGAGGAGGTCGAGCACCGTAGCGTGGCCTGGGAGGTCGCCCGCTATTTCGGAGTCGGGCGCAAGCGCCTGATCGGCTACTACCTCGCCGCGTGTTTGACCATCCCGCTCGGACTGATCTACGGCGGTTTGCTGATCGCCCGCGCCGACGCCTCGGCCCCCAATGTCGGATTCCTCCGGTGGACGCGCGAGGTGGGCCGGGCGATGAAGCGGGGCTCGCTGGTGAGCTTCGCCGTGATGGGCGAGGCGTTCAAGGCGTACCTGCGCCCCGACTTCACGCCCGAGTCCATCGGCGACACGGCGCAAGCGGTCGCCTACCTCGCGAAGTCGCCAGCGGCGAAGGCCGCCGCCCGCGCATGACGAGGCCGCACCCCTCGCCCCCGCCCGTCCCGAGCGGCCTCGACGACATCATGCGCCGGATGCAGCAGCGCATGCCGACGCTGTTGAAGCTACAGGACAGCGTGACGCACGGCGTGCTGCGGCTCGCGGCGATGGTCGGCGCGCCGCCGCCCGACCCGCAGCCGGTGGACCGGGCGCTCCGCCTCGTGGTGCGCGGCCGGACCGTGGTGGCCGCCGACGAGAACGTGGTGAGCCTTCAGCTCGCCCAGCAGGACGGCGGGGAGCTGCCCAGCTGGCGCAGCGGGGCGCATCTCGACCTCACGTTGCCGTCCGGCGCGGTGCGGCAGTACTCGTTGTGCGGCGACCCGCGCGACCGCCGCTCGTACCGGATCGCGGTGCGGCGCATCCCCGACGGCAACGGCGGCTCGGTCGAGCTGCACGACGCGGTGCGCGTGGGCGACGTCCTTGAGGTCCACGGGCCGCGCAACGCCTTCCCGCTCGCCACGGCGGGGCATCTGAACACCGAGCGGCGCGAGTTCCGGTTCATCGCGGGCGGCATCGGGATCACCCCGATCCTGCCGATGCTCGCGACCGCCACGGACCTCGGGCTGCCATGGACGATGATCTATGCGGGCCGCAGCAAGGAGTCGATCCCGTTCCGGGAAGAGCTGGCCCAGTACGGGGACCGGGTCGTCATCCGGACCGACGACGAGTCCGGGCTGCCCACGGCGGCGGATTTGCTGCCGCAATTGCACTCGGATTTGGCCGTGTACTGCTGCGGGCCGGGGCCGATGCTCAAGGTCGTCCGCGAGGCCGTCGCCGGATACCCCGGCGCGGAACTGCACTTCGAGCGGTTCTCCGCGCCGCCTGTCGAGGACGGCGTGCCGTTCGAGGTGGAGCTGGCCAGCGACGGCACGACGCTCGCCGTGCCCGCCGACCGCAGCGCGTTGGAGACCATCCTCGCGGCGAGGCCGGGCATCACGTACTCCTGCAAGCAGGGCTTCTGCGGGACGTGCAAAGTGCGCGTGCTCGGCGGCGAGCCCGACCATCGCGACGCCACGTTGACCGAAGCCCAGCGGGCGAAGGGGGAGATGCTGATCTGCGTCTCCCGCGCCAATGGGGGTCGGCTGGTGCTGGACCTGTGAACCAAGGAGAACAAGAGGCAATGGCGGAACAGCCCCGACGACAGAGAACCAGAAGACGCGCGAATGGAGCGAGCATGACCAACCAGACCAAGCCCGAGGCCGCGGCGGCCAAGGGCGACTTCGCCGCGATCACCGAGCACGTGGTGCGCAACGGCGACATCGACGTGACGTATTTCGTGCAGGGCAACCCCGAGGGGGAGACGATCCTGCTGGTGCACGGCTGGCCCGACTCGCACCACCTATGGGACAACGTGACGCCGCTGCTGCGAGACCGGTTCCGCCTGGTGGCGGTCGATAACCGGGGGGTCGGGAAGACGACCAACCCCAAGAGCTTCCGGGATTTCCGGCTCACCGCGATGGCCAGCGACTACGTCGCCGTCGCGAACGCGGTCAGCCCGGCGAAGCCGGTGCACGTCCTCGGCCATGACTGGGGCAGCGTCGCGGCGTGGGAGGCGATCTGCGACCCGGAGCTCGAACACCGGTTCGCGTCGTTCACCTCGGTGTCCGGGCCGTGCTTGAGCCATATGAGCAAGTGGGTGCGCTCGCGGTTCTCCCGTCCGACCCCCAAGAACGTGGCATTGGCGCTCGGACAGGCCGGGTCAGTCCTCTACACGCTGTTCTCGATGACTCCCGGTGTGCCGAACGCGCTCCTGAAACTGACGATGACCGCGGAGCGTTGGCGCAACGGGCTCTCGCTCGGCGAGGGCGCGCCGGTCGAGCGGATCCACCTCAGCCCCACGTTCAAGCAGGACATCACCCGGACGCTGCGGGTCTACCGCGCCAACGTGTTCCCCGCCCTCCTGCACCCGCAGGAGCGCTACACGAACGTCCCGGTCCAGGTCATCGTCGGGAAGAACGACCCGGCGGTGCGCCAGTCCTGCTACGACGACGAGCCGCTCTGGAACAAGCGGACTTGGCGGCGGGTGCTCAATGGGGGCCACTGGCTGCCGTTCTCGCATCCGGAGGCTCTCGCCGCCGCGACGGTCGAATTGATCGACGCGGTGGGCGGCGGCGAGCCCGCCCGCGCGCTGCGCCGCGCCGAGATGGGCAAGGACCGCAAGCCGTTCGAGGACCAGCTCGTGGTCATCACCGGCGGCGGCAGCGGCATCGGCAGGGAGACCGCGCGGGAGTTCGCCCGGCTCGGGGCCGAGGTCGTGCTCTCGGACATCAACCTGGTCAGCGCCAAGGAGACCGTGGTGATGATCGAGGAGGAGGGCGGAGTCGCGCACGCCTACCAGCTCAACGTCGCCGACGAGGAGGCGATCAACGCCCACGCCGAGGAGGTGCACGCCAACCACGGGGTGCCCGACGTGCTGGTCAACAACGCGGGCGTCGGGGCCGCGGGCGACTTCCTGCAGACACCCACCGAGGAGTTCAAGCGGATCATCGACATCAACCTGTACGGCGTGGTGAACGGCAGCCGGGCCTTCGGGGCCAAGATGGCCGAGCGCGGCCTCGGCGGGCATATCGTCAACCTGTCGAGCATGGCCGCGTACTCGCCGCAGAAGCAGTTCTCCGCGTACTCGACCAGCAAGTCGGCGGTCTTCATGTTCTCCGACTGCCTGCGCGCGGATCTGGCCGCGCACAACATCGGCGTGACCACGATCTGCCCCGGCGTCGTGCACACCAACATCATCGCGACGAGCAAGATCTCCGGCGTGAGCGCCGAAGAGGAGCGCCGGATGCAGGAGGTCGGCGACAAGGCGTACGCGATGCGCCGCTACGGGCCCGAGAAGGTCGCCCGGCAGATCGTGCGCTCGGTCCAGAAGAACAAGCAGGTCGTCCCGGTGACCCCGGAGGCGTACGTGCAGTACCTCAACTACCGGATGGCTCCAGGCTTGACCAGGTACTTCGCCGCCAAGGGCGGTATGCTCGACCTGATGAAGCTGGTGCCGAAGAAGAAAGAAAGCTGATGACAGCGGTTTCCGAAGGAGCCGCCGCCTCCGGCGGCTCCTTGGTCGCCTACCAGGATTTGGAGCAGCCCGATCTTGCCGCGGTCGTCATCGGGGCGGGGTTCTCCGGCCTGGCGACCGGCAACCGGCTGCGGGAGCAGGGGGTCGAGAACTTCCTGATCCTGGAGAAGGCCGCCGGGGTCGGCGGGACGTGGTGGCAGAACACCTATCCGGGCGTCGAGGTGGACATCCCTTCGATGGTGTACTCGTTCGCCGAGGCCCCCAACCCGAACTGGTCCCGGATGTTCGCGCCCGGCAGCGAGCTGCGGCAATACGCGCAGGACTGCGCCGACCGGTTCGGGCTCAAGGACAAGCTGCGGCTGGGCACCGAGGTGCGCGCGATCGTGTTCGACGAGGTCAACGACCTCTGGCGGGTGCGGGCGGTGGACGCGGACGGCGAATTCGAGCTCACCGCCCGGTTCGTCGTCTCCTGCCACGGCGCGCTGAGCACGCCGGCCGCCCCCGCTCTCGCGGGGCTGGACTCCTTCGCGGGAAAGACGATCTTCTCGCAGGCATGGGACCACGACTACTCGCTGCGGGGCAAGCGGGTCGCGGTGGTCGGCACCGGGGCGACGGGGATCCAGATCATCCCGGCAATCGCGGACGAGGTGGCGCGCCTGACGGTGTTCCAGCGCACCCCCTCCTACGTGAGCCCGAAGACGAACCTGCCGGTGCCCGCGCTCTTCCAGCGGGCGCTGCGGCACGCCCCCTTCCTCTCCAGGCTCATCCGGTTCGGCGGCGTGACGGCCGTCGACGTCGGGCAGACCCTCGGCGTGGTCTACCACAAGCAGTTCCCGTTCGTCGCCAAGCTCGCGGGCGCGGCCGTGCGGGCGAGCATGCGGGCCCGGATCAAGGACCCCGAGCTGCGCGAGAAGCTCATCCCCCGATACGGCTTCGCGTGCAAGCGGCCCGGCTCCTCCGCCGACTACCTTGAGACGTTCGCCCGTCCGAACGTGGACTTGGTCGTCGCCCCCATCGCCAGGGTCGTGCCCGAGGGGGTCGAGACCGCCGACGGGACGCTGCACCGCATCGACACGCTGGTGCTCGCCACGGGGTTCAAGGTGTTCGACCTCCCGTACACGGTGCGCGGCAGGGAAGGCCAGGACCTCGGCGAGTACTGGGAGGCCAACCGCATGCGCGCCTACCAGGGCGTCGCCGTGCCGGGGTTCCCGAACTACTTCCTCGCCCCCGGCCCGTACGGCGTGGTCGGGTTCAACTGGTTCGACACCATCAAACTGTGCACCGGCCACGCCGCCGAGATGATCGCCGACACGCTGACCCGGCAGGCGACGCGGGTGGAAGTCGGCCAAGAGGCGTTCGACCAGTTTTTCGCGAAGGCCGTCGCCGCGACCGAGAACCTGGTGTTCAAGAGCCCGAGCTGCGCCGGGTCGCACAGCTATTACATCAACAAGGACGGCGACACCCCGTTCCTGCGGCCGTTCGCGATCGCGCACTCGAACGCGATGATGCGCTCCGCGCGCAAGGCCTACGTGCAGTCGCGCAGATACCCGGACGTGGACGGGCGCATGATCGTCTACCCCGAGTCCGTCTGAGCGGCCGCCGTCAGCCCTCCGCCGTCAGCGGAGGTTCGCCCGGCGCAGCCGCAGGCTGTTGGTGACGACGAAGAACGACGAGAAGGCCATGGCCGCGCTCGCGAGCAACGGGTTCGCGAAACCCGCGACCGCGAGGGGGATCGCCGCGACGTTGTAGCCGAACGCCCAGACGAGGTTGCCGCGCAAGGTGCGCAGGGTCGCCCTGGCGAGGGCGATGGCGTCGGGGATCGCGCCGAGGTCGTCGCGGACCACGATCACATCGGCAGCGCTGAGCGCGACGTCGGTGCCGGTGAACACCGCCATTCCCAGGTCGGCGACGGCGAGGGCGGGGCCGTCGTTGATCCCGTCGCCGACGAACGCCACCCGGAGCCCGCCGTCTTGCAGCTGGCGCAGCACGTCCGCTTTGCCCTCGGGGGCGACTTCCGCGATCACTTCGGGGATGCCGACCTGGTCGGCGACGCGCTGCGCGGCGCTCGCGTTGTCCCCGGTGAGCAGCAGCAGCCGCAGTCCGCGCGCTCGCAGCCGCGCCACCGCGTCGGCGGCGGAGTCCTGCACGGTGTCCGAAAGGCTCAGCACGGCAATCGGCTCGTCGTCGCGGCGCAGGACCACCGCGGTGGCTCCGTCCCGTTGCCGCTCGCGCACGGCTCGGGCGAGGGCTGCGGGCAGCTCGATCCTGGCTTCGGGGCGGCTCACCGCGACCGCGAACCCGTCCACCTCGCCTCGGACCCCGGTGCCGGGGACGGCGACGAAGCCTTGGACTTCCGGAAGCTCCCCGACAAGGCCCTTGGCCCACGAGGTGATCGCGGAGCCGACCGGATGCTCGGAAGCCGCCTCCACCGCGCCCGCGAGCCGCGCGATCTCGGCCTCGGCGAAGCCCGGGGCGACGTCCACGCCGGACACCCGCATTTTGGCGGTGGTGATGACGCCGGTCTTGTCGAAGACGACGGCGTCGACGTCTCGGGTCGCCTCCAACGCCCTCGGCCCCTTCAGGAACACCCCGAGCAGGGCTCCTCGGCCGGCCGCGACCATGAGCGCGGTGGGGACGGCGAGGCCAAGCGCGCACGGGCAGGCGATGACGAGCACCGAGATGGCGACGCCCACCGCGCGGGAGGGCGGGGCTCCCGCGATCAGCCAGCCCGCGAACGTCGCCGCCGCGATCAGCAGGACGACGGGGACGAAGAACGCCGAGACGCGGTCGGCGAGCTGGGTGGCTTTGCCCTTGCCGACCTGCGCCTCTTCGACCAGTCGCAACATGCCGGCCAGCCGAGTGTCCGAGCCGACCGCGGCGGCTTCCACCACCAGCCGCCCGGTGAGGCAGATCGTGCCGCCGACCACCGCCGAGCCAGGCTCGACCGTCACGGGGTTCGGCTCGCCGGTCATCGCGCTCATGTCCACGTCGGCGAAGCCGCTCTGGACCAGCCCGTCGGTCGCGATGGTCTCGCCGGGGCGGACGAGGAAGCTGGAGCCTTCGACGAGTTCCTCGACGGAGGCCCGGACCTCTCTGGCTCCGGTCTCGTCCGGGACGAGGAGGGTCACCTCGCGCGCGCCAAGCGCGGCGAGCGCGCGCGTCCCCGACCCGGCGCGTTTCTTCGCCTTCGCCTCGAAATAGCGACCGGCGAGGACGAACACGGTGATGCCCGCCGCGACCTCGAGGTACACGCCGTCGCTCGCGAGGATCGTGTCGAGGACGCCGCTCGGCTCGGGGCGCGTCGGGGAGACGGCGCCCATGGGAGAGAACATGGACCACAGGGACCAGCCGAACGCGGCCCACACGCCGAGGGTGACCAGGGTGTCCATCGTCGCCCCGCCGTGCCGCAGCGCGGCGAGCGCCCGGCGGCGCATCGGCGCGGCGCACCAGAGGACCACCGGCAGCGCGAGCGCGGTGAGCAGCCACTGCCAGCCTGGGACGCGGAAATCCGGCTCCATGGCGAACAGGATGGACAGGTTCGCGAGCGGGAAGAACAACAGCAGCGCGACCGCGAGCCTGCGGAACAGGTCGTGCACGACTCGCTCTTCGGCCTGCTCGGCCTCTTCGGCCAGCGCGGAGGCGCGGGCGTTGGCCACGATCGGATCGGCGGAGTATCCGGCCTTCTCGACCGTCGCCACGATTTGCTCCGTCGAGACGGTCGTCGGCGCGTCCACGACGGCCACGCCGGTCGCGAGGTTCACCTCGGCGCTCGCCCCGTCGAGCTTGCCGAGCGCCCTGCTGACCCGTGCGGAACACGCCCCGCAGGTCATGCCCGAAACGTGGTACCTGGTCCGCCGCAACGGCTCCGGCTCGGCCCCCGCAGCAGGGGAGGCGATCTCCTGCGCGGTCGGAGCCCCCCTCGAACCCCCAAGGCTCACGGGAGCGAAGCCCCCGCCCTCCAGCGCACGTCGGCCCATGCTGTTTTGGATCCCGTCTTCCTGGATCGCCGGGTTTGTTCTTGTCACTCCGCTGGCTCCTCGATGACGCGCAGATGGCTCGTCTTCCGTCCGAAACGCGCGCCTTCGGGCGCGCGCAATTCAACGGAGCCGGGCTTGCGCAGCCACCCCGACACGCGAGCGCGCCACGACAGCTGCCGTTTGGGCAGTTCCACGTGGAACACCGGCGCGAGCGGGAGGGATCCCAGCCGCAGCGCCGCCGCTTGCGCCTGCGCCTGCCGCCACCAATCGGCGCAGCTGTCGCACGCCGCCACATGCTCGTCCACCCGGATCGCCGGCACGGGCTCGCGCTCCCCGTCCAGCCGGGCCGAAAGAGCCTCTTGGCACAGGTCGCACTGGATCGAATCACCAGGCACGCTCCGCATACCTCATTTTAGCGCTCTGCGGTGCTGGTTCATTCCCGGTGCGGGGCGCAGGGCGAGGACAGGATATCCTCAATGCCATGGCAAACGGCGATAGCGAAGATCGGGCCACCGCTTTCGCGCTCGCCGCGGCCCGAGGGGACCGCAAGGCGCTCGCCGCGTTCGTCGCCGAGACGCAGCGGGACGTGTGGCGGTTCCTCGCGCATCTGACAGACACGACACAAGCGGACGACCTCGCCCAGGAAACCTACTTGCGAGCGATGACCAGCATCGTTCGGTTCGAAGGCCGGTCCAACGGGAAAGTGTGGCTGCTCTCCATCGCGCGCAGGGTCGCAGTCGACCAGATCCGTTCCGCGGTCGCCCGGCCAAGATTGGCTCCCGGCGCGGACCCAGGGCTCGCGCCGTCGGTGCGGCGGCGGGAGGTCGCCGAGCATTCCGCGCAGGTTGAGCTGAGCCTGGTCAAGATCCTGCTGGACGATCTGGCCCCGGAGCGGCGCGAGGCGCTCGTGCTCACCCAGATGCTCGGCCTCTCCTACGCGGAGGCAGCGGCCGTGTGCGATTGCCCGGTGGGCACCGTGCGCTCCCGGGTCGCGAGGGCGAGGGAGGATCTCATCGGGGCGGGCCGCGAGCAGCCGGGAGACGCTTCCCGTGTCCTGGGATAGCCTGCCCGAAGTCCAGGGCGGCCTCGCCGAGTTCATGCGGGAGCGAGGCGTCGAGGCGCGGTCGTACCTCGCGGCGCTGGAGCGCCTCGCGCAGGGCCCCGCGACCACGCAAGAGCTGATCGACGCGTCCGCGCTGTCCAGGCACGGGGTCGAGCAGCTGCTGCGGGCCGCTGGCGCGCAGGCTCCGCCGGGCGGCGCGGGAGCGTGGTCGTTGCCGTCGGAGGCCGAGGCGCAGCGGCAGGCTTTGCTTGGACGGTCCTCGGAAGGGCCCGCCGAGACGGCGGTGCTCGACGAGACGGTGCTCGACGAGACGGTGCTCGACGAGATCAAGGACGCGCAGCGTCGCGCGCCGAAGGCGAACCGGCATCTCGACCACGTGTCCGCGACCGCGCAGACGGCGCTGGCAAGGGCGCGGTGGCTTGCAGAGCGGTTCTGGCTCGGCGGCGCGCGGATTCTTTTCGTCGGCGACCACGACCTCACCAGCCTCGCGGTGGCCAGGCTCTGCCCAGGGGCGGAGATCGCGGTCGTGGACGTCGACGAGGCGCTGGTGGAGTTCCTCGCCGCCGAGCTGTCCGCGCGGGGCGCGAAGTTCCGGGCGCGGCACGCCGACCTGCGCCATCGGTTTCCCGCCGACCTCGAAGGCTGGGCGGACCTCTTCGTCACCGACCCGCCCTACACCCCGGAGGGCGTGGCGCTGTTCTGCGCGCGGGGGGCGCAGGGCCTGCGGAGCCTCGCGCGGGGCAGGGGCGTGCTGGCGTACGGGTACGGGGAAGACCAGCCCGCCCTCGGCCTCGCCGTGCAGAAGGCGATCCTCGGCTTGGACTGCCTCGTCGAGGAACTGGTCCCCGACTTCAACCGCTACCACGGCGCGCAGGCCATCGGCAGCGCGAGCGATTGGCACGTGCTGCGCTTCGCCCCGAGCGCGGCGAAGAAGATCGAGCGGGCGGCGCGGGAAGCCCCGAAGACGATCTACTCCCATGGCCGCCAGTCCGTCGAGTCGGGCGGGGCCGCCCCGGCTTCGAGGGACTTGCGCAAGCAGGACGCGTCGGCCCTTTTCCGCGCTTTGCTGTGGGAGGGCGGCGAGCGTGTGGAGCTGCTCGTGGACAACAACCATCCCGACTTGCGCGACGCGAAGTCGCAAGCCCGGCTCAGCGACGACGTCGCGGGGAAATGGAGCCTCCGGTTCCGCAAGTCCGTGCCGGACTCGGCGAGCGCGGTCGTCGAGGCGGTCGCCGTCGAGCGGCCGAACCCGCGCAGCCTTGTGCTGCACAGGCCGCACGGCAAGCTGAAGAACGTGCTGCGCGAAGCGCGGATCCTGGCGGATCCGGGGATGATCAGGCCGGTGCTCACCAAGAACCAGGCGCGCGAATTCGTCTGCGACGCGCTGGGCTCGGTTCCTGAATGGGGATCGGAGCTCGGCGAATGCCTGGTCGGCGACGCGCCGCGCGCGGCGTTGCGCGCCCTGCTGCGCGCGTTGGAGCACGCCGAGCCGCAGTCGAGAGAGGAAGGACCCGCATGACAGACAGGCAGACGGCGATCCGCAGGGCGCGGCCCGAGGACGTGCCCGCGATGTGCGCGATGGTCCACGACCTCGCCGCCTACGAGAAGGCCCCGGAGCTGTGCCACCTCACCGAGGAGCAGCTGCGCGCATCCCTGTTCGGAGCGCACGTCGCCCTGTTCGCGCACGTCGCGACGGTGGGCGAGCAGGTCGTCGGGATGGCGATCTGGTTCCTCAACTACTCCACATGGGACGGCGTGCACGGGATCTACCTTGAGGACTTGTACGTGCGCCCGGAGCACCGCGGTTCGGGGCTCGGCAAGGTGCTTCTGGTCGAGTTGGCCAAAGAGTGCGTGGAAAACGGCTGGTCCCGGCTTTCCTGGTGGGTGCTCAATTGGAACGCCCCGGCGATCGGGTTCTACCGGTCTATCGGCGCGGAGCCGCAAGACGAATGGACCACCTACCGGCTCGCGGGCGCGGAGCTCGCGGCGTTGGCGGGCGAGGGCTCCGCGTAGCGCCCACGCCGAAGCGCGCCAGGCAGGAGGCGGCCAGCATGATCGGGAGCGTCCCGGCTTGCGCGGCGGCATGTTACTTATTTACGAACTCCGTAACGATATAACGAGTTCCGGCGGAAGCGCTAGGATCTTGGAGGTGACGACAGACGCGACCAGCGAACGCATCCTGGAAGCCGCGAGGGACGAACTCTTCAGCTTCGGGATCCGGCGGACGACCGTGGAGGGGATCGCGAGACGGGCCGGGGTGTCGCATATGACGGTGTACCGGCGTTGGCCTGCGAAGAACGACCTCTTGCTCGCCGTCGTGATCCGGGAGATCGAAGGGCTCTTCGCGGCGGTCGACCGGGAGGTCGGCGCGCTGGACGACCCCGAGGACAAGCTGGTCGCCGGATTCGTGGGGATTTACTCGTTCGCGCGCGCCCATCCGTTGCTCGGGCACGCGCTGGAGACCGACCCCGAGTCGGTTCTGCCCATTTTCACCTCCGGCGCGGGGCCTTCCATCGAACTCGCGACGAACTACCTCGCCGGGCATATCGAACGGGCGGCGGGCACCGGGGACTCCGCCGCGGCTCGCAGTCTGGCCGAGATCTTCGTGCGGCTGACGCAGTCATTGCTGCTGACTCCGCGCCCCGAAGCCTTGGCCACCCGGCCCGAAGTCGAAGCGTACGCCCGCCAGCATTTGCTGCCGCTCGCCCGGACGGTCATCGCCTCCGACCAGGTGGCGGCGAAAGCCTCCGACCAGGTGGCGGCGAAATAGGTCCAGCAGCCAGCGAGTGGTTTGACCGCTACCAGCGTCCGCCTGGATGCGCGCTGTGCTGTGTCTCAGTTGCCGACGGGCTCGCGGGGCCAGCGAGTGGTTCGGTTATTGCCCGCGTCTATTGCCAGCGTCCGCCTGGATGCGCGAAATCACCGACTTGCCGGAGGTAGTCCTCAGAGCTTTCCGCGACGATGAGCAGGTCGTAGCTGCGCTCCGCGATGAATCCTGCTTCTTGCATGCCGCGCACGGCGGTGAGCATGCTGGTCCAGAAGCCGTTGACGTTGAGCACGCCGACCGGTTTCGGATGCAGCGCGAGTTGCGCGGACCCCCACACGTCGAAGAGTTCGTCGAGCGTGCCGAGCCCGCCGGGGAGGGCGACCGCCGCGTCCGAGAGCTCCAGCATCAGCTCTTTGCGCTGGTACATGGTGTCCACCACGCGCTGGGTGGTGAGGGTCTGGTGGGCCAGCTCCTTGTCGACCAGGCTGGTGGGGATGACCCCGTGGACCTTGCCGCCCTCGGCGAGGGCGGCGTCCGCGACGACTCCCATGAGCCCCTTATGCCCGCCGCCGTACACGATTTCGGCCCCAGCGCGGGCGAGCCCGCTTGCGAAATCCGCCGCCGCCTGCGCGTACGCCGGGTCGATTCCTGCGCTGGCTCCGCAATACACCGCGACTTTCACGGGTCTCCTCCTTCGTGTTCGGCTCCTTAGTTTGCCAGTTCGGCTGACGGTTTCCGGACGGATCGGTTATGAATAGTCGGTGACATGCATCGCTGCGCTGCGGCGCGGCTCTTTCAAGCGGCGCTGCCTCAAGGAGCGGCCCCAGCCCCTCGCCGAGGTCGGGCCGTGCTCGGACGAGGAAATCCTCACCATGCTGCGCCAGCTGGGCATTGCGATGATCGAGACGGGGCAGCCGACGAATCTCGTCGAGGCCGAGCTTCGGGCGGTGGCTGCGGCGTACACGCCGAGCGAGGCGCGGGTGCTCGCGTTCCCCACCTACCTGATGGTGCAGCTGGACTCCTCGTCGCAGGCGAAGGGGCAGGTCGACGTGCCGTCGCGGGCCACGGCGCAGCTCGACCAGGCGGGCGAGGTGGACACGCTCGTCCAGCTCGCCAAGGCCCGCGCGGTGACGCCGGGCGAGGTGGTCGCCCGCGCGAAGGCGGCGCGCGCCTGGCCGCCGAGGTTCGGGCCGCTCGTGACGTTGCTCGGGCATATGATCCTCACGCTCGGCTTCGGCTTGGCCCTGCAGCCGACCTGGGCCGCCCTGCCCGCGTACGTGCTGCTCGGATTCGTGGTCGGCCTGGTGCTGCTGCTGGGCAGGTGGCTGCCGTCGGCCAATATCATGCTGCCGCCCCTGGCCGCGGCCAGCGCAACGGTCCTCACGACGTGGTTCTTGGCCGAGTCCGCGGGGGACGGGCTGTTCCGAGTGCTCGCCCCGGCGCTGATCAGCGTGCTGCCGGGGGTGACGCTGGTGATCGGCGCGGTGGAGCTCACCAGCATCCAGGTGATGTCCGGGTCCGCGCGGCTCATGTACGGGGCGGCGCAGCTGCTGCTCCTCGCGCTCGGCGTCGTGGTCGGGGCGCGGATCGCGGGCCCGTTGCCGCATATGCCGCCGAGCGCGCGACTCGGCGAGTGGGCCCCGTACGCCGGGGCGGTGGTCGCTTCGGTCGGCTTCTTCCTCTACAAGTCCGCGCCGAAAGGGTCGCTGCCCGCGATTGCGGCGACGATGCTGGTGGCGCTCGTCGGCCAGCAGCTCGGCGGCAAGTACGTCGACCCGATGCTCGCCGGATTCCTCGGAGCGCTGGTCGTGGTGCCGTTCGCCCAGTTCGCAGGTAGGTTCAAGAGGGTTCCGCCGCCGATGGTGCTCCTGGTCGCGGCCTTCTGGTTCCTCGTGCCCGGCGCGTTCTCCTTCGTGAGCGTCGCCGAAGCGGTCACCACCGGCGCGGGCGGCGCGCGTGCCTTGCTTTTCGCGGTGATCGCCGTGTTCTCGATCGCGCTCGGGATGCTGCACGGCTGGGGCGTGGACTACGCGGCGGTGGGCCTCGCCAACGCGCTGCGCGGGCGCAGGAACCGCTGACCTGGCCGAAAGCGACGAGCGTCAGATGTCGAGCAGTTCCTCGTAGAAGCCGCCGTAGCGGCCCTCAGGCTCTTTGATGTGCACTTCCAGGATCCAGTGCGCCGCGCGGCCAGAGGGGTCCGGGCGGCGCATCGGCAGGTCCGAGCCCGGCGCGGCGTACCACTGCAACTCGCTCTTGGTGAGGTGTTTGTGCGGGAACTCGCCGATCAGGTGCCCGGCGATCTGGCCGGCGAAGTCCCAGCCTCGGGCGCGCGAGCGGTCCACGACGAAATCGTAGAGCTGCGCGCCGGTGATCTGCGGGCTCGCGTTGAAGAAAGCGCGGGACTCCTCGAAGATCTCCGGCAGGTCGTTGGCGAGCCGGTGTTTGGCCGGGTCGTCGCCGAGCACGTACGTGCGCCCGAAGTCGGCCTCCCACGCCTCGAAGACCGGGCCGAGGTCGATGAACACGATGTCGTCCTCCGCGAGGACGCGCTCGGGCGGGTTCTCGTTGGCGATGGAGAGCGTGTTGGCCCCCGCGCGCACGATCCGCTTGTGCCAATGCTGGCGCACCCCGAACTGCGCCTCGGCCAGCGCTTTGATCGCCTCGCTCGCCTCTGTCTCGCTCAGGCCGGGGCGGATGAGCCGCCCCGTCTCGATGGCCTCGAAGAGCGCGGCGGCCTTGCGTTGCGCGTCGCCAAGCCGCTCGCGCCGTTCCTGCTCGTTCGCGCCCGTCGCGGTCATATCAGGAGCGTAACACCATTCGCTCGTGACGGGCGGGGCGCTTCCGGCGACGGGGACGGCTGTCGGTGGGCGCGAGTAGCGTCGGGAGCATGCGGGCGGAACAGCGATTGCGCCGGGGCGCGGCGGCTTCGAAACAACTGGCGCGGCTGCGCGGCTCCCCGCCGGGGTCGCGGGCGCTGTGGGTCTACGACGAGCGGGATTGGGCGGTCATGCGCGCGCAGCCGTCGGGCGCGCTGATCTGCCCGGAGCCCGGCTGCGGCTCGCCGTTCACGGTGGTCAGGGAGAACCAGTTCGGCACGAGGTGGCTCGCCGACCGGCCGGGGGAGGATTGCCCGCACGCCCCCACCAGGCCCGGCGCGGGCGGCGGCCCGATGTCCGCGCAGCACCGCTGGATGCAGGAGCGGCTGCGCCGGATCTGCGCGGTCCTCGGGCAGGACTCGATTCCCGAGCATCGCGAGACGAACGCCGACCTCTACGTGCCCGGCGCGCGCCTGGTGATCGAAGTGCAGCGCTGGGCGACCGACTTCCGAGGGCGCACCGAGGCGAGGGAGCGCGTCGGCGCGCGGGTGCTGTGGCTGATCACCGAGGACGCGTCGGGCCGGTCCGTCGAACGGGCGCTGCGCCGCCAGCCGTGCGTGCGGGTGCGAGTCCACGAGCGGGGGGACCGCCGCGCGCGGCTGGAGCCGTGGCTCAGGCCCGAGGAGGCTTCGCGCGCGGTGCTGTCCTTCGGCGCGCGGGTCGCCCATTTCGACGCGGCGGCGGGCGGACTGCGCCTGGGCTGGCGGGATGGCTCCGCGTTCCTCGCCGAGGTGATCGAGGGGAGCCGGGTCTGGCTGCCGGGCTCGGCCCCGCAGCTGGCGGGCCTGCGCTCCGCCGCAGGTCCCGGCGGCGCGTGGGTGCTGCGCCGGGACCTGGACCGCTTGGCCGAGGCAAGCCCCCGCCCGGCCCGCAATACACTCGTCCGTATAGCCGAACGAATGCGAGGAAACCTGCATGGCCGACACTTTGGACTTCGCCGAAACCGTGCGCGCCAGGCGCTCCGCGCGGGCCTTCCTGCCCGAGCCGCTGACCGATCAGGAGCTGCGCGCGGTGCTTGAGGACGCGCAGCGCTCCCCCTCGAACAGCAATTCCCAGCCCTGGCGGGTCCATATCGTCTCCGGGGCCAAACGCGAGGAGCTCAGCGGGGCGCTGCTGCGCGCGGCTGGCGAGGGCCGGGCGAGCCTGGACTTCACGTTCGATCCCAAATACGACGGGAACGCGGACCTGATGCGCAACGTCAAAGAACAGGGCTACCGCTACTACGAGACGATGGGGGTCGACCGAGACGACTACGAGGCGCGGGGCAGGCTCGTGCTGCGCAATTACGAGTTCTTCGGAGCCCCGCACGTCGCGTTCCTGTTCGCCCCGCTCATCGGCGACGGGGTGCGGGTGGCGGCGGACATCGGCATGTACGCGCAGACGTTCCTGCTCTCGCTCGCCGCGCACGGCTTCGGCGGAGTCCCGCAGACCGCCCTTGGCCTCTACGCCGACACGGTGCGCGAATCGCTCGGGATCCCCGCCGAGCGCAAGCTGCTCTTCGGGATCTCGTTCGGCCGCCCGGACGAGGCCGCGGCGGCGAACAGCTTCCGCACCAGCCGAATGCCGCTGGAGGAGAGCGTCGTCCTGCACTCCTGACGAGCCTCTCGACAGCGGCTCCGCTCAAGCTGCGGCAGCAGTTCCGATTGAGCTGAGCATATCGACGCGAACCCGGTCGGGCGAGCGCCGTTGCCCCTCTGTCCCGCCCCTGCCCGCCCGAGCCGCGCTAGGCTCGGTAGCGTTCGACGACCGCTCCACGAGAACAGCGAGGAACCCCATGGGCCGCCCCATCCGCATCAGCCTTTTCATCCCGCCCACCCGGTTCGACAACTACGGCGCCGTCCGCGATCAGGTCAAAGCGGCGGAGGATACGGGAGCGGACATCCTCCTGGGCTTCGACCATTTCTTCGCTCCCGAGGTCGTCGGGTTCGAAAACGACCGGCCGGTCCTCGCCGACCCCCAGCCGCTGGACTTGCCGAACTTCGAGCCGTTGACCGCGCTCGCCGCGTGGGCGGAGCAGACTAGCCGTGCCGAGCTTGGGCTTTTGGTGACTGGGATCGGCTATCGGAATCCTGATCTGCTCGCGGATATCGCGCGCACGATTGACCATATTTCCGGTGGTCGGCACATCCTGGGCCTCGGGGCGGGCTGGTACAAGCCGGATTATGACGAGTACGGGTACGAGTTCGGGACGTTCACCACCCGCTTTCAGCTCTTTGAGGAGGGTTTGGAGCGGATCAAGGCCCGGTTCGCCAAGCTCAACCCGGCCCCGTTGCGCCAGATCCCGATCCTCATCGGCGGCACGGGGGAGAAGAAGACGTTGCCGCTGGTCGCCAAGTACGCCGACATCTGGCACTCCTTCGGCGACATCCCCTCGTTGCAGCGCCGCAAAGACATCCTCGCCGGGCTCCTCGAGCAGAACAACCGCCCCGCCGACGCCGTCGAGCTGGCGCAAGAATGGCCCGGCATCGAGCAGGCCGACGCATACGTGGCGGCCGGGGTCACCCTCTTCAAACTCGACTATCGGCTGGGCGAGGACAAGACGGTCGAGCAGGCCCGCGAGGCCATCGCCTGGCGGGACAAGACGAACGGCTGAGCCCGCGCGGGCTGCGCTCGCGTTGAACCGCGCGGATTGCGCTCACGTTGAACACAGGGGAATAGGTCTGCCGGTCCGGGTGGTTGCATCGTGGGTCAGCCCGACGTCATCGCCACCCTAGGAGAGCACATGTCCCGTCCTATCCGGATCAGCGTTCAGAGCCCTGCGACCGTTTTCCCCGACTACCAGCAGGTCAGGGACCGGGTGCAGCGGCTAGAAGACATCGGAGTGGATGTCATCTTCGGCTACGACCATTTCTACACCGTGCAGATCCCGTCACGGGGCGAGCTGGTCGCGGTCGACCAGCCGCAGGACTTGCCGAACTTCGAGCCGTTGACCACGCTTGCCGCGTGGGCGGAGCAGACCAGTCGCGCCGACGTAGGCCTGTTGGTGACCGGGATCGGCTATCGGAATCCTGATCTGCTCGCGGACATCGCCCGCACCATCGACCATATTTCCGGTGGTCGGCACATCCTCGGCTTGGGGGCGGGCTGGTACAAGCCGGATTATGACGAGTACGGGTATGAGTTCGGGACGTTCACCACCCGCTTTCAGCTCTTTGAGGAGGGTTTGGAGCGGATCAAGGCCCGGTTCGCCAAGCTCAACCCGGCCCCGTTGCGCCAGATCCCGATCCTCATCGGCGGCACGGGGGAGAAGAAGACGTTGCCGCTGGTCGCCAAGTACGCCGACATCTGGCACTCCTTCGGCGACATCCCCTCGTTGCAGCGCCGCAAAGACATCCTCGCCGGGCTCCTCGAGCAGAACAACCGCCCCGCCGACGCCGTCGAGATCTCGCAGGAATGGCCCGGCGTCGACAAAGCGGACGAATACGTCGCGGCCGGGGTCACCTTCTTCAACATCTCCCTGTTCAACCCGGTGCAGGCTCCGTTCCTCGACCTAGACGACGACCTCAGCTCGGTCAAAGAGGCTGTGGCCTGGCGGGACAAGGCCAACGGCTGACCCCCTCGGCCCGGCTTTCCGGGCTGCTCGGCTATGACGCGGGAGAGGTTCTCCTTATCGCGTCGCCCCTTCGGCAGGGCGGTTATGATCGCATCGTCAATCGTCGGCGTGCCGTGAGGCAAAGCGTTGGGGCAGAAATGGCCGCATCAGGACAAGAGCAAAACCGAAGGCTGCGCCGGGAATCCGGACAGGGCCGCGCGTGACGAGTTCAGGTGCGGACGAGGTTGGCGAGCCGCTTGCTCCGCAAGAGATCGAGGCGAACATGCCCAAGCTCTTGGGGGAGCGGGTGGAGGGCTTCGACTCCAATAAGCGCGCGAGGGCGCTGGTGCGGCCATTGGACGGGCGTCCGGAGGGCTTCGAGCTTCAGGCCGGGGCGTGGGTCGAGTTCCAAAGGCTCTTCTCGTCCGGGCACGCGACGGGGGCGCAGGCGCTTCGCGCGACGACGGTGGAGGCGTTCCACGCCGCCGGGAAGAGCGGGAAGGCCCGCCAGCACGCCCTCACCTACCGGCCCCCGAAGCAGAAGAGCGTGGAGCAGGCGTACGACGAGGCCGTGCAGAGCGGGGAGATAGACGAGGAGGACACCCCGTTCTGGAAGTTCGCGGAGCAATGGCGCAAGCCCAAGGCCAAGAGCGAACAGGAGCGCTACGAGGCGGACACGGCGGCAGGGGCGGGCGAGGGCGCGCTCTTGAAAGTAGAGAAAGACCCGGAAAAGGTGCTCGCGACCCCGGTCGGGGAGGACGTGGGGCCGTTGACGGAGCGGGCGATGAAGTGGCGGGCCGAGGTCTTAAAGCGCTTGTCTGAGGTGTCGGCATCGGGCTCGGTCGGGACGGACGATGACGCGCGCCCGAGGGTGAAGATCGCATGGGCGCCGAGCGGGATCGCGGCGGTGGAGCTAGTCGGCGACGTGCTCGGGGAGCTGACCTCGCAGGACTACCAGCGCCGGGTCCTTCTCGCAGCTCAGAATGCGTGGCAGAAGATGGCGGACAGGTTCAAGGTCGAGGTGCCCGAGGAGTTCGGATGGCCGGTGGATTGAGGCATTCCGCGGCCAAAGCGTCGAGCTGTGTTTTACGTTATGATGCTCGCGAGGCCCGGATCGACGGGAGGATCGTCGCTGGGTGGTCCGGGAAGGAAGGGCGAGGATGACCGGCCAGACCAATGTGAACACCGACGACGTGGAGTTCGGCAAGGCATCCATCTACGACGGAGCGGAACAGCTGAAGACCGCGTTGGGAAAGATGGCCGACGCGCTCGCGAAGTTCAAAGACAACAGCGGCGACGAGTCCATCGACGGCGGCCTGCAAGGCCGCGCGGACAAGGCGCGCACCGCCGTGACCGAGCAGGGCGAGTCCACCCACAAGGGCGCGCAGCAGGACGCGGACACGGCGGGCGAGGCGGCGCAGTACTGGCAGAAGACCGACGAGGAATGGTCCCAAGCCCTCAGCGAGAGCAAAATCTTCCAACAGCCCGCCGCGACCCAAGCCCCCGCCGCCCCGGCTCCGAACCCCGGCGGCGGCTCCTGACCCCTCTGGCAAGATTAAGAGCGATCACGGCACGAGACCACATCTAAGGAGCATGAGCTTGAAACACCTCCCCGGCATCGCTGCCCTCGCGCTGACAGGCGTCCTCGCGCTCTCCGGATGCGAGCGCTCCGGAGGCAACGGCGGCACCACCACCATCATCCAGCAAGCCCCCGCAGCCAGCAGCACCCCCAACACCCCGGCCAGTGTGAAAGCCACGCCCCTGAACGACCCTAGAGAGCTTTGCCATCAAGAACGGATCTTAATGAGAAAGCTCTATGCGGCGGTCGAGCCATATTGGAAACTCATGGTAGACGCGCACGGGAAGTCGGTGAATGACCCGCAAATATCTGCGGCAGCAGATAAAGTCATCAAAGTGTCTGAGGAGGTGGTTCCTCAGTTGGAGGGACTAGTAGGACCTAATGCTCCTGCCGATGTTGCTGGCCCGATCAAGGACTACATTGCTGCGACTAAAGCTTTGGTGAGCGCTATAAGCGAGGGTGCTCCAGGGGACGAGCAAACCCCGTTAGCCAGCAAGTTCGGCACCGCCACAGATGAAATGGACAAGGTGTGCAAGCTCTAAGCCAATCATTGGAAACTGGGAGCTAAGGGGAAATTGTCATGGCTGATCAGTCGTTTCCGATAGCGGAGTTGTGGCCGTATATCCAGCCGCACTGGCCCCAGGCGAACGCGTCGGGCATCAATGAGGCGTTGAGCGATCATCAGGCCGCCCGCAAGGACGGCAAAGAGGGCTTGAACGTCGTGTGGAACGGGTACGTGTCGCTGCTACAGGGGATGTGGGCGGACCCTACCAAACCGAAGTCGGACTCGTACGACTCTGTGAACGACCGCGTGAGCGAGCTGAAGCAGGCGATGGAGGACTTCGACGCCATCGCCGACGCGAACGAGCAGGCCATGACCCAAGGCGCAGCCAACGCCAAGGCCGCGAAAGACACCATCTCTGCGAAAGGCCAAGCGGCCGCCGCGCTGATCGCGATGGCCCAAGCGCAGTCTTCCGCTGGCAACAGCAACCCAGCTCTCGCCGCCGCCGCGCAACAGCGGATCATCGACAACCTAGTCTCCGCGACAACTTCGGACCAGCAAGCCTACGCGGGGAAAAATAGCTCCTTACCGGAAGTGCCGGAATACCAAGTGCCGAATCCGCCAACAGATGGTTCATCGATATTCCAGCAGGCGGCCAGTACGCAGTCGAAGGTGAGTCCGATTCAGCAGGCGGCCAGTACGCAGTCGAAGGTGAGTCCGATTCAGCAGGCGGCTACCACGGAGTCGAAGGTGAGTCCGATTCAGCAGGCGGCTACCACGGAGTCGAAGGTGAGCCCGATCCAGCAGGCGGCTACCACGCAATCCTCTAGCTCTACGACCGGTTCTAGTGGTGCTCCTGGTGGAGCGTTAGGTGACGGCAAGAGCTCTGGTAGCGGTGGTGCTTCTGGTGGTGGTGCTTCGACTGGTGTGCAGTCGGGTGCGGCGGTGGCGGATCATGCGGCTCCTGCTGCTGCGTCGCAGGCGGCTCCGGCTTCTGGTGGCGGGGGCGGGGTTTCGCCGTCGATTGGCGGGATCGGGGGTGGTCCGGCTGGTGGTGGGGCTGGTCAGGCTCCGCGTATTGGCGGGGTCGGCGGTGTTGGGGGTGGTTCTGGTGGGGAGGTTTCTCGGACGGGGGCGCAGGGCGCGGGGGCTGCGGAGAGGTCTGCGGCTTCGCAGTCCTCGTCGGGCTCTGGCGAGCGGCAGGGCGCTGGTCTTAGTCGTGGCGGTTCGGCTGGTGCTGGGGCTGCTGGTGGGGAGACGCGGGCGCAGTCGGCGCAGCAGGGGGCGTTGCGGGACGCGATGCGCGGGGACACCGCGGGCGGGGCGTCGGGCACGGGCAAGCATCTGGACCAGCAGGGCCAGGCGCTGGGCACGGGGAGGGTCACGGAGCTTTCCGCGACGGCGTTGCAGGCCGCGCACGGCCAGACGGCGGTGCTCGGGTCGGCGTTGGGCGGTTTGGAGGGCTTGTTGGCTACGTCGCATCCGGCTGCGGGGGCGGGGGAGCTGGCGGGCTGGGTCGTTCGTGGCGGGACGGTCGTGGGCGCGGGGCGGGCGGGGTTCCTCGCTGACGGGATCACGTGGGGGCGGGTGGAGCAGTCCCCGTTCGAGCACGTCGGGCTCAGCGGCCTGGTGTTCTTGTTCGAGGATGTGCGGGTGGCTCCGAACGAGGCGGCGGGGGTGTTCCGTCCGGTGGCGGCGCGGGTGACGACGACGGGCTGGCTGGGCGAGGTCGATCCGGCGATGCGCCTGCCGGAGGGCACGGGGGTTTTGGACCGCTCGAGGGCCCCGGCGGGCACGGACCACATCACCGACGCGGGCTTGTTGGCGGTGGGGCTCGCGAGGTGGCTGCTCGAGGAGGGTTTGGGCGGGGACAAGTCCTGGCGGTTGACGGCGGTGTGCTTCCTCGAGGAGCCGGACAGCGCCTACGTGCACTCGTTGGCGACGATGCCGAGCCCGGTGGAGTCGTATTGGCCGGGCCGCCCCGGCTACGAGGCGGACGTGCCCCAGGCGGCTGTCGAGGACGCGAAGACGCTCAGCTCCGAGGAGCTGGCGGTCAAGCAGGACGACCCGTTGCGGCACGCGCAGGACGCCGCGAAGCGGGACCCGGACGGCCTGTACGACCCGGTCGGCCTGCCCCCGAAGGAGGCCGAGTGGTACCGCAAGTCCGCGGAACGCTCGGGCAGGGCGCAGCTCACCAACGCCCGCTGGAAACAAGAACTCGACCAGTACCGCAAAGAAGAACGCGGCGGCGACAACCTGAACTGGTAAACCGGAGCAGAGCGCGCAGGGACCGGTCGAGAGCCTAAGTTTTAGTGCGTCCGAAGGCGGCTCGCGCGGAGTTGGCGCAGCGTCATATGGACCAGCTCGAGTTGCGCGTCGAGCTGGATCAGCGTGTCCCCGCCTGGGCTGCGGTATGATCCCGAACGCGTTCACGGTCGCCTCGTTCGCCGAGGACACCTGGCGGCTGCGCGCTTTGCTGCTTCTCCGCGAAGACGGCTGGGACAAAGAACGCGTCCTTGACCTTGTCCACTGCCTTTTTGAACGCTGGCGCGGCCGCGACATCCTCAGCACAGAGGCTCCCGAACTGACCTGACACCACGTGAGCGCCTCCTGGCGGGAGTTGATGGATAAGGCCACGTTTAAGATGAGAGGAACCAGACAGTCTCGCGGCGCGTCTAAACCCTGTTAGAGACTGCGAGCCATACGAAGGAGCGCCACAGCTTATGCCCCCTGATCACTGGGACAGCAACTCGCGGCAGTACGGGCACCACGAGGACGAAGACGAAGAGGAATGGACCCCCTACGCGAAACCCGATGCTGAGGCTTTCCGAGCGCCTAACGTACAGGCGGCAGGCCACAGAGAACAGCATCTCACCCTAGATGGGGACTCGGGCGAAGCTCCCCTTACGTCGGTGTCCGAACAACGACCCCGCCAGCTTGACAGCTGGGAGGCAGTGGAAGATCTATTCGAGGCCGGTGGAGAGCAGGTCAAAAAGGCGCTCTCCAAACAAGAGGCTCTGGAGCGCGATTTAAAAAGCTTAAAATTTCATGGCAGATCCCGTGACGGTCATGTGCTTTCCACCGTAGATGGGCTGGGTGAAGTGTTGGAGCTAGTCTTCGCCGAAGCCCCCATCTCCCAGTGGTCCGAGGAAGGAATTGCGGGCAATTACTGGTATGATCTAGGGAATAGCGTTGTGGAGTCCGTGGAGAAGGCGCGGCACGATGCTGGCATTGCGAGTGACAAACTGACTTTTGAGAGATTTCCTGGCCTCTTTTCCGCAGAGGATTTTCCGTGGGTGAATGAATCACATCGAAATAATTCCGACGAAAGGAGGACTTGATGTCTATCGAAGATAAAATATACGCGCATAAGCTAGAGCTTGAGCGTGCCGGTTTGCAAGCGTCTCGCGCAATCGAAGATCGGGCAAGGCGGCAGCTTCGGCACTGGAAGCCAGTACGTCTTGCGGATCCTTCGTGCCCAGAGCTTGGATCGGTGGCTGTCGATGATGCCGGACGGCTGGTGAGCGTGATCTTCGGCCCGCAGGCGGCTTCTGGCGTGCACGCCTCTGTCTTGGCCAGTGCAGTAGCATTTGCGGTCAACAAGGCGTCATTGGAAGCGAAAGAAGCTTATGTGAATTGGGTTAGCGAGCAAGGAGGAGTGTCGTGGTAGATTTTCATGTTGTTCCCGAGGCGCTCAAGAAGAACGCGGAGGCTGTGGTCTCGGACGCCGACCGTTGGAAAAATGCCTCGAACGTGATAGAGCAACATAAGCTTCATCCGGGAGACCTGGGTTTGCCAGGAAGCTTCAGCGATATCCCAGGAGCGTTCAACAGGGTGTTGGATTTGCTTATTCAAAAGATGCGCCAAGGGGAGTCCACGATCCGCTCGGCGGGCGAAGAGCTGGGCAATGTGGCGAACGAGTACGAGAATAAAGATTTTGAATACTACCAGCAATTCGGATACACCAATGATAAGATAGGTGCCGTAGAGGGGAAATTGAAGACGATCTCGGGAAGTGGAGATGTCTTGTATGAGAACTACGGCACGGGCATCCGCGAGTCGGGAAGGAAGTGAGCCTGCCCCATGGGCCAGGATTATGCGCATTTTGCGATAGATCAAGTGAACAGGGTGATCCATTGGGCCACTCGTGCCGGAATGACGCTGATTAAAGAGGAAATGGATTTCTTGGGGTCTATTATCGGCAGGCCGGACCTTGTTCAAGCTGCAACAGAGGCCGTGGGCGGTACCGCGCTGAACGAACTCAGCTATGCTGGTCAAGGTCTGCGGACGAGCACGGACAATCTTAAGGGTTTCTGGGGAGGCGTGGGATGCACTGCGGCGATAGAGTATCTCGGAAAGCTTTTGGGCGCTAATGATGCCGTTTCGCAAACCCTCAAAAACACGGCAAAGGCGCTCGGGGAGCTAAACGATGAGCTTGCCGACGGGTTGGGGGCTGCCGCTAATTTTATACAAAACTGCGCAATTACCCTTGAGCGCTGCGAGGCGAGTATTTCGCAACGATTCGGCGATATTAAAAACACTATTGGTTTCGGCGCGGGAATCTCGTCGGATATCCATAACGCGCTGGCGGAACTTCACGGCCATCTTAGCAAACTCACGGACAGTATTAAGGACACATCGAAAAGGGCCCGTGCTACTTTTAACTCCGCATTACAGACGGTGGCGGAATTTCAAGTGCCAAGCTCGATTTCGGATGTTGCGACTAAGGGTAATTGGGAGCCAGTGCCGAGATGAGAGAAGGCGGGCAGAAATGTGTAGTCGCTATCACCGTGGCCCTCGCCTGGGCTGCGGCTTCCCTGTGCGGGTGCGATAGGAGGGAAGCCGCTGATCATGGAAATCGAGCGAAAGAAAGCAATTCGTCCGAAAAATTCAATGACCTGCCTCGCGAATGCTTCCAGGGTGTCGAGCCGACGTTAATGAATGTGGTCGGGAATCTGTACTCGCAGCAGCGGAAAGATTCTGGAAAAGCTCCCGAAGAGAGTAGTATTAGCCCTAATTTTCGGGAAGGGTCGTGTGAAGTAGAGTTCACTGCGACGAGTAGCGGAAGAGCTGTTCCAGTGGGCGAGACGTACGAATATAAGATTAATGTCGAGTATGTCGTTTCGCTAGGCGGGGGGAACTCCGTGGACGATGCCCGGCGAAGGTTTTCCCTCTTGAATTACGGAGTATCAGATACGCAAGTTCGTTCAGAGGAAGGAATTGGCGACGAGGCGGTCTCCTGGTGGAAATCAGGGCAGGCGAATCAAAAAGTTCGACTCAGCAACCTAAGCGTAAAAGTAACGACCAGTAGCTCTCGGATGGTGAACGAGTCAGTATCTAGTCTCGGGAAGCTCGTGTTTTCTAATGACGACCCTGACCCATCCACTAGACAAAGGCTTGAATCTGATGCCCGAACACTCGCGGTTGCGTTCACCAAATGGTTAGGCAAGTAGCCATTGGAGCCATGCGGCATATACCTCGCGAATATACGGGCGGTGATTGGCGGTGTCGTGTGCCGTCCCCGGTTTCCCGGACTGTCTTTTCGGGATCATGCCGGATGTGCCGGATCCAGCCGTTGGCCGGCATGCGGCTTGTCGGGGGGTCGGTGTGCTCCGGCTTGCTCGGCGCGGGGCTCCTGCTCTCGGGGCTGAGCAGTCTTGGCGCGTTCGGGTGGCGGGTGGTTTTTGTGATCTCTGCGGCGTGCTTGTGCTTCGGTTTGACTGCTTTGAATCTTCGGGCTGCTTTCGCGCTTGCTCAGTTGCGCGTGGAGCAGGGGGACCGGGGGGCGGCGAGTGTTCCGATGAGAACGTTTTGGCGCTGGCTGGCGGCGAACCTCGCGATGTTCGCGTCGGTCGTGGCGCTGTGCTGGTTGTCGGAGCCTCCGAAATGATGGCCCCAGGCGCGTTTGCTTTCGTCGAGGGCGTCGCTGGCGGAGGGCCGCGTTTGGGGCGGTCGGAGGCCCGATGTCGCGGAGGGGTAGAATTTTAGCCCTCGCAGAGGGTACGGGGTGTCGGGCCGAGGGGGCGGGTGCCTCTCGATGATTTCTCTTAATAAGAATTTATTCCTCTCTTAGAGAGGTTAAATTCATCTGTTGCACTGCTCACATACTGCTCACATATTTTGAGAACTGCAGGCGGATCTGGTTAGGGTGAGGGAACAGCCTGAGAACCTTTGGAGGAAGTTGTGCCCTCGCCGACAACCGGAAAAGCCCAGACGATCGAACCGGCTGGAGCCCCTCCGGATGAGGGGACGCCCTTCGGCCTCGCGGCGGGAGAGGAGCTGGGAGCCCGAGCCAGGGCGGGTCTGGCGCTCGCCCGCGTTAGTTCGAAGATCGGTGTCCCGCCGACGCTCGCGTTCGGCTTCCTCGGCCTGTTGCTCTTCATGATCGGCGATGGGGTGGAGTCGGGTTTCATCACGCCGTTCATCGCCGGGCACGGCGGGGGCAGCAAGGCGATGGCCGCGTATTTGATCACCGGCTACGGCGTCGCGGTCGCGGTCGCGTCGTGGCTGGCCGGGGCGTTGTCGCAGGTGTTCGGCCCGAAGCGGATCATGTGGGTGGGTTTTGTGATCTGGGTCGTTTTCGACGTCCTTTTCCTGGTCGCGGCCATGGGGCACAATTTCCCGCTCATGGTCCTCGGCTACGGGGTCCGGGGCTTCGGCTATCCGCTCTTCGCGTACGGGTTCTTGGTGTGGATCACGGCGGTCACTCCGAAGCGGAGGCTCGGCACGGCGGTCGGGTGGTTCTATTTCGCGTTCACGGGGGGCTTCCCCACGTTGGGCTCGTTGGTCGCGAGTTTCACGATCCCGCTGTTCGGCCAGGGCGACCAGGACCGGGGCGAGCTGGGCACGCTGTGGCTGTCGATCGGCATCCTCGCGACGGGCGCGCTCTTGGCCCTTTTCGGCGTGCGGGACAGCAGGGGGGCGGAGCGGACCGCGAAGCCGGGCGAGAATCCGCTCAGGAGCCTGCTCGCCAGCTTCACCGTCGCCTACCACCACCCCAAGGTGGCGATCGGCGTGCTGGTGCGGATGATCAACACCACGCCGCAGTACGCTCTTTTGGTCCTTTTCCCGAGCGTGTACACCACGTTGCTGGGCAAGGGGGATTCGCTGGTCGGGAGCCAGAAGTGGCTGCTCTTGGTCGCGGTGATCTTCGGGACCAACGTCGGCTTCAACCTGGTGTTCGGGGCGTTGTCGGACCGGATCGGCTGGCGGCCGACCATCGCGTGGTTCGGCGCGGTCGGCAGCTCGGCGACGTTCGCCCTCTTCTACTTCTTGACCCCGGTGGCGGGACCGGACCGGTTCTGGCTGATCCTGGCGCTCGGCGGCGCGTACGGGGCGACCCTCGGCGGCTTTGTGCCGATCTCCGCGTTGGTGCCGCAGCTCGCCCCGGAGAACCGGGGCGGTGCCATCGCGATGCTCAACCTGGGGGCGGGAGCCTCGTACTTCGTCGGGCCGGGCGTGGTCAGCCTCTTCCTCACGCTGATGGGCTCGGGCCGGTTCGCGACGACGGTGACCGTGTTGACCTTGGCCGGGTTGTACCTGATCGCGGCTCCGCTCGTCTTCCTGCTGCGCACGCCCGACGAGGTTGAGGCCAAGGCGGCGGCGCTGCGGGAGGCGGACGGCCACGACCAGAACTAGCGCTCACGCGTCGGTGCCGCCGGGCGAGCGCCGAATGCGCGGGAGAGCTGTTTAGAGCCGTTCCACGACCCAGTCGATGGCCTGGGTGAGTGCGGTGACGTCGTCGGGGTCGACGGCGGGGAACACGCCGACGCGCAACTGGTTGCGGCCCAGTTTGCGGTAGGGCTCGGTGTCCACGATGCCGTTGGACCGCAACACGGAAGCCACCTTGGCGGCGTCCACGCTGTCGTCGAAGTCGATGGTCGCCACGACCGGGGAGCGCAGCGCGGGGTCCGCGACGAACGGCGTGGCGAACTCGCTCTTCTCGGCCCAGTCGTAGAGGCGGGAGGAGGAGTCCTTGGTCCGCGCGGTGGACCAGGCGAGCCCGCCGTTGCCCAGGATCCACTCCACCTGTTCGGCGAGCAGGATCAAGGTGGCGACCGAGGGCGTGTTGTAGGTCTGGTCTTTCGGGCTGTTCTCCAGCGCGATCGGCAGGGACAACGACTCGGGGACCCAGCGGCCCGACAGCTCGTTCACGCGCTCGAGGGCGGCGGGGGAGAAGAGGGCGAGCCAGAGCCCGCCGTCCGAGGCGAAGCCCTTCTGCGGGGAGAAGTAGTACACGTCGGTTTGGGTCGCGTCGAGCGCAACCCCGGCGGCGGCGGAGGTGCCGTCGATGACGACCAGCTGGTCGGCGGCGGCCCAGCTCGGGCGCGCGACCGGCACGGCCACGCCGGTGGAGGTCTCGTTGTGCGCCCAGGCCACCACGTCGACCGGCTCGCCGGGGGCGGCGGCGGGCACGGCGGGCGCGGAGCCTGGGTCGGACTTGACGACCACCGGCTCCTTTCGGTCCGGGTGTTTGGTGACGACGCTGGCGAACTTCGAGCTGAACTCGCCGAAGGAGAGGTGCAGGGAGCGCTCGCGGATCAGCCCGAACGCGGCGGCGTCCCAGAAGAACGTCGCGCCGCCGTTGCCGAGGAGCACCTCGTAGCCGTCCGGCAGGGAGTAGAGCTCTTTCAGGCCCGCGCGGATCCGCTTGACGACGTTCTTGACCGGGGCCTGGCGGTGGCTGGTCCCGAGGACGTTCGTCGCGTTCTGCACGATGGCCTGGACCTGCTCGGGGCGCACCTTGGAGGGGCCGGAGCCGAAGCGTCCGTCTTTGGGTTTGAGGTCGGCGGGTATTTCCACGCCGATAAGAGTACAGCGGCGCGGCTTAAGCTAGAGCCATGACCGTCGACCCGACCGCTGGCCCGCCGCCGCTGCCCGACCTCCGGGAGGAGTACCAGGACGTGACCGAGGATCTGGACGTGGCAGACGTCCAGGTCGGTTGGCCCGTCCTGTTGGAGCGCTGGCTCGCCCAGGCGTGGCAGGCGGGGCTGCCGGACGCGAACGCTATGGTGCTCGCCACCGTGGACGGCGCGGGGCGCCCGCACAGCCGCTCGGTGCTCTGCAAGGGCATCGGCGAGGAGGGGGTCGACTTCTACACGCACTACGCCTCGGCCAAGGGCGTGCAGCTGGCGGGCCAGCCGCACGCCTCGGTCACCTTCCCCTGGTACGCGCTCTCCCGCCAAGTCCATCTGCGCGGGGAGGTGCGCAGGCTGGACCACGATTTCTCGAAGGGGTACTGGTCGCATCGGCCGAGGGGCAGCCAGCTCGGGGCGTGGGCCTCCGAGCAGTCCCGGCCCATCGCGTCGAGGGAGGCGCTGCGCGAGCGGCTGCGCGCGGCGGCGGAGCGTTTCCCGGAGGCCGAGCCGGTGCCGTTGCCGCCGGGCTGGGGCGGCTACCGGCTGGTCCCGTCGGAGGTGGAGTTCTGGCAGGGCAGGGCGAACCGGCTGCACAACCGGGTGCTGCTGACCCTGGAAGACGGCAGTTGGAACGCGGTCCGCTTGCAGCCTTAATTTGCGCGCGCGGCCATGGCTTCGATGATCGAGTCGGCTTCGGCGCGGGCTCCCGGCCCGTGCGCGCAGACGTTCACGACGAGCAGCTCGGAAGCCGCGAGCCGGGCCCGCTTGTGGCATTGCCAGTCGGACTCGTCCCGGTAGGTGAACCAGCCGAGGCTCTGCGGGCTTTGCTGCTCGAGCCGCACCTGCCAGTCTGCCGCTTTGCCCGCGTACGCGTGCCTGGTGGTCTTTTGGTCGCAGGCGCGGGCGCTGTCGGCAAGGACCGAGAACGCCCGTCGCGCCGAGGCGGGGGCTGCGAACGCCCCGGCGGCCTCCGCGACGAACGCGGTGATGTTGCCCCGAGGATCGCCGTCGGCGAACCCTGCGCCCGCGAATTGGACGAGGCCCTCGCCGTACACGGCGGTGGAGGGCAGGTTCTGCGCGGGCGAGCACTCGGCGGGAATGGTCGGGACCGGGGCTTCCGGGCTGCTGCCCGCCGTGTTCCAGCCGGAGAGGTCGGCCCCGACGATCTCTTCCAACTCCGACTGGCCCAGCAGGGCCGCGTCGGCTTGGGCCGGCTCCGCGGCGGCGGGCGGCGCGAGCGCGGAGCAGGCGGCAAGAACGATGAAACCCCCGGCGAACGATCGAATCCCCATGGCGCAGAGCCTAGCATGGGACAAAACCGCGCGTCTTGCGGCGCGCGCGTGTTTATGAGGCGCGTTCGGCGAGCGCCCGCGCGATGGCGCCGACCTGGTCGGCGAGCTTGGCCGCCTTCGCGGGGGAAGCGGGGTCGACGAAGCGGCAGACCGAGGCTTCCACCATGACTTTGTCGCTGAGCCGGGCGTTCAGCGAGCACCGCCAGCTCGGCTTGTTGTTCAGGATGCTGTGCCAGCTCGCGCCGCCCTCGGTGATCTCGTCCACCGCGTTGCGCCAGGTCAGGTTTCCGCTGGAGCGGTGCTCCACGGATGTCTTGGAGCCGCAGGACCGCAGCCCCTTTGCGAGCGCGGCGAACACCTCCGAGGCCGCTTTTTGCGTCGGGAAGACGCCGACGATCTGGCCGACCACGGTGCGGTAGTCGCTGCCCTCCCCGTCGGCGTAGCTCGCTCCTTCGTAGCTGTTCCACGAGGCTCCGTAGACCAGCGTGGTGGTGGCGTTGCTCATGGCCCGGCAGGCGGGCGGCGTGGTCTCGCTCGGGCCGTTCGGCGAGGTCAGCTCCCACTGCTGGACCGAGAGGTCGGCGTCAAGGATGTCGCCGAGCTCCGACGCGGAGAGCAGGGCGCTTTCCGGCTCGGCGACAGCGCCGGCCGGGGTCAAGCAGAGGGCCGCCACCGAGGCGAGCAGAGAGGCGAGCAGCGGGTGGTGCATAGGGTCGTCAGTCTAGCCCCATGGGCCACAGGAGTTCCAGCCCCATGAGCCACAGGAGTTCGCGCCCGCCACCCCTGACGGAGGACGGGCCGGCAATCGCGGCCCGGACGGCTGGCTCAGTTCTGCGGGAGGCGCGCGAGACGGCGGGGCGGGCGCAGCTCGAAGCGGACTTCCTGCCCCGGTCGGAGCTGGGCGAGCAAGTTCACGGCGGGCTCGTCGAGCACGCAGACGACCGGGTATCCGCCGGTGGTCGGGTGGTCGGCGAGGAAGCAGATGAGCTCCCCGGACGGGGTGGCCTGCACCGAGCCGTGGGCGATGGGCTCGCTTCGCTGCGGGGCGAAGCTCCAGAGGGGGCCGTCGTCGGATCGGCGCAGCCGCACGCCGATCCGGTCGCTTTTCTCCTGCACCGCCCAGGCTTGGTCGGCGAGGTCGAGGCCGAGGACGCGGTCCGCCCTCGGCCCCAGCTGGCCGCGCAAAACCGAGGGCGCGGCCGTGGGCTGCGGCCCGAGCGAGAGGAAGTCCCATCGCGGGGCTTCGAGCGGGGGCTCGCCCACGGGGATCCGGTCGCCAGCCCGGATCGGAGCCGGGCCGAGTTTGCTCAGAGTGCAGGCGGAGCGGGAGCCGAGCGCCGGGGGCGGTTCGAACCCGCCTCGGACCCCGACGTACGTGCGGACCCCGAAGGGCGGGAAGCCGAGGACCAGGGTCTCGCCTTTGCCCAGCTCGAACCTGGCGGCGTGCGGGACGGGCGCGCCGTCGACCGTCGCGGGCGCGGGAGCCCCGGCGACCAGGACTTCCAGTGCCTCTTCGGCGCGCAGCGAGAGCCCGCCGAAGAGGCATTCGACGGCGGCGGCCGTTGGCTCGTTGCCAAGGAGCTGGTTCGCGGTGACCAGGGCTCCCCGGTCGGCGGCCCCGCTCCTGGGCACCCCGAGGTGGGCGAGGCCGGGGCGGCCCAGGTCCTGGAACAGGGCGCACGGGCCGGGGGCGAGCACGGTCACGGCGCGGCCGCCCACTTATGCCACCGCCACGAACTGCACGAGGGAGCCGGGGGCGAGCGGCGACGGCGGGTCGCGCTCGGGGTCCCACAGCGGCGTGTCGGTGCTGCCGATGAGCTGCCACCCTCCCGGCGTCGCGGAGGGGTACACGGCGGAATATTCGGAGCCGAGCGCCACGGATCCGGCGGGGACGCGGGCCCGTGGCGACGGGCGGCGCGGCACGGCCAGGCCCGCGCCCGGATTGGTGAGATAGGCGAAACCGGGGCTGAAGCCGAGGAATTGCGCGGTCCACAGGGAGCCGGTGTGCGCGGCGACCACCTCGTCGGCGGAGCGGCCGAGCAGGTCCGCGACGCGCGCGAGGTCCGGGCCGTCGTAGCGGACTTCGACCACGACGGGCGGGGGTCGGCGCGGGGCGCGGGAGCCGGTGTCGCGTGGATCTCACTGACGAGTCCCGCGTCACTGATCGGACAGTCGGCGCTCACCATGAGCGTCCGGTCGCCGGGGACGACTTCGACGAGCCTCGGATCGCCGCGCAGCCGCTCGTACAGCCGAAAGACCTGGTTCTGGTCGGCGCACTCGATCAGGAGCGCGTTCGCGCCCGCTCGGATCACGCGCATCGCGGGCGAGGGGTCCGGCTGCTGTCCACGGGATTCAAACTACCCTCGGGTAGCACAGTCGGCGCGGGCCGATTAGGTTGGTATGCACCAGAGGCCGGACGCGCGGTCCGGCCCAGGACGGTGAAGGAGCTCTCGTGTCCGTAGGCCAGCCTGCAGAACAGATCGACAAGAGCGCGGTCGGCTCGGCGACATTGCGCTACCCGGGCGGCGAGAAAGAGCTCGCCGTGACCCCGGCTGTCGAGGGGAACTCGGGCATCGAGCTCGGGAACCTCCTTGCTTCGACCGGCTACGTCACCTACGACGAAGGCTTCATGAACACCGCGGCCTCGAAGTCCGCGATCACCTACATCGACGGCGAGCAGGGCATCCTGCGCTACCGGGGCTACCCGATCGAGCAGCTGGCGGAGAAGTCCAGCTTCCTGGAGGTCTCCTACCTGCTCATCTACGGCGAGCTGCCGACCAAGCCCGAGCTGGAGGCGTTCACGCACAAGGTCTCGCGGCACACGATGCTGCACGAGGACCTCAAGCGCTTCTTCGACGGCTTCCCGCGCAACGCGCACCCGATGCCGGTGCTCTCCTCGGCGGTGAACGCGCTCTCCGCCTACTACCAGGACTCGGTGGACCCGTCCGACCCCGAGCAGGTGGAGCTTTCCACGATCCGCCTGCTCGCGAAGCTGCCGACCATCGCGGCCTACGCCTACAAGAAGTCGGTCGGCCAGCCGTTCCTGTACCCGGACAACTCGCTGAACCTCGTGGAGAACTTCCTGCGGATGACCTTCGGCTTCCCCGCGGAGCCGTACGAGATCGACCCGAACGTGGCCAAGGCGCTGGACATGCTGTTCATCCTGCACGCCGACCACGAGCAGAACTGTTCCACCTCGACCGTGCGCCTGGTGGGCTCCTCGAACGCCAACCTGTTCACCTCGATCTCCGGCGGGATCAACGCCCTGTGGGGCCCGCTGCACGGCGGCGCGAACCAGGCCGTTTTGGAGATGCTCGACCAGATCAAGGCTTCCGGGGAGAGCGCGTCGGACTTCCTCGTGAAGGTCAAGGACAAGAAGACCAAGATCAAGCTCATGGGCTTCGGGCACCGCGTGTACCGGAACTACGACCCGCGCGCCGCGATCGTCAAGAAGACCGCCGACCAGGTGCTCGAGCAGCTCAAGGTCACCGACGAGCTCTTGGACATCGCCAAGGAGCTGGAGCAGGCCGCGCTGACCGACGAGTACTTCGTCTCGCGCAAGCTGTACCCGAACGTGGACTTCTACACCGGCCTGATCTACCGCGCGATGGGCTTCCCGGACCGCATGTTCACCGTGCTCTTCGCGCTGGGCCGCCTGCCGGGCTGGATCGCCCACTGGCGGGAGATGCACGACTCCGGGCCGCTGAAGATCGGCCGCCCGCGCCAGATCTACACCGGCCACCCGGAGCGCGCCTACAGCTCCATCGCCGATAGGGTGTGACGCCCGCCTCGGACGGGGAGCGGCAGGGGGCGTTGCGCTGGCTGCTGCGCCAGGTCAGACGGCTCGTCGTGCTGGCGCTCACCCTGCTCGTCGCGGCGCTCGGGGCCGCTGTGGCGCTCGATATGAAGCTGCGGCGCGCGGACGTGCTCGGCGACTATCCGGGCCAGCCCGAATCATCCGGCGGGACGAATTGGCTGCTGGTCGGCTCCGACTCGCGCACGGAGCTGTCCGAGCGCCAGCAGGAGCAGTTGGCCACGGGCGGGGACGTCGGGCCGCCGCACTCGGACACCGTGCTGCTGGTCCATCTGCCCGACTCCGGGCCCGCTGTCGTCGTGAGCTTGCCGAGGGACTCTTTAGTGCCCATCCCCGGCGAGTCCGAGCGCAACAAATTGAACACCGCGTACGCCCGAGGCGGCGGCAGGCTGCTCGCCCAGACGGTGGAGCTGGCCACCGGGCTGCGGCTGGACCATTACGCCGAGATCGGCTTCGGCGGCCTCGCGGACCTTGTCGAAGCCGTCGGCGGGGTGGACGTGTGCCTCGACGAGCCGCTGGACGATCCGCTCGCGGGCGTCGACCTGCCGAAGGGCTGCCAGCATCTGAACGGAGCCCAGGCGCTCGGCCTCTCCCGCTCGCGGGCCACGCCGAGGGCCGATTTGGACCGGATGCTGCACCAGCGCGCCCTGGTGACGGCGCTGGTGGGGAAGCTCGGCTCGGGGTGGACGCTGGCCGACCCGTTCCGGATCAGCGCGCTGTGGCGCGCGCTCACCACGGATGTGACGTTCGACCGAGGCGCGCACGTGTGGCAGCTCGCCGCGCTGGCGAAGGCGCTGGGCGGCCAGCCTGCCGCCACAGTCGTGCCCGTCGGCGGGTTCAAGGACACCGAAGTCGGGAACGTGGTGCTGTGGGACGAGGACAAGGCGAAGGCGCTGTTCGCGTCGCTGCGCTGAGATGGGGCAGAGAGGACTGAAACCATGACCGCCGACTTGCTCGTCCGGAACGCCTACGTCGTGGTGGACCACGAGAGGGAGATCCCCTCCGGCTGGGTGGCGGTCGAGGGCGGCAGGGTGGCGGCGGTCGGCCCGGCGGGCGCGGAGCCCCCGGCGGACACGACCATCGACGCGCGGGAACGGGTGGTCACTGCGGGGCTGGTGAACACCCACCACCACATGTACCAAAACCTCACCCGCGCGTACGGGCCCGCGACGGGCGGCTCCTTGTTCGAGTGGCTGACGACGCTCTATCCGATCTGGGCGGGGCTGGACTCGGAGGCGGTGTACCTCTCGACGTACGTCGCCATGGCGGAGCTCTTGCGCGGCGGGTGCACCACTTCCATGGACCACATGTACGTGCATCCCAAGCCGGGGCTGATCGACGCGCAGGCGCGCGCGGCGCGCGATGTGGGCTTCCGGTTCTTCGGCACCAGGGGGTCCATGACCAGATCGGTGGAGGACGGCGGCCTGCCGCCGAAGTCGGTGACGCAGGACGCGGACGAGATCCTTGCGGACTGCGAGCGGGTCGTCGGAGCCTTCCACGACCCGAAGCCGGGCGCGATGACGCGGATCGGGCTGGCCCCCTGTTCGCCGTTCTCGGTGACCGAGCGGCTGATGGCCGAGACCGCCGAGCTGGCCGAACGGCTCGACGTGCGCCTGCACACCCACCTCGCCGAGGACCACGACGAGCACGAGTACTGCCAGCGGACCTACGGCGCGACCCCGGTCGAGTACTTCGAGCGGGTCGGCTGGGCGACCGGACGCTCCTGGGTGGCGCACTTCATCTACCCGAGCGAGGCCGAGGCGCGGCGGCTGGCGGCCAAGGGGGTTTCGGCGGCGCACTGCCCGAGCTCGAACATGATCCTGGCGAACGGGACGCTGGACTCGGCGAAGCTGCGCGCCATGGGCATGCCGGTGGGCCTTGGCTGCGACGGCTCCTCCTCGGCTGACTCCGCCTCGCTCTGGCTGGAGGCGCGCACCGCGCTCTTGCTGGCGAAATTCCGGGGCGGTCCCGGCGCGATGGGGGCGAGGGAAGCTTTGGACATGGCGACTCGGGGCGGGGCGCAATGCCTCGGCTGGGAGGACGAGATCGGCCACCTGCGCCCTGGAGCCTGCGCGGACCTCGTGGTCTGGCACGCCGACGAGCTGTCCGTCGCGGGCGGCTGGTCCGACCCGGTGGAGACGCTGCTGCGCTGCGGGCCGCACCAGGCGGCCACGACGATCGTCGCGGGGAAAGTGCTGGTGCACGAGGGCAGGTTCCTCGGCGAGAGGCTCGGGGACGTGCTCGCCGCGCACCGCGAGGTCTCCAAGGCGTTGCAGCGGAGCGCGGCGCGGTAGCAGGCGCTACGAGGTGAGCGGGCCGCCAACGATATTGCCGACGATGCCCCGGATGATGTTCGTGCCGTCCTCGCGCCGCAGCTCGTCGTACCACGCCTGGGTCGCCGCCGCGTCCTTGGCGTGCGTCAGGTCGCACCGCCGCCGGGCGCGCAGCACCAGCTCGCCCGCCCGCTCGACCCGAGCCCGCTGGTACGCCAGCAGCGCCGCGCGCGGGTCGCCGGGATGCTCCTGGAACGCGAATTGCAGCGCGACCGCGTCCTCCATCGCGCTGCAGCCGCCTTGGCCGATGTCCGGCGTGGTGTTGTGCGCGGCGTCCCCGAGCAGCGCGACCCTGCCCTTGACCCAGGTGTCGAACGGGTCGAGGTCGAGGATTTCCACCCGGTTCACCGCGTCGGGGCCGATGGCTTCGAGCAGCGCGTGCACTCCGCCGGTCCAGTGGGCGAACGCCGTCTTGAGGACTTCTTTCGCCGTGCCGGGCTCGTACGGGGCTCCTTCGGGCTCTGGGACGTCGAAGAAGAAATAGAAGCGGCCCGCCGCGACCGGCATCACCGAGGCCCGTTTGCCCTCGCCGACGTAGGTGGTCCATTCGGTCGCGGGCCCCACCGCCTCATCGATCTCGACCAGCCCGTTGTAGTTGACGTACCCGGCGTACCTGCGCTGCGCCTGGCGGCCGAGGACGTACTCGCGGCCAAGCGACTTCGCGCCGTCCGCGCAGATCACGACGTCCCCGCTCGCGACGCTGCCGTCGGCGAACTCGACCGTGGCGGCTTCCGGGCCGTCCGCGACGGCGACCATCCGCTTGCCGAAGCGGATCTCGTCCAGGCCGAATTTCTCCATCAGCATCAGCTGCAGCTCGGCTCGGGCGATCGGATAGGGCCGCTGTCCGACCTCTTCGATCAGCGGCAGCATGCTGAACCGGCACATCACTTCGCCGGTCAGCCCGTCGATGTACGACATGCTGTCGACCATGCCGCCGAGCCGCTTGGTCTCCTCCTCCAGCCCGAGGTGGTTGAGGCATTTCACGCCGTTCGACCAGACCGAGATCGCGGCCCCGACCGGCTTGTTCTCCCTGACTTGCTCGTAGACCTCGACCTCGAAGCCGATCTGTCGGAGCGCTAAAGCCGCGCTCGTCCCGCCCATGCCCGCGCCGATGACGATTGCTCTCACCGTCTCACAGTAGCCTTGATCGTATGGCGGTGCAGATCGGCGAGCGCAAGTTCGAGCGCCTTGTGAACGAGGCGCTCGACCTCATCCCGCCGCAGCTGGCCAAGGCGGTGGACAACGTCGTGGTGCTCGTCGCGGACCGCCATCCCGACGAGCCGGACCTCTTAGGCCTGTACGAGGGGATTCCGCTCGGCGAGCGGGGCTCGGACTACGGCGGGTCGCTGCCGGACGTGATCCACATCTACCGGGACGCGATCCTGGAGATCTGCGAGACCGAGGACGACGTCGTGGAGGAGGTGGCGATCACCGTCATCCACGAGTTCGCGCACTACTTCGGATTCGATGACGAAAAGCTCCATGAGCTGGGGTGGGGTTGATCGCCTGCCTCCTTGGGTACGCAGTGGGTACGCAGTAGATTGAGCCGACGCGCGTCACGCGCTTTGTCCGAGGGCTTCCAGGCGCGGGGTGAGGATCGTGTTCATGGCATCGCGGCTGGACTCGTCGGCATCGGGCCACAGGTGCCCGTAGACGTCAAGCGTGGTCTTCGCGCTGGCGTGGCGCAGGCGGGCTTGGACGGTCTTGATGTCCGCGCCGCTGGCGATGAGGTAGGAGGCGTTGTAGTGCCGTAAGTCCTGGAACGTGAACGTCTCGGGCAGATCGACCGCGCCCGACTCCCTAGCCAGCCGGATGTCGCGCTCCAAAGTGTTCGGTGTGACCGGCTTGCCGTAGTCGTCGGTAATCAGGTGCGTGTGATCGCCAGGCAGGATCGTTGTGGAGAGCAGCATCACGAACTCTTGCGACACCGGGACATCCATAGTGCTCATACCCGTCTTAAGGGGTTCGTCGGGCCACTGCCGAACCGGATGGAACACGCCCTTGATGAAGTCCATGTCAGTCTTCAACGCGCCGCACGCCTCAGAGATGCGCAGGCCGACGAACGCGCCGAGCAAGATCGCGGTCTTGACGCGACGGGGCACAGCATCGTAGAGCGCCCATAATTGCTCCGTCGTCGCCACGTAACACTTCTGCTTGCCTCCGGGCGGCGCGGTCTTCCGAGAGCACGGATTGCGAGCGAGCACCCCGTCATGCACCGCGTCTCCGAGGATTTGCGAGAGCCTGGCGTGGAGCGCGTGAATGTAGCTGTCCTTGAGCCCTTCTTTCTTGAGCTTCGCCAACCACGCCTTCACGCTCGAGGGAAGTACTGAGACGAGCGGTTTGGTGTGTTCCCGTCTCCCCGGACACTTGTCCTGCCGGGATGATGTCCTGGTGGAGAAAGGAGTCCGTTGTGCCTGAGGCGTATCCCGAGGAGTTCCGTCGTCGTGCGGTGGAGCTGGTGAGGTCGGGCGGGCAGCTGTTCGCGAGGATCGCGAAAGACCTGGGCGTGCATGAGAGCACGCTGGGGAACTGGGCGGGCTGCGCGGATGTGGACGAGGGCCGCAGGGAGGGCGTGAGCAGCCAGGAGCGCAAGGAGCTGGTCGAGCTGCGTCGCCGCAACCGCGTGCTGGAGACGGAGAACGAGATCCTGCGCAAGGCCAGCGCGTACTTCGCCGGGGAGAACGTCCTCCCAAAATAGGTTTCCGGCTGGTCCGTGAGCTGGCCGACGACGGCGTGCCCGTCGCGGCGGCCTGCCGGATGTCGGGCGTCTCGCGCTCGGGGTATTACGAGCAGCTCGCGCGTCCCCTGAGCCCGCGCGAGGTGGCGGACGACGCCCTGGCCCGCGTTATCCGTGAGGTGTGGTCGTGCTCCAGAGAGACCTACGGGGTCCGCCGGGTCCACGCGGAGCTGCGCCTGGGGCTCGGCGTCCGGGTCGGGCGCAAGCGCGTCTGGCGGCTGATGCGTCGAGCCGGGATCGCGGGGGCCTTCGCCCGTAAGCGGTTCCGAAGGGGCAAACCAGGCGCCGCTGCCCATCCCGATCTGGTCAAACGCCGGTTCCGGGCGGACGCGCCGAACCGGTTGTGGGTCACCGACGTCACCCAGCATCCGACGAGGGAGGGCTGGGTCTATTGCGCCGTGGTCCTCGACGTGTTCTCCAGACGCGTGGTGGGCTGGTCCATCGCCGACCATCTGCGCTCCGAGCTGGTCGTGGACGCACTGGACATGGCCCGTTGGCGACGCGAACCGCACGGGACCGTGGTGCATTCCGATCGCGGGAGCCAATACGTGTCGTGGATCTTCGGGCACCGCCTCAGGGAAGCGGGCCTCTCGGGCTCGATGGGCAAAGTCGCCTGCGCCTTCGACAACGCGCTGATGGAGTCCTTCTTCAGCTCCATGCAGGTCGAGCTCCTCGACCGGTGCGGATGGGCCACCCGCTCCGAACTCGCCAACGCCATGTTCGAATGGATCGAAGCCTTCTACAACCCCGTCAGGCGCCACAGCGCGCTCGGCTACCACTCGCCCCTCCACTATGAGACCCTGCCCGCCACCGCAGCGAGTGTGGCATGATCAGAAAGTTCACCTGTCCGGGGAAACGGGAACACACCAATCTGCTGGTGCCAGTCCATGCGAGTCTGCGCGATGTCGAGCCGTTCCGCGAGCGATTCCGCCGCTTTGTAAAGAGGATGGGTGAGGCTCGCCAGGGCAGGGTCGGCGTTCGCCGGTTCGCGGGCGACGCCCGCCGCCGCGACGATCTCCGGATCGGGCGCGTTGCCGCCGAGCGCGCGCCCCGCCGTCTCGATCAGCGCACGGTGCGCTTCGACGGGAACGGCTCCGGTGGTCCCGATCCCGAGCAGCGCGAGTCGCCGCCCTTGGGCCGCCTCGTTCGCCTGCCGGAACTGATAGTCCCGATACGCGATTTCCATAGCGCTCTGCACGCCGATCACCGCATGCGTGATGTGCGCCCGCCTCCCCTCAGGCCACGCGAGCGTGAGCCCGATGCCCGTCTCGAAGCCGAGATCGCAAATGCTCGGCACCTGCACGCCGGGAGGGACGACGCCGTACCCGGCGTTGCTGAACACGCGCCACTGCCGCGCGCCCTGCCAGTCCTCGCACACCGAGACGGCGCATTCCAGCGGCGCGCGGTCCGGCGCGAGATGGCTTGTGCGTCCTTCGACCGCGAAAGCCAGAAGTTGTGTTAACGCTTTGAGCACCGAGCGCGTATCTGTCGCGGGCGGCGCCGCGTCGGGCAATTCTCCCAGGCTCTTGTCATACACGCGCTGGCCCGTGTGCGGGCGGTACTCGGTCTCTGTCGGCCCGAATCCGGTGTTCGCGGCTGCCATCGCGCCAGCGGCCTGCGCGCTCGTGTCCGCGTACTGAACGTCCACGGTTGCAGCGCCGCTGTCATCCGCGCTTTGCGCCTGTGTCGCGGCGTCCGCGTGCTCCACGGGGGCCGCTGCGCTGGATTGTGCCTCGGTGTGGCCGCTGGGAGGCTCTGCGGCGTGGTCGTGGGTCGTGGTGTGCGGGCCGTCGAAGTTGAACGGTCGCTCGCGCTCCGCTCTGGCTTGCGCGTCTTGGCCCCATTCCGGCCCGCTCGTCTCCTCGCTCGGCTCGGTCGCGGCGTGGCGCGGCCCCTCGCGCTCGATAGCTTCGGCCTCCTCCCGCCGTTCGGTCTGGGCCGTGTCCGACGCGTGCCGCTGATCGGAGACAATCGTCTCGTGGGTCGGCGCGCTCGACTGTTCTTGCGGCTGTTGTCGTTCGCGGGGCGCTGCGAGGTCGATTTCCGACGCGCTGCGCTGCGCGGGCCGCGCTACCTGCTCGCGCGGCTGCGCCTCTGCCGGGGTGCCGCCGCGTCGTCTGGCCGGTGGCCGGACCGGCTCCCCGGCGCGCGGATGCGGCGCATACGGACGCCCTTTGCCGTGGCCTCCCAGCGCGGTCTCCCACTCCATAGATCACCCCTCCCCTCGACGGTCGCCGAACGCCTCGGCGCTCTCCTGGTCCGCCTCGCGCTGGATCTTGGCCGAGTCCTCCGCGAAGTCCATCAACCCTTGCAAGCCCTCTTGCAAGTCGTTCAGCTCGGCAATCTGCGAATCCCGGTACTCGTGCGCGATCTTGCGCGCGTCCCGGCCTATCGGGTCGTCGGTGAACACCGTCGCGGCCACCTGCTCATCGACCCGGACCGCGATCCGGTGATACCGCTCCGCGATGCCCTCAAGATGGGACAACAGCGACGCCACAGCCTCGGGATCATGCCCCGCAGACCCGAACCCGCTCACCGCCGCTCCAATCCTCACACGCCCCGCGCATCCGCAATCCGGGGTCTTCCCTGCCGCCGGGACCGCAAGCCGATCCCGAGTGGTGTGAAGCATATGCCGCCGAACGTTTCAGCAAAATTCGTTCGCCCGCCGCAGCTGCAGAAGTGGTGAATAATCCGTCGAGCACCCCATGGTTTTATGCGCGTTTCGGCGCGACGTATTTCAACGGCGTTCGGTTCCATTTCTTTCAGGAAAGAGATTCAAATCACACATTAGGATCGGTCGGCGCGGTCGGATTGATCCCGCGGTCAGCAAGCGTCGCCTAGCGGACTGTCGCCGTCGCGTCAAGCATTATGATTGTAATCACAATTTATGTGATCATGGCTGCAACCCGGAAACCGGCACAATCCAACGCCTCCGCCGGACTCCGGGCCACACGCCACGGCTGAAAGCACGCTGAAGCCGCGAACTGCCATGTCGCGAGCATGAGACTAGCCACCCACCAGGCAAAACGCCCTCAGGTCGCCGTAGGGGCACGAACACGAGCCCAACATCATCCGAATACCCCCGTAGCGCCCGACCGGCCTCGTGAGACGGTGCCTCGTTGGAAAAAATCAAGGAGGGGGCGTTCGCCTATGCGGCCGAGCGGCGGTTTTGGCCCCCTTGGGGGTCATCCCCCCTGGGGGTATGCGGTCGGGGGCGTGTCTATTCGCTCTGGGGGCTAGCCTTGGCGCATGGTCGAGTTGTGGGCGAAGGGGTGGTTCTCGATCACCGGGCGTGGTCGGGTCGCGACGATCGACCCCGATCAGCTCGGGGATCGAACAGTTCGCGTGGGCGATCATGTCTTGATCGACGGTTCCGAGCATGTCGTCGCGGGGGTCGAGTTCATCGACCACGTAGCCGAAGGCACTGCCTATATCGGACTGGTTGTCCAAGGCCCTCAGTGACGTGTTCCGCGTTATGGAGCGCTGATGACGCGAAGATCGAATCTTCCCCCACCTGCTACCAAGCCCTCTCGGTCACGTACGCCCGCCGTAGGTCTGTGACGCTGGTGTCGCTTTTGGCTCTGTTGCAGTCCCGGTGCGCTGCCTGCTTGTTCGCGAGCACGTCGGCCCCTCCCTTGCTCAAGGGCACGATGTACTCGCCGGGGTCCAGATGCGGGGTGTAGTCGCTTCGGTACGCAGCGAGTACGCAGCACGTCCGCAAGCCGCTAGATCACGACAACGTTATCAACCTATAAAAGGCCAGGTAAGCGTCACTGCCCTAAACTGCCCATCCTTGCAAACGCCCAGGTCGAAGTTCGCGCACTATTTCGGCATCGACGACGAGCAGCTGCACGAGCTGGGGTGGGGCTGATCGCCTACCCCTTCGGCGGGGCCGTCAGTTGTCGTCGTCGGCGATCCCGGTCCCCCCGGCGGTCCGCTCGTCGTCGCGGACTCGAGGGGTGACCTTGTTGGGGCCCTGGTTGGTCACCGGGTCGTTGTTGTCGAGGTCGGTGTCGTTGTGCCCGTGGTCGTCGTCGAAGTGGGCGACGACCACTGTGCTGTGCGCGGGAGCCGCGAGGGCGGCATCGGCGAGACCGCCGAACATGATGGCAAGCGCGAACGACGCGCTGGCGGCGAGGATCTTCACGATTATTCCTATCGACATGCGTTGACGGGCCGACGTTCCGGCTTACGGCGGGATGATACCGCATCGCACGCGCGTGCGCTGTGCCAAAGTTTCCAGAAAGGCGCAGGACATCAGCCTGTTCCGGTCTGTTTGGCCTGCGTCCAGGTATGCTCATGGGTCGGTTCAGTTTTGGGAGGCGCAGCATGCTCGATTTTCTCCGCCGTTGGCTCGACATCGGGGATCCCGTGCGGCCTCGGGGCCGTCTGCCGGAGCTGTTGGCCGAGTATCCGCCGTACCGGGCGCCGTTCCCCGGCGATCCGAACTCGTTGCGCCTCGCCGAATGCGAGGAGAACCTGCGGTATTTGCTCTCGGCGCGCGAGGAGCGGTTGGCGGTCGTCGGCGGCCTGCTGCAGGAGTTCGGTTTGGACGCGCGTGCGGGTTTGTCCGAGGAGGATCCGCGCCCGTTCTTGCGGGCGCTCGACCGGTGGGCGCTGGAGGAGTGGCCCTCGGCCTGGACCCCGGCGTTCCCGTCTCGCTCCGCGGAGCAGCTGTCCAGCCCGAAAGAGGGCGAGCGCATCGCGCTGTCGATGCTGATGGACGTCGCGATCCTCCTCGGCGAGATCGTGGTCCGCCGCCGCCCCGACTACGCGTGGCGGCTCGACACGGCCGAGGAGAACCGCGACATGATCAGCCACCGGCGCGTCGTGGTGGCCAAGCTGCGCGAGGGCCCGGACTGGGCGGGGACCGTGCTCGACTTCGAAAACATCTGTATCAGCGAGTTCGACCGTATCGGGCGCGGCTTGAACTATGACGTTCTGGGCCGTCGCGTGCCGGGCACGGGCGCGAAGTACATACCGCCCGCCTATTCCGTGCCGCTCGGGCACATGGCTCAGGTGGCGCTGGAGGGCGGCTACGATCCGCCCGGCGACCGACGGGCGGCCCTCCCCGTCGAAGGCGCGCCGGAAACCCCGGGCTCGCCGGATCCGGCGAGCCCGCACGTGTACGACAAGGCGGAGTACCACGCCCACGTCCTGGCGCACGAGTACGGTTTGGACCCGGAGCAAGCCACCGCGCAGGCCGCTGTGCCGACCGCGTTCTTCTTCGGCTGGCTCGCGTCGCGCGGCCTGCTCCGCGACGACTGGGCCAAGTCCGCGCGCCAGAGGATCGCCGCGTACAACGAGCGCCGGATCACTGCGGTCGAGCTCTGGGACTGGTTCGACAGGTGCCTGATCGGCTCCATGCTCAGCGACGAGGGCAACGCGTTCGCCCGCTTTTACTTCCGGTTCGAGGGCGAGCCCGGCTACTACGACGATCTCACAGCCGCGCTCGCCGCCGATATGCCCTCGTCCTTCCACGTGCCCTACACCTTCGAGAACCAGGCGCGCGTCGACGCGGTCGTCGACGCGCGCTACGCGCAATGGCGCGAGCAAGCGCAGAAAGACGGCGCGTTGTCTCTGCCGCCGAACGCGCGGCCCGCGCGGGGTGGCCGCGTGCCGGGGGCGGCGACAGGCCGCTCCGCGCGCGTCTCGCTGCGCACGGCGTGCGCGGGCACGGTCCTTGTGTTCATGCTCACCTGGGCGTTCCTCGGCCAGCACCCGCGCGGTGCTTCGTTCCTCGCGGTGTGCTTCGGCGGGGCGGCGGTGTTCCTGCCCTTGGTGTTCCTGCTCGTGCGGGCGCGTGAAACGCCGGGCGGCGAGTCCCAGAAGGCGGCCTGCGCGCAAGCTGCGGGGTTGCTGGTCCTCGGGATGCTCGCGTACGTCTGGCCGGCTTGCTCCATGCTGCTCGACGGGCGCGCCGCGCCGCGCAAGGGCGACTGGGAGTTTTTCGTGCTGGGCGTCGCGTTGTTCGCGGCAGGGGTATGGCGCGCGCCGAAAAGCCCCGCCGTCAAGCGTTGAGCGGCGGAGTGTCCGGCCGCGGTTGTGCTAGCTTGGAAACGCCTCGACAAGGCGACCGGACGAGCACCGCCGTACCCGGCAGACGACAAGACGGCGCGTAGAAGGTGCAAACATGTTGTCTTGGTTCGTGCTCGTGGTCTCTGGAGCGTTCGAGGCTGTGTGGGCGGTCGCTCTCTCCAAAACCCAAGGGTTCACCCGGCTGGCCCCGTCGCTGGTGTTCGCCGCTGCGTTGGCGCTCAGCATGGGCGGCCTCGGCTACGCGTTGCGGCAGTTGCCGCTCGGCACGGCGTACTCGGTCTGGGTGGGGGTCGGCGCGGCGCTCACCGTCGGCTACGGGATGCTCTTCGGCCTTGAGCCGTACTCGCACGCGAAGGCGTTCTTGATCGCGCTGATCGTCGCCGCGGTGGTGGGGCTCAAGCTGCTGCATTGACGCGGCGTCAACGGGCGGGCGCGCTCTGCCCGGCGTGCTGGTTGTTCCCGTTGTTCTCGGCCAGCGCGACAGGGGCCAGCCCGCTCACTGCCACGGCGGCGAGGACGGCGGACGCGATGATCTTGGTTGCGAGTCGGCGAGGGGACATGTGCGTTCCTTCCATGCTGCGGCGAAACCTCGTGCGGATTCGCCCCTATGACAAGGATGGACCGGAGAGCGAAGCGCAGCCTGCGGTTTTCCTGAGGAAAGCGCGTGGTCTCGCTGGGAATTCTCAGCGGCCCCGGAACGGGACGGGCGGGCCGGACAGCTTGTCGAGCTTGGCGCGCGCCTCGTCGGGGATCGGCGCGGGGCGGCTGTTCTCGTCGATGACGACGATCGTCGTCGCGGCCACGGCGGTGACCTGTCCGTCAGGGTTCTCGATGGCGTAGGACAGCTCGAAGCTCGAACCGCCGACGCGGCTGGCCCAGATCCAGACCTTCGGATCGGCGGTGCTGTAGTGGAGCATCGCGCGATATTCGATCTCCTGCCTGGCGACGAGGACGCGCAAGTCCGTCCACCCCAACTGGTCGAGGAGCAGCCGACAGCGGGCCTCTTCGATCAAGCGGAGCGTCGACACGTTGTTGACATGCCCGTACGCGTCCATGTCGCCGAACCGGACCTGGATGGATACGGCGGTCGCTTGCGGCGGGTAGACGGCGGATGATTCGGTCACGGGGCGCAAGCTTACTGCGAACCGAGGGGGTTCGCCGGGCTTCAGGAGCCGAGCAGCCCTTCGATGGCCGCGATCAGTTCGGGGGCCTGCGGCGGGGTCTTCGGGCGGAACCGGCCCGCCACCGAGCCGTCCGGGGCGATCAGGAACTTCTCGAAGTTCCACTGGACGTCGCCCGCCTGCCCGTCGGCGTCGGGGGCCTGGGTCAGCTCGGCGTACAGCGGATGCCGCCCCTCGCCGTTGACGTCGGCCTTCTCCAGCAGGGGGAACGTGACGCCGTAGGTGGTGGAGCAGAACGTCTCGATCTCCTCCGAGGAGCCGGGCTCCTGGCCCGCGAACTGGTTGCAGGGCACGCCGACGACGGTCAGGGCTCCGGAGCCGTATTTCTCGGGGCCGTAGTCCTTCGCCAGTTGCTCAAGGCCCTGGTACTGCGGGGTGAGCCCGCATTTGGACGCGACATTGACGACTAGCACCGGGCCGGAGGCGCTGGCGAGGTCGCGCAGCGTGGCCGCCTGGCCGCGCAGGGTGGTGAGGGGAAGGTCGAGAAGAGCGCTCATACCGCCCAGCCTACGCCGAGAGCCGCGTCGGGGCTTTCGCCCGCCGGTTTTCCTCTGGCTCGGCTCAGTAGGCGCTGGCGGGAGCTTTCGCGGCGATGCCGTGCCAGCGTTCGGCCACGTCGGGATGCGCCCTGATCCGGGACTTCCACGCGTTCTCGCCGTACGTGCGGAAGATCGGGTTGTCCGGCTCGGGCGGGGCGGGGCGGACGCGTTCGGCGAGTTCGGCGGGCAGGTCGAGCGCGGGCAGCGTGGAGCCGAGCGCCGGGTTGTAGAAGAACGGGACGGACAAGCGCTCCTCGCCCTCGGCCGGGGCGAGGACTCGGTGGCGGGTGGCGCGCAGATAGCCGCCGGTCGCCACTTCGAGCAGCTCGCCGATGTTCACGATGAGGGCTCCGGGGACGGTCGGCGCGTCGGTCCAGCCTTGGCCCGGCACGTCGACCTGCAGCCCGACCGAGCCGGGCGCGCTGGCGAGGAGGGTGAGCACTCCGGAGTCCTTATGCGCGCCGACGCCCTGCCGGTAGCCGCTCCCGCCTGGATAGCGGACGATTTTCAGCAGGGTCGCGGGCCGGGGGACGTAGCCGTCGGGGTCGGCGGGGCCGGGCTCGGGATAGAAGGCCCGGTCGAAGGAGCCGGGCTCCGCGCCGAACGAGAGGGCGAGCGCTTCGAGCAGGCTCTGGCCGACCGCGTCGAGGCGCGCGCAGTGCCGCTCGACCGCCGGGCGCAGTTCGGGCAGCCCCGGCGGCCACTGGTTCGGGCCTTGCAGGTTCCACGAGCCCCGCGCGCCGGGGATCGGGTCGAGGTCGGGGCCGATGTCGATTTGCTCACGCCAGTCCACCTGCCCGCCGGTGAGCTCGCCCCCGAGCCGGGTGTAGCCGCGGAAGTGCGGGCTCTGCGCCATGCTGACGGCCGCCTTCTCCCCGTCGGGCAGCGCGAAGAGGCGCTTGGCCAGGGCGAAGAGCCCGTCCTCCTCGTCCTCGAGGTCGTCCGCGCCGTGCCCGACGAGATAGCAAAACCCGACTTCGCGCATGGCCTCTCGCAGCTCGACGGCGAATTCGAGCGGGCGGCCGGCGGCGTCGGCCAGGTCGACAACGGGCAGATTAGCCATGCCTCCATGGTGCGGCAGCCTCAGTATGTTGTAAACTTGAATACCGTTAGTTACTCGCCAGTAACTTACCATACTCCAAGACCTCGCATCCGATGACTGCGCATCTGACCGAAAGGCATGCACCATGGGCCACTACAAAGCCAACCTCCGCGACATCGAATTCAATCTCTTTGAGTGCTACGGCCTCGCCGACACCCTCGCCAAGGGCGGCTACGACGACCTCGACTCCGACGCGGTCCGCGACATCCTGCGCGAGACCCGCAAGCTGGCCGAAGGCCCTCTCGCCGACGCGTGGGTCGGCCCGGACCGCAACCCGCCGGTCTACGACCCGGAGACCTTCGAGGCCGAGCTGCCCGAAGAGCTGCAGCGCGCGATCCAGCTGATCGTCGAGTCCGGCGCGCTCCAGCTGAGCGTGGACCCGGAGCTGGGCGGCATCGCCGCGCCGCGCGCGCTCGGCTGGGCGATCACGGAGATGCTGTGGGGCGCGAACGCCGCCGCGATGTTCTACACCTGGGGCGTCCCGTTCGCGCAGATCTTCTACAACGTCGCCAGCCCGGAGCAGAAAGAGTGGTGCAAGGTCATCGCCGCCGGGAACTGGGACGCGACGATGGTGCTCACCGAGGCCGACGCGGGCTCGGACGTGGGCGCGGGCCGCACCAAGGCGACCGAGCAGCCGGACGGCACCTGGCACATCGAGGGCGTGAAGCGCTTCATCAGCGGCGCGACCTCCGGCGATCTCTTCGAGAACATCTTCCACCTCGTCCTCGCCCGTCCGGTCGGGGCCAAGGGCGGCACGAAGGGCCTCTCGCTCTTCTTCGTCCCGAAGTACCACTACGACTTCAAGACGCAGACCCGAGGCGAGCGCAACGGCGCTTTCGTCACCAACCTCGAGCACAAGATGGGCATCAAGGCCTCCACCACCTGCGAGATCGCGTTCGGCCAGCACGGAGTCCCCGCCGTCGGCTGGCTGGTCGGCGACGTGCACAACGGCATCGCGCAGATGTTCGACGTCATCGAGAACGCCCGCATGACGGTCGGCATCAAGTCCACCGCGACCCTCTCCACCGCGTACCTCAACGCGCTTGAGTTCGCCAAGGAGCGCGTGCAGGGCTCGGACTTCACCGAGATGATGAACAAGGACGCCCCCCGCGTGACCATCATGCGCCACCCGGAGGTGCGCCGGAGCCTGCTGGAGCAGAAGGCATACGCCGAGGGCTTGCGCGCCCTGTACCTGCTCACCGCCACCTACCAGGACCCCGCGGCGGCCGAACGCCTCTTCGGCGCGGACAAGGATCTCGCCTACCGGGTGAACGACTTCCTCTTGCCGCTGGTGAAGGGCATCGGCTCGGAGCAGGGCTACTCGCACCTGGCCGAGAGCCTGCAGATCTTCGGCGGGTCCGGCTTCCTGCAGGACTACCCGATCGAGCAGTACATCCGCGACGCGAAGATCGACACTCTCTACGAGGGCACCACGGCGATCCAGTCGCTCGACTTCTTCTTCCGCAAGATCGTCCGGGACCAGACCGCCGCGATGACCCACATCCTCGGCCAGATCCAGGCGTTCGTGGACTCGGGCGCGGGCAACGGGCGGCTCAAGGACGCCCGCGAGTTCCTCCGCGCCGCGCTCGCCGACTTCCAGGCCTCGTTCAACGCGCTCGCGGCGATCGGTTTCGCCGCGATGGAGAACCCGACCGAGGGCTACAAGATCGCCCAGGTCAGCGTGCGGTTCCTGATGGCGGCCGGCGACCTGCTCATCGGCTGGCTGCTCCAGCGCCAGGCGCAGATCGCCATCGAGGCGCTCGACGGCGGGGCCTCCGGCTCCGACCGGGACTTCTACGAGGGCAAGGTCGCGACCGCGATCTACTTCGCGAAGAACATCCTGCCGAAGAACGCTTCGCTCAAAGGCATCATCGAAAACCTGGACAACGATATTATGGAGTTGTCCGAAGCGGCGTTCTGAGGCTCCTCTGGCGCTTTTGGCCCGACCGCCGCTTGCGCGCTCGGGCCAAAAGCGTCCAAGGGCAGGGACCAGCTTGTCGGCGCGATTGCACCCACCGTCGAGAAAGGCACGCAGCATGGGCCACTACAAGGCCAACCTCCGCGACATCGAGTTCAACCTCTTCGAGTGCAACGGCCTGGCCGAGACTCTGAGCGAGGGCGACTACGGCGACCTCGACGCCGACGCGGCCCGCGAGATCCTGCGCGAGACCCGCAAGATCGCAGAAGGGCCGCTGGCCGACACCTGGGCCCCGGCGGACCGCGAACCGCCGGTCTACGACCCGCAGACGTTCGAGGCCGTGCTGCCCGACGCGCTCAAGGAGGGCATCAGGCTGGTGCTGGACTCCGGGGTGGCCCAGCTGGGCCTCGACCCGGAGCTGGGCGGCATCCCCGCGCCCCGCTCGCTTGGCTGGGCCGCGTGGGAGATGATCGGCGGAGCCCACTCCTCGACCTGGTTCTACACGGGCGGCTCCGCGTTCAACAACATCTTCTACCGCCTCGCCACCGAGGAGCAGAAGCAGTGGTGCAAGGTGATCGCCGAGCAGAACTGGGGAGCCACGATGGTGCTGACCGAGCCGGACGCGGGCTCGGACGTCGGGGCGGGCCGCACCAAGGCGGCCTTGCAGCCGGACGGCACCTGGCACATCGAGGGCGTGAAGCGCTTCATCACCAGCGCCACCTCCGACGACGTCTTCGAGAACATCTTCCACCTCGTCCTCGCCCGGCCCGAGGGCGCGAAGGCCGGTACGAAGGGCCTCTCGCTCTTCTTCGTCCCCAAGTGGCATTACGACTTCACGACTCGGACCAAGGGCGAGCGCAACGGCGTCTTCGTCACCAACGTCGAGCACAAGATGGGCATCAAGGCCTCCACCACCTGCGAGCTGACCTTCGGCCAGCACGGCGTCCCCGCCGTCGGCTGGCTGGTCGGCGAGGTCCACGACGGCATCGCGCAGATGTTCGACGTCATCGAGAACGCCCGCATGATGGTCGGCATCAAGTCGATTTCGACGCTCTCCACCGCGTACCTCAACGCGCTTGAGTTCGCCAAGGAGCGCGTGCAGGGCCAGGACATGACCCAGATGCTCAACAAGGAGGCACCGAAGGTCACCATCGTCCACCACCCCGAGGTGCGCCGGAGCCTGCTGGAGCAGAAGGCATACGCCGAGGGCCTGCGCGCCCTGTACCTGCTCACCGCCACCTACCAGGACGCGGCGGCGGCCGAACGCCTCTTCGGCGCGGACAAGGATCTCGCCTACCGGGTGAACGACTTCCTCTTGCCGCTGGTGAAAGGGGTCGGCTCGGAGCAGGGCTACGCCCACCTCGCGGACGCGCTGCAGATCTTCGGCGGGTCCGGCTTCCTGCAGGACTACCCGATCGAGCAGTACATCCGCGACGCGAAGATCGACACCCTCTACGAGGGCACCACGGCGATCCAGGCTTTGGACTTCCTGTTCCGCAAGATCGTGCGGGACCAGTCCGTGGCGCTGAACCACATCCTCGGCCAGATCCAGTCACTCGTGGACTCGGACGCGGGCAACGGGCGGCTCAAGGAGGCCCGCGAGTTCCTGCGCGTCGCGCTCGGGGACTTCCGCGACGTCTTCGGCGCGCTCGGCGGCTACCTCTTCGCCGCGGCCGAGAACCCGTCGGAGGCGTACAAGCTCGGCCAGGCCAGCGTGCGGTTCCTGATGGCGGCCGGCGACTTGCTCATCGGATGGCTGCTGTTGCGCCAGGCGCAGATCGCCCTCGCGGCCCTCGACGGAGCCCCGTCGGAGGCGGACCGGGATTTCTACGAGGGCAAGGTCGCGACGGCCGTCTTCTTCGCGAAGAACATCCTGCCCAAGCTCTCCTCGCTCAAGACGATTGTCGCGAGCCTGGACAACGACATCATGGCGTTGCCGGAGTCCGCGCTCTAAAAATTCGCTCTAAAAATTTTTGGACAGGCCAGATCCTCTCCGGCATGTTATATTGAAACGCCTGTTGAAAACAGTTTTCAATAAGCGCGATTTTCGATGAACGACGTGTGAAAGGGACGAGAATGCCTCCAAAACGGCCGCGCGGCGCGGTGTTCGGCGCGCTCGCCCTCGTGGCGCTTTCCGTCGCCGCGTGCGAGCACGGAGGTGCGGGCTCGGCGAAGGCGCACGCGCCGAACATCGTGGCCTCCACGCAAGCATGGGGACTGGTCGCGAAGGCGATCGCGGGCGAGAAGATCCCCGTCTCGGTGATCGTCGGAGCTGGCAAAGACCCGCACGAGTACCAGTTGAGCTCGCGGGACGCGGCGGCGATCGGCAGCGCGAGCGACGTGGTGCTCAACGGCATGGGCTACGACGCGTTCATGGACAAGGCGCTCTCGGACGCGGGGGGCGCGCGCGCGATCAAGGCCGAGTCCGCGAAGATCGTCTCGAACGGCCTCGTGCCGAAGGGCCGCGCCGAGCTCGACAATCCGCACCTGTTCTTCAACTTCGCCGTGGTGGACGCGGTGGCGGGGGAACTTGCGGACCAGCTGGGGCGCGAGGACTCCGCGAACAAGGACTTCTACCAGCAGAACCTCAAAGCGCTCCACGCGCAGCTGCACGTCTTCGCGGACCAGCTGCAGCTGCTCGCCGAGCGCCATCCCGCGCTTCGCGCGGTCCAGACCGAGTCGGTCGCCCAGTACCTCCTCTACTACCTCGCGGCAGAGGACGCCACGCCCCAGGGCTACCGAACGGCGGTGGCCAACGACTCGGACCCCTCGCTCGCCGACCAGGCCGCAGTGGTGGGCTTGCTCGGCTCGCGCGGGGCCGATTTGGTGGTCGACAACCCGCAGAACCCCAACAAATCCGCCGACGCAGTGCTCCGGGCCGCGAAAGCGGCGGGCGTGCCGACCGTCGGGGTCGGCGAGACCCCGTCCCCGGACCAGAAGACCTATGGCGACTGGCTCGCCAACGTGGTCGGGGGGTTCACCAGCGCCCTCGGCGGCCCCGCTTTGCCTCCTGACTACCGCCACGACGAGCACGGCGACGATCGCAGCAATGCCGGCCCGCGCTGACGGCGCGGCGTTGCGGCTGGTGGGCGCGACGCTGCGAGCCGGAGGGCGCACGCTGGTGGAAAAGCTCGACCTCGACCTCGCCCCCGGCGAATTCCTCGCCGTCCTCGGCCCCAACGGCGCGGGGAAGTCCACGCTCGCCCAAGCGGCGCTCGGGCTGCGGGCGCTCGACGAGGGGAGCGCCACCATCTTCGGCCAACCGCCCGCCGAAGCCCGAAGCCGGCTCGGCTACTTCGCGCAACGCGCGGGGCTGGACCGCACGACCGCGTTGCGCGGCGCCGACTTCGTCGGCCTCGGCTACGACGGCCACCGCTTCGGCCCGGGCCTGCTGCGCGCCGCGCGCAGGAAGGCCGAGGTGGCGCAGACGCTCGCCAGGCTCGGCGCGGCCCAATTCGCAAACCGTCCGGTCGGGGCGCTGTCCGGCGGCGAGTTCGCCCGGCTGCGGCTCGCCCAAGTCCTGATCAACGATCCGAAGCTGCTCATCTGCGACGAGCCGTTGGTGAGCCTGGACCTCGCGAGCCAGGCGCTGGTGGTCGAGCAGATCGTGGCCCAGCAGAAAGAGCGCGGCGCGGCGGTCGTCTTCATCACCCACGAGCTCAACCCGGTGCTCGCGCATGTGGACCGGGTGCTGTATTTGGCGGGCGGCGGGTACCGGCTGGGGCCGGTGGACGACGTGATGACCGCCGAGTCGCTCTCCGCGCTCTACGGAGCGCCCATCGACGTGCTCCGCGTGCGGGGCAAGCTGGTCGTGGTCGGCGCTCTCGAAGAGGGCCACAGGTGAACACGGCGAGCTTCTTCGACTGGGGGCTGACCGCCGCGCTGCTCGATTACGATCCGACGCGGCGCGCGGTGCTCGCCGCCGCGATCCTCGGGCTGCTCTCCGCCGCGCTCGGCCCGTTCATCGTGCAGCGGCGGATGAGCTTCGCGGTGCACGCGACCAGCGAGCTCGCCGTGACCGGGGCGGCACTGGCGCTGTTCTTGGGGGTCTCGGTGCGCGCGGGCTCGATGCTCGGGGCGCTCGCGGCGGGGCTGGTCTTCGGCGTTCTGGGCTTGCGGGCGGCGGACAGGGATATCGCGTACGGCGTGGTGCTCTCTTTCGGCCTCGGCTTGTCGGTGCTGCTCTTGAACCTGCGCGAGGGCGCGGCCACGAACTTGTCCGCGCTCCTGACCGGCGGGCTCGCGAACGTCGGCGAAGACGACGTGTGGCTGATGGCTGCGACGGCGGCCGTGGCGTGCCTCGCGGTCGCCTGGTGCGGACGGCCCCTGTGGTTCGCCAGCGTGGACCCCGGCTCGGCGGCGGCGAAAGGAGTCCCGACCCGTTCGCTCGCCGTGGGGTTCACCGTGCTTGTGGCCGCGGCCGCCGCTATCGGCATGCAGGTGGTCGGCGCGCTCTTGGTGCTCGCGCTCATGGTCGCCCCCGCGGCCGCCTCGGTCCGTCTGACCTCGTCGCCTCGGCTGAGGGCCGCGCTGACCTTCCTCTTCGCGCAGACCGCGGCAGTGGGCGGGGTGCTGCTCTCGTTGGCCCCGGCGTGGCCGCCGTCCGCGCTCATCACGACCATCTGCTTCCTGCTGTACGTGGTCGCGCGGGCGGTCGATCATTTCCGCCGACGCGCTGATCGTTGAAAATCGTCGTCGGGGCGGGGGCTGATACGGTTGAGCAGATGAGGAGAGCCGGAGCATCCGCCAGAACAGGCGGTGCGATGTTGGGAGCTTTCGCGCTCCTCCTCGGCGCGGCGGGATGCTCGCTGTTCGGAGGGTCGGAGCGGTTCAGCTCGCTGCCCGAGACCTGCTTCTCCGGCGTGGAGGCTGTCGTGGACGCGGCGCTGGGGCCGCTCGCCGCGCAGGAGAGCAAGGACGAGATATCGCCCGAGGACGCCGCCCTTGCCCGGCCCTCTGACTCGACGAAGTCCTGCGCGCGCTCGTTCACCGACCCTGTCAATCGCAAGGACTGGAAGCAAGGGGAGCCGAATTTCCGCAGGGTTCTCCTCGAATACGACCTCTACCAGGGCGGCTTCCTCTCCAACGGGGTCGACGAGGCGAAGCGGGAGTTCAAACCGGCGTTGATCGACGCGAAGCGGCTGATACCCGAACCGGGGATCGGGGACGAGGCAGTCGGCTGGTGGGACTACTCGCAGCGCCAGGGGGCGACCTGGCAGATCAGCCTGCGCGTGTCCAACATGCGGGTTTTGGTCCGAGTGGCGGGCGCGGACTATCTCAGCGACTACACGGTGGACCGCCAGTTCTCGGCGAGGCTCGACTACGACTCGCAGCGGCTGAAGGACGAGCTGCGCCGCGAGGCGCAGCTCATCGCCAAGGCCGTGGTGCGGCAATTGCTGCACCAACCTGCGCCGAGCTCGGCTCTTGCCGTTGGGAAAAGTAATTATTACGGTCGGGATACGTAGCTGGCGATCTTGGATCGCGTCACGTTACTATCCAGTTATGATGTTCCGTCGACCGGTTGTGGCGCTGCTCGTCCTCATGCCAGCAATGGCTGCGGTCGGCTGCGGCTCCCATACCGCCTCGCTCGACGGGAAGAACACCGAGCCTCGCGCCGCCCTCATGACCGAGCCGGGCGGCTCCGGCCACAACGGTTCGGGCGACGGCTCCGGCCACGACGGTTCGGGCGGCACTTCCGGCGGCCACGACGGTTCGGGCGGCGGATCGGGAGGCACTTCCGGCGGCCACGACGGATCGGGCGGCGGATCGCATGGGATCTCCTGGCCCGTGGACGGCAGATAAGGGCGAGGCTCCCGGCTGTCCGCCGCGACGCGCGGGACAGGAGCTTTGGACATCGCAGTGGTTGACCTGAACGCAGATCTGGGGGAGTCTTTCGGCGCTTGGCGCCTTGGCGACGATCTCGCCATGCTCGAGGTCGTGACCAGCGCGAATATCGCATGCGGATTCCACGCCGGGGATCCGGCGACGTTGTGGGAGACCTGTGCTGCCGCAGCGCGCGCCGGGGTCGTGGTCGGAGCCCAGGTGAGCTACCCCGACCTTCTGGGCTTCGGGCGCCGGTTCATCGACATCGCCCCGAACGACCTCGCCGCGGCTGTCGTCTATCAGATCGGCGCGCTCGACGCCATCGCCCGATGCGTCGGGAGCCGAGTGCGCTACGTCAAGGCGCATGGCGCGCTGTACCACGCGCTCACCGAGCACGAAGCCCAGGCCGAGGCGTTCGCCGAGGCCGTGGCTGATTTTGACGCCAGACTGCCGGTCTTGCACTACGGCGGGGCGATCACCGCCAAGGCAGAGGCGCGCGGATTGCGGCTCGTCGCCGAGGCGTACGCCGACCGCGCGTACACGCCGCAAGGGAGATTGGTCCCCCGAGGGGAGCCCGGCGCGGTGCTGGCCGACCCCGCCGCCGTCGGCGAACAGGCCGCCCGGCTCGCGCGCGGGGGGAAGGCCGAGTCGATCTGCGTCCACGGCGACACCCCCGGCGCGGTGGCCGCCGCGCGCGCCGTCCGAAAAGCCTTGGCCGAGGCTGAGGTCGAAGTCCGCCCGTTCCTCTAGCCCTCCCGCCCCGGAGCGCTACTCGCGGGGGCGGCCAGGTGGCGCAATCGGCACCGAGGTGCTTCGGGTCGGCTTCGGCGGGGGAACCGGCTTCGCCCCGTCGACCAGCAGGCTGCCTTTGACGCTGCCCCCCAAGACCGCGAACCCCTGGTCGTTGTGTTTGGCCAAGAAGCACACGGCCTTGCGGCTGCCGACGAGCCAGCTCTGCGGTTTGAGGATCGTCCAGTTCACGTCCAGCGTCGTGTCCCGCAGGTGGTCGGCGTTGCCGAGATAGGATTCCGCGGCTTTTTCGCAGAGGTCTTTGAGCTTGTCGTTCTGTTCGTCCTCGCTCGGCGGATTCGCGTCGGCGCGGCCGGGGAACTGCGCGGCGAGGTCCGCCTGCCCGACGATTTCGAAGGCGTGGGGCTGGCTGCAGTCCACCGGGTCGGTTGGCATGTTGCGCTCGGCCCCGACGCACACGCCGGTGTCGTAGGTGAGGGATTGGTCCTGATCGGCCACCTTGCCGGTGAAGACGAGCAGTTTGTGGCTGCCGCCGGGCATTTCGAGGCCGCACCGGAGGACATGCTCGCCGCGCGCCCACGCTTTCTCGCCGGATAGCAGCGAGCCGACTTTGAATCGGCCGAGGGAGTCGAGGCGCTCGCCGAGATACGCGGAGACGGCGGGCTCGCAGAGCTGCTGGTTCCAGGCCGCGATGCGTTTTTGGTCGGGGTAGGCCGAGGAGGTGAACGCCGAGCCGGGGTAGTCGTTGAGGTTGATGCTCGCCGCGAGCTCGAAGACGTGTTCGTGCTTGCAGTCCACGACGGCTCCAGGCCGCCCGGAGGGCCCAGCTGCGAAACAAGCGCCAGGCGAATCGGCGCGCTCGGCCTCCGCCTGTTTGCTCTGCACGAGGTCGGGGACGTATTCGCGGGCCGCAGGGCTCGCCCCCGCCGCGGCGATTGCCAGGGAGCCGAACCCAACTCCCGCGATCACCGCGCGCAACGCCAGCACGCCCTCATGATACCGCCTCCTGTGGCCGCTTTCAGCCAGAACGGCTAGGCTGGGCGGCATGGAAATCCTGTACGGAACGGTGAACACCGCCGCGCGGCTCATGTGGCTCTATCAGGGCTTGCAGCTCAAGATCGTCGGAGTCGGCAATATGCCAGCGAAGGGCGGCGCGGTCGTGGCCACAAACCACACGGGGTACCTCGATATTCCGTTCGCGGGCCTGACCTCGTTCCTGCACAAACGGAACATGCGGTTCATGTACAAGACCGAGATGCGGGAGAATCCCTTGGTCAAATGGTCCTTCGACCGGATGCGCCACATCCCGGTCGACCGGGACTACGGCAAGGAGAGCTACGACCAGGCCGTCCAGATGCTCAAAGAAGGCGAGCTGGTCGCCGTGTACCCGGAGACCACGATCTCGCGCAGCTTCGAATTGCGCGAGTTCAAGTCCGGCTCCGCGCGCATGGCCATCGACGCGCAGGTGCCGATTGTGCCGGTCATCGTGTGGGGCTCGCAGCGGATCATCACCAAGGGGCATCCGAAGGCGATGGGCCGCACCAAGATTCCGATCTGGATCGAGGTCGCCGACCCTATCGCGCCGGATCTGCCCGCCGACGAGCTTATGGTGAAGCTGCGCGAGAGCATGCAGAGCAAGCTCTACGAGGTCCAAGACAAATACGCGGAGAAGTTCGGGCCTTACCCGCCCGGCGCGTTCTGGGTGCCAAAGCGGCTCGGCGGCGGCGCGCCGAGCCTGGAGGAGGCGAACGCGTTGGACGAGGCGGAAGCCGAGGCCAAGCGGGCCAAGCGCGCGGCGGCTCGTGCCGCCTCGGAGGCCGCCCAGTCCAAAACCGGCGGGAAGAAGCATTAGCGGCATGCCAGCGCGCCATTCCCACGAGCATCCGCACCACCAGCCACGAGAAAGCGCAGACGCGCCGTACGGCCACCCGCCGAAGCTGATCGTCACCGACGTCGATGGCACTTTGCTCGACGAGAACGAGCAAGTCGCGCCGCGCACCCGCAAAGCGATCAGTTCGGCCGTCGCGTCCGGCGCGCATTTCGTCCTCGCCTCCGGCCGGGGCGTGCGCAGCTTGATGCGCGTCGTCCGACAGCTCGAACAACCGCCCATGACGATCTGCGCGAACGGCTCGATCACCTTCGATTCGGCGAACGACGTGGTGTTGCAGGCCAAAGAGTTCGAAATCGCGGCGCTGCGCCGTCTCGCGGAGGCGACCAAACGGGTGCTGCCGGGGGCGGAATTCGCCGTGGAACGAGTGGACCACGGGACCGACCCGCTCGCCTACGTGAGCACGCCAGGATACGTGCACGCGTGGGTGACCTCGGATTACGTCCCCGTGTCGGAAGAGGAGCTGCTCTCGAAGCCCGCGGTGAAGTTTTTGATCAGGGCAGTCGGCCAATCCTCGGACAGCATGGCGCAGGCGATCGGGCCGGAGGTGGGAGGTTTCGCAGAGGTCAGCTTCTCGACTCCCGCTGGCCTCTTGGAGATCGGCCCGCCGGGCGTGAGCAAAGGCGCCGCCATCGCGGAACTCGCCGCCATGTTCGGAGTCGAGGCGGAAGACGCCATCGCCTTCGGCGACATGCCAAACGACATCACCATGCTGCGCTGGGCGGGCCGCTCGGTGGCCATGGCCAACGCGCACCCGCTCGTGTTGGCGACCGCGTCCGAGACCACCGCGCCGCACACCGAAGAAGGTGTGGCGCGGGTTCTGGAGCGCTGGTTCTTGTAATCTTGCGGTCCATCCACGCGGGGCTCCCCCGTGGGCTTTGTGTTCGCCGTCTTGGGCCTTGCCGCGTTGGTTCGGCGGGGCCGTGGGGTGTGACGAGGCGGGTCAACCGTTAGCAAGACGAAAGGGATATCATCAAGGGATGAGGAAGCTTCCCACGAGAATCACTGTTTCACTTGCCGCGGCGGCCGCCGGGGCAGCCTTGGCGACCGCTCCGACGGCGGCGGCCGAGCCGAGCGTCCACCAGATCGTCTTCCGAGTCTTCGGCGCGCAAAGCGCGAGCCTCGTTTTCGGCCCGCAGCCGGGGAGCCTGATCAACGTCACGTACAAGACGCAGAGCACGGCGGTGAACACGAAGCTCGTCCCCGTGCCCTGGAACCTCAGCTTCCAGGCACGAGGAGACGAGCGCGCGCTCGCGCGTACGCTCGACCTCTCGGCGGCCCTCCCCGAATCGCAGCCGGACGGCCAGTTCACGTGCGAGATCTCGGTGGACGGACAGGTGCAGACGCATGTGGAGGGCGACCTTTCCGACGGCTTGCACTGCGCTCTCGGCGTTTCTGGCGACGACGGCTCAGACGGGGACGAGGACTGACGGTCCCGTCCTGGCGCGCTTCATCGCATCGCCCGAGCCCTCGCCCCGCCGTGCGAGAGACAAAAGAAAAGAGCCCCTGCGCTGCGCAGGGGCTCTTTTTTCTCGTCCTGATGCTTAGACGACCGTGCGGGCGCGGGCGCGCGCGTTGCGCCGCTTGAGAGCACGCCGCTCGTCTTCGCTCAAACCTCCCCAAATGCCGGAGTCCTGTCCGGAGGCCAACGCCCAAGAAAGGCACTCGGCGCTCACCGGGCAACGCTGGCAGACCACTTTGGCTCGCTTGATCTGCTCAAGCGCGGGGCCGCTGTTGCCGACTGGAAAGAACAGCTCCGGATCTTCGTCCCGACACACGGCCTGATGGCGCCAATCCATTCTTTGCTCCTCGTCAATCTTTGTTCTTGTCAGTGCGGCCGTTCTCGACCGCATCGTCCCAGTGGTGGTTAGGTGTCCACGAAAAACCTGCCGCACACAGCCCGTCCCGTACGCATGCGAATGTAACCCGCAGTTCATACTTCGTGGCCTAATGTTTCCGCAGTGTTGCCATTGGTATGGTCGCACAATCCTGACGGAAGTCAAGTGCTTGGGAGTAGGAAGTGTCCTTTGTCACCTTCTCGCTTCTCTGGCAGCTCAGCGCAGTTCCTGCGCCTATTCCTACCAGTTGTACTCCAAATTTTCCCAGCCTGCACGGGAAAATGAAATCTGGGCGGCTCAGTTCGGTAACAAATGGGGGGCGACGACGTCGAGCGCAGAAGGAATCGCGTGGAATTCTGCCCGAACTCTGCGCCCGACATATTCCCCGTCGATCTGGCAGCGGAGAGGATCCGCGCTGCTCAGGACGAGTTCATGAAGATCGTCGACACGTATGGACCCGGCCGTGCCGGGGGCTTTCCTCGGGGAGAGCAGGGCGAGGGACAGCGGGATTCCGTATCGCAGCCCGAGCTTTGTGGTGGCGAACACGCCGAGCCCTTTGTCATGTCGGACGCCGGGATTCGTGACAATGGGGCGGTTGCCGAGGTACGTCCACGGCGTGCAGTTGCTGACGAACGCGAGCTTGACCCCGTCGAGAGCGGCTTGGCCGGGGAGTTCGAGGGTGAGCGGTCCTGGGCGGAAAGTCCAGCGGAAGAACGCGGACACCGTGGCGAGCAGATACCGGGTCGGCGTGACCGGGCGCCCCGACCAGCGTCCGGCCTCCATCATGGCGACGACGTCGGCGTCGATGCCGAGCCCGGCGTTGCAGACGAACCAGCGCTCCTCGTGCCGCCCGTCTTCGAGGCGGGAGGAGCAGAGCCCGACCGAGATCCTGGCGCGCCTGCCCTGGCGGAGCGCGTCGAGGACCTGGCCGACGGCGCGCTGCGGGTCCGGGCTGGTCCCGAGCGAGCGGGCGAACACGTTCGCCGAGCCGCCTGGGATCACCGCGACGGCGGGGAAGGCCCCTGGTTCGGGGGCGCAGAACTCGCTCGGCGGCCCGAGCAGGCCGGAGACCAGCTCGTTCACCGTCCCGTCCCCGCCGTGCGCGATCAGCAGGTCCGCCTCGCCCCGCGCGGCCTCGGCCAGTTCGGCTGCGTGTCCCCGATGCGCGGTCTCCTTGACGGTCAGATCCAGCTCGCGCTCCAGCGCGGACACCAAGAGGGCTCGTGACTGCGGGGTCGTCGTGGTGGCACGGGGATTAACGACCAGGACCGCGCGCACCCGCCAAGCCTAGCGCCTACGCTTGAGGGCGATGAACACGGACCCTCATCCTGACCGCGACAAGAGCATGGCGGTCTCGCCGCCGAAACCGATCCTCGTGTCCGGAGTCGTGTCCGCCGCGTTAGGCCTCATCGCGGCCGTTTTCGGCCTCGCGGTGGCGTTCGCCGCCGTTGTGGGGCGAAGCTTTCCGGGGCTCTCCTCCCCGGCGACCGCCGTCGCGTTCCTCGCTTTCGGAGGGACGTTCGCCTTGGCGGGCTGGTCGCTCCTGCGCGGCAAGTCGTGGGGCCGAGGGGTCATCGTCATCTTCTGCCTCCTGCTGCTGCCCATCGCGTACGGCATCGTCGAAGACTCGCGGCAGCCGCTGTACGGCTATCCGCTCGGCGCGGCCGTCCTCACGGATTTGATCTGCCTGTTCGTCCCGTCGTCGCTGCGCTGGGCGCAGGACAACCGCACCTTCTGACGAGGCGGAGAGGCGGCGCCTAGACCCAGGAGCTCACGCGAGAGGGGCGACGGGGAGCCCAGCCCCGTCGAAGTAGCCCGAGGGGGCGCTGCGGATGCCGAGGCCCTCGACGACGCGGATGTCGTGCTCGTGGCCGAGCACGGTGATCGAAGCTGCGGGGAAGGCGAACCGGCGGCCCAGCACCAGCGGCTGCTCGAGCCAGCGGACGATGAGCGCCCTGCTGAAGTGCCCGTGGCCGACCAGCACGACGTCGTGGTGCGCCAGCCTCGGCACGGCTTCGCGGATCACCCGGTCCGCCCGGTGCAGCACGTCCTCTTCGCTCTCCCCGTCCGGGGAGGGATGCGTCCACACCGACCAGTTCGGCTCCATCATCTGGATCTGCTGGGTGGTGAAGCCCTCGTACTCGCCGTAGTTCCACTCGGCGAGGTCGTTCCACGTCTCGTTGACGGTGAGCCCGGCGAGCTCCGCGGTTTGCAGCGCCCTCTTGCGAGGGCTGGAGTAGACCAGCGGATCGTGCAGTTGCAGCTGCTCGAGCGGCCCCTTCAGCCCTTGCGCCTGGGTCTGCCCGACCGAGAGCAGGGGCAGGTCGGTGACGCTGGTGTGTCTGCCGTTCCGCGACCATTCGGTCTCGCCGTGTCGGATGAGCACGAGTCGATGCTTCGGAGCCATCGGACTATCTTGCAGTATCGCCCTGGAAGGTCAGCGAGGGCGGGGGTCTCTTCCGGTCGGGGCGTACGCGAGCACGCGGCCGTCCTGCTGGCGGAGCACGGTGGAGCCGCACACCGCGAGCCGGGCCCCGGCCTGCGACGGCCCCGCGCCCTCGGTCGCGATCTCGCGGAGTTTCGCGCCGGTGCTCGCGTCGAGGACGGCGATCCCGGTCGCGGTCGGCGCGATCAGCTGGTGCGCCATTTCCGTCACCGGGCCGACGAGGTCGGGGATCTGGAAGAGCGGGCTCAGATGGAGCGGGGAGATGCCGACGACCCCGGCTCCGGTCCACCAAGTGATCAGATCGGGGGTCGTCCGCCAGGGCCGGGTGTCCGGGTTGGTGACCGGCAGGCTCAGATCGAAGCTCTTCTCGACCACGCCCCGGCCGTCCACTTCGAGGATTTTCGCCCCGTCGCTGTCCGAGGCGGGGACGTACAGGTCCGCCCGGCTGCCGCGCACCGCGAGCAGCCGCACGTCTTTGGAAGAGCCGAGCTGCGGGATCACGGCGGAATAGGTCTGCTCGGGCTTGGTGTCTTTCTTCGGCGTGATCTTCAGGAAGGAGAGCCGGAGCGCGGTGTCGCGGGGGCAGCGCTCCAAGACCGCGAACGTCTCTTCCCCGATTCCCGCCGAGCGGAGCGCGCAACCGGGGTGGGGTTGCTGCTTGGGCTCGAACGGGGTGGCGACGTAGCCGTACTCCACGCTGCGCAGGAGGTCTTCGTGCCACAGCTCGACCCGCCGGGGGCCGACCGCGAGGATCATATGGGAGTACCACTGGGAGTCGGAGGACTCCGAATCGTCTTGCGGGGCCGCCCCTTCGGACGGGACCGTCGTGATGAGCCGGACCCGCTGGTCGGCGGCGCTGCTTCGGGCGTCGGCGTGCAGCTGCTTGGCCCGCGCCCCGGTCGTCGCGTCGAGGCTCACGACCAGGGAGCAGCCGCGTTGCTCCCGGTAGACCGCGTAGACCTTGCCCCAAGCAACGGTCGCGGCGCAGATCGGGGCGGGCTGGGCGTAGCGCCAGAGCTCTTTCCCCGTCGCGACCTCCCAGCCGGTCAGGACGCCGCCGTCGGCGGTGACCAGCGTGCCGCCGACCACCATGGGGTACGTGCCCGCGCCGTCCGGTTTCGACCAGGCGAGCTGGAAGCCTTCGGGCACGTCGGTCGCGCTGCGCGGAGCCGGGGCGGGGCGGGACGCGGTCCGGGAGACCGCCTGCCGGTCCGGGGCGCGCCACCACAGAACCGCCGCGACGACGAGGACCGTCAGCGCGAGCGAGGTCGCGATCACACAGTCGCGCCAGAAGACGGGCCTTCTCATAAGGGGTTTCCCATACAAGCGACGCTCAGCGGGCGGTTACTCGGCGGCGGGTTTCGCCGCCGAGCCGCTGCGCCTGCGCCGTCGCCGCCGGGGTTTCTGGGCAGCTCCGTTCGCTGCTCCCTCCGCAGCGGCGGACGAGGCTCCTTCCGAGGCGGCTGTCGGAGCGCTGGCGCCCTCGGTCTCGCCGCCTTGCGCGCCCGAGCCGCCCCGGCGGCGGGTGCGCTGGCGGTCCCGAGGTGGCCGGGCGGGGGAGTCGCCCCTGCGGGAGGGCCGCTCGCCCCGGTCCTGGCGCTCGGCCTTCGGGCGGGCCGCCGAGCCGACCCTGCCGGTCGCGCCTTCGGGGATGCCGAGGTCGGTGTAGATGTGCGGGGAGTTCGAGTACGTCTCCGGCGGGTCGGCGAACGCCAAGCCGAGCGCGGTGTTGATGTACTCCCAGCGGGGCAGGTCTTCCCAGTCCACCAGCGTGATCGCGTTGCCGGTCCGCCCCGCGCGCCCGGTGCGGCCGATCCGGTGCACGTACACCTTCTCGTCCTCGGGGCAGGTGTAGTTGATGACGTGGGTGATCCCGTCGATGTCGATGCCTCGGGCGGCGACGTCGGTGCAGACGAGGATCTCGATCTTGCCCTTGCGGAATCCGGAGAGCGCCTCTTCCCGCGCGCCTTGGCTCATGTCGCCGTGCAGCGACCCCGCGTTGAACCCGCGCAGGGTGAGCTCTTCGGCGAGTTTGCCCGCGCTGCGCTTGGTCCGGGTGAAGATCATGGTGGTCCCCCGGCCCTCGGCCTGCAGGAAGCGGGAGACCAGCTCGTCCTTGTTGAGCGCGTGCGCGCGGTAGACGTGCTGGGTGGTCCGCTCGTGCACCGGGGCGAGGTCGCCGCCCTCGGCGCGGATGTGCGTCGGCTGGGTCATGAACGTCCGGGCCAAGGTGAGGACCGGGCCGGGGATGGTCGCGGAGAACAGCATGGTCTGCTTGCCGGTGGGCAGCTTCGCCATGATCTTCTCCACGTCGGGGAGGAAGCCGAGGTCGAGCATCTCGTCCGCCTCGTCGAGCACCAGCATGCGGATCGCGTTGAGTTTCAGATCCCCGCGCGACCACAGGTCGAGCAGCCTGCCGGGCGTGCCGACGACCACGTCCACGCCTTTCTGCAAGGTGGCGATCTGGCCCTCGTACGGCCTGCCGCCGTACAGGGAGACGATCCGGGTCGGGCGGCCGTCCGCCAGTTTGAGCTGCTTGGAAGCCTCGGCCAGATCATTGGTGACCTGCAGGCACAGCTCGCGGGTCGGCACGACAACCAGGGCGCGGGGGGAGTCCTCGGCCTGGGCTTCTGCCACTCGCTGGAGCAGCGGAACGCCGAACGCGAGGGTCTTGCCCATGCCGGTGCGGGCCTGGCCGATCAGGTCGTGGCCGCCAAGGGCCAGCGGCAAAGCCTGCTCTTGGATGGCGAAAGCGTTGTGCTTGCCCGCTTCGGCGAGCGAGGCGACGATTTCAGGGTGCACGCCGAGGTCGGCGAAGCTTGGTCCAATATCTGTTGTGATGATGTTTCTCCTCGTCGGGCGCGCCCGACGAGGCGCGCGTACAGTGCCACTCGAACGGAGCCCGTTCGAATATGGCGGCGCTCGCCCCAGCTCCCGTCCTACCTGCGACGCGCGAGCCCAGTATACATGGCTATAGGTACACTGGGGCTGTGGACCAGACCCCCGCAGCGACCCAATGGCACGGTGTTCCAGAGTTCCTCGCGGTGCTCGCGTACGGCGAGCTCGCCGCTTACTACCGATTGGCCGAGGATGCGGCGCTCGCGCCCACCCTGGAGGGGAAAGCGGCGATCGCCCGGATGGGGGCCGCGCAGTTCCAGCATTTCGAGACGCTGCGCGAGGCGCTCGCCGCGAGGGGCGACGACGTCTTCCAGGAGATGACCCCGTTCCAGCCGGTGCTCGACATGTTCCACACCAGGACCACCCCGAGCACGTGGCTGGAGGCTTTGGTGAAGTTCTACGTCGGCGAGGGGCTCGCGGCGGACTTCTACCTCGAGATCGCGGACGGACTGCCCCCCGACATCGCGACGGTCGTCAAAGAGGTGCTCTCGGACCGCTCGCACGCGCAGTTCGTGGTCGATCCGGTGCGCGAAGCCGTCTTGGCGAGCCCGAAAGAGCGCTCCCGCCTCGCCCTCTGGGCCCGCCGCCTGCTCGGCGAGGCCATCGCGCAGGCGCAGACCGTGCTGGCCAGCCGGGAAGAACTCGCCGACCTGCTGCTGGAGAGCTCGGGAAGTTTGAACCGGATCGCCCAGCTCTTCGACGAAGTGACCGAGCGGCACGAGGAGCGGATCAAGGCTCTCGGCCTCGCCGATCCGGCCTAGTCCCCCGAGCTAGTCCCCCGAGGGGCGCGGCCCGAAGCGGTTGATCGCGTCGTCGGGTTTGGCGGGCGGCTTGCGGGCGGGCCGGGCTTCTGCGCCGCTCATCGCCTCCTGGCTTCGCGCATGATCACCTTGTTCACCTGCTGCGGCAGGATCGCGTTGAAGAGGCCGATCCACCAGGAGACTTTGGAGACCACGCGGACGGGACGGACGCGGACGGCGAGCGTCATCCACTCGGCGGCCTCGTCGGAGGTGAGGGCCGGGATGTTGTTGTACTCCTCGGTCGGGGCGATCATGGGGGTGCGCACCAGCGGGAAGTACAAGGTGGTGCCGTGGATGCCCTTGTTCAGCAGCTCGGTGCCGATGGTCCTTGTCACCTGGGCGAGCGCGGACTTCGACGCGATGTAGGGCGCGAAGAGCGGATTCACCTCGTGGACGACGCCCCAGCTGGCGACGCTGACGATATGCCCGTCGCCGCGTTCGGCCATTCCCGGCAAAAAGCCCCGGATCAGCCGCATCGCGGAGAAGTAGTTGATCTGCATGGTCCGCTCGACGTCGTGCCAGCGCTCCAGCTGCTCGACCGTGCGGCGGCGGATGGAGTGCCCGGCGTTGTTGATCAGGACGTCCACGCCGCCGTGCTTGGCGATGACCTCGGCGACCAGGGCATCGAGCGCGTCGAGGTCGCGAAGGTCGCAGGGGTAGAAGTCCGCCTGCCCGCCGGCCGAGCGGATCCGCTCGGCGACCGCCGCGAGTTCTTCCGCGCGCCGGGCGACCAGGATCACATGCGCTCCGAGCTTCCCGAACCGGTACGCGGCGGCTTCGCCGATGCCGGAGGAGGAGCCGGTGATGAGCACTCGCTTACCGCGCACGGGAATGCCGTAGGACGGGTCTTTGCGGGCTTTGCGCATGTTCCTCGTCGTCGCGGCGTGCAGGCCGAGCCGCCCGAAGAAGTGGTTGGCCTTCGCCGCGAGCCCGCGTGGTTTCGGCTCGGTCGGGACTCCGCCTCGTGCTGGGGGCGTTTGGGCGATAACGTCGTTACTCATAGTGCGCTATCCTATCCGTGATGTTTTTGGCGCGACGGCGCGCGGGGCGTTGGCCTAGAAGCGGATGCCGGATTTGCGGAAGAAGTAGTCCACCCGCTTCGGGGAAACGGCGTTGAAGAAGGCGAGGGTTCCGGAGAACCGGGGGATGATCCGGATGGGCCGGACCCGCGCGGCGAGCGTCATCCATTCGGCGGCCTCCTCGGGCGAGAGGGTGGCAATACGGTCGTATTCTCCGGTCGGCGCGATCATGTCGGTGCGCACCAGCGGGTAGCACAGGGCGCTGAAGTGCACGCCGTTGCGGCGCAGTTCGAAGCCCATGATCCGAGTGGCGATCGAGAGGGCCGCCTTCGCCGCCGCGTACGCCGCGAAATAGGGCGCGACTTGGTTGACCACGGCCAGGCTGGCGACGTTGATGACATGCCCGTCGCCGCGTTCGAGCATGCCGGGGAGCAGGCCCCTGGTCAGGCGCAGCGGGGCGAAGAAGTTGATCTGCATGATGCGCTCGAAGTCGTGCCAGCGCTCCAGGGACTCGGCGGCGGGCCTGCGGATGGAGTGGCCCGCGTTGTTGACGAGGACGTCGACGCCGCCGAACCGGGCGACGACCATCTCGGCGAGCTTGTCCACGGCTTCGAAATCGCGCAGGTCGCACGTGATGGCCTCGGCCTCGCCGCCTTCGGCGCGGATCGACGCGGCGACGGCTTCGAGCTCTTCTCGCCGTCTGGCGACCACGATGACTTTCGCGCCGAGCCTGCCGAATTCGCGCGCGGCGGCCTCGCCGATGCCGGAGGAGGCCCCGGTGACCAGCACGCGCTTGCCTCGGAGCGGGACGCCGTAGGACGGGTCTTTGCGCGCCTTGCGCAGCTCTTTGCCGTTCGCGGCCTGGATGAACCAAAGATCCCGCGCGCGCAGGGCCCGCTTGAGCGCGCTGCGCCTCCTCGTGGAGGCGGGGGCGGCTATGTTACTCACGAGTAGCATTGTAGCGGGCCGGTGGATCACCGCGCTTGCGAGCCGATGACCTTCTCGCTCAGCTCGGGGAACAGGGCGGTGAATCCAGGGGAGAGGATGAGGCCTCGCGGCACGATCCGGCTGGGCCGGGTCCGCGCGGCCAGCACGATCCATTCGGCGGCCTGATCCGCGGTGAGCACGGGAACTTCGCCGTATTCCTCGGTCGGCGTGATCATCGGCGTCCGCACGAGCGGGTAGTACAGCGTCGACGCGCTCACCCCTTTGTGCCGCAGCTCCATGTTGATGTTGCGGCCCATGGTCGAGATCGCGGCTTTCGCGGACACGTACCCGCCGAACTTCGGCGCGCCCTCGGAGAGGACCGCCGCAGTCGCGACGTTGATGATGTGCCCGCTGCGGCGCTCCAGCATGCCGGGGAGGAATCCCCTGATCAGACGCACCGCGCCGAAGTAGTTGATCTGCATGACCCGCTCGATGTCGTGCCAGCGCTCCAGCTGCTCGGTCAGGCGGCGGCGGATGGAGTGGCCCGCGTTGTTGACGAGGATGTCCACGCCGCCGTGCTTGGCGACGACCTCGGCGACGAGCGCGTCGATGGCTTCCAGGTCGCGAAGGTCGCAGGGGATCGCGTCGGCCCGTCCGCCTTCGGCGCGGATCTGCTTGGCCACGCTTTCGAGTTCTTCCGCGCGCCGGGCGACCAGGATCACATGGGTGCCGAGCTTGCCGAGCTGGTGCGCGGCGGCCTCGCCGATGCCGGAGGAGGAGCCGGTGACGAGCACGCGCCTGCCTTGGAGCGGAACCCCGTAGGAAGGGTCTTTCCGCGCTCGGCGCATGCCTCTGGCGGGAGCGGGATGGTTGCCCCATCCGGTGACGAGGTCCACGCTTCTGCGAAAGAGCGTGCGGCCTCTCAAGCCGAGCGCGCGAGTGTCATCTGTCATGGCGACAAATGTAGCGGGGGCGTTCGCGCTCAGCGTAGACAGTTGCGCGTTCGGACGCGGCCTTCGTGGGATAGGCTGGCGGGCGAACCCTTAATTGGAGAGCCCCCAAGAGTTTGGAGAACCGGTGGACGTGAAGATCGGCATCGTGCACAGCCCGCGTGAACTGACTATCGACAGCGCGCAGTCGGCGACCGAAATCGCCCAGCTCATCTCGTCCGCGCTCGCCGACGACTCGGTGCTCTCCCTGGTGGACTCCAAAGAGCGCCAGTACCTGATCCCCGCCAGCCGCATCTCCTACGTGGAGATCGGTTCCTCGGATCCGCGCCGCGTGGGCTTCTCCAGCTAGCTTTTCCCGCGCCTGCGCGGCTCCTCGTGCGACCGCCCGTCCCTCGCCGTTGGCGCATGTCTTCGCCTGCGGTCTTGCGGCGCGTCCGCGCAGGATCCCCAGGAATCGGAAGCCGTCTTGGTCGGGCGGTTTTGCGGCGGGTGTTTTGCGGCTGACGCGATAGGGCCGCGCGCGGCCCTGAAGGGCGTCTCGTGGGGGAATCGCCGACTCAGAGCTTGGGCACTCGGGCCAGGCCGCCCCAGGCGAAGGCGACGGTGGCCATAATCGCCTCTTCTTTGGGGATCGGCTTGCCGTTGTCCTGCCAGTGCTGCGCGCTGACGTGGATGAGGCCGACGAGGTTCACCGCGATCATGCGCGCGTGGTACAGGTCGAGGCCGGAGTCTTGGCGGACGAGGTCGAACACCGCGTCCACGCAGGCGTCGGTCGCTTTCATGATCCGCGTGCGCACCTCGGCCTGGACGAGGTCGGTGGAGAAGAGCAGCCGGTAGCCCCGCGTGTTGGTGTCGATCACGTCGAAGAAGACCCGCACCGCCTCGACCAGCCGGTCATGGTTGTTCGTGCTGGCGCGCAGCGCCTGGCGCACGCGGAGCATGAGCTCTTCGACATGCTGGTCCAGCACGGTCAGATACAGTTCGAGCTTCGAGGGGAAGTGCTGGTAGAGCACCGGTTTGCTGACTCCGGCGCGTTCGGCGATCTCCTCGACCGAGGCTTTGTGGAAACCATGCTCCGCGAAGACTTCGTTCGCCGCGTCCAGCAAAAGTTTGCGCCGGTCTAACTTAGCGAGACGCCCCCTGCCGGCCGGACGGGGCGTGGCGGTTTGCGCGGTCATCCATTGACAATACCGAATAGTTGCGGCTCAGGGTTAATTCTGCGGAGTACGATTGGTCACGATGGGCGTTTTCTGCGCCTTGGCGGGGCTCCGCGCGATGAGCCAATAGGCGAGCCCCGCGAGCGCGGCCCCCACGAACCAGCTGCACTGCGCGAGCGTGTGCAGGGCCAGCGGCGATCCCGGACCGCCGACGAGCACGCAGGCCACCGCGACGGCTCCGCCGAACGCGGTGGCCGCGACCGCTTTGAGGTTGCACCCGCGCGTGTACCAGTAGCTCCCGTTCTCGGCCATGCTGTAGAGGTCGTCAGCGACGATCCGCCGCCTGCGCACCAGGTAGTAGTCGACCACGAGCACGCCGTAGAGCGCTCCGAGGAAGGCTCCGAGGGTTTCGAGGGTGTCATGGATGGCGGCGGGGTTCTCGATCAGTTTCCACGGCGCGATGAACACGGAGGCGACCGCCGCGATCATGCCGCCGCCGAGCCAGCTGATGCGCTGCGGGCACGCGTTCGAGAAGTCGAAGGCGGGGGAGACGAAGTTCGCGACGATATTGATGCCGATGGTCGCGACGAGGATCGTCAGCACCCCGACGACCATGGCCGTCGAGTTCGGGATCCGCACGACCACCTCGTTCGGGTCGACCACCAGCTCCCCGAACACCGGGGCGGTGAGCGAGGCCGTCGCCACGACGAGCAGCGAGAAGAACAGGAAGTTCACCGGGAGGCCGAAGAGCCCGGACGTGCGGATGACCTTCATGGACTTGCCGTATTTCGCGAAGTCGCCGAAGTTGAGCACCGGCCCGCCGAAGTAGGACACCACGAGCCCGACCGCGCCGACCATGGCGCACAGCGTTTCGGCCCCGGTCCTCGCCTCCGAGCCGCCATGGCCGTCGCCCTCGCTCAGGTCGAGACGCACCGCGCCCCAGCCCGCCTGGTAGAGCAGCCAGCCGCAGAGGACGATCATGACGACGTAGACGGCGGGCCCCGCCCAGTCGACGAACGCGCGGATGAAATCCATCCCGTGCCAGAAGATCAGGGCCTGGGCGGTCCAGACCCCCATGAACGTCGCCCAGCCCACTGCGGAGAGGCCGAGGAAGCCGTGCGCGCTCGCGTCGGCGTAGGGGACCAGGCCCCGGAACAGTTTGACCAGGACCAGCGCCACCGCGTTCGCGGCGAGGTAGGTCTGCATCCCATACCAGGCCACGGCGTTGATCCCGCGCAAAATCGCCGGGATGTTCGCGCCGAGCACGCCGAAGGAGAGCCGGCAGACGACGGGGTAGGGGGCCCCGGTGCGCTGGCTGGGCTCGGCCACCAAGTTCGCGAGGACGTAGGCGATCGAGACGGCGGCGATCAGGGCGACGAACACTTGCCAGCCCGCGAGCCCGAGGGCGAACAGGCTGCCCGCCGTGGTGTACCCGGCGACGCTGTGGATGTCGGTCATCCAGAACGCGACGAAGTTGTACACGCCCCAGTCCTGCCGCTGGGCCGGGGCCAAGTCCTCGTTCGTCAGCCGGGGGTCGCGCACGGGGTCGGCGGGGACGGTCGGCTCCTCGTTGAGTACGGCGGTCATCCGCAGAAGCTATCGGGAAGATGTTGCCTGCTCATTGCGCGGGCGAAACGAGCGGACAAGCTCTCGCTGGCGGCCTGCTCTGGCAATTGGGCTGGTGAGACGCAGGGATTGGATCGACGATCTTGACCATGTGCGTTGGCTCAGCGACAGCGAGTCGCGGGCGTGGCAGGGCATGGTCCAAGTGATCGGCGTGCTCTTCCCCCGGATCGGGCGCTCCGAGGGGCCGCCGAGGTTCTTGGGCCTCGACATCGTGTTGTTGCTCACGCAAGGAGGGTTTGTGCTGCCCGGCGGGGGCTCGGGCGGCTGCTGGCGCGATCCGGTCCAGACCAGCGTTCTCGCCGAAACGGGCTCTGGCTGGCAGGACGCTTATTTCCCCAACGGCAAGACGCTCGCGCGGGCGAGAGGGGCCTGGGCCGGCTGCGGCCGGTTTTCGTGCGGCGCAGGGCTTGTCAGATGCGCCAACATGCACAAAGATAGCTCTTGTGAGCACTGAACCCGCAGATCCCGCTGTCGACCCGATTGCTCCGGTCTCTCCGGCCCCGCCGAGCGCGCAGGCTCCGTCGAGCTTGCCGCCACCCGCCAAGGACTCCGCGCCGCCGGCTTTCGCCGAGGACAAAGGCAAGCCCGCGAAGAAGGGTTCGGGCGTCGAGCACCTGGACGCGGTCAAGCACACCCGCACGGGGGCCACGTGGACCGCCATCATCCTCGGCACCTTGCTGCTGATCGTGCTGCTGATCTTCATCGTGCAGAACGGGGAGCCGACCAAGGTCGTCTTCCTCAGCTGGGACGTCTCGCTGCCGCTCGGCGTGCTCCTTTTGGCCGCGGCGATCATCGGGGTGCTCGGCACCGCCCTGGTCGGAGCCGCCCGCATGTTCCAAGTGTGGCGCGCGGCGCGCAAGAGCCACAAGGGATGACGGCGGCACCGGAGGCCGTTCCCCGGCGCGGCGGCTTCGCGCGCAACGAGCGGCCCGGCAAACCTCCGGTGGAGCTGTGCTACGAGGAGTTCGGCTCCCCGGCGAACCCGACGGTCCTGCTGGTCATGGGCTTGGGCGGGCAGATGCTGCTCTGGCCGAGCGGATTCTGCGAGCAGCTGGCGCAGCGCGGATTCCACGTGGTGCGGTTCGACAACCGGGACGTCGGGCTCTCCACCAAGCTCGCCGGAGGACAGCCGTCGGCGACGCTCCCGATCCGCGCCCTGCGCTATTTCCTCGGCCTGCCCAGCGCGAAGCCCTACAGCCTGCGCGACATGGCGGGCGACGCGGCGGCGGTGCTCGACAGCCTCGAAGTCGAGCGCGCGCACGTCGTGGGAGCCTCGATGGGCGGGATGATCGCCCAGCTGCTCGCCGCCGAGCAAGCTCAGCGGGTGCTGAGCCTCGGGCTCTTCTTCACCTGCGCGAACGAGCGCTTCTCCATCCCGCTCGGCCCGAGGATGCTGGCGAGCGCGGCGGAGAAGCAGCTGAAATCGCCGACGAAGGAACAGGCGGCGGACCGTTTCGTCCGGGGCTATCAGCGGCTCGCGGGCCGGAACTACCCCGCGGAGACGGCATGGCTGCGCTCCGAGTTCGAGGTGATGTGGGACCGCTACCCGGACCGAGATGGGCCCGAGCGCCAGTTCGACGCGATCCTCGGCACCGGCAGCCTGGCCGAAGCGGCCGCGTCCATCGACCGCCCCACCGTGATCATCCACGGCGACGACGATCCGCTTGTGCGGGTGGCCTGCGGCCAATCCCTCGCCCGGCTCATCCCAGGGGCCAAGCTCAACGTGGTCGAAGGCATGGGGCACACGTTGCCGTTCGGACTGTGGGACTTCTTCATCGAGGAGCTGGCGGCGAACTTCGCGCGGGCGGCGTAGGGCGGATCCGTCGGGGCCGGTCCTGGGCGAGACTCCGGATCCGAGCGCGGGCATAATGCGAATATGACCTCAGAAACCTCCCCGACTATTCCCCGTCGCGCCGGATTCGCCCGCAATGAGCGGGCTCGAGGCGGGCCTGTCGAGCTGTGCTACGAGGAGTTCGGCTCCGAAACGGACCCCTCGGTCCTGCTGGTCATGGGGTGGAGCACGCAGATGCTGGGCTGGCCAGCCGGCTTCTGCGAGCGGATCGCCGCAGAAGGCTTCCGGGTGATCCGGTTCGACAACCGGGACATCGGCGAGTCCACCAAATTCTGGGGCAAGAAGCCGAGGCCGCTCCTGACCAGTATGGCGCGCGCCTTCGTCGGATTGCCGGGGACCGCCCCGAACTACGACCTCACCGACCTCGCGCACGACGCGACGGCGTTGCTCGACCATCTCGGGATCGAGCGCGCGCACGTCGTGGGAGCCTCGATGGGCGGGATGATCGCCCAGATCCTCGCCGCCGACCACGCCGAGCGGGTGCTCAGCCTCGGGGCGATCTTCACCTCGCCCCTGCGCAATTTCGTCATACCCGCCACGCTGAAGGGCCTGCCGGTCCTTTTGACCCGGCCTCCGGAGAAAGAGACCAGGGAGCAGTCCATCGACCGGCTGGTCGGGGTCTATCGGACCCTCACCGCGAAGATCCCCATGGACGAGGCGGCGTTGCGCGTCGAACTCGGCGCGATGCTCGACCGGGGCAAAGGCGACGCGGGCGGCGCGGCCCGGCAGCTCGACGGCGTTTTGGGCACCGGCACCCTCGTGCCGCGCGCGAGGCGCATCGCCCGGCCCACCGTGGTGATCCACGGCGACTCGGACCCGCTCATTCGCCCCGCCTGCGGCAAAGACCTGGCAAGGACCATTCCCGGCGCGCGCCTGAAGATCGTCGAGGGCATGGGCCACACGCTGCCCGAACAGGTCTGGGGCCTCGTGGTCGGAGAGTTGGCCGCGAACTTCGCGCGGGCCGTCTGAGGGCTCGACGGCTCCCGCCGAGCTGTGTATGCTGTATGACATAAGTCTGTGGCGCGCTGCCGCGCCATAGGAAGCTCAGCAGGGAAAGGCGCTTTGACATGGAGCAGCACACAGCCAACGCCAGGCGGATGTTCCGGGTGATCCGGGCTGTCGGCCGGTACGCGTTGAACCCGTCCGCGCGGTTCTTCGCGAAGCTCGGCCTGGTGCCCACCTCGCAGGTCGCCGAGCTGGAGACCATCGGCCGCAAGACGGGCCAGCTGCGGCGCGTGCCGGTCTCGCCGATCTTCGACGAGACCGGAGCCTGGGTCATCTGCGGGCACGGCACCCTGTCCGGGTGGGGCTCGAACATCTCCGCCAACCCCAACGTGCGCATCCAGCAAGGAAAACGCTGGCGCGCCGGTGTGGCCTCATTCGTGCCGGACGACGACATCCGCGCCCGCGTCCGCCAAGCCTCCACGTTCGGCCCGAGGATAGCCTCGTACGGGACCGCGCCCGTCACCGTGCGCATCGACTTCACCGACGGCGAGCCGCGTCGGGGCTGAGCCGAAGCGGCCGGGCGAGGGCTCCGGTTTCCACCCCACTCGGGCGTGTTTTCGCAGCTAAACTTTGGGCATGCGGTTCCAGGTCCTCGACATCGTCTTCAACCCCCCGAACCCGGTGACCGGCGCGGTGGTCCCGCCCGCCGACCGGCTGGGCCGAGTCGTCGAGGCCGCCGTGCTCGCCGAAGAGCTTGGCTTTGACTCCTTCGCCGTGGGGGAGCGACACGCGGGCGACGTGCTCTCTTCCTCGCCCGCCGTCATCCTCGGGGCCATCGCCGCGCAGACCAGCCGCATCCTCCTCTCCACCGGCGTCACCGTGCTCTCTTTGCACGACCCCGTCCGCGTCGCGGAGGATTACGCCACCATCGACAATCTCAGCCGGGGGCGGCTGGAGATCGTCATCGGCAAAGGCAACGAGGCTCTGCAGTACCCGCTGGTCGGCAAGGACATCGACAAACAATACGAGTACCTGGCCGAGAACTACGAGCTTTTGCGCAGGCTCCTGCGCGAAGAGCATGTGGACTGGCAGGGCCAGCATCGCGCCGAACTCCGCGACGCCACCACGCTGCCCCGGCCCTACGCCGGGCCTTTCCGGATCTGGCACGGCTCCGCCACCTCCGCCTTCGCGGTCGAGCTCGCCGCCAAATGGGGCGACCCCATCGTCTCCGCCAACGCCCTGCAGCCTCGGGAGAACTACAAAGTCCTCATCGACCGGTACCGGGAGCTTTACGACGCGGCGGGGCACGACCCCGCCGCGTGCTACGTCGGGGCGGGTTCCGGCGGCCTCTTCCTCGCGGACACCACCGAGCAGGCCGTCGAGCAATACCGGCCTTTCTACGAAGGCCAAGTGGCCCAAGTGCTCAAGCGCCAAGGCGGACGGCGCGTCCTTGGCAAAACCCTCGACTTCGAGACCGTCGAAGAAGCCGTCCGGCGCGGCCCCGCCCTCGTCGGCTCCCCCGAACGCGTGGCCGAGAAGATCCTCGACTACCACGAGAGCTTCGGCCATGTCCTGCAATCGGTCTCGGTGAACCACGTCCTCGACGTCGAGCAGCAGCACGACGTGCTGCGCCGGTTCGCCGAAGAAGTCATCCCCCTGGTCAAACGCGAAGTGAAGACCACGCTCTGGGGGCCGGCCGACCAAGGCAGGGCCAAGGGCTTGACCGTCGAAGGCTGACCGGGCAGGGGAGCCGGGCTCCGAGGCCGCGCCTCGATCCGTCGTGCCCGTGCGCGAGGCTTGCGGAGCTCGCTTATTCGAATCCGGTGATATGGCCCTGATTGCCCGCGTTGGGTCCGACTTGCTGGACTTCGGCCTGCACTTCGAAGTCGCCGTGGTTGTTATCGCTTTGTTTGCGCGCGCTGTCGGCGTTGGCCTGCGCGGCGGGGGCGCGGCCCATGCCAGCCGGGACTGTGGCGGCGGGCGGAGCCGCGTGGGCGGCAGGAGGGACGGGGGCGGCGTGTCGTCCGCCTGGGGGAGCTTCGCCGGACTTCGGCCCGCCGTCTTGCGCGTCGGCGGCCTCGGCCGATCCTTCGTCTTGCCCGTCGGCTTCGCTGCGGTCCTCGCCTCCGCTCGCGTCTTGCTCGTCCTCGTTTTCCGCGTCGTCTGCTTGTCCTTGCTGCGTATGCTGCTCCGCTGCTTGCACGGCGGCTTGGATGATCTGCCCGAGGCTGCCCATCAGCCCTTGCAGGCCGCCGCCGAGCGCCGAGCCGAAGCCGCTCGCCGCTTGCCCAAGGGACTGGCCTGCCGAGCCGAGCGCCTGCCCGACCGAGCCGAGCGCCGAACCGGGGTCCCCGCCCCCGCCGCCGGACCCCGGCCCGTCCGCGCCGCCCGGCATGCCGCTGGACGCGTCCGTTTCAGAAGACGGCTCCGACACGCTCGACGGACCGTTCTCCTCGGCCCCCGCCGAGCCCCCGCCGCCAGCGCCCCCGCTTGCGCCCGCCGCGCCGCCTCGGGCTTCCGAGGCCCCCGAGGGCTGCGCGCTGGAGCCGGGGTCGCCGGGCATCGCTGGTTTCACCGTGTTGATGTCGTCGAGATAGCCTGCCATGACCGCGTACTGCTCCGAGATGTGCTTTTTCGTGTCGTGGTTGATCTGGAGCAGTTGCTGGCACGCCGCGTCGAGGAAGCCCATGACATGCTGCATGTCCTCGACGACGTGCTCGCGCTCCCAGATCTGGTATTCGCTCCCGCCCTTGTTCTCGACGTAGTATTTGCGGCTGTGCCCGCCGGGTTCGTCGAGCCTTTCCCCGACTTGCTCTTTGAGCCGCGTCAGCTCTTCCCCGTTCAGATATCTGTCGAAGGACGACGCGATATCCCAGCGGTAGGTCGTTGGCGGGCCGCCGTCCCAGTAGATCTTCCGCATGCGGTCTTTGGCGGAAGGGTCGTCGTCGGGCCCCGGTTGGAAGATGTGGTTCCGGATCGCGCCTTGGTCGTTGAGCAGATCCGTCAGGATTTTCCCTTTGCCGTCGTTGCGCTGGCTTGTGACCATCCATTCGGCGGATTCGGCGCGGTACGCGTCCGGGCTGGTGTCGCAGACGTTCTTCGCCGCGGATTCGCACTTCTTGTCGAAATCCTGCGCGTTCTGCTTGATGGAGTCGAGCAGTTTGGTCAGCGTCTCTTTCGTGATCCGCTGTTTGTCCGCGAGGAGCTTTTGGATGCTGTCGGCCACCTGGAGGATGCCCTTCGCGTTGGCCTTCGCCGCCTCCGTGTTCGTGATGACCGTTTCGCGGTTCGCGTCGAAATTCGTGTGGGTGGAGTCCGCCGCCGAGTCGTCCCAGTGCTCCTTCAAGTTTTTCATGGCTTCCACGCGGAGCTGTTCGAGCGCTTCTTGGTCGTTGCCCGCTTGGAGGATCCTGTTCGCGTCGGATCGGATCATGCCGAGGTCGATGTCTTTTTCGAGCCCGTACTGTTGCTTGTACCCGCCGGGGGGCAAGTCGTACTGCTCGTCCCACCTCACCCCGAGTTTGTTGATCCCCGCCTTGTGCTCGCCGGCTCGGCTCGCGATGTACGCGTCAAGCATGTCGAAAGGGTCGCAGCCCCACGCGTCGTAGCGCATGTCGGTGAGGACTTCCGCCCCCAGATTGGCCCCGCTTGGCTCATTGGTCATGCCGCACTCTCCCGATCAGGCAATGTCTTGTGTGGTCTCGCTAGGAGACTTGCGTCGAATCGATACTGCGCCGATTGGCCTCGTCGGCTCCCTGGTAGGCGTCGACCGCTCCGCCGAGCGCCGCGCCGAGCGCGGCGTTGTACTCGCCGTGATGCTGGAAGGGCACGTGCACTTTGTCGAGGCCCCGCTGCATGGCTTCGGCCTCCTCCGCGAAAGCCGCCCCCATGGCCTTCGCCATCTGGAGGTCTTTGAGCCGTTCCGCGATGGCGTGCGCCTGCTCGGAGAAACCGTGGAAGTCTTGCCCCGAGCGGCGCACTCCGTCAGGGTTGGCCATGTTCGCCATGCTTGCTCCTTCCCGCAGACCCAGCCGACGGCGGCTGGCTTCCCGCCCCAGCGGGCCGCCCGTCTCCTTGGCGACGCACTATACTCCACATAGTAGCGCGGGGCTCCGTCTTCTCACGGGCGCGCTGGCGCGAGAGGAAGGGAAAAGTCATGCAGCCCGCAGACGTGCTGTACAACATGGCGCAATCTGCTCTCAAGAAGAACGAGCAAACGTTCCAGGCGTTCCAGAAATCGATGGCGGAACGGAAGGCCAAGCAGGACGCGCTTCACGCGGAGGCCGCGACGAAGAACGCCCGCGAGCCGAGCGCGGAGGAGCTGAAGGCGCAGGCGCGAGCGCGCAAGGCCGAGGCGGTGTGGCAAGGGGCCAGCGTGTTCGGCCATGTCGAGCGGGAGGAGCTTGTCGCGGAGGGGCCCGTCACGCGCGTGGTGCGCGAAGACCCGGACACCCGGTCCTTCCGGCACGCTCGCGACGACGACGAATGAGCGAGCCTACCGCCCTTGGGGAGGCGGGGGAGGCGGCGGGGTGTCCGCATTCTTCTGCGAGTTTTTGACCAGGACGAACACGACGAGCGCGATTGCGGCCATCATGATCAGGAAACAAGTCCCTGCCACGGCCCATTGCCAGAGCGATACAGTCCCCATGGCGGCGGCCTAGCGCTCGTCGGCGCGCTGGGGGAAAAACAGGTCCTTGGGGTTGATTTCGAGCCATTCGGCGACTTTATCGACCTCGTCCACCTGCCAGACGCGACGGTTCCCCAGCAGGTCGGCCATGGTCTCCGGGCTCACCCCGAGAGCTTGCGCAGCATCGGCCCGCGTGCGCTGGAGCCTGGCCAGATGCCTTTCGACCTCCAAGCTCACAGTCTGGTTCAGCTCGCCCATGGAGGCAGAATATCACCCGTTTCAGCAAGCGCCTTCTGCCGATCCGCGCCAAGACCGGCAGGCGCGGCCTCACTCCCGGTCTTGGCCGGAGCCGTTGGCGTCGGCCTGCGCTTGTTTGAGTTTGTCGGCGGGGTCGCCGCCGCTTTGCGGGCTGAGCCGGTGCTGGACGGGGCCGACCCCGGGGGCGGGGAGCCGGTCGGGGCCGATGTCGTCGGCTCCGCCGTCGGAGCTTTGGCCGGGCGGGGACGACCCGTCCGAGGAGCCAGATCCGCGCGGCGCGGACGCGCCGCCTCCGGACTGCGGCGCTGCGTCGGGAGGCGGGGCTTCGTCCCCGCGCGGGGGCGATCCGGCTCCGGAGCCGGAGGAGCCTTGCTGCTCTGCGGCTTCGGAGTCCGGCGGGGGCGGGGGTTTGTCTTTGTCCCGGATGCAGGCGGTCTGCTCGGGATCGTTGGTCTGCGGACAGGGGCCGGGGCCGGGCGGGATTTCGAGTTTGCCGGGGCCTTCGCCGGGGGCGTAGCGGTAGGCGGCGGCGCGCGCGTCGTAGCGCAAGTCGCCGTGGGCGAGCTGGTCGGCTTTGGCGGCGAGCCGGGACGAGGCTTCGGCGAACAGGCGCAGATCCTCGCTGTTGACCTCTGGGCTTGGTTTCGGCGCGAAGCAGCCGGCCGGGGCGGCGCGCATGGTCTCTTGGGCTTTGGCGATTTTGGCTCGGGCTTCGGCGAGGCCGCCCGCTCTGGTCCGCTCGTCGGCGAGGTTCTCGAGCACGACGACGAGGTTGATCCGCGCCGGGCAGCCCTCGTCGTCGGCGAGCGCGACTGCCCGGTCGAATTCCCGTTCCGCGTCGGGCAAGCGCCCTTCCAAGACGTACGCGTCCCCCTCGGCGAAGTGCGCTTTCCACGGCTCGACTTCGTTGTAGTCCAAGAGGCTCCGGGCTGTGTCGTGCAGTCCGGGCACGTCCTGGCGGTCGAAGAGGGCCAGTGCCTCCCGTCCTGCGGCGTACGCCCAGAACAAGTAGCCGGAGGCGAGCAGCAGGAGCGCGACGAGCGGCGCGGAGAGGGCGAGCAGCCGTCTGCGCAGCCGCGTGCGGCTGGGGCCGAGGGCGAAATACCGCCATGCCGATTCGGCGGTCCGTCGGATCATGGCGCGCCTCCGAGCTGGTCCCTACGGATCTCCCGGATGAGGAGGAACGCCTCGACGGCGAGAAGGGCCGAGGCGATCATCGCGAACACCCAGTAGTACTCCGCGCGCTCGACCCATTGGCTCCTCGTTTGGCCGGAAGCCGCCGGGGAGCCCTCGGCGAGGACGGGGACCACCGCCGCGATGGGGTCGCCGGGGCTGCGGTGCGAATAGGGCACGGACAGCTGTTTGGCGATCCTGCGCAGCTCGCCTTCGTCTGGCGGGACGACCAGCGGCCCGTCTGGGCCCTGGACGTAGATCATGTGCCCGTCGTCCCCCCAGCGGACGGGCACCTGCCCGCCCGCCGGGCTGCCGTAGCCGAGCACCGCGCCGCCGGAGACCAGGCCGGGTCCTGGCGCGAAGGAGCCGGGCGCGGCCGCCGAGCCGCGCCGCCCTTCGCCCAGGTAGAAGACCAGGTTCTGGGAGCGGGGGTACTGCTGGCGGGCGACTTGCAGCCCCTGGTCCAAGAGGCCGCTTGCGGCGGTGGGGTCGGCGCGGTCGAGCGCGTCGGGGCTGGCCTGGAACGCGGAATAGTTCTCGAGGAAGGCCTCCAAGCTCCAGGTGTCGGCGGACAGCGGCCAGTCCACTCGGGCGGTGGAGCCGAACGCGAGGACGCTGAAGTTCGCGTGCGGGAACTGGTGCACGATGGCTTTGAGGTCCGCGCGGATCCCGGCCATGCGGTATTCGCGTTTGGGGCCGAAGTCGTCCACCCAGGAATTGGGCGAGCGGTCCACCAGCAGGAAGATATTGAGCTTGGGGACGTCGGAGGGCGCGGCGACGGGCGGGGTCTTCGACGGCTCCTGGTGGACGTGGTCTTCGCCGGGGCGCAGCGCCGCGACGAAGACGCAGACGATCGCGAGGGTGAGCCCGCCCCAGCGCAGCAGCACGCCGGTGAGCTGCCGCCCGGATTTGCGCACCGAGAGGTGGTAGAGGGTGAAGACCCGCAGCCCGAGGACCAGGAGGGCCAGGAGCGCCACGACGGCAGGGCTCATCGGCGGATCACCGCCAAACACAGCGAGAGGACCGTCGCGAAGCCGATGGCGAGGGCGAGGACCAGCGTGGGGTCGTCCACTTCGCGCTCGGGCGGCTCCGGCTCTGCTCCTTCGGTCAGCGCGGGGCGGTGCGCCCGGATCTGGTCGAGCGCGCCCGCCACCGAGGCGGGGTCGGCGGAGTCGGAGAACGCGAAGAATTTCCCGCCGGAAACCTCGGTCTCCGTTTTCGCGACGCCTTGCGGCTGGGTTCCCTGCCCGGCTCCAGGAGCCACTTGCACGATGTTGATCTGGGCTTTCGCCTCCTGCACGAGCTGGGCGAGCCCGCCGGAGGAGTAGGCGGTTCGCGTCCCGGAGGCGGGCCGCTCGTCGGTCGGGCCGAGATAGACGACCGAGCGCCGCCGCCCGGAGGGGCTGGCGTGGTCGGGGAAGCCGATGACGCAGCTGGCCAAGGTGTCGATGAAGTTCGGCTGGTAGTCGGAGTAGCGGACGGTGCGCGAGAAGGCGTCTTGCCCGTCGGCGAGGGTTTTCGTCTCCTGCTCGGTGAGCTGTTTGCCCTCGGCCGCCGCCGCCGAGAGCTTCGCGAGCCCGGCGAACCTGCCGAGCTGGCCGCTCGCGAACGCGTGGTCCGCCGTCAGCGGCATCACCCGCAAGGTTTGCGAGGTCAGGCCGATGCGTTGGCTGGTGAACGCCTCCGCCCGCTTCTGGTAATAGGCCAAGAAGGCGGCGGCAACGGGATTGGTGGCCGGCAGCGCGACGCAGAGCATCACGTCGTCGGGATGCTCGCGGCCGGCGTTGCCCGACCGTTCGACTTCGAGCGGCCGGGCGGCGGCGTAGAGGGCGCAGCCCAGCGTCGCGAGGACCGCGACGGCGGTCGCGATCACGAGGGCGCGCTGGATCCGCACGGCGCGGGCGTACTCGGGCAGTTCGGTGAGCCGCTCCACATGGGCCAGCGGGCGCAGGGTTTTACCCGCGCCCCGCCGCATCGGCAGGAGCGCGGCGGCCAGCACGACCGCGAGGAGCAGCCCCCTGCCGACGTTCAGGACCAGATCCCATTTCACCGCCATGCCGCGAGGACCTCCTTGGCCGCTCGCGCCGAGCGGGCGACGTCTGGCTGCTCCTGAGGGGCGAATTGCCCGGGGTAGAGCGCTTCGAGGGCGGCGGCGGCCTCGGCGATGTGGCTTTCGGCGAATTCCGCGAGCACCATCCGCGAGGCAGGCTCCCCCGTCCACAGCTGCACGAACAGCCGCAAGGCGCGGCTGACCGCGCCGTGGGCGGCGCGGCTGGAGAGCTGGCCGCGCTGGTAGAGCGAGACCGTGGCGTCGATGGAGCGGGAGAACTTACGCTTGAGCAGCCGCAACGTGATGTCGCGCAGCACCGGCGTGCGCCGCAGCCGCTCGATAGGCAGCGTCCACACGAAAAGCCCGACGACCCAGCCGACCGCGACGACCGCCAGCACGACGGCCAGCGCCAACCACAGCGTGGAGTACGGCACCGGGGGCAGCACCAGGCGGAGCCGCTCGAACTCTTCAGCCTCCATGGCCGCTCCGGCGCAACAGCGTCGTGACCTCTTTGCGCAGCTGCCAGGTGCCTTCCACGCGGGCGGCGCGCACGCCGCAGGCGGCAAGGAAGTCGGCGAGCGCTGCTTCCCTGCGCTCCTCGGCCTGGCGGTAGGCGGCGAGCACTTTGCGCCCGAGCGCCTCCTCGCGCAGCAGCACTTTCCCCGTCTCCACGTCGTAGCCGACGCTCGAGCCCCAGCCGCCCGGCAATGGGGCAGCCGGATCCGAGAGGATCGGCGCGTCGCGCACGATGATCCAATACAGATCGTGCCCCGCCGCCACTCGGCGCAACTGCTCGGCCAGCCCGTCCTGCGCCGGGCAGCGCTCTCCCACGCTCGGCTCGCCGGAGACGAGGAAGACGACGTAGCGTTTGCGGAAATTGCGCTCAACGTACGCGAGCTGGACGGCGAGGCTGTCGCGCGCGGCGTGGTCGAGGTCGTGCCCGGCCACGCGGGCGAGGATGCGCTCGACGTGCGTCTCGCCCCGGCCGGGCGGCATGCGGGCCGATCCCCGCGCGTCCCCGTAGACGAGGCTGATCTCGTCCCCCTTCGCGATGCTGACCAGGCCCATCATGCCCATGGCGTTCACCGCCACGTCCCGTTTCGTCTCCCCGGAGGGGGCGAGGGCGGACATGGACCGGCTCACGTCCACGACGAGGAGGACTTTGTGCTGGCGCAACGAGACGAAGCGCTTCACCAAGAGGTTGGGGGGACCGCCCGCCTGCGGGGGAGCGCTGCGGGCGGTGGCTTTCCAGTCGATGTCGCGCACGTCGTCGCCGGGCACGTACGGGCGCAGGTCGTCGAACTCCTGGCTGCGGCCGTGGAAGAGGGAGAGATGCCCGCCGTCCAGGAGCGCGCGGGCCTTGCCGGTGGGGCCGACCAGTTTCTGCCCGGCCAGCACCTGCGCGCGGACCCGCTGCAGCAACGCCCCCATCAGCGCGCCCCCGATCCGCTCACGGCATGTTCCTCGTCGCGCTCATGGCGTCCGGACCGCGCCGAGGATGGCGTCGATGACAAGCTCGGGGGTGACCTGCTCGGCGGCGGCCTCGAAGCCAAACATGAGCCGGTGGCGCAGCACCCGGTGCGCGAGCGCCTTGATGTCGTCGGGCAACACGTGGTCGCGGCGGTTGAGCAGCGCGAACGCCCGCGCCGCTCGGCACAGGGCGATGGTCGCCCTCGGACTCGCCCCGCATTCGATGAGACGGGCGAGCTGCGGCGGGAGGAACTGGTGCGGGGTGCGCGTGGCCGCGACGATATGCGTGACGTACTGGACGACCGCCGGGTCGATGTGGATCTTCTTCACCACGGCCTGCACGCGCAGGATGTCGTCCAACGTCGCGACCGGGCGCACCGGCGCGCTGTCCTCGTAGACCCCGGCCTCGATCCGGAAGATGACCTCGGCCTCCTCCTGCGGCGTGGGGTACTCCAGGACCTCTTTGAGCATGAAGCGGTCCATCTGCGCCTCGGGCAGCGGGTAGGTGCCCTCCTGGTCCACCGGGTTCTGGGTGGCCAGGACGAGGAACGGCTCGGGGATCTTGTAGACCTTGCCCGCGATGGTGCTCTGGCGCTCCTCCATCGCTTCGAGCATCGCCGACTGGGTCTTCGCCGAGGCCCGGTTCACCTCGTCGAGCAGCACGATGTTCGCGTGCACCGGGCCGAGCACGGTGTGGAACTGCGCCTTCGAGCCGTCGTAGAGCTGGGTGCCGATGATGTCGGAGGGCAACAGGTCCGGCGTGCACTGGATGCGCTGGAAATGCGCCTGCACCGCCTGCGCCAGCGTCTTGGCCGCCGTCGTCTTCGCCAGACCCGGCACGCTCTCCAAAAGGACGTGGCCGCCGGTGATCAAGCCGAGCAGCAGCGTCTCGCGCAGGCTCTCCTGGCCCACCACCTTCGAGGCGAACGCGTTGGCCAGCGCGCTGACGACGTGCAGGCTGCTCTCGATTTCCCCAGGGGCGGGCCCGGCCTGGTAATTGACTCCCGCTTGGCGGTACTGGGGGACGCTCAAAAGACGACTTCCAATGGGTCTCGGGCGAGGTCGACCGAACCTGTGAAGTCGCGGGGCTCGGTCGGGAACTGGCCGTTGCCGTTGCCGCCGCTGACCAGTTGCACCGAGAAGGTCCAGTGCAAGGTCACGGTCACCTTCGCGGTCATGGAGTTGAAGTCGAGGTCGACGTCGGGGTCTTGGTCGTCGTAGTTCTCGGTCTCGACCCAGTGTGCGGTGTCCGGGGCGGCTTGGCTGTTGTTGAGCTTGTTCGGGCAGTTCTGCGGGACCAGCGCGGTCGACTGCTCGCAGGCTTCGAGCCGGTCGTGCAGCGCTTGGATGATCGTGTCGTGCCCGTTCTGCGAGAGCTGGCCGTTGATGAGCCAGTTCGGGTCGGACCCTTGGTAGAGCTGGCCGAGCAGCTCCTTGTCCCGCTCCGGCGCGAGCGCGATGTTCTTGTTGAACGACCCGACTTCGAGCGCGCCGGGGAAAACGGCGATGGCCTTCACGTTGCCCGCCGGCTTGCCGAACAGCGTGAGGAACTCCAACGCGCGTCCGCCGCCGGTGGGCGTGCTCGGCTGCAGGACGATGGCGGCGTGCGGGAGCTTCCACCCCTCCGGCGTCTTGCGCACGACCAGGGTGTCCTGGGACTGCACATCGCCGAACATGACCGAGACCGAGACGTTCGCCGTGTCCGGGCCGTTGCCCTGGGCCGAGCCGAGGACCTGCGCCCCGGAGATCTTCGCCAGGTCCTGCTGGCGCTTGAGGACGTCGGCGGTGAGGAATTCCTTGTTCGGGGGCTGATCGATCCCCAAGGAGAGCGCCTTCTCCGGGTTGTCCTGCGCCAGCGCGTCGAAGTAGAGCCGGACGGCCTCCTCCGGGGTTTTCCCGCCGGTCTGCGGGGTGTTGTGCGTGTCAGGGCCGATGGCGAAAACGCTGATCGCCCACACCGCTGCGACGATGAGCACGATCGCACCCGCTGCCGCGAGGGCGAGCGCGAGGGCGCGTCGGCTCCGTTCCGGCGGCGGCTCTGGGGCGAACTGGCTGAACTGGTCGGAGGGCGGGAAGGGGGAGTCAAACAATGCTCCGCTCACTCCTTTTTGCTCTGGCTCCGTGGTGATTTGGATGGTACACGAAGGTTGGCCGAAGAATCTCGTCGTGGACGGAGCCCCGCAGCTCACCGCGCATGCGGCGGGGGTTTTGCCTGGCTCGGCCGCCGTCTGTTGCCCTACACTAGCCGCCATGGGCGTCTACGAGCACGTGCTGGCCTCCGACCGGGTGCTGGGCGAACTGCGCTCCTCGGCGTTGTCGAGCCGGGGGAGGGCGCGAGTTTCGCGCAGTCGTGGCTGTTCGTCGGCCCGCCGGGGTCCGGCCGCTCGGTGTCCGCCCTCGCGTTCGCCGCCGCCTTGCAGTGCGAGGCGCCCGAACCAGGCTGCGGCGTGTGCCGCGCCTGTCGCTCCGCGCTCGCGGGGTCGCATCCCGACGTGCGCAAACTCAACCCGCAGGGCCTGTCCATCTCGGTGGCGGAGATCCGCGAGGCCATCGGCTGGGCGGCGCGCCTGCCCGCGTCCCATTGGCGGATCCTCGTGGTGGAGGACGCCGACCGGCTCACCGAGTCCGCCGCGAACGCGCTGCTCAAGGCGGTGGAGGAGCCCGCCTCCCGCGCGGTGTTCCTGCTGTGCGCCCCGTCGGTGGACCCCCAGGACATCGCGGTGACGCTGCGTTCGCGGTGCCGCCTGGTGTCGCTCGGCGCGCCAAGCCCGGAACAGGTGGCGAAAGTGCTGGTGGAGCGGGACGGCGTGGCCGAGCCGATGGCGCAGTGGGCCGCGTCGGTGAGCGCGGGGCACGTCGGGCGCGCCCGACGGCTGGCGATGGACGAGGCCGCGCGGGACCGGCGGGCCGCGACCTTGGCCCTGCCGCTCGCCCTGCTCGACATCCGCCAGCGCTATGACGCGTCGGTGCGGCTGGCGAGCCAGGCCTCGGCCGAGGCCTCGGCCCGCTGCGCGGAGCTCGAAGCCAAGGAACTCGCGGAACTGAAAGAGCAGCTCGGCGTCGACGGCCCCGGCAAAGCGGCCCGTGCCGCCCAGGGCGCGATCAAAGAGCTCGAGCGCAAGCAGAAACTGCGCGCGACCAGGGTGGAGCGGGACGCGCTCGACGGGGTGCTCGTAGATTTGCTGGCGTACTACCGCGACGCGCTCGCACAGCGCTGGGGCGCGCGGATCCCCGCCCTGTGCCCGGACGTCGCCGACCAGGTCCGCGATCTCGCGGAGCGGCGCGAGGAGCGGGAGCTGCTCGGCGCGATGGAGGCCGTCCTCGGCGCGCGCGAGGCCATCGCGGCGAACGTGAAGCCGAAAGTCGCCCTCACCGCACTGGTCTCCGCGCTCGCCTGAATCAACCCTTGGCATACCCTGAGGGGGTATGCTAGTATGGGTGTCGGAGCTGAGCTTCAGCGAATATATAAGGAGATGAACATGTCTGGAAACCCCAACAACCCGAATTGCCAGTGCGAGAACTGCCAGTGCGGCCCGAGCTGCGCTTGCACCAGCTCGACGTGCGCCTGCGGCGGCTGCCAGCATTAATTTTGCCGGAACCGCGGATCTTCGGTAAGATCCTCTGCTGCTGGAGCGCCACGCGCTCCAGCAGCAGGCCGCTTTAGCTCAGTCGGTAGAGCGATTCACTCGTAATGAATAGGTCAGGAGTTCGATTCTCCTAAGCGGCTCCATGAAATGCCTGGCCGCAGGCTATAGGTCAAGATCGCGAAAATATCCGGTTGGCGGCCGTGGGCACATCTTGGACACGGCCCGCGTCTGCGCCGCCCGCCTCGCCCTTGGGCGCTCGTGGTTCCGCGCGGCGGCGGGCAAGGGCTTTCAATCTGCTTGCCGAGCTGGGTTTTATGTAGAGTGTGCGTATGAGCCTTGTCAGCGTTGTGAGAGGACTGTCGGCCAAGGACGCGAGGGGGTTGGGGGTTTCGCTGGGGTTGACTGCGGCGGTGGCTGCGGTCGGTTCGGCTGCGAGCGTGTCGACGCGTGAGGATTATCAGGAGCTGAGCCGTCCTTCGTGGTCGCCTCCTGGTTGGGTGTTCGGGCCGGCGTGGACGGCCTTGTACGCGATGATGGGCACGGCGGCGTGGCGTGTTTGGCGCGGCGGCCCTGAGGGGCGAAAGGAGCCGTTGGCCTGGTACGGGGTCCAGCTGGCGCTGAACGCCTTGTGGAGCCCTCTGTTCTTCGGCGCTCGCAAGAGGGGAGCGGCTTTGGCGGATATCGGCGCGTTGTGGCTGGCCATCAATAGGACCGGGATGTTGTTCTGGCGCAGGGACAGGACGGCAGGGGCGCTGCTCGTGCCGTACCTGGCGTGGGTGAGTTTCGCGAGCGCGTTGAATTTCGATATCTGGCGGCGCAACCGCTGAGATCGCACTGGACGTTCCAGCGCCGGTCGCCGCGAAGGCTGGTTTCTCGACGGCGAGGGCGAGCAGGGCTGGGGCGGATCATCTTTTCGGCGCGTTCGCGGTCGTAGAAGGCGCGGGATGGGCCGGGCTGCGAGGAGGCCGGGGCGTGCGCGGGACGCTTTGCTTCTCCTTCGAACACGCGAGGGGCGAACGCGCCACGGCTCCTTGGCCCGGCCGAAGAACACAGTTGTGCCCAGGCCTGGCCCCTCGGCGCAATCGGAGGGCGGAACCAGGAAGGACAAGCCGCCCGGAGCGTCTTCCTTCCGTATTTAGCTCCGTGTTTAGTTCGTCTGGAAAATCTCGGAGGGGGCGCCGTATTGGCTGCTCCATGGGGTCCATGCGGTATCAGTCGGGCCAACGGCGCTCGCGGTCAACTGCCATGTCCCGCCGACGTTGTGGAACAGTCCGGCGTATCTGGTGGATTTCCCTCCGTGCTCTGCTGCTGCGGCCCACTCGGTGCCGTCGTAGTCGAAGTCTTGCCCGTCGGGCTTGATCATTGTCGCGAAGACGAACGCCCACTCGCCCGAGCTGTGGAGAGCTTGAACGCGGAGCTCGGCGGGCTTGCCGAGTTGTTTCTGGATGTCGGCGGAGGCGAGTCGCTGGATGGCCTGGGCCTCGGCGGAATCGGAGGCAGGGTCTGCGAACGCGGCCTGGGTCGCGACGAGGCTCGCGACGGCGACAATTGGAATGACCGGCTCGTATCGCATAGTGGACCTTTCACATACTCGGAATGCATTTGTGCGCCGCATGGCTTCGCGCCTGTGCGCTCTTGTGCGGAGGATGAGGACGGCGGCACCGCGCCCAGCGGCAAAGCGGCACAACCTTTCGCGGGGCGCAGGCGGCTTCGCCCGCCCGCGATCCTATGCGACGCCCCCGTTTCGGGTGCTGTTGGAGCGGAAAGTCGGCAGTATATCGAACATGTGGGCAGATTTTTGCTTTCGGGAACTCCATGCGGCCTTCCTGCGTCTCACTCTGTAGAGCGATGCGGCAGAAAGGAGCCTCGGCGTGAGCGGTTGGAGCGACGACAGCAAGCGTTACGGCTATTACGAGGACGACCAGGAGCCCGAGACGGTCGAACGGGTGGTCCGCCGGGACGGCAGGTGGATCTCGCCGGAGCAGCTCGCCGCCGAGCAGGAGGCCGAGGAGCGGCGCGAGGGCGACGCGGCGGAGCGCAAACGCCGAGAGGCTCCGAAGATCCTCACCAAGCGCTGGGCTCCGGGGGTAGGGGTGGTCGTGGTGGCCGAACGGGAGGCGAGGCCCGATCCGGCGGGCCGGCAGGACAAGAGCGGGCCCGATGAGCCGGGCCGGCGCGAGCAAGGAAGGCGATAGCGATGGGCGATGATCTGAGAGTCGATTTCGACGTGCTCAAAGGGATGGGGGAGCAGTTCCGCCGGATAGGGTTCGGCTATTCGGGAGTCCTCGAGATGGGAGGGCATATCTGGGAGGCGTTCGACGCGATCCGGATGCCGGGCTTCCAGCTGGCCTCGGCGGCGGACGAAGCCAAGGCTTCGGCGCAGGCGGCGGTGCGGGCGCAAGCCGACCGCATCATGGCGTTCGGGGACGTGTGCGTCAACGACGCCGAGGACTACCTGCGGGTGGAGCAGGCCGCGGCGGCTTCGCTCCAGCAGATCCAAGACCAGCTCGAACAGGGGCGATGAGCATGGCGAACCTGCCGACGATATCGATGGTGGACGCGAGCGACCCGCATTCTTTGGCGGACGCGTCGCAAAGGCTGCACACGGGGATCGAGGGCGTGCGGGAGCTGGGCCGGCTCGGCAAGATCGCGCAGGAGGCCGCCGAGCACCTGAGGGGGGACGGCGAGGAGGCGCGGCTGGTGCGGGCGATGGGCGAGCATCTCTCGGCGAGGGAGCAGCTCCAGCAGTTCGACCAGATCGCGGCGAACCTCGGGCAGTGGGGCGGCGAGCTGGCCGCGTTGCAAGCCAAGGTGAGGAACCTGGTCGAGGAGGCGAAGGAGCACGGGTTCGCCGTCCACGACAACGGCGACGTGGAGGGTCCGGCGGACAAGGCCGCCGACCACGACCACTACGTGCAGGCGATCCACGAGGCGTTGATGGAGTACGCGACGTACGACGAGACGGCGGCGTACTGGTTGCGGCGGATGGCTGGGCAGCTCAAGGCACTCGGCGAGGGCACGAGTTCGAGCGTGGTGCTCGCCGAGACGGCGCAGGCCGCCGCGCGGCGGGCGAGGGACGACGCGAACGCGATCAACCGGGGCGACCTCTCCGAGGCGGAGCGGCAGCGGATCGAGGCCGATTTGGAGGCGCACGGGCTCACCTCGGCGCAGACCCAGGCCGTCCTCGAGGGCAGAGACACCCGTCCGCCCTTGTCCCCCGAGCAGTCGGCGTACATGAAGACGTTCCTGGGGATCGTCGACCGGGACGCGCTGCTGCGCCAGTACACGAGCCCGGCGCGCGCGGGGCGGGCCCCGCTGTGCCAGGCGCTCGACCGCGACGGGGCGCTTTCTGGCATGATCCTCGCGGGCACTTCGCCGAGGACGGTGTTCTCGGACGGGTCGCGGGGCGGCAGGGACGTGCCGAACCAGTCGTTGCGGGCTCCCCAGCGGATGGACGCGCGCACGGCGGCGGATTTGGACGATCTGGCCACGGTGCTCGGCGGGGCGAAACCCGAAGCCATGTTCGGCAGCCAGCTCACCTACGACATGCTCGCGAAGACCTCGGAGTACGCGAAGGCGATGCGCGACGGGCACTGGGCGGGCGGGTACAACCCTGGCGAGGCGGACGCGGCAAGGCTGGAGCGCGCGCTGCAGGTGGCGGGCCGGGACCATGTGTCCATGACGAACCTGCTCACCGGGGACGCGAACGGCGACGGGCACCCGGACTCGAAGCGGGGCGCGGAGGCCTCCGAGGGGCTGCTGACGTACAAGTGGCCGGACAAGGGGGCGGCGCTCGCGTCGGCGATCTCGTGGATCCACGGCGACGCGGAGGTCGGAGCCAAGGGCGATCCCGTCGAGGAGCAGCGCGCCACGGTCGCGGGCCGGGCCGCCGCCGCGCTCGCGGACTTGACGACGCGGGCGAACGAGGCAGACGGGGGCCCGAACCTGTACAAGCAGCTGATGAACAACCCGAATCCGGAGTTCGCCAGGGCGCTCGGCGACGCGATGGTCCCGTATCTCGGGGTGTTCGGGGAGGCTCCCCACGGCGGGGAGAACGTGCGCGGCTTCGCGTTGGTGGACGGTCTCGGCCAGCGAGACCAGCGGACCATGCTCTTCTCGGTGATCGACGCCGACGACCAGGCGGCCCGCCGGTTCAACGCGAAAGCCGAGATCTACGCACAGGCGTTGCAGCAGGACTACGCCGACTCGCTGCTCGAGCACGAGCGGACGGGCGCGCCGGTGCGGACCTCCTCCGAGATCGCGGCGATGCAGCTGCAGGGGCTGATGGAGGCGGGAGCGGACGCGGAGGCCGGGCACCGCTACGGCTACGAGAAGGAGCAGGCCGAAGCCCGCCACAAGCGGATGGACAGCATCCTGGGCGGATTGGAGGAGGTGGCGAACTCCGCGCTCGGCAAGCTGCCGATCGGCCAGACTGGCTCTTTCGTCCTCAAGCATCTCGAAGACGAGCTGAACAAGGAGATCAATCCGAGCGTCGCGACCCCGGAGACGAATCCGAGGGTGGACTACCGCGCCGCCCACTCCTATCAGGCCGACGTCTACAACCTGGTCACGGAGCTGAAGACGCAGGGGGTGCCGTTGCCGCCCGGACTGGCCGATTACTACCAGCACAGCCTCTATCCTGGGCGGCGGGGTTTCGACCCCGGCTTTTTGACCTGCATGGACGAGGCGATCCAATTCCTCAAGGACCACGGCGTGGACGTCGCCTTGCTGCCGAATCAGAAGACCGAGACCGAAGTCGAGTCGAAGGAGACCAAGAGCTACGAGGAGCACCGGCGATGACCCCGGCGCAGCGGGGCGCGCCCGCCGCGCTGGCGGCCCTGCTGCTCGCCGCCGCGTGCTCGCCCGGCCCCGCGCCGGATCCCGCGGCTTCGCCCGAGGCTCCTGCCGGGGAGTACCTGCCGCCCCCGGCGTTCGCGCGCCACAGCTTCGTGTGGAGCGCGGCTGCGGGGGTGGACCTCGCGAGCGGCGCGGCGGTGCCAGCCCGCGCGCTCGTGGAGTCCGCGATCCTCGTGGTCTTCGCGCGGGACCGGCGGTCCGCCTATCCCGGCGCGGAGCGCGCGTATCCGAGTTTGGCGGTCGCGGCGAGATCCAACGAGCTGCTCGGCTGGCGCGGAGCCCCCACCTCGGACTACCGGGGGACGGACTATCTGAAGATCATGTCCGTCCTCGAGCGGGGCGACGGGATCGAGGTCTCGGTGTGCTGGGAGCACAGCCACACCGCCCAGCTCGGCCCAGGAGAGGGCGCGGAGGGCGGCTACTTCCAGGGCCTTGGCATGTACGCGGAACGGGTGGACTTCGAGAAACCGGAGCCTGCCGGAGGCCCCGCCGCAGCGCAGCGCGGCCCCAGGCAGGCACCCTCGGGCAATGTGTTCGGGGCGTGGAGAGCCAAACGGCTCCTTGTGGACGGCCCGGCGTTCAACGGCTGGCGGGCCGAAGCCCGCGCGGGCTCGGCGCTGGCCGACCGGGAAGCCGACGAGCAGGACGCGCAGACCCAGCGCTGCAAAGACGAGTCCGGGCTCCCCTCGCGCCCCGTCGAGAACCTGGGCGCGAGGACTGTCGGCCCCGACGAGCCCTGGCTTGCGCCGAGCCCGCCCGAGCCGGGGTGGCCGGGGTAGGGAGCCCTCCGCCGTTCCCGCAGGCGGGCTTCAGCGCCGAGGCGGAGCCAAGGGGCCGGTCAGCAGGCCTCGTCCTCCGGGAAGGATTTGAGCACGGCGGATTCGAGCGTGCGCAGCCAGCACACGACCTGCTCCTGGTCGTTGCTGCTGAGCGTCGAGAGCGCCTCCGCGACCGTGCGCACCCGCTCGGAGGCGGCGCCCATGACGTACTCGCGGCCGGCCGGGGTCACCGAGAGCAGCGTGGCGCGGCCGTCGCCGGGATCGGGCTCGCGCTGCACCAGCTCGGCCTGCTCCAGAATGGTGACCACGCGGGACATCGTCGGGGCGGTGACCCGCTCCCGGTTCGCGAGGTCCCCGAGGCGCAACGGCCCGTGCTGGGCGATGACGAACAACGCGGAGATGCCGCTCGAGGTCAGCGGGTTCATCTCGCCCGCGCGGCGCATGCCGCGCAGAATCCGCAAGAGCAGGTAGTACACGTCGCAAGCGACTCCGAGCCCCTCTTGCTCGAACGCGGCTTTCGTCTCGGCGGCCAGGCCTGACGTCGACCCGAGTTCCGTGCTCTCTGTGCTCATCGCCTTCCCTGTGTCCGGTATCGAATTTGGAGTAGTCTACCGCAGATTGTTTCAGTGTGGCAATTAACTGGGGCGCGAACGGCGGCATTCGGGTTGCGCGCTGGTTGCGGGGCCGCCGCAGGAGCGATCACAATAGAGCGATGACACCTGCCCGCGCTCGCCGCTTCTTCTCGACGTTGGCGGTTTCGCCCGAGGCGGCGCGCGTCGCGAACTCCGTGGCGTACGGGGCTGCGCTCGGATTCCAGCTCTACTACGTCAAGAGCCTGGTCGCCAATCCGGAGAAAACCCGACCCACCGCGATGCGCCGCGCGGGCGCGGTGACCGCGGTGGTCGAGGGCGGGCTGTACGACGCGGCGTTGGCCCGGCTGGGCGACGACTTCCTCGCCGCGCAGGAGGCGCACCGGGGCAAGCGGCTGATCCTGGACGACCTGCTCCGCGCGGAGCCCGGCCCGCGTCGGGAGCCAGCGCGCCGCGCGCCGCGCTGTCGGATCAAGCGAGTCGCGCGCAAAGCGATGCCGAGGCGGCGGGAGGACGACGGGGAGCAGCGCAAGGCGAGGGCCGTCACGCCCCGGTCCGCGCAGGCGCTGCGCAGCTCCGTGCTCGGGCCGGCTCCGATGATGCAGTCCGCGTACACGGAGCCGCACGACTACCGCGCGCTCTGGATCCCGCAGGACCGCAGGGTCGAGCACCAGCTGCTCATCGCGCTGGAAGAATCCTCAGGCTCCCCTCTGCCCGCGCTCACCGAGGCGAATTTGCGGCCTTTCGCCGACCCGGAGACCGGCCTGCTGCTGCCGTGGGACGAGGCTGTGGGAGCCGCAGGGGCTTCGGCGGTGGACAAGGCCGTGCACGAGTACCTGCTGGACTCCCGCTACGGCGACGGGGTCCTCCGGGGGGCGAAAGCGTTCAACGCCGCCCGCAAAGGGAAATGACCTGCCCCAGACGGCGATCCCCATCTGGGCCGCGCTAGCGGACCTCGTCGGAGGCGACGGCCCACGTGTTGCAGTCCACCAGGCTTTTCGCGTCGGCTCCTCGCTGGAACCAGCGGCGATGGCTCGTCGGCGAAGCGTTGATGCTCGCGTCGCCGAGCGCGTCCCCGTAGGTCGCGGTGCTCGCGAGCGCTTGCTGGAACATCTCGGTCGTGATGGAGCCAAGGCCCAGTTCGGCGGCGATGAAAGCGCCGTTGAAGCATTGCCATTGCAGCGTGTGCCTGCGCCCGAACTCGCCCCGTCGCGGGGAGTCCGAGGGCAGCTTCGCCTTGGCCTCCCGGTACGCGGCGGTGATGCCGGAGAGGGCTTGCACGTACTCGCCGTACCAGCCGGAGACCAGCCCGAGCGAGGAGCCGGGGTCCGGGCTGTGGGCGGGGGCTCCTCGCTCCGGGTACAGGATGTGGATCGTGCTGTCGCAGAGCGAGGCCGAGGAGAGCGCGGGCACGCAGGCGGTGCCGTAGCTCGGGCCGTAGTGGACGGCGAGGCCCGCGTCGGCGAACGGGAGGTTGGCGGCTTCGACCACCGGTCCCCACGTCGCGTTCAAGCAGCCGAGCGCGGCCTTCAGGAAGGCTTGTTCGTCGGACGAGGTCGGCTTCCACTCCGGCAGGCGGCACACCGTCCCGCGCACGGCGAGCCCAGGGTTGTTCAGCAACGGATGGTCGCGAAGCTTGAGCGCGCGGGCGGGCGGTCTGGCGGCGACGGCGGTCGAAGACGCGGCCGGGACCGGGCCGCGCCGAGGGCCGGAGCCGTGCTGTCCCGCCCCGTCGCGCGCTGCGAGCCAGACGGCTCCCGCGACGGACAACAGCGCGACGACCGAGGCGACCACGATCAGCGAGATGACCACCGGGCGGCGCAAACCGGCTGGAGGCTCTGGCTCCGGCTTGTGGTACGCCCGGTACGCCCGCTTCATGCCAATGGGGCTCCAGACGGCAGCCATTCCCCGAACGAGAGGCCGGTGACCTGTTCGTACAGCTGGATATAGCGCCGCCTTGTCGCCTCGACGACCTCGGCGGGCAGCGGCGGCGGCTCCTGGCCGCCGGATTTCGACCAGCCCGAGGCGGGGCTCGTCAGCCAGTTGCGGACGTATTGCTTGTCGAGGCTCGTCCCTGGGCTGTCGGCGGGCCAGTACCGGGAGGAGTCCGGGGTGAGCGCCTCGTCCGCGAGCACGAGCCGGCCCTCGTCGTCAAGGCCGAACTCGAATTTCGTGTCGACCAGAGTCAAACCCCGCTCCGCGACGAGCTCTGAGGCGGAGCTGAAGATGCGCAGCGTCGCGTCGCGCAATTGCTCGGCGAGGGAGGCTCCGAGTTTTTCGGCGACTTCGGCGAAGCTGATGCTCTCGTCGTGCTCGCCGACCTCGGCCTTGGTGGTGGGGGTGAAGATCGGCGGCCGAAGGCGCGCGTTCTCGGCCAGGCCGGGGGGCAGCGCCACGCCGGAGACCGATCCGCCGGCTTGGTAGTCGGCCCAGCCGGAGCCGGTCAAGTAGCCCCGCGCGATGCACTCCACCGGGACCATCCGCAGCTTGCGCACCACCAGCGCCCTGCCGAGGACTTCGGCGGGAATCCGCTCGTCGTCCGGCGGCCCTGCGAGATGGCTCGCCGCGCCGAGCTGCTCGAAGAAGAAGCCAGAGAGCGCGGTGAGCACCCTGCCTTTGTCGGGGATGGGCGTCGCGAGCACGTGGTCGTAGGCGGAGATCCGGTCGCTGGCGACGAACAGCAGATGCTCGTCGTCCACCGCGTAGAGGTCGCGGACTTTTCCGGAGTGCACGTGCTGGTATTCGGCGAGCGAGGGACGCATGGGTCATGAGCGTACCTGGCCGTCCTCGGGCATGCTGAGCCGTCGAATGTCCGCGTTGCGCTCGGGCCGAGGACATATTAGTATTCATGCATATAAGCGTTCACGCATAGGAATCACGAGGAGGCGGGAATGCCGCACGATCACGACCATGGCCACGGGCTGGCGGCCGGAAGCGACCGCCGGTGGCTGTTCGCGGCGTTGGCGCTGCTCTTGGTGTTCATGGCGGGAGAAGTGGTCGCGGGCCTGATAGCCGGATCGCTCGCGCTGCTGTCGGACGCCGCGCACATGCTCACCGACGTGGCCTCGCTGATCCTCGCGCTGGTGGCGATGAACCTCGCCGCCCGCCCCGCCCAAGGGGCGATGACCTACGGGCTGCGCCGCGCGGAGATCCTCTCCGCGCAGCTCAACGGGGCGACCCTCCTGGTGCTCGGCGGCTGGTTCGCGTACGAGGGGATACTCCGATTGATCCATCCTCCGCAGGTCGAGGGGAAATTGGTGCTCGTCGTGGCGCTGATCGGGGTGGCGGTGAACATCGCCGCGACGATGTGCGTCGGCAAGGCGAACCGGAAAAGCCTCAACGTCGAGGGCGCGTTCCAGCACATCCTCACCGACTTGTACGCCTTCATCGCCACGGTGGTCGCGGGACTGGCGATCTGGTTGACCGGTTTCGTCCGCGCGGACGCGCTCGCCGCGCTGGTCGTGGCCGCGTTGATGCTCCGCTCGGGCTGGGGCCTGGTGCGGGCGGCTTCGCGGATCCTCCTCGAAGCCGCTCCCACCGGGTTCTCCCCCGACGCCATTGGAGCCCAGCTCGTCGCGATGGACGAGGTGGTCGAGGTGCACGACCTGCATATTTGGGAGATCTCGTCGGGCCAGGCCGCGCTCTCCGCCCATGTGCTGGTCACCGACGCGGCGGACTGCCACGAGCGGCGCGTCGCGATGGAGCGGCTGCTGCGCGAGGAGCACGGCGTCGACCACACGACCATCCAAGTGGACCATTTCGCGGAAGGAGAGGAGCACTGCGAGCAGGCGCACGGCCGGGTGCACCGCTCCGAACGAGACGGAACCGCTCCGATGGAGCAGACTGGTAGGCATGAGCACCACAGTCGAAGCTGACTTCTTGATCGTCGGCGCGGGGATCGCGGGAGCTTCCACGGGGTACTTTCTCGCGCCGCACGGCAAAGTCGTCGTCCTCGAACAGGAGGACGCGCCTGGTTACCACACCACGGGCAGGTCGGCGGCGATGTACGAGCCCGCGTACGGCAACGCGCAGGTGCGCGCGCTCACGGAGGCCAGCCGGGCCTTCTTCGACGAGCCCCCGGCAGGGTTCGCCGAGCATCCTTTGCTCTCCCCGAGGGGCGTGGTGATCACGAGGCTGTCCGGGGAGGAGTTCGAGTCCGGCTCGACCGCGACGGACGAGGCGCTGATCGCGGACCTGCTCGAAGTCCCAGGCGCGAAGCTCCTCGGCAAGGAGGAGGTGCTCGCGCTCGTCCCCGTGCTGCGCGAAGAGCTCGTCCTCGGCGGAGTGCACGACACCCACGCCGAGGACGTCGACGTCGGCGAGCTGCACCTCGGCTTCCTCAAGGGGATCCGGGCGCGCGGCGGCGAGGTGCGCTGCGGGCGCAAGGTCGCCTCGCTCGGCCGCGTCGGCTCCGGCTGGGAGGCGCGGGCGGGCGAGGAGGTCTACCGGGCCCCCGTGGTGGTCAACGCCGCAGGGGCCTGGGCCGACGTGGTCGCGCAGCTCGCCGGGGTCGAGCGGATCGGGCTGGTCCCCAAGCGCCGTTCCGCGTTCGTCTTCCACCCGCCGAGCGGCCTGGACGTCCGCGCCATGCCGATGTTCAAAGACCTCAGGATGAGCTTCTACGTCAAACCGGACGCGGGCATGCTGCTGGGCTCCCCGGCGAACGCCGACCCTGTCGAGCCCCAGGACGTGCGGCCCCCGGACCTTGACATCGCCCTGGCGATCTACCGGATCGAGGAGGCCACCACGCTCGAGGTGGGCCGCCCGGCGCGCACCTGGGCGGGCCTGCGCTCCTTCGTCGCCGACGAGGGGCTGGTCGGCGGGTACGCGCCGGACGCGGAGGGTTTCTTCTGGGCCGCCGCGCAAGGCGGGTACGGCATCCAGACCTCGCCCGCGATGGGCGAGGCGACCGCCGCGCTCGCGCTCGGCGAGCAGATCCCCGAGCGCATCGCCGCGCACCGCGTCACCGCAGAGGCGCTGGCCCCGGCGAGACTGCGATGAGCGACGTCGCGGTGGATCTGCCGACCCTCGTCTACGCCGACGCGAAGGCGGCGGTCGTGTTCTTCGCCAGGGCTTTCGGCTTCACTCCAGCGACGCTGGTCGGCTCGGGGGATCTGGTGCTGCGCGCCGAGCTGGTGTGGAAGGGGCGGGGCGTCGTGGTGGTCGGCTCCGCGTCGGACGCGCTGCCCGAGGCCGGGGGCTCGGCTTCGCTCGTCGTCGAATCCCCGGAGGAGGCCGACGCGCTGTACGGGCGCGCCGTGGCCGCAGGGGCGCGCAGCGTACTCGCGCCGCACGACGGGGAGGATGGCGCGCGCCGCTTCCAGGTCGCCGACCCGGAAGGCGTGCTCTGGTCGGTGCGAAGCCGGGAGCCGGCCGAGGTTTAGTCGCCGCAGATCTTGGCGGATCCGCCGCAGCCCCCGCCGCCGCAGGCCTCGGCGGAGTAGGGGCAGGTCGGGGCGCTCGCGGCGGCGGCAGGCACCCGGTCAGCGGCCTTGCTCCCGACGTACGCGCCGTAGCCGATGGGGACGAGCGAGACCAGCGAGCCCAGCAAGACCGCGACGGCGAAGCCCAACGGCGCGGGCAGGGCGATCGCGCCGATCGCGGTGAGGATCATGACGGCCCCGCCCGCGGCCATGCCCGGCGCGGCGATTTTATTGCCGAGCTTGAACGCCTCGTCCGAGCGCATGGTGGCGGGCGTGCGCACGCCGACGAACCGGTTCGAGGACAGCCTCTGCGTCCATGAGGCCCACGACACCGCGAGCAAGGCTCCGCCGCACAGGACGAAGATTGCTGCGACGGCGGCGACCGAGAAGGAGGGCATGCGACGAGTGTAATCCTCTCCAGCCTCGCGAACGCAAAACCAATGCGGAGGGCGCTCGCGGAGGCAGTAAGCTCTACGCCCATGACCGAACCTGTCGCAACCCGCTACGACAACGCCGCCGCCGGGCGGATCGAGGCGTTCTGGCAGGCCGAGTGGGAGCGGCTCGGTGCGTTCCGCGCGGACAACCCGGTCGGCGGCCTGGAAGGCCCTGGCGCGGCGCGCGAACCGTTCTTCGTCATGGACATGTTCCCGTACCCGTCGGGGGACGGGCTGCACGTCGGACACCCGCTGGGCTTCATCGCGACGGACGTGCTCGCGCGGTTCCAGCGGATGGCGGGGAAGAACGTCCTGCACACCATGGGGTTCGACTCCTTCGGCCTGCCGACGGAGATCTACGCGGTGCAGACCGGGATCCACCCCGCCACGGTGACCGAGCGCAACATCGGGCGCTTCCTCGCCCAGATCCGCCGCCTCGGCCTCGGCCACGACGAGCGCCGCCGTTTCGCCACCTCCGACCCCGACTATTACCGCTGGACGCAGTGGATCTTCCTGAAGATCTACAACGCCTGGTACGACCGCGACCAGAAGCGGGCGAGGCCGGTCGCCGAGCTGGAGGCCGAGTTCGCATCGGGCGCGCGCAGCGCCCCGGACGGACGCGCCTGGGAGGCGCTGACCAAGGCGGAGCAGCGGGCGCTGGTCGACTCCTACCGCCTGGTGGGACGGCATGAGTCGGTGGTGAACTGGTGCCCCGGCCTTGGCACGGTGCTGTCGAACGAGGAGGTCACCGACGAGGGGCGTTCCGAGCGCGGCAACTTCCCGGTGTTCCGCAAGAACCTGCGGCAGTGGACGATGCGGATCACCGAGTACGCCGACCGGCTCGTCGACGACCTCGACCGCCTGGACTGGCCGGAGAAGGTCAAATCCATGCAGCGCAACTGGATCGGCCGCTCCACAGGGGCCGTCGTCGCGTTCCAGGCCGGGGAGCAGACGCTGGAAGTCTTCACCACCCGCCCGGACACCCTCTACGGCGTCACCTACATGGTGGCCGCGCCTGAGTCCGAGCTGGTCGACGCCCTTGTGCCCGACCAGTGGCCGGCGGGCACAAGCCCGCAGTGGACCGGCGGGGCCGAGACCCCCGCCGAGGCCGTCGCCGCGTACCGGGCCAAGGTCGCGAACCGGGGCGAGCGCGAGCGCCAGGAGGGCAAGACCAAGACCGGCGTCTTCACCGGGGCGTTCGCCGTCAACCCGATCACCGGGGGGCGCATCCCCGTTTTCGTCGCGGACTACGTCCTCGCCGGGTACGGCACGGGCGTTGTCATGGCCGTGCCGGGGCACGACCAGCGGGATTGGGAGTTCGCCAAGGCCTTCGGCCTGCCGGTGGCGGAGGTCGTCTCCGGCGGCGATGTCGAGGCCGGCGCGCACACCGGCGATGGGAAGCTGGTGAACTCCGGGGACTGGGACGGGCTGTCCCCGAGCGAGGCGAAAGAGGTCGCGGCCCAGGAGCTGGAGCGGCGCGGGGTGGGCCGCAAGCAGCTGCAGTACAAGCTGCGCGACTGGCTCTTCGCAAGGCAACGCTACTGGGGCGAGCCGTTCCCGCTGGTCGCGGACGAGGCCGACCAGGTCTTCCCGCTCGGCGACGCGGAGCTGCCGGTCCTTCTGCCGGAGATCGAGGACTTCCGCCCGATCGTGTTCGAGCCGGACGACGCGGACTCGCGCCCGTCCGCGCCGCTGAAGAAGGCGGGAGCCTGGCTCACCGTCGAGTTCGACTTCGGCGACGGGCTCAAGCCCTACACCCGCGAGACGGACGTGATGCCGAACTGGGCCGGGAGCTGCTGGTACTACCTGCGCTACCTTGACCCGAAGAACGAGGAGACGTTCTGCGACCCGGCGAACGAGCGCTACTGGATCGGCCCGAAGCCCCAGCGGCACGGCCCGGCGGACCCTGGCGGGGTGGACCTCTACGTCGGCGGCACCGAGCACGCGGTGCTGCACCTGCTCTACGCGCGGTTCTGGCACAAGGTGCTCCACGATTTGGGCGAGGTGTCCTCGGCCGAGCCGTTCCGGCGCCTGTTCAACCAGGGGTACATCCAGGCCGCCTCCTACACCGACTCCCGAGGCGCGTACGTCCCCGCCGCCGAGGTGGAGGAGTCCGGCGGGCAGTTCTTCTGGCGGGGCGAGCCGGTCAAGCGCGAGTTCGGCAAGATGGGCAAGAGCCTGAAGAACTCGGTCACCCCGGACGAGATCTGCGCCGAGTACGGCGCGGACACGCTGCGGGTGTACGAGATGGCGATGGGGCCGTTGGACCAGTCGAAGGACTGGTCCACCAAGGACATCGTCGGCGCGCAGCGCTTCCTCGCCAGAGTGTGGCGCCTCGTGGTCGGCGACGACGAGGCCGCCGAGAACGCGGGCGCGCCACGGGTGGCCGAGGCCGACCCGGACGCTGAGACGCTGCGGATCCTGCACCGCACCATCGCCCAGGTCGGCGAGGAGTACCCGGCGTTGAAGTTCAACCTCGCGGTGGCCAAGCTCATCGAATACACCAACCACCTGACCAAGCGTTACCTTTCCGACCAGCAGAGCCCCGAAGGGGTTCCGCGCGCCGCGGTGGAGCCGCTCGTGGTGATGCTCGCCCCGCTCGCCCCGCATCTGGCCGAGGAGCTGTGGCGCAGGCTCGGGCACCAGGAGCTGCTGGTGCGCCAGCCGTTCCCCGTCGCCGATCCCAAGCTCCTCGTCGACGACGAGGTGAAGCTCCCGGTGCAGGTCGCGGGCAAAGTCCGGGCCACGGTCGTCGTGGCGGCGGACGCTGCGGAGGACGCGATCCGCGCGGCGGCGCTCGCCGACCCGAAGATCGTGGAGCAGCTCGCGGGCAAGGAGCCCAAGCGGGTCATCGTCGTGCCGGGCAAGATGGTCAGCATCGTTCTCTGAGCCGGGCCGAGCAGAAGGAGGGTCCATCGTGGCGAGTGTGGCCGAGGAAGCGTCCGCGTGGTTCTTCGAGAAGTATTTCGCGGCGTACGTCGGCTCGCTGAACGGCTCGTGCGAGGGCGCGGCCGCGCCTCTTGCCGACGACTGGCTTTTGGACTACTGGAACGTCCCGATGCGGCTGAGCGCCCCTGGCTTGGCCGCATGGTTCCTCACGGCGGAAGACCTCGTCGGCTTCCATCGGGACGTCGACCGCGCCCAGGCGCGGAGCCAGGGGTTCGCCGAGACCGTCGTCCTCGACCACAAGGTCGTCGCGTACCACCCCGACGCTGCGGGGTTCGACGCGGTCTTCTCCCGCCGCCGCGCGGACGGCTCGGAGATCGGGCGTTTCGCCGCGCACTACGAGCTGGGCAGGGACGCGCGGGGCTGGCGGATCTTCTCCTTGCACACCGCCCCGACCGAGGCGCGGACGCTCGCCGAGGCGTGGACGGCATGAAAACTGAATGCCGATGCCATTGACATTCAGCGCAGCGCGCCTTCGGGGCCAGGCCGGGGTCGGCGCATGCGCTGACCGTCCCCGGCCCAAGTCCCAGCCGGAGAAGGCCGTCGTCTTTCGCTTCGACCCCCGCTCGGCCGTTTGACCGGCTATTGTTGCAGCATGGCTGAGTCGAATTCCGAAGCGACGCTCGCGCCGGAGGTGCGCGCTTTTTTGACCGAGGGCACCCGGACCGGAGTCGTGGCGTGGGCCGGGGCGGACGGGCAGCCGTTCGCGGCCCCGGTCTGGTTCGTCGTGGAAGGGGATGAGCTGCTGTTCACCACTGTCGCGACGTCGGCGAAAGGCAAAGCGTTCCGGCGCGATCCGAGGATCGCGCTCATCGCCCAGCTCTCCGAGCCGCCGTATGCCTTCGTGCAAGTGCGGGGCGTTGTCGAGCTGATCGACGACCTTGCCGAGGTCCGCCGGGTGGCGACTCTGGCGGGAGCCCGGTATATGGGAGCCGCGCGGGCCGAGGAGTTCGGGGCGCGCAATGGGGTCCCTGGCGAGCTGGTCGTCCGGCTGCGCCCGACGAAAATGGTGGCCTCGCTCGACGTGACGGCGAGCTGACGGGGGCCGGTCACTCCAGCTGTTCGAGCAGCTCCATCCAGCGCTCTTCGAGTTCCGCCTGCTCGCGTTCGAGCGCGCGGAGCGCGTCGGCCTGCGCGGTGAGCCCCTGGAAATCGTCTTGGTCGTGGGCCGCGAGCTTGTGCTGCGCGGCTTCGATCTGCGCGGCGAGCTTCTCCACCCGGCGCTCGACGGACGCGAGTTCCTTCTGCGCCGCGCGCAGCTCCGCCCCGGAGGGTTTGTCCGAGGCGGGGCCGGAGCCCGAGGTGGCGGCGCGCTCGGCTTCCCCGGTTCGCTTCTGCCTCGTCGCCAAGTATTCCTCCACGCCGCCGGGCAGATGGCGCAGCTGCCCGCCGATGACCGCGTACTGCTGGTCGGTGACCCGTTCGAGCAGGTAGCGGTCGTGCGAGACGACGAGCAGCGTGCCAGGCCAGCTGTCGAGGAGGTCTTCGAGCGCCACGAGCATGTCGGTGTCGAGGTCGTTGGTCGGCTCGTCCAGGATGAGCACGTTGGGCTCGTCCAGCAGGATGAGCAGAAGCTGGAGCCTGCGCTTCTGGCCGCCGGAGAGGTCGCGGATGGGCGTGGACAGCTGGGCGCTGGAGAACCCGAGCCGTTCGAGCAGCTGCGACGGGGACTGCTCTTTGCCGTCGATCACATACGAGCTGCGCTTGCCCGCGAGCACCTCGCGCACCCGCGCCGACTCGTGCTCGGCCAGCTCGACGAGGTTCTGGCTGAGCGTCGCGATCTTGACCGTCTTGCCTCGGACCACTCGGCCGCCGGTCGGCTCGACGTCGCCGGTGACCAGGCCGAGGAGCGTGGACTTCCCGGCCCCGTTCACCCCGAGGATCCCCGTGCGCTCGCCGGGGGCGATGCGCCACTCGACGCCGCGCAGCACCTCTTTGCCGTCGAAGGAGACAGAGGCATCGAGCAGGTCCACGACGGTTTTGCCGAGACGGGAAGTCGCGGTGGACTTCAGCTCGACGGTGTTGCGCGGCGGGGGCTCGTTCGCGATGAGCTGGTTCGCCGCGTCGATGCGGAACTTCGGCTTGCTGGTGCGCGCCGGGGCGCCCCGGCGCAGCCAGGCGAGCTCCTTGCGCATGAGGTTCTGCCGTTTCGCCTCGCTCGCTGCGGCCATCCGGTCCCGCTCGACCCGCGCGAGCACGTAGGCGGCGTAGCCGCCGTCGAAGGGCTCCACGATCCGGTCGTGCACTTCCCACGTGGTGGTGCAGACCTCGTCGAGGAACCAGCGGTCGTGGGTGACGACCAAGAGCCCGCCCGCGTTGCGCGGCCAGCGGCCCTTGACGTGCTCGGCGAGCCAGGTCACCCCTTCCAGGTCCAGGTGGTTCGTCGGCTCGTCCAGCATGAGGACGTCCCAGTCGCCCGCGAGCAGCGCGGCGAGGCCGACCCGGCGGCGCTGCCCGCCGGAGAGGGCGCGGACCGGCTGCTCCCACAGCGCCCGGTCGGGCAGGAGGCCGGCGAGCACGTCGCGGATTTTGGGGTCCGAGGCCCACACGTGCTCGGGGGCTTCGCCGACGACGGCGCGCCGCACGGTGGCTTCCGGGTCGAGGCTGTCGGCCTGGTCGAGCACGCCGACGCGGACGCCGCTGCGCATGGTGACCCGGCCGGCGTCCGGTTTGTCCAGGCCGGAGAGCAGGCGCATGAGCGTGGACTTGCCGTCGCCGTTGCGGCCGACGAGCCCGATGCGATCTCCTTCGGAGACGCCGAGGGTCACCGAGTCGAGGACGACTTTCGTGGGGAATTCGCGGCGGATCGACTCCGCGCCGAGCAGGTGCGCCATGAGGTCTGCGAGCGTATCACGGGGAAGCGGGCGGCCGAAGGCCGAGCGAACGCTCCGAAAGCTGTCAGTGGCCCAGCTCATACTCGTGCCATGACCACACCGATGCGGGATATCCCGGCCCATGACCGGCCCAGGGAACGATTGCTGCGGCACGGCAGCGCGGCGCTGAGCGAGGCCGAGCTGGTCGCCGTCCAGCTCGGCTCCGGGCATGCGAGGGCGAGCGCGCTCGATGTCGCCCATGCTCTTCTGACGGCGTGGGGCGGGGTGCGCGGACTCGCCCGCGCGCTGCCCGAAGAGCTCGCGAGGACGCCGGGCGTCGGGCCGGCCAAGGCCGCGCGGTTGGCGGCCTCGTTCGCGCTCGCGGGGCGTATGGGCGCGCCGGACGAAGCCGTGCAGCTCGTCCAGTCCGCCGATATCGCGCGTGTCGCGAGCAGGGTCCTCGGGATGTCGAGGGTGGAGCAAGTCGCCGTCCTGGTCGCCGACGGCAAGCTGCGGCTGCGCCGGACGGAGATCGTCGCGAGGGGCTCGGCGAAGTCGTGCCCGATGCCGGTGCGCGAAATCCTCGCCACAGTGCTCCGTCACGACGGCGTTTCGTTCGCGGTCGCGCACAACCACCCCGGCGGCGACCCCACGCCGAGCGCGGCGGACCGGGCGCTGACGGACACGCTGCACAACGCCGCCTGGACGACCGGTCTGCGTTTCCTCGACCACATCGTCGTCGCGGGCGAGCAGTGGCGCAGCGCGGCGTTTTGAACTCCGCCTGTGGCTCTATGCCGTCGGTTGTGCGATGCTGGAGGCCACGGGCTCCGACCTGCCGTGGAAATCCAGTACTTGATGGTTACTGATTCTATATGGTATGAATCTCTGTGAGGGCGCCCTCGGCTGATCGTTGCGGGCCGGTCCTCATGGATGGAGGCCGAGAGATGGCAAGGGCTTCGAGTCGAGACTATGACGACGACGAAAACGAGCTGCCGCAAAGCTGGTTGGTGCCCGCCTCGGGATCGGTCAGGGGAACTAACTCCGAGGCCGAAAGGGAGGCCGTCGCCGAAGCGCCGGTCGACCTCGCCAAGCTGCGCTGGGAGCTGGACCTGTGGTCGAAACCGGCTCCGGAGAGCGCGATAGGCCAAGATGCGAGCGGGCAAGCGCAGATGGAGATCGCCCGCTCGCGGATGCCGCTGCGGCTAGGGCTGGCCGAGGATTGGCGGGCGAGGATCTCGCCGCACGCGCTGGGCTCGGCGGTGCTCGCGGCCTACCAGGACGCGACGGTCCGCCAGTTCGAGGCGGCCAAGCGGGAGCGTCCGTACGTGCCTGTGGCAGAGCCAGAGGAAACGCCGGAATTCGACACGGAGGCGCTCAAGCCGTACCTGATGGGCAGTCCACGGCTGCCGGAGAACTACCTGGCGGATATCGCGGCGGCGGTCGAGCGCTACCACGAGGCGGAGGAGGCGCTAGAGCGGCAAGGCCCCCCGCCCCCGCCGAAGGCAGACGGCCCGCAAGGGGCGAAGGTGCGCCTTCTGGTGGAGGACTCCATGCTGACGGCCTGCGAGATCGACCCGGACTGGGCGGGGCAGCGCACGGCGGCGCAGATCATGAACGAGTTCTCCAAGACGCTCGTCTACCTGCGCGAGAAGGAGGAGACCGCGAAGACCAAGGAGCCCGTCGGCCCCGAGGCAGAGCGCAAGGCCGCGCTCGACGAGCTCGAAGACCTCGCCAACGAGGGCGTGGCGGCGCTTTTGGCCATGCTCAACGAGTGAACGGCCGCTGAAGCGCGGCGCGACCGAACCCATTCGCCCAACGGCGACCGGACCGAACCGCAACTCGCGACACGACCGCAACACGAAGGAGAACGCACGATGGGTGACCCGCCCTCAGGTTTTTACGTCTCGGAGCGCTGGCCCGTCCCGAACGGCACGGACGCCGCCGGGGTGGCGTATGGACAGCAGTACAGCCGGTCCCTCGGCAACGTCGAGGAGGTGAAGGTCGACGTCGGCAAGCTCCGGTCCTACGCCTCGTCCTGGCACGACCAGTCCTCGACCTGGACCTCCATCGCGGGGAAGATCACTGGGCTGCCGCTCACGGACTCCTACAGCCTCATCGTGCCGTACACGACGGGGTACAACAGCGCGACGAGCAAGCTGGCCACCTTCTCCGCCGCCGCGCCCGCGCAGCTGGAGAAGACGTCCACCGAGCTCACCGACTCCGCCAACGCCTACGAGAACACTGACCACGACGGGGCGCAGAGCATTAAAAAGAGCGTCACCATGAAGGACGCGGCGGCGGAGTACGCCAGGTTCGGCCCGTCCGGGAAGAGCAGCACCACCCCGAGCGCCGCCCTGGACAGCAAGATCAGCCAGTTCAGCAAGGACATGGACAGCTGGAACAAGGCCAATCCGGACAGCACCCAGGCGCTGGCGAACTCGCTCAACACTCTGCAGAGCTCCAGCAAGACCACGATCGACCTCAACCCCCTCGACGGCAAAGGCCTGTGGAACAGCAAGAACGGGGGAAGCACAGAGTTCGGCCGGATGAGCGCGGAGCAGAAGCTGCAATTCGACCTCATCCAAAAGGCGATGGAGGGCAAGACCAACTGGGGCGGCGGCGAGCTCGCGGGCAAGATCTCGGGCAACATCGGGGTGAACGCGAAGGGCGAGTTCGTCGTCAACACCGACGGTCTGAAGGCGAGCATCGGCGCGTTCGCGGGAGCCGAGGCCACGGCGCAGGGCACCGCCACCGACATCCTCCCCGGCATCACGGTCACTGGCAAAGCGGGCGTGACCGCAGGCCCCGGCGCGAAGGTCGGCGTGAAATTCGGCAAGGGCGACGACGGGAAGTTCCACTTCGGCACGGACAACAAGATCAGCCCGCTGCTCGGGGTGAGCGCGGGGGCGGACATCGCGGTCGACATGGGGACGCTCACCGGCAAGGGCGGCGGCGTGGTCACCGAGAAACGGTGGACCACGACCGGCGAGCAGATCGATTCGCAGGGCCGGGCTCTGGACGAGTTGCTCTGCGGCCCGTTGCCGATCGCGGTCGAAAAGGGCGCGAACTCCGAGAGCGCGAAGAAACGGGGCAAGGAGGCGGCGTTCCGCGCGGCGGGGAACAGCGTCATCGCGGCCCTCGCCGATTTCGGCAGAACCTATACGATCGTCCGCGACGCGAAGGACTTCCCCGGCAAAGCCGACTCGCGGATCGGCGACTGGGACACGGTCGCGCGGGATTCGGGCACTTCGTCCAAGGACATGCCGAACCTGCGCTCCGCCGGGAACTGGTACGGCGTCGCGGCGAATATGTACGACAACCTCGTGGCCCGGCACTCCAACGCGGCGTACGACGTGTCGGTGACCTCCTCGTTCATGTGCGTCTCCCTGGCGAAGGTCTCGACGGCGATGAACACCCTGTTCGGCGTGGCCATCGCCACCGGGAAGGCCGCGGAGGCCAAGGCGAAGGACGCCAAGGTGCAATGCGAGGCGCTCGCCAGCTCCTCGGACAACGGGAAGGGCAAATCTGTGGTGGACTTCTACATCAGCCAGCTGCAGAAGATCGAGGGGGAGGTCAAGAAGAGCACGGCCACCCTCGCCATGGCGATTTCGGCCTTCGAGCAGCTCGCCGCCAAATATGGTTCCCTCGCCAGCAGCGTCGCCGAGAACGTCGGCGCGGACACCGGCGGCGGGTGGCCCGCCGCGTAGCCCCCGGCCGGCGGCTCCCGGCCCGGCGTGCTGAGTTCGGCCTCCGGCCGTATGCCTGGGTTGTGCGATGCTGAACGTCGTGGAGCTCGTGTCTTTCGCCGATATCAAAGCCGCCGCCGACCGGATCGCGCCCGACGCGGTGCGCACCCCGCTCGTGCCGGTGCTGCATGGGACGGACCCGGCCCGCCCGTTGTGGCTCAAACCCGAGAACCTGCAGCCGACCGGCGCGTTCAAACTGCGCGGGGCGTTGAACGCGGTGCGGAGCCTGTCGCCCGCGCAGCGGGCGGCGGGGGTTGTGACGCACTCCAGCGGCAACCACGGCCAAGCCTTGGCGTACGGCGGGAAGCTCGAAGGGGTGTCGGTCGTGGTGGTGATCCCGAAAGACGCCCCCTCGGTGAAGATCGAGGCGTGCCAGGCGCATGGCGCTCAGGTGGTGCTCGTCGCCCCGGAGGATCGTGAGCCCCGGATGCTCCAGCTCGCCGAGGAACGGGGGTTGACCACGATCCCGCCGTACGACCACAGGGACATCATCGCGGGCCAGGGCACGGTCGGCTTGGAGATCGCGGCGGATTTGCCCGAGGTCGCGACCGTGCTCGTGCCGGTCAGCGGAGGAGGGCTGCTCTCCGGCGTCGCGGCGGCGGTGAAGGCGCTCGCGCCCGACGCGAGGGTGGTCGGAGTCGAGCCGGAGCTCGCGGCCGACGCGTGGGAGAGCTTCCGGGCGGGCGAGCTGGTCAGATGGAGCGTGGCCGATTGCAACCGGACCATCGCGGACGGCCTGCGGGCGCAGCTCTCCGCGCTCACCTTCGCGCATGTGCGCGAGCATGTGGACGAGATCGTCACGGTCAGCGAGGCGCAGATCGAGTCGGCCATGGCGTGGCTCGCCCGGAACGGGCGGGTGGTCGCGGAGCCGTCCGGCGCGGCGGCGACGGCGGCGTACCTGTGCGCGGACCTGCCGCCTGGACCGACGGTGGCCGTCGTGAGCGGCGGGAACGCGGACCCGGACCGGTACGCGAGGATCCTCGCCGGGGGCTGAGCGCTCATGGCCGGGTCCGGCTGCTACGGCTCTCTCTTTTTCACCGGCGGTTTCGTGGTCGGGATGGGCGCTTGCGGCCCCGAGGCTGCGCAGAGTCCGAAGGCGAGGAATGCGGCGGAGAGCGTCTTCATCATGGCTCCGAATGGTCGAGGGTTTTTGCGGTTTGGCTGCAATGGGAACTTGGACGGGAACTTGGATCTGTGCGGCTTTCCACGAGGGCGGCTCCGGAGCGGTCCAGACGCCGCCGCGCTCGGACGAGCGCAGGGACAGCGGGCGCAGGGATGGCGGCGCGGAAGACCCATGGCGCGTCTCCGGTCCCGCAGCCCCGTCCGTCGAGGACGATGTGGTCCGCTCCGATCCCCGCCGGGGAGATGGCCGCCGACCCGGCGCAGGCCGGGCGCCGCGAATGCGCAGGTCCGCGTGACGGTCATCGGGGCCGAGCTTCTGGTTCGGAGGTTTTTCGGCCTATGCGTCAACCATCGTGCCCTTTGAGGAGTTCCGTGAACGACACGACGTGCCCGTCGACGTTGTTGCCGGAGGATCGCGCTCGGTCTTCCTCGCGTTGGGCGAAGCCAGGGAGGGGAACGCGCTCGGCGACGATGTGGCAGGCGAACTCGGAGGCCGCGCGCCGGATGCGTTGGGACAGCTCCGCGCCCCCGGGGCCGGCTCCGAAGTCGTTGGTGGCGGCGAAGATGCCGGTGGGGACGACCACGGCGCGGAGGTAGGTGAACAGCGGGCGCAACGCGTAGTCCAGCACCAAAGAGTGCCGCTCGGAGCCCGCGGTCGCGGCGATGAGCACTGGCGTCCCGACGAGGGAGGACGTGTCGAGGACGTCGAAGAACAGCTTGAACAGGCCCGAATAGCTGGAGCTGAACACCGGGGAGACCGCGATGAGACCCTCCGCGCGCGCGATGGTCTCCCGTGCCTCCGCGACGGCGAGCGTCGGCAGCCCGCCGAGGGCGACGGTGGTGGCCAAGTCCTGCGCGAGCGGGCGCAGCTCGACGAACTCGGTTTCCGCGGCCTCGCCTCGCGCGGTGATCTGCGTCGTGACCGCCGAGGCGATCCGGTCGGCGAGCAGCCGTGTGGTGGAGGGCTCGCTGAGCCCTCCGGAGACGACAGCGATCTTGCGTGCCATGTCAGCGCTTCCCTTCTTGTGCTGCCGCGTCCTCGCGCTTGGCCTTCTCCAAGTCCGCGGTGATCACCTGCCGGTGCTTGGACCGCTCTCCTTGCGCGAGCAGCGACTGGTGGGTCGGCGGGTCGCTCGGCACATGCGCGGGCCGACGCGACTCGAACTCCTTGCGCAGCAGGGGGACCACCTCGCGGCCGAGGATCTCGATCTGTTCGAGCACCACCTCGCGAGGCAGGCCCGCGTGGTCGACGAGGAACAACTGGCGCTGATAGTCGCCCACCGCGTCGGCGAAGCCGAGCGTGCGCTCCACGACCTGCTCGACCGTGCCCACGGTGAGCGGCGTCTCGCGGGAGAAGTCTTCCAGCGACGGCCCGTGCCCGTAGACGGGAGCGTTGTCGAAGTACGGGCGGAAGAACCGCTTCGCCTCCGCCTCGGTCTCGCCGACGAACGCCTGCCCGCCAAGGCCCACGATGGCCTGGTCCGCCGAGCCGTGCCCGTAGTGCTCGAAGCGCTGCCGGTAGAGCCGCACCATCTGGGCGGTGTGCCCCAAGTCCCAAAAGATGTTGTTATGGAAGAAGCCGTCCCCGTAGAACGCGGCTTGCTCCGCGATCTCGGTGGAGCGGATCGAGCCGTGCCAGACGAACGGCGCCACCCCGTCCAACGGAGCCGGGGTCGAGGTGAAGCCGTGCAGCGAGGTGCGGAACTGGCCGTTCCAGTCCACGACCGGCTCGCGCCACAGCTTGCGCAGCAGGTGGTAGTTCTCGATCGCGAGGCTGATCCCTTGGCGGATGTCTTTGCCGAACCACGGATACACCGGCCCGGTGTTCCCGCGCCCCATCATGAGGTCCACCCGGCCGTCGGAGAGATGCTGGAGCATCGCGTAGTCCTCCGCGATCTTCACCGGGTCGTTCGTGGTGATCAACGTCGTCGCGGTGGACAAGAGCAGAGTCTTCGTCCTCGCCGCGACCCAGCCCAGCATCGTGGTCGGCGAGGACGGCACGAACGGCGGATTGTGGTGCTCGCCGGTCGCGAAGACGTCGAGGCCGACCTCCTCGGCTTTGAGCGCGTACGACATGATCGCCTCGAGGCGGTCATGCTCGCTCGGAGTCTTGCCGCCCACGGGGTCTTTGGTCACATCGCCGACGCTGAAAATGCCGAACTGCATAAATGGTTCATCCTGTTGTCTGCGCCGGGTCGGATCCCGGTCCTCGCGGTCGATTGAACACGTCCGCGCGCCGCGTCACCAGGGTGTGCTGTGCCCAGGTACTGCCAGCCCCCCTGTGCGCTGGCCGCTCGGCGCTTATCGTGAGGGAATGGAGCGGCGAAAAGACATCCGTGACTTCTTGGTCTCGCGGCGGGCGAAGATCACCCCTGGCGAGGCCGGCGTGCCGCTGTACGGCGGCCAGCGCCGCGTCCCAGGGCTGCGCCGCGAGGAGGTCGCCCTGCTCGCAGGGGTCAGCGTGGACTACTACACGCGGCTTGAGCGGGGCTATCTCCGGGGCGTGTCCGACAACGTCCTGAACGCGGTGGCCGAGGTGCTCCGCCTCGACGAAGCCGAGCGGACCCACTTGTTCGACCTCGCCCGAGGCGCTTCCGCCGAGCGCGCCAGCCGGCCGACGAGCGTCGGGCCGCTCCGCCACAGCCTCCAGCACGTCCTGGACGCGCTGGCCGGAGCCCCGGCCTGGATCAACGACGAACGGCTCGACATCCTCGCCGCGAACGCTCTGGGCTTCGCCCTGTTCGGAGACGCGCCCGCCCGACAAGGCGGCTCGGTCAATCTCGCGCGGTTCGTCTTCTTCGACCCAAGGGCGCGGGACTTCTTCCTCGACTGGGGCCAGCACGCCGACAATATCGCGGCGAGCCTGTGCGCCGCGACCGGCAGAAACCCGCACGACGAGACGCTTTCCGAGTTCGTCGACGAGTTGCGCGAAGGAAGCGACGAATTCCGCGCCCGGTGGAAGGCGCACGACGTGCGCCTCCGGCTCGACGGGCCGAAGAGCTTGCGGCATCCGGTCGCCGGACGACTCGATCTCACCTACGAGAGGATGGAGCTGTCGGCGGATCCAGGGCTCACGCTCTTCGTCCTCGTCGCCGAGCCGGGATCCCCCACGGCGGAGCGGCTCGCGCGCCTGCGCGGCTGAGCGCCGTCCTCCGGAGCGGGCTCCCGCAGGCGCTCAGCTCAGCCTTTCACGCCGAGCGTGAGCAGGTCGGAGGCGAAGGCTTTGACGAAGACCGGACGGCGAACGCGGCGCTGCTCGGCGACGGCGAAGCCCGCCCCCTCGAACAGCTCCCGGATCCGCTTGGGGGGCAGGAACTGGGACACCGACAACCGGTTCGGCAAAAAACTCCTGCAGATACGGGGTGATCGGCTGGCGGGGGCTGATGGTCGAGACGGCGGCGAACCCGCCGGGGCGCAGCACGCGGTGGAACTCCCGCAACGCGGCGGGCTGGTTGAAGAAGTGGAAGGCGGTCGTGGTGATCACCGCGTCGAAGCTGGCGTCGTCGAACGGCAGCTTCTCGGCGGGGGAGAGCCGCCAATCGATTTTGTCCGACAGCGCCTTTGCTCTGGCCAGCATGCCCTCGGAGAGGTCCACCCCGGCGACTTCGCGTCCGTCAAGCTCGCGCTCGATCCGGTCGGCGAGGATGCCGGTGCCGCAGCCGACGTCGAGGACCCGCTTCGCGCCCCGCGCCCGCAGCTCGGCGATCATCTCGTCCTGCGGGGCGCGGTAGCCCCAGCGCTGGAGCGGCTTCCAGTCGTACGCGCGGGCCACCGAGCCCCAGAACTTGGTCACCTGGTTGTTGAGCGGGCGGCGCTGGATGGTCGAGGTCATGCGTTTCTCCTTGAGTTCGGCCCTGGGGTCAGTCGATGTCGGCGGTGAGGACGGCGATCCGTTTGAGCGCTTGGCGGGCGGCGTAAGGAAGGCCGTTGCCAGGGTCGCCCGGCGGGACGATTTTGATGTTGCTGATCCGGCGCGTCTTGCCGAGGATCCGGACCTCGGCCCCGCCCGCCGCGATGATGTTGCGGACCCAGTCGGTGTAGGTGCCGTGGCCGAGCGTCACGACGAACCGGCCTTTGGTCTGGATCGGGTTGACCGGGGTTCGGAAGGTCGTGCCGGATTTGCGGCCCTTGTGGACGATCTGGGCGAAGCCGGGCAGGTAAGGGGCGGCTTGGACGATGATCGGGTTCATAAACCTCACCTGCAGGCGGTCGAACCATTTAGGGAAGATGTATGCGCCTTCGGCCACTGCGCGTCTCCTTAGAATTCTCGGGCTGAGCATGCTGTCCGTCGCAGTATGCCCGATATTGCGTGGCGCGGGTAACATGCTGTCCGTCACAGTATGCCTGATACCGCGAGACGCGGGTAATCGGCCCCTCTCCTTCCGCTGCCTTCTGTCCTTCGCCCAGATGACGTTCGCCCCTTGGAACCGGGGCCCGGCGCTGCTGAGCTGGAAAGCGAGAGCGAAAGGAGAAGCGCTGTGGCTCTGGATTTGAATCAGGCGGCGTTGTTGTTCGAGCTGGAGGAGGTCGCGGAGCGGGAGGTGAACCGCCATCTGGCCGTGTCAAAGGACTGGCACCCGCACGACTACGTGCCGTGGAGCAAGGGCAGGGACTTCGCCGCGCTCGGCGGGGTCGACTGGGACCCCGAACAGTCGCAGCTCTCCGACGTGGCGAAGGCTGCGCTCGTCACGAACTTGCTCACCGAGGACAACCTGCCCTCGTACCACAACCGGATCGCGGGCGATTTGTCCCCGGACGGGGCGTGGGGCACCTGGGTCGGCAGATGGACGGCGGAGGAGGCCCGGCACTCGGCGGTGATGCGGGACTACCTCGTCGTGACACGGGGCGTGGACCCGGTCGCGCTGGAATGCGACCGGATGACCCACATGACCCACGGGTTCCAGCCGCTCGCGCGGTTCCCGCACGGGACGGGAGCCGCGTTCTTGCACACGGTGGCCTACGTCTCTTTCCAGGAGCTGGCGACTCGGATCAGCCACCGCAACACCGGCCAGATGTGCGGGGATCCGATCGCCGAGGCGATCATGCACCGGCTCTCCTTGGACGAGAACCTGCACATGATCTTCTACCGGAACATCTGCGGCGCGGCGCTGGACGTCGACCCGGACCAGGCGATGGAGGCGATCGCCAACGTGGTGACCAGCTTCCAGATGCCGGGGGCGGGGATGCCGAACTTCCGGCGCAACGGCGTGCTCATGGCGAAGTACGGGGTCTACGACCTGCGCCAGCACCTGGAGGACGTGCTCATGCCGGTCATCCGAAAATGGCACATCTTCGACCGCGCGGACTTCTCCGGCCGGGGCGAGGCGGCCCGCGACCGGCTGGCCGCGTACTTGGAGGATCTGGAGCTGGTCCAGGTGCCGAGGTTCGAGGAGCACCGGGACCGCTCGCTGGCGCGGGACCAGGCCAGGGGGATCGACCGGATGCGCAGGCCTCAGACGGCGAGCGCGGTTTGAGCCAGGCCGCCCGTCCTGCCCGACGCTGCGACCGCGTCGGGCAGCCGGTCCAGCGGGAATGCCGTGATGTCGATGGCGGCCAGGTCCAGCGCGCCAGAGGCCGCCTCGCTGCGGGGCCCCGGCGCGCGAAGCGGGGCAGGCCCCGCAGCGAGGCGGCCAAGGCGGCGATCCTCGCGGCGGCCTTCGACCTGGTCACCGACCACGGCATGGCGAACGTGACGATGGACGACATCGCGAGCCGCGCGGCGGTGGGCAAGCAAACGATCTACCGTTGGTGGCAGAGCAAGGCGGAACTGGTCCTCGACGCGCTGGAGGATCGGGCCAAGGCGGACGTCGACGCGCGGGAGACGGCTTCGGTCGCGACGCTGCTCGCCGAAGAGTTCGCTGGGGCGCGCCGGGTGCGGCTCGCGCTCAAGTCGCTCATGGCCGCCGCGCAGTCGGACGACGCGCTCAGGGAAGCTCTGGTGGTCCGGCTCATCGAGCCGCGCCGCGCGACCCTGCGACGCTGCCTGGAGCGGGCCGGGGTGCCGAAAGTGCGCCGAGAGGCGCTGGTGACGGCGATCTGCGGGGCGATATGGCACCAGCTGCTGCTGGACGAGCCGTTGGACGACGCGCTGGTGGCGGACCTCGCCCGGCTCACGGCGTAGCCGGGGGCTCCTTGACCGCGTGCAGCAGCCCCATGGCGCACCAGCCCTGCTCCAGGGTCTTGACCATGTTCAGGCCGATATGGACGTTGCGGTGCACCACCTCGGGCCGCAGCCCCAGCCAATGCCCGATCTGGTCGGGGTAGCGCAAGAGGGACGAGATGCGGTGGAGCCTGCGCGCCGAGCGGAGCGACTCCTTGGTCACGTCGCGGAAGACCACGTCCGTGAAGCCGCATTCGCGCGCGGCGGATTCGAGCTCGGCGGGGGTGCAGAAATCGTCGACGGCCATGCATTGCACGGAGTAGCGGACGAACCGCTCCACCTCGTCGGAGAAGTCCCGCCCCGTGCGGAACCCGTCGGCGACCGCGAGCCTCCCCCCTGGGCGCAGGACGCGCGCGGCTTCGCGGCAGAAGTCCCGCTTGTCCAGCGCGTAGCAAGCGCTCTCCTGCGCCCAGACCACGTCGAAGGACTCCGCGTCGAGGCCGGTGTCGCAGTAGTCGGCCACCTCGAACCGGGCCAGGTGGGCGAGCCCCCGCCGCCGGGCGGCACGGGTCGCGGACTTGGCTTGCTTCGGCGCGAGGGTCAGCCCGAGCACTTCGACCCCGAACCGCTCGGCGAGCCAGAGCGAGGACCCGCCGATCCCGCAGCCCGCGTCCAGCACGCGCTGGCCCGGGCGCAGGTCCAGCGGGATCGCGAGCTCGCGGTCCATGTTCGTGAGGGATTCGCTGTGCGAGCGGGTGTCCGCGTCCCAGTACCCCATGTGCAGGGCCCGGCTGCGCCGGTCCGACCAGACCAGCCGGTAATCGAGCCCGTTGAAATGGAAGTACTTGACGATCGATGCGTTGTACGCCTCTTTGTCGTGGGGCATGTGTCCCAGGTTACTCCTGGCGGGATTCCCTTGTCGGGCGGTCGAGGAAGTCCGGGGCGCTCGGTTTTGCCCGAGGCGGCCTCATTTGCGGGCGTTGGCCTCCGACATGTGCTCGCCGAGTTTGCGCAACAGCGGCGGCATGTCCATCTTGGCCACCTCTGCCTCGATGAGCACGAGGCGGTCCTTGGCCGCCCCCGCCTCCTCGATGGCGGCGCGCAGGCCCCCGACCGTGCCGACCCGGAAGGCGAGCGGCTCGGCGGCGGGCTCGAACGCGCTGAGCAGCTTCGCGTAGTCCCAGTGGTCGATGTCGTTGTAGCTCGCGTCCGCGCCGTGGATCGCGCGCTCCACGGTGTACCCGTCGTTGTCCACGACGACGATGACGGGGTTGAGCCCGTGCCGGGCGATCACCGACAGCTCTTGCGCGGTCAGCTGCGCGGAGCCGTCGCCGATGAGCAGCACGACCCGCCGGTCCGGGCAGGCGAGCCCGGCTCCGAGCGCGGCGGGCAGGGTGTAGCCGATCGAAGCCCACAGCGGCTGGCCGATGAAGGTGACCCCGGCGGGCAGCGGGTGGGTGGCGAGGCCGAAGAACGAGGTGCCCGCCTCGGCGATCACGATGTTGCCCGGGGTGACCGCGTCGGCCAGCAGATCCCACATCGAGGCCTGGGTGAGCGCGTCCCCCGCTGCGGGCGGGGCCGGCGCGGGGGCTGGCTCCGGCTGCGGGACGGGCGGGCGCTCCCGGCCCGAGATCAGCTCGGTGAGCGCGTCGAGCGCGTCGCGCATCTCCAACGGCGCGAAGAGCTCGCCCGCGACGGTCGCCTCGTGCGGGGCGATGTCGATCGTCTTGGCGGGCTCCACCCGCTGGGTGAAGAATCCGCTGATCAAATCCGTGAACTGCACCCCGGCGAGGATGAGCGCCTCGGCCTCCTCCACGCTCTGGCGCACATGCGGCTCGCTGTTGGCCCCGATGTAGATGCCGAGGAAGTTCGGGTCCAGCTCGTTCACCAGGCTCTTGCCCCACAACAGGGTCGCGTGCGGCAGCTCGCCCGCGTCGAGCAGCTTGGCCAACGCGTCCACGGCCCGGAACCGGTGCACCAGCAGGTCGGCGAGGACGGTGGGCCGCTTGCCGTCCAGCAGCTCGGCCGCCGCCTCGCGGAACGCGGCCAGCGCGCCGGGGCTGGAGGCGTCGTGCGGGCTGGGGATCGGCGCGGCGGGCGGGTAGCTCGGCACCTGCGCGACGTCGGACGGCAGGAGGAGGTAGCCGGGGCGGCGCTGTTCGAGGACCTCGCGCAGCACCCGGTCGATCTCGCGGGTGGCGTTGGCGGGGGTCAGGCTCGCCTGCGCGCAGGTGATCTCCCGCTGGATCCGCAGGAAGTGCTCGAAGTCGCCGTCGCCGAGGGAGTGGTGCAGGCTGCGCCGGGCGCGCTGCGCGTCCACGGTCGGGGCCCCGCAGATGTGCACCACCGGGACGTGCTCGGCGTAGCTGCCCGCGGTGGCGTTCACGGCGGAGAGCTCCCCGACCCCGAAGGTGGTGACCAGGGCCGCGATCCCGTTCAGCCGCGCGTAGCCATCGGCGGCGTAGCCCGCGTTGAGCTCGTTGACGTTCCCGACCCAGGCGAGGCCGGGATGCTCGACGATGCGGTCGAGGAACATGAGGTTGAAGTCTCCGGGGACGCCGAAGACGTGGCGCACCCCGAGTTCCGCGAGCCGGTCGACGAGGTAATGCCCGATGGTGTACGGCTGGGTCATACTCCGATTCTGCCGGAACCCGGCCCGGCTCGCCGGGAAGCTACGCGCCGAGGCGGCGCAGGAACAGCATGGCGGCGAGCCAGAATCCGGTGAAGCCAAGGACGAGCGCGAGATCAGTCACAAGGCGATCGTGCTCCCCGGTCGCCCGGATTCGGGACGCGGCAACGCTATTTTGACGGTTCCCGCCCGGAATCTTGACGGGATCTTGACGATTCCCGTTAAACTAGGCTGAGCATTTTGGTGTGCCGGGAAGTCTGGTCGGCTCCCTATCGTCGACCGACTCGCCAAGGAGCCGCCATGTCTGTTTTCCCGCCGCGCCCGCGCAGGCGCGGTTCCCGCCCCGCGACCCTGCTGCGCGCGGGCTCGCTGTGGGAGAGCCGCCGGATCGGGCAGATCCTCCGCGAGGAGACCACCTCCGGCGCGCTCTTGCTCGTCGCCGCGTTCCTCGCCCTCCTCTGGCGCAACAGCCAGTGGGGGGAGGGCTACCAGCAGCTGCACGACTACGCGTTCGGGCCCGCCGCGCTGGACTTGCGGCTGTCGGTGGCCGACTGGTGCGCGGACGCCCTGCTCGCGGTGTTCTTCTTCGTCGCAGGCCTCGAGCTCAAACGGGAGTTCGTCGCCGGGGACCTGAGCGACCCGCGCCGCGCGGCGCTGCCGGTGTGCGCGGTCCTCGGCGGCATGTCCACCCCAGCCGTGCTCTACGCGCTGGCCAACTGGGGGTCGGTCGGGAAGGGCTGGGCGATCCCCACCGCCACCGACATCGCGTTCGCCCTCGCCGTGCTCGCGGTCATCAACACCCATCTGCCTGCCGCGCTGCGCACGTTCCTGCTCGCCCTCGCCGTCGTGGACGACCTGGTCTCCATCGTCATCATCGTCGTCGTCTTCACCGGCAGCCTGAACTGGGCCGCGCTCGGGGCCGCCGCGCTCGGCGTCGCGCTGTTCCGCTTCCTGCTCCGGCGCGGGGTCCGGTCCTGGTGGCTGCTCGTGCCGGTCGCGGTCCTCGTGTGGACGGCCGTGCACGCGTCCGGCGTGCACGCCACCGCCGCAGGGGTCGCCCTCGCGTTCATGGTGCCGGTGCGCAAGGGAGAGCACGGGCCGTGCCTCGCCGAAAGCCTCCAACACCGGCTGCACCCCTTCTCAGCCCTGGTCGCGGTGCCGCTCTTCGCGTTCTTCGCCGCCGGGGTCAAGATCGGCGGGCTGCGCGGGTTCGAGGCCGCGTTCACCGACCGGGTCACCCTCGGCGTGATCGCCGGGCTGGTGGTCGGCAAATGCGCCGGAGTGTTCGGCGCGACCTGGTCCCTGGCCCGGTTCACCCGCGCGGAGCTGGACCCGTCGCTGCGCTGGCTCGACGTCTTCGGCGTCGCCCTCCTGGCCGGAGTCGGGTTCACCGTGCCGCTCTTGATGGGCAGTTTGGTGTTCGGCGCGGGCTCGGTCGAGGACGGGCACGTGAAGATCGGCGTGCTCACCGGCGCAATGACCGCCGCCCTGCTCGCCGGTGTGGTGCTGCGGCTGCGCAACCGCGCCTACCGGCTCCTGGAGGAAGAGGAGGCCGAAGGAACCCTCGGCGAGGACTCCGGCTAGACGAGGCGGAGTACTATACGGGCGAGTTCGAGGAAGATCACCGGAGGTGGCAGGGATGACGGCTCCACACGACAAGCCGGGGGCGCATGAGCCGTTGGAGGACGAGGAGCTGCTGCGGGTCTGCGAGCAGGAGGCTCCGAAAGTCACCGCGGACGGGGAGCCCGGTCTGAGCAACGGCGGGCGGGGCAAGGTCATCGCGACGATCGTGGCGGGGAACAGCGGCTTCGGACTGACCTGCACCCCGGTGCTCGGGAAGCTGGCCTTCGAGGACGAGCTGATTTTGAAGCTGGGGACCGCGCGCACGGCGGACGGGCGGCTGTCGGGGCATCTGCTGCTGATGACGTGGATCGAGGAGGCGATCAAAGACGGCGAGCTGAAGTGGGCGGCGAAGCTGAACCGGATGCTGCACAAGCAGCCGCCCAAGCGGATGACGGCGGACGACGCGTGGTGGGCGCGGGATATGGACGTGTGGGAGGGCGTGTCCGAACGCGAGTTCAAGGAGCAATGGCTGGCCAGCCAGCCCAAGCAGCCCGACGACGTCGAGCAGCTGGAGCTGGACCGCAAAGCGGACCGGGCGAGGCTGGACGCGGCGACGGCCGATCTGGTGTGGGATCCGGCGAAGATCCTCGAGACCCCCGTCGGAGAGCGGGTGCCCGAGGAGATCTCGCGGATACTGGAGTACAGCGCGCGGGAGACCGCGCGTCTGCTGGAGGCTCGCGACAGCCAGTTCACCGCCTCGGACGACGACAAAACGGTCATGGTGACCGTCGGCAGCAACGAGCTGACCACGCGGGTGTGGCTGAGCGAGGATGCCCTGCGACGGCACGGCTCGCGGTTGCAGGATGTTGTCGTCGACGTCGCCAAGCGCGCGAAAGCGGGCATGCGGCAGATGCTCGAACCCCGCCCGTTCGGGGAATGATGCGGCGGGAGCATCTGGGAACAGCCCTTGCGGCGTGCAAGGATTCCGGTATATTTGCACTGGAGAGTATCCAAACGCATGTCGAGGCGTGGGAAAGAGACTGGGATGACGGGTAAGACCGATGTGAGCACGCCCGAGATGCGGGCGGCACGGGACAAAATCAACAACGCCGAGCAGAGCTTGAAGACTGCGCTGGTGCAGATGGCCCTCGCGTCGATCGATTGGCACGCGAGTGCCGGGGACGACGCGCAGGACGGCAATCTCCCGTCGCAGTCGGAGAAGATCCGAGGCATCAAATCCAAGCACGGAGCGGGTGCCGCGAAGGCTGCTGCGGACACAGCGGATGCCGCTGGGGAGGGCGCCGACATCTACGACGGCACTGACGACGACAACGCCGCCCACGTCAAGCGGGTCGAGAAGACCGTGGAGACGCTCATGGGCGGGTTCGGGTTGATGACCGCCTTCGACTAGGCGGCCAGCGATCATGGATGATGGAACGCGGACCGGCACGAAACACGAAGGAGCACCCCCCACGCCATGCGGCACACTTTGACGACGAGGACCGTCGCTCTCGCAATCGCGGGAGCGGCTGTGTTCGGTGTCGCAGCCTGTGACCGGGGCGGTAACACTAACTCCGGTTCGAACGGGGGCGGCACCACGATTGTGCAGACCATCGTGCAACCTCCAGGCTCGCCGCCGAGCACGACTCCCAGCGTGACTCCGATCTCGGATCCGAAGAAGTTGTGCCATTTGTTCATGGCGCGCGTGCAAGAAATCAACAATGCGATTGATAGCTATTGGAAATTGACGGTTGGAGGGAAGTGGTCCTGGGCGGATCCGGCTATTAGTAAAGCCGCCGATAATGCAAAAGAAGTGACTGAGAAAGTCGCACCGATTCTCTTGGGATCTATAGGGTCGAATATAACTGAAGAGCAAGCGAACCCTTTGCGTGCATACGTCAATACTGCTCAAGAATTTGCCAAGGCAATAGGCGAGCGTTCTTCGCCTGACGAATTGAATCCACTAAACGATAGATTGAATGAGGAGCTGCCCGCGTTGAATCATGCTTGCGGTTATTGATATGCGGGCGGAGGATTGGAATGCCTGGAAATAAAAAGCAAGTGTTATGGGCGAGTAAGTATGAAGATGCCGCGAGCAGGTCTGCGGCACATGCAAAAGTTAGGTATCCACGTATGAAATTATCGTTCCTCTGCTCGACAGCCCTTGCGGGCTCCTTGGCGCTCGGCCTTGCCGCCTGCGATCGAGGCGGTTCTAACTCTGGATCAAACGGCGGTGGAACAACTATTATTCAGACAATTGTCCAGCCACCTGGCGGCGCGGCGAGCTCTACGCCCAGCGTCTCTCCGATTACGGACGGTAAAGCTTTGTGCAGGCAGGCTCTTATTCGCGTGAAAGAGCTATTAAAAGCTACTGATCCATATTGGAATTTGGTCACAAAACCTGGGGCTTCGCTTTCGGATGAGCAAACTAGCAATGCGGCAGACCACGTAACGGAAGTTGCGGCAAAGGTTATTCCTGCCCTTGAAGGGATGGTCGGTTCGGGGTCTCCGCAGAATGTGGCTAATGCTGTAAAAGATTTCACGGGATCGGCTAAGAAATTCACTAAGGCGATCGGAGACCGGGCTCCGGATGCGGAGATTAGCCCCCTGGCGAGTGACTACAGTGATAAAATCGATGAAGTGAATCACGCCTGCGGTTATTGACGGTTCGAGGAAGGGTATTTGATCATGGGGCTTTCGTGGCCGAGCGCTTACGATTGGTTGTGGGACAAGGCGCAGCAATATTGGCCTAAGGCGGACGAGTCGGGCCTGCGCACGGCGGAGCAGTCTTTCATGGCGGCACTCCCCGATGTGGAATCCGCCTTCTCGAATCTCGTGTCCGGGCATCAGGATCTTGTCAAGGCGCTCGGTGAATCTGACTCCGCTACTGCCGCGCAGACGAAGCTCGCGGACATCCAGAGCCGTGGCGAGACGCTGAACCAGATCATATCTGCCGAGTTCAGCATGATGAACGCTGCCCCGCAGAACATCGACACCGCGAAACAAGGCCTCATAGACAAGGCGAAGACGGCAGACAGCAACGCGAAGTCCGGTTTGATGGGATTCCTCGCAGAGTATGCCCCTTCCGTTGCCCAATCGCAAAAGGAAAAAGCTGCAGGTCAGTTCGATAGCGATGCGAAGCCTGTCCATGACACCTACACGCAGAGCAATCAGAAACTTCTCCAGCTCCCGGACGGAGTCGATGGTAGCGACGATGGGCCAGTGAAGACGAATGCTAATTACAAACAAGTAAGTGGCACAGATGGAACTGCGCTAGGGCCAGCGACCGCGACTCGTAATACGAGCTACAAATCTGCGTCGAGTGCAGATAGGGATGCATCTGCTCCTGCGACCCAAGACGCTAGTTACAGGTCTGCGTCGAGTGCGGATGGGGATGCATCTGCTCCTGCGACCCAAGACGCTAGTTATAAGCAAGGCGGTGGGCAAAGTCCCTCTACTAGTGGTCAAGGTGGCTCCCAGGGCGCTGGGGGCGGTCAGGGTTCGGGTGGTTCTGGTGCTTCTGGTGGTGGTGCTTCGACTGGTGTGCAGTCGGGTGCGGCGGTGGCGGATCATGCGGCTCCTGCTGCTGCGTCGCAGGCGGCTCCGGCTTCTGGTGGCGGGGGCGGGGTTTCGCCGTCGATTGGCGGGATCGGGGTGGTCCGGCTGGTGGTGGGGCTGGTCAGGCTCCGCGTATTGGCGGGGTCGGCGGTGTTGGGGGTGGTTCTGGTGGGGAGGTTTCTCGGACGGGGGCGCAGGGCGCGGGGGCTGCGGAGAGGTCTGCGGCTTCGCAGTCCTCGTCGGGCTCTGGCGAGCGGCA
>NZ_KI391953.1:860749-2019037 GCF_000185725.2 Segniliparus rugosus ATCC BAA-974
CGGGGACAAGTCCTGGCGGTTGACGGCGGTGTGCTTCCTCGAGGAGCCGGACAGCGCCTACGTGCACTCGTTGGCGACGATGCCGAGCCCGGTGGAGTCGTATTGGCCGGGCCGCCCCGGCTACGAGGCGGACGTGCCCCAGGCGGCTGTCGAGGACGCGAAGACGCTCAGCTCCGAGGAGCTGGCGGTCAAGCAGGACGACCCGTTGCGGCACGCGCAGGACGCCGCGAAGCGGGACCCGGACGGCCTGTACGACCCGGTCGGCCTGCCCCCGAAGGAGGCCGAGTGGTACCGCAAGTCCGCGGAACGCTCGGGCAGGGCGCAGCTCACCAACGCCCGCTGGAAACAAGAACTCGACCAGTACCGCAAAGAAGAACGCGGCGGCGACAACCTGAACTGGTGACCAGCAAGAGGAGAGTGAGATGACGCATCCTTTGGTGTTGACGAGCCCTGGGTTGGCGGCGGCGGTCGCCGGGGTGTCGAAGGAGAAGACCGCCTCGGCGGTGGCCGCTTTGGCCCGTGAGGGTGTGCAGAGCACGTCCGCGTACACGCAGGGGCCGGTGTGGGGCCCGCTGTACGGGGCGTTGGCGAACAGCGGTGCTGGTGTCGGCACCGATGAGTTCCGCGCCGCGCGGGACGCGGCGCGGAACGAGTTGCGCTCGCACGAGATCGACGGCTTCGAGCTTTTGGCCCGGTTGGAGGGTCGTGTGGCCGTCAAGCCGGGCGAGCTGCCTCCGACTCGGGGCGAGTATGAGAGCCATCGCAACCTCACCTGGCGGTTGCGCGCCATGTTGCTCGCATTCAACGACCCGTACCAGGATCAACTGCTGGACGTGGCGCATTGCCTGCGCAACGGCGGGATGAGCGACTCCGAGATCACCAGCAAGCTCTAGACCATCGCAATTCTGGCCGACGCGCGCGATCTGACGGATTCTGTCCGTGTTTTAGGATGGTGGGAACCGTCCGCAGATCGGGCGCGTCTCACTTTGCGTGATCGGTCGGCGTACGTCGACTAGCGAAGGAGCACCACAGCTGACGCCAGCGGATTCCTGGGACAGCGGCGGTCAGTTTCTTCCTGGACCAACTCGATAAATGGGGCAAAGACCCCGTGATCGACCTGATCACCGGGAAGCCCACCCCTGTGACAGCTGCAGGGCTGCCGATCTTTAACACCAGTATCCCGCAGCTTCAAGCCCTTGATGCCATGTCCAACAGTCCAGGCGGTCTGCCCGACCCTGCTCTCCCCACCGGAGGCCACGCACTTGACGAGATGCGTTCGCTTGGCATGGTGGATGAGAGCGGACGACTCCTGCCCCTGAACGTCTCCAACAGCTCGGGTTGAGCTACGACACGCTGGATAGGTGTCTAACGAGCTACTGGCAAAACTCTGGGCGAGATAATGTCGTGAGCGATGTGGCCAACGCGAGTTCCGCTTACGATCACGTCACGGATAATAGAAAGAAATGATTAGTAAACGGTTCCTCTTCTGGATCTTATTCGTGGTGGTGGCGGTTGCTGGGTGCGGGCATCGCCCATCTGCGCGTTATCCCGATCAAGCCACACAAAAGCTGGCCGAAGCAGTTGGCGCGAACTCGCATAAAGTGATCCGTGATTTGATCGCAGGAGCAGACGGGGAGCACCCTGATGACGCGCTGATCGGGCACCTGCTGGGGCAAGACTGGGACGACGGGGGGAAGGCTGTGGCAGCAGTCGTGGCCTGGATCCCGGATGCTCGCGGCGATGACTTTTCTCTCGGCGGACAGACCGCGCACGCTGTCGCTACGTATATGGCGGCGCACCATGACGATCTTTTGAAAGACAAGCGTCTCTTCGGGGATGCCAACCCACAACTTGCGCGGGCTCTGGCCAGAGCGATGGTGCCGTATCTTGCGTCTATGGTCCAAGACTTGGGCACGAGTACCGGGTTTCGACGGCTAGACGATGATCGCGCAGCTCGCAATACCAGGCGCGTCCTCACGGTGCTCGGCAGTGATGGTGTCGCGAGTCAGATCCTTAAAGAGGGGGTTCTTAAAACTCAGGAATCATGGTACGAACAGTACGCACAAGGCCTTGCGGCATCGCCCACCCGATACGGACCCGAGTTCGGGTACTCAGCGACGTTGCAAGGCGCTGCCGCGATGGCCGACTGCGCCGACCACGACCTGCGCACGCCAAACCCGAAAGCCAAACCTGATGTGTACGACGCGAGCATGCCCCAGTTCCGCATCTTTCAGGAGCTTTCGACGCAGCCTGGTGGCTTGCCAGGCCAGAGTTCTGAGATTGCACGGTTCCAAGACCTTGGGCTCATCGACCAAGAGCAGCGCGTGATCGCACCAGAACAGGTGAAAGCCATAGGAGTGAACACCGATACGCTTGACCAGTACCTGACCAACTACTGGCGCAACGTCGGACTGGGAACGGTGGTGTTGGACGCGATCAAAGCGGGCAAGTTGTACGACGCGGCTACGGTCTAGCCGAGTTTGTTGCGGCTCGACCGCGCTGGCCTCTGCCCGCCCTCCGGCGTGCGCTTGCGAGCGGTGGTCTGATCGACAACGGCGGGATGAGCGATTCCGAGATCGCCGGCAGGCTCTAGACTCGACCGCATGCGGAACGCGTTGAGAGCGGCTGCGGCGGCTGTCGTGGTCTCGGCTGTGGCTTCGTGCGCGCACGCTGGGGCTCCGGGCGGGCAGGGGATCACGGTGTTCGCGGCGGCTTCGTTGCAGAAGGTGTTCACGGAGCTGGGCGGGCGGTTCGAGGCGCAGCATCCGGGGACGAAGGTGGCGTTCACGTTCGCGGGGTCGCCGACGTTGCTGGCGCAGTTGGACCAGGGGGCGCGGGGGATGTGTTCGCGTCGGCGGACGAGGCGAACATGGCGCGGGCGCGGCAGGCGAAGCTGGTGGGGGAGACGAGGGTGTTCGCGTCGAACCATTTGGTGATCGCGACGGCTGCGGGCAATCCGAAGCATATTGCGAGGCTGGCGGATCTGGCGGACCCGGCGTTGTCGGTGGTGGTGTGCGCCCCGCAGGTGCCGTGCGGGGCGTTGGCGGGGCGGGTGGAGGCGAAGGCTGGGGTGGCGGTCCCGGCGAGGAGCCAGGAGCCTTCGGTGAGCGATGTGCTGGCGAAGGTGCTATCCGGGGAGGCGGACGCGGGCCTGGTGTACCGCACGGACGCGAGCGCGGCGGGGGACCGGGCGGCGACGGTGCCGATCCCGGAGGGGGATTCGCTCGCGACGGAGTATCCCATCGCGGTGCTGAGCCAGGCTCAGGGGCAGGGGCGGGGGCAGACGGCGCAGGCTTTTGTGGATTTTGTGCTCGGCCCGCAGGGGCAGGAGGCGTTGGCGAAGGCGGGCTTTGGCGCACCGTGAGCGCGGGGGCGTGCCCGCGCCGCTGCTCGTGCCCGCCGCGCTCGGCCTCGCGTTGGTCACTTTGCCGGTGCTGTGCCTGCCCCGTGGGGTGTCGTTCGGCCAGCTGCCCTCGCTCGCGGCCTCGGCGGCGGCTCGGGACGCGCTCACGCTGTCGTTGATCACGACCACCACGGCCACCGCGCTGGTCCTGTTGCTGGGCACGCCGCTGGCGTTGTTCCTCGCGCGCGGCTCCGGGCGCGGGAGGGGCGTGCTGCGCGGGGTGTTGCTGGTGCCGTTGGCGTTGCCGCCGGTGGTGGGCGGCATGGCGCTGCTCTCGGCGTTCGGCAGGCGCGGGGTGCTCGGCGAGCAGCTGGACGCGTTGGGCGTGCGGATCGCGTTCTCCACCACTGCGGTGGTGCTGGCCCAGGCGTTTGTGGCCCTGCCGTTCTTCGCGCTCGCGTTCGCCAGCGCGCTCGCGGCGGCGGGCGAGGCTCCGGAGCGGGCGGCGGCGGGGCTGGGCGCGCGGCCGTGGCAGGTGCTGTGGCGGGTGACGCTGCCGAGGATGCGCCCCGCGCTGATCGCGGCGACGGCATTGGCGTTCGCGCGGGCGCTTGGCGAGTTCGGCGCGACGTTGACGTTCGCGGGCAGTTTCCAAGGGGTCACCCGGACTTTGCCGCTGGAGGTGTATTTGCAGCGGGAGGTCGATCCTGCCTCGGCGCAGGCGCTGTCTTTGGCGTTCCTCATCGTCGCGGTCGGCCTTGTGCTGCTCACCTTGTGGGCGGACCGTCGTCGGCCCGGACCGGACCCGGTCGCATGAGTCCGACGGGGCTGCGGATCGACGTGGCGCACCGGGGCCGGGGGGTCGAGGCGGCGTTCGACGTGCCCGCTGGGACGTGCGCGGCGCTGATCGGGCCGAACGGGGCGGGCAAGTCGAGCCTGCTCGGGATGGTGGCGGGCTTCGTGCGGCCCGACCGGGGGCAGGTCCGCGTCGGGGATCGCGAGGTGGCCGGGTTGCCGTTGTGGCGGCGCAGGGTCGCGCTCCTGGCGCAGCGCGCGGTGTTGTTCGAGCATTTGGACGTGCTGGACAATGTGGCGTTCGCGCCGAGGGCCGCCGGGCGCGGCACGGCGCGGTCGAGGGCGGCGGCGCGCGATTGGCTGGAGCGGGTCGGAGCCGGGGAGCTGGCCCGGCGGCGGGCGCGGGAGCTGTCCGGCGGGCAGGCGCAGCGTGTCGCGTTGGCGCAGGCGCTGGCCGCCGAGCCGGACGTGTTGCTGTTGGACGAGCCATTCGCCGCGCTGGACGTACCGGCGGCCGCGGAGCTGCGGGCCTTGCTGCGGCGGCTCGTGGCGGGGCGGACTTGCCTCTTGGTGACGCATGACTACGCCGACGTGGCGACGCTGGCGGATTCGGTGGTGGTGCTGGAGTCGGGCCGGGTGGCGCAGACGGCGCGGCCCGAGGAGCTTGCCGAACGCCCCGCCACCGAGTTCGCCGCCCGGCTGGTGGGGCTCAACCGCGTCGGGGACGCGCTGTTCCCGCCCTCTGCGGCGACTGTGCTGCTGGGCGGCGCGGAGGCGGCGCAGCATCGGGGCACGGTCATCGGCGTGGTCTCGCACGGGGAAGGGCTGCGGGCGCTGTGCCGGATCGGGGATTCGGTGGTCGAGGCCCCGGTCGGGCGCGAGCTCGCGCAGCGGCTGGAGCCGGGCATGGCGGTCGGGATCGCGGTGCGGGAGGGGGTCGCGCGATGAGGCGGACGGCACGCGCCCTGCGGTGGGCGGCGCTCGGGACGGCGGCGGCGCTGGGGATGGCCGCGTGCGCGGCTCCGTCCGGACAGCAGGCTGGCCAGCGCCGCCACGAGCAGGCTTCCGCCCAAGCCCCGTCCTCGCCGCCGCCTGCGCCGTTCGAGCCCGCACCCGTGGTGTGGGGGCCGTGCGACGGCGGCGTGGCGCGGCCGGGGGAACGCTTCGAGCTTGCCTGCGCCGAGGTCGTGGTGCCGCTGGACTACGACCGCCCGGACGGGAAGAAGATCGCCATCGCGATCTCCCGCACCCGCGCCAAAGCCGCGCACGACCCGCTCGGGCCGCTCCTGATGAATCCGGGCGGGCCGGGCTCGCCGGGGCTCTCCACCGGACCGATCCTCGCTGGCGAGATGCCCGCCGCCGTGGCGGAGCGGTTCGACGTGATCGGCTTCGACCCGAGGGGCGTTGGCCGCTCCGGCCAGCTGAACTGCGTGGACGCGACGGCGATCGACACGCTCGCCGGGTTGCCGGATCTGCGCGGGGCCGGCGCTCCCGCCCGCGCGGAGGCGGCGCAGCGCGCGGTCAGCCAGGCCTGCGCCGCCGCCCTGGGCCCCGCCCTCGCGTTCTACAGCACCGTGGACACGGCCCGCGACATGGAGTCGATCCGGCGCGCGCTCGCGGCCCCGAAGATCAGCTATCTCGGCTTCTCCTACGGCACGTTCCTCGGCGCGGTGTACGCGCATCTCTACCCTGGCGCGGTGCGGGCGATGGTGCTCGACTCGCCGGTGGACTTCACCCGGCCTCGGGCCGAGTTCTTCGAGGGAGTCGCGTCCTCCTCGGAGGAGGTGTTCGACCAGTTCGCGGCATGGGCGGCGCGCGGCCCGGACGCGGCGCGGCTGCGGGATCTGCGCCCGAGGCTCGCCGCGCTCATCGCGCGGGACGCGCGCGCGGTGGACGTGCGCGACGTGTTCGGCAAGCTGCGCCGCTACGAGCAGTGGCCGAGGCTCGCCGATGTCCTCGCCAGCGCGCTCGACGGGCAGCGCCCGCCCCCGCCGAAGCCCCCGAGCCCGCAGGGGGCCAGCGCGCTGCGGACCGTCTGGTGCGACGACCAGCCGCCCGCGCTGCGAGTCCGGACCGACGAGGCGGCCCGGTTCGCGCGGGAATGGCCCGAGCGCAGCCCGATCTTCGGGGCCTCGTTCGCGAACCAGAGCTTCCCCGGCCTCTTGGACTGCGCGGGCTGGCCCGAGCCCGCCCATCCCGCCGGTCCCGGCCTGATATCCGGGACCGGCGCGCCGCCGTTGCTCGTGGTGAGCGGCCTGCACGACCCGAACACCCCGCACCGCTGGGCGCAGGCGTTCGTCGCCGAGGTCGACAGCGCGGTCCTGCTCAGCACGCAGCGTCCCGGCCACGCGCAGTACCTGGGGCAGAGCGCGGCTCGAGGCTGTTTGAACCGGGGCGTGGAGGACTACCTGACGGAGTTGCGGCTGCCCGCCGAGGGCACGGTGTGCCCGATCGACGGGTGAGTCGTCGGTTTAAAACGCTTGACAGGGCGTGGGAGTTCCCGCTCGGGCGTTGTTGCTTGTTTTCTCTCAAACAGTGGCGGACGGGCCGTCCTCGGGCGCAGCATCGTGTCATGCCACTTTTTCATGTTGAAACCGCTGATTGGAATGAGATCTACCAGGGCGAGGGCGACGCGCACGCGGAGCTTTCGCCGTGGAACATCGGGGCCCCGCAGCCCGAGTTCGTCGCGCTGGAAGAGCGCGGCGAGATCCGGGGCGCAGTGCTCGACGCCGGGTGCGGCGTCGGCGTGACGTCGGTCTGGTTGGCCGAGCGCGGGCACGAGGTCGTCGGGTTGGACCTCTCCGCCGTCGCGGTGGAGCGGGCCCGCCGCCTCGCCGCAGAGCGAGGCGTGTCCGCGCAGTTCGCGGCGGCGGACCTCAGCGAGTTCGGCGGCTGCGACGAGCGGTTCGACACCGCTGTGGACAGCGCGGTGTTCCACTCCATGCCGGTCGCGCTCCGGGAGCCCTATATGCGCAGGCTGCGCGCCGCGCTGCGCCCCGGCGGGCGCTTCTACGCCCTCGTGTTCGCCGCCGAGGCGTTCCCGCGCCATGAGTTCGGGCCCCGCGCCTTCACCGAGTCCGAGCTGCGCGATGCGGCGGGCGCGCATCTGGCCGTGGACGAGGTCCGGGCCGCCCGCGTGCATCTGCTCGCCCCCAAACCCGGCGCGCTGCCCGAGGGCTTCGAGTGGCGCGGTGTGGTCATCGGCCCCAGCGGCCTCGCCCAACTGCCGGGCTGGCTCCTGGTCGCGCACCGCGACTAACGCTCAGCGGTATTCGGGCCGCAACGTGTCGCCGAAGGCTCCGAGCGGGATCCGTGTGGTGAACGCCCCTGCGGCCATCGACCCGACGCGGGATCTGGGCAGGTAGACGACCAGCTCGGTCGTGGTGAGCGCGAACGCGGTGTAGGTGCCGTCGTTGTAGCCGCCGCCGATGGAGAGCTGGTCGAGGCCGCCGCCCTTTGGCGCGTAGCGCAGCACGAGCGGGGTGATGGCGGTCGGGATGTTCGTCCCCGCCTTGAACAAGTCCGCGAGCTTGAGCTGCCGGTGCTCGGCGAGGTCGAAGGTCATCGTCAGGAACTCGTCGGTCGGATGCGCCGAGGAGGTGACGTTGACCAGCTCGTGGAACACCAGGCTCTGCACCGAGGCGGAATGCTGGTATTTCTGGTGTTCGGCGATATCGCCCGCCGCCAGGGTCTGCGGAGCGGAGGGGGTCGAGGCGCGCAGCGCGGCGACTCGGCTCTTGATGAACGCGGCGAGCTGCGACTGGACCCACTCGTCGCCGAGCATGTCGTCGGGGATCGGGCTGCTGTAGCTGATCGCCCGGTCGTCGGACAGGTTCTCCTGGAACTCGCAGCGCGGCTCGTCGGTCTGGCGCGGGTAGAGCCCGTGCTCGCGCCACGTCCCGCCCACGGCCTCGCAGACGCCCGCCTGGTCGGCGGAGGCAGGAGCCGCCGCGAACCCGCCGAGCGCGACCGAGGCGAGCAACGCGCAGAAGAGCCGACGCATGCCGATCAGCGGGGCGGCAGGGCGCCCGAGGACGGCTTCGCCGGGACGGCGGGCGCGGGCGTCTTCAGCGGCGCGGCGCCGGGGGCCGTCGCTGACGGCTTGGCGGGCGTGGTGCTCGGGCTCGGCTCGGAAGCGCTCGGCGCGGGCGACGGGATGGTGGTCCCCGGTGCGGTGGGGACGGTGGTCGTCGGCGCGGAACCGTCCGGCTCGGCGGTGGGCGCGCTGCTCTCCGACACGGCCGAGCCGGTGGAAGCCGACAGGGTGAAGGTCTGCGTGAGCTTCTGCGTCACCGGCTGGCGCACGCCCTTCGTGAACGCCGACTCGGTGAAGACCACGGTCCTGGAGGAGCCGGACGACTGCTCCTCGTAGGTGACGCCGACCGCGATCTCGCCGTCGCCGCCGGCGAGCTGCGCTTGGTAGAACTTGATCCGCGAGGCGAGGTACGTCGTGAGCTGCTTGCCGCCGGACGGGTCGTCCGCAACGTCGGACGGGTATTCGTACTGCAATTGCAGCAGCGTGCTCCCCGCCGACTCCGGTGTCAGCTCGCATGCCGCGCGGCCTGTGATCTGCACGAATTCGCTGCGGTCCGACCACAGGCCGTCCAAGTCCTCGCACACGCCCTGGCGGTCGGCGTGCGCGGGGGCTCCGGTCAGTCCGGCTGAGGCCGCGAGCAATGCGGTCACCACTTTGTGCTGCATAGGGCTTCACCGTACCCGCCCTGCCTGTGCGTTCTCTGGAAGGGCCGGCTTGCGGTCAGTGCTCGTAGGGATCCTGCGGCTCGGGGATGGGCTCGACGTCGACGACGCGGACGGTCGGGATGCTGTCCGGGTCCGCATGGACGCTGCCCGGCACATACGTCGCGACGACGCGCACCCACTGCTTGTCCGAGAGGCCCTGCGCGTTCGGGGCGTCGAGTTTGACCACCGCCGCGCGAGCGTCCGCGACGCAGCACCAGATGAACACCCGCGCGAGGTACAGCCCGTCTGGCAGGGTCCGGACGAAGCCGACGAGCGAGACCTCCCTGCCGTCGAGCGTTCCCGGCGCGTTCAGCGCGCGGCCGACGAAATCCAGCAGCTTCACCTGCGGCTGTCCCGGCGGCAGCGGAGCATAGCCCTGGGACTCGACCGGCGCGGCCTGCGCCTGCGAGGGACGCTGGTCCACGGTCAGGATCGGCGGCGGCGCGAAGAGCAGCGCCAACGCCGGGACCATCAAGAGCCAGCCCATCCGCGTCTGATGCCGGTGGCCGTGCTCCTGCTCGTCGGCCCCGCCCCGGAAACTGCGCGCGATGAGCGCTGCGGCCAACAGCACGGTCGCGGCCCCGGACACGGCGAGCCACGGCCCCAATTCGGGCTTCACGTACCGCGCGTACATGCCGTTCAGCGAGATCTTGAGCACGGCCCCGCCCGCCAGCAGCAAGATCAGGTATTGCGTCTCGCGCCTCATCGTCCGGCCCCGAACACGAGCAGGCCCCCGGTCGTCGCCACCGCCACCGCGACCGCGAGGACGACCGCGTCCAGGCGCAGCGCGAGCCTCGCGCCGAACATCCCCACATGCATCCCGACGAGCTTGAGGTCCACCATCGGGCTCACGACCAGGAACACCAGCTGCGCGGTGGACGGCAGCGCGGTGAAGCTCGCGGCGACGAATGCGTCCGCCTCTGAGCAGACCGAGAGGACGACCGCGAGCACGGTCATCGCCGCAACCGAGGAGAGGAGGTTCCCGCCGAGCGCCGCGAGCCAGGCTGGCGGGATCAGGACGTGGGCGAGCGCCGCGAACCCGGCTCCGAGCACGAGGAACGATCCGGAGGAAAGCAGGTCGGCCTTGGCGGCGGCGAGGAACCGGTCCAACCGCGAGCCTCCGCCGTGCGCGTGCCCAGCCTCGTGCGCGGGCTCGGGCAGGGGATCCTGGTCCGAGGCGCGTCGCAAGAAGGCGAGCCCCACCAGCCAGGCCACAAGGAGCGAAGCGCAGAACCGGGCCAACGCCATCTGCGGCCGGTCTGGGAACGCCACGAGCGTCGCCGCGATCACCACTGGGTTGATCGCCGGGGCGGCGAGCAGGAAGGCGATGGCCGCCCCGCGCCCCGCGCCCGAGGCGAGCAGCCGGCTCGCGATCGGAGCCGACGCGCATTCGCACGCGGGCAGTCCGACCCCGGCCAACCCCGAGGCCAGCACCCGCGCCTTTTCGCCCCGAGGCAGGAGCCTGCGCAGCCCGTCGCCGGGGAAGAACGCCGCGATCAACGCGCTCACCAGCACGCCGAGAGCCACGAACGGGACCGCCTGCACGAAGATCCCGGAGAAGACAGTGGCCGCCGCCGAGAGCACGGGATGGGCCGCGAACGCGTCCGAAACCTGCTCGGCGAACACGATGAAGACGAGGAGGACGACGGTGAACACCCAGATCGAGGAGGGCCGGACGGAGCCGGCTTGGGCGCGCACGACCGCCAGGGTAGCAACTCGTCCGTCCCCGCGCAGAGGCTCTACACTGTTGGACGTGCGAGAAGCGTGGCGTCGGTCAGTGAGCCGATTCGTGGCCTGGTCGGCCCCTTTTGCCCTGGTCGCGAGCAGCGCTCTCGCCGCGTGCGGCGAGAGCAAGCCGGCCCCGCCGCCCCCCGCTCCCGCGCCGCCCGCCCCGGTCGCGGCCACCACCACGTCGACGCCCCCCACTCGCGAGCTTCCCGCCGGGCACGAAGCTCTCCTCGTACGAGGCCCCCGCGTGGCGGAGCCTTTTGCCCAAGGGCGCGGACGCCACGCTCATCCGCTACCGCTCCACCTCGGGGATCGACGGCTCCGCGACCGAAGTCGCCGGGGTCGTCCTCACCCCCGCCGGACCCGCGCCGAAGGAGGGCTGGCCGATCATCACCGTCGGCCACGGCCTGACCGGGGTCGTCGGTGATTGTGGCCCCGCCGAGCGCCCCGACCTCACCAGCACCTCGCAGAAGATCATCCCTCTGGTCAAAGCGGGCTATTTGGTGGTGATGAGCGACTACCAAGGGCTGTCCGCGCCGGGCACGCACCCCTTCTTGGACCCGAAGACCGCCGCGTACAACCTGATCGACGCGGTCGCCGCCGCGCGCCAGCTGGTCCCGCAGCACTCCAACAAATGGGCGGCCTGGGGCTACTCCCAGGGCGGCCAGGCGGCGTGGGCCGCCCTGGAGCGCGCGAAGGAGTACGGGAAGGCGTTCCAGTTCGTGGGGGCCGTCGCGCTGGACCCCGCTGTGACCGGGACCGAGCTGCTCGACGGCGCGCTGGCGGGCCAGCTGAACAAGGGCCAGCAGGCGGTGTTCCCCGCGCTGGTCGCCGGGTACCTCGCGAAACATCCGGAGGGCAAGTGGGAGGATTTCCTCTCCGGCTCCGCGCTGGAAAACCACGAGGCGTTGCTCTCGTGCGCGCCGGAGGATCTGAAGAAGCGCGCCGCGATCACCGCGCAGATCGTCCCGTCCGAAGTCGTGCCCGCCGCCCCGGAGGCGCAGGCCAAGCTGCGCGCGTGGTTGGAGGAAGTCTCGCTGCCCAAGACGGCGGGGGACGGGCCGCTCTTGGTCGTGCAGGGCGGCAAAGACGAGCTGATCCGGCCCGAATGGGTGCAGGAGGCCGTGCGGCGGGGCTGCAAGCTCGGGCTGCGCGTGCAGGAGACGGTCCGTCCTGGCCAGGACCACGCCACCGTCGAGGACGACCAGGAAGTGCTCGACTGGCTCGGCGCGAGATTCGCCGGAGACCAGCCGCCGCCGAGCTCCTGCGAGTAGGCTGAGGCCATGCGCCTCGCCCATTTCGGCCAGTCCTGCGTCCTCGTCGAGCACGCGGGGACGAAAGTGCTGATCGACCCGGGCTCCTTCTCGCACGGGTTCGAGGGGATCTCCGGCCTCGACGCCATCCTGGTCACCCATCAGCACGCCGACCATGTCGACCAGTCCCGGCTCGGCCCGCTCCTCGAGCTCAACCCGCAGGCCGTCCTCGTCACGGACGCGCAGACTCAGGCGGTCCTCGGCGGCCGGTGGCGGAAAGTCGCCCCTGGCGACTCGTTCGCGGCCGGCGCGCTCGACGTCCGCGTGGTCGGCGGCAAGCACGCCGTCCTCGTCCCGGACGTGCCGGTGGTGGACAACCTCGGGTTCATCTTCGGCGACGAGTCCGAGCCCGACCTCTTCTACCATCCGGGGGACGCGCTGCACGTGCCGGACAAGAGCCCGCAGGTCCTCGCGGTGCCCACCGGCGGGCCGTGGATGACCGTCGCGAACGGGATCGACTTCCTGCGCGCGGTGAACGCCCGGCTCGCCGTGCCGGTCCACGCCGAGACCGAGCGCTTCCCGCAGCTGTACACCGACCGCTACGCCGAATACGGGCCGAGCGGGGCGGAGTTGCGGATCCTGCCCCGCGAGGACGGCTTAGAAGTCGCTTAGAAAACCGCCCTCGCCGCGCGCGGGCGCATAGAGTGGGATCATGAGTTCGGAACCCGCGTACACCAGCTGGCTCGACTTGCAGTTCCACTCGCCCGCCCGCCTCGGCGACACCAAGATCGACGCCGACGAGGTGGCGCGGCACATCCACGACGAGCTCATGCTCGACGGCTCCTCCCGGCTGAACCTCGCGACGTTCGTGAGCACGTGGATGGAGCCGCAGGCGCGGGGGCTGATGGCCGAAGCCTTCGACAAGAACATGATCGACAAGGACGAGTACCCGGCGACCGCCGCCATCGAGGCGCGGTGCGTGGCCATCGTCGCGGACCTCTTCCACGCGCCGGGGCTCGACCCTGGCGACGCGTCGAGCGCGACCGGCGTGTCCACCATCGGGTCGAGCGAGGCCGTGATGCTCGGCGGTCTGGCGCTGAAATGGCGCTGGCGCCTCGCGCGGCAGGCGGCGGGGAAGGACACGACGAGGCCGAACCTGGTGCTCGGCTCGAACGTGCAGGTCGTGTGGGAGAAGTTCTGCCGCTACTTCGACGTGGAGCCCCGATATCTGCCGATGGCCCCTGATCGCTACACGATCACCCCGGAGCAGGTCAAAGCCGCCGTGGACGAGAACACCATCGGCGTCGTCGCGATCCTCGGCACCACCTTCACCGGGGAGTTCGAGCCGGTCGCGGAGATCGCCGAAGCCCTCGACGCGCTCGCGGCCTCGGGCGGCCCGGATGTGAAGATCCACGTGGACGCGGCCTCGGGCGGCTTCGTCGCGCCGTTCCTGCATCCCCAGCTGCCGTGGGACTTCCGGGTGCCCAGAGTCGTGTCGATCAACGTCTCCGGGCATAAGTACGGGCTCACCTACCCCGGAGTCGGGTTCGTGGTGTGGCGGGACGCGGAGCAGCTGCCCGAGGAGCTGGTCTTCCGCGTCTCCTACCTCGGCGGGGACATGCCGACGTTCACCTTGAACTTCTCCCGCCCCGGCAACCAGGTGATCGGGCAGTACTACAACTTCCTGCGGCTGGGGCGGGAGGGCTACACGCGGGTGATGACCTCGCTGCAGCGCACCGCGCGGCAGGTCGCCGACGATCTCGGCGAGCTGCCGGGCGTGCGGGTGATCGCCGACGGCTCCGCGATCCCTGTGGTGGCGTTCGCTTTGGAGGACGGGCTGGGCTTTGACGTCTACGAGCTTTCGCACGCGCTGCGCGCCAGCGGCTGGCAAGTGCCCGCCTACCCGATGCCCCAGGGCGCGGAAGGGCTCTCGGTGCTGCGGATCGTCGTGCGCGAAGGGTTCAGCGGCTCGCTCGCCCAGGCACTGATCACCAGCATCACGACCGCGATGGAGGAGCTTGGGCGCGGGGAGGCGAAGCCGAGGAGGCACTTCGCGCATTAGCGCGAACGGCCAGCCCTGCGCGCATGAGCGCGAACGGCCAGCCCTGCGCGTACGAGGAGCTAGCTCTGCTCCTCGGCCAGTTGTAGCAGGCGCCGCAACTGGTCGAAGCACGCGTCGCTGCGCGCCAGTCGTTCGGCCCGCTCGTCCTCCGTCTCCACAGCGCCGTCGGGCAGCGCGCCAGCGGCTTCGCGCAACGCGACGAAGAACGCCCCGACTTGCTCGGGCGTGCCGCCCATGAGCTGGTCGGCCAGCTCGGACCTCGGTATCCACCGCGCCGCCGAGAGCCGTTCGAGCTGTCCCTCCTGCCGGTCGTCGAGGTACCCCTGCCCCCAGCGGCCACGCCCGCTCCACCAGAGCAGCCCGAGCCGTTCCCGCCAGTCCCCCGGCTGCGCGGGACAGCCAGGGGACTGGCACCACACGTCCTCGGCCCCGACGGCCGCGTCTGCTCCCAAGCTATGTTCGAACTCGAAATGGAAGCACGCATAGTGCATGAGCTCGAAGACCTGGGCGGCCCGGCGCGCCTCGTCGCCCGTCATGGCCCCGCCGCAACGTCGGCAGGCGACGGGCTCGGGATCGCTCTGGCGCATGCGGCGAGGATAGAGCGCGAATCCCCGCGCCCGCCAGCGAATATCCGCAGCCCGATTTGCCAGCCGACTCACAGCTGGTAGTGATCAAAACCACACTCTCGGTCCTTTATGTTCGTTTGTACCTCCTCTCAAGGAGGTTTTTACCTCTCACAAAGGAGTCGGAGATGAGGAACAAAGTCGCCGCGCTATTTTTCGCCGTTGCCGCGCCATTGGGGGCATTGATGACGCCTGCGGCGGCGCAGGCTTCTCCGACGGTCCCGCATTCGGACACGATCCGCCCCGCCCCGGACCACTACCGCTGGTGCCCCGGTTGGCGTTGGGACAACCGGTGGGGCCGGAACTGGGACTGGAACCGTTGCCACGACGACCGCTTCCGCTACGACCGGTACTGGCATCGGTACGACAGATACGACCGGTGGGACGACCGGTGGGACAGGGATCGGGACTGGCGGGACCGGGACGACGGCTGGGCCCACCACTGGTGAGCGTGCGCGTCCTGTGGCCGTGGCCCGGAGCCGGTCGGTTCCGGGCCACATGCGCGCGCGTGATGAGGGGCCGCGCTCCTCGGCGCCGTGTTGCGAGGCTCCGGCGTCTTCTTCTCGGGGAGAATCTAAAATTTTTATGGGCCTCCCTCGCGCGGAACACCACAATCATAAATTGTTGAAAAATAATCAACGCTTGTTATTGCTGGTGGGAAGTGGGCGCGAATCGGTATTCGCGACATTGCCGGGCGGCCATTGTCGGCAGTGCGCGCGATTCGCGGTTTCGCCGAAGTCGTGTCGGCGATTTTCCGCTTGCCCGCCTCGGCGAAGTGTGTGTAGTCTCTTAAACAGAGCCTTGCTGCACGGCTGGGGACAGTTCTTGTTGCGGGGTTCTTTTTCACGAGAAGAATCGCATGCTTTCGTTTGCCGAAGCATTGATAAGAGTGGAGGTGGCGCGTTGTCGCTCGAAGGAAAATACGCGATTGTGGCCGCAGGGGCGAAGAACCTGGGCGGGCTCATCTCGAAGGAGCTGGCACGGGCAGGCGCTGCTGGCGTCGCGGTCCACTACAACAGCGCTTCGTCGGAGGCCGCGGCCGACGAGACGGTGGCCGCCATCCAGGCGACGGGGGCCAAGACGGTCAAGTTCCAAGGCGATCTGACCAAGCCTGAGAATATCACCGCTTTCTACAATGCCGCGCTCAGCGAGTTCGGCAGCCTCGACATCGCCGTCAACACCGTCGGCCAGGTGATCCGCAAGCCCATCCTTGAGATCACCGAGGCGGATTACGACGAGATTTTCGACAAGAACTCGAAGGCGGCTTTCTTCTTCATCAAAGAGGCGGCGGAAAAGCTCAACGACGGTGGTAGCATCACCACGATTATCACCTCCCTGCTCGCCTTCTACACCGACGGATACGCCATTTACGGCGGCTCGAAGTCTCCGGTCGTGGAGTTCACCAAGGCGGCCTCGAAAGAGCTGGGCTCTCGCCAGATCAGCGTGAACGCCATCGCCCCCGGGCCGATGGACACGCCGTTCTTGTACCCGCAGGAGAACGACGGCCGCGTCGAGTGGCTCAAGTCGACCACGCCGCTCGGACGGTTGACCGAAATCACGGACGTGGCATCCAGCGTCGTCTTCCTCGCCGGGCCCGGCAAGTGGTACACCGGACAGGTGTTCTACCCCAACGGCGGCTTCGCGACGAAAGGCTGAACCGCCTGCGGCGCACTCCCGCGTCGGCAGTCCGGCGCGGGAGTGCACAGGGCGGCTCCGACGCGGCGCTCTTCGGCCCGGAAGCAGTCCTGCGCCCCCGCGCAGGACTGCGGGAGATCGCGCCCGGAGCCGTCCATCTCCCGGACTGGCTGCCGCTCTCCGAGCAGGCCCGGCTCGCCGCCGCTTTCGCCGAGTGGTCCTGCGGGCCGGTCCCGCCGAGGGCTGCTTCGCTCCCGAACGGGGGCCGCATGTCGGTCGAGACGGTCTGCCTCGGCTGGCATTGGCTCCCCTACCGCTACACGCGGACTGCCGATGACGTGAACGGGCGGCGCGTGCTGCCGTTTCCGGATTGGCTCGGCGACCTCGCGAGGGGTGCGGTCGAGGAAGCCTGCGGCGCGGCGACGGCGTACCGCCCGGACGCGGCGCTGGCCAATTACTATCGCCCGGACGCGCGCATGGGCATGCACCAAGACAAAGAGGAGCGCGCCGCTGATCCGGTCGTCTCGTTCAGCGTCGGCGACAGCTGCGTGTTCCGCTTCGGCAACGTCGAGGGCCGAGGCCAGCCCTACACGGATGTCCGTCTGGGGTCCGGGGACGCGTTCGTGTTCGGCGGGCCCGCCCGGTTCGCCTACCACGGCGTGCCGAAACTGTTCCCGAACACCGCGCCCGCCGGTTGCGGCCTCGACCGAGGCCGGATCAACATCACCGTGCGCGTCACGGGATTGCGCGACTGACGGAGCGTTTGCCCGAAACGGTTGTGGCCCCTGTCCGAGTCCGGACAGGGGCCACAACCGTTTTGTGTTGACTCGTCGGGGATGCGGGTCTCCGGCCGGGGGTTGTCGCCGCTGGGGGCGCGGCTGTCTGGCGCGGGGGTCTCCGGCTGGGCGTTGGGCCGAGTGCGCGTTGTTCGGGTGAGTTGCCTGAAAACGGTTGTGGCCCCGCCTGGAACCAGGCGGGGCCACAACCGTTACGCGTCTTATTCGCCGGAGATGAAGGTCTCCAGCTGGGCGCGGGCGATGTCGTCGGGCAGCTGGCGCGGGGGGGACTTCATGAGGTACGCGCTGGCCGGGTAGACCGGTCCGCCGATGCCTCGGTCGAGGGCGATCTTCGCCGCGCGCACCGCGTCGATGATGATGCCCGCAGAGTTCGGGGAGTCCCAGACCTCCAGCTTGTACTCCAGGTTGAGCGGCACGTCGCCGAAGGCGCGGCCTTCAAGACGCACGTAGGCCCACTTGCGGTCGTCGAGCCACTCGACGTAGTCGGATGGGCCGATGTGGACGTTGCGGTCGTAGATCTTGCCCGCCAGCGAGCCCTGCAGGTTGCTGGTGACGGCCTGGGTCTTGGAGACCTTCTTGGACTCCAAGCGCTCGCGTTCGAGCATGTTCTTGAAGTCCATGTTGCCGCCGACGTTGAGCTGGTAGGTGCGGTCGAGCACGACGCCCCGGTCCTCGAAGAGCTTGGCCATCACGCGGTGGGTGATGGTGGCTCCGACCTGGCTCTTGATGTCGTCGCCGACGATCGGCACGCCCGCCTTCTCGAACTTCGCGGCCCATTCGGGGTCGGAGGCGATGAAGACCGGCAGGGCGTTGACGAACGCGACGCCCGCGTCGATGGCGCACTGGGCGTAGAAGCGGTCCGCGTCCTCGGAGCCCACCGGCAGGTAGGAGACCAGCACGTCGACTTTCGCGGCCTTGAGCGCGGCGACCACGTCCACCGCCTCGCCCGGAGCCTCTTCGATGGTCAGCTGGTAGTACTTGCCGAGGCCGTCGAGGGTGGGGCCGCGCAGGACCGGCACGTCCAGCGGGGGCACGTCGGCGATCTTGATGGTGTTGTTCTGGCTGGCGAAGATCGCCTCGGAGAGGTCGAAGCCGACCTTCTTCGCGTCCACGTCGAACGCGGTCACGAATTTCACGTCGCGCACGTGGTAAGGGCCGAAGCGCACGTGCATCAGACCGGGAACGGTCGCGCTCTCGTCGGCGTCCTTGTAGTACTGCACGCCTTGGACCAGCGATGCGGCGCAGTTGCCGACACCGACGATGGCGACGCGGACTTCGTTCACGTTGTCAGTCATGATTGGTGGCTTTCTCCTCGGATCTCAGCGGCGATGAGCTCGTTGAGCCATCCCACTTCGCGTTCAGTGGACTCCAGCGCCAGCTGTTGCAGCTGAGCACTGTACCGGCGCAGGCCGGCGCTGGCTTTCGCCAAGGTCTCGCGCAAGGTGTCGCGTCGCTGCTCCACCTGCCTGCGACGGCCTTCGAGGATGCGCATGCGCACCTCCGGTGCGGTGAAGCGGAAAAACGCCAACCGCAGGCCGAAGCCGTCGTCTGTGTAGTTCCGGGGTCCGGTGTCGCTCACCAGCTCGATGAAGCGCTCCCGCCCTTCCGGGGTGATCTCGTAAACCCGCTTGGCCCGTTTGGTGCCCACCGGGGCTGCGTTCGCCCTGGTGCTGCGGGCTGCGGGCGGCGGTCCGCCGTCCGCCGAGTAGATCAAACGCTCCGTTTCGAGGTGCCGCAACGCCGGGTACAGCGACCCGTACGAGAAGGCGCGGAACGGGCCCAGCAGGTCCTTGAGCTGCTTGCGCAGGTCGTAGCCGTGCATGGGGGAGTCATGGAGCAATCCGAGGATCGCCATCTCCAGCATGCCCGAACCCTTCCGTTGTCTCGTTTCGTCTGTCTCGTTCCGTCGGTTTGACCCATCCCGATGCTATATCGCGCCGATATAGCTGTCAATCGGGCTTGTCATCAGAAGTTCACCTGAAACATGGCGAAGCGCGCACCTTTGCTCAGCTGCCGGACAGCGACGAGGGCGAAGCTCCCATCTGACAGATTCTGTGAAACATATTGGAAACATAGGGGGCTTTCATGCAGATCAAACTCGCCGCAGGACTCGCGGCCGCAGCAGCGCTCTTCCCGCCGTCCCCTGCCAGCGCGGAGGAATGGTGCCCGGGGGAGCCGTGGCGCCTGGAATGGGGCGTCAATGTCGACTTCGAGACCTGCCACGGCACGCCGTCCCTGAACAACCACGGCTTGGACGGCGGGAACGGGGCCATGTTCGGCGACGACCTGCACGACCGCGAGAGCAACCATGTCGACCAGGCCGGAGTCAGCACCGGCAACGCCCGGACCCATGGGGGCAATCAAGAGGGCGGCGGCGCGTCGGCGAACACGAACGGCACCACGACTGGCTCCGTCGGCGGCAATCAGGCGGGCAGCGCGGGCGGCTCCCCTCGCACCTGAGGTTCGACGGACAGGAATCGCCCAGGATCCTGGCGCCAAGCGCACTGCCGAATCTTAGTGCGCGCCTAAGTTTTCGAGCCTAGCCTGGTGTTCTCCGCGTATGAGCGGAGACACCGCATCGCTACTCGTAAGGAGACCTGCCATGACTGAACCGCCCGAATCCCCCGAACCGCAGGAAAAACCCTCGGCGGGGACGATCACCCATGTGACCACGAATTTGCCGCAATCGAACATCGGTTGGGCAGTGGCTTCGGTGGTCTTCTTCTGGCCGCTCGCGTTCAGCGCGTTCGCGAACGCCTGGAAGGTGTACCCGCTGTGGTCGGCGGGCGACACGGAAGGAGCCGAACGGGCGGCGGCCAAGGCCAAACTGCTCGGGAAGATCTCGCTGCTGGTCGGCCTGGTCCTCATCTTCTTGCTCGTCGCGCTCCGGATCGCGGCCTTCTGGTTCTGCCACCGCCACGGCGGCGGCTGGGGGCACCACCACGGCGGCTGGGGCCACGGCGATTGGGGCCATGGCGACCACGACCGGGGCGATTGGGGCCATGACGGCTGGGACCGAGGCGACCACGGCCGCTGGGGCGCTGACGGCCCGGCGCAGCCCGCTCCTCCCGAGCGGCCCTTGCCGCCCGCGCAGCCCGCTCCTCCTGAGCGGCCCTTCTCGCCCGCGCCGCCCCCTCCGAGGATGTGAGCAAGGCCGGGCGACCATGAGGGAGGACCCCCGATGGCGAAGGGCTCCGACGCGATCGGGGGTTTTCCCCTACCCTGGAGAGATGCGTTCGCCCGTCCAGCCCCAACAGCACGTCGTGGAGTACGGCCTCCAACGGCGCGCCCGGCTTGCCGACTATCAGGCGGGCATGGTGGCTCGGGAGGAGATTTGCGACGCGGACCGCTTCCTGCTGCTGGCCGCGAAATTCCACGGCCAGCCGAGCGCGACGCTCTGCCCGGTCTGCGGCAAGGAGCGGCTGACCCACGTGTCCTGGGTGTACGGGGACGCGCTCGGCCCGGCTTCGGGCTCCGCTCGGGGCGAGCACGAGATCGCGCAGCTCTCCTTGGCGCGGGGCGAGTTCACAGTGCACGTCGTCGAGGTCTGCCGGGGCTGCTCGTGGAACTTCCTCATCCGCTCCTACGTCATCGGCGTCCCGAAGGCGAGGGCGAAGAGCAAACGAGGCGCCTCGCGGTAGCGTCGCGCATTCGAGATCCGCGCGGAGCCCAACTCGAATCGAGTATGGAGCCGCGCCGCGTCGGCACGCGTTGGGAGGGGATGGGAATCGTGCGTTCGGCCCTCGGCTCCGCTTGCCTCGTCGCGTCCTGCGCCGCGCTGGCCGCGCTCTGCGCCCCCGCCCTCGCCGCGCCCGAGGACGGGCAATGGTGCCCAGGCCAGCCGTGGCGGCTGGACTGGGGCGTCAACTGGGACGCCGAGCACTGCCACGGCTTCGTGAAACCGGGCGAAGCCGACACCGATCTGCACGGGGGCGCCACCGTCGACCCCAACCCCCCGTCCGGCTACCCGCCGGGGCAGTACCCGCCGAACTACAACTGGGGCGAGCACTACCCCTACAACACCAGCCCGTACGGCGATTCGCGGAAATGGGGACAGCACAATTGACGGCCCCGGCGCGCGCGTGGGGATCGCGGCATCGCGCCATGATCGGCTGTGGCGCCGCGCCATGATCGGCTGTGGCGCCGCGCCATGATCGGCTGTAACATGGTGAAGGGCGCAATCGTTGCGCCTGATCGGCAGCGATACCTTCTATGAAAGCGGGACGCATTCCATGAAAACCATCGTCGCGGCGCTCTTCGCGACCGCCCTTTCGGGGGCCGCGCTCGCCGCCCCGTCTTCGGCGCTCGCCGCTCCTCTCCCGGCAGGCCAGAACGACAGGCATTGGTGTCCTGGCGAGGAGTGGAACGAGGAATGGGGCGTCAACGAGCAGCCGAACCGTTGTCACGATGTCGACCTGGACGACGACGACGCGGGCCTGGACCCCGGTGTTCCAGATCCTGACCTCGGCACCGGCTTGCCCCGCCAGCACCCGGACGGGCAGTACCCGCCCGACTACGACTGGAGCGAAGAGTACGGCGACAACCACGGCGGCCGTCACGGGTGATCGCGGCTTATAGAGTGGCGGGGTGACCGCAACTCCCGCCATCGGCCCTTCGGCCCAGGTCGACGACGCGTCGTTGTCCGGCCGCGTCCTCCCGACCTGGGAGAGCGGCGGCTTCTTCCAACTCTCCCGTTGGGCAGGAGGGCCGTTCGGCGAGCACGGCACGGTCGGCAGGCAGTCGTTCTTCACCCCGCTGCGGGTGCTGCTCTTCCTCGCCGTGGTCGGGCTGATCCTCGGGTTCGGCTCGAAAACCCCCTGCCTCGAGCAGCATGAGACCAAGCCCGGCCAGTTCGAAGTGCTGTGGGGCGACCACAACGAGTACGCAAGGGCCTGTTACACCGACATCGTGCCGCTCTACGGCTCGGAAGGGTTCGACAAGGGCTCCGTGCCCTACCGCGACCGCCGGCCGGACGGGCACTGGATGGAATACCCGGTGCTGCTCGGCTCCTTCCAATACGCGGCGGCGGGCGCGGCGCACGCGTGGACGGCGGGGGCCGCGCACGGGGTTCTCCCGCCGCTCGCGCCCGCGCTGGTGTTTTTCTCGGTCTGCGCCTTGGCCATCGCGGCGGCCTGGCTCGCCGCGGTGTGGGCGAGCGCGAAGCTCGCGGGCGACCGGATCTGGGACGTGTGGCTCGTGGCGCTCAGCCCGGTGGTGTTCGTGCAGGCCTTCACGAACTTCGACGCGCTGGGCATCGCGTTCTTGATGTGCGCCCTGCTCGCGTGGCGAAAAAGCAGGCCGCTGCTGACGGGCCTGCTCGTGGGGGTCGGGGCGGCGATCAAGCTCTTCCCGGTCCTGCTCTTCTTCCCGCTCCTGCTGGTCGCTTGGCGGGAGCGGAGGCTGGCGGCCTGGGGCAAGGCGCTCGCGGCCGCGAGCGCGACGCTGCTGGCGGTGAACCTGCCGGTGGCGCTGTGGTACCCGGACGGCTGGGCCGAGTTCTTCACGTTCAACAAGGAGCGCTTCGCCCAGGAGGGCTCGCTCATCTACGTGGTCTTCGACTACGCGCGCGTCCTGCTGGAGCACGGCTCGGTCGGGCTGCTGCCTGCGGGCAAGGCGAACCTTCTCTCCCTCGGCGCGTTCGCGCTCTGCTGCGCCGGGATCGCCGTGCTCGGCCGTCGGGGCTCGCGAGCCGCGCCGACGCTCGAGCAGCTGACGTTCCTGACCGTCGCCGCCTTCCTGCTCACGAGCAAGGTGTGGAGCTCGCAGTACTCGCTCTGGCTGGTGCCGCTCGCGGTGCTCGCCCTCCCCAGGGTCTGGGCGCTGCTCAGCTGGATGGTCTTGGAGGCGCTGAACTGGTTCATGCGGGAGTGGTGGTTCTATCAGAGCTTCACCAACAGCGGGGACCCCACGGCGGAACGGCTGTATCTGGTGCTGCTCGTGATGCGCGACGGGGCGTTGATCGCGATCTGCGCGGCGCTGGTCCAATCCCTTCGCCGCTCGGGTCGCGCGCGAGCCGAGGCCGAGGGCGCTCCCTCGGGGTTGGCGGCTTCTCCGGAGTTGGCAGAAGGGCCCGCCCTGGTCTAGACTGGCCGACCGAACACATGAGATTCTCCTGACCCGGCCATCCCCTGTTTCCTTTTGTCCGGCCGGGTTCGTCTAGTCCGTAGGAGGTGATGGGGTTTCATGCGTCAATACGAACTTATGCTCATCCTCGACCCGAACATCGATGAGCGCACCGTCGCCCCGGCAGTGGACAAGCTGCTCGGCGTGGTCCGCGAAGAGGGCGGAGCCGTCGAGAAGGTCGACGTGTGGGGCCGTCGTCGGCTCGCGTACGAGATCGCCAAGAAAGGCGAGGGCATCTACGCCGTTGTGGACCTGAAGGCGCAGTCCTCGACTGTGTCCGAGCTGGACCGGCAGTTGCGCATCAACGAGACCGTCCTGCGCGCCAAAGTGCTCCGCAAAGACAAGTAACTCCCCAGGAGGGCGATATGGCAGGCGAGACCGTCATCACGGTGGTCGGCAACTTGACGGCCGACCCGGAGCTGCGGTTCACCCCGACCGGCGCGGCCGTCGCGAACTTCACCGTCGCGTCGACGCCGAGGACCTTCGACCGTCAGAGCAACGAGTGGAAGGACGGCGAAGCGCTGTTCTTGCGCTGCAACATCTGGCGCGAGGCAGCCGAGAACGTGGCCGAGTCCCTCACCCGAGGCTCGCGGGTCATTGTGACGGGCAGGCTCAAACAGCGCTCGTACGAAACCCGCGAAGGCGAGAAGCGGACCGTCGTCGAGCTCGAGGTCGACGAGATCGGGCCGTCGCTGCGCTACTCCACCGCGAAAGTGAACCGGGCCTCCCGAGGAGGCGGCGGCGGTGGCGGCGCCCGCTCCGGCGGTTACGGCAACGACGACCCCTGGGCCTCCGCGCCAGCCGGCGACGACTACCAGTCCTCTTCTTCTTCCCGTTCCGGCGACGACGAGCCGCCGTTCTAAGCCAACCCTGTCGACGATTGCGACAGAGCCCAGCCGGTCGGCGACCGAGGCGGGGCACAGCGACCAAACATCGAGGAGCATGACATGCAGTTGATCTTGACGAAGAAAGTGACCGGCCTCGGAGCCCCCGGCGACCTTGTCGAGGTGAAAGAGGGCTACGCCCGGAACTTCCTGCTGCCCCGCAAGCTGGCGATCACCGGCACCGCGTCCGCGCAGAAGCAGGCCGAGACCATCAAGGCCGCCGAGGCGCAGCGCGACGCGAGGGCGAAGGCCCGCGCTGAGGAGCTCAAAGCGAAGCTCGCCGAGGTCGGCACGGTGGCCGTGCCCGCCCGCGCCGGCAACACCGGGAAGCTCTTCGGCTCCGTGACTTCGGCGCAGGTGGCCGCTGCGATCTCGGGCGCTGCTGGCGCGACGGTCGCGGCTGAGGCGGTGCAGGTCGCGGCGCATCAGATTCGTTCTCTCGGCCAGTACGAGGTGGAGGTCGATCTTGGGGCCGGTTTGGTCTCGAAGGTGAAGATCGCTATCACCGCCGCCAGCTGAGCTGCGGGTCAGTCCCCGGAGTCGGGGGAGTCGGGGTTGGGGTTCTCGGAGCCGTTGACCGAGCAGCTCACGCCGAACGCGCCTCCCATGGCGCCCCGCGCCGCCGCCTCCGCGGCGGCGGCGGTCGGGCCCGAGCCGCTGCTCGACCGGGGCACCTGGATCGTGGTGGTCGTCATCGTCATGGTCGGCGTCCCGGACCCGTAGCTCCAACCGGGGGCGGGCTGCGTCTGGGTGTCGTACCCGGTGCAGGTGGCGAAGTACGTCCCGGTGGCCGAGGCGGGCGCGGCCATGGCGAGCGCGCCGGCCCCGGCGAGCAGCAGGCCGAGAGCCGCGCTTGCCCGTCGTCGCCCGGCGCTGGGACGGCAAGTGTCGACGGTGGTAGGGCGTGCCTCGATCTGATGGTTGTGCATACCGTCACAGTACCGGTAGGCGGTTTGCCGCACGAGTCTGGGGGTGCGACAGGATTTCAATACCGAACAACATCGCAGTGGCGGGCTCAGACCCGCAGGCACTCGGCAGGCTTCACGAGTCGAAAGCTATCTTGCGGAATTCCTCGACCGGACGGTGGCCGAGCTTATGCTCGGCGGAGTCCGAGGCCGGCGAGGTCGGCATGCTCGCGGACGGTCACGGCCGTTGGAACCTGATCTCGCTGAACCGCTCGACCGGACGGTAGCCGAGCTTCGCGTAGATCGAATTCGGCTTCGGGCTGGACTCGTCCGTGAACAAGACGACGCGCTCGGCCCCGGCCTCCTCGCGCGCCCACGCGGTGGCCGCGCCCGCGACGGCGATGCCGTAGCCGTTGCCCCGCCGCTCCTTCGGCGTGAACACCGGTCCGACGCGGGCGACGCCGACGACTGGGCGGCGCGCGCTCGCGAACGCGACAGGCTCCCCCTCGTCCTCCCAGATCACAGTGGCCGAATCCGACCCGAGCAGCTGCGAGCGCAGGATGCGGGCCATGGTCGCGGGCGCGCTCTGCCTGCCGTAGTCCTCGGCCTCGTAGTCGAGCGTCCACCCGACGAGCAGGTCGAGGTCGGCCAGCCCCGCCACCCGCGCCCCGCCCCGGACGGCCGGGCGCACCAGCTCGCCGAGCTCGTGCAGCATGTTGTGGCGCGGCGGGCTCGCGGTCGCGCCGACCTCGGCGCACCAGGCCCGCGCGAACGCGTCGGCGACGGCTTCGGGCCCGTCCACGGCTGCGAGGTCGGGGTCGGCGGCGGCGAACGCCGCGACGACGGGGCGGATCTGCTCGGTCGGCAGCGCGGAGAGCCGAAGCGGGTCGTCCTGGTTGATCTGCAGCATCGCCCCGAGCGGGGAGCCGGGGGGATCGCCGGACCAGACCGTCAACAACAGGCGCGGGAAGCCGCCCCGGGACGAATAGGCGGCCAAGGCGCTGAGCGTGAACGTGTGGCGCACGGGGTCCGCCTCGTAGAGGCTTCGGGCCGCGTCCCAGAACTCCGCCACACTGCCATGCGCCCGAACGACCACGGACAGGATCATGCTCCCCGGACGCGGAGGCGTCAATCCCCGTCGGGCTCGGAGGGGCGGACGGGAAACTCCCGGCGCCATCTGCCTGCCGCTTTGGTGACCTCTGGTTGTCCTCGGCGCCACAACACGCCGGAGCGGCCATTCCCAAGACACGCCGAGAGATTTTTTATCCACAGCCAAAATATTTTCTTCACACCATCTGAGCTGCGGAAAATCAGATTCAGGATAACTTTTTCCACATTTCATCCACAGGCGCGGGGCACTGGTGAACAACTTGTCCCGAGCAATGCGCAGTTGTCCACAGGGCCTGTGGACAACGGGCCTTGACCGATGCGCCTTCGGGCCCTAGCGTGTCTTGGTCGTCGCCCCCCAGCGCGGCCGGCTCCGCGAGGCGGACGGTCGCCGCCAAAGCCGCTGACGGACATTGTCAGTCCTCTCGGGTACACATACGGGAGACTGCTCGAGCACGAGAACGAAAGCGAGGACTGCGGATGCCGGTAGGCGGGTCGGTGGAGCGTTTCGGGCTCGTGCGTTCGGAGGAGCCGGGCAGGGACCAGTGGGAGGATCCGGGCCGCCAACCGCCGCAGGACGGGGCGGCCGAGCAGTCCGTCCTCGGCGGAATGCTCTTGTCCAAGGACGCGGTCGCCGACGTGGTGGAGATCCTCCAAGGGGCGGATTTCTACCGGCCCGCGCACCAGTTGATCTTCGAGGCCATCACCGAGCTGTTCAGCAAGGGAGAGCCAGCGGACGCGGTGCTCGTCGCATCCGAGCTAGAGCGCAGAGGCCAGCTCGGACGAGTCGGCGGGGCGCCCTACCTGCACACGCTGATCTCCGGGGTCCCCACCGCCGCGAACGCGCGGTATTACGCCGAGATCGTCGTCGAGAAGGCGGTCATGCGCAAGCTCGTTGAGGCCGGCACCCGCATCGTGCAGTACGGCTACGGCGGAGCGGAGGGCCAGGACGTCGCCGAGGTGGTCGACCGGGCGCAGGCCGAGATCTTCGAGGTGACCCAGCGCAAGCGCTCGGACGAGGTCGTGCCGCTGGAAGGGCTGCTGCAGTCCACCATGGACGAACTCGACTCCATCGCCACCCGAGGCGGGATCTCGCTCGGCGTGCCCACCGGGTTCGTCGACCTCGACCGGGTCACCAACGGCTTCCACCCCGGCCAGATGGTCATCGTCGCGGCCCGTCCGGGCGTCGGGAAGTCCACCCTCGCGCTGGACTTCCTGCGCGCCTGCTCGGTGCAGGCCGGCCTGACCAGCGCCTTGTTCTCCCTTGAGATGAGCAAGATGGAAATCGTCATGAAGCTCCTCTCCGCGGAGGCGCGGATCCGCCTCGCGGACATGCGCTCGGGGAAGCTCAAAGACGACGACTGGGCGCGCCTGGCCCGGCGGATGAGCGAGATCAGCGAGGCTCCGATCTTCATCGACGACTCGCCGAACCTCACCATGATGGAGATCCGGGCCAAGGCGCGGCGGCTCAAGCAACGCCACGACCTCAAACTCGTCGTCGTGGACTACCTCCAGCTCATGACCTCGGGCAAGAAGGTCGAATCCCGCCAGCAGGAGGTCTCCGAGTTCTCCCGCCAGCTCAAGCTGCTCGCCAAAGAGCTCGAAGTGCCCGTCATCGCGCTCAGCCAGCTCAACCGAGGCCCCGAGCAGCGCACCGACAAGCGGCCCCAGGTCTCGGACCTGCGCGAGTCGGGCTCGTTGGAGCAAGACGCCGACATGGTGATCCTCGTGCACCGCCCCGACGCGTTCGAGCCGGACGATCCCAGAGGCGGCGAGGCCGACCTCATCCTCGGCAAACACCGCAACGGCCCCACCTGCACTATCACCGTCGCCCACCAGCTGCACGTGTCCCGGTTCGTGGACATGGCCAGGGGCTGAGGCCCTGTTTGTAGGGTCTCAAAGTTAATTGCACCCACATTGCACTTGTGCAATTCCCGTGAGCCAGTTGCGCAGAGTTCCGTCGTTGATCCCCAAATCTTTGGCGATCCTGGCGAGCGGCTGCCCGCTCGTCCTGGCCAGCTCGACCGCCCTGCGGCGGAACTCCTCGGGATGCGCGACAGGCATACGGACTCCTCTCTCTGCCAGACATCATCCTGGCAGGCTTGGCGTCCGCCCGGAGGGGAACACGTCAGAGTCGCAGTTCAAAGCCTTGTGAGATGTCACGCGGCGTGAGACCCTACAGAAAGCTCGGGTTTAGGGCCGGAAGTCCCCCATGCTGGCGTCGTCGGTTTCCTCCTCGGCGTCGAGCAGCGCCAGATGTTGTGGCTGGAACCACCGGTTGAGCAGGAGGCGCAGCGGCACCAGCATCGCGATGAACAAGGGGAACAAGATCCCCGCCGGGCTGCTTTTGAGGATCCACAACACCACCAGGCAGAGAAGCTGGACCAAGGTGAAGAGGCGGATGACCTTCCACGGGACGTGGCGGACGTAGTGGGTGTCAGGGTACAGGTTGCGGTCGGTCAGCCATAGTTTCAGCCGCGCATAGAAGTCCGTCCCGTTGAGGGTGGCGAAACCCATGAACAGGAACAGGCCAAACAGCACTTCCATCGGAATCTTTTTGATCAGCGGCAACATGAAAACAGAGGCACCGATCAGGATATGGATGGCGAGCGGGGAGACTCGATTCTCTCGGACGGCCAGGATGCGTTCGGCGCCGGAGTCGTCGTCTTTTTGTGTGGTCGCCAAACTCTTGACATGGTTGAGGGAATGGACGGTGGCCGCCACGATCCAGGGCAAGCCGAACACCGAGCAAACTGCGGTGATGACGCCGACGACAGCCAGGTCCAGGTGGTAGCCGTCTCCTTTTCGGAGGGCGTGCGACGGGCTGTTGACCAGACGGGTCGTAATATTCTGGTCGAGGAACAGCAGAACAGTGACCAGGATGGCCGGCCCGAGGCAGGCCACGACCAGCCAGACGGGCACGGAGAACATGTCGACGAGCCAGGACCGGCCGGTGGTGGTGCCGAAATGGTCGGGGATGGCCACGTCCTGCACCTCCACCTCGGGCAACGCCAAGGCGAAGAGTGTCATCAGCGCGATGGCGATGGCAGGCCCGAAATCTGCCACGAATTCACGGAACCCGCGCTGGAGATAGCTGGTCTGCAGGAAAGTCTTGAAGGCACGGGCCAACAGGAAGGTCCCCAGTGCCAGGACCACGGTCATCAGGGCGGTCGCGTCGTTGCGCGGGGACACGGTGAAGGGCGACACCACCGAACGCGCCGCTTCGACGATGAAGATGACAGCGACGAGGACGGCGAAGATCTCGTCGACGAAGCGGGTGAAGAACTTCATGAGCGCGCTGGCGTCGGTCACCGCGAGGACGAGCATGAGGATGCCCGACCAGACTCCCACCCACGCGTAGACCGGCAGAAATGGAAGGCCGAAATGCTGGCACATCGTGTAGAGCAGGCCGGTGAAGATGACGATGGGGCCGGTGCCGCCCAACAAGGTCAGGGGTTGGGCGGACAAAAGGGCGAACAGGATTCCGCCGATGGCGGTCACCACGATCATCTCCACGACGCCGACTTCTCCGTGGGTCATGACGCTGGTGAGGCCGCCGAACGCGATAGCGTTCGCGAGGCAGGCGAAAAAAAGAAAACTCACGGACGCCGGGACTTTCGAATGCAGCCCGTCCTTGAAATCGCTGACGTAGGAAGGCAGTTTTCGCCGCACGTCCTCCCGAAGGCCGCCGCCCAACCGGCCGGTGTAGTCCAGGGAACCGACCTCGTGCGCTTGTGGGGCGCGCTGCGCATTGCTTCGTTTGGTTGACACGCACCCAGCCTAGCCAAGCGCGGCGAAGTGCTGCGCTCTGCCGGGTCGGGAGTCTGGTCGGGCGTTCAGTACACTGTTCGGCGGTGTTCCGGGAAGCCTGGTCGGAGATGGAGTTGACTGTTGCTGCGGCGTCGGGACCCGTGCGCCGCACCGTTTGAAAGGCCGCACCACAGTATGGCCATTGCCCAAGGCGACCCCTTACATCCGCGTGTGAACGCGGAAGTGATCTGCGTGCGGGGGCTGACTTTCACATATCCGAAGAGCCAGGAGCCCGTGATCCGGGATATGGACTTCTCTGTGGGACGAGGGGAGATCTTCGGGTTTCTCGGCCCCAGCGGGGCGGGGAAGTCCACGACGCAGAAACTGCTCATCGGGCTGTTGCACGGACATGAGGGACAGGCGACGGTATGGGGGAGGGAGCCGCGGCAGTGGGGTTCGCAGTACTACCAGCGCATCGGCGTGTCGTTCGAACTGCCTAATCACTACCACAAGCTCACAGGCGCGGAGAACCTGCAGTTCTTCGCGTCCCTGTACGCGGGCAAAACCCGTCAGCCCGCAGAGCTGCTCGACGCGGTCGGGCTGCGCGGAGCCGCCGATATCCGGGTGGGCAAGTACTCCAAAGGCATGCAAATGCGACTGACATTCGCGCGTGCGCTCTTGAACGACCCGGAACTCTTGTTCTTGGACGAGCCGACCTCGGGGTTGGACCCGGTGAATGCTCGCGTGGTCAAAAACATGATCTTGGAGCTGAAGGCACGGGGGCGAACCGTCTTTTTGACCACCCACGACATGAACACGGCAGAGGAGCTCTGCGACCGGGTGGCGTTCGTCGTCGACGGCCGCATCGCAGCTCTGGACGCGCCAGCCGAGCTGCGCGTGGCCCGGAGCCGCCGCGTGGTCCGCGTCGTATACCGGGGCGACGACGGCGCGTTGGCGACCGCTGAATTCGGGATCGACGGGCTCGCGGACGACCCGCAGTTCCACGAGCTGGCGCGCAGCAGGCGCATCGAGACCATCCACAGCGCCGAGGCCAGCTTGGAGGATGTCTTCGCAGAGGTCACCGGAAAGCGGCTCGCATGACGAGGTTGGTCAGCGTTGTGCGGCTTGAGCTCACGTTGCAAGCGCGTCAGAAATTCCTGCTCGCAGGGATCTTCTCCGGTTTGATCTGGCTGGCCGTGCTCCTCCCGATGCCAGCGGTTCTGCGGCCGATCGCCGAGCCGTACGTCTTGATCGGAGATGTCGCGATCATCGGATTCTTCTTCATCGGGGGCTCCGTGTTCTTCGAGAAGCAGGAGCGCACGCTGGGGGCGCTTCTTTGCACGCCTCTACGGTTCGCAGAGTACCTCGCGGCGAAGCTGGCGACGTTGCTTTCGATCTCGCTTGGGGTGGCGATCACGGTGGCGACCATTGTGCATGGCACGGGCTACCGGCTCGTGCCGATGACGGCAGGCGTCGTCCTCGGCACATTGCTGATGCTGCTCACCGGGTTCATCACCGCGCTGCCGTTCTCCTCAGTCACCGACTGGTTCATGGCGAGCGTCATACCCTTGGCGTGCATGCTGATCCCGCCTATTGTGCACTACAGCGGCCTGTGGCCACATCCGGTGCTCTGCCTCGTGCCCACCGAGGGCCCGTTGATGCTACTTGGCGCCGCGTTCGGCCAACGAGACTTGACCGTCTGGGAATGGGCGTATGCGCTTGCTTATCCGCTCGCCTGTGTCGCGGGACTATGCGTGCTCGCCCAGCGCCTGTTCGTCCGCCACGTCGTCGAACGGCCCGGTGAATAACCCATGGCCAGTCCCCGTCTCCGACCGCCTCGGTTGCCGCGCTCGAAGGTTCTGGCCGCGCTTGCCCGCAACGATCTGCGCGGCACCTACCGCGACCCGCTCTTGGTCATGCTGGTCGTAGCGCCACTCTTGTGGACGAGCGGGGTGGCGCTGTTCACGCCGTTGTTCACCCGAATGCTCGACCAAAAGCACGGCTTCGACCTTGTTCCCTACTATCCTTTGGTGCTCACCGCGTTCTTGCTGCTGACCAGCGTTATCGTGCCCGGCGGGTTGGCCGCTTTCCTTGTTCTTGACGAAGTCGACGCGGGCACCCTCACCGCGCTGCGAGTCACACCGGTGCCGCTCGCTGTATTCTTCGGTTACCGCGCCGCAACCGTCGTCGTGATCACCGCCGTCTATGTGGTCGCCACTATGTCTTTGAGCGGAATCTTGGAGCCAGGACTCATACTCCCACTCATTCCCATCGGCGTGCTCGCGGGCCTGTCGGCAGTCGTCACGCTATTGCTCATCATTACGACGGCGAATAATAAAATTCAAGGGCTGGCCATGCTCCGGGCGCTCGGCATGCTCATCGCGGGCTTGCCATGCCTGCCCTGGTTCGTCCATTCCGGCTGGAACCTCGCCTTCGGCATCCTGCCTCCGTACTGGGAGGCCAAGGCATACTGGACGGCCAGCGCCCACGGCGTATGGTGGCCCTACCTCATTGTCGGGGCTCTTTACAACATAGCCGTCGCATGGCTCCTTCTCCGCCGCTTTCTCGCCAAACGCTGATCCCGAGAGGGCCGATGTTGCTGCGGGAGGAGCCTGAGCCTGCGCAAGACAGCACGTCTCCCCTCGACGCGAAGCGAAGTCCTCGCGGCGCGGCAGAGCTTTCGCCGAGGAGTCCGTCCGTGAGATCCAGGAAGCAGCTGGCGGGTTTGTCCCTCGTGGGCGGGCCGCAGAGCTTTATGGCTTCGGGCTCGTAGGAGCAACGTGGAGGGCGTTGGCTGGCGGCTTGGACTGATCGATGCGATCCGCCCTCTGTCCTACGGTGGTCCGGAGTAGTCGCCGATGGTCCAGATGTTTCCTTCGGGGTCGCCGATGGCGCAGGCGTAGGCTTCTCTGCCCGGCCCGAAGGCGGTGTTATGCGGGGGCCGGAGGATCGTGGCCCCTGCGGCCTGGGCTCGCCTGTGCACGCCGTCCACGTCGTCGGTGACGAGGTAGACGGCGTTGCATCCTGCGGGCAAGTGCCCGTGGACGCTGTCTTTGTGCGCGGTGGAGCCGAGCACGAGCCGCCCGCCTCCCGGCCAGGCGAGCTCCGCGCCCGCGACGGCGCCGTCCTCGTCTCGGAAGACGAGGATCTCGCGGAATCCGAGCCCGTCCGTGAGGAACCGCAAGGCCGCGTCCGTGTCGTCGTAGTGCAGGACCGGCCACGCCGAGGAGGTTCGTCCAGGGGGCTGGTTCATTCGCCGCCTCCCACGAGCGGGCTCAGGCTGGCGTGGCGTTCTTGGGAGGGCTGGTTGAGCCCGACGATCCGCACGTTCTTGCCTTTCGCCTGGTATTTGGCCGTGATGGCGTCGAGCGCCGCGACCGAGGAGAGGTCCCAGATATGGGCCTCGCTCATATCGATGACGATGTTGTGGGGGTCGCCGGTGTAGTCGAACTGGGTGGCCAGGTCGTTGCTGGAGGCGAAGAACAGCTCGCCGCGCACCGCGTAGACCCGGGTGTCCTCGTCGGGGTGGGCGACATCGACGACTTCGGTGAGGTGGGCGACACGGCGGGCGAACATCACCATCGCGACCAGCACGCCCACGATCACGCCGTAGGCGAGGTCGCCGGTGGCGACGGTGACCGCGACGGTGGACACCATCACGAAGGTCTCGGGGATCGGCATGCGGCGCAGGACCTTCGGGTTCACGCTGTGCCAGTCCAGCGTCTTGACCGACACGATGATCATCACTGCGACCAGCGCGGCCATCGGGATCTGGCCGACCACATCCCGCAACGCGACGACGAGGACCAGCAGGAAGGCCCCGGCGAGGAAGGTGGAGACGCGGGTGCGGGCGCCGGAGACTCTGACGTTGATCATGGTCTGCCCGATCATCGCGCAGCCGCCCATCCCGCCGAACATGCCTGTGACGAGGTTCGCGACGCCTTGGCCCCAGCCTTCGCGGACCTTGTCGGAATGGGTGTCGGTGATGTCGTCCACCAGTTTCGCGGTCATCATCGACTCCAACAGGCCCACCAGCGCCGTCGCCAAGGCGTACGGGGCGATGATCTGTAAGGTCGCGAGCGTCAACGGGACGTGCGGCAATCCTGGGACGGGCAAGCCGCTCGGCAGCGCCCCCTGGTCCCCGACCGTCGGCACCCGAATCGAGAACCCCGCGCACACGCCGGTCAAGACGACGATGACGACCAGCGGCGCGGGCACGAGCTGGGTGAACCGGGGCAGCACCAGCATCGCCCCGACCCCGACCGCGACCATCGCGTACACGGCCCACGGCACATGGACCAACTGCGGCAACTGCGCCAGAAAGATCAAAATCGCCAGGGCATTCACAAAACCGACCATCACACTGCGCGGCACGAACCGCATCAGCTTCGTCAAACCCGCGAGGCTCAACACCACCTGGAACACCCCAGCCAACAGCACAGTAGCCACCAGATAATCCATCCCGTGCTCGCGGCTGACCGGCGCGACTACAAGGGCGACCGCGCCCGTGGCCGCCGAGATCATCGCCGGACGCCCCCCGGTGAACGCGATCGTCACCGCCATCGTGAACGACGCGAACAGCCCAACCTGCGGCGGCACCCCCGCGATGATCGAGAACGAAATCGCCTCAGGGATCAGCGCGATGGCCACCACTAGGCCAGCGAGCACCTCTACGCGCAACAAGGCGGGCGACCGGAAAACAGAACGGACCGTGGGAAAAACAAACGACGAAGAATCCGTCGAAGACATCAAGACTCCAATAGAAATGCTCGAACCCGCTCCCACGCCACGCGCAGAAGACATACAAAAACGAGCACGAGCGGCCGACCCGAGCCCGACCAAAATGCTGAGGAACCAAAGCCCCAGACCCTGATGAGGAGTCTACCTCACCAGTGATGCGCCTCGTTCATCAGGCGCATCACTCGCTCACGCAACTCCGGCAGGTACTTCTTCGACATCGGCCTCCTTGACCTGTCCCCGCCCCCTCGCCGCGAGCGTGGTGCGGAGGCACCAACCCCGTCCGGGAAACCGGGTCAGGCTCCCCTGGTCGCCGATCGCCATAAGCTGCATCCCATCGTGCCCGTCGCAACTGCGCCCTTTCCACGTGGCGCAAACCGTCAATCAAGAAATATGGCATCAACGAGCGAGATCAGGGTTTCATAGCGGCCAACGTGTCGCTATGGCGACGCTGCTGGGAGAGGTCGAAGTCCGTTGCTTGGAGGTGCATGGTGTGCGATCATGCAAGTGTGTCCGTGGCTGATCAGCTGTATTCGATGCAACTGGATTTCCAGAAAAAGATGAAGGCCAGCATGGAGGCGGTCGACCAGGGTTTCCAAGCGATCCGGGACGAGGAACGACGGATGGCGGACGAGCGCGCTGAGCGGGCGGAACGGGAGGCTGCCGCCACTCCGGAGGGACGAGCTCGATCGATGTGGGACGTGGACGGTCGGAAGTTCGGTCACTACGAAGATGAGGAAGATGAGGAGGGGTGGCAGTGGCGAACATGAGTAGCCCAGACGGGGTTCGCCAGCTTGGGCATACATGGTTGCAGGCGAGCGGAGGTTTGCACGACGAGGCCGCGCGCATCCGTACATGCTCGCTGTCCCCGGAACATTTCGGGTCGCGTTATGCGGAACAGGCGGCAGGCGTGCGTCAGGGGTTCGAGAAGATCGCCGACACTTGGCGCGGATGGGGCGGGCACTGTGAGCAGTTCGGAGGGAACCTTCACGACGCGGTAGACATCTACACGGGCGCAGACGAAGACAACGCTGCTAGCCTGGAGTTGAACTTCTGATGGCGGACAAAGGCAGGGAGATACTCCTCGGCCCTGGCAGCATAGTCAACGCGGGCGGTCAGTCTGTGTCGGCGGAAGAAGCTTTCGGGTGGTATTACTACCCTCTTTTGATGTGGTGGGATCAGCTCGCCGCTTGCAGGGGAGACTTCGCCCCGCTCGACTTCTCCCAGCTCAAGCGCCAGTCGGACTGGCAATATTACGCGAAGGCGTACCTCGCCGAAGAAGACATCGATTTGAAGGCTTTCCGCGACACGGCTCAGACGCTCAAAACAGCGGGCGCGAACGCGCAGCTCCAGTTCGATCTTATCCGAGAAACTGAGAATCTGAACCAGCATTGGAATGATCCTGCGCAAGACTCTGTGTTGGAGAACTATAAGCGCAACCAGCGGCTCATGGAGCGGGACCAGAAAGACCTCGCCGGACATGCGCAGGATATCGCGCAAGTCGCCGAGCACCTCGAGGTGGCGCTGAAGGAGAAATGTCAGGCGGCGAAGAACGCTGTTGACAAGCTTATCAATCAGGCGTTGCGCAACAACGTCGAAGAATTCAAGGACCGGCTGCGCACCGCTCACGAGGCTATGAAGGCCAACACGAAGGGCGGTGGCTGGATCGGTTTCAGCACTAACCAGCACCCTTACTGGCACCACGGACCTCCCGGCGACACCTGGAACGCCAACGACATCCGCAACGACATCCAGAACAACGTCATCAACGCCTTCGCCGTCACATGCAAAGCCCTGGACGACGCTGACGCAGCTGTGAAGAAAGTCATCGAGGACGGCTACAACATGCTCCTTGCGGCCCTCGGCGCGGGCGATGGGGCGTCAAGTCCGATCCTATCTGCGGAAGCGGTTGCGAAAGCCTTACATAAGGATGCCGATGATCCGAAATTTCAAGAATTCTACAATCTGGCCAAAGGCGCTATGGAGAAGAACGGAATAACGGACCCGAAAGCGCAATGCGCGTTCTTGGCGACTTTATACGAGGAAAGTAATCTTCAACCTGTCGAGGAGGGCGGGGATGAGGCGTACTATCGAAGTTTCTTGGGCGACGACTGGCAATACCACGGCCGAGGGTATATACAAATCACGCATTCGGCTACTTACGGCCAGCTGGGCGAATGGCTCCGCAGTCACGGCTACCCGAACGCTGATCCGCTAGGGCATCCTGAGGAGCTGATAAACAATCCAGAAGAAAGTATGGCGGCCGCCGCCTGGTTTTGGACGCAGAGAGATCTGAGCGATGTCGCGTCTAGCGGCGATCCTTCTGCCGCTTTCACAGAGGTGACTGCTCGCGTCAACGGCACCGACAGCAACGGTCAGATTGCCGCCAGGGCTCATTATGGGGTGCGAGCAGAAGCCTACAACGCGCTCGTTGATGGGTTTCGCCAGGCCGCTCTGGCAAGAGGGGAAACGGAAGAACAAGCCGCGAGCGAGTACCCATACATTGAAACACAGGCGAGGCCAAGATGAGAACTCTGCGACCCCCGTTCTTCTTAGCTCTTGTTTTCATGAGCCTCGTGTCCGCGTGCTCTCCTGAAGATCAACGCCCCGTCGGCGGCGCGTCGCCGTTGTATCCCGTGCCTCATGCGCAACTGCCGCCATTGTCGGCGGATTCCCCCAAGCTCCCCGACGGCTCTATCCTCACTTATCGAAGCGGGCGTGATGTCGTCCTTATGTTCGGCGGGGGCAGTGCTCAAAGGATCGCCTTCAGCGCTGATAGATTCGGCGGTTTCTCCCTCACCTCAGACCGAAGATTTGCTTTCGCTCCGTTCAAGGAAGCCCCGAATGGTAAAGAAGTCGGTATAGCTGTAGTTGACCTGCAAACCCGCGAAATGAAAGTTATACGCTGCGCTTGCGGTAGAACCTTGCCGGGAGGCGGCTCTACAGTATTGTGGTGGGAGTATCCTGATCGGATAATGACTTTAGACCTTCGTCGAGGAAACCCGGCGCCAGAGATCCTCAGGGTGGTGAAGCTGCCCGATTCGGAAAATGATAATTCCCCGCGAAGAACCGAGCGGAAATCTCCCACTATAGAGCTTCTCGGAGCAAGCCAAGGCATGGTTATACTGCAGAAGCTCGCGCAGCCGGAACTCGTCTCTGGCGGACCGTACGATCTCTACGTCGTTCAAAGCGATGGCTCCGTGCGGCCGCTTGGGCAAACCCCCTTGCCGGGCGTTACCGCGTACGCATCTTTTAGGGACGATGGTAAATTTTTCGCCTACGCAATGGTCCAGCATCTAGACGCTAGCTTTCGCGCTTGGTCTGTCGCCGTTATTGACACCACCGCCTGGCAGACTGAAACTTCGGATATTGAGGACGCCCCTAACCCTCACGCTGTGCCCGTTATCAACGGTATGTGGTGGAGTCCGGCCGATGCGCTTGAAGTGGGCTATGAAAGCTGGGATCATGAATCCCCGCCAGGGGAAATTGGTCTCATTACCAAGCCAAACGTCTACAAATTTGCGGAAAACCGGTGGCGCCAAGTGACTTCCGATGGCGCTACGTGGGTTTTCGACTTCACGCCGAAGACTGCAGCTGTCCTTGTGCCGACCGATCCGAATAAAGCGTTCGGCGCAGCGAACCTCTACCTTCAGGCTGACGGTAAGCGCTGGCTCTTATCGGAGGACGCTAGCGCTCCCAGTGGTTTCGTGACTGGGGATTGAGCTGAAGCGCGTCGTTGCCTCGGGATAATTTTCCAGTTTTCCCCTTCAGTGTCCTTGCAAGGGGAACGTTCTTGAGGGTTCGAAATCTGAAGAAATGCCACGGGTTTGAGACTGAAGCCAGGTGTCATCGCATGAGGTGACTTCTGTGGCCACAGGTCAACGCTTCGCGAAATGCGATGCGGGAGGACTCGCGGCGCAGGCCGATGAGTCTGTCTGCTCAGGGAGAAAAGCGCCTGCGGCTTATCGCCCGGCCGGGGTCGTTCGCGCCGCTCGGGCGCTGAACCTCCCGGCGCTTCGCTCCACGACGATCGGATGGCCGAAGGCTTGGGAGATGGTCTCGCTGGTCACGGCGGAGTCGACCGGGCCGCAGGCTGTGATGCGCCCCTGCGAGATGACCAGGGCGTGGGTGGTGGTCTCGGGAAGTTCTTCGAGGTGGTGGGTGACGAGGACCGAGGCCATCTCCGGTTCGGTCTCGACGAGCCGGTCGATCGTTTCGAGTAGCTGTTCGCGCGCGGCGACGTCGAGGCCGGTGGCGGGCTCGTCGAGGAGCAAAAGGGCCGGTCGGGCGATGAGGGCCCGCGCGATCAAGGCCCGGCCTCGTTCCCCCTGCGAGAGCACCGGCCAGCGCGCCGCGCGGCGCTCGGCCATGCCGACCTGTTCGAGGAGGGCTTCGGCGTGTTGGGACTGTTCTTCTGTCGGTTTCCACCGCATGGGCGTTTCGATGGTGCCGGTGATCCCGGTGAGCACGACTTCGGCGACTGTCAACGGCGAGCGCAACGGGTGGCGTGGGTTGACGTGCCCGATGTTGCGCCGCAACGCTTGGAGTTCGACTCTCCCGAGCCTGCTGCCGAGCACGTCCACGGTGCCGGAGGTGGGGTGGACGAGCGCGCCGCAAAAGCTGAGCACGGTGCTTTTGCCCGCGCCGTTCGGGCCGAGGAGCGCCCAATGCTCCCCGGCCCGGATGGTCACGCTGATGTCGTGGAGGATCTGTGCGCCTTCGCGGCGGAAGGTGACGTTCTGCAAGTCAAGGACGGTATGGCTCATCTCGCGTGGTTCCAGAGGTAGGGAGTCGTGACAAAAGGCGCGGCGCATCGTGCCGAGCGGAGCGAAGGCCCCGGATGCCTTTATGGTACGTGGCGGGTCTGCCGCCGCCTGTCCTCGGCGCTGTGAGATGGCGCGCACCGGGGCGTTGTCCGACGCGGCGGGGCCGTCGCCTGTGGTGGCAGACGGCGGTGATCACTCCGGTCGGCGGCGACCGGCGGTCATGGGCGTGTCTCGTAGCGCTGGGCGGTGGAGAGCGGGGCCAGGACCTCGTGGGCGGCGCGGCGCGGCGCGGAGGCGAGCGCGGAGCCGTCTTCGGGCGGCCATCCGACGCGGATGATCGCTTGGGGGTAGCGCTGGCCGGTCACCTCTCGGCGGATCCGCGAGCGCGTCGCGGGGATCTCCAGCGCTTCGGTGAGCAGACAGGTCGAGAGTCCGCGCTGGGCGGCGGCGAGCAGCGCGGCGCTGGTCGCCTCGCCCGCGCGCAGCTGCGCCGCGCGGTCGTCCAACGCGGTGCTGAGGGTGAGGATCACGTCTCCCGAGCCTCTGATCTCGTCGTCCGAGCAGTGGTCGGCGGCGGCCGATTGCCACAGGCCTGGCGCGGTGAAACGGCGGTCGGGCATGTCGTTCGGCCCGGAGGCGACGGGCGGCGTGCTGACGGCGAGCACGCCGTCGGACGACAGGTGCTTGCCGGTCCACCGTTCGATCTCGCGGCGGTATTCGAGACTGGCGCTGTGGTGGCCCGCGGCTTCGACGGCGGCGGTGCTCAGCGTTCGGCGCGCGATGCTGTCGGCGGCGGCGAGCAGCGCCCCCTCTGCCGCTGCCGCGCGCTCCATGGCCTCGACCACGTGTCCGGGAACTGATCTCGGGGACAACCGACGGCGGTCCGAGTTGCGGGCGGAGATGGCGGCGCAGAGCATGACCTCTGTGGCGGAGGGGTCGTGGCGGTGCAGCTCGATCGCGGCCAAGTGCGCCGGTTCGGCGGGGTTGGGCAGCCGACGCGTCTCGGCCCGCCAGCCGAGCGCCGCGAAGGCGAGCCTCGCGTGGTGCAGCGCCGCTCCGCAGCTGATGAGCAGTTCGCGGCCGTCGGGGTCGGCTTCGCGCAGCTGCCGTGCGGGGTCCGCGTACAGGTGCACGCTCTCCCTGCCGACGCGCCACAGCCACGGCTGCGAGTTGTGCAGGGAGGGCGCCCGGTCGGCGAGCGAGATGACGGCGGCGACGGTGCGGTCGTCGGGGAATGTGCGGCTCATGCGGCTTCCTCCTCGTGGGTTCGGCGATGGCTCAAGACTGCCGCCCGCCCGCGCCGAGAACTAGGGCCGAAGGCGTCTGGCTCGAAGGACTTTCGCCCCTTCTGCCGCGCTCGGGGACGGAGCAGGATGCAAAGGGAGGGAGCGACAGAGAGCGAGGACCGGGAGATGGCACACATTGCGTTGGAAGAACGTCCGGAGGACGGCGTGACGGCTCCCGCCGCGCCGGAGCCGTACGCGGCGATGCGCGAGACCCACTCTGGCGTGGTGCTCTTGGCGGGCGAGCGGGCGTACAAGTTCAAAAAGCCGGTGACGACCGCTTTCCTCGACTTCAGCACCCACGAGGCGCGGGAGTTCGCCTGCGCGCGGGAGGCCGAGCTGAACCGACGCCTCTCGCCCGACGTCTACCTCGGGGTCGCGCACCTCACCGACCCGGTCGGCGGGCCGGCGGAGCCGGTCGTCGTCATGCGGCGCATGCCCGAGACGGCCCGCCTCTCGACGCTGGTCGGCCAAGGCGCCCCGGTCGGGCAGGGCTTGGCCGAGCTTGCCTTGGCGCTCGCGGGCTTTCACCGCTGGGCCCAGCGCGGCCCGCAGGTGGCGGCGCAAGCCTCCGTGAAGGCGATCCGGGGCCGATGGCAGGCCAATCTCGCCGAGATCTCCCTCTTCTCGGCAGCAGCCCAGCACGATGGGCTGCTCGACCACATCCAACAGCTGGCCTTGCGCTATCTGCGGGGGCGCAAGGAACTGTTCGCCGAGCGGATCGCCAGGGGGCGGATCGTCGACGGGCACGGCGATCTGATCGCGGACGACGTCTTCCTCCTGCCCGAGGGGCCTCGGGCGCTGGACTGTCTGGACTTCGACGACCGGCTGCGGTTCGTGGACGGGGCCGACGACGCCGCGTTTCTCGCCATGGACCTCGAATATCTGGGCCGCCCCGACCTCGGCCAAAGCTTCCTCGAGCAGTACCTCGCCGAAGCCGAGGACGACGCCCCCCGGTCGCTGCTGCACCACTACATCGCGTATCGGGCGCTGGTTCGCGCGAAAGTGGACTATGTGCGCCTCGGGCAAGGGCACGCGCAGTCGCGTGCCGAGGCATTGCGCCATCTGCGGCTGGCGGCGGACCATTTGGAGCGGGGCGCGGCGCGTCTAGTCCTGATCGGCGGGCTGCCCGGAACTGGGAAGTCGACCCTCGCCGCCGCGCTGGCGGGGGAGGTCGGAGCCGCTGTGGTCTCCAGCGACGAGGTGCGCCACGAGCTGAAGGAGTCGGGGGAGATCGCGGGCGAGGCCGGGCAGTACGGGCGGGGCCTGTACGCGCCGGAGGCCGCCGCGAAGGTGTACCGGACCATGCTCGACCGCGCTCGGGGCGCTTTGGCGGGCGGGGCTTCGGTGGTCCTCGATGCATCCTGGGTCCAAGCTGAGCAACGGGAGCTGGCGGCGCGTCTCGCCGAGGAGAGCAGCGCCGCGCTGGTGGAGCTGCGCTGCGTCGCCCCTCAGGATGTGGCGTGGCGGCGTATCGCCGCGCGGAGGCAGAGCCGATCGGACGCGACGGCCGAGATCGCGCGGGACATGGCGGCGGACATGCGGCCCTGGCCGACCTCGTCGGAGGTGGACACCGCCGCAGAGCCCGGCGCGGCGCTGCGGGCCGCGCTTGAGGCGTGGGTCCAAGCTGCCCGCCACCTGCGGTGAGCGCCATCCCGGAAGGCGCGCGGCATGAGCGCCGCGAGCAGAACCGCCCACGAAGCCGACCGGAGCCTGCTTACTGCGGCAGGCGGACGCGCCAAAATAGGCGGGTGCCGCCGGTCGCGACGCTGGCCGCCTCGAACTGTCCGCCGTGGGCCAACGCCCGTTCGGCGAGGTTGCGCAACCCGCTGTGGGCGACCGCTTCGGGAATCCCCACGCCGTTGTCGACCACCTCGATCACAAAGTGGTCGTCGACCGAGACGGCGACCGACAGCTCTGAGGCGCTGGCGTGGCGGACCGCGTTGCTCACCGCTTCGCGCAGGACCGCTTCGCCGTCGCGGGCGATGCTCTCGGGCACCACATCCAACGGTCCGGTCATGTGCACGGTGACACGTAGACCGCTGTCGTCGGTGAGCTTCGCGACCACGGCGCGCACCGACGACCGCAACGAGGTCTCGCCCCGGTTGGCGGCGTGCAGGTCGAAGATCGCTGTGCGGATGTCTTGGATGATGTCGTGGAGCTGGTCGACGTGCTCGGTCAACCGCCCCGCCACCTCCGGGATCCTCTGGGACCGCCGCTGGGTGCTCTGCATGCTCAGGCCGATGGCGAAAAGCTGCTGGATGACGTGGTCGTGCAGGTCGCGAGCGATCCGGTCCCGCTCGGCGAGCACATCCAGCTCGTGTTTGGCCGAACGGATCTCCGCCTGCTCCAGCGCGAGGGCGGCCTGGTCGGCGAACGAGGCGACGGCGTCCAGCTGGTCCTCGCCGAACGGCGCGGCCCCCGCCGAGCGGATCAAAAGCAGCACGCCTGTGACCGACTCGGCGCTGCGCAACGGCAGCACCAAAGCCGGCCCGAACGCGATCCCCGTCTGCTCGCTCAGATCGAGGGCGAGCGCCGACACGCTGCGCGGCGCGCGGTTTTGGAACACCGTCCCAGAGGTGGACCCTTCGACGGGGACCGTCATACCGATCATGGTCCGCTCGTCCAACCCCGAACAGGCGACGAACCTGAGCTCTTGGACCTCCTCGGGTCCCGCGAGGAGGTCGTCGGGGAGGGCGATCAGGGCGTAATCGGCTCCCACCAGGCTCGCGGACCGCACCGCGATCAAGCGCAGTGCCTGGGGCAGGTCGGTTCCGCGCAGCAGCTCCGCTGTGATCTCGGCGGTCGCCTGCAGCCACTGTTGGCGCTTGCGCGCTTGCGCGTAGAGGCGGGCGTTCTCGATCGCGATGCCCGCCGCGCTCGCCAACGTGCGCACCACGACTTCGTCGTCCTCGGTGAACTGGTGTCCGCCGTGCTTCTCGGCGAGGTACAGTCGGCCGAACACTTGCCCGCGCACTTCCACCGGAACCCCGAGGAAAGTGCGCATCGGCGGGTGGTTCGGCGGGAACCCGATGGACGCGGGGTGCTCGCTGATGTCCGCCAGGCGCAGCGGTTTGGCCTCGTCGATCACCACGCCGAGCACCCCGCGCCCGGTGGGCAGCGGCCCGATCAGCTCCCTTGTGGCTTCGTCGATCCCCACGTGCACGAACTGGGAGAGCGTCCCGTCCCGACCGAGCACCCCGAGGGCGCCGTAGCGCGCGTTGACGAGGTCGATCGCGGCTCGCACGATCTTGTGCAGCGTCACGTCGAGTTCGAGCCCGGAGCTCACCGCGACCACCGCGTCGAGAAGCCCGGCCATGCGGGTCTGCGAGTCTGCGACGATCTCTTCGATCCGCTCTTGGATCTCGACGAGCAGTTCGCGCAGTTGCGTTTGGGCGAGTCCTTCGCCCGCCCGGCGTTCGGTCACGTCATCATTATGGGCGGGCTCCGGCCGCAGCGCGCGGCTATCCCGCCGAGGGGCTGCGGCCCTCCCTCGCGTGCAGGCTCGTGACCAAGACGGCGGCTTGGGTGCGCCGCTCGACGTCGAGCTTGGCCAAGAGCCGCGACACGTAGTTCTTGACGGTTTTCTCCGCGAGGAACATTCGCCCTGCGATCTGCCGGTTGGTCAGCCCTTCGCCGATCAGGTCGAGCAGCGTGCGCTCTTGCGCGCTGAGCGCGTCGAGCGGCGAATGCCCTTGCGCCTTCGTCCGCAGCCGGTGCATGAGCGCGGCCGCAGCCCGGTTGTCGAGCAGCGACTTGCCCGAGCCCACAGCCCGCACGGCGGCGACTAGCTCCATGCCTTTGATGTCCTTGATGACGTATCCGCCAGCCCCGGCAAGAATGGCGTCCAACATGGCGTGCTCGTCGGTGTAGGAGGTGAGCATGAGGCAGTGCAGCCCCGGCAGTTTGGAGCGCAGCTCGCGGCAGAGCTCGATGCCGTTGCCGTCGGGCAGGCGCATGTCGAGCACCGCCACGTCCGGGCGCGCGGCGGGGATCCGGGCCAGCGCCTCGGCGACGGTGGCGGCTTGGCCGACCACGGTCAGCCCGTCGTCCTCCTCCAGCATCTCGGCGACTCCCCGGCGCACCACCTCGTGGTCGTCCACGAGGAACACGGTGATCATGTGCCGTCTCCTTTCAGCGTCCACGTCCAGTTTCGCACTTCGGGCAGGTCTTCGCCGTACGCGAGGATCCATTTCCGGTGGCGCTGCTGCTCGTCGAGCATGCTCTGGCGCAGCTCGGCGGCGATCCCCTCGAAATGCGGCTCCTGCAACCGGTCCACGCGGTCCACGATGTCGACGACCAGCTGGAAGCGGTCCATCTTGTTGCGCACCAGCATGTCGAAGGGCGTGGTTGTGGCGCCTTCTTCGAGATAGCCGCGCACATGCAGGTCGCGGTGCCCGGATCGCCGATACGCGAGGCGGTGGATGAGCGAGGGGTAGCCGTGGTAGGCGAAGACGACGGGCTTGCCGACCGGGAAGAGCGCGTCGTACTCCGCGTCGGACATGCCGTGCGGGTGCTGGTCCGGGGATTGCAGCCGGAACAGGTCCACCACGTTCACCACGCGGACCTTCAGGGACGGCAGCCAGTCGCGCAGGATCGCGGCGGCGGCGAGCACTTCGACGGTGGGGACGTCGCCCGCGCAGGCGAGCACCGCGTCAAGCTCGCCGTCGGCCTCGTTCGAGGCCCATTCGAAGACCCCGGCCCCGCGCGCGCAGTGCGCGGCGGCCTCCTCGGCGGTGAGCCACACCGGCGAGTTGTTCTTGCCCGCGACGATCACGTTGATGTAGTCGCGGCTGGCCAGGCAGTGCGCCGCCACCGACAACAGCGTGTTCGCGTCCGGCGGGAGGTAGATCCGGGCCACGTCGGCGCGTTTGTTCGCAACGTGGTCGATGAAGCCGGGGTCCTGGTGGGAGAACCCGTTGTGGTCCTGGCGCCACACATGCGAGGTGATCAGGTAGTTGAGCGAGGCGATCGGGGCCCGCCAGGGCAGCTCCTTGGCCGTCTTCAGCCACTTGGCGTGCTGGTTCGCCATCGAGTCCACGATGTGCGCGAATGCCTCGTAGCAGGAGAAGAGCCCGTGCCGCCCGGTGAGCAGGTAGCCCTCCAACCATCCTTGGCACAGATGCTCGGAGAGGATTTCGAGCACCCTGCCGTCGCGGTCGAGGTGCTCGTCTGTCGGCAGGATCGCCGCCTCCCACTGTTTGTCGGTGACGGCGTACACGTCGTCGAGGCGGTTGGAGGCGGTCTCGTCCGGCCCGAACAGCCGGAAATTGCGCGCGTGCGCGTTGCGCTCGATCACTGCCCGGAGGTATTTTCCGAGCTGGCGGGTCGGCTCGGCGGCAGTCGCGCCAGGGCGGTCGATTTCGACGGAGAACTCCTCGGGCGCGGGGAGGTCCAGCGGGCGCAGGAGCCGCCCGCCGTTGGCGTGCCGGTTCGCCCCCATGCGCTGCTCCGCCCGGAGGGGATGAGCGCGGTCACTTCGGCGGCGGGGCGGCCGTGCTCGTCGAAGAGCTCCTCGGGGCGGTACGAGCGCAGCCACGCTTCGAGCTGCCGCCGATGCCCGGCGTCTTCCCGCACGCGGGCGAGGGGCACTTGGTGCGCGCGCCACGTGCCCTCCACAGGGAGGCCGTCCACTTCGGCGGGGCCGGTCCAGCCCTTCGGGGTGCGCAGCACGATCATCGGCCAGGCGGGGCGGTCGCCGCCGCGCGTGGGCAGCTTGCCGAACCGCGCGAGGAACTGGATGGTCTGGATCTTGCGCAGCGCCTCGTCCACTGCGGCGGCCATCTGCTGGTGCATCGAGGCCGGATCGCTCCCCTCCACGTGGATCGGGTCGTGGCCGTAGCCGCGCAGCAGGGCTTCGAGCTCTCTGGGGCGGATCCGCGAGAGCACCGTCGGGTTCGCGATCTTGTAGCCGTTCAGGTGCAGGATCGGCAGGACCGCGCCGTCGTGTCCGGGGTCGAGGAACTTGTTCGCGTGCCAGCTCGCCGCGAGCGGCCCGGTCTCGGCCTCGCCGTCGCCGACCACGCAGGCGACGACGAGGTCGGGGTTGTCGAGCGCGGCCCCGTACGCGTGGGCGAGGGAGTAGCCGAGTTCCCCGCCCTCGTGGATGGAGCCTGGCACCTCGGGGGGCCACGTGGCTCGGCGTCCCGCCGGGGAAGGAGAACTCGCGGAACAGCGTGCGCATCCCAGCCGCGTCCCTGGGGACATCCGGGCGCACCTCGCTGTAGCTGCCCTCCAGCCAGGCGTTGGCGAAGAGCGCGGGACCGCCGTGGCCGGGGCCGATCACGTACATGAGGTTCGTGCCGTGGTCGCAGATCGCCCTGTTCAAGTGCGTGTAGACGAAGTTGAGCCCCGGCGAGGTGCCCCAGTGGCCTAAAAGGCGCGGTTTGATCTGCGCGGGCGTGAGCGGCTCGCGTAGGAGCGGGTTGTCCATGAGGTAGATCTGGCCGACGGTCAGATAGTTGGCGGCGCGCCAGTGCGCGTCCACCTGCCGGAGCCGCTCGTCGGCGAGCGGCTCCGGCGCGGAGCCGTGCGTCTCGGACGGGCCGCTGGCGACGGCGGTCATCACTGCTCCTTCTGGGCGGTGCGCGGGCGGACGATGAGGACGGGGCAGGCCGCGTGGTGGACGAGCGCGCGCCCGGTCGAGCCGAGGAGCGCGCCGACGAACTCGCCCCTCCCTCTGCCGCCGACGACGATCAGCTGCGCCTTCTGCGAATGCCGGACGAGGGTCTCTTTCGGGGACCAGCTGACGACCTCCCGGTGCACCCGCACGTCTGGATACTTCTCCTGCCAGCCCGCGAGCCGCTCGGCGAGGATTTCCTCATGCCGGTTCTTGGCGTCGTCCCAGTCTGCGAGATACTCGGTCCCGTAGGTGTAGATGGTCGGGGAAGGCAGCTCCGCCCAGGCGTGCATCGCGACGAGGTCGGCATGGCGGAACGAGGCCTCCTCGAAGGCCCACGCCACGGCTTCTTCGCTCGTCGGCGAGCCGTCGACGCCCACGACCACCGGGCCCGCCGAGCGGGCCGCGCCGTCCCCCGCGCGCACGACGGCCACCGGGCTGTGCGCCCGCGCGGCGAGGTCGATGGCCACCGAGCCTGCGAGGAGTTCGGCGAAGCCGCCGGTCCCCCTCGCCCCGACGACGGTGAGCAGCGCGTGCTTCGACGCCTCGATCAGCGCCGAGGCCGGGGGCCCGGTCAACTGTTTCACGTGGATCTCGATGTTCGGGTAGACCGCGCGGGCCTCCCGCCCGGCCTCGGCCAGGAACGCTTTGGTGTCGTTCTCCATGGCGTCGAAGAAGCTTTGGGAGAAGCCGAGGTTGTAGCCGAACGCGATGCCGGTGTAGTCCACCGAGTGGACCAGGCGCAGCGGCACGTTGCGCCGCCGGGCCTCCTGCGCTGCCCAGCGGACGGCGCAGACCGACGCGACGGAGCCGTCGACTCCGACGTGGATCATGGGCTCTTCGTGCGTGGTGTTCATGGTCTTGTTCTCCTTCTTGGATTGGCCGGGCTGGGGTTCAGTCCAGCGGCAGGCCGCCGCCGGTTTTCGTGTTCTCAAGGCTGCCGCTCACGGTGTTGACCAGGCTCACGCCGGTCACGCCGGGCACCGAGTCGATGAGCCCGGCGACGACGACCGGGTCCTCGACATCGCTGATGTCGCCTTCGACCGACACTTTCCCGTCGCGCACCTCGACGACCCAGCGCTCGGCTTGGGCGTAGCAGGCGAGCCGGTCGCGGATGTCGCCGAGGATCTCCTGCTCGTCGCGGGCAAGTGCTTTGAGCAGGTCGCGGCGGGTGACGATGCCGACGACATGCGCGTCTTGCAGGACGGGGACGCTCCGCGCGCCGTCGTCGGCCATCATGGCCGCCATTTCGGCGGGCGGGCTCCACGGGCTCAGGCCGGTGGATTGGCGGCGCATCGCCGACTCCACGGTCGAGACGACCGGGCTTGTGCTCAACGACGCTTGCGCGCGCATCAGCTCGCGCTCGCCGACCATGCCGACCAGACGCTCGTCCTTGTCGAGCACGGGCACGCTTGTGAATCCCCGCCGCGCGAGGAGGGCCGTCGCCGCATGGATCGACGTGTCCTGCGTGACGGTGACGACCGGCGTGGTCATGATGTCTTGTGCTCGCATGGCGCTCTCCCGGCGGTTCGTGGTTGGGCGGCTTTTCCTGATGCCTCTGACGCTATTGCTCGCCGTGCCTGTCGGGATATGGCCGAAAGTCCTTTCCTGCGGGGACTTGGGGCATCGGCGGCTCCCGGCGCTCACCGAGGAACGGCCTGCTCCGCCTCCCTGGCGATTTCCAGCTCCTCGCGCGCGGCGAGCATCAGCACTCGCGGAGAGGCTCCGGGGGGACTGACGGTCCGATCGCCGCTCCCGCGCAGCAGCTCGGGGTCGGCGCGGAGGCCGAGCGCTCCCAAACCGCCGACAAGCTCTCCCATCAGGGCGGGCTGGTGCTCGGCCACCCCGCCCGTGAGCACGACCGCGTCGAGCCGCCGCAGCGCGGCGGACTGGGCCGCGATCTCGCGGCGCAGCCGGTGCAGGTACACGTCCACCGCCAGCGTCGCGTCCGGATCGCCCGCCGTTCGCAGCGCGAGCACCTCGCGGATGTCCCCGCTCGTGCCGGTCATCCCCGCGAGGCCGCTGCCGCGCTCAAGCACCTCGCCCATCTCCCGCACGTCCACCGCCTTCGTGTCGAGCAGCCGCAGCAGCAATCCGGGGTCGACGCTGCCGGATCGGGTGGCCATGACCGCGCCCTCCAACGGCGTGAGGCCCATGGACGTGTCGACGCCTCGGCCGCCCTCGACAGCCGTCGCGGAGACCCCCGCGCCGATATGGCAGCACACCAGCCCTAGATCCTCCTGCTGCGCGCCGAGCAGCTCCGCCGCTCTGCGCAGCGCGTGCGCGCAGGACAGGCCATGGAACCCGTAGCGGCGCAGCCCAAACGCCGCCGTCCACTCGCGAGGAAGGGCGTAGCGCGCGGCGGCCTCAGGCATCTGGGCGTGGAACGCGGTGTCGAAGCACGCCACGACCGGCGCGGCCAGCCGCCGCGCGGCGAAATCGGCGAGCTGGAGCGAGAGCGGCTGGTGCAGCGGGGCCAGCCAGGTCAGCGCCGCCAGTCGGTCTCGCGTCCTTTCGTTGTAGACGGCCGGCTCGTGCTGTTCGCCGCCGTGCACGAAGCGGACCCCGACCAGCTCCGGACCCCATGTGTCCGCGAGTTCGAGCATCCGGTCCCGCGCCTGGCCGACCGCCTCGCCGCGCAACGCGGCTTCGGCGAGCTGCTCCCCGTTCTCGACGACGGACAATTTCACGCTGGAGGAGCCGGGATTGACGACGAGCACGCGCATAGCACCAGGCTCCGCCCCCGAGCGCCTCTCGGCAAGGGCCGACCGCGCGCGACGCGCGCCGACCGAAGTCCCGCGCACAGGGGTCTTTCGGCCCTGTCCCGGCGCGGTCGCCAGGCGTTCGATGAGCAGCGGGAGCCTCGTAAAGGCTCTGGCGACGGCGGCAGGGCCGCCGCCGTCCATAACATCCGTCGAATGGAGGCACTCTGATGATCGTTTCACAGCAGCTCGAGACCACGACGCGCGCGTTTGCCCGCGTGCTCGGCCCGTACCTTGTCATCGTCATGGCCGCAGCGGGGTCGCGCGCCTCGGATTTGCGGGGGCTGTTGGCCAGTCCCGGCCAAAGCCTATGGTGGGCGTGGGTGACCGGCGCGTTCGTCTTGCTCTGCGGTGTCATCGTCCTCGCATTGCATCCGTATTGGCGCGGTGCGGCGGCTGTGATGGTGTCGGCGCTGGGCGCGCTGACCGCGCTGAAAGGACTGGCCCTGATGGTCTTCCCCACGAGCTATCTGGCGTTCGCCAAGACCGTCATCGGGGGGCCGGCTTGGTTCGCGGGCTTGGCCGCCGCCGAGCTCGCCGGACTGTACCTGGTGTATGTCGGCTGGGCTCCGCGCAGGCGCGACCAGGCCGAGCGCGCAGAGAACGACAGGGGCAGGCCGTCCCATGTCTCCCACGCGGCGTGACGTGCTCGGCGGTCCGAGGCGGAGATCGTCGGCGGAGGCGGCCGATGTCGAAAACCGGGGTTGGCGCGCGCGTCAGCGATCCGGCTTCCATGGGCGAACTGCAACGACAGATCCCGTCCACGGAGCTGAGCGCTCCAGCCGATCTGAGGAACGGGCGCTCGGGCCGCCTTTCGTCGGCGGGCGGCGCAGCGCCGCGCGAGGTAGAGTGGTCCCTGGCCAGACGCTCCCCGCTCTCGCAGCTTCTGCGATCGGGCGTGTGCGTCGGGTTCTTAATCCGCGCGATGAGAGGTGCTCTATGGCCCAGGGCAGCGAGATAGCAGACGATTTCAACAATGGCCGAGGTCCTCGGCAGGACGGCGAGCTCTCTCAACGCGATTACACGCATCCGGCCGCGGGCTGGGGCGCCGCGTTCAGCGTGGGGGGCGTGCTGATCAAGAACCGGAGGCCGGTCGCGGGAACCGCCGGGATGCTGCGGATGAATCATGAGGGGAAGGGCTTCGATTGTCCGGGCTGCGCCTGGCCGGACGACCGCCACGGGCTGATGCTGGATCTGTGCGAGAACGGGGTCAAGCACACGACGTGGGAGATGACGCCGAAGCGCGTGGACGCCTCGTTCTTCGAAAGGCACACGGTCGCCGAGTTGTCTGCGTGGACCGACTACGAGCTGGAGGAGGCGGGCAGGCTCACCGAGCCTCTCGTCTACGACGAGGGGTCGGATAAGTATGTTCCGATCTCATGGGACGAGGCGTTCCGCCTGGTGGGCGACGCTCTCCGGGGTCTGGACAGCCCGCACCAGGCGAGTTTTTACACGTCGGGCCGGTTGAGCAACGAGGCCACTTTTCTCTATCAGTGGTGGGCGCGGGAGTTCGGGACGAACAACCTCCCCGACTGTTCGAACATGTGCCACGAGGCCTCCGGGCGCGCGCTCGAAGCCGCCCTTGGGACGGGCAAAGGCCTGTGCGACCTCCCGGACTGGGAGCACGCCGACCTGTTCCTCATCATAGGCGTGAACGCGGCCTCGAACGCGCCGCGCATGCTCACCTCCCTCGGGGAGGCTTCCAAACGCGGCGCGCAGATCATCCATATCAATCCGATGATCGAAGCCGCCGCGCGCGACACGATCGTCCCGCACGACTTCCTCGACATGGCGCTCCTGCGGGCCACGAAGATCGGCGATCTGGACGTCCAGGTCCGGATCGGCGGCGACATGGCGGTGCTGCGCTCGATCGCCAAGGTCGCGTTCGAGCGCGCGGAGGCCGACCCCGACGTGCTCGACCGGGACTTCATCGCGGAGCACACCGCTGGGTTCGAGGAGTACCGCGCGGCTGTGGCGCGGACCAGCTGGGCGGAGCTGGTTCGGGGGTCGGGCGTCGCGGAGGAGACGCTGCGCGAGCTGGCGGACCGGTATCTGCGCGCCGAGCGCGCCATCGTCTCGTGGTGCCTCGGCGTCACGCAGCATGAGAATTCGGTGGACACGATCCGCGAGATCGTGAACGTCCTGATGTTGCGGGGCCATATCGGCAAGCTCGGCTCGGGGCCGTCCCCGGTCCGAGGGCACAGCAATGTGCAGGGCAACCGCACCTGCGGCATCGACAACCGGCCCGCCGAAGAATGGCTCGCCCGGTTCGACGCGGTCGCGGGCGTCGTCTCGCCTCGTGAGCGGGGTTTGGACACGGTGGACACGCTCAAAGGGCTGCTCGACGGGACGGTCAAAGTGTTCGTCGCGTTGGGCGGCAACTTCGTGCTCGCCGTCCCGGACACCGAGCTGGCGTTCCGCGCCCTGCGGAGAGCCGAGCTCACGGTGCAGGTGAGCACGAAGCTCAACCGGAGCCATCTCGTCCACGGCCGCGCGGCGCTCATCCTGCCCTGTTTCGGCAGGACGGAGCAGGATCTTGGGATCAACGGCAACCAGCAGGTGACTGCGGAAGACGCTATGAGCTACGTCAACCTCTCGCAGGGCAAGCGCAAACCCGCGAGCCCGCACCTGCGCTCCGAAGTCGCGATCCTCGCGGGCATGGCGAGCGCCACGCTGCCGGAGTCGAAGACCCCGTGGGCGTGGTTCGCGGAGGACTACGACCGCATCCGCGACGTGATGGCGGAGGCGATCGAGGGGTTCGACGGCTTCAACCGGCGCGTGCGCGAGCCGTTGGGGTTCCGCATCGCGCAGCCCGCGCGGGACCGGGTCTTTCGGACCAAGACCGGGAAGGCCGAGTTCCACGCTGCGGCCCTGCCGGACATCGAACTCCCCACAGGGCAGCTGATGCTGGCGACGCAGCGCTCCCACGACCAGTGGAACACCACGATCTACTCGAACAACGACCGGTACCGTGGCGTCAAGAATTCGCGCACGGTCCTGTTTATGAACGCCGAGGACATGGCCGAGCGCGGCTTCGAGGAGTTCGCCCGCATCGACATCGAGAGCTTCTCCCGCGATGGCAGGACGCGGAAGGTGACCGGCTACCAGGCCGTGGCCTACAAGATTCCGCGCGGCAACGTGATCGGCTACATGCCGGAGCTGAACGTCCTGTGCGGTTTGGCGGAGCAGAGCGGGCAGAGCGACCAGCCGTTGATGAAGCATGTCGCGGTCCGAGTCACCAAGTCCTCGGCCCCGGCGGCCGGGTGAGTCCGGACGGCGCGGCTTCCGAGGCCGCGGCGGCGCAGCCGGTGCAGACCCTTGCGGAGGAGTCCGCGATCTTCCTGGTCCTCTCGGTCGAGGACGGCGGCGAGGAGGTCGTGCGCGACGTGCTGTCCCGGTTGGCGAACATCCAACGCGCGGTGCGGGCGCGCCGCCCGGACGGCGGGCTGTCGTGCGTGGCGGGCATCGGCTCGCTCGCCTGGGACCGTTTGTACTCGGGGCCGAAGCCCGCGAAGCTGCACGTGCTCCCGGAGTTCGCCGGGGCAAGGCACGCGTCGGTGTCCACTCCCGGCGATCTGCTGCTGCACATTCGCGCTCAGCGGACGTTCTTGTCCTTCGAGATGGCGGCGCAGACGCTCAAACAGTTGGGCGGCGCGGTGCGGGTGGTGGACGAGGTGCGCGCGTTCCGCTCCTTCGAGGAGCGGGATCTGCTCGGCTTCGTCGAGGGCACCGAGAACCCGAGCGGCACGGCGGCGACCGCCGCGATCAGCGTCACCGCCGAGCAGGATCCGGACTTCGCGGGCGCGAGCTATGTCGTCGTCCAGAAGTACCTGCACGATCTGGAAGCCTGGGGCCGCGTCCCTGTCGAGGAGCAGGAGCAGATCATCGGCCGGGGCAAGCTGGACGACATCGAGATACCGGACGAGCGCAAGCGGTCGAACGCGCACATCGTCCTCAACTCGGTGACGGACGAGCGCGGAGTCGAGCAGAAGATCGTGCGGGTCAACATGCCGTTCGGCAGCTTCCAGAGCGGGGAGTTCGGCACCTATTTCATCGGCTACACGAACGACCCCGGCGTCATCGAGACGATGCTCGCGAACATGTTCGTCGGCTCCCCGCCGGGGAACTACGACCACGTGCTCGATTTCTCCACTGCGGTGACCGGCTCCTTGTTCTTCGTCCCCACCCAGAGCTTCCTCGAGGATCCGCCCAAGGCCCCGGCGGGGGCCCGCGCGAGCCTCGGGCGCTGATCCAGCGCGCGCCCGCCTCTGCTACCGCCGCAGATCCCACTGCCCGAAGTCGGCGGCGAGCACGTCGTCCACGTCCACGTGCACGCCGTCGACGAGGGGCCCAGGGCTCGACGCGGTGTTGACCGCGCTCTGATACAGCACCGCGGCGGGCTCGCGCGCCCCGCCGGACCACGCTCGGGTCTGCCAAGCCCACCTGTGGCCCTCGGTCGTCGAGTGCCCGACGACGTTGTCGGCGATCGCCCAGCCGCAGGTCCGCGCGTGGCCGTAGACACCGGTGCGGTCGAAGCCGAGCACCGAGCCTATGCCTTGGAACCAGTGGACCGCGACGGTTTTCCAAGTGTGCTGGTCGATGTCCTCGTCCACGGCGAAGAAGATCGGCGCGGTATCCGGCCCGCCTGCGGCTTTGTGCAGCCGCAGCGCGGTCTGCGCGTCGGCGACGCCGCCGTCGTAGCCTCGGGTGAAGTCCGATGGGGTGGGCTCTGCGGGTTTGCCGTACTGGTAGCAGCTGACGACATGCAGCCCCGCCGCGCGCAGCGCGTCCGCGTACTCGCGGGTGACGGGTTTGAAGTCGAAGTTCGCGGTCGGTCGAAGCTCGGACACGTAGACGAGCGCGCCTTGGTAGCCCGCCGCCTTGATCTGGTCAACGCCGACCAGCCGTTCGGTGAAGTCGACGAGCTTCGGGCCGTCCGCCGAGGCGGTCGGCGCGAAGGAGGCCGGGAGGGCCGCGAGGACCGGCGCGGCGGCGGCGTACCGGAGGGCCTCGCGCCTGGACACGAGGGGAGTTCCTCGGCTTCCTGCCGCCGACGAGTCGCGCATCGAGCGATGATAGCAATCTCGCGCTGGAGGCGGCCGGCCACGGGGAATATGTCCTGTGCAATTCTCGATAATTTATGTGACGTGGATAATCTGTAGAATATGGAGAATATGGGCCATCGGCGTGGCGCATATTTTGGCGGAGAAAGCACGCATTTTGGCGCGAGCTGATTTCTCTCGGAGAAAAGCGGCAGCGTGAGCATTATCGGCATTACCCTGTGCCCGCTTATCCGTCTGGGTAATAAATGCCGTAAATATCCTGGAAAAATAAGTATGATAACTGTCGGATAAATTTCGATACTTTCCGAGCGCGAAATAAGCGCGGCTGTGGCGTAATGGCTCTATGACCCGGCTCGGGTCATAGGTTTACGACCCGAGCCGGGTCGGTGGTTTCCTGCAAGGTTCTGCCGACTGTGGTGCGGTTCATCGGCCCGGATCTTCGCGAGAGTCCTGGTTCAGATTCGGATGAAACAAAGAAGTAACACTTGAAATTACGACGGTCATAAATCCATGGTCATAAATCTGTGGGAGACCGGCCAGACGACTCGGGAAGAAGGTGGAAACGTTATGGCGCAGGATGCGGCCTCGCGGCCGTTGTCGAGATTCGAGATGACGATGGCGGCGTTCGGGATGACGCTCGGCATCGTTTCTCAAGGGCGAGGGCAATTGGACGAGTCGGCGTTCCGGAAGGCGCTCGTGGCGCTGCGGGCGAAGTACCCGGTCCTCGGCGCGCAAGTGCGACTGGGCGCCTCGGGCTTCGAGCTTTCGGCGGAACCCGAAGGCGAGCCGGTTTTCCTGTTCGGCCCTGGGGACGTCGACGCCCCGATCGGCGACGACGACCATTTCTTGACGGACGGGAAGGCGTTCGGGGTGCGCGTCGTGACGGCGGGCGAGCGCTTCCGGGTGACGTGCGTCGGGCATCACGCGCTCATGGACGGCAGGCATTTCATCCATTACATGTTCGAGCTGTTCAGCCGCTACACCGATGCGGCACGGGGCGAGGCGCCGGACTCGTGCGAGCCGCTCGCGCTGCCGGGGACCCCCGAGGAGCTGCTCGCCGAGCGCGGGCACGGGCCGATCCCGTTCGGCGATTTCCTGCGGCAGTTGTACGAGAACGACGTCGCCGAGCTGCTGCTCAATCCGCCTCCTGCGCAGGCCGGCGGCCAGGCGGCTTCCTCGGGCGAGGCACTCGGCGCGCTGCGGATCATCAACCGGAGGGTGCTGCTGAACAACGAGGAGACCGCCGCGCTCGTGGAGATGGCGCGCAAGCACGGGGTGAGCCTGCACGCGCTCTTGTCCGCGGCCACGGTGCTCGTCGAGCTTTCGCTCAGCGACTCCGAAGAGGATCGGCTCGTCGTGCTGCGCTCGTCGGTGGACATCCGCAACCGGGTCTACCCGCCGGTGGCGGTCACGGACGCGACCAACTTCGCCGGGGCGACTGTCGCGGTCTTCCCCGCGTCGCGGAGCGAGAGCCCCGAGGTCTGGGCGCGGCACGTCGGGGACCAGCTGGCGGCGGACTTGCAGAAAGGCCTGCTGCCGCAGAGCGTCTTGCTCCTCTCCAAGTTCATTGGGACGGCGTTGAAGGCGAGGGGGACGGACGGCGCGGAGCCCGCGCGGATCTTCATCACGAACGTGGGCGCGCTCCCGCCGCTGCCGCTGCCCGATGGCGTGGTCGTGGACGACATGGAGGCCATGGTTTTCGCCGCCCCGGCGGGCGAGACGGCCAGTCCCCAGGCGAGCGTGCAAGAGCGCTCCTACGTCGTGGTGACGTACGGCGGGAAGCTCAGCATCAGCTTGTACCTGGTGGGGCGCGACGGCGAGGAGGCGGATCAGATCGTCGGCAGGCTCGTCAAAGCCATCGCGGAGGTCAGCGATCTGGAATCCATGCGGATGTAGCCTCGGACTTGGCCCGTCGGGCGCGGCGCAGCGCCAGCGCGACGGACGTCGCGGCGAAGGCGAGCGCGGTGTGGCAGGCCCAGAGCGTGAGCCAGGGCAGGAGGAACCCCGCGTCCCGGTATTGCCCTCGGGCTCCGACGCACATCAAGGTGTAGTTGGTGGCCGTGCCGCCCGGATAGCTCTCGGTGTCCGCGACGACGATCGCCTCGTTGTACGGGCTGGCGCAGAAGAGCGGTCCGGTGAACGCGGCTTCGCCCGGCCAGATCGCGATGGTGGCGCATTGGGCGACGGCGACGGTGAAGCCGCAGACGGCCAGCAGCGCGAGGACTCCGAGCAGCTTCGAGCGCCAGTCCGGCCCTCTGCGCGTGCTCACCACGGCTTGACTTCGACGAACGATCCGCCCTTGTCGAAGAGCACGGTCGTGGCGGCGCGGGGGGAGTCGACCGAGGCGGCGACCTGGATGGCTCCGCCGACGAGGTCGGCGGAGATGGAGGTGACGCGTCCGTCCTCGAACCCGGTCTTCGCGAGCGCGGTGTCCACGATCTCCTCGACCCGGTCGAAGGCGGTCAGCTGGCTGATCGGGAAAACGCTGGCGGAGGCGGCGCTTTGCGCCGAGACGCGCACCGGCCTCGGGGCGCTCAACCTCCCTTGCGCGTAGCTGTAGGAGTCCTCGCGATCCGGCCGTCCGGGTTGGCGGACGCGGAAATCGGCGCGCTGCCCGGACGCGCTGAGGAGGACGCCGACCACGTCGAAATCGGAGACGCCGAGCGCGGCCCGCAGCGCCGAGATCCCCTCCTGGGGGAGAGCGGAGACAAGGCCGCCGCCGCGCTCTTCGGCCAGGCGGTTGAAGTCGTGGCGGTCCACCGCGCCGATGTCGCAGCCGGCGGTCAAAACGGCGCAGGCCCCCAAGAGCGCCGCAGTCCGCCGCGCGCGCCGCTGTTCGGTTGCCATGGGCACAGCCTACTGGGCGGGGCGGTCCGAGGAGCGCGCTATTCCTCGAACGGGGCGAGCTTGATCAAGAGCGGGAACGCCGCGTAGCGGGTCAGCCACGCCGCCCGGCCCTTCGGGACGGCGGCGGATTCCGCCGCCCACGCCTCGGCCATGCGCCGCTTGAAGCCCAATCGGGGGTGGCGCGCCAGCAGCTCGTCGACCCAGGCGGAGTCGAGCTCGGACATCCGGAAACCGAACACGTCGGTCCCCGCGCCTGCGGAGACGAAACCGCCGGGGTCGCCGAGGTCGTCGCTGGCCCCGAGCGTGATGTGCGCGCCGATCGCCGCGCCGACCGCTTCGGCGCGGGCGGGCGAGGCTCCTTGGGCCAGCGCGAACCGGGCGGCGCGCTCGCCGCCGACCACTGCGAAGCACCGGCCAGGGGTCGGATCCTCCAGCTGCAGGTCGTGCAGCAGGCTCGCCACGTACACCAGCTCGTCGTCGACCTGCGCGCCGTCCAGTTCGGCCAGCGCCTTCCCGAAGAAGTATGTGCGGTAGCTGTGTTCGAGCACGTGCGGGGACAGGCAGTCCCTGGCCTCTTGTTCGGCGGCAAGGGCCAATGCCGAGTCGGGCGTTCTGATCGACCCGAACGCGACCCTGCCCTGGCCTCTGCGCCCGAGCTTGGTGCGGACCACGTCGCTCACCAAGCCCGGCAACGCGCGGGCGAGGGCCCGCAGCAGCTCGCGCCGCTGGGCCGTCCCGAGTTCGCCGCCGGTTCGCGCGGCCCACTGCCAGTTCAGGTCGGTTGTCGTCATGGGATCAGTCAAGCCGAGCGCGCTCGGGACGGCCATTGGCAGAAATGCCATTCATGCTCGGATTCATGCCATAATGGGGCATGGGGCTGAAAACGGTGGCCGCGCTGGCGCTGGACGGCGTCATCACCTACGACCTGGCGTGCGCCGTCCAGATGTTTCGAAGAGGACCGGGCAGGGGCGGCGAGTCCGGCGGCTTCGAACTGGTGACGTGCGGCGAGAAGCCGGGGACGGTCTGGACCCCGGACGGCTTCACCATCGAGGTGGAGCGCGGCCTCGACGCTCTGCGCTCCGCCGACGTCGTCGTCGTGCCGGGCCGGGCCCCGCACGACTTCCCGCCCTCGGACGAGGTGCTCGCCGCGCTGCGGGACACCCACCAGCGCGGCGCAGTGGTGGTCAGCATCTGTATCGGCGCGTTCGTCCTCGCGGCGGCGGGGCTGCTCGACCGGCGGCCGGCGACGACGCACTGGGAGTACTGCGACGATATGCGGCGCCTGTATCCGCTGGTGGACCTGCGCCCGGAGGCGCTGTACGTGGACGACGGCGACGTGCTCACCTCGGCGGGGCTGTGCGCGGGAATGGATTTGTGCCTGCACGTGGTGCGTCGGGAGATGGGGGCCGCCGCGGCTTCGGACCTGGCCCGGTGGAACGTCATGGCCCCGCACCGCGACGGCGGGCAGGCGCAGTTCATCCCGCCAGCCGACTTCGGCAGGGGCGCGGGCGGGCTCGGCCCCACGCTGAGCTGGGCGGCGGAGCACCTCGCCGAGGTCGCGGACGTGGCCGCGCTGGCGAGGCGGGCCCATATGAGCCTGCGGACGTTCAACCGCCGCTTCGGCGAGGAAGTCGGGGCCACGCCGAAACGCTGGCTGGACGCCCAGCGGGTCGCCCGCGCCCGAGCGCTCTTGGAGAACACCGACCTCGCCGTGGAGTCCATCGCCGAGCACTGCGGTTTCGGGAGCGTGACGGCCATGCGCGCGCATCTGCGCAAGGCGACCGCGACCACGCCGAGCGCGTACCGTCGGGCGTTCCGGCGCTAGGCGCGCGCTGCGGGGAAAAACTGCGGGGAAAAGCTGCGGGAGAAAGGAGGCCCCGCCCGTTCCCACTCTCATTATAGAGCGCAGAGGGGGGCTTGTGGCAAGGCCGGGACGAGGTGCATACTCGCTGGCCCAGTCGCAAATTCGCGCAGAGAGGAGCGGTGTGTGGCCGAATTCGACGTGATTGTCGCGGGGGCGGGTCCGTCCGGTTTGATCTTGGCGGCGGAGCTGCGCCTCGCAGGGGCGCGACCGTTGGTGCTGGAGCGGCAGCCGCAGATACGGGCCGTGGCCAAGGCGGGCGGGCTGGGCGGGCGGATCCTGGATCTGCTGCGCTACCGGGGCGTGCTCGAACGCTTCGAGGCGGCGAGCGAGATGGGCCGCCCCGAGCCTCGGTTCCCGTTCGGCGGGCTGCACATCGACTTGACGAGGCTGTCGGGCCCGCCGCCGATGGAGGCGTTGCTCCTGCCCCAGCCGCAGATCGAGCGCCTGTTGGAGCAGTACGCCGTCGAGCTCGGCTCCGAGGTCAGGCGAGGGCACGAGCTGGTCGGGCTGCGCCAGGACGAGGCGGGGGCGACCGCGCAGGTCTTCGGGCCGGACGGGCCGTACCAGGCGAGGGCGCGGTACCTGGTCGGCTGCGACGGGGTGCGCAGCAGGGTCCGCGAGCTGGCGGGCATCGCGTTCCCCGGCTCCACCTATCCCGAGGTCAACCGGCTCGCGTCGACCACGATGCCGAGTTCGGTGACGTTGCGCGAGGACGGCGACTACGACGTGGCGGGCTACGGCAGGCTCCGCTCGGGCTACACCCAGACCGAGCGCGGCGTCTTCGCCGTCGCGTCGTACACCCCGGGCGATCTGGGCGTGTACACGAGCGAGGACGAGGACCACGACTACGACGACGACGTCCCGATGACCCTGGACGAGCTGCGGGCGAGCATCCGCCGCGTGCTCGGCGCGGAGCTGCCGCTCGGGGAGCCGACCCGGCTGACCCGCTTCACGTTCGGGGCCCGGCACGTCGAACAGTACCGGGCCGGGCGCGTCCTGGTGGCGGGCGACGCCGCGCACCAGTTCCCCTCCGGCGGCGTGGCGCTGGGGGCGGGGATGCTCGACTCGGTCAACCTCGCGTGGAAGCTCGCGGCCTGCGTCCACGGCTGGGCCCCGGACGGGCTGCTCGACAGCTACCACGACGAGCGCCGCTTCGCCAACGCGCGCACGCTGCGCCACACCCAGGCACAGGTCGCGCTGCGGCGCGGCCACGACGAGGCTTCCGAGGCGCTGCGGGAGATCTTCTTGGAACTGGTCACCGCCGACGAGCAGCCGCTACGGCGGATCGGCTCCCTCATCGCGGGCTCGGACATCCGCTACCCGTCGCCGGACCCCGGCCGCCATCCGTTGGCCGGAACCTTCGCGCCCGACCTCGCGTTGGCCGCCGGCTCGGGCCCGACCAGCGTCGCGGAGCTCATGCGGCCCGCCCGCCCGGTCTTCCTCGACCTCGCCGGCCGCCCGGAGCTGCGCGAGGTCGCCGGGGCGTGGCGGGGCAGGGTCCAGACGTTCGCCGCGCGGTGCGAGGACCGGCCAGCCGACGCCCTCCTGATCCGCCCGGACGCCCATGTCGCGTGGGCCTCGGCGGTGGGCGAGCCCGCCGAGGTGGCCGCGCCCGCGCTGCGCGAAGCGCTCGCCCGGTGGTTCGGCGCGCAATGCTAGGTTCCGGGGATGAGCGCATACCGCCGTCCTGACGTCCCGTCGATGGTGTTCCTCGACGCGTCGGGGACCACCATCGACTACGGGAACCGATGGGAGGGCTCCCCGCCGGACGGCACGTACTCGCAGGCCGGCAACTTGGAGCGGTTCGCGCCCCTGCATCTGGTCGCAGACGAGCTGATCGATTATCTGCTGCGGGAGTACCAGGTCGAAGCCGTCGAGACCGTCTCGGCCTCTGGGGAGCGCACGGTCGAACTCGTGCCGACGAACCCCGACGGGGCGCGTCTGACGCTGCGCTACGCCGACTTCCCCGGCGTGGAGATCGGGGCGGGCCTGCGCAAGCGCGTGATGCTGCCGTGGTGCGGCTGCGACGCGTGCGACGAGCCGTTCGAGGACTGCGCGGACGCGCTGGAGACATGGGCGCTGGGGACTGCGGCAGGCAAGTTCGTCGAGATGATCGAGCACGAGGGGCCGCACAAAGGCAAACCCTCGGTCGGGTACCGCATGGAAGGGGCAGGGTCGGGCTGGCAGGTCGTGGAGGCGGACGACGCGTTCGAGGCCGACGCGGCGCGGTTGCGCGGCCTGCCAGACGGGCGCTGGCAGTCGTGGCCGCTCCGCGCCGAGGGCTAGGTCACTGGTCGTTCGCGGGCCCGACCAGGCCCGAGACCCGGTCGCCGCGCATCGCCGCTTCGAGAACCCGGCGCACGCCGTCCGCGGTCTGGTTCCAGCTGAATTCGCGCGCGCGCCGACGTGCTTTCTCGCCCAGCGCCTCGCGCAGCCGGTGGTCGCAGACCAGGTCGCGCACGGCGGCGGCAAGCTCTTCGTGGCTGTCCACCAGCATTCCGGTCACCCCGTCGAGGATGGAGTCGGTCAGCCCGCCGCTGCCGGTGTAGCCGACCGTGGGCACGCCGTGCTGGGCGGCTTCGATCACCGCGAGCCCCCAGCCCTCGGCGAGGGAGGGCATGACGTGCAGCCAGGCGCGGGAGAGCACCTCGTGCTTGCGCTCCTCGCTCACCCTGCCGTGGAACTGGGTCGCGTCGGCGACGCCCAGCTCGTGCGCGCGGCGTTTGAGGTTGTCCGCCCACCAGCCGTCCCCGACGACGTCGAGACGCAGTTCGGGGAGCCCGCCCGCGCGCAGCTCCGCCAAGGTTTCCAGCACGTCTTCCACCCGCTTGTGCGGCACGAGGCGGGTCAGGACGCACAAGGTCGGGCGGGGGTCGCGCGTCTCGGGGCCCCCGACAGGGACGCTCGCGGGCACCTGGTCGACTCCGGCCCGGACCACCGCCGCCCGCTCCCTGCCCACGCCGAGCCGGACCAGCCCCTCCAAAGAGGGGAGCGAGACGGTGAGGTACTGGGCGCGGCGGTGGACCCAGGGCGACGCGGTGGATTCGAGCCACCAGCCGAGCTTGCCGAGCAGCCGGCCCGCGACCGGCCATTGCTCCTTATGGCAGTGATGCACGAGGACGACCACAGGGGCGCGGGTCGCCAGCCGGGCGAAAAACCCCATGCCGTTGTGGGTGTCCACGATGACGTCCGGACGGAATCCGGCGAGGCCGCCGACCCCGAACCGGGCCAGGGCCAGGGCGGCCAACGCCCTGGGATAGACCGTGAGCCGGCCGCCGCCTCGGGAGAAGCGCATGCCCGCGCGCGTCTGCGAGCGCGTCGAGCCGGGATGGCGCGCGGTGCGCACGACGACTTCGACCCCTCCTGCGCGAGCAGTTCGCCGACCCGCTCCAGGTACTGCTCGCTCCCCCGCCCTGCGGATGGGTGGTATCCCGCCAGCTCAAGAGCAGGACTTGGGTAAGCTGAGCCATAATGGTCACCGAGCCTAACGCAAAGACCTGGCAGAATGCTGTCAGGTCGGCCCTCGCCGAGGGCGCAACGCTGCGCAGGTCGTTCGGCCTTCTGCGAGCCTTCCGGTTCGAGTCTTCCGATCCGGACCAGTTCTACGACCCGCTCGCGCAAGACTGGGTGCGCATCTTGCTCGCGGCCTGGCGGGCCTGGCGGCCGGAAACGGACCCATCGACGCTTCGCGCGTTGGACGTCGGCGGGGCGGAAGGGCGCTCGGCGACCGCGCTCGCCGACCTGGTGGAACGCTCGGTGCTGGTGGACGCGGACCCCGAAGGGTGCCGCGAGGCGATGGCGGCGGGGGCGCTGGTGGTGCACGGCGACGGGCAGCGCTTGCCGTTCGAGGACGGCACGTTCGACCTTGTCGCCTCCTCGAACGTGGGCGAGCACGTCCCCGAGCCGTGGCGGCTGGCCGACGAGCTGCTGCGCGTCGCCCGCCCCGGCGGGCTGGTCGTCTTCTCCTACACGGTCTGGCTCGGCCCGTTCGGCGGGCACGAGACCGGCCGGTGGCACTGGCTGGGCGGACGGTACGCCGCGCGCCGATACGCGCGCAAGCACGGGCACGCGCCGAAGAACCTGTTCGGGACTTCGCTGTTCGCGGTGAGCGCGGCTGCCGGGCTGGAGTGGGCGCGGCGGCTGCCGCCCGGCGCGACGCTGCTCGCGGCGCTGCCCAGGTACCACCCGCGCTGGGCGTGGTGGATGGTCCGCCTGCCGGGGCTGCGGGAAATCCTTGTGAGCAATCTGCTCCTCGTGGTCGGCAAGCGCGCGGACGGGCGAGGGCCCGGACCTGGGGCTGCGCGCCCTGGTCTGCACGGCTAGAATGTGCTCCGATACCTAACTCGTCCACGTCCGGCATATGGGGGCACCTTGTACGACACGCGCGCGGCCCGCAGGTCTTTCGACATCGGCATTCTCTCTTTGGGCATCCCCATCGACGGCCAGGAGGCCCCGAGGGACCCCGCCCACGCCCGCAAGGCCTTCGAGCTGGCCACGCGGCAGGATCCGACGATGAGCGACGCGTGGCTCGGCCTCGCCGCCATGCTGGCCGAGGCGAAGGAGGTCGCCACCCCCGAGGTCGTCAACCGGCTGTACGAGAACGGGGACCACAACCTGTTCGCGGAGCACCGCCGCCTCGGCCTGCCGCCGCGCACGCTTGGCGGGCGGTTCTCCACGGGCCTCTACATCGACTACCCTCTCACGGACTGGAACGAGGTCCAGCTGGCGAAGGCCGCCCTCCTGATCCGGGAGCAGAGCTACGACGAGGCCGAGCGGCTGCTCAAAGATTTGCGCGAGCGCACGGGCGGCAAGCTCGCCATCGTGGACTACATGACCGGCTTCCTGTACTACGGCACGCAGCTGTGGCCGGACGTGCTGGTGGCGCTGCGCGAGTCCTCGGGCTGGACGGACCAGTTCCTCGCGTCCGGCGCGCACCTCATGGTCGGCTCCTCCTGCGCGCAGCTGGGTCTGTTCAGCCAAGCGGTGCAGCGGCTGGAGCAGGCCGAGGCGGGGGTGATCCCGGCGGCGCGGATCGCCGCGAAATACAGCCGGGGCCTGGTGCTGCGCGAGCAGGGCGAGGCCGAGAAGGCGCGCGCTATCTTCGAGGGGATCTACGCCGAGGCCCCGGAGTTCGAGGCGAACAAGCGGGCCATGCAGGAGCCGACCTTCCGGATCGTGACCACCAGCCCCGAGCGCATCGCGCTGCGCGCCAACCGGTGGGATCCCGCCTCCGCGCCGTCGGAGGAGGAGATCAAGAAGGAAGAGGAGGCGAAGGAGGAGGAGAAGCGCTCCGCCGAGAACGAGATCCTCCTCGCCGAGGCGCAGCAGGAGCTCGATCTGCAGATCGGCATGACCGGGGTCAAACAGCAGGTCGCGAGACTACAGGCCACCGTGCAGATGGCGCGGTTGCGCGCGGAGAAGGGGCTCGGCGGCGGCCAGGCGAAGAGCCAGCACCTCGCCTTCACCGGGCCTCCCGGCACGGGCAAGACCACCATCGCCCGCGTGGTCGCGAAGATCTATTGCGGCCTTGGCCTCTTGAAGACGGCGAACGTGCTCGAGACCAGCCGGAAAGACTTCGTCGGCGAGCACCTCGGCTCCACCGCGATCAAGACCACCGCCCTGATCGACCGCGCGATGGACGGCGTGCTGTTCATCGACGAGGCGTACACCCTGCTCCAAAGCGGCCTGTCCGGCGGCGACGCGTTCGGCAAGGAGGCCATCGACACCCTCCTGGCCCGGATGGAGAACGACCGCGACCGGCTCGTGGTGATCATCGCCGGGTACGACAACGAGATCGACCGCTTCCTCGCCGGGAACGAAGGTCTCGCCTCCCGGTTCGCCAAGCGCATCCGGTTCGACTCGTACACCCCCGAGGAACTGGGGAAGATCGCCGAGTTCCAGGCCAAGCGCCGGGACGCGATCATCACGCCCGACGCGATGCAGGAGTTCATCACGCAGACCCAGCGCCTGTACGACCAGACGAAGATCGCTTCGAGCGGCCAGGAGATGCGCTTGGTCGACCTCGCGGGCAACGGTCGTTTCGTCCGCAACGTCATCGAGGCCGCGGAGGAAGAGCGAGAATTCCGGCTCACCCAGGGCGACGTCGACCCGGCGGATCTGACCGAGACAGATCTGATGAGCATCACCGCCGAGGATCTGCGGGCCGCAGTGGTCAGCGTCATCTCCGCCAACCGGCTCTAGCTGGCCCCCTCGCGGCGATCTACGCCCGGCGCAGCTCGTACCAGCGCATAGTGCCTTGCGTCCGGAGCGGACCCCGCCGCCCGTCGCCCGCCCCGACGAGCGACCAGTCCGATCCCAAGGAGGCCAGCAGGTCGGTCTGGCTGATGCCGCGCACCGGCTTGCCTTGGCCGGGGAGGAAACCGACGATCAGGAGCGTGCAGCCGGGAGCGGCGAGCGCGGAGACTTCGCGGGCATAGCCCGCCCGGGTCTTGTCGTCCACGCCGTGTAGCAGGCCGAAGTCGACGATCAGGTCGAAGCCTGGCTGAAGACCGTTCTCGCGGAGTTTGGTGACATCCGCGTGGACGAAGTCGATGTCCGCTCCCGCCGAGGCGGCCTTTCGGCGGGCGAGCCTCAGCGCTTTCGGAGTGAAATCCACCCCGGTGACGCGCCAGCCGCGCCGCGCGAGGTAGATCGCCGCGTCCCCGGTCCCGCATCCCACGTCGAGTGCCCTGCCGGGGGCAAGGGCGGGACGCTCCCCGTCGCCATCGACCAGTTCGGCCAGCCGCTCCGGCAAGGGATGTCCGTCCCACGGCGTGAAGCCGAGGAGGTACATGGTCCGGAACAGCAGCTGACGGTAAGCCATATCACAAACTTAGTCGCAGGCGGAACCGGTTGTGGCCGCAGTCTGAGACTGCGGCCACAACCGGTTTGGTCGGGGGCGGGTTATTTGCTGCCGAAGTCGGCTCCGAGCGTGGTGCCGTAGGCGGCGTTGAATCCGCCGAGGGCTCCGCCTGCGGCCAGGCCGATGCCGCCGCCGAGGATGCCGCCGAGCGCTCCGCCGATGGTGCCGAGGCTGTTGCCAGCGGCGGAGCCGACGGCGGCGCCGTCTTGGGCTCCTTGGATCGCGCCGCTGATGGTGCCGCCGAGGGCGTTGACCGGGATGGAGACGATGCCGCCGAGGCCGATCTGAGTGCCAAGCGCTCCGCCGTTGACTCCAGCTGCGGCGGTGGATTTGATGGCGGCGTCGAGGCCGAAGGCGCTGGTGTTATTGGCAGGGCCGCCGAGGAGCGTGCCGCCCGCGCCGATCGGGGTTTCGTGCACGATGCCGTTGTAGACGCCGACCGCTGTGCCGACGGCGGTGACGCCGAGGCCGAGGCCGAGGCCGATGGCTCCGCCCGCGATGGCTCCGAGGGGTCCTGCGACCGCCGCGCCGGATTGGGCTCCTGCGATGGTGGTGCCGATGGTGGAGTAGAGGCCGCCGACCGCGCCGCCGATGGCCCCGCCGATGCCCGCCCCGACCACGCCGTAACCAGCATCGACGCCCAAGGTGTTGCCGAGGGTCTGGCCGATCTGGCCGCCGAGGACCTGGCCGTTCACCGTGGTGTGGACCGCCTGCCCGAGGCCGAACGGATCCGAACCGGTCGAGCCCGTGGAGCTCGCGTTCGCGGTCGAGCCGGTGCTCGGAGCGCTCGCGTTCGCGGTCGAGCCGCCGCCGGTGGCGCCTGCCGTGGCGGCGGTCGAAGCGGAGCCGACGCTCGTCGCGCCCGTGCTGGTGGTGCCCGCGCCGGTGTTAGTCGTGCCGACGCTGGTGGTGCCCGCGCCGGTGCTGGTCGTGCCGGTGCTCGCGTTGCTGGTGCCGGGGTTGGTGGTGCCGGTTGAGGTCGTGCTGGTGCCGGTGTTGGCGGTGGTGCCGGTGCTCGCGTTGCTGGTGCCGGTGCTCGCGTTGCTGGTGCCGGGGTTGGTGGTGCCGGTTGAGGTCGTGCCGGTGCTCGCGTTGCTGGTGCCGGGGTTGGTGGTGCCGGTTGAGGTCGTGCCGGTGCTCGCGTTGCTGGTGCCGGGGTTGGTGGTGCCGGTTGAGGTCGTGCTGGTGCCCGTGTTGGTCGTACCGGTGCTCGCGTTGCTGGTGCCCGTGTTGGTCGTGCCGGTCGAGGTCGTGCCGGTGCTGGTCGAACCGTTCGAAGCGGAGCTACTGGTGCCCGAGGTGGCTCCGCTCGTGCTGCCCCCTCCCGCCGCATTTTCAGCAGCGTTCACGCCGCCGCTGATGCTGCTGCCCGAGGAAGCGTTGGAGCCGCTTGACCCGCTGGTTCCAGTGGCGCCCGTGCCGACGCTGGTGGTTCCGGTGCTCGCGTTGGTCGTGCCGGTCGAGGTCGATCCTGTCGAAGTGGCGCCCGTCGAGGTGGAACCGGCGCCGGTGGTTCCGGTGCTCGTGCTGGTCGTGCCGGTGTTGGTCGAACCGGTGGTTCCGGTGCTCGTGCCTGAGGTGGAGCCGGAAGCCGAGCCGCCTGCCGCGCGCTCGGCGGCGCTCACGCCACCGCTCGAGGTGGAACCGCTAGAAGACGAGGACGTTCCTCCGCCGGAGCTAGCAGTCGAGCCGCCGTTGGAAGAGGAGCCTGAACCACTTGCGCTGGAGCCCGATCCGCCGGAGCTGCTGCCGCTTGAAGTCCCGCCGGAGCTGGAGCCCGAGCCGTTGGAGCCCGAGCCGCTGCCAGAAGACGATCCGCCGGAGCTGCTGCCGCTTGAAGTCCCGCCGGAGCTGGAGCCCGAGCCGCTGGAGCTGGAGCCCGATCCGCCGGAGCTGGAGCCCGAGCCGCTGGAGCTGGAGCCTGAACCGCTGCCAGAAGACGATCCGCCGGAGCTGCTGCCGCTTGAAGTCCCGCCCGAGCTGGAGCCCGAGCCGCTTGAGCTGGAGCCTGAGCCGCTGCCAGAACTCGATCCGCCGGAGCTGGAGCCCGAGCCGCCGGAGCTGGAGCCCGAGCCGCTGGAGCCTGACCCGCCGCCGCCTGCGGAGGAGCCGCTGTGCTCGTCGATGAGCCGGAACGAGCGTCCGTCCGCTCCTTGTTTGCTGCCGAAAGACGCGAACGCGGGAGCAGCAGGGGCGCGGAGCGCTCGTGCTCCGCCGGCTTCGGTCATCGAGGCGAGTCCGACGGTCAGGGCGGTGATCCCCGACAGGACACCCACAGCGCCGCCGACCGCGCCGGGGCGGTTCTTCATCGTCTTGAGCTTGAGCGGGGATGGAACGTCCAGTTTTTTGCGCGGAAGACGCATGAAGAAACTCCCAGGGGGTGTGCGAGGCGGTGTCGCCGGAGTCGTGGCGTGGCGGCGTTGACTGACGGCGCGAGGGTCTGAACCCCAGATCGAACATTCAGTCGGGCTGTCCGTTCGCTCAGCGGCTCGGCTCTATTCTCTCGACTTTTATTTACCCTTTGTTAAGTTGCATTCGCCGAATCGTTACATTCTCAGGAAGTGAGGGAGGCAACCCGGTCGCAAAACGAACCGCTGCTCGTCGCCGTACGGCGACGAGCAGCGGTTCGGGCGAAGCCTTTCCCGGCCGGAGGCGAGGAACTACTTCTTGAAGCTGAGTTGGAGTCCTTCGTCAATGGTCTTGATGTCGTCTGCGAGCTGAGCGCTTTGCTTGTCGGTGACGGTGATCTGGAGCTGCACGAGGTATTTGTCCTCGCCGGAGACAGCAATCACATAGCGGTTGAGCACGTGCAATTTCAGGTCGCCGACCGGTTGCTGGGGATCGGGCTGCTGGCCGCTCTGGCGCTGTTGCTCGTCCACCCGCGCTTTGGCCTCTTTCCGCTGCTGCTCGTCCTCGACGTAGGTGCCTTCGATCACGGCGGAGGGGAACTTGTCGAAGTCGTCGAGCGATTCGCGGATCTTCTGGAAGCCCTTCGCGGCGGAGATGTCCACGAAACCGCGCAGCACCGCCTGCTTCGGGTCGAAGTTCCCAGTGAGTTTGAGGATGCTGATGACGGCGTTCGGCCGGAACTGCTGGTCCGTGTCCCTCGCGTCTTCCAGGAGCAGGTAGAGGCTCGGGATGCCCTGGGACGCGGACCAGCGAGACGGGAGCCGGACGGAGACGCTGAGCGGGAAATCGTCCGCGGCGGTTTGCGGGGCCCTCGTCACGCTGTGGTTGTCCAGGTACTTGATGATGTCCATGTCGGACACGGGGGCTGCCTTCGGCGGCGGCGGAGCGGGCTTTGCGTCGTCCGAGCAGCTGGCGACGAGGGGCGCGAGGGCGAGGAGGGCGACGGCGGCGAAGCGAGGGACGGACACGGACACTCCTTGGAGGTTGAGGGGTTGGCTATTTTGTGTTGGGGGCTGGAAACGGTCGCAAGGCCGTGAAACGTTTCGGCTGAGCGGATGGCGGGTTGGCCTTTGGTGATCATAGGCCGAAAAGTTCGCCAAAAGAACCAGTTGTGGCCGCAGTCCCAGACCGCGGCCACAACTGGTTCTTTTTGGTGGGCTTATTTGCTGCCGAAGTCGGCTCCGAGTTTGGTGCCGTAGGCGGCGTTGAATCCGCCGAGGGCTCCGCCTGCGGCCAGGCCGATGCCGCCGCCGAGGATGCCGCCGAGCGCTCCGCCGATGGTGCCGAGGCTGTTGCCAGCGGCGGAGCCGACGGCGGCGCCGTCTTGGGCTCCTTGGATCGCGCCGTTGATGGCTCCGCCGAGGGCGTTGGCCGGGATGGAGACGATGCCGCCGAGGCCGATCTGAGTGCCGAGGGGGGTGCCGTTGACTCCAGCTGCGGCGGTGGATTTGATGGCGGCGTCGAGGCCGAAGGCGCTGGTGGTGCCGGCCGGGGAGCCGAGGATGGTGCCGGTGGCTCCGATCGGAGTCTTATTCACGATGCCGTTGTAGACTCCGACCGCTGTGCCGACGGCGGTGACGCCGAGGCCGAGGCCGAGGCCGATGGCTCCGCCCGCGATGGCTCCGAGGGGTCCTGCGACCGCCGCGCCGGATTGGGCTCCTGCGATGGTGGTGCCGATGGTGGAGTAGAGGCCGCCGACCGCGCCGCCGATGGCCCCGCCGATGCCCGCCCCGACCACGCCATAACTGGCGTTCAGGGTGTTGCCGAGGGTCTGGCCGATCTGGCCGCCGAGGACTTGGCCGTTCACCGTGGTGTGGACCGCCTGCCCGAGGCCGAACGGATCCGAACCGGTCGAGCCCGTGGAGCTCGCGTTTGCGGTCGAGCCGGTGCTCGGAGCGCTCGCGGTCGAGCCGCCGCCGGTGGCGCCTGCCGTGGCGGCGGTCGAAGCGGAGCCGACGCTCGTCGCGCCCGTGCTGGTGGTGCCCGCGCCGGTGCCGGTGCCGGTGCTGGTGCTGGTGCTGGTCGTGCCGGTGCTGTTGGTGCCCGTGCCCGTGCCCGTGCTGGTCGTACCGGTGCTCGCGTTGCTGGTGCCGGGGTTGGTGGTGCCGGTTGAGGTCGTGCCGGTGCTCGCGTTGCTGGTGCCGGGGTTGGTGGTGCCGGTTGAGGTCGTGCCGGTGCTCGCGTTGCTGGTGCCGGTGCTGGTCGTGCCGGTGTTGGCGGTGGTGCCAGTGCTCGCGTTGGTCGTACCGGTGCTCGCGTTGGTCGTGCCGGTGCCGGTGCCGGTGCCGGTGGAAGCCGAGCCGGTGCCACCTGCCGCGCGCTCGGCGGCGCTGACACCACCGCTCGTGCTGCCCAAGGAGGAGCTAGAGCCGCTGGTGCCTGTGCCGGTCGTGCCGGTCGTGCCGGTGCCGGTCGTGCCGGTCGTGCCGGTAGAGGCGGTGCCCGTGCCGGTGGTGCCGGTAGAGGCGGTGCCTGTGCCGGTGGTGCCGGTAGAGGCGGTGCCTGCGTTGGTCGCGCCGGTGCCGCCGGTGCTCGCGCTAGAGGTGGACCCGCTGCTGGTGCCACCTGCCGCGCGCTCGGCGGCGCTCACGCCACCGCCAGAGGTGGAACCGCTGGAAGACGAGGACGACCCGGAGCCGGAGCCGCCGGAGCCGGAGCTGGAGCCGCCGTTGGAGGACGACCCGGAGCCGGAGCCGCTGCCGGAGCTGGAGCCGCCGTTGGAGGACGACCCGGAGCTGGACCCGCTGCCGGAGCTGGACCCGCCGGAGCTGGACCCGCCGGAGCTGGACCCGCCGGAGCTGGACCCGCCGCCCGAGCTAGAGCCGCCGGAGCTAGAGCCACCCGAGCTGGACCCGCCGCCCGAGCTAGAGCCACCGGAGCTAGAGCCACCCGAGCTGGACCCGCCGGAGCTAGAGCCACCGGAGCTAGAGCCGCCGGAGCTGGACCCGCCGCCCGAGCTAGAGCCGCCGGAGTGGCTGGTGCCGCCACCGGAGGAGCCGCCGCCGCTGTGCTCGTCGATGAGCCGGAAGGAGCGCTGGTCTGTGCCTTTGTCGCCCCCGAAGACGGGAAGGGCGGCGTTGGAAGGCAGAACCGTGTTGGTGTGGAAGGCTTGCGCGCCGCCGGTCTCGGTGATCGAGGCGAGGCCGACGGCCAGGGCGGTGATCCCAGACAGAATGCCGACGGTGCCGCCGATGAGGCCGGTGCGGTTTTTCGCGGCAGTGAGCGCGGACGCGGAGTTTTCGCGCGAAACAGACATAGAGATACTCCCAGAATTTCGTGATGAGAGGCGGGTTTCCAGCCGCCTTGAGCATGGTGCGGTGACGTTGATTCAGCAGTGCCGGGGCGAAAAGCCCTGGTATGGGGTGTTCAGACGGATGTATCGGTGGTCCGCGCGATACAGCGTTCGTGCGGGCAAACAGCTGCGTCTGCGCAGAGCATCAGGGGCACCACGGCTCCTCGGGGAATCTAGTATTCGGAAAAGCGAACGTATTGAGTAAGCAAAGGGTTCAGAGTCGCGATCTTCGATGGCCGCGCTCCAACGGTCTGAAATATTACAGTTTCTTAACGAGGCCCACAACGATGTAACGCTGAACTCTCACGGTATTCATTCAGTCTTCTCCGTGAAGCACGGGTGAACGCAAGTTGGCGACCCATGCCCGTGCGTCCTCGTCCGACTGCGGCGCGACCCCGATCGGGCGCCCCGGCGTGCCGCCGAAAGACTCACATGACCAGGATCCGAGGTAGAAAACCTCGATCGCATGCTGCCGGAGCGACTTCAGCGCCTCGGCGACGGCGGGGTCGTCCAAATGGCCGACGAAGTCGAGGAAGAACCAATAAGGTTCAGGTTGATTGCGGGTCGGACGAGACTCGATACGGATGAGGTCCAGATCGCGCAGCGCGAGGTGGTTCATCGCGTTCGCGAGCGAGCCGGGGGCGTGGGCAAGGCGCAGCGCCACGGCGGTCCGATCCGACCCGGTGCGGGGGAACGGGCCCTGGGGTGTGCCCACCAAGACGAATCGGGTCTTGGCCCCGGCGTGGTCGGCCACCCCGTCCTGTGCCTCGCGCAGCTGTAGGCGACGGGCCATGATCGGCGTTGTGACGGCGGCGTCCGCGCGGCCTTCGGCGGCGTCCAGCGCCGCCGCGGAGTTCGAACTCGCCGGGACGATGACGGCGTTCGGCCAGCGGGCCCCGAGCCAGGAGCGCACTTGCGCGGCTGCCACCGGGTACGCGGCGACCGTGGCGACCTTGTCGGGGTCGACGTCCGGGGCAAGGATCACGGAGAAGCTCACAGAGAGCTGGGTTTCGGCGAGTATCTGCACCGGGGAGCCCGCCACGAGCCCGTCGAGGGTGGGCGCGACCGAACCGTCCGCCGTGCTCTCGATGGGGACGCAGCCGTAGCGCGCCGTACCCTGCCGCACGGCTTCGATCACATCCTGCGGGCTGCCGAGGGAGAGGGGGTCGGCCCCTGGGGCGAGCCCTCGTTCCACGAAATCCAGCAGGGCCGCCTCGGTGAACGTTCCGGACGGGCCGAAATACGCGGTCCTCATGCTCGGCCTTGCTCTCGCGCCGAGGCGTCTTCGTCGGCGAATTGCGCTCGTTTATAGTCGCCGAACGGCTCGTCGCGCTCGCGGACGGCCTCGCGGAACCCCGCCGTCATCGCGCGCAACTGGAAGGCATAGCCCTCGCGGGTGTGCCGGGAGACGCCGTCGAAGACGGTGGAGATCATGCCCGAGTTCGCCGTGCCCTGGGCGAGCAGGGCGCTGTTGAGCGCGAGTTTGACCATCATGAGCTGGTTGATCGGCATTTGGGCGATCCGCCCCACCAGCTCCTCGGTCCGCTCGTCCAGCTGGTCCGGCTCGGGGGCCTCGACCGCGAGCCCCCATTCCTCGGCCCGCTTGCCGCTGATGCAGTCGCCGGTCAAGAGCAGGCGTTTGGCGCGCTGGTCGCCGAGCCGATGCGCCCACATGCCCGCAGCGGGAACGCCCCAGACCCGCGTCGGCGGGTAGCCGATCTTCGTGTCGGCGGCGCAGATGATCTGATCCGCGTACAGGGCGATGTCGGTGCCGCCCGCGACGCAGAAGCCGTGCAGTTTGGCGACTGTTGGCTTGTTCGCGTGCAACAGGCTCGCGAAGCCCCGGTTGAACCGGCTCATCATCGCGTAGTCGAGCATCGGATCCCACGTGCCCCACGGGTTGTGGTTGACCGCCTGGGCGGCCGGGTCCAGCGCGGTCCCGGTCCGGTCCACGCCCGCCGCGGCTCCCTCGTTGCCTTTCTCCGCGAAGAGGTCGAGGTCGTAGCCGCCGCAGAAGCCCTTGCCCCTGCCGGAGACGAGGATGACGTGGACGGCGGGGTCGAGGTCTGCGCGCTCCACGGCGTGGGCGAGTTCCACCGGGGTGTCCGGGGTGATGGCGTTGCCCCGCTCGGGGCGGTTGAACACGATCCGGGCGATCCGCCCGGTCCTCTCGTAGGTGAGCGTCCGGTATTCGACGTCCTCGCCGGGCGCGGGGCGACCGGCGAACGGAGAGTCGGGCCCCTCGGTCCAACCTTCCCGCCATGCCGCCGGTCGTTGGCCGCTGTGCGTCGCGTCGTCCATGCTCGCGATCCTATCAGTCCAGCTTGGAGCGGTAAGGTACCCGCTATGGGCCAGACCGAGGACGCGGAGAGACCCCCGATAAAACCGTTATTGGTCGAGGTGGGGGTGGTCTTGCTGGTCACATTCGGGGCCAGCGCGCTCACCTCCGTCCTCGACTTGGCGGATATGAGCCTGACGGCGGGCGGCGTCGGCGCGCACCGGGTGACGCTCAACGCCCCTGCCTTGCGCGTCGCGGCCCTCGACGTCGGTCGGGGCCTGGTGTACGCGGCGCATCTCGCCGCCTTCGCCGGGCTGGCGGCCGTGCTGCTCGCCAAGGACCGGCGCGGAAACGGGGAGGGCGGCATCCTCGGACGGCTCGGACTGTCCTGGACCGGCGCGCGGCAGGCGGCGCGCGATCTCGGGTCGGGGATGTGCCTCGCCGCGCTCATCGGCGTGCCCGGCCTCGCGCTCTACCTGGCCGCGCATCAGCTCGGCCTCGCGCCGGCGGTCGCGCCGGCGCAAGGCTACCCGTGGTGGCGTGCGCCGGAACTCGTCCTGCTCGCCTTCGCCAACGGGCTCGCCGAAGAAGTGGTGGTGGTGGGCTATCTCATCACGCGGCTGCGCCAGCTCGGGGTTTCGTCGAGGCTCGCGCTCTGCGCGAGCGCGCTCTTACGCGGCTGCTACCACCTCTACCAGGGGCTGCCCGCAGGAGCGGGCAACGTGGCCATGGGGCTCGTCTTCGGCTTGGTCTGGTTGCGCTGGCGGCGGCTGGCCCCGCTCGTCGCGGCGCACGCTCTCATCGACTCGGTCGCGTTCGTCGGCTACCCGCTGCTGCACGGCCACGTCTCGTGGCTGCCGTGAGCCTTCCGGGGTTTAGCGGCCGGGGAAGATGCGCAGGAACTTGAGCAGCGGAGGCAGGAGGGCGCGCAGCAGTTTGACAGGGAACCAGCGCTCGCCGGAGAGGCTGATGAACCGCTCCGTGACCAGCCCTTGGGTCTCGGTGTACTTCAGCAGGCCTTCGGCTCCGTTGCGCCGACCGGCCCCGGACTCGCGCGTGCCGCCGCACGGGGCCTCGTGCGAGGCCCACGCGGCGAAGCCCTCGTTGACGTTCACCGAGCCCGCGTAGATCTGGCTGCCGATCTCCTGGCCTTCGCGCCAGGTGCCCGCCCAGACGCTGGCGTTGAGGCCGTAGCGGGTGTCGTTGGCCCGCTCGATGGCCTCGTCCACCGTCTTGACCGGGTAGAGGCTCACGACCGGGCCGAACGTCTCCTCCTTGTAGAGGGTCATGTCCTCGGTCACGCCCGAAAGGATGGTCGGCTCGTAGAAGCACGGGCCGAGGTCGGGCCGCGCCTTGCCGCCGAAGAGCACCTTCGCGCCTTTGCTGACCGCGTCGGTGACGTGGTTGTCCACAGTCTTGACCTGGCTCTCGGAGATGAGCGAGCCCATGTCGATGTCGGCTTCGTAGCCAGGGGCGAGGCGCATCGCCCTGGTCTGGGCGACGAACTCGTTCGCGAACTGCTCGAACACCTGCTGCTGCACGTAGATCCGCTCGATGGAGATGCAGAGCTGCCCGGAGTTCGAGAAGCAGGCGCGGGTGGCTCCGAGCGCGGCGCGGCGGATGTTCGCCGTCGCGGTGACGATCATGGGGTTCTTGCCGCCGAGCTCACCGGAGAAGCCGACCAGCCTGCGGCCGCACAGCTCGGCCAAGGTCTTGCCGGTGGCGGTGGAGCCGGTGAACATGAGGTAGTCGACGTTCTCGGCGAGCAGGTTGCCCACCACCTGCCCGGAGCCGGGCAGGGTCTGGAGCACGTCGCGGGGCAGGCCCGCCTCGTAGAGCAGCTCGGCGAGGGCGAGCGTGGAGAACGGGGTCTGGCTGTCCGGCTTCATGATCACGGCGTTGCCCGCGAGCCAGGCGGGGTTCGCGTCCTGCACGGACAGCGCCATCGGGTAGTTCCACGGCGAGATCACGCCCACCACGCCCTTGGGCAGGTGCCGGACCCGCGCGTCCACCAGGATCGGGAAGGCGGGTTGCACGCGCTTGTCCTTGAGGATCTTCGGGCCGTTCGCCGAGTACCAGCCCGCCGCCGTGGCGACGAACAACAGCTCCTCGACCGCACTGGGGCGCGCTTTGCCCGTTTCCGCCTGGACGATGTCGGCCAGCTCGTCGATCCGCTGGAACACGAGCGTCTGGAACCGGCGCAGGATCGCCGCGCGGGATTGCAGCGAAGTCTTCGCCCACTCCTTCTGCGCCGCGCGGGCGCGGGCCAGGGCGGCCTCGACGTCCTCCTCGGTCCCGATCGGAACCTGGGCCAGCTCTTTGCCGGTAAACACTTCGACGATGGAGCGCGAGGACCGTTCGGAGGGCTTGTCGATGGCGACCAACTGGCCAAGGCGGGCGAAAGTGGAGGCGGGAGGCACGGGCATAACGCGATTCTAGTCTTTAGTGGGCCAGCGCACAAGGGCGGTCCACGCGTTGCGAGGAGGCGGGAAACCCCTGCCAGGGAGCCGTCGCCAGGCGCCGCGTCGGTTTCCGCGCGTCTCGCGCGGAAACCTTTTCCCTGTGCTTAGCTAAGGCGCATGGCATTTTCCGGGCGTTTCGGCAACCTCAGCGACACGATGTTCCGACTTAAGCCGCCGGTCGACATCATGGTGCCGCACGCAGGGGACGGCGCGACGCTCAAGCGCACCCTGTCGATCTGGCAGCTCGCGGCCATCGGTGTCGCCTGCACGGTCGGAACCGGTATTTTCGTGACGTTCTCCCAGGTGGTGCCCGCTGCGGGGCCGGGCGTGCTGATCTCCTTCGTGATCGCGGGCGTCACGGCGGGGCTCACCGCCCTCTGCTACGCGGAGGTCTCCTCCAAAATCCCGTCCGCGGGGTCGAGCTACAGCTACACGTACGCCAGCCTCGGCGAAATCGCCGCCTACCTGGTCGGCTGGTGCCTGCTCTTGGAGTATTCCGTCTCCACCGCCGCGGTGGCTTCGGGATGGAGCGGCTATTTGAACGACCTTTTGGCCAACGTCGTCCATATCGATATCCCGGACTGGGCTGCCTTCGCCACCCACGCCGTCTACCGGACGGTCGGCGAGGGCGAGAACGCCCAGCAGGTGTACGACCACATCGCGTACGGCGTGAACTTCCCCGCCGTGCTGCTCGTCTTCCTGTGCGCGCTGCTGCTGATCAAGGGCACTTCCGAGTCCGCTCGGACCAACGCCATCATGACCACGATCAAGCTCGCCGTCCTCGCGTTCTTCGCGTTCGTCGCCTTCTTCGGCTTCCGCGCCTCGAACCTGCACCCCTTCGCCCCGCACGGCGTCAGCGGGATCGGCACGGCGGCGGGCCTCGTCTTCTTCAGCTACATCGGCATGGACGCGGTCTCCACGGCGGCGGAGGAAGTGGAGAATCCGCGCAAAGCGCTGCCGAAGGCGCTGCTTTTGGCGCTGGTGATCGTCACGGGCATTTATCTGCTGGTCGCGCTCGCAGCGGTCGGGGCGCGGCCCTCGGGCGCGTTCACAAAGAACGAAACGGCTCCGCTCGCCGCGATCCTGCGCGAGGTCACCGGCTGGACCTGGACCTCGTCCCTGCTCTCCGCCGCCGCTGTGATCTCTATTTTCTCGGTCACCCTCGTGACCCTCTACGGCCAAACCCGAGTGCTGCACTCGATGTCGAGCGACGGGCTCGTGCCGAAGGTGTTCTCCAGGGTGAGCCCGAGGACGAGGACGCCGATCGGCGGCACAGTCGTCGTCGCCCTCTTCGTCGCGGTGCTCACCGGCCTGGTGCCCCTCGACATCCTTGCGGACTTCGTGAGCCTTGGGACGTTGGTCGCGTTCGCGGTCGTCTCCGCGACCGTCGTCATTCTGCGCCGACGCGGGCAGGGCGAGCCGGACAGCTTCCAGGTCCCGTTCTATCCCGTGCTGCCGTTCGCCTCCATCGGCGCGTGCCTCTATTTGATGTACACGTTGGCGGATTCCCCGCACGGCTGGCTGACCTACAGCATGTTCGGCGTCTGGATGACGATCGCCGTCGTCGTGTATTTCGCCTACGCCAGGCATCACGCGGTGCTCGCTGAGCAAGAATCCGCGTCAGCGACATAGGCTTCATGATCTTCCTATAGGATGAGCCGAATGCTCCCCTGCGACGATGTGGACGCCCTGCTGAAGGATATCGGCGAGTTCATCGCCTACTTCAGCATGGCCGCTCGAGGCGCTGGCGCCCCTGCGGTCGACTGGACCGGAGGGGTCGGGTTCACCAGCGGCGACGTCAAACTCACGCTGGTCACCGGAGACACGGTCGACGAAGTGTGGACCGAGGAAGGATCGGACGAGATCGCCCGGAGTTTCTCCGCTTTCCCGCTCGCGGGGAAATGCGTCTGGTTCGACTTGCTTAGCGGCATGCTCGACGAGGAAGACGGCTACGAGCATTACCAGCAGTGGATCCACCGTCCGCCGTCTTCGGACGTCGGAATATCCAACGACAAGACGGGGCCCAACAACAAAAGGGTCCAGCAGCTTTACGTCAAAAGCGCTCCGTACATCACGTACCCGATCGATCCGGACGACCAGGACACGAATGCCGAGGTCGCGCACATCATGGCCGCGAGCTACAAAGAGATCTGGGAAACGGTCGCCCGGAAATTCACCGAAGAGCAGCTGCAGGCCTTCGGCCCGTTGCCGAAAATAATCGAGCACCGGCATGCCGGGGATGAGAAAGCCAAAAAGGACAAAGACAAAAAAGAGGAGTCCGAACCGCTCGGCCACCCGGACTCCGCAGCGCTCATGCGCGACCTCGGCGAGTTCCTCGGCTCCATGGGGGCCGTGCTCTCCGCCGCGCAGCAGCGCGGCGGAGGCTCCGGGTTCGTCCGCGCCGGCGTCGGCCCGGTGGGCACGGTGGTGTTCAACAGCCCCAGCATCCCCGAATTGCTCCGAGTCCACGAGAAGAGCCTGCTTCTGCTGCGCAAGGTGAACAATGAGCTGCTGCCGGGCCCTGCGTTCTCCGGGTTCGACGTCGCGGGCAAATACTGCCTCGTCCACTACGGCGACCGGCTGCGCGCCAGCCTGGAGCAGCCGAGCGTGCTCGACGGCTGGTACGCGAAAGGCCAGCACCCGCAGACGACGGTCGAGGAATCGGGCCCGCACGCGGTGCGGGTCGCCGACAAGAAAGACCCGGACCGCCACGCCGTGGTCCACCCGCTCGAGGCGACGTTGATGAGCCAGCTCCTGCACGCGGACTACAAAGAGCTGCTCGACTGCCTCCTCGACGGGCTGCCGGAGCCCAAGCAGGGCGCGGACCCCATCGTCACCCCGTGGGGAGAGGTCTGATGCCGAGGCGAGCGATCCTGCGCTTTTAGCGCAGCGAGCTCACCCGTTCGGCGAGCTGGTCCTCGTTCAAGAGGTCGCCGAATTTCACCATGTCCACATCGCCGTTCGAGGAGACGAAGGCGAACGCGGGCTGCCACGTCACGCCGAACCTCGCCCAGATCTCGCCGCTGGTGTCGTTGATCTGCGGGAAGCCGAGGCCGTACTTGTTCGCGAAATCCTTCATCGCGCCAGGATCGCTGCGCGAGGCCACGCCGACGAACGGCACGCCCGGATGCTCCGAGGCCACCTTCCCGACGAACGAGCCCTCCTGGTTGCAGAAGGGGCACCACGGCGTCCAGAACCAGAACACGGCTGGCTTGCCCGCGTAGCTCGCCCCGTCGATGTTCTTCCCGTCCAGCGTGGTGCCGGTGAATTGGAGCTGATCGGGGGTGTCGGCGCGGGCCAGGCCGGGCCCGGCGGCGAAACCGGCGACGATCACGACTGCGGCGATGAGGGGCCGGATCCACCGTGCGATTGGGAGACTGGGGGTACGTCGCATGGCAACCTCCTGGAGAGGGCCGTCGTCATTGACGGCCGCGCTCATTCATCGTATCGCAGAATAGATCACGCGCAATGCTTTACGGCAATCAAATTGCAGGTTCGGCCCGCGCCTAGTATGCTGTCCTGGCTCACGTCGTAGACGTGGCAGATGGCGGGCGTAGCTCAGTTGGTAGAGCACCTGATTGTGGTTCAGGTGGTCGCGGGTTCAAGTCCCGTCGTTCGCCCCAAAGGGGATGCCGCCGGAAACATGCTCTCACCTGCTGCGGCGGTCATCCGGCTTTCCTCTCGCCGGAGGCCGGGCGGGGCCGCGTGAGGGGCTCGTTGTCACGGAATGTCACAACCTTCCCGTAACTCTCCGCAACCCTCTCGGCCGCGCCCTCGGTGGTGTGGGTGTAGATCTTCATCGTCACGTACGGGTTGGCGTGGCCGAGCCATGCGGTGATGTCGGCCGTTTTGACGCCGTGCATGTGCATGTTGGTCGCGCAGGTGTGCCGGGCGTCGTGGAGCCGGATGATCTTCTTGACGCCCGCCTTGGTCTGGCGTTGCCGGAATTTCCGGGTGAGGGTGTCGGGGAGGTAGGGGTTGCCGCGCTCGTCGCAGGCGACCCAGCCGCCGTCGTTGTAGCCCTCGCCGTGCGCGAGCTTCTCGGCGGCCTGCCGCGCTTTGGCGGCTTTGAGCTGCGCGAGCAGTTCAGGGGTGGCGCGGCACCTGGAGGTCGAAGCGGTACCCGGCGAGCGTGGACTCCTTCAATCCGTGCATCCCGTTCAGGAAGTCGTCGCAGGCCTGCTCGAAGGTCAGCTCGTTCTTGTGGACGTAGATGCCTTGGGCGACCTTGCTCTGCGTGTCGGCGAGGTGCTGGCGGGCGTCCTTCTCGTTCGTGAAGCGCCGTTTGGACTGGGACCTGCGCCCGGTGCGCGGGTTGACTCCGGTCTCGACGGTGACCTCGTAGCGGGTCTCGTCTTTGCTGGTCTTGCGGTTCTTGACGGTGGTCTTCTTGATCTGCGGGGGCAGTTGTTGCCGCGCCATCGCGTTCCTCTCTTTCGGTTCGTCCGACCGCCGTTCGCCCTGGTCCGCCTTGGTCCGGGGCGTTGTCGTCAGGTGGTCGGGCTCGAACCGTAACCGAACAATAGTTCGACTTCAAGGCGTGGGCGCGCTTGTGGAGGGCGGCGTTGAAAATGCCTGGCCGGAACCTCGCCGCCGTGCCTTGACTCTGCTCGCGAGCTGGGGTTATGGTCTGGCGCATGGGCGAGACGAACCGGTACTTGACCGGCGAGGTGCGGGCGCATATGGCGCGGCTGCGGTTGGGGCGCCGGGATTTGGCGGACGCGCTGGGGTGAGCCTTCGCCCGGCGTCGGATCTGGTCAACGACCGCCGCTCGTGGGATTTGGACGAGGTGGAGGCGGTGTCGGTCTGGCTCGGGGTGGGCGAGCGGGACCTGCTGCCGAAGGAGACGGGAGGGGGCGAGGGCCGCGGCTCGGGGCGGCGAGGCGTTCCGGCGGGCTAGGCCCCCTCCTTCGCGCGCAGGGCGGCGTGGCGTTTGCCGCGTTTTGCGCGGTGGTCGTCAGAGAGCCAGCGGGCGAGGTCGCCGAGGGGGATGCGGAGCCGTTTGGCGATGTCGGGGAGGGGCTGGTTGCGGTGGACGGCCAGGCGTGCGGCGAGGGCTTGGAGCTGGCCGGGGTCGCGGTGGAGCTCGCGAAGGCTTAGTTGGACCCAGCGCTCGACCGTGCCCGTGTGGGCGCCGGTCTGTTTGGCGGCTTGCGCTCGGGAGAGCCCGTCCTCTAGGACCAGGCGGACGGCCTCGCGATGGACGTGCTCGGGGTGGCCTCTGCGCGTGGGCGGGATGCTGTGCAGGGCGCGGTGCTCTTTGGCCCAGAGCCCGACGCTGGTTTCGGAAGCCCCGACCCGCTCTGCCGCTCGGGCGCAGGTGAGGCCGTTCTCTAGGACCAGGCGGACGGCCTCGCGCCGGGCGTGCTCGGGGTGGCGGGCTTTCGCCGGGGGCAGGCCATGGGTTTTCCGGTGCTCGTTGGCCCAGTGCGCGACGGTCTGGGTGGGCACGCCGACTTCGCGGGCGGCCTGGGCGCTGCTGCGCCCGTGCTCGAAGACGAGCCGGAGGGCTTCGCGGCGGACGTGTTCGGGGTGGCCTTGCTCGGGCGGGGGCAGGCATTGGGCTTTGCGGTGCTCGTTGGCCCAGTGGCTGACGATCCCCGCTTTGATCCCGAGGGCTTTCGCGGCGTCTGCGGGGGCGAGCCCGTCGTGGACGACCAGGCGCAGCGCGGCCTGTTTGACCTCCGGAGAGTGGCGGCGCACGGCGGGCGCGATGCCGTGCGCCGTGCGGTGGTCGTGCCACCAGGCCCGCACGGTCTGCGTGTTCACGCCGATCTCGCGCGCGGCGGCTTCGGCGGTGAGGCCTTGTCTGCCGATGAGGAACAACGCGCGCGCCCGGACGTGCGGCGGGTGCTGCTTCGGCATGCTCGGGGAGTGTAGCTGTCCTCGTGGCCGGAATCCGGGCTCACGCCTCGCCCGGCCCGACTTGCCCCGAGCGGTTCCGGGGCGGGTGCTCCGGCCCAAGGCGGCTTGTGCGCACGAACCGCCAAGGGGGTTTGCGGCCAGGCGAGGCGCGGTTTACGATCACACTGCCAGGACGAGACGCATGGGAGAGAGCCGCGATGGGAGAGCCAGACAAGGACGGCGGGCTGCGCGCGCAGTCCGAGCGTGCGCGTGCGGACTTCCAAACGGCGGCCGACGACGTGCTCGCGCTGCTCGAACAGGCCCGCGAGCACGCAGGGCTTCTCGCGGCGCATGAGGGCGAGCCCGCCCCGCTACGGCGCGCGGAAGACGGGCGGGCATGAGCGGGCCGGGGGCGAGCGAGCCTTTAGAGCCGCACGACGCGGCTGCTGTGTTCGAGAAGTTGAAGGAGGCTGAGGCCGAGGGGCGTTCTGGCGACGGCAAGCTCGTCGTGTGGGCGAGGGTTGCGGACTGCCAGGTCACGCGGGTCCAGCTGGTGGAGGGGGCGTGGGCGTTCTATCAGACGCTACGCGATCAGAGCGGGCAGCTGATAGGGCGCGAGGCGTTGCGCGCGGCGACGTTGGAGGCGATCCACAAGGCCGAGTCGGCGGCGCTGGACAAAAAGCACGCGAGCCTGACCAAGCCCGAGAAGAGGCCCGACGCGGCTGCGGCGTTCGAGCGAGCGGCCGAGGCCGGGGAGATCGACTGGGACCACTCCTTCATCGACTTCCAGCGCGACTACTACTCGCGCCTGCCGAAACCCCCCACAGAGGCCGAGCGGCGCGAGCGCGACGAGAAGGCCGGGTTCGGGCGCGAGCACCACATGCCGGTGGAGACCGATCCGGCGAAGATCCTCGCCACGCCCGTGGGCAAGAAGGTCGGGCCGATCAGCGAGCGCGCGATGGCGTGGCGCGCGGAGCAGTCCCGCCGTCTGGGCGAGTTCTCGAAGGGCGCGACGGTCGCGGCGGGCGACCACGACACGAGCCCGACCGTCGCCGTGCAGATCGCCCTCGGCGGCATTGTGGCGCTCGACGTGGCGGGTAACGCGCTGGCCTCGTGCACGGCGAAGCAGTACGAGGACCGGGTCGTCAAAGCCGCCCGCAAAGCGCACGAGGAACTCCGCGCCGCGCTGGCCCTCGACGTGCCCGAGGAGTTCGGCTGGGCGCAAGGCCCGATCTGTTGACCGCGGGGCTGAGCGTCGAGCGGCCCACAGCGCGGCGGTATAGAATCGACGGCGTGATCACGCGGCAGGGCGTAGAACGCGTGGTCTCGCGGAACGGAGGACACCGATGACGGGCCACACGAACGTGAACACCGAGCTGATCAACGTCGGCAAGGCGATGATCCACAGCGGGATCGAGCAGTACAACAACGCGGTCGCCGACATGGCCGCCGCGCTGGACGACTTCTACAACGCCGCCGGGGACGACGGAATCGACGGCGGTTTGAAGACCCGCGCCGACAAAGGCGCGACCGCCACCAGCGAGCAAGCGGGCTCTACCCAGCTCGGCGCGTCCAACGACGCGGCGACCGCCGAAGAGTCCGCGAAAACCTACCAGCAGGTCGAAGAGCAATCCCACAAGTCCATCGACCAAATCCAAGGCGAAATCCCCCTCGCCAGCATCCCCGCGACAAGCACCAACGCCGCGCCTGTTCTCGAAGGAGACGGGAAGTGACCCTGGGCGACAAGAAGAACCAAGGAGCGAACAACATGGCCCCGAGCAGCACACGAGCGGTGATCGCCGCAACAGCGATGGCCGCGCTCGCCCTCGCCGGATGTGACCGAGGCTCCGGCAGCGGCGGAACCACCACCATCATCCAACAACCCGCCACCACTAGCTCCAGCGCTTCGACCAGTCCCGCGAAACCCGTAGTGGTGCCCCTCTCGGACCCCAAAGAACTCTGTCGCGAAGTCCGTCGCAAGACAAGAGACCTCCAAAATGCTTTTGATAGCTACTGGAAGCTGGTCCAAGGTGTTTCTTTCGACCCAAGTGATCCAAAAGTAGAAGCTGCGGTAAAAAGGGTTGAGGATGCGCAAGGGAAAGATATTCCGCTGATAGAGGGGATAGTGGCACCTAATGCGCCGTCAAATGTTGGCGATCCCGTAAAAGAGTATATACAGGCATCGAAAGACTTTTCGGACTCAATTACTGGAAATGGAACAAAAGAGGAATTGAACTCTTCTGCCAGCCATTTTGGAAATGCTAGAGATGCTTTAGAAACCGCCTGCAAGATTTCATAGTACGTAAGTTAGAGCTAGGAGGCGGTATGGCGGATCAGGATTTTCCGGTGCCGGAGTTGTGGCCGTATGTGCAGCCGGTGTGGCCGAAGGCGGACGCGACGGGTATGCGCGCGGCTTACGAAAGGTACAAGGCTGCTTGGGCGAAGGGCAAAGAGGGCGCGGCCCTTGTCGGGAGCGGGTACGGGCAGCTTGGGGGTGGTTATTGGGCCGACCCGAGCAAACCGGCATCGGACACGTACGACGCGGTCATTGAACGGCGTGACGGGTTCAACAAGGACATCTCGGATTTCGAGAGCATCGCGGAAGCGAACGACCAAGTCATGTCCGCAGCTCCCGACAACACCGACCACGCGAAAGACCAGATCAGCGCGCTCGCGCACGTCGCAGCGGCGCAGATCCAGCAGAACCAGCTCCTCTCGACCAGCATCTACGGGAGCGGCGCGCTCTTGCCGGTCATGAACCAGCAGGTCTTCGATCAGCTCGCGTCCGGCGCGAAACAGAAACAACAAGATTACGCTGGGAAGAACCAAGCCTTACCGCAGGTCCCTCAGTACGAAATCCGAAACAAGGTCGACTACAGCCAAGGCATAGGCGGCTCTGATAGCGGAGTCAATTATCAGCAAGGAACGGGTGGGCCAGCACGCACTAATCTGCAGCAGGCCACGGCTGGCCCGCAGAGAGGGGAAACGCAGCAAGGAACGGGTGGGCCAGCACGCACTAATCTGCAGCAGGCCACGGCTGGCCCGCAGAGAGCGGAAACGCAGCAAGGAACTAGTGGAATTGCTCCTGCCTCTTCCACAAGTAACCTGCCAACGGGTAGCAGCCAGAGTCAAGGGTTGGCTAGCGGGAAGAGCGGCAGTGTGGGCGTTCCTGCTGGTGGCGCGTCCACTGGCTTACAGTCTGCTGCGGGGGCTTTGGCTGAGCACGCGGCGCCTGCGGCTGCGCCGCAGGCGGCCCCGGCTTCTAGTGGTGGGGGTGTGGGGGCTTCTCCGTCGATCGGTGGTCTTGGCGGTGGCCCGGCTGGTGGTGGGGCTGGGCAGGCTCCTCGGATCGGCGGTATCGGCGGCGGTTCTGGTGGGGAGGCTCCTCGGACGGGGGCGCAGGGCGCGGGTGCGGTGGAGAAGTCGTCTGGTTCTTCTTCGTCGTCTGGTTCTGGCGAGTCGCGGGGCTCTGGTTTGAGCCGTGGCGGTTCGGCTGGGGCTGGGGCTGTGGGGGGCGAGACGAGGACGCAGTCGGCTTCGGCGGTTGGGGTGCGTGAGGCGATGCGTGGGGACATGGCGGCGGGGGCTGGGGCGCATGCTGATCGGGCGGCGGCGAATGCGCAGGTGCTGGGGACGGGCGTGGTGTCGGGTTTGCATGGGCCGTCGTTGAGTGCTTTGACGACGCGGACGCAGGCGGCTGCGTCCGCGTGGGAGGCGTTGCCGGATCGTTTGTCGGCGCGTTCTCCGGTGTTGGGGGAGCAGGACGCGCAGGTGCTGGTCGGCGGGGGGACGTTGTCGGGGGCGGCGCGCAAGGGCTTGGACGAGAAGACGTACGTGTTCCGGCGGTTGCCGTTGCCTGATCTCGCGTACTCGGGGGCTTCGTTCTTGTTGCTGGTGTCGGAGGATTATTCGGTGGCGCCGAACCCGGACGTGGGGGTGTTCCGGCCGGTTGCGTCGGAGGTGACGAGCACGGAGGCGAACGGGTTGTTGCGTCCGGGGTTCGAGGTGCCTGACGGGGTGCGGGTTTTGGACCGTTCCGCGGCGTCGGTGGCGTCGGACGCGGAGGCGGACGCGGGGAAGCTGGCCTTGTATTTGGTGAAGTGGCGGTTGGAGTCGTACGAGGCGCACGCGACGAGTTGGCGGCCAGTGGCGGTGGGGTTCCTCGCGGATCCGGGGGAGACCGCCGTGCTGGGTTTGGCGCAGCTGGGGGTGGAGGCTTATTGGCCGGGCCGGGGCGGCTACACGCTTGAGAGCGCGGACGCGGAGGACGCGCTCGTGTCCGGTGTCGATAGGGTGGGGGCTGCGGGGTCTCGGGCCGAGCGCGAGGAGCAGGCCGCGTTCGACGCGAGGGGCGAGAAGTTCGGGGTGCCTGCCGGGGCTCGACCGGACGAGCCGTTCGGCGGGGAGGGCTTGAAGGGGAAAGACCTCGCGTCGTACGAGCATTACAGGCGGGAGCTGGGGCGCTCGCCCACTGCGAAGGAGTACGTGGAGGACCGTTTGGCGCGGCGGCGCAACGCGGACGGCACCGTGGACGAGAGCCTGAGCTTCTAGCCGGGCGGGGAGGAGAGCGATATGGCGCATCCGTTGCGCGCGATGGACCCGGAGCTGGCGGAGCGGGCTGCGGGTGTGGCGCGGGACCGTTACCGCGAGGTGGGGTACGCGCTGTTGAGGCCGCAGCTGGCGAGCAGCAACTTCTCGACGGACGACGACAGGGTCTTCTCCACGCTCTACGGTTTGGCGAACAACAATCAGGAGCCGGACGCGGAGCTGGTCGGCGCCGCGTGGGCGGCGGTCGAGGCCGAGGAGCGCGACGCGGCTGCTATGCGGGCGGCGCACGCGGGCTGGGTGAAGGTGGAGGGCTGGGAGCCTGCGGCGAGCGAGGTGGCCGCCTCCGCGCGGCGGGCAGCGTTGCTACGGGCGTTCGCGAGCCTGTACACGGCGGAGCACGAGGACCGGTTGCTGGACGTGGTGCTTTTGCTGCGCAACTCGGGCGCGGGCGCGGAAGAGGTCTCCGGGCTGCTCGCGGGCAAAGGCGCGTGAGAGATGGCGGCCGGGGACGCGCGCGAGGCCCGTTTGGAGCACGCAGCCCTGGCGCAGGTCCGTGTTGAGGACTTCCTCGGCTCGGTCGCGGATGTGGTGGCGGAGATCCGCGCGCGGGCGTGCGCGCACGAGCTGATCGGTTTCGAGTTCGCGTTGTCGAACATGGGCTGTGAGTATTGCCGGGTGAACGGCCACAAGTGCCGCGAGCCGCGCGAGGGCTGGATCCCCGCGCACCGGGAGATGCTGGCGATCCGCGACGAGCGGGATTTCGGCGCGCACCCGCTCGTGCGGACCGTGCGCCGCGCCTTGGAGGGCTGTTGGGACCGTCTCGCGCTCGCGGCCTGGGTCCACGCCGAAGAGGCCGTCAGCGAGGCCGGGCGCTACATGGCCGCAGTCCGGGAGTGGGCTGGGAGCGAGGAGGCGTGGACTGCGTTTGGGGAGGCCGCGTGGTTCTGCCGCGAGGAGACTCCCGAGCAGATCGGGCTGCCTGTGTGGGGCGGGCCGGGGCCGTGGCCCGAATCGAGTGGTGTGTGGCGCGAGCCTGGTCCTGAGGAGGACCCGGAGGGCAAGCGCTACCTGTTCAACGACTACCACGCGCGCCTCGCGCTCGTCGACGTCGGGGAGCCGGGCGCGACCAGGGGCATGCGCGAGCGCGTGCATGAAGTCTTCAAGATCGCGCGGTGCTGGCAGGTTGAGCACACCGGCCTGCCCTTGGGGTGCTGTGCGGAGCTAGTGGAGTCTTGGTACCAGTACTTGAACTGGATGCTGCTCTCCTTCGAGTACGCCATGGGCGGGTTCGCCCCGTGGTTGCTCGACCAGATCGAGGAGCACCGGCACAGCAGGATCTGGCTCACAGACGCGCCCGGCGGATAAGTTCAAGGCGAGATCCCGTCACGCGGGAGCTGACGGATAACGGCCATGTTTATGATGAAGGGAACTGAACGGTGTTGCGGCGCGTCTGACTTAGACGAAGGCTGCGCCCGCAGCCGTATGAAGGAGCACCACGGCTTATGCCAGCGGATTACTGGGACAGCGGCGTGCGCAAGTTCGGGCACGTTGAGGAGGACGAGGAGGAATGGATTCCACGCGCACGGTCTGAGGTCTCGGTGCGTCTGGAGTCGGACCTGGAAGCTGAGCACGAGGATCTGTCTGTGCGTAGATTCGGCCCTGGGGATTCCGACGACGAGCTGGAGACAGTTGAGCGGGTGATCCGCCATGATGGGCGGAACCTCTCTCCGCAGGAGGTAGAAGAGGTACTTGCGCAAGAGCAAGCGGAGCGGGAGGACCGCGAGGAGCAGGAACAGCTACGCCAGTTGGTGCGGGCAGGCGAAGTGGTTTTTGTAGACGTGAATGAGTTCCGGCGTGAGAAGCGCAGGTTAGAGCAGTTGAATCACGAGCTGGGGTCGAAGAGAGGCGAGGACGCATGACGCACCCGTTGCAGGTGAATATCGAAGCATTGGCGCAGGTCGGCAAACAAATGGCCGAGCACGCGAGCGAGCTGAAATCCCGAGCGGACAAGGGCGTGGCCTCGTCGGATGTGCAGGGCAGTCCGTTCGAGTTTTTGGCGCATTACTTGCGGGGCCTCTCCTTCGCGAGTGCGCTCACCGAGGCGGACGGCGCGTTCAAAGAGGCGAACCGAAGGGCGTGCGGGGAGTACGAGAACTTCGGCGAGGCACTGGTCTCGGTCGCGCACGTCGTCGGGGAGACCGACGAGGACGGCGCTGCGGCTCTCTCCTCGCTGGTGGTGGCGTGATGGCGATGTTCACGTTGAGCCAGTTCCTGCAAATGCAGTTTGATCACACCGCGTGGGCGGCGGACAGGCTGCGGGAATCGGGCGAGCCCTACTCGTTGAACGCCGCGTTCGTGCAGACACAGACCCGCGCTCCCGGCGGGGAGCCGTTCACCGGGCAGGCGGGGGACGCGGCGCAGGACAAGGGTGGAACGGTCGCAGGAGCGCTGAATCGGTTCCATGCCGAGACCGACAACGCGGCGAACGTGTTGAAAACCGCGCATGAGGCGCTGTGGCCCGCAGCGTGGAATCTGCGCACGTCCATCAACGATGCCACCGGCCCAGTTATCATCCAAGATGGTGATCGGCTCGCCCAGCTCTCTGTCGCGTTCTACGTGACCGAGGACTGGAAAGTCGTAGCCGACCTCTCGCGGTTCAGCGGCAGCTTAACGCAGGATCAGAGCGAGGCGCTGACCGTGTGGCAGCAACGCGCGCAAGAAGGCTTGGACAAAAACCGCGAGGCCTTAGAACAAGCTAGCGATAAAGCCGCCGCCGATCTGCGCGCGAATGTCCATTTCGAGCAGGTCGCCACGGACGGGCAGATCGGCTCCCTTGTCGGGGAGACTCCCGCGCAGGCGAAAGCTGATGTGAAGGCGTATCTCGCGGGCACCGCCACCCCGGAGCAGAAAGCACGGGTGGAGGCCGCGACGAGGTTGTCGGACGCGCAGCAGCGGGCGTTGCAGGAGGGCGGTGACGCGAAGCTCTCGCCCGAGCAGACCTCCGTGGTCTCGGAGATGTCCGGGCAGTTGCGGGACAAGTCCGCCACCGACATCCGCGCGCTTGTGAAAGACAAGCTCCATGGGGACGGCAAAGCGGTGTCGAACGCGTTGGAACTGATGAGCGACGATCACGTGGCCTCGGCTGTGCCGGTCGTGCAGGGCGACAAGACCGCGCCGTGGCGCGGCGGCATGGACAAACTGCCCGCGAAGGTGCAGCAGGCGTTGCGGGACAAGGCGGCGTTGGACGACTCGCACGACACTGGGCACGATGTCATCCCTGGGCAGAAGTACCCGACCCTGGACCAGTTGCAAGCGCTCTCCGACCTCGTGGGCGGGAGCGACGAGTCCGCCAGACAGGGCACCGCGCTCGACAAGGGTCTGCTCGACAAGCAGTATGAGATCATGGCGTTCGTGAACACGCGCGTGGAGGGGCACCCGCCGCAGGTGGACGCGTTCCTCGAATCGTCGATGCGCACAGCGGGAGCGGACCAGATCGCCGACCACCAAATGCTTGACCCGTCCAACCCCGCCTCGAAGGGCTACGCCTCGGCGCTTTTGCACTACAAGTGGGACGACGGGGGCGCTGCGGCGAAGGAGATGATCCACCATGCCACTGCAGGCGCGGTGATCCCCGACGACGGCGGCAGTCCCGCGCAGAGAGCTGTCGCGGAGCGTGCCGGGGAGGTCTCCCAAACCTTCTTCAACCAGTTGAAAGAGGAAGCGGGCGCGTTCAAGGGCGCCAACGCATTCGGGCAGTACCTCTTTGGCTCCCTCGGCTCGCAGAGCCCGCTTCTCACCAGGGAACTCGCCGACGATTTGTCCCATTACGTCGGGGCTGCGTACGGGAACGAGCTTCCCGGTCAGCACACCTTGGGGTTCCATGCTCTGGCGGATGACAAACGCGGCGACATGGCCGACGTGATCCGGGTGCTCGCCACCGACCACGACGCGGGCCAGACGATGACGAAAGCCTCGTACGCCCAGGTCATCGCATGGGAGCAGCAGTACGCGAAGTCGCTCGACAGCGGAGAAACAGACACTAGATCGATGCGTAACGCGGCCGAGCTGCTGGGAGCGGTGGACAAGGGCACGCAAGACCTCGGCGACGCAGGGAAGAAAATGCGAGAAGACGGCTTCGATGCCGCGAAACCGTGGGCGAAAGTGCTGGTGAAGGCTATTCGCGGGGAAGCGGGGCCATTCGGGGACATGGTGGATGACCTCATGGGTAACGAGATGAAGAAGGCGCTCGCGGGTGACGGCGGACCGGGTCGGGTGGTCGACGGTGACGCGATCCGTTATCAGATCGCCACCATATTGATCGCGAGCGGTCACCACCCCGTTTCAGGTCAGCTCGCGGGGCTGCTTCAGAACGGCCAGATGCCGAACTGGGACAACCTGACCCCGGACCAACGGGCTGGTATGGGTGACGCTATCCAACGCTACCTCAACGGCCAGTCGGTCGGCGGAGATGTCACCTCTGACATCGTGAGGTTCCACGAATACTACGACAAGATCAACCCGCCGAAGAAATGACACCGTTCCTCAAGTCCGCAAGGGCCCGTGCCAGTGTTGCGGTGATCGTTGTCTGCGCCGCATCCTTCGCGGCTGGTTACTGGTGGACCCGGCCGGTGCCGTTCCCCGACAGGCAGTTGAGCGAGGCTGCGCATGCTGCTGACGTGGGCGACTACGCGAAAGCTGACTCGTTGTTGCTGGGCGGCGACGGATCGAACTCCGGCAGCGAGGCGCTCGGTGCGCTGCTGACACGCAGATGGGACCAAGACTGCAAGTCGGCCGCTGACTTCCTCACGAAGATCACATCATCACGCCCAACGTCCAACGCCGGTGCGATAACCCGCGCGTTGGCGGTCTACACGGTCGCGCATGAGAAGGAGCTATCCCAGAGCGTGCCCCTTTTGCGAGAGTCTTTCGGAGCCAGATGTCCTGCCCTGGCCCGTGCGCTCGCAAAAGCCTTCGCCGCCTACCTTCCCGCCATGTATGGTGAGGACCAGGGAGCGTCAGGCTTCACCCCCGGTCTGAAGACGGCGGACGTGACCAAGCTAGCGGCGGTGATCGGCACTGACCGAACTGCGGGCAACGAGTTTGGCAAGCAAGGAAGACAACTCGCTGAGAAGTGGGAGCGAGAATTCGCCGACTCGGTCGTCTCCGGGGAAAAAGAAGCCGCGACTCACTTGATGCGGGAGGCTGGCGAACTCGTCGGATCACTGGACAGGGCGCACGTCGGAGACTGGCAACACCGGAGCGCGGTTGTCACCGACTTCGCCTGCTATGCAGGCGTATCCGTGCTGATCCAAAAGCAAGGAGCGCCGGAAACCGGACCGCTCAACCGCTTCCTCGTTGACGGACATCTCCCTGGCATCGAAGCTTTAGACGGGCCGAACGGGGCAGAACTCGGCGACGAACTCCGAAAGTATCTCTCCTCAAGTGGCTTCGCGGAAACCATGTTCGCCGGAGTTCAAACCTTTAAAGAATCATACGACCGGGTACAGCATGAATCTCTCTGAGCCATGTCGGACATAAGGGTCTGCTGAGGGTTGGGTTTCCATCTGATCTGCAAGGATGATCGAATGCCCAAGCCTTATCCCGCCGAGTTTCGGTGTGGCTTTCGCCGAGGCTGACTCCTTTATCCTGAAGGTCACGCTCTGTTGCTATTACCAGTATTTTCCGGTGGGGCCGGGGTATCGGAGGATGGGGCGGTGCCAGTGGTTCTGGTCCTCGAGGGAGAGTCGGGCGGCGTGTTCGAGCTGTTGCCAGGCCCATTCGAGCCAGTCGGCGGCGTGGGTGTGGACGAACGCGGCGGCTTTGGCGTGGCGGGCGTTGGCTCGGTCGAGGGCGTTGAAGAGGTGGCCTGGGTGGGTCGCGGTCTCGTAGCCGGGATTGGGTTTGTTCGCGGTGTTCGCGTTCGCGCGGAGGCCGTCGATGAGGCTTTCGACGCCGTCGCCGAGGACGCGGTTGCTCTGATGTGTGATGGTGTGCTCGGGCCGCCGTGGGGTGAGCACGAGGGTCGGGGGCGGGGCTTGCGCGGGGTCGAACGGGGGCCAGGGCGTGGGCGCGGGGAGGGGCCGCAGCTCCCATGCGCCTCCTGAGCGCCAGGTGTTCCAGGCGGTTTCGATTTTGTCGATGTGCTCGTGGTGGTTGCGCGCGATGGCGGTGATGGTGGCGGCGACGGCGTGGGTGAGGTCTTCGCCGATCTGGGACGCGACTTGTCCGACTGGGAGGTCGGCGAGTTGGTCGGGCCGGTAGGGGGAGTCCCAGGTGAGGGAGCCGACTTGCAGGAAGGCGTCGGCGTAGGTCCGCGATCCGGCGATCAATGTGTCGATGTGCTCGCCGAGTGTTTCGACCACGCGGTTTGTGGGCCAGGTGGCGAGCTTTCCGGCGAAAGGATGCGGCATGGGGTGTATCGAACCATATACCAGTTGGATTGGTCTTGATCGCCGGTAGGGCGAGCACGCGGCCCGCCCCTCCGGCTGACCTCCTCTCACGGCCGGAGTCGAGCGGGCCGCCTCGCCGAACTCCTCTGGTGCGACGAGAAGGCGGTCGCCGACCTTGGCAAGGACGAGACCAACTGGCTCGTCGTCCGCGCTGCGCTCGGGAAGGCCGCATGACCCCCGACCCCGCCGCCCTCCTCGCCTTCGAGCGGCAATGGTGGCGCAACTCGGGCAACAAAGAAAGAGCGATCCGCGAAGCCTTCGGCCTCGCCCCGATCCTCTACTGCCAACTGCTCAACAGGGCGCTCGACAGCCCCGCCGCCGTCGCCGCGCACCCTCAGGCCGCCAAACGGCTGCGCCGCCTGCGCGACAAACGACGCGGCGGGCGGGCCGCCCGCGCCGTGTGACCCCCGACGCGAGGGGCGGCCAGCCCGAGCCGAAGCCCGGCGCTGGCTGCCCTTTCTCGGTCCCGTTCGCTGTCACGACGCTGTCACAACTCCCGGCGATAACCCCTGATAGCGGACGGTAGGAAACGTGAGATTGGGGCCGTCGCGCTATGAGCGGTGATCAGGCCCGAATCCGCACGTTGTTGGGTATCCATGGCTACTCTCTGCTGCTGTCCAGTGCGCGGGTGCGATAGACTCCCGCACGGCGGAACACCTGATTGTGGTTCAGGTGGTCGCGGGTTCAAGTCCCGTCGTTCGCCCCAAAGGGGATGCCGCGAAAGCGGCTCGCGCCCCGCTTCTCCTTGGTCGTCGGCCATCCGGCATGGTGCTCCTCCGCTGGTGTCGGCGCGAGAAGGCCAGATCGGCGCGGACGTTGGGGGCAGGCCAGGGAAGGGCGGGGTTTTCGCGTCCTTTTATGATCACAAGAGTTGTCGGCTTTGCGCTTGTGAGGTGGCCATGGTGTTCCGGTATGTCGCGATCGGCGATAGCCAGTCCGAGGGGTTGGGCGACGCGCCGTGGCCCGACGGCACGCCGAGAGGCTGGACGGACCGGCTCGCCGAGCTGCTGCGCGAGCACCACGGCGCGGTGGAGTACGCGAATCTAGCGGTGCGGGGCAAGGAGGCCGCCGAGGTCCGTGACGAACAGCTGGGTCCGGCCTTGGCGCTCGGACCTGACCTGGTGACCATGTCGGCGGGCTTCAACGACGTGCTGCGCCCGAAAGTCGATTTCGACGAGCTGGCCGAGGTGCTCGACGATCTCGTCGGCTCGTTGCGGCGCGCTGGCGCGGCCGTCCTGATGATCCCCGGCCCCGACCTGTCCGCCCTCATTCCGCTCGGCAAACTCTTCCTCACGCGCCACTCGTTGCTCAACGAGATCATCGAGTCCGTCGCGGCCCGGCATGGCGCGCTCGCCCCGTCCGCGCCGCCCGGATCGGTGTTCGAGGACCCGAGGGCCTGGTCGGACGACCGGCTGCATTTGAGCCCGCTCGGCCACGAGCGGCTGGCCAGGGGCGCGGCGGAACAGCTCGGACTGGCCGTCGAGGGCGGCTGGTGGGACCCGCTGCCGGAGCGGGTGCCGCCCCGGACGTTGGCGAAGGATCTGCGATGGTTCGGGGCGTTCGGCGGCCCGTGGGTGGGTCGGCGGCTGCGCGGACGGTCCTCGGGGGACGGCAGGTCGGCAAAGCGCCCGGCCTATTCTCCGGTCTGAGGGCGGACGCGCTCTTTCATGTTCTCGCGCAGGCCATGCTCTGATAGGCCTCGATGGGGACTTTGTGGTCGTCGTACTCGTAGCCGCTCGGCCGAGGCCCCGGTAGCTTGGCCTCGGGGTCGAGGAGCGGGGAGAACAATTTGTCGATGTACTCCCGAGCAGCGACGATTTTCTGGAATTGATCGTCTATGGCCCCGGTCGCGGCCGCGTCCTCTTGTATGTCGAATTTGAGGGGATCGTCGGCTTCGTGGAGTCGGGTTTGCGAGACGCGGAAGACATCGTCTCGGGCGGCCCTGTTCTTGGCGAGCAGGTTCTCCAGATCCCGCGCGGCCGCGGTGTAGCGATGGAAGACAGATCCCTTGAGAGAGGCGGGCATGCTCTCGCCGTTGCCGCGCGTGGGCAGGTTGTCGGCGACGTAGTCCTCGTACTTCCCCAGTTCCTCTGTGAACTCGTCGCTCGCTTTTTCCAGGTCGCCAACTCCATCCTTCAACCGAGAGCACGCCTCTCGGATTTCCCACGAGGGCTCGGCGGCCTTCGACGGAGAAGACGTGGCGCGCTTGCTGTGGCCGAACCCGGCGCAGCCGCTCAACGCCACGATCATGACGAGCGCCGAGGGGAGCGCGTGTTTCGCCGTGTGTGCCCTCATGGGGATGAGGCTAGCAGCAGGTCCGCGCGTCAGCCGATGCTGAAGGGGGGTCCCCAGATGGTGACCCATGCCATGGTCGTCGAGTTCTTGATGCGCACGCGGGAATAGGGCCGGGCCTGGGCGTAGCCCGCGCAGCCGTCCACTTTGAACGTCACGTCCGTGTAGGTGATGCCGCCGTGGCTGCCCGCGAAGGCGAAGTAGGTGTCGAAGGTTTGGTTGCCGTAGTCGTCCGGCTCCTCGATCCGCAGCATCGGGTAGTCGATCGCCTGGCCCGGTCCGATGGAGAACCCGATGCCCCCGCTCGGCAGGTACGCCGAGGCGACCGGGCCGAGCGAATTGCCGACGCCTTGCGCGCCGTTGAGGATCGCGCCGGGGATGCTTTGGGGCGAGGTGATGGAGCCGACCGCTCCGCCGACGGAGTTCAGCGCCCCGCCGATCGCGTTCGCGTTCAGCCCGGTGCCGGTGTTGCCGGTGCCGCCGTTGAACGAGCCGCCCGCCTGCGCGCCGAAGGTGAACTGGCAGCCGACGATGTAGCCGGGGGTGATGCGGCCCTCGTCGCTATGCCCCTCGATATCCACCCGCACCGTGCCGTTCGCCCATATGTTCCGCGAAGTCTGCACCGCCACCATCGCAGGCGAGATGATCGCGTACTGGTCGCGAACCGACAGCGTGACCATCGTGCCGTCCGGCAGCGTCTGCGTGATCGAGTCGTCCGGCAAATCCACCGTGTTGTCCGCGAGCGCCGGGCTCGACGACGAGAGCAGCGTCCCCCATGCGCCCAACCCTGCGACCAGCGCCGTCAGCGCCCTGCGGACCCCGGAGCCGTACGGGGCCCCGGAAGCCGCGACTCGTCCTTTCGATGGGAACACGTTCTTTCCTCTCCTCGCTCCCGCTGCCGGATGTGGAGTGATCGATATCGAGGTCTGCGCATTTGAAGATCATTTCGACATCAAATCGAAATGTTTCGACATCAAATCGAAACATAAGGCTACCCGTGCTCGACATCGTTCCGTTGCTCCGGGCATGCCTCGCGTTCATCATGAAGCCTGCTATCATCGACTAGCCTTCGCGGAGCGGCGAGCGCCATGGCTGGGATGAAATCCCAGGTGGAGAGTCTGGCGCGGTTGCGCCGCGAGCGAGCGCAGACGCACGGCGGTCGCGGGCAGCGACTGCGGTTCGCAGCAAAACGACGTGTGACACGAAACAAGGAGAAGATCATGCCGAAGTCCAAGGTCCGGAAGAAGGCCGACTTCACGATCAATCCTGGCGCGTTCGGGGCGGGTCCGGTCCGAACCACTCCGTCGAGCACTTGGTACGTGGCCCTCATGCTCGGCCTCATGCTGGCCGGGCTCATCTGGCTCGTGGTCTACTACGTCGCCGCGGCCGATGTGTCGGCCCTCAAGTGGATGGCCGACCTTGAGGCGTGGAACTTCGCCATCGGCTTCGGGCTCATGGTCGCGGGCCTTCTGATGACCATGAAGTGGCACTAGGGGACAGCCAGTCGCCCAGCGCCCGCCGCGCTCGTTTCCCGCCCTTGGAAACTGACGTGTTCCGCGTATCGTGAACACGTACAATAAGCCCATGACAGCCCGTGTCCTTGTCGTGGACAACTACGACAGTTTCGTCTTCAACCTCGTGCAATACCTGCGTCAGCTTGAGGCGGAGGTGACGGTGTGGCGCAACGACGACTCGCGGCTGGCGGACCCCGACGCGGCCATCGCCGAATACGACGGAGTCCTCGTCAGCCCCGGGCCGAGCTCGCCGGAGAAGGCGGGAGCCAGCATCCCCGTCGTCCTCTCCGCCGCGCGGCAGGCGAAGCCGCTGCTCGGGGTGTGCCTCGGGCATCAGGCGATCGGCGTCGCGTTCGGCGGCGTCGTCGGGCGGGCTCCGGAGCTGCTGCACGGCAAGACCAGCCGGATCACGCACACCGACAGCGGCGTGTTCGCGGGGCTCCCCCAGGGCTTCACCGCCACTCGCTACCACTCGCTCGCGATCCAAGAGGACACGCTGCCCGACTCGCTGACGGTGACGGCGCGGAGCGAAAGCGGCGTGATCATGGGCGTCGCCCATCGCGAGCTGCCCGTGCAAGGCGTGCAGTTCCACCCGGAGTCCATTCTCACCCAAGGCGGGCACCGCATGCTCGCGAACTGGCTCGGCGATTGCGGCCGGCCGGTGGACGACGCGCTGGTGCGCGAGCTTGCCGCCCATGTCCTCCCAGTCTGAAGCGTCCTCCCGGTCTGAAGCCGGGAAATGACACGCGTGTCATTCAATCCACAGGTGTGCACAAGCCTGTGGAGATCGCGGGGCGGGAATTACACGCGTGGGATTTATTCCACATCTGTGCACAGTCCTGTGGATAAACGAGTGTGGCCGGACGAAGCACGTGCTTCGTCCGGCCACACTCGTTGCATTATCGGCGCAGCTCAGCGCACTTTCATCCCTGCGTCGATGCCGGGGAACGAGTCCAGCGGCGGCTTCGGCTGGACGGGGGCCTGCGGCGGCGGGCTCTGCGGTGGAGTTCTCTCCTGCGGAGCCGGGGCTGCGGGCGGGGTCTCCTGCTGGGGCGGCGCGACGGCGGGAGCCTTCGGCGGCTGCGCGGGCTGCGGGGTGTTCGGCGCGGCGGGATGCGCTTTCGGCGCGCTCTCGTCGACCTCGTCGCCGTCTTCCAGCGCGAGCTGGCGGTCCAGATCCTGCAGCGCCTTCGGCCGCGCGCCGGGGGAGGCGGGCTCGTACGGGCCGATCTTGTCGACGTCCCAGGTCGTGGCGTGGTCTTCCACGTACCAGCCGCGCGGCCACGGGTTGCCGGTCTCCACGAGCCGCTCGAACATGCCCTCGAAGGCGACGAAGCAGGCGGCCTGAGGCGTTTGGTACACCTGCTGGAGCCACGGCGCGACTTCGTTGGCCCACTCGACCTCCTCCTGGAGGAACTTCTGCCGGTGCCAGATGTCGTACCAGCCGAAGAAAAGGTAGTGGACCGCGTTGATGGGGTTGCGCACGTTGATAATCGTCGGGTCGATCCAGTACCTGTTCATCTTGATCGTCGGCTGGATGATCGCGATCAGCGGGCCGAAGAGCTGGGCCATCGGCTGCCACGCCGCTGCGGGGGCGAAGGCCTCCGAGACGAAGTCGCCAGCCATCGGCGCGAGCTCGATGATGTCCGCGAGCCCGCCGTAGCGGTCCGGCGGCGGCCAGCCGAACGGGCATGGCGGCTGGTAGAGGATCGGCCCGTTGTTCAAACTGAGCACCGTCGCAAGCGCCGGGTCGGGAGGCGGCCCGTCGTCACCGCCGTCGGTGTCCGAACCGTCCGAGTCGTCCGCCTCAGCGGCGGCCGCTGAGGCGCGCTCCTCGCGCGCCAGCATATGCAGCGCCTTGGCCGTGGGCGGGTCTTGCAGCGCGAGCGAGAGGATCTGGTCGTACCCCGGCCCTCGGTTCATGCCGATGGGCAGGTCTTCCTCGTCGTCGAGCGAATTGTTCTGCTCCGGGGCCTCCGGCAGCGCGAACGGGGTCGTCTTGCTCGCGAGCTTGGCCTGCTGCGCAGGAGCCTTCGGCGTTTGCTTCGCCGGAGCCTGCTGCTTGGCATGCCGCACTGCGCCGGCCAGCTGGGTCAGCGCTTCGGTCACTTCTCGCTGGCTCCAGGGCTGCGGCAAATGCGATGCGGGTTTGCCGAGCGTTTGCCCGCCGGGCGCGGGCTCTGCCGAGGCGGGCTGCGCCGGAAGCGTGCCGACGACGGCTACGGCGGAAAGGACCGCCGTGCCGATGGCGCGCGCGGCCGAGAACGCCGAACGGCGCTCGCGCCGCGCCCGACGAGGTTCTCCCCCGGAAGTCTTCATGTCGATGCTCCTCCTGCTAGTCATTCGTTGGTCCTCCGCTCACGATCAAGATCGAGGTGGTGCTGGCGCTTGCGCTGGCTCGAACACTCCCTCGAGGTGCCAGAGCCCGGTGAACTTGTCGAACGGGCCGCCGACGATCAGGCTCCGCCATTCGAGGGTGTAATGCTTCGTCGCAGGGTCGTACGTGCCTTTCGCCCAGTCGCCTTGCGGGATGTTATCGGCGATCGGCACGTCGAGGAACTTCTGCGCGGCCCAGTCCCAGACCTGCTTGACCTGCGCCGCGCCCTGGACCTCGGCGTCTTTCGCGGGCTGAGGTTTCGGCGCACCTTGGTTGAAGTACTGGCCGTTCCATGTCGCGGCCCAGCTGGACAGGTCCGCCGTGAGCGTCCCGTCTTTCAGCAGCACCACCTTCGGCGGGGCGACCGGGCGCTTGGTCTGCGGGTCGGTCGGGTTGGTGGAGATCGAGAACTTCACGAGGAAGAACGGGGTCGGTCGGGTCACCGAGCTCGCGAGGGAGTCGCCCGCCTTCGGATCGGTCGGCGTGCCAGCGAACGCGGGGTCGGGCAGGCTCTGGTACCCGCCCGCGCGCAGGCCGCCGCCGGAGCCCGGTTCGAGATACGTGTACGCGCCGGGCACCGGTTTGCCGCCGACCTGCCAGACCTCGGCTCCGGGGTTGGAGTTCGACATGACCCCGCCCGCAGGCGTGAGCATCTGGAACCAGGTTCCGGTTGGCGGCTTGTCGGGGCCGAGGGACTTGCCCGAGTCGAACCGGAAGAGCCCGACCAGCTCGGTCCCGCCGCGATCCGGCTGCGCGGGTTGCGCCTCTTTGCCGCAGGCGGACACTCCGGCTGCGAGCAGCAGCACGGCGAGCGCCTTCGTCGTGTGTTCCTTGATCTTCATGTTGTCTTTCCTTGACGGGCCCCCAAGAGTGCGTCCGCGCCCACGGCCAGCACGAGGAGCAGACCTGGGGCGAGGTAGAACCAGCCGAACTCGTCGAACGCAGCGAAGCCCAGCGGCCCGGCGGTCTGATTGAGCCGTTCGAGCGCCTGGAAGTGGCCGAGGTTGTCGGCGAACTCCTCGATCACGCCCGCGAAGTCCGAGCTGATCGTGGCCCACTGGTCCACGAACGCCCGTGTCGCGGGCAGGTCCGCCTGCGGGTTGGTGTGCAAATCGTTGAGCAGTTCGGCGGAGGAAGGCCCGATCACGACGAACTCGCTCTGCGCCCAGCGGACGTTCTCCTCGGTGAGGATCGGGCGGAAATCGGAGAGGAGCTTGGAGCCCGAGGCGGAATGCGCGAACACTCCTGCCGCGACGGGGAAGACCACGAGGCCGACTCCGACCAGCGCGGCGATGGCCCGTAGCGCCCGCCGCCCGCCGGTCGAGTCCGAGAGGAGGCCGACTGTCCCCACAACGACGAGGACGAGGCCCGCGAAGCCGAACACGAACGGGAAGATCCCGAACGGGGGCAGCGATCGCAACTCGCCGAACACCCCTTCGTCCGCGCGCATCGCCGCGATCCAGCCGGAAAAACGTTTCTCCGTCTCGGGGAATTGAGCGACGAACTGGACCGTGTTCACATGGGCCAGATCCTCTTCGGACAGCCGCCGCGCGGCGGTTTCCGCGCGCGCCGCCTCGATGACTTTGAGATGGTCCTCGAGCCGGTCGAGGCGTTGATCGGTGAGGATCGGGGTGAAGCGCTCCACCATCCGCTGGCCTTCTGCCGCCTCGCCGTACATGCCGAGCCGGATCGGGGCCAGGATAAAAGCCACGCCGACGAGCACGAGCAGCGACCAGAGCCAGCGAGCCCGCAGCCAACCGGCTCCACGGCTCGGGGCCGAAGAACGCTCGAGAAGTTTTGGCTGGTCAGCCTCATGCTTCGGCAGATCAGTCACAACTGCGCCCATCCCGGTTTAATGGAAGTGGCCCTGCAGATGCCAGTAGCCGGTGAATCCGTCGAAGGGGCCGCTGACGATCTGGCTGGTCCAGGTGAGCGTGAAGTTGCCGTTGCCGTCGATCGTCCCCTTGACCGGGGTGGTCTGGCCGGGCAGGTCGCCGCCAGGTTTCGGAGCGCCCTGGTTGAACAGCTGGTTGTTCCAGGTGACGCCGAACGCGGACAGGTCGCCGCTGAGGGTGTTGCCGTCCCGATTGATCACCGGCAGCGCCGTCTGGTCTTTGGTCTGCGGGTCGATCTGGTTCGTGGAGGTCGCGAACAGCACACCGTAGAAACGCACCGGCCGGGTCACCGTGCCCGCCGTCGCGTCTCCGTTCCCCGCGAACGGGGACGCGGGCTGCGGCTGGTATTTGCCGCTGATCAGACCGCCGTCGGTGCCCGGAGCGAGCGGCGTGACCGTGTTGTCCCCGCACGGGGAGTCGCTGTTGCCGAGGTAGGGGCCGTTTTCTCCGCCAGCGGGGAGGATCATGCGGAAGTACGAACCCTGCGGCGATCCGGCGCAGGAACCAGGCGTGAGGGAGAACAGCCCGTTCAGCGCCTCTGCGTGCGCGGGAGCCGCAGGGAGGAGGGCCGAGGCGGCGAGGGCAGCGGCCGAGACACAGCGGGCAACCGAGGAACGGACACGGGGCAGGGTGGTCATGCGCTCTACTTCCTGATTCACGGGATTGGTCGGGCGGGTGTTTCTCCGCGACGTATTGACTCGAGAAAGCATGATGCGGCGTGAAAACCCTGTTCGCACACCATGAGGCCGGGTTTTTCCACTACTGCTCACGGCTTTTCGATCAATTCAGGCTGAGCGCAACGGAATGGGGGACGCGGAGTTTCGGAGCGGGTTCCGCTGGAGAGCGCAGCGGTGAGGGCTGGCCGGTTGGGCTGGTCGGACGGACACGGAGCGGGCGCGCAGGGGCGGTGTGTGGAGTGTCGGGATGGGCGTCGTGCGCGGGGGCAGTGGGAGGCGCCCCAGCCGGGAGGTCCGAGAGGTCCACCACCAGTGGCCGATTTGGTTCGCAACGCGGGTGGTCGTCCCCGTGCCCGACGAGCGCGGCGAGGGCGTCGCTTCGGCGGTTCCATCTGGCTCTGGGGTCCACAGGGCAGAGGGTTCTGGCGACGGCTTCGGGCCGGTCTTGCGCCATCGCGGCTTCGAGCAGGGGCGCGGCGCCTGGATCTCGCCAGCGCCGCCGCCCGCCCCGCCGCATCCTCCGCGACAGCGGCGGCGACCGCAGCCTTCCGCGACGACAACACCGCTTCCGCGTGCTCCAACTTCCGCAGCGCCGCGAACTTCGCCTTCGCGCGAGAACACCGCTCTGCGGTCTGATCGAACGTCTAAGCCCGACGCTCGGACGTGGTCAGCCGAGGTAGTGCTCGCGGTCCGGGAGCCCCATCTCCTCGCGCAGGGCGTTCTCGGTGACGTCGTGCGGGTGCACGTAATCCGGCACAGGAGCCTCCGGGGTGTTCGGGTTGTTGTCCCAGTCCACCGGGAGCCCCACGGCCTCGCGCTCCGCGTTGGCGAGGTTTTGGCCCCAACCGAACGTCTGCGCGTCCACCGGGTCTTTGCCCTTGGGGCCGTAGTCCCCTGGCATCATGGTGCCGTTCATATCGTCGTAGGCGTGCGCCATCTCGTGGTAGAGCACGACGGTCGGATTGAGCTCGTGGTAGTCCGGGGTCGAGCCTTGCGCGATGTCGCCGAGCGAGGTGAGCGTGGTGTCGATGCTGATGATCGCGTCCGTCCCCGGGCCGGGCCGGTCGTGCTTCATGTCGTAGTAGAAATCGCTGTTGCTGTTCGACACGGGCTGGTCGCCAATGGCCGGCGCGGTGTAGCCGTTGTTGTAGAGCACCTTGCCGTCGTTGAGCAGGTGGCCGTCGTCGATGAGCAGGGTGTGCCCGCTGTGGCCGAGGCCTTGGAGCATTTTCTGCCCGTCCGGCGAGGCGGCCAAAAGCTCGAAGTCGTCCTGCATCCGGCGTTGGAACTCCGGCGAGCCGTTCACGGTGATGTTGTCGGGGACTTCCAGCGGCTGGATGGTGACGACCTGGTTGTGCCCGGAGCCCTCGTTGACGTGGGTGCCGGCCTGGGCGTAGATGGTGTCGTTGCCGCCTTGGTTGTTGATCGTGGCCTGGCCCGAGCCCGCGTAGATCGTGTTCTTGCCGGTGCCCGCGTTGACCGTGCTGTTGCCGGTGCCCGCGTAGATGACGCTATTGCCCGAGCCCGCGTTGATCTTGTTGTTGCCCGAGCCTCCGTTGATGTAGTCGGCTCCCTTCGTCCCGGTCACGGTGTTGTTGCCCGAGCCGAGGTAGACGGTATTGTGGCCGCCGCCGAGCGTGACGGTGTCGTCGCCCGCGCCCGCGTCGATGTAGGAGCCGCCGATGGCCTGGTCGTCGATCGTGTCGTTGCCGTCGCCGAGCTGGAACCGCACCCGCACGGTCACGTTGGGGTCCACGCTCACCCGGTCGTTGCCGCCCTGGGTCTGGATGAGCACGTTCTGCGAGTCTTGGGCGCTGAGCGTCTGGGACTGGCCGTTCACTGTGACCACCAGGCGTCCGCCCGTGCCTTGCTTGACCGAGACGTTGTCGTCTCCGTCGCCGGTCTTGAAGACCACCATGCCCTGGTCGCGGGTGAACGCGAGCCCGTCGCCCAGGCTCTCGGCGCTGGTCTGTTCGGGGTTGAGTGCGGAGGGCACCGCAAGACCGGCCGCGCCCATCAGCGCCGTGGCCGCCGCTTCGTCCAGCTTCTGGCCTTGGGCGAGCGCGTCGTCCACCCGCTTGGGCAGCTCGTCGCGCAGCTTGAGGTAGAGCGACTTCTGGTCGGCGGGCAGCTCGCTCCACAGCCCGGAGGAGCCGTAGAAGTCCTTGATCTCGCCGGAGTCCGAGAAGGTGAAGCGCAGCTGCGCCCCGTCCTCGATGATGTTGGAGACCACGTCCCGGAGATGGCTGCGGGCGTCGAAGTTGCCGCTGAGCGCGGCGGCGAGCCGGGTCGCGGCCGAGCCCGCCTCGTTGGCGTACGCCTGGTTCCCCTCGAACGTCGTGTTCGCGGCTTCGCGGGCGGGCCCGCCCCAGGCCATCACGCCCTCGTGTCTCCGAACCGCCGCGCCGTGCGCGGGGAACTCCTCGCCGCGCTGCACGAGGGCGCGCAGCAGGGCTGCCGCCGCGTTCGCGTCATGGTCTCGGATTTCTTCCCAGGTCAAGGCCATGATCAGTGTCCCCCGTCCTGCTCGACGAGTCGCAGCGCGTGGGCCCCGCTGTCGTCGGAGCCCTCGTACAGCGCCGCGCTGGATTCGACCTGGTCGGCGGTGTCGCCGAGGCGCTTGATGTACGCCTCGTCGGCCGCGGCCCACGCTTCCTGCAAGTCGGCGGCGGCTTGCGCGGCCTTCCCGCCGAGGGCGGGCCCATACGCGGACAGCGCCTCCGCGGAGCTCTTCGCAAGAGCCTGCGCCGCAGGTGCCTCGCCTCGGACCGCGCTCGCGTAGCTCTTGAGCTCTTCGGCGTTCACCGTCAAAACAGCGTTGTTTGACATCCCACTCCTGCCTTTTATGTGATCACGGCCAGGCTGGGCCAAGGCCTCACGAAAATCTGCTTATGGGGTTAGACGCAAAGCGATGGCCGCAAGTTCCCGAGAAACTTAGGCGTTACAAGTGATCTGGATCACTACAATGTGTTGCCGCGACGCTGCGGCGGCGCGGAGCGAGGTGGCTAGCGGCCCTCTTCGCCGCCGTGCGTCAACTGCGCCCGCTCCGGCCCGTTCGCCAAGCGCTCGGTCTCTTCCGGGGGCCAGTCCATCAGCGCGCTCGGCCTTGTCGCGGGGGTGTGGGTCCTCTTCGGGGCGAGGAACGATGTCAGCCTCCAGGGCATACTCTCTCCTGTGGTGAGCCGAGCGCTCCGCGTCGAGCCTCAGGGTCGAAATTCTGTGGAATGTCTAAGAAATATCTTAGCCGGTTTTCCGGTTCGCGGCGGGGCGGGACAGGGCGGTTTCGCGAGGTTCTGTGGCGCTTGGCATAGCCGGAGGGGGCCGGCTCGGGAAAAGCCCAGGAGGCATTCTCCCGCTGGGCCGGTTGCGCAACATGACGCAACCGAATTGTGACCGATCTGTGACCCGGCCGATTGCCCCGCGTGTCGATGGTTTAGAGTCCCTGCACCACAGCATCACGCGGAAAGGCGGGGAACGATGTACGCAGAAGAAGGGTCTGAGTTCGCAGGCGACGGGAGACCGGCCGATACCAGGGAATCGCAGCGGAAAGGCTACGCCACCTGGGGGTCGAGGGTGCTCGCCTCGGTGATCGACTCGCTTCTCCTGCTCCCGTTCCAAGTGCTGATCGGGGTCGTCGGGGAGCACGAGTCCTCGTCCAGCCCTTACTCGGGAACACCGGACGGCGCGGCTGTCGCCTCCATGCTCCTCGTGCTCGGCGCGCTGGGCGTGTGCGTCTGGAACGTCATCGTGAAACAAGGCAGGACCGGCCAGACGGTCGGCAAAGAGGCGCTGAAGATCAGACTGGTCCAGGAGAGCACCGGCAGACCGATCGGCCCGGGCGTGGTGTTCGTGCGCCAACTCGCCCATATCCTCGACGTGGTCTCCTGCTACGTCGGCTACCTCTGGCCGCTGTGGGACGCCAAGCGGCAGACGTTCGCGGACAAGGTGATGCGCACCGTCGTCGTCAAAGCGTAGCGCCGCGCAGACCTCTGGATTATTTCGGTTTGACCAGCGGGAAGGCGAGTGTTTCGCGGATATTCCGCTCGGTCAGCAGCATGACGATCCGGTCCACGCCGACTCCGAGTCCGCCGGTCGGGGGCATGGCGTACTCCAAGGCTTCGAGGAAGTCCTCGTCGAGCTCCATGGCCTCCGGGTCACCGCCCGCCGCCGCCGCGGATTGGGCTTGGAGGCGGCGGCGCTGCTCGACGGGGTCGTTGAGCTCGCTGTACGCGGTCGCGACCTCCATGCCGCCGATCACGAGATCCCAACGCTGAGTGATCGCCGGTCGGTCCGGATGCTGTTTGGTGAGCGGGGAGACCGACAGCGGGAAATCGCTGTAGAAGGTCGGCGTGGTCGTCCTGTGCTCGACCAGGCGCTCGTACAGCTCCAGGAGCAGCTGCCCGGCGTCCCAGTCGGGCCGGAACTCGAAGCCCCGCGAGGCGAGGTGCTGGCGCAGCTTCGGAACGGCGGTGTTCTCGTCCACCTCGTCCCCGAGCGCGTGGGAGACCGCCGTGAGCATCGGGATCATCGGCCAGGGGCCGGGGGCGGCGAGCGGCCCGTCGTTGCCGACGGCTCGCGCGCACGCGCGCAGCATCTGCTCGGTCAGATCCCGCATGCCCCGGTAGTCCGAATGCGCCTGATACGCCTCGAGCAGGGTGAATTCGGGGTTGTGGGTCCCGTCCACGCCTTCGTTGCGGAACACGCGTCCGATCTCGAAGACTCGCTCCATGCCGCCGACGAGAAGCCGTTTGAGGTAGAGCTCCGGGGCGATGCGCAGATACAGCGGCATGTCGTAGGCGTTGATGTGGGTGCGGAACGGCTCCGCGTTGGCCCCGCCGTGGACCCGCTGCAGCACGGGGGTCTCGACTTCGAGGAACCCCTCGCCCCATAGCTGCTCGCGCAGGGCGCGCAGCACCGAGCCCCGGACGGAGAGCGCCCGGCGGGCCTGCGGGTTCGTCATCAGCTCCACATGCCGCAGACGCACTTTCGCCTCGGGATCGGTGAGCCCCCGGCGCTTGTCCGGCAACGGGCGCAGGCACTTGCCGTCGAGCCGCCAACCTGTGGCCAAGAGGGAGGCCGTCCCCGTCCTCGAAGCTCCGGGGGCGGCGTCCACGCTGATCAGGTCGCCGAGGTCGATTTCCTTGCGGAACGCGGCGAGGCTGCCGGGGGAGAGCTCGCGCTCCTCGAGGATCACTTGCGCGACGCCCGAGCTGTCGGAGAGGTCGACGAACACCACGCCGCCGTGGTCGCGCTCGCGCAGGACGCGCCCGGACACGCGCACCTGCCGCCCGGATCGGGACCGGCCGGCCTCAAGCGCGTCGCGGACGGTGGAAGTCGGAGCTTCGGACTCCGGGTAAGGGTTGACCCCCTGCGCTTGGAGCCGTTCGAGCTTCCCGATCCGCACACGCACCTGTTGCGGCAGGCGCGGTTCGTTCCGCTTGTCGTCCGAGGGAGCCTCGGCGGGCGTGAGCAGGGCGGCCGCCGTGATCGGATGCTGGCCGGTCGGCTCGGATTTGCCGCCGAACTTCGGCACGACCAGGAACCCTTCGGCGATGCCGGAGGCCATGGCGACGCGGGGCACGACCCTCGCCTCCTCGAAGCAGACGTACCTCGGCACCCATTCCGGGCCGAACCGGTGGTTGAAGCGGTACATCGCCTCGAGCTGCGTCCACCGGGAGAAGAACAGCAGCACGCCGCGCCACCAGCGGATCACGGGCCCGGCCCCGAGCCGGGAGCCCTCTTCGAAGGCGTTGCGGAAGACGGCGAAGTTCAGCGAGATCTTGGCGATGCCCAGCTGCCTCGACCGCATGGCGAGTTCGCAGATCATCAGGTCCATCACGCCGTTCGGCGATTTCGGATCCCGGCGCATCACGTCGAGCGAGACTCCGGACCGGCCCCACGGCACGAGCGAGAGCAGTCCCACCACCTCGCCGTCCGGGCCGACCGCCTCGACGAGCAGGCAGTCCCCGTCTGTGCCGTCCCCGAGCCTGCCGAGCGCCATGGAGAACCCGCGCTCCGCGCCGATCCGCCACTCGTCCGCCCGACGCACCGTCGCGGCGAGCTCCTCCTCCGAGAGCTGGCTGTGCCTGCGGAACCGCACGGTGAGCCCGGCGCGTTTTGCGCGGGTGACCGCTTGGCGGGCCACTTTGCGGGCCGGTCCGTCCAGGCTGAAGCCGCGCGGGTCGAGGATCGCCTCGTCGCCGAGCTGGAGCGCGGACAAGCCGGCTTCGCGGTAGGCGCGCGCCCCCCGCTCGCTCGCGCCCATGACCGCGGGCGTCCAGCCGTAGCTCTCGCAGGTCGTGAGCCAGGCCCCGATGGCCCCCGCCCATGAGCGCTCGTCGCCGATCGGGTCGCCCGAGGCGAGGCACACCCCGACCTCCACCCGGTAGGTGAGCGCGGCTTTGCCGTTCGGCGCGAACACTGCCGCCTTGTCCCGCCTGGTCGCGAAGTACCCGAGCGAGTCGTCTTCGCCGTACGCGGCCAAGAGGCCCCGGATCGCAGACTCCTCCTCGACGGTCAACGCGGCGGCGAGCCGCTGGGAGCGGAAGAGCACCATCACCGCGGCGATGAGCGCCATCGCGCCGAAAAGCCCGAGCAGCGTGTTGACGAAGCCGAAGGTGTAGCCGCTGAAATCGCGGCGCTCGAACGCCGCGAAGATGACGACGCGGTTGAGGGTGTAGGGCAACCGCTCGTTCGCGGGCAGCGTGTGGTGGAACGCCTCGACCAGAGCCCAACCGAACCCGGTCGCCACCAGCAGCCCGACGAACAGCGTGATCAGCGCGCGCAGCGGCGCGACCCTGCGCACTTTCGTGCTGAACTCCCGGTGCGCTGCGATCAGCAGCGTGATGGCGGCAATATGCGTTGCCAGGCCGACGATCGGCCAGAACCGGTCGCCGTCTGCCAGTTGGGCGACGTTGTACGCGGCGTAGATCGCGAGCGAGCCGAGCAGCACCACCCAGGCCAGGCGTTTGCGCTCGGAGAGCGCGGCGGCGAGCAGGCCGAGCACGAACGCCCAGGCGAAGCTGGTGTCGGGGACGGCGAAGAAGTATCTGTCGAGGTATTCCCGCAGGGGCTCGCCCAGATGCCGCAGGTGCACGGAGACGCTGAGCAGGAAGGAGAAGATCGAGAGCGCGCCGATGACCAGGCCCGCCCGGTGCGGCACCTGGTGCAACGGGCCTTTCTTCCCCCGCTTGGCCTCCACCGCGAATCGAGGCGGCCGCAGCCCGTTCCCCGGCTCCTGCTTCGTCTTCCTCTCCTCGGCCACCCCTGTCGCCATCGTCACGTCACTTCCTCCATATTTCACCGTTCGGTGAGCACAATCCCGTCTTCGTCGCTGTGCAGCAGGTCTCCGGGGTTGAAGACGACCCCGCCGAACTCCACAGGGACGTCGAGCTCGCCCGCGCCGGTCTTGCCGCTCTTGCGCGGGTTGGAGCCGAGCGCCTTGATCCCGAGGTCCAGCCCGGCCAGCGCCGCCACATCGCGCACGGCTCCGTTGAGGACGAGGCCCGCCCAGCCGTTGTCCTGCGCGAGTTTGGCGATCACGTCCCCGACGAGCGCGGTGTGCACGCTGGCGGAACCGTCCACCACGAGCACGGCTCCCTCGCCAGGAGTCGACAGCGTGGCCTTGATCAAGGCGTTGTCCTGGAATGCGCGGATCGTCCGCACCGGACCGACGAACTGCAGGCGGCCGCCGTACTGGCGGAACTGGGTGTCGCAGCTACGGACCTGGTCGCCGATCTGGTCCACGAGGTCGGCGGTCGGGATGAAGTTCACAGCGGTCATGCAGGTCACTGTAGTGGCCCCGGTTAAACGAAAGCTGAGAGAGCTGCGCGTAGCTCGATCCGCCCGCGCGCTCGGTGCGTTACAGTCATGGCTCGTGCCGAACGACTCCTCCGCGTCCCCCGCGCAACCGGAAGCCGCCCTTGGGCTCAAGACCCAGGTCCTTAGATTCTTGGTGACAGGCGTTTTTTCCGCAGTGGTGGACTACGGTCTGGTCATGGCCCTGTCCCAGCTCGGGGTCCCGCCGAACGCCGCCAACATCGTCGGCTTCGTCGTCGGCACGACCGTCGCCTATCTGATCAACCGGCGGTGGACCTTCCAGGCGGAGCCGAGTTCCAAGCGGTTCATGCAAGTCGCGGCCCTCTACGCGGTCGCGTTCTTGCTGCGGACCGGTCTTTTCGCCGGGGCGCTCGCGCTGCTGCTCTCGTGGGGGGCTGCGAAGTTCTTCGCCGAGTCCGCCGCGTGGGTCGTCGCGCAGGGCACCGTCACGGTGATGAACTTTCTCGTGCAGCGGCTGGTGATCTTTCGGGGCTCGGCCTCGGAGCGCTAGCGCCAGAGCTGGGCCGGGACGCGGAGGGCCCGCCGGTGGCCGAGGGCGACGGCGAGCTGGAGCCGCCCTCGTGCTCGCTGCGCGGGCGCGAAGGCCGGGGCTCGGACTCGCCTCGGCTTGCAGACGGTCCGGCGCTGTCCGAGGACCTCGACGGCTCTGATGCGCTTTCCGACTCGGAAGGCGTCTCGGACGTGGATGGTTTCGGCGGCGTTGTCGAGGGTTTCGGCGCCGCCGGGGGCGCCGTCCAGCGTTGCCGCGCAGTCGGGACCGGAGCGGGCACCGTCCAGTTGCCGTCCGTGCCGAACACGGCGTTCGTCGGCGGAGCCCACGGCTGGGGGGACGGTTCCGGCTGTGGCGCCCCCGGCTCGGGTTTCTTGATCGCGGAGAGGATGAAGAACAGGGCGATCAAGACGGCAGTCGAGGTGCGCATGCGGCCGCCGAGGATTTTCTCCGGTACCAACGGGTTCCCCTGGCTGCGGCCGATGAGCTCGTTGAAGCTGGGCAGTTTCCACCACGAGGCCTCTTTGAGGTCCTTCTGATGGTCCTGTGCCGAGCGCTCGTGCTGGGCGCGGGGGCGTTCGGGCTGTCGCGGCTCAGTCACGGACACGCTCCTGCGGCGCGGTGTCCTCTTCCGGGCGGGTCGGGCGATGTCGTTGTTGCGGCCGCTCAGGCGCGTGGTCTTCGCCGTTCTTCACGGTGTTGATCCCTTCCTGTCGCAACGCGGCGAGCGCTTTGGCCCGTAGCCTCCTGCTCAAAACGAACTGCTGGCCTGGCACCGAGTTCGCCACGATGCGCATGTTGATCTGGTCCATCTCGATGCCTTCGACGCCAAGGAAGGTCGGGGCGGAGCGCAGGAGCGGTTTCAGGTTGGGGTCGTCTTTCGCGGTGTCGCAGACCTCGGTCAGCTTCTCGCGCAAGACAGCGATGTCGGAGGAGGCCGGCACGGGGATGTCCACGACGGCCTGCGCCCAGTCTTTGGAGAGGTTGGTGGACTTGATGATCTGGCCGTTCGGCACGGTGTAGAGCTCGCCGTCGGTGGAGCGCAGCTTCGTCACCCGCAAAGTCACCTGCTCCACGGTGCCGATCGGGTCGTTCGTCGTGCCGAGCACTGCGAGCTGCACGAGATCGCCGATCCGGTACTGCTTCTCGGCGATGATGAAAAATCCGGAGAGCACGTCCTGCACGATGCGTTGCGCGCCGAAGCCGAGCCCCGCGCCCGCCACTGCGGCGAGCGGGGCGAAACCGCTGATCGGCAGTTCGAGGGCGGTCGCGATCATCAGCACGGCGACGAAGATCTGGATGACTGTGAAGACCCAGATGAACGCGGAGAGCAGGGTCGCCCGTTGTCGCGCCGCCTCGCCTCGGATCTGGGGCTCCTGCTCTTTGAAGCTGCCTCGGGCGATGACGTTGGCGGATGCCTTGACGAATCTCGTGACCAGGATCGTCGCGATGATGATGAGCGCGATCCGAGTGCCCTTGACCAGGAGCCACTCGCCGAAATCTCGAACGCCGAAATGCTGCCAGATCCGTGACCAGAAGGCGGTCCATTGCGCGGATTGGTCCCAAGCGAGGATCATCGTCGGCGGGTGCGGCACGGGTTCTCACTGTACCGAAAACGGCGCGCTCGGGCTCGGGGCGCGCGGATCGGCAAAGCGCGGGCGCAGGCGCGTCGGCCGGATGCGGTGATGGTGGCGCGTTTCAGCCTGGGTCGGACGCGGGGGAGGAGGCCCCTTTGCCCAGCTCTCTCTATTGAGGCCCCCTCCATTGGGCTGACCATATGTTCGATATTAATCGCAACACAGAAATCCTGCATTAGAAATATCAATGCACGTTCGGCATAAGTGTCGAATGAAAAAGCTACCAAGCGAACGCCAGGCCTTGGAGGAGCGAGGCTTCAGCGCTCCCCGAACCGCTCCTCGCGCCCGATCCTGCGCAGCCGGATCCATTCGCGGAACCCAGGCAGGTCCCGGCGGGTGATCAGGAAGAACCAGCCGAACCGGGCCCACTCCTGCGGCGCCAATTTCCGCATGCCGCGCTGCGCCTGCAGATACCCCCGGTTGCGGTAGGTGTAGAAGCGTTTCGTCTGGTCGGACGGGTACTGCGCGTGCATGGCCCCGCCCAGGATCGGCAGGAACTCGTCCGAACCCTGCGGATGCAGGTACGCGGCCTTGAGGCATGTGCCGAACGCGAGGCCGCTCGCCACGAGCCGCCTGTGCACCTCGACCTCGTCGCCGCGCAGGAAGAGCCGCAGGTCCGGCACGCCGACCGCGAAGAACGCCTCGGCGCGGAACAGCGCGCCGTTGAAGAGGGAGGCGATCCCCGGCAGCAGATCCCCGTCGCCGAGTTCGGCCCTGAGCCGCCGCCAGCGCAGGCCGCGCCGCAAGGGGAAGGCCAGGCGGTCCGGGGCGGCCTCGTCCACCACGACGGGGGAGACCTCGTCGAGCTTGTGCCGTTCCGCGCAGCGCATAAGCTCGGCGAGGGCTTCGGGCCCCTCGGGCCGCCCGTCGTCATCGGCGAGCCAGACCCAATCCGCCCCCTCCGCGAGGGCGGTCAGGACGCCGAGCGCGAATCCTCCTGCGCCGCCGAGGTTGCGTTTCGAGCCGATGTAGCGGACTCCCGGCCACAGCTGCGCGACGAGTTCGGCGATTTCCGGCTCGGCGGCGTTGTCGACCACCACCAGCCCGGAAAGGGGGACGGTCTGCTCCTTCAGCGCGAGCAGGGATCGGCGCAATGTCTGCGCGCGGCGGTGGGTGACGATGACTGCCCAAACGCGGTCCGGGCCGGTGGAAGGTGACACGTCAGACTATTCTGCTGGAACCTTCCTCGGCGTATGATGGTGGCGTGCCCAGGCGCGCCGTGCGGATCTGGGGCTGAGGACTCCGAGAGAGCGAGAAGCGACATGGCCGGATTGTTTGACCAGGTGAAGGGTTTCATCAAGAAAGACCCCTCCAAAGTGGAGCAGGCCATCGAGAAGGTGGGCGACTTCGTCGACAAGAAGACCGAGGGCAAGTACTCCGGCGCGGTCGACAAGGCGCAGGACGCGGCGAAGAAAGCCGCCGAAAAGGCTGTCGGGAACGAGTGATGCCGGACCGGGGGAAGCTCGAGGTGCTCACCGACGCGGACTGCGGCTTCTGCCAGCGTAGCGTCGAGTTCTTGAGGAAGATGGACCGCAAGGGGCGTTTGACGTTCACCGCCTTGCAGACTCCGGGCGCGCCCGCGCGGTTCGGGATCACGGTGGACCAGGCGTATGAGCAGCTGTGGACGTTGGACCCGTCGGGAAGGCGCGCGGGCGGGGCCGAGGCGGTCGCTGTCGCGGCGGATGTCGCGCTGGGCTTGCGGGTGTTCGAGCGGGCTTTGCGCCCGCGCCTCGTCCGGCGCGCCGCGGACCGGGGCTACCGCTGGGTGGCCGAGCACCGGTATATGCTGCCTGGGGCGAGCGGGGCGTGCGCGGTCCCTCGGGAACTGGCCGCGCAAAAGTGACCTGAAGCGCGGATTTGACCCGATCGGCTCCAGGCCGGTACGATGGATGGTCGGTGTTGCGGACTTTGTGCGCCCTTGACCAGCCAGACGGCTGATTCGGTGGCGAGGGGTTCTGCCGAAAGACATATAAACCGTTTGAGACCCGAGGTGTTCTTTTGTCCACGTACAGCCCGAAGGCTGCTGAGCTGAACCATCAGTGGCATGTCATCGACGCGACTGATGTCGTGCTCGGCCGCTTGGCCGTCACCGCCGCCACCCTGCTGCGCGGCAAGCACAAGCCGACGTTCGCGCCGCACCTCGACAACGGGGACTTCGTCGTCATCGTGAACGCGGGCAAGGTCGCCCTCACCGGCAACAAGCGCGCCGACAAGCTGGTCCACCGGCACTCCGGCCACCCGGGCGGCTTGAAGAGCCGCGCCATCGGCGAGCTGCTGCAGTCCGACCCCCGCCGGGTCGTCGAGAAGGCTGTGAAGGGCATGATCCCGCGCAACAAGCTTGGTCGCGCCGTGGAGCGCAAACTCAAGGTGTACGCGGGCCCGGAGCATCCGCACCAGGCCCAGCAGCCCGTGCCGTACACGATCACCCAGGTGTCGCAGTGAGCGAGGAGCAAGAGACAGTGACCGAGGAATACTTGACCGAAGAGGAAGAGGCCGCGCTCGACGCCATTGAGTCCGCCGAGGACGAGGCTGGCGAGGGCCGTTCCGGCAGCGCGCCCGCACGGGAGAAGACCCCGATGCGCGACTTCACCGAAGAGATCATCACCGTCGGCCGCCGCAAGGAGGCCGTGGTCCGCCTTCGGCTTTCCCTCGGCACCGGCAAGTTCACCCTCAACGGCCGCAGCCTGGAGAACTACTTCCCCAACCGGGTGCACCAGCAGCTGGTGAAGTCCCCGCTGGTCCTCGCCGACCGCGAGGACTCGGTCGACATCCGCGCCACCCTGCACGGCGGCGGCGTCTCTGGCCAGGCGGGCGCGCTGCGCCTCGCCCTCGCCCGCGCGCTGACGTTGGCGAGCCCGGACGACCGCCCGGCCCTCAAGCGCGCCGGCTTCCTGACTCGGGACGCGCGTGCCATCGAGCGCAAGAAGTACGGTCTGAAGAAGGCTCGGAAGGCTCCGCAGTACTCGAAGCGTTGATCTTCGAGACCTCATGACCGCACTGTTCGGAACCGACGGTGTTCGTGGTGTCGCGAACACCGACCTCACTCCCGAGCTAGCGCTGACTTTGGGGTTCACGGCTGGGCTGCGGCTCCGTGGCGATTCCGGCACGGCCGTGGTCGGCCGCGACCCCAGGATCTCCGGCGCGATGCTCGAAGCGGCTGTATGCGCGGGCCTCGCGAGCGCCGGCGTCCGCGTGCTGCGGGTTGGCGTGCTCCCCACGCCTGCCGTTTCCTGGCTCACCAAAGAACTCGGGGCAGACCTCGGTGTCGTGATCTCGGCTTCGCACAACCCGATGCCGGACAACGGGCTCAAGTTCTTCGGGCCCGGCGGCGGCAAGCTCGACACGGAGACCGAGACGCTGCTGTCTGCGGACGTCCTGCGGGTGCGCAAAGGCGGCAAGGCCAGCTGGGGCTGGGGCGAAGGGGAACGCCCGACCGGCGCGGGGGTCGGCGATCTCGTCGAATTCCCCGACGGCGCGGCACGCTATGCGACCCGCTTCGCCCCGCTCACGCCGCGCGCGGAGCGGCTGCGCGTGGTCGTTGACTGCGCGAACGGCGCGACTTCTCGGCTTGCGGCGCAGGTGTACGAGGCGACCGGAGCCGAAGTCATCATGCTCAACGCCGAACCGGACGGCCTCAACATCAATGATCGGTGCGGCTCCACGCATCTCGACGGGCTGCGCGCCGCCGTGCTGGAAGAAGGCGCTGACCTCGGACTGGCCCATGACGGCGACGGCGACCGGTGTCTCGCGGTCGCGGCGGACGGCGATGTCGTGGACGGCGACGCCATCATGGCGATTTTGGCCCTCGGCCTGCACGAGCGTCAGCAGCTCCGACACAGCAAGCTCGTCGTGACGGTGATGAGCAATCTCGGCCTACACGTCGCGATGCGCGAGGCGGGCATCGAGCTGGAGGTCACTCCGGTCGGGGACCGGCATGTGACCGACGCGCTGCGCGAGGGCGGGTACTCCATCGGCGGCGAGCAATCCGGGCATGTGGTGCTTCCCGACCTCGGCGAGACCGGGGACGGCATGGTCGTCGGCCTGCGGCTCATCGCTCGCATGGTGGAGACGGGGAAGAGCCTTTCCGAGCTGGCCTCGGTCGTCCAGGTGTATCCGCAAGTGCTGGTCAATGTCCCCGTGGTCGACAAGCTCGCGGCGGCGAGCGACGGCACGGTGCTCGCGGCGGTCGCCGCCGCGCAGGCGCGCCTGGGCGACAAGGGCCGAGTGCTCTTGCGCCCTTCGGGCACGGAGCAACTGGTCCGCGTCATGGTGGAGGCAGAGTCGGCGCTCTCCGCGCACGAGGTCGCCGAGCAGGTGGCCCATCTGGTGCGCGCCACCAACTTGAAGTAGAACCCGGCCCCGGACGGCGTTGTCGGCCGTCCACGCGTCGGTCCCGCTCGCGCTCCACAGATCGAGGCGGTGGCCGTGCGTCCCGTCCGCCGGGATGACCAGTGGCATATGGTGTGGTCGCCGGCCTGTCGTATCTCTTGCGGGGCCCCGACCCCGGTGTTACGCTCATCGCAATTCGCGCGGGCTCGGCCGATTGGAGCCAAAGACGGCGCGGTATCCCGAAGAAGATGCCTTTGACCTGCGCACATAGGAGTGCTCAGCGTTCACTCGGAATTCAAGAATTGAGGGGAACCAAAACCGGCTCGGGAACGTCAAACATAGCAAAAGCACAACTGCTCACGACGACAGGAAAGAGGGGCGAGGGCCTTGGCGAAAATGCAACCGGCGGAGGTGCGTCGGATCGGCTCGGAGCTGCAGGGCGACGGGAACCAGGTCGGACGGATCGAGACCGACGTCATCACGGCGGGGAATCTGCTGGTCTCGGCCCTGAGCGGCACTCCGGCCGCCTCGTCCGCGCAGGGGTTCGCCACGGGAACGGCGCAACTCGGCGAGTCGATGAACAAGTATCACGACTACCTCGTCGCGTTCGGGCAGTCGTTGATCAGCGCAGCGGCTTCCTACGAGAAGATCGATGAGCACCACGGCCGCGCGTTCGCCTCGGTCGAGAACAAGATCGACCAGGCCGACGCGCCGTTCCGCGGTTTCCAGGGCTGACGGGCAGAGGACGAAGGGAAGGGAAGCATCGCTATGACTGCTGCATCGACGGGACAAGGCGCGTCGACGGGGAAAGAGCTCATTCAGAGCGCCGTCGTGGCACAGGGGCTGCAAGCTATCGACCAGGTCCGCGCCGCCGCGGCCGCGCTGAACTCCGTGGGAGTCCCTTTACAAGTGAGCGCCTCCGGGGCCGAGCTGCAACGCCGGTACGACCAGTGGGGCGAATTGAGCCTGCAGCGGCTCGGCGGGGCCTCGGAGCTGTTGAACAACGTCCGGACGAGCCTCGAGCAGGCTCGCGCGCACGCGGATTCGACGGCGGGGCAGTTGAGCGCCGCGTGGCCGGACACTGCGGGGCAGGCGGCGTACGCGAACTACCAGGCGGCGGCGGCTCGAGCGAACACCGATTTCAGGAAGGTCGGACAGTTCTCCCGCGCGCTCGACCAGTACCAGGAGTCGGTCGTCAAGATGCTGACCGATCTGCGGGAGCAAGCCGAGGGCCTGAGCTCCAATCTGCTCGGCAGCCTCGGCCAGTACCGGACGACGGACTCGATCGTCCAAGCCGTGCAGCAGATCCAGAGCGCGATGAACCAGCGGCCTGCGGCTCCGAACGCGCAGAGCCTCGTTGACGCGTTGCGCCAGCAATTGAAGAGCCAGGTGGCCGTGCCGACCGAGTTCGCGGCGACGATGTTCCAACGGCTGCTCTCGATGATCGAGCAGCAGGCTTCGTCGTCGACCGAGCTTTTGGCGAGCACGCTCCGCGATGTCAACGTGGATCCGTACAAGGTTCCCGAGTTCCCGATCACGTGCGAGCCGGACCGGCCGGACGACTGCGGCTGCGAGGGCAAGGAACAACAGGACCAGACCGCTGCGTCGGGCGAATCGGCGGCTGCGGCCTCAGCGGCGGACCAGGCAGGAGACCAGGCGGCGGCTGCCGCTGCGACAGCCGCTCCTGCTGCTGCGGGGACTCCGGCCGCGGCCACCGCTCCGGCGGCGGGCGGCGGCGCTCCCTCGGGCGGCGGCACCGGCGGCGGTTCTTCGGGCAAGGGCGGAAGCTCTGACGACAGCGCGGACGGCGGCGGCGCGGGCGACGGGGCCTCGGGCGGCGACAGCGGCGGCTCCGCGCCGGACATGGGCTTCCTCGGCGACATCGCAGGCGCGATCGGCGACACGATCAGCGGCCTCGCCGGCGCGGCCGGCCAGCTCGGCTCGGGCCTCGCCGGCGCGGCTGGTTCCGGGCTCGGAGCCATTGGCGACGCGCTCTCGGGCACTGATTTCTCCGGTTTCACGAAAGACGGCGGAACCGACGCGGCGAAGAGCGCCGACGAGGCGGCGGACGAGGACGCGTCGCTCGACGGGGCTGCGGATCTTTACGACGACGGCTCGGCGGACGTCGGGGCCGACCTCGACGGCGACGGGATCCCCGACTCCGATGTTGCGCTCGACGGCTCGGCGGCCGCTCCCGACGGCTCGGTCTCTCTGTCGCCGGAGGGCTCGGCGACCGCTCCGGAAGGCGCGGTGATCGCGCAGCCGGGCGGTGGCGGAGGCCTGTACGCGGCAGGCGGCGGCGGGCAGGCCGATCCGGTTGTCGTTCCGGCGAGGCAGGGCGACCACGGCGAGTTCGAGGTCGAGTCGAACGAGCTGCAGGTGCCGATCGTCCAGGAGGACTCGGCTCCTGCGCCGCAGGTGTGCGCGGTGCCCGCGACAACGCCGATTTCCGTCGCGCCGAGCGCGATTCCGAGTTTCTGAGCCGAGGCCATGGACCCTGTCGAGCAGCTCTACCACCTTCAGCGAGAGAGCCAGAAACAGACGCAGCAGCTGCAGCGAGAGACGAACGCGGGCTTCGAGTACCTGCGCAAGAGCGCGGAGAGCAGTAGCCGCAGGGTCCAGCAAAGCCTCAGTTCGACGGGGCCGCAGTCTGCGCGCTCGGCGGATCGGGGCTGGGGCGCGAGCACTCGGAATATCGGGAACAGTGCGGCTGCGCACGAGGTCAAAAGCGCGGAAGAGACTGTTCCGGCAGAACTGCCCTCGGAATTGCGGAACATCCTGATCCGCAACCAGCAGATGGAGGCGCGTTGGCAGCGCGAGTTCGCCGCCCGTCTCCGGAGCGCGGGGGAGGCGCGGCCGGGGGCCTCGTCGGCCCGGTCCTCGGATCCGAGGCAGCAAGCCGAGCAGCAGCGGATCGCGCAGCAGGCTCAGCTGGCTGCGCAGAACAGGGCCGAGCAGCAACGCGCCGCCGAACTCGCCCGGCAGGCCGCAGCGCTGAGGACGGGCGCGCAGCAGCCCGGCGCGCGGGCGAAAGGCCGAGGCTGGGGCGACAGCACCCGGCGGATCGGCTCGGGGTACGGGGACGAGTAGCGCTACCCGAGCAGCGCCCGGACCGCGCTGACCGGGTTGCGCTCGATCGCCGACGCGTCGAGCGGGGCGACGCCGGGCAGCTCCGCTTCGGGATTCGCGAACGCGGCGTAGTCCTTGTCCTTCGCCAAAACCGCGAGGAGCCAGCCGGTGAGCAGCGCGTGCACGCCGTTGCGGCCAGCGGCCAAGTCGAACTCGAACCATCCGCGCGGACCGAGCCGCTCCGGCAGCCGCTGCGGCTCGAACGCCGGTATCGCGCGCAGCGCCGCCTCGCCGCCCCAGGCGAGCGCGAGTTCGGTGGCGTTCGAGGTCAACGACAACTCTTCCGCCACCGTGGCGAGGATCAAGCCGGGGGCGGGGATCTCCTCCGCGGCCTGGGCAACGACGGCCGTGGTTTTGCTCGGCCAGAGCGCGGCGACGCCTGCCAGGCCTGGCTCTTTCGCCGCCGCGAGCACGGCGGCCGAAGCCCCGAAGCCATGCCCGACGAGCCCGATCCGCTCCGGGTTCGTCTGGACCCGGCCCGCGCCGAACGTCGCGGTGCGCAGAATCTCCAGCGTCCGGGCGAGTTCGGCGGCGAACTCCTTGTCGCTCGCGAAGAAGCCCCGGCCCGTGCTCGGAGCCGCGACGACGAACCCCCACGAGGCGAGGTGGCGCAGCGTCCGCTGGTAGCGGCGCGGATGCGTCACCCAGTCGTGCGCGAACACCACGGCGGGGGCGTTCGACCCGCTGGCAGGGGAGAACACGAGCCCAGGAGTCCCCGCCGAGCCGAGATCGCCGCGCACGACCCGATTCGGCCCGGTGCGGGTGAGCCGGGGGATCAGGGCTTTCGGGTTCTTCGCCATGGACGTATCCTAGCGCGGATGACGAATCCGCACGCGCGACGATCTGAGCGGGCCCGGCGCGCGAAGTTCGAGAAGACGACCACCTGGGCGATTTGGACGTTGCTGCTCGTCGGGGGCACAGCGGCGGGCGTGTTCAGCTTGGTCATCGGGATCATTGACGCGATCCTCGTCATTGTGGGAGCCTCCACCGGCCAGAACGTCGACGGCTGGTCGAAGCTGGTGTGGTATTTCATCGCAGGAGCCCTGCTCGTGGCGTTGCCGTGGCCGATCCTCGCGGTTGTCGTCGTCGGACTGCGCCAACAGCGGCGGGTCTGGCCCTGGCCCGCCGTCGCGTTGGTCGTCGCGGTGGAGATCTCCCTCGGGCTCGGGCACATGTACGGCCATTTCTGAGCGAGCGCCCGTTCTGCCCCGCACGTCGTTCGAGATTTGCCGCCAATTCACCTACCCTAGACGGCATGTGCGGCATCATCGGCTACGTCGGCCACCGGCAAGCGGCTCCAGTCCTGATGGAGGCGTTGCGCAGAATGGAGTACCGGGGGTACGACAGCGCGGGGATCGCCGTGGTCGCCGAGGACCGCCAACTGGTCACGGCGAAGAAGGCAGGGCGCATCGCGAACCTGGAGGCCGTGCTCGACGGCGGCCCTGCGTTCCTCGGCCACCTCGGCATGGGGCACACCCGCTGGGCGACCCACGGGCGCCCCACCGACCGCAACGCGCACCCCCACCTCGACTCGACCGGCCGAGTCGCGGTCGTGCACAACGGGATCATCGAGAACCACTTGAAGCTGCGCTCCGAGCTGGAAGCAGACGGGATCGAGTTCGCGAGCGACACCGACAGCGAGGTCGCCGTCCACCTCGTCGCCCGCGCGGTGGCAGACGGGCCGACGAAGGGGGATCTGTTCGCGAGCGTCCAAGCGGTCGCCGCGCGGCTGCACGGCGCGTTCACACTGGTCTTCACCCACGCCGACCATCCGGGGACGATTGTCGCCGCCCGGCGCTCCACCCCGCTCATCCTCGGCGTCGGGGAGGGCGAGATGTTCCTCGCCTCCGACGTCGCGGCGTTCATCGAGCACACCCGCGAGGCGGTCGAGCTGGGCCAGGACGAGGTTGTCGCGATCACCCGTGACGGCTACGCCATCAGCTCCTTCGACGGCGAGGAGCGCGCGGGCAAGCCGTTCCACATCGACTGGGACCTCGCGGCGGCGGAAAAAGGCGGCTACGAGCACTTCATGCTCAAAGAGATCGCCGAGCAGCCGGACGCGGTGGCCGACACCCTCCTTGGCCATTTCGACGGGGGCCGGGTCGTGCTCGACGAGCAGCGCTTCACCGATCAGGATCTGCGCGAGGTGGACAAGGTCTTCGTGGTGGCCTGCGGCTCCGCGTACCTCTCGGGTCTGATCGCCAAATACGCCATCGAGCATTGGACCAGGCTGCCGGTGGAGGTGGAGCTGGCGAGCGAGTTCCGCTACCGCGACCCGGTGCTGGACTCCGCCACCCTCGTCCTTGCGATTTCGCAGTCCGGGGAGACCCTCGACACCCTCGAAGCCGTCCGCCACGCCAAGGAGCAGGGCGCGAAGGTCCTCGCCATCTGCAACACCAACGGCGCGCAGATCCCCCGCGAGGCGGACGGGGTGCTGTACACGCACGCCGGGCCGGAGATCGCCGTCGCGTCCACCAAAGGCTTCATCACCCAGGTCACCGCGAACTACCTGGTCGGCCTCGCCCTCGCCCAGGCTCGGGGCATGAAATACCCGGACGAGGTGGCGCGCGAGATCGCCGAGCTCGAAGCCATCCCCGAGCTGCTGCGCCACGTGCTCGCCCAGATGGACCCGGTGCGCAAGCTCGCCACCGAGCTGTCCGGGGCTTCGACCATCCTCTTCCTCGGCCGCCACGTCGGCTACCCGGTGGCGCTCGAGGGCGCCCTCAAGCTCAAAGAACTCGCGTACATGCACGCCGAAGGCTTCGCGGCTGGCGAGCTGAAGCACGGCCCCATCGCGCTGGTCGAGGAGGGCGTGCCCGTGGTGGTCGTCGCCCCGCCCGCGAAATCCATGCTGCACGCCAAAGTGCTCAGCAACATCCGCGAGATCCAGGCCCGAGGCGCGCGCACCATCGTCATCGCGGAGGAGGGCGACGACGCGGCGGCGCCGCACGCGGACTACCTCTTCACCGTCCCCGCCGTGTCGACCCTCTGGCAGCCGCTCTTGACCATCGTCCCGCTGCAGGTTTTCGCCGCGCAGGTCGCCATCGCCAGGGGCTTGGACGTGGACAAGCCGCGCAACCTCGCCAAGTCCGTCACGGTGGAGTAGGGCTGAGCTTCTACGAAAGATCCTGACGGAGGATCGTGTCGAGGGCGGGCCAGAAGTCGACGGCCTTGAACATGCCTTGGTACCAGTCCCATCCTTGGCCTTCGCGGTTCGAGACGTCGAGGCAGAGCCCGCCGCCACAGCCGTCCCCGGCCACTTCGACGAGGTGGCTGACATGCGGATTGTCCTCGGACGGCGACCAGAACTCGTAGTCGTCGGGTTCGCCGTGTTCGCTGGGGAAAACGAAGCTGTCGGCCTCATGCAGGCCCAGCCCGCCCAGGTCGACGTGGAAGCCGTTGTGCAGTGCCAGGAAGAAGCTCTGGAGCTCTGCCGGCAGGTTCGGCCAGCATGCGGGGACGGCGCCTGCGGCGGCGGGGAGCGGCCCGAACCTGGTGAGCACCGCTGACGGGTCGTCGGGGTCGGCCAGCGCGTAGAGCAGCAACAGATCGTCGGGCTTGCCCTCGAGCCGGGCCCTGCGCGCGAGGAACACGCCGGTCCCGTCGCGCTCGATCTGGGCAAGGAACTGCGGCAAGCGCGCGCCGACGACCGGCCGCCAGTGCTCCAGCGCGATAGCCACCGCGTCACGTCCTGCGGCCGCGTTCGCCTCGATCCACCATGCGGGAGCCTCGCTCGGGGCTTCGTCGGCGGCGAGCACGCGAATCCTGCCGCTGATTTTGCTTTGCACGAACGCCCGGTCGTCGTCTTCTTGTGTCATCCCCCATGCCTTTCCAAGCTCGCGACCAGCGCTCGCAGCGCCGCTCGGTCCACTTTACGAGAACGGCCCGACACGGGGGTCTTGTCGATGACGATGACCTCGTCGGGCAGCGCGTCCCGGTCGATGAGGCCGGGAAGGGCGCGGCGGACGCGGGCGGCGAGGTCGGGGGGCGCTCGGTCTGCCGGGACGAGGGCGAGCACGACGCGCTCGTCCCCGATCTGGTCGGGCACGCCGACGAGCCAGCCCTCGCGCACGCCGTCGAGCGAGTTGATCGCGGGTTCGTAGAGTCCGGGGTAGATGTTCGTCTTGCCCCGAATGATCATGTCTTTCTTCCGCCCGATGAGCGTCAGGCGGTCCCCGTCCAGCCTGGCTAGATCCCCTGTGGCGAGTTCGGCGAGCGGCTTGTGGCCGAGGTAGCTGCGGCAGAGGCCCGGACCGGACAACCACAGCTCGTCGTCCTTGGCGATCCGCGCGGACACTCCGGGCACGAGGTCGAACGCCGTCCCGTCCGAGCCGAAGCCGACGGGCAGCATCTCGGTCATCCCGTACACGACGAGGGGCGCCGCGCCGGGCCACGCCTTCGCCGCTTGCGCAAGGAGCGTCGGGGTTGCCACGGCCCCGCCGAGCAGGAGGCAGCGCAGCTTCGACGGCGCGTCGGCGCGGGCGGCGAGGACGGCGGGCAGGTCGGCGGGGGTGACGAAGGTGTGCGTGGCGGCAGAATGGGCAGCGCCGTCGAGCAGCCGGGCGAATTTCTGAGGGTTTGTGCGCGCGGCGGCCCTAGGCCGGGGGATGGTCCACAGCGCGCCGGAGATGAGCGCGGGCAGCCCGACCATGAGCTGGTCGGTGACCACATGCGCGCCGGGGCCGAGGCCCGCCCGCGCTGTGAAGTGCGAGAGTCCCCAGCCGAGCGTGCCCCTGGTGTGCACGACCATCTTCGGGTCTGCGGTCGTGCCGGAGGTCGGCACGATCAGCGCCTCGGCCTCCGGGGCGGGCGCGAAGGCGAACCGCTCGGGGACCGGCTCGAGCAGCGAGCGCAGCGGCGTGGAGGAACGAGGCACGCCGGGCAGCCGCCGCCCGGCGTGGATGTGCCGCACCGGCAGATCGGAGAACCGGGGCAGCACAAGGCATTTGCGGCGGGCGTAGGCGCGCAGCGGGCCGGGGGCGCTCGCGGTGTAGAGCAGCGATTCCATCGCGGCGAAGGACGGCGCGATGCGCTCCGCCCTGCGGCGGAAGAGGTCGGGCCCCATGCCGGGGTCGATGAAGGCGACCGACCCGCCCGCCGCGATGGCTCCGAGCAGGAAGGCCAGCATGTCGGCTCCGGGTCGGACGGAGAAGAGCATCCGCTGGCCAGGGCCGAACCCCAGGCCGCGCAGCCGGGTCGCCGCCGCGCCGATCCGGGCGGAGAAGGTCCGGTAGTCGAGGGCGCCTGAGCCCGAGTCCGCGAGGGCGGGCGCGTCGGGCGAAGCCTCGGCCCGTGCGAAAAGCGCGGCGACGAAATCGCGCGAGGTCATCGGATGTCCACAATCGGCGGGCGGTAACGGTGGTCCGCGTACCAGGCCAGCGTCTTGCGCAGCCCCCACGCCTTGACCCGGCGCTGCGAGCAGAGCACCCGCACGTCGCGCCGGCGTCCGTACGCGGTTGTGATGGTGCGCACCGCGTTCACCAGCGCCCGGTCCTCGTGCAGGTCCTCGATCTTCGAGCGGGGGAAGCCGCCCGCCTCGAGATAGAGGTCGGCGGTGATCGCCATGTTGCAGCCTGGGGTCATCATGTACGGGCCGAGGTAGCCCGGCCCCCGATTGCCCGGGCGGATCTTGCCGAACAGGCCCGCGACCTCGATGGCGAGGCTGGTCACGGACCGGTCCAGCCATGAGACGCCCTCGTCCTTGCGGGGGATCATCTGCCCGCTGACCAGCCCGAGCCCCGAGTCGAAGGCGGCGGCGACCCGCTCGGTCCAGTCCGGGGCCGGGACGCAGTCCGCGTCGGTGCGGGCGAGCCGCGTCGCGCCTTGCGCGATGGCGTGGCGCATACCCGTGTCGGCGGCGGCCCCGGTGCCCTTCTGCGGCTCGTGGACGAGATCGACCCGCAGGCCGGGATGCGCGGCGGCGAACTCGCGGACGATGGCTGCGGTGCGGTCGGTGGAGGCGTTGTCCACCACGGCCAGCGCGAAACCTGGACCTCGCTGGGCGGCGAGGGCGGCGAGCAGGCCGGGGATCCAGCGCTCCTCGTTGAAGGCGGGGACGACGACCCACAGGTCCCGGGCGGCCGCGCTCATCGCCGCCCCGCCAGGATCCGCTCCAGCCCGCCCTGCTCGCGCACCCAGCCCTGGAACCGCTCTAGCCCGGCCTCCAGGTCTACGTCCGGACGAAAGCCCAGGTCGCGCCTGGCCGCCGAGATGTCGTACACCGCAGAGCGGGTCAAGAGCGCCAGCGCGTAGCGGGAGAGCGGCGGCTCGAAGTGCCGGGAGATGGCGTGGACGCGCCAGAGCACGTCCACGGCGGCGACGACCGCGTTCAGCACCGGCGGGGGACGCGTTTGGTCGGCGGCGGCAGCTCGAACAGCGCGGCGGCCTCGCGGATCATCGCCCACAGATCGACCGGCTCCGCGTCGGTGATGAAGTAGGCTTTCCCCGCCGCCCGCTCCGCCGTGAGCGCGAGCCGCGCCGCCTGGGCGATGTGGTCGACGTAGCACATGGACTCCAACACCGGCTTGCCCCGGTCGAGATCAGGCAGCCTGCCGTCCCGCATTTTCCCGAGGATCCGCATGACCGGACCGGTGCGGTCGCCCGGCCCCCAGACCGCCCGTGGCCGTAGCGAGCAGGTGCGGAACTCGGGCGTGTTGGCCGCGAGCACCAGTTGTTCCGCCACGGCTTTGGTCTCGGAGTACACGTCGAAGAAGCGCTTCGGGTAGGGCGCGGACTCGTCCACGCCGAGCTGATCGCCGCCGTCGGGGTCGAGCGTCGCGCTCGGGCTGCCGATGAACACGAAGACGCGGCAACCTGCTTCTCGCGAGGTGTTGAGGAGCCGCCGTGTGCCACGCACGTTGGTGTCCCAGTAGACGGCCTTGTCCCCGGACTCGCCGAGCAGGGCCGCGGAGTGGACGACGGCCTCCGCGCCCGCGCAGGCCCGCCACAACGGGGCGGAGCCGGTGAGATCTCCCAGGACCGGCTCGACCCCGTCCGGCAACTTCGCGTCCGGTCTGCGGACAAGCGCGCGGACCTGGTGCCCGTGCTCTGCGAGGTCGGCGACGACGCGGCCGCCGACATGGCCGGTCGCTCCGGTGACGAGCACTTTCACGGGCGCTCCCGCCGCTCGGCGCGCCACCAGGTGGCCCCGAAGACGAAGGTCAGCAGGGCGGTCCGGGCGCGCGGCACCCCCAGCGGCTCCAGCGCCCGGATCGCGGCGGGGATCTGCGCCGCGTGCGCGCCGACGCTGAGCGCGCCGTCGATCCAGAAGAGCGCTCGGGCCAGCGGCGACCTCGGCGGGCGGATGAGCCCGTAGCCGAGATAGGCCCAGCCCGCGAGCGGGACCGCGCGGGCCGCGAGCACCATAGCGCGGCTCACCCTTCCCCCTCGGGGAGCAGGTAGCCGATCGCGGCGGCGGTCGGGCCGCCGCCGGCCGCGACGAACAGGAGGTGCCGCGCCCCGTCGAGCAAGCCCGCCTCGCGCGCTTGGTGGTAGGCGAGCGGGACGGCGGAGGTGTGCGGGTCGGCCTCGGCGCGGGCGGTCACGACCGCGGCGGCGGGCACGCCGAGGGCTTCGGCGAGCGATCCGGCGAACTCGGCCGTCGGACGGGAGCTGACCACCAGCGTCCTGTCGAGGTCGAGCCCATCGGCGGCGATCACGGCGCGGGCGGCCCGGACGGCGAGGGGCGCAAGCCTGGCGGCGAGGTCGGCGGGACGGTCCACGGTGATGACCGCGCGTCCGCCCGCCCCGGCCTCGTAGGGCTTGAGATAGCCCTCCGGCGGCGCGGCCCCGTTGTCCGAGGCGGTCTGCAAGGCTCCGAAGCCCGCCGGTCCGGGAGTCTGCTGGAGCAGCAGCGCCGCCCCGACGGTCGCGAACGGGAAGCCGTCCTGAGCAGCGGGGTCGAGGGAGGGGTGCGCGTCGCCCGAGACGATCACGACGTGCCGCGCGCTGCCGGTGGCGAGCAGGGCTTGGGCCACCTGCACCGCGTTGAGCGCCCCGACCGCGCCGTTCATCAGGTCGAAGGAGAACGCGGGGACCGCGCCGGTCGCGTATTCGAGCCCGATGCCCGCTTTCTTCTGGATGAGCGCCGCCATGGCAGGCTCCACCATGTTCGAATCCCGGTACACGCCGGTGTTGATGAGCGCGCCGACCGCCTCCGGGGCCAGACCGGCCGCCGCGATGGCCGCCGCGACGGCCCGGCTGCCCCGTTCGAGCGAACTGAGCGTGTCCGGGTCGGCGTTCGCCGCGCTGGACCGGATGACGACTCCCATGACGGACTCCCTTCTGTCGGCTAGGCCGCGACGTCGCCGACGGTCAGGCAGAGATACCCGGCGACGACCCCGGAGGCGGCGGGCACCAGGAGCACCTTGGAACCCGGCGCGACGACGCCGCGCTTCATATGCTCGTGCAAGACCAGGAAGTTCGCGGTGGACGCGGTGTTGCCGTATTCCTCAAGGACGGTGAGGCTCTCGGGCATCTCGGCCCCGAACTCCTTGGCGGCGAGCTGGTTGATGTACGTGATCGCCGGGCCGGAGAACTGGTGGTGGATGATGAAATCGTACCGCTCGGCGGCGAAGTCGCTGCCCCGCGCGGCGAGGAAGTCGCGTTGGCGCGTCGTCCAGAGCTTGTAGCGCTCCGCGTTGTGCATCGCCCGGTTGTCGGTGTACAGCGCGATGCCGGCGTTCTTGTCGCTCGGCATGCCGATGCACAGCTCCGCGAACTCGGCGCAGGTCATGATGTCCACGTAGTCGATCCCGTCGGGCGCGTCGTCGGCGGCGGCTTCGAGGATCACCGCGACGGCGCTGTCCCCGACGGTGAGCGAGGCGAACTGCGGGTCGTATTTGTGCGAGATCTCCTTGAGGGCGGTCTCGCAGATCGCGGTGATGTACTCGCCGGAGACGACCATGCCGCGCCTTGCCGCGCCGCTGCGGATGAGCCGGTCCAGGACCATGACCCCGGTGAACATGCCCGCGCAGGCGTTAGAGACGTCGAAGTGCACAGCCCCGGTCGCGCCGAGGTCGTTCTTCAGCGCCAATGCGAAGGACGGCTCGAACGTGAGGTATTCCCCGTCCCGGCCTCGGGCGATGGAGCAGGAGATGATCATGTCCAGATCCGCCGCGCCGTGGCGGGATTTCGCGAGCACGTCCCGTGCGGCGAGGGTCGCGAGCCGGTAGGAGTCCTCGAAGTCCGCCGGGTCCGAGCTGTGCACCCGCCGACGCTGGACGCCGCTGATCCTTGCGAGGTCGATGGGGTCGGCACAGGCGAGCTGGCTCAGCAGCTCCTCGGTGGAGACGGAGGCGCTTGGCAGGTAGGAGCCGATCGATTCGAGCCGCGACTTCATGATCGGATCCTCCTCTTCCCGACTGATCGTAACATGGGCCACATCCCGCGATTTCGCCAGGTAGAGTGGGGATCGATGCCTTATTACTACCCAGCGGCGCTGGTGAAACAGACTGATGAGTCACTGATCGAGGAGCTGGCTCCCGGAGTCCCGATGCGCCGCGCCGCTTACGGCCTGGCGCAAGTGGTCCTTGGCGAGCTGCGGGATCATTTCGGGGGCGTGGTCGGCCGGAAAGTCTGGCTGGTCGTCGGAACCGGGGACAACGGCGGAGACGCGCTCTGGGCCGGGGCGTTCCTCAAGCGCCGGGGCGTGGACGTGCAGGTGTTGCTGCTCAGCCCGGAGCGGGCGCACGCCGAGGGCCTGGCCGCGTTCCGCCGAGCGGGTGGGAAGTTCGTCGACGATGTGCCAAAGGCGGGTTTGCCCTGGGAGAGAGATCGGGAACGGGGCATCGTGGTGGACGGAGTGGTCGGGTTGTCTGGGCGGGGGCCGCTCCGCGACAAAGCCGCTGAGATCTTCAGCAGGCCAGTGCCTGTGCAGCATCGGATCGTCGCGGTGGATCTTCCGAGCGGCGTGGACCCGGACACCGGCGCGGTGGACGGCCCTGCCGTCACTGCGGACGTGACTGTGGCTATGGGCGTGTTCAAGCAGGTCCACGCCTTGAACCCGGAACGTTGCGGACGGTTGGAGCTGGTGGATATCGGCTACGGGGAAACCGATCTCGGCCATCTGGGCGTGCTCTACGAGCCGGGCGGGTTCGAGGCGTTGTCCGAGGAGCAAATCGCGAACTTCCTGCCTGTGCCAGGGCCGGACGACGACAAGTACACCCAGGGCGTGGTCGGCGTCGTCGCGGGATCGCCCACGTACCCAGGAGCCGGGGCGCTGTGCGCCGCGGGCGCGCTGGCGATGACCTCCGGCATGGTCCGCGTCGTGGGTCCGGCGGCGAAAACGCTGGTTGCGGTCCATCCCGAGCTGGTGGTGAGCGAGGATTTCGAGTCGACCGGGCGGGTAAACGCCTGGGTGATCGGCCCCGGCGCGGACGAGTCCGTCAAAGAACTCCTGCTCCAGGTGCTCGCCACCGATCTGCCGGTGGTCGCCGACGCGAGCGCCTTGCGCCTGGTCCCCGACGCGATCAAAGGCCGCGCGGCCCCCACGCTGATCACCCCGCACGACCGGGAGTTCGAGGCGTTCGCGGGCCGCCCGGTCGGCGCGGACCGGGTGGCGGCAGCGCTGGAATTGGCGGTGGAGTGCCATGTGACAGTGCTGCTCAAAGGCCATGTCACGATCATCGCGGAACCGAGCCGAAGGGTTCTGGTGAACATCGCCCAGGGGTCTTGGGCCGCCACAGCGGGCTCGGGGGATGTGCTTTCCGGCATGATCGGCGCGTTGCTCGCGACGGGAGCGCCGGGTCCGTGCTCTGTGCGTTCAGCGGGCTCGGGCCACGTCGTCATCCGTGCCCCTGCGACCTCCGATTACGCCGCGCCCCTCGCCGCTGCCATCCACAGCCGCGCAGCCGACCTCGCCGCAGGCGGGGAGAGGGGCGCGCCGATCACCGCGAGCAGGCTTGCGGCGCACATCCCCGAAGCCATCCGCGCGGTGCGGAGCATGTCGCGCTGAATTGCGCGGTATGTTCGAATCATGGTTTCGGCTCCGGCGGTGCAGGCGACGGTGGATCACAGCGCGCTCGCGCACAATGTCCGGCTGCTGATCCAAGCGTCGGCCCCCGCCAAGGTCATCGCGGTGCTCAAGGCGAACGCCTACGGCCACGGCGCGGTTCCGGTTGCGCGGACCGTGCTTGCGGCCGGCGCGGCGCAGATCGGCGTCGCGACCCTCGACGAGGCTTTCGAGCTGCGCGCGGGCGGGATCGAGGCCCCGATCATCGCCTGGCTGCACGCTTTCGACCCGAGCGAGGCAGTGGCCGTGTTCGCGGAGGCGGTCGCCCTCGGCATCGAGCTCGGCGTCTCCACCTCGACGCAACTGCGCGCTGTGGCCGAGGCGGCCATGCGGGCCGATGAGCCCGCCGTCGTCGCGGTGAAGGTGGACACCGGGCTGAACCGAGGCGGCTTCGCGCGCGAGGATTGGCGCAAAGCGTTCGCCGACCTCGCGAACGCGGAAGCCGCGGGAGCGGTCCGGGTGCGGGCGGTGTTCAGCCATCTCGCCAACGCCGACCGGCCCGAGTACCGCACCAACGCGGAGCAGGCGAGCGGTCTGCGGGACGCGGTGGCGCTGGCCCGGAAGGCGGGCCTGAGCCCCCAGCTCGTGCATTTGGCCAACTCGCCCGCCGTGCTCACCCGGCCCAGGGCGCTGGTGGACGGAGTGCCCGCGTTCAACGCGACCCGGCCCGGCGTGGCGGTGTACGGGCTCTCGCCGATCGCGGGCCGGGATTTCGGGCTCATCCCGGCGATGACGCTGACGGCGCGGGTCGGGCTGGTCAAACGCATCCAAGCGGGCGACGGGGTCTCCTACGGGCACGACTTCGTCGCCCCGACGGACACGACGCTGGCTCTGTTGCCCATCGGCTACGCCGACGGGCTGCCGCGCTCGCTCGCGGGGAAATTCGAGGTCGTGATCGGCGGCAGGCGCTATCCGGGCGTTGGCAGGGTCTGCATGGACCAGGTGCTCGTTGACCTCGGCCCCGGCCGGCCGAGGGTGCGGGAGGGCGATATCGCCACCCTCTTCGGGTCGGGGAAGGACGGCGAGCAGACAGTGGACGACTGGGCGAAAGCGGCGGGCACCATCAACTACGAGATCGTCACGCAGATTCGGGGCCGCGTGCGGCTGCAGCACATCAATGTCTGAGCCCGAGATGTCGGAGCGGACCCTTGCCGCTCCGGACGAGACCCGGAGCCTTGGGCGAGAGCTGGCCGCGCAGCTGCGGGCCGGCGATGTGGTGGTGCTGGTCGGCCCGATGGGCGCGGGGAAGACGACGCTGACCCGAGGGCTCGCCGAAGCGCTCGGCGTCCAGGGCCGGGTGCAGTCCCCGAGCTTCGTCATCGTGCACACCCATCCCGCCGCCGACGGCGGCCTCGCGCTCGCGCATGTGGACGCGCAGCGCCTTGGCGATCACGCCGAATTCGAGGCGTTGGAGCTGGAGGACGCGCTTGCGGCGGGGGTGGTCGTGGTCGAATGGGGCGAGGGGCACGTCGAAGGGCTCGGGACGCGCACGCTCACGGTGCGGATCGAGCCGGACTGGGCGAGCGATGTGCGCCGGGTCAGCTGGGAGTGGGCCGGCTGATCGGGTGACGTTGTCGGCCACCGCTCCTACACTCGGAACATGACGGAATTCATGGCGCGGTACGAGCGGCAGGGCGACTTGTTGACCGTGGAGGAATGGGAGGCGCTGGGCGAGACGGAATGCCGGGCGGAGCTGGTGGCCGGGTTGGTCGTGGAGGAAGAGCCTGCGACTTGGAACCACAACAACGGGCAGGACAACCTCAAAGCGTCTCTCCAGGCGCAGTTGTCCCGTGAGCAGTGGGCGGTGGGTCGAGACCAGGGTGTTTATCTGCGACGTGAGTTCCCTCCCACAGACCGTGTGCCGGACCTCGTGGTTATTCCGCGCGCGGTGTACGACGGCGCGAAGCACAGCGTGGAGAAGACCGATGTCGTGCTGGTGGTGGAATTTCTCTCACAAGGAGGCCGGAGGCGGGATCTGGTCGTCAAACGAGCCGAATACGCCGAGGCGGGCATCCCGCATTACTGGATCATCGACCTGGAGGCGGCCGATCCGGCCACGCGGTTCCTCGCCCTCGAACTCGGCTCCGACGGGCAGTACCACGAGCAGGAAGGGGTCTTCGACGGTGAGCGCGTCGCTGTGACGGAACCGTTCGAAGTCTCCTTCGCCATCGCGGATTTGATGGAAGACTAAGCAGCGCCGGTACACTTGAGCGGCCATGCTTGTACTGACCATCGACACTTCGACAGCCGATTCGGCCGTCGGCCTTGTGCGGTGGTCCCGTGAAGATGAGTCTTGGCTCCTGCTCGGCGAAGAGCGCTCCCTGGGGAACGTCCATGTCGAGCAGTTGGCCCCGATGATCGAGCGGGCTCTCGGCGAAGGACGCAAGGACGAGCTGGAAGCTGTCGTCGTCGGCCTCGGGCCTGGCCCGTACACCGGGCTGCGGATCGGGATCGCGACCGCCGCCGCGTACGGCGACGCGCTCGGACTGCCGGTCTACGGCGTGTGCGGTTTGGACGCCATCGCGGACGAGGCGCTCGGCTCCGAGCCGGAGACCAAGAATCTGCTGGTCGTGACGGACGCCAAACGGCGCGAGGTGTTCTGGGCGCGCTATCGCGACGGACAACGGACCGAGGGGCCGGGCGTCTGCAAGCCGTCGGAGCTCCCCGAGCTGCTCGGCGGCTTCGTCCCTGAAGCCGTCGCGGGCGCGGCATACCTGCTCGACGGAGGGGCGCTGCAGGACGTGCGGAAGTCGTGCGTCGTCGCGCCCGCTGCGGCCGGTCTCGCCCGTTCCGCCTCGCGCGCGATGCTCGCGGGCGAGGCTCCAGCGCCATTGGCCGCGTTGTACTTGCGTCCGCCGGACGCCGTGCCGCCCGCCTCGATGAAAGGGGTTCTGTCATGACGACCTGGGCGACGGTGGACGCGCTGCGCGAGGTCGACCTGCCGCGCGTCGCAGAGCTGGAGCAGATCTTGTTCCAAGAAGAAGGACCGTGGACGCTCGCGATGGTCAAGGGCGACCTCAAGGCCGCCCACACCCGTTACTTCGCGGCTCGGGATCTCACCGGACTCGTCCTCGGCTACGCGGGCGTGGCGCTGCTCGGCGAGAGCGCCGAGGTCGTGACGATCGGCGTCGACCCCTCGGCCCAGCGCGCGGGAGCGGGCCGGGCGCTGCTCGGCGCGCTTTTGTGCGAGGCCGAGGGCCGCGAGGTGTTCCTCGAAGTCCGGGTGGACAACGAGCCAGCCATCAAGCTGTACGAGACCGAAGGCTTCGAGAGGATCGCGGTGCGCAAGAACTACTATCGCCGCGTGGGCAAGGACGCCGTGATCATGCGCCGCCCTGCGGACTTCGGCGAGGGCGCGTGATCGTTCTTGGGATTGAGACGAGCTGCGACGAGACCGGCGCGGGGATCGTGCGGGTCGAGTCGGACGGCGCGCTGACCCTGCTCGCCGACGAAGTCGCCTCCAGCGTGGCCGAGCACGTGCGGTTCGGCGGGGTGGTGCCGGAGATCGCGGCCCGTGCGCATCTAGAGGCGATCCGCCCGACCGTGCGCCGGGCGCTTGAGGCCGCGCAGATCGACAAGCCCGACGCGGTGGCGGTCACCATCGGCCCCGGTCTGATCGGCCCGTTGTCGGTCGGGGTCGCGGCGGCCAAGGCCTACGCCCTCGCCTGGGGCGTTCCGCTGTACGCGGTGAACCACCTCGGCGGGCATATCGCGGTGGACCAGCTCGAACACGGCCCGCTGCCGCGCTCGGTGGCGCTCTTGGTCTCCGGCGGGCACACGCAGATCCTCAAAGCGGAAAGCCTCGTCGAGCCGCTGGCCGAGCTCGGCGCGACCGTGGACGACGCGGCCGGGGAGGCGTTCGACAAAGTCGCCCGCCTGCTCGGCCTCGGCTACCCCGGCGGACCCGTGGTGGACAAGCTCGCCCAGACCGGCGACCCTTCGGCCGTGCGATTCCCCCGGCCTATGACCGGCCCCAAGGACGCCAAATACGACTTCTCGTTCTCGGGCCTGAAAACAGCGGTGATCCGGTACTTGCAGGCGAACCCGGACCATGTGAAAGCCGATGTGGCGGCGGGGTTCCAGGAAGCGGCGGCGGACGTGCTCACCGCGAAAGCCGTCGCCGCCGCGAAGGAGCACGGCGCGACCACGCTGGTGCTCGGCGGCGGAGCCTGCGCGAACAGCCGCATCCGGGCGCTCGCCGACGAGCGGTGCGCGGCGGCGGGGATCGAGCTGCGCGTGCCACGGCCTCGGCTGTGCACCGACAACGGCGCGATGATCGCCGCGTTCGGAGCTGGTTTCGCGGCGGCGGGGGCGAAACCGTCGAGCTTGGACGTGAGCCCCGCGCCGGGGCTGGACGTGGGCGTCAGTTTGCTCTGAAGTTCCTTTTGGGCTTATTCGGCGAGCATGCCGTTCGCTTGCGCGGCTCGGCCTTGTCGGTGCGCTGTCGTACCGTGATTTCGAGCGGTGGATTCTCGCCGTGCGGGTGCGACGGGGCAAACGCTCCGGGGCTCCTTGAGCAGGGAGGAGGAGAGGGTGAACACCTTGAACACCACCCTCACGCTCCTCGCGGTGATCCTCTTGCTGCTGAGGGACTTAGTCATCCTGAGGGTGATCATCCGCCAGCGGAAGCAGTAACTCCGCATGCCGGGAGGTTCGGCGCGGCAACACCGGGCCTCTCGGCCCTACGATGCCGAGTGTACCCCCATCCTGCGACGAAAGCCAAGGGTTGGCGCACAGTCCGTCCGTGCGGCGCGCTCAGAGCGCAAGCAGGTTTTTCGCGAAGCAGTTCGAATAGGCGAGGAGTTCGTGGGTGTAGGGCGGGAAACGCGGAATGCGGTGGTAGCCCTCTTTCTCATAGAGGCGCACCGCGTCCGGCTGCAGGTCCCCGGTTTGCAAGATGAGCCGCGCCGAGCCCGCCGCGCTGGCCGACTCCTCCGAAGCCCGCAGCAACGCCTGCGCCACTCCGGTCCCTCGGCTCTGCGCCGCGACGAACATCCGCTTGAGCTCGAGTTCCCCGTCGTTCCACCGCAGCGCCGCGTGCCCGACGGGCGCGCCGTCCTCGGAGTACGCCACGAGGGTGGCGTGCACGGTCTCGGGATCGACGTCGTTGTGCCCGCTCGCCTCCGGCGGCAGCAGTGTGCGCCGAGCGGCGTACCTCGGGCCGACTTCGGCGGCCATCGCGTCCCGCAGCAGCTGCGCGTCGGGGTGCGCCCACGGCACATGCCGCACCACGAGTCGTCCCGGCTTCGGCATGGCCGACAGTGTAGGTCCGGTCAGCCGTCCACGAGCGCTTTGACCGAGGCCTCGATCTCCTCGCCGGTGGGCCCTGGCTGCGCGACGAACGCGGTGGCCCGGTAATACCGCAGCTCGCGAATGGATTCGACGATGTCCGCGAGCGCCCGATGCGCGAGCCCTTTTTCGGGCTGGTTGAAATAAATCCTCGGATACCAGCGCCGGGACAGCTCTTTGATCGTGCTCACGTCGACCATGCGGTAGTGCAGCCACGCGTCGAGCTCGGGCATGTCCTTGGCGAGGAAGGAGCGGTCGGTGGCGATGGAGTTCCCGGCCAGGATCGCGGTGCGCGGGGCGGGGAAGCGTTCTTTGACGTAGGCGAGCACTTTGGCCTCGGCCTCCGCGAGGGAGAGCGTCGCGGCGCGCACCGCGTCAGTGAGCCCGGAGCTGGCGTGCATGTTGGTCACGTACTCGTCCATCTGGGCGAGCTTGTCCTCCGACGCGTGGATCACCAGGTCGATGCCCTCGTCGAGGATGTTCAGATCGCCGTCGGTGACGAGGGCGGCGATCTCGATGAGCTGGTCGTGGCCGGGGCGCAGTCCCGTCATCTCGCAGTCGATCCACAGCAACCGGTCTTTCGCGTCTCCCATCGTCATTTCCCCCCGTAGAAGCGGTACATGATCTTCGCGTAGAGCGGTCTGGGCAGGTAGTTCGCGAGCGCGGACTGGACCTTGTGCGCGGCGGTCGGGGCCACCCGGAGCGTGTTGCGCCGCAAGCCCTCGACCGCGGCCCTGGCGGTCTGCTCCGCGCTCGCCCACAAGAACGCGGGGGACTTCGTCAGCGGCCCGGCGACCAGCTCGGTGCGGACGATGCCGGGGGCGAGCAGAGTCACGTTGACGCCGCGATTGCGCACGTCGAAGTGCAGCGCTTCGGCGAACGTGTTGAGGAATGCCTTAGTCGCCGAGTACGTCGTGGTGATCGGCACCGGGCCGTTGCCCGCGATCGAGCCGGTGACGATGACGCCGCCGCTGCGGCGCGCGAGCATCCTCGGCAACGCGGCGAGGACGAGGTCGTAGGCGGCGGCGACGTTGAGCTCGACCTCGGCCCGCTCCTGCGCCAGGTCGAGCTTGCCCTGCCAGAGCCCGGCGGTGACGAAGCCCGCGTTGCTCACGAGGATCGACACGTCGGTCTCGGCGAGCTTGTCCACGAGCTTTTGCCGCGCGTCGCGGTCGGTGAGGTCGACCGGCCAGGTCTGCGCCTCGACGCCGTGCCGGGCGCGGATCTGTTCGGCCACCTCGGCGAGCACGTCGGCACGCCGGGCGACCAGGAGCACCGGGTAGCCCAGCGCGGCGAGTTCGAACGCGATGGCCTTGCCGATGCCCTGCGAGGCCCCGGTGATCACTGCGGGCTGCCCTTGGGCGGGAGGGGGAAGTGGCATGAGGCTCCTTAGAAGATCAACTCTGGATATTCTAAGACGCGCGCTTTGGGCGGTTTTTGCCTGCTCACTTCCTGCCGACCAAGAGCTGCGAGGCCCGCCCGTAGAGCCCGCGCGCGCTGTAGAGCGCCATCGCGGTCTGGATCTTGTGCGCGAGGATGGGGACGACGCGGAGCTTGTTCTTGACCAGGCCGTCGACGGTGGCTTTCGCAGTGTGCTCCGCAGAGGCGGTGAACAGCGAGGACGAGAACAGCCCCGCCTTGAGGTCGTCTTTCAGCGCGGTCTCGACGAAGCCGGGCGCGAGCAAGGTGACATGGACCCCTTGGGATTTGACGTCGAAGTGCAGGCTCTCGGCGAAGGTGTTCACGAAGGCCTTCGTCGCGGCGTAGGTGCTGCCGGTCGGGAAGACGTTGTTGCCCGCGTTCGAGCCGGTCAGGACGACGCCGCCGCTGCGGCGCTTGAGCATCTTCGGCAGGACCGCGAGGGTGTTCTCGTATGCGGCGACGACGTTGAGCTCGACCTCGGCGCGTTCTTTCGCGTAGTCGAGACCCTTGTGCCACAGGCCCTGGGTCGCGAAGCCGGCGTTGGCGACCAGGATGGACACGTCCAGCGAGGCGAGCTCCTCCTGGAACGCGCTCCGGGCTTCCGGATCGACCAGGTCGACGACTCGGACATCCGCGCCCACCTTGTATTTCTCACGGATTTCGGCGGCGAGCGCTTCCAGCAGCTCGCCTTGGCGGGCGACGAGGAGCACCGGGTAGCCGCGCGCTGCGAGCTCGTGGGCGATGGCCTTGCCGATGCCGAGCGATGCTCCGGTGATCACTGCGGGCTGGTCTGGGGACGGCGGGGGCAGCGGCATGGGGGCTCCTTCGGGGCGGGGTTGGCGCGGCACAGTTTACGCTATGCGGTGTAATAAGTTGCACTATGGGGTATAACGCAGTTTATACAGTCAAGTGTAAACCGTGCCGCGCCCGGCCTCACAGCGCCGCCGCGAGTTCCGTCCCCTGCCGGATCGCGCGCTTCGCGTCGAGTTCGCCCGCGAGCAGCGCCCCGCCGACGACGTGCGCCCGGACCCCCTTCGCGACCAGCTCGTCGTACAGCCCGCGCTGGGACTCCTGGCCGGCGCAGACGACGACATTGTCGACCTCGAGCAGGCGCGGCTTCTCCCGGTTCTCGCCGAAGGTGATGTGCAGGCCCGCGTCGTCGATCCGCTCGTAGTTCACGCCGGAGATCTGCTCGACCTTCTTCGCCTTGATAGCTGCGCGGTGCACCCAGCCAGAGGTCTTGCCGAGCTTTTTGCCGAGCGGGCCGGGGGTGCGGGCGAGCAGGTACACCTCGCGGGGCGAGGGCGAGGGGATCGGCTTGGTGATCCCGCCCCTCGGCCCGCCCGTCTCAGGGGTGACGGGGTCGGCGACGCCCCATTCCTGGCGCCATTCCTTCAGATGCAGCGTGGGGGACTCCTCGGTGGTGAGGAACTCGCTCACGTCGAAGCCGATGCCGCCCGCGCCGATCACCGCGACCCGCTTGCCGACAGGCTTGCCCTCCTTGACCACCTCGGGGTAGGAGAGCACCATCGGATGGTCGATGCCGGGGATCTTGGGGGTGCGGGGGCGACCCCGGTGGACACGACGACGTCGTCGAAGCCCTCGGCGGCGAGCTGCTCGGCGCTCACCCTGGTGTTCAGCCGGACGGTCACCTTGTGCTGCTCGAGCTGCTTTTGGAAGTAGCGCAGGGTGTGGGCGAACTCCTCCTTGCCGGGGATCTTGCTGGCGATGAGGAACTGCCCGCCGATGCGGTCGTCCGCCTCGTAGAGCGTCACGGCGTGGCCGCGCTCGGCGAGGGAGACCGCGGTGGCCAGGCCCGCCGGGCCCGCGCCGACGACGGCGATCCGCTTGGTGCGGCGGGTGGGCAGGAGCTGCAGCGTGGTCTCCCGGCCCGCGCGCGGGTTCAAGAGGCAGGAGACCGTCTTGTGCACGAAGGCGTGGTCAAGGCAGGCCTGGTTGCAGGCGATGCAGGTGTTGATGAGCTCGGACTGGTCGGCCGCGGCCTTGTTCACCCAGGCTGGGTCGGCGAGCAGGGGCCGGGCCATGGAGATCAGGTCGACGTCGGTGTCGGCGAGGATCTGCTCGGCGGCCTGGGGCATGTTGATCCGGTTCGAAGCGATGACCGGGACGTTCACGTGCTGGGCGAGCGCGTGGGTGTAGTCCACGAAGGCCCCGGAGGGGACGGAGGTGACGATGGTCGGCACTCTGGCCTCGTGCCAGCCGATGTCGGTGTTGAAGATGTCGACTCCGGCGGCCTCCAACTCCTTGCCGAGGGCGACGATCTCTTCCCAGGTCTGGCCCTCCGGGACGTAGTCAACCAGGGAGATCCGGAACTGGAGGATGAAGTCGGGGCCGACCGCCTCTCGGATCGCCTTGGTGATCTCGACCGGGAAACGGCGGCGCTTCTCCGGGGTGCCGCCCCATTCGTCGGTGCGCTTGTTGGTGAGCGGAGCGAGGAACTGGTTGATGAGGTAGCCCTCGCCGCCCATGACCTCGATCCCGTCGTAGCCCGCGTACTTGGCGAGCTTCGCGGCCTTGGCGTAGTCGCGGATGGTGCTGCGGACCAGCCAGCTCGGCATCTTCCAGGACTGGAACGGGGTGGTCGGGGCGCTGGTGGTGGAGGCGGAGACGGAGAGCGGGTGGAAGGCGTAGCGTCCGGTGTGCAGGATCTGCAGGAGGATCTTCCCTCCGTGCTCGTGCACGGCCCTGGTCACCTTCCGGTGCGACCGGGCGACCAGCTTCGTGTTGAACTGCCCGAACAGAGGCGCGGTGGAGCCGAGGAAGTTCGGGGAGTACCCGCCGGTGACGATGAGGCCGACCCCGCCCTTCGCGCGCTCGCCGTAGTACGCGGCGAGCTTGTCGATGAGCCAGGGGTAGTCCTCGTACCCGGTGTGCATCGAGCCCATGACCACGCGGTTCTTCAGCTTGGTGAAGCCGAGGTCGAGTTCTGAGAACAGATGCGGGTACGGGGTGGCGGAACGGTCAGTGCTGGTGGTCACTGGTCTCTCCTTCTTCGGGTTGGTTGGTGGTGCTGAGGGCCGCGATAGTCTCGTCGAGCCATGCGATGAAGCCTTCGGTTTGGCGGATGCCGCCTTCGAGGACGAGCCGTTGGTGCAGATAGGCTCCGGTGAGCTTGCCATCGGGGAAGTGGCGCGCGGCGCTGTCCTGGTAGTGCTGCAGCGTTCGTTGCGCCTCGTCTCGCTGCGCTTTGAGGTCTTTGAGCACCGCCTCTGGTTCGCCGTGGCGCAGTCCGCGCAGTTTGACGGCCAGCTCCCAGCGCAGCGTCGGCGGGGGGCTGGGTTCGGCGATCCACTTCGCGAGTTCGGCCCTGCCGAGGTCGGATATCGAATACATCTTCTTGTCCGGCTTGCCGTCTTGCTCGATCACTTCGAACGTGGCCCAGCCGGCTTCGGTGATGCGCTTGAGCGTGCGGTAGATCTGCTGGTGGGTGGCGCTCCAGAAGAAGGAAATGGACTTGTCGAACCTCCTGGCCAGCTCGTACCCCGAGCTGGGCTGCTCTGCGAGCGAGACGAGGAGGGCGTGTTCCAATGCCACCGCCCCAGGATAGTGCGGTGCAAAAAACTATGCAACTCGTTGCAGTGCAACGAGTTGCTGCCTAGTTGCGCATGATTGTTTCGGAGTCCGGGCGCACGAGCCGCCGCTTGGGCGGCGGGGTCTTGGGGGTCGGCGGCGGCGGGAAGCGCTGCAACAGCTCGCCGAACAGGGCCACGGCGGTCACCAGCGCGCCGAGCCTCGCCCTCGGCCAGCTCGCCCCCCGCTCGGCGAGCGCTGCGGCGAATTTGTCGACCAACCGGTCGCCGAACAGCGGGTTCGTGCAGATCGACGCGGCGAACGCGATGAACGAGCCGACCTGCTGGGAGAGCGGAATCTGCGCTATGCGCCGTGGCTGGGCCTGTAGCAGGTCGGGGACCGTCGCCGCCGCGCCCGCCGCGGAGCTTGCGACCAGCGCGGCGCGGGTGAGGAGCCGTTCGCGCCGCGTGAGCGGCAGGTCGGGAACGGCCACGTAGGCTCCGAGCCCGAGCGCGCCCAGCACTCCGAGCCACCACGGCGGAAGGAAGTCAGTCCGAGACATGACGACATGATACGGCTGCGCGCGTCAAGCGAGCGAGTGCCGCCAGGCGCTGTGCAGCTGCGCGAAGCGGCCCTTCCCTTCGCCCGGCGCGGCTTCGATCAACTCGTCCGGCGCGCCGTCTTCGAGGATTTTCCCGTCCCCGACCACGAGCACGCGGTCGGCGATCTCGACGGTGGAGAGCCGGTGCGCCACGATGATCGCTGTGCGGCCCGCGAGCAGCGCGCCCAAGGCCCGTTGCACCACCCGCTCGCTCGGGATGTCGAGGCTGGCCGTCGCCTCGTCGAGCACGATGACCTTCGGAGCCGCGAGGAAGACCCTGGCGAAGGCGACGAGTTGGCGTTCCCCCGAGGAGAGCCGGTCGCCGCGTTTGTGCACCGGCGTGTGGTAGCCCTCGGGCAGCGCCATGACGAACTCGTGCGCTCCGACGGCCTTCGCGGCCTCGACCACCTCGTCGAGGGTCGCGTCCGTTTTCCCGAGCCGGATGTTCTCGAAGATCGTGCCGGAGAACAGGTACGGCTCCTGGGTCACCATGACGACCCGTTTGCGCAGCTCGGCGTCCGCGATGTCCCGAAGGTCGACGCCGTCGAGGCGGACCGACCCCGAAGTCGGGTCGTAGAACCGCGCGACGAGCTTGGCGATGGTCGACTTCCCCGCCCCTGTTTGCCCGACCATGGCGACGACCTGTCCTGCGGGGATGGCGAGCGAGCATTCCGGGAGCACGGGCGGGCCGCCGGGGGAGTAGGAGAACGTCACGCGGTCGAAGACGATCTCGCCCTCGTCCTTGGCGGGGACGACCGGACGTTCCGGCTCGGGCACGGCGGGGCGCTCTTCGAGCACTCCGGAGATCTTCTCCAGCGCGGAAGCCGCCGACTGGTACATGTTGAAGACTTGGGCCAGGGTTTCGAGCGGCTCGTAGAAGTTCCGCAGATACATCAAGAACGCGGCGAGCACGCCGACCTGCGTGTCGCCGTGGATCACCCGCCAGCCGCCGACCAGCAGCACGGCCACCGTCGAGAGGTTGTCGACCAGGCGGGAGAAGCCGATGTAATCCGCCATGTTCACGGTGGCGGCGACCGTGGTCGCCTGATACTCGGCGTTCTCCTCGGCGAGGATCTCCTCGTTGCGCCGCTCCCGCCGGTAGGTCTGCACGGCGCGGACGCCGGTCATCGTGTCCACGTAGTGCGTGATCACTCTGGCGATGGCCCGGCGCGCGCGGCGTTGGGAGATCCGCTGGAGCCGTGCGGAGCGGCGGGTCATCAGGACCATGGGGATAAAGCCCGCGACCCCGATGAGCGCGAGCGGCGCGTCGAGCCAGAACATGATCGCGGTCATGCTGATCAACGAAAGAACGGCGTTCATCGACTCGACGATCGAGCCGCTCAGGAATTCCATGAGCGTGTCCATGTCGTTGCCGAGCCTGGCGATCACTTTGCCCGAGGTGTAGCGCTCGTGGAAGGCGATCGAAAGGCGCTGGGCATGGGCGAACACCCGAGTGCGCAGCTCGAACAGCATCTCTTGGGCGAGTATGGCGGATTTCGTCGTGGAGGCGTAGTTCAGCCACGCCCCGAAGACCATCATGAGCAAGAGCGCCAGCCCCGCGAGGCCGAGCGCCGACCATCCCCCATGGATCGGCAAGCCGATAATATCCGTGGGAGGCTCCCCCGCGCCTTTCGCGGCGCGGCCGATGCCCGAGTCCAGCCCGTACGCGACGAACAGCGGCGTCAACACGAAGCAGGCGTTGTCTGCCAGCACGATCCCGAGGAAGGCCCAGAGCTTGCGAAGGCGCGGGCGAACCAAGTCGAGCAAGAGCGCGCGGGAGCGCCTTGCGAGGACCAGGCTGCCCTTTTTATCGGGTTCCTCGTCTTCTTTCGCGACTCCGCGCCAGTCCTGATCAGACATGGGTCTCCTCCGCGACCGCGCCCATGACGTGGCGGTAGTGCTCGGAGCTGGCGAGCAGGTCCTCGTGGGAGCCGACGGCTTCGATCCTGCCGTCCCAGACGAGCGCGACCCGGTCCGCGAGCGCGGCGGTGGACGGCCGGTGCGCGACGAGCAAAGTCGTCGTGCCGCTCAGGGCTTTCCGTAGTTTGGCCTGCACTTGAGCCTCGGTGTCCACGTCGAGCGCGGAGAGCGGGTCGTCGAGCACGAGTACCTTGGGCTGGCCGAGCACCGCGCGGGCCAGCGCGAGCCGTTGGCGCTGGCCGCCGGAGAGGCTCAGGCCCTGCTCGCCGACGCGGGTGCGGTCCCCCCAGGGCAGTTTGGCCACGAACTCCGTCGCGGCGGCCAGTTCGAGCGCGTCGGCGACTTCTTGGTCTGTGGCTTCCGGCTGGCCGAGCGCGACGTTCTCCCGGACGCTCGCGGAGAAAAGCACCGGCTCCTCGAAGGCGACGGCGATCTGGGCGCGCAGATCGCTCAGACGCAGCTCGCGGATATCGACGCCGTCCAGGGTGATGCGCCCGGACGTGGCGTCGAGCAGCCTGGGCACGAGGTTGGCGAGGGTGCTTTTCCCCGACCCGGTCGGCCCGACGAGCGCGAGGATCTCGCCGGGCTCGATCCGCAGCGACACGTCTGCGAGCACCGGGGCGGCGGAGTCCGGATAGCGGAAGCCGACGTTCTCGAAGACGAGTTCGCCCCGGACCGGCTCGGCCAGCTCGCGCGGGCTGGCCGGATCGGCGATGGTGATCGGCCGGTCCATAAGCTCCCAGTGACGGACGGCGGCGTTCGTCGTGTTGAACAGATCGCCCAGCAGCAACGAGATCGAAGTGAGCGGCCAGTTCAGGTACATGACCAGCGAGATGGCGGCGACGAGGGTGCCGAGCGTCCAATGCCCGTGCGGGACTCCCCAGCCGCTCACCAGCAGCATCGCGGTGACCGCCAGCACGGGGGTGGCCCCGCTGACCATCCACAACGACGCTTGCAGCCTGTTCTCGCGCAGCTGCAGGGCGCGAAGCTCGTCTGCTTGCGCGTTGTACTGGGCGATCGAGTCGGGGCCCGCGCCGAACGCTTTGAGCACCCGGATGCCGAGCACGGATTCCTCGACCGTTGTCGTGATGTCGCCGACGAGGTCTTGGACTTGACGCGAGACCTGGCTCCACGCTCGCTCCAGTTTGCTGGTGGTCACCAGCATCGGGATCTCGCACAGGACGAGGATGACGCCGAGCGGCCAGCACAGGACGAGCATCGTGACGGTCACGGCAATGATCGCCACCGTGTTCACGATGAAGAACGGACCGAAGAACGCCACGAAACGACGCAGCTCGCGCAGGTCTTCCACGCCTCGCGAGAGCAACTGCCCCGAGTCCCAGACCGCGTGCTCGCCGATGGCGAGACGCTGCGCGTGCGAGAAGACTTTGGCCCGCATGCTGGTCTCCAGCTCCGCGGACGGACGCGCGCTCACGCGTCGCCTGCCCCAAATCGCCCCGGAGTCCACGAGGCCAAGCAGCGAGACGATCACGACCGGCCAGAGCAGCCCCCGAGCGTCGGCGCGGGAGATCGGCCCGTCCACCACGTGTTTGACGATCAGCGGGATGGCGATGCTAGTGACCACGGAGAGGAGGATCAGCCCAAGAGCCAGGCCGATGCGGCCCGCATAGGGGCGAACATCCGGCCAGAGGCGCCGTAGCGCCGCGCTGCCCGAGGGAGGTTCCGTCATGCCCTTATTCTTAGCGCACAGGACTGACATTCTCGACCCGATTTTCTGCCAGAGCGGCTAGCCGCTCTGCTGTTTCTGCAGCGCAGCCTGGTCTTCTTGCAGTTCCCGGTACGCGAGCCTGCCGATCAAGTGCGCGAGCACCGGCGAGGTGAGCAGCGCGAAGAGCGCGATGAGCACGAGCATGCCGAGGTCCGCGTTGTGGCGCAGCCGGATCGCGGCCCCGACGCAGGTCAGCACGAGCCCCAGGGCCTGCGGCTTGGCCGCTGCGTGCATCCGGGTCAACGTGTCAGGGAATCTCACGATCCCGAGCGCGGAGGTGAACGCGAGGACGGAGCCCGCGAGGATGAGCAGGGCGGCGGCGATGTCCATGGGTTACGGCCTCCTCCGTTTGTCTTTCACCCGGAACCGGACGACGCTGAGCGAACCGATGAATCCCAACAAGGAGAGCGCGGTCGCCCCGTAGACCACGGTCGAGTCAAGGCTAAAGGCCGCCCAGGCGTTCAGCGAGCACATGATGACCGCGACGAGGGTGTCCACGGAGACGAGCCGGTCGAGCGTCCGGGGGCCGACCGCGGTCTTCCACGTGGTGAGCAGCGCGGCGGCGCAGAGCAAGACCGCCGAGGAGAGCCAGAGCCATGCCATCAGGTCGCCTCCTTCTTGCGGGGAGAGGCAGGCGAATTCTGTTTCTTGCCTTGCTCGAATGCGCGGCTGAACCATCGTTCCAGCCGCGCGGTCTGCTCCTCGAACTTCTTCACGTCGGCCTCGTTCCGGGACGGGAGGAGGTGGACTTGGATTCTGCGGTGCACCCGGTCGATGGACAGCACCACGGTGCCGGGGATGAGGTTGATGGACAAAATCGCGAGCGTCAGCACCAGGTCGGAGTTCAAACGCAGCTTCACCCAATGGATGCCGCTCTCGGGGATGGAGGCGGGCCGCACGGCGTACCACGCCACTTGCGCGCTGGAGATCAGCAGGTCTCGGGCGATGAGCAGGCACAGGACGATCACCGGGCCGATCCGGATTCCGGCTCCGACCGGCACGCGGGGCAGCGGCAAACAGACGATCACCGCCACGCCGACGAGCAGTCCGGAGCCGATGATGAGCGGCGAGGCCTCTCCCCACAGCAGAGTCCACACCGCGGCGAGCCAGATGACCGCCCAGCTTCGAACGAGCAGTTCGCGTGCCTGTTCGGCGCTTGTGCCCCTGCTCATGGCGCGGCTCCCGTCTCCTCGGCGGCGCGCTCGGCGACGCCGAGGATCGGGCCGGCGGCGAACGCGAGGCCAAGCCCGAGCGCCACCAGCGCGATGGTCGAGCCGACCATGCCGTAGGGCATCCGCCCGACGTCCATGCGGTCCGCGTACGCGATGTCCACCATTTCGCTGGTCATGGTGGGCGGGGCGGCGGTGGCGAGTTCGCCCTCAGGGGCGTCCTCGCGCGGGCGCCAGAACGCGAGGTTCCACACCCGCATGATCGCGTACAGCGTCAGCAGGCTCGTGACCATGCCGCCGGCGACGAGGAGCCAGGAGAGGAACCCGCCATGGGCTATCGCGGCTTGGGTCAGGACGACTTTCCCGATGAATCCGGAGAAGGGCGGGATACCGGCGAGGTTGAGCGCGGGGATGAGGAAGAGCGCGGCGAGCATGGGGCTCGCGGCGGCGAGCCCGCCGAGGCGGCGCAGCGAGGAGGCCCCCGCTTGGCGCTCGATGAGACCGACGACGAGGAAGAGCGTGGTCTGCACCAAGATGTGGTGCGCGACGTAGTACACCGTCCCGGCGAGCCCTTCTGGAGTGGCGAGCGCGATCCCGAAGACGAGGTATCCGATGTGGCTCACCAGTGTGAACGAAAGGAGCCGCTTGATGTCGGACTGGGCGAGCGCGCCGAGGATGCCGATGATCATGGTGCCGAGCGCCGCGATGAACAACGCCGTGTCCAGCCCCGATCCGGAGAAGAGCAGCGTGTGCGCCCGGATGATGGCGTAGACGCCGACTTTGGTCAGCAGGCCGGCGAAGACGGCGGTCACCGGCGCGGGCGCGGTGGGGTAGGAGTCGGGCAGCCAGCCCGAGAGCGGGAAGATTGCGGACTTGACCCCGAAGGCGACCAGCAGCACGACGAAGGCCGCCGAGCGAACTCCGCCGGGGACGTGGGCCATCGAGGCCGAGATCTGGTCGAAGTTGAGCGATCCGGTGGTGGCGTAGACCAGCGCGATGCCGATGAGGAAGACCGTTGAGGAGAGGATCGAGACCATGACGTAGGAGATCCCTGCTCGGATCCGGGCCCCGCCGCCGCCGATGGTCATGAGCACGTAGCTGGAGATGAGGAGGATCTCGAAGCCAACGTAGAGATTGAAGAGGTCGTAGGCGAGGAACGCGTCGCAGACCCCTGCCGTCAGCGCCAGGTACGTCGGCAGGAAGATCGAAACGGGCTCGTTCCCGTCCCCGTCCCGGATGCCCTGGCTCACCGCGTACACCAACACCGCGAGCAGGACGCTTGCCGAGACGACGAGCATCAGCGCGGAGAGCCGGTCGACGCACAGCTCCACGCCGAGCGGGCCGGGGGAGCCGGAGGAGGCCCCCCACCCGCCCATGAAGAGGCGTTGGGCTCCTCCCCTATCCACGAGGACGAGCAGCCAGACGCTGACGGCGAGGGTCGCGGTGAGCGCGCCGAATGACGTCAAGAGCGCGAGCCGGGGCCGTCTGCCGAGGATGAGCGTCCCCGCCGCGCCCGCCATCGGGATGACGGCGGGCGCGGGGACGAGCGCTTGGGCGAGGAGGTTCGTCATGTGCGCAGCTGCCCCTCTGTATCGCCGACGTCCACCTTGGCCGGCTCGTCGTCGGGCTCTGAGTCCTCGGTCTCCGCGCGCTGGGCGACGATCTCGTCTTCGGCGTCGTCGTCCACGTCCTCGTCGGTCTGCAAGCGGTAGGAGCGGTAGGCGAGGGCGAGGACGAACGCGGCCACGCCGAGGGAGATGACGATGGCGGTCAGGATCATCGCCTGCGCCAGCGGGTCCGCGTCCTGCGCTTTGCCCTCGGATGAGTCTCCCACGATGGGGGGCGAGCCGGAAGGCCCGCCCGAGGCGAGGATGAGCAGGTTGACCGCATTGCCGAGCAGAATCGTGCCGATCAGCATCTTGGTGAGGGTGCGGCGCAGGAGCAGGTTGACTCCGGTCGCGCCGAGCAGCCCGATCAGGACGACGAGCGTCAGGTTCGCGCTCATGCGGGCGTCCTCTCCGGAAGGGCTTCGGCCCCGGCTTTGGTCGGCCCGTCGACGGGGTCGCCCTCGTCCAGCCTGGCTCCGAGGCTGCGCAGGATGTCCAGGACCATGCCGACGACGATCAGGTACACGCCGAGGTCGAAAAGGCTCGACGTGTTCAAGCGCAGCGCACCGAGGACGGGGAGGTCGAGGGCGACGCTGGCGCTGGAGAGCGCGGGCAGGCCGACCAAGACCGACCCCGTCGCAGTCGCGGCGGTGAGCACCAGGCCCGCGCCGAGGATCTTCCCCGCTTCGACCGGCAGCGTCTCGCCGAGCTCGTAGCGCCCGCCGGCGAGGTATCGAAGGACGAGGGCGAGGCTCGCGACCAGACCCCCGGCGAAGCCGCCGCCCGGGGCGTTGTGCCCGCTGAAGAAGAAGTACACCGAGAGGACCATGATGGTCGGGAAGACCATCCGCGTCGCGATTTCCAGGATCATCGAGCGCTGCCTCGGGTCGGTGAACTCGCTCGAACGCAGCCAGCTGACGTTGTTGCTGCCCAGCGTCGCGTCCTGCGAGAGGCGGGGGACCGAGCCGTAGCGGCGGTTCACGAACACCAGGGAGGCGACTCCGGTCGCGGCCACCAGCAGCACAGAGCTTTCGCCGAAGGTGTCCCAGGCCCGGATGTCCACGATGATCACGTTCACTGTGTTCCTGCCGTGGGCGCGGTCAAGGCCCGCCTTCGCGAGCCAGTCCGCGAGAATGGGGGCTCCCGTCGGGCGCGCGCTGATGGCGTACAGGGCGAGCACGGACAACCCGGCTCCGACCCCGAGGGAGAAGACCGTGCGCACGAAGTGCGAGAGGGCGGGAATCGGCTCGTTGGTGTGGGCGTCGAACTTGCGCAGCACGAGGGTGAACACGACGAGGGTGAGCGTTTCGACGAGGAATTGGGTGAGCGCCAGATCGGGGGCTCCGTGCATGGCGTAGAGCATGCCGCAGCCGTAGCCGGTGACCCCGGAGGCGAGCACCGCCCCCATCCTGTGCGTGAGGACCACGGCGGCGACCGCGCCGATGATGATGACGACCGCGACGACGGGCTGGAAGGGCGAGTCGTACGCGTACCACTTGATCGGGGTCCGGGGCCCGAGGAAGAGCACCGCGAGCGGGAGGACGGTGAGCACGGTGAGCGTCGTGGCCTGGGCGATGGGGAGCGAGCCGCGCTGGACGAACGCGGTGACCCGCAGCGCGAGCGCGGAGAGCAGCCGCATGATCTCGTCGTAGACCTCGTCCGCGTTGCCGAGCCTGCGCCGGGATTTCGGCAGGATCGGATTGGCGGCGAACAGCGCGCCGCCGATGGCGACCGCGACGGCGACGAGGGCCGCGCCCACGCCGAGATGGGTGAACGAGGCGACCCGGTCCGGGTCGATGGCCCGCTCCATGGCCGGGGCGGTCTCGGAGGAGCGGGGGAGGCTGGCCGCGTCGATGATCCAGGACCACGCGGGCATCGTGAACGTGGCGGCGAAGCCCAGCAGGCTCAACAAGAGCGGCGGGGCCCAGAGCGAGACGGCGGGCCGCAGCGCGGGCTCCGCGCCCTTGCGATGGGCGTAGAGCCCCCAGCTGAGCCGCAGGCTGTACCCGGTGGTGAGCGCCGCCGCGCCGACTTCGAGCAAGACGAGCGCGCCCAGTTGCAGCAGGGAGGCGGGCTCGGCGAGGAGGGAGTCGAACGCCGCGCGTTTGCCGACGAAGCCCAGGAACGGGGGGAGCGCGGCCATGGAGGCTCCCGCGAGCGCCCCCGCAAGGGTGAGCGGGATCGCCCGCCGCCCCATGCGGGAGAGCTTGGGCAGATGGCGGCTGCCTGCGGTGCGGTCGACTCCGCCGACGGTCATGAACAGGGCCGCCTTGAAGAGCGAATGAGCGAGCAGCATGACCAGACCCGCCGCGCGAGAAGCCTCGCTGTCGCCTCCGACGAGCATGGTCATCAGCCCGAGCTGGCTGATCGTGGAGAACGCGAGCACGAGTTTCGCGTCGTACGCGCGCAGCGCCCGCCATCCGCCGAGGAGGGCGGTGGCGAGCCCGAACGGGAGGACCATCCAATGCCACACAGGCATGTGCGCGTAGCCGGGAGCCATCCGGCACACCAGGTAGATCCCCGCTTTGACCATTGCCGCGGCGTGCAAGTACGCGCTCACCGGGGTCGGGGCGGCCATCGCCCCCGGCAGCCACAGGTGCCAGGGGAGCAGAGCGGACTTCGTGAAGGCTCCGGTGAGGACGAGCGCGATGGCGATCTGGCCGAGCGCGCCGCCGACCGGATGGCGGACGACGTCGGACAAGAGGTAGCTGTGCGCTTGCTCGCCGAGGATGATGACCCCGACGAGCATGGCGAGGCCGCCGAGGGTGGTGATGTTGAGCGCGCGCAGCGCGGCGCGGCGGGCGACGAGCTTGTGGCCCTGGTGGCCGACGAGCAGATAGGAGAGGACGCTGGTGATCTCCCAGAACATGAAGAGCAGCAGCATGTTGTCGCTGACGATGAGGCCGAACATGACTCCGGCGAACGCGGTGAGCTGGCCTGCGAGCGCGCCGAGCTTGGGCTCGTCAGGGGCGAAATAGCGCGAGCAGTAGACCAGGATGACCGCGCCGACCCCGAGCACCGGCAAGCACATGAGCACCCCGAGCGGGTCGAGCAGCAAGTCCATGTCCATGGAAGCCTGCGGAATCCAGGCGCAGTGCTCGCGCAGCTCCGTCCGTCCGCCGTCGGTCGCGGCGAGCACCCAGGCCAGGCTCAGGCCTGGGACCAACGCGAGCGCGAGGAAAACCTGCCTGCCCCAGCGCGCGATGAGCACGGGAGCGAAGAGCGCAGCGGTTGCGTGCGCCAACAGGACACCGAACACCCATTCGACTATACACGATAATCGCTAATTCTGCAACCCGAAATGGCTGAATTCAAGGCGTGGGGAGGGGCTAACCCGAGTGATAGACGTCGATGGTCACCGTGCCGAGTTTGGGGAACGCGGTGCCGGGCGCGGGATCCTGGCGGAAGACCTGACCAGGCACTTTGTTCGGGTCGGGGAAAAGGAGGCCGTTGCCCTGCGTGCTCTGCCTGGTCGGAGTTCCGACCAGGCCCGCCTTGCGCAGCGCGTCGCGGGCCTCCGCCTCGGTCATGCCGGTGAGGTCGGGCATGACGAACTGGTCGCCCTTGGAAATGGTCAGCGTGATGGTGTCGCCCCGTTTCGCCTCCGACCCCGGCTGCGGGCTCTGGTTCAAAACTTTGCCGTACGGCTCGGTCGAGCTCTGCTCTTCGGATCTCGGCTGGGCGAGCCCCGCGTCGGTGAGCGTCTTCGCGGCGGCTTCGCTCTGCGCGCCGACGACATTGGGCACTTGGATCGTCTCGGACCCCTTGGAGATGACCAGCTGGACCTTGCTGCCCTTCGCGACGGCCTTCCCTGCTTCGGGCCGTGTGCCGATCACCCGGTCTTTGTCGACCTCGTTCGAGTACTCGGCGGGCGGCGCGTTCGGGTCGACGTTCAGCCCGGCTTCGGCGAGCAGCACGGTCGCGTCGCCGATGGACTTGCCCCGGAGGTCGGGCACCTTTGTCTGGCCCGGTCCTGCGGAGACGGTGAGGGTGACCTCGACGTTCTTGTCGACCGTGCTGCCGCTGGACGGCACGGTGCCGGTCACGGAGCCCTTCTTCGCCTGGGTGTCCTCGGTGCGCTCGATCTTGATGTGAGATTTCGACACACCGGCCTTGCTGAGCGAGTCGGTGGCCTGCTGCTCGCTCATCCCGACCACGTTGGGGATCATGATGTAGTTCGGCTGCCCCTTGATCACATTGTGTATCGCGAAGTACGCGGCCACGATCGCGACGACCACCGCGATGGAGAGCGCGGCGTAGACCCCTTTCGGCCTCGGGCGGGGCTCGGCGACCGGCTGCCCGTGCGCGCGCAGCGGCTTACTGGTCGGGCCGGTGATCTCGCCGGTGGAGAGCAGGGATTGGCGCTCGGCCTCGGACATGACCCGAGGCGCGCTCGGACGTTCGCCAGCGAGGAGCTTGACCAAGTCCGAGCGCAGCTCCGCCGCGGTCTGATACCGGTTCGCCGGATTCTTGCTCATCGACTTGAGCACCACGGCGTCGATGTCGGGGGAGAGCGCCTTGTTGAGCGAGGACGGCGGCTTGGGGTCTTCCCGGACGTGCTGGTAGGCGATGGAGAGCGGGGTGTCCCCGGTGAACGGCGGCGCTCCGGCCAGCAGCTCGTAGAGCACGCAGCCGAGGGAGTACACGTCCGAGCGCGGGTCGACGGTCTCGCCCCTCGCTTGCTCGGGGGAGAGGTACTGCGCCGTGCCGATGACGGTCGCGGTCTGCGTCGCGGTGATCGTCGAGTCCGAGATGGCCCTGGCGATGCCGAAGTCCATCACCTTCACCTGGCCGAGCTTGTCGATCATGATGTTGCCGGGCTTGACGTCGCGGTGCACGATGCCGTTCTGGTGGCTGAAGTCCAGCGCGGAGGCGACGTCCGCGATCCACGAGAGCACCTGTTCGGTCGTCAGCGGGCCGTTCTGCAGCGCCTCGCGCAGCGTCTGCCCGTCGACGTACTCCATCACGATATAGGGCATCGGCCCCTGGTCGGAGGCTGATTCCCCGGTGTCGAAGACGGAGACGATCATCGGGTGGTTCAGCGAGGCGGCGTTCTGCGCCTCGCGGCGGAAGCGCAGGTAGAACCGGGGGTCGCGGGCGAGGTCCGGGCGCAGCAGCTTGATCGCGACCTCGCGCCCGAGCCGTTCGTCCCTTGCGATGTGGACTTCGGACATGCCCCCGTAGCCGATCGCCTCGCCAAGCGCGTACCGGCCACCGAGGTGTTTCGGCGTCGTCATGGTCGTCCCCCGCTCATCGTCGTCCCCCTGTCCGCCAGCGCCTGTGCGATCACTGCCCTTCCGATCGGCCCGGCGACGCTGGCCCCAGTGGCTCCGGGGCCGAGCGCCTCAGAGCCCTCGACCAGCACGGCGAGGGCGATTTGCGGGTGGCTGGCCGGGGCGAACGCGACGTACCAGCTGTACGGGCTCGGATTGTGCGGGTTGTCGGCGGTCCCGGTTTTCGAGGCGATCTCCAGCTTCGGGTCTTTCCCTTTGCCGCCCGAGCGGCGCTCCGCCTCGACCATGAGGTCGGTGAGCGTCTTCGCGATCTGCGGCCGCATCGCGGGGACCAGCACGGAACGGGTGGTCTTGTCGTCGCCGAGCGGCTTGAGGTCGGGGCCGAACTCTTGCTGCACGACGAACGGGGTGGCGAGGAAGCCGCCGTTGGCGACGCAGGCGACGATCTCGGCGTTCATCAGCGGGGTCAACTGCACGTCGCGCTGGCCGATCACCGATTGCCCGAGCGCGGCGGCGTCTTTCTGCAGCAAGTTCGGCTCTTCCGGGCTGACCAGCTGCGACGGCGCCACGGACATGGGGATGGACTGCTTGTCGTTGAGCCGCAGCTGGGTGGCCATGCCGCGCAGCACGGCCTCGGCGTTCGGCACCTTCTGGGTCATGAGCTGGACGAACGCGGTGTTGCACGAGTACGCGAAGGCTTGCCGCAAGGTCACCTCGCCGCCGACCGACTCCGGGCAGGTCTCCCCGCCGTAGTTGGGCAGCGTCGCGGACGCGGTGCCGGGCAGCGCGATGGAGCCTGCGGCGGTGAGCCGGATGTCCGGGGAGATCCCGTAGGACAGCGCGGCGGCCGTGGTGACCACCTTGAACGTCGAGCCGGGCGGGTACGCCTGGTCGATCGCCCGGTTGAGCAGCGGTTGCTTCGGGTCTTTGGACAGGGAGTCGTAGTACTTGGCCGTGCCGTCGAAGTCATGGCTGGCCAGCAGGTTCGGGTCGTAGCTCGGCGCGGAGGCCATCGCGAGGATCGCGCCGTTCTTCGGATTGAGCGCGACCACCGCCCCGACGCAGCCGCCCGTGCAGCCGGATGCGAGCTGCCGGTACGCCACTTCCTGCAGTTTCGCGTCGATGGTGGTGTTCACCACGCCCCCGCGCTGGCCGTGGCTGGCCAGGAAGTCCAAGAGCCGCTGCGAGAAGAGCCGCTCGTCCGTGCCGTCGAGGACGGCGTTCTCCTTCAGCTCCAGCCCGGTCTTGTCGAACAGCATCGAGTAGTAGCCGGTGATCGGCGCGTACACCATCGGGTCGTTGTATTTGCGCAGGTAGCGGAATCGGTCGTCGCTCGGGTCGGAATAGGCGAGCAGCGTGCCCGCGGCGGTGATCCTGCCGCGCGGCTCGGAGTACTCCTGGTAAAGCGCGCGCTTGTTCTGGTGGTTCTTGCGCAAATCGATCGACCACCAGGCTTGCACGAACGTCAGATTGGCGATCAGGATCAGGGGCGCGAGCCAGGCCAGGACCAGACCGACCCGGCGCAAGGAAGTGTTCATTGCGCGGCACCCCCCGGCGCGGGGCTCTCGGAGACCTTCGGCAGGTTGATGGTGGTCGTGTCTTGATCGTGCGCAGCGCGGTCCTGCGCGTTTTGTTCGGGCGCGGCCTGCGGGTCCGCCGTCTTCTGGGCCGAGTGCCGAGTGGCTTTGGCCTTGCCGCTCGCCGGGGCGGCGGCGGGCAGAGAGCCGGGTTTGCGCGCCTCGTGGGAGATCTTGACCAGCAGCGCGAGAAGAATGTAATTCGACAGCAGCGAGGAACCGCCGGAGGACATGAACGGCGTGGTGAGGCCGGTCAACGGGATCAGGTCGGTGACGCCGCCCGCGATCACGAAGACCTGGATCGCGATGGTGATCGCCAGGCCCGCCGCAAGAAGCTTGCCGAAGCTGTCCCGGACGGTGAGCGCGACGCGGACGCCCCGGTCCACGAGCAGGAAGTACAAGAGGACGACAGCCGCCAAGCCGATCAGCCCCAGCTCCTCGCCCACCGCCGCGAGGATGAAGTCGTTGTGCGCCTCGGGGACTCGGGCCGGAGAGCCCGCGCCGAGGCCGGTGCCGCCGAGGCCGCCGACAGCGAGGCCGAACAGCGCCTCGCAGAGCTGGTAGCTGGTGTTGCTGTCGCAGTCGGCCAGCGGATCCCACCAGGCCTGGGCGCGGACTTTGACGTGCGGGATCTGCGTGAACGCGAAGGTCCCCGCGACCACGAGCAGCAAGAGGCCGAGGAGCAACCAGCTGAGGCGCTCGGTGGCGATATAGAGCATGAGCAGGGCTGTGGCGAAGATGAGCAGCCCCATGCCGAGGTCGTTCTGCAGGAACAAGGTCGCGATCGACAGCCCCCACGCCAACAGCAGCGGCCCGAGGTCGCGCATTCTCGGCAGGTCCAGGCCCCAGGTGTGCGTGCCCGCCGTCACGAAAAGCTCGCGCTTGGCGACCAGCAGCGAGGCCGAGCAAACGATCAGAGCGACCTTGGCGAACTCGCCCGGCTGGACCGTGAGGAAGCCAAGGTGGACCCACACGTTCGAGCCGTTGCGGTCCTGGCCGGGGATCAGGCGGTTCACGAGGGAGGGGACGATGAGGAAGAGCACGCCGAACGCGCCAAGGGTGTAGGCGTACCGCGAGAGCACCCGGTAATCCTTGAGGAAGACGAGGACCAGCCCGAACGCCGCGACGGAGACGAAGGTCCACACCAGCTGCGGATTGGTGTCGAAGCTGAGGATGGACTGGCGCGCCGCCTCGCTCCCAGGGTCGAGCACCTCCAGCCCGATCCGGAAGATGAACACCAGCCCGACTCCGTTGAGCAGGGCCACGACAGGGAAGAGCAAGGGGTCGGCGTACGGGGCGAAGAACCGGATCGCGAGATGCCCGCCGCCGATGATCACGCCGTACACCAACGCGACCCGCGCCAAGTCGCCGACGACAGGCCGGTGCAGGTTCGCGTCGACCAGCGCCAACGCCGCGAGCACCAGCGCCATGGCGATCCCGAGGAGCAACAGCTCCACGTTGCGCCGGTTACGCGGAGCCACGTGGTTGCCTGAGCCGGCCGGTCCCGAGTGCGATTTGGCGGCGGCGCTTTTGCTCGGGGCCGCCCCCGGACGGACAGCTGCCCCCGCCGCGTTCATCCGTGCTGCTCCCGGCAATCGACTCCAGGCTTCCAGGTGCGCAGCACCTCCGACGGCGGGGCGGGGAGCTCCAAGCTCGGCTCGATGGAGGGGAAGGGGCTTTCGGAAGCGGGCGGCGCGGGCGGCTCGCTCGGGGCGAGGGGCGGCGCGGCCGGCTCGCTCGGGGAGGGCGGCGGCGGAGCGCTTTCGGGAGGCGGGGGCGGCAGTGCCACGTGGTCGGCGCAGTTCGGCAGCAGATGCTCGAGGAGCAATTGGACCTGCGACTGGACGTCGTTCCGGTTGCCGGAGGGCAGGTTGGGCACGCTGGAGCGCGTGGCCGCTTCGAGGTCGGCGAGTTTGAGCGGGGCGCAGCCGGGGCGCGTCTCGCCCGCGCGGAGGAATTCGGCTTTCGCCTTCCCTCCGGGGTGGGCAGGCTCGTGGAAGCAGACCCGCTCCTCCACAGACTGCAGCCGCACGCCGAAGAGCGAGCCGGAGATGCCCCGGTAGACGACGACGAAGCCGTCTTCGGGGCCGGTGTAGTAGTTGGAGCGCAAAAGGGCCCGCCCGCCGTACGCGGCGGCGACGAGGGCGGCGATGACCGCGAGGAGGACGGCGATCCAGCGCCACGATCGGCGACGGCCAAGGGCTCCGCCGCCCTCTTCGGCCGCCGACACTTTGACCGGGGCGCGTTGCTGCTGCCCGAGCGCGGCGGCGCGGCCCGCCGCGCTGTCCGGGGGCGGCGCGTGCTGCTGGTCCTCGCCGAGCGCCGCGCCCGCGATGATCGGCTGGGTCTGCGCGAACCCGGAATCGGCCACCTCCGCCACCACGACGGTGACGTTGTCGGGGCCGCCGCTGCGCAGCGCGAGGTCGACGAGCTTGTCCGCCGCCGCGTCGACGTCCCCCTCGCCGAGGACGGCCTCGATGGTCGCGGCGCTCACCACGTCGGAGAGCCCGTCCGAGCAGAGCAGGTAGCGGTCTGAGGCCAGCGCCTCGCGGACGATGAGCGTCGGCTGCACCTCGTGGCCGGTGAGGGCCTTGAGGATCAGCGAGCGCTGCGGGTGCGAATGCGCCTCCTCTGCGGTGATGCGCCCGTCGTCGATGAGGCTCTGCACATAGGTGTCGTCCCTGGTGATCTGCGTGAGCTGCCCGTCGCGCAACAGGTAGGCGCGGGAGTCTCCGACGTGGGCGAGGCCCATCGACGTCCCGGTGAACAGCAGGGCGGTGAGCGTCGTGCCCATACCGTCCCGCTCGGGATGCTCGGCCACGTGCTCCGCGATGGCGATATTGCCGGAGCGGACGGCGTCCGCGAGTTTGGACAGGATCTCGCCGCCCGGCTCCTCGTCGTCCAGCGGGATCATGGCTCCGATCACCAGCGCGGAGGCCACTTCGCCCGCCTCATGGCCGCCCATCCCGTCCGCGAGGGTCAGCAGCCTCGCGCCTGCGTACGCGGAATCCTCGTTGTTGCCTCGGACCAGGCCGCGGTCGCTCCGGGCCGCGTAGCGGAGGACGAGGCTCATGCTCGCAGCTCGACTACTGTTTTGCCGACCTGGATGGGGGAGCCGAGGGGCACTCGCACTGCAGCGGTCACTTTCACTTGGTCGAGGTACGTGCCGTTGGTGGAGCCGAGATCTTCGACGAACCAGTCCTCCCCGCGTTTGAGCAGGCGGGCATGGCGAGAAGAGGCGTACTCGTCGGTCACCACCAGCGTCGAGTCGTCTGCCCTGCCGATGAGCACGGGCGCGTCGCCGAGCGCGATCCTGGTGTTCCGCAGCGCCCCCCTGGTGACCACGAGGTACTTGGCGTGCCGTCCCCGCCCGAAATTGGCGAAGAAGCCAGAGGCCTGGCTCTTGCTCTGCGCGGGCAGCCGCGAGCCGGACGCGTTCGTGATGTCCGAGCGGATCACTCGGACCACGGCGAAGACGAAGAGCCATAAAAGCGCGAGGAAAGCCGCGCGTCCGGCCTGCCAGATCAACGCTTGTTGTTGCATGTCGGACTCCCCTCAAACGCGTCGAAAACGGTCTTCACTGGACTTCTCGGCAAACTTCCACCCTACCCGAACCGCACGATCACGAACGACTGGCCCAGATTGATGACGTCGCCGTCGGCGAGCTGCCACTCCGAGACCCGCTCCCCGTTGACCGTAGTGCCGTTCGTCGAGCCGAGGTCTTGCAGCACCGCCCGCTGGCCGTCCCACCAGATCCGGCAGTGCTCGCGCGACACCGCTTTGTCGTCGAGCCGGACCTGCGCGGTCACGCCGCGGCCCAGCACGCTGACGCCGTGCGCCAGCTGATGCTGACGTCCGGAGCCTTCTGTGAGGCGCAGCACGCGCCGAACGTTCTGCCGGTGCGATTGCGCGGGCGCGGCGGACGGGGCCGACGCAGGGGCGGGGGCGTGCGCCTGCGACGGCTCGTCGCCCGTCTCGTTGGCCGAACTCGAGATCCGCATCTGGCCAGGGCGCATTTGCTCCGAGATCTCAAGGCGCACCGACACCGGGTGGCGCGTCGCCCAGCCCTGGGCGGCGATGAACTGTTCGAGGTGCCGGGTCAGCACCTTCGTGACCTCGTGATAATGCTCTTCGAAGTGCGCGACGTCGGCCTGTCCGAGCCGGATCGTGTACTGGTCCGAGGTGGCGGGCTGTCCGTCCGCTCCGGTCCGGACGCCCATGGCCGCTTCCCGCTGCAGTCCCGCTTGCACCTCGCTCACCTGCAGGTTCCCGCCAAAAATGCGGGCGAAGGCGTCGCCGATGGCGCCTTCTAGGGTGCGCTCGATGCGCTGGACCATTCCCATACCTTGTCAGGGTACCCGGTTTGCCGCGCGAAGCGAACCACCGCGGCTGTTTCTGTGTGCATGCAATTTTCCAACATAGGGGTTGGCGAGGACAACAAGAACGCGTTCGAGACGGCCTTGAAGCACGAGCGTCCGCCCGACTCGTCCAGGGGCCGCCCGTCGACGCGACGCCATACGACCCCCTCCGTTCCCGCGCCCGAATCAGGCTTGGCAGGCGCATTTTGCTGGCGGCCGGAGTTGTCGGTGTGGGGTACTACCGTGGTCGGCATGGGCTTGGCGGACTTCTCGGCGGCGACGCAGGCGTGGTTCGCCGCCGCGCTCGGCTCGCCGACCCTCGCTCAGGCTGAGGCGTGGGCCGCGATCGCGAGCGGCGCGCACACGCTGGTCAGCGCGCCCACCGGTTCGGGAAAGACTCTGGCGGCGTTCCTCTGGGCCATCGACCAGCTGCACGCGGAAGCGGGGGACCGGCGCACCAAGATCCTCTATGTCTCCCCGCTCAAAGCGCTGGCCGAGGACGTGCGCCGCAACCTGGAAGTCCCGCTCGACGGGATCGCCGAGGCCGCCCGCCGCATGGGCTCGGCGGTCCCGGACGTCGCCGTCGGCCTGCGTTCGGGCGACACCAGCGCGGCGGGCAGGCGGGAGCTTTTGCGCAAACCGCCCGACATCCTGATCACCACGCCCGAGTCGCTGTTCCTCATGCTCACCTCGAAGGCGCGCGAGACCCTCGCGCATGTGCGCACCGTCATCGTGGACGAGGTGCACGACCTCGCGGGCACCAAGCGCGGCGCGCACCTCGCGCTCTCTTTGGCGCGGCTGGACGCGGCGCTCGAACGCCCCGCGCAGCGGATCGGGCTGTCCGCCACAGTCCGCCCGCTCGAAGCGGCTGCTCGGTTCTTGGCGGGCGAGGGCACCAAGATCGTCGCGCCGCCCTCGGCGAAGACGTGGGATCTCGAAGTCCGCGCCGCGGTCCCCGATCTGTCCCGATTGGACGAGGAAGTCGCGGCGAGCGGGCGCAACTCGATCTGGCCCCAGGTGGAACGCGCGGTCCTCGACGTCGCGCTCGCGCACCGTTCTTCCATCGTCTTCGTCAACTCCCGCACCACCGCCGAGCGTGTGGTCGCCGCGCTGAACGAGCGCTACGCGGAGCTGGCCGGGGGTGTCGCAGAGCCTCCCCGCAACGCCTCGGTCAACGGAGGCATGCCCGCGACTGTCTCCTCCACCGCATACACCTCGGACGGCGCGCCAGCTGTCTTCGCCAAAGCGCACCACGGCTCGGTGAGCAAAGAGGCAAGAGCGCTGGTGGAGGCGGATCTGAAGGCCGGGCGGCTGCGCTGCGTCGTCGCGACGAGCAGTCTTGAGCTCGGCATCGACATGGGGTCGGTCGACGTGGTGGTCCAGCTCGGAGCCCCGCCGTCGGTCGCGAGCGGACTGCAGCGCGTCGGGCGGGCCGGGCACCACGTTGGCGCGGTGTCGCGCGGGGTGGTTTTTCCGCTGCACCGGCTCGACGTCGCGCATTGCGCGGTGACCGTGCGCCGGATGCGCGCCGGGGAGATCGAATCGCTCCACGTCCTGCAAAACCCGCTGGACGTGCTCGCGCAGCACACCGTCTCGGCTGCTGCCGCAGGAGGCGAGGCCGGGATCGAGGCCGAGGAATGGTTCAAGACGGTCCGCCGCGCCGCGCCGTTCCGCGATCTGCCGCGTTCCGCGTACGAGTCCGTGCTCGACCTGCTGTCGGGGAAGTACCCCGCCGACTTCTTCGGCGAACTGCGGCCGAGGTTGGTCTGGGACCGGGAGGAGGACACGCTCGTCGCCCGTCCTGGCGCGGCGATGCTCGCCGCGATCTCCGGCGGGACGATCCCCGACCGGGGCCTCTACGGCGTTTTCCTGGTGGGCGACGACGCCTCGCGGGTCGGGGAGCTGGACGAGGAGATGGTCTACGAGTCCAGAGTCGGCGACGTCATCCAGCTCGGAGCGGCGAGCTGGCGGGTCGTGGAGATCACCCACGACCGGGTGCTGGTCGTCCCGGCTCCGGGCATGCCCGCGCGGCTCTCGTTCTGGAAAGGGGACGGACCCGGCCGTCCCGCCGAGCTCGGGCGCGCGGTCGGCCAGTTCCTGCAAGAGCCCTCGGCGGAGGGGCTCGACGAGAACGCCGCCCGAAACCTCGCCTCCCTCCTCGAAGAGCAACGCGCGGCGACCGGCGTGCTGCCGACGGACGAAACCCTGGTCGTGGAGCGGTTCCGCGACCCGCTGGGCGACTGGCACGTCGCGCTGCTCTCGCCGTACGGCGGAGCCGTGCACGCCCCATGGGCGCTGGCCGTCGCGGCGCGATTGCGGGAGCGCTACGGCGTGGACGAGTCGCCCTCGGCGGGCGACGACGGCATTGTGGTGCGGCTGCCCGGCGGCGAGGGCGACACGGCTCCGCCCGGCGCGGAGCTGTTCGCGCTCGACCCCGGCGAGATCGAACGCGTCGTGGAACGCGAGCTTGGCGGCTCGGCCCTATTCGCCGCCCGGTTCCGCGAGTGCTCGGCCCGCGCGCTGCTCCTGCCCCGCAAACGCCCGGGACAGCGCACGGCGCTGTGGCTGCAACGGCTGCGCTCCGCGCAGCTCTTGGACGTGGCCCAGGGCTACCCGCAATTCCCGATGCTCTTAGAGACCATGCGCGAATGCCTCCAGGACGTCTACGACCTGCCCGCGCTCACGGCGCTCCTCGCCCGGATCGAGCAAGGGTCGTTGCGGCTCGTCGAAGTCGAGACCCCGACCCCGTCCCCGTTCGCGCGCTCGCTCCTCTTCGGTTACGACGGCCTGCACATATACGAGGACGACCGGCCCCTCGCCGAGCGGCGGGCCGCCGCGCTGCGCGTGGACGAAGACCTGCTCGGCGAGCTGTTGGGGCGCGGCGAGGCGGAAGACCTGCTCGACCCGGAGGCCGTGGCGCAGGTCGAGCGCGACCTGCAGCGGCTCTCCCCGGACCGGCGTGCCCGGAACGCCGAGGCGGTGGTGGATCTGCTGCGCGAGCTGGGGCCGCTCACAAGCGAAGAAGCGGCCGAGCGCTGCGTCGAAGACCCAGGGCCGTGGCTCGCCTCGCTCGCCAAAGCGCGTCGGGTGTTCTCGGTGGAGATCGCGGGAGACGCGCGCTGGGCTGCGGTGGAGGACGCGGGGCGGTTGCGCGACGCGCTCGGCTGCGCGAAGCCGTCTTGGGTCCCCGAAGCGCTCCTCGCGCCGACTCCCGACCCGCTCGGCGACCTCGTCGCCCGCCACGCCCGCACCCACGGCCCGTTCACCGTCCAGGAGGTCGCCGAGCGGTTCGGCCTGGGCAGCGCCGTCGTCGCGGAAGCGCTGCGCAGATCGGAGGCGGTCGGCCGAGGCCGCTCCTCGTCCGAGTGGTGTTCGCGCGAGGTGATGCGCAGGCTGCGCAAGGGCTCGCTCGCCGCGCTGCGCCGACAGATCGAACCGGTGGACCAAGCCGCGTTCGCGCGTTTCCTCTTGCGCTGGCAGCACGTCGGGGGACAGCTGCGGGGCATTGACGGCCTGCTCGACGCGATCGACCAGCTGGCCGGGGTCCGACTGCCGGTCTCCGCGCTGGAGACGCTGATCCTTCCGGCCCGCGTCGCGGACTACGCGCCCGCGCTCCTCGACGAGGCGCTCGCCTCGGGCGAGGCGTACTGGACCGGCGCCGGGGAGGGCTGGGTGCGGCTGTACCCGTCGGATCTTCCGCCATGGCAGGCAGAGGAGCGGGTCGAGGACAGCGAGCATGCCAAGGCGATGCTGCGCGTGCTGTCCGGCGGCGGGGCGTTCTTCTTGGCGCAGATCGAGCGCGCCTCGGACGTGGCGGGAACCCTCTCGGCTGCGACGCTGCGCGAGCTCGCCTGGTCGGGACGGATCACGTCCGACACCTTCGCGCCGGTTCGCGAGTGGACGGCCCCGGCCCGAGGCAGCGCGCCCCGTCCTTCGCATCGCCGCCGCAGGCCGAGGCTGGTCGCGCCCCGTGTCCAGAACGCGGGCGTGAGCGGGCGCTGGGCCCTTGCGCCGCAGCCCGAGCCCGACTCCACAGCGCGCGTCCTCGCCGCCGCGCAGGTGCTCCTCGACCGCTACGGCGTGGTGTCGCGGGACGTCGTTTCGGCGGAGGAGGCCGGATTCTCCGCGCTCTACCAAGTGCTCGTCGCCATGGAGGAGGCCGGGAAGTGCCGCCGGGGCTATTTCGTCGACTCGCTCGGCGGCGCGCAATTCGCGATGAGCAGCACCGTGGACATGCTCCGCGACTCCGCAGCCGTCAGCGCCGTCGCGCTCGCCGCGACCGACCCGGCCAACCCGTACGGGGCCGCGCTGCGCTGGCCCGAGCACCAGAGCGCGCGGCCGGGGCGCAAAGCGGGCGCGATGGCCGTCCTCGTCGGAGGGAGGCTTGTGCTGTACCTGGAGCGCGGCGGCGCGAGCCTCGCGTCGTTCCAACTCGGCGGCCTCGCAGAAGCCGCCGAAGCGCTCGCCCAAGCGGCACGGCGGTCGAGCTCCGCCGCCGGTCGGGGCGGCCTCGTGTTGGAGCGGTTGGACGGCCAGAGCGTGCACGGGGCCAGCGGGCCGGTGGTGGACGCGCTGCTTGCGGCGGGGTTCTCCCCAGTTCCGAAAGGATTGCGGCTGCGATAAATCGGATTGGCTTCCGCGTGGCTTCTGTGGTATCTTTTCCCCCGCTGAACCTCAGTTTTGAGTCAGCACAGAGACCGCAAGTCTCCCCAGGGCAAGTGGCGCAGTGTTTATCGTTCGCCACTGACCTGGAGCAACACACACAGAGACCGCAAGTCTCCCCAGGGCAAGTGGCGAAATGGCAGACGCGCTGGCTTCAGGTGCCAGTGTCCGCAAGGACGTGGGGGTTCAAGTCCCCCCTTGCCCACCAAAGTGAAACATAAGGAAAAACCAGCGCGACGTGCTGGTTTTTCTTTTTTCCGGACCGAAATCCTTACTGGTCCTTTTGTTTACCTGAGCGTGATTTATGTATCACCTGCCGCCACTGGCGTAGCGCCAGGGCATGCCGTATCCTCTGCTCAGACAGACTGTCGAGACAGAAGGAATTCCAGAAAGATCATGGGTAAGCGATACCTCGTATTTTCTGCCAGCTTAGCCCTGCTCGGCTCTGCCGCATTCGGCGTGGCCCCGGCCTCCGCCGAGCCCGATCCGGCCGCCTGCAAAACGCTCACGGACTTGCAGCCGAAGCTCGAAGCGCAGGTGTCCAGCATCAACGCGATCAGCTCTCGCGAGCGCGACGTCCGCGAGAACACCGAAGACCCCGAGGCGAAGATCGCCTCTCGAGAAGATCAGCTCAGCCAGACCATTGGCATCCAGGACGCTGCGGCCGACCAGCTGCGCGGCACTGCCGACACTGTGGAGAACCCACAGGTCTCGGGCGTGCTCAACAACTGGGCTGACTCGCTCAACAGCTTCTCCGAAGCTCTGCAAGGACGCATCGACGACGGTCTGGACGAAGATCCGGACCCGAAGTCCGCGTCGTGGCTGCACGCCGCCGCTCAGCGAGTCAACCTCGCCGCCGACGCCTACCGGGCGACGTTGAAGTCGGTTTGCGCCACACCTCCATCCTCCTGACGACTCCCCACACTTTTTGAGCAACCACCAGATGAACTGTAGCCCCGGCCCTCAGGGTCTTTACCATCCTTCCGAAGAGCACGACGCCTGCGGCGTTGCGATGATCGTGGACATCCACGGCCGTCGCAGCCACTCGCTCGTGACGAAAGCCATCGCGGCGCTGGTCAACCTCGACCACCGAGGCGCAGCCGGGGCGGAGCCCAACACCGGCGACGGGGCCGGGGCGCTGATCCAGGTTCCCGACCGGTTCCTGCGGGCGGTTGTCCCGTTCGAACTCCCTGGGCTGTACGCCACCGGCATCGCCTTCCTGCCCCAGGGCGGCGCGGACGCCGAGGAGGCCGCGAGGGCCGTGGAGAAGATCGTCGCGTCCGAAGGGCTTGAGACGGTGGGCTGGCGCGAGGTGCCGGTCGACGATTCGTCCCTTGGCGCGTTGGCAAGGGACGCGATGCCGACGTTCCGCCAGATTTTCATCGCCGACCCCGCGCGCGAGCTGCGGGGCCTTGACTTCGAGCGGCGGCTGTACATCGTGCGCAAGCGGGTGGAGCACGAGCTGCGCGTCGGCGACGAGCGGGTGTACTTCCCGAGCCTTTCCTCGCGCACTCTGGTGTACAAGGGCATGCTCACCACGCTGCAGCTGCGGGAGTTCTACCCCGACCTGCAGGACGAGCGAGTGGAGTCCGCCGTCGGCATCGTGCACGCCCGGTTCTCCACGAACACTTTCCCCTCGTGGCCGCTCGCGCACCCGTACCGGTTCATCGCCCACAACGGCGAGATCAACACGGTCGCGGGCAACTCGAACTGGATGCGGGCCCGCGAGTCGCTGATCAAAGGCGGCGTGTTCGGCGGCCCGGAGGCGTTGGAGAAGATCTTCCCGGTCGTCACGCCGGGGGCTTCGGACACCGCCCGGTTCGACGAGGTCGTGGAGCTGCTGACCCTCGCGGGTCGGTCGCTGCCGCAGGCGATGCTCATGATGGTCCCCGAGGCGTGGGAGAACAACCCGGACATGCCGAAGGCGCACCGGGACTTCTACCGCTACCACGCCTCCCTCATGGAGCCCTGGGACGGCCCCGCCGCGATGTGCTTCACCGACGGCACGCTGGTCGGGGCGCTTCTGGACCGCAACGGCCTGCGCCCCGGCCGGGTGTGGATCACCGACGACGAGGTGATGGTGGCCTCCGAGGCGGGGGCGTTCCCGGTCGCGCAAGAGAAGATCATCGCCAAGACCCGCCTGCAGCCGGGCCGGATGCTCCTTGTGGACACCGCCGAGGGCCGGATCATCAGCGACCAAGAGGTCAAAGACGAGCTGTCCGCCGCCCACCCGTACGGGGAGTGGCTCAAGGCGCAGATCACGCTGGACGATTTGCCAAAGCGCGAGACCGTGCGGATGAACCACGAGCGGGTGCTCAACCGCCAGCAAGTGTTCGGGTACACCAACGAGGACTTGAACATCCTGCTCAAGCCGATGGCGCAGACCGGGCAGGAGGGCATCGGCTCGATGGGCACGGACACGCCCATCGCGGCCCTCTCCGAGCGCCCGAGGCTGCTGTTCGACTACTTCCAGCAGCTTTTCGCGCAGGTCACGAACCCGCCGCTGGACGCGATCCGAGAAGAGATCGTGACGAGCCTGTACGGTTCGCTCGGCCCCGAGCGCGACGTGCTCAACCCGGAGCCGCTCTCCTGCCGCCAGGTGCAGCTGGACCAGCCGATCCTCTCGAACGACGACCTCGCCAAGCTCGTCGCGGCCAACGACGACGGGAACTACCCGTGGCTGCGCTCGACGGTGATCCCCGGCCTGTACCCGGTGGCGAAGGGCGGCGAGGGCATCGCCGCCGCGCTCGACGTGATCCGCTCGCAGGCCTCCGACGCCATCGCGGGCGGGGCGCGGCTGATCGTCCTCTCGGACCGCAACTCGAACGAGTCCCTGGCCCCGATCCCGTCGCTCCTCCTGGTCGCGGCGGTGCACCACCATCTGATCCGTGAGAAGACCCGCACGAAGATCGGCCTGATCGTGGAGTCGGGCGACGCCCGCGAGATCCACCACCTCGCGACGCTCTTGGGCTGCGGCGCTGCTGCGGTGAACCCGTACCTCGCGCTGGAGACGCTGCACGATCTGGTCGAGCGCAAGGTCCTGCCGGGCCTGACCTACGCCAAGGCGGAGGCGAACTACCTGAAGGCGGCCAGCAAGGGCGTCCTGAAGATCATGTCCAAGATGGGCATCTCGACCCTCGCCTCCTACACCGGGGCGCAGCTCTTCCAGGTCATCGGCCTGGACCAGGGCCTGGTGGACGAGTACTTCACGGGCCTGCGCAGCCAGCTCGGCGGCGTCGGCCTCGACGAGCTGGCCGCGGACGTCGGCGTCCGCCACCACCGGGCGTTCATCGAGCGCCCGGAGGAGCGGGCGCACCGCGAGCTGGAGGTCGGCGGCGAATACCAGTGGCGCCGGGAGGGGGAGTACCACCTCTTCAACCCGGAGACGGTGTTCAAGCTGCAGCACTCCACCCGCACGGGCCGCTACGACATCTTCAAGGAGTACACGAAGGCCGTCGACGAGCGCTCCACGACGCTGGGCACTCTGCGCGGGCTCTTCGAGTTCGACGCGCGGGGCCGCTCGCCTATCCCGATCGAGGAGGTGGAGCCGGTCAGCGAGATCGTCAAGCGGTTCTCCACCGGCGCGATGAGCTACGGCTCGATCTCCGCGGAGGCGCACGAGACCCTCGCCATCGCGATGAACCGCCTCGGCGGGCGCTCGAACTCAGGCGAGGGCGGCGAGGACGAGGACCGGTTCACCCCGGACGAGAACGGCGACTGGCGGCGCAGCGCGATCAAGCAGGTCGCGTCCGGCCGGTTCGGCGTCACCTCGCACTACCTCGTCAACTGCACCGACATCCAGATCAAGATGGCGCAGGGCGCGAAGCCCGGCGAGGGCGGCCAGCTGCCAGGGCACAAGATGTACCCGTGGATCGCGAAGACCCGCCACTCCACGCCGGGAGTCGGGCTGATCTCCCCGCCCCCGCACCACGACATCTATTCGATCGAAGACCTCGCGCAGCTCATCTACGACCTGAAGAACGCGAATCCGCAGGCTCGGATCCACGTGAAACTGGTGTCCGAGATCGGGGTCGGCACAGTCGCCGCGGGCGTCTCGAAGTGCCACGCCGATGTCGTGCTCATCTCGGGCCACGACGGCGGCACCGGCGCGAGCCCGCTGAACTCGCTCAAGCACGCGGGGGCCCCGTGGGAGATCGGCCTGGCCGAGACCCAGCAGACCCTCCTGCTCAACGGCCTGCGGGACCGCATCGTGGTCCAGGTGGACGGTCAGATGAAGACCGGCCGAGACGTGGTCGTCGCCGCGCTGCTTGGGGCCGAGGAGTACGGCTTCGCGACCGCGCCGCTGGTGGTCGAGGGCTGCGTCATGATGCGCGTGTGCCACCTTGACACCTGCCCGGTCGGCGTCGCGACGCAGAACCCGGTGCTGCGCGCCCGGTTCGACGCGAAGCCTGAGTTCGTCGTGAACTTCTTCGAGTTCATCGCCGAGGAGGTGCGCGAGCTCTTGGCGAGCCTCGGCTTCCGCACGATCCAGGAGGCCATCGGCCAGTCCCAGCACCTGAACACCTCGCGCGCTTTGGCGCACTGGTCGGGGGAGAAGGCGGGCAAGCTCGACCTTTCGCCGATCCTGCACCAGCCGGACTCGCCGTTCATGAACCAGGCACCGTACTGCACGAGCAAACAGGAGCACGGGCTGGAGAAGGCGCTGGACCAAGTGCTGATCGCGCAGGCCCGCGAGGCCATCGACCAGGGCGTCCCGGTGGTCATCGACTCGAAGATCGGCAACTTGAACCGCTCGGCGGGCACCATGCTCGGGTACGAGGTCACCAAGGCGCGCGGCGCGGCGGGGCTGCCGGAGAACTCCATCACGGTGAACTTCACCGGCACGGCGGGCAACAGCTTCGCCGCTTTCGTGCCCAAGGGCGTCACGCTGCGCCTGCACGGAGAGGCCAACGACTACGTCGGCAAGGGCCTCTCCGGCGGCAACGTGACGATCCGCCCGCCCGAGGAGTCCTCGGACCGGCTTGTCGCCGAGACGAACATCATCGCGGGCAACGTGGTGCTGTTCGGGGCCACCAGCGGGCACGCCTTCCTGCGCGGCATCGCGGGCGAGCGTTTCGCGGTGCGCAACTCCGGGGCCATCGCTGTGGTCGAAGGCATCGGCGACCACGGCTGCGAGTACATGACCGGCGGACGCGTCGTGATCCTCGGCCCGGTGGGCCGGAACTTCGCGGCGGGCATGTCCGGCGGCATCGCCTACGTCTACAACCCGGACGAGACCTTCGAGCGCAAGGTGAACCGGGAGTTCGTGGACCTTGAGGACGTGGACGCGAAGGACCAGACTTGGCTGCAGGAGCTGCTGCTCCGGCACGTCGAGGAGACTGGTTCCGCCGTGGCGCGTCGGGCGCTGGACGCTTGGGACAACGAGCGGCGGAACTTCGTGAAGGTCATGCCGCGCGACTACAAGCGAGTGCTCATCACCATCGAGCGGGCGCTGGCCGAGGGCCGCGACCCCGACAAAGCGATCATGGAGAGCGTCAATGGCTGATCCAAGCGGTTTCTTGAAGCACAGCATGGCGAAACTGCCGCCGAGGCGGCCGGTGCCGCTGCGGTTGCGGGACTGGAACGAGGTCTACCAAGATTTCGACGAGTCGACCCTGCGCGTGCAGGCTTCCCGGTGCATGGACTGCGGCATCCCGTTCTGCCACCAGGGCTGCCCGCTGGGCAACCTCATCCCGGACTGGAACGACCTCACCCGGCTCGGCCAGTGGCGCGAGGCCATCGAGCGGCTGCACGCGACGAACAACTTCCCCGAGTTCACCGGTCGGCTGTGCCCCGCGCCGTGCGAGTCCGCGTGCGTGCTCGGCATCAACCAGGATCCGGTGACGATCAAGCAGATCGAGGTCGAGATCATCGACCACGCCTTCGAAGAGGGCTGGGTCTCCCCGGTGCACCCGCACCAGCTCACCGGCAAGCGAGTCGCCGTGGTCGGCTCGGGCCCCGCAGGGCTCGCCGCCGCGCAGCAGCTCACCCGCGCGGGCCACATGGTCACCGTCTTCGAGCGGGACGAGCGGATCGGCGGCCTCCTGCGATACGGTATCCCCGACTTCAAGATGGAGAAGCGGCATATCGACCGTCGGCTCGTCCAGATGGAGGCAGAGGGCACGATCTTCCGCACCGGCGTGAACGTTGGCGTCGACATCAGCGTCGAGAAGCTGCGCAAGAGCTACAACGCGGTGGTGCTGGCGGTCGGCGCGCTGGAGCCGAGGGATTTGGACGTGGCGGGCCGCGAACTCGACGGCGTCGTCCAGGCGATGGACTACCTGCCCGAGGCCAATCGGGCCCTATACGAGGGCCGGGCCCCGAGCATCGACGCGAAAGGCAAGCGCGTCGTCATCATCGGCGGCGGCGACACCGGCGCGGACTGCCTCGGCACCGCGCTGCGCCAGGGCGCGGCGAGCGTCCACCAGTTCGACATCAACCCCGAGCCGCCGAAGTCGCGGGACGAGACCATGCCGTGGCCCACGTACCCGAGGGTCTTCCGCTCCTCCGCCGCGCACCAAGAGGGCGGCGAGCGCGTGTTCGCCGCCAACACGATCGAATTCCTCGGCGAGGACGGCAAGCTCGTCGGCCTCAAAGCTCATGAGGACGTCATCCGCGAAGGCCGGGCCATCGTGTCCGTCGGCTCCGAGTTCACCCAGGAGGCCGAGCTGGTGCTCCTCGCCCTTGGCTTCACCGGCCCGCAGCGCGTCGATCTGCTGGACAAGATCGGCGTCGAACTCACCGAGCGCGGCGACGTCAAGCGGGACGAGAACTACCACACCAGCGTGGAAGGCGTCTTCGTCGCCGGCGACGGCGGCCGAGGCCAGTCGTTGATCGTCTGGGCCATCGCCGAAGGAAGGGCCGCCGCCGCCGCAGTGGACGAGTGGTTGGAAGGCGAGACCGCGTTGCCTCGCCCCATCCCGCCGCACGCCCAGCCCATCGGCTGATTGCGGAGCGCACCTCGATGTGCAGGAAGATGTGAATGAGGTCGCGCCGCATCGACACTGCGATCATCGTTGCGTGCCGGTATCACTACGGCAAGTGATAGTCTTCCTCAGTGGGAAGGTTTCGGGGTGCCGTATCTGCGGCGGTAGTTGTCTGGGGTTTGTTCGCGCCGTCCGCGTCCGCTGAGCCGGAGTTTCCTGACATCGACTCGCTGCCAGCGGTCAATTTGGACGACTATGCCAATCCGGAGTTTCAAGATTGCCGGGGAGGCCCGATGCCGCAAAACGCCGGGCCGCACTGCTGGCCGCACGAGTTCCGGGTCGGCGATGCCCTCTGCCAGAACCGTAACTGGAAAAACTACGCTTACCTCGAATGTTGGGACGAATCGGGCGCCGCTCCGCGCGGTGAAGAGTCGGTTGCTGTCGGCTACGCGAGGGGTCCGTGGCCGGGCCATTTCTACACGCCGCCCGGTCCCGATTCGGAATCAAGCGTTTTGCTCTCCCGTTCCCACGAACTGCCGGTCGGACACAAGATCGTTTTTGATTGGGATTTCTTTGAGCGCGGCAAGCCTGTTGACAGCAGCAAGCGATTGCCGTTTCCGATGGTGTGTGGCGTGCCAGAACCTGGAGTGATCGCATGTCGCACTGTGCAGAAAGACGCCGCGTATGGCTTCGTGCTGTCGCCGCACGGTAGCTGGGTGTTCTAGCCGGGTTCGGTGGTGTAGTGCTGGCCGGTGGGTGATGTCCATAGGATTGTTCCGTCTGGACTCTGTTTGTCTCGCCATTTGCCGTGGGTTTTTGCTCGGTGGTGGTGTCGGCAGAGTCGTTTTATGTTTTGGGGGACGGTTTGTCCGCCTGATGCTGGGTTCTGGTGGTTGAACGGGTTCGTGTGGTCGAGTTCTGTTCTCGCTCGGCGGTGGCACCCTGGGAATCGGCAGTGCTGGTCTCTGGCGTTGACGTGGGTTTGGACCGCTGGGGTGGGGTGGTATTGCTCGGGGGTGGTGGTGAAGCGGATGGTTTTCGACGTTTTCGCGAGCTTCTGGGCGAGTTCGGGGTCGATGGGTGATCCGTTCAGCCAAGCGGGCAAATCGGAGAGGTTGGCGAGGACGGCGAGGTCCACGACGAGTTCGACGGGTTTGGCCTGGGGCGCGGGGCGTTGGGCGGCCTGGCACGTTTCTTTGCCGCATTCGCAGTGGAGCTTGCCTTCCCTGTTCCCGGCGAGGGCGGATAACGCGTCGGCCCGGCGGGTCCACATGGCTCTGGGGTCTCCGGGGCAGACGGTCCTGGCGGCGGCGTCGAGCCGGTCCTTCACCATCGCGGCTTCCATGAGGGGCATGGCGCCCCAGATTTTCGCCATCCCGTCCCCGACCGGCTGGAAGAACAATCCTCGTTCCGCGTGGGCCTTCTCGCGGCGTTGTTTCGTCCATTCGGAGTCCCAGCGGATGTATTGGGCTTCGATCAACCCTTGGATCTTCGATTGGGAGTGCAACCGCCAGCGCGGAGCCCGCTCCGCCAACCACGCGTCGAGCTTCTCCCGCCACCCTGCGGGAGCGGACTCCAACGACTTACCCACGAAACGGGCGACCTTCGCGGTGACCTCCCCGGCGGCGAGCCTCGCGCCCAACTCCGGGTAATGCTCGGTCATGTTCTCCGCGAACGACAACATGCCCTTCGCTTCGCGAGAAGAGACCCCGAGCGCTGGGGCGAGTTCGAGGATCGCCGCCTCACGAGCCGAAAAGGTGAAGATCCCCTTCCCCAAGACCTTCTCCTCCGCGGCCTTCCGCGCCGCGACTTTCTCGGCGAGAGCAGCCACCAACCCCGCCTTACGAGCCAGCAGCACAGCCTCCGCTCGCTCGCACTCCCTCAACGCAGCGAGCGCTTCCCTCTCGTCAGAACACGACTCTGCTCGGAGGCTCTTGAACATGTCCTCCGACACGATCCCCGTCGTGCTGGTCATGCGTTCTATTGTAAGAGCAATACTGGAATCCTGCAATAGAAATATCAATGCATATTTAGCATAAGAATCGAACAGGAAAGCGATATGATGAAAGTCTAGTTCCAGCCGGGGTTCGCCAGCACTTTTGCCACGCTCGCCCCCGCCTCGGGCCCCTCGTACGCGGTGACGACCTCCTGGATGCCGCCCGACATGCGGATATTGCCGTGGTCCACCCACAGCGCGCGTTCGCAGAACTGGGCGAGGAACTCGTTCGAGTGGCTGGCGAAGACCAGGATGCCGGAGCGGCGGACCAGCGCCTGCAAGCGCTCGCGGGCCTTCTTCATGAAGTCCGCGTCCACCGCGCCGATGCCCTCGTCCAACAGCAGGATCTCCGGGTCGATGCTGGTCACCACGCCAAGGGCGAGACGGATCCGCATACCGGTCGAGTAGGTCCGCAGCGGCATGTTGAGGTAGTCGCCAAGCTCGGAGAACTCGGCGATCTCGTCCATCTTGCGCAGCATCGACTTGCGGGACTGGCCGAGGAACAGCCCCCGGATGATGATGTTCTCGTAGCCGGAAGTCTCCGGGTCCATGCCGACTCCGAGGTCGAAGACGGGCGCGACCCGGCCCCGGACCACGGCTGTCCCCTGGGTCGGCTCGTAGATACCGGCGAGCAGCCGCAGCAGGGTGGACTTCCCGGCTCCGTTGTGTCCGACCAGGCCGATGCGGTCGCCCTCCTTGAGCGAGAGCGTGATGTCGCGCAGCGCTTCGACGATGGGGAACTTGCCGGAACCGCCGATAGATCCGCCTGCCTTGCTGAGCATGGCCTTCTTGAGGGATCGGGTCTTGGCGTCGAAGATGGGTATCTCGACCCAGGCTTGGGCGAGGTCAACGCTGACAGTCATGGATGACTCACTTTCTTCCGTCACACCCAGTAGGCGACGCGGGAGCGGTATTGCCGCATGACCAGGAGCATGAGCCCGATGCCGAAGGCGGTCAGCGCGAGCACGATCCACCAGTGGTACGCCTGTTGCGGGGTGCCGAGCATCGGCGCGCGCAAGATGTCCACGTAGTGGTATAGCGGATTGATCTCCACCAGACGCGCCCGCTTTGCCACCGAGCCGCCCTGCTTCACCAGGCCGTCGGTGGTCCAGACGATCGGGGTGAGGTAGAAGAGCAGTTGGGTGACGTTGGCGACCATCGGCACCACGTCGCGGAACCTGGTGGCGATGATGCCCGCGACCATCGCCACCCAGACCGCGTTGACGAGCAGCAGCGCGAGGGCGGGGACGGCGAGGAGCATCGACCAGGACCACTGCTTCGGCGGGAAGACGATCATCAGGATGACGTAGATGACGAGGTTGTGCGCCATGAGCAGGGCCTGCCGCCAGATGAGCCGGTAGACGTGCACGCTGATGGGCGCGGGGAGCTGCTTGATGATGCCTTCGTTGGCGATGAAGACCTCGGAGCCCTCCTCGAGCGAGTTCTGGATGAGGTTCCAGATGATGAGGCCGACGGTGACGTGCGGCAGGAGACTGCGCAGCTCCACACCGAGCAGCAGGGAGTACAGCAGGGCCAGACAGATGGCGATGGTGCCGGTGGAGATGGTGATCCAGAACGGCCCGAGGACCGAGCGCCGGTAGCGCTGCTTGATGTCCTGCCAGCCGAGCTGTAGCCACAGCTCGTAGTCGAAGAAGCCGCGCCGCAAATCGCCCCAGGCGCGCGCGAGCGATCGAGAGGAGGCCCTTGCGGAGACCCGGCCCTGGACGGTGGTCGCCTGGCTCACTGCTGATGCGCGGGGGAGAGCACGACGAGCGGGATAGTGCGCTTGGTCCGTCGCTGGTAGATGGCGTAGGCCCCGGTGGTCGCTATTTTCGGCCACCAGTCGGCGCGCTCCTCGGCCGTGGCTTCCCTCGCAGTCACCCGGAGCTCTCGGAGCCCCACGCGGATCCGCGTGTCGGGGTTGGCTTTCAAGTTCCAGAACCAATTCGGGTTTTTCGGATGCCCGCCGTTGGAGGCGACCACGACGAAGTCATCGTTGGAGACGAAGTAGTTGAGCGGGATCTTGTACTGCTTGCCGCTTTTCGCGCCGGTGTGGTGCAGGATCAGCGCGGGAGCCATCCCCGGCATCCAATGCCCCACGAGCCCTCGGGAGAGCTCGTACACCGCGACATGGCCTTTCGTGATGTAAGGCCAGTACTTCGCGGGGATCTTCCAGAACTTGAATTTCGGCATGGTCTCGCTCTCCTCATCGCGCCAAGCGTCAAAGATACTGCCCAGAGCCCGGAACATTGCTATGCCCTGGCGGCAATGCCTCATGCCGGGATTGTTCGACCTGTGCTCGGGCGGCGAGCTGCTGCGCGATAAGCGTGGTCTGGATGCCGTGGAACAGGCCTTCGAGCCAGCCGACGAGCTGAGCCTGCGCGATCCGCAGCTCGTCCTCCGAGGGCGCTTCGCCTTCGGAGAACGGAAGGGTGAGGCGCGCGAGCTCTTCGCGCATCGCGGGCGCGAGCCCGTCCTGCAGTTCCTTGATGGAGCGGGTGTGGATCTCGCGGAGCCGGTTGCGCGCAGCCTCGTCGAGCGGGGCGGATTTCACCTCTTCGAGGAGCTGTTTGACCATGGAGCCGATCCGCATCACCTTCGCGGGCTGCTCGACCAAGTCGTCCGAGTCGTCCCCGGACTGCGGCTGGGTCAGGACGACAATGCGTTGGGGGTGGTTGTCCTCGGTCATGTCTCTATTCTCTCACGGGAGCAGGACGGCTTTGCCGAAGATCTCACCGGCCTCCAGCGCCCGGTGCGCCGCCGCTGCTTCGGCGAGCGGGAAGGTTCTGCCGAGGACCGGCCGGACTCGGCCTGCGGCGATGAGCGGCCACACATGCTCGCGCACCTGCCGGATGACCTCGGCTTTGCCAAGCGGCCCGTCGATCGCCCGGTTGCGCAGGGTGGAGCCGATCAAGCTCGCTCGCTTGGCGTGCAGCGCGAGGAGGTTGAGTTCGGTTTTCGCGCCGCCCATGGTCGCGATGACGACGATCTTCCCGTCGAGCGCGAGCACTTGCAGGTTCCGGGCCAGGTAGGGGCCGCCGATGTGGTCGAGGACGAAGTTCGCGCCCTCGGGCCAGCGCTCGCGTAGCGCCTCGGCGAAGTCGTCCGCTTTGTAGTCGACGACGATCCGCGCGCCGAGTTCCTCGCATCGTTCGGCTTTCCCTTGGCTCGCGGTCACTGCGACCTCGGCCCCGAACGCGGCGGCGACTTGGATCGCGTGGGTGCCGATGCCGCTGCCGCCGCCGTGGACGAGCACGCGGTCGCCCGCTCGCAACCCGCCGATCATGCCGAGGTTGAGCCATACCGTCGCCGCCGCTTCGGGCAGAGCGGCGGCCTCGGCCAACGTCACGCCGGGCGGGACCGGCAGGACGCAGGATTGGTGCGCGACGGCGTATTGGGCGTAGCCGCCTCCCGGCAGGAGCGCGCACACCTCGTCGCCGACCGTCCATCCCTCGGTTCGGTCGCCGACTTCGACCACCCGCCCCGAGACTTCGAGCCCGAGCAGATCGCTCGCGCCGGGCGGGGGAGGGTAGAAGCCTTGCCGCTGCGCCACGTCCGCCCGGTTCACGCCCGAGGCGACGACCTCGATGAGCACGTCCTGCGGACCGGGCTCGGGCCGTGCCGCCTCGGCGAGCACCATCGCATCCGCATCGCCGAATGCAGGAAGCGTGATAGCGCGCATGTACTTACGAAAGGAGTTTGTGGAGGACTTTGCCCAGAAGTTCTTTCGGGTACGTGTCGGGGCTCGGCAGCGCCTGGACGGTCAACCCGCTGTTGACCGCGAGCAGCACGGTCGCGAGCTCCTCTTCGGTGAACTCGACAGAGGCTTTCTCATCGTCCTTGGCTTGCTTGGCGAGACTCTCCCGGACCGGGGCGAACGCCTCCTTGATCCGCTCGGCGAACTGCTTGCGCGCGTCGAGATAGGGCTGGCGGATGTCCTCCTCGCGGACGACGCGAGCCCAGTACTCGAGCCAGACCAGCTCCCAGTGGCGTTCCTTGAAAACGTTCGCGGTGAAGAACCGGCTGATCTCGTCGAGGTCGGCGGAGCCGCTCGCGGCGAAGTTGGTCTCCACGACGCGACGCTCCAGCTGGTCCTCGATCATGGCGAAATACAGCTCGTCCTTGCTGGAGAAGTTGCTGTACACGGCGCCTTTGGTGAGGCCGGCGGCGGCCGCGACGATATCGAGCGAAGCCGCCGTGTAGCCCAGCTCGCCGAACACGATCAGCGCGGCGTCGAGCAGACGTTTGCGGACTTCGGCGCGTGTTGGGCGGCGCTGCCGCTTCGGGATCGGAATCCGGCTCGCCGGGTTCTTTTTCGCAGTGGCCTTACGGGGAGTCTTCGCGCGCGCAGCGGCGCTCCCGGCTCGTGATGAAGCGGAACCGCTGGGAGTTGAAGACGGGTCAGCAATCGGGCTCATCGTTCGTACGCTAGCACCTTCGCAGCGATTTCGCAGTAAGGCATTGAGCAGTGGAACAGAGCCGTGGGAAGGATTTGACGGGGCGCGAGCCGCGTGCGAAACATACCAACAACGACACGGCGAGGCTGAGTATTCCCTGAGAGAGTAGTGAGAAATACCACGGCGAAACGAGGCGTGGAATTTCACCAAGCGATCATAGGATGATCCGCAGAGCATACGAGGGCGTCGCCGAGCGCGGGTCCTCACCCGTGCTCCGAAGCGGGCTTTGAACCCTTCTCGTCCGATCGTCCGGTCAGTGAGAGACCGAGGCGGTCATCGCCCTCAGAGGTATGTCATGAGCGTTTCTCGGAGTCGTCGTATCCTCAGCTGGGTCTGGTTGCCCGCTATCTGCCTCGTGGTGGTCGCGGTAGCCGCCCTCATCATGGACAAAGCCCATGGGGTTTTCGGATCGAAGGACGAGACGGGGACTTTGGACAAGAAATTCGCCATTGTGGAGTTCAACCCGAAACGGATCACCTACGAGATATTCGGCGACTTTCGCCAATGGGGTCGGATCGACTACTGGGATAAGGACACCAAGCCAGTGGACATGTTGATGACCGCCCTCCCGTGGACGCACACCGAGACGACCATCATGCCGGTGGGCACGGGCGATGTCACCGCGCAGACCGACGGCAGTTATATCGGCTGCCGGATCTTGGTCAACGGCGAACTTCGCGTCGAGCACACCGCGACAGGGGAGCACGCGGGCGTCTGGTGTCAGGTGCTGTCGGCATGAGCGACAACAACAGCACGCAGCAGAAACGTTCTTTGCTCGCCAAAGTGGTGCGCAAGGGCTCAGTCCTCGTCGTCCTCGCCTGGATCGCGTTCGCGGTCGTGGTGAACGTCATCGCGCCGCAGATCGAGCCGGTCACCCATGACAATCAAGGGCCGTTGGTGCCGCTGGACGCTCCGTCCACCAAGGCGCTCGTGCATATCGGCAAGGTGTTCAAGGAATCCGACTCCAACACCTTGGCGATGATCGTCATCGAGGGCGACCACAAGCTCAACCAACAAGACCACGAGTTCTACAGCCGGTTGGTCGCGGAGCTGAAGAAAGACAAGAAGCACGTCCAGTACATCATGGACATGTGGAACCGGGGGTTCACCGCGCCTGGGGTGCAAAGCTCCGACGGCAAGGCGTCCTTCACGTTGGTGCGGGCGGCGGGCGATATGGGCTCCACCCTTTCCGACGAGTCCTCGGTCGCGATCCGCGAGACGGTGGAGAGGATGAAGCCGCCGCCTGGCACGCATGTCTATGTCGGCGGCGCGGCCCCGCTCTCCTCCGACATGCTCAAAGTCGGCGACGAGAGCATGAACAAGATGATGTTCACGACGATCATCATCATCACGGTGATGCTGCTGATCGTCTACCGTTCGATCGCCACGCTCCTGCTCGTGCTCGCCACGGTCATCATCGAGCTGGTCGCCGGTCGCGGGATCGTGTCCTCCCTCGCCTTCTACCACTATGTGGGGATCTCGACCTTCGCGTCGAACATCCTCGTCTCCCTCATCCTCGGCGCGGGCACGGACTACGCGATCTTCCTCGTCGGCCGCTACCACGAAGCGCGGCACATGGGCGAGGACAGGGAAACCGCGTACTATTCGGCGGTCGACGGCGTCACCCACGTCATCCTCGGCTCCGGCTGCGCGGTCGCGGGCGCGACGTTCTGCCTCCACTTCACCCGGCTGAACTACTTCAGCACCATGGGCATCCCCTGCGCGGTGGCGATGCTGACGGCTGTGACGGCGGCGCTCACGCTCGGCCCGGCCCTGCTCTCTTTGGGCAGCCACATCGGGCTCTTCGACCCCAAGACCAAGCACAGCCAGGGGGTCTGGCGCAAAGTGGGGGTCAGCGTCGTGCGCTGGCCGGGCCGCATCCTGGTCGCCGGAATCGCGGTGGTGCTGATCGGCTCGCTCACCCTGCCGACGTACCGCCCGCTCTACGACGACCGGTACACCGTTCCCGAAGGGACGCCCGCGCGCCAAGCGCTCGACGCCGCCGACCGCCACTACCCGGTCAGCAAGCTGAACTCGGACATGTTCATGGTCGAATCGGACCATGACATGCGCAACTCGACCGACTTGATCGCATTGGACCGGATCGCAAAGGCGATCTTCCACACCCCCGGAATCGGCATGGTCCAATCGATCACCAGGCCGCTTGGGCGCCCGATGGAGCATTCCTCGTTCACCTACACCATGGGCTCGATGGGCACCAAGATCAATGAGATGATCCCGTTCTTCGACGACCTCACCGGACGCTTCACCGAGATGTCGGAGATCACCAAACGGATGGTCGAGTTGACGGGGCTGCAGCGCAAACTCACCCAGCAACAAGCGGACTCCGCGCATATCACTGCCAAAGTCTCCAAGGAGATGCAGGAGATCACGAACACGATGCGTGACGATATGGGCTATGTCGACGACTACATGCGCCCGTTCCGCAACTTCTTCTATTGGGAGACCTACTGCTACGAGCTCCCATGGTGTTGGATGGGCCGGTCCTTGTTCGACATGATGGACCAGATCGACAAAATGGCCGACCTGATGCCGGACACGGTCAAGGCCGCGACGATCAACGACACCGTCACCCCCGAGCTTGTCGACGTCGCCGGGCGGATGATGCAGCAGCTCGACCAGATGAACAAAGTCCTGCTCACCGAGCAGAGCACGATGTGGCCGTCGCTGACGCAGATGAAGGCGCTCGGCAAGCAGATGCAGGACCTCGGGCGCGCGTTCGACGAGTCGCAGAACGACGAGTTCTTCTATATGCCGCCCGAATCGTTCGACAGCCCGGATTTCCAAGTCGGCCTGTATTACCTCGTGTCGCCCGACGGCAAGGCGGCTCGCGTCATCATCTTCCACGACGGCGAGGCGCTGACCCCGGAAGGCATCGAGCATGACAAGGCGCTGATGGCCGCCGCGAGGGAATCCATCAAGGGGACGACCCTTGCGGGCGCGAAGATCTACCTCGGCGGGTCGGCGGCGACGTACTGGGATATCAGCGAAGGCCTGAAATACGACTTGCTGATCGCGGCCACCGCCGCGTTCGCGCTGATCTTCTTGATCATGCTGCTCATCACTCGAAGCGTGGTCGCCGCGTTCGTCATCGTCGGCACCGTCGCGTTCTCCTTCTCCGGAGCGTTCGGCCTGTCTGTGCTCGTCTGGCAGCATTTCGTCCACCTGCCGCTGAGCTGGCTCGTCCTGCCGATCACCTTCATCGTCCTGGTGGCGGTCGGGTCGGACTACAACCTCTTGCTCATCTCCCGATGTATGGAGGAGAACCACGCCGGGCTGAACACCGGCCTGATCCGGGCGGTCGCGAGCTCGGGCAAGGTGGTGACCACCGCCGGCCTTGTGTTCGCCGCGACGATGGCGGCCATGCTGTCGAGCGATCTGAAGTCGATCGGCCAAATGGGCTCCACGGTCGCGCTGGGCCTTCTGCTGGACACCTTGGTGGTGCGCGCGCTCGTCGTGCCGTGCATCGTGCGGCTGCTCGGCCCGGTGTTCTGGTGGCCGAGGGTCGTGCGGCAGCGCCCGGCGGCTCCGACCCGCGCGGACAGGCTGCTCGGCAGAAGCTGAGCGGCCTGTCCGGGGGCGGTCCGCTGATGGGAAGAACAGAAGCGGAGGCGCGGAACGGCGGGGCCGAGGAGCGGAAGTGGAGGGATTTGAACCCCCGGAGGTTTTACCCTCACCCGCTTTCAAGGCGGGCGCATTCGGCCGCTCTGCCACACTTCCTAGGACGGCTCCGGCGCGCCGGAGCCGTCCTAGTGTAACTGGCGGCCGCGCGCCGTATTGCTGTGCTTGTCCGGGCGGATCGGCGGATCGCGCGGTCGTACGCCGCGTCGGCGGCGTGGTCCGTGGGCGCTCGACCGCGACTAGGATGGTCGCGTGAGCAACGTGGACGAGCTGCAGCCGTCCGGCGCACGTCCTCCTGGGCCGGCGAGGCCGGGCCAGGCATTGGTCTTCGAGCCCCGCGAAGTGCCGTTGGGCGGGCCGCGCGCGATGACCGTGCGCCGCACGCTGCCGTCCCGCGACCGCAGCTTGATCGGAGCGTGGTGCTTCTCGGACCACTACGGCCCCGACGACGTGCGGACGACCGGCGGCATGGACGTGCCGCCTCATCCGCACACCGGGCTGCAGACAGTCAGCTGGCTGTTCACCGGGCTGATCGAGCACCGGGACTCCACGGGCGTGCACGCCATCGTCCGTCCGGGCGAGCTGAACTTGATGACCGCTGGGCGCGGCGTCAGCCACACGGAGGTCTCCACTGACGACACCGTCGTCCTGCACGGTCTCCAGCTGTGGATCGCGCTCCCGCGCGGGGCCCGTGGCATCCCGCCGGGCTTCGACCACTATGCGCCGCCCTTGGTCGAGTTCGAGGGCGGGCAGGCCCGAGTGTTCTTGGGCTCGCTGCTCGGCTCGGCCTCCCCCGTGCCGACGCATACGCCGCTGCTGGGAGCCGAGCTGCTGCTCGACGCGGGGGCCTCGGCTCGGATCGCCGTGGACCCGGCGTTCGAGCACGGGGTGCTGCTCGACACCGAGGCCGCAGTGGTGCAGGGCGCGGACTTGGGCTGGAGCGAACTTGTCTATCTCGGCCCTGGCGCGGAGTCCTTGGCCATCGCGAACCCAACGGATCGGACGGCCAGGCTCATGTTGCTCGGCGGCGTGCCGTTCGGCGAGGAGATCGTCATGTGGTGGAATTTCATCGGCGAAAGCCACGAGGAGATCGCGGCGTTCCGCGAGCAGTGGCAGGGCCACGACGCGCGGTTCGGCAGTGTCGACGGCTACACGCCGAGGAGCGGCGGGGTGGATTGGCTGCCGGCCCCGGCGCTGCCGACGACTCGGCTGATCTCCAGGCGGCGCTGAGATCCGCCGCGCGCCTCACTGCAGATTGCGCAAGCCCTGCACGATTTTCGAGAACATGATCGGGATTTGCTGCGCGAGCCGCGCGTCCTGGGTCTCGTCGCAGGTGGAGAGGTCGCACACGCCTTCGGACAGGACCAGGAGGCCTCGGACGCGGGCTGCGAAGAAGTACCGGTACCCGAGCGGACCTTGCGGGCCGAACTCGGTGAGCTTCACCCCGAAGAACGGGTCGGAGAACGCGGGCGGCCCAGACAGCGGGGCGAGTTTGAAATGGACGGGGGGCTGGCCGTCCTTGAGCTGGTAGACGTAGTCGAACTCCTGGCATCGGGCGAGCCACGCCTTCGCCTGCTCGATGGCGTCGGCGTTGTTGTTCTCTTTCGCGATCTGCGCGGCGGCGAGGGTTTGGCCTTTGTCGTTCTTGTCCAGCGTGGTGACGATCCTGGTGATGTCCGGAAGGTCGTCGCGGTTCTTCCGGATTTCCAAGTGGGTCCAGCAGCTGGGCGGATTGGTCGCTTCGGGAGGGAGCGGCTTGACGCGGTCGTCGGCGTTGGCTTCGCCAAGGGTGTCGATGAACGCTTGGACCTTGGTGCCCTGCGGGAAGTCGGCCGCCGTCGGCATGAGCGGCAACAAGTCCTCGCCGCTCATGCCGAGGAGGCTGGAGCCCTGGGCGGACTGGCCCGCGCTGCTCGAAGCCGGCGCTCCGGGCCCGGTCGGCTTGGTCGGGAGGAGCTGGGGGCCGGCGGATCTGCTGTCCGCTCTGTTGGAGAGCAGCACGCCTGCCACTGCGGCGAGCGCGACGACGAGCGCGACCCCAAGGATGGAGAAGAGCAGAGCTTTGTTCTTCTTCGGTTTCGCGGCGGACGGTTGGCGGAACTCGTGCGGTCCTGGATAGTGCTGCGCGTACGGGGACGGCGGCGGGTACTGGGCGTACGGGGACGGCGGAGCCGGGGGCGGGTAGCGCTGCCCTGGGTCGTCGGGGTTGCCGGGGCGGTAGGGGCTACTCATCGATGCGCTGTCCTCAGGTGCTTGCCGAGCTGGAAAACCTAGATTGCCGATTGCGCATAGACTAGTTCTTCGCCGGATTGCTGCGAGCTTTGGGATGAGAAAGAGCGCGAGCGAGTTCGCCGGGCAAGGGCGGTTCGGCTATGCTCACAGGATTCCTCCAGAAAGGGAAGGTACGGTCGTCTTGACCGTGAAGGGCGGCCCTGGCCGTTCTGGACACCTGAGCGCAAGGCTCAGACGATAGAGATGGAGTTCGCTATGCATGGAACTAACGTTGCTGCCCGGCGCGGGCTAGTGGTGGCTGCTGCGCTGGTGTTCAGCGCGTTCGGCCCGTCCCTGGCGATGGCAGACCCGGAGCCCACCCCGGCTGTCCCGACCCCGCCTTCGGAGACTCCTGCTCCGACCACTGAGACCCCGATTTCCACGACTCCCGCGACGCCGGTCCCGGCCAGCTCGACCGGCGGCTCGCTCTGCACCGTCGTCCGGGGCAACAAGACCCAGATCGACGACACGACCTGGCCGCTCAAGGTCGCCACGAAGGCCGAGGGCTGGGACTGGAGCGACGGCGACGTGCGCGAGGCCCGCAGCCGCATCGACGGCCAGCTGCCCACGCTTCTGGCCAACCTCCAGCAGGGCTTGAGCGCTGGCGGCGGCGACACCGCCGACGCGGTGCGCGATGCCATCGCCGCGGGCAAGGACTTGATCGCGACTATCGACCAGAACGGCGACGGCGGGGACACCGCCGGCGCGCTCGGCGCGTTCGACAAAGCGCTGGACGAGTCGCTGCGCACCTGCGTCGGCCAGTAGCCTCGCGCGCTCGTTGCGAGCAGTCCAAGCGGACGGGAGCCCAAGCGGCCCCGTCCGCTTGGGCTTTCTGAGGAAAACGCCGCGCCTGGCAGAGCGGACAGAGGATTGCCGAGCGTCGGGCTCCGCCCCTACCAGAGGGGATAGCCGCCCTCGGGGCCGAGCATCCGCTCAAGCCGGTGGCGGTGCACCTTGGCGAGTTCGTTGCGCAGCACCTTGCGCTCGGTCTCTGGGTGGTTGTGCAGCCGCTGGGCCGCCACATCGGTGATCTCAAGCGCGGTGAGCTCGCCCGCGTAGACGAGGAACGGATGGCCGAAATGCGCCTCGTACTCGCCGACGACGGCGTGCAGGCGGGACATGGCCGCGTGGTCCGGATCCCAGATCGCGCATTGCTCGCCCTCGCTCGCCTTGCTCCTCGGCCTCGCCCCGACTCCGGGGTGCCCCGCGACGATCCGGTCCACAGTGTCCTCGTCCAGGCGGAAGAGCTCGTGGTCGATCAGGCTGAACAGATCGGCCCGGTTCGCGTAGGGCCTGGCTTTGGTCAGCCGGTCCGCGAGCACCACGCAGTGACAACATTCGAAGAAAGCGCTCATGGCGCTTTTCGGCTCAAGGGCGTTGAGGCCCTTGAGTCCAATGCCTTGATGCATGAACACATGCTTATGTTCGTACCCTCGGCGGCGCCGTGTCCAATTCCTGGCGGAAATTTTTCGCGGTCGTAACACGGGATCGAAGCTGGGGCAGGAGGTATCGTGTCGGGCATGAGGCTTTCGCGAAACAGTCTGTCCGGCGGAGGATCGGCGCATCGTTGGGCGCGGCGAGGACTCCTCGCCGCGCTCGCGTTCGGCGCTCCGCTGCTCACCGGCTGCGCGGTTCCGGCTTTGTTCGTGGCGGCGAATGTCGCGGACAGCGCCGACGGCGGCTCTGCGGGAGCTGACGGCGCGGGCGGGCGATGGCGTGGGTATTTGCCCAAAGCGGAGGATTTCCCCGGCGACTGGGACGTCTCGGCGGAAGAGGTGCTCAGAGTCGGCCCAGCCGGGTCGGCCTCGCCCGTCGAGAACCTCAAGCTCGTCTTCGGCGCTCCCCCGCAAGGCTGCGCGCTGCCGGAAAGCCTGTACAAGGTGAAGGACCATCCTTCGGTGACCGGGACGAAGGCCCCGGACCCTGGCAGGAGCGACATCGTCTCGAAAACGCTCGCCACCGACATACACGCCGTCACAGTGGAAGTCGGTCCGATTCCGGAAAAAGACTCGCTGATCGCGACGATACGCGGGTTGCCCGAGCACTGCGGCTCGTTCCAGTTCGCCAAGAACTCCAGCTACGACTCGGATTTCCAGGTGGAGGGCTCGATCAAACAAGCCGACCCCAAGCTCGGCTTCGGCGAAGCCGCCGGGCTGACCTTCACGTTCGCCCCGAAGATCAGCACAATGTACGGCTCGTCCTCCTCGTCCGGCCTCGGGCAGGACCTTGGGTTCGCCGAGACCGTCTACGCGGCCCGGATCAAAGGGGTGAGCGTGGTCGCGGTCAGTTTTTCGTTCAAAGACCCCGCAGCGGACGCCGCGCTGGTCCTGAAGCTCTTCCAAGAGACCGCGAAGCGGATGAACGCCTAAGGCGCAGGCGGCCCGAGCCGCCTGCGCCTTAGGGGGTTCGGCTCAGTGGCCTTCGGCCTTGGCGCGCTCGACGCTGCGCTGGATCTCGGCCTCGGCCGCTGCGCGGTCCGCCCAGTCGGCGGCCTGCACGGACTTGCCCGGCTCGAGGTCCTTGTAGTGCGAGAAGAAGTGTTTGATCGCGTCCAGCTCGAAGGCGGACACGTCGGCCAGATCTTGGACCGAGTCCCAGCGCGGGTCGCCCGAGGGGACCGCGAGCACCTTCGCGTCGCCGCCGGCCTCGTCGGTCATGTTGAACAGGGCCACGGCGCGGGCGCGGACGACGACGCCGGGGAACACCGACTCCGGAAGGAGCACGAGCGCGTCGAGCGGGTCGCCGTCCTCGCCGAGGGTGTTCTCGATGTAGCCGTAGTCGGCGGGGTAGCCGAACGAGGTGTACAGGTACCGGTCCAAGGTCACCCTGCCGGTCTCGTGGTCGACCTCGTACTTGTTGCGGCTGCCCTTGGGGATTTCCACGACAACGTCGAATTCCGCGCTCATCCTGAGATCTCTCCTGGTTCGTTCGAAGGTTTTCCTAGCGCAGCGAGAATACCGGCTTCGCGGAGCGCGGTCGGAGCCGCCAGCGCGATAGCGCGTTACTGTGTGGGTATGGCCCGCCGACAGTCCTCCAGAACCCCGCGCGCGAGACACCGCCCCCGGCGGGTATGGGCGGCCCTGGCCGTCGCGGTGCTGACGGTCGGCGGGGGCGGGGCGTGGGGCTTGCACGCCTACGAGTCGGCCAAAGCGCAGGCCTCGGCCCAGGCCGATTCGCCGCCCCTGGTCGTGCCGCGTCCGCAGATCCTGCCGGTTTCGCCGGACGCGCCCAGCCCGACCGCCGCAGGGGTCGCGGCGGCGTTGGACCCGCTCGGCGAGAACCCCGTGCTGGCCCGATTCTCCGGCGTGGTGCTCGACGGGGCGAGCGGGCAGGTGCTGTGGCAGCGGGACGCGGACGCGGCGATGACCCCGGCCTCGACCATGAAGCTGGTCACCGCCGCCTCTGCCGTCGCGAGCCTGCCGTTGGACGGGCGGCTCGCCACCCGCGTCGTGGCGGGCTCCGTCCCCGGACAAGTGGTCATCGTCGGCGCGGGCGATCCGACGCTCTCCGCCGCGTCCGAGGGGGAGAAGCCGTTCTACGCGGACGCGCCCCGGCTGGACGACCTCGTCGCCCAGGTGCGCCAACGCCATCCGGGGCCGGTGGACGAGGTGCTCGTGGACGAATCGGCGTATCAGGGCCCGGACTTCGGCCAAGGCTGGCTGCCGGAGGACATCGCGGGCGGGTTCATCACGCCGATGCAGCCGTTGATGCTGGACGGCGGCAGGCTCGACCGCAGCCGCGACGAGTCGCCGAGGACTCCGACCCCCGCGCTGGACGCGGGCAAAGAGCTCGCCAGGCGGCTCGGCGCGGACCCGGACCGGACACGGGCGGGGACGGCCCCGCCGGGGGCCGCCGAGCTGGCGAAAGTCCTCTCCGCGCCCCTTCGGGAGCGGATTTTGCAGTTCATGCTCGCCTCCGACAACGTTTTGGCCGAAGCGGTCGGCAGGGAGGTGGCGCGCGGGGCGGGCAAGCCCGCTTCTTTCGACGGAGCCGTCGAAGCCGAACGGGAGGTGCTGGGGAAGGCCGGATTGGACCTCTCCTCCGCCCAGCGGCTCGACTCCAACGGGCTTTCGCTGGACGACCGCGTCTCCGCCTCGGTCCTCGCGCGATTGGTCGGTTTGGCGACCGGACGCGCCGAGGCGTTGCGTCCGTTGTTGGACTTGCTGCCGGTCGCGGGGGCGACCGGCACGCTCTACGAACGCTTCAGCGATCCGATCAGCGGCAAGGAGACGGCGGGAGCGGGCTGGGTGCGGGCGAAAACAGGCTCGCTCGACAACGTGGCGACGCTCGCGGGCGCGACCTCGGACCAGGACGGCAGGATGCTGGTGTTCGCGTTCATGTCCAACGACGGGGCCACCTGGGACACCAGAGCCGCGTTGGACGCGCTGGCCTCGGCGCTGCGGGGATGCGGCTGCAAGTGAGCGGCCCAAGGCTCTGGGAGGTGCGGCAGTCGGTCAGGGACTGGCTCGCCTCCCACGCCCCGGAGCCGGAAGCCATCTTCGTCGGGCTTTCCGGCGGCGCGGACTCGCTGGCGCTCACCGCCGCGCTCGCGCGCGAGCGCGGGTCGGTCGGCGCGCTCGTCGTCGACCACGGGTTGCAGCCGGACTCGGCGCGGACAGCGGAGCGCGCGGCGCGGCTCGCGCTCGCCCTCGGCTGCGCGAGCGCGCAGGTGCTGCCCGTGGTCGTGGACGGGCCCGGCGGGCTGGAGGCCGCCGCGCGGACGGCCCGCCGCGCGGCGTTGCGGCAGGCGAGCGGCGCAGCCCCGGTCTTGCTCGCCCACACCATGGACGACCAAGCCGAAACCGTGCTGCTCGGCCTCGGACGAGGCTCCGGGCCCCGGTCGATCCAAGGCATGCGCGCCTGGGACGACCCGTGGGGCAGGCCGCTGCTCGGCGTCCGCCGCGCCACCACCAGGGCCGTGTGCGCGGAGCTTGGGATCGAGCCGCACGAGGATCCGATGAACACCGATCCGAGATTCGCCAGGGCGCGGCTGCGCGCCGAAGTCCTTCCTCTGCTCGAAGACGTGCTCCAGGGCGGCGTCGCGGAGGCGCTGGCGCGCACGGCGGCGGCGGTGCGCGAGGACAACGGCTACCTCGACGATCAGGCGGCGGCCAGCTACGCGCGCGTCGCGGGCGAGGAGCTCGCGGTCGCCGCCGTTGCGGACCTCCCGGAGCCGATCCGGCGGCGGACGCTGCGGCTGTGGCTCCTCGACAACGGGGCCCAAGCGTTGAACGAGACGCAGATCCGGGCGGTGGACGAACTCGTGTCCGCGTGGCGGGGCCAAGGGCCGGTGGCCGTGCCGGGCGCGCTCAAAGAGGGGCGGCGGTTGATGGTGCGGCGGGCGTATGGCAGGCTCAGACTTGTCGTCGCATAGAACAGCCGCAGGAGGGCACACCATGAACGAGCCGGCTGTCGCCGTCACCGCCGCGCAAGCGAACTGGTACGACACAGACGTGCCTTCGGTCGTCCTGACCGAGGAGCAGATCGCGACCCGCACTGTGGAGCTGGCGCAGCAGATCGCCGCGAACCACCCGTACCGCCCCGGCCAGCCCCGCTCGGAAGACCTGCTGCTCGTCACGGTCCTCAAGGGCGCGGTCATGTTCACCGCCGACCTCGCGCGCGCCCTGCCGATCCCCTCGCAGCTCGAATTCATGGCGGTCAGCTCGTACGGCGCGGCGACAAAGTCGTCCGGCGTGGTGCGGATCGTCAAAGACCTCGACCGCGACATCCGGGGCAGGGACGTGCTCGTCGTGGAGGACGTCGTGGACTCCGGGCTCACCCTTTCCTGGCTTCTGCGCCACCTCGCCGCCCGCGAGCCCAAGTCGCTCGAAGTGTGCGCCCTTCTGCGCAAACCGGAGGCGCTGGAGGCCGAGGTCAAGCTGGACTACATCGGCTTCGACATCCCGAACGTCTTCGTCGTCGGCTACGGCCTTGACTTCGACGAGCGATACCGGGATCTGCCGTTCTTGGGGGATTTGGACCCTTCGGCAGTCGAGCGCCCGTAGCTCCGGGGCACGATGGCGCCCCGCGCCGCCCGCGGCTCTTCGCGCACGGGGCTCGTTCCCGCTTTTCCTCGCGCCGCGCGGCGGCTTAGCTCTTCGGCCTGCGCAACCCCAGCCGTCGGGCCGAACGCGGCCTGAGCACGGCGCGGACGCGGGGCCGGGGGGACTCGGCGCGGCGCATGGCCCGGCGTTGCGGGGCGCGCAGCTCCCAAGCGTCCGGACGAGAGCTGACCCAGCGCCAGCTGCGCCACGCGAAGGGGATGTGCGCGATGTAGACGAGGATGAGCACGATGAGGAAGACGTACGGCGCGGCGATGAGCGCGGCGACGGCGGCGGCGCTGGAGACGAGGAGCAGAGCGGCGAGGCGCGGCGGCACGGAGACCGTTTTCAGGGCGAGGGTGGGAACGCGGCTGATCATCAAGAGCCCGACGAACATGACCCAGGCGGACACGAGGTAGGGGTTGAGCCACCAGCCGTCGTGCCATTGCAGGAGCGCGGCGATGGGGGCGCAGGCGGTGAGCGCCCCGGCCGGGGTTGGGACGCCGACGAAGTATTCCTTGGCGTAGGCGGGCGCGTCCGACTCGTCGGTGAGGGTGTTGAACCGGGCCAGGCGCAGCACGGCGCAGACGACGAACAGCAGCACGGCGATCCAGCCGACGGCGGAGTTCCAGTGCGGGGCCTTGGCGTCTTTGAGCAGGGCGATATAGATGACCAGCGCCGGGGAAACCCCGAAGTTCAGCGCGTCGGCGAGCGAGTCCAGCTCCGCGCCCATCTTGCTGGTGGCGTCGAGGAGCCGCGCGACCCTGCCGTCCAGCCCGTCGAGCACCGCCGCGGCGGCGATCAGCGGCAGGGCCACCTCCACGCGCCCGTCCATCGCGAACTTCGCGGCGGAGAGCCCGAGGCAGATCGCGGAGACGGTCATCACGCTCGGCAAAAGGCGCACGCCGGGGCGTAAGGCGCGGGAGGTCGCGGCGCTCACAACGCCGCCAGGGCGGTTTCGCCTGCGACCGCGCGCTGTCCGACCTTCACGAGCGGCTTGGTCCCGGCGGGCAGATACACGTCCACGCGCGACCCGAACCGGATCAGCCCGTAGACGTCGCCCCGGCTCAGGCTGGAGCCTGGGGCTGCCTCGCAGACGATGCGCCGAGCCAGCAGGCCCGCGATTTGCACCACGACCACGGACTTCCCGGTCGCCGATTCCTCGATCACGATGCTTTGGCGCTCGTTGTTCTCCGAGGCTTCGGGCCGTTCGGCTGAGGTGAACGAGCCGGACCGGTACTCGGCGGCGAGCACTTTCCCCGCCACCGGCGCATGCTGCACGTGCACGTCGAAGACCGAGAGGAAAATGCTGACCCTTGGCAGCGGCGCATCGCCGAGACCCAGCTCGGCGGGCGGCGGGGCGGTGTCCACGAGGCTGACCCGCCCGTCGGCGGGGGCGATGACGAGCGAAAGGTCGTCGGGGGCGACGCGGGGCGGGTTGCGGAAGAACACCGCGCACGCGGCCGCCGCCGTCAGGCCCAGGCTCCGCAGCGTCCGACCGATCCGGCCCGGCAGGATCGCGCCGAGCCCAGCGGCTCCGAGCCCGCCGAGGATGAACGGATACCCCGCCGGATGCGGGGCGGGCAGCGTCGTTTTGATCAGGTCGAGAAAGGGTCCGAACTCGCCGGAAAGCCCGGACGCGTCAGCCCGACGAGGGGGGAGTGCCATGATGTTCAGTATCTCCCTCGGCGCGCTCTCAGGCCAAATCCCACACGGCGACCTCGGCTCCCGCTGGCAGCGAGGTGACATCGGCGGGGATGTCCACGAGGCAGTTGGATAGGGCCATCGAGCGCAGGAAGTGCGAGCCCGGCGGCCCGAACGGCGACACGCTCGCCCGGTCTTCGGCCAAGACGCCGCGCAGGAACTGCCGCTTGCCGGAGGGGGAGCGCAGCACCGGTTCGGCAAGGGGAGCGCGCAGTTTCGGCCGAGGCGGGCGGCCTCCGTCCATGGCCGCGATCAGCGGATCGCGCAGGAACACTTCGAAGGAGACCTGGGCGGAGACCGGGTTCCCCGGCAAGGCGACCAGGGGGACCGTCGTCCCGTCTGCCGCGCGATAGCGGCCGCAGCCCTGCGGTTTGCCCGGCTGCATGGCGACGTGGACGAACTCGGCCTCGCCGCCCTCGAACGCCTGCTTGACCACCTCGTACTCCCCGGCGGAAACGCCGCCCGAGGTGAGGATGAGGTCCACGTCCGACAGCTCGGCGAGCGCCTGGTCGATTCTGGCGCGCAGCTGCGCCACATCGTCCGAGACGAAGCGCAGCTGATGGGCGAAGCCGCCGACCTCCTCGACGGCGGCGGCGAGCATCGGGGCGTTGGACTCGTAGATCTGTCCGGGCCCGAGCGGGCTGCCAGGCGCGACGAGTTCGGAGCCGGTGGAGAGGATGAGCACCCGGACAGGCGCGAAGACGGGGACGCTGGCGAGCCCGAGCGCGGCGAAGAGCCCGATGTGCGGAGCGCGCAGCCGGACTCCCGCGCGCAGCGCGAGCCCGCCCGCCGCGAGGTCTTCCCCGGCTCTGCGGATATGCGCGCCCAAGGAGGTCGGCGCGTGGGCGCGCACGTGCTCGGCCCCCCGGTCGGTGGACTCGAAGGGGAGGATCGCGTCCGCGCCTGGCGGCACACACGCCCCCGTCATAATTCTGTGGACGCTCTGAGGGGCGAGCGGGACGTTCGCGGGGCTGCCCGCCGGGATATCGGCGGCGACGGGGAGGACGACGGGGCGCTCCGCGCTGGCCCGAGCGAAGTCCTCCGCGCGGACGGCGTACCCGTCCATCGCGGAATTGTCAAAGGTCGGAAGGGGTATCGGAGCGATCACGTCCTCGGCGAGGACGCGACCGAGTACCTGCGCGAGCTGGAACGGGACGGGGCGCGGGGGGCGGATCAGCTCGGCGACGCGGCGCTGGTGCTCTTCGACAGATCGCATGCCCCGAGCCTTCCACACAAGAATTGGTGAGGACTTTCTGAGGGTATGGTAAAGGCCACTTCTTTCCCGGCTCCGGGGCAGTACAGTTGCTTTTGTCAAGGACAGAAGAGCCTACCGGACAGAAAGGAGTAAGGAAGATGAATCGTCAACTGAAGATCCAGCATCTGGACCTCAGCGATTGCAGCGCGGAGGAGTTGGAGGAGTTCGAACTCACGCAATTCCTTGCTACCGGTCTGTGCGACGAGTACCAGGGCAGCTCGGACGACATCCTCTCCGAGATCGATCAGCGGCAGCTTCCGCACGCCTCCTGATCGAGCTTCGAGCCTCAGAAGAGCGGGGCCCCGACATCGCAAGATGTCGGGGCCCCGCTCTTCTGTTGTTTGGCTCATCTGTTCGACGGCCGGCTCAGGCCCCGATTTCGGCGGGGGAAGGCGGCTCGGGCAGGGTCGCCGTCCCCTGGCGCACGGCGATCACGGCTCCGGGGCGCAGCCATGAGACGATCTCGCGCAAGTCGGACTTCTCCATCGAGACGCAGCCCTCGGTCGGGGCGTCGGCGGCAACGTGCAGGAAGTACGCGTTGCCCGCGCCGGGGACCCGGTTCGGGTTCACGCCCATGACCACGGCGAGGGAGTACGAGTCGTCGTCGAGCTGCTCGCTCTGTTTCTCGTTGAACGGGCATGAGCCCGGCGCGCAGGTAGCGAAAGTGTTGTAGAGGGGGCTCTTCACGTCGCCGACCCACCAGTCGTTCGGCCCGGTCTGACGGTAGGGGAGGGCGGTCGGCGGCGCGGGGTCGGTGCCGAACGCCTCGGGCAGCGCGAACACGCCGACCGGCGTGGCGGGGACGTCGTCCTGGACTTTCTGGGTGACCCCTGCCGATCCGATCCAGCCGGGCAACTCCCCGGTGGTCGAGGCCCACACGCCGTCGGTCTTCTCCCAAGCCCCGACGACGGCCTGCCCGTCGTCGTCGCCGGTCACCGCGACCACCTGGGTCGCGCCGCCGACCCAGCCGGAGAACCACGGGAGCGAAGTCGGCGTTGCGGGGGCCGCTTGCGCGTTTGGCGCGCTCGCGCCGAAGCACGTCGCCGCCAAAACCGCTGCGCAGACGAGCGCGCGACGGCCTCGCCCCTGGATTCGTTTTCCGATCATGCTCTTATTATGCGCCGTGTCGCTCCTCATCGTGATTGTTCCGTCCCTCATGCCCGCCGGATAGCGATGACGGCTCCGGGTTTGAGCCAGGTGATGAGGTTGCGCAGCGCGATTTTGTCGATCGAGACGCAGCCGGCGGTGGGGCCGCCGTCCTGCACATGCAGGAAGAACGCGCCGCCCGCTCCCGGTTTGCGCTCCGCGTTCACGCCCATCACCACGGCCAGCGCGTATTGGGGGATCGCGAGGCGCTCGCTCTCCTTCTCGTTGAACGGGCAGGAGCCGGGGACGCAGGTGGAGAAGCTGTTGTAGAGGGGGCTCTTCACGTCGCCGACCCACCAGTCGTTCGGCCCGGTGCGGTGGAACGGGATGCCGGTCTGCGGCGCGGGGTCGGTGCCGAACGCCCACGGCAGGGCGAAGACCCCGGCGGGGGTCGCCGGGTAGCCGTCTCTGGCCTGGTCGGTGATGCCCGCGGAGCCGACGTGGCCAGCGAGGGGGCCGGTCATGCTCCACCACTGCTGGTTGTATTTGCCCCAGACCTCCACATTGGCCCGGCCGGCCTGGTCCCCGGTCACGGCGACGACCTGCCCAGCGTTGCCGACTTGGCCGACGAACCACGGCGGAGCCGCCGCGAGGGAGGGGCCGCTGCGGCGAGCGGCGCGGGAGCGAGGAGCGTCGCAGCGGCGAGGAGGGACGAGGCGACAGCGCGGGCCAGCCGCCCGACACGTCCTGACCGCGCCGAACGAACAGCCGCTCCAGTCACTTCAGCCTCAAAATTCCCAATAGTCACACTGGTATCGTCAAGCTTGCCGCGCCGCGCGTCAAGCGGTCGCAGCCTGTTCGACATGGGAGCGAGACCGGATCGCGACCTGCGCCAGGGGCTACGCCCCGCCGGACGGCCATGACCGCGCCGGGCTTGAGCCAGGTGATGAGGCTGCGCAAATCGGGCTCGCCGATGGCGACGCAGCCCTGGGTCGGCCCGTCCCCGTCCAGGTGCAAGAAGTACGCGCTGCCCGCGCCGGGGGCGTGCTGCGGGTTCACGCCGATGACCACGGCCAGCGCGTACGCGTCCACGTCGAGGCGTTCGCTCTTCTGCTCGTTGAACGGGCAGGAGCCGGGGGCGCAGGTGTAGAACTGGTTGTAGAGGGGGCTGCTCACGTCCGCCACCCACCAGTCGTTCGGCCCGGTGCGGTGGAACGGCAGCGAGGTGCGCGGCTGCGCTTCGGTGCCGAACGCCCACGGCAGCGAGAACACGCCGGCCGGGGTCGCAGGGACGTCCTCGCTGGCCTGGTCCGCCACGCCCGCAGAGCCGATGTGGCCTGCGATGGGGCCGGTCATGCTCCACCACAGCTGGTTGTATTTGCCCCACACTTCGACCGCCGCCTGCCCGGAAGCCTGCCCGGTGACGGCGACGACCTGCTGGGCGGCCCCGACCTCGTTCGCGAACCACGGCGGTCCTGCGGCGAGCGTCGGGGCGGCGGCTGCTGAGGCGGCGAAGGGCGCGGCCGCCAATCCGGCGGCGAGCGCCACAATGGCATGGGCGAAGCCTCGGCGGCGGGTCCTCGGCGAACCCGCCGAGGCGGCCCGCACCTGAGGAATCTCGGCAGTCACATTTTTATAGTTGGGGGCGACGCGGGGGAGCGTCAAGCCTCGGGGGCGGGTTCGTCACTGAGGCGTGACCGGTTCGGGACGTCCGGGCGGGGGTTCGAGCGCGAGGAGCTGGCGGGCGTCGTGCAGGAAGTCGAGCGCGTGACGCAGGTCCGTTTTGTCGAGCTTCCCCTTGTGCCAGGTCGTGAGCGTCGTTCCGTCGAGGCGGAGCGATCGGGCGCGGAACCTCGGGTCCGCGAGTATCCACCTGCGGTTTTCGGGGCCGAGGGCCCCGGCGGCGAACGCGGCGGTGGCGCTGAGCTTGAAGGCCTTGTTGAACTCGGGGTCGTCCACCGTCGTGCCCGACATCCCCAGCGCGTTCGCGATCGTGTGCCCCAGGCCCGACGGCTCCAGGCTGAACACCGGACACGGATGCGGCAGGGTGATCCGCGTGACCTGGTAGTGGTAGTAGGAGCTGCTCTCGTCGCCGCTGCCGCTGATCTCGTAGTGGTACTCGAACGCCTCGAAGGGCAGTCCCCGGTCCTCGCCGGTGAACGTGCGCTGTGTTCTGCGGTGCGAGCCCTTGCGTCCGAACGGGAGGTCGCGGCACGATGCCTGCAATTCGGAGTTGTCGTGGCGATAGCGCCAGCCACGCTCCTGCGCGAAGGCCTGGTTCTCCTCGTGCTGCTTGCCGTCGAGGAGGAACATGACGACGAGCGCGACCACGACGAGGATCACGAAACCGGCGACGACCAGCGGCATATGATCAGCCATGGCGCTCCTTTTTTCGCAGTCCGAACAGCAAGAGCAGCATCAGCGCGGCGAGGGCGAAGGCCGCGGCGTACAGGGAGACGCTTTCCAGGATGTGGCTGAGCTGCATCCTGCCTGGGCCCCATCCGATCAGATCGGTGAGATGAGAACTCGATCTCGTCTCCAGCCGCATCCTGGCGACGCACGCGCTGTTGTCACAGCTGTCGTAGGCATCGTAATCATCGAGGGAGGCAAGGGCGTAGGCCGCCATCGAGAACCATGCGATGAGCTGCACCGAGGCTTGGGGCGCGGTGAGCTGAAAGGGCTTGCGCGGCTGGGCGAACGCGAGCCCGGTGGTCAAGACGAGGGCGAGTCCGGCGGGGCAGACCATGAGTCCCGCGAACATCCCTTTGGCGCTCGCGACGCAGCACAGGGCGGCGATATTGAGCGGAATCATCGCGAGGAACGCCGCTCGCCCGAATTGCTCCCCCGAAGGGAGTCCCACGAATCCCACAGCGAGATTCTAATGCTTGGCGACGGCGTCGCGGCGCGTCCGGAGGCGTTGGCGCTCGCGCAGATCGCCTCGGCGGCTGGCGGGGCCGGTTGGCGTTGGGCGATCGTCGGCGACCGGCTCGGACACGAGTCTGCGGCGCGCGTCGAGGACTAAGAGCACGAAGAGGGCGAGCCAGGCGGTCAAGGCTGCGGCGAGGGCCAGGCGGGCGACTGTTTCGCTCGACTCCGCTCCGCCCGCGCTCCAGCCGACGAGGTCGGTCCATCGCGAGCGCGGCTGGTCCCCGGTCTCGGGGAACGGCTCGCCCGCGCCTTCGACGGCGGTGAGCCCGAAAAGGAGAAACCCGGCCCAGGTCGCGGTTTGCGCCAAGGCCATGGCGGTGGTCAGCTCGCCAGCTTTGCGGATGCGGACGAGGCAGAGCAGGGTGGACGGCAGGAGCCAGCCGCCGAGGAACAGGACTGCGAACCCAACGGACCAGCCTGCGGAGGCGGTCCACAGTGCGAGGAAGGCGTTGAGCGGGAGGGTGAGCCGCCCGGCCGCCCATCGAAACTGTTCCATAATCCGATACTAATCGGTAGATGCCTTCCTGTCGCGGCGGACGCGTCGTCGGACACGGGCGATCAGCTCGCCTGCGAGGACGAGGAGGACGAGCGTCGCCCAGGCGGTCGTCCCCGCCGCGAAGCTCTGGCCGGCCAGCTGGTTGCTCAGCTCGAACCGCTGGGGCGTCCAGCCGGACAGCCGGGTGAAGGCGGAGGCTCCGTAGTTCTCCTCGATCGCGGGGCCCTCGTCGGAGAAGAAGAGCGAACCGCCGTCGGTGACGGCGAAACCGAAGAGAAGCAATGCGGCCCACAGCGCGAGTTGGGCGGCGATCTGGCCGATGGCGAGCGCGAACGGCAGGGGGAGCGGGGAGGGGCGCGCGGCCAGCCGGGTGGGCGCGGCCAGGGCGAGCGGGACGAACAAAGCGGGAAGCGCCATCAAGAACGCCGCCGAGCCGATGGGCGCGCCGAAGGCCGCGCGGCCGAACAGCGCCCACGCCAAGCCGACGAGGTCCAGCGCGAACGCGTGCCGGAAGACCGACCGATGCGCTCGCGCCGCGAACAGGCGCGCGGAAAACCCCACCGGCCAAGGATCGGCCAGCGGTCCCCCGGCGTCAACTCGTCCTTGCACTCGTCTTGTCCGAGTGCTAACGTGGCTGTTGGCACTCGTGAACTGCGAGTGCTAGGCCGGGATGGCGAGGCCAGCACACGACACGGCTGGCCGTCCGTCGCGGGCGCTACGCCGGCCGCCTAAGAACGTGTCACCCCCGACTATGGAGGATCACCACGCTATGGCCAAGATCATTGCGTTCGACGAAGAGGCCCGTCGCGGCCTCGAGCGGGGCTTGAACGCCCTCGCCGACGCTGTCAAGGTAACCCTGGGCCCCAAGGGCCGCAACGTTGTGCTCGAGAAGAAGTGGGGCGCCCCCACGATCACCAACGACGGCGTTTCCATCGCCAAGGAGATCGAGCTCGAGGACCCGTACGAGAAGATCGGCGCCGAGCTGGTCAAGGAAGTCGCCAAGAAGACTGACGACGTCGCGGGCGACGGCACCACCACCGCCACCGTGCTCGCCCAGGCGCTCGTGAAGGAAGGCCTGCGCAACGTGGCCGCCGGCGCGAACCCGCTGGGCCTCAAGCGCGGCATCGAGAAGGCCGTCGAGGCCGTCACCGCGCAGCTGCTCTCCACCGCCGTCAAGGTCGAGACCAAAGAGCAGATCGCCGCGACCGCCGGCATCTCCGCGGGCGACCCGGCGATCGGCGAGCTCATCGCCGAGGCGCACGACAAGGTCGGCAACAACGGCGTCATCACCGTCGAGGAGTCCAACACCTTCGGCCTGCAGCTCGAGCTCACCGAGGGCCTTCGCTTCGACAAGGGCTACATCTCCGGCTACTTCGTGACCGACCCGGAGCGGCAGGAGGCCATCCTCGAGGACCCGTACATCCTGCTGGTCTCCTCGAAGATCTCCACCGTCAAGGATCTGCTGCCGCTGTTGGAGAAGGTCATCCAGGCCGGCAAGCCGCTCGTCATCATCGCTGAGGACGTCGAGGGCGAGGCCCTGTCCACCCTCGTGGTCAACAAGATCCGCGGCACCTTCAAGTCTGTCGCGATCAAGGCTCCGGGCTTCGGCGACCGTCGCAAGGCGCAGCTCGCCGACATCGCCATCCTCACCGGCGGCGAGGTCATCTCCGAGGAAGTCGGCCTCTCGCTGGAGACCGCCGGCCTCGACCTGCTCGGCCGCGCTCGCCAGGTCATCGTGACCAAGGACGAGACCACGATCGTCGAGGGCGCGGGCGACTCCTCCGCCATCGCGGGCCGTGTCGCGCAGATCAAGTCGGAGATCGAGAACACCGACTCCGACTACGACCGCGAGAAGCTGCAGGAGCGCCTCGCCAAGCTCGCCGGCGGCGTCGCCATCATCAAGGCTGGCGCCGCGACCGAGGTGGAGCTCAAGGAGCGCAAGCACCGCATCGAGGATGCCGTTCGCAACGCGAAGGCTGCCGTCGAGGAGGGCATCGTCGCCGGTGGCGGCTCCGCCCTGCTGCAGGCCTCTCCTGCGCTTGAGGGCCTCGGCCTCTCGGGCGACGAGGCGACCGGCGCGAACATCGTGCGCGTCGCGCTCGAGGCTCCGCTCAAGCAGATCGCCTTCAACGCCGGGCTGGAGCCGGGCGTCGTGGTCGACAAGGTGCGCAACCTCCCCGCCGGGCACGGCCTCAACGCCGCCTCCGGCCAGTACGAGGACCTGCTCGCCGCTGGCATCAACGACCCGGTGAAGGTGACCCGCTCCGCGCTGCAGAACGCCGCGTCGATCGCGGGCCTGTTCCTCACCACCGAGGCTGTCGTCGCCGACAAGCCGGAGAAGGCCGCCGCTCCCGCTGGCGACCCGACCGGCGGCATGGGCGGCATGGACTTCTGAGTCCAACCGCCTGAACGCAGAAACCCCCGGCTCCGGCCGGGGGTTTCTGCGTTCTTGGCTTCGTTCGGGGCGGTGGCGCGCCTGGCGTCCCGGCGTTCGGCCGGGCCGCGCATCCCGCGCATGGCAAAAGCGGCTATCGGCCCCTGCGGGCGATCGCAGCGGCATAGAGCGCCGAGAAGGTCCGGCCCTTCCGGGGTCAGTCCTGCCGGCGGACGAGGAAGCCTTCCCAGAAGCGCTCAAGGGCGAAGACCGCCTCTTTGGTCGCGGCCTCCTTATCCTCCGCCTCCAGGATGATCATGGCCAACTCGGAGAGGCAGGCCAGCAGGAGCGAGGCGGTCGTCGGGATCGACACCCCTTCGCGCAGCTCGCCGCGCGACTCGATCAACCGGAGCAGGCGGCCAAGCCCTGGCAGGGCGAGATCCCGCTGCGTCTGCCGGAGCAGCTCGGCTCCGAGCGCCTCGGGGGCTTGGCGCAGGATGCCGGAGTGCGTGTCGTCGTGGCTGATGAACGTGAAAAACGCGGAGCCGCTCTCCACGAGCAGAGTTTTCCCTTCGAACGCGGGATCCGTCCCGACCAGGCCGATCATGCCGTCCAGCGCCTGCTCCATTGTGCGCATGTGCTCGGCGAAGACCTCGGCGAACAGCACCCGCTTGTCGGGGAAGTGGTGGTAGAAGGTTCCCTTGCTCACCAGGGCTTTCGTGGTGATGTCCTCGATTTTCGTCGCCCCGAACCCCGGCGAGATGAACAGCTCCCGCGCCGCTTCGACGAGCGCGGCGCGCGTCTGCGCGGCGTACATCTCGCGACGGGTTTGCACTGCCATGGTAAATGGCACTATATCCTATTGACCGAAAGTCACTCCATTGACCGGCGGTCACTCGATTGGCTGTGAGTGACCGACAGCCGTAGCCGCAGCTTCTCGCCCGCGACGAGCTGGAGCAGGATCGCGGTGGCCGCGGTCTGCACCGCGAGGATCCCGAGGATGACGAAGAGCTGCACCACCCCGGACTGCACGGCGCCCGCGCCCGCGAGGAGCGTGCCCACGAACGCGCCGGGCAGGGTCACAAGGCCAGTGGCTTTCGCCGAGTCGATCCCCGGCAGCAGGGTGCTGGCGACGGCAGGACGGCAGATCTCCAACCTCGCCTCGCGGGGGCTGAAGCCGAGCGCGAGCGCGGCCTCCACTTCGCCAGCCCGCGTGCGCAGCTCGTCCCGCGCGCGCCTGCCGGAGAGCGAGGTCGCGCTCATCGCGTTGCCGAGGAGGATCCCGACGACCGGCACGACGGCGAGCGGGCGGGCGGGCACGACCCCGGCTATCACCAGCGCGCCGACCAGCAGCAACGTCGGCGCGGCCACCGGCAGCGCGCAGAGCGCCACGACGCGGGGCCCGGCTTTGGGCACGACTCGGCGCGCGGCGGTCCACGCTGCCGCGCCCGCCATGACGAGCAGGAGGAGCGGGGTCAGCTTCGGCCGCACGGCCAGGCACGCGAGCACGGCGGCGAGCACGCCGAGCTGGGCTGCGGCCCTCGCCGCCGCGACGAGGATCTCCCCGCCGTGGCCGAGCCCGCCGAGCGAGCTGAAGAGCACGGCGAGCGCCGCGAGGACCACGAGGACGACGACGATCTCCGGCCCGGTGGTCACGAGCGAGGGCGAGGTCACATCCAGACAGTAGCCCGAAGGTCGGGGCCGAGGAAGGTTCGGTGTGTCAGACGCGGGCTCCGCCTGCGCCGCCGGCGGCGGGGCACATGACTTTGGTCCTCCCCTTCGCGGAGCAGACCTCGCGGCCATCGGCGACGACCTTGATGACGATGTCTGGAGCGCTGCCGTTCGGCTCGGGGTTCTGCGCTGTCGCCGTGATGCCGTAGAGGACGGTGCTGTCCGACACCGGTCCGGAGAGCGCGAGGCGGAACGGCGTGGCGACCACTCCGTGATACGCGTCGGGATACAGGATGTCCACGGCCACCGGCCCGTGCCCGTCGGTCACCTCGTAGGCCACATCGACTCTTCGGAAGTTAGTCCAGTACGTCACCACAGACCACGGCCCGCAGAGCAGCGCGCACAAGGCGAGGAACGACAGCGACACCCACAGCGCGACGGGAGATTTCTTCGGCGACGAGTCCACGGAGCCGCTCCTCAGGTTTCTTTGCCGTTGTCGAAGACCCGGACTTTCCTATCGGGGCCGATGACGAAGCCCTCGCGGTAAGGGCCAGGTTTGCCCTGTTGGTAGCGGGTCATGGTCTGACCGCTCTCCACGACCAATGCATGATCGGGCACGCCGATCAAGATGCTTGAGCAGCTGAGCTCTTCCGCTTTTGTGAGCACGCAGAGCGCCACCCGATGCCCTGGTTCCAGCGTTGTGTAGCCGGAGGCTGGTCCGTCGAATTCATGGCCTTCTTCGTCGAACAACCCCGGTGTGATGGTCGAGGTGGCAGAGGAAACACTATCGAACCCGTCTGGATGCCCGGATGTCGACAGCCTGCTGAGTCCATTCCCGGGCAGGTGGCCGATGCATTGCGCTCCGGATTCCCCAGGCAATGGATCGTGTGACTGAGGGTCGTTCTTGACGATCACAAGGCACCGGATGCCTTCGGCGGTTTTGAATCCGTAGATCTTGTGCTTGAGGTCCCCGACGCGGTATTGCTCGGTCACGTCCGGGTAGTCGGCCGGGTCGGGCACGCCGGGCGGTAAGGCCAAGAGGTCTTTCGGCGGGCTCGCGAAGCACCCCGCGCACAGCAAGACGGCCATAACGATCCCCACGAACCTCACCCGCTCAGCATAACGCAGCCGCCTCGGCGGCACCGCGACCCGAGCATTCACCGTCCGTTCACCTCGCCGCCGCCGCTTGCGGCTACATTCCCCGTGTGACCGAAGCGCCCGCAGCGAATTCCCATACCCATGTCGATCTCGCCGACACCAGCGGCTTCACCGTGGTGGACGAGGACGACGACGACCCGCAGCTGCTCACTCTGGACGGGCGGGCGGTGGACACCTGGCGCGAGGGGTACCCGTACGACGAGCGCCTCGGCCGCCACCAGTACGAGGAGGAGAAGCGTCTGCTGCAGATCGAGCTTTTGAAGCTGCAGCAGTGGTCGAAGAAGACCGGCCAGCGGCACGTCATCCTCTTCGAGGGCAGGGACGCGGCGGGCAAGGGCGGCACGATCAAACGCTTCATGGAGCATTTGAACCCGCGCGGGGCGCGGGTCGTCGCATTGGAGAAGCCGAGCGAGCGCGAGTCGACGCAGTGGTACTTCCAGCGCTATGTGCAGCATCTTCCCGCCGAAGGGGAGATGGTGTTCTTCGACCGCTCTTGGTACAACCGAGGCGGAGTCGAGCGCGTGATGGGCTTTTGCACCCCGGGCCAGCACGCCGAGTTCCTGCGCCAGGCGCCCCTGTTCGAGCAGATGCTGGTCGAGGACGGCATCAGCCTCGTGAAGTTCTGGTTCTCGGTCTCCCAGCTCGAGCAGCGCACCCGGTTCGCGATCCGCCAGGTGGACCCGGTGCGGCAGTGGAAGCTTTCGCCGATGGACCTCGCCTCGCTCGACAAGTGGGAGGCCTACACCGCCGCGAAAGAGGAGGTGTTCCGGTTCACCGACCTCGCCGGGGCCCCGTGGATCGTGGTGAAGAGCAACGACAAGAAGCGGGCCCGGCTGGGCGCGATGCGCTATGTCCTGAGCAAGTTCGAGTACGAGAACAAGGACCACGAGATCGTCGGCAGCCCCGACCCGCTCATCGTCGGCAGGGCCTCGGACCTGCTGAACGGGGAGTAGCCGGCGTCAGCCCTCGGCCTGCTGCGCGGCGAGGAGTTCCGCCTCGTGGGCCGCTGCCTCGGCGTCGGCCTCCTCGATGGTGGCGGGCAGATGGAACGGCGGGCGGCTGCGCCCCACCACGCGGTAGCGGTCCCAGAAGTCGAGGTCGTCGAAGACGGCTTTGCCCTTGCCGTCTTTGGTGGCGAGCGTGCCCTGCGCCCGCTCGCCGATCAGCGCTTTGAGCTCGTCGTTCGCCTTCACCCGTCCGTACCAGCGGTAGCGGCCGTCAATGGGCTGCGCGTGCCCGCGCAGGATGACGTCCGCCGTGAGGGTCGTGCCCTCGATCTCCACCTCGGCGGGCCCTTCGTAGTCGTGTTCGGCGTGCTGATCGGCCATGGTTCGTGTCCTCTTCGGTTGTGCGGCTCGGTCTACTGGTCGAAGGCGATGATGACTTCGTCGGTCTCGGGCACCGCCTGGCAGGCGAGGGTGAGTCCGAGCCGGAGGTCTTCGTCCACGAGGGTCTCATTGCGCAGCATCCGCACCTCGCCGTCCACGACGGTGCAGACGCAGGAGCTGCACTCGCCTTGGCGGCAGGAGTACGGGACGTCGAGCCCCCGGTCGAGGAGATGGTCGAGCAGCGGGGTCTCCCGGTCCCAGGCGAGGACGTGCTCGCCGTCGTCGAGCTGCACGGTCACCCGCGCGGGGGGCAGCTCGGAGGCGGGCCGCACCACGATCGGGGCGAACGGGTCGCTGTCGAGGGAGAAATAGACCTCCCGGTGCAGCAGCACCGGGTCAACGCCGGCCCCGGTCGCCGCTGCGCCAACCGCGTCCATGAACGGCGCGGGGCCGCACATGAAGAGCCGCCAATTGCGCCGGTCTTTGACGAACGAGGCGATGGCCTCCTTGCTGGGCACGCCCTGCTCCGATTCGAGCCAGTGCTGTAGGACGAACCGGTCGGGGAACTCCTCGGCGTACACCGCGAGCTGCTCCGCGAAGATGACCGACTCCTGGTCGCGGTTGGCGTAGAACAGCGCGATGCGCCCCTTGCCGGCCGCGAGCGCGGATTTGATGATCGAGATGACCGGCGTGATCCCGCTGCCGGCCGCGAAGAACACCAGGTCGTAGTCGAGGGACTTCGGGTAGAAGGTGCCCGCCGGCGGCAGGAGGGGGATCGACATGCCGGGAGCGGCGTTGTCGCAGATCCAGTTCGAGGCGTACCCGTCGGGGGTCCGCTTCACCGTGACCATGAGTTCGGCGTCGTCCAGGTGCGGCGAGCTGCACAGCGAATAGCACCGGGCCACCGAGCCGGTGCGCTCGCTCGGGATCCGCAACGTCAAGTACTGGCCGGGCCAGTACTTGAACGTCTCCACCAAGTCGTCGGGCACGGGGAAGACGAGCGAGACGGCGTCTTTCGTCTCCCGCACGACTTCGGAGACCACCAGCTGGCGGACGTGCGAGCCGAGCTGGGGCGTGTCAGCGGATGGGGCGACGGTCATGGATTCAGACTCCTATGAGTTTGCGGAAGCCCCGGCCCACGAGGGAGGGGGTCCGCTGTTTGCGGGGGGCTCCGAACGCTTCCGCGTGGATGTCGTCCGGCAGCGCCCTGGTGAGCTTCCACAAGCGCAGCGTGAGCTTGCCGGTGATGAGCCCGGCCTCGTGGAAGTACCGGATCATCGGCTCGCAGGCGAATTGGACGTTGGCGCGGTAGTTCGGGTTGAGCTGCGCCACCAGGAGGCCCCGGAGGGGCGACATGCCCAACGCGCGCCGGTAAGCGACCGGGTGGAACAGGAGCGGCAGGACGATCACGCCGACCAGGGCGATCAGCATCCGGTGCAGCGCCCGCATGGAGCGGCCCGAGGCCTGGTAGCTGCGCACCAGCTCCTCGCGGGCGAAGGTGATGTGCCTTGCCTCTTCGAGGACGTGGATCTTGAAGAGCTGGCGCAGATGGGGCTGCATGCTGTCGTTGAGGGTCGCCTCGCGTTGCAGGCGGTCGAGGATCTCCTCGATCAGGAGCGTCCAGCCGTAGATGGCGGCACCGGTGGGGACCACGTTGACCAGGGCGATGAACAGCTGCGTCACCCACCGGGGCAGCAAGAGCGGCTTGACGCCGAGCTTGTTGATCGCGCGGGAGAACATCGTGGAGTGCCGGGTCTCGTCGCCGATCTCGGTGAGCATGTAGCGAGTGGCGTCGTCGGTGAGCGCCCCGGTCGCGACGCAGCGGAATAAGATGGAGCTGAGCGAGGCTTCGGCGAAGATGCCGAAGCTGAAGATGCTGGCCATCTCTTGGCGGCTGAGCTCAATGCGCTGTTCGTGGCTGAGCTTGTCCCAGATCCTGGTGCCGTACAGAGAAAGCCTGTGCTCGGGGGCGAAATGCTTGCCCCCGACCCACGGCTCGTCCCAGTCGATGTCCACCTCGGCGTCGTAGCTGCGCTCCACAGCGGAGCGCAGCAGCCGCGCGGCGGTTTTCTCTCGGTCGCCGATCCGCTTCGCCCTGGTCTGCGAGGCCCCCGTGGCGACGAAGGCGGTTCCCATGGCGTGTGCGGTGATCTGGGCGGACGATTCGACGTGCGGCTCGAACGAGGTAGTCATGTCGGTCTCCATCTTTGCCTAGACAAAACAACGTAATTGTAGAGCGATTGTAGGTTCGGTGTGACCTAGAACGCAAGGCCGGAACGTGCGCTCCGACAGTGTTTTGCCGTTCTTTCCGCCCTATTATGTGATCGTTGTCACTTGTCTTTGGCCCGGCTGTTCGCAGCCTAGACGCCGACCGCCCTCCCCAGAACGCGCTTGAACCAGGAGGTTTTGGTCGTCGGCGGCTCGCCGAAGATCTCCTCGTGCAGGTCGTCGGGCAGCATGCGCGCGGCCCGCCACACGCGGGTGGTGAACCGGCCTTCCACCATGCCGACCTCGTGGAAGAATCGGACCATCGGCTCCGCGGCGAACTTCGCGTTCTCCGCGTACCGGGGGTTGAGCAGGGAGGCGAGCATGCCTCGGAGCGGGGACATGCCCAGCACATTGCGGTAGACGAGCGGGTTCACCAGCGTGGGATACACGCCCCAGGCCATGGTGGCGAGGATGAAGCGGTGGAACGCCCGCGCAGCGCGGCCGCACGCCTGGTAGCTGCGCACGAGCTCCTCGCGGGCGAAGGTGATGTGCCTTGCCTCTTCGAGGACGTGGATCTTGAAGAGCTGGCGCAGGTGCGGCTGCACGTTCTCGTCGATGGTCGCCTCGCGCTGCAGGCGGTCGAGGATCTCCTCGATCAGCAAGGTGCCGCCATGCATCGAGGGGCCCAACGGGATGAGGTACAGGCCGACCCCGGCGATGCGGGTCATTGCGGACGGGAGCTGGTAGGGGGCCACGCCCAGCTTGTTGATGGCGCGGGAGAACATGGTGGAGTGGCGGGTCTCGTCGCCGATCTCGGCGAGGGCGTAGCGCGTGGTGTCGGTGGCGTACCCATGCGCGAGGATCTGGCGGAACAGGCCCGAGCTGAGCATGCACTCGGCGAAGAGGCCGAAGCTGAAGATGCTGGCCAACTCGTGACGGCTCAGCTCGACCCGCTGCTCCGGGGAGAGCTTGTCCCAGATCCGGGTGCCGTACAGCGACAGCCGGTGCGTCGGGCCGAAGGTTTTGCCCTCCGCCCACGGCTCGTCCCAGTCGATGTCCACTTCGGCGTCGTAGACGCGTTCCACCGAGGAGCGCAGCAGGCGGGCGGCGGTCTTCTCGCGGTCGCCGATCCGTTTGCCCCGGGTCTGCGATGCCCCGGTTGCGGCGAAGGAGGCCCCCATGGACTCCGCGATGTCCGACGGTTGCGAAAGGGTGCTGGTCATTGCTGTGTCATCCGTTCCACTGATGTGTGTTCTTCTTTGATTTTACTACTAAAAACCGTTGCGTATCGCGCTGCTCAGAGCCGATTCACGAGCTTGGCCGCCCAGGGCTTTTCCGCCAATTGGTAGGCGAGCGGGCCGAAGAATCCGACGATGTCCTGGTACCGGGGCCCGAGCACCCTGGGGATCAGGTCGAAGATCCTGGCGTCGGGCCCGATGAGCACGCGAGCCCGGTCGCGCTCGACTCCGCGCAGGATGACCTGGGCCGCCCGCTCGGGCGTGGTCAGGGCGATCAGCTCGAAGCCCTTGGCGGCTTCGTCGATCGTCATCCCCGGGCGCTCGACGCCGCGCCCGTTGCGCACGATGTTCGTTTTGATGCCGCCGGGATGCACGCAGGTCGCGCTGACCGGGGACCGGGCGATGCGCAGCTCTTGGCGCAGCGCCTCCGTGTAGCCCCGCACCCCGAACTTCGCCGCGTTGTACGCCGCCTGGCTCGGGATGCCCATCAGGCCGAAGACGCTGGAGATATTGACGATATGCCCCTCGCCCGCTTCGATCAGCTTGGGCAGGAACGCTTTGGTGCCGTTGATGACGCCGTTGAGGTTGATGCCCATGAGCCAGTCGTGGTCCTCCCAGGAGGTGTCGATCACGTCGGCCCCCAGCGCGACTCCCGCGTTGTTCGCGATGAAGTTGGCCTTGCCGAACTCGGCCACCACCTCGTCGGCGTGCGCGTGGAAAGCGTCCCGGTCCGCGACGTCGAGCTGGTAGGGGATCGCTTTGGCCCCCTCCTTCTCGCAGAGCAGGGCCGTCTCCGTGACGTTCTCAAGGTTGATGTCCGAAAGGGCGAGCTGCGCCCCGCGCTTGGCCAGGTTGACGCCGAGCGCCCTGCCGATGCCGGATCCCGCCCCGGTGATGACCGCGACGCGGCCTCGGAAGTCTTTCATGTCGTTTCCTCTCTCAGGCGTTGACCGGCTCGGCGGCTTGCGTCGCGACGGTGGCGAACTGGAAGTCCTCGGCGTTCACTTTGCGGGTGCGCAGCCAGTACTCCCAGGTGAATCCGGGCCACAAGGTCCAGTTCCTGCCGTGCTCGTCCACGTACCAGCTCTTGCAGCCGCCGGTCGCCCACACTGCGGTGGAGAGCTTGCGCTGCACCTCGTCGTTGAAGCGGGCCTGCACCGCGCTCTTGGACGCGATGCTCGTCGCCCCTCGGGACTCCGCCAAGCGCATCGCCTGGACGGCGTAGCGGATCTGGGACTCGATCATGAAGACGATCGAATTGTGGCCGAGCCCGGTGTTGGGGCCGAGCAGGATGAAGGCGTTCGGGACGTCGGCGACGGTGATGCCGAGGTGGCCCTGGATCCCCTGGGCGTTCCAGCGCTCGTGCAAGTCCTCGCCGCCCTGGCCGATGAGGTTGACCGCGCGGTAGGAGCCGTCGACGCTGAAGCCGGTCCCGTAGATGATGACGTCGACGTCGCGACGGGCCCCGTCGCGCGAGACCAGGGTATTGCCCTCGACGCGGTCGATGCCCTCGGTGATCACTTGGGTCTTCGGGTTCGTCAGCGCCTTGTAGTACGTGTCCGAGCCGAGGAGGCGTTTGCAGCCGGGCGTGTAGTTCGGCGTGACTTTCTCGCGCAGCACGGGATCCTTGATCTGCGAGGCGATGTAGCGCTTGCCGATGAACGCCACGCCCTTGAGCAGGGCCGGGCGGCGGTTCATCGCGTACGCGCCGAGTTCGGCTCCCCAATAGATCTGCGCGCGCAGCGCCTTGCGGGCCAGCGGCAGGCGCTGGAAGAGCGACCGCGCGACGGCGGGGATGCGGATGTTCGTCCTCGGCAGGACCCACGGGGCCGTGCGCTGGTAGACGTGCAGCTCGGCGACCTTGTCGACGATCTGGGGGACGAACTGGATGGCGCTCGCCCCGGTGCCGATGACCGCGACGCGCTTGCCAGTCAGGTCGACGTCGTGGTCCCACTCGGCGGAGTGGAACGACGGGCCGTCGAAGCTCTCGATCCCCTGCAGCTTGGGGATGGAAGGCACGTGCAGCGCGCCGATGCCGCTCACCAAGTAACGGGCGATGTACTCGTCGCCGGACTCGGTGGTGACGTGCCACTCATGGGTGGCGTCGTTCCAGCGCGCGCCGGAGACCGTCGTGTTCAGCCGCACATGCGGGAGCACGCCGTGCCGGTCGGCCACCCCTTGGAGGTATTCGAGGATCTCGGGCTGGCCGGACCACATTTTGCTCCAATTCGAGTTCTGCTCGAAGGAGAAGGAGTACAGGTGCGAGGGGATGTCGCAGGCGCAGCCTGGATAGGTGTTGTGCCACCATGTGCCGCCGACCCCGCCGCCCTTCTCCAGGACGATGAAATCGTGGCGGCCCTCGTTCTGCAACGCGATGGCCATGCCGAGGCCGGAGAAGCCCGCTCCGATGATCACAGTCCCGGTTCGGATCGGCTCCTGCGCTCCGCCTTGTGACGGATTTTGTCGCGCGCCTCGGGTGGTGGAGGCCATACGTTCTTCCTTTCGTCGAGCTGCAAAGTGCCTTGCATCACACGGTATATGAAACCAGTAGTAGCCCGTAACCGTTTTCGGCGATTCTTTTGGTGCCTTCTGCCTCACAAGAATATAAAATGTGATCTACGACACTGATGCGTTTGAGGGGGAAATTAAGCAAACTCATGGCATGCGCGTCCGGTGTCCGGATGTCTCTCGTGGTAGACATGTTTTATGGCTGATCGCAGAGCAACCCGATGGGACAGCCATCGTGCGCAAGTGCGGACGGAGTTGGTGGAGGCCGCGTTCCGCGCCATCGACCAGCTCGGCCCCAATGTGAGCATGCAGGAGATCGCCGCAGAGGCGGGCAAGCCGAAGCCGACGCTGTACCGGTATTTCTCCGACCGGGACGAACTCTTCGACGCCGTCGCGGACCGCATGAAAGATCTCCTCACCGAACGCGTCGTCGTCCTCCCGATGAGCAACGCGCCCACCGCGCGCGAGCTGATGCGGCTCGGGCTCACCGGCTACGCCGACCTGCTCGCCGCGCATCCGAACGTGTTCCGCGCTTTCTTGAACGATATGATCCTCGGCACCGGCGGCGGGGCGAACAAGGTGCTGGACAACGGACGTTTGCTCGCCTCTGAGATCGCGTCGATGCTCGACATGGTCGGGGGACAGATCGGCGTGCCGAGCGCGAACGTCGAATTGTCCGCAGCCGCCATCGTCGGCGCGGTCGGAGCCGCTGCGGACTGGTGGCTGAAAGACGGGGAGCCGAAGACGACGGTCGCGGAGTTCGTCGAGCAGCTCGAAGTGGTGCTCTCCGGCATGATCGCCGCGACGGCCCAGGCGCAAGGGGTCGTTTTGGACTTCGACGTGCCGCTGAACGCCTTCATCGCGCCGTTGGCCGTGAACGGCTCGGAGTGACCTTCGCGGCCGTGTGTATCCTGTGTCGTGGCTAGACGGTGTTATAGCTGATGGCGCTGGAGCTATAGAGGACGGAGCAGATGAGCCAGGACGACCCGTGGACTGTGCCGTACGCGGATCTCGAAGCGGTGCGAGGGGCGGAGAACTCGGGCAAGCGCAAGATCTGGCCCTGGGTGGCGGTCGGCCTCGTCTTCGCGCTCGGCCTGGCGGCGGGCACTGTCGTGCTGGTGTGGTTCGCCCGCGACTCGCTGGACGACCTGCGAGCCAATGGCAAAATCGGCCAGCGGGTCTATTTGCGGGCGCACGCCTACGCCGATCAGGGCTCCGCGAACAACGCCGAGTCCGCCGAGGTCAAATACACGCTGGTCCACCATCTCGCGAACAAGTCCCAGCCGCAGTCGGCGACGTTCGGCCAAACGGTCTCCTTGCCGTGGGAACCGCCCGCGCAGGGCTCGGTGCTCGACCTGGAAGGGTCGTTGGTGGAGATCACCATGACGGTGCGGGTCCCGCATAAGAGCAACGGGAACCTCGCCGGGCCGACTTGCTCGCTGAGCTTGGACGGCGACCTCCTCGACAACAAGGCCGCCTCGGGGTACGGCAACGAGGTGACCTGCCACTGGCGCTTCACACAATGAACACGGTCCCTGGACAAGTCTGACGGAACGAAAGAAGAGAGAGGCGTCGCTATGCGGATTCGTCGCATCGACCTCACCCATGAGGCATACACGTACCTGCGGATCTTCGGGTCCGAGAACAACCCGACCGCTCCGGTCCTGCTCGTGGTCCCCGGCTACGGCACTCCGGTCGCCGCGCTGGACAAGTTCGCGTTCAGCGTCCTCGAGCAGGGGATCCAGGTGGTCACCTTCGACCTGCGGGGGCAGGGGGCGAGCCGGCCGAGGCCGAACCCGCTGCTCAACTGGGGATGGAAGCGCCATATCCAGGACGATTTCCCGCAAATCGTGGCCGAAGTCCACGAGCTGTTCCCCGGCGCGCCGGTCTACCTGTTCGCGCACAGCCTCGGCGCGCATTTGGCGAGCCTGTACGTCTCGCAGCACCCCGGCGAGGTGGAGGGGCTCATCATGCTGACCACCGGAATCGCCCATCGCCGGAACTACGCCAACCGAGTCCACGCGGAGATCGTCTCCCTCGGGATTTTCTGGATGAACGTCGGCGCGCAGATCTTCCGGATCTACCCAGGGGTCTTCGCCCGGTTCGACGGCGGCTACGGCCGCCAGCCCCGAGGCATGCTGTGGGACTCCGGTCGGGTCATCCTCACCGGCAAGTTCCAGCCCTCCCGCATCGAATACGACGCGGAGGAAGCGCTCGGCGAGATCACGATCCCCGTCCTCGGCGTCACCGTCGAGGCGGACTACATCGTCCCGCCCAAAGTGATGCAGGAATTCCTACGCCTGTTCAAAGGAGCCGAGCCGGAGCAGCAGCACATCAAGAAGCGGCTCGGGCACGCCGGTTGGATCGGCAGGCCGCAGGCGCTCATCGAACTCGTCGTGCCGTGGGTGAAGGCGAAGGAGGCCGCGAAGCTGGGGTCGAAGGACGCGGCCGCTACCGCGCCGTGAAGCTGAGCGAATCCGCGTTCGTGTTTTCGGTGTGCTCGTAGTGGTCCACAGCGTGGCCCACGTTCTCCCTCGCTTTGGCGAGGGCTCCGGTGGCGGCCTTGCCGCGCGCGATCTCGGACTCGGCGTACGCCGAGTAGGCAGACGCGGCGCTTAGACCGCGCCACGCGGAAGCAGAGGCTGCGAGCGCCTGGTCGCTTGAGGCGAGCTTGGCGGTGGTCTCCTCTGCGAGGTTATGGAGCTGACTCGCTCCGGCGCGCAACTCTTCGAGAGAAACGGTCACCTTCGGCCCCGCCCCTGCGGGTTGTTCGTTCGTTGGCATCTGCGGGATGTTACTCCGGCGCTCCGAGTCCCGACGCGATGTCTCCGGAGAACAAAACAATTCCGGAGGGTGAGAAGAACAGATGGGCGCTATCTTGCCGAAAAGGCGTTCACGGTCCCGGTTACGAATCCCGCTATCGCCGATGGCGCGAGACGCCAGAACCCGCACTGCCATCCCCAAAGCATCTGCAGGAACTGTCGAACAACGCGCACTTCGGCCTCAGCGGGTCTCGTGCGGGACGGGGATATTGCGGTCGGTGTACCAGTGCTCCATCAACCGGCACGGAGTCTTGCCCCGGATAAAAGCTTCGACCGCTGATCCGATACGGATCTCGCCGCCGTCCTCGGCGGAGAACACCAGGTCATGTTGCTTGGCCACGTCTTGGTATTTGAACTGGGCGGTCATGCCCCAGAACTCCGCCTCGGCCCGCACAATGGCCACCGCCTTCGGCCACAACTCTTCTGGAATAGGGCCGGAGAACAAAGCGTGTCGCGTCGCGAACCGCGTCACTCTTGTGTCGGCGGCCTGGTCTTGCGGGCAGCCGACATTCCCTCCGTCCCGATGCCATTTCCAGGTGAGACCAGGGGCGAGGGCGGTGATTTTGTCGGCGGTTTTGGCGATGGTGGCTTCGAGGTCTTTCGCGGCCTGCTCGACGCTGCCTTTGCCCCGGTAGCGCTCCTCGAACGCGGGCACCTCGCTCTTGGCCATATGCTTCGGCGCGTCGTCCATGCCCTTCAACCCTTCCAGAAACTGGTACGCCCCGATCCCGCACAGGGCCAAGAGCAGGACGACCACGACCGCGAGGCCGGTCCACAGCCATGCCGCGCGCCGCATGCTCAGCGGGTCTCGTGCGGGACGGGGATATTGCGGTCGGTGTACCAGTGCTCACGCAACCGGCACGGAGTCGTGCCCGTGATGGAGGCTTGGACCGCCGTGCCGATGTTAATCTCCCCGCCGTCCTCGGAGGAGAACACCAAGTCGTGCTGCTTGGCCACGTCTTGGTATTTGAACTGGGCGGTCATGCCCCAGAACTCCGCCTCAGCCCGCACGATGGCCACAGCCTTCGGCCACAACTCTTCTGGAATAGGGCCGGAGAACAAAGCGTGTCGCGTGTACATCCTCATGACCCATGTGTCGCCAGCGGGATCTTTCTCACAGCCGCCGGGACCTCCATCTCTATGCCATTGCCAGGTGAGACCAGGGACGAGGGCGGTGATTTTGTCGGCGGTTTTGGCGATGGTGGCTTCGAGGTCTTTCGCGGCCTGCTCGGTCGTGCCTTTGCCCTGGTAGCTGGCCTCGAAAGACGCGATCTGGTCTTTGGTCATATGCTTCGGCGCGTCGTCCATGTCCTTCAACCCTTCCAGAAACTGATACGCCCCGATTCCGCACACGGCCAAGAGCAGGACGACCACGACCGCGAGGCCGGTCCACAGCCATTTCGCATGCCGCTCGATCCAACTCTTCTCTTCCGCGACGTGGGCCATGGGTTCATTCTCCCCTCACGGTGAGGTCGGGACGTCCGTCCTGACCGGTCATGCCCGCGACGACCACGGCAATGTTGTAGCCCGGCATCCGCAACTGCCCGTTGCCCCCCGTCCGGCCGTACTCCGAGTGTCCCGAGGCGCCGTCGTGGTGCACGGCCCCGCCGGGGGCCGCGTCGCCCGTGGTGTCCCCCGCGTGGGTGGACAGGCGTGTGATGCCGGGGGTGTCTGTGGGGTTCGGGCCGTAGTGGTTGGTGTAGTCGGGCACTATGGCGATATGGTCGTTGTCAGCCTGCATCGCGTAGGCGTGACCGGCCGGGACGGGGAGCTGGTCGGGGGAGGACAGCTCCAAACCGGGGGAGCCGTAGAACACGGCGTTGTCCACGACCCCTGTCTGCATCTGTTGCAGCGCGAGGCTGGTGGTGAGCGAGCCGTAGGAGTGCCCGACTGCGGTGATGTGCGGATTCGTGGACGAGTCGCCGTCCGCAGGATGCCAGGCCGCGCTCAGACCCTCGTAGAACGAGGAGAGGCTCGCCGCCCCGATCTTCGCCTTCGCGTCGCTGCTCACGTCCGCGAGGCCCCCCGGCTCGTCCCTCCAACCGCCCGGACCGATTTGGTCGCTGTTGTTCCCGTCCAGCGAAGCCTGCGGCGGCTCGTAGCCGATCCACGCGATGGTCGAGACCGTCTCGTTCCCACGACCGTTCCTCTCAAGGACTCTTTCCGTTTCTCCTTTGAGGGCCGCCGCCTCATCTGTCATGCCCGCGATGCTCTGCCCCGGTGAGGAGTTCACGCCCGGCGTGGTCACCGAGATGTGGTCGGCGGTGTCCGGGTCGCCCATAGCGATAGCCGCGCGCCCACGCATCCCGTAGTCCGGGTCGAGCACCATCAGTTTCGCGTTATCCCCGTATTTGTCGAGCGACTGTTGGACGGCTTTCGCGCCCTCCAGTCGGCGCTGCGCGTACCACAAATCGGAGTCGGTGTTGCTGAACTTCCCTTGCCCGAATTCGTCGTCCAACTTTTTCTGCAATCGGTCCACCTCTGCCTGCAACCGTGCGATCTCCCCCGGCAGCCTCTTCCGGTTCACCTCGTCGCGGTCCTTCGCGGGCACCCCGTCCAGATTTTGCATCCACTCCGGATGCGAGCTTTTCACCCACTCCCGCTGTTGGGGGGTGAGATCGTTCCACCACGCCGTGTTGAACCTCGGATACACCGGCCCGCCGTTGTCCCCCTTCGGAGGCTCGGGAATACCCAACGTCCCTTGCGCCGAGCCCGCGAGCGCCGCCGCCGTCTCGCTCCCCGCTCCCGCAGCAGTGATCTCCCCCGCCTCGGCTTTCTTGAGAACCTCGCCCGCCTTCTCGTCGATCCGATTCGCGTCCATCCACAGCTCGTACGCCGCACTGCTGATCACCAGAGCCCGCTGCTGCTGCGCGTCGTCAGGATGCGCCCCCTCCGGGAACGAGACCCCTCCGTCGTCGTCCAACCTGCCGCCGAGCGCCGCCGCCTGCTGCTCCAACTCGCGCAATCTAGTCTGTAATTGCTGGAAATCAGCCGCCAGCTCCAACACGGCTTGATGCACCGCAGACACCCGGGCCACATCGTCCAGCAGGCTCTTGTCCGTATTCTGAAAACTGCCCGTCGCGGCGTCTTTCGCCGACCCGGACCATCCTGGGAACTGCGTGATTTTCGCGAACTGTGCCCGCGCCTCTTCGAATGAGGACGCGCGCGAGGAGAGGCTGGTCGCCAAATCCCCCAACCCTGCCGTGTCCACGCCGCGAACGTCCGCCAGATTCACCGCTGTGTCCCTCCAGTGCCGTGTGACTTCGAAACGAGGAGACGAATATACCCCACGACGAGGAGCGGCCTCTGACCTCCGGTCGGAGGTCAGAGGCCTCGTAGGAACGCGGCGAGGCGCGGCAGTACCCGATCGAAGAACGCCCCGGGGTCGGTCGTGACCGCGACGGCGGCGTTCGGCTCTCGCCGCCACTTCCCCGACCAGTCCGCCACGGTCATCCCGCGCGTGATGAGTCCGAGCAGCTCCACGTCCACCGAGGCGGGCGCGGTCAGCACGATCTCGGGGTCGACGGCTGCCTCCGCCGCGAACGGGTCGTGCATGTGCGCGATATAGCCTTCGCCTTGGTCGTGGTGGAACTCGAAATAGAAGCGCGTGGCGTCTTCCAGCAAGCGCAGCAGCGGGTTGCGCGCCGTCGAGCGTGTTCCGCGCGGGTCCTCGGCGGACATCGCGGCAGTCCCCGCGCCTTCGACCAGCTCGCTGAGCGTGCGCAGCCGCTCCGGGGTCAGGACGATCCGCTCGGTGAGGTTCAACCCGCAGATCAGCGGCAGTTCGAGGGGCGCGCCGTCGAGGACCGAGGTGGCTCCGCGCTCGATGGCTTCGGACCACGCGTCGAAAACCTCTTTCGCGGCCTCGGGGTCAACGTGGACGTTCCACTCCGCGACCGGCGTGGTGTTGCCCGGATAGTCGAACGCCCCGCCCATGATCACGAGCCGCTTGAGCAGGCGGGGCAGCTCGGGCTCCGCCCGCAGCGCGAGCGCGAGGTTGGTGAGCGGGCCGGTGACGAGGCCGACCAGCTCGCCGGGCCGGGCGCGGGCGGCTTGGACCCAGGCTTCGGCGGCGTCGTAATGCGTGGTCCATGCCTGGGCCTCCGCCACCGTCGCGTAACCGAGGCCGGAGCCGCCATGAGTGTCGTCGGCGACCTCGAACCATTCGCCGGGAGCGAGGCGGAGCGGGGCTTCCCTGCCTTGGGAGACGGGGATGTCCGCCCGTCCGGCGAGTTCGAGGACGGCGAGCGTGTTGGCGCACACCTGGTCCACCGAGACGTTCCCCGCCGTGCACGCCACCCCGACAAGGTCGGCCCTCGGATTCGACAGCAGCGTCAGCAGCGCCCACGCGTCGTCGATCCCGGTGTCGACATCGGCGAAAAGAGGAATGGTCACGGCGAGCCCGGGTCGGTGAGCGGTTTCTGCGCTTTAATTGCCCTGGCTGGCGGCCTTGGCCTTGCTGCGCGTCTTGGCGCGGTCCGTGGCGAGTAGTTCGGCCTTGCGGATCCGGATGATCTCGGGCGTGACCTCGACGCATTCGTCGTTCGCGCAGAGTTCCATCGCGATCTCCAGGTCGATCTCCATCGGCTTGACTAGGGTCTCGGTCGTGTCCGATGTGGAGGCGCGCATGTTCGTGAGCTTCTTCTCCCTGGTGATGTTCACGTCCAGGTCCTCGGCGCGCGGGTTGAGCCCGACGACCATGCCCTCGTACGTCTGGTCTCCCGGCGAGACGAAGAACGTGCCCCGGTCGGCGAGGTTGATGAGCGCGTACGCGGTCACCGCCCCGGCCCGGTCGGAGATGAGCGAGCCGGTGTGGCGGCCCCGGATCTCTCCGGCCCACGGGCCGTAGGCGTCGAACTCGGCGTTCGCGATCCCGGTGCCTCGGGTGGTGGTGAGGAATTCGGTGCGGAAGCCGATGAGCCCGCGCGAGGGCACGCGGAAGGTCATTCGCGTGGAGTCGGTGCCGTGGCTGGCCATGTCGTCCAGCGAGCCCTTGCGGTCGGCGAGCAGCTGGGTGATCGCGCCGATGAACTCGGACGGGGCGTCGACCGTGAGCTTCTCGTACGGCTCGTGCTTCTTCCCGTCGATGATCTTGGTGACCACCTGCGGCTTGCCGACGGTGAGCTCGAAGCCCTCCCGGCGCATCTGCTCGACGAGGATCGCGAGCGCGAGTTCGCCTCGGCCCTGGACCTCCCAGGCGTCGGGGCGGCCGATGTCGAGGACTTTGATCGAGACGTTGCCGATGAGCTCCTGGTCCAGGCGCGCGCGCACCATCCGGGCCGTGAGCTTGTGGCCGGAGACCCGGCCCGCGAGCGGGGAGCTGTTCGTGCCGATGGTCACCGAGATCGCGGGCTCGTCCACGGCGATGCGGGGCAGGGCGACCGGGTTCTCTGGGTCGGCGAGGGTGTCGCCGATCATGATCTCGGGGATCCCGGCGACCGCGACGATGTCGCCCGCGACGGCGAGGTCGGTCGGGTTGCGCTCCACGCCGGTCGTCACGAGCAGCTCGGAGATCCGGACGTTCGAGACCTGCGGCTCGCCGTTCACCTCGCGCATCCATGCGACGGTCTGGCCCTTCCTGAGCTTGCCGTTGTGGATGCGCAAGAGGGCGAGGCGGCCGAGGAACGGGGAGGCGTCGAGGTTCGTGACCAGCGCCTGGAACGGGGCATCCGGATCGCCCGACGGCGGCGGGACCACTTCCAGCAGCTCTTCGAAGAGCACGTCGAGGTTCTCGCCGTCGGGGACCTCGCCGTCGGCGGGCTGCGTCTTCGAGGCGACTCCGGCGCGTCCGGAGGCGAACAGGATCGGCAGGTCGAGCGCGTGCTCGGCGGCCTTCGCGGCATCGTCCGGAAGCTCCGAGGCGATGTCGAGGATCAGGTCGTGGGTCTGCTCGACCACCTCGGAGATCCGCGCGTCCGGCCGGTCGGTCTTGTTCACCACAAGGATCACCGGAAGGGAGGACTCCAGCGCCTTGCGCAGCACGAACCGGGTCTGCGGCAGCGGGCCCTCGCTGGCGTCCACCAAGAGGACCACCGCGTCCACCATGGAAAGGCCGCGCTCCACCTCGCCGCCGAAGTCCGCGTGGCCAGGGGTGTCGATCACGTTGATGACCGTGACCGAGCCGTCCGCGTTGCGCCGGTGCACGGCGGTGTTCTTCGCGAGGATGGTGATGCCCTTCTCGCGCTCGAGGTCGCCGGAGTCCATCACGCGATCAGTCGCCTCGCCGCGTTCGGCGAGCGCGCCGGACTGCCGGAGCATGGCGTCGACGAGCGTGGTCTTGCCGTGGTCGACGTGGGCGACGATGGCGATGTTGCGGAAGTCCGTGTGGGTCACGGATGGAGATTGTGTCAGGATTTCCGGCAGTTGGCGAATCCTTCCCCTGTCGCGCTATGAGCAGCGGGGGAAGGTTGCGCCATTCCGTATGAATGAGGGTAGGCTTATCTTTATGAAGGCGAAAAAATTCGCGGCGCTGCAGCCGAAGAAGAAATGCTGCAAGAGCCAGCCGCGATGCCTCCGGTGTCCGGTGGTGCTCATGCGGGTGGACAAAATGGTGGAGCTGGACAGGGTGGAGAAAGTTCCGAAATGGCTGATCGTCCAGGCCCGCAAAAAGTGACGTATCCCACCGCTCGCGCGGCGGGCTGCGGATCGGCGGAACGATGACGGGGATCGTCCGCCTCGGCCCGGACGACTGGGAGCTGCATCGAGCGATTCGGCTTGAGGCGCTTCGGACCGCCCCCGACAAGTATTCGACGCGGCACGAGGACATGGTGGACCAGCCGGAAGCCTGGTGGCGCGAGGTCATGGGGAGGAACCGCTACTTCTACGCGCGGCTGGGCGGGGATGTCGTCGGGCTGGCGGGTTTGGCCACGCCCACGGGCAAAGCCGTGTCGGGAGCCGACCGAGGGGCCGCGTTCGCGGAAGCCCTCCCGGCGGGAGCGGGGATGCTGATCAGCGTGTTCGTCTCCGCGTCCGCGCGCGGGCAAGGCTTGGGCGAGAAGCTCTCCTCGGCCGTGATCGGGCAGGCGAGGGCGGAGGGGCTCGCGAAGCTTTTCCTCGACGTCGCGGAGCACAACGCGGTCGCGCGGGGGATCTACGCCCGGCTCGGGTTCGTCCTCACCGGGAAGTCCAGGCCCGCCGAATGCATCGGATCGACCCATGAAGAGCTGGAGATGGCCTTGACGCTTTAGGCGTCAGTGCAGGATGCTCCCGGTGGCGTCGCACTGGAAGGAGCCGGGATGGAACCGGCATTGCGGCTCGGGCTCGTCCGGCGCGGCCTCGTCGTCCCCGCGCTCGGCGCAGCCCGCCGAGCCGCGCAGCCCGTCAACGACATCCGCGAACGCCTGGCGTTGATCGTCCATGGAGTCGACCGCGCCGTAAGCCTCTGGGGAGGCTGGCGTGCCCCCGGTGAGCCGAGGAGTGCTGTAGTGCATCGAACTGCCGATGTCGTAATGCCCGTCCTCCACGACGACGAACTGGTCGCCGATGGCCGACTTCAGATCCTCGAAGCCCGCCCCGACATCGGCCGCGGCTTGTCTGGCTTCGGCGCTGCCGGATTCCTCCGCCGCGTTCTTCAACCGTCCGACCGCGTTGATGAGGGTTTTGATCCGGAATTCTTCGTCGTGCTTCTTCACGTCCGGGCTCACGTAGACGTTGTTCAGCACCACGCGCAGGTTGTCGAGGTCGAAGTGGATGTCGCCGAGCAGGTCGTCCATGGTGTTGACGGCGGCGCACGAGGCCGAGGCGGGTGCCGCGTGGACGAGCGGGGCCGGTCCGGCCAGCGCGGCGGCGCACAGCCCGCCCAAGATCGCAGCGCCCGATCGGCCCATCGCTGTCTCCTTCCGCGTCGTCTTCCGGCGGCTTCATCGTACCCCGTAGCTGTGGGTCGCATCACTGCGCGTGGTGGCCGTCTTTCAGCTGCTGGTGAACAGAGAGCACAACTTGTCGGCGCTTTCGCGTAGCCTAGACTGGAATTTCCGATGTACAAGAGGCATCGCCTCAGACGGCCCCGCCGTTGAGGGCGGCCTCGTCGGATCGACCAGAGAACGAGAGGACAGGTCCTGGACGGGCCGGACAAGAACATGAACCGATCAGCCCTGATCCGCGTCGTCGTGATCGTGGTCGGAGCGTTGGCGATATGGCAGCTCTTCTCCTATTGGGGCGACGACACCAAAGACTTCAAGCAGGTGGACACATCTGTGGCGATGCGGCAGCTCGACGATCCGGCGAACATCGAATCCGCTGTGCTCGAAGACGCCGAGCAGCGGTTGCGCCTCGAGCTCAAGCATCCCGCCGAGGGCACAGAGGGCAAGAAGAAGGTCTACGCCTCGATCCCCGGCGGAGCCTTGGACAAGGTGTTCGACAAGCTTGAGCAGCTGCGCAAGGCCAACGGGTCGACGGCGAAGTACAACGTCGTCAACAACGACCCGAGCTTCCTCTCGCAGGCGTTCATCCTGTACGGGCCGATTCTGCTCATCGGGGTCTTGTTCTACTTCGCGATCAGCCGGATGCAGAATTCTCCTCGAGGCTTCGGGTTCGGCAAGTCGCGCGCCAAGCAGCTCTCCAAGGACGTTCCGAAGGTCACCTTCGCCGATGTCGCGGGGGCCGACGAGGCCGTCGAGGAGCTTTACGAGATCAAGGACTTCCTGCAGAATCCCGCCCGCTACCAGGCGCTCGGCGCGAAGATCCCCCGAGGCGTGCTGCTGTTCGGCCCGCCAGGCACCGGCAAGACCCTGCTCGCCCGCGCGGTGGCGGGCGAGGCTGGCGTCCCGTTCTTCACCATCTCTGGCTCCGACTTCGTGGAGATGTTCGTCGGCGTCGGGGCCTCACGGGTCCGCGACCTCTTCGAGCAGGCGAAACAATCCAGCCCGTGCATCATCTTCGTGGACGAGATCGACGCGGTCGGCCGTCAGCGCGGCGCGGGCTTCGGCGGGGGCCACGACGAGCGCGAGCAGACCCTCAACCAGCTCCTCGTGGAGATGGACGGCTTCTCGGAGCGGCAGGGCGTGATCGTCATGGCCGCCACCAACCGCCCGGACATCCTCGACCCGGCGCTTTTGCGCCCCGGCCGGTTCGACCGCCAGATCCCTGTCGGCAATCCGGACCTCGCTGGCCGTCGCGCCATCCTCGGCGTGCACGCGAAGGGCAAGCCCATCGCGCCGGACGCGGACCTCGAAGGGCTCGCCAAACGGACGGTCGGCATGTCCGGCGCGGACCTCGCGAACGTGCTCAACGAGGCGGCGCTGCTCACCGCGCGCGAGAACGGCCAGCTCATCACGACCTCTGCGTTGGAAGAGTCCGTGGACCGGGTGATCGGCGGCCCGCGCCGCAAGGGCCGGATCATCAGCGAGCTGGAGCGCAAGATCGTCGCCTACCACGAGGCGGGCCACACGCTCGCGGGCTGGGCGATGCCCGGCCTTGAGCCGGTCTACAAGGTCACGATCCTCGCCCGAGGGCGCACCGGCGGGCACGCGGTGACCGTTCCCGAGGACGACAAGGGGCTCGCGACCCGCTCCGAGCTGATCGCCCGCCTCGTCATGATGCTCGGCGGCAGGGCAGCGGAGGAGCTGGTCTTCCACGAGCCGACCACCGGGGCCTCCTCGGATATCGACCGCGCGACGAAGGTCGCCCGCACCATGGTCATGGAGTACGGCATGAGCTCGAAGCTCGGCGCGGTGCGCTACGGCGAGGAGCAGGAGGACCCCTTCCTCGGCAGGGCGATGGGGCAGCGCTCCGACTACTCCCACGAGGTCGCCAAGGAGATCGACGCGGAGGTCCGCGACCTCATCGAGGCCGCCCACACCGAGGCGTGGGCGGTGCTGGGGGAGTACCGCGACGAGCTCGACGCGCTGGCCGCCCAGCTGCTGGAGAAGGAGACCCTGCACCGCAAGGACCTCGAAGGGATCCTCGCCACGGTGCAGAAACGGCCGAGGATCACCGCGTTCGACGTGTTCGGGGAGCGCACTCCGTCCGACCGTCCGCCGGTGAAGACGCCGAGGGAACTCGCCATCGAGCGCGGCGAGCCGTGGCCGCCGGTCCACCAGCAGGCTCCGGTTCCCCCGTCCGGCCAGAGCCAGGGCTCCCCCGTCCCCGCGCCGGCCCAGTCGCGCGAACCGGTGCCGGCTTCGGCCGCGTTGCCTGCGAGCCAGCCCAACCAAGCCGGCTGAGCGCCCGGAGTTTCCGTGCAGAGCTTTGACGAGCAGCGGGCGCAAGCCGCGGTCCGCGAACTGCTCATCGCTGTCGGCGAGGATCCGGACCGCCCAGGGCTCGCAGGCACGCCGCTGCGCGTCGCGAAGCTGTACCGCGAACTGTTCTCCGGTCTTGGGCAAGATCCGAAGGATGTGCTCGGGGAGAGCTTCGCGGCGGACCACGACGAGCTCGTGCTGGTCAAGGACATCACAGTGCAATCGGTGTGCGAGCACCACCTGTTGTCCTTCCACGGCGCGGCGCACGTCGGGTACATCCCCGGCGTCGGCGGCTCGGTGGTGGGGTTCTCCACGCTTTCCCGGCTCGTCGGCCTGTACTCGCGCCGCCCGCAGATCCAAGAGCGGCTGACCTCGCAGGTCGCGGACGCGCTCATGGAGCATCTGCGCCCGCGCGGCGTCATCGTCGTGGTGGAGGCCGAGCACCTGTGCATGCGCGTTCGCGCCGACCGTCAGCAATCCGCCAAAGTGACGACGTCGGCGGTCCGAGGGCTCTTGCGGACCAACGCCTCCTCGCGCGCCGAGGCTTTAGGTTTCATCCTCCGCCAATGAGCAGCTCGTTCACCATTATGGGCGTCTTGAACTGCACGCCGGACTCGTTCTCCGGCGCTGGTCCGGAGACTGCCGAGGGGGCGGCGCGCGAGGGTTTGCGCCTCGTCGCCGAGGGCGCGGACATCGTGGACGTCGGCGGGGAGTCGACTCGGCCGGGAGCCGCGCCGGTCGGCTTCGAGGAGCAGCTCGGCCGGATCCTTCCCGCTGTTTCGGCGTTGGCCGGCTCGGGGGTTTTCGTCAGCGTGGACACCTGCGACGCGAGAGTCGCGCGGGCCTCGCTGGCAGCGGGCGCGCGCATGGTCAACGATGTGTCCGGCGGATTGTGCGACCCCGATCTGCTGGTCGCGGCCGCAGAGGCCGACGCGTGGCTGGTGCTCGGCCATTGGCCCGGCGCGCCGACGCGGGATCACGGCTATCGTCCTGGCGGGACCACGGTGCGGCACGTGGCGCAGGAGCTGCGCGACCAGACGCGGGTGGCGCTCTCGGCGGGGGTGCGCCAGGAGCGGATCGTGCTCGACCCCGGGCTCGGTTTTGGCAAAACCGCAGCAGAGAACTGGGCGTTGCTCCGAGGAATCGGCGAACTGCGCTCGGTCGGCTTCCCCGTGCTGATCGGCGCGTCCCGCAAGCGTTTCCTGAGCGCGGGCAAGCCTGCGTCCGACGCGGCGGAGCTGGCCTGGCGGGAGGCGGGGACTTCGGCGGTCACCGCGCTCGCGGCGACCCTCGGGGCGTGGGGCGTCCGGGTGCACTCGCCCCTGCCGAACCGGGCGGCGGCCAGCGCCGCGGCGGGCTTGGCCGGGGCGGGCTGACCGGCCTGACGGCATTGGTAGCGTGGGCGCATGGCTGATCGGATCGAATTGCGGGGCGTCTCCGTCTGGGCGTGCCACGGCTGCAACGACGAGGAGCAGGTGAATCCGCAGGAGTTCGTCATCGACATCACCCTGTGGTGCGATCTGTCGAAGGCCGCGAGCACCGACGACCTCGCGGACACGCTGGACTACGGCGCGCTCGCTGCGCGGGCGACGGAGATCGTGAGCGGCCCGCCGCGCAAATTGATCGAAAGCCTCGCGGCCGAGATCGCCGACGACGTGATGCGCGATCCGAGGGTGTTCGCCGTCGAAGCAGTCGTCCACAAGCCGAAGGCCCCGATCCCGGTGCCGTTCGCCGATGTCGCCGTTGTCGCGCGCCGGTCGCGAAAGGTTGTGAAGGGAACCGCAAGCTGAGGGCGTGGGGCTCCGCGAAGCGGGGGCTGGCCTGCCGGGCTGGAACTCGCAGCGCGAACACAGGGGCAGCTTGTCGGCTCGTCCCTGCCCAGCGGGCGGCGGGGGCGAAGAGGTTTCTCGGCCATTGCCAGATATCCGGCCTACGATGTCTGTATGACCACGGCAGTGCTTTCCATCGGGTCCAATCTGGGCAACCGGCTGGGGTATTTGCAGCTCGCCGTCGCAGCGCTCGAGAAACGGGTCGCGGCGGTGTCTGCGGTGTACGAGACCGACCCGTGGGGCACGGTCGGCCCGAATTTCCTGAACGCGGTGATCGTGGCTTCCGACCCGAAGCTGGATGAACGGGGCTGGTTGGGCGAGGCGATGCGGATAGAGGCGCTCGCCGCCCGGACCAGGGAGCGAGTCTGGGGCCCGAGGACGCTCGACGTCGACGTCATCGCCTGCACGCGGGAGGACGGCACGTCGGTGTCCGTCGCGGACGAGCGGCTGACGGTGCCGCACCCCAGAGCGCATGAGCGCGCTTTCGTGCTGTTCCCGTGGCTCGACGTCCAGCCGGAGGCGCGTCTTTCGGTCGACGGGTGGGACGTCTCGGTCCGAGAGCTCGTGGACTCGCTCGTGCTGCGCGAGGGGATCGTCGTGCGGCGGACCGCTCTGACGCTCTCCTTCGCCGTCTCGCACGCCTTATGACCAGATCCGTCTTGCGGATCGGTCTGGTCGAGTGCGCGGGCTGCGCTCTGGCCGGGGCGCTTTTCGCGATGTGCTGGCCGCACCTTCGGACGATGCCGACGCCGCTGGGCTCCGGGGCCCCGTTGTTGGTGGCGGGCCTCATGGAGGCGGGGCTCGGCAGCTATCTCAAGACGCGGGTGCAGAACAACCGGATCGGCTTAGGCCCGAACCTCGTTCCGCCGGTCTTCGTGGCGCGCGCGGGAGCCCTCGCCTCGGCTTCGGCGCTCGCAGGAATGTTCGGCCTCGGATTCTGGGGCGCGCTGGGGGTCCACGCGTTCTTGCATAAGAGCCAGCTCTTCGCCGCCGAGCGTAATTTCCCCGGCGATATCGTCGGGGCTGTTTGCGCCGCGGCGCTGGTGGCCGGCGCGTTCTGGCTGCGGCGGTGCTGCCGGGCCCCAGGCGGGGGCGAGGGCGACCCAGGGGAAGGCGGTTCGGGCGGGCGAGCGTCGTGAGATGACACAGCAAATTCACAGGGGATTGCGCGGCGCGTCCCAGAATCCACCGTGTAGTCTCTGTGCCTATGAGAAAAGTTTGGGTGAGCGCTGCTAGTTTCTTGTCCATCGCGGGCGCGGGGATGTTCCTGACGCTTCCGAGCCATGCGATGGCCGATCCTGATGACGACACGACGGCTTCGGCCACGACTTCCGCTCCTGCCACGAGCGGCAGCGCGGCCCCCTCGTACAACCCGTACGCCAGCTCTTCCGCTCCCAAGCCGAAGCCGTCCGCTTCCGAGGACGAGGACGGCTCCGAGCCGAACGACGAAGACGAGGACGCTCCGGCTCACTCCGCTTCTCCTGCCGCCCCGACTTCGTCCAGCGCCGGAGCCCCCGAGGTTCCGACCGTCGCGAAGCCGACCAACCCCGCGCAGGTCAAGGCCGCCGCGTGCACGTTCTCCCGCGAGGTCACCGCGCAGGTCGCGAAGGACACCAAGCAGTTCAACGACCTTGCCGCCGTCGAGAACGCCAGCTGGGCGGACGACGACCTTGCCGCTGCAGGCGAAGGCGCTCGCGCCGGTTACCAGACCGCTCTCGACAAGATCCGCTCCACCGTCCCGACCTCCGGGTTCCCGAGCGACATCGTCGCGGCGCTCACCGACCTCGCGCACGCCGCCGACGACTGGATCTACCTGATCGACAACCAGAACGGCGACATGATCCAGGGCGCGATCTCCGAGTACAACGACGCGGTCGGGCGCTTGCGCACCGCTTGCGAGTGATGTCGCTTTCGCACAGCGCTTTTTAGCAAGAACGATGAGAGGCCGAGCCGGATGGCTCGGCCTCTCATCGTTCTTGGACGAGTACTGAGCTGGAGAATTTTTCTGAGCATGTCATCGCTGTTGTTCGTGTGTCGACGGTGTTTGCGCGGTATGGTCTTCACCATGCGTTCGATTTTTGTCCTCTTCGTCCGGAAGCAGGACGGCCGTGGGGCGGTCGCATGACCGAACCTGCGGCAGAGCGGCGCCGGAAGGTGTCCGGCAAGGGCGCCGCGCTCGGCCTGGTGTACGCGGGCTGTTTTGTCACCGCCGTTGTGGCGAGCGTCGCGGTGATCTACACCGGCAATGAGACGTGGATGCGGTTCGGCTTCGTCGCTGCGCTTTGGGCCGCGTTGGGATGGGCGTTCATCGCCGATCAGTCGCGGCGCAAGGCCGAGCTGGTTTCGGCGAAGGCCTCGGATTACAAGCTCATCTACGATCTGCAGCTGGAGCGGGAGATCGCCGCCAGGCACCATTACGAGCTTTCGCTGGAGAACGAGCTGCGCAGGCAGCTCACGGCGGAGAACGACTCGACCACCCATAGCATCCTCGCGGAGCTGCAACAGCAGGTCGCCGTGCTCCGAGGGCAGCTTCAAGAACTGCTGGACCAGGACCTCGAATACGACCAGCCCGCGTTGAAGGCGAGGGCGACTCGGCTCGACGAGCTTCTGGTCGCGCGGCAGTCCCTCGGCGCGCACGAGGCGCAGCCCCGCAAACGCGCCGCCGGTGTTGCGGGGGAAGAGTCAGCTCCGCCTCGGTTGTGGTTGCCGTCGCAGCCGGACCAGCCGCAACGCGGGGAATCCGCGCAGCAGGAGCAGGCCGCGCACGAGCCGCAGCCCGAACCGGCTCCGGAGCCGGTCGCCCAGCAATGGCAGCCTGCGGCTTGGCGGCCGCAGCAGCCTCAAGAGGGCTCGTGGGAAGGGGCTCCGGCGTGGGAGCAGCACGAGCAGCAGGCATCCTGGCAGCAGCCGGGGATGTCGCCAACGGGCGGGGGGGAGCCAGCCTCGACGAGCGGTCCGGCCTTCGACTACCCGAGTTGGTATGCGCAACCAGCGGACGAACACGTGGCTGCGGCGCAGGCAGAGCAGTCGGACATGTATCCGAGCTGGTACAACAAGCCGGACGCGGAGTCCGAGCCGGAACCTGTTGCGGAACCCGAGCCCGAGCCCGAGCCTGTTGCCGAGTCCGACCCGGTCGTGGAGCCTGAGCCCGAGATTGTCGCGCAGGAATCCGAACCTGAGCCTGAGCCTGAGCCCGAGCCTGTTGCCGAGTCGGTCGAGCCGGAACCTGTTGCGGAGCCCGAGCCTGTTGCCGAGTCCGACCCGGTCGTGGAGCCTGAGCCCGAGATTGTCGCGCAGGAATCCGAACCTGAGCCGGAAAGGGAGACCTCGACGGGCAAGGGCGATAAGCCGAAGCACGCGGGCAAGGCCAGCGGCAGGGTCAAGCACAGCGAGTCTCGGGGCGGCCGTAGGGCCAAGCCTTCGGAAGAAGAGGAAACAGCCGCGCACGTCGGTGGGCGCGCTCCCTCGGCAGAGGCGGACGCTTTGGCGGGCGCGCACGCATCCGGCCATTCCGTCGGAGAACTGCTCTCCCGGCTCAACCCGGAGGAAGCGGCCGGATATCACGGGCGGCGCAGACGCACCAGGACGCCTGGCGGCGCGTCCGGCGACGAGGTTTAAGGCATGTCCCTCGGCCATGGCGATCCGGTCCTGTGCCACAGCCCGGCGCAGCTGCGAGAGCTCACCGACCGATTGCGCGCGGTGGGCAGGCACGTGGCGCTGGTCCCCACGATGGGAGCGCTGCACCAAGGGCATTTGACGTTGGTCGAGCATGCGAAGCGGCTGCCGCACGCGACAGTGGTGGCTTCGATCTTCGTCAACCCGCTGCAATTCGGGCAGGGCGAAGACTTCGAACGCTACCCGAGGCCGCTGACCGCCGACCTCGAAGCGTTGCGGCAGAAGAAGGTGCGGGTCGTTTACACCCCGAGCGCCGTTTCGATGTATCCCCCGGGCGGCGGCGGGACGCAGGTGATCCCCGGCCCGCTCGCCGACCAGCTCGAAGGGGCGCACCGGCCGGGGCATTTCACCGGAGTGCTGACCGTCGTATTGAAACTGCTGGCGGCCTCCGGCGCGACATGGGCGCTGTTCGGGGAGAAGGACTATCAGCAGCTCACGCTGATCCGGCAGATGATCCGCGACCTCGACCTCCCGGTGACCGCGCTCGGGGTGCCGACCGTGCGCGAGCCGGACGGGCTCGCCCTCTCCTCGCGCAACGTCTACCTGAGCGCGCAGGAGCGAGCGCAGGCGTTAGGGCTCTCGGCGGCGTTGCGAGCGGGCGCTGGCGCTGGCCCGCAAGGCGGAGCCGCCGCGCTCGCCGAGGCGCGGCGGACGCTGGACGGGTACCCCGGCCTGGTCGTTGACTACTTGGAGCTGCGCGACCCCGATCTCGGCCCGGCTCCAGAATCGGGCGAGGCGCGGTTGCTCGTCGCGGCCCGGTGCGGCAAGACCCGGCTGATCGACAACATGCCGGTGCGCCTTGGCGATCCCGCCCCTGCGGACGGGGGCCCGTAGTGCTGCTCGTTTTCGACATCGGCAATAGCAACGTGTCGCTGGGCCTGTTCGAGGGCTCGGGCGGCTCGGCGCGGCTTGTGGACTCGTGGCGGGTGCACACCGACCCGAACCTCACCGGCGACGAGATCTACCTCGCGGCGGAAGGGTTCCTCGGCGACCGCGTCGACCGCATCGCGGGAGTGGCCGCGCTCTCGACGGTTCCGGCGTTGCTGCGCGAGCTGCGGCTGATGATCCCCCGGCATTTCGCCGGACGCAGGTCGTTGGTGGTGGAACCGGGGGTGCGCACCGGGGTGCCGCTCCTGGTGGACAACCCGAAAGGCGTCGGCGCAGACCGGGTGGTGAACGCGCTCGCCGCGTTCCACCACCGCCGGACGGCATGCGTGGTGGTGGACGTGGGCACGACCACGGTCGTGGACGCGGTCTCCGCGAAAGGGGAGTTCCTTGGCGGGGCCATCGCGCCTGGCATGGCGATATCGGTGGACGCGCTTTCGCAGTGGGCGGCCACGCTGCCCAAAGTGGAGCTGACCCGTCCGAGGTCGGTGATCGGCAAGAACACGGTGGAGTCGTTGCAGTCCGGCGTTCTTTTCGGCTTCGCGGGACAGGTGGACGGCCTGGTGCGGCGGATGATGGCGGAACTGTCGGGGGAGAAGCAGCCGCGCGTGGTGCTCACCGGCGGGCTCGCCCCGCTGCTCGTCGACGAGTTGGACACTCCGCACGAGCACGAGCCAGCGCTGACGCTGACCGGGCTGCGGATGGTGTTTGAGCGGCATGCCCGCCCCAACAGGTGATCTCTCCCGCGCGGGCTCGGCTCGCGGGGCCCGTCGCGCGGCTCCGGGAGGCGCCTCCACTTGCGCCTCGGGCCGCCGGCCCGCATACTGAGAGCATGCAGTCCAAGGCGCGTCTTCGCCCCGCCCTGGACTTTTCGTGTCTTTGCTGTTGTTGAAGCCCGTTCGTCATCGAACTTCTCGGTCCCAGTTCCCCGGCTTTCACTGTCGCAACGCAGAAAGACAACCCAACGTGGCGCTTCCAGCCTCTCCTGACACCTTCCCCACGACGGGAGCCGATGTCTCCGCTCCGGCCGAGCGGCTCCTGCCGCAGGATGTCGCGCTCGCCGTCGCGGCGGGCGCGGTCCTTGTCGACATCCGCTCGCAGGCCGCCCGGTCCAGCCAAGGCGTTTTGGCCGGCGCGCTGGCAGTGGACCAATTCGTGCTGCAGGCCAGGTGCGCGCCCGGAGGCGAGGACAGCCTGCTCCGCGCCACCGATACGGACGTATGGTGGATTCTGGTCAGCGCGAACGGCTTGAGCTCGTCGCATGCCGCGCGCAGGCTGCGCGCGGCCGGGCTCGGACGGGTGTCGGACGTGGTGGGCGGTTACACGGCGCTGCGAACGGCCAGACGGGCGCTCGCGGGCTCCTCGGCGGCCCACGCGTGCCGGGAGGCGGCGACCTTCGCCGCGCACTTGTGACAGCAGGTACGCTATTTCGCTGTGACTGAAGAGAACCCCGAAGAGATCGATCTGCCAGAACAACTGCGGATCCGCCGGGAGAAACGGGACCGCGTGCTGGCGAGGGGCGACGAGCCGTACCCGGTCGAGCTGGCGGTCACCCACACTCTGGCGCAGATTCGGGAGCAGTTCGCCGAGCTGGAGTCGGGCGCGTCAACGGGAGTCGTCGTCGCCGTGGCCGGGAGGGTGATTTTCCAGCGCGACGCGGGCAAGCTCCTCTTCGCGACGCTGCAAGCGGGCGACGGGTCGCGGTTGCAGGCCATGATCAGCTTGAACGGGATCGGCGAGGAGGCGCTGGCCCGGTGGAAGGCGGACGTGGACCTCGGCGACATCGTCTTCGTGCGGGGCGAAGTGATCAGCTCGAAGCGCGGCGAGCTTTCGGTGATGGCGCAGAGCTGGCAGTTCGCGGCCAAGGCGCTGCGCCCGCTGCCGGTCGCGCACAAGGAGCTGTCGGAAGAGACGCGGGTGCGCCAGCGCTACCTCGACCTCATCATGCGGCCAGAGGCCCGCGCTATGGCGCGCACGCGCGTGGCCGTGCTCCGGGAGCTGCGCGAAGCCCTCGGCCGGCGCGGCTTCCTCGAAGTCGAGACGCCGATCCTGCAGACAATCCAGGGCGGCGCGAGCGCGCGGCCGTTCGTCACCCATTCCAACGCGCTTGACATCGACTTCTATCTGAGAATTGCGCCGGAGTTGTTTTTAAAGCGTTGTCTGGTCGGCGGTTTGGAGCGCGTTTTCGAGATCAACCGAAATTTCCGGAACGAAGGAATTGACGCGACGCACTCTCCCGAGTTCACGATGCTGGAGGCGTACGAAGCGTACGGCACATACGACACCATGGCGGTGCTGACGAGGGAAGTGGTCCAAGAAGTCGCGCGAGGCGCGTTCGGTTCCACAGAGGTTGTTTTGGCCGACGGATCGACGTACGACGTGGGCGGGAATTGGGCTGTTCTGGAAATGTACCCGTCGCTTTCCGACGCGGTTGGGGTCCCGGTCACTCCGGAAACAGAAGTCGGCGAGCTGCGCGAGTTGGCGGTCAAAGCGGGCCTTCCCGAGGAGAAAATCAAGTCCTTCGGTCCCGGCAAGATCGTCGAAGAGCTTTGGGAGCACTTGATCGGGGACCATTTGCGCGAGCCGACTTTCGTGCGCCACTTCCCGGCGGAGACCTCCCCCTTGACCCGGCAGCATCGCAGTATCGCCGGCGTCACGGAGAAATGGGATCTTTACGTTCGCGGTTTCGAGCTCGCGACCGGCTATTCGGAACTGGTGGACCCGGTCGTGCAGCGCGAGCGTTTCCAGGCGCAGGCGCTCCTGCGCAGCGCGGGCGACGGCGAGGCTATGCCGCTGGACGAGGACTTCCTCGCCGCGATGGAGCACGGGATGCCCCCCGCCGGCGGTATTGGGCTCGGCGTGGACCGGCTGTTGACCGCGTTCACCGGCCTTGGGATCCGCGACACCGTGCTCTTCCCCGTCACTCGCCCGAACGCTTAGACCTAGGCCACATCGCGGAGCTTATGCGTTGCTTCGCAATAGCCGGGACGAAGTTATCCTGCCTGGTAGCCCTAGGGTAACTAAATGTTTATCAGAATTGCCGAGACGCGATTGCAATATGTATTGCGCGATCCGCGCGAGTCATTGGGAAACATGACTTCATAATGTCGTACTATACAAGGACAGCGCATGTGAGCGGCTTGTGAAAACATAAGAGACTGAGGAAGAGCATGGCGAAAAAAGTCACGGTTACCATTATCGACGATGTGGACGGGGAGAGCGTCGCAGCCGAAACGGTCGCATTTGGACTCGACGGCGCGAGCTACACGATCGACCTCTCAGAGAAGAACGCGAAGAAGTTGCGGGACGTCCTCGAGCCGTGGATTTTGAGCGCGACGAAGGTGAGCGGCCGCCGCAAGGCCGCGGGCGCGCCCTCGAAGGTCGCCGCGAAGGTCGACAAAGAACAACTCGGCCCGATTCGGGAGTGGGCGCGGTCGAACGGATACGAAGTTTCCCCCCGGGGGCGTGTGCCGCAGCACATCATCGACGCGTACAACTCGAAGGGCCGCTGACGGGAGGCCCCGCCCGCCGTCGCGTGTTCGCTCCGGGCGTACCGCAGAAGCGGAGTAAACCGCGCGCTTGCCGCGTTGAGTCGGGTATGGTCAAGTATGGCTTTTCATCACGCGACCTTCCGAACCCGCTGCGAGTCGGCGGCGTTCCCAACTACAGTGGAGACAGCTCGGCGAAACGTCGGGGTCGCGACTGCTTCTGACGGTGCACAGAGAAGGGTGACACGGAATGTTTGAGAGATTTACCGACCGCGCGCGTCGGGTTGTGGTCCTGGCCCAGGAAGAGGCCCGGATGCTCAACCACAATTACATCGGCACCGAGCACATCCTGCTGGGCCTGATCCACGAGGGCGAGGGCGTCGCGGCGAAGTCGCTGGAGTCGCTCGGGATCTCGCTGGAGGCGGTGCGCAGCCAGGTCGAGGAGATCATCGGCCAGGGGCAGCAGGGGCCGTCGGTGCACATCCCCTTCACCCCAAGGGCGAAGAAGGTTCTGGAGCTCTCCCTGCGGGAGGCGCTGCAGCTCGGCCACAACTACATCGGGACCGAGCACATCCTGCTCGGCCTGATCCGAGAGGGCGAGGGCGTCGCGGCGCAGGTGCTGGTCAAGCTCGGGGCTGATCTGTCCCGAGTGCGCCAGCAGGTGATCCAGCTGCTCTCCGGCTACTCCGGCGGCGGCAAGGAGCCCGAGGCCGCCGGGGCCGGCGGCAGGGGCGGCGAGGCGGGCACCCCGTCCACCTCGCTCGTGCTCGACCAGTTCGGCCGCAACCTCACCCGCGCCGCGCTCGACGGCAAGCTCGACCCGGTCATCGGGCGCGAGAAAGAGATCGAGCGGGTCATGCAGGTGCTCTCGCGGCGGACCAAGAACAACCCGGTCCTCATCGGCGAGCCCGGCGTCGGCAAGACCGCCGTCGTGGAGGGCCTCGCGCAGGCCATCGTGCACGGCGAGGTCCCCGAGACGCTCAAGGACAAGCAGCTCTACACGCTCGACCTCGGATCGCTGGTCGCGGGCAGCCGCTACCGGGGCGATTTCGAGGAGCGGCTGAAGAAGGTCCTCAAGGAGATCAACTCCAGGGGCGACATCATCCTTTTCATCGACGAGCTGCACACCCTGGTGGGCGCGGGCGCCGCGGAAGGGGCCATCGACGCGGCCTCGATCCTCAAGCCCAAGCTGGCCAGGGGCGAGCTGCAGACCATCGGCGCGACGACGCTGGACGAGTACCGCAAGTACATCGAGAAGGACGCCGCCTTGGAGCGCCGGTTCCAGCCGGTCCAGGTCGGCGAGCCTTCGGTGGAGCACACCATCGAGATCCTCAAGGGCCTGCGGGACCGCTACGAGGCGCACCACCGCGTGTCCATCACCGACTCGGCGCTGGCCGCGGCGGCCTCGCTCGCTGACCGGTACATCAACGACCGGTTCCTTCCGGACAAGGCCATCGACCTCATCGACGAGGCGGGCGCGCGGATGCGCATCCGCCGGATGACCGCGCCGCCGGACCTTCGGGAGTTCGACGAGCAGATCGCGAACACCCGTCGGCAGAAGGAGTCCGCGATCGACGAGCAGGACTTCGAGAAGGCCGCTGGCCTGCGCGATTCGGAGAAGAAGCTGGTCGCGCAGCGCGCCGAGCGCGAGAAGCAGTGGCGCTCCGGCGACATGGACGTCGTCGCCGAGGTGGACGAGGAGCAGATCGCCGAGGTGCTGGCCAACTGGACCGGCATCCCCGTCTTCAAGCTCACCGAGGAGGAGACCGCGCGCCTGCTCCGCATGGAGGACGAGCTGCACAAGCGGATCATCGGCCAGCGCGACGCGGTCGCGGCGGTCGCCAAGGCGATCCGGCGCACCCGCGCGGGCTTGAAGGACCCCAAGCGCCCGTCCGGCTCCTTCATCTTCGCCGGCCCGTCCGGCGTCGGGAAGACCGAGCTTTCCAAGGCGCTGGCGAACTTCCTGTTCGGCGAGGACGACGCGCTCATCCAGATCGACATGGGCGAGTTCCACGACCGCTTCACCGCCTCGCGCCTGTTCGGAGCCCCTCCGGGCTACGTCGGGTACGAGGAGGGCGGCCAGCTCACCGAGAAGGTGCGCCGCAAGCCGTTCTCCGTGGTGCTGTTCGACGAGATCGAGAAGGCCCACCACGAGATCTACAACACGCTGTTGCAGGTGCTCGAGGACGGCCGTCTCACCGACGGCCAGGGCCGCACGGTCGACTTCAAGAACACGGTGCTGATCTTCACCTCGAACCTCGGCACCTCGGACATCTCGAAGGCGGTCGGCCTCGGCTTCAGCTCTGGCGAGGGCAACACCTCGAACTACGAGCGGATGAAGCAGAAGGTCCAGGACGAGCTCAAGAAGCACTTCCGGCCCGAGTTCCTCAACCGTATCGACGAGATCGTCGTCTTCCACCAGCTCACGACCGAGGAGATCGTCCAGATGGTCGACCTCATGATCACTCGCGTCGCGACCGCGCTGAAGGCGAAGGACATGTCGATCGAGCTCACCGAGCAGGCGAAGGGTCTTCTGGCCAAGCGCGGGTTCGACCCGGTGCTCGGAGCCCGTCCGCTGCGCCGGACCATCCAGCGCGAGATCGAGGACCAGCTCTCCGAGAAGATCCTCTTCGGCGAGTTCGGAGCCGGGCAGAAAGTGCTCGTGGACGTCGAGGGCTGGGACGGCGAGTCCGCCGGAGAGAACGCTAAGTTCGTCTTCAGCGCGGCTGCCGCCGCCGAGCCGGTGCTCGCCGCCGCTGGTGAGCCCGCTGGAGAGTAACCTCGCCGACCACGGTCTGACGACAGAGTCCGGCCCCGGACCCACGATCCTGCTCCTGCACGGATTGATGGGCCGGGGCCGGACCTGGTTGCGCCACCTGCCATGGCTGGGCGAGCTCGGCAGGGTCGTCGCCTACGACGCCTCCTGGCACCGGGGCAGGGACGCGGACCTCGAAGCCGCCGACGCGAGCGTCGCGACGGAACGGTTCGTGGCAGAGGCCGCTGCCGTGCTCGAAGCGCGCGCGGACGGCCCCGCCGTGCTGATCGGGCACTCCATGGGCGGGCTGCACGCCTGGTGCCTGGCGGCGGCGCGTCCGGATCTGGTGCGCGCGGTGGTGGTGGAGGACATGGCCCCGGATTTCCGGGGCCGCACCCTCGGCCCGTGGGAGCCGTGGCTGCAGAGCTGGCCCGTCGAATTCGAAAGCGCTGACGAAGTGGACGCGCTCGTGGGGCCGGTCGCCGGGCGGTACTTCCGGGAGGCGTTCGACGAGCTGCCCGGCGGCGGCTACCGGTTGCACGGGCACATCGAGCGCTGGTGCGCCATCGCGGCGCAATGGGGCGAGCGGGACTATTGGTCCGAGTGGGCGGCAGTCCAGGCGCCCGCGCTGCTCGTTGAGGCCGCGCACGGCGTCACCCCGGAGGGGCAGATGCGCGAGATGGCCCAGCGGAAAAGAGCCAAGGGCAACGCGCTCGCCCGGCACGTCGTCCTCGACACGGGCCACCTGGCCCATGACACCGAGCCCGACCAGTTCCGCCAGTTGGTGACAGAGTTCGTGCGCGGGCTCGATTCGAACTATTGACCGCGCGGGCCGCCACCGGAGCCACGGTCGAGAGCGCGGCCAGGCTTTGCGCCCTCATGAGCGCCTCAGAGGACCGGGCCGGGGAGACGAAGGCGATGAGCGCTCGGCTGCGCGGTCTGCTCCCCGAACGGCTGGACGAGAAGGACGAGAAGGAATTGGCGAGGTCGCCGCGCGAGCTCTATGAGCCGTTGTCCGAGGCGTTCGGCCCGATGGAGGGCTCGTGGAGCCGGGGCCTGACCTCGGAGCCGAGCGCTTCGATGAGGCCGAAGAGATCCGGCTCGTTGGCGGTCGGCGAGACGGAGACATCGGTGACGCCGAGGGCGAACAGTCTGCGCAGTCCCTCGTCGGCCCCGCCCGCGAGGCCGGGAACGGAGCCAGCAGGGAGCACGACGCCAGGGTAATGGCCGGGGTCGGCGGCCAGCTGATCCTTCGCGCCAGCGCCGATCGCGACCACCCTGGTGAGAACGATCCGCTGGCCCGGCTCCGGGCTGACGAGCCCGACGACGCGGGGGAGGTCGTCGTCGGCGACCATGTGGGTGAGCACGGCCCCGTCGCCGATCCGGCCCGCGAGCTGGAGCGTTTTGGGCTTTTCCGCTCCGATCAGGATGGGCGGCGGGATGGTCGGCGGCCAGTGCAGCCGCACGCCGTCGAGCCGCACGTACTGGCCGCTCGCGGTGACCGTCTCGCCCGCGAGGAGGGCGCGCAGCGCGACGGCGTACTCCTCGAGCAAAGTGAGCGGGGAGGCGGCTTTCGCGCCGATCTGGGCCATATGCGGCTGGTGGCCGTGGCCGATCCCGGAGAGGATCCGGCCTGGGTAAGTGCGGGCGAGCATCCCGAAGTCCATCGCCGCGGCGGCGACGTTGCGCAGCGGGACGGATAAGAAGCCGGTGCCCACGGCGATCCGCTCGGTGGCGGCGAGCGCGATGGCCGCCGAGGCGACGGCGGAGGTGGCGTAGCAGTCCTCGCAAACCCAGAGCGCGTCGAGCCCTGAAGCCTCCACGGCCCGCGCGACGCGTGGCAGCAGTTCGGTCGGCAGGGTCGGCGGGACGATGAGGCCGAGGCTTCGCTGACGCATGCCTCCACAGTAACGAGGGGGCCCGACAACCACGTGGCCGCGCGGGCGCGCTGCTAGTCTGGCTGAATGCTCGGATTCGGCGTGCTGCTCACCGCGTTGCTCCTCGGCGTGCGGCACGCCTTCGACGCCGACCACATCGCCGCGATCGACAACGTCACGCGCCAGTTGATGGGCCGGGACGGCACGCGGACCAGGGGTCGCGCGGCCGGGGCGGTGGGGTTCTTCTTCGCCGCAGGCCATTCGACCGTGGTCCTCGCGATGTCGGTGCTGACCATCGCGGGGGCGGCGTTCGCCAGGCCGCTGCTCGCCGACGATTCGCCGGGCCGTCAGGCGCTTGGCCTGTTCGGCTCCTGCGTCTCTATCGGCTTCCTCTTGATCGTCGGTCTGATGAACCTCAAGATGCTGATCGGCCTCATCCGGGGAGCGCAGAAAACTGCGCCGGGCTGGCTGCTGCGCAAGACGGAGCTGGTGACCAGGCCGTGGCAGATGTTCTTCGTCGGTTTTCTGTTCGGCCTCGGCTTCGACACGGCCACCGAGATCGCGCTCTTGGTGCTCGCCGCGACCACGGCAGCGAGCGGGGCCTCGCTGTGGCTGGCGCTCGCCGTGCCGCTGAGCTTCGCGGTCGGCATGAGCTTCTTCGACACGCTCGACGGTTGGCTCATGGGCCTGGTGTATCGCAGCACGTTGGTCGGGCAGGATCGCGAGCGCTGGTACAACCTCGCGTTCACCGGTCTCTCGGTCGTCGTCGCGCTCGGCGTCGGGCTGGTGGAACTTGCGGGCCTGATCCTGGGCGAAGACCTGGTGGACTCCGAGCGGGTCGGCTATGCGGTGGTGGCGCTGTTCGTGGCGTTGTGGGCCGCGCGGCTCGCGTCCGCCGCCCGGAGCCGGGCGGCGGCGCGGAGCTGAGCGAGATCGCCGGGTGGCGCTGGCTCCAGGCTGTGGCTTGTCAGTAGGAGTTTCCGGCCCCGGCGATCACCGCGCGACGATTGAGGTCGGTCACACTGCCGGTCAAACAGAGGCGGAGCCCTGTCTGGCCGCGATCAAGGCGGCTCCGCGCGTCCGATCGCGGTTCAGCGCTGTTCGGCTGGCCCGAGCGCGACGCGCTCTTCGCCGTCCACATGGATGAGCCCGTCGTCGATCAGCGAGGCGATGGCCCGTTCCCGCTGCGCCGGGTTGATGAGCCACGCCTGGTCAAGCGCCGCTTTGCGCAGCGGGTCGGCGCTCTCGCGCAGCGCGGCGAGAATGGCCCCTCTGGCTTGGCGGTCGCTGCCCGCGTACCGAGGAGCCCGCCGCCCTGCGGGCGCCTGCGCGGCTGGTTTGCCCGCCCGAGCCCATCGGCATGGGTTGATCGGGCAGATGTCGCAGTTCGGGCTTTCCGGCGCGCACACGACTTGTCCCAGTTCCATGAGCGCGGCGGAAAGCTTGCTTGCTTCGTCGGGGTCCTCGGGCAACAGGGCGAGGGCGTCGGGCAGGTCCGCCGCTCGCGCGGGCCCGTCCGCCTCGCCGTGCCAGACCCGGCGCAGCACCCGTCGCACGTTCACGTCCACCACGGGGGAGCGCTGCCCGAACGCGAACGCGAGCACCGCGCGCGCGGTGTACGCGCCGACCCCTGGCAGGGCGAGCAGCGCGTCGAGCCGGTCGGGGACGCGTCCGTCATGCTCCCGGACGATCACGCGCGCGGCCTCGTGCAGCCGCGCCGCCCGCCTCGGATAGCCGAGCCGGCCCCAGGCGCGCAGCGCTTCGGCGAGCGGCTCCTCGGCGAGGGCCGAGGGGTCGGGCCATCGGTGGATCCATTCCTCCCAGACCGGGCGCACGCGCTCCACCTGCGTCTGCTGCAACATGACCTCGCTCACGAGCACGCCCCACGGGGTGACCTCGGGCGCGCGCCAGGGCAGGTCTCGGGCGTGCTCGTCGAACCATCGGTTCAGCGCGCGGCCAGACTCGGAGAATTCGTGCTCGTCCGGGTGTGCCTCGCCCGAAATTTTGTCGTTGCCGAGTAGTCTCACGCTCGTGACTGGAGCGTCTGGATCCAAATCTCTGCCGCCGGAAGTGTACTTGCGGCGGCGTTCGCTTGCGTTGGGGGTCGGCGCGCTCATCCTGGTTGTCATTATCGCTGGCGTGTTCCTCCTGCTGCGCGAAGGGGACTCGAAACCGCCCGCGCGCACGCCGACGGCGGCCTCGGCTCCGGCTGCGCCGCCGAAAGCGCAGGGCTCCTCTCCTTCGTCCTCGGAATCCCCGGCTCCGCCGGAGCCGACGCTGGCCCAAGCCGGCCAGCCGTGCTCGGACAACTGGCTGGCGCTGGTCGTCTCGGCGGACAAAGCGACGTACAACGTCGGCGATCAGCCGAAGTTCACCGGCGTGATCACGAATGGCTCGGCCCTTCCTTGCCAGCGCGACGTCGGGGACGGAATGCAGGGCTTCGTGGTCTCCTCGCTCGACGGCTCCACCCGAGTGTGGGCGAGCCAGGACTGCGCCCCGACGAACGGGCAGAGCCTCCAGATGCTCAAACCCGGCCAGCAGGTCCAGTTCCAGGCCACCTGGACCGGCAAGACCTCGTCGCCCGGCTGCCAGGACGAGCGGGTCGACATCGAGCCGGGCTCGTACCGGGTGGTGGCGCAGCTGGGGCAGAAGGTCTCGTCCCCGGTGACCTTCAACGTGGTGGCCCCGTAGGGCCTGTTCAGGAAGGCTCCCGCTCAGACCACCGCAGACAGCCGAGGGCTGCGCAGCTGCTCGATCGCGGAGCCGGTGGTCGAAACCAGGACGACGTCCAGGTCGGCCCCCGGCTTGGAGATCTCGCCTGCCGGGACGACCGCGCTTTTCCTGCCGAGCCGCGCCGCCTCGGCCAACCGCTGCTCCGTCGCGCTGACGCCGACCACCTCGCCGGTGAGAGCGACTTCGCCGAAGACGACGACGCCCAAGGGCAGCGCCTTGTCGGATGCCGCGCTCGCGATGGCGAGCGCTATCGCGAGGTCGGCGCTCGGCTCGTGCATCGACATCCCGCCGACGGTCGAGAGGTAGACGTCTTTGTCCCTCAGGTCCAGGCCGCACCGCGCGCAGAGGACTCCGATGATCTTCGCCACCCGGTCCGACCGCAGGCCGCTGACCACGGTCCTCGGCCCGCGCGAGGTGGGCGCGACCAGCGCCTGGACCTCGCCGAGCAGCGGGCGGCGGCCGTGCATCACCACGGTGGCCACCGACCCGACGACCGGATGCCCGCGCCGCGCGAGCAGGAACGAGCCCGGATCGGCGACCGCCGCGATCCCGCGCTCGGTCTGCTCGAAGCATCCCACTTCGTCGCTCGGCCCGAACCGGTTCTTCACGCCGCGCAAAAGGCGCAGCCGGGAATGCTGCTCGCCCGTGAACGTCAGCACCACGTCGACAAGGTGCTCGAGGAACCTGGGGCCCGCGATCTCGCCCTCTTTCGTCACGTGGCCGATGAGCACGACCGAGACGCCGAGGGACTTGGCGAGCGCGCTGAACCGGCGGACGGCCTCCTGGATTTGGCTGATCGCCCCGGAAGCCTCGCCCGCCGAACGGAGCATCTGCACCGAGTCGACCACCACCAGCTCGGGTTTGAGCTCGACGCAGCTCGCGAGGATCGCTTCGAGCCTCGTCTCGGCGGTGAACAAGACCCCTTCGTGCACCGCGCCGATACGCTCGGCCCTCGCTCTGGCCTGTAAGGGGGACTCCTCTCCGGAGACATACAGGCAGCGTCGGCCCGCGAGCGCCCACTGCTTCGCGGTCTCCAGCAGCAACGTGGATTTGCCGACCCCCGGTTCGCCCGCGAGGAGCACCACGGACCCGGCGACCAACCCCTTGCCGAGCACCCGGTCGAACTCGCGGATGCCCGTGGGCCGCGCCAACGCCTCGGCTCCCCGGATCTGGGTGATCGGCTCCACCGTCGCCCCGCGTCCGTCTCCGCCTTCGGCCACCGGCACCAGGCTCGCCCACGCGCTGCAGCGAGGACAGCGCCCGAACCATTTCACCTGGACGGAGCCGCATTCCTCGCAGCGATGACGGCCTTCGCGGCGATCAGTCTTGGTCATGCCCCACAGTGTGGCAGAGGGGTCCGACAAAATAGGGCTCCTCTGCCTCCGCAGAGCGCCCACGCGCAGAGGACGACGATGGCCGCCGACAGCCACCACAACGAGAAGGCACCTTGTGCGAGCAGCGCCATGGCGGTCGACATGGCGGAAGCGCTCGCAAAGATCTAAAAGGCCAGCGCCGCTTTGCGCCGCAGCACCCGGCCGGGGCGCGGCTCAGTCGCGCTTGGAGGCGCTTTCGCCCTTGCCGACGATGGGGATCTCCGCCTGGAAGCTATTGCGCTCCTCGTGCGGGAAGCTCGGATCCTGCGACGGCGGCGCGACGACCTTGAACTCGACTTTCACGGCAAGCCCCGCCGTGAGCTTCTCGCTTCCCAGGTCGAACGTGGGGCTCGCGGCGAAGTCCGCGCGGGCTTCGACGGAGGCCGCCGTCGCCTGCGCGGGGAGGGGGCCGACCTGCAGGCGGCCCTGGGCGGGAACCTCCTTGTTGGCAAGGCCCGCGAGCGCCTGCCGCTTTCCGGAGGGGTACAAGACTGTGACCGAGCTCAGCCGGACCGGGCGGATCGAGGGGTTCACGGCGACGAAGGACAGCGCGCCGTCCTCGCCGGAGAGGGCGATGTACGCGTTGCGCACCGCGAGCAGCTTCGAGTCGATGGGCACGCCGTCGACGGCGGCCTGCTGCGACCCGGTCTGGTTGTTCCACCCCGCGCTGCAGGAGGGGAGCGCAGCGACGGCCGCCAGCCCTGCCACGAGCGCCACCAGTCGACGTCGTTGGTTGGTGGTGACTGCCATCCTCAATCCTCCGGTTTGGTCGGGGTGTGTGTCTGATCGACTTCGCGGACTACTGTAACCGGTGGTCGCGCCGGGCGTTCGATGAGGTCGCCCGGCTTCGCGTCCGCGCCTTGTTCCACGAGGTCGCGCCGGAGCCCCGATCGATCCTCACAAGCCCGCTCGACGCGTGTGAGGAGCGGGTCGGGTACGCTGGAGGGGCTATGACATGAGTCACTGATCGCGCCGGTGCCGGCCCGGGCGGTTCCGCGAGGAGCTGCGGAGCCAGGGGGGAGGCGGGCCTGGGCCACTGGTAAGATAAGTGGAGTGAAAGGTGAGCGCCGCGCATGAATTTCAAAATTGGGGACACCGTCGTATATCCGCACCACGGAGCCGCGCTCGTTGAGGCTATCGAGGTCAGGACCATCAAAGGGGTGGAGAAAGAGTACCTGGTCCTCAAAGTGGGCCAGGGGGATCTGACGGTTCGCGTGCCCGCCGAGAACGCCGAGTACATCGGCATCCGCGACGTGGTGAGCGACGAGGGCCTGGACAAGGTGTTCAACGTCTTGCGCGACGTGCACACCGAGGAGCCGACCAACTGGTCCCGCCGTTACAAGGCGAACATCGAGAAACTCGCCTCCGGGGATGTGCACAAAGTCGCCGAGGTCGTGCGCGACTTGTGGCGCAGGGAGCAGGGCCGAGGCCTGTCTGCGGGCGAGAAGCGCCTGCTCGCGAAGGCGCGTCAGGTGCTGGTCGGAGAATTGGCGTTGGCGGAGAGCTCGGACGACGAGAAGGCCGAGTGCCTGCTCGACGAGGTGCTCGCCGAAGCCTCGTAGCCAGTCGGGTCCGTTCCTATGGCAAAGGTGGCCGCGATTGTCGTGGCCGCGGGATCCGGTGTCAGGCTGGGCGCGGTCGACCGAGGAGGTGCCCCGTGTCCGAAAGCGTTCGTCGAGATAGGCGGGCGGAGCATGCTCGCGAGATCGGTGTCCGCCGCATGGGAGTCGGCGGTTTTCGGCCAAGTCGTCGCCGTGGTCCCCGCCGACCGCCTCGCCCAGGCGCGGGCATGGCTGGACCCGAGGACGCGGCTGGTCCCCGGTGGCGCGACTCGGACCGAGTCGGTTCGAGCGGGTCTCGCCGAGATCGACGGGGCGGACGTGGTGTTGGTCCACGACGCCGCTCGGGCGCTCGCGCCGCCCGAGCTGTTCCGGTCGGTCGCCGAAGCGGTCCTCGCTGGCAACGCGGCCGTGATCCCCGCGCTCGGCGTGGTCGACACGGTTAAAGAAGTGGAGCAGACGGGCGCGGTGGTCCGCACGCTGGACCGGTCGGCCCTGCGCCGGGTGCAGACCCCGCAAGGCTTTCAGGCCGGGCTGCTCCGTCGTGCGCATGAAGGGGTCGCCGCGCGCGAGGGGGCTTCGGAGCTGGACGACGCTGGTCTGGCGGAGCTGGCCGGGGCGCGCGTGACGGCCGTCGAAGGCGACCCGATGGCGTTCAAAGTCACCACGCCCGAGGATCTCGTGCTCGCGGAGGCATTGGTCGGCAAGACAGAAGGAGGCCCCTCGATGGCGCTGCCGAGGACCGGGGTCGGGATCGACGTCCATCCCATCGAGCCTGGCCGCCCGTGCTGGGTGGCGGGGCTCCTCTTCGCGGAGGCTGACGGCTGCGCCGGGCACTCCGACGGCGACGTCGCCGCCCACGCGCTGGTGGACGCGGTGCTCTCGGCGGCGGGCCTTGGCGACCTTGGGACGGTGTTCGGCACGGACCGGCCCGAGATGAAGGGCGCGTCCGGCGAGCTGCTGCTGGCTGAGGCGCGCAAGCTGGTCGAAGCGGCGGGGTTCGCCATCGGCAACGCCGCCGTGCAAGTGGTCGGGAACACGCCGAGGCTCGGGCCGCGCAGGAGGGAGGCCGAGGAGCGGCTCAGCGCGGTGCTCGGCGCGCCGGTGAGCGTCGCGGCGACCACCACGGACGGCCTCGGGCTGACCGGGCGGGGCGAGGGGCGCGCGGCAGTGGCGAACGCGCTGATTTACCCTGTCAGCCACGGAAACGCTAAGATCGCCGGGTGACCTTGCGCCTCTACGACACCCGGACCCGTGTGGTCCGGGAGTTCCACCCGCTCAGAGAAGGCCAAGTCTCGATCTATCTCTGCGGCGCGACGGTGCAGGGCAGGCCGCACGTCGGGCATCTGCGCAGCGCCGTGGTGTTCGACGTGCTGCGCAGATGGCTGCAGGCCAAGGGCTTCGACGTGCTCTTCGCGCGCAACGTCACCGACATCGACGACAAGATCCTCGTGAAAGCCGCCGAGGCGGGGCGCCCGTGGTGGGAGTGGGCCGCCACGCATGAGCGGGCGTTCGCCAGCGCGTACGACCGGCTCGGCGTCCTCCCGCCGTCGGTCGAGCCGAGGGCGACCGGGCACATCACGCAGATGGTGGACTGCATCGAGCGGCTGATCGAGCGGGGCCACGCGTACACCGGGGCGGGCGACGTGTACTTCGACGTCCGGTCCCTGCCCGAGTACGGGAAGCTGTCCGGGCATCAGCTCGACGACGTGCACCAGGGCGAGAGCGCGGCGGAGGGCAAACGCGACCCGCGCGATTTCACCCTGTGGAAAGGCGCGAAGCCCGGCGAGCCGTGGTGGCCGACCCCATGGGGCCCTGGACGGCCAGGCTGGCATCTGGAGTGCACGGCGATGGCGACGACGTACCTCGGGTCGGAGTTCGACATCCATTGCGGCGGCATGGACCTGGTGTTCCCCCATCACGAGAACGAGCTGGCGCAGGCGCGGGGGGCTGGGGACTCGTTCGCGAGGTTCTGGCTGCACAACGGCTGGCTCTCCCTCGGCGGGGAGAAGATGTCGAAATCCCTCGGGAATGTGCTCTCCCTCGAAGAGCTGCTCACCGCCGTGCGCCCGCAGGAGCTGCGCTACTACCTCGGCTGCGCGCACTACCGCTCCACCCAGGAGTTCTCCTTCGAAGCGGTCATCGAGGCCGCAGTGGCCTACAAGCGGCTCGAATCCTTCGTCCTTCGGGCGGCGGACGAGTACGGCGAGATCGCGCTCGGCGAGGTGACTGGCGATTTCGCGTCGGCGTTGGACGACGACCTCGCGGTGCCCAAGGCGCTCGCCGAGCTGCAGCGCCACGCCAAGCAGGGCAACACCGAGCTGGCCGAGCGCAAGCCAGGGGCGGCGGCGACAGCGGCTTCGGTCCGCGCCATGCTCGCCGTGCTCGGCTGCGACCCCTTCGACCCGATTTGGGCTTCGGGGCGGGAGGAGAAGGCCGCGCTCGTCGCGTTGGACGTGTTGGTGGAGGCGGAGCTCTCCCGCCGCGAGGCGGCGCGGGCGGACAAAGACTGGGCGACGGCAGACGAGGTCCGAGACCGGTTGCGCAAAGCGGGGATCGACGTGACGGACGGGCCGGACGGGCCGAAGTGGTCTTTGGAGGCTCCGGAGCCCCTGGAGAAACCGGAATCCACTGAGACGAACGGAGGCCAGTCCTAATGGCTCTTGGACCGAGACGCCGAGGCCTGCGCGGCAAAGGCCCGACCCCGCCCGCGACAGCCAGGACCGGCCACCCCGCCGCGCGGCGGGCGGCGGCGCAGGAGGCTGCGGCGAAGTCGCGCGCACGCGCGGTGAAGCAGGCCGCCGACGCGCCGGAATGGGTGCTCGGGCGCAATCCCGTGTTCGAGTGCCTGCGCGCGAAAGTGCCTGCCGTCGAGCTTCTGGTCGCGTCCGGGATCGACGCGGACGAGCGGGTCGCGGAAAGCGTCCGGCTCGCCGGGAACGCGGGTGTCCCGGTCACCGAGGTCGCCCGGTTCGAGCTGGACCGGCGCAGCTCGGGAGCCCCGCACCAGGGGATCGGCTTGAAGGTCAAGCCGTACGAGTACCGCCACCCTGCCGATCTGCTCGTCGAGGCGGAGGACTCCGGGCGGCCCGCGCTCATGGTGGCGCTCGACCACATCTCCGACCCGCGCAACCTCGGCGCGGTCATCAGGTCCGCCGCCGCGTTCGGCGGGCACGGGGTGCTCATCCCCAACCGCCGCTCCGCCAGCCTCACGGCCATCGCCTGGCGGACCTCCGCCGGGGCGGCGGCCCGGCTGCCGGTGGCGCAAGCCCCGAACCTGACCCGCACGCTCAAGGAATGGCAGGACCGGGGGCTGCTCCTGGTCGGGCTCGACGCGGAAGGCGACACCAGCCTTGACGACTTCGTCGGCACCGAGCCGTTGGCGCTCGTGGTCGGCTCGGAGGGCAAGGGCCTCTCCCGGCTCGTCCGCGAAAGCTGCGACGTCGTGGTGTCGATCCCGATGTCCGGCCAGGTCGAGAGCCTGAACGTGTCTGTGGCCACCGGGGTCGTGCTCGGGGAGATCGCGCGCCAGCGGCGCGGCGCCCGCTAAGGGCTCGGCGACGGGTCAGTCGTCCAAGCGCAGCGGGCAGAGCTCGTTGAGCGCGAGCCCCGCTTTGTCGAACCGGCCGTACGCCGCGTTCAGCGGGTCAATCCTGCCGTCGGGGCCGAGCGAATCGATGTAGTCGCCCAACCAGCCCGCGGCTTTGGCGACATCGGAGAGGCGTTGGCGGATGGCCGCGTCCTCGGCCTCCTCGGCGGCCTCCTGGAACTTCGCCGCGACCGAGCGCGCGTACTCCGCGCGCTCGCGGTTGATGGTCGGGTCGTAGCCCGACGCGGGGTGGGGGGAGTCGAGCACCCAGTGCCGTGCGGCGAGCGCGGGGCCGCAGGAGTCGTCGGCCCATGCGACGGCCGCTCCGCCCGTCCAGCCGCACAGCGCTATGGTTCCGCCCGCCGCCTAAAATACAAGACGCATGGTCTCACTGTAGTTAAGGGATGACGACCTCGCCGCGCGCCGCCGCCAGCGCGATGTCGGTCCGGTAATGCCCGCCGGGTAGATGCACTTGCTCGATCCGCGCGTACGCCTGCGCGCGGGCCGCGTCGATGTCCGGGCCGATCCCGACAGCGGTGAGCACGCGTCCGCCGGCGGAGACGAGCGCGCCGTCTTTCTCGTCGACCCCGGCGAGGACCAATCCAGTCCCGACGGCCCCGGTGATCGTGTCGCCGAGGCGAGGTTTCGCGGGGTAATGCTCCGCCGCGAGCACGACGCCGACGGCGTAGCCGGGCTCCCACTCCAGCTCGGTCGTCTCCAGGAGCGTCCCGTCCGCCACCGAGCGCAGCAATTGTCCGAGCGGGGTGCGCAAGAGGGCGAGGACGGGCTGGGTCTCGGGGTCGCCGAACCGGCAGTTGAACTCCACGACAGCGGGGCCCTCGCGGCCGATGGCGAGCCCGGCGTAGAGCAGGCCCGAATAGGGGCAGCCCCGCTGCTGCAGCTCCACCGCCACCGGGCGCACGACCTCGGCGACGATCTGGTCCACAAGCGCCTGCGGCAGCCAGGGCAAGGGGGTGTACGCCCCCATGCCGCCGGTGTTCGGCCCCGCGTCCCCGTCGTAGGCCCGTTTGAAGTCCTGCGCGGGCAGGAGCGGCACCACTTGGTCGCCGTTGACCAGGCAGAAGAGCGACACCTCGGGCCCGTCCAGGTACGACTCCAGCAACACAGGGTGGCCGCGTTCGAGGAGTTCGACCGCGTGCTCGCGCGCCTCGGCGCGGTCCTCGGTGACCACCACGCCCTTGCCCGCCGCGAGGCGGTCGTCTTTCACCACCCAGATCGGCCCGAACCGGTCGAGCGCCGCGTCCAGCCGGGCGGTCGAATCCACAACCTCGCTGCGCGCGGTGCGGACTCCCGCCTCGGCCATCACTTCTTTCGCGAAACTCTTCGAGCCCTCGATCTGCGCGGCCTGCGCGGAGGGGCCGAAGCAGGCGATCCCCTTGGCGCGGATCGCGTCGGCAGCGCCGAGCACCAGCGGCACCTCCGGCCCGACGACCACCAAATCCGCCGCGAGCTGGGCGGCGAGGTCCGCGACTCCAGCCGGGTCTGCGACGTCCACCGCGTGGTTCCTCGCCACGTGCGCGGTGCCGGCGTTGCCGGGGGCGACGTGGATTTCCGTCACGGAGGGGTCGGCTTTGAGGGCGAGGCAGAACGCGTGCTCGCGCGCTCCGGAGCCAATGACGAGTACTCTCACGGGCAGTAAGCCTACCTGGCAAGCAAACGGCGATCTACGTGTATTGCGCCGCTGCTCGGCCGCAGGAGTACGCTTACTGCGTGGCTTCTGTTTTCAGCGCTGTGATCGCCGGGGACCTCCCCGGTTATTTCGTGTGGCAGGACGAGGACGTCGTTGCCTTCCTCTCCAACGCGCCCATCTCCACCGGGCACACCCTTGTGGTGCCGAGGGCGGAGGTGGACAACTGGCAGAACGTCGATCCGGAACTGTTCGGCAAGGTCATGAGGGTCGCCCAGACTATCGGCAAGGCCGTGGTGCGGGCCTTCGACGCCCCGAGGGCGGGCCAGCTGATCGCGGGCTTCGAGGTGCCGCACCTGCACGTGCACGTCTTCCCCGCGTGGGGACTCGGCGACTTCAGCTTCGAGAACGCCGACCGTTCGGTCACGCCGGACCAATTCGAGGCCGCAGCGGAGAGGATCAGGTCCGCGCTCGCGAGCTGAATCCTATGAGTCGTTTTCCTGAGGAGGAGTTCCGTCCCCGCTGGCGTGGGCAGGCGCTCCGCGTGGCGCTCATCGTCGGCTGCGTCGTGCTCGCCGCGGCGGTGGGGATACTCGGGTTCCGCGTCCTCGCCCCTGCGGAACAGCAACGGACCAGCAACCGCGATTTCGAGCAGGCCAAGGCGAACGTCATTCGCTTGACGGCGTGGGCGGCTGGGGTGCCGCAGGACTACCCGAGCCGGGGTTTGAAGCATGGCTGCAAGGCGGGCACGGTCGGCGAGGGGCCGCCGTGGACCTGGTCGCAGGAGTACGACGTGCCGTACTCCGAGCAGCGGGTCAAGGAGATCACCGCGCGGTTGCGGGAGTTGCGCGACCAGGGGTGGCATTACGTCGAGACGCAGAAAGTGCTCGAAGACGTGCACACGAAGATCGGCGTGCAGGTGTCCAACAACGAACTCGTCTCCATCGACGCGTGGCGCGGCAGCAGGATCAATATCGAGGACGACGCCAAGGCGGGGATACCCCCGCAGGAGCATACGATTAATATCATCGGTCTCAGCGAGTGCACGAGCTGATCTCGCTGCTGATAAGGCTTGAGGCTACCCGGCCTCGCCCTCGATGACGAGAGGACATCTGTGAGCGCGACACCGGAGCACCCTTCGCGCTCGAAGGCGAACGAATACCACTTCGACATCGACGGCAAACCGATCGACGCGAGCTGGTGGGCGACTTTGCAAGCGATGGGCTCGCAGTACGCCCTCGTCCGCCGCAGCGTGGTGCGCGGCTGGCTGATCACCACGGAGTGGACCGGCAAGGAGTGGCATCTCCCGAAAGATGGGCTGCCGAGGATCTTCCGCACGAACGTGCACGACCCGGGCGGGCAGAACCAGCACTCGGCGCATTGGGAGAGCCGCGCGGACGCGGCCCAGGGCCACGCTTCGGTCGAGGCGCTGATTCTGCGCGCGCTGCGCCTGGCCGAAGAAGGCCCTGGGGATTGGGACGAGGACGAGGAGCCCTCGGACGAGGATTCCCGGCAGATCGACGGGTATTACGACATCGAGGGTCGGCTGCTCTCGTACGAGCAGTTCCGCGCGTTGCGCGCGCTGGGCAGTTGGTACTCGGACGTCGCGCTGCGAGAGCGGCTGTACGGGTGGACGATCGAGACGATGTGGACCGGCTGGGACCGCCAGGAGGAGGACCATCCGGACGAGCGTCCGATGGTGGTCACCACGGAGATCGATTGCGATTACAAGCATTTCGCGCGGGGCGGCTGGCCGGACGCGCACAGCGCGCGGGTCGGCCACGTCCAGATCAGGGGTTTGGTCGGGCAGTTCGCGCTCGGGCAGCTGTCGCGGGAAGAGATGCTGGTCTGCTGCGACGCCTTGTGGACTCCGCGCCCGAGGCGCTAGACGCGGCCCAGCCGGATGGCGCAGGGCTCGTGGGAGGCGCCCCGGAGCCCAGCAGCCGCCCCGCAGGAGTGGGAGGAGATCCCCCTTCCCCAGTCCACGATCTGGCGTTGCGCGAACGCCGAGGCCAGAAGCCTCCGATAGGACCAGAAGCGCGTTTTCGGGCTACACGGACTCGCCGCGCACCCCGGCCGCCAGTTCCCGCACCAGCTTCCGCAACGCGTCCTCGCCCTTGTTCAGCGCCGCGACCAACGCGGAGCCGACGATCACCGCGTCCGCGTAGCCCGCGACATAGCGCGCCGCCTCGCCATTGGAAACTCCGATGCCAACGCCGACCGCGATGCCGCTGGCTTTGCGCACCCTGGCGACCAGCTCGGCGGCGTCCATCGAGATATCGGTTCGGGCCCCGGTCACTCCCATGGTCGAGGCGGCGTACACGAAGCCTCGGCACGAGTTGGTGGTGAGGATCAACCGCTCATGCGTCGAAGACGGGGCGACGAGGAAGATCCGGTCCAGGTTCAACCGGTCCGAAGCCTGGAACCAGGCCTCGGCCTCCTCCGGAATGAGGTTCGGGGTGATGAGGCCGAGACCGCCAGCGTTCTCCAGATCCGTGGCGAAACGGTCCACCCCGTATCGGAACACAGGGTTCCAGTAGGTCATGACCAGCGCGGGGATGTCCTTCTCGCGCAAACCCTCGATGAGCGGGAACAGATGCTTGAGCCGGAAGCCGGTCTGCAGCGCGGCGACCGCGGCGGACTCGATCACCGGGCCGTCCATCACCGGGTCGGAATACGGCACGCCGACTTCGAGGAGGTCGCAACCCTCCTCGGCGAGGATCTGGAACGCGCGCAGCGAGGTCTTCAGGTCCGGGTAGCCTGCGGGCAGGTACCCGATGAGCGCGGCGCGCCCCTCGGTCTGGCACTTGGCGATGACGTCGGCAGAGGACTCGGGGATGCTCATAGGTCCAGCCCAAACCACTTGGCGGCAGTGTCGACGTCCTTGTCGCCCCTGCCGGAAAGGTTCACCACGATCACGCTGCCCTCGCCGAGCTCCCTGCCGAGCAGCAGGCCGCCCGCGACGGCGTGCGCCGACTCGATGGCGGGAATGATCCCTTCGGTGCGGCAGAGGACGTCGAACGCCTCCATCGCCTGCGCGTCGGTGATCGGCAGGTACCGGGCGCGACCGGTCTCCTTCAGGTGGGAGTGCTGCGGTCCGACTCCGGGGTAGTCGAGCCCGGCGGAGATGGAGTGCGACTCCAAAGTCTGGCCGTCCTCGTCCTGCAACAGGTAGGAGAAGGAGCCCTGGAACACGCCTTCGGAGCCGCCGACGAGCGTCGCGGCGTGCCGATCGGTGTCCATCCCGTCGCCCGCGGGCTCGCACCCGACGAGCTGCACTTGGTGGTAGCGCAGGAAGGGGTCGAAAATCCCGATGGCGTTGCTGCCGCCGCCGACGCAGGCCACGACCGCGTCGGGGAGCCGGCCGATCTGCTCGCGCACCTGTGTCCGCGCCTCGAGCCCGACGACGCGCTGCAGGTCGCGGACCATCATCGGGAAGGGGTGCGGCCCGGCCGCAGTGCCGAAGCAGTAGTAGGTGGTGGCGGCGTTGGTGACCCAGTCGCGCAGCGCCGCGTTGATCGCGTCCTTCAGCGTCCGCGAGCCGGTCTTCACCGCGAAGACGTGGGCGCCCAAGAGGCGCATCCGCGCGACGTTGAGCGCTTGGCGCTCGGTGTCGACCTCGCCCATGTAGATGACGCATTCCAAACCGAGCAGGGCGCATGCGGTCGCGGTGGCGACGCCGTGCTGGCCCGCGCCGGTCTCGGCGATCACCCTGGTCTTGCCCATTTTCCTCGCGAGAAGGCCCTGGCCGAGGACGTTGTTGATCTTGTGCGAGCCGGTGTGGTTCAAATCCTCGCGCTTGAGCAGGATCCGCGCCCCGCCCGCGTGCTCGGAGAGCCGCTTCGCCTCGTACAGCGGGGAGGGCCTGCCGACGTAGTCGCGCTGCAAGGCGTCGAGCTGGCTGAGGAATTCCTCGTCCAAGCGCGCTTTCTCGTAGGCGTCGGTGACCTCGTCGATGACCGCCATGAGCGCCTCGGGGACGTGGCGCCCGCCGAAGCGGCCGAAATAGCCGGACGCGTCGGGCTCCTGCTCGGCCCGCACGCGAACGCCTTCGCTCGCGGTGGGCATATGCTGCGCCGGGCTCATCGAACGGGCCGGGGGCAAGACGGGTGCGTCCCCGCCGTGACCAGCTCGACAAGGGCGGCGAGCGGGTCCGGTGCGGTGACGATGCCCTCGCCGACCAGCACGGCGTCGGCTCCGGCCGCTGCGTAGTTCAGCAGGTCGGCAGGGCCTTTGCAGCCGGATTCGGCGATCTTCATGACGTTCGAGGGCAACGCGGGAACGACGCGGGCGAACGTCTCGGGGTCCACTTCGAGCGTTTTGAGGTTCCGCGCGTTGACGCCGATGACCGTGGCCCCGGCCTCCAACGCGCGCTCGGCCTCTTGCTCGTTGTGCACTTCCACCAGCGCGGTCATGCCAAGGCTCTCGACCCGGTCCAAGAGCGAGCTGAGCGCGAACTGGTCCAGCGCCGCGACGATGAGCAGCACGATGTCCGCGCCGTGGGCCCGCGCCTCGTGCACCTGGTAGGTGGTCACGATGAAGTCTTTGCGCAGCACGGGGATGTCGACGGCGGCGCGGACCGCGTCGAGGTCGGCGAGCGACCCTTTGAACTTGCGCTCCTCGGTGAGCACGCTGATCGCGCGCGCGCCGCCCTCCTGGTACAACCGGGCCAAATCGGCGGGGCTGGCGATTTCGGCGAGGGCGCCTTTGCTCGGGCTCGCGCGCTTGATTTCGGCGATCACGCCGACGCCCGGCTCGCGCAACGCGGCGGCGGCGTCCAGCGGGTCCGGCGCGGCTTCCGCGTCCAATTTGATCTGCGCGAAGTCCCGCGCAGCCTCGCGTGCGGCCACATCTTCCCGCACTCCAGCGACAATCGACTCGAGAACGGTTTCCGACATGCCCCAAGGATAACCTGCTTCGCTGTCAGGTCCGTCAGCGGTTCCGCTCAGCGCCGTCCGAGCGGTTGTGAGCTTTCAGATCACGCCGCCCGAGGCTCACAGCGTGGGGTCTTCGCCAGCGTCGAGCCTCGCCCAGGCGGAGCGTTCCTCCTCTGGCCGGTCCTGTTTCGCGCCGGGGGAGTCGAAACGGCTCCCGAGGCCCTGCGCGGCCCGTGCGGCGCGCAGGACGAAAGCGGCGGCGGCGAGGGCGAGCAGCCCCGCCGCGACGGGGAGCGCGCCAGGCTCGCGGCTCGCCGCGAGGTGGTCGACCTGGTAGCGCTCGGGAAGGGCGGCCAATTGCGCCATCTGGGCCGGATCAGGGTCGCTCGCGAGCCAGTCCGCCCCCGACCAGAGCAGCCCGGCCCCGGCGAGGGCGATGACGAGCGCCATCCCCCGCAGCGTCCAGCCCTTGACCGCGAAGACGGCGGGCACGGCGGCGATCAGCAGGAGGGAGAGGGCGACGGTGAGCGGCGCGAAGTCCGCGCCGAGCAGTCGGACGTGGCGCGGCGCGCCGAGCCCGTCGTACGCGTCGGCCTGCGCCCAGAGGCTCCGCGAAGCCCCGTACGCGGCGGCCCCGCCGAGCAGGAGCAGGAGCGAAGCCAACGCGAGGGGGCGCTTCACCGTGCCTCGCGTCCTGGCTCGCCGGGGGAGCGCCATGGGCGCTGTCGTGGCGGCGATGGCGGTGTTTGCGTCATGGGCGCTCCGTCTTGTTTTCGTTCGGGGAGCGCATCGTATGCGCTGCGGCGATGGCGGACAGGACGGTGTTCGCCTTGTTCCGGCTCTCCCAGTACTCCGAGGAGGGGTCGGAGTCGAGGACGACGCCGCCGCCCGCCTGCACGTACGCCACGTCGTCTTTGACGACGGCGGTGCGGATGGCGATGGCGGTGTCGGCCTGGCCGGTGAAGTCGAAGTACCCGACCACGCCGCCGTAGAGGCCGCGCCGGGTGAGCTCGACCTCCTCGATGATCTCCATCGCCCGGACTTTCGGCGCGCCGGAGAGGGTGCCTGCGGGGAAGCAGGAGAGCACCGCGTCGAGCGCCGTCTGGTCCGAGGCCAGCTGTCCGCTCACCGTGGAGACGAGGTGCATGACGTGGCTGTAGCGCTCCACGACCCGGAACCGGGCCACGCGGACGCTGCCGGGCACGCACACCCTGCCGAGGTCGTTGCGCCCGAGGTCGACCAGCATGAGGTGCTCCGCGTTCTCCTTGGGGTCGTCGGTGAGCCGTTTCTCGAAGAGGAGGTCGTCCTCGCCCGTCCCGCCTCGGGGCTGGGTGCCCGCGATGGGCCGGGTCGTCACCGTGCGCCCGCGAACGGTGACCAGCGCCTCAGGGCTGGAGCCGACGATATGGAAGGCGGTGGAGCCGTCCTCGCCGGGGACGCGGATGAGGTACATGTGCGAACTCGGATTGTTCACCCGCAACACCCGGTACACGTCGAGCGGATCCGCCTGCGTCGGCATGCTGTAGCGCTGCGACGGCACGACCTGGAACGCCTCGCCCGCCTCGATCTCGGCCACTACGGCCCGGACGTTGCGCCCGTACTCCTCCTCTGTGAGCTGGGAGTCGAATTCGGCCGAGGGCCAGTCGAAGACGGACACCGTGGACGGCGAGGGCGCGGCGAGGTCCGAGGTCATCGTGTCCAGCCGGGCGAGGGCCTGCGCGTAGAGCGCGTCGAGGTCGGCCCCCGTGCTTTCGGGGAGGAAGGTGTTGGCGATGAGGGTGATGATGTTCGCGTGATGGTCGAACACGGCCAGGTCCGAGACGAGGAGCATGGTCATCGCGGGCAGGCGCAAATCGTCTTGCGTCCGCTCGGGCAGTTTCTCCAGCCAGCGCACCACGTCGTAGCTGAGGTACCCGACGAGCCCGCTGGTCAACGGCGGCAGGCCCGGAATGGGGTCGGTGGCCAGCGCCCGCACGGCCTCGTTGAGCACCTGCAGCGGCTCGCCCTCGGTCGGGATCCCCTCTGGCGGGGCTCCCCGCCAGACGGCCTTGCCGTCGACCGAGGTCAGCGTGGCGCTGGTGCGCACCCCGATGAAGGACCACTGCGACCACGTTTTGCCGTGCTCGGCGGATTCGAGCAGGAACGTGCCCGCGCGGTCCCCGGCGAGCTTGCGGAACGCGGAGACCGGCGTCTCCGCGTCGGCGAGGAGCCTGCGCGTCACCGGGACCACGCGTCGCCCGCCCGCCAGCGCCTCGAACTCTGCGCGCGTGGTCGTGTGGGAGGCGGCGTTGCCGGTGAGGGCGCTGACAGTCATAACCGTCATTATCTCAGCGCGTCCGGCGCGAGGAGTAGGCTGGGCGCATGAGTCTGCAAGTTGGCGATGTCGTGCCGGATTTCGAGCTGCCTGACCAGACGGGCGCGCCCCGCAAGCTCAGCGAGTTCCTCGCGCAGGGCCCCACGGTCGTGTTCTTCTACCCGAAGGCTTCCAGCCCGGTGTGCACGGTGCAGGCCTGTCAGTTCCGCGACCTCGGCGCGCAGTTCCAGGCGCTCGCGAGGGAAAAGGGCTGGGGCTCGGTGCAGCGGGTCGGGATCAGCAAGGACTCCGTCTCGGGCCAGGCCGGATTCGTCTCGGGCCGCTCGTTGGACTACCCGCTGTTGTCCGACAAGGAGGGGAAAGCGGCGGCCGCGTTCGGGGTCAAGGGCGGCCTTGGCGGGCTGAGCCCGGTCAAGCGGTCGACCTTCGTGCTCGACAAGGACGGCAAGGTGCTCAAGGCGATCTTCCACGAGTTCCGGGGCAAGGCGCACGCCGACGAGGCGCTGGAGTTCCTGCGGAGCTGGAATCCGTAACGGAGCTGGGGCGCTGCAAACCGGCGGGCCAGGCGTCTATTGGGCGTCAATTGCCCGCGGATGAGCCGAAAATCCGCATAGGATCCGGTGGTCACCGGCTAATCTGGAGCAGACCACGAGGTTCCGTCGGCGCTCAGGAGGATTTGGGATCATGCGGAGATTTGTACGACATGCGCTGACGATCATCGGTGCGGCCGTCGCCGCGACGACAGCGCCGCTCACGGCTCCTCTGGCCGCCGCCACAGCGGACGGCACGGTCTCCGCTCAGAACGGCGTGGTGTCCGTGTCCCCCGCCGAGGGCGAGACCGTCGGCGTGGCGGCTCCGGTGACCATTCGTTTCGCCGGCCCGGTCGCGGATCGCGCGGCGGCGCAGCAGGCCGTCGGCTTCTCCGCCTCGAACGTCCCGGACGGGGCTTTCAGCTGGCCCGACGACGCCACGATGCGCTGGACCCCGAGCGGATACTGGCCCTCGCACTCGACGGTCACCGTGGTCGCGGCGGGCTACCCGCACAAGTTCCGCACCGGCGCGGAGGTGGTCGGCATCGCGAGCATCAGCCAGCACACCTTCACCGTGAAGATCGACGGCAAGGTCGTCAAGACGATGCCCGCCTCGATGGGCAGGCCCAAGCACCCCACCCCGGTCGGGTCGTTCACCACGCTGGAGAAGCAGAACCCGGTGGTGATGGACTCGCGGACCATCGGCATCCCGCTCAACAGCCCGGAGGGCTACAAGCTCACCGTGTACAACGCGGTGCGCGTCACCTGGGGCGGCGTGTACGTGCACGCGGCCCCGTGGTCGGTGGCCTCGCAGGGCAAGGCGAACGTGAGCCACGGCTGCATCAACCTGAGTTCCGAGAACGCGGCCTGGTACTACAACACCGTCGGCATCGGGGATCCGGTCATCATCAACGCGTGACAGAGCCGCTGAAGCCGAGGTCCCCGCAATGGTTGTTGTTGCCGAGGTCCGCGCAGGGCAGGCGCAAGTACGTCGGCTGGGTGGGGCTCTCGCGCTCCATCTTCCTTTTCTTCCTCGTCCCGTTCTCCCTCAGCGCCCTCGTTTTCGTGTATTCCGCTGAGGGCAGGAAGAACGAGGCAGGCCAGTTGTGGGGGTTCTTGGCGTTGAGCGCCGTGCCGTCCCTCTGCACGGTGCTGTTCTTCGTGAACCGTTTCCGGCAGCGCCCGCGCGGACTGCGGACGTTGCCGCCGCTGCGCCCGCTCGGCGAGCCGCAGCGCGATCACCATGCTTCCGCGCGCACGGGACCGGCGGGCGTGCGCTATCCGCTCCGAAGCGCCGATATCCAAATGAAAAACGTGGGCAGGCTCTTGGCGGCGGCGCTGCTTGCCACGCTGGGGGCGCTGCTGTTTTTCGGAGCCGAAGGAGAGTGGACGCGCCGAGCTGGGGCCGGTCTCGTCCACTGGTACGGCGGCTTGACGATCCTCGTTGGCGCGGTCGGGGCGCTCGTGGTCCTCGTCGCCTGGTTCCGGGGAGCAGGTCGGTCCAGTTTCGCCATTGTTGCCGCACCGAGCGGGATCTGGCTCCCTTCGGCGCTGCGACATGAGCCGGTGTTCTGGGATGACATCGCTGCTTTCCAGCGCCAATCGCTCGCGCTCTCATACCGGGCACGGCCAGACTGGGACGAATCGCGAGCGCTCCTCTCCTGGCAATGGGAGACCGAGAAATGCGAGGTCGACGTGCTCGCGATCATTGGGGCCGACGGGGAGGCGGCGGCGTATTTGCCGCTGGACGAGCTGCCGGACCCAGAGCGATTCGTCCGACAGGTCGAAACGATCTGGCGCGACCCCGTCTTGCGCGCCGAGCTGGACAGCGAGGAAGCCGCTCGGCGGCTGCAGAACTTGTAGCCGTGGAACGGCGAGCGCGTCAGCCCAGTTCCCCGGCCGCCGCGTCGTCGAGGAACCACACCGTGCGCTCGGAGCCCTGCGCCCCCGAGGACGGCACGTCGACCGGCGCGGCCCCGCCGAGCGCGGCTTTCGCGGCGGCGGCTTTCCCCGCCCCGGAGACGAGCAGCCACACCTCGCGGGCGCGATGGATCGCGGGCAGGGTGAGGGTGATCCGCTCGGGCGGCGGCTTCGGCGAGTCCAGGACGGCGAGGACGGGTTTGGCCTGCTCGCGCACCGCAGGGGTGTCCGGGAAGACCGAGTTGATGTGCCCTTCTTCGCCCATGCCCAAAAGATGCAGGTCGAAGCCTTCGGGCAGGATCTCGGCGTATGCTTCGGCCGCGGCTTCGGGGGTGGCCCAGCCGCCGCCGGGGGCTCCCATCCGGAACACCCTGGCCGGGTCGGCCGGCACGTGGTCGAGCAGGGCCTCGAAGGCCTGGCCGTCGTTGCGCTCGGGATGCCCTGCCGGCACCCAGCGCTCGTCGCCCCAGTAGAAGTCGATCTTGTCCCAGGCTAGGTCGGCCCCGCGCAACGCCTTGAGCAGGCCGATGCCCGCCCCGCCGCCGGTGAGCACCACCGAAGCCGAGCCGCGATCGGCGAGCGCCGCGCCGACGAGCGCGACGAACCGCTCCCGCGCGGCGGCGACCAGGCTCTCCAGGTCGGAGACGCGGACGAGTTCGACCTGCCCGCCGCTCATGCGGCTTCCTCCGGCTGGATCACCGTGGCGAAGCCGAGCAACGCCTGCTCGTACACCTCGTCGGGGTCCATGAACCGCAGCTCTTGGGCGAGCAGCGCGGGCACGTCCTGGTTGAACAGCGAGACGGCGCTCTCGGGGCGGCCCGGAGACACCACGCGGCCGTTGCCCTTGGCGTCGGCGGTCAAGGACAGCGCTCCGCTCTCGCGGCGCAAGGAGATCTCGAAGTCGCCGAGCCCCCGGCGCACCGGCACCCCGAGCCGCGCCGAGAGCCAGCCCGCGACCAGGTCGAGGGTGATCGAGAGCTTCGGCCCGAGCACCACGGCCTCGGTGACCGGGTCGTAGTTCGGCTCGTCCAGCGAGGCGGTGAGGATAGAGCGGATCGGCGTGGCCTTGGCCCACACGAGGTCGGTGTCGCCAGGCGCGTAGCCGCTGGCGAGCGTCGACAGCGCGGCAGCGGCGTCGACGGCGGCGATCGAGTTCGTGATCCGGCGGGAAGCCTGCGCGCCGATCGGATCCTGCGAAGGCACGGCCGGGGCTTGCCCCGGCCACCAGGCCACCACGGGGGTGTCCGGGAGCAGGAACGGGATCACCACGCTGTCCCCGTGGTCGGCGAGCGGGCCGTACAGCCGCAGGACCACCACTTCGGAGGCTCCCGCGTCGCCGCCGACCCGGATCTGCGCGTCGAGCCGGGTCGCGGCGTACCGCTGGCCCTTCGCCACGATGATGACCCGGCAAGGGTGCTCGCGGCTCGCTGCCACGGCTGCCGACACGGCGAGTTCCACCTCGTCGCCGTCCTCGACGCAGACCACCAGGGTGAGCACCCGGCTCACCGCGGAATTCCCCGCAGCGGTGCGCAGCGCGACGAGCCGCTTGGAGATTTTCTCCGTCGTGGTCGCTGGCAAATCGACAATGCTCATTACGGCCTCCTCCATTGCCGCCCCGACTGCGCGAGCATCCGAGTCGCGCTCGTGGGCCCCCAACCTCCGGACGGGTACTGCTCGGGCGCGCCGTTCGCGGCCCAATGATCGAGCACCGGGTCGAGGATCTTCCAGGACAGCTCCACCTCGTCGGTGACCGGGAAGAGCGAGGGCTCGCCGAGCAGGACGTCGAGGATGAGCCGCTCGTACGCCTCTGGGGAGGATTCGGTGAAGGACTGCCCGTAGTTGAAGTCCATGTTCACATCGCGCACCCGCATCGCAGAGCCCGGCACCTTCGAGCCGAACCGCAGGGTGACGCCCTCGTCCGGCTGGATCCGGATGACCAGCGCGTTCTGCCCGAGCTCCTCGGTCATCGCCTCGTCGAACGGCAGGTGCGGGGCGCGTTTGAACACGAGGGCGATCTCGGTGACGCGTCGTCCGAGCCGTTTGCCGGTGCGCAGGTAGAAAGGCACGCCGGCCCAGCGGCGCGAGTCGACGTCCACAGTGATCGCGGCGAACGTCTCGGTCGTCGAGTCCGAGGCGAAGCCTTCCTCCTCCAGGAGGCCGCAGACCTCCTGCCCGCCCTGCCAGCCGCGCGCGTACTGGCCGCGCGCGGTGGTCTCGTCCAGCGGGTACGCGAGCTTCGCGGCGGAGAGCACTTTGGTCTTCTCCGCGGTGACCTCGTGCGCGGCGAAGCTGACCGGCTCCTCCATCGCGACGAGCGCGAGCAATTGCAGGAGGTGGTTTTGGATCACGTCGCGCGCGGCTCCGATGCCGTCGTAGTACCCCGCGCGGCCGCCGAGCCCGATGTCCTCGGCCATGGTGATCTGGACGTGGTCGACGTAATGCGCGTTCCAGATCGGCTCGAAGAGCTGGTTGGCGAACCGAAGCGCCAGGATGTTCTGCACGGTCTCTTTGCCGAGGTAGTGATCGATGCGGAAGATCGACCGCTCGTCGAAGACCTCTTTGATGACTCCGTTGAGCTCGATGGCGCTCTCCAGGTCGTGGCCGAACGGCTTCTCCACGACCGCGCGCCGCCAGCTGCCCTCGGGCGGGTGGGCGAGGCCGGTGGCGGAGAGATGCTTGAACACGAGCGGGAAGTCTTTCGGCGGCACCGAGAGGTAGAAGGCGTAATTCCCGCCGGTGCCGCGCTCCTCGTCCAGGCTGCGCAGCGTGTCGGCGATCCGCTCGAAGGAGGCGTCCTCGTCGAAGGCGCCCCGCACGAACCGCATGCCCTTCGCCAGCCGGGCGAAAGTCTCCTCGCGGAACGGCGTGCGGGCTTTGGCCTGCACGCATTCGCGCACGAAGTCGGCGAACGCGGCGTCGTCCCAATCCCGGCGGCCGAAGCCGACGAGGGAGAAGCTGGGGGAGAGCAGCCCCCGGTTGGCGAGGTCGTACACGGCGGGCATGAGCTTGTGCCGGGAGAGGTCGCCGGTGACCCCGAAGACGACAAGCCCGCACGGCCCGGCGATGCGCGGCAGACGCTTGTCCCGCTCGTCGCGCAGCGGGTTCGTCCACCCGAGCGGGGGATGCGCCGCCCCGGTCTGCGACCCGTTGCGTCGCCCCTCGCCCGCCGAGCGCGCGAGAGGAACGTCGGCCTCGTCTTGCGCCTCGTCCGCCCGCAGCGCCGGCTCCTCGGTCTGGGTCATCCTCGGAGCCCTTCCAGATGCGCGGAAGTGGCATCGAGGAGCTCCTGCCAGGAGTCGATGAACTTCTCCACGCCCTGGGACTCCAACACCTCGAACACATCGTTCAAGTCGATCCCGGCCTCGGCCAGCTTGGCGAAGACGCCGTGCGCGTCCTGCACCTTGCCGACCACGGAGTGCACATGCGTCTCGCCGTGGTCCGCGAAGGCCTGGAGGGTCTTCTCCGGCATGGTGTTCACGGTGTTCGGGGCGACCAGATCGGAGACGTACAGGGTGTCCGGGTAGGCCGGGTTCTTCGTCCCGGTGGAGGCCCACAGCGCCCGTTGCGGGTTCGCGCCCGCAGCCTTGAGCTCGGCGAACTCGTCGGAGGAGAACTTCTGCTGGTACAGCTCGTAGGCGAGCACGCCGTTGGCGAGCGCGGCCTTCCCCGCGAGCGCCGTCGCGGCCTCGGAGCCGATCTTCGCCAAACGCTCGTCCACTTCGGTGTCCACGCGGGAGATGAAGAAGGACGCGACGGAATGGATCTTGGCGAGGTCGTGGCCCGCCGCCGCGGCGGCCTTCAGGCCCTCGATGTACGCGTCGATGACCTTGCCGTGGCGCTCGACCGAGAAGATGAGCGTGACGTTCACGCTCACGCCCTCGCCGATCACGCGGGTGATCGCGGGCAGGCCCGCCTTCGTCGCGGGGATCTTGATGAGCACGTTCGGGCGGTCGACGATCTTCGCCAGCTCCAACGCCTGGGCGACGGTGCCCTCGGTGTCGTGGGCGAGGCGGGGGTCCACCTCGATGGACACCCTGCCGTCCACGCCTCCCGAACGTTCGTAGACCGGGGCGAAGAGGTCGCAGGCCGCGCGGACGTCGTCCGTCGTGAGGGCGGTGATCACGGCTTCGGTGTCCGCGCCGCGCGCGACGAGTTCCGCGATCTGGGCTTCGTACGCCTCTCCCTTGGAGAGCGCGGCCTGGAAGATGGACGGGTTCGTCGTCACGCCGACCACGGATCTGGTGGCGATGAGCTCGGCGAGGTTGCCGGTGCGCAACCTGTCTCGGGAGAGGTCGTCGAGCCAGACCGAGACGCCCGCCTCGCTCAGTGCCGTCAAGTTTGCGTTCTGCTCGCTCATGGTGCTCCTTATGTCGTATCGTTCGGTGTTTGGGTTAGCGCTGTGCTTTGTCCAGGGAACGAAGGGCGGCTTCGACCACCGCTTCTGCGGTGAAGCCGAATTCGCGGAACAGCGTCTTCGCGTCCCCGGAGGCTCCGTAGTGCTCGATGGAGACGATTTCGCCCGCGTCCCCGACGAACCGGTGCCACGGCAGGGCGACGCCGGCCTCCACGGCGACTCTGGCTTTCACCTCGGGCGGCAGGACCTGGTCGCGGTACGCGGGGCCCTGCGCCTCGAACCACTCCAGGCTGGGGACTGAGACGACCCGCGCCCCGACCCCCGGCTTTCGAGCTCTTTGCGGGCCGCCACGGCAAGCTGCAGCTCCGAGCCGGTGGCGATGAGCAGCACCTGCGGCGCGGTCGCCTCGGCCTCGGCCAGGACGTACGCGCCCTTGGCGACGCCCTCGGCGCTCGTGCCCTCGAGGACCGGCAGGTCCTGGCGGGTGAGGATCAGGCCGACCGGGCCGCGCAGGCCGAGCGCGGCCCGCTCCTTGCGGTCGAGCAGGGCCAGCCAGGCGTACGCGGTCTCGTTGGGGTCGCCGGGCCGGACCACGTTCAGGTGCGGGATGGCGCGCAACGCGGCGAGGTGCTCGATCGGCTGGTGGGTCGGGCCGTCCTCGCCCAGGCCGATGGAGTCGTGGGTCCAGACGTAGATCGGGTCGATCTCCATGAGCGACGCGAGCCGCACCGCAGGCCGCATGTAGTCGCTGAACTGCAAGAACGTCCCGCCGTACGGGCGGGTCGGGCCGTGCAGGACGATGCCGCCGAGTATGGCGGCCATCGCGTGCTCGCGGATGCCGAAGTGCAGCGTGCGCCCGTACGGCTCCGCCTGCCACGTCCCGGTCGAGATCGAGGCCGGCCCGAACGAGTCCGCGCCCTTGATCGTTGTGTTGTTGCTGCCCGCGAGGTCGGCGGAGCCGCCCCAAAGCTCGGGGAGGAGCGCGCCGAGCGCGTTCAAGGTTTCGCCGGAAGCCTTGCGGGTGGCCGCGCCCTTGCCGCCGACCTCCCATTTCGGCAACGCTTCGGCAAGGCCCTCGGGCAGTTCCTGGGCCGCCAGCCGGTCGAAGAGCTTTTTGCGCTCGGGCTCGCGGGCGGCCCACTCCGCGAAGGCCTCGTCCCACGCGGCGTGCGCCTTGGCCCCGCGCTCCTGCAGGCCTCGGGTGTGCGCGATGACCTCGGGGGCCACCTCGAAAGTCTGCTCGGGGTCGAAGCCGATCGCCCGCTTGACCGCCGCGACCTCCTCCGCGCCGAGCGCGGCTCCGTGCGCGGCCCCGGTGTTCTGCAGCTTCGGGGCCGGGTAGCCGATGATGCTGCGCAAGATGATGATCGACGGCTTGCTCGTCTCGGCTTTCGCGGCCTCCAGCGCGGCTTCGATGGCGGCGACGTCCTCGCCGGAGTCCACGTGCAGCACCTGCCAGCCGTACGCCTCGTACCGCTTGGCCACGTCCTCGGTGAAGGCGATCTCGGTGTCGTCCTCGATGGAGATGTGGTTGCGGTCGTAGACCACGACCAGGTTGCCGAGCTGCTGGGTGCCCGCGAGCGAAGAAGCCTCGCTGGTCACGCCCTCCTCGAGGTCGCCGTCCGAGGCCACAACGTAGATGTGGTGGTCGAAGGGGCTTTGGCCGACCGGGGCCGACGGGTCGAAGAGGCCGCGCTCGCGGCGGGCGGCGTAGGCCATGCCGACGGCGTGGGCGAGGCCCTGGCCGAGCGGGCCGGTGGTGATCTCCACGCCCTTGGTGTGCCGGTACTCGGGGTGGCCGGGCGTGAGCGAGCCGAAGACGCGCAGATTCTTGATGTCGTCGAGTTCGAGGCCGAACCCGCCGAGGTAGAGCTGGATGTAGAGGAAGAGGCTGGCGTGCCCGCAGGAGAGGACGAAGCGGTCGCGCCCGACCCACTCGACGTCGTTCGGGTCGTGCCGCAGCACCCGCTGGAACAGCGTGTAGGCGAGAGGGGCGAGGCTCATCGCGGTGCCGGGGTGCCCGTTGCCGACCTTCTGGACGGCGTCGGCGGCGAGCACCCGGACCGTGTTGACCCCGCGCGTGTCGAGGTCGCTCCAATCAGCGGGGTAGGCCGCGCGGGTGTGCTTGGCGATGAGGGCGGGATCCGCTGGGCTTGCAGTGGCCTGGTCGGTAGCTGACACGTTCTTCCTCGGTCTTTCATGTCCGCGGGTCGATCTTCGTTCGCGGCCGATTTCGATGGCGGGAAAGGCTCGTCGCCGGACGAGTTCTCGAACGCCCGGCAGCGCCAAGTCCAAGCCTAGCGCGCCGTTGCGAAGCCTGCCGGGAGGAGCTGTGCGAAGCCGGTCGGAGCGGGTCGGGTCCGGGGCGAATTGGGAGTGCGGGCCTCGCTCGTCTACCATCGTGTGTAGTAGATCAGCCCAATCGTTTTCTGAGGAGCATCGTGCCGGTCAGCGTGGAACCCGCCGAGCGGGGTGCGCCCGTCCCTTCGTTGGCGGGCCGTTCCCTGTCGCTGGTGCGGGATTACCTGGCGCTTACCAAGCCGAGGGTCATCGAATTGCTCTTGGTCGCGACGATCCCGGTGATGCTGCTGGCGCACCGGGGCACGGTCGATCTGAAGCTGATCCTCGCCACGCTCTTCGGCGGATGGCTGGGCGCGGCGAGCGCCAACACGCTCAACTGCGTGGTGGACGCGGACATCGATAAAGTGATGGATCGCACGAAAAATCGTCCGCTGGCGCGCGGGGCGATGAGCGTCCGGGCGGCGCTGGTGTTCGGCCTCTGCCTCGGCCTCGCGTCCTTCGTGTGGCTGTGGCGCGTGGCGAACCTGCTCTCCGCCGCGCTCGTGGTCGCGACGATCGCGTTCTACGTCTTGGTCTACTCGATGTACCTCAAGCGCCGCACCTCGCAGAACGTGGTGTGGGGCGGCGCGGCGGGCTGCATGCCCGCGCTGGTCGGCTGGGCGGCGGTCACCGGATCGCTTGACTGGCCCGCGCTGGTCGTGTTCATGGTCATTTTCTTCTGGACCCCGCCGCACACCTGGTCCCTCGCCATGAAATACCGCGAGGACTACTCGGCCGCCGGGGTGCCGATGCTGCCGACGGTGGCCGACGAGCGCCTGGTCGCCCGGCGCATGGTCTGGTACACCTGGGCCACCGTCGCGACGACGCTCCTCTTGATCCCGGTCGCGGGCCCGCTGTACGCCGGGGTGGCGACGCTGGCGGGCGCGTGGTTCCTCTACGAGGCACACCGGCTCAGCGCCGGCCTGGCCTCGGGCCGCCCGGTGACTCCGTTCCGCCTGTTCCTGCAGTCGAACAACTACCTCGCCGCCGTGTTCGTCGGGCTCGCGGTCGACTCCGCCCTGGCCTGGCCGACTGTGTCCTCTCTGCTGTCCTGATTCTCGAAGTGACGGCGACCTGTGTCGTGGTCAACCCGAAGTGGTACCGTTAGCTGTGGTTGCCCGCACACCGTTATAGCGGTTGTTCTGATCGGGCCCGAGCAAGCTATAGAAGGGATTGATGCAGGTGAGCGCGACGTCCAAGGTGAACTCCCTGGTGGGCTTGGCGAAAGACGCGGCGGTCGCCGTCGGAGTCGGACTTCGCGCGGGGATCATCCCCACGACTCCCTTCCCCCGCCCGGATTACTCGTTGCGCCTCTTGGCCGGAATCGACGTCGTCGGCCCCGTCGCGGCTGCGGTGGCGGCGAACGCCGCGTTCACCCCGAACAAGATCGGCTTCATCGACGAGCACGGCTCGCTCACCTTCAAAGAGATGAACGACCAGGCCAACGCGTTGGCGCGCGGCTGGGCCGCGAAAGGCCTCAAGGCGGGCGACAGCATCGGCTCGCTCTCGCGCAACCATCGGGGCCTGGTGCTCACCATGGTCGCAGCGGGGAAGATCGGCGTGAAGGTGTTGCTGCTCAACACCGGTTTCGCCGCGCCCCAGCTGGTCGACGTCATGAAGCGCGAGGGCGGCAAAGCCATCGCGTTCGACAGCGAGTTCGCTGGCATCATCGAGAAACTGCCCGAGGACGTGTTCCGCACGCTGGTCTGGGAGGGCGGGGAGGACCCGGCCGCGACCAAAGGGCTGCCCACCATCGAGGAGGTCAGCGCGGGCCAGAGCCGCGAGAACCTGCCCAACCCCGGCAAGCTGGGCGGCTTCACGCTGTTGACCAGCGGCACGACCGGCACGCCGAAGGGCGCGCCCCGAGGCAAGGTCAATCCGATCGGCTCGGCGCAGTTCCTGCACCGGGTGCCGCTGCGCGGCGGGCAGCGCTTCCTCGCGACGGCTCCGCTCTTCCACGGAACCGGCCTCTCGCAGTTCATCCTCGCGCTCGTGCTGCGCCACACGGTCATCTTGCAGCGCAAGTTCCAGCCGGAGCAGACCCTGCAGCTCATCGAGAAGTACAAGGCGCAGGTGCTCGTCGTGGTGCCGACGATGCTCCAGCGCATCATCGACCTGCCTAAAGAGACGCTCGACAAGTACGACGTGCGCAGCATCAAGGTGATCTTCGCCGCAGGGTCGGCGCTCTCCCCCGACCTCTCCACCCGGATCATGGACCACTTCGGCGACACGCTGTACAACCTCTACGGCTCGACCGAGGTCGCCGTCGCGACGGTCGCCCAGCCGTGGGAGATGCGCGCAGCGCCGGGCACGGCGGGCCGCCCGCCGGTCGGGGTGAAGCTGGCGCTCTTGGACGAGAACGGCAAGCGCATCACGGAGCCCTTCAAGGAGGGCCGGATCTTCGTCCGCAGCATGCTCTCGTTCAACGGCTACACGGACGGCCGCAACAAGGAGATCATCGACGGGCTCATGTCCAGCGGCGATATGGGCCACTTCGACGATTTGGGCCTGCTCTACGTGGACGGCCGCGACGACGACATGATCGTCTCCGGCGGCGAGAACGTCTTCCCCCAGGAGGTCGAGCACCTCTTGACCGAGCACCCTGATGTTTTCGAAGTCTGCGTGATCGGCGTGGACGACGACGAGTTCGGCAAGCGGTTGAAAGCGTATGTGGCGAAGTCTCCGGATTCCGACCTCAGCCAGGATGACGTCCAGTCGTACGTCAAAGCGCACCTCGCCCGCTACAAGGTGCCGAAAGAGGTCATGTTCGTCGACAAGCTGCCTCGGAACGAAACAGGCAAGGTTTTGCGCCGTGTGCTCCTCGAGGAGCATAAAGCGGCGGTCACCTCGGCGAAGGCCGCTCCAGTTGCGAAGGAAACTCCTGCCGTCAAGGAGGCCCCGGCTGCTCCCGTCGCCAAGGAGGCTCCGGCCGCTCCCTCCGCTCCCGCCGCCCCGGCTGCGAAGGAGGCCCCGGCTGCTCCTGCCGTCAAGGAGGCTCCCGCCGCCCCGGCTGCGAAGGAGGCCCCGGCTGCTCCTGCCGTCAAGGAGGCCTCGGCCGCGAAGGAGGCTCCGAAGCCGAAGGCTCCCGCCCCGAAGCCTGCCGCCCCCAAGCCCTCGGCTGCGAAGGCTCCCGCCGCGAAGCAAGAGCCGGCCGTGAAGCCGAAAGCCGCCGCGCCGGAGGCGGAAGCGCCGCAGGCGCAGCCCCCGGCCAAGGAAGAGCCCCCCGCGAAGCAAGAAGTCGCCGCTGACGGGGCTATGGCGACCCAACACGCCTCTTCCTCCTCCCAGCAAGGGTGACCAGCGGGCTGCATCTGGTGCTCGGCGACGAGCCTTTGCTCGTCGAACGGGCGGTGGGCGCAGTCCTTCGAGGAGCCAATGCGCGAGACGAGTTCTCCGACAACGCGGTCGCCGCGCCTGCGGTCTCCAGGCTGCGGGCGGGCGACGCGACGGCTGCGCTGCTCGCGGAGCTGACCAGCGCTTCGCTGTTCGACGAGCACCGGGTGCTCGTCTTGGACGAGGCGCAGCAGGCGGGCGCGGAGCCGTGCGCTCGGATCCTCGACTTGGCGCGGGAGCGGGAAGAATCGGTCACGTTGGTGGTCTGCCACTCCGGAGCCGCCAGGAACCGTCCGCTGGTGAACGCATTGCGCGAACTCGGCGCGCAGGTTCACGACTGCGCGAAGTTGACGAGGGCCGGGGACCGGCTGGATTTCGTTCGGGCGGAATTCCGCTCGCACGACGTGCGCGTCCCTCCCGCAGCGGCGCAAGCGCTCTTAGAATCTGTCGGCTCCGACCTGCGCGAACTCGCAAGGGCGTGCTCGCAACTCGCCTCGGACACCGGGGGAGTGGTGAACGTCGACGCGGTGCGCCGGTATTTCCAAGGGAAAGCCGAGGTGACTGGTTTCGACATCGCCGACCTCGCGCTCTCCGGGGAGGCCGAGGGCGCGTTGACCGCTGCCAGGTGGGCGCTCGCGAGCGGCGTCGCCCCCGTGCTCATCGCGGACGCGCTGGCGGAGTCCGCGCTCTCGCTCGCGAGGGTCGGGGCGGCGGGGCGGGCGAGCCCCGAGGCGCTCGCGTCGAGCCTGGGGATGCCGCCGTGGCGGGTGAAGAAGACCCAGGCGCAATGGCGGGTCTGGAGCGCGGGCGGCAAGGCCGAGCAGTCGGCGCTTGGCCGGGTGGACCGCGCGCTGCGCCTTGTGGCCGAGCTCAACGCGGACGTCAAAGGCGCGGCGGCGGACGTCGAGTTCGCGGTGGAGTCCGCCGTGCGCGAGCTGACCGGTCTAGCTCGGGATAGATGAAATATCCCACATAGTTTTCGATGCTACGATGAATTTATGTCTGAGGACGATCAGCTCCGCGCCGACGAGATCCAGCCGACCGGGGGCTGGATCAGGGAACTGCTCACCGAAGAGGGGGAAAGCCTGTGGTCGCTTCGAGTCGAATGCCGCGCAGTGGAGCGCCCGTACGGCTCGACGCCGCTGAACGTCGAGGTCGACTGCGTCGACTTCGGGCTCCCGGCGGGCGACGGCCTCGCAGGCGCGGAAGCGGTGCTCGTCGGCGACGATGACGAGCCGTCGGCTTCGGTGTATTTCTTCGAGCACTACGCGTACGACCGGGCCGTGGTGCGCGTGCTCAGCCGGCAGGGCGAGCGGGCGCGGGTGTCGGTGGAGCTGGCGGAGGACCTTTACGGCCTCGGGCTCGAGCGCATCAGCCTGACCGCCGAAGTCGAGGTCGTGCCTGCGGTTCGGGCGGTCAGCTCGTCCCTGGACTGAGCAGCCCTTCGACCGCGGCCCGGATCGGCTCGGGGACGGGGACGGGCTGGCGGGTCTGCTCGTCGACGTAGACGTGCACGAAGCGGCCGAGCGCGGCGGGCTCGGCCTCGCCGAGGCGGAACACGGCGAGCTGGTAGACGACGCTGCGGTTGCCGAGCCGTTCGCAGGCGATGCCGACTTCGAGCTGGTCGGGGAAGCTGATCTGGCGAAGGAATCGGCAGGAAGTCTCCGCGACCACCCCGATGGCGGGCAGATCCCTGGTGTCCATGCCGGTCGCGCTCATCAGCCAGGCGTTCACCGCCGTGTCGAAATACGAGTAGTACGTCACGTTGTTCACATGCCCGTAGTGGTCGTTGTCCGCCCAGCGGGTCGGCATCGGCCAGCGTGTCGCGAACGTCGGGGCCTCGCTCATGAGAGCCCCCCGTGCGGGAGCACCACTTGCCGCACCGCGACCCCGTCCGCGAGCAGGTCCATCGCCTCGTTGAGGCGGTCGAGCGAAGTGGTGTGGCTCTTGAGCTTTTCGGCCGGCAGCGCGCCCTGCTTCCAAAGGCCGATGAGGAACGGGATGTCCTCCTGCGGATTCGACGAGCCCATGTAGGAGCCGATCGCGGATTTCGACTCGCCGACGAAAGCGACGGCGGGCAGCGTCAGCTCCGAGGTCGCCGGCGGGAGCCCGATGAACACGGCGGCTCCGCCCCGGCCGGCGAGCTCGAAGGCTTGGCGCATCGCGGCGGCCTGGCCGACGGCCTCGAACGCCCAGCGGACCCCGAGCCCGCCGGTGGCCTCCGCGACCACAGCCGCCGCCTCTTCGGGCGCGGCGGCATGGCTCGCGCCGAGCTCCAACGCCAGCTCTCGCTTCGCCGGGACCGGGTCGATCGCGACGATGGGGCCAGCCTGCGCGGCTTTCGCGCCGAGCACTGCGGCGAGGCCGACCCCGCCGAGGCCGATGACGGCGACGCTCTCGCCCGCCTTGACCGCCGCGGTGTTGCGGACCGCGCCGAACCCTGTGAGCATCGCGCAGCCGAACAGCGCGGCGACGTCCAACGGCAGGTCGGGGTCGACCACCACGGCGGAGGACCGGTCCACGACGGCGTGCTGGGCGAACGCGGACACGCCCAGATGGTGGTGCACCGACTCGCCGTCGGCGTCGGTGAGCCTGCGAGCCCCGGAGAGCAGAGCCCCCGCGCCGTTGGCCTTGGCGGCGGTCACGCAGAGCGTGGGCTGTTTCGCGGCGCAGGCCGCGCAGGCGCCGCAGCTCGGCATGAAGACGAGGACCACGTGATCGCCCTCCCGCACGTCGCGCACGTCCGAGCCGGTCGCGACGACGACCCCGGCCGCCTCGTGCCCAAGCGCCATGGGCAGCGGGCGCGGGCGGTGCCCGTTGATCACGGAGAGGTCGGAGTGGCAGACGCCCGCCGCCTCGATACGGACGACGAGCTCGTGCGGGCCTGGGCCTGCGAGGTCGAGTTCTTCGATCCGCAGGGGGAGCGAGGTCGTGTACGGACGGGGCTCGCGCTCATGGCGCAGCACTGCCGCGAGAGTTTTCATGGGTCGAGCCTAACCGGGCGGCGGCTCGCGTGGTCTTGGGGTGGGAAAACGTGTGAAGCCGGGCCCGAGGGCCCGGCTTCACAGGAAGAATGCTGCTGGGGTGTTACGCCCCGATCTTGTTGACAAGGATCGCCAACGCGCTCTTGCGGTTCGCCGCGTTGTTCTTGTGGATGACGCCCTTGCTCACGGCCTTGTCGAGGCTGCGGTTGGCGGCGACGAGGAGTTCGGCGGCCTTCTCCCGCTCGCCCGCGGCGGCGCTGGTGCGGACCTTGCGGATAGCGGTGCGCAGGGCGGAGCGCACAGCCTGGTTGCGCTGGCGGGCGGCCTCATTGGTCTTGATGCGCTTGACCTGCGATTTGATGTTCGCCACGTGGATGTCGTCCTTAAGTTCTCGGCGGCTTTGGGCCATACTCGTCTGAAGCTTCTGGCGAAGCGCCCGACCCGCCGTCGGCGGAATCCTGGCTTTCGCGACGAGATAGCGTACCATGCGCGCCCCGGTCGGAGCTAATCGTGCAGCTCAACGGCGCCTCGCAAACTTCGCCCGGCGAATGTGAGGCTGCTGTGCCATAATCAAAACAGCATGACTCCGACCACAAATTCCTCGAAACTGCAGGCGAAGTCGGCTTCTTCGCAATCCCAATCGCAAAGCCAGGATTCGCGCCCCAGAAAAGACGACGGGAAGTCCGGCAAGAACAAGGGCGGAGCCATGCAGTCTCAGTCTCAGTCTCAGTCTCAGTCTCAGTCGCAGCAGACACAGTCGCAGAGCGCGTCCGTCGAGCTGACCGGGGCTTTCGACGGCTACGCGGAATCCCCCGGGTTCGAGAAGAACTTTGACGAGATGTTCGAGCAGGACGGCTCCTCCCGCGCCCCCTACCGGGGCGTGTTCCAGGCGCTGGAACCGTTGGACTCCGACGATCTGACCGCCCGCGCGGACGCGCTGGGCCGGGCCTTCATCAACCAGGGCATCACCTTCTCCCTCTCCGGGCAGGAACGGCCCTTCCCGCTCGACCTCATCCCGCGCGTCATCGCGGCGGCGGAGTGGACCAAGCTGGAGCGGGGGATCACCCAGCGGGTCCGGGCGCTCGAAGCGTTCCTCGACGACGTGTACGGCGACCAGGAGATCCTGCGCGACGGCGTCATCCCGCGCGCGCTGATCTTCTCCTGCCAGCACTTCCACCGGCAGGCGGCCGGCATCCGCCCGCCCAACGGCGTGCGCATCCACGTCGCCGGCATCGACATCATCCGGGACGGGCAGGGGACGTTCCGGGTGTTGGAGGACAATCTGCGCAACCCGTCCGGAGTGAGCTACGTGATGGAGAACCGGCGCACTATGACCAGGGTGTTCCCCGACCTGTTCGGGACGCACCGGGTCCGCCCGGTGGACGACTACCCGGCCCACCTGCTCCGGGCGCTGCGCGCAGCGGCCCCCACCAACGAGGACGACCCGACCGTCGTGGTGCTCACGCCAGGCGTGGCGAACTCCGCGCACTTCGAGCATTCCCTCTTGGCCAGGCAGATGGGCGTCGAGCTGGTCGAGGGCCGAGATCTCTTCTGCCGGGACAACGTCGTCTACATGCGCACGACCGAGGGCGAGGTCCAGGTCGACGTCATCTACCGGCGGATCGACGACGAGTACCTCGACCCGTTGCAGTTCAAACCGGAATCCCTCCTCGGGGTGGCGGGCATCGTGAACGCGGCGCGGGCCGGGAACGTCGTCATCTCCTCGGCGGTCGGCAACGGCGTCGGGGACGACAAGCTGGTGTACACCTACGTGCCGACGATGGTCGAGTACTACCTCGGCGAGAAGCCGCTTCTGGCGAACGTCGACACGTTCCGCTGCTGGATCCCCGAGGAGCTGGAGGAGACGCTCGACCGGATCAACGAGCTCGTGCTCAAGCCGGTGGAGGGCTCGGGCGGCTACGGCATCGTGTTCGGGCCGGACGCGTCGGAGAAGGAGCTGGCGACCCTCGCTCGCAAAGTGCGGGCCAACCCGCGCGACTGGATCGCGCAGCCGGTGATGCAGCTGTCCACCGTGCCGACGAAGGTCGGCGACAAGGTCTCCCCCCGGCACGTGGACCTGCGCCCGTTCGCCGTGAACGACGGCGAGAACGTGTGGGTCCTGCCGGGCGGCCTCACCCGAGTCGCCCTGAAGGAGGGCTCGCTGGTGGTGAACTCCAGCCAGGGCGGCGGCAGCAAAGACACCTGGGTGCTCGGCAGCCGTTCCCAGGCGAAGACGGAGGGCATCTCATGATGCTGGCGCGCAACGCGGAGTCGTTGTTCTGGATCGGCCGCTACGTGGAGCGCGCCGACGACACGGCGCGCATCCTCGACGTCGGGGTGCACCAGCTCCTCGAGGACGCGACGGTGGACGCCGACCAACAGGCGCGGGGGCTCTTGCGGATCCTCGGCATCACCCCGCCGGACGGGGAGGAACTCAACGTCTGGTCGATGACCGAGCTGGTGGCGTTCAACCGGGAGAGCGGCGACTCCATCGCGGACGCGCTCTATCGGGCGCGGGAGAACGCGCGAGGGGCGCGCGAGGTCACCTCCACCGAGATGTGGGAGTGTCTGAACACCACGTTCAACGGCATCGCGGACAGCGAGAAGCTGGCCCGCAAACTCGGCCCGCACGAGTTCTTCTCCTACGTGGAGAACCGCTCCGCCCTGTTCTCCGGGCTGGTGGACTCCACGCTCTCGCGCGACGACGGGTACTTGTTCCTGCTCCTCGGCAAGCATATCGAGCGGATCGACATGATCATCCGACTGCTGCTGGTCGGCTCCGGCGACCGCTCGGACGCGTCCTGGGTCTCGGTGCTGCGCGCCGCGGGAGCCCATGACACCTATCTGCGGACCTACCGGGGCGTGCTCAATTCCACCTCGGTCGTGGAGTTCCTGGTTCTGGACCGCCTCTTCCCCCGGTCGGTGTTCTACTCGCTGCACCGCGCCGAAGAATGCCTCGCCGAGCTGGACCGGGGCGACCTGTACTCCAGGGTCGGCTCGCAGAACGAGGCGCGTCGGATCATCGGCGGCGCGCGCAGCGATTTGGAGTACACCCGCGCGTCCGATTTGGTCGACGACCTCTACGCCAGGCTTTCCCGTGTGCAGGCGGCCTGCCTGGAGACCGGCGAGGCCGTCGCCGAGCGGTACTTCACCGTCGAGCCGTACATGCTGTGGAGCGACGTCCGCGCGATCGGCCGTCCGGGCGCGGACCTGGAACCTGAGACGGGAGCCGCCCGATGAGCTGGAGATTGCGCGTCGTCCACACCCTCGGCTACGCCTACAACTTCCCGGTGCGCGCCTCGTTCAACGAAGTGCGGATCAACCCCCGCAACGACGCCAGGCAGAACGCCGTCGTCAGCCGGGTGACCACGAGCCCCGCCACCCGGTACTACCGGTACTCGGACTACTGGGGCACGTTCGTGACGGCCTTCGACCTGCATGCCCCGCACTCCGAGCTGGAGATCGTCGGCACCGCCGTTGTGGAGACCGACGTCGAAGGCGAGCTGGAGAAGCCGCTCGGCTGGGACGAGCTGGCCTCGCCACGGGTGACCGACCGCTACTACGAGTACCTCGGCTACACCGACCTCGTGCCCAACTACCGCCCGCTCCTTGGCGTGGCGCGGCGGCTGCGCAAGCAGGACCTGTCGCCGCACGAGACCGTGCGCGCCGTCGCCGAATGGGTCAAGGGCGAATTCGAATTCGTTCCGGAGACCACGAACGCCCAGATCACCGCCGTCGACACCGTGAACGCGGGCAAAGGGACGGTCCAAGACCTCACCCACGTGTCGCTCGCGGTCCTGCGCGAGCTCGGCATTCCCGCGAGGTACGTGGCGGGGTATTTGCATCCCGACAAGAAGGCGAAAGTCGGCGAGGCGGTCGAGGGCCGCGTCTGGTCGTGGTTCGAGGCCTGGTACGGCGCGTGGCGCGGGTTCGACCCGGTGTCGGGCGCCGCGATCACCGAACGCCACGTCGCCATCGGCCATGGGCGGGACTACGCCGACGTGCCTCCGATCAAGGGCATCTACACCGGCGGCGTCGCCACCGATCTCGACGTGCACGTCGAGATCACCCGCCTGGCCTGACGTTCGAGGTCCAGATCGCGACCGGCGGCGTTGCTCCGCTCCTCGCGCGCCAGGCTCGTGCCCCGCTGTGTGCGTGCGCCACGTCAGTCTGAGACTCGCCCGCTTCGCAAGGGCGAGCGCGCGGCGCCTCGCATCTCGTCGATCCGGGGTCCTGCGAATTTCCGTGGCAGTTCGGGCTGTGACCTCCGTCTTAAATCTTGCATTTCAAATACCAGTTTGAAATGCTGGAGGTATGCAGCTCACCCGGTTCACCGACCTCGGCCTTCGGATCACGATGCTGCTCGCCGCCGCCCCGGCGGACCGGCAGCTGTCGACCGCGCAGGTGGCCGAGCAAATGCGCGTGCCGTACGCGCACGCGGCCAAGGTCGTCGCGCGCCTGACCGGGCTCGGCGTGGTGGAGTCCACGCGGGGCAGGGCCGGCGGGATCCGGCTCGCCGAGTCCGGCGCGGGCAGGTCCGTCGGCTGGATCGCCAGGCGGCTGGAGGGGGACGGCGAGATCGTGGAGTGCGAGGGGGCCGACCCGTGCCCGCTGCGCCAGGCGTGCCGCCTTCGCGGCGCGTTGCGTCAGGCGCAGGAGGCGTTTTTCCAGGTTTTGGACCGTCAGACGGTCGCGGACATGGTCCGCGTCCCGACGGAGCCGATCCTGCGGGAGCTTGTGCTCTCCGCAGGACGAGAGAAAGGAAACTGATGTCCCAGCCAGAGGCGGCCCTGTCCGAGAAAACCTTGTCCGAGAAAACCTTGTCCGAGAAAACCCTGTCCGAGAAAGCCCTGTCCGGAGCCGAGCTGGACGTGATCCGGCAGACCGCCCCGGCGGTGGGCGGCGCGCTCGACGAGATCACGCCGTTGTTCTACCGCAAACTGTTCGCCGCCCATCCCGAGCTGGGGCGGGACTTGTTCAACCGGGGCAACCAGGCGCAGGGCGACCAGCCCCGCGCGCTGGCTGGCTCCATCGTCGCGTTCGCCGGTCTCGTGCTGGAAGGAGGCCAAGAGGGCTATGGCTCCGTGCTCGACCGGGTGGCGAGCAAGCACGCCTCGCTCGGCGTCGTGGCGGAGCAGTACCCGATCGTCTACGAGCACTTGTTCGCCGCGATTGTCGACGTGCTCGGCGAGGCGATCACCCCGGAGGTCGCCTCGGCGTGGACCAAGCTGTACTGGCTGATGGCGGACGAGCTGGTCGCGAGGGAGCGGGCGCTGTACGACGCGGCGCATGTGGCCCCCGGCGACGTGTGGCGCGAGGCGCGAGTGGTCTCGCGCGCCTTCGAGTCGGCGGATGTGATCAGCCTTGAGCTGGCCTCGGTCTCTGGCGAGCTGCCCGCGTTCCTGCCGGGGCAGTACGTCTCGGTCCAGGTGGCGCTGCCAGACGGGGCGCGCCAGATCCGGCAGTACAGCCTCTCGCGGGGACAGGCCCCCGGCACTTGGCGGATCGGGGTCAAGCGGATCAAGGGCGAGGCTGGCGTGCCGGACGGAGAGGTGTCCGGCTTCATCTACGAGCATGTTTTCGAGGGCGACCTGCTCCGCGTGTCCATCCCCTCGGGCGATCTCGTCCTCGACGAGTCCGACCGCCCGCTGGTCCTGGTGTCGGCGGGGATCGGCTGCACGCCGATGATGGGCATGCTCCACCATCTCGCCGCCGAACGCTCGAAGCGCCCGACGAAGGTGCTGCACGCGGACCGGGCGCTGTCGGCCCACGCCTACCGCGCGGAGCTCGCGGAGCTGGTCGACCGGCTGCCCGACGGGCGGCTGTGGACGTGGTACCAGAGCGTCGGCCGGTCGAGGGAGGGCGTGCTGTCCGGGCTGATGGACTTCGAGGCCGTCGACATCGCGCCGGGCTCCATCGCGTTCGTGTGCGGGCCCAAGCCGTTCATGCGGTACGTCGTGGCGGCGCTGATGGACAAGGGGATCCCCGAATCGGACGTCCGGTACGAGCTTTTCGGGCCGCACGCCTCGCTCTTGGACGCGTAGCCGCCGCGCAAAGCCCCGCCGAGGTCGACGGCCTCGGCGGGGCTTTTTGCTGCGCGCCGCCGGACATAGCGGTGTGACCAATACATATGACGTAGACAACATCACATTGTTATGATTAGCTCATGTTGTGGTACGCTCCATCTCAATGAAGGCATAACAATGTTAGGGCGCTGTTGCGGCGCCCTAAGGCGAAAGGTGGAAGAGCATGGCCAAGCGAAAAGGCGAGAGGGTTTTCGTGGTCGGCGTCGGGATGACGAAGTTTGAGAAGCCGGGTCGGCGAGAGGGGTGGGACTATCCGGCAATGGCCCGCGAGTCGGGCACGAACGCGTTGGCGGACGCCGGGATCTCCTACGACAAGGTGGAGGCGGCCTACGTCGGATACGTCTACGGCGAGTCGACCTCCGGACAGCGCGCCGTCTACGAGCTCGGCATGACCGGCGTGCCCGTGGTCAACGTCAACAACAACTGCTCGACCGGATCTTCGGCCCTCTACCTCGCGGCGCAGCAGATCCGGGGCGGCCTGGCGGACTGCGTGCTGGCGCTTGGTTTCGAGAAGATGCAGCCCGGCTCGCTTGGCTCCACCTACGACGACAGGGAGCAGCCGATGGAGCGGCACATCATGGCGCTCGCCGAGATCTCGGAAGTGCTCTTCCCCCCGGCCCCGTGGATGTTCGGCGCGGCGGGCCGCGAGCATATGAAGCTCTACGGCACGACCGCCGAGCATTTCGCGAAGATCGGCGAGAAGAACCACCGCCACTCGGTGAACAACCCGAACTCCCAGTTCCGCGACGAGTATTCGCTCGACGACATCCTCGCCTCGCGGATGATCTACGACCCGATCACCAAGCTGCAGTGCTCGCCGACCTCGGACGGCTCCGCCGCCGCGATCCTCGCCAGCGAGGCGTTCGTGGCCGAGCATCAGCTCGCGGACCGGGCGGTGGAGATCGTCGGACAGGCGATGACCACCGACTTCCAGTCCACCTTCGACGGCACGGCGAAGAACATCGTCGGCTACGACATGTCCAAACAGGCCGCACTGCGGGTCTACGACCAGTCCGGCTTGGGGCCAGAAGACTTCCAGGTCGTCGAGCTGCACGACTGTTTCTCGGCGAACGAGCTGCTGACCTACGAGGCGCTCGGGCTCTGCGCCGAGGGCGAGGGCGGCAAGCTGGTCGAGAACAACGAGACAACCTACGGCGGCACATGGGTGGTCAACCCCTCCGGCGGGCTCATCTCCAAAGGGCACCCGCTCGGGGCCACCGGGCTCGCGCAGTGCGCCGAACTCACCTGGCAGCTGCGCGGCGACGCGGACAAACGCCAAGTGGGCGGCGTGACCGCCGCGCTGCAGCACAACATCGGCCTCGGCGGGGCCGCGGTCGTCACCGCCTACCAGCGCGCCGTCCGCTGAGCAGTCCGACCCCCGTCCGCAACACCAAAGAACCAACGCCAAAGAACAAGGAATATCGAGAGAAGGAGCACCCCATGGGCGCCATTGAAACAACCACTACCGTCCCCCTGCCGCCGGAAAAGGTCTGGGCCGGGATCACCAACCTCGAGGACTACGGCAAGTGGATGACCATCCACACCAAGTGGAAGGGCGAAATGCCCGCAAAGCTGGCGAAAGGCTCGCAGTACGCCGAGGTCGTCACGATGATGGGCATGGCGAACGTCATCACCTGGACCGTGGACGAGTTCGAGGAGAACAAGTTCTGGAAGAGCACCGGCACGGGCATGGCCGGGGTGAAGACCACGACCAGCATCAGGCTCGAACCGGAAGGCGACGGGACCAAGGTCACCATCGGCAGCGAGTTCAGCGGCAATATCATCAAAGGCCCGCTCGCCAAGGCCATCGAGAAAGCCGGCCTGAAGGATCTCGAGGCCTCGATCGCGAAGCTCACCGAGCTTCTGCAGTCCTGAGCGGAGGCGGCGGATGTCTGCACCGACTGAAGAGCTGCGTTTTGACGCGGACGGCCTCGACAAATGGACCGAAGAGTCCCGCTACGAGGTGACCAAGGAAGCGATCGTCGCATACGCCGAGGCGACGAACGACCCGATCCCCGAGCACCGCGCTGGCCTCGTCGCCCCGCCGGTGTTCGCCATCGTCCCGGTTTTCGAGAACATGACCGAGCCGGTGCTCGAAGTGGTCCCGCTGCAACTGTTCGGCCTCGTGCTGCACGGCGAGCAGGACTTCCGGTTCCACCGGCCGATCTATCCGGGCGATGTGCTCTTGACCCGATCGAAGATGATCGGGTTCGACGGGCTGGAGAACGGCAGCCGGGGGGTCACCCTCATCGAGACCCGGTTGGAGAGCGGCGAGCTGGTCAACGAGCAGTACGTGACCTTCTTCATCCGGAAGTTCACCAACCCCGAGACGGCCGGCGTGCTCGCGCCCGAGCACAAGTTCCCAGAGGCGCTGCGCGAGCAGGCTCCCGCGGCGCGGGTGCGCGCTCGTGTGGACGAGGACCAGACCTATCGCTACAGCGAGGCATCGGGCGACCCGATGCCGATCCACTTGGACCGGGAAGTCGCGCTTGAGGCAGGCCTGCCGGGCATCATCGCCCACGGCCTGTGCACGCTCGCCTTCACCTCGTGGGCGGCGCTGACCGCGCTGGCCGACGGGAAGACCGAGCGGCTCAAGCGCCTCGCGGTCCGCTTCGCGAAACCGGTGTTGCCGGGGCAGGAACTGGAGACGACGCTGTGGCGGTCGGGCTCCGGAGACGGAGCGGTCAGCTACGCGTACGAGACCACGGTCGGGGACGCCGTGGTCATCAAAGACGGTCTCGTCCTCATCGCGGATTGAACAACGCGATCGCCGATTGAACGATTGAACGATTGAACGATTGAACAGAGGAAAACACATGGGAGCATTGGACGGACGCGTCGCGGTGATCACCGGGGCCGGACGCGGCATTGGACGCGAGCATGCGCTCTTGTTCGCGAAGGAAGGCGCGAAGGTCGTGGTCAACGACCTCGGCGGAGCGAACGACGGCACCGGCCAGGACGCCGGGCCCGCGGCGGAAGTCGTCAAGGAGATCCTCGCCCTCGGCGGCGAAGCCTCGGCGAACACGAACAACATCGCCGAATGGGACGGGGCGAAGGACCTCGTCGGCCAGGCGGTCCGCGACTTCGGGCGGTTGGACGTCGTGGTCAACAACGCGGGCATCCTGCGCGACGGGTTCATCGCGAGCCTGTCAGAGTCCCAGTGGGACTCGGTTGTCGCCGTGCATCTGAAAGGCCACTTCAACGTGCTGCGGCACGCCTCGGAGTACTGGAAAGAGGAGAGCAAGGCGGGCCGCCAGCCCAATGCCTCGGTCATCAACACCGTCTCGGACTCCGGGGTGACCGTGCCCAACGACGGCCAGGCCAACTACGGGGCGGCGAAAGCCGCCATCGCCGCGCTCACCCAGGTCGCGGCCAGCGAGCTGGAACGTTACGGGGTGCGGGCGAACGCCATCGCCCCGATGGCCCGCACCCGGCTCACCCTCGCCACGCCCGGCATGGGCGCGATTTTCGCCGAAGAAGTGCCGGATGGCGAGTTCGACGGGTTCTCCCCGGCGAACATCTCCCCGCTCGTGGCGTATTTGGCCACGGCGGACTGCGAGGTCACCGGCAAGGTGTTCCGCGTCGGCGGCGGGTATATCGCCGAACTGGGCGGCTGGCACGAAGTGAACAGCTATGAGACCGACGGCCCGTGGAGCGTCGATCTCGTCGCGAAGCATCTCGCAGGATAGGAGGACCAGCATGTACGAATGGTCAGAAACCGACCTCTTGGTCCAAGGCGCGGTCCGCGAGTTCATCGCGAAGGAGATCGAGCCGGTGCGCGACCAGCTCGAATCCGGCGAACTCACGCCGTATCCAATCATCCGCAAGCTCTTCGTGGACTTCGGGATCGCCGACATGGCCGTCGCGGCGCTAGAGAAGCAGCTCGCTAGGAAAGAGGAGCGCGAGGCCGCGAAAGCCCGTGGCGAGGAGCTGCCCAAGAAGGAGAAGACGTCCGCCGCCGGGCTCGGGGCGGACGGCCAGGACAGCCTCATGGCAGTGCTCTCCAAAGAGCTGGCAGGGGTGAGCCTCGGCATCATCGCCTCGATGGGGGTGAGCCTTGGGCTCGGAGCCGGGACCATCATGGCCAAGGGCACCCTCGCGCAGCAGAAGCGCTGGCTGCCGCAGCTGGTGACGGCGGAGAAGATCGCCGCATGGGCCATCACCGAGCCCGACTCGGGCTCCGACGCGTTCGGCGGTATGAAGACCACGGTGCGCCGCGACGGCGAGGACTACATCCTCAACGGCCAGAAGACCTTTATCACCAACGGGCCCGACGCCGACGTCATCGTGGTCTACGCGAAGCTGGACGACGGCTCCGGGACCGACCGCCGCGCCCGCAAGGTGCTCACCTTCGTGCTCGACACGGGCATGGAGGGCCTCGTGCAGGCCAAGCCCTTCAAGAAGATGGGCATGAATTCCTCCCCGACCGGGGAGCTGTTCTTCACCGACGTCCGGCTCTCGAAGGACCGCCTCCTCGGCGAGACCGAGGACCACGAGTCCGGCGACGGGCGGGAGAGCGCCCGGTCGAACTTCGTGACCGAGCGGACCGGGATCGCCTCGCTCTCGCTCGGGATCATCGAGGAATGCCTGCGGTTGTGCACGGAGTACGCGCGCACCCGCAAGCTGTGGGGCCAGGAGATCGGCAGCTTCCAGCTCATCCAGCTCAAGCTCGCCCAGATGGAGGTCGCGCGGATCAACGTCGAGAACATGGTGTTCCGCACGATCGAGATGGCCCGCGCGGGCAAACAGCCCACCCTCGCGGAGGCCTCGGCGATGAAGCTCTATTCCTCGCAGGCTGCGACGGAAGTCGCGATGGAGGCGGTGCAGCTCTTCGGCGGCAACGGCTACATGCGCGAATACCGGGTCGAGCAGCTGGCCAGGGACGCGAAGTCGCTCATGATCTACGCCGGCAGCAACGAGATCCAGGTGACGCACATCGCGAAGGGACTGCTCTCGGCCTAGCCGCGCGCCGTAGGATCCAAGCGGGTCCGCCTTCTCGTGGGTCCGCCGGGGTCTGCTCGTCCTCGCCCTTGTCGCCGCCGGGTGCGCTTCGGAGGACGCTCCGCTGAACGAGGCGCTCAACGCCCTTCCCCCAGCTGCGGACACCAGCGTCGTGCAACCGGCGAACGGGGAGCTACGCGGCGGCCTCTGCGATGCCCGCGCCGTTGTGATCCCGGCGCGCGAAACGGAATAAGCCCCCGCGCCGCTTTGGTTGTTCCCGGTATGACGGAGCACAGCGAAGCGCAGTTGCGGCACACCTTGCCGAAGGGCATGAAGTGGTACGACCCCGGCGCGACGGGCTTGGTGAACCCCGGCGTGCTCGAAGAGTTCCAGGCGAACGGCGGCAAAGTCGGCGGACGGTACGCGGGCATGCCGCTGATCGTCCTGCACTCGGTCGGCGCGAAGTCGGGCGAGCCGAGGACGAACCCGCTCTACCATTTGGACGTCGACGGGCGGTGGTTCCTCGTCGGCTCCTACGGCGGCAGCCCCAAGGCTCCGGGGTGGGCGCACAACCTGCGCGCGAACCCGAAGGTCCGGGTCGACGTCCCCGGCGAGGAGGGCTCGGTGCGTTCGTTCGAGGTGACCGCGCAGGAGCTGGCCGGGGCCGAGCGCGAGAGGATCTGGGCGGTGCTCGTCGGGAGGGCTCCCGGCTTCGCGGAGTATCAGAAGAGCACCAGCCGGGTGATCCCGCTCTTCGAGCTGGTGCGAGGATGGCAGCCATGAGCGGCGCAGAGCAGATCGGGCATGGGAAGACCGTGTTCGCGAACCGGGCAGAGCTGGACGCGTTCAACGAGGACGTGGTGGCGCAATTGCGCCGCACCGGAGGCGTGGTCGAGGAGGGGCCGTACGCGGGGGCGGACCGGTTCCTTGTGCTGCACTCGGTCGGCGCGAAGTCGGGCGAGCCTCGGCAGACCCCGCTGTTCTATCTGGACGTGGAGGGCCGTTGGTACCTGATCGGCTCGTTCTGGGGGAACCAGAAGCATCCGGCCTGGGTCTACAACCTGCTCGCGCATCCGAACGTGCGGATCGAGGTGAAAGGCCAGACGCTCGAAGCCGTCGCGCGGGAGCTGGAGGCCGAGGAGCGCGAGGAGATCTGGGCGCGCCTTGTCGAGACAGCTCCGAATTTCGCCGAATACCAGGCGAAGACCGACCGGCGCATCCGGCTCTTCGAACTCGTGCGCTGAGCGGAGCGGTCCGCCGCGCGAGCTGGGATCTCGCGCCTCCCGCAGTCGGAATCGCGCATCGGCTACCGGTAGGGTGGATGTGTGACAGATCATGAGATCGATGAGGCCGAGGCGGTCCTCCCAGAGGCGGTTGTTCCCGAAGAAGAGGAAGAAGAGACCGGCGAGGAGCTGGGCGAGCACGAAGGGCCCGAACTCTCGGACGGCGGGATCGTCCGTCGTCTGCTCGCGGAGTTCCTCGGGACGTTCTTCCTTGCTTTGGTGATCGCCTCGGTCGACGGCTCGACGGCTCCCGCGCTGGTCGGCCTGTCCGCCGCTGTGCTGTTCTTCCTCTTCGGGCCGGTCTCGGGCGGTCATTTCAACCCGGTCGTCACCGCTGCGGTCGGCCTGCTCGGCCGAATCCGGGCGGAGTTGGCATGGGTGTATTTGTTCGTGCAGTTCACGGCGGGTTTCGCGGCGTACGGCCTCGTGTGGGCGATGCGTCCGCCGCTGGACGACGCGGCCCGCTCCGCGCTGCGCGCAAGCGTGGACCATCTGGTGGGCGCGCGGCAGGGACAGGTCCCCTGGTTCCTCGCCCAGTGGCCGCTTTTGATCCTGCTGCCCGCGCTGTTGGTGGCCGCGGTGCTCGCGGCTCGGGACAGGTTCCGGCAGGAGCCCCAAGCCGCGGCGTGGATCGGGGCCGCGGTCGGCGCGACGTTCTGGCTGGGCAACATGGTCTATCCCGCCGCGAGCGTGCCGGACGTGGTGTTCAACGGGTACGCGTCGGCCTTTCAAGCGCTGCCGGTCCTCGTGCTGTTCCCGCTGATCGGCGCGTACATCGGCGCGCTCTTGTACCGGGAGCTCGTCGCGCCGCGCCCGGTCGCGGAGGCGGAGGAAGCGGAGGAAGATGAAGAGGACACGGAAGAGGAGGAGGAAGAAGCGGACTCCGAGTTCGTCGAGCCCGAGCCTGAGGATCAGGAGCCCGAGCCGGAGGAAGAGGACACGGAGGCAGGGGATCAGAAGCCCGAGCCTGAGGATCAGGAGTCCGAGCAGGACGGGCCTGGCGAGGGCGAGACCGCGCAAGAAACTCCTGTTGAGGGCGAAGATTCGCAGCAGCACGAGTCCTCGTGAGATGATGGTGCGTTGACAGAGCTGACAGAACCGCGCCGACATCGTCCCTGAGGCCAAAGGACACGCAAGATCCCCACTTTCGCTGACACCACGTTCACCGACCCCGCGCGCATCCGCAACTTCTGCGTGATCGCGCACATCGACCATGGCAAGTCCACCCTGGCCGACCGGATGCTCCAGCTCACCGGGGTCGTCGACGAGCGCTCGATGCGCGCGCAGTACCTGGACCGGATGGACATCGAGCGCGAGCGCGGCATCACCATCAAGGCGCAGAACGTCCGTTTGCCCTGGCAGACGGACGGGGAGGACTACGTCCTGCACCTGATCGACACCCCCGGCCACGTGGACTTCACCTACGAGGTGTCCCGCGCGCTCGCGGCGTGCGAGGGCGCGATCCTGCTCGTGGACTCCACACAGGGCATCCAGGCGCAGACCCTCGCGAACCTCTACCTCGCGATGGACCGCGACCTCACGATCATCCCGGTGCTGAGCAAGATCGATCTGCCCGCCTCCGAGCCGGAGCTGCACGCGGGCGAGCTCGCGCACATCCTCGGCTGCGACCCCGCCGACGTGCTCTCGGTCTCCGGAAAGACCGGCGAGGGCGTCAAAGAGCTGCTCGACGCGGTGGTCCGGCTCGTGCCCGCGCCGAAGGGCGACGCGGACGCGCCCGCCCGCGCGATGATTTTCGACTCCGTTTTCGACACCTACCGGGGCGTGGTCACCTACGTGCGGGTGGTGGACGGGAAGCTCACCCCGCGCGAGCGCATCCAGATGGTCTCGACAAAGGCACAGCACGAGCTGCTGGAGATCGGAATCGTCTCCCCGGAGCCCAAGGCGTGCGAAGGCCTCGGGGTCGGCGAGGTCGGCTACCTCATCACCGGCGTGAAGGACGTGCGCCAGTCCAAGGTCGGCGACACGGTGACCAGCGCCAGGAACGGGGCGACTGACGCCTTGCCCGGCTATCGGGAGCCAAGGCCGATGGTCTTCTCCGGCCTGTACCCGATCGACGGCTCGGACTACCCGAACTTGCGCGAGGCCATCGAGAAGCTGCAGCTCAACGACGCGGCGCTGACATTCGAGCCCGAGACCTCGGTGGCGCTGGGCTTCGGCTTCCGCTGCGGCTTCCTCGGCCTCCTGCACATGGAGATCACGAAAGAGCGGCTGCTGCGGGAGTTCGGGCTGGATCTGATCGCCACCGCGCCCGCCGTGGTGTACCGGGTAGAGCTGGACAACGGGTCCGAAGTGACCGTGACCAACCCGGCGGAATGGCCGAGCGGGAAGGTCGCGCGGGTCTTCGAGCCGGTCGTGCGCTGCACCGTGATCGCGCCGAACGAGTTCACCGGCGCGATCATGGAGCTGTGCCAGTCCCGGCGCGGCGAGCTGACGAGCATGGACTACCTCTCGCCGACCCGGTTGGAGTTCGTCTACCAGATGCCCATGGGCGAGATCATCTTCGACTTCTTCGACGAGCTCAAGTCCCGCACCAGGGGCTATGCCAGCTTGGACTACGAGCGCTCGGGGGAGTGGGAGTCGGACCTGGTGAAGGTGGACATCCTCTTGCAGGGCGAGGCGGTGGACGCGTTCTCGGCGATCGTGCACAAGGACGCGGCGCAGGCGTACGGGGCGAAGATGACCGGCAGGCTGCGCGAGCTTATCCCGCGCCAACAGTTCGAGGTGCCGATCCAGGCCGCCATCGGCTCGAAGATCATCGCCCGCGAGAACATCCGCGCGATCCGAAAAGACGTGCTCGCGAAATGCTACGGCGGCGACATCACCCGCAAGCGCAAGCTCTTGGAGAAGCAAAAAGAGGGCAAGAAGCGGATGAAGACCATCGGACGGGTGGAAGTCCCGCAGGAGGCGTTCATCGCCGCGCTCACAGTCGGGGACGAGGGCAAGAAAAAGGACTGAGCCGGCCCGAGGCCGTCACGCGGACGGACGGGGCGGGGGCGGCGGCGCGCCGTTCGAGTGGGCGCGGCAGGAGACGAAGCCCATCCCGTCCCCCTCGGTCAGCACCGCGCCGTTGTGCCTGAGCACGCAGTGCAGCTTGATGGTCCGGTCCACCGGCTCGGTCTTCGCCTCGATCCAGGCGTGCGTCCACCCGTCCCCGAGATGGACCTGCACGGTGAACGGGGGTTTCGTGTTCTGCTGCCCCTCGGCGGCGCGGAACTTGCCGGGCTCGTCGCCCGGCCGGGTCTCTTTCAGGTAGCGGACCCGCACCGCGCCCTGCCCGAGCGAGGTGATCTCATAGGTGACGTCGGAGTCTTCGTCCTTGGCGTTCGATTCGCAACCGGAGAAAACCAGGCCGCCCGCGACGAGGACGGCTGCGAGCTGGATCGGCCGCATCGTCTATTTGCTCTCGTCCGCCGCGCCCCTCGGGGCGTCGCAGCTCACGGACTGGTTGCCGGTCTTGGTGGCCACCACGGTCCCGTCGTGTTTGATCGTGCAGGTGAGCGTGGCCTTGGAGTCTTTCGACGACGCGGCGCGGGCGTAGATGTGCGCGCGGTCCCAATAGTCGCCGAGGGCCACCTCTTTGGTGTAGGGGACAGCAGCGTAGTCCGAGCTTCGGCGCGAGTTGACCTTTCTGTTCGGGCTGTTCTGGTCCATGTGGGAGAGGTAGTTGATCTTGACCTTGCCGGTGAGCCCGTTTGCGGTGATCTCGTAGGTCACGTTGTGGTCCCCGCTGCCGCTTTTGTGGTCGGCGCAGCCGGAGACCGCGGAGCACAGGCAGAGCGGCCCGATGAGAAGGGTACGTCGCATGGCGGAAGTATAGCCATGCGAAGGAGGCGGCTCGCGGCGCTTTGCCCGCCCGAGGTTCGATATCGCGAATTCGGTTGTTCCCCTCGGCCTGAAATCGAGTGCCCGAAGGTGCCTCGAGGACGCGGGCGCTTTGGTTCCATCGGGACCGTCGGCGGCTCCCACGAGAACGCCCCCGCCGAGTCGTGCCGTCAGAGCCAATGGTGCATATAAAAGGTGGTCGTGCGCCACTTCTTCCCGAACGGGATCCGGACCGGGATCCGAGCGAGGATGATGGCTCCGTCGATCAGACCCACCAATTCGCTACGAGTCAAGTCCCAGACGAACCAGCGCACGAAGGGCCGCACAGCCCTTGTGACCAGCGCGTTCATCTTCCCGTCCGGCAGGCACCAGTCCAGCAGCGTGACCGGATGCCCCGGAGTCTTCGCGTCGTCGACCACGACGCAGCGGAAGTCGAAGACCTCTTCTCCCCGCGCTTCCCGCACGCCAGGGAGCCGGGGGTAGCCGGGGAACATGATCCGCCAGACCCAGCGGAACCCCCAGGCGGTGTTGGTGATGCCCCAGCGCCCCTCGTCGTAGAAGTGGTGGCCTTGCCACCAGCGGCCCAATCCGAACCGCAGTGCCGCGTCGACGAGCCTGCCGTAATGGCTCGCGATGTAATGGGCTTGAGTGAGCCCGGTTCTCGTCCCCAACGGCTTCCCGCGCAAGAACACCGCCTCCAAGGCGGCCATTCGTCCCGCGCGTCCCAGCGCGTCGATCCACAGCGCCGTCAAATCGCTTGCGGCAGCGGGGTCGGCGGCGGCCAGCTCGTCCAATCCGGCGAGCACGCTTTCAGGGGCGGAGTTGATCAGGCGGGTCCGTGAGGCGAACGCCTCCCGCAACTGCGGAGCGAGTTCTTCCAGTCTCTGCGGCGACGGCCAATCTGGCATGGTTGTGGTCTTCCTTTCGAAAAGGGATAGGGACTAGGCCGAGGTCGGTTTCGGGGCGCTCATCGGGCCGCCCTCGATCTCGCGGATCACCCCGCGCAACGCGAACTCGAAGATCGGACGCAGGATCGGCGCCAGCCAGCGCAACGGCAGCCAGCCGATGAAACGGATCTTCATCGCCCACGTCCAGCGCAGCCGCGTCCCCTTCCCGTCCGCGGTCGGCTCGATCAGGTACTCCTCCAGCCACGACCCGAAGAACGGCAGAGTCGCGTTGTCCACGGTGTACGCGATCTTGCGCAGCGGCTCCCAGTGCAAGATCCGCTCGTGCTGGGAGTAGTAGAGCCAATCGAACACGTACATCTGCCAGTCGCGGACCACGCCGGGAGCCCCGCCGCCCGCAGGGTAGCGCGGACCCCAGCAGGTCGGCAGCCAGGACCACATCCGCTCGCCGCTGATCGCGCCCCAGACCTGCTCGACCGAGTACGGGTACTCGGCCTCGCTCACGACGCAGTACTGCGCCCGCTCGACGAACTCCGGATAGCTCTCGGCGGACACCGGCTCGGTGGCCTGGAAACGGCGCTTTGCGAAGAAGGCGTACGGCATCGGCTACCCCTCCTCGGCGGGCACGGGGACGGCAGCCGCCTCGACGGGCACGGCAGCCTTCGCGTCCGCAGCCGGCCGCCGCGCGGGCAACGTCGCGAAGGTGTAGTCCTCCCGAGGGAAGCCGACGCTGTTCTTGCGGGAGCTTGTGACCGTCCACGGGCGGACGTAGATGGCCTCGCCCTGGGAGTTGACGAAATACGTGTTCGACCCCGCGCAGCGGACGCTGAAGTAATGGTGCAGGTTGCGGCCGTTCTTGACCATCTCCGCCTGGAACCAGTCCTGCGCCTCCTGGCGCACCTCCATCCGCGTCGCCTTGCGCGTGCGCGCCTCGCCGAGGGCGGCCCCGATGTGGCTCATGGCGATCTCCAGGATCGAGTGGAAGGCGTTGCCGGTCCACGAGTACGGGCCGACGAGCACCCAGCGGTTCGGCAGCCCCGCGACGGCGGTGCTGTGATAGGTGCGCAGCCCCACGGTGTTGTAGAACTTCCCGAGGTCGAAGCCGTTATGGCCGATCACCGTGCCCTCGCGGTAGGTCTCCGGGTCGGAGAACATCTCGTAGCCGGTCGCGAGGACGAGCGCGTCGATAGGATGCTCGACCCCGTCCGAGGTGACCACGGCGTTCTTGGTGATCCGCTGGATCGAGGTGGTGTGCAGCTGCACGTTCGAGCGGTTGAACACCGAGAGGTAGCCTCCGCCGAGGGTGCCTCGGGTGCAGCCCGCGCCGAACTTCGGCGTGAGCTTCTTGCGGTTCTCCTTCGACCGCACGGTCATCCGCAGCCATAGCTTGTACAGCTGCAAAGCTCCGATGTCGAAGATTTTGGCCGCAGGCTGGAACACCGCGTCGGGAGTGTGGATCAGCACCGCGAGGCCGACGTCGACGCACGCGAGGATAGCCCTGTTGGTCAAACCGGCGACGCCGGGGATCTTGAGCAAAGAAGTGAGCCAGCGAGGGGTCTTGAAATCCGGTTTGGGGAAGTACCACTGCGTCGTGCGCTGGTAGATGTCGAGCGAGGAGACCTGCTCGGCGAGCGCGGGCGCGATCTGCACGGCGCTGGACCCGACCCCGATGATCGCCGCGCGCTTGCCCGTGAAGTCGTAGTCGTGGTCCCATCGGGCCGGGATCATGGTCTTGCCCTCGAACTCGTCGAGGCCGGGGATGTCCGGCTTGTCCTTCGGATTGATGTACGCGCCGATCGCGCTGAGCACGAACCTCGCGGTGATGATCTCGCCGCCCTCGACATGCAGGAGCCAGCGGTGGTTCTCCTCGTCCCACTCCTCCTTGACGATGTTGGTGTTGAACCGCACCTTCTTGTCCAACCCGGCCTGGAGCGCCAGGCTGACGTGGTACTCCTGGATCTGCGCCCCCTTCGCGAAGAACCGGTCCCAGTCGGGCTTAGGCGCGAAGGAGAACTGGTAGACGAGGAAGGGGAGGTCGGCCCCGACGTTCGGGTAAGTGTTGGCCAGCCAAGTGCCGCCGAAATCGTGGTCGCGGTCGACCAGGAGGATATTGTCGATCCCCTGCTCCTGCAGTTTGATCCCGGCGCAGATGCCGCCCGCTCCAGCGCCGATGACCACCACTTCGTACTGCGGTTCGTTGTGACTTGCCACTCGAATCTACCTCACATGATCGCTTGTCTGTGGGAGTCAAACTAGCACAGATCGGAGCGATTTGTGAATCCCGGTCATATATTGAATCAAAGTCAACGGAGTGGGGCGGAGGAGAAGACAGGTTGCGCCGACATGCTGCGGGGAGGCGCGGAGCGAAGCGCGCCGGGGCTCCGGCGCGCCGGGCTTGTCCAAAAACGGCTCAGGGCCGGTCAGAATCTCTTCTGACCGGCCCTGGTCTCTGTGGAGCTGAGGGGAATCGAACCCCTGACCTCTTCGATGCGAACGAAGCGCGCTACCAACTGTGCTACAGCCCCAGCGCTCTGACTGCTGTCAAAGCTCGACCAGTGTAGCTGATCGATGTGCCGGTTCTCAAATCCGTCCCAGCCGTGCGGCCTGTGCTTCGGCGCTACTCGCCGGAGGCGCGGCGGAGCCTGCCTTCGTGCGGCGAGGGCAGGTCTGCGAAATCGGGGTCGTCGTCGTCGATGGCAACGACCTGCGGGCCCCTTGCTTTCTTGGCGGGGCGCTGCGCGGCGCGTTCGCTCCGCCCCGGCTCGCGCTGCGGGGCGGGGGCGCGGCGGGCGGGCTCGGCTTCCCCACGCGTGTGCTGCGTGCGGGCGAAGCGGGCCATCCGGCGCGCGCGGATGCGTTCCTCGATGCGGACTTGGCGGCGCAAGTAGGCGAGGTAGCCGACGAGGGCGGTGGCAATCGCGGCCACCGCGTACCAGACCAAGGAGCTCATCGCGAAGGCGAGGACCGCTGCGGCGATGAGCGAGATCAACAGGCCCAGCACGATACGTTGGCGGACCGCGTAGCGCTGCGCGCGGGCCGAGGCGTCGGCGGTCGGGTTGTAGCCGCCCCTGCCGAGCCGGTGGGCGAGGCGTGCGAGCTGCTCGTCCTCCAGCTCGTCCTGTTCCTCGAGTTCGGAGTATTCGTCCGCCTCCGCCGTGTCGGCGATGGCGACGATTTCGGCTTCGTCCACGATCTCCTCTTCCCGCGCCCGTCTCGGCGGCACGTCGTCCTCGACGAACTCGGCTTCGTCGGCGACCTCGAAGTCCTCGTCGTGCTCTTCCGCGAAGACTTCGGCGACAGGGCGGCGCGCGGTGCTCGCCTCTTCTTCGTCTTCCTCCTCGCGCTCGACCGGGGCGTCGCCGGCGACGCCGGGACGAATGCGGTGTTTGAGCTTGTCCAGTCCCCCCCGGAACAGGACGCGGGTGTTGAGCGCTGTCTGGCTCACGGTCATCACCTTCGGGCGGCGGTTGACGAACATGGGGACGAGGACGAACAACCACACCACCACGAGCAGCACCGAGAGGATCGAATTGGGCACTGACACCTGACCCAGCTCCTTCACGCGTCGATCGACAAATTACACATGTGTGATTTCAGAGTAGCCGCGCCTGCTAGGCCGCCGGGGGTGCCGCGCCGAGGATCTTGCCCTCCCGGACGAGCCGGGCGGCGATCCCGCTGCCGGTCTCCGGGGCGGTGAGCCCGTAGAGGAGGTGGTCGCGCCACTCGCCTTGCACGCGGAGGTAGTCCCGGATGAGCCCTTCCTGGCGGAAGCCGAGCTTGCCGAGCACGGCTCTGCTCGGATGGTTCTCGGCACGGACGGTCGCCTCGATGCGGTGCAGCCTCAGCGGGCCGAAACACCAGTCCAGCGCCAGCGCTCCCGCCGCCGTCGCGACCCCGCCGCCGCAGGCGCGGGCGGCGACCCAGTAGCCGAGCCACGCGGACTGCAGCGCGCCGCGCTGCAGTCCGCCGATGGTCAATTGGCCCGCGTATTTCTGGTTGACCTCGATGACCAGCGGATACACGAGCCCTTTTCTGGTCTGGGCGCGCAACTGCCGCCAGAGCGGGAACCAGTTCTGCGCCTGGTGCCTGGTTTCCCAATCCTGCCAAAGCCCCGGCTCCCACGGTTCTAGATGCGCCTGGTCGACGGTCCTCGCGTGGCTCCAGAGATGCGCGTCGGTCAGTCGGATCGGGCGCAGCCGGACCTCGCCGGCGGGGGTTCTGACCGGGCCGAGAACGGGATTCCTGACCGCTGTTGCCAGTTCAGCCTCGTTGCCCCAGGAAGATCACGTCCACCGACTCGCCTTCGCGCACGCCTGAGGCGTTCTCGGGGATGTTGATCAGACAGTTCGCCTCGCCGAGCTGGGAGAGCAGGTGCGGATTGCTCGCGAGCACGCCGCCGAGGGGTTCGACCAGGTATTCGCCGGTCTCGTCGTCGCGCATGAGCTTGCCCCGGATGTAGCTGGTCCGGCCTAGCACCGAGGCGAGCGTCTCGGTCGCCACCGCTTTGATCACCCGCCGTTTGGGCGAGAGCCTGCCCAGCGCCGCGCGGATCAACGGGCGGATGATCACCTCGAACACCACGAGCGCGCTCACCGGGTTGCTCGGGATGAAGAACGTCGGGACGCCTTCCTCGCCGAGCGCGCCGAAGCCCTGCACCGAGCCGGGGCTCATGGCGACCCTGGAGACTTCCCACGGGCCGAGCTCGGAGAGCGCCTGGTTCACGTTGCGGCCGATGTCGCCGCCGACCGGCCCCGAGATGATGACCACTTCTGCGCGGCCGAGCTGGCCCTCCACGATGTCTTTGATCTCGCGCACGTCGTGCGAGACGATGCCGACCCGATGCGCCTCTGCCCCGGCGTCCCGCGCCGCCGCCGCGAGGGCGTACGAGTTCACGTCGTACACCTGGCCGTTGCCGGGGGTGCGGTCCACGTCGATCAGCTCGCCGCCGACCGACAGCACCGAGACGCGGGGTTTGGGGTGCACGAGCACCCGGTCGCGGCCGACCGCCGCGAGCAGGCCCACCTGCGCGGGGCCGATGATCGTGCCCGAGCGGACGACGACGTCGCCCGCCTTGAGGTCGTCGCCCGCCTTGCGGACGAAGTCACCCGACCGCACGCCGAGGTCCACCCGGATGCGCTCGATGCCGCCGTCGGTGAACGCGATCGGCAGGACGGCGTCGGCGAGGGAGGGCAGCGGCGCGCCGGTCTGCAGCAGCACGGCCTGGTGCGGCTGGAGCCGGGCTGGCTGCTTGCTGCCCGCCTCGATGTCGCCGACCACCGGCAGCACCAGCGGGTCGGGATGCGGGTCCTCGTCGCTCGGCTCCGGCAACGACACGTCGACGCCTCGGACGGCGTAACCGTCGACGGCGGCCTGGTCGAAGCCGGGGAAGGAGCGGCCGGAGATGACGTCCTCGGCGCACTGCAAACCCTGCGCCTCGGAGATCGCCACGCGGATGGGGCTCGGGGCAACGGCGGCGGTGAGGACGCGCCGGAGCTGTTCAGCGACTGATCGCACGCGGGGAGCTTAACTCAGCCCGAGCCTGCTGATCAACCAAGCGCGCAGGCCGGGCCCGTACTCTTCTCGGTCCAGCGCGAAATCGACGCAGGCTTTCAGGTAGCCGCCAGGGTTGCCGAGGTCGTGCCGCTCGCCCTCCCAGACGACGATGTGGACCGGGTGCCCCTCCTCGATGAGCAGGCTGATCGCGTCGGTGAGCTGGATTTCCCCGCCCGCGCCCGGCGCGACCCGGCGCAGCGCGCTGAAGATCTGCCGGTCCAGGATGTAGCGTCCGGCGGCGGCGAGGTTGGAGGGCGCCTTGTCCGCTGACGGCTTCTCCACCATGCCCCGGACCCTGCGCACTGGGCCTTCGGGCTCCACCACGTCGAAAACGCCGTACGCGCTGATCTCCTCCGGCGGGACCGGGAATGCGCAGAGCACGCTCCCGCCCCGTTCCGCCCGGACTTCGGCCATCCGCTCCAGCACCCCCACCGGCAGCACGAGGTCGTCGGGGAGGAGCACCGCGATGGCGTCGTCGCCGTTGACGTAGAGCGACGGGGCGACTTGGGCGATGGCGTGGCCCAGCCCGAGCGGCTGGTTCTGGGTCACCGACTCGACTTTGATGAGGCTGGGGGCGCGGCGCACCCGTTCGAGGATCGCGGATTTGCCCCGCGCCTCGAGGACGCCTTCGAGCACGAGGTCTTTGACGAAGTGCGCGATGACGCTGTCTTTGCCCTCCGAGGTCACGATGATGAGCCGGTCGGCCCCGGCGGCGGCGGCTTCCGCCGCGACGAGCTCGATCCCCGGCGTGTCGACGACGGGGAGGAGCTCCTTCGGCACGGTCTTGGTGACGGGGAGGAAGCGCGTGCCCATGCCGGCCGCCGGGACGACCGCCGTGTGGGGCATGCCGGGGCGGGGCACGGGGGGAGGGGTGTTCTCTTGCGCAGCCATGTCTGACAGCCTAAAGGGTCGGATCGGAAAATGCCTGGGGAGGACGGTCGGAAATCGCCGGGGAGCAGATGCATTGCGCGCGCTGGAACCTTCTGCTACTCTATTGGAGCGGCCCGCTCCTCGGCCTTGTTTCCCCTCCCCCCGTCTAGGGCTGGGTTGAGCGGGCCGCCCTTTCTTTTCCCTCTCTGAAGCCTGAGTACCGATATTCCGATGGATCCCCAGCTCTCGGCGCGGCGCAAGGCCGACCTCCGTCTTCGCATCCGGACCGCGCGGCGCGCGCTCGCCGACGCGCGGCGGTCGGCGAGGGACGCGGCAGTGGACGCACGGGCGGCGCAGCTGGCCGAACGGCTCGGCCCCGGCTCCGTGGTCAGCTCGTACGTGCCGACCAGGCTGGAGCCGGGAACCGAACGGATGCTGGCGGCGTTCGCAGAACGCGGCTCTCGGGTGCTCGTCCCCGTCGTGGTCGGCCCTGACGCGGCGCTCGCGTGGCGGCAGTGGCGGCAGGACGGCCCCGATCTGCCGCCGGAGGCGCTGGCGGAAGCCGCGCTCGTGCTGGTGCCCGCGCTCGCGGTCGATCGCTTCGGAACCCGGCTCGGCCAGGGCGGGGGGCATTACGACCGCAGTTTGCGCCATGCCGACCCTGAGGCGAGGCTGGTCGCAGTCGTCGACGATCCGGAAGTGGTCGAGGGGCTGCCGCGCGAACCGCACGACCGGCGCGTCGGCTGGGCGCTCACTCCGACGGATCTAGTCCGCCTGGACGACGCGCGCTAGACCTGCGGATGGGCGAGCTGGTCCATCCGGCGCTCTTTCGCGAGGACGAGCGCGCGCAGGTCGAAGTCGCCGCGCTGTTCGCATGCGGCGGCGAGCACCACTGCGTTGTACTTCGCGACGAGGCCGTACGCGCAGGTCCACACGTTCGCCCTGCCCCACGACCATAATTGCGCGTTCGCCGTCCCGGCTTCCGGCCCTTGCTGGAACATCCCCGGCTCGCCCGGTCCCCGGTCGGTGAACGCGTCGACCCGCTTGCCGTAGCACGCCGCGAGCCGCTGCCGGGCTTCGGCCAAAGCGGCTGCCGCGTCGAACCCCCGCGAGTAGACCGAGGCGACTTCGATGACGGTGTGCGTGCCGTTTGTGCCCCACCACGCCGAGTTTCGCGCGATCGGGCCTTTCGGCAGGATCGGCGACTCCTCGGCCACCATGAACGGGCACTGCGCCGGATCCGCATGGGTGTAGACGCTGTGCGTGAAGTCCGCTTGATGCGCCTGCGTGCCGCCGATGACGAGCTCGCCGGGTTTGCTCAGCAGCTCGGGAGCCTCCGCCGGGAGGATCGGGCCCACGTCGGGGGCCTGCGCCTGCGCGGTTTCGTGCCGGGCGGGCGCGGGGCGCTCGCAGCCCGAGGCCAACAGCGCGAGGCCGAGCAGCAATGCCGCCGCCCGGCTCATGGCCGAGTCCGAGCCTGGCCCTGGATGCGGAGCAAGACGGATTGGGCGAGTTCCTTCATCCCCGGTGCGGGCGTGGGGTAGCACGACGTCACCTCCATGGCGGCGTTGTGCGCCGCGATCAGCGCGTTGTTGCAGAACCAGGACTTGCCGACCGCGGCGAGGGTCCAGAGCAGGACGTTCGGCGACCCCGAGTCCGGCTGCCCGACCAGTTGGAAGGTGCTGTTGCCCCGCCCTGGGTGGAGCCGGTGATCGGCGTGCCCTGGCAGCGTTCCCTCGTCTTGGCGGCCTCGGCGATCAGGTCGGTCGGCGAGAAGTCGTCCCGGTAGATGGCCGCGATCTCGACGATCTGCGCGTGCTCGGGGTCCCCTGGCTTCGGCGCGATGACGGAGGCCGTGGCCACGTGGTCGCGCATGAGCAGCGGCGAGTCCACCTCCAGCACTAAGCCCCGGCATTCGGGCGGGGAGGCGCTGGAGTACATGTTCTCCAAGTTGCCGCTGGCGTCGAAGTGGCCGGGCTCGAAGAGCTGCTGGATCGCGTCCGCGGGGATCGGAGCCACTTTGGGCGTGGACGGCTCCCCGTTTTCGCCGTCCTTGCCGGGGTGGGCGCAGGAGGAGACGGCCATGATGATCGCGGCGACGAGGGACGGCGCGCAGCGCAGAGGTCGACGTGCTGGCATGTGGCTCAGTCCAGGGGTTTCGCGAGCTTGTTGATGCGGTCCAACGCGCCCTTGGCGAGCGAGAGCACGTCGGTGCCGTTGGTGAAGGAGCACGTCGTGATCTCCACCGCGGCGTTGTACGCGGCGACCAGCGCGTTGTCGCAGGCCCAGTCCCGCGAGGTCGAGGCGAAGGACCACAACAGGATGTTCGGGGAGCCGGAGTCCTTGTGAGGGAGCAGCCGGTACGTGCCCGCGTTGCTGATCCGGGTGCGGATGGTGAAAGCCGTGCCCTGACAGCTCTCCACGGTCTTGGCCGCAGAGGCGATGGCCTGCTCGGGCTCGAAGTCGGAGTGATAGACGCCGACGATCTCCTCGATCATGCTCACTCGTCCCGAGTCCTGAGCCCAGGAGCCGTTGTTGAGGGTCACCGGGTCGTGCATGAGGAACGGCGGGTCCACTTCCTGGGCCACTCCGGCGCAGTTCGCCGGGTCCACGCTCACGAACGCGACTTCCTCGGGGTTCTTGTGTTTCTTGTCGCTCTGCGGGCTGAGCAGCTCGGGGGAGAGGTCGGCGACGATGGGCCCCACGCTTCGGTCCGGGTCGTCCGTTTTCTTTTTGGCCGCGTGGGGCGTGCAGCTGGCGAGGCTGAGCGCTGCGCACAGCACGAGAGGGGCCGCGCGCAGCCGGAAGCATGGGAGCATGATCTCAGTGTAGTGATCGGATCGTGATAAGCGCACAGGAATAGCTGTGACGGGCGCGCGACGAATTGCGCGGGCTCTGGCGATGCAGTACCCTGGCACCTCGTAAAGAGCGCTGGCGAGGGCGGGCGCTGGCTTTTGCTGGCCAGCGTCGGCCGTGATCGACGGAACGCGAACCCCCTCTGTTGGGAGCCTAGGTTCGGCCGAAGGACACCGCCTCGGCGGCGCGACGATTGACGAACCTAGAGGAGCATCTCATGGCTGAAACCGCCCGCGTCGAGGCGACTGTCCGCACCGAGTTCGGCAAGGGCGCGTCCCGTCGCGCCCGCCGGGACGGCCAAGTGCCCGCCGTGCTCTACGGCCACGGAGCCGAGCCGAAGCACTTCAACCTCCCCGCGAAGGAGTTCGCGCGCGTTCTGCGCGCCAACGGCACGAACGCCGTGGTGAGCCTGACCGCTGGCGGCGAAGAGCACCTCGCGATCACCAAGCTCGTCGTCGTGCACCCGACGAAGAGCTACTTGCAGCACATCGACCTGCAGATCGTCCGCCGTGGCGAGCGGATCGCGGTCGAGGTGCCCGTCGTCGTCGTCGGAACCCCGATCTCCGGCGGCGTGCTCCAGCACGAGGCGACCGTCCTCCCTGTCGAGGCCGAGGCGCTGCACATCCCCGAGCAGATCGAGGTCTCCATCGACGGCCTGGAGATCGGCTCCAAGATCCTCGCGGGCGAGCTCGAGCTGCCGCAGGGTGTGTCGCTGACCGGCGACTCGGAGCAGCTGGTCGTGCAGATCAACGAGGCGCGCGCCGCGCAGACCGAGGACATCCAGGAAGCGGCGGCGGCGGAGGCCGAGGCTGAGTCCGAAGAGAGCGGCGAGGAGAGCTGACCGCGAGCGTCGGCGGGTCTTCTGCCGCAGGGCCGATCCTCGTCGCAGGGTTGGGCAACCCAGGGGCCAAATACGAGAAGACCCGCCACAACGTGGGCCACATGGTCGTCGACCTGCTCGTCTCACGGGCAGGCGGGTCCTTCCGCGCGCACAAGACGTCGGGCATGCTCGCCGCGCAGCTCTCGTTCCACGGGCGCGCGGTCATCCTCGGCAAGCCCACCGCCTACATGAACGTCTGCGGGCCGCAGATCGCGAAACTCGCGAGATACTTCTCCGTGCCCCCGACGGACGTCGTCGCCGTGCATGACGAGCTGGACATCGGGTTCGGCCTGGTCAGGCTCAAGCGCGGCGGCGGCGAAGCGGGGCACAACGGCCTGCGGTCGTTGTCCTCCTCGCTCGGCACCAAGGATTACGCCCGGATCCGAGTCGGCGTCGGCCGCCCGCCCGTCGGCATGGAGACCGCGGACTTCGTCCTCGCCGGGTTCACCGCCGTCGAGCGTCGAGAGCTGCCCGACCTAGTCGAACGCTCTGCGGACGCGGTGGAGTGGCTGGTGCGCGAAGGCGTCGAGGCCGCGCAGAACCGTTTGCACGGCTGACGGGTCAGAGGGGGAAGGCGCTGTTCTTCAGCGCCCAGTACCCGCCGACCACGTCGGTGGCCTTGTGCAGCCCGAGGTCCTGCAGGCTCGCCGCGGCCAGGCTGGAGGTGTACCCCTCGGAGCAGAGGATCACCCACTCCACGTCGTGGTCGGTCGCCTGCGGGATCCGTGCGTCGCTCGCCGGGTCGAGGCGCCATTCCAGCACATTGCGCTCGATGACCAGCGCTTGCGGCACGTCGCCCTCCTCGGCGCGCTGCGCGGCGGGCCGGATGTCCACCAGGATCGCCCCGCGCTCCAGCGCGGCGGGGACCTCGTCGGCACTCAGCCTGCGCAGGCGCTCGCGCGCCTCGGCTAAAACGTCGGCGATGGTTCGTCTCACTGCCACAGCCATAGTCATACTCGCTTCGGGCGTTCGGGGATGTCGGTGAGCTCCGCGCGGACCCGGCGCAGCGAATGCCGCTCGGTCACCTCGTAGTAGCTCATGACCGTCAAGGGCGGCGAATACGCGTGCACGGACAGCGCCGGCGCGATGGCGCCGGTTCCGTCTGCGGTCAGCGCGGAAGTCCCGGAGGCCGCCCAGGTCACATCGTGGACCCAGCCCAACGGGAACGCGGCCTGCGCCCCCGAGGCCAACCGGCGTTCGCGAAGCCGGTCGCCCGTCCAGCGCCATTCCGCGAGCGCCCCGTCCACAACGGTGAGCGCGCCGAGGGAGCCGCCGTGGTCGTGCAGCTCGGTGGTCCGGTCGGGGACCCAGCTGATCGCCCAGACGTCGAGGTCGTCGTCCGCGAAAAGCTGTCTGCACCAGCGGTCGTCGGTCGGCCAGCCTCCGGCTGGGGGCAGCAGATGCGACCAGGCTCCGTCTCGGACCTGGTCGGCCACGTCTGCGGTGATGCGAAGAAGGTCTGCGGTGTTCAGCCGCGTGGGCAGCGGACGCTGCCGGGTCAAGAGCGATGGCGTCGACACGGGGGTGCTCCTCGGGCGTGGGTCTTCAATGGGATAGGGCGGATGCGGGGCGGCTAGCCCAGACAACACCGCCGACTCGCAAAGAAGGCGCCGAGACTCATGTCCGGCAGTATGCCAAAAAGTCGCGGACCACGCTTGAGCGCCGACACGCCCCGTTCGGCGCGTCGGCGTACGAAAGGGCGCGCCGGCATACGAAAGAGCGTGAAACGGCGTGGTCGCCGCACTTGGGATCACAGTGACTGTTTTTCCTGCCGCTTTTCCCCTCGCCGCCAGGGGACCAGTCCGCCCGAGGGCCTGGCCGAGGCGCGGATCCCGCGCCGGGAGTACAATGCCATAGACGGCTATATTCAGCTTTGCAGGGATTTTCGGGAAGCAGTTCGCGCTGATGCAAACAACAATCGCCACAGACGGCGCGCTTGCGGCGCGTCGGGGCCTGACGCTTTTCGTCCGCCGATGACGGCGGGCTACGGGGTGCAAGTGATCCAGCGGCTCCTGCCTGACCAGTGGCAGGTGCTGCGCAAGCTGCGGCTTGCCGGCCTCTCGGAGGTGCTCGGCGAGGACCACGACGAGTACCTGGCGGAAGCGGCGTTCGACGAGCTCGCCTGGCGGTCGGTGATCGCGACCGACCCGCAGTTCGTCGCGAGCGTGCACAGCGTCCCGGTGGGGGTGGTCTCGCTGCTGCTCGACCCGGAGCAAGAGGTGGAAGTGGAGTTCCTCTGGGTGGACCCGGCCCACCGGGGCTCCGGGGTCGCCAAGGGGCTCATGGGAGCCGCTTCGGACTGGGTCAACCGGGGCGGGTACCGCGCGGGGAAGACGTTGACCTCGAACCGGCGGCTCGGTCCGGGGCGGGCGCATCGGCAGACCCAGTCGGGTTAGGGCTTCGGCCCACAGGCTCGTGCCGCGAGACTATCGCGCCTCGTCGTCGACGAAGCGTCTGCTCGCCACAGCGCAGGCCAGGCTGAGGAGGGAGAAAGCCAGGAGCATGATCCCGACGGCTCCAGGGCCCCGCCAGCTGTAAAGGCTGGCGGCCAAGATCGGCGGCAGCGCCCCGCCGATGATCCCCGCCGTGTTGAACGAGACGGCGAACCCGGAATAGCGCAGCTGCACCGGAAAGTCTTTGACCAAAAAGGCCGCGAAGGCCCCGTTCGTCACGCCGAGGGCGAGGACGGAGAGCAGGACGGCGGCGGCGAATCCCGCCAAGCCTCCCGAAGTCAGCACCGGCATGATGACGACCGACCAGAGCGAGACGAGGACGAGCCCGAGGATGTAGAGCCGTTTTCGGGGGAGCTTGTCGCTGTAGTAGCCGACCACGACCACGACGGCGAGCCAGATCAGGCCGCCGACGGTATTGACCGCCAGAATCTCGGCGAAGGGCAGGCCGAGTTCGCCGCGCGCCACGGAGACGAAGAACGAGTCGCGGATGAACGAGATCATGTAGAGCGCGAACATGGAGCCGGTCACCAGCGCTAGCTGGACGGGCCGTTGCCGCAGGAGCGCGGCGAGCGGCGCGCGGACCAAATCGCCCGACTGGCGCGCCGCGAGGAACTCCGGCGACTCGGAGACCCGCCGGCGCACGGCGAGGCCGATGAGGATGAGCAGGCTGCTCAGCAAGAAGGGAACGCGCCACCCCACGCCAAGAAGGCCGCGCTCTGCCCGGCTCCGAGCAGGCTGACGAGCAAAAAGGAGAGACTGCTCAACAGGAACCCCAACGCGGCTCCGACCGCGCCGGACGAACCCATGAGGCCGCTTCGCCCCTTCGGCGCGCTCTCTGTTGCGAGCACGACCGCGCCGCCCTGCTCGCCGCCGAGCGCGAACCCTTGGACCAGCCGGAGCGCGAGCACGAGCGCCGGTGCGGCGCCGCCGATCCGGTCGGCTCCGGGGACCAGGCCCACCGCCGCCGTCGCCACGCCCATCAGCAGCAGCGTGAGGACCAAGATGCGCTTGCGTCCGATCCGGTCGCCGAAATGCCCGAAGACGGCGGCTCCGGTCGGGCGGGCGACGAACGCCGCGCCCAACGTCGCGAACGAAGCGAGCCGCGCGGCCTCCGGCCCGAGGCTCGGGAAGAAGACGGTCGGGAACACCAAGGCGGCGGCGGTGCCGTACGCGAAGAAGTCGTAGTACTCGACGGCGGAGCCGATCGCGGCGGCGGCGAACACCGTGCGCGGGTTCGACGGAGCGGGAGCCGTCGCGCCAGGCCCGTTTCGGGCCGACATCAAGCCTGTCGCCCCTCGTCGGCCCGAAGAACGCGGGCTCGAGCCCGCGATGTGGGCCAGCTCTGCGAGCACGGCTCCGGGGGAGACGGTCGCGTCGGGCTCCACAGGGTGGCTCTGTGCTCGATCACGTCGGACTTGTCAGCTCGTGGGACTTAGCCCGCGATGTCGGCCAGCTCTGCGAGCACGGCTCCGGGGGAGACGGTCGCGCCGGTCTCCACGTGGAGCTTGGTGATCACGCCCGACTTGTGGGCGCTGATCGGGTTCTCCATTTTCATGGCCTCAAGGACCGCGATGAGCTCGCCGGACTCCACGGTCTGGCCCAGCTCCACGGCGACCTTCACCACCGTGCCGCGCATCGGCGCGGTGACGCTGTTGCCGCCCTGCGCCGAAGCGCCCGCGACCTTGTGCCGGGGCTTGGGCTTGCGCCGGATGACCCCGGTGTTGTTGGCGGCGGTGAACAGCTCCTCGGGCAGCAGGACTTCCAGACGGCGCCCGCCGACCTCGACCACAACGCCGCGAGTGCCGGGGCCCTCTTCGTCGAGGTGCTCGGCGGGCTCGGCGAACGGGGCGACCGTGTTGTTCCACTCGGTCTCGATCCACCGGGTGTGCACGCCGAACTTCTGCCCGTCGCCGATGAACGCGGGGTCGCGCACCACGAGGCGGTGGAACGGGATGGTGGTGGCCAGGCCGTCCACGACGAACTCGTCCAGCGCGCGACGGGCGCGGGCGAGCGCCTCTTCGCGGTCGCGGCCGGTGACGATGAGCTTGGCGAGCATGGAGTCGAACTGGCCGCCGACGACCGTCCCTGCTTCGACCCCGGAATCGAGGCGCACGCCCGGGCCGTTCGGCTGGCGGTACGTGGTGACCTTGCCGGTGTTCGGGAGGAAGCCGGTGCCCGCGTCCTCGCTGTTGATCCGGAACTCGAAGCTGTGGCCGCGCGGCTCCGGGTCCTCCGAGAGGGAGAGGGTCTGGCCGGAGGCGATGCGGAACTGCTCGAGGACGAGGTCGATTCCGGCGGTCTCCTCGGTGACCGGGTGCTCGACCTGCAGACGGGTGTTCACCTCGAGGAAGGAGACGAGACCGTCCTCGCCGACCAGGTACTCGACCGTGCCGGCTCCGTGGTAGCCGGCCTCGCGGGCGATGGCTTTCGCGGAGGAGTGGATGCTCTCGCGCTGCGCGTCGGTGAGGAACGGGGCGGGAGCCTCCTCGACCAGCTTCTGGAACCGGCGCTGCAGAGTGCAGTCGCGGGTGCCGACGACGACAACGTTGCCGTGGGTGTCGGCCACGATCTGCGCCTCCACGTGGCGGGGGCGGTCGAGGTAGCGCTCCACGAAACACTCGCCGCGGCCGAACGAGGCGGTGGCCTCGCGGGTCGCGGAGTCGAAGAGCTCGGGGATCTCCTCAAGGGTCCGTGCGACCTTCATACCGCGCCCGCCGCCGCCGAACGCGGCCTTGATGGCCACCGGCACGCCGTGCTCGCGGGCGAAGGCCAGCACCTCGTCGGAGCCGCCGACCGGCTTGTCCGTGCCCGGCACGAGCGGCGCGCCCACCTTGAGGGCGATCTGCCGCGCGGTCACCTTGTCGCCGAGGTCGCGGATCGCCTGCGGGGAGGGCCCGATCCAGACCAGGCCCGCGTCGATGACGGCCTGCGCGAACTCCGCGTTCTCCGAGAGGAAGCCGTAGCCGGGGTGGATCGCCTTCGCGCCGGAGCGCCGCGCGATGTCGAGGATCTTGTCGATCACCAGGTAGCTCTCCAGCGCGGTCTTCCCGCCGAGGGCGAACGCCTCGTCCGCGAGCCGCACGAACGGCGCGTTCGCGTCCGGCTCCGCGTACACCGCAATGCTGCGCAGGCCCGCGTCTTGGGCCGCTCGGATCACCCGGATGGCGATCTCGCCTCGGTTCGCGACGAGTACCGAATCGAACGCTGTGGTGATACTGGGCATTGCAACCTCCTGGTGTCTGCAGTCTAGCTTTCTTCTGCGTGATGCGCTGTGGGGAAATGGGCGATGTAAGTCAGGTCCGCGCTATGGGCCTGGGGCCGCTCCAGGGTCTTCCCCTGTGGCGATCGGGGCGGTGATGGTGTTGCCCCACTCGCTCCATCCTCCGTCGTAGTGGCGCACGTTCGGCAGGCCGAGCAAGAACTTCAACACGAACCACGTGTGCGCGGACCGCTCGCCGATCTGGCAGTACGTCACGATTTTCGAGCGCTTGCCGTCGCCGAGCGCGGAAAAAGCGTCCGCGAGCTCGGCGACGGGCAGGAAATGCCCGCTCGGCGTGATCGCGCTCGTCCACGGGATGTTCTTGGCGGAGGGGATGTGGCCCGCCCGCGCCGAGCGCTCGACCGGGTATTCGGGAATCGGCCTGCGCGGCCCCGCGTACTCCTCCGGGCTGCGGACGTCGAGGACCGTGGAGCCCCCGAGGGAGCGCGCGAGCTGGTCGCGGAAGACCCGGTTCGTCTCGTCGTCGCGTTTGATGAGCGGGTAGTCCGCTTGGGCGAGCCGGGGGAAGTCGAGCGTGGTCTCCCTGCCTTCGGCGAGCCAGGCGGCGCGCCCGCCGTCGAGCAGGCGCACGTCGGTGTGGCCGAACAGGGTGAGGACCCACAGAAGGTGGGCGGCCCAGCGGTTCTGCTTGTCGCCGTAGACCACGATGGTGTGGCCCCGCCCGATCCCTTTGCTGTTCATCAGCGCGGCGAGGCGGGCAGGGTCGAGCACGTCGTGCGTGCCGGGGCCCGCGAGCTCCGAGCGCCAGTCCACTTTGGCCGCAGTCGGAATATGCCCCGCGTCGTAGAGCAGGCTGTCCTCGTTGGCCTCGAGGAGCCGAAGCTGTCGATGGCCGAGGTTCGCGGACAACCACTCGGTGCTGACGATCCGTTCCGGTGCGGCGTAGCCGACGGCAACAGAAGCGGGGTCGACTTGCACGGCGCGGGTCACATCCTTCAGGTCTGAATCAAGGTGGGCTTGAGAAGAGTACCCGGTTTCTAAGGAAACGGTAAAGTCCACACGCTCCAGCGCGTCTGGGGAGTGTCCCTTTGATGCGAAAAAGTGATCTACGCGGCCCCGGTCGGGGAGCCCGAGGCCTGCCATAACGCGGCGACGTCGAGGCCGACTTGAGCGAGCAGCGCGCGCAGCACCGGCAGTCCGAGTCCGATCACCGTGGACGGGTCGCCCTCGATGCGTTCGATGAACCAGCTGCCCCTGCCTTCGAGGGTGAACGCGCCCGCAACTTCCAGCGGCTCCCCGGTGGCGAGATACGCTCTGGCTTCGTCGCCGGAGAGGTCGCCGAACCGGATGTCGGCCCGTCCGACCTCATACGCCCTCGCGGCGATCCGCCCGTCCGTGAGGCGGAGGAGGCAATGGCCGGTCAGCAGCGTCCCGGTCTGGCCCGACATCTTCTGCCAGCGAGCCCACGCGACTTCTGGGGTGTGCGGCTTGCCGTGCAGCTCGCCATGCAGGAGGAAGGCGGAGTCTGCCGCGACGATGACGGTGTCCGGGGCGGGGCCGGGGCCCGCGAGCAGCCGCTCGGCGACGGCCTCGGCTTTGGCGCGGGCGAGGGCGGCCACTACGTCGCCGGGCGCCGCCTCAGCGCCGAGCGCGGCGGCGACGGCCTCCTCGTCCACGTCTGAGACCACGACATCGGGCTCGACCCCGGCGGCTCGGAGCAGCGCCAGGCGAGAGGGGGAGCCAGAGGCGAGGACGACGCGGAGCGCGGTGGCGGGAAGGTCGGCTTCCGCCCGCGTCACGCGCCGCGCCACGCGGGCGGAGTGTCCTTGATGAAAGACTGCGGCAAGCCGCCGGGGATGTACGACAGCTGGGAGTCGCCCGCGCGCCACAAGTCGCGCGGGTGCCTGCGGGTATCCCGCTCCCACAGCCGCTTGGCCCACAGCTCGGCGAGCACGGCGGACAGCGCGGCGACTTCTTCGTCGGTGGGGTTGCCCTTCACGACGGTGAAGTCGATCGGCCCACGGTTTCGCTCTTCGGGGGTGTGGGGAACGGCGATTGAGGCTGTCATGTCGTTATAATAATCCCTCAGCGGAGGCGTGATCGTTACCCTCACGGAACTCTCATGAAACCTTCACGAAGTTCGCAGAGCATGCAGAGCATGCTGTAACGTCTCGAAAACGCAGGTTCGCGACGGTGGGGTTCTTCCCCGGCCTGGGAAGAACCCGGTCCGCTCGGCGCGCGGACGGGCAGGGCGCAGCGGCTGGGGAATTTTCGAGCGCTCGGGCTTGTTATGCGCTTCGTCGCGACTGATCCACAAGGAGCCCGCAGATGACGTCCTTCCCAGCAGCGGCTCCGCTGCGGTGGGCCACGCGGTTCCCGGTGACTCTTGGCTATGTGGTCGCGCTCGCCGCCGTCGCCTTCCTCCAGCGCAGGCTCTCCTCGGTCGGCGACGAGGAGCTTGTCGCCAGCGCGAGCACGAATCTGCGCAATCTCGCTGAAGGAAGGCTGCAGACGTTGCTCGAGAGCGCGTTCGTCACGCAGGAAGACCCAGGCAAGGTGTGGGTCTGGCTGCCGGGATTGGCCTGCCTGCTGGCGCTGGGGGAGTTGCTTTGGCGGTCCCGCCGATTGGCGGGCGCCATCGTGCTCGGCCATGTCGGCGGGACGGTGATCGTTGCGCTCGGGCTCGTCGTCGCGCTGCGGCTGGGCTGGGTGGAGGGCTCGGTGGCGGACGAAGCCGACGTCGGCGTGAGCTACGCGGCGATGGGCGTGATCGGGGCGCTGGTCGGGGCGTTGCCGCGCGCGCTGCGCTTGCCGTGGGCGGCGTGGTGGCTCGTGGTCGCCTCGGTGGCCTTGTGGTTCGACCGAGACTTCACGAGCGCGGGCCATCTTGTCTCCTTGGTGCTGGGATTGGCGGTGGGGGCGTGGCTCGCGCGAGGGGACGGCGCGCGGTGGACCCCGGTGCCGCTCTGCCTCGCGGCGGGCGCGTTCGCGTTCGGTTTCGGCGTCCTGGTGGACGGTTTCGGCGCGCATTCGGCGGCGGCGCTGTTGGGCGGGGTTTCGGCGGCAGGCCTCGCGTGGGGTGTGGCCGCCGCGACAGCGTGAGCGCGGAGCCGGTTGCGCTACATTCCTTCCCATGGAACTCGTTGTGTTGCTTGTGGTGCTCGTGGCAGGCGGGGCCGGGCTCCTGTGCACGTTCGTTTTCGGCGAGCTGATGCACGACGAGGCGCTGCCGTTCCTGAGCCTCACCGCCCTGGCGACTGGGGCGGTGGGCTTCGGCGGCGGCGGGCTGATCGCCTCGCTTGCCGGGGTCTCGTCGGGGCCGAGCCTGCTGATCGGGGCCGCGGTCGCGATTGCCGCGATGGTCCTCACCAGAGGAATGCTGGTGCCGTATCTGCAGCGCCAGCAGGGGAATTCGCTCACCAGCAGGGCCTCGTACCTCGGCTCGCTCGCCACCGTGACCTTGGAGCTGCCCGAGTCGGGATGGGGCGAAGTGCAGTTCGCCGACGCCACCGGGAATTTAGTCCGGATCAGGGCGGTCGGACCCGCCGGGACGAGCATCCCGAAGGGGGCTAAGGTGTACGTAGCCGAAATGGACGACGAGTTTGCGCACGTCGTCGATGTTTCGGAAACGTAGGAGCGAATGGAGGGAACGGGGTTGATCACGATTATCGGGCTGGTGGCGGTCGTCGTTGTGCTGTTGTTCGTCGTCGTGCCGACGGTGTACATCAAGAACTACATCAAAGTGCCGCCGAACCAGGTGGCCGTGTTCACCGGTCGGGGCGGGACTCCGAAAGTCGTGCACGGCGGGGCCCGCTTCCGCATCCCCGGCATCGAGCGGGTGGACTTCATGTCCCTCGAGCCGTTCAACGTCTTCATCAACTTGCAGAACGTGCTCTCCTCCAACGGCGTGCCCGTGAACGTCGAGGCCGTCGGCCTTGTGCGGATCGGCTCCGCAGACGAGGCCGTGCAGACCGCCGTGCAGCGCTTCTTGAACACCGACCCCAGGGCGCTGCAGTCCCAGATCAACGAGATCCTCGCGGGCAGCCTGCGCGGGATCACCGCGACGATGACCGTCGAGGAGCTCAACTCCGACCGGGACCGGCTGGCCCGGAACGTGGTCGACGAGGCGGGCGGCGACTTGCGGCGCATCGGCATGGAGGTCGACGTCATCAAGATCGCCGGGATCTCCGACCACAACGGGTATCTGGAGTCCCTTGGCCAGCGGCGCATCGCCGAGGTGAAGCGGGATGCCGCGATCGGCACCGCCGAGGCCGAGCGGGACTCGCAGATCCGCTCGGCGCAGGCGCGCCAGGCCGGGTCCATCGCCCAGGCGGAGGCGGACACCGCCATCGCCCAGGCCTCGCAGAAGCGCGACGTGGAGATCGCAAGGATGCGCGCGTTGACCGAGGCGGAGAACGCCACGGCGGACCAGGCGGGCCCGCTCTCCGAGGCCCGCGCGCAGAAGGACGTGCTCATCGCAAAGGAGCAGGCCGAGGCGGCCAGGGTCGAGGCGAGCATCGAGGTGCAGCGCCGTCGCGCCGAGGAGAAGCAGGCGGCGTTGCAGGCGGATGTGATCGCCCCTGCCGAGGCGGAGCAGCTCGCAGCGGTCAAGCGTGCGGAAGGCACGCGCCAGGCCGAGATCCTGCAGGCCGAGGCCCGCGCGGCGGCGACGCGCCAGCAGGCCGCTGCGCAGGCGGACGCGGCCCGGCTCAGCGCCGAGGCGCAAGCCCAGGCCACGCGCGCCTCCGGCGAGGCGCAGGCGGAATCCCGCAAGGCCGCGGCTGCCGCGCTCCTGGCCGAGCAGCAGGCGGAGGCCGCGGGCTTGCAGGCGAGGCTCACGGCGGAGGCGGAGGGTCTGCGCGCCAAGCTCGACGCCGAGGCGGCGGGCAAGAAGCAGGTCGCGGAGGCGTTGAACTCGTACAGCGACGTCGCGGCCCGGATCGAGACGTTGCCGGACGTGCTCGCCGCGCTGGTGGCGGCGACCGAGGCGGCCGCGAAACCGGTCGGGGCGCTCGACAAGGTCACCATCATCGGGAACGCCGGGGACGCTCAGGCCTCGATTTCGGCGCTCCTCGGCCTCTCGCCGCAGATGATCGCGAAGACGTTGGAATCGCTCAAAGCCTCAGGCGTGGATCTGGCTGGCTGGCTCGCGCAGGCTTCCTCTGGCGGGAGCGTCCCCGCCGCCCCGCAAGAGCTGAACCTGAGCCTCGACCTCGACTAAGGCTTGATGATCAGGAGGCTGCTCGACGCGCTCGCGACGACCTTGTCCTCTTGGTTGCGCACCTCGCCCTCGGCGAAAGTCACCCTCGAGCCCGGCTTGACGACCCAGCCCCTTGCGGTGAGCACGTCGCCGGCTCGGACCGGGCGCAGATAGCTCACCTTGAGCTCGATGGAGGTGTAGCCGACCCCGGCGGGGAGCAGCGTGTGCGCGGCGCAGCCGCACACCGAGTCCAGCAGCGTGCAGACCAGCCCGCCGTGCACGACCCCGATCGGGTTGTACGCGGATTCGTCCGGCTCGCACCGGAAGGCGACCTCGCCCTCTGCGAACGAGACGTGCTCTATGCCCAGCAGCGCGCTGATGGGCGGGCCGGGGAGCTTCCCGTCCCGCATGGCGGCGAAATACTCCATCCCCGTCATCGCGAGCCCTGCCATCGCGGTCGGGCCCGGATCGTGCCAAGCCACGGTTTTCGATCGGGCGGGTACCCAGGCATCTGGGGCGACGGTCGGGGTCAGAGGAATGTCCATTAGGAAATTCTATGTCATATAGTTTATAACGACGTCAGCGGGGCAGGCGGGGGCGCTTCGCGCGGGGCCGAGGGGCGAAGCCGCCGTTGCGGGCGAAAAAGCCGATGGTCATGACGGCCAGCGGGATGGCGGCCACCAGCCAGTTCGTCGAAGCGAGCGGTCGGTGCTCGGCGGCGAGCCAGACCAGCGGCCCGCCGAGCGCGAGCAGCGCTTGGACAACGAACACCGCGCCCTGCAGCAGGCGCCGCCTGCTGATCAGCCAGGCTCCGATGGCGAAGCCCGCGAGCACCGCGTTGACCGCGCGGAGGAACGGGATGAAGACGCTCGCGATGGAAAGCGCCTCGGCGGCCCTGGCGAACTGCGGCTCCAATTTGTCGTAGCGCTCGACGACCCGAATCCGGGCGATCAGCCCCAGCACGAAGGGGACGACGCTCAGCGCGGCCCCGACCAGATACGCGGCGAGGCCCCACCAGCCCCAGAGCGCGTACCCGTCCGGGCCGGCCAGGGCGAGCGCGAAGGACAGCAGCGCGAAGAGAAAGTTGAGCCGGATCATGGGCAGAGCCTATCCGCTCGCCCATGCTTCCGTGACGGCGCTCATCGCCGCCGGGTAAGCCGCCTCGCGTTTGCGGGCGCGAGCCCGTTCGCCCGCGATGAGTTGGTCGAGTCCGCGCTGCAACGCGTGGCTCCCCTCCTTGCGTTGGCGCTCGCGCAGCCAATCGCGCAGCACGACGGCGTCCTGGTGCTCGCCGAGGACGTCTTGGAGCTGCTTGACGGGTTCGGCCCAGGCGAACGGCCCGGTCCCCGCCTCCGCAGCGAGTTCGCCGACATAGCGCAGCCCCTTGGCGCGTTTGCGCACCTCGTGCAGGCCCTCCTCTCGCTCGCCCTGATCGGTCGCCTCGGCCAGCGCCGCGTCCGCGAGGAACAACCTGTCCGCCGCGCCGCCCACCGCTTCGGCCAAGGCGGCTCCTGCGCCGGTCCGCCTATTGGCCTTGCGGACCGGCGGGTCGGCGACATACGCGTCCAGCGCGTCGAGCAAATGGAGATAGCGGCGAGAGTCGAGCGCCCGCACTGTTTCCTGGTGCGCGGCCCGGTACGCTTCCCGTTCCTCCGCCGCGAGCGCACGAGCGGCCGCGCGCAGTTCCGAATGTTTTTTCGTCGCGGCCAACGATTCGAACCGCTCGGCGCGCACCTCCGCGTCGCGGGCTCCGCCCAACTCCGAGGCGAGCCAGCGCAGCTCGTCGGCGAGCCGTTTGGTCGGGGCTTTGCGCAGGAACGGCGCGAACGCCTGGAGCAGGCTGCGGAGCGCTCGCGTGGTCACGCGGAGCTGGTGCACCGAGTCGTGTTCGTACGCCCGGACGGGGAAGTCTTGCGCGCACAGCCGGGTCCGCATCGGGCCGAGCCGGACCGCGAGGAACGCCGCGACGGTCTGCGGAGCCCGCCGTGCCCGCGCTGGCCCCGCACCACGCCCCAACGCGCGCGCCACTTTCGAATCGGAGCGCGCCGGGCGCGCCCCGGAGCCGAGAATGAGCTCGTCCGCGCGCCGGACCAGCTCGGGGTCGGGGTCGGGGCAGAGCTCGAACTCCCATTCCCGCCACACCACGGTCGACCCGTCCGCGAACCGGGTCGCGGTGACCAGATCGTCGCAGAAGGTTCCGGCTCCCGAGACCTCGGTCTCCTCGCGCAGCGTCACGAGCCGCGCGACCGGAACGAGCGGGCGGCCCGCGGTCCAGGCGCGCAGCCGGACGGCGAGTTCGTCCGGCAGCCGGGCCGGGTCGGGCGTTCGGTCCGGGTCCGCGCCGCGCGCCCGGACCTGGAGCTCGACCCGGCCCGCATGCGCAGGGAGTTTGAGATGCCACCCCTCCGACGTTTCCCCGGAGCGCCAGCGCAAGGTGATCTTCTGCGCTAAAAGGCGCAGGTCGGCGGTGTCGAAGTACACCGCCCGCAGGATCGAGCCGACCGGAGCCGCCGCTTCCTGGCCCGCCCAGCTCGGAGCCGTGGCGGTTGGGGCCGCGTCGTATTTGCGCTCCACCTCAAGGTGCTCGACCACTGCCATGCTTCAGTTGTACGCGGATTCGGCTCCGCCCGCCGCCGAGGCTTACTCCGCGAACGCGTCGACGGCTTCGACGAGGTGGTGCGTGTTCTCCGCCTCGAAAGCCGCGTGCCCAGCGCGGGGGGAGATGAACAGCTTGGACTCCGGCCAGCGCTTGTGCAGCTCCCAGGCGTTCGAGACCGGGCAGATCACGTCGTAGCGGCCGTGGACGATCACGCCGGGGATGTTTCGGATCTTGTCCACGTCTTCGAGCAGCTGGTTCTCCCGCAGGAACGCCGCGTTGCGGAAATACCAATTCTCGATGCGCGCGAAGGCGAGCGCCGTGCGCGGGTCTTTCACACGGTCGTCGGGGTCGGCGACGAGACCGATGAGACGATCCTCCCAGCCGGTCCACGCGAAGGCCGAAGCCTCGGCGGCGGCCTGGTCGGGGCCCCACAGGAGCCTCGCGTGCTCCTCGATGAGGTTGTTGCCGCGCGCCTCTTCGGGGATCGGCGCGAGGTACTCCTCCCAGAGGTCGGGGAAGATCCGGCTCGCCCCGCCCGGGTTGTAGAACCAGTTCAGCTCCTCCTCCCGGCACAGGAAGATCCCCCGGAGCACGAGCTCGCTCACCCGCTCGGGATGCGTCTGCGCGTACGAGAGCGCGAGGGTGGAGCCCCACGAGCCGCCGAAGACGAGCCAACGGTCGACCCCGACATGCTCGCGGAGCTTCTCGATATCCTCGACCAGCTTCCACGTGGTGTTGCGCGAAAGGTCCGGGTCCTCGCCCGCGTGCGGCGTGGAGCGCCCGCAGCCGCGCTGGTCGAAGAGCAGAGCGTTGTAGCGCTTCGGATCGAAGAACTGCCGCTGCTTCGGATTGATCCCCCCGCCAGGACCGCCATGGAGGAAGACCGCGGGCTTGCCCGCCGGATTGCCCACCTGCTCCCAGTAGAGCCGCTGCCCGTCGCCGACTTCGAGGAAGCCGGAGGCGAAAGGTTCGATTTCTGGATAGAGAGTCCGCATGCGTTCAGCGTAGAACGGGCGCGCCGCCTCCCGCCTCGGCGGCCCCGACGCAGGAGAGCGGACCGTTTCTGATGCTGATTGCTGTCCGACGCTGGCCGCAAAGGCAACATCGGGAGAATCCCGTGGTGGTCAAAGGCTACAAGCGCCTCAACTGTGGACAGAGCGACCTGCCGTTCCTCCCCCCAGGAGGGGCACATGGAGCCGCACCTGGTGCAATGCCCGAAATACGGGTGGACCGTCGAACAAGTCGAGTTCGACCACATCACCGCTGTCCTCGCGCAGGAGGCCGTGTGAACCCGTATTGGACGTGGACGCGCCCCGCCCGCTCGCCGTCGAGGAAGCCGCCGCGCATGTCGGGAAGTCCGCGAAGACGACCTACCGGTGGAAAACCCAGGGCTTGATCGCGCCCTACGGGGAGCGCTGGGAGCTGATGTTCCTCGATATCGAACTCGACGCGGCGAAAACCGCCTGCGCGGAACGCAAAGCACGGAACCCGCGCGGGCGTCGGCCCTGCGCGTCTGCCGGATCGTGAACTGTCGTCTTGTGGCGTCCTGTGCCGAGCAGTACGATCCGACCCAGCGAGGCGCAAGCCCTGAACAGGAGGAGTTTCCCGTATGGCGTACTACGGAGTGGGGCGTTACGGGCGTGAGGATGTTGGGGCGAAGACCATGCGGTTCGACTATATGGACCGCATGGCCGAGGACGAGCTAGACGACATCGCGCTAGGCCAGCAGCGCGCCGAAGCGTACAAGGAGGGCTTGCCGCCTATTGAGCCGGATCAGAGGATCAACGCCAAAGACGGCTCCGAAGTCCTCGTCTACCAGGGTTCGAAGGCGCACGAGGTGATCGAGCGTCAGAAGGAGGCGTACAAGGTCAGCAAGGGCGGCGTGCGGTGAAGCTGAATACTGAGAGGGCGCGTCAGGCGGGTCGAGAGGTTCTGACGGCGGCGGAAGAGCTGAAGTCCGACCAAACGCCCGACTCGCTCCGATCCGCTTCGCAGCGTTTGCGGGGCCTTGAGCTGTCGGACGCGCTCAGCGACGCTGCCACCGGATACGAAGACTTCTTGCGGCGCTTCGGCAACGAGCTCGAATGGCTCGGGAACACGGTCGTCTCAGCGGCGGACGTGGTGGACATGACCGAGGAGGCCGCGAAAGCCTCGTTCGATCAGGTGGACATTCCCGTATGACCGGCAAGCTCACCCGCGCGCTCCTGGAAGCGCTGGATCTGTCCGCGCTCTCTGAGATTGCTTCAGCCATGCGTGCGCGTGCGGCGAAGATCGAGTCAGAGGAGTCCCGATTCCCGCACCGCCTGCGCTTCCCAGCCGGTGGGGACGAGTGGACAGGGCCAGCTTCCGACGCGCTACAAGCCCGCTCCACGACCACTGGGCGGATCTACGGGGAGTTGCACTCGTGCCTGGCCAACACGGCGAGCCAGCTGGATCAAGCCGAGGGGTACATCAGCAATTCCCGTGGCACGACGCTCGAATACATCGAGGGCGCGGAGAAGGACGCGATCACGCTGCAGACAAGCGACGGGATGCTGTGGCCGTGCGGGGAGCCGTTCACTGTCGCGGACGACTTCACCGTGCAGGTCAAGGCTCTGCCGACCTACTTCCCCCAGCAGGTATTCGACGTGTTGCGAATCATGGCCTTGAACATCGAGATAGGGCTTAAAAACCTTGTCCAACAGCTCGAAGAGCTGGCCGACATGTGGGCGGGGAAGATCAAAGAAGCCATCGACCTCTCCAAACTCGCTTTGGACTCTAAAGGTCGGCCCTTTGAGTCTTACGATCCCAGCAAAACCGCGCATGTGCAGGCCGCTGCTATCGCGGACGGCACCATGGCCGTTCCGAGCGACCCCAAGCAGCTCCACGACCTTTGGGAACAGCTCAGCCCCAAAGAGAAGGACGACATCTACGCCCGCTACCACGACATCGGCAACCATGGCGGCATCCCGTTCGCGCCCGAGGACGGCCGGGGCCGAGACCACTACAACCAGATGCATCTGCAGGAGATCACCGAGCAGAAGCAACACCAGCTTGACGACTTGCGCCAGCACCCACCCCCGGCCCCCCTGACTTCGGAGGGAAGACTTTCGACCAGTATCAGAAGGACTACGCGGACTGGGAAGCGAAATGCACAGATCTCCAAAACGCGGTGAACGGGTATCACAATGTGCGCGACACCCTCGACAGGTCGCAGCAGCCGTCGAAAGATAACCCGAAGGCAGACGGGCTGCCCCGATTCCTCGGATTCATCGACGCAAATGACCACGCGGCCATCTCCATCTACAACCCTGATCACGCGTTACAGCACGGCACCATCGTGCCCGGCACCTTCTCGGACCTGACGCAAATGAGCTCCTATGACTCGCATGCGCGAGACATGATCGATTCGGCTAAGGACGCATCTCACGGACAGCTGAGGGAAGGCCAACTCTCGATGACAGAGTGGCTGAGCTACGACCGGCCTATGACCATAAGCGGCCTCGAAGGCAAAGGGCCGTGGGCCGGTGACCCGGACCCTGCCTTGAACGGCGCGAAGCCGCTAGACGATTTCCAGAGCGGCATCAGGGCCTCCCACGACGACGCGGCGGCAGGGGGACGTTCCTACAACACGGTGATCGGTCATTCTTACGGCACAACAGAGGTCGGCGCAGCCGCAACGCACGGCAACCACCTCGACGCGGATGCAGTCGTGTTGCTGGCCAGCCCCGGCGCGTTCGCCGACAGCGCCCACGGCCTTTCGCTGCAGGACGGGGCCAAAGTCTTCGTCGGCAAAGGCTCTTGGGATCCCATCGACGTGGCTAATATCGGAGGCGACATCATGGATGCCTTCGGACTCACCGGCTCTGTGGGCCTAGGCGTCAGCCCGACCGAATGGGCCGATGCCTACCAGATGGACGGAGGCTCTGGCGGTCACAGTAGTTATTGGGACCCCGACAATCCCGCGATGAAGAACGTGGGCAGGATCTTGATCGGAGACAACAGCCATGTCACCCCTAGATAGCAAGGCTATGGCGAGAGCGGCAGCATTACTGTTCTCGATCACGCTCGCTACGGCAGGTTGCGGCAGGCTCACAGGGTTGGCGGGGCCGGACGACCGCCCGCCGCCCAACGTGAAAGGAGCACCGATGGAGCCCATGCCGACAACGAGGCAGCAAGCGCAAGACGCTGTGTACCGCTACTACGTGAAGACCCTGCGGGAGCTGCCGGACGGCTATGCTCTCGACAACTCTCGCTATGGGGCCTCAGGAGGAGCGTCAGTGGCCCCATGCGACGACTTCGGCAGCGAGAACAACAACGACGACCCGGCCAAGTACCACGATAGGCGCACTGTCATCACCCCGCCCGGAACCAACCCCCTCGATTTGGTGGCCAAAGTTGGGGAGATATGGAAGAACTGGGGATGGCGAGTCGAGGAGCGCAAGGGTTTCAACAAGCCCAATTACTTCGGAACCGCGCCTGACGGCTACATGTTCAAGATCGAATCAGACTCGACATATCCGGTGATGTTCACCGGTAGCTCACCTTGTTTCAAGGGTGACAGAACACGATTCGACTTCTTGCCCACGCCCACGATAATCACCCGAGACGGCCCGCAGTACACGGCGCCCACGACACCATCAGAGGCGCCGGAGACACCACACAAGGCATTCAACTGGTAATGGGCGCGTCACTCCCAATCGAACACGTCAGCCTGTCGTGTTGACATGGCGCATCCTCGAATGAAAAATAACCGCAGCGAGGCACTTGCGCCCACGGGCCGTGGCCGCCGTTGAGAACGTCGGCTGTCGAGGCGTTCGGCCTCACTTGCTCCCCATCGCAGCGCACCGGGTCCGATCGGTGCTCGCAACGCGCCCCGAGGGGGAACCCTTGGTCGAACTGCCGAAAGCCTTGATCGAAAACCATCGTCTTCGCGGGCGGCTTGGCCGTGGTCTTTGCCGGTCTCCGCGGGGCGGCGTGTGGGGTGGTTGTGCTGTGCGCCCTGGTGTTCAGTAGGAGTGTTCGGGTGCGGGGAAGGCGCCGCGTTGTACGTCGTTGGCGTATTCGCGGGCGGCTTGGCCGAGGTCTTTGCCGATCTCCGCGAAGCGGCGGACGAATTTCGCCGTGCGCCCCGTGGTCAGCCCGGCCATGTCCTGCCAGACCAGCACCTGCGCGTCGCAGTCCGGCCCGGCTCCGATGCCGACGGTCGGAATCGTGAGTTTGGCGGTGATCTGCGCGGCCACCTCGGCGGGCACCATCTCCATGACCACGGCGAACGCGCCTGCTTCGGCGACCGCGATGGCGTCGTGGACGAGCGTCTCCGCGTCGTCGCCCCGGCCCTGCACGCGGAATCCGGAGAGGCTGTTCACCCGCTGCGGGGTGAAGCCGATGTGGGCCATCACGGGGACCCCGGCGCGGCTGAGCAGCGCGATGTGCTCGGCGTAGTCCTCGCCGCCTTCGAGTTTCACCGCGCCCGCTCCGGCTTTCATGAACCGGGCGGCGGTCTCGAACGCCTGCGCAGGGCTGGCCTCGTAGCTGCCGAAGGGAAGGTCGGCGACGACGAGCGCGTGTTTGGCCCCTCGGACGACACCGCGCACCAGCGGCAGGAGCTCCTCGACTTCCACGGGCACGGTGGTGTCGTAGCCGTAGACGAGGTTGGCGGCCGAATCTCCGATCAGGAGCACCGGGATCTCGGCCTCGTCGAAGATCGACGCGGTGGTGTAGTCGTAGGCGGTGAGCATGGACCATTTGCGGCCCTCGTGCTTCATCTCCTGCAAATGCTTGACCCGCACGCGGGGCCGGTCCTCAGTTGCGTACGACGCAGCAGAAAAAGACATAGAAATACGGACCTTTCATTCCTCGAGGCCCGCTTCGCGGGTCCCCGGGTTGGGCTCTGGCCGATGTCAGTGTAACGCCGAATGCCGGGGCGGGGCAACCCTCGCGCGGGCTTCTGGGGCCACAAGTCGATCACGAACCAAGGCGGAGCGTGCGCATTTATCAGGAAGACATGGCAGGATGGCATCCCGTGAGAGATGTGTCATCTGTTGTGGGCTGGAGCGGCGCCTTTGTCGGCAAGGTCAAGCGCAATCGGGCGCAGGCATTGGCCGCTGCTGTGGCCGCGGTCGCGGCGACGGCTTCTGCTGTGGGTTTCGCGTTGGCCGGGGCTCCGCAGTCCGTCGCGACCCCAGAGGTGCCGGAAATATTGCGCCCGTTCTACGAGCAGCAGGTCGCTTGGGGCTCCTGCCAGGGTTACGTGCCTGATTTCAAGCCGAGCCCGAGGACCGATTGCGCCATGGTCAAGGTGCCGGTGGACTACCAGAACCCGAAGGGCGAGAGCGCGCAGATCGCCGTGTACCGGATCAAGGCCTCCGGCCAGAAGGTGGGCTCCTTGCTCTTCAACCCCGGCGGGCCGGGCGGCTCCGGGGTCGGGTTCGTCGCGGGCTCCGCGTCGGCGCTGGTGACCAAGGAGATCGCCCAGCGTTTCGACCTGATCGGCTTCGACCCGAGGGGGATCGGGCACTCGACTCCCTCGGTGCACTGCTTGAACGACAAAGAGCAGGACGCGTTGCGCGCGCTCAACGACAACGACTACAGCCCCGCGGGCATCGCCAGGGCGGAGGCGCGCAACCGGGACTACGCGCAGAAGTGCGCGCAGCGCACGGGGGCGAACTTCCTCGCCCATGTGAACTCCATGGACGTGGCTCGGGACATGGACGTGCTGCGCCAGGTGCTCGGCGACGAGAAGCTGAACTACGTCGGCTACTCCTACGGCACCCGCATCGGCACTGATTACGCGCTGCTCTTCCCGACGCATGTGCGGGCGTTGGTCCTGGACGGCGCGCTCGATCCCAACGAGAGCCCGGTGGACAAGATCGTCAACCAGGCGAAGGGCTTCGAGGACGCGTTCCGCATCTTCGCCGCCGACTGCGCGACTCAGAACAACTGCCCGCTGGGCAACGACGCCTCGCAGGCCGACGCGAAGTTCCACGCCCTCGTCCTGCCGCTGATCGAGCACCCGGTCAACACCCGCGACGGGCGCGGCCTCGGCTACTCGGACGCGGTCCTCGGCACCATCCAGGCGCTGTACTCCAAGCAGCTGTGGGTGGCGCTGCGCGAAGGGCTCACCGAGCTCAAAGCGGGCTCGGGCAACATCTTGCAGCTGCTCTCGGACCTTTACATGGACCGGGACGCGAAGACCGGGCATTACAGCAACGAGCAGGACGCGAACGGAGCCGTGCGGTGCGTCGACGACCCGCCGATCACCGACCGGTCCGTCGTCGACCAGATGGACGTGCAAGGGCGACAGGCCGCCCCGTTCGAGGACGACGAGCGCGGCACCGGGCACGCGGCGCTCGACCCGTGCGCGTTCTGGCCGGTCAAGCCGACCATCGCGCCGACGATCACGAGCCCGCCCGCCGGACTGCCCAAAGTCGTGGTGGTCTCCACCACCAACGACCCGGCCACGCCGTATCAGGCGGGCGTGGAGCTGGCCAAACAGCTCGGAGCTTCGCTCATCACGTACAACGGCACGCAGCACACGGTCTCCCTCCAGGGCGAGAGCCAGTGCATCGACAGCGCGGTGCAGCGGTATCTGATCGATCTGGTTTCGCCCGCCGACGGTCTCACCTGCTAGCCGTCTGCGGGCGCCGGGCCCGCGCGGCCGTCTCCGGCGTCGCCGGCGCGCGATCCGTCCGTCTGGCCTCCCCGGCCGAGGCGGCGGCGAGGCCTCACAATTTTTGTTGTTTCGCTGTGCGTGATCTTGATTTGGGAAAACCACGCCCCGGTTACACGGGCTTCATGAAAAGGCTTTAAGCTGGGCGCATGAACCGCCAAGAGGAGTTTGTCCTCCGTTCGCTCGAAGAGCGGGACATCCGTTTTGTCCGGCTCTGGTTCACCGATGTCCTGGGGTATCTCAAGTCGGTGGCCATCGCCCCCGCCGAGCTGGAAGGAGCCTTCGCCGAGGGGATCGGCTTCGACGGTTCGGCCATCGAGGGCTTCTCCCGCGTGTACGAGGCGGACATGGTCGCCAAGCCGGACCCGTCCACGTTCCAGGTGCTGCCGTGGACCACGAGCAGCGGCAAGCACCACTCCGCGCGGATGTTCTGCGATATCGCGATGCCGGACGGCTCGCCGTCCTGGGCGGACTCCCGCCATGTGCTGCGCCGCCAACTCAACCGCGCTTTGGAGCTCGGCTTCTCCTGCTACGTGCACCCGGAGATCGAGTTCTTCCTGCTCAAAGACTCTCCGTCGAAGCTGACCCCGCCGGTCCCCGCGGACGACGGCGGCTACTTCGACCAGGCCGTGCACGACTCGGCCCCGGACTTCCGCCGCCACGTGGTGCACGCCCTGGAGTTCATGGGGATCTCGGTCGAGTTCAGCCACCACGAGAACGCTCCGGGTCAGCAGGAGATCGACCTGCGCTACGCCGACGCGCTCTCCATGGCCGACAATGTGATGACGTTGCGCTACCTGGTGAAAGAGGTGGCGATCCACGAGGGCGTGCGCGCGACGTTCATGCCCAAGCCGTTCACCCAGCACGCGGGCTCCGCCATGCACACGCATATGAGCCTGTTCGAGGGGGAGGCGAACGCGTTCCACAGCCCGGACGACCCGCTGCAGCTCTCGCCGATCGGCAAGTCGTTCATCGCGGGTATCCTCGAACACGCCAACGAGATCAGCGCCGTCACGAACCAGTGGGTGAACTCGTACAAGCGCCTTGTGCAGGGCGGCGAGGCCCCGACCGCGGCCTGCTGGGGCGCGTCGAACCGCTCCGCGCTGGTCCGAGTGCCGATGTACACGCCGAGCAAGGCGTCTTCGCGGCGGATCGAGGTGCGCAGCCCCGATTCCTCCTGCAACCCGTATCTGACCTTCGCGGTGCTGCTCGCGGCGGGGCTGCGCGGCGTGGAGAAGGGGTACGAGCTGACCGCCCAGGCCGAGGACGACGTGTGGTCGCTGTCCGTGGCGGAGCGCAAGGCGATGGGCTACCGCCCGCTGCCGGAGACGCTTTCCGAGGCGCTCACCGCGATGGAGGGCTCCGAGCTGGTCGCGCAGGCGCTCGGCGAGCACGTCTTCGACTACTTCTTGCGCAACAAGCGGCGCGAGTGGGCCGACTACAGCCGTCAGGTCACCCCGTTCGAGCTGCACAACTACTTGGCTCTGTGAGCGGTCAGCCGCTCGGCTCGGACTGCGGGCCATCGCGAGCGGCTGACCGCGTCCGGCGGGCTCCCCGTCTCGGCTAGACCAGCCCGAGCGCTCGCACCGCGTCCCGTTCGGCGACGAGTTCCGCGACGGACGCGTCGATCCGCGCGCGGGAGAACGAGCTAAGCTCCAGGCCTTCCACGATCCGCCATTCCCCGCCGACCGAGCGCGCCGGGAAGGAGCTCACCAGGCCCTCCGGCACGCCGTAGGCTCCGGGGGAGGGGAGCGCGACCGAGGTCCAGTTCTCGCCCCACTCGTGTCCGAGCGCCCAATCGCGGATGTGGTCGATGGCGGCGGAGGCGGCGGAACCCGCAGAGGAGACCCCGCGCGCCTCGATGATCGCGGCTCCGCGCTTCGCGACCGTGGGGATGAACTCCTCGGTGAGCCAAGCGCGGTCCTCGGCGAGCCGAGCGCCGGAGAGCTGCCCGATCCTGGCGTGGAAAATATCGGGGTATTGCGTGCTCGAATGGTTCCCCCAGATGCTCACCCTGGAGACTTCCGCGAGCGGAGCCCCGGCTTTCGCGGCGAGCTGCGCGAGCGCGCGGTTGTGGTCGAGCCGGGTGAGCGCGGTGAACCGCTCCGGGGGGATGTCCGGGGCGTGGCTCATCGCGATCAAGGCGTTCGTGTTCGCGGGATTGCCAACGACGACCACTCGGACGTCATCCGCCGCGCCGTCGTTCAGCGCGCGGCCCTGCGGCCCGAAGATGCCGCCGTTCGCCTGGAGCAGGTCGGCCCGCTCCATCCCCTGCGTCCTCGGCCGGGCGCCGATGAGCAACGCGAAATTCGCGCCGGTGAAGGCGGTCGCGGGATCGTCGTGCACCTCGACGGAGTCCAGCAGCTCGAACGCGCCGTCCACGAGCTCCATGGCGACTCCCTCGGCGGCGCGGACGGCGGCGGGAACCTCGAGAAGCCGCAGGGCGATCCGTCTGCGCGGACCGAGCATCGCGCCGGACGCGATCCGGAAAACCGAGGCATAACCGATGTTTCCCGCAGCTCCGGTGATCGTGACGACGGCGGGAGGTTCGTCTTCGGGAAGATCACGAGTCATACATCGAGGCTACTGCACCGACGCGGCGAGAAGTCAGGAGCAGCTGCCCCGGAGCTGGGCGACGAGGTCGGACGCGGCTTCTTGCTGCTCGTCGACGTAGTCGAGGGTGTCCCAGGTGCCTTGCTGCGGGAACGCGAGGCCCATGGACGGCTGGAGGTACTCGAGGCCGTTCCAGGTTCCAGGGCTCCAATGGAAGAGCGAGTCCACGGCGTTGCGCATGTCGTCGACGCCGCGGTCCATCTTGTCCAAAATGCGGGCGAGGCCAGGAACTGGGCTGTCGTCGTCGACGCCCTTGAGATAGGTGACGCCGTGGGCGACCATGTTGATCTTGTCGTCGGCGTTGTTCTTCTGGGATGATCCGGAGGCGTACGGAGAGCTGATGACGATGCGCAGGCCGCCGACCCCCGCGTCGATGTCGTCGTCGAGGCTTTCCTGGACTTGGTCGAGCGTCGAGCAGGACACCTTGGCCGGCTGTGGGGCGGACGGCGGCGGCGTCGGCTCGGCGAGGGCGGTCGGGGCGAGGAGCCCGCTCGAGGTCGCGGCGACAAGGACGGCAGAAACTGCGCGGACGCGGATGCCCATGTTGTTTGTCTCCTCGGAAGAGTTCGATGTGGCCCCAGGCCAGTATACGAGGAAGGGGGCAGCTGCGGGCTGCGTTCGGGAGCGGGCCGCGAGGAGCGTCGGGGCGCAGCGCCGGCCCGTGAGTTCCCTTCCAGGGGTGGTATACAAACGAGAAGAAATGTAAACTCTCTTGAGTGGGCAGGATCACGATCTGCCCTCGAGCCTGAGAGGAGCGCGCCATGCTGAAAGAGCAGCGGGCATCGGGAGAAGCGTCTTCGTCGTTCGACGAGTTCGCGACACATGAGATCGCGTTGCGGCCGAGGGACGTGCGGTTCGACTTCTCGCAATCGCCGTTGCACTGGATCCCGGACGAGCCGTACGCGTCGCACCTGGTCACCGGCCTCAACCTCTTCTTGCCCGGCGGGGAGCGGTGGTTCTGCAAAGTCTTCACCGACGCTCTCGAATACGTCAAAGACGAGCGGCTGCGCGAGGAAATGCTCGGCTTCATGGGCCAGGAGGGAGTGCACGCCAAGAGCCACGACGGGGCGGTGCTGGCGTTCCTGGAGAAGTACGGGGTCGACCCTGAGCCTTTTCAGAATCAGGTCGACTGGCTGTTCGGCCGCCTCAGCTCGGTCATTGACGACGCGAGCGCGGACGACCGGCGCAATGCCGTGGTCACGGAGGTCGTGCTGGTCGCGGCGATCGAGCATTTCACGGCGGTGATCGGCGATTGGGTGCTCAACAACCGGTGGGACGAGCTCGGCGCGGACCTGGTGATGAGCGACCTGTGGCGCTGGCACGGGGCCGAGGAGGTCGAGCATCGGCACGTCGCGTTCAACGCCGCTCAGTACTTCGGGGCCAGCTACGGCAAGCGCGTGTTCTTGGGCCTGTTCGCCAGCGGCGTCCTGTACGCGCTTTTGTTGCGCGGGCTGAAATTCATGGTCCGCCAAGACCCGAGCCTGCCCAACCTCGGCTACCCCAGGCTGATCTGGCAGCTGCACAAATCGGGCAAGCGGGGCGCCTCGCCCCGCATCCGCACCTTGCTCGGCTCAGCGGTGCGCTTGTTCAACCCCCGGTACACGCCGGAGAAGGAAGGGAACACCGCGCAGGCCGTCGCCTACCTGGCCACGTCCCCCGCCGCACGCGCGCTCTCCTCATGAGGCACGCAAAGCGAGAAAGCTCCGCCCAGATCTGGGCGGAGCTTTCTCGCTTGAAAGTGGCGGTGGCGGAGGGATTTGAACCCTCGGAGGGGGTTAGCCTCACACGCTTTCGAGGCGTGCTCCTTAGGCCGCTCGGACACGCCACCAAGCGGTGGACTCTACACGACGTGGTGGGGGTTGTCCAAACCGGTTCGGAGCCCTTCCGGGCTTCGGCGACGATGCAGTCCGTCCGAACGCCCCAGGAGCGCGGGCCGATCTTGCTCGGGCCAACCGTCACCGGATTGACCAGGCGCAGTCCTTGCCCTGCGGTCGTTTCCTGAGGAACCTGCTGAGCGGCAAGCACGCGTCCTCCCGGAGCGCGCGCTTCGCGACGAGCCGGGCGAGGTCTTTGCCGGCTCCGCCCAAGGCGCTCGGAGCGCGAGGGCAATGCCAGGGCAGTGGCTATGGCCTATGTCACCGACATTGCTCTGGCGTGGACCGTTGGGCGCGGAGCTTGCGGAAAAAGCTTCTGGTGAGCTCTGCGCACTCTGGCTCAAGGACTCCGGGGCGCACCAAGGGGCGGTGGTTGAGACGGGGGTCGGTCACCACGTCCCACAACGAGCCGACCGCGCCGGTCTTCGGCTCCCGTGCGCCGAAGACGATCCGACCGATCCGCGCGTTCACGGCCGCGCCGGCGCACATCGTGCACGGCTCCAACGTGACCGCCAACGTGCATCCGACCAGCCGCCAACCGTCGCCGAGCACGGCGGCGGCTTGCCGCAGCGCGAGGATCTCCGCGTGCGCGGTGGGATCTCCGAGCGCCTCCCTCGCGTTCGCGGCACGGGCCAGCTCCGCGCCGTCGGGCCCGAACACAACTGCTCCGACCGGCACGTCCAGCTCGCCTGCGGCGGACGCGGCGGCCAGAGCCGCGCGCATCAGCGCGATATCGGGGTCGTGGTCGGGGGCTTCGCTCACGCGCGGGGGCGCTTGTCGGCTCCCTTGGACTTTCGTTCAAGGTCGGCGAGTTCTTCTTCGAAGCCGAGCTGGCGGGCGAGCGCGGTGATCTGCTCGTCGGCGTAGAGCTCGTCGGACTCGGAGACGATGAGGCTGAGCACGGATTCGGAAAGGCCGAGGTCTTCGAGGATCGCGAAATCGCCTTCGGCCCATGGCTCCTCGTCGTCGTCGAGTTCGTCCGGATCGGGGATCTCCACATGCAGCTCGTCGAGCACGTCGGCGGCGAGGTCGTAGTCGAGCGCCGCTGTCGCGTCGGAGAGGAGCAGCCGCGATCCGCCAGGCCCTGGCCGGACGATGACGAAGAACTCGTCGTCCACATTGATCAGTCCGAACACCGCGCTGGTGCTGCGCAGCTCGCGCAATTCGCGTTCGGCCTGCTCCAGGCTCGCGAGCACCTTGGGGGAAAGCTCGAGCACCCGCCAATGCCCCTCTTCGCGTAGGACCGCGACCCCGACTCCGACGAGCCCGTGTGCCTCTTGTGACGACATGGAGTCTACGGTAGTCGGGCTGCCTGTGGAACGCCTATTCGCGTCGTCAGTTTTCATCAATCCGGGATCTGGCGCGTCGGTCCTCGACCCAGGCGCGCAGGAACGCGACGTAGCGCTGATTGTTCTCGGCGGAACGCTCGTCGCTTGCGGCGAGGTACTCTGCGGCGGTTTGGTCGAAATCGGGGAGCGCGCCCGTCGCTGCGAGTTGGAGGCGCAGCGTCGGATGCGGGAAGACATGATGCCTGGTTCGTTCGGCTTCCCGCAGGCAGGTGCTCGGATCGTTCAGTTTGAGAATCGACGGCCAAACGTCGTCTTCGAACTGCTCGACGACATCGGTCATCGCGCGAGCCGCCTCGTTCGCGGTCGTGATCCGCCGCCACTGCCGATCTGTGTCCGCATCAGCAGGGTATCGGAGCGCGGGGATGCGTCCGTCGACGATGCCGCAGTGGCCATGGAATCGTTTGATCGGCGACGAGAACGTTTGTCTTCGCCATGCGATATCGGGCGCGGTGAGATAGGCCCAGTTCACCGTGTACACCAATCCGCCGTAGATCATGGTGGTGATCGTGGCTCTGGACTGGACCCAGACCCAGGCCAAATCGCCGTTCGGAAACCATCGTTCCCAGTAGGGGGGCCGTGCCTTTGAAGCCGTGCGCGCGGAGCGCGGGTCCGAGGATGTCGCGCATCGCGTCTTTGTGCAGCCGCTGCGCGGTTGGCGCGGCTTCAGGCTGTTCCTCCCACCTCTCCATGCCGAGAGCCTATCGGGCATGAGAGCCTGGTAGGCATGACGACCCCCGACTCCTCCCCGGTCTGCGTCATCGGGCTCGGGCAAATCGGCGGCTCTGTGGTCAAAGCCGCCGCCGCCGCCGGGCGCGAGGCGTTCGGGTATGTGCGTTCGGCCCGAGCCCTCGAAGCTGTCCGCGCCGAGGGCTTCGCTGTGTTCGACGAGCTGGAGAGCGCCCTCGAACAAGCCGAGCGGCGCGGGGCGATCATCGTGGCGGCGGTGCCGATGCGGGCCACTGGAGGAGTGTTCGCGCAGATCGCGGCGTTCGGCGGCTCTTGCCTCGTGACGGACGTCGGCAGTGTCAAAGCGTCGATCCTCGCCGCCGCGCAGGAGCACGGCCTCGCCGGGCGGTTCGTCGGCGGGCACCCGATGGCGGGCACGGCGAACAGCGGCTGGGAGGCCGCGGACCCGGCGTTGTTCCAAGGGGCCGCCTGGGTGGTGAGCGTGGACGAAACAGTGTCCTCGGCTGGGTTCGCGCGGGTGGCGCGGTTGGCTTTGGATCTGGGCGCGGCAGTCGTGCCCGCGCTCGCCGCAGAGCACGACCGGGCGGTGGCCCGGATCTCGCATCTGCCGCACCTGCTCGCGGCGGCGCTGGCGAACACCGGGGCGGCTGGCGGCGAGTTGGCGCTGGGCCTCGCGGCGGGATCGTTCCGCGACGGCACCCGTGTGGCGGGCTCGGACCCCGAGCTCGCCGAGGCGATGTGCGCGAACAACACCTCTGCGGTGGTCGAAGCGTTGGACGAGGCGTTGGACTGGCTGACCGAGGCGCGGACGGAGCTGGCGCTGACCGGACAGGCCGGACCGATCGTGCGCGCCGGCCACACGGCGCGCGCGGCGTACGACCGGCTCGCGGCGGCCCGCCCGGCGATTTCGAGGATCGACCTCGGCGAAGCGGATTGGCGTGAACGGCTCGCGGAGGCGGGGAGGAGCGGCGCGGTCCTGCGCTCGTGGCCGCTCTGAAGAACCAAGACACCGCCCTGGAGAGCTAAGATCTTTACCCTGTCGCACTCGAGGAACGCATGAGGCGCGCCGTTGTGATACGGAAACGTTATATAATGCCTCGCGGCGGCAGAGCCGCTGACGGCGCGCGCATGTGGCGCGCCACCGAAGTCGGGCGCGCTCGCCCGGCGAGACCGAGAGGAATCCGCCCGTGACGCCCATCGCGATTGTCATTGTGGTCGCCCTCGCCTGGCTCGTCCTCCTTGTCCCCCTGCTTTACGTCAAAGTGCCTCCGAACAAAGTCGGAGTGTTCACCGGGCGGGGCAGACAGCCGAGGGTCGTCCGTGGCGGAGCCCGACTGCGCCTGCCGGGCATCGAGCGGGTGGACTACTTGACGCTCGAACCGCTCAGCGTCCGCATCAAGCTGGACGGCGCGCTCTCCGGGAGCGGCGTGCCGGTCGACCTGGAGGCGGTCGGCATGGTTTCGGTCGGCGCGACCGACGAGGCGCTCCAGCTCGCGATCCGCCGCTTCTTGGGCGTGGACCGGCTGGAGCTGCGGGCGCAGCTCAACGAGATCTTGTCCGGCAGCTTGGCCGAGATCTTGGCGCGGACGAGCATGGAGGAGCTCAACGCCGACCGGGAGCAGCTGACCCGAAAGCTGGTCGAAGAGGCCAGCGCGGACCTCTCTCGGATCGGCTACACCGTCGACATCGTCAAAATCGCCGCGCTCTCCGACGAGAACGGATTCCTCGGCTCTTTGGGGCGCAGCCGGATCGCCGAGGCCAAGCGCGACGCCTTCATCGGCACCGCGGAGGCGGAGCGGGACGCGAACATCCAATCTTCGCAAGCGCGGCAGGCCGGGGCGATCGCGAAGGCGGAAGCCGACATCGCCATCGCCCAGGCGGCGCAGAAGCGCGATGTGGAGCTTGCGAAACTGCGCGCTCAAGTCGCCGCCGAGAACGCGTTGGCCGATCAGGCGGGACCGCTCGCCGACGCCCAGGCGCAGAAAGACGTCACTGTCGCAAAGGAGCAGGCCGAAGCGGCCCGGATCGAGGCGAGCATCGGGGTGCAGCAGCTTCGCGCCGAGCATGCCCAGGCGGTTTTGCAGGCGGATGTGATCGCGGTCGCCGAGGCCGAGGGGCAGGCCGCGGTCAAGCGCGCCGAGGGGCAGCACCAGGCGGCGGTGCTCGAAGCGGAGTCGCAGGCGATGGCCACCCGCAAGGTCGGCGAGGCGCTCGCGGACGCGCGGCGGTCCGCCGCGGACGCCCTCCTCGCGGAACGGCAGGCCGAAGCGGCGGGCGTCCTGGCCCTCATGCAGGCGGAGGCCGACGGGCTGCGCGCCAAGCTGGCCGCCGAGGCCGAAGGGAAAAAGCAAGTCGCCGAGGCGCTCAACCGCTACAACTCGGTGGGCGCGCGTCTTCTGGCGCTGCCGGACGTGCTCAACGCGCTGGTCGCGGCCACCGAAGCCGCCTCGCGCCCGATCGCCGCGCTGGACCGGGTCTCGGCCAACAGCAACGCGCCCGCCTCGCTCGCCGCGCTTTCCGGCGTTTCGCCCGCCGTGGTCGCCAAGGTGCTGGAGTCGTTCAAGGCTTCCGGGGTCGACTTGGCGGAGATCGTCCCCGAAGACGTCGCCGAGCCGCATGCGGAAGAGGCCGTCGCCGAGCAGTCGGACCTCGACCTCGACCTCGGGCTCTACCACATCCCGTCCTGACCGGCGGGGCTGATCGCTTTAGAGTTCGGCGAAGGCCTCCCACAAAGCCTCGTAATTGTCGGCGCGGCGATGGCCGAGGCCGAGGAAGTCGTCTCGGACGATGACCTCGTCCACGCCCTCCTCCTTCCACACTGCGACCGCCTCGGCGATCTGCCGAGGGGAGCCCGAGATTCCTGGCATATCGCGGGTGCGCGCTTGGAACGCCCGCACGTGCGCGGGCTCGTCGTCGAGGAGGAACCATGCCTGGGTGGAGCGGCGCACCGACTCGGGGTCGCGTCCGAGCCGTTCGCAAGCGGCTTCGAGCGGCTCGGCGGCTTTGCGGAACTCGCCCGGTTTGCTCCACGTGTTCCACTCGTCGGCGTGCTGCGCGACGAGCCCGAGCATCCGGGGGCCGGAGGCTCCGACGAGGATCGGCAGGTTCTCCTGGATCGGCTTCGGCTCGTTCACGGCGACGTTGAGCCGGTAGTACTGGCCGTCGAAGGTCGTGGCCGTCTGCGTGAGCAAGCCCTTGATCACCTGTAGGCCCTCGGCGAACCGGTCCACCCGCTCTTTGGGGCTCCCGAGCGCGATGCCGTACGCGGCATGCTCGTTTTCCTGCCAGCCCGCGCCGATCCCGAGGGTGAGCCTGCCGCCTGAGATCTGGTCGACGCCGCTCGCCCAGTTCGCGAGCACGGCGGGGTGCCGGTATGTCATCGAGAGCACCATCGTGCTGAGCCGCACCCGTGTGGTCGCGGCAGCGAGGGCCGCGAGCAGGGCGGTGGCCTCGAGCGTCGGCCGCCCCGGATCGATCGCGGTGGCGGTGCGGGGCATGAAGTGGTCGGCGAGGTAGAAGCTGTGCCATCCTCCGGAGTCGGCGAGCTGGGCGAGGTCGAGCAGATCGGGCCAGGATTGGGCCGTGGAGGCCCAGACGGAGAAGCGCATGCGGACAGTCTATGCGCGTCATCGGCCCTTGGGCGGGGGAGCGGGTTCCGCGCGCGGGACGAGATGTCTGATACGGGGTGTAGCATAAAGAACGGCACATCACATCGGTGGCGTGCTGTGATGCGCAAAAATTTATATTAAGTTTTATATTTTGGAGGCGAATATCGTGACAACGCTGAGCCCGGTGATCGGATGGACGCTGTGACGGCGGCGGAGGCGGCGGGGAAGGCCGTGCCGCACGAGCAGCCGCAGCACGAGGTGGCCATCATCGGCGGCGGCTTCGGCGGGCTCGGCGCGGCGATCTTCCTCCAGAAGGCCGGGATCGACGACTACATCATCATCGAGCGCTCCGCCGACATCGGCGGCACGTGGCACAACAACCACTATCCCGACGTGGCCGTCGACGTGCCGGGGATCGTGTACCAGTTCTCGTTCGAGAAGAATCCGGACTGGTCGCGCACCTTCCCGAAGGGGGCCGAGGTCAAGCAGTACATCGAGCATTGCGCGGACAAATACCGGCTGCGCTCGCACCTGCGGCTGAACACCGAAGTGCTCGCCAGGGCCTGGGACGAGGACAACCATCTGTGGCGGTTGAGCATCGCGGACGGCTCCGAGGTCACCGCGCGCTATGTCATCACGGCGGTCGGCGCGTTCGTCGAGCCGAAAGTGCCCGACATCAAGGGCCTGTCGACGTTCAAAGGCAAAGTCATCCAGACGCAGTCGTGGGACCACGAGTACGACTTGCGGGGCAAGCGCGCCGCAGTCATCGGCACAGGGGCCACGTCGGTGCAGATGATCCCCCAGGTCGCCAAGGTCGTGGAGCATCTGGACGTCTACCAGCGCCGAGGCATCTGGGTCTTCGCGAAGCCGGATTTCGCGATCCCCAAGCCGGTGCGGTTCCTCTTCCGCAAACTGCCGGTCGTCCAGAGCCTCATCCGCGCGGTCGTCGCCGCGTTCGTCGAGGTCGGCCTGGTCGCGATCACCGTGTTCGGGAAGTACATCGGCCCGATCGCGCTGCTCCCGCAGTACGCGTGCCAGGCGTTCCTGTACACGCAGGTGCGCGACAAGGAGCTACGGCGCAAGCTCACGCCGAACTATGGGTTCGGCTGCAAGCGCCCGAGCGTTTCGAACATCTACTACCGCACGTTCACCCGCCCCAACGTCGAGCTGGTCACCGACAGCATCGCGGAGGTCACCCCGACCGGGATCAAGACCTCGGACGGCAAGCAGCGGGACATCGACGTCCTCGTCCTCGCGACCGGCTTCGAGATGTCGCACTCGCCGACCGTGTTCCGGCGCAAGCCGGTCAAGGGCCGGGACGGCTTCGACCTCGCCGACTTCTACGAGCAGCACTCCGCCGAGGCGTACGAGGGCGTGAGCATGCCGAAGCTGCCGAACACGTTCATGGTCTTCGGGCCGTTCGCGTGGAGCGGCAGCTCGTGGCACGTCATGGTGGAGAACTCGGCCCGTCACGCGGTCCGGGTGATCACCGAGGCGCGCCGTCGCGGGGCGACTGCGGTGGAGGTGACGGCGGAGGCGAACCGGAGGTTCAACGACTTCATCCGTCCGAAGGCTGCGAACACGCTCATGCACCGTCCCGCGTGCGCCGGGGCCAACAGCTACTACCTCGACCACCACGGCGAGTTCTCATTCCTGCGTCCGACGACGGCGTACCAGTCCACGAAGGCGAGCAAGACCTTCTCGCTGGACGACTACTCGTACCGGGCCCTTGAGGCGAAGGTCGCGCTTGTCGAGGAGCCGCAGACCGAGGCGGTCAGCTCCTAAGCCCACCGGGGCGCAGAGTAAGGAGAGCGGGCCCAGGCTATTCGCCTGGGCCCGCTCTCCTTACTCTTTATTTGGCCGCTGTGGACTCCGCCGCCCGCGCCTGCGCAACTGGGCTTTCATGCCAGGACGAAAGCCCAGCGTGAAAATCGGCTCGAGGAAGACCTTCGTCCACCGCAGCGGAAGCAGGTCCAGCAGCACCGGGGTGAAGGCCACCGTCCAGACGATCCGTGTGCCGCCGGAGGGGAGCGGGACGAGGGTGTAGTCCTCGGCCCACGCCTTCAACAGCGGCCAGCTGCCGCTGTAGGCGGCGTAGCTGATCCGCTGGCCCGGCTCGAACCGCCAGAAGCGCTCGCGTTGGATCCAGAGGAACCGCCACGGCGCGCGAACCGTGCCCATCTCACGGGTCGATCCGGGCCCGTGGGGCGACTGGTCGTACCGCACGCCGCACAACGGCAACCAGGTCCACGCCTGGTCGCCGTCGAGCACGGCCCAGACGTCGTCCGGCGGCTCCTGGAAATCGTGCGCGGTCCGCAGGACGATCGCCGCCGTTTCGAACGTCGAATCATCCCCCGGCGCGATGGCGAATTGCATAGTTGCCGGCCCTCGTCTCCGCCGTCACCGGGCAGAGGCTGCCGCAGATTCCTCTGTCTGGCCTGCGGTCGCGCGCGTGGAATACGCGTAGTCGTCCGCCGGGAACTCTCGCGAGGCCTTGTGCGCCTGCCAGATCGTGGTCGGGCGGATCAACGGGGCGTCGCCGTCGGCGTTCTTCCAGTACGAGTGGATGCCCTTGTGCTTCTCGACGAAGTACCAACGGATGTTGTGGCCCTGACGGATCATTTTCTGGTGGAAGGCCTCGCACGCCTCGGCCCGCACTTCGCTGCGGGTGGCTTTGCGCTCCTTCGCCAGCGAGATCGCGCGGACGATGTGCACCACGGCGTTGTCGACCAGGTCGTGCCAGGCGATCCCGCCGGTCCAGGAGTACGGCCCGACGATGATCCAGCGGTTCGGGAAGCCGGGGACGGAGACGCTCTCGTACGCTTTCATCCCCTGCTCGTGGAAGAAATCGGAGAGGTCGACCCCGTTGCCGATGACGCGGCCCTTCTCGTAGGACGAGGGCTCGGAGAACAGCTTGAACCCGGTCGCGGTGATGAGGACGTCGACCTCGTGGACCACGCCGTCCGTCGTGCGCACGCCCTCGGGCACGATGCGCTCGATCGGCGTGGTGACCAGGTGCACGTTCTCCTGGTTGAAGGCGCGGGGGAACGTCGAGTTCAGCGTCGGCCGGTTGCCGAAGATCCCGAACGAGGGGAGCAGTTTCTCCGCCGCGTCAGGGTCGTTCTTCACGACGGCTTTCAGATAGCGGCGGTAGACCGCCCGGACGGCGGTGTCGAACACCCGCATGGCCGGACGGGCGATGAAGCCGGGGGTGTGGATCGCGAAGAGCAGGCCGACGCTGCCGACTCCGGCGATGACCGAGCGGATCCCGTTGACGAGACCGGGGAGGCGCAGGATGGTTTGGACGGGCTTGGGGATCGCGAAGTCCGGCTTGGGCACGCAGTACACCGGGGTGCGCTGGAAGACGGTCATCTCGCCGATCTCGGGCGCGATGTGGCCCGCCAGCTGCACGCCGGTCGCGCCGGTCCCGATGACCGCGACCCGCTTGCCCCGGATGTCGTACTCGGGCTTCCACTTGCCCGGGTACACCGTCGTGCCGGCGAAGTCGTCGATTCCGGGGATGTCCACGCCGCCCTTCTTCTCGAAGAACGGTCCGACCGCCGAGATCACGAAGCGGGCGGTGAACTCCGAGCCGCCCTCGAGGCGCAGCCGCCACAGGTGGTTCGCCTCGTCCCACTCCTCGCTGAGCACCGTGACGCCGAAGTGGACGTGCGGGCGGATGCCGAAGTGGTCGACCACGCGTTGGTGGTAGGCCTGCACCTCGTCGCCAGGGGCGAAGACCCGCGACCAGTTCGGGTTGGGGAAGAACGAGTACTGGTACGAGATGGACGGGATATCCACCGCGACCCCTGGGTACACGTTGTCGCGCCACGTGCCGCCGATGTCCTCGGCGCGCTCAAGGATGACGAAATTCTTGACCCCCGCCTGTTTGAGGCGCACAGCGGCGCAAATCCCACCGACGCCCGTCCCGATGATGACCACTTCGGTGTCCGGCGCGGTCGGGGCGGCGTCGCGTGACGCGTCTTGCTTCGGGGTGTTTGCCATGGAGTCGCCTTTCCCGTTGGAACGCCGCGCGGCGGAATCGGCCCGGCGTTCCACAGTGAGCCATCGCTTACGCGGTTCTTGTCGTGATCTGATACTGTGAGTTTATAGTACTTGCTGGATCACATACTCGTCCAGGCCGTCGCAACGAGAACAGGTTGCGCTATCGCGGCCTCGGGGATTCATGAGGAGTTTTCGTTGTCACAGGCTGTGAGCGCGGGCCGTGCGCGGCCGAGCGCGCAGGAACCCGCACTCGTCGTCGAGCATTCCGAGAAGGCCGGGCTGGTCGCCCGCCTCGCGCACACCGCCTTCCGGCTGACCGTCCGGCCGGCCCTCGGCCTCGCCTCGGCCGTCCTCGGGTCGGTGAACGACAAGAACCTCCTGTGGATTCCGCGCCTGCTCGACCCCTGTCTTTTCCTGATGCCGCCGATCCGGGGCACCCATCGCCGCAGGGTCCAACTCTTGAACTGCAGGGCGGAGTGGGTCTGGCACGACGGGACCCCGGATCCGGGCAGCAGCCAGGGGCCGGTGGTCCTCTACTTCCACGGCGGCGGCTTCACCTCCTGCGGCCTGAACACCCATCGGCGGTTGGCCTCCGACCTCGCCAAGACCACGGGGGCCGCCGTGCTCAACGTGGACTACCAGCAGCTGCCGTCGGCGAGTTTCGCCGACACGCTCCAAGACGCGGTGGAAGCGTACGAATGGCTGCTGGCTTCGGGCAGACGAGCCGACCAGATCGCCTTCGGCGGCGACTCCGCGGGCGGCGGCCTGGCGTTCCGGGCCGCCATCGAAGTCCGCGACCTCGGGATCGGGGTCCCCGGCGCGGTCTTCGCCTTCTCTCCTTGGGCCGACCTGGACTGCGCGCAAAAAGCTATCCATCCCAACCACAGGCTCGACCCGCTGCTGTCGGCGCAGATCCTCGGCAACGTGGTGAAAGTCGGCCTCGCGAAGGACGGCCTGATCGACCCGAGCTGGTCCTCGGTCAACCACGACTTCGCCGGTCTGCCGCCGGCTTCGATCCACGTGGGCTCCACCGAATGCCTGCTGCCCGACGCGGAGCTGCTCGCCAAGCGGCTCGGCGAGGCGGGAGTCCCGTGCTCCTTGAAAATATGGGACCGGCAGATCCATGTGTTCCCCGCCGGAGCGGTCGTGCTGCCCGAAGCGAGGGCGGCGCTGGAGGAGGTCGGGCAGTTCGTCCGCTCGTCGCTCGCGTCCGCGTGAAGCGGTCCCCGTTGTTCTCCCCGTTCGCCGCAATCAGATCAGAGGAAGTGTTGTATGCCTAAATTCACCCCCATCGACTTGGGCGGCGCAGTGGTCGCCGTTTCCGGAGCCGCCCGAGGCATCGGCTTCGCCATCGCTTCGCTCTTCGTCCAGCAGGGCGCGCGGGTCGCGATCGGCGACTTGACCCTTGAGGCCGCGCAGGCCGCCGCCGCCCAGCTCGGCCCTCGAGCCAGCGCCTACGCCGTCAACGTCGGCGACAAAGCCTCCTACCAGCGGTGGATCGACGATGTCGAGAAAGAGGTCGGCCCGATCGACGTCTTGGTGAACAACGCGGGCATCATGCCGGTCGGCGGGCTGCTCGAAGAGTCCGACGAGGTCGCGTTCGGCACGTTCAACGTCAACTACTGGGCGCACTACTACGGCTTCAAGATCGTCGCGCCGCGCATGGTCGCCCGAGGTCGGGGCCATATCGTCAACATCACGTCGGCGGCGGGCAAGATCCACTCCGGCGGACTGGCCTCCTACGTGGCCTCCAAACACGCCGCGACGGGCCTGGCGCGCAGCTTCCGCGAAGAGCTGCTCGGCTCCGGGGTGTCGGTCAGCGCCGTGCTGCCCGCTGCGATCAAGACGCAGCTGGTGGACGGCATCCGGGCGAACTTCCTCGAGCGCATCATCTTCCTGCCGCCCGCGTTGGTGGCTCGGACGGTTCTGCTGACCCTCAAGCGCCGTCCGGCCTTGATCGGAGCCCCGCCGGGACTGGTGAGCCTGATGGCCTTGATCCCGTTCATCCCGGAGCGGCTCTGGCTGCTCGGCCGCAAGGCCATCCAGTGGGACAGCCGGATGAGCGGCGTCGACCGGGAGAAGCGCGCCGAGTACGACGGCAGGATCGCCGCGCAGACGGTCTCCTCCGCAGACGGCACGGCGAAGCTCTGACCGCTCACACCGGGCAGCGCGTGCCTTCTGCGGGCAGCTTCCCGGCGAGGAGGTAGGTGTCGACCGCCTGGTCCACACAGCCCTTCTCCGGCGCGCGCTGGGCAGGGGAGCGCAGGTAGTGCCCGTGGCCAGGCTCCGCGGTGACGAGCAGCTCTCCGCCGACGGCTTGCGCGAACGGCACAGCCCACGCGAGCGGCGTCGCGGGGTCTGTTTCGCCGCCGATCACGAGCGGCTTCGGGCCTGAGGCGAAGTTGATGGAGTCGGGCGCTATCGGGTGGGCGGGAGCCGGCCAGCCGGAGCAGCCCACCACGAGCCCGTTGCCGTAGCCCAGCTCCCACAGCCCGAAGGTCGGGTACTTCTGCGCCCAGTCCGCCGCGAGCCGTTGCACGGTCGCGTCGTCGGCGCGGCGGTCTTGCGGCGAGTCGTTGCACATCACCGCCCAGTTCGCCATCGAGAGGCCGGGGTCGGCCTTGCGCAGCGCGGCTCCGTCGCCCGTGCCCATCAGCGAGCGCAGCCCGTCGGCGAGCTCCGGCCACCTGGACGGCGAGTAGAGCAAGGAGCTGATCCCGGAGAGCAATTGTCCGGCTCCGGGGTCGAGGAAGGCTTGGAACAAGAAGCCTCTGCCGTTGCCGATATCGGCGTAGTTGGGCTGGGTCTTGGTCCAATCGAAGAAGGAGTCGAAAGCCGCTTCCCGCGCTTGGATGGTCTCCTCCTCGGTTTTCACCGGCTCCCGGCGCAGGTCCACCGGGGAGTCGAGGACGAGGGCGCGCAGCTGGCCCGGATGCAGGTGCGCGTAGGTGGCTCCGAGGAACGTGCCGTAGGAGTAGCCGAGATAGTCGATCTGGCCCACGTCGAGGGCGGCGCGGACTGAGTCGAGGTCCTGCGCGGTCTGATACGTGTTGAAATGCACGAGCCTCGGGCCGAGCTTCGCCTCGCAGTCCTGCGCGACGGCCGAGATCCTGGCTCTGAGTTTGGCGAGCTGCGCCGTGTCGCGCACGTCGAGGACGGGCTGCTGCGCCTCCTTCGCGGGGTCGGGGCCGCAGAGGATCGGGTCGGACTCGCCGACGCCGCGCGGGTCGAAGCCGATGACGTCGAACGCCGCGCCGATGTCTTCTTTCGCGCGCAGCGCGAGCGCGGGCGCTTGCCGGAGCCCCGGATCCCCCGGCCCGCCGAAGTTCACAAGGAGCGGGCGGCGGGCCGTCGGATTCGAGCCTTTGAGCCGAGTCCGGGAGAGGGCGACGCGGAGGGTCTGCTTGTCGTCGGGGTGGTCGTGGTCGAGGGGCACCGTCACGCTGGCGCAGCCGAGTTCGAAGCTTTGCTGGAACTGCTGGGCCCGTTCGGGCCCGAGCGCCCCCATGAACTCGGGCTCCCAGGCGCACGGGCCCCAGCCGAGAGAATGGCCCGCAGGGGCGCTCGGGACGGGTTTGCCGCTGGGTTTGGCCCCGTCCGGGTGCTCGCAGGCGGCGGCGAGGAGCACGGCGAGCAGAGACGTGAGGACGCGTCGCGTAGGCAGTCGCATACGCTTCATCGTATGGTGCCGGTCGCGAGGAGCTGCGCCCGTCCGGCGCGGCGAGCTGCCCATCGGTCTTGGTTTCGGGGCGGCGGGGGACTTTTTTGACGCCACGAGCGGGCCGCGCTAAACTTATCCGTCGTGCCTGACGCAGTCGGGCTCATTCGCGTGCCATAAGCCGAGGGTTCTGGCGTATCACATGAAGAGATACCGCTTAACAGACGCCGCGTGGTTGGCACACGGCCAAGACGTTATTGAGGAAGTAGAAGGTATGCCAACTATTCAACAGCTGGTGCGCAAGGGCCGGCAGCCCAAAGGCAACCGGGTGAAGACGGCTGCCCTGAAGGGCAGCCCGCAGCGTCGTGGCGTGTGCACCCGTGTGTACACCACAACCCCGAAGAAGCCGAACTCCGCGCTGCGGAAGGTCGCCCGTGTGAAGCTCACCAGCCAGGTTGAGGTGACCGCCTACATCCCCGGCGAGAAGCACAACCTCCAGGAGCACTCCATGGTCCTGGTGCGCGGCGGTCGTGTCCGCGACCTCCCCGGTGTCCGCTACAAGATCATCCGCGGCGCGCTTGACACCCAGGGCGTGAAGAACCGCAAGCAAGCTCGCAGCCGCTACGGCGCGAAGAGGGAGAAGAGCTAATGTCTCGCAAGGGTCCCGCCCCGCGTCGCGTCGTCGTGAACGACCCGGTGTACGGTTCGCCGGTCGTCACCCAGCTGGTGAACAAGATCCTGCTCGACGGCAAGAAGTCCGTCGCCGAGCGCATCGTCTACGGCGCCCTCGAGCGCGCCCGCGACAAGACCGGCACTGACCCGGTGCTCACCCTCAAGCGCGCGCTCGAGAACGTGAAGCCGACCATGGAGGTCCGCTCCCGCCGCGTCGGCGGAGCCACCTACCAGGTGCCCGGCCCGGTCGCCGCTGGGCGTTCGAACACCCTCGCGCTGCGTTGGCTGGTGAAGTTCTCCCGCGCCCGTCGCGAGAAGACGATGGAGGAGCGCCTCGCCAACGAGCTGCTCGACGCCTCCAACGGCTTGGGTGCTTCGGTGAAGCGTCGGGAAGACACCCACAAGATGGCAGAAGCCAACCGCGCCTTCGCGCATTACCGGTGGTGACCTGCGCCATGAGCAACGCGCAGCTTGGTTCCACCGTCGCTTGTTGACGTATTTGACATTCCAGGAGAGGAAGTAGAGACATGGCCGGGGCACAGAGCGTATTGACGGACCTGCACAAGGTCCGCAACTTCGGGATCATGGCGCATATCGACGCCGGGAAGACCACGACGACCGAGCGCATCCTCTACTACACCGGGGTCAACTACAAGATCGGCGAGGTCCACGAGGGCGCTGCCACGATGGACTGGATGGAGCAGGAGCAAGAGCGCGGCATCACCATCACGTCCGCCGCGACGACCGCGTACTGGAACGACCACCAGCTCAACCTGATCGACACCCCCGGCCACGTCGACTTCACCGTCGAGGTGGAGCGCAACCTGCGCGTCCTGGACGGAGCGGTCGCGGTGTTCGACGGGAAAGAGGGCGTGGAGCCGCAGACCGAGCAGGTCTGGCGCCAGGCCGACAAGTACGGCGTTCCCCGCATCTGCTTCGTCAACAAGATGGACAAGCTCGGCGCGGACTTCTTCTACACCATCAAGACCATGGTGGACCGCATCGGCGTGAAGCCGCTGCCGATCCAGCTGCCGATCGGCGCGGAGAGCGAATTCGAGGGCGTGATCGACCTCATCGGCAACCGCGCGCTGGTGTGGAGCGGCGAGACCAAGCTCGGCGAGAAGTACGACGTGGTCGAGATCCCCGCGCACCTGAAGGAGCAGGCCGAGGAGTACCGCCAGCAGCTGCTCGAAGCCGTCGCCGAGACCGACGAGGCGCTGCTTGAGAAGTTCTTCGGCGGCGAGGAGCTGACGGTCGAGGAGATCAAGGGCGGCCTGCGCAAGATCGTCCTCTCCAGCGAGCGCTTCCTGGTGCTCTGCGGCTCCGCGTTCAAGAACAAGGGCGTGCAGCCGCTGCTCGACGCGGTCATCGACTTCCTCCCCTCCCCGCTGGACATCCCGGCGACGCTGGGCCACCGCCCCGGCAAAGAGGACGAGGTCGTCGAGCGGCACCCGGACTCGAGCGAGCCGTTCGCCGCGCTGGCGTTCAAGATCGCCGCGCACCCCTTCTTCGGCAAACTCACCTACATCCGCGTGTACTCGGGCAAGATCGACGGCGGCTCCGCCGTGGTGAACTCCACCAAGGGCAAGAAGGAGCGCATCGGGAAGCTCTTCCAGATGCACGCCAACAAGGAGAACCCGGTCGAGAGCGCCCAGGCGGGCCACATCTACGCGGTCATGGGCCTGAAGGACACCACGACCGGGGACACCCTCTCCGATGTGAACGACCAGATCGTGCTGGAGTCCATGACCTTCCCGGACCCGGTCATCTCGGTCGCCATCGAGCCGAAGACCAAGTCGGACCAGGAGAAGATGGGCCTGGCCATCAACCGCCTCGCGGAAGAGGACCCGACCTTCAAGGTCAAGCTCGACCACGAGACCGGCCAGACCGTCATCTCCGGCATGGGCGAGCTGCACCTCGACATCCTGGTCGACCGCATGAAGCGCGAGTTCAAGGTCGAGGCGAACGTCGGCAAGCCCCAGGTCGCGTACCGTGAGACGATTCGCCGCACGGTGGACAAGCACGAATACACCCACAAGAAGCAGACCGGCGGCAAGGGCCAGTTCGCCCGCGTCATCATCAAGCTGGAGCCCTCGGTCGCCGAGGACGGCTCGGGTTACGAGTTCGTCAACGCGGTGACGGGCGGTCGCATCCCGACCAACTTCATCCCGTCGGTGGACGCCGGCGTCAAGGACGCGCTGCAGGGCGGCGTCCTGGCCGGCTACCCGCTCACCGACGTGAAGGTCACGCTGCTCGACGGCGCGTACCACGAAGTCGACTCCGACGAGCTTTCCTTCAAGACGGCAGGCAACCAGGCGCTTCGCGAGGCAGCTCGCAAAGCGGACCCGGTCATCCTCGAGCCGATCATGAAGGTGGAGGTCATCACCCCGGACGACTACGTGGGTGATGTCATCGGCGATCTGAACTCGCGTCGCGGGCAGATCCAAGAGATGAACCAACGCGGCACTTCGCGGGTCGTTTCCGCGCTCGTGCCGTTGTCGGAGATGTTCGGCTATGTCGGGGACCTGCGGTCCAAGACCCAGGGCCGGGCGAACTACAGCATGCTCTTCGACTCCTACGCGGAGGTTCCGGGGGGCGTCGCCAAGGAGATCATCGCTAAGGCGAACGGCGAATAATCTCGCCACACGTGTAACGGCGGCCCTGCCAAAAAGGGTTAGGAATCCGCCGCCAACAGTTACCTAGGAAAGAAAGAGGACACAACAGTGGCCAAGGCTAAGTTCGAGCGGACCAAGCCGCACGTCAACATCGGGACCATCGGTCACGTCGACCATGGCAAGACCACGTTGACCGCTGCGATCACCAAGGTGCTGCACGACAAGTACCCGGACCTGAACGAGGCGCGCGACTTCGCGCAGATCGACAACGCTCCTGAAGAGCGCGCTCGTGGTATCACCATCAACATCTCCCACGTGGAGTACCAGACCGAGAAGCGTCACTACGCGCACGTCGACGCCCCCGGTCACGCCGACTACATCAAGAACATGATCACCGGCGCCGCCCAGATGGACGGCGCGATCCTCGTGGTCGCCGCGACCGACGGCCCGATGCCGCAGACCCGCGAGCACGTGCTGCTCGCCCGCCAGGTCGGCGTGCCCTACATCCTCGTGGCCCTCAACAAGTCCGACATGGTGGACGACGAGGAGATCCTGGAGCTCGTCGAGCTCGAGGTCCGCGAGCTGCTCTCGTCGAACGAGTTCGACGGCGACAACGCTCCGGTGGTGCGCGTGTCCGGCCTCAAGGCGCTCGAGGGCGACCAGAAGTGGGTCGACTCGGTGCTCGAGCTCATGACCGCCGTGGACGAGAACGTCCCCGACCCGGTTCGTGAGACCGACAAGCCGTTCCTGATGGCCATCGAGGACGTCTTCACGATCACCGGTCGCGGCACCGTCGTCACCGGCCGTATCGAGCGCGGCGTGATCAACGTCAACGAAGAGGTCGAGATCATCGGCATCAAGCCGACCGCGACCAAGACCACCGTCACCGGTGTCGAGATGTTCCGCAAGCTGCTCGACCAGGGCCAGGCCGGCGACAACGTCGGCCTGCTCGTCCGAGGCATCAAGCGTGAGGACGTGGAGCGCGGCCAGGTCGTGATCAAGCCGGGCACCACCACCCCGCACACGGAGTTCGAGGGCACGGTCTACATCCTGAACAAGGAAGAGGGCGGCCGCCACACCCCGTTCTTCAACAACTACCGTCCGCAGTTCTACTTCCGCACGACCGACGTGACCGGCGAGGTCACCCTGCCCGAGGGCAAGGACATGGTTATGCCGGGCGACAACACCGACATCTCGGTGAAGCTGATCCAGCCGGTCGCCATGGAGGAAGGCCAGCGGTTCGCGATCCGCGAGGGCGGCCGCACCGTCGGCGCCGGTCGCGTCACGAAGATCAACAAGTAAGCTGGACCTGCTTTCAGCTGCATAAAAAGCTGGGCGGCATGATCGAAAAGATCATGCCGCCCAGCTTTTTTGTATTCAGGATTTTGCCAGTTTATTCGTCTACACTAAACTTGTTGAGAGACGCACAGCCCAGTGGATCGTATGCTGAATATTACGTGAGGAAATACATTTGTGACTAAGCTGAGACCTTTCTACGAAGACATCGAAGCGCATTACGATGTCGAGAACTCGAACGAGTTCTTTTCGCTCTGGCTTGACCCCACGATGATGTACACGTGCGCTTATTTTCCTCGCCCGAATATGACGCTGGAAGAGGCCCAGCTGGCCAAGATCGATTTGGCGCTGGACAAATTGAATCTTCAACCGGGAATGACGCTGCTCGATATCGGCTGCGGCTGGGGTTCGGTCCTCGTCCGCGCGTACGAGAAATACGATGTGAACGTGATCGGCCTGACCATCAGCCCGAGCCAGTACGAGTACACGAAGAACCGCCTCGCCAAGCTCCAGGGCGCGCGCAAGGCGGAAGTGCTGCTGCAGGGCTGGGAGGAGTTCGAGGGCCACGCCGACCGGGTGGTCGTGATCGGCGCGTTCGAGCATTTCCGCAAGGAGCGGCATGCCGCGTTCTTCGAGAAGATCAACCGCGTCCTCCCGGAGGACGGCTCCGCCCTGGTGCACACGATCGTCAGCTACAGCCGCCAGGCCCTCGTCGAGATGGGGCTTTGGAAGGTCGACCGCGATGTCATCTACTACACCCACCTCATCAGGAAGCACATCTTCCCCGGCGCGGAGCTTGTGGACCCGCAGAGCGTGGTCTCCGACGCGTTCAAGGAGGGTTTCCGCTGCGACCTCTTGCAGCCCTTGGGCCTGCACTACGCGAAGACGCTCGATATGTGGCTGACGGAGTTCGTCGCGCATAAAGACAAGATTATCGATTTGGCCTCAAAAGAAGTATATGAGCGGTATGTGCAGTACCTGGAGTGGTCTGGGCATTACTTCCGTCGGGGCAACATCAACGTTGTGCAATTCACCCTGACGAAACAGCCGCCTGCGTGGTTGCAGCTGCCCGAGCGGCAGAAGATTTCCTCCAACTGGGGGATTTGAGCCGCCAAGCAGGCTTGTCGGCGAGTCGCGGGGCAAGGTCGCGCGTTGCTTTCGCGCTGTAATATTTTTTGAATAAATTCGCCCAGAGATGGGCTAGATGGAGATCTTTCATCGCCGTCGTCCACCGTCGGAGTCTTGGCGGCAGGGCATGCCAACGACGAAGGTCTGCGGGATGAAGGTCCGTGAGATAGGGGCAGTTATGACGCAACTCAGGCCATTTTATGAAGACATCGAAGCGCATTACGATCTTTCGAACGAGTTCTTTGCGTTGTGGCTTGACCCGACGATGACCTACACCTGCGCGTATTGGCCGAGGCCGGACATGACGCTGGAGGAGGCGCAGCTCGCGAAATTGGACCTGACGTTGGGGAAGCTCAATCTCGAGCCGGGCATGACCCTCTTGGACATCGGTTGCGGCTGGGGATCCGCGCTGCTGCGGGCGTACGAGAAGTACGATGTGAACGTCATCGGCCTCACGATCAGCCAAAACCAATACGAGCTGTTGAACCAGAAATTCGCCGACATCAAGGGCGGTCGCAAGGCCGAGGTGCTCCTGCGGGGCTGGGAGGAGTTCGAGGGCCACGCCGACCGCATTATCACGATCGGCTCTTTCGAGCATTTCCGCTACGAGCGCCACGACGCGTACTGGGACAAGGTTGCGCGGATTCTGCCCGACGACGGGATGTACCTCCTGCATTCCATCGTCAGCTACGGTCGCGAGGATCTGCAGAAGCGAGGCACCCCGATCACTCCGAGCATGTTGCGCTTCTCCCATCTCATCGCGAAGTACATCTTCCCTGGGGCCCAGCTGCCCTCGCCCCAGATGGTGCTCAACGGTTCTGCGCGGGTGGGTCTGCGCTGCGACATGATCCAGGTGCTCGGCTGGCACTACGCCAAGACCCTCGACTGCTGGCGGGAGAATCTCGTCGCCAACAAGGAGCGGGCGATCGAGCTGACCTCCCCCTTGGTCTACGAGCAGTACGAGAAGTACCTGGAGAGCTGCGCCTATTATTTCCGGCTCGGGAATATCGACCTGATGCAGTTCACCCTGACCAAGCAGCAGCCTTCATGGCTCCAGCCCGCGCCGGGGCAGATGGAGAACTTCGTCGCCAGGTCTCGCTAGGAGAGCCCGGCGAGGCTAGCCCAGCTTGCGGATGTCGATCTGCAAGCCCGCCGCGCGAAGCCGGTCCGCGAGCGCGTCGCCCATCGCGGTGGCCGGCGTGAGCACGCCAGCGCGATGCGGCAGGCGGTCTCGGTCCAGGGCCAAGGTCAGCGCGCTCTCCCCGAGCATCACGGCGGTCGCGGCGTAGCCGGGATCGCCCTTCTGCGACCACGTCAACACATAGCGGGCTCCGTTGCTTGTGCGCGTGTAGGTGTCGATGGTGTAGAAGCCGCGTTTGCGAAGCCATTCGCCCGGCCCGGTGCCGGATTTGGGCGAAAGCCGCTCGATCAGCCAGCGCACCGGGGGAATGGACAGGCCGACGGCGGCGAGGACCGCTCCGAAGCCGAGGCCGCCCGCGATGGCGAGCGAAACGGGGATCGACAAGAGCGGGGGCCCCGCGTTCATCGTCTCGCGGTAGCGGAACCGCGAGCCGTAGGCCCAATCCAGGATGGCGTTGCTGCGCCGAACGATCCGAGAGTTGAACACGCCCATGAAGAACGGGGCTTTCCAGCCGCGCACCGAGGGGTCGATGTCCGCGCCCCGTGCGACGGCCAAGTCGGATTGCGACCCGAACTCTGGTTCTTTGGCCCGGTCGGGGGAGAGCGTGTACGGGTCGAGCGTCGCCCGTCTGGCCGCAGGGTCTTTCCGCGCCGCGTCGATGATCTCGAGGCCGGAGGCCGCCGTGCCGCCGCTGATCCCGCCGACCGCGGCCCGGACCACCAGCGTGGTGTCCTCCAGCTCGCCTGCTTCGTCTTGCTGCGCCCGTCGGTGCAAGAGGTACACGCTCAGGTCGGAGGGGACGGAGTCGAAGCCGCAGGCGTGCACGATCCGCGCGCCGCTGCCCACGGCTTGCTCGTGGTACTTGTTGATGCTGTCGAGAGCGAAGAGCACTTCGCCGGTGAGGTCGACATAGTCGGTGCCGACGTTCGCGCACGCGCCGACGAGGGGCAGGCCGTATTTCGTGTACGGGCCGACCGTCGTGATCACGACCTGGGTGCGCTGCGCCAGGGCGTCGAGCGTCGACGGGGCGTCCGCGTCGGCGATGATGATCGGCCATTCCGAGGCGGCGGAGCCGAGGTTGGCGCGGACCGACTCCAGCTTGGCGCGGTTGCGCCCGGCGAGGCCGATCCTGACTCCGGGCGGGGCGTTCTTGGCGAGATGCTCCGCCGTGAGCGCGCCCGCGAAACCGGTCGCCCCGTACAACACGATATCAAGGGATCGAGACGTGCTCTTAGCCATACTGGCACTATACGCGAGATATACGTCTCGGTCTAATTTCTTGTCGCCGGAGCTTCTTCGGGACTTTCGGCGAAGTCGACCCCGTCCGCTCGCGGGCCGAACCAGGCAAGGGCCGCGAGCGCGACGCATGCCGCGCCGACGATGATCCAGAACGAGGCCGGATAGCCCAAGGCGACTGCGATCATGGTCTGGAACGTCGCGTTGAACGAGGTGAAGAGGTTGCCGAGCTGGTAGGTCACCCCCGGATAGAAGCCTCGGACGGCGTTGGGGGAGAGCTCGGAGAGGTGCGCCGGCACGGCGGCCCAGGCTCCTTGGGTGGTCGCCTGGACGAGGAACATTCCGAGGCTGAGCAGCCACACCTCGCGCGGCAGGGTGAACAACGGCAAGAGCGGCAGGGTCAACAGCGCGCCGAGGACGATGACGCCCCTGCGGCCGATCCGGTCGGAGAGGGAGCCGAAGACAACTCCGCCGATGATCGCCCCGATGTTCCCGACGATCATGACCCAGTCCGAGGTCGCGGGGTCGAACCCGGGTCCGCCGTGCACGTGGTCTTTGAGGAACTTCGGATACAGATCCTGGGTGCCATGGCTGAGCGAGGTGAACGCGGTCATCAGCACGACGAGGAACAGGAAGCGTCTGAGCACGACGGGGTTGAAGAAGACGGACCGCACCGACGAGCCGTGCGCCTTCATCTTTTCCTGGGTGTTCACCCAGACTTCGGACTCTTTGACGAAGGAGCGCACGATGATCGAGATGAACGCGGGGAAGATGGACAGGGCGAACATCCAGCGCCAGGACAGGCCGAACACCGAGTGGACCACTAAATGCGCGACGGCGGCGAAGAGATAGCCGCTCGCGTACCCGGCCTGGAGGATGCCGGAGAAGAAGCCTCGCTTCTCGCGCGGCACTTTCTCCATCGTCAACGCCGCTCCCAGCCCCCATTCTCCGCCCATGCCGATGCCGTAGAGCAGGCGCAGAACGAGCAGCACCGTGAAGTTCGGGGCGAAGGCGCAGAGGAACCCGACGGCGGAGTAGAAGCAGACGTTCGCCATCAGCGGGACCCGCCGTCCGGCCTTGTCCGCCCAGATCCCGAACAGGTACGCCCCGACCGGGCGCATGACGAGGGTGACAGTGAGCAGATAAGTGATCTGGACCGGAGAGATATGGAACTCGGCCTCGATCTCGGTGAGGGTGAGCGCCAGGATGAAGAAGTCGAAGGAGTCCATCGCCCAGCCGAGCCAGGAGGCGAGGAAAGCGCTGCGCTGGTCGCGGTCCAGCATTCGCCACGGCGAAGGTGTGCTCATGCGGGGCAGACTACCTGTCGGGGGCCGCAACGCGCCCGGCGAGGAGGACAAGGCCGGTCCCCGGGTCGAAGATCTCGAAGCAGAACGGCCGGTCGGCGGCGAATGCGATCGCGGGCGGTCCGGCAGCGTCGGGAGCCGTCTGGGCTCCGGGAGTCGAGGCCGTCGGGAGCGCGGCGGCCATCGACACGCCTTGCTCGCCGAAAGCGGCGGCGGCGAGGCTCGCCCAGCCGCCCAAGCCCGCGCCGGGCGCGATCCTCGGCAGGCCGAGCGGAGCGGGCTGGGCGGCGGCTTCGGCGAGCTCGCTGTGCGCCGACCAGCGCGGCAGAGCGATCCCGAGCGGAGCGGGCTGGGCGGCGGCCAACGCGGCGCGCGCGGGCGGCATGAAGAAGTCCGGAAGGGGAGCGCGAGGGTCGGCGGGCACGATCACGCGCATCTCGACCCCGTCCGAGAGCGGGAGCTGCGCCGCCCGCCAGCTCGGCCCCGCCGCAGTCCGGGCGAGGACGGCCCCGCGCATCGTCGGAACGCTTTTCCGGCTGCCGTCCGCCGTTGTGAAGGGGGCTTCGACGGTGAGTTCGGGGCGGAAAGGGAACTGCCATCCGGCGAGCAGAGCGGTGACGTCGGCCGCGTACACCCCGCGCGTGGCTCCGAGCCCGTGCAGGGCGCGGTTGAAGCGCGTGCCGACGGTGCCCATGGCCCAGGCGCTCACCGCGTCGGGGAGCGCGGCGTCCCCCGGCCGGGCGAGGTAGATCCCCATGTCGTAATCCTTGGCGAGCAGATCGAGGAACTCGGCGGCCACGTCGAGGGATCGGTCGGCGATCAAGATGGTCTGGCTGCGCAGGATCGGCGGGCGGGCGACGCCGCCGTTCGGCACGCCGGTCGGATCGCCCTCCCATTTGCCGAGCTGGCCGATCATCGCGGCGACTGCCGGATCGTCCCCCGCGCCGTTCGCGTCGGCCACGATCCGCTCTCTGCGGGCCATCGCCCACGGGCTGAAGACTATGCTCTGGTCCGCCGCGAGCGCGCCGAGCTCGCGCAACGCCAGCTGGCGGCTCTGCTCGGCGATCTCGCCGACCCCGTCGCGCTGCTCGTCCACCCCGATTTCGGCGAACTTCAGTTTTGAGTACAGGGGCGCGAGATGCGGCTCCTCGCGCCCGGCCTGGCTCGAGCACCCGGCCAGCAGGGCGAGCGCCGCGAGCGCCGCAACTCTCCGCATGCCGGGCCTCACCTCGGAGGCTGCTGCGCCTCGAACCGCTCCTCGTCGAATTCGTCGCGGTTCTTCGGATGGATCGGGTCGCTCTTGCGGAACAACAGGAAGAAGATCACCCAGCCGATCGCGGTGACCAGGAGGAAGCTCACCAAGCGGTAGATCACCACCGCCGAGAACGCGGCCCCGGACGGGACTCCGCTCCCGGTCAGCGCGGGGACCAGCACGACCTCCACCACGCCGAGCCCGCCGGGGAGCAGCGGCACGGCGACGGCGGCGGTTTTGCCCAGCCAATACGCGGTGAGCAGGCCGGGCAGGCTGGGATGCGCGTCGGTGGCGTAGCAGGCGAACGCGAGGCAGGCGATATCGCTCGTCCAGTTCGTCATGCTCCAGGCGAACGCTTTGAGCCCGTCCATCCGGCTGAGCCTCACCGCTTGGGTTTGTCCGAGCAGCTGCTGCCAGCGGGCCAGCCCCTCTTCCGGCGGACGTTTGCGCAGCCGGTTCACCAAGGCGACGGCTTTGGAGCTCAGCGCGTTGATATCGTCGGGCCGGGAGGCGATGAACTGGGCGAGGACGAGGAAGGCGAGGAAGCCGCCGACCATGAAGATAAGGGAGAACGGGGTGGTCTTCACCCCGGCGAGGAACGCGCCGACGAAACCGATCAGCGCGAGGCCCGCGCCTTTGATCAGGCCGGACATGACGATCTGCCACGAGGCGATGATCGGAGTCGCCCCCCACCGCCTGGTCTGCCGGTAGGCGAACGTGGTCGCGAGGACCTGCCCCGCGGGGAGGCTGCAGCTGATCGAGTTCGCCGCGTAGATCTCCGCTGCCGAGCGCCAGCTGGCCACCCGGACTCCGGCGGACGCGAAGAGGGTGCGCTGGACCTGGCTGAAGCTCTCCATGGACACCGCCGCGGCGAGGACGCAGGCTCCGACCCAGAGCCAGCGCACGTTCTTGGTCGCCTGCCAGTAGTGCCGGACTTCTGGGGCGACGTACCATGCCTCGACGGCCAAGATGGCCACGACCACGACCAACGCCGCGCGGCGCAGCAGCTGCACCGGGGTCCGCCCGTGCGCGGGTGTGCGCTCCGACGATTGGGTCGCCATTCGAGCCACGGTACTGTGACTGACGTAGGAAAGTCCAATGAGGAGCGCGAGAATATGACAGCTGCGACGAACGAGCCCGAGCAACACGTCGAGGTGACGCTCCGTCCGGACGGCCACGTCCATTTGACGCTGCGCAAGCTCTCGGACTGGACGTGGCGATTGCTCGTGCTGCTCTTGGGCCTTGTGGTCCTCGGCAAGCTCTTCATCCTCCTCGAGGTGGTCGTCGTCCCGATCGCCCTCGCGCTCCTGCTCGCCGCGCTCATGTCCCCGCTGGTGGGTTGGCTCGCCGCGCGTCGAGTGCCGAGATCCCTCGCGGTCGGCTTGGTGCTGATTTTGGGGCTCGGCCTGCTCGTCGGCCTCTTCACCTTCATCGTCCAGCAGGCGATCAACGGCTGGCCGACATTGCAGGGCCAGGTCTTCCAAAGCTTCGAGCAGTTGCGCATTTGGGCGGAACGCGCCGGACTGCACTTCTCCGCCGAGAAGTTGGAGTCGCTGCGCAACACGACGGTCAATTTCGCGGAGCAGCACCGCGCCGACATCGCCGGCGGCGTGTTCTCCACAGCCTCGGCGCTGGTCGAAGGCGTGACAGGATTCTTCCTGACCCTGTTCACGTTGATTTTCTTCCTCAGCGACGGCCAGGAGATTTGGTATTACCTCACCAAATTGGTGCCTGAGCCCGCGCGGGATCGGGTCCGTGCCGCTGGCGGCGCGGGGTACCGGACGCTGACCGGCTATGTCAAAGGGACGGCGCTGGTGGCGGCGGCCGACGCCATCGGCATCGGCATCGGGCTCGCCGCGCTGCGGGTGCCGCTGGCGCTGCCGCTCGCCTCGCTGGTCTTCCTCGGGGCGTTCATCCCCGTGGTCGGCTCGCTCGTCGCGGGCCTGGTGGCGGTGCTGGTCGCATTGGTGACCCAGGGGCCGGTCGTCGCGCTGCTCACCATCGCGCTGCTCGTTGGCGTCATGCAGCTCGAAAGCCATGTGCTGCAGCCGCTGGTCCTGGGCCGGGCGGTGAAAGTGCACCCGCTGGCAGTGATCCTCGCCATTGCGACGGGCGTGGTGCTCGCGGGCATCGTCGGGGCCCTGTTGGCTGTGCCGCTGGTCGCGGTGCTCAACACTTTCATCGGGCGGTTGGTCCGTGGCGAGGACCCGTTCCCCGAGGAGGAGCCGGAAGCCGAGGAGGAGCCGGTCAACACGGCTGGGTAGCTAGACTGAGGCCATGGACACCATCAGCCCGGAGTCCGATCGCGCCGCGACGGGTCTCAGCCTGTCAGGCTATACGGTCGGGGTGACGGCTGCGCGTCGGGCGGATGAGCTCACTGCGCTTTTAACCCGGCGCGGCGGCGCTGTTCTGCACGCTCCGGCGATTGTGATCATTCCATTGGCCGACGACGCCGAGCTGGAACGGATGAGCAGGGAAATCATCGCCGATCCGCCCGACGTGGTCGTGGCGACGACCGGCATCGGTTTCCGGGGATGGCTGGAAGCCGCCGAGGGCTGGGGGGTCGCCGAGGAGTTGCGCACCGCGTTGCAGAACTCCCGGCTGGTGGCGCGGGGTCCGAAGGCCACGGGCGCGATCCGCGCGGCAGGGCTGCGCGAAGTCTGGTCGCCGTGCTCGGAGTCGTCGAGCGAAGTGCTCGAACGGCTGCTCGCGGAAGGCGTCGAAGGGCTCAGGGTCGCCGTGCAGCTGCACGGGGCGACGACCGAGTTCGAACCGTTGCCCGATTTCAGCGAGGCGTTGCGGCACGCGGGCGCGCAGGTGCTTCCGGTTCCGGTCTACCGTTGGGAGCCGCCGAGCGACCAGTCGGCGATGGACACGCTCATCGCCGCCGTCGCGAACGGCACGGTCGACGGGGTGAGCTTCACGAGCGCTCCCGCCGTGGCTTCGATGTTGGGCAGGGCGAAAGAGACGAATATGCTCGACCAGCTGCTCAGCGGTTTCCGCTCGCATGTGGCCGCGCTGTGCGTCGGCCCGGTGACAGCGGCCCCGTTGGAGGCGCTCGGCGTGCCGACCACGGCCCCGTCCCGGTCCCGGCTGGGGGCGTTGGCGCGCCACATCGAAGAGGAGCTGCCGAGACGGGCGAAGGTTTTCCCCGCGCACGGCCACAAGATCGCGGTGCTCGCCCGATCTGTGGTGGTGGACGGCGAGGTGCGCCATCTCGCCCCGTCGATGTTGACGTTGATGCGGGAGCTGGCCCGTCAGCCGGGCCGTGTGGTCACTCGCGAGACGCTGCTCGCGAGCCTGCCGGGGCATAGCGCGGACGCGCACGCGGTGGAGGCCGCGATCGGCAGGCTGCGGACCGGCCTGGGGGACCCGAAGATCGTGCAGACCGTGGTGAAGCGCGGGTATCGCCTGGCGGTGGACTTGGGCGTCGACGACGAGGAAGACGGCGGCGACAAGTACTAGGTCGCGTTTGCCGCGCTCTGGTTGCCGCGATGGCCTCGCCGGGGCGTTTTGAATTTTTTCGATCAAAGTCTGGACAGAGCCGCCCAGCGGTGTATGTGTATTTCTATACATATGATACTTCTGGTTACAGATACTTAAAATTACGAGGTGGCTCTTCTGCCGCTTCTTCGGCGCAAGCCTGGGAAACGGGGTGGAGCCGGTCGGTGCGCCCGTCTGACGGCGCGGCAGCCGACGCGAAGGAGGAAAGAATGTCCGAGGCGGTTTTTCCCGAGGCCATCTGGGGTGAAGGCAGAGTCAAGACCCGCGCGTGGGTGATGCGGCTCGCGTCCTCGCCCCTCGCCTCGGCCTTGGCGCGATTGTCAGTGCCGGTGGACCGTTTCGTGCTGGCCCGCACGAAAGGCCGATACACCGTGCTGGGCCCGATCGGCATGCCCCTGCTGGTGCTGACCACAACCGGGCGAAAGACGGGGCAGCCTCGCCAGCAGCCGCTCACGTATGTCCGGGACGGCGGCCGCCTCGTGGTGGTCGGCACCAACTTCGGCCAGGGCCATCACCCGGCCTGGACGTCGAACTTGCTGGCTGATCCCCGCGCCGAAGTCACGGTCGGCGGCGCGACAGTGCCTGCGGTCGCCACGCTGTTGCGCGGGGAGGAGCAACAGCGGTTCCTCCGCGAATTCGCGGAGATCGGCCAGAACTACGCCGCGTACGCCGAACGCGCCGGAAGGGATATCCGGGTGTTCGCGCTGGAGCCAGAGACGAGAACCCAGAAGTCAACAAGCTGATGAGAGAGGAACAGCGACAATGAGCAACACGCAAAACGTCCCCAACGAGATCGGGCGGGTCGCAGTGCATTCGCGCGATGTGCGTTTCGACTGTCGGGAGACGCCGGTGCATTGGCTGGCCAAGGAGCCCTACGCGTCGCATTGGGCTTCCTCGGTGCATTTCATTTTCCCCATGGGCGAGTCGCTGATGGCCGAAACGGTCCGACGGGCCGCCGAGCACATCACAGATCCCGAGCTGTACGAGACCGCGCTCGGCTTCGCCGCGCAGGAGTCGGCGCACGCGAAGGCGCACGACTCGGCGTTGCGGCAGTTCTTCATCCGAGGCGGCATCGACCCGGAGCCGCTCGTCAAGCAGGCGGCCTTCGCGGCCGCCACCGGGATGAAAATCCTCAATTCGGTCAAGGGCGCGGCCAGCCACCGCCTCTTGGTCCTGAACCTGGCGGTGTTCAGCGGCGTCGAGATGATCGCGACGTCGATGGGGGCGTGGATATTGAGCGCCGACTTGGAGAAGTTCGGGGCCGATCCGGTCATGGCGGATCTCTTCCGGTGGCATTCGGCGGAAGAGGTGGAGCACCGGAGCGCGGTCTTCGACGTCGCCCGCTATTTCGGGCTCGGCTACATCCCGCGCGTGCTGCTCGGGGTGGGGACCGCTTTGGGCATCTACTTTCTGATGGCCAGAGGGACGAAGTTTCTGGTCCACGCGGATCCCTCGCTGCCCAATCTCGGGTACTTCGGCCTGATCCGCGAGTGGGTCCGAGCGTCCAAGCGCGGCGCGCTCCCGCCGCTGCGGATCCTGTTCACGCAGCTGAAGGACTACTGCAAGCCGTCGTACTCCCCGGAGGACGTGGGGGACATGGCGCAGGCTGTGGCCTACTTGGCGAAGTCGCCGGCAGTTCGGAGCGCGACGCTATGAGCTTAGGCTTCGATCTCAAGGAGGTCCCCGGGGATCTCTACGGCAAACGCCGCCAAGAGCCGGCGCTGTGCCTCATGGCTTTGGCGGCTCCCTATCTCCCTCGGTTGGCGAAGCTGACGGGCTTGCTCGTGCGCGCCACCGAACTCGAGCCGCGTCCTGTGCTCGAGCAGCGGCTGGTCGTGCGGGAGCGGGAGCTCATCGCCGTCAACGACGATGTGGTCAGCCTCCTCCTGGAAGCGCCAGACCGCGCCGCGCTTCCCCGGTGGTGGCCAGGCGCGCACATCGCGGTGCGGCTGCCGTCGGGGCTCGTGCGCCACTACTCCCTGTGCGGCGACCCCGCCGACACGCGCAGCTACCGGATCGCCGTCCGACGAGTTCCTGACGGAGCCGGGTCCGCCGAAATCCACGAGACGCTCCTTCCAGGAGCCGTGCTCACCGTCCAAGGGCCCCGCAACGCCTTCCCGCTCCTGCCCGCCGCGATGCCGACGGGCCCGGACGCGCCGATATCGTGGGGGCCAAGGCGGATCCGCTTCGTCGCAGGAGGCATCGGCATCACGCCGATCCTGCCGATGCTCGATTACGCCGAGCGGAAGGGGATGGACTGGTCGCTGTTCTACAGCGGCCGCAGCCGCGAGTCAATGCCCTTCCTGGGCGAGCTGGAACGTTACGACGGCAGGGTGGTCGTCCGCTCGGACGACGTGGACGGTGTGCCGGCTCCGTCCGAGATCGTGGGAGACGTCGACGAACGAGACGCCATCTACTGTTGCGGCCCGCCAGCCATGGTGACCGCGGCGGCGAGCGCCTTGGCCGACCGCCCTGCGGTCGGGTTCCATGTCGAACGCTTCGTCTCGGCCCCGATCGTCGACGGCAAGGCGTTCGAGGTGGAATTGGCCAGCAGCGGCGAAGTGCTCCACGTCTCCGGCCAGCGCAGCATCCTCGATGTCGTCCGAGAGGCGCGGCCGGACGTCTCCTACGCCTGTCGGCAGGGCTTCTGCGGAACATGTCGTGTGAAGCTCCTCTCCGGCGACCCCGAGCACCTCGACAACCGGCTGACGTCCGCGCAACGCCAGAACGGGGACATGCTGATTTGCGTCTCCAGAGCGGCTGGGGAAGGGGACCGGCTCGTGCTCGACCTCTGAACCGCGCCGGGTCGGCCCCGGTACCGGGGCCGACCCGCTATGCGGGGCCGACTCGCTCCAGGATCAACCTTGTCAGCGGAGCCAGCGCGGGAGCGTCGGCTCCGTTCGACGCGATCCAGGCGATTTCCTCGATCTCCGCTTGCGCGCGGGGCTCGTCGGAGCAGGGAGCCCGGTAGACCTCGGCGACCACGGTGGCTCCGGGCTCGTGCGCCGCGGGAGCTTCGAAACGGCCGAGCCATTGCGCGCGGGAGGGCTCGATCTGCACGCCCAATTCCTCGCGCAGTTCTCGCACGAGGGCGGCGAGCGGCTCTTCGCCTGGCTCGATCTTGCCACCTGCCTGCATGAACATCGCGGTGCCGCGTTTGCGCGCGACGAGGAAGCGTCCGTGCGCGTCGGTGATCACGGCGGCGACCACGTGGACTTCGATACGGGCTGACTCCATTCTGTAACCTTAGCTGCTTACTGTCCCCACGTGACTTCTCTGCATCTGTCCCGGCGCGACTTCGCCGTCTTGCTCGGCGCTGGGGGCGCCGGGCTCGCTCTGGGCGGCCTTGAGCCGCCTGAAGCTGAAGCCTCGACTCCGGTCGAGGGCAGCATCTGCATGATCATCCGGCACGGCGAGAAGCCGGACAGCTCGGGGAACCCTCCTGGGATCGACGAGAAGGGCCAGCAGGACCCGCATTCCCTCACGGAGCGTGGCTGGGCCAGGGCGCGGGCCTTGGGGAAATTTTTCGCCGCGCCGAAGGCTGGGATCGTGCGACCGGCCCGGGTCTACGCGCCAGGGCAAATTCCCGGGCACGCGGCAGGCCGTCGTCCTCGGCAGACGGCGGTGCAGATCGCGGCGGCGCTCGGCCTCGGGGTGGATTTGGTCTACAAAGAGGGGGAGGAGAAGAAGCTGGCGAACCAGCTCTCGATCCTCGGGCCGAACCTTCCCTCGCTGGTGGTGTGGGAGCACAGCGCGATAGCGGAGATCGTCGACCGCCTCGACGGCCCGGTGGCTCCGAAGGCGAAGAGCTGGCCCGACAGCCGCTACGACGTCGTGTTGGTCTGCCGGGCGAACAAAAGCGGGTGGAAGCTCGCGCAGGTTCCCGAGATGGTGCTGCCTGGGGATCGCTCCTCCGGGCTGTAGCCCTGCCGCGCGGCAGGTAGTTTGATGGCATGCCGCCCGCCCTGCTGATCGTCGCGCACGGCACGCGCCGCGCGGAGGGGGTGGCGATGCTCCAGGCGTTGCGGGCCGAGGCGGCGCGGCGGTTGCCGGGGACGGAAGTCCGGCTCGCTTTCGTGGACGTGCTCGGCCCCACGCCGGAGGAGGCGCTGCGCGAGCTGCCCGGCCGGGTGGTCATCGTCCCCGCGTTCCTGGCGAGCGGCTACCACGTCCGGACCGATCTGCCCAGACAAGTGCGGCGCAGCGGCCGCGAGGGCGTGGTGATCGCTCCGGCGCTCGGTCCGGACCCTGCGCTCGCGGCGGTGCTGGCCGAGCGGTTGCGGGAACTCGGCTGGGACGGTTCTGGGCAGGCCGTGCTGGCTGTGGTCGGCACGAACGACCCAGCCGCGCAGGCCGAGAACCGGACGACGCTGCGCCAGCTCGAAGCCGCGCTCGGGACGGAGGCGAGGCTCGGGACCATCGCCCAGGGCGACCCTCGGATCGACACGGTGGTCCGGGATCTTCAGGGGCCGGTGTTCATCGCGCAGTATCTGCTGGCGGACGGGCTCTTCTCCCGCAAGCTCGCCGAACTCGCCGAAGGGGCGCGGGGGATCACGGCCCCCTTTGGAACGCATCCGCAGGTCGCGGAGCTGATCGCGGATAGGTACTTGAGGGTTGCCGATACGGTAGAGTGATGAAATCTGCGAAAGGGGAATCCATGATCGGAACACCACGGCGGGCCTCGGGCCTGTTGGCGGCGACGTTGCTGGCCGTCGGCCTGGCGAGCCCCGCCTCGGCGGACGACAGCCTCGCGGGCAAGTCCAGCGCCGAGCTGGTCGCGTTGCTGCCGGACGACGCGGCTCCCGCCGAGTGGCACGCCGAGAAAGTGGATTTGGGCGGGAAAGCGGCAAGCGCCAAGGGCGAGTCCTGCGACGACGTCCTCGGGGACGCGGGGGACCGGCTGCGGGGCATGGCCTCGCTCCTCGCGAAGCCGACCAACGACAGCTTTGATTTCGGGTTCATCGTGGCGTACGCGAAAGAATCGGGCGGCTACGACGCGGTGCGGGAGTTCCGTTCTTGGGCTTCGCGCTGCCAGGACGAGAAGACCAGATTCTCCTCGGGGTTCGAGTCGCTTTCGTTGACCGATGGCCCGGACACCGCCGAGAACCCGTCCGCGACGGCGGCGTTCGTTGCCGACGACCTCGACGGCCAGCGCGCTTTCGGCTTCGTGACCTTCGCCCGTGTCCGGGGCCTCGCTGTGATGGTGGTTTCGACCGACGAGGACCGCGAGACGGCCCGGAACGTGCTCGACCACGCCGTCGAAGCCGTGCTCGCGAGGCTCCGCGCCGCCTGAGCGGGGGAGCCCCGCGAGGAGGCCGGCCGTCCGCTGGCGTTACTTGAGCCCGTCGCGCAACGCGAACTTCAGCACCGGGCGGGCGAGGAAGCCGGTCCAGCGCAGAGGCAGGAAGCCGACCCATTTCGGGGTGATGGCGATGGTCCAGGCGACCGTCGTCCCCTTGTCGCCGGGGCGCAGCAAGTAGCGCTGTCCGAACGATTTGATCAGCAGGGGGGCCGACACGCCGACCCCGATGGTGGTGAGCTCGCGAGCCTGCTCGCTGCGCGCGACTCGTTCCGACCACGCGGCGAAGGCTCCCCGATAGACCGCTTCCTCGCCCTTCCACGTCGGGCCGGTGACGATGAGCGGGAGCCGAAGGTGCTCGCGCTCGGTCAGCGCCGCCCAGACCTGCTCCGGCTTGATCGGCACGGTGACTTCGGCGGTCGCCGCCCACGTCGCCTTCTCGTCGAGGTACGCCCCTGGGTCGCCCTCCACCGGGTCGACGCGGAACCGGCGCGGGCCGCGCTCCCCATGCGCCAAGGCGAACAGCACGGCGAGCGCGCCGAGGCCCGCGAGCGCGGCGGCGACCACGACCCCGACGGCGATCCACAACCAGGTTTCGGTAGTCATATTGCTCCTCTTCACAGTTTGGCTCGATAAGTTACTGTGGGGTAGCTTACATGACCGGCCTTCAGGTCTGCCATGAAGGTGATCTTCGCCGCCTCAGAGGTGTTTGATCAGGATCTCCCCGAGCAGTTCGCGCAGTTGGGCGATCCGCTCGCGCGCGAGCGAGGTGTCCGGATGCCGCACGCGAAGCCAGAGGCCTTCGCCGGTTTGGGAGAACCAGAACTGCGCGTCGTCGGCGACGGTGGCGTTGCTGATATGCGTTGCGCGCAGCGCAGGGTCGACGTTCGGCCCGAACACTTTGCGATAGTCGATGTGGCTGACCATGGACACGTCCTTGCGCGCGAAGGCGAACGGCCCGGCCAGGCCGGAGAGCACGTGCCCGATCGGCACCTTGGCCGCGGGCAGCGCAGCGCGGAACGCGGCCCGGTTCTCCCGCACCCCGTCCGCGAAATCGGCCCCGCAGCCGAACACCAGCGGGATATTCGTGACGAACCAGCCCACTGCGGCTTCCCATTCTGGCCGCAGCCGGGTGTGCATCGGGGTGAGCGTGGCCGTGCGCTCCGGCCCGCCAAGCTCGCGGACGGCCATGGCGAGCGCGGTCAGCTCTCCGGCGAAGAGACTGCCCCCAAGGGCCTGGCACGTTGCCGCGAGCTTATCCGTGTCCTCGGAGCCGAGCAGTTCGAACACCGCCGTGCGCTGCGGCGCGACCTCGCCGGGCGCGACGCCGAGGTCGAGCGGGAAGCTCGGGAAGAACCCGTCCTGCGACGCGAGGAATTCCCGCCAGATCGTCAGCCCCTGGTGCTCGTGGGGCAGCGGCGGTTGCCCGGTCTCGTACGCGCAGTATTCGAGGAAACTGCCGACCGGAGGCAGTCCGGGCGGCTCCCCGCCCGCGACACGGGCCGAGTAGTCCTCGTTGAGTTCGCGGACGATGAGCGCGAGCGAAAGCGCGTCCACCGAGGAGTGGTCGAAGCCGCAGATCACGGTGCTGCGCTCGGGCCTGCTGATCGCGGCGAAGAGCGCGGCGGGGAACCGGGTCGGATCGCAGGCGGAGCCGAGCTCGTCGGCGAGCAGCGCTCGGGCTTCGTCGGCGGAGGCCACGGGTTCCCCCGACTCAGGCGCGATGAGCAGGACGGCGTGCTCCGGGTGGACGTGGCGCTCGATCACGCCGTCCTTCGCCGCGAAGGAGCTGCGCAGGCCTTCGTGCCTGCGCAGAAGCGCCGCGAAGGACTCGCCGAGCGCGTCCGGCTGGATCCTGCCCGGCACGTCGAACGTCACCGCGAGCCAGCCGTCGGCCTTGGGCTTGCGCGCTGCCGTCGCCTGGAGCAGATAGCCGAGGTGGAAACCTTGGTTCGCGGACGGCGGGATGTCCGAGGGGGTGTGAGCGACCGAGGGCGGGGACTGCCATCGGAGGTACTCGCCCGGCTCCAACTCGACCAAGTCGATCGTCGTGACCAGCATGGCTGCAATGTAGCAGCCGCCCGAGTCGGGCGCGTGACAGCTTAGGCGCGGGAGAGCTGACCGAGGGGGTAGCGGCCGGTCTCGACCACGCTGCGGAGCACGCTGCGCAGGTGGTCGACGTATTTGCGGATCGAAGCCTCGGCGACCGGGTTGTCGGGGAAGAACACGACGAGTTCGAGCAGGTCGTGGTACCGGTTGAGCCAGTTGAACACCGTCGTGGTCGGCGGCACCGGCTGGACCACCTTGTGGTACGAGGTCTCTTTCGTCGCGAGCCAGGTCGGGAACAGCCGCACGTCGATGAAGGAGATCATCGGCGGGGGCTGGAAGGGGATGCCGGTCGAGTCTGCGGTGCCCATGGTCTCGGCGACGAGGTCGATGACGCGCTGGATCGGGACGGAGGCGAGTTCTTTGGTGTCGTTCATCGCCTGCTGCGAGCGGGGGATGAGGTCCGCGAAGTCGGCGACGTCGTCCAGGCCGAACATGACCGGGATCGTGTTGATGAACCAGCCGTGCGTGTAGGTGTACCGCTCGTCGTCCCTGGTGGCAACCGCGCGCAGCATGTTGAACTGGCTTTGCCCGCCGAGCTCGTAGTTCGTCGCGGCGAACGCGGCGTACACGCCTGCGGTGAAGCCGCCGCCGTGCTCCTTGCAGTATTTGTGCAGGATCTCTGCCTCGTGCTCGGTGATGAGCTCGAAGGTGAGCACCTTCCCGCCGGGCTCGCCCGAGCCCTCGCCGAGCGGAAGCGGGAATTTCTGCAGCTGCCCGCCGAGGCTGTGGTAGTACTCGATCCAGCGTTGCGTCTGCGGGGAGTCGATGGTGAGCGAGGCGAGGCGGGCGCGCTCCTCCCGCGCGGATTCGAGCTGGCTGCCGGGGTTCGGCAGTACGGCGGGCTCGTCCTCTGTGATCTCCCGGTACAGGGATTTGATCTCCACGATGGCGATGAGGTTGCTGTACCCGTCGCAGAAGCTGTGGTCCTCGGCGAGGACGGCGTGGAAGCCGTCCTCGTGTTCGACCGCCGCGAACACGAGCGCGGGCCACTGCAGGGGCGAGGTCGTCTCGTCGAAGCGCGACACCAGGTAGTCCCGCACCTGCTCGCCCGTCTCGAACGTCGGGCCTTCGACCAGCTCCCAAGTGAGCGTGGCGGGGTCCACCTCGTGCCGGATCACCTTCGAGATCGGCTGCCCCGCGTTCCCGATCGCCGGGATCTCCTGCACCTGGAACCACGAGCGCAGGCTGTCATGCCGTTTGAGGAACCGCTGCCACACCTCGCCCAACGCGTCCTTGTCGAGGGGGACGTCGAACTCGATCGACACCGCCTCCCAGACCGCGGGCGGGGGCGAGGGCAGTTTGGCGTTTGCCGAGGCTCGGCGGATGTGCCGCTCCTGGATGTACGAAGCCGGGATCGGGCTCACCGGCGCGCTGGGGCTCGTCGACTCCGATGGGGCGGTCACCCTCCACTCCCAGACTTTCCCGGCCCGAGGCTCCCAGAAGCACGCAGGGATCTGAATGCCGTGCGCCTCCTTCTGGCGCGAATCTGATGTCTGGAGATCGGCGTCGCCGTTGACGCCTGTGGATGATTGATTCACTCGATGGTGTCCCTCGAATCGTGGCTGAGCGATGAGCGTGTGCGCGTTGAAGATCTAGTCTGCCACGGCGAGCGCCGCGCACGGGAGAGGCGGGCCATCTGAGCAGCGGGTTTCTCCGCGCGCGGCTGTGATCCCGGATGGAAAGCCCAGTTCAACAAACGAGGTTGCAGTTTGCTAACGAAACCTGGATTCATGCGGGCTGGCGCAAACGCTCCGACCGAGCGGAGCGTTTCTGTTCAGACAGTTTGAAATCGCCAGTCTCGGCGACGCTCACGACGATGCTCCGGAACGTGGAGAGGAACTTGTGCACGTTGCGACTGGCGGTCTCGGTGTTCGGGTACCGGCCGCAGAGCACGAGGCCAGAGGACGACCGGTTGAAGAACAGCGCGACTTCCTCGTCCGAGTAGTTCTTGCTCCGCAGCCCCCGAAGCCGCCATTCCTGCCATTGGTCGCCGCCGGGGATGGACACGCCGTTGATGAAGGAGACGAGGAAGGAGTTCTTCGCCTTGGGCTCGAGCAGCTCGCAGATCCGCGCGTACGGCACGGAGGCGACGAGCCTGCCGGTCTGCTGGGTCTGCTGCGCGAGCGGGGTGGCTTGGGAGAACGAGTCGACTTCGCGGATGTCGACGACCATGGGCGCGATGCCGACGAACCAGCCGAGGGACTCCGCCCAACGGGGGTTGTTGCGGGTGTGGAACGGCATGACGGCGCTGAACTGGTCCCGGTCCGAGGTGAGTTTCGTGCTCAGGGCCAACGCGGCGATGATCCCGGCCTGATAGCCGCCGCCCGCAGATTTGCAGGCGGCGGAGAAGTCTTCGCTCAGCTGCGAGTCCAACAGCCACGACATGTAGCCGCGCTGCGCCACGCGGCCCCGGTGCGACCTGCCGTCTTCGAGCGGGAGGGGGAAAGTCGCCGAGCGGCCGTCTTTCAGGACCGCCTCCCAAGCGCGCACGGCGGGATGCCCGGCATCGACAGACTGGGCGGTCACGCGCTCCTCGGCGGAGAAGTCCACGTACGAGTCTTTGTCCGTAGCGGGCGGCGGGACGAAGTCCGGAGCCTCGACGAGCACTTGGCGGTACAGCTGCACCAGCTCGTTGCCGAGCAGGTAGATCGAGTACCCGTCCAGAAGGCTGTGGTCGGCGACGAACAGGACGGTGAAGGTGCCGTCGTCCCGCTCGATGGTGGAGAACACGTATCCGGGCCAGCGCGAGGGCGAGGCGATGGTGTCGAATTGGTGGCTGAGTTCGCGGTGCACGGCGGTGGCTGAGTGCAGGTCGCCCACGTCGACCTGGACGAAGTCCACGGTCCCCTCGGGGAGGGTGCGCCGGATCAGCGAGGAGGTCTGGGGCTTGACCAGGTCGACGAACTCGACCTGGGAACGCAGCACCTCGTGGCGGTCCGCCCAGATCCGCAGCGTGCGGCGCAGCGCCTCGTGGTCGAGCTCGCCCTCGAATTCCAGTGCCGTGCCGATCCAGGATTCCCGCGTCTCGCAGCTGGCGAGGGTGTAGTCGCGCAGATGCGCTTCGTGGACGTAGGAGACGGCCCTCGGGTCCAGCGGCCATTCGTGCAGCGCGGACGCGGTGTGCGCCATCCAATGCGTGACCCGGCCAGGGGTGATCGGATAGTCGAAAAGCTCGACGAATTCCATCGGCCGGTTCCTCTCTCGTTTCGACTGCGTGCAGCGGCTTGCATTATTCTATGGCCGGTGCCATTTGCGCGCAGTTTTGGAGGACTGTGCTTATCGTCTCAGCGCGTGGGCGTGTCACGTCACGATTTCGAGCAAAATGCTACAGCACGAACCGGGGTCCGCGTCTGTTTGAATTGTCAGACTGCGGTGTTAAAAGAGACCAGTGTTGAGATGGATGTGATGACCACGCGCGAGCTGCCCGAAGAGCCGGCCCGGCTCTTCGAAGAGTCGGCGCTGGGCCGTCGGGAGCCGTTCCTCGTCCTCGGCGGGCCGGGGTCGGGCAAGACGAGGCTCGTCGTGGAGTTGGCGTGCCATTGGGCGCTGCAGCCGCAGACCTCGGCAGTCGTCCTCGCCCCGAACCGCGCCGCCGCGGACCTGCTCCGAGGCGAGATCCATGGCAGGCTGCTGCGCGCGAGCCCGGAGCTGGCGCTGGCCAAGCCGCTCGTGCGCACCACGCACTCGTACGCGTTCGCGCTGCTCGAAGCGAGGGCCCGGACGTTCGGCAACCCGCCGCCCCGGCTGATCCCCGCCGCGGAGCAGGACGCGACGCTGCGGGAGCTGGCGGACGAGCAGGCGGCGCGTTGGCCGCCCTCGTTGCGGGGCGCGCTCGGCTCCGCCGAATTCACCGCGCAACTGCGCGCAGTCTTCCAGCGCGCGGCGCAGCATGGGCACGGCCCCGAGGGCCTGATCGCGCTCGGGAGGGAGCGGGCCCGCCCGGAATGGGTCGCGGCGGGGCGGACGTGGCAGGAGTACGAGCAGGTCATGACCTTGCGCAACGCGGTGGGGATGGCGGATCCGACGGGCAGCCCTGGGGCGCTCGACGCGGCGGAGCTGTTGACCGCGGCGCTGGACGCGGTGGCCGAGGACCCGGACTTGCTCAGGCAGCCGCTCGGCGGCCCGGGGGGCAGGTTCGTCGTGTTCGTGGACGACGCGCAGCATTTCGACCCGCAGGCGGCCCGTCTGGCGGGCCTCGCCTCGGACCGGGCGGATTTGGCGGTCCTCACCGCCGACCCGGACCAGTCGGTGTTCTGGTTCCAGGGCGCGGAGGCGGGCCCGAATTTCTGGCGGCGCGCGCGGCGGCTGCGCCTCGGCCCGAGCCAGCGGCTGGCTCCGGAGGTCGCGGGGCTGGTCGCGGCGGTCGCCCCGCGCTCGGTCCCCGAGGTGGCGACCGCGCGAGAGGCTCCGGGCGAGGCTCGGGTGCGGCTGTACCCGACGACGGCCGCGCAGGCAGAGGGCGTGGTCGAGGCGTTGCGGCGGGCGCACGCGCGCGACGGGGTCCCATGGTCCAGGATGGCGGTGCTGGTCCGTTCGGTCCCCGCGCTCGCGCCGTCCCTCGCGCGTGCCGCCGCGCTGGCGGAGGTGCCGCTGCGCGCCCCGTCCGCCAGCGGCCCGCTCGCATCGAATACGACCGTATTGGCACTGCTCCTCTTGCTCAGAGCGGTCGCGGCGGCGGACCTCGAACCCTCGACAGCCCTGCAGTTGTTGACCTCGCCGCTCGCCGGGGCCACGGTCGCCGAGGCCCGAGCGCTGCGCAGGCGGTTGCGCGAGGAGGAGCCGGACCGTCCGTCGCTCGAATCGCTCGCCGGGCTGATCCTCGACGACGCGGAGCGGGGCGAGGCGGACCTGCCGGAGCCCGCGCTGCGCCTGCGACGGGTGTGGCGGGCGGCCTCGGCGGCGGCGCGCTCGGCGCAAACGGTGGAAGACGTGTTGTGGGCGGCGTGGTCGGCGAGCGGTTTGGAGGAGCGCTGGGGCGACGAAATCCTCGCCGAGCCGGACTTCGCGGCGGTGAACGCGCTGTTTTCCTCGGCGCGCGCGCAGCACGTTGCGGACTCGCGCGAGATCGGCCCGGCCCTCGCCCAGTTCGCCGAGCGGATCGAGCGCGAACGCCTGCCCGCGCCGGGGCGGATCGCGGACGGCGGCGGCTCCGACGCGGTGACGTTGTCGTCCGCGCACGCGGCAGCAGGCCGGGAATGGGACGTCGTGGTGGTGTGCGGGGTGCAGGAAGGTTTGTGGCCAGGGCTTTCGGAGTCCAATTCCCTGCTCGGGGTCGACGAGCTCGCCGCCGCGTTTGACGGCGTGCGCGCCGATGCGAAGCTCGACGCGCGCAAACAAGTGCTGGCCCAAGAGCGCAGGCTGCTCTACCTCGCCTGCTCGCGGGCGAGGGACCAGTTGCTGCTCACCGCCGTAGAAGGGGAGGGGGATTTGGTCCCCTCTCGCTTCTTGCCGCTCTGGTGGCAAGGCTCCGCCTCGGAGCGGGCCCCCGAAGCGGAACCCGCGCCGCAGGCTCCGCAGGCCCCGTGGAGTTCGGCGGGCGTCGTCGCCGAGCTGCGCAGGCTCGTGTGCGGGGCGGACGAGGGCCGCGCGAGCCGGGCCGCCGCAGCGCTCGCCGCGCTGGCGCGGGTCGGAGTGGCGAGCGCGCATCCCAAGAGCTGGCACGGGCTCGCCGCGCCGTCGACGGACGAGCCGTTGGCCGAGGACGGCGTGGTGACTTTGAGCCCTTCCAGGGTGGAGCAACTGCTCGTCTGCCCGCTGCGCTGGCTGTTCGAGCGGGCGGTCCCCTCGGCTCCTGGCGAGGCCGCCGCTGTGGGCACGGCCGTGCATCTTTTGGCCTCGGTCTCGGGACGGTTCTCCGAAGAAGAGCTCGCCTCGGCGCTCGACGAGGCCGTCAGCCAGGCGGACGCGCGGTCGGCTCGTCCGCCATGGGCGGCGCAGCGGCGACGGGAGCAGCTCGGACGGCTCCTCGCCACGTTCTCGGGCTGGCTTGCGGCTTCGCGCGGCGAGTTGACCGAGGTCGGCGTGGAAGTCCCCGTGGAAATGACCCTCCCGGCGCTCGGCGGGCGGTCCGGCTCGTTGCCCCGAGCCTCGCGCGCCCCGATCGCCGACGTGGAGCTGGAAGTGCGGATCAAGGGCAGGATCGACCGTTTGGAGAAGACGAGGGACGGCGAGCTGGTGATCGTGGATCTGAAGACCGCGAAGACGCCGCGCAGCGTCGCCTCGGTCCACGAGGACGCGCAGCTGGCCTGCTACCAGCTCGTCGTCGGCGCGGCGCGGGAGGAGCCGGTGGCGGGCGGCAGGCTGGTCTTCCTCGGAGCCCCGCGCAAGGATGCCGGAGCCGCGGAGCGCGAGCAGCCCGGACTGGACGACGAGGCGGCGCGCGCGTGGAGCGACGCGGTCCGCGAGGCCGGGGCTTTGGCGGTCGGGCCGCAGTTCCCCGCCCGTCCGAACGCGGGGTGCGCCAGCTGCCCCGGACGGCGTTGCTGCCCCGCGCTGCGAAGGGCCGCCGGATGATCAGTCCGAGGCTGCTCGCGCAGGCGGTCGGCGCGCCTTTGCCGAGCGAGGAGCAGGAGCGGGTGATCGGAGCCCCGCTCGCCTCGTCGGTGGTGCTGGCCGGGGCCGGGTCGGGGAAGACGGAGACCATCGCCGCCCGCGTGGTCTGGCTGATCGCCAACGGGCTGGTGGAGCCGGAGCAGGTGCTCGGACTCACCTTCACAAGGTCGGCGGCGCGGGGGATGCTCAGCCGCATCCGCGCGCGGCTCGCGGGCTTCGCGGCCTCCCCGCTCCTCGGCCGCGTGGACCCGACCGGGCGGCTGGGCGAGCTGCTGGAGAACTCCGAGCCGCAGGTGATGACCTACGACGCGTACGCGGGCGAGCTGGTGTCGCGGTGGGGGCTGCTGCTGGGCGGGAGCGCCGCTCCCCAGGCGGACGGGGCCGCGGGCGGTCGCGTCGTGCTGTCCGACTCGGGGATGTGGCAGCTGGCGTACGAGACGGTGGTCGGCTGGGAGTCCTCGCTCTCGGTGGACCGGAGCGCGGCGGGAGCGGCGGAGGCGATCACCGCGCTGGGTCGACGGATGGCGGAGCAATTGGCGGGGCCGGAGCGGGTGACGTCGGCGGCAGAGGAGCTGGAGCGGCTGGTGCGCACGCTGCCGAAGGGGCCGAGGCAGCGCGCCGAGCCTTCCCTCGAGTTGCGGGACGCGGTCGCGGTGCAGCAGGCGAGGGCGGAGCTGCTGGGGATGGTGGCCAAGGTGCAGGAGCGGCTGCGGTCGAGCGGCGCGGCGGACTTCGCGACGCAGACAGCCCGCGCGGCGGAGCTGGCGGCCAGGTTCGCGCAGGTGCGGGCGGAGGAGTCGGGGGCGCATCGGGTGGTGTTGCTCGACGAGTACCAGGACACCGGCCATGCCCAGCGGATGCTGCTCCGCGCGCTCTTCGGCCAGGACGGCGACAATGATGTGGCGGTCACCGCTGTGGGCGACCCCCATCAGGCGATTTACGCGTGGCGCGGGGCTTCGGCTGGCAACCTCGCGGCGTTCGGGGACGATTTCGGCGCGCGGGACTCGCTCACGCTCATGACCAGTTGGCGCAATCCGGTCGCCGTGCTCGGGCTCGCGAACCGGACCGTCGCCCCGTTGCGCCGCGCGGGGGTGCGAGCGCCGTGCCGGAGCTGACGGCCCGGCCCGAAGCCCCGGCGGGCGAGGTGCGGGTGGCGCTCTTCGAGGACGCGGCCGAGGAACGGGCGTGGATCGCCGAGCGGTTGCGCCGTGCTGCGGCAGAGGCGGACGGGACCGGCTCCCGGCCTTCTATGGCAGTGCTGGTCAGGCGGAACGCCGACGCCCTCGCCGTCGCCGACGCGCTCGCCTCGGCGGGGCTCGAGGCACAGGTGGTCGGACTGGGGGGCCTGTTGGACACGCCGGAAGTCTCAGACCTGCTCGCGATGCTGGAGCTCGTGGCGGACCCGAGTTCGTCCACGGCCGCGTTGCAGGTGCTCACCAGCCCGCGCTGGCGGATCGGCGCGGCAGACCTGGCCGCTTTGTCCGCGCGGGCGGCGGAACTGGGCGCTCGCAGGCCCAAACGCTCCGCCCCGAAGGACTCCGCCGAGCTGATCGACCAGCTCGCGGGCGTGCTCGCCGACGAAGGAGCAGAGCAGGCGAGCCTGGGCGACGCGCTCGCGGACTTGGGCGACCTGGCCAGGTACGGGCCGGCGGGGGGCGCGCGGCTGGCCGTGCTGGCGGGGGAGGTCGACCGGCTGCGCGCGCAGCTCGACCGGCCTCTGCCGGAGTTCGTGACGCTGGTGGAGCGGACGATGGGGTTCGCAGTCGAGGCGGACGCGCAGGCGCGCGAACGGCTCTCGGCGTTCGCCTCGGTGGTGGCCGAGCACGCCAAAGGGGTCGCCGCGACCGGCGGCTCGACGAGCCTGTCCGGCCTCGTCGGCTATCTGCGCGTCGCTGAGACGGTGGAGCGCGGGCTGCCCGTCGGCGAGGTCGCGCCGGATCCGAGGAAAGTCCAGGTGCTGACTGTTCACGCGGCAAAGGGGCTGGAGTGGGACGTCGTCGCGGTCGCGCATCTCGTCAAGGGCGTGTTCCCAACAGGCAGGGCGCGGTCCACCTGGGTCGGCGACCTCACCGAGCTGCCGCCGGACGATCTCGGCCCGCTCACATCGTCGCAGGACCGCGCGGAGCTGCAAGAGATGCTGCGCGCGGAGCGAGAGGCGGCGAAAGAGGTGGCGGACGAGGAGGAGCGCAGGCTCGGCTACGTCGCGGTGACTCGTGCCAAGCAGACGCTGCTGCTCTCCGGGCACTGGTGGGCCGAAGGCGTCGAACGGGCGCTCGGGCCGTCCGCGTTCCTGGTCGAGTGGCGCGACGCGCTGGCGGAGCAAGGCGGCATGCCGGACGTGTGGGCCGAATCGCCCGCAGGCGAGGCGGCCAATCCCTTGCTCGGCGAGGCCGAAGGCGTCCTCTGGCCCGCCGATCCGCTGCTCGGGCGCAGGCCATCGGTCGAACGGGGCGCGGACCTCGTGCGCGCGGCCCTTGCCGCCGAAGCGTCGTCGGCTTCTTTCGCGGCGGCGGACCCCGAGGACCGGGACGCGGAGCTGTTCGCGGCGGCGGAGGCGTTGATCGCCGAACGGGAGGCTGCGGCGGAGCGCGCCGCCGCCGAGCGCTCGGGGCTCACGGTCAGCGATGTCGTGGGCCTCGTGGTGGACCCGGCGGAATTCGCGCGCGAGCGCGCCAGGCGCGGCCCCCGCCCGCCCGCCCGCGAGGCGCAGGCGGGAACCGATTTCCACGAATGGGTGCGCAGCTGGTACCTGTCCGAGGAGCTTTTGGGCCTCGACGAGCTGCCAGGGGCGGCGGACGACGGCTGGGAGTCCGCCGAGCGCGGGCACGCCCCCCGATTGCGGCAGATGTTCCTTGACTCGCCGTGGGCGGCCCGCAGCCCGGTTGCGGTGGAGACCCCGTTCGAGCTCAACCTCGACGGCGTGCTGGTGCGAGGGCGGATCGACGCGGTGTTCGCGCAGCCGGGCGGCGGGTATGTGGTGGTGGATTGGAAGACCGGGCGGGCCGACCCGCGCAAGGCGCGGGCGCAGCTGTCGGTCTACCGGCTCGCCTGGCAGCGGCTCACCGGAGCGACGCAGGTGGTGGGAGCGGTCCACGAGGTCGCGACCGGTGTGACCAAGACCTTTGACGACCTGTACACAGCCGAAGAGCTGGCGCGGCTCCTGCGCTGAGGCCCTGACAGCCCGGCGCTCTGCCTCTGCCGCCGGCGGGCGGGGCGGCGCTGTCGGCTTCTCGCGAGCTACTTGCCCGTGATCGCGATCTTCAGCGCTCCGTAGATCAAGGGGAACTGCAGCGGGAGCCGTCCGTACGCGATGGCCTCGGGGATTGCGCCCTTGCCGGTGAAATCCTTGGCCATTTGGACGTTCGCCGGGTAGACGGCGGCGAACAGCGAGGCGGCGGCGAGGCCGCCGAGCCTGCGGGTGCGCGGAATGACCAGGAGGACGCCGACGCCGATCTCCGCGAGGCCGGACAAGTACGTCCAGAGCCGGGGCGAGCCTGGCAGGCTCGGGGGGACGATCGTGTCGAAGGGCTTCGGCACGAGGAAGTGCAGCGGCCCGGTTCCCAAGAGGGAAGCGGTGATCGCGGCCAGATTCCACGAGCCGGCCGGCCCCTTCGCCCCTGCGGGCGTGCGCAGCGGGGTGAGTTCGGCGAGCGGCGCGGGCAGGCGGTCGACGACGATCTGCGCGAGGCCGCCGAGTTCGCCGCTGACCTCGACGAGCGCGGGCGCGATGTCGCCCGCGCGGGTCCGGGCCGGGAGCGAGAGGACTTTCGCCGCGAGCGCCCGCGTTCGAGGCAGAAGCTCGGCGAGCTTCGATTTCCCTCGGTCGAAATCGACAACGAACTCATCCAGCTTCGCGACAAAGTCGTCTGCCTCTGGCAGCGCCAAAGATTCGGAGATGCTCACATCCAGGAGCCTAGCCCAACGCGTAGCATTGTGCCATGACCGCACTTTTCGACCAGATCAGCGCTTCGAAATACATCATGCTCACCACGTACCGCAAGGACGGCGCCCCGAAACCGCTCCCGATTTGGGCCGCGAAGGAGGACGGCGAGCTTCTGATCTGGACGGTGGGCGACTCCTGGAAAGTCAAACGGATCCGCAACACCCCGAGGGTCACGGTCCAAGCCTGCGACGCGCGAGGCAGAAAGCTGTTCGGCGAGCCGCTGGAGGCACGGGCGGCGGTGTTGGACGCGGCGGGCACCCAGCGCGCGAAAAACGCGATCGTCCGCAAGTACGGGGTCGTCGGCTGGATCGGCGTGAAAGTCTCCGACCTGCGCGGAAAGTCGCGGACGGTCGGGCTCTCCATCACTGAGGCCTCGGCCTAGCCCGTCCGCGCGGGGCCGTCTCCCTGCCTAGCGCGTCCGCTCTTTGAGCGCCCGCGTCATCAAGCCTCCCGCGACGAAGACCCCGGCGGCGAGCAGGAACGGGGACTGGTGGCCGAGGCGCTGGTACGCCACGCCTGAGGCGAACGACCCGACGCTGATCCCGATGTTGCAGGCCGAGTTGAGCATGCTCGCGGTCAGATCGGCCGACACCCGCGAGTAATGGAGCATCGCCGCGGAGTTGAGCGCGGGGACGGCCCCGAAGCCGAGCCCCCACAGCGCCGCGGCGGCGAAAGAAGGCCACACCGAGGGGAGCAGCGACCACAAGCACAGCTGCGCCCCGCACAGGAGGAGAAAGCCGGTGGCGACGGCCCCGCGCAGCCGCTCGGGCGGCACCGCCCCGGCGAGGCCGGTGCCCGCGATGGTGCCGATCCCGTACGCCATGAGCAGGGCCGGGGCCAACCGGTCGGGGAATCCCGACGAGGCCAGCTCGGCGCGCAGCAAGGTGAACGCGAGGAAGTGCCCGGTCAGCCACAGGAGCCCAACGAGGCACACGACCGCCGCGCTGCGGTCGGGCCGGGGGAACAACGGCCCCTGCTCGGTCCTTCCCGACGGCAGCGGGGGCAGGAGCAGCCGCGCGGCGACGGCGCAGGCTCCCGCGCCGGCCGCGAGGGCGAGGAAGGCCTCCCGCCAGTGCGCGCCGACCGCCGCGACGAGGGGCACCGCGAGCGCGAGCGCGGCGACGTTGCCCGCGAAGAAGATCGCGACGGCGGCGACCATGCGCCTTGGCGGGCTGAGCCGATGGGTGATGTCCATGCCTACGCCGAAGAAGATCGAGTGGCCGAAGCCGCCGACCACTCTGGCGAGGATCGCAAGGGGCAGGCTCTCGGTGACGGCGAGGACGGCGGTCGAAACGGCGAAGGCGCTCATCGAGAGCATGAGCACCTTCCGCCGGTCGAAGCGGTCCAGCAGCCTGATCGCGGGGACGGAGGCGACGACCACGGTCAGCGCGTAGCAGCTCACCAAGAGGGCGGCGCGGGACTGCGGGACTCGCAGGGCCGAGGCGAGCTGCGGCAGGACGCCGACCGGCCCGACCTCGACGGTGATGACCACGACCATGCAGAGCGAAAGGAAGAGGATCCGACCGAGCGGGAAGGCCCGCTCGGTCCGGGGCTCAGCCCTCATACGAGCCAGATCGGAGACAAGAGTGGTCGAACCGCTCCACGATGAAGCTCATGCGGTTGATGATACTGATACCCTGAGACCCCGTGCCCCTGCTTTCCTCGTATGACCTCGTGGTGGTCGGCTCCGGTTTCTTCGGCCTCACCGTCGCCGAACGCGCCGCCCGCGAGCTGGGCAAACGAGTGCTGGTCCTGGAGCGCCGCGACCACCTCGGCGGCAACGCCTGGTCGGAGGCCGAGCCGGAGACGGGCATCGAAGTGCACCGCTACGGCGCGCATCTCTTCCACACCTCCAACAGCGCGGTTTGGGACTACGTGCGCCGGTTCGCCGAATTCACCGACTACCAGCACCGAGTGTTCACCAAGCACGCCGGGCAGGTCTACCCGCTGCCGTTCGGCCTCGCGAACATGTGCCAGTTCTTCGGCCGTTCCTTCACGCCAGGCGAGGCGCGCGAGTTCGTCGCGGCCCAGGCCGCCGAGGCGACGGGCGACCCGGACCTGAACCTGGAGAACAAGGCGGTCTCCCTCATCGGCCGTCCGCTCTACGAGGCGTTCGTGCGCGACTACACGGCCAAGCAGTGGCAGACCGACCCCAAGGAGCTTCCGGCGGGGATCATCACGCGTCTCCCGGTGCGGCTCACCTTCGACACCCGATACTTCAACGACCGCTTCGAGGGCCTGCCGAAGGACGGCTACGCCGCGTGGCTGACGAAGATGGCCGAGCATCCGCTGATCGAGGTGCGCGTTGGCGTGGACTATTTCGACCTCGCCGAGCAGCTGCGCGAGCAGAACCCCTCGGCCCCGGTGGTCTACACCGGCCCGATCGACCGGTATTTCAACTGGTCCGAGGGCGAGCTGTCGTGGCGGACCCTCGACTTCGAGACCGAAGTCCTCGCCGTGGGCGACTTCCAGGGCACGGCGGTGATGAACTACGCCGACCTCGACGTGCCGTACACCCGGATCCACGAGTTCCGCCATTTCCATCCCGAGCGCGACTATCCGAAGGACAAGACCGTCGTCATGCGCGAGTTCTCCCGGTTCGCAGGCCGGGACGACGAGCCGTACTACCCGGTGAGCTCCTCCGCCGACCGCGCGAAGCTCGCCGCCTACCGGGCGCTGGCCAAGGGCGAGAGCCGCGAGCGGCGCGTGCTGTTCGGCGGGCGGCTCGGCACCTACCAGTATTTGGACATGCACATGGCCATCGCGAGCGCGATGCGAATGTTCGAGAACGATCTGCGCCCGTACTTCGCGACCGGGGCGTGGACGGGGGAGAAAGAGGAGGCAGCGGTATGAGCCAGACCGAGACGGCCGCGCAGGCGGACGAGACCCTCTTGCAGCGTCTTGTCCTGCCTCGTGCGGGGGAGTCCTCGGACGTGCGCAGGCTGTACGTGGAGCATCCGAACCCCGCGACGCCGAGGGCGCACGCGATCGACCGCTTCCAGCTGCGGATGCGCCCGGACACCGAGGTCTCCTTCGCCACGTACTTCAACGCCTTCCCCGCCGCGTACTGGCGGCGGTGGACGGCTCTGCGGTCGGTGACGCTCCAGATCGAGCTCACCGGTCGCGCGGGCGTCCAGGTCTACCGGTCGAAGGCGGACGCCGCCCCGGTGCTGTTGGACTCCGCCGTCACCACGGTGGGGATTCCCGACCAGCCGCAGACCTTGAGCTTCGAGCTGCCGCTCACCGCGTTCGAGGACGGGGGCTGGATGTGGTTCGACGTCACCGCCGAGGAGGAGCCCGTCGTCCTCGTGCGGGCGGGCTGGCATTCGCCGACTCCGCCGCCGGGCGGCAGCTCCCCGGCGCAGGCCAAGGTCACCATCGGCATCCCCACCTTCAACCGCCCGTCGGACGCGGTGAACGCGCTGGTCGCCCTCACGTCGGACCCGGCGCTCGACGCGCGGGTCGGCGCGGTGATCATGGTGGACCAGGGCACGAAGAAAGCCAAGGACGAGCCGGGCTTCGCCGAGGCGGCGGCCCGGCTCGGCGGCCGCCTCACCGTCCACCACCAGGGGAACCTCGGCGGCTCGGGCGGCTACGCCCGCGTCATGCACGAGGCGCTGACCACGACCGACGCGGAGCGGTTCGTCGTCATGGACGACGACGTGGACGTGGAGCCCGAGTCGATCCTGCGCCTGGTCTCGTTCGGGCGCTGGGCGCAGACCCCGACCATCGTCGGCGGGCAGATGCTCAACCTGCAGGAGCGCTCGCACCTGCACTCGATGGGCGAGGTGCTCGACCGCGTGCGCCTGATCTGGGAGAAGGCTCCCGGCACGAAGTACGACCACGACTTCGCAAAACAGCCGCTCTTGGCGACCAAGGAGCTGCACCGGCGGGTGGACGTGGAGTTCAACGGCTGGTGGCTGTGCCTGATCCCGCGCAAGGTGCTCGAAGAGGTCGGCCTGCCGATGCCGTTCTTCATCAAGTGGGACGACGTGGAGCTGGCGCTGCGGGCCAGGGCGCACGGCTACCCGACCGTGGGCCTGCCCGGAGCGGCGATCTGGCATATGGCCTGGGCGGACAAGGACGACCGGATCGACTGGCAGTCCTACTTCCACCTGCGCAACCGGCTCATCGTCGCGGCCCTGCACCACGACGGCTCCCGGCTCGGCCTGTACGTCCATCTCGCCAAGGCGACCCTGTTCCACGCTCTCACGATGGAGTACTCGACCCTCGCGCTGCAGCTCAAGGCCGTGCGGGACTTCCGGGCAGGCCCCGAGGGGCTGCACGCGCTCTTGCCAAAGGCGCTCGGCCAGGCGCAGGAGGTGCGCAAGGGCTACCCGGACGCGCAGGTCCTCGCCTCGGCGACAGAGCTGCCGCTGCCCTCCGGGCGGGGCATGGCGGGCACGCGCAAGCCGTTCGGCAGGGTCGGCAAGATCGGCAGGATGGCCACCGCCGTCATCCACCAGCTGCGCGCGGAGAGCCCGGAGCACCACGAGCGTCCCCAGGCCAACGTCGCAGCGCAAGACTCCTGGTGGTGGCTGCTGTCGAAGGTGGACGGGGTCACGGTCACCGTGTCCGGCGGATCGGGCGTGGTCTACCGCAAACGCTCTCGGGCCGAGGCGATCCGACTCGCCAAAGAGTTCGCCCATGAGTTCGTCGGCCTCGCGAAGGACTACAGTTCGCTCGCGAAGCGTTATCGCGCGGCGGCCCCGGAGCTCACGAGCGAGAAGACGTGGCTGAAGACCTTCGCAGGAGAGGACAAGGCATGACCGACGTCGATCAGACCTCAGTGGCGATTGGCCGATCCAACCCCGTTTCGGGCCTCGTCCGCGCGATGCGCCCGAAGCAGTGGGTGAAGAACGTCCTCGTCCTCGCGGCCCCGCTCGCGGCGCTGGGCAGCAAGGGCAAGGTGGACTTCGTCCAGACGCTGCCGCTGATCCTCATCGCGTTCGCGGTCTTCTGCGCGGCGGCTTCCGGCGTGTACCTGGTGAACGACATCCGCGACGTGGAGGCCGACCGGGCGCACCCGACCAAACGGAACCGGCCCATCGCGGCGGGCGTGGTCCCGGTGCCGCTCGCGGCGAGCGCGGCGGTGGTGCTCATGCTCGCGGCCCTCGGCTGCTCCTTCCTCGCGAACTGGCGGCTGGCGGTCGTGGTCGCCGTCTACCTCGGATTGCAGCTCGCGTATTGCTTCGGGCTCAAACACCAGCCCGTGCTCGACATCTGCGTGGTCTCCTCGGGCTTCTTGCTCCGGGCGATCGGCGGCGGCTCCGCGGCGAGCATCGAGCTGTCGCAGTGGTTCCTGCTGGTGATGGCCTTCGGCTCGCTCTTCATGGCGGCGGGCAAGCGCTACGCCGAGCTGTCGCTCGCCGAGCGGACCGGAGCGAAGATCCGCAAATCCCTTGAGGGCTACACGAGCACCTACCTGCGGTTCGTGTGGACCTTGGCTGCGACCAGCGTGCTGCTGTGCTACGGGCTGTGGGCGTTCGACCACCCCAAGGGCACGGTCTGGTACGAGATCTCCATGGTGCCCTTCGCGCTCGCGATCCTGCGCTACGCGCGCCACGTGGACGGGGCGGACGCCGGGGAGCCCGAAGAGATCGCGTTCTCCGACCGGACCCTGCAACTGATGGCCCTCGCGTGGATTCTGGTGATGGCCGTTGCGGTCGTCGTTTCTTAACTCGGGACCGGCCCGGAAATGGGCCGAGGGCATACGGGCGGGGAGGGACGGCTTCGCCGGATGGCTCAAAGGCCAGGCGTTCTGGATCGGGGCCGCGCTGACCACGGTGCTGTTCATGTTCGGCGCGTGGGAGCACCGGTGGATCGCGGACGACGGGCTGATCGTGCTGCGCACAGTCCGCAACCTGCTGGCGGGCAACGGGCCCGTGTTCAACATGGGGGAGCGGGTGGAGGCGAACACCTCCACCGCGTGGACCTACTTGGTCTTCGCGCTGGCGTGGCTGACCGGCCTGCGGCTGGAATACTTGGTGCTGGGCCTGGCCTTGGCGCTCTCCGCTGCGGGCCTGCTGTTCGCGATGGCGGGCTCGCGACGGTTCTGGGGCTCCGGCTCCGGGCTCTTGCTCCCGGCCGGGGCGCTGGTCTACATCGCGACCGATCCCGCGCGAGACTTCGCGACCTCCGGCCTGGAGAACTCCCTGTCGCTCTTCTGGCTGGGCCTGCTGTGGTTCTCGCTCATGTGGTTGGCCGAGCGCTGGGCGCGGGGGGAGCCGCCGAGGACCGCCTTGGGCGCAGTCGCTTTGTTCGCCGGGCTCGCCCCGCTCGTGCGCCCGGAGCTGGCCCTGGTCGGCGGCGCGGTGCTCCTGCTCATGGTGCTCGCGCCGGTCGGCTGGCCGAACCGGTTCCTGATCACCGCCGCAGCGGGAGCCCTGCCGGTGGGCTACCAGATCTTCCGCATGGGCTACTACGGCGCGCTCGTGCCGACCCCGGCCATCGCGAAAGACGCCAGCGGCTCGAAATGGTCGCAAGGCTGGCACTACCTCCTCGACTTCGTCGGGCCCTACTGGCTGTGGCTGCCCGTCCTGCTCGTGGCGGCGCTGCTCGCCGCCGTGTTGGCCGGACGGCGCGGCGGCGAGGGCCGGCAAGCCGCTCCGGCCCATTGGGCGACGCGCAAGAGCGTGCTCGCGAGCGTGCTTTCGGGCTTCGGCGTGATCGAAGCGCTCTACTGGGTGCACGAGGGCGGCGACTTCATGCACGGCCGAGTGCTGCTCGCGCCCTTGTTCTGCGCGCTGTTGCCCATCATGGTCATCCCCGTCCGCTTCCCGTGGTCCGCGCGATCTCCGGCGTTGTCGGGCGCTCGTGTGCGCTCCGCCTCCCCAGCACACGTCGCGCCCTTCCGCCTGGGATCTCATCCGCGCGGGGTTCCACGGGAAGTTCTTGTTCAGATAATCCCCGCGCTCCTCTGGGCGGGGATCGCGGGATGGGCCCTGTTCGCCGCGCTCGGCGCGCACAGGGGCGACCCCACCGCCGTGAACGAGTACGGCATCGTCGACGAGCGACGGTTCTACTCGGCCAACACCGGACACGCCCATCCGATCCTCGCCGAAGACTACCTCGACTACCCGAGGATGCACGGCCTGGTCGAGGCGGTCCGGGACAACCCGACCGGCGGGGTGCTCTTCCCCGGCTGGGACGCAGACTGGGTGCTCGACCCGCTCCCGGACCCGCCGCTGCGCGGCCAGCCGTACCGGACCACCGTGTACTTCCTCAACCTCGGCATGTCCAGCATGAACCTGCCGCTGAACGTGCGAGTGCTCGACCAGATGGGCCTCGCCTACCCGCTCGCCTCGCACACCGAGCGCATCCCCAACGGCAGGCTCGGGCACGACAAGCTGCTCTTCGGCGACTGGGTCATCGCCGACGCGGGCGGAGCCGACGACCATCCGTACCTGCCCGCCCAGTTCGACAGCATCTGGGTCCGGCAGGCACGCGAAGCGCTCACCTGCCCCGAGACCGTGGAACTCCTCGACTCGTACCGCGCGCCGCTCACCTGGGAGAGGTTCAAACAGAACCTCAAACACTCGCTCAAGCTGACCGGCTACCGGATCGACCGGGTGCCCAAATACGAGTTGCAGCGCTGCGGCCTCCCGCCGGTACAGTAAGGGCCGGAGCCCCCGTAGCCCAATGGCAGAGGCAGCGGACTTAAAATCCGCCAAGTGTCGGTTCGACCCCGACCGGGGGTACTAACATTTGCGCTGGTAGGCGCGTTGGCGCTCTCTATGCTGGTGGTCTTGGAGGGTCTTGCCCCGCCGACTGGCGGAGTCCAGCCTGGCGGGGACGTTGGGGACTGCCAGCAGCTCACGGACGAGCTAGGGGCAGGCCTACCTCTGCTGCTACGCCTTAGAGTGCAGCGACGGCGACGGCAACCCCGACGAGGAAACCCACTAGAACAGCGCTGAGCGCCAGCGGCAGGGCAATAAAACGCGCAGCTAGGCAAGCTATTTGCCCGCTCGCTCTGTGTTGTGAACTCCTGCTGCGATGCTAACATCGGGGCAGCTTTGACACGCTGAGAAGGATTCCCTGTGAAAACACCAACGAGCGAGGGCCATGCCTCCGCACATTAAGATCAACCCGGATCAGGTGAAAGACGCTGGTGGCTTGGTGCAGCAGAAGGCGGATGAGGCGTCGGCGCACATGTCCGGGCTCTACGAGTCAAGTGCTCAGGCCAAGGACGGCAACAGTGGTTTCGTCACTGGCGATGCGCTCGCGGCTTTCGCGACGAGCATGCGGGCGAAGACTCAAACTGCTATCAATGTGTTGAGCGACCTGGGGCGGAAGACTGTGGAGAGCGCCCAGTTGATCCATTCGGCGGACCAGGGCAGCGCGGACGGGCTGAGCAGGGCCGTTAGCGGCCTTGACGATCTCGGGCACTGAGGCGAGGACTGGCTGATGGTGAGTTTTGGGGAGCTGCGCGACGCGAAGCCTGAGAAGTGGATGACCGCAGCGAACGACTTGCGCGCAGCCGCCGACAAGTTGGAGCGCACTGCTGACGAGATCCATGACAACGGCACGAAGAAGGTTGAGGAGAATTGGGCCGACCGTCTCGGGGAGATGGCGAAGAACAGGCTTATAGAGGGGACCACCGAGCTTTCCGCGATAGCTTTGATCGACAGGGGCTCCGCCACTGCGCTCGACACGCTCAGCCACGCCGTCACCACCGCGCAGAACGAACTACGCTCCTACGTCGAGTTCGCCAAGGGCAAGGGGTTGGAGGTCTCCGACTCGGGGCAAGTGAGTATTCCCGCGAACGCCCCCTACGGCGAGCACGAGCAGCTTGTCCACTACCAGGAGCAGGCGCAGCGGCTCATCAATGAGGCAGTCGAGGCGGCAACCCAGGCGGACGGTCTCGCCAAAGACGCACTTAAAGACCTCGATGTGGACACTGCGCCGCCACCAGGATCGGACCAGAGCAAGGCCAACGAATTCATCAACGGCATCCGCGCGCACCAAGCCGACGCGGTCACTAAATCCGTGAACCAGATACGCGACCTCTTGCCAGACGGGTTGCCGCCCGAGGACGTGGCGAAATGGTGGGGCTCGCTCAGCCAAGCCGGCCAAGACATGTTCAAAAAAGCTTGCCCCGTCGACCTCTTCGACCTGCCAGGGGTCCCGCAACAGGTCAAAGACCAGCTGGACGACAAGAGCCGTGGCTACAGCAACATCGGAGCCCTCCGCTACGCCCGAGACCATGCGTACGACGACAGCATCAACCACGTTCCCGACAGCAAATGCACCGACTTCGTGTCGAACGTGCTCCACTACGGTGGCGGGCTTCCGTTCAAGGACAATGGTTTGGGAATGTTTGACGACACCGACAACTGGACGCTCGCACCAGCAGCCGAATTGCATGTGCCCAAGATTCAAGAACACGCGATGACCCACACATGGGCTGGCGCTGAGAACAACAAGCAGTTCTGGCTACACAACGGTGGCCAACAGCTCCCGGTCTCTCAAGCGATGCCAGGAGATGTCCTCTATTGGAATGGGCGCGGCGGTAACGAGCCCGAAGGCACCGCGTTCCACGCGGCGTTCGCGACAGCTGTCCTGCCTGACGGCGAAGTCCTCTACACCCAACACGACGCGGACGGCTACAACCGCAGCCTCCAAGACCGTGAGCACAGCTATGAGACCCAAGATGTCGGCGGTGCCGAAGTCGTCGCAGTGAGGCCCAAATGCACATGGTGAACACCGCCGAGCAAGCCACTCGCAAACCTCGCCCCTGGGGAATGATCGCCGCCCTCCTCCTCGTCGCAGGCATCATAAGCTTCATCCTCTACCTATGGGCATATGGGGCAGCGAGCGATGATTACGTCAAACATCCCTGCCCCACGCCGCCCGTGCCTTGGTTCGTATGGGCCACCTTATGGCTTGCCATGAGCATCTTTTCAGCAGCTTTCATATGTTTTGTCATCGCCGCAATCGCGCACTGGAAGGTAAGCAAAGCTACCTCCTCTGCCTACTTGCTCGGAGCCTTCATCGCTCTGCTTCCCTTTACAATGCTCACTGATAATTACAGCAATCAGTACTATGGCGAAAACGGGCCAAAGCCATGCAGCGGGAGTAGTGTCACTGGCCCCGATTCCTAACGGTGAGAGCCAGATGGGCACCGCTCGATACTCGCGCTCTTCGAGCTGAAGCCGACACCAGGGCGAGGCTGATCCGCCCCGGCCTTACCCCGGCGTCCGGGGGAGTCCACTGGGGTTCGCAGACGAGTCACAACGAATCTGAGCAGGTAGGCAAAGGGCCAGTAAGGTTCAGTCTTAGAATGCGTCTCCGCATGGCGATTCAGAAAACCGCTGGTAGCAGCGTGCTCGCTCTAGGGGGTGTCAACTCCGCGAAGTGTCGGTCCGGCCCCGGCCGGTGTGCTGAAAAACGCTGGTTGGAGGGCGGGGGACGGCGTTGACAGGTCGCGCGCTGGATAAGCTCGTCAACTCCGATAGCGATCCGACAGCGAGCGGCATCGGCACGCCGTGGTCGATCAACGCTCTGGGGTTGGCCAGGTGCACCGACCCGTTGAAGCTGCGATCCTTCTGGCCGCCCGAAGAGCTTCGAGCCGATTCCGGGCTGAGGCGCGATCGTCTTGTGCTCAGCTGTCCAGCGGAGGCTCAGCCTTTGACGGGTTCGAGCCAGACCAGCGGGATCTGCCGCTCGGTCCGGTACTGGTAGAAGGCGTACTGCCAGAACGCCTTGACGACTTTCGGCCACAGCTCGGCGCGCTCTTCGGGCGAGGTCACGGTGCTGGCGAGGGCTTTGACCGGGGGTTCGCCCGGCGGGTTGAACGTGACTTGTGGGTTGGCGGCCAAGTTGAGGTACCAGGCCGGATGCTTCGGGTCTCCGCCTTTGGAGGCGACGACGAGCCATTTCTCGCCGACCTGGACGGGGGAGCTGAGCAGGATGGTGTGCTGTTGCCCCGATTTGCGGCCGGTGGTGGTGAGTTCCAGTATTTTCATGGCTCCGTAGGTGCGCAGGAGCTTTCCGCCGCTGATCTTGAGGATTGCCCGGTGAGCGGCGTTCATGAGCTTGAGCGACCAGTTCGGGGTCTTGTACGCGAGTAGTTTTTTCATGCTGCCGAAAGTATATGATACCTGTGGTCCGCAATATGGCGGGGCGGGCGGGCTCGCCGCGCGAGGGGTCGGCTCCCATGCCGGGGTTGTGCCGAGGGCGAATTGCCCCGCCGGTCGTCGTCGCGTTCTTGGGCGGTCGCGCCGAGCTTTCGTTCGGGCGATTTGCCCGTACCCTGGACGCGTGCCACGACGGAAACCGAGCGCAGCGCCTGGCGGCAAGGGCGGGCGTTCCGCGCGCCCGCAGCCCGCGCAGTCGAGTTTCCGCTACGCCACGTCGGAGTCTGGGGCGGATGGCGACGAGTACATCGTGGTTTCGGTCCCGGGGGCGAAGGCGACGAAGGTGTACCGCTGCCCCGGCTGCGACCACGAGATCAGGGTCGGCGAGCCGCACCTGGTGGCGTGGTCCGCGTTCGACGCGGCGGCGGGGGAGCGCAGGCACTGGCACCGGGCGTGCTGGCAGGCGCGCGAGCGGCGGTCGCCGACGCGGCGGCGGTGATGCGCGATCTGCGGGATCCGGCCGGACTCACTATGCTTGCACTCATGCAAGATTGCGCTCATGAAGAACACGGAGCCGAGGAGCGCTCGGGCGGCCGTGTCGAGTGGCTCAAGGGGCAGTTCGCCGAGTACCAGTTCGTGGCCGATTTCGTCCAGGCTCTGCGAAAGCCGTACGTGGAAGGGCTGGAGAACCTCTCGCCGGACGGCAGGTTTTTGCTGGTCGCCAACCACGTGCTCTCCGGTTCGGACGTCCCGCTGATCATGCACGAGGTGTCCCGGCACGTCGGAAAACCGGTCCGCCCGCTCGCCCACTGGGCGTTCGGCCAGTTCAAAGGGTTCTTCGGCGATATGTTCCAGGCGATGGGCGCAGTGGTGGGCAGTCCGGAGAACGCCGACAAGCTGATGGCGGCGAACGAGCCGGTCCTCGTGTTCCCCGGCGGGGCGCGCGAGATAGCCCGAGGCAAAGACCAGCTCCACCAGCTCGACTGGGGCGAGCGCAAGGGCTTCGCCAGGGTGGCGGTGAAGCACAAGTACCCGATCATCCCGACGACCGTCGTGGGGGCCGACTACGAATACCGGGTCCTCACCACGCGAGACGGGGCGTGGAGCAGGGCCGTCCGGGCCGTGAACAAGGCGCTCGGCGGCGGCGAGGCCGTCGAGGTTCCGCCGTTGATGCGCGGCGTCGCCGGCACGTCGATCCGGTACCCGCAACGGCTGTACCTGCGGTTCTCCCCGCCGATCGAGACGGCGAAGCCCGCCCGGACCTCCGTCGACGCGTGGGTCGACTCGGTCAGGGAGGCGACGAAAGCGGCGATCGAGTCCAGCTTCGCCGAGCTGTTGGCTTTGCGGGGGCGCGACCCGTTCCGTAATCTCGCGCCATGGGCCAGACAGCGGGCGGCAATGCCGGCGTGACCGCCGAAGCGAATCCGGCGTCCTCGAACGGCGAAGGGCTGCGGCAGCGAAAAGCGCGTTTGACCTGGGAAGCGATCAACCGGGCGGCTCGACAGCTCGCGCTGGAGCGCTCGCTCGACGACATCTCGGTGCAGGAGATCGCCGAACGCGCGAACGTCTCGGCCCGTACCGTTTTCAACTATTTCCCGTCCAAGGAGGACGCCGTCCTCGGCTTCCGCGAGATCGCGCTGCCGCCCTCGGCGGTGCGGCGTTTCCTCGACTCCTCGAATTGTCTTTTCAGCGACACTGCGGTGCTGGCTTTCGAGGCGCTGCGGGAGAACTGGGCCGATTTCGCGACCGCGAACGTGCTGGGCGAGCTGCTGGAGAAGAACCCCAAGCTCGGGCGGCGGCTGGGAAAGGCCGCCGAGCAGTTCGACGACAAGATCAAGGAGGTCGTCCTCCAGCGCGCCGACGATAGTTTCCAGGCCGCTGTCGTCACCGCCATAGCCGGGAGGCTGTGCGGCCTGTGCGTCGAGATGTGGGTCCGGGGCGGGAGCGTCGTAGGCCAAAGGCAGATCCTCGAGGAGGCGCTCGAGGCGCTGCATCGCAGCCTGTGATCGGCCACCGCCGCCGCGCCTCGGAGACGCGGCGTAGGCTGGACCGCGAATTTCGACTGTAGGTTCGCGTTCTCGCGAGAAAGGCGGCAGCAATGGCAGGCTCGGTGATCGTCGGAGGGGCGCGGACCCCGTTCGGGCGTCTGCTCGGCAACCTCAAAGCGCTTTCCGCGCCGCAGCTCGGCTCCGCGGCCATCGCCGGGGCGCTTGAGCGCAGCGGCACGCCCTCGGACGCGGTGGAGCTGGTCATCATGGGCCAGGTGCTCACGGCGGGCTCGGGGCAGTTGCCCGCGCGGCAGGCGGCCATCGCGGCTGGGGTGCCGTGGTCGGTCCCCGCGATCTCCACGAACAAGGTCTGCCTGTCCGGGCTGGACGCGGTCGCGACCGCCGACGTGCTCATCCGCGCGGGCGAGCAGGAGGTCGTCGTCGCGGGCGGCCAGGAGTCGATGACCCAGGCCCCGCACCTCTTGCCGGGCAGCCGCGCCGGGTTCAAGTTCGGCGACGTCCCGCTGGTGGACCACATGCAGTACGACGGGCTCACCGACGTGTTCACCAAGCAGTCGATGGGCGCCTTCACCGACCAGGTGAACGCCGAGCCGCCCGGCGCGCGCTGGGAGCCGGTGAGCCGTGCGGACCAAGACGCGTTCGCCGCCGCCTCGCACCAGCGGGCCGCGAAGGCGTGGAAGGACGGCCTCTTCGCGAACGAGGTCGTCCCGGTCGAGGTCCCCGGCCGCAACGGTGCTGGTGCCTCTGCCGCCGGCGGGCGGGGCACTGTGACCGTCGCCGAGGACGAGGGCTTCCGCCCCGACGCGACCGCCGAGTCCCTTGGGGCGCTGCGCCCCGCGTTCGACAAGAACGGGGCCATCACGGCGGGGAACTCCTCCCCGCTCTCCGACGGGGCCGCCGCGCTGGTGGTGATGAGCGAGGCCAAGGCAGCCGCGCTTGGCCTGAAGCCGCTGGCGAAGATCCTCGCTCAGGCCTCGGTGGCGGGACCGGACTCGACGTTGCAGCTCCAGCCGTCCGACGCCATCGCGAAGGCGTGCGCGAAAGCCGGAATCGCCCCGACCGAACTCGACCTCGTGGAGATCAACGAGGCCTTCGCAGCGGTCGGCGTCGCGTCGGCGAGGGCGTTGGGCCTCGACTCGGAGCGGATCAATGTGAACGGCGGGGCTATCGCGCTCGGCCACCCGCTCGGAGCCTCCGGCGCGCGCATCCTCCTGCATCTCGCGCTGGAGCTGTCCCGCCGAGGCGGCGGGATCGGAGCCGCCGCGCTCTGCGGCGGCGGCGGTCAGGGGATCGCCGTCCTCATCCAGGTCTAAGCGGCGATGGAGCGCAGCTCCGCGCCGCAGATGGCCCGCCAGCCGTGCCCGTAGCGAGTGGCGACGGGCTCCCACGCCTCAAGCGGGGTGAGTCCGAGCTGCTCGCGCAGGAGGGTTCGGATCTTGTCGAGGTCCGCGCTCTCCGAGTCTAAGAGCAAGTCGGCTTCGAGCGCGGTGTGATTGTCGCGCAATTCCCGCCGAGTGTCGTAGAGGGCGATCCAACACCCCTCTTTGTCCTGGTGAACGATTGTTTCGTAGAACCCGAAATCCATAAGCTGCGACATAACAGAATCATAACGACCAGGTCTCGTTCCCGCTATAGACGCGATATCACTATGATGGATAGCATAAGTATTCGTGAAATGAGACCCTAGCCACACAACCTGTGGCCAGGGGCATGTCTCGGACTGGGCATTCCGCATATCCGCATATGCGGCACAATGGTTCCGTGCCAACGAACCAGCCTTTGATCCTTTTGCCCGCCGTCGACGTGGTGGACGGCCAAGCCGTGCGCTTGACCCGGGGCGAAGCCGGGAGCGAGACCTCGTACGGCGACCCCTTCGAGGCGGCGTTGGCGTGGCAGGAGGCGGGCGCGGAGTGGATCCATCTGGTGGACCTCGACGCGGCGTTCGGGCGGGGCAGCAACCGCGAGCTGCTGGCGGAGATCATCGGGAAGCTCGACGTGAAAGTGGAGCTCTCGGGCGGTTTGCGCGACGACGACGCGTTGCGCGCCGCGCTGGCCACCGGCTGCGCCAGGGTCAACCTCGGCACTGCGGCGGTGGAGAACCCGGAGTGGACCGCGCGTGCGCTCGCCGAGCACGGCGAGCAGATCGCCATCGCCCTGGACGTGCTGCACGACGAGCGCGCCGGCTGGCGCCTGCGCGGACGGGGCTGGGTCTCGGACTCCGGGGACCTGTGGGAGGCGCTCGCCAGGCTCGACGCGCAAGGCTGCGCGCGGTACGTGGTCACCGACGTGAGCAAGGACGGCACGCTCGCGGGCCCGAACCTGCGCTTACTCGGCGAGGTGGCGGACAAGACCTCGGCCAAAGTCATCGCCTCCGGAGGCGTGTCGAGCGTGGCGGACCTCGTCGCGATCGGCGGGCTGATTCCGCGCGGCGTGGAGGGTGCCATCGTCGGCAAGGCGCTGTATGCGGGCAACTTCACCTTGGAAGAAGCATTGGCGGCGGTCGCCGTATGACGTTGGCGACCAGAGTCATCCCCTGCCTGGACGTCGACAAAGGCCGGGTGGTCAAGGGGGTCAACTTCGTCGACCTGCGCGACGCGGGCGATCCGGTGGAGCTGGCCGAGGCTTACGACGCGGCGGGGGCCGACGAGCTGTGCTTCCTCGACATCACCGCTTCGAGCGACGGCAGGCAGACCACGTTGGAGATGGTCCGCCGCGCCGCCGAGCGGGTGTTCATCCCGTTGACCGTCGGCGGCGGGGTGCGGGACGTGGCGAGCGCGGACGCCTTGTTGCGGGCCGGGGCGGACAAAGTCAGCGTCAACTCGGCGGCGGTCGCCCGCCCCGAGCTGCTCGGCGAGCTGTCGGAGCGATGGGGCGCGCAATGCGTGGTCCTCGCGATCGACGCCCGCAGGGCCGAAGGGGTCGCGAGCGGTTTCGAGGTCACCACGCACGGCGGCCGCAAAGGGACCGGGCTCGACGCGGTGGCGTGGGCGCAGGAGGCGGTCGAGCGCGGGGCGGGGGAGATCTTGCTGACCTCCATGGACCGCGACGGCGCGAAGACCGGCTTCGACCTGGAGATGATCGAGGCCGTCCGCGCGGTCGCGCCGGTGCCGGTGATCGCCTCCGGCGGGGCGGGAGCCCCCGAGCACTTCGCCCCGGCGATCCGGGCGGGCGCGGACGCGGTGCTTGCCGCGAGCGTCTTCCACTTCGGGGAGCTCACGATCGCGCAGGTGAAAGCCGCGATGGCCGCCGAAGAGGTCGTGGTCCGATGACCGAACCCGCTCCGACGCTCGATCCGGCCATCGCGGCGCGGCTCAAGCGCACCGAGGACGGGCTGGTGGCCGCCGTGGTCCAACAGCGCGGCACCGGAGAGGTGCTCATGATGGCCTGGATGGACGACGAGGCGCTCGCCCTCACCCTCGCCACTCGCCGAGGCACGTATTTCTCCCGCTCCAGGGGCAGGCTCTGGGTCAAGGGGGAGACCAGCGGCCACACCCAGCAGGTGCACGAGGTCCGGTTGGACTGCGACGGGGACACGGTGCTCCTCGTGGTCGACCAGGCCGGGGCCGCGTGCCACACCGGGGCGCGCACATGCTTCGACGAGGCAGTGCTGCTGCAGCCCGAAGTGTGAGCCGCCTCTCTCGCGTCGGGCGAGTGTGCGAAGATAGCGGGATGAGCAAGCGTGTGTCCCGGACGTCGACCCCGTTGCGACTAGGAGCCTTGTGCCTCGGAGCCCTCATGCCGTTGGGCTTGGTCCCGCTGGCCTGGGCGGACGACGACGATGACGACGAGGACGGCGGCTCGCCGCCGTATTGGAACAACGCGGGCCCCGTGGACCCCGACGACCCGGTGGTCATCTACTCCGACCAGCCGAGCGTGCCGGTGGAGTACGAGGTCACCGGCACGACCCGTTCCGCGGACATCCAGTTCGTCGGCGAGGGCGGCATGCACCGGATCCAAGGGTTCGTCCTCCCGTTCCGCAGGAAGGCGTTGGCCTGGCCGCCGGTGCAGTTCATGCCGATGTTCGCGACAGTCCCCGAGACGAACGACTGGCTCATCGCCCCGAACGGCGACACCCGCAGGCAGGGCGACTCCAGTTTGACCGGGGGTTCGGCCACCTGCCGCATCTGGGTCTCCGGGAAGCTCGTGCAGGAGCGCACCGTCAGCGGGGTCAACCACACGGCCCGTTGCGCTGTGACGATCCGCTTCTTTGATTGAGCCCGGCTTTCGCGGACTGCTCCGATTCACCCAAGGAATTCCCAGGTTTTCTCTGATAGGGTGCCGACATGCTTATGAACGCTCGTCGCGCCCAAGCGTTTGGCGCGCTCGTGATCGTTGGCGCGTGCGGAGCCGGTTTGGGCTTCGGCCACGGCGGCTCCGCCTTGATGCGCGAGGCCGAGGCGGTCCCCACCTCGCCGACCGTGCCCCCGCCCCCGCCGGGCGGCGGCGGCACGATGCCGTCCACCTACGTCGCGCCGACCACCGGGATCATCGACACCGTCGTGCCGACTTCCGCAGTGGTCTCCTACCAGGTCGTGAGCGATCTTCCCGGAGTGACGACGGCGAACGTCAACTACACCGAGGACGGCAAGATCGTCGGATTCCGTCCGGTCCCGCTGCCGTGGACCAAGCAGGTGGCGGTGGCCCCGCCCATGTCCATCGTGACGGTGTACGCGACGCTGCCGCAGTCCGCGCCGGTCGACCCCGAGGACGGGGAGGCGCAAGCGGCTCCGGGCGATGGGAGCATCACCTGCCGGGTGCTGGTCAACGGCACGGTGGTCAAGCAAGACACCGCGCAGGGGCCGAACGCGACCGCGACGTGCGCGGTGAGCTTGAACGTCGACACCACTTTGCCCGCGCCCCCGGCCTCGTCTGCGGCTCCCGCGCCCTCTGCGGCTCCGCTGGCTCCAGGGGCCCCCAGGGTCTCCACGCTCCCGCCCGCTCCCGTTGCTCCAGGGCAGTGAGTAGGGTCTCGGCGATCATGGCGTGAAAGATTGCCCGCCAGGGGATACGCTTATCGTCAGTAACCTACCTGATAAAGGCGCATCTATGACTCAGGCGCACACATGTTGAACGACGACCTCGATTGGTTCATCACACTCGCCGAGACCGAGCATGTGACTGAGGCGGCTCGGCTGCACAACATGTCGCAGCCCGCCTTGTCCAGGGCGTTGGACCGGCTTGAGCGCAGGCTGGGCACGCGGCTCTTCGACCGGCACGGCAAACGGCTGGCGCTCAACCAACGCGGCCGTGTGCTCTACACCCATGCCCGGCGCGCGGTCGCCGAGGTGGAGACCGCAGTCCGCACGATCGAAGACATGGTCGCCGCGCCCGGCGTCGTCCGGCTCGGCTTCCTGCATTCCTTCGGCATGTGGCTGGTGCCGAAACTGGTCAGCGGGTACCGGGAGGAGCATCCTTCGGTCAATTTCGAGCTGACCCAGGACGCGTCGGACAAAGTGTGCAGGCGGATCGTGGACGAGGAACTCGACCTCGGGGTCGTCGCGCCTCGGCCCCACGACCCGAAGCTGGCTTGGCAGCCGCTTTTGCGGCAAAAGCTCTGTCTGGCGGTGCCCGCCGGGCATCGCTTGGCGGCGCAGAGCAGCGTGCGCCTCGCCGACGCGGCCCGCGAGCCCTTCGTCATGATGACCCAAGGCCACGGCATGCGGCGGCTGGTCGAGGAGTTGGCCGCCGCAGCGGGGTTCCAGCCGAAAATCTCGTTCGAATCCACAGAGCTCTGGACGATCCGGGGCTTAGTGGCGACCGGGCTCGGCGTGGCGCTCATTCCGCTCGAGGACGAGGAGGCCAGCGGCCTCCAGCCGGGCAATGTCGCTGTCCTTCCCTTGGAAGACGCGGGGGCCGAACGGGAGGTCGGCTTGGTCTTCAAGTCCGGCATGGCGCTCTCGGGCCTGGTGCAGGATTTCAAGCAGTTCTCTCTCCAGTGGGCTTTCGAACGGCGTTCTCGGGGCTGAGCCCCGAAGGTCGAGGTCGGGCGGGTTTTTTATTTATCATGAACGACCGTTCCGGAAAAGTGCTATATTGTTGTTGTCAGCCACACAACAAGTTGAAAGGCGCGAGCAATGACGACATCGAACACCTCGTGGACCCGTTCCGAAGGCGACAGCTGGGACATCGTCAGCAGCGTGGGCTTCACCGCCCTCGGCGTCGCGGCGATGCGGGCTCTTGAGACCAAACGCGCAGACGGGCTGGTGCGCGACGAGTTCGCCGAGCGCTTCGTCCGCGCGGCGGGCGAGCCGAACCTGCTGGCGCTGATGGACAAGCCGGAGACCGCCGAGCGGGGGGCCTTCGGGCCGCCCCGGCATATGGGGATCCGGTCGAAATTCTTCGACGAGTTCTTCTTGGCCGCCGCCGCTTCGGGCGCGCCGCAGGCGGTCATCCTCGCGGCGGGCCTCGACGCGCGGGCGCACCGGCTCGACTGGCCCGAGGGCGAGATCGTCTTCGAGGTGGACCAGCCGCAGGTGCTCGCGTTCAAGGGCCAAGTCCTGGCCGGGCTCGGAGCCACCCCGAAATCCGACCGCCGCGAGGTGGCCGTCGACCTGCGCGACGACTGGCCCGCCGCGCTGAAGGCGGCGGGGTTCGACCCTGCCGTCCCGACGGCGTGGTCGGCGGAAGGGCTCCTGCCGTATCTGCCGGGAGCCGCTCAAGACCTGCTGTTCCAGCGGATCGTCGAGCTCTCCGCCCCCGGCAGCCAGATCGCGGTCGAATCCTTCCGGGGCGCTTTCGATCCGTCGTCCTTCCGGCGGATCGAGGAGAAGTACGACCCGGACAACGAAAGCCCGTTCGCCAAGATGGACATCTCCGGGCTCTTCTACAACGACGAGCGCGCCGACCCGGTCGAATGGCTCGGCGAGCGCGGCTGGGCCATCCACGACCAAAACCCGTTCGACCTCGCGACCAAGTACGGCGTGCCGATCCCCGAGGTGCCCGAGGAAGTGCGCGAAATCAGCGAGAAGATGCGCTACTTCGTCGCGTCCCTGCCGCGCTGAGCCGAAGCCCCGGCTCCGGCGCTCGGCCGACCGCTCCTTTCTCGGTCCTAGAATGAGCCGAGCGGCGCGGAATACGGCATAAAATAAGCGGGCGCGGCCTTCTCGATACTCGTGCTCATCGTCGCGTGCGGCGTGGTCTTCCTGATGGCGCTCGACGCGGAAAGGAAGGGGCGGGGCTCGGCTTCGAGCACATCGTCCAGCAGCTCGACGTATTCGTTCACCATGCCGACTATGCCGCCGTCCGAGGATCTCGGCGCGGCGCCCATCGTGGCGTGGGGGATGGAGCGCAGCGCGTCCAAGGACGACTGACACGCGGCCGCACCGTCCGCCACGCGGCAGAGGGGAACGCGGTTCCCAAAGCCGCGCCATGACCCGACACAATGGAGCGATGACAGAGAACAGGCGCACGCCGGGACAGACCGGGCGGGGCGACAGCGGCCTCCTCCGCCAAGCGAGGACGTGGCTGTTCGTGCCGGGGGATCGCCCCGAGCGGTTCGCGAAAGCCGCCGCGAGCGGCGCGCAGATCGTGATCATCGACCTGGAGGACGCGGTCGCGGCGGAGCGCAAAGAAGCCGCGCGGGCCGCTGCGGTCGACCAGCTGCGTGCTGCGGCACAGCCGTCGCCGGGCTGGGTCGTCCGGGCGAACGACCCGTTCTCTCCCGAGGGCGAGGCAGATTTGGCCGCTTTGGCCCCCTTCGCCAAGGCGGGCGGGCCGCTGCTGGCGGCGATGACGCCGAAAGCAGTGCTGCGGAGCGTGGCGAGGGCGGCGGAACTGCTCGGCCCCGGCGCGCGGCTCGTCGCGCTGATCGAAAGCGCGCTCGGGGTGGAGGAGGCGTTCCAGATCGCCTCGCACCCGCACACGGCCAGGCTCGCGTTCGGGGCGCTCGACTACGCGGCGGACGTCGGCGCGTCCCCGGTCCCCGTCGCGCTTGGCTACGCGGAGTCGAGGCTGGTGAACGCCTCGGCGGCGGCGGGGCTGGCCCAGCCGCTCGCCCGGCCGACGGTGGAGCTCGACGATGTGGACGTGTTGACGGGCGAAGTCGCCCATGCGCGAACCCTCGGGTTCGGCGGCAAACTGTGCCTGCACCCCAAGCAGGTCGCCGCCGCGGCGGCGGGGTTCGCCCCAACCCAGCGGGAGATCGACTGGGCGAAGCGAGTGGTGGCGGGGCAGTCGGGCGGCGCGGTCCGGGTCGAGGGCGAGATGGTCGACGCCCCGCAGGTGCTCCGGGCCAGAACGATCCTCGCGCAAGCGCAGTTGTGACCGAGGGCAGCGCTCTCCTGCCGGAGGAGGCTCGGTTCGATCACAGCTCGGCCACAGCAGCTTGTCATGGCCGCGTGGGGGCGCGGCGTTATGTTGTGCTCTGCGCATGACCCTTGATCGACGCGCAGTGCTGCGCGGAGCCGCGACACTGGGCTTCGCTTCCGCCGTCGGGCTCGCCGCCCCTCGAGCACGAGCGGCCGGGCTCGGCACTTTGCTGGACTTCGCAGGCGGCGTCCCCAGCCCGGAGGCGATCCGAGGAGCCGGGGCGATCGGCACGATCCGCTACGTCAGCGACCCCCGCACGCCGGGCCTGCGGGCGAAACCGCTCACCAGGGACCAAGTCCAGGCTTCGAAGGCGGCGGGGCTCGTGGTGGTCTCCTGCTACCAGTGGGGCAAGAACGAGACGGCGGACTGGAAGGGCGGGCAGCAGGCAGGGCTCAAACACGCGCAACGCGGCGTGACGCTGCACCTCGCCGCGGGCGGCCCCGCCGGAGCCCCGATCTACGCGGCGATCGACGACAACCCCTCGGACGCGGAGCTGCAAGGGCCGATCCTCGGCTACCTGCGCGGCTGGCAGCAGGTCGTCGGGCCGAACGCGCTCGGCGTGTACTGCAACCCGAGGACCATCGACTTCTGTCTGCGGTCGGGAGTCGGGAAATGGTTCTGGCAGCACGACTACGGCAATCCCGGCTACGCCACGCACCCGGCGGCGCATTTGCACCAGCGAGCCGCCTCCATGCAGCCGCAGCCCGTGGTCGACGGGATCCAATGCGACGTGAACGATATCCTCAAGCCGTCCTTCGGCTCCTGGTGACTCAGCCCCGCACGGCGAAGAGCGGCTTGCCCTCGGGGTGGAGCAGCGAAGCCTCGAGCTCGTCGAGCGTCGGGGCGAGGTAGTGGGACAGGGCGACGAGGCACTGCCCGTCGCCTCGGGCGACGACCGCCCCGGACGGGGCGAGGAGCCCGTCCTCGATCCGGTACCCAGGAGCCGGCTCGGTCGGCGCGACGAGTTCGGGAAGCCCCGATTTCTTCCGGATCTCCTCGGCGAGAAAACCCCAGAAATACCGCTCAAGGGCTTCGAGTTCGCCCGTCGCGAACAGGTCGCGCCTGGCGTTCCCGTCCGCGACCTCGAACCAGCCGTCCTCTCGGGCGTGGAACAGAAAGCTGGTCAGAGTCCTGCCCTCGGCGTCTTCCTTCCAGATGGCGCAGTTGCCCGCGTCGTCGAACGCCCCGTCGTCGTCGAACCGGCTCACCACCCAACCCGCTCGGGCGAGCCAGGCGAGGAACCGGTCGGAAAGGCAAGCGGCTTCCATACCCGTATTCTACGGTCCGCTCACAGCAGCGTCTGCTATGAATAGCCTTATGACCCTGTCGAGAAGAGAGATATTGCGGGGGATTGGCGGAGCTGCCATGGCGGCAGGGCTCGTCCAGGCGGCTCCCGCCTGGGCCGATCCGGACGACGACGACAACGAAGACGAGGCTCCGAAAGCTCCGAAGAAACGCGCTCCCTCGAAGATCGACCCGGGCCTTGGCACGATGCTCGACTACTCGGCGGGCTTCCCGTCGCCCGCCGCGATCGCGGCGGCGGGGCACAAGGGGTCGATGTGCTACATCTCGGACCAGGCGCGCGGCGAAGAATGGATGAAGGCGAAGCCGCTGACCAGGGCCGCCGCCGACGCGATGCGCGCCCAAGGCCTGCTCATCGCCTCGGTTTGGCAGTGGGGCGGGGAGAGGTCCGCGGACTGGCGGCGCGGCCACGACGCGGGTGTCAAAGCCGCCCGGCGGGCAGTGGCGCTGCACCAGGCCGCGGGCGGCCCGGACCACGCCGCCATCTACACCTGCATCGACGACAACCCGCCGATCGAGGTGTGGGAGGACTGCATCGCGGACTATCTGACCGGTTTCGAGGAAGTGATCGGCCATGACCGGTTAGGCGTGTTCTGCTCTCCGCCGGTCATCGGCTGGTGCCTGGACGCGGGGCTCGGCTCGTACTTCTGGCAGCACGACTGGGGCAACGACTCGTTGACGGTGCACCCGGCGGCGCATCTGCACCAATACCCGGGCGACAAGCGGTTCGTCCAGCACATCGACGGCATCGAGTGCGATGTGAGCAGTATTCTCAATATGTCGTTCGGCCAGTGGTGATCTCTCCGGCGCTCAGTCCTCTCGCCAAGCTCGCCCGCGTCTGCTAAAAATATCTCCGTAAGATATCGAAATGGTCACGATTGTGATCATCGATGAATGGGGAAATGCATGACGCTCACACGGCGAGACGTTTTGCGCGGTCTGGGGGCCGCGCCGCTCCTCGGGGTCGGCGCGCTGGCAGCGCCCGCCCGCGCCGACCAGGAGTCGGACAACGGGGACGGCGGCTATTGGGGGCTCGGCACCCTGGTGGACTTCTCGGCGCGCGTGCCGGATCCTGCCGCGATCAAGGAGGCGGGGCATCTCGGGGCGGTCCGCTACGTCAGCGAGCGCAGGCCGACCGAGCAATGGATGCTCGCCAAGCCGGTGACCGCCGACGAGGTCGCGGGCATGCGGGGGCACGGCCTCACCGTGACTTCGGTGTATCAGTGGGGGAAGAACCAGTCGGCGGATTGGCGCGAGGGCTACGACGGCGGCGTGGACGCGGCGCATCGTGGCGTCGAGCTGCATCTGGCGGCGAGCGGCCCCGCAGACGGCGTGATCTACGCGGCGATTGACGACGATCCGGACAAGGATCTCTTCGATCAGCTCATCAACCCGTATTTGACCGCGTGGCGGGACGTGGTCGGCAACGACCACCTTGGCGTCTACTGCAACCCGAAGACCATCGACTGGTGCTTGGACGCGGGGCTCGGCTCGTACTTCTGGCAGCACGATTGGGGGAACCCCTCCGGGGCCGAGCACGCGGCGGCGAACCTGCATCAACTCCCGAACTCCAAGGGGAACCTGCGCGTCATCGACGACGTGCAGTGCGATGTCAGCGTCATTTTGAAGCCCGACTACGGCCAGTGGCGCTCGCTGGAGGCCTAAGTCCGTTATGCTTCGGTCGGATATGTTCCGACCATGAGAGGCGGCGCTGGTGGCGCGAGGCATTCGAGACATTGGACTGTTGCTGGCGCGGCTCGGGCTCGCGCTTCTGCTTATCCCCTACGGCTGGGCCAAAGCGAGCGACTACTCCGCGACGGTTGCGGGCTTCAAGGCGGGGAACGTCCCGTTCCCGGAGGTCTCCGCGTTCGTGGCGACCGCGGGAGAGCTCGGCGGCGGCGTCTTGTTCGCGCTGGGCTTGTTGACCCCGCTCGGCGGGCTTTTCGCGGTGGCCGCCATGTTCGGGGCGGTGCTCACCCAGCATCTCCCGAAATCCTTCCCAGAGGCGGTGTCCGCCGACTGGAAAGGCGCTCTCCCGCTGGGGTTCGGCGTCGCGGCCCTCGCCTTGACCGTCGCGGGCCCAGGCAGGCTCAGCTTGGACAAGACATTCTTCGGACGCTCGGAGTGGTTCGGCGCTCGGGAGTGACCGGGCCGGACCTCGGCCGGGGCCTCACCGGAACAAGCGCAGGAGCGCTTGGCGGTCCACTTTCCCGATGGCGGTGCGGGGCAGCTCCGCGACGACTTTGAGCGCGCGGGGCGCGGCATGCGCGTCCACGAGCCGCGTCACGTGCTCGCGCAGCTCCGCGAGCGTCGGCGGCGGGCCTGCGGCGACCACGACGGCGGCGACCTGCTCGCCGAGCTTCGGGTCCGGCACGCCGACGACGGCGCAGTCCTGGACGAGGGGATGGCTCGCCAGCGCCGCCGCGACGACTTCCGGGGCGATCGTCAGGCCGCCGGTCGAGATCCCGCCGTCCAGCCGTCCGAGCACCCGCAGCCGCCCGTCCTCGAACCTTCCCGCGTCCGACGTGGCGAACCAGCCCGGTCGGGCGAAGGCCGGATGCTCGGGCATGCCGCGGTAGCCGCTCGCGAGCATCGGCCCGCCGAGATGGATCCTGCGCTCGCCGTCGATCTCGACCCGCACGCCGTCGAGCGGGATCCGGTCGTAGACGCACCCGCCGCAGGTCTCGCTCATGCCGTACGTGGTGACGACGCGCACGCCCGCCCCCTCCGCCTCGGCCCGGACGTCCGGGGCCAACGCGCCCCCGCCGACGAGCACCGCGTCCAGCTCCGCTAACGCCTCCCGCGCTGCGGGCAGGGCGAGCGATTTGATCAGCTGGTTCGGCACGAGCGAGGTGTAGCGCCTTCCTGCGCCCAACGCCGCGACCGAGGCGGGCAGCGCGGCGGGGTCGAAGCCGGCCGACACGTCCAGCGCCACGGGCTCCGCGCCGCCCAGCGCGGCCCGCAGGAGCACCATGAGTCCCGCGATGTGCCAGGCGGGCAGAGCGAGCAGCCAGGAGCCTTCGCCGCCGAGGCGGGCATGCGTGGCCGCCCGGCTCGCGGCGAGGGCGGCGGGGGAGAGGAGGGCGCCTTTCGGCTCGGCGGTGCTGCCGGATGTGGCGAGCACGAACGCGACGTCCTCGCCGATGGGCTCTCCTTCGCGCAGCGCCGCGCAGAGCCGCGCCGCGTGGCGGGGATCGGATTCGGGAACCGGCAGCCAGGCGGCCGCGCTTTCGCCGTCGACCGCCGCGCGCAGTGCGGGGAGGAGGTCGAGCGCCCGTTGCCCGTCGGGAACCGGAAGTGCTCGGAGCGCCCGCTCAGGCACTCGTGCTGCCGTCGGTGTCTTCGTCTTCCCACACCAGATCGCCGAGACGGCTGCGGACCCGCTCGACGTCCTCGGCCCTCGGCAGCTCGTTGGTGATCTTGGTGATGAACACCCCGATGTCGATCGGGGAGGCGGCCCCGTGCGTCGTCTCGTTCAACAGGTCCGCGAGTTCGCGGATCTCCTGCTCGGAGAGCTTGCGCGGCAAAAGCGCGAACACCGGCACGTAATCCTGTTCGGGGATCGTGCCCGTGGGATACCCGGCGCGCAACCACTTCACGATCGCCTTCAATGGCGGAGGAAGCGGCATAGCGGGAACCTCTTTCCGTGGCGCTACGGTTTGTCGCACCGCACGACGCCATGCGGTGCTGAGCAGTTTAGACCAAGCCGACAGCCTGCAACAGCGGCTTGCCGAAGATGATCACGAGGATGCCGAAGGCGATGAGGGCGATCACGAGCGCGAAGGCGGCCCAGGCGAGGGCGATCCGGGCGGGGTTCTTCGTGGCCGCGACGACTCCGCCGACCTCAGGCTCGCCGCCGTAAAGGCTGTTCAGCCCGGCAGCGAAGAGGGCGGGCAGGCCAGCGCCGAAGAGGACACCGACGACCAGCACGGTGACGACTGCCTTTCCCACGCCGAGGAAGTATTCGGCATTGAACTGGTTCATTCCGCAGATCCTTTCGTGCCAGCGCCGACCGTCGCTTTCTCAGGGGCGGCCGCTTCGGTCGTTGTCTGAGCGGCGTTGACGGACGGGAGTTCCTCGTCCCATTCCGCGTTGACGTTGTCCGGGCTGACGTTGTGCTTGCGGGCACGCAGCCACATCCAGCCGCAGGCGGCAAGGAGCAGGACGAAGATGGTGATCGGCCCGCCGAGGCCGGGGACGAGGCGGGCGATCTGGAAGCAGAGCCAGCCGACCACTGCGGCGGCGGGGAGGGTGACGATCCATGCGGCGGCCATTCGGCCCGCCACGCCCCACCGGACCTCGGCTCCCTTCTTGCCGATCCCGGTGCCGAGGATGGAGCCGGTCGCCACGTGCGTGGTGGACAGCGCCATGCCGCCGTAACTGGAGCTCAGGATGATCGCCGCTGCGGAAGCCTCGGCCGCCATGCCCTGCGGGGACTCGATCTCGACCAAGCCCTTGCCCAGCGTGCGGATGACTCGCCAACCCCCGGAATAGGTGCCAAGGGCGATGGCGATGGCGCAGGCGGCCACGACCCAGAACGGCACCACCGGAGCGCCGTGCTCGTCGGTGGTGGCGTGGTTCGCGGCGACGAGGGCGAGGGTGATCACGCCCATCGTCTTCTGCGCGTCGCCGGTGCCGTGGGCGAGGGAGACGAGCGAGGCCGAGCCGATCTGGCCGATCCGGAACCCGCGCTCCCTGGCGGAGCCGGTCACCCTTGCGGTGATGGCGTACACGAGCCAGGTGCCGGTCGCGGCGACGATCGCGGCGACGATGGGGGAGACCACGGCGGGAATGACCACAGATTTCAGCACGCCGCTCCACAGCACCTTGCCGACCCCCAGGCCTGCGATGGTCGCGCCGATGAGCCCGCCGAAAAGCGCGTGCGAGGAGCTGGAGGGGAGGCCGAGGAGCCAGGTCAGGACGTTCCACAGGATCGCGCCGATCAGACCCGCGAACACAATGGTGAGCAGGACGCTCGGGTCGACCCCCTTCAGAGCGTGCCCGGTCTTGGCGTCGTAGATTTTGACGATCTTCGTCGCGACGGAAAGCGCGACCTCTGTGGAGAGGAAAGCGCCGACCAAGTTGAGGACGGCGGCGAGGCCGACGGCGACCTTCGGCTTGAGCGCCCCCGTGGCGATGGAGGTGGCCATCGCGTTGCCCGTGTCATGGAATCCGTTAGTGAAATCGAAGCCGAGTGCTGTGATAATGACCAGCGCCAAGACAATGAGCTCTGTGTTCACACATGCATTGTGCGGGGCGAGTCTGGCGATGTCCAGTCCGGGGTCGAGGGTTGTCGTCCAGGTCCACCGGAGGACAACTCGTGTTCATGCAATGTTCAGAAACGCTCCATGTCAAACCTGCCGCCCACGTGGGAAATCACGGTTGGGCGGGGATACTCCCGGCTCGGCGCTGCGGGTGGTCTTCCGGCACATGCGCCAAGATCAGGAGCGTGCCCTGGGGGTCGCGGAGCCGCAATTCGTGCAGACCCCACGGCTCTTGTTTTGCCTCGCGCTCGACCGCGATCCCTCGTGCGCGCAAGTCGCGCTCGACGGCGTACACATCGCGCACCTGAAGCAGGATCGCCGCCGCCTTGTTCGTCTCGGCCGCGCTGGCCGGCCCGTGTCCAGCAAGCTCGATCAGGCCGCCCCCGGCGAAGAACACCGTGCCGCCCGGATACTCCCGAAAGATCGCCAGGCCCAATGCGTCCCGATAGAACCGAAGCGACTCCGCGTAATCGGCGGGATAAAGGATAAAGCGGCTCGCAAGAATATCCATGACTTTGATCCTACGAGGCGGGATGTTTTCGCCGACAGCACATCAGCCTGGCGTCGTGACATGGGTCTGGTCGGTTGGCCGGTCTTGCGGGGGCTGCGGGGCTGGGTGCTTCCCGTGATCGGCCGGGGGTGTTGTCTCGCTGTTTGTCGTGTGGGTGGGCGCGTTGGAACGGGGTGTCCAGGCAAGCGCGGTGTTCGATGGTGGTGCCTGCGGCGTGTTTTAGCCGGGGTTGGTGGTGTAGTGCTGGCCGGTGGGGGATGTCCATGTGATGGTGCCGTCTGGGTTTTGTGTGTCTCGCCATTTGCCGTGGGTTTTTGCGCGGTGGTGGTGTCGGCAGAGTCGTTTTATGTTTTGGGGGACGGTTTGTCCGCCTGATGCTGGGTTGTGGTGGTTGAAGGGGTGCGTATGGTCGAGTTCTGTTCTCGCTCGGCGGTGGCAGCCGGGGAATCGACAGTGTTTGTCGCGGGCGTTGACGTGGGTTTCGACCGCCTGGGTCGGTTTGTACTGTTCGGGGGTGGTGGTGAAGCGGATGGTTTTCGACGCTTTGGCCAATTTCTGTGCCAATTCGGGGTCGATGGGTGATCCGTCGAGCCAAGCGGGGAGGTCGGAGAGGTTGGCGAGGACGGCGAGGTCCACGACGAGTTCGACGGGTTTGGCCTGGGGCACAGGCCTTTGCGCCGCTTTGCAAGTGTCGCGTCCGCATTCGCAGCGGAGTTTGTCTTCCCCGTGCCCGGCGAGGGCGGCGAGCGCGTCGCTCCGGCGGGTCCACATGGCTCTGGGGTCTCCGGGGCAGACGGTCCTGGCGACGGCGTCGAGCTTGTCTTTCACCATCGCGGCTTCCATGAGGGGCATGGCGCCCCAGATTTTCGCCATCCCGTCCCCGACCGGCTGGAAGAACAAGCCGCGTTCCGCGTGCGCCTTCTCGCGGCGCTCGCGGGTCCATTCGGAGTCCCAGCGGACGTACTGCGCCTCGATCAAGCCCTGGACCTTGGACTGCGAGCACAAACGCCAACGCGGAGCGCGTTCGGCGAGCCAGACGTCGAGCTTCTCCCGCCATCCCGCAGGAGCGGACTCCAACGACTTGCCCACCAAACGGGCGGTCTTCGCGGTGACCTCCCCAGCGGCGAGCCTCGCGCCGAGCTTGGGGTAGTGCTCGGTCATGTTCTCCGCGAACGACAACATGCCCTTCGCCTCACGAGAAGAGACCCCCAACGCCGGGGCGAGTTCGAGGATCGCCGCCTCGCGGATGGAGAAAGAGAAAATCCCCTTCCCGCCCTGCCGCTCCTCCGCCAACTTCCGCTCCGCCACTTTCTCGGCGGCCATGGCAACCAACCTCGCCTTGCAGGACAACAACATCGCTTCGGCCCGCTCGCACGCTTTCAGCGCCGCGAGCACGTCCCTCGCGTCAGAACACGACTCCGCCCGGAGGCTCCTGAACATGTCCTCCGACACGATCCCCATCGTGATGATCATACGTTCGATTCTACCAGAAAGTGCCCAACGTCACAAGGGAAATGCGTGTCAAAATAATGCGGGGCGACCCCGCTTACGCCGAGGTCAGGCCCGAGTGCGCCGCGTCGCGCGCTGAAGGTTGCGCATCTTCGCCCCCTGCGGCAGAGGGCCCTTCGGCAACGGGGTGGGGCGGGCCCCCAGCGCGGCGAATTTCGCCTCAAGCGCGTCCATGCGCTTCGTGTCGATGTTGTTGGGCAGCCGAAGGATGTGGCGCTGCAGCTTCGAAAGCGGGATGTCCCCTTCCTCGTTTCCGACGATGACCTCGTAGATCGGGGTGTCGCCGACGAGTTTCGCGATCTTGCGCTTCTCCTGGGAGACAAGCCCCCGCGTCCGGGTCGCGACGCCCTCGCCGACCAGGATCACGCCGGGTCTGCCGACGACCCGGTGCACCACGTCGAACTGCCCGTTCGCCGCGACTCCTGGCGTGATCCGCCACGCGCCGCGAAGCTGTTCGAGCACCCAGCTCGCCGCGCCGGTCTTGCCTTCCGCGTTGGCGTACGCCGTGCGCTGGATGCGGCGGCTGAACACCACGAACGCCCCGATCAGGCCGCCGAGGACGCCGAGCGGGGTGAAGAACCAAATGCCGCCAGTGGCCAGGCCGATCCCGAAGCCGATCGCGATGCCGAGGACAAGCGCCCCGATCATGAGCGGCAAAAGCCAGCGGTCCTCGCGGCGTTGCAGATTGAACGCCTGCCACAGCTGCTGGCGGCGCTCCTTCGACTGGCGCTTGCGCGCGAGTCTGGCTGCGGCTTTCGCTTCTTTGCTCGTCGAGGCTGGAGGTTTCGGCATATACGTACGGTACCTCTTTCACCCGAGCCGGAGCCACTCGCAGGCTGCTGACAGGATTCGGCCAGCTTTGCGGGGTACGGTTGCCCGGATGCCTTCCTCCACAGCAGTTGTCGAGCGGGAAACCCGGCTGGCCAGCGTCGAGACGGACGGGCGGCGCAGGAACCTGATTTTCACGGCGGTCCTGCTCGGCATGCTCCTCGCCGCGCTCGACCAGACCATCGTCGCCACCGCTCTGCCGACAGTCGTGGCCGAGCTCGGCAGTCCGGGCCGGCAGTCCTGGGTGGTGACCAGCTATCTGCTCACCGAGACCATCGTGACGGTGGTGGTGGGCAAGCTCGGCGACCTCTACGGGCGCAAGCGGGTCTTCCAAGCCTCGGTGGCGTGCTTCGTCGTCAGCTCCGTCTTTTGCGGCCTGGCCGGGTCGATGACCGCGCTGGTGGCGTGGCGCGCGGTGCAGGGCGTTGGCGCGGGCGGGCTCCTGGTGACCTCGATGGCGTTGATCGCCGAGGTGATCCCGCTCCGCGACCGAGCCCGCTACCAGGGGATCCTCAGCAGCATGTTCTCGGTGACCTCCGTCGTCGGCCCGGTCATCGGCGGCTTGTTCACCGACTATCTGAGCTGGCGTTGGGCGTTCTGGGTGAACCTCCCGGTCGGGGCGGCGGTGCTCGTGGTGGCCGCGACCGCCATTCCGGCGCTCGCGAAGGCGGCCCGCCCGGTCATCGACTATTGGGGGATCCTCCTCGTCGGCCTCGGAGTCACCGGCCTCACCCTCGCGACCACCTGGGGCGGTTCGACGTATCCGTGGGGCTCTCCGACGATCGTGGGGCTTTTCGCAGGATCCGCCGCCGCGCTCGTGCTGTTCGTCTGGGTCGAGGCCAGGACGGCGCAGCCGGTGCTCCCGCCCCGGCTCTTCCGCGACCCGGTGTTCAGCGTCTGCTGCGCGCTCGCCTTCACCGTCGGCTTCGCGATGCTCGGCACCTTGACCTTCATGCCGACGTTCATGCAGTTCGTGGACGGCGCGGAGCCAACGACATCGGGCTTGCGCACTTTGCCGATGGTGCTCGGCATGGTCTTCACCTCAACGGCGGTCGGCTCGTTCGTCGGCCGGACCGGGCGCTACAAGGTGTTCCCCGTGGCCGGGATGGCCGTGATGACGGTGGCGTTCCTCGCGCTGTCCAAGATGGACGGGACCTCCCCGCACCGGATCTATTACCAGTCCGCCATCTTGCTCGTCCTCGGCGTCGGGATCGGCTTGTCCATGCAAGTGCTCACGGTCGTCGTGCAGAACACCGTGCAGTTCGCCGATCTCGGGTCGGCGACCAGCGGGGTGACGTTCTTCCGCACGATCGGCAGCTCGTTCGGGGCCGCCGTGTTCGGGACGCTCTTCCACGCTTTCCTCAGCGCGCGGACGCCTGCGGCGCTCGCCGCCTCCGGGGCTCCCGCCGAGGCCGCGGAGTCCCCGCGCATCCTGCACCAACTGCCCGTCGAGCAGGCCCGCCCGATTGTGGCGGCATACGCGCAGTCGCTCGATTTGGTCTTCCTCTGCGCGGCCCCGGTCGCGGTCCTCGGCTTCCTGCTCGCCCTGCTGCTCAAGGAGAAGCCGCTGGTGCAATCGAACTCCCCGGCGGTCGAGTTCGGCGAAGGCTTCGGCGTGCCGTCGGGCAGCACGCCCGAGAAACAGCTCGAAGTCGCGGTCAGCTGGCAGCTGCGCAACACGCACGGGGTCCGGATGCGGCATCTAGCGCAGACGCCGGGGATCGGGCTCGGCGTTGCCGGGGTCTGGGGGCTGCTCAGGCTCAGCCGCGCGATCCAAGTGTTCGGCCGCGCGACGCTCAGCGGCATCGCGGGCAAACACCAACTGCCCCCGGAAGTGCTCGTGCCGGTCTTCGACGCGCTCGTGGCGAGCGGGGACGTGGTCCGCGCCGGGGACGAGCTGTCGTTCACCCCTGCCGGCGCGGCCAAGGCCGAACTGCTCGTCAAACGCCAAGGCGAGTTCCTCATGGCGAAGCTGGCCGAATGCACCGGGTACGAGGCCAGAGCCGACCGAGACCAGGTCGACGCGGCGTTGCGGAGCATCGCGCGGCGCTGGCTCATCGAGGAGGCCGATTGGAAACCGGAGGCGGACGAGCCCGCATTGGCGGGCTCCCGGTAGCTATTCTGGGAAGATGACGGAACCCGTGCTCTCGGTCCAAGGCTGCGTCGACGCGGTGTGCGTCGTGCACGAGGAGCGCAAACTCGCCGGGCCCGCTCGGTTCGCGTTGAAGGACTCGGCCATCGACAAACGCCCCGTCGAGGGCCGAGTCTTGGTGCGCGAACTCGGTTTGGACGGCGACCACGTCTGCGACACCAAGCACCACGGCGGCGTGGACCAGGCGGTGTACGCGTACGCGGAGCATGAGGCGCTGCGGTGGGCGCAGGAACTCGGCCGCCCGCTGCCTGCGGGCTGGTTCGGCGAGAACCTCCGAGTGAGCGGGATCGAGGTCACCGACGCGGTGGTCGGGGAACGGTGGGCGGTGGGGGAGGACGGCCTCGTGTTGGAGGTGACGATCCCCCGGATCCCCTGCATGACCTTCGCCCGCTGGTCCGAGGAGGACCGCTGGATCCGGCGTTTCACCCAACGGGGCGACACCGGGGCCTACCTGCGGGTCGTCGAGCCGGGCTCGGTCGCGGCGGGCGACCGGATCGACGTGGTTTCGCGGCCCCAGCACGGCGTGACCGTCCGGGGGCTCTTCGACGGCTCGGCTGCCAAAGACCGGCTCAAACAGCTCCTCGCCACTCCGGACCTGCCCGTGAAAGTTGCGAGGGACGCGAAGGCGAGATTCGCCCGTCAGGTGGCGAACAAGTTGCTGAGCTGAAGAAAACTGCTCAGCCTGCCGTACGCGCCATATGCTGTCCCAAGACGGCAGAGGCTTCTTGCCGGGCCGTGCCCTCCTCGGCGAGGTGCGCCATGGCCGGGGGCAGCGTCTCGCCCCTGGCCAGCACGGCTTTCGCGTAGAGCCTGCCCGCGCGGTACGAGGAGCGCACCAAAGGACCGGTCATCACAGCGGAAAAACCGAGATCCTCCGCGGTCTTCGCGTGGTCGAGGAACTCCTGCGGCTTGACCCACCGCGCGACCGGATGGTGGCGCGGGCTTGGGCGCAGATATTGCGTGATGGTGAGGATCTCGCAGCCCGCCGCGTGCAGATCCGCCAGGCACGCGGCCACCTCGTCGGGGTTCTCGCCGAGCCCGAGGATCAGGTTCGACTTCGTGACCAGCCCGGCTTCCCGCGCGGCGGTGATCACGTCGAGGCTGCGCTGATAGCGGAACGCTGGCCGGATCTCGCGGAAGATCCTTGGCACGGTCTCCAGGTTGTGCGCGAGCACGTGGGGCCGCGCGCCGAACACCTCGCCGAGCTGATCCTTGTCGCCGGTGAAGTCCGGGATCAGCAGCTCGATCCCGGTGTCCGGGTTCAACTCGCGGTTCGCGCGCACCGTCTGGGCGTACAGCCACGCCCCGCCGTCTGGCAGGTCATCGCGCGCCACGCCGGTGATCGTGGCGTAGCGCAGGCCGAGGGTCTGGATCGACTCGGCGACTTTGCGTGGCTCGTCGCGGTCGAGCGCGGCGGGCTTGCCGGTGTCGATCTGGCAGAAGTCGCAGCGCCGGGTGCACTGCTCGCCGCCGATGAGGAAGGTCGCCTCGCGGTCCTCCCAGCATTCGAAGATGTTCGGGCAGCCCGCCTCCTCGCAGACCGTGTGCAGACCTGCGCCCTTCACGAGGGACTTGAGCTCGTTGTACTGCGGGCCGAGCTTCGCGGTGGTGCGGATCCACTCCGGTTTGCGCTCGATGGGGGTCTGGGCGTTGCGCGCTTCCAGTCGTAGGAGCTTGCGTCCTTCCGGTGCGATCGTCACCGGTCCAGCTTACCGTTCGTCGGGACGTGGCGTTTCATTCGCCGTTGAGATCGTTGGTGCAGACTTGCCAGCTTTCGTCCAGGGGATGGCATGCGCCCACAGAGCCCATATCCGGCTGAGTCCCTTCCTCAATACGCACGAAAGCCGCCGTGTCGAGCACGCCGTATCCGGTGTGGAAATACACCGCGTCGCTCGGGGGATTCACGGCGGCGCTTTCGACCCAGTAGAGGCCGAGCAGACGAGGGAAGCCATGGGCTTTGCCAGGGTCATGGGCGATTTCGGCGGCGGCCTCCTCGAACCATGTCTTCGAGATCAGCCAGCCGAGCCGGCGCGGCGCATGAGCCTGCACCAGCAGAAAGGTCAGCACGAGGATCGCCGGGGTCGCGATGGTCCTCCAGGTGCGCAGAGGGCCAGGCGGGGACTTTTTGAAGACGAAACGAGCCAACTGGAACAAGGCGACCGGGATCAGCACGAGGGCGCTGATGAGCACGACGACGAAGTCGTCGCCGTAGTAGAGGTCGTTGTGCAGAAGGAGCAGGCAGAACCCGACGACGACGAGGAATGTCTCAGTGCCCGCAGCTCTCGTTCGCCTTGGTCTGGACGAGGGCGTGCCGGATTGCTCTTGATCGGCGCTGGCCTCGTCTTCCCCCACCGCGCAAGGCTAGCATCCGGTTTCCGGCTCAGTCGAAATATTCGACGCAGGTGAGCCAGGGGCCGTCGAACGGCAGGCAGTCTCGGATCGACCCCGATGCGGGCGGCGTCTCGTCCGGCGCGTATGCGAGCACGTCGCCGGTGAAGAATCCGCCCGCGTCGAGGACGAAGTAGACGACCCCGGTGTCCTTGTCCGCGTACGCCCTTCGGACCTCGTAGACGCCGAGCCTGCGGCGGAAGTCCTGCGCTTGCTCCGGGTTGTGCCGCAGCTCCGCCGCTGCGGCTTCGAACGAGGGCTTCGATGCCCGCCAGCCGAGCCTGGACGGGATATGGGCCGATGCCAACGCGAGCGCCACGACCGCGATGGCGGGAGCGATGTAGATCCGCCGACTCGGATACTCCTTGAACAGCGAGACCGACGCGAAGACGAACCAGAGGGCACCGGCGAGGAAGAGCAGGACGAGCCCTTGGACCCACGGTCGGAAGCTCGTTTCTCGGAAGAAACTATGGCTGTACAGCCACAACAGACAGCCCGAGACGCAGGCGGCCAGCGTGATCCGGTGCAGCCAGCGCAGCGGGGCGGGTTTGCGCGGTTCGGCCGCGCCGTCGGTCAGCATTTGTACGCTTTCGCCGAGTTGCCCACCTCGGCGGACTCGCGAAGGCAGCCGTACGGGACGACGCCTTGGTCGCTCAGCAGCGCGCCCGAGCCCTGAGCCTTGTTCACGCACGTCAGTCCGCTTTGCTCCATGCGGCAGGTGTAGCGGTTGCCGTCCTCGCCGAAGGAGATCTTCTGCCCGTACGGCAGTTCGGGGCCGTTGCCGGTGAAGTAGAACGTGGGAGGGTCGCCCCGGCCTTGGCCGATGTGGAGGCCGTCGTCGGAGAATATCACGATCCCTGGGAGCCAGTTCCCGTACGCGGTCGGCGGCTTGGGCAGTGGATTCTGGAAATCCACGGAGCAATAGAGCCCGCCCGACCCGTAGCAGGTGATCTTCTGAGAGGGCGAGGTGAAGGCCAATTCGCCGTGGTCGAGGCTGTGTTTCTTGCCTTCGTAGTCGGTCCCGGTTCGGTAATTGCTCGCAGCTGCTTCCGGCGCGCTCTCGACCCAGGCCGCGACCTGGTCGAAGGCTGCGCCAGGGCTAGGCGGCTCCGGAGCGGCGGCGGACGAGGAGGTCGGAGGGTTGTCCGAGGCGGCCGGCGCGCTGGCGACGGTGACCATGCTGGTGATGGTCAGCTTCGGCTGGTTCCCCGAAGGAGAGCAGCTGGCCAAGAGGAGCGCCATGACGGAGCCGCCGAGCAGGCGCAGCGTTGTTCTCACGCGACAGGCTCGCATAGCGGACACATACCTCCCCGGCGTGGCTTAGAACCTCCAAACGCAACGGTACCAGTCGCCCTCGATCCGCTCGCAATCCCGGTACGAGCCCCATCCCGCCCGCTCCCCGCCGGGGACGTTGGCGAACACCGGTCGGTCCGGCCCGTCGCCCGCGACCTCGAAATACACGGCCGACGAGCCTGGTTCCGTCTGGACCAGGTCGATCTCCCACGGCCCGAGCGTCTGATGGAACTTCGGGGCGGCCTGCGGGTCTCGGCGCACCTCGGCTGCCGCGCCGTCGAACGCGTCCTTGCTCTTATGCCAGGCGAGTTGGAACGGGACGTGGCTGTGGACGAGGCCGAAGCCGATCAGCGCGATGGCGGGGGCGGCGAGCAGCCCCCGGTCCAGCGCGTTCGTCAGGGCCGCGATGGCGAACTCGGCCAGCCAGAACAGCGCGGCGGCGATCAGCGGAGGGTGCGCGAGCTGGGCCGTGCCCGCGTCGAGGGTGTAGTCGCTGTAGCAAAGCGTGAGGGATCCGCCGAGCGCGGTGATCAGAGCCGCCCAATGCGCGCTCTGGCGCAACCCGGACCGCTCCCCCCGATCTCGGGCGGGATCTGGTCCGGCCGCTGGGCTCAGCATGTGTAAGAGAGGCCTTCGCCTTCTTTGTGCGGGATCTGTTTCAGGCAGCCGTACGGGGTGGCTCCCTGGTCGTTGAGCAGGATCGCGGAGCCTTTGGCTTTATTGGCGCACCACAGCCCGGTCTGGTCCATGCGGCAGGTGATGCGCTCGTCGCCCTGGCCGAAGGAGATCTTTTGGCCGTAGGGCAGCTCCGGGCCGTCGCCTGCCGTGAATGGCCCCGGATCCCCGTGGAACGAACCGATCGAGGCGGAGCCGCCGCTGTACTCCACCCAGCCGCCAATCCACTGGCCCATCTCTTTCGGGCGCGGCGGCGGGTTCTCCAGCGAGGCGAGGCAGTGCAATCCGCCTGGGGAGTAGACCGTGGATTGCGATGTGAGCCCGAAGCAGCTCATTTTTTTCGATGGGGATCGGAAAGCGACGTCGTCCCCGAGGCTTTGCGTGGTCGTGGTGGTCGGCCCGGCGACGTCGGTCGCATACGAGCCCGTCGCCGTCTGATACGCGGAGAGCCGGGCCGCTTGGCCGGCCTCGATCCACGCGGCGATCTCGGCGAAGCCGGAGCCTTTGCCGGGAGGCGTGGCCGAGGGGGCTCCGCTCGCGGTGGGGGCTCCGGACTTGCTCGGCGACGCGCTGGGCGCGCTGAATGTCGACTCGGAGGTGATCGTGCTGGTCACGGTTTGCGTCTGGGATTGCTCGGTGCTGGGGCCGCCGCAGCCGACGAGCGCCATCGCGACTGCCGCGACGAGCGTGTGGCGCAGTCTCATGCCGCGAGAATACGCGAGGCAGAGTCCGACATGGGCAACGCGCGCCGCCGTTGGCGGATTCCTCACCTGTGGCTGGCGAGCTTTCCGTCCAGCGCCGCGAGCAGGCGGTCCACCACCACCGGCTGCGCCTCCGCGACGGTCACTTGGCGGTCTGTCTCGGCGCTGAGGGAGGTGGCCCCGACGTCCGGGATGCCGCAGGGCACGATGTTGGCGAAGGCGGACAGGTCCGCGTCGCAGTTGAGGGAGAAACCGTGCAGAGTCACTCCGCGCTGCACCCGCACGCCGATCGAGCCGATTTTGCGCTGGATCCGCCTGCCGTCGGATGGCAGCCACACCCCTGAGTTGCCCTCGACTCGTGTCGCTCGCACGCCGAAGTGCGCGCACGCGCTGATCAACGCGTCCTCGAGGGTGCGGACGTAGCTGATCACATCGATCGGCTCGGCGAGCTTCACGATGGGGTAGCCGACGATCTGGCCGGGGCCGTGCCAGGTGATTTTGCCGCCTCGGTCCACCTCGACGACCTGCGCCCCGTTGAAAGGGAGGTCGCCGGGCTCGGTCCGCTTGCCCGCCGTGTACACGAACGGATGCTCCAACAGCAACGCCACGTCCTGCCCGCCCTCGGCTCTCGCCTGCGCGAGCCCGCGCTGCAGCTCCCATGCCTCTTCGTAGTCGACGAGGCCGAGCTCGCGGACTTGGACCGGGGCGCGCGACTCCCGAACGCTCCGTGCGTTCACTGCGGTTATGGGCGTGCTTGCCATAGGAGTCCGAGCGTACACCTTCCTGGGGGAGGCCATCGCGTGGGCGTTGGCCTCTCGGTTCCGGGATTTCGCCTAGCTTTTGTTAGACGCGTGGGAGGAGGCTTCGGTTCCCTCGGGTGAGAGTTATCTCACGCGGTCATCAGTTTGCGCGGAAGTCTTGCGGTCGATACCGGACGGGTTTACACTTCTGGCAAGTCAACGTCGACGTCGGGAATGTTGGGTGGACGCATAGCCTTCGAGCTGGGCTGTTTCAAGCAGTTGGCAACACAAAGCGGATCGCGGCGGACGGGAAGAACCTTCGGAAAGGTATCGCATGGCAGAGGGTGAGGAGCCCGTCATTATTGACGGTCAGGAGATAGCCACGAGGGAGGCCGCGCTCGCGCAAGTGTCTTCCGACCCCGGCTTTTCCGGCCTGGTTCCGTCGGGGGCTCCGGCGGAAGCCAGGGAGCAAGTGCGCAGCTACGCCGAGAAGATATGGCAGCTCGGCAAGCTCCTCGACAACGGCGGCAAATTCGTCGTCACGCCCGAGGGCATCCAGCGGGCCGTGACGATCTGCCACCAGGGGGCCGAGCACGCGAACTACGCGATGGCCCAGTCCGAGCAGGCCAAGGGCTTCCTCTCGGCGATGTTCGGGTCCTGCGCGCAAGGCCAGGCGTACGCCCAGACGGTCGGCGAGTGGATGGACCGGATGGGGGAGAAGGCGACCACGCTGCAGGCCATCCTCAACGGGGTGGCGGACGGCACGCAGGAGATCAAGGCGAAAGCGGAGACCACGGACTCCGAGTGGGCGTGCGCGTTCCGGAAAGTCAAGGCCGACATCCCCGCTCCGAGCGTCGGCAGCCGCGCGGGAGGCTCGCTGTGAGCTTTAGCGTCGATGACCCGTACGAGCTGATCCAGATCGCCAACTCCCTCGACACCGGCGCGTCCGAGTCGACGCTGATGCTGCTCATGTACATGATCCAGCGGTTCGGCGAGCTCGGCACCACCGTGAACCAGTTCCCGAACATCCCGAGGGACGAGTTCGACAGCGTCGTGCGCGACGACTTCGAGCCGAGGCTGCTCGAGGTCGGCACGGACTCCACGAGCACCGGGGAGTCGCTGATCGGGGTGGCGATGACCTTGAAGGAGTTCCACGACCGCGTCCCGCAGGTGAAATCCGCCGCCGCGAACTTGGAGCAGGTCCTGAGCCAGTCCAGCAGCCCCGCGGAGTGGAAGTCCGCCGCCGAGCCGCTGGCCAGCGCGCTCAACAACCTCTACAGCGTGAGCGTTCCCTCGGCTCCTTCGACCGACCAGACGCTGGCGGCTTTGGCGAAGGCGAAGGCGAGCTACGAGGCCGAGGACGGCTCGAAGCCCCCAGCTTCCGAGGCCGGCAAGCAGCAGGACGGCAGCGTCCTCCAGCAGCCGAGCGGCTCCCCGGCGCCCGCGCAGCAGCCCGCCTCGTCCGCGACGAACTCGAAACCGCAGGCGAACCAGTCCTCGCAAGAGGGCAACTCCGGTTCCGGCGGCTCCGGGTCTCCGTCCGGCGGGGGAGGCGAAAGCGGCGGCTCCGGCGGCGGCTCGGGAGGCTCCCCGGCGGCGGCCCCCGCGAGCGGTCCGGCGAGTCCTCCGGCCTCCGACGCTGGCAAGAAGGGCACGAACGCAGCGGCCACTCTTTCGGACTCGCCGTTCACCCCGCTGGCGAGCACGGGCCTGCAATCCGCCGACCTGCTGCCCTCGTCGTCGGGTTTGGGCCTCGGCGGCGGAGGCGTCGGCGGCGCGGGCCTCGACCCGAGGGCTTTGGGCTCCGCTCCCGGCAGCGCGGCCAACCCCGCGTCCAGCGCGGGAATCCCTGGAGCCGGTCCGGCTGGAGCCGCGCGAGGCATGAGCGCGATGATGGGCGGCATGATGGGGCCCGGCATGATGGGCGGCAGAGGCGGCGCGGGCGACAAAGAGCACAAAGCTCCGGACTACCTGTACAGCGAAGACAACGGCTACGAGCTGATCGAGAAGTTGCCGGTGGTCTCGCCCGACGTGATCGGCGCGTTGACCGAGGAAGAGATCGAGACGCTCGAGCTGCATACCGATTTCGCGTACAGCGACCAGGCATGACCGGGTTCTGGGCGAGGAGGCAGCGATGAAGCCGCAGGTCGCTGGCGCAGGCACGCAGGTCTCCGAGGAGGGGCTTGACCAGATGCGCGGTGTGCATCAGCGGCATCTCGACAACCTGAGCGCAGCCGTGTCGCTCGCGGGCGAGATGGCGCGGGCGCTGCAAGCGGGCAATCCTTTCGGGCTTGGCGAGGACGGCTCGGCGGCCTACCGGTCGGCGAGCGCGCTGACGAACGCGTTGCACACTGCGGTGCAGGACGAGCGGGACAACCTGGAGAAGCTGTGGGCCAACTTCCGGACCTGGGGCGAGTTGGTCACGAACACGGACCTCGGGGCGGCGCAGAGCATCGCGAGCGCGGCGCCCCACGGGGAGCGGTGATGGCCGGAGTCGACTATTTGGCCATGGTCTCCGATCCGGAGGAACTGCTGAGCGTCGCGCGGTCCATCGACGGCCAGAAAGTCGCACAGCTGCTCGGCCAATACCAGCGGATGACGCAGACGATGACCGAGGCGGGCGAGTTCGGCCATGACGTGGACGGCGCGGCGGCGAGCCAGCTGTTCGGCACGTTCGTGGACGAGGCGCACCACGAGTCGACGGTGCTCAGCTACGCCGCGCTGAACATCGCGGACACCTGCAACCGGATGAGGGCGAAGCTCTCCAATTTCTACGAGCAGTACATGGAGAAGGTCCAGCCCGCCGCGCAGACCTTGCAGCAGGTCTACGACGCGCAGCTGGGCCATGGCGCGGCAAGCTCGCCCGCCGAGCTGCGGACCGCTTCGACCGCGCTCGCCAAGGCACTCGGCCAGCTGTACACCGATCTCGCGGGCAACCCGACGATCAATGTGGCCCCGGCATTCGCCGAAGCGGCGATCCCCGACATCGGCGCGGACGGCAGAAGAAGCGAGGGCGGCCAGCGCAGCGCCGACAGCAGGACCGGCCAAAACGCCCCTGACGCGCGGCGAACCGTCTCGTCCGGCGGACAGCAGGACGGAGTCGGAACGGCCGCATCGCAGGCCGCGCCGGTCGCGGGCCCCTCGAGTTCTCCGGCGCAGGCGGGCGGCGGACCGGCTGGCGCGGCGGAAGCAAGCGGCGGCGGGGCCGCGTCGCCCGTTGGTTCCGGCGGGGCTGTCGGCGGCAAGCCGGTGTCCTCGAGCCAATCCGGGGCTGGCACGAGCAGTTCGAGGCAGGGCGGCCCGGCGGATTCCGCAGGGGGCGCGCTGGCCGCGCTCGGACAGTTGGGCTCGACGCTGGGCTCGGTCGGGTCTGGACTCGCCGGGGCGGCAGGCAGCGGCGCGGGGCTCGCGAGCGCTGGAGCGGGGATCGCCATGGGAGCCACCGGCCTCGGGGCTTCCCTCGGCGGGCTCGCCGCCCAGCCGGCCGCTGCGGACGGAGCCGCCGAGGACGCTTTCACCGACAGCGACGGGGACGTGGGCGGCGCGCTTGGCGACACCACGCCTGCGGCGACCAAGCCTGCCGGAGATTTCGGCGGCGGCTCGGGCGGCACAGCCGCGCACGTCTTGGCAGAGCCCGGCTCGGCCCGCGTCGGGACGCCTCCCGAAGTCAGGCTGACCCCGGCTGCGGCGGGCTTGTCGGCCGAATCGGCCGTTGTCGGCACGTCCGCCGCTCCGTCGAGCGGCATGATGGGCATGCCGATGATGGGAGCCGCGGGCATGAACGGCGGGAGCGGCGAGCATCGGGTCGCCAATTACCTGATCTCCAAAGAGCAGGGAGAGCGCCAGTTCACGGCGAGTCTGCCGTTGGCCTCGGAGGAAATTCTCGGAGATTTGGACGAGCGGGAGCGGCTGGCGATGCAAATCGCCAGTATCGACGAGCCGAGCGGCGAAGTCCGATAGCGTTACCAGGGAGAAGATATCCGGTGCGGCATAGAGTGATGGCGTTTGCAGCTATGTGGAATCGAGAGGGAAACATGAGGATGAAGAAGGCTTCGGCTTTGATTTGGGCGCTGTGCGCGCTCGTCGGCTTTTCCTCGGGCCTTGCGCAAGGGGCCGTTGCGCAGGCGGCCGCGACGCCTGCGGGCGCTGGCCACCAAGTGGTGGTCGCCGCGATTCCCGCGAAGGCGTACGTGACGCTCAAGAAGATCGACGCGGGGACATGGCCGAAATCGGGAGCCCCCGACACCAAGGGCGGCGGCGTGTGGCAGAACCGGGAAGGCCGGTTGGCCTCGAAGGATCCGCAAGGGCGGCCCATCACATACCGCGAATGGGACGTGAATGACAAAGTCCAAGGTCGGAATCGGGATGCGGAGCGGATCATCACCGGAAGCGATCACTCTGCCTGGTACACTGGCGACCACTACCGGACATTTGAGAGGATGCGTTGATGACCGAAGCAACACCGGCGGTATCTGCTTTCGAGATTCTGGTCGGCGAGCCGGCCACTTTTGACTCAAGCGCCTCTCTGCTTGCCGCCGAGGGCAATATCGTCCGCTTCATCCGGGGGGACAAAGCAGCCACGAAGCAGGCTTTGTTCGACGAATTCGCAGCCGCGTTGCAATTCCCTTTCCATTTCGGTCATAACTGGGACGCGCTTTCCGACAGCCTCACCGATCTCGACTGGCTCGGCGTGGCTTTCGGCTATTACGTGGTGATTTGGAACACCGATCAGTTCCTCGCCGCCGAACCGGAGGCGCTTGGCACATTCGCCAAGCTCGTCCAGGACGCGAACGAGACGTGGACGAAGTCGCAGCGCAAGCCGTTCAAGGTCGTTCTCCAGGTCTCGGAGGACAAGGCGGATCAGGTGCAAGCGGCGTGGGGCAAATTGGTGGGCGCTCTGCCCGCCGCGGCTCACGACACCGCCTGGGACTAATCGGGATTCGTCTGGCTTTTGCGCCTCTTACGGCTTTTTCTAATCGCTTCCCTCGTGGGGTCGCTCGTTTGCTGCTCCCCGAAGCCCGCGCAGCAAAAAGCAGAAGCGCCGCTCCGCGTGCGCGTGGCGGACGGTTGGTATGAGGGGACGGCGACGGAGAAGACCCGTGCTTTCCTCGGCATTCGGTACGCCCAAGCCCCGACCGGGGCGTTACGTTTCGCCTCGCCCATGCCCATGCCCGAACATGACGGGGTGTGGGGGGCGAAAGTCGCCAGCCCGCCGTGCCCGCAGCTCGGCGTCGACGGGAAGCCGGTCTCGACGGACGAGGACTGCCTCACCGTCAATGTGATCACGCCGAGGCGCCAGACCGTCGGGCAGGCGCTGCCGGTGATGGTGTGGTTTCACGGCGGCGGGTTCACTGTGGGCGACGGGCATCAGTACGATCCGGCTCGTCTGGTCGAAGAAGGAAACGTCATTGTCGTCACCGCGAATTTCCGGCTCGGCGTGCTCGCGCAATTGGGCCTGCCGGGAGTCCCAGGTTCGGGAGATTTCGGCCTTGCCGACCAACTCTCGGTGCTGCAGTGGGCGCATCGCAACGTGTCCGCGTTCGGCGGGGACCCGCAGAACGTGACGATGTTCGGGGAGTCTTCTGGCGCGATGAGCATTTGCGCGCTGCTGTCCTCGCCTTCGGCCAACGGGCTGGCCGCGAAAGCGATTCTCTCCTCCGGTTCCTGCGCCACGTCCTGGCCGGCGGGGACGCTCGCGCTCGACGCGCGGCCCGCTCGGCCTTACGCGCCGGTCGCGGAGTCCGAGCAGCGCGGGCTCGCGCTCGCGAAGGAGGTGGGATGCCCGCAAGCGCAGCCACTGGACTGCCTGCGGCGACTGCCCGCAGAGGCTCTGGTGAGCCACGCTGCCGAGTTCGGCAATCTGCTCGCGTACGGCACGCCGCTCTTGCCCGAAGATCCGCTCCGAGCGGTCATGGACGGAACCTCGTCCGCCATCCCGGTCATCTCGGGGTCGAACCACGACGAGGGGACCGCGGCGGTGGCGGGCTCGTCGCGGGACGGGCCGATCGACGGGGCGCGATACGAGGAACTCGTGCGAAACGCGTTCGGCGCGCAGAGCGGACGAGTGCTCGAAGAGTATCCGCTCGCGCGGTTTCCGAGCCCAGGGGACGCGTGGGCCAGGATCGCGACCGATGCGGCGTGGATCTGTCCGGCGATGCGGGCGGACGCCGCGCTCGCCCGCATCGCCCCGGTGTATTCCTACGAGTTCGACGATCTGACCGCGCCGAACAGAGTCGACGTTGGCGCGTCAGGGGTGGCGCTCGGCGCGGCGCATGCGACGGAGCTGTCCTATCTTTTCGACGTGAGCACGCTGGACGGGGTCCGGCTGGGCCCGAAACGAGAGGATCTCGCGAAACGCATGATCCGGTATTGGACGAGTTTCGCGTGGCGGTCTGAGCCGCAAGGGGACGTGCCGTGGCCGCGTCGGGGCGAAGGCGCGAACGGGCCGGTGCTCCGGATCTACCCTGTGGGGCAGAAAACCCCTTCGCCGCTCCCTCCGTGGGAGGAGCATCGATGCTCGTTCTGGGAGCCCTTGAGCGCTTAGCGTCCGTACCGGTCGGCGAGCGAGGGGGCCGCTGCGGGCTCGTAGGCTTTGCCCGCCAACGCGGCGCGGAGCTGGCGTTTGCGTTCGGCCCGGTTCGGCGGCGGCGCAGGCCGGGGCGCCGTCGCCCGGTCGGGCTCTTCGGCCTCGTGGCCCTCGGTCGGGCGCAGTTCGGAATAGCCGAAGTAGCCGAGCGCGGCGAGGGCGATCACGCCGAACGCGAGCCATTGCAGTCCGTAGGACAAATACGGCCCAGGGTCGAGGTCGGGCTCCGCCAACGCGCCGAGCGCCCCTGGCTGTCCTGGGTCCAGCTGCAAATAGGCGGGTTCGAGCGGAGCGCCGACGAGCGGGGCGATGGCCGAGGCGTCGATGGCCTCGAGCTGCTGCGAGCCGTCGATGGTCATGATCGCCGGGCGGCCTGCGGGAGTGCGCTCTAAGAGCCGCAGCCGGGCTTTGAGCGCCACATCGCCAGTCGGCGCGGGCGGAGCCGCCGTCGCGCCCTGTGGCAAATAGCCTCGGTCGACGAGGACAGTCCTGCCGTCGTCGAAGCGCAGCGGGGTGAGGACCTGCGGACCTTGGGCGGTGCCGTGCACCGGGCGGTGCCGGAGCAACACCTGCTTGTCCGACTCGTACACGCCGACGACGACGACGGCGCGCCACTCGCTCTGCGGCCCGACACCTGTCCGGAGGAGTTCGGCGAGCGGGGCCGGGGGCGCCTCGAGCGCACGGCTGACCCGATCATTGCGCTCCGCGGTCCGCCCGTTCTTGCCGAGCTGCCACGGGGCGAACACCCAGAAACACAGCACGGCGAAGAGGACCACCCCGGCGGCGAGCGCGATCCAGCCCGGACGCAGAAACACGCGCCAGCGCGGCTCCGAGGCGGTCATGCTTTCAGGTTAGCTGGCTTTCGAGCCAGGCGACGATGCCGGGGAGGGCGGCTTCGATCTGCGCGTGTGTGGTCTCGAAGCCGGACGAGCTCCCGTAGTAGGGATCGGCCACCTCGGCTCCGTCGGCGGCGGGGTCGAAGCTGCGCAGCATGCGCAGCCGCTCGGCGGGGACGCCCCGGTTCGCGAGGGCCGCGCGGTGGTCTTCGGCGAGGGCGAGGACCAAGTCGGCTTCCAGGTGGTCGGCCGCGACCGCTTTGGCGACGTGCTCGGCGAACGGAGGATAGCCGTGCTTCGCCAAGGTCGCGGCGGCGCGCTCGTCGATCGGGTTGCCGACCTCCCAGCGAGTGGTCCCGGCGCTGGTCACGCGGACGTTGTGGCCCCAGTCCACGCTTTCGAGCCGAGTCCGGAGCATTTGCTCTCCCATCGGGGAGCGGCAGATATTGCCGGTGCAGACGAATGTGACGTGCAGCTTCGGTTGACTCACCACACGAGTATGACAGCTCGGGGTTTCGCCTCTTCGAAGCCGCAGCCAGGGTCGGAGGCGCCGCGCGCGTCGTTCTCCTGATCTGCCGGCCACGCTCACGAGAAACCGCCCGGCGCGCTCGCGGCCCTTCGCGCGGCGCGGGCGTTTAGGATATGCCCACATGACAACGGCTCCCCGGCTCAAGGACGTCGTCGCCGCGCTTGAAGCGGCCTACCCGCCCCGGCTCGCGTTGGACTGGGACGCGGTCGGCCTGGTCTGCGGCGACCCCGACGATGAGGTGGACAAGGCGCTGGTGTGCGTCGACGTCACCGAGGCCGTGGTGGACGAGGCGCTCGCTGCTGGGGCGAAGCTGATCGTCGCGCATCATCCGCTCCTGCTCAGAGGCGTGAGCTCGGTGAGCGCCGACACCCCGAAAGGCCGTCTCGTGCACCGGTTGATCCGGGCCGGGTGCGCGTTGTTCACCGCGCACACCAACGCGGACCGGGCCGATCCTGGGGTGAGCGACGCCCTGGCCGAAGCGCTCGGCTTGCGGGTCCTCGGCCCTGTCGAACCGGTGACAGGTCCGGAGCTGGACAAGTGGGTGGTGCTCGTCCCGCTCGCCGAGGCGGATCGGGTCCGCTCCGCGCTGTTCGCAGCGGGCGCGGGCAGGCTCGGCGACTACGACCAATGCTCGTGGAGCGCCGACGGGATCGGGCAGTTCCGCCCGCTGGCCGGGGCGAATCCCGCGATAGGCCGGACCGGGGAGCTTGAACAGGTCGAGGAGACGCGGATCGAGGTGATCGCGCCGAAGAGCCTGCGCGCGGCGGTGCTAGCCGCATTGCGCACGGCGCACCCGTACGAGGAGCCCGCGTTCGACGTGTTCGCCCAGGCGCGGCTGCCCACCAGTCTCGGCCTCGGCAGGATCGGCGCGCTGGCACGTCCCGTGCCGCTGGGGGACTTTCTCGCTCGGGCGGCGGCGGCGCTGCCTTTCGCCCCAGAGGGCCTGCGGGCGACGGGCGATCCGGACTCGCCGGTCGAGACGGTCGCGGTCTGCGGCGGGGCGGGGGATTCGCTCTTGGGCGCGGTCGCGAAGGCGGGCGTCGACGTGTATGTGACGGGCGATTTGCGCCACCATCCGGTGGACGAGCACGTGCGCGCGCATCGGACCGCGCTGGTCGACGTGGGGCATTGGGCGAGCGAGCGGCCATGGTGCGATCAGGCGGCGGGGGTGCTGGGCAAAGTGTTCTCCGGCAGGGTCGAGGCCGTCCCTGCGACCACCGCCCCGGGCCCGTGGTCGCAGCACGTCGGGACGACGACCACAGGTTGACCTGCGGGAACCTTCGGGCTGGGGTACACTGCCTTCACTTCATGGCGTGCTGCACTTCACAGCGTGGTGGAGGACTTGGTGCGGTGGAAGAGAATTGGAGAGACGACGGTATGGCTCTGCGGACGGGGTTGACCAGGAGCAAGACGGTGGAGCAGGCGTTGGCCAGCGCCGAGGAGCCGGAACGGCGGTTGCGCCGGACCCTCTCCGCCTGGGATCTCACCGTCTTCGGCGTGGCCGTGGTGATCGGCGCGGGCATCTTCAGCGTCAGCGCCTCCACGGCGGGGAAGTACGCGGGCCCCTCGGTCACGGTTTCTTTCCTCATCGCGGCGGTGGCCTGCGGGTTCTCCGCGCTCTGCTACGCGGAGTTCGCGTCGACGGTGCCGGTGGCGGGCAGCGCGTACTCGTTCTCGTACGCGACCTTCGGGGAGCTGTTCGCCTGGATCGTCGGCTGGGACCTGCTGCTGGAGCTGGCGTTCGCGGCGGGCGTGGTGGCCAAGGCGTGGTCGAGCTACCTCGCGGGGGCGTTGCATCTTTCCGCGATCAAGACCCGCGTCGACCTTTGGCAAGACGACAAGGGCTGGTACAGCGTCATCCATTATGTGGACATCGACTGGGGAGCGATCCTCATCATCGGCGCGGTCACAGTGGCCCTGGCGTTCGGCGTGAAGCTCTCCGCGCGGGTCTCCGGCGTCATCACGGTGATCAAAGTGTCGGTGGTGCTCTTCGTCATCATCGCGGGGGCGTTCTACGTCAAGCTCAGCAACTACACGCCGTTCATCCCGCCCGCCCAGCCGAAACCGGGGCCGGAGGACACCTTGAGCAGCTCGCTCTTCGCCGTTCTGACCGGCGGCGGCGGGACGCAGTACGGTTGGTACGGGTTGTTGGCCGGTGCTTCGGTGGTCTTCTTCGCCTTCATCGGGTTCGACGTGGTGGCCACGACGGCGGAAGAGGTGAAGAACCCGGCGAAGGATTTGCCCCGGGGGATCATCGGCTCGTTGGCGATCTGCACGGTGCTGTACCTCGCGACATCCCTGGTGACCACCGGGATGGCGAGCTACGTCGATCTGCGCCCGGACGCGCCCGGCGCGAAGCATTCGCCGAACTTGGCGACGGCGTTCGAGCTCCACGGGGCGGATTGGGCGGCCAAGCTCATCTCTTTCGGGGCGCTCGCGGGATTGACCACGGTGGTCCTCGTGCTTCTGCTCGGGGCGGTCCGGCTCACGTTCGCCATGTCGCGCGACGGCCTTTTCCCGCGCGCGTGGTCGAAGACGACCGAGCGGGGCGTGCCGGTGCGGTTGACCGTCGGGGCGGGCGTGGGCGCGATGGTCGTCGCCTGCCTGTCGCTCGACAAGCTCGAGGAGCTGGTGAATGTCGGCACTCTCTTCGCGTTCGTCCTTGTGGCGGCGGGGGTGATCGTGCTCCGGCGCACCCAGCCGGGTCTGAAACGGGGGTTCACCGTCCCCGCGATGCCGTGGGTGCCGATCGCGGCGATCGCGAGCTGCTTGTGGCTGATGCTCAATCTCTCCGTCCTCACATGGGTCGGGTTCACCGTGTGGCTGGTGATCGGCCTGCTGATCTACGCCCTGTACGGCTACCGCCATTCGGTGCTCGGCAAGTCTGCCGAGCCGGTGGGGGCCGCCATCGGCGCGGGGGAGCCGGAGAGCGAGTGAGCAGGGCGCGGCTTCTGCTGCGCGTATCGCGGCTGACGAGCTTCCTACCTGCCGCGATACGGCGTTCAGAGCGTGCCTGCGCACAATTTATGCCCAGGTAACGGTTTGTTCATCTGTGCCTGACAGCCTGTGTGTCGCAGACAGCTCGGCGACGCCATGCTGTTGGATAGAGAGGCGGGCGGCCAACAAGCAAGGAGCCGACGGGGTTTTCCTTGCGATGGCCGAGTGAACGGAGAACGCATCATGGGAGACGACAGCAAGCTCGCGGTCAACCTCGAACAGCTGCGCGCAAGCTCGGCGTCTTTGCACGCCGACACGCACGAGGCAATGTCGGCGCTCGAGCAGATCTCGTCAGGCCCGATCGCCTCGGGGTTCGCATCCCTCGGCGAGCTGTTCGCCGAGGTGGGCGCGGCGGGGCAGGAGATGGCGACCGCGTGGAGCGCGGCGGACGGGGCGCTGAAAGACCGCCTGGTCGGGACGGCGGAGCGGCTCGGGGCCTCGGCGGACCTTTACCACGCGGCGGACACGGGCAACGCGGACGCGCTCGCCCTGGACATCGAGACCAAGCAGGCTTCGTAATGGCCGACGGGGTTTGGGGCGCGGTGAGAGGTTTCGACCCCTCGGCCGCGCAGGGGATCCGGCAAGCGTTGGCGGACCGTGCCGCCGGTCTGAGTTCTTTTCAGGCGAAGCTGGGGGCGGCTCGGCAGTTGCCTGGTTGGCAGGGGCCTGGCAAGGAGGCGGCTTCGGGCTCGTTCGTGGAGCCGTTGGGTTATCTGGCTGAGGCGCGTAGCGCGACGGAGCAGGCGGATGCCAAGGTGGGGGATTTCGCGGAGGCGATGGGGAGGTTGCGGGCGAGGGCGGTCGAGGTCGAGGCGATGGCGCAATCGGCTGGGTTCAGCGTCGGGGCGGATGGTTCGATTCGGGATTCGTATGCGCTCGCGGGTTTGGTGGGGAGTCTTTCGCCTGCGGACCGTGCCCGTTATGAGCAGGTGCGGGTGGAGTTGCCTGCTGAGGTGTCCGCTGTGTTGGCGCAGGCGAAGGAGGCCGAGTCGCGGGCGGTGGCCGGTCTGCGGGCGGCGGGGAACCTCGCCGCCGTGCGCCAGCTCGGCGCAGCCGCGAGCCAGCTCGCGGCCGAAGGGAGCGGCGACGACCTCGTCCTCTACGTCGAGGGGCCGCACCAGCCGGACGGGGTGAACCACGACTCGAACTTCCAAAAGGTCGTCGACCTCATCGACGGCGCGCAGAAGTCGATCGACATGACGATGTACCACTTGGACGATCAGAATATGGAAGACGCGCTGGTCCACGCGGCCCAGCGCGGGGTGAACGTGCGGGTGGTCCTGGACACCAGGGGCGAGACGAAGAAGAACCAGGCGGCGTACGACTACCTGACGCAGAACGGCGTCCACGTCGTCTGGGACAGCGCGAACACCTCGGCCGACCCGGACACGGCGAACAAACTGGCCTACTACCACCAGAAGACGGTCACCGTGGACGGGGACACCGCCGCGATCATGAGCGGCAATGCCGTCGAGCGGGACTACAAGACGACCCGAGACTTCGTCGTCTTCGACCGGAACAAGAACGACGTCGCGGCCATCCAAGAGACGTTCAACCACGACTTCGCAGGCACCGGCGACAAAAAGTTCGCCCCGCCGACCGGGGACAACCTCACCTGGAGCCCGACCACGGCGAAGAGCAACACGCTCGCGCTCATCGACGGCGCGAAGCACACCCTCCACATCGAGAACGAGGAGATGGCGAGCCCGGACATCGTGGACCACCTGGTCCAGGCGGCGCAGCGCGGGGTGGCCGTCCAGGTCACCATGACGAACAACCCGAGCTACTACGACGAGCTGGACAAGCTGACCGCGGCCGGGGTCGACGTGCATCTGTTCGCCCGGAGCGGGGACACCTACATCCACGCGAAGGACATCGTCGCGGACGGGACGAACGCCTATGTCGGATCGATCAACTTCTCGGAGAACTCGATGACCAACAACCGCGAGCTCGGCGTCATCACCGACGACGTGGACGTCGTCTCCGGCATCGACTCCACCACGAACAACGACTTCTCCCGTGGCTACACGTACAAGCCGTCCGCCCCGTCGGGCGGCTCGGGGAGCTAAAACCAGAAGGGACAATGATGGGGGACAACGGTCTGTGGGGCGCGGTGAAGAACTTCGACCCCTCGGTCGCGGAGCGCATTCAGAGCGCTTTCGCGGATCGCAGCGCAGGGCTTTCCGGTTTCGGGGGCAAGCTGGTGGCGGCTCGGCAGTTGCCTGGTTGGCAGGGGCCTGGCAAGGAGGCGGCTTCGGGCTCGTTCGTGGAGCCGTTGGGTTATCTGGCTGAGGCGCGTAGCGCGACGGAGCAGGCGGATGCCAAGGTGGGGGATTTCGCGGAGGCGATGGGGAGGTTGCGGGCGAGGGCGGTCGAGGTCGAGGCGATGGCGCAATCGGCTGGGTTCAGCGTCGGGGCGGATGGTTCGATTCGGGATTCGTATGCGCTCGCGGGTTTGGTGGGGAGTCTTTCGCCTGCGGACCGTGCCCGTTATGAGCAGGTGCGGGTGGAGTTGCCTGCCGAGGTGTCCGCTGTGTTGGCGCAGGCGAAGGAGGCCGAGTCGCGGGCGGTGGCCGGTCTGCGGGCGGCGGGGAACCTCGCCGCCGTGCGCCAGCTCGGCGCAGCCGCGAGCCAGCTCGCGGCCGAAGGGAGCGGCGACGACCTCGTCCTCTACGTCGAGGGGCCGCACCAGCCGGACGGGGTGAACCACGACTCGAACTGGCAGCAGGTCCTCAAGCTCATCGACGGCGCGCAGAAGAGCGTCGACGTCACCATGTACGGGTTCACGGACCCTGCGATCCGCGACGCGCTGGTCGACGCGGCGGCCCGAGGCGTGAAGGTCCGAGTCGTCCTCGACAAGGGCGGACAGCAGAAGAAGGACCAGCCGGTTTTCGACTACCTCAACTCGCACGGGGTCCAAGCCGTGTGGAGCTCCACCGACGACTTCCGGTTCACGCATCAGAAGACGGTCACCGTGGACGGCGAGACCTCGGCCGTCATGACCGGCAATTTCGACCCGGAGTATTACGACACGGCCCGCGACTTCGTCGTCCTCGACACGAACAAACGCGACGTCGCGGCGATCCAGGACGTCTTCAACCACGACTTCGTCGGGACCGGCGGCACGAAGACGGACGGCTACACCCCGCCGACCGGGGACAACCTGGTGTGGAGCCCGACCAACGCGCAGGGCAAGATCTTCGCCCTCATCGACGGCGCGAAGCACACGTTGAGCCTGGACCAGCAGTATGTGGCGAGCCAGGACATCACCGACCACCTCGTCGCCGCCGCGCAGCGCGGGGTGGACGTGCAGGTCACCATGGTGAACAACCCGAGCTACTACAAGTATTGGGACCAGCTCGCGGCGGCGGGCGTCGATGTGCATTTGTACGGGCGCAACGCCGACATGTACATCCACGCGAAGAACATCGTCGCGGACAACACCTCGGCCCTCGTCGGGTCGATCAACCTCTCGGACAACTCCATGCTCAACAACCGCGAGCTCGCGGTCGCCACCGACGACCTCGACGTCGTCGCGGGCCTCGAGACCACGAACGCGTCGGATTTCGTCGGCGGATACGAGTACCGTCCGGCCGCCTCGGACAGCAAGCGCTGAGCGGCGCACAGCGAGCTCACAGCTTTGACCTGAAAGAATGAGGGCCATGCCCCCCGTTCTCCGCGCCGAGCGCCTGGTGTGCTTCGCTGCGGCGGTCGCGCTCCTCGCGGGGTGCGCTCCGCACGGCGGCGGGGAAGGCCCAGGCGTGTCGGGCCGCCACGGGGCTTCGGCCGAGTCGTCGGCCTCCGCCTCGCCGACAACGGCCGCGGGCACGTTCAAAGGCGTTCCTGCGGCTGCGGGGGATAAAGAGCAGCTCGGCGATTTCTGCGGCTGGTACACCGACGAGCTGCAGCAGAGCATGGACGCGGTGTCCGCGTTCCTCGGGGCTTTCGAGGTGGCCGGCGGCGATCACGACGACCCGCAGATCGAAGGCACGGCGCACGAAGCCGAGCAGGCGGCGGGGGACGCGGTCAACGCGCTCAACGATTTCCTTTCTGGCTTCTCCGACGGCTTGTCCGAGGCGGCGCGTCTCGCGGTCCTCGCCCTGCGGGACGCGATGGCGGCGCTGGCCTCTGCGATCCGGGAACAGAAGGGCTCTGAGCAGATCAACGCCGAGGTGGCGCTCTTCAACGAAGCGTATAAGGCGCTCCGCCCCGCTTGTTCGTAAGTCCGGGGCTCAGACGGGGACGCCCTTTCGCGAGGGGGGCGTCCCATCCGGTTTTCCGGATAATAGGAGCAAGCCGACCCGTGGGGCCGGCGAAGACTCGGCAAGCTACCATTGACATGAGCTAACTATCTCTCGCTATATGAGAGCGATCACTCAGGTGAAAGGCTGGAACTTTATGACCACGCGCTACAACGGGCTCGTCGCGGACTTCGCGGGCGATCTTGATTACAAAGTCGCCGATCTCACGCTCGCGGATTTCGGCCGCAAGGAGATCCAGCTCGCCGAGCACGAGATGCCTGGGCTCATGGCTCTGCGCCGGGAGTACGACGGGGTCTTCCCGCTCAAGGGCGCGCGGATCACCGGCTCTTTGCACATGACCATTCAGACCGCCGTGCTGATCGAGACGCTTGTCGCCCTCGGGGCCGAGGTCCGCTGGGCCTCGTGCAACATCTTCTCCACCCAGGACCACGCCGCCGCCGCCGTGGTGGTCGGCCCGCACGGCACGGTCGACGAGCCAAAGGGCGTGCCGGTCTTCGCGTGGAAGGGCGAGACCCTCGACGAGTACTGGTGGGCGCTGGACCGGGCGTTGAGCTGGTCGGGCGAGCCCGCGAACATGATCCTCGACGACGGCGGGGACGCCACGACCGTGGTGCTGCGCGGCGCGCAGTTCGAGAAGGCGGGCGTGGTGCCTCCCGAGGAGGAGGGCGACTCGGACGAGTACAAGGAGCTGCTCAAGCTCTTCCGGGGCTGGCTCGCGACCGATCCGCAGAAGTGGACGAACATCGCAGCCTCGGTGCGCGGGGTGACGGAGGAGACCACCACCGGCGTGCACCGTCTGTACCAGTTCTCCGCTGCCAAGGAGCTGCCGTTCCCCGCGATCAACGTCAACGACTCGGTCACCAAGAGCAAGTTCGACAACAAGTACGGCTGTCGGCACTCCCTCATTGACGGGATCAACCGGGGCGTGGACGTGCTCATCGGCGGCAAGAAAGCGCTGGTGTGCGGTTACGGCGACGTCGGCAAGGGCTCGGTGCAGTCCCTCGCGGGCCAAGGCGCGCGCGTCACGGTCACCGAGATCGACCCGATCAACGCCCTGCAGGCGCTCATGGACGGCTTCGACGTGAAGACGGTCGAGGAGGCCATCGGCGAGGCCGATATCGTCATCACCACGACGGGCAACGTCGGCATCATCACCCTCGAGCACATGCGGATGATGAAAGACCAGGCCATCCTCGGCAACATCGGGCACTTCGACAACGAGATCGACATGCACGGGCTCACCCACGCCCCCGACGTCACCCGCCTGAACATCAAGCCGCAGGTGGACCAGTTCTTCTTCGGGAACGGGAAGTCGATCATCGTGCTCTCCGAGGGCAGGCTCCTGAACCTCGGCAACGCCACCGGCCACCCCTCCTTCGTGATGAGCAACAGCTTCTCGAACCAGGTGATCGCCCAGATCGAGCTGTGGACCAAACCGAACGAGTACGCCAACGAGGTCTACCGGCTCCCGAAGCACTTGGACGAGAAGGTCGCCAAGATCCACGTCGAGGCCCTCGGTGGCACGCTCACCAAGCTCACCAAGGAGCAGGCGGAGTACATCGGCGTAGACGTGGAAGGGCCGTATAAGCCAGAGCACTACCGCTACTGACGTTTTCGGGGTCCGCGCGGTGATTCCCTGCGTTCTCGGCTCCTCGTGTACTGGGCTCGTGCCTCGCTCTTTCCTGTACACGTCGTCGCCTGCGGCCTTGGGTCTCATCCACGCGGGGCTCCCCGAAAAAGGGTCCGCGCGGCGCTCTGCTCGGTAAGGTGGTTCCGTGCTGATCACGGTGGAAGGCCTCGACGGGGCCGGGAAGAACACGCTCACAAGCGCTTTGTCCGAGACGTGGCGCGGGCGCGGCTTGCGGGTGGCGAAGATGGCTTTCCCCCGGTACGGGCAGTCCGTCCACGCGGATGTCGCCGCGGAATCGCTGCGCGGGGATTTCGACGGGCGGATCGCGGCGGACCCGCTCGGCATGGCCTTGCTCTTCGCTCTCGACCGGTATGAGGCGAAAGGCGAGCTTGAGGCGCTCCTCGGCGCGCATGACGTGGTGCTCTGCGACCGGTACGTCGCGAGCAACGCGGCGTACGGGGCGGCCCGGCTTGGCGAGGACGCGACGGGCCCGTTCGCCGCCTGGGTGCTGGCGTTCGAGTTCGGCAGGCTCGGCCTGCCGAAGCCGGATCATCAGCTGCTGCTGGCCACGCCGCCAGGTCTCGCGGCGGAACGGGCGCGCTGGCGGGCGGCCTCGGATCCGGGACGAGAACGCGACGCCTACGAACGGGACGCGCCGTTGCAGGAGCGGGTCGGCGCGGTGTACGCAGGGCTCGCCGAGACCGGCTGGGCGGGTCCATGGCGGCTGATCGCCCCGGAAGCCGACCCGGCCGGTCTCGCGGCGGAGCTGCTCTAGGACTGAGCGTCGCGTTCGGCGAGTGTGGTGTTCGCGTTCGCCCAATGCGTCGGAGCCACCTCGCGGAGGATCACTGAAACAGCCTCCGGGGGAGCGCCCAGCACGCGCTGGACGGTCGCGGTGAGCTCGGCGATAAGCTCTCGCAGCTGCTCGGGGCTCCGGCCGGCTTTCAGACTGACGTCGAGGAGGGGCATGGCTGTCCTTTCGGATCGGGGGTCGAGGCGATGGTGCTCGCCACCAGTAGACAACCATGCGACGGCCAGACCTCTTCCCCTGGGGTCGCGCTGATCGGAATCTGTCAGAGCGCGGTCGCCGAAGGCCGTTGCCGCCTGGCGCTGGCCGGGTAGACTGCCGTGAACCGAGGAAGTGGAGGACGATGGCCGCGCGCCTGCTCCGCCATCCGGGTTTCTGGCTGCTCGTCGCCGTCCTCGCCGGGCTCGTCAACCAGATGTTCTTCAGCGTCTACGCCGCGCGGGAGCCCCAGCGTGTCGCCGCGCTCGCCAGCGCGTTGCCGCCGGGCTGGTTCGACCTCGTCGCGCCGCCCGCCTGGCTCGACCGGCTCGTTCCGCGCTCGCCGCTGCTCGCCCTCGCCGCGTTGCGGGTCCAGGCGGGGATCGAGCTGCCGTTCACGATGCTCGCGTACCTCGTGGTCTGCCGCTGGTTCGGCGCGGACGTGTTCGGTCGGGCGCTGCGGTCGCGCTGGCTGGCGAGCGCAGCGTGGACGGCGACGTTCTGCCTCGTCGAGATGTGGCTGCCGACGCCGTACACGGCGCAGGACGTCGCCGTCCGGATCGTCTCCGGTCTCATCGCCCCGGCGTTGCTCGGCGCGTTGCGTCCAGACGGCAGGCGCGGGGCCGGGTCGTTCGGCTCGTTCGCGCTCTCCGCCGCCGCGCTCGGCGGTCTGGTGCTCGTCGTCTACGACGTGGTCCTGCTGTACAACCTCGGCCACGCGCGCGCCGCCGCGCCGGCGGTCGGGGCATTGGCCGTCGTGCTCGGTTTCGCGCGGGCGTGGGCGGCGCGCGGATCGGCCAGGCCAGGACCGGCTGTGGGCGCGCTGGTCGCGGCGTTCGGCGAATTCCTCGTGCTGTTCTTCGTCCCGGCGCTTCCGATCCGCTACGGCTTCGTCGTCGGACACGGCGCGCTCGCCGCCGCTCTGGGTCTCGGCGTGGTGGCGGCCTCGGTCTGGCGGGCCGAGGCGTACCGCGCGGCGCACCTCGTCGCGGCGGGCGCGGGCTTCGTCGTTGGCTTCGTGTGCCTGTGCGCCCCCGCGCGCTATGTGGAGGTCCGGTTGCTGCTCGCGGCGGCGGGTTTCCTCGGCGCGGCCTGGTCGGTGTGCCGGATCAGCGACAGCCGTCAGCGTTCAACGGGGGCAGAGTCGGGGGCAGAGTCCTCGCGCCCGGCGACTTTGTCCAGCCGGGACCGGTAGTCCTTGAGCTGGTTGCGCAGCGAAATGATCTCGTCGATCTCGTAGCCGAGCCCGGCGAGGATGCTTTCGATCATCGCGAGGGCCTTCGGCTGCAGCGCCAGGCTCGCCTCGGTCGCCCGGAGCACGGTCACCCTGCCGTCGTGCGCGCTCTGCCGCCGTTCGACGAGTCCGGAGGCCTCGAGCCGCTGCGTGAGGGGCGACACGGTGCCGTAGTCCAGACGCATCGTCTGGCCGAGCTCTTTCACGGTCAGCTCGTCGTGCTCCCATAACACCAAAAGGACGAGGTATTGCGGGTAGGTGAGCCCCATTTCCTCGAGGTAGGGGCGGTACGAGGCGGTCATCGACCGGGTGGTCGAATAGAGGGCGAAACAGAGCTGCGCCCCGATTCGGAGCGCTTCGATGCGGCCGGGCTGCGCGGCTGGCCCGGCGACGGCATATGCGCCTCGTTGCATTACAAGATGATACAGTGGGCGGGAAATGTGCGCCGCATCACGCCGCGAACACTGAGACGATCGTGTCGGAAGCCTCTCGGTCGCTGACGGTGATCCGGGTGCCCCCCGGATAGGCTTTCACGAGTACGCCCTCCTTCTCGAAACCGCGCTGGAGGATCTCGGCGTCGATCTGGTCGCGGTGGGCGACGAAGACGCAGTTGGCGAAGCTTTCGGGCACGTCGAGCCCCAGCCGCCGCAACCGTCGGGAGAGGTGGTCGCGCTCGGCGCAGATCCGCTCCACCCGGCGCATCAGCTCGTGCTCGGCGTTGTAGCAGGCTTCGGCTCCGATTTCGGCGAAGGCGTTGGTCTCGAACGGGACCTGCCAGCGTTGGATCCTGGCGGCTATCTCGGTCGAGCTGACCGCGTAGCCCACCCGCAGCGCGGCCAGCCCGAACGCTTTGGAGAACGTCCGCAGCACGATCACATTCGGATGCTGGGCGACGATCGGGCCGATCTCGGCCAGTTCGCCGCCCACGTCGAACTCGACGTACGCCTGGTCGAGGAGGACAGGGACGTCCGGGCGGACGCGGCTGAGGAACCAGTCGAGTTCGGCCCTGGTGATCCGCGATCCCGTCGGATTGTGCGGGCTGCACAACGCGACGAGCCGGGTCGTCCGGTCGACGGCCCGGACCATCCGTTCGAGGTCCTGGCTCCCGTCCGGGGCGAGGGGGACTTGCACCCGGTCGCCCTGGACCATCCCGACCAGGATCGGATAGCCGTCGAACGTGGGAGTCGCCATCACCACGCGCTCGCCAGGGGCGACGAACTCTTGCAAGATGTGCATCAGCACGCCGGTGATGCCCGTTCCGACCGAGACCTGCCGATGCCCGACGCCGACGTGCTCGGCGATCAACCGGGGCAGCCGCCGGGGAAAGAACTCCGGGTAGCGGTTGGCCCTGTGCGCCGCGGCCGCCAAGGCGCGGCGCACCGAGGGCAGCGGGCCGAAGGGGTTCTCGTTCAGCGAGAGGAGGAACCGGACCGGCCGTGAGAGCTCCGGTTGGACCTCGGCCAGGCTGGGGGGACGATCATGATCGTCCCCCCCAGCGCACGGCCGCCGCGCCCGCGAAGTCGCCCGCGTGGGCGAAGGCGGCCAGCATGACCACGTCGCCCCGCTTGACCTTGCCTTCGGCGATGGCGTGGTCGAAGGTGACCGGGATGCCGGCGGCGAAGAGGTTGCCGCACTCGTCGAAGGTGTCGGGGTGGCGCTCCTCTGGGAGTTCGAGCGCCTCGCGCCAGTTCCGCAGGAACAATCGGTTGGGCTGGTTGGTGACGAGCAGGTCGAGGTCTTTCGAGGCGATCCCGATCTGCGCGCAGACTGCGTGCGCCACCTCGGGCACTTGCCGGTTGCCTCGGGCGAGCACTTTGATGATCTTGCTCTCGGTGAACCCGACGTGGCCTTCGCCCGGCCCTGCTTGCCAGTACTTGCGCGGCGGGTCGACCTTGTAGACCATGTCGCCCGCGTACTCGCTGTAATTGCGGCATTCGACTCCGAGGATCGGGGACGCGTCCGAGACTTCCAAGAGGCCGCAGCCCGCCCCGTCGCCGGGGATGGCGGCCTGGGCGAGCGTGCGCACGTGCGGCTGGGTGAAGATCTGGCCCGCCGCGTTCTGCGCCGCCGCGATCACGGCTTTGGTCCCCGGCTCCGCCCCGGCGAGGATTTTCTGGGCGAGGCTGATCATGTGGGGGAACGCCGCGCAGCCGCCGTTGTGCACGTCGAGGATCCATTTCGGCTTCATGCCGAGCCGTTTGGCCACTTCGCCGCCGCAACCGACGAACGGCAAGTCCGGCAGTTGGGTGTGCATGATGAGCACATCTGCCCCGGCGACCGCCGCGGGGCCGTGCCGCTCGAGGATCCCCGCCGCGGCCCGCTCGACCATGTCCACGGCGGTCTCGTCCTCGGCGATGTGGTGGCGGAACTTCGGCGCTTTGAACATGACGTTCTCGCTGAGTTCGTCCGACTCTGCGACTTCGGCGTACCAGTCGGCGCTGACCCGGTTCTCGGGCAGATAGCTGGCGACGTCGAGAAGGCTGAGCGTGGTCATGCTTTTCTCCAATCCTGGTGCATCCAATCCGGTGTGATCGACTGCCCGCGCGAATGGCGGTGCTCGCAGATGGCCTTCAAATTGCGCAGTTCGAGGAGATGCCCCGCGTAGAACAGGTCCCAGAAGTCGCCGACCCACACGGGCCTGCCCTCCGGGGCGGTCTGCGGATAAGGGTTCTTGTCGTAGAAGGGGTGGCGGCAGTTGGTCCAGAGCACCACCGAGCCCGGCTTGTCGAGCACCAGCTGCGCGTCGACGACGCGCATGAGGTAGATCATCCACAGATGCTCGCCTTGGTCCCAGGCGCAGTGGTAGTCCACGGTCCGGGCCTGGGGGTTCGCCGCCGTGCGGGTGTAGATCTTGGTGTGCTTGCCGATGCGGTCGTCGGAGACCCACAGGCCGGGGGTGTCGGTCTCTCGGAATCCGCGCATGCTGTAGGTCCACTCCTCGAGGCTGCGCGTGTCGGCCAGGTATTCGTAGACCTCGTCTGGCGGCGCGTCGATGAAGTCCTGGATGCTGCAGTACTGGCCGTAGACCTGTTCGTGCGGGTACACCGAGCGCGTCATCTCCAAGACGAGGGGCATCCCTTCTTTGACGCTGATGTTCTCGACGCGGTAGACCCCGGGGACCTCGAGCGGGGGGATTTCGTCCTTGGGGACGGCGCTGGTGGGGGCATTGGCTGTGGTTGTCATGCGGTCAACTCCTTCAGGAACGGGATGAACGGCGGGATTTCGTCGGGATCGCATTCGACGGCGATGAACACGGGCCCCGGCTCCGAGGCGGTGTCGTCGAGCGCCGCCTCGAACTCGGCGAGGGTGCGGGCGGCTCGGGACGGCAGCCAGGGGAGCAGCGCGCGGACGGCTTCTCCGATCCTGGCCTCGGAGAACCTGTTGAAGCTGTACTCGCCGGAGTAGTACAGCTGCTCGCGAGTCACGCACATGGCGTGCGCGTTGTTGTTGAAGACGACGAACGTCACCGGGGCCTGTTGCTCGACGGCGGTGTGGACCTCGAAGCCGTGCATGAAGAAAGCGCCGTCGCCTGCGACGACGAATGTCCGCCTGCCCCTGGCGAGCGAGCCGCCGATCCCCGCGCCGAACGCGTAGCCCATCCCGCCCATGCCGAGCGCGACGACGAACCTGCCGCCGTCCGGGACCGGCAGGTGGTGGACCACGGAGGCTCCCGTGTTGCCCGCGTCGGCGAACACGTCCGTCCCTGGCGGGAGCCGCTCGGCGAGGGCGGCGACGGCTTCGCGGTACGAGACTCCGGGGCCGCTTTTGACGGGCACGCTCAGCGGTTGAACCGAAGGCAGGACGACGGGGCGCTCGGGGTCGGGACGGGAGCCGGCGAGCGCGGCGAGGGCCGTTTTGAGGGGAGCGCCCACGCTGAGCTCGACGTCGACGAGCGGAGGGCGCGCGCCGAGATGCAGCAGCCGGGGGCGGGCCAGCGCCTCCTCCAATCCGCCGCGCGCGACGAGCGGCAACCGCGTGCCCGCAAGGACGCACACCGAAGCGTCGGCGACGGCTTGCGCGCCGCCGCGATGCCCCATGATCCCGCAGACTCCGGCGAAGAGCGGATGGCTGTTGCGGAAGACGTCTTTCGCGTCCGGGGCGACGAGCACGGGAGAGGCGAGGCCGGCCGCGAATGCTTCGAGCTCGGACCTCGCGTCGGCTCTGGCGACCTCGGGGCCCGCGATGACCACGACGCGGCCGGCTTCGGCGAGCATGCGCTCGGCCTGCTCCAGCTGGGCGGCCTGCGCGGGCCGCAGGGGTGTAGCGGAGCCGAGGGGACGGGGTCCGGCGGCCAGGTCCGTCGCGGACAGAGCCGCCTGCTGGACGTCCTTGGGCAGGAGGAGCACGGCGGGCCCGCCGTCCCAGGCGGCGGCGATGGCTCGTTCGAGAAGCGCCGGGACCTCGTTCGCGGCGGTCGCTTTCGCGCAGAACCTCGCGACATGGGAGAACAGGCCGACCGCGTCGATCGTTCCGGCCTCGCCGCTCGTGTCTTGGAAAGCTCCCCGGCCTTCGAGGGCGACGGGCGGTTGGCCGACGAGGGCGAGCACGGGCACTTCGGAGTCGAACGCCTCGCCGAGCGCGGCGACGAGGTTGAGCGCCCCGCCGCCGGACGTCGCGACGACGACGCCGAGCCGGTTGGCGGTCCGCGCGTAGCCGTCGGCCATGGTGGCGGCCCCGAACTCGTGCTTCGCCACGATCCCGCGCAATTTGGGCCCGAACCGGTCGATGGCGTCGTAGACGTCTTCGATGTTCGCGCCGTCGACGCCGAAAACAGTGTCGACTCCTTCGTCGGCGATACGTGCGACCAGGTGATCCGCGACGCTCGTCGCCCTGCTGCCGGTGGCCATGTCGCCCCTTCCCGGGGGATCGGCGGGATGGTGTGAGGATCTGGTAATCGAAGCGAAACAAGTTCAATTGCGAGCGATGTATCTGGCTCGACGTTAGTTGCGTCACAGGCGCAGCGCAAGGGTTTCTCGGAGAAAATGTGGCTGAATTTCGCCTGACTCGCGCTGCCTGCGGGTTCGGCATGGCCGTGTCACGGCGCGCCGCCTGGACCGTTATCCGGTTGAAATGCGACCATGAACCCCATGCGACAGCGGATTCTAGTGGTTGACGACGACGTGGCCTTGGCGGAAATGCTGACCATCGTCCTGCGCGGAGAAGGGTTCGACCCGGTTGTCGTGTCCGATGGGAGCAAGGTGCTGCCCGCCGTCCGCGAACTGCGCCCTGATCTCGTGCTCCTCGACGTGATGCTCCCAGGGCTCAACGGCATCGACGTGTGCCGCCAGGTGCGGGCCGAGTCCGGGGTGCCGATCGTCATGCTCACCGCGCGCACCGACACCATCGACGTGGTGGTCGGCCTCGAATCCGGCGCGGACGATTATGTGATGAAGCCGTTCAAGCCGAAAGAGCTGGTCGCGCGCGTCAGGGCCCGGTTGCGGCGCAACGAGGTGGCGGCTCCGGAGGTGCTGACGATCGACGATGTCGAGATCGACGTGCTCGCCCACCGGGTCAGCCGGGCCGACCAGATCATCTCCCTCACCCCGCTCGAATTCGACCTGCTCGTCGCCCTCGCGCGCAAGCCCCGCCAGGTGTTCACCAGGGAAGTCCTGCTCGAACAGGTTTGGGGCTACCGTCATCCGGCGGACACGCGTTTGGTGAACGTCCACGTCCAGCGGTTGCGCGCGAAGGTGGAAAAGGATCCGGACGCCCCGCGCGTCGTCCTCACCGTGCGCGGCGTCGGTTACAAAGCCGGCCCGCCGTGATCTTCACCTTCCTGGGGCCGACGCGGCACGGCGCTTCGCCCCTGCCGCCGCCGGGCGGGCTCGGCTCGCCGTTCGGCGTGTTCGGCCGACACCGCCATCCGCATCGGGTTTCCCAGGAAGTGTGAGAGGCGTGGTTCACTAGATATCGTGACAGGAGATGACGCGTGATCGGGGGTAGCCGTCGCCTGCAGCATGGCCCGGCCACGTTCCTGACCTGGATCGAGCGCGGGTCGAGGGTCGTGGGGCGGCGCTGGCGGCGCTCGTTGCAGCTGCGCGTCCTTGTTTCCGCGATGGCGTTGTCGCTGACGTTGATGCTGGTGCTCGGTTTCTTTTTGTCGAGCCAGATCGCAGACCGGTTGCTCTCGCAGAAGATCGCGGCGGCCTCCGACGAGCTCGCCCGAGCCCGCACCACGGTCGAGAGCGAGTTGGTCGGCGCGGGAGAGGTCGAGGGGCTGGAGAGCCGGATGCGGGCGGTCCGGCTCCGGCTCTCCGATCCGGGCTCGGCGGCGGGCCTCGCGGGCGTGTTCGACTCGGTGATCATCGTCCCGGAGAACGGCAAACAGGGGAAGATCGTCCTCGGGCCGAGCCAGACGGTCAGTGAGGCGCTGCAGGACTTCGTGCGATCCGGGCAGGTCAGCTACATCTACGGCACCGAGCCCGTGCCGGACGGCGGGACGAGGCCGGTGCTCGTCATGGGCACCCCGATGGCCACCGGGGCGGTAGGCGTGCAGTTGTATTTGATCTTCCCGCTGTCCAACGAGCAGTCCACGCTCAGCCTCGTGCAGCGCAATCTGATCACTGGCGGTCTCGTGCTTTCGATTCTGATGGCGGCGGTGTCGATGTTCGTGGCCAGGCAGGTGGTGCTGCCCGTGCGGCAGACCGCGCGGATCGCGGTCCGATTCGCCAACGGCAGGCTGGACGAACGCGTGCCGGTCCGGGGCGAGGACGATTTGGCGCGGCTGGCGATGTCGTTCAACGAGATGGCGGAGAGCTTGTCAAGGCAGATCGTCCAATTGGAAGAGTACGGACAGCTGCAGCGGCAGTTCACCTCCGACGTGAGCCACGAGCTGCGCACGCCGTTGACCACGGTGCGCCTTGCCGCCGATCTCATCGGCGGCTACCGCGACGAGCTTTCTCCGGAGCTGGCGAGGGCCTCGGAGCTTTTGGAGGCCGAACTGGACCGGTTCGAATCCCTGCTCACCTCGCTCCTGGAGATCTCCCGGCACGACGCGGGCGTCGCGGACCTCTCCGCGGAGCAGGTCGATTTGCGCCGCTGCGTCCACGCCGCCGTCGACATCGTCGAGCCGGGGGCGAAAAGCTCGGGCACGGTGATCCAGCTCGACCTCCCCGACACGCCGGTGATCGCGGAGGTCGACCAGCGCAGGGTGGAGCGCGTGCTGCGCAACCTCTTGGCCAACGCGGTGGACCACGGGGAGGCGCGTCCGGTCCAAGTGAAGATGCGCGCCGACGCGGACGCGGTGGCCGTCACGGTCCGGGACTGGGGCGTCGGGCTCAAGCCTGGCGAGGAGAAGCTCGTTTTCAACCGGTTCTGGCGCGCCGACCCCTCGCGGGTGCGCCGCATGGGCGGCACCGGCCTTGGGCTCGCGATCAGCTACGAGGACGCGCGATTGCACCAGGGCCGTCTGGAGGCGTGGGGAGAGCCTGGCCGAGGGGCCTGCTTCCGGCTGACGTTGCCGCTCGTGCGCGGGCATAAAGTGGTCGGCAGCCCACTGCCGCTCAAACCGGCAAGCCCGCAGCGCATTCCATCCGCGCACGAGCTGCGCGAGGTCCTCGCGGACTCGCCGCCGCTTCGGGGGAAGGTGGAGGAGTGATGCGGAGCCGTTTCTTCTTGTCGCGCGTCGTCCTCGCGCTCCTCTGCGCGGCGCTGGTGGCCTCGTGCGCGACGATTCCGACGGGCAGCCCGCCCCATGCGCTGGGGCCGGTGCAGCGCGCGGCCGGAGCCCAGGACACCATGGCCGTCCCGGAGCCCGCCCCCGGCATGTCGCCAGAGACCTTGATCCGAGACTTCTTGAAAGCCGCCGTCGACCCCGCCGCGCGGCACGGCAAGGCCCGCGAGTTCCTGACCGAGGAAGCCTCTCGGGCCTGGGACGACTCTCCGGGCGGCACAGTCATCGACACCATCGACGTGCTTCTCCCGGAGGAGCAGAACGAGCATCAGTCGGACCGGATGCGCTTTCAGATCCGCGCCATGGCGGTGGGCCATATCGAGCCGGACGGCGTGGTGGGCCGGGACGACACCGCTGTGGACCGGCAGATCGAAGTGACCAGGGTGCACGGGGAGTGGCGGATCAGCGCGCTCGACAAGGGCGTGCTGGTGGACGCCAAGCAGTTCCAGTACCGCTACCAGCGCCGCAACCTGTACTTCCTGAACCCGTCGGGAACCCAGCTGGTGCCAGACCCCCGGTGGGTCTCTGGCGACCCGACCTCGCTCGCGGAACAGCTGATCCAGCTCCTCATCAACGGGCCGAGGCCGGTGCTGGCGAGCGCGGTCCGCACGCAGTTCCCCCAGCACGCGGCTTTGCGCTCGGCGATCACGCGGTCGGGCGGACAGCCGGGGAACTCGAACGCGCATGGGCTCAACATCGATCTCAAAGGGCTGGGCGAGCTTGGCCAGAGAGAGAAGCAGCAGCTCGCGGCGCAAGTGATCTGGACGCTGGCCGGGGCGGGCGTCACCGGCCCGTACTCGATCTCCATCGGCGGGATGCCGATTGAGGAGCGGTTGAGCGCGGGGTGGACGACCAAGGACGTTGAGGGCTGGGATCCGACTTCGGAGGCTTCCGGCAACACGATGTACGCGGTCTACGGGGGCACGTTGGCGCGGGTCACCGACCGAGGCGTGCAGAAGGTGTCGGGCGCGCTCGGGGTGGTGAACTCGATTCTCGCGGCCGCTGTGAACAGCCAGGAGAGCTACGCCGCCGCAGCGGTGAAAGGGCCGGACGGCTCGGTCCAGCTGATGGTCGGGCCGCCGGACAAAACCGTGAACCTCGGGGCAACCGCCGAGCGCACCATGACCCGTCCGACCTGGACCCCGGACGGGTTGAAAGTGTGGACGGTGCTCGACGGCAGCGACGTGATCTGCGTGAGCGTCGACGCGAACGGCCAGTTGACCCGGTCCGAAGTGGACATCTCCGAGCTCGGCCGCACGCCGCAGGACGGTCCGATCACCGAGCTGCGGCTATCGCACGACGGGGTCAGAGCCGCGCTGGTGGTGGGCGGCAGGCTCATCACCATGAACGTCCGGCAGAACGCGAACGGCGGCTACGCCCTGACCGACGCGCAATCGCTGCTCACGTCGAACCCGGAGCATCCGGTGCAGGTGACGAGCGTCGACTGGGGCGCGAGCGACGTGCTGTACGTGGCGCAGGCGCTCGCGGGCCCGCCGGGGCTCGAGCCCCCCGTGCTCGAAGTCCCCGTCGGCAGCCCGTTCTCCACGCCCGTGCCGAGCCGGAACCTCACTCCGCCGATCTCCTCCATCACCGCCTCCGCGACGATGATCTACGTCACCGACTCGAGGGCGGTGCTGCAGCTGCGCAAGAACGGCGGGCCGGAGGACTTCTGGAAGGAGATCCCGATGCTGCACGGGACGCTTTCGACCATCGTCCTGCCCAAGTAGCGTCTCCGGGGTCCGCGCGGCGGTCTGCGCATTGCGGCGGCCCTCATGTGTGCCTCCGCTCCCCAACGCGCCGCGGGCTGCCGCGCCTCGCATCTCATCCACACGGGATTCCCCGGATACTTCCACGCGGATGCGGTCGGGTTCCTAGGTTTCGAGCCCCGTTCTTGTCGGACTCCGCGCGCACACTGGCGGCATGGATTTCCGGGCTGGGTTGCGGTGGGCGGGGCGGTCGTTCCTCGATGTGCTCGTGCCGCAGGAGTGCGGCGGTTGCCGGTCGCGGGGCGCGGCGTGGTGCGAGCGCTGCGAGCGGGAGACCCGGCCGGAGCCTTCTCTGGTGCGCCCGGAGTTCGACCCTGGCGTCCCGGTGTACTCGTGCGGGCGCTACGGCGGACCGCGCCGCTGCGCGGTGCTCGCGGCGAAGGCGCACGGCCGTCGGGACATGGCGATCCCGCTCGGGGAGCAGCTCGCCCGCGCGCTCGTCGAATTGCGCCGGAGGGGCGTGCTCCCGCCGGACCGGGGCCTGCGGCTGGTCCCCGCGCCATCGCGCTCCCGCTCGTCGCGGACGCGCGGCGGCGATCCGGTGCTCCGCATCGCCTCGGCTGCTTCGGCGAGCGTGCCGGGGGCCGACGTGGAGGACTTGCTCCGCTATCGGATCGGCGTGCGCGATTCCGTCGGGCTCGGGGCCGCAGAGCGGTTCGCGAACGTGCGGGGCAACGCGCGGCTGCGAACGCGCCCGCAGCCCGCCTCCGGGAGGCTGACAGTCCTTGTGGACGATGTGCTCACCTCCGGCTCCACGGCGTGCGAGGCAGTTCGGGCGCTGGCCCTCGCGCACGTCGAGGTGGCGGCGGTGGTCGTGCTCGCCAGCTCGTCGCCGGTCGCGCGGGCCGGGCCGCCTCGCTCTGGTGGAACGCGCTGCCGAGGGGTACTGTGAGGCGATGGCGAACGCGCAACCCGAGCGGCCCGGCAACGGGCAGCAAGGCTCTGAGCTGCAGCGGCGGCCGAACGCCGCCGATCTTTTCGCGCCGTTCCGGCCCGATCCGCCCGCGTACCGTGCTTCTGACGCGGACCGGGACCAGGTCGTCCGACTGTTGAGCCAGGCTTTGAGCGAGGGACAGCTCGACGTGCACGAGTTCGACCAGCGGACGAAAGCCGTGTACGCGGCGAAGACCCACGCCGAGCTCGAAACGGTGACCTGCGACCTCGACGTCCAGGCGGGTGTCCGCCGCTCGGGGGCGATCGTCGGCCCGAGCGGGCGCGCGCGCACTTTTCTCGGCGTCATGGGCGGCTTCCGGCGCAAGGGCGAGTGGATCGTGCCGCGCAGGGTCAATGTCTTCGTGTTTTGGGGCGGCGGCGTGCTGGATCTGCGCGATGCGGTCTTCGCCGAGCCGGAGGCGGTCATCAACATCAAGGCGCTGATGGGCGGCGCGACAGTCATCGTTCCGCCCGAACTCAGCGTCCAGGTTGTGGGAACCGGCTTGATGGGCAGTTTCGCCGACCGGGCGAGCGGCGCTGGAGATGCGGGGCAGCCGCATGTCGTGATCGGAGGTTTCGCCTTTTGGGGCGGGGTCAACGTGGTGCGCTCGTCCGGACGGAACAGGGCGCTGCGCGCGAAACTGCGGCGCAAGAATTCCCGAGGCGTCTAGCGCGACCCCCTGCCGCCGCCGAACACGGCGGGGGAACCGCGAGTTGAACAGGATATGACGTCGAGTTGATCACCGGCCGACGGCCTGGGTGGCAAGATCGCGAAAATGCGACTAACGTCACAGGTAGCGGACTGGCGACACGTCCGGGCTCGGACCGCCAGTTCGTTGCCCGGAGGCTGCCTCAAGGTTGCGGCAGCCGGGGCCTGAGAACTAAGGAGGTTCGAGAATGACCCAGCAGTTGGCAGTCAGGCAGGACGCGGCGGAGTTCGCGGAGGAGTCCGAATCCCATCCAAACATCGTGGTGACCGGTCGTCGCGTTGTCGTTCCGGAGCATTTTCGGGAGCACGTCGCCGAAAAGCTGTTACGTCTGGAGAAATTCGACCCGCGCTGCCACAGGATTGAAGTGGAGCTCGCCCACGAGGCGAATCCCAGGCAGTCCAAGCATTGCCAACGAGTCCAAGTGACCGTGCTGGGCAAAGGCCCGGTCGTCCGCGCAGAAGCTCGGGCGGAAAACTTCTACGCCGCTTTGGAGCTCGCCGGAGACAAACTCATGGAGCGGCTGCGGCGGAGCAAGGACCGCCGTCAAGTGCACCAAGGCTTGCACCGCCCGACTTCGGTCGCCGAGGCCACGGCGAACGGGTACGCCGGGTTCGTCCCAGGCCGAGACGCGATCGCGCGCGACAGGGCCGATGGCGCGTCCGCAGAGGGCCGCGTCCAGTCCGGGCAGTGGGACGTCGAGCTGGACAAGGAGCCCTCGGGGCCGGGCCAGATCGTCCGAGTCAAGTCGCACCCCGCCGCGCCGATGAGCGTGGACGAGGCGCTGTCGCACATGGAGCTGGTCGGCCACGACTTCTACCTGTTCCACGACGAGGCGACGGGACTGCCCTCGGTCGTGTACCGCAGGCACGCCTTCGACTATGGGCTGATCAGATTGGAGCAGTAGCCGCGAGCGCCGCGCTGGCGCGACGCGCTCCTACGAGTTCGCGTCGCGCCAGCGGATGGCCTCCCGCAGTGTGGCGAAGTCGTAGTCGGGTCCACTGGCCCCGACGGTGAAGAGCGTGACCCCGGCCTTGAGGAAATCGTCGGCGACGCCGGGCGCTTCGGAGGGGGCGACCGCCTCGATGACCGTGCTGCCCGACCCCGGCCAGTTCATCGAGCGCTCGATCTGCGCGGTGTCGCGACCGACGGCGGCTCCGTGCTCTTCGAGCAGTGCGTTCTTGCGGAGGAATTCGGGCAGGGGGAGAAAGCTGTGCCAGATGTCGGCGTGCTTGGCCACTTCGCGCAGCGTCTTGCGCTCGCCGCTGCCGCCGATCAGAATCGGCATGTCGTGGCGGGGCGGAGGGTTGAGTCTGGCCAGGCGGGCTTTGACCCGTTCGAGGTTTTCGGAGAAGAGGCCGAGCCGGGAGCCGGGGGCGCCGAACTCGTAGCCGTACTCGTCGTAGTCCTTCTGGAACCAGCCCGCGCCGACGCCGAGGGTGACCCTGCCGCCGCTGATGTGGTCGACGGTGCGGGCGATATCGGCGAGCAGGTCCGGATTCCGGTAGCCGAGGCAGGTGACCAGCACGCCGAGCTCGACGTGAGAGGTCTGCTCCGCCCACGCGGCCAGGAGGGTCCAGCCGTCGCCGAAGTGCGTTCCGTCGGGGTCGCCGTGCAGCGGGTAGAAGTGGTCCCAGTTGAAGATGATGTCCACGCCCGTGTCTTCGGCTCGGGACACGGCTTCGCGGATCGCTCGGTAATCGTGGGCGTGCTGCTGCTGGAGCTGCACGCCGACACGGATTTTGCGGGTGGTCATGGCAACGCCTTTCCACGCCGTCCTTCGGGGCGGTCCAATGCCGTCAAAGGGGCGTGCCCCGAGCATAACGCGCCCGATCAGCTCCGTCCCCTAGTATAGATGCGTTCGCCGGATGAAGGTCCGGCTTCGAGAAGAACGTTGGGCAGGGGATGCGAACTTGCCTGGCGACGAGAGAAATGGGTGCTTCAGTGTCGTTGCTCGACAGGCTGCTGCGAATCGGAGAAGGCCGGGCGATCAAACGCCTCGGCGACGTCGTGAGCCGGGTCAATTCGCTCTCCGACGAGTACGAGAAGCTGACCGACGCCGAGCTTCGGGCGAAGACGGACGAGTTCAAGAAGCGGCACGAGGACGGCGAAAGCCTCGACGACCTGCTGACCGACGCGTTCGCCACGGCGCGGGAGGCGTCGCGCCGCGTGCTGTCGCAGCGCCACTTCGACGTGCAGGTCATGGGCGGGGCGGCGCTGCACTACGGGAACATCGCCGAGATGAAGACGGGCGAGGGCAAGACCCTCACCTGTGTGCTGCCCGCATACCTCAACGCGTTGACGGGCGAGGGCGTGCACGTCGTGACGACCAACGACTACCTGGCCAAGCGCGACTCCGAGTGGATGGGCCGCGTGCACCGCTTCCTCGGCCTGAGCGTCGGGGCCATCCTTGCCGGGGGCGGCTCCGCCCGCCGAAGGGAGGCGTACCACGCCGACATCACGTACGGGACGAACAACGAGTTCGGCTTCGACTATCTGCGCGACAATATGGCGCACAACGTGAACGACCTGGTGCAGCGCGGCCATTCGTTCGCCATCGTGGACGAGGTCGACTCCATCCTCATCGACGAGGCGCGCACCCCGCTCATCATTTCCGGCCCCGCCGATTCCTCCTCGAAGTGGTACGTGGAGTTCGCGCGGATCGCCGAGCGGATGCAGAAAGACGTGCACTACGAGGTGGACCTGCGCAAGCGCACCATCGGCGTGAGCGAAGCCGGGGTGGGCTTCGTGGAGGACCAGCTCGGCATCGGCAACCTTTACGAGGCCGCGAACTCCGCGCTGGTGAGCTACCTCAACAACGCGGTCAAGGCGAAAGAGCTCTTCACGAGGGACAAGGACTACTTGGTCCAGAACGGGGAAGTGCTCATCGTCGACGAGCACACAGGCCGGCTCCTGGTGGGCAGAAGATACAACGAGGGCCTGCACCAGGCCATCGAGGCCAAGGAGAACGTCGAGGTCAAGGCCGAGAACCAGACCTTCGCGACGATCACTTTGCAGAACTACTTCCGCCTCTACGACAAGCTCGCGGGCATGACCGGCACGGCTCGGACCGAGGCGAGCGAGTTCCAGCAGATCTACAAGCTCGGCGTGGTCTCCATCCCCACGAACCGGAGCATGATCCGCACCGACCAGGCCGACCTGATCTACCGAACGCAGGAGGCGAAGTTCGACGCGGTGGTCAAGGACGTCGCAGAGCGGCATGAGAAGGGACAGCCGGTGCTCATCGGCACCACCAGCGTGGAGCGCTCGGAGACCCTTTCCCGGCTCTTGAAGAAGAGCAAGGTGCCGCACACCGTGCTCAACGCGAAGTACCACGAGCAGGAGGCGGCCATCATCGCGCGCGCGGGCCAGCTCGGCGCGGTCACGGTGGCGACGAACATGGCGGGCCGAGGCACGGACATTGTGCTCGGCGGCAACGTCGATGTCATCGCCGACCAGCGTCTGCGCGAGCAGGGCCTGGACCCCGTGAACACGCCGGAGGAGTACGAGGCCCAGTGGGAGTCGACCCTCACCGAGGTGAAGGAGGAGGCCGAGAAGCAGGCGGAGAAGGTTCGTGAGGCGGGCGGGCTCTACGTCCTCGGCACCGAGCGGCACGAATCCCGGCGGATCGACAACCAGCTCCGAGGCCGGGCGGGCCGCCAGGGCGACCCTGGGGAGTCGCGGTTCTACCTCTCCCTCGGCGACGAGCTGATGCGCCGGTTCAACCAGGGCATCTTGGAATTCGCGCTGCGCTCGGGCGGGCAGCCCGACGACGTCCCGCTTGAGCACAAGCTCGTGACCAGGGCGATCAAGACCGCGCAGACCGACATCGAGCAGATGAACTTCGAGAGCCGCAAGAACGTCCTGAAATACGACGACGTGATGAACGAGCAGCGCAAGGTCATCTACGCCGAGCGTCGGCGGATCCTGGAAGGCGAAGACCTCGGCGACCAGGTCCAGCACATGATCACCGACACCATCACCGCGTATGTGAACGGCGCGACGGCGGAAGGGTACGCGGAGGACTGGGACCTCGGCGCGCTGTGGGCGGCGCTGCGCACGCTCTACCCGGTCGGGATCACCCAAGAGCAAGCGGTGCCGACCGACAAGCGGGGCCAGCGGAAAGACGTGAGCGCCGAGGAACTGCTCGAATTGCTCCTCGAGGACGCCCGCGCGCATTACAAGAAGCGCACGGAGGAGATCAATTCCGTCGTCGGCGAAGACGGGATGGCCCAGCTGGAGCGCATGATCATGCTGCAAGTGCTGGACCGCAAATGGCGTGAGCACCTCTACGAGATGGACTATCTCAAGGAGGGCATCGGCCTGCGCGCGATGGCGCAGCGCGACCCCTTGGTCGAGTACCAGCGCGAAGGCTTCGACATGTTCACCGGCATGCTCGACGGCTTGAAGGAAGAGGTCGTCGGTTTCCTCTTCAACGTGAGCGTCACCGTCGAGGCACCTCCTTCTGGCCCGGCGCAGCCAGCGCAAGCCGAGCAGGAGCCGTCATCCGGGGAGGAGCAGCCCCAACTGCAGGTCGCGCGCGCGCTCGAGGCTCCGTCGGAACCGGAAGAGCCGCTCACGTACACCGCGCCGGGCGAGGACGGCTCCGCTGTGGTGAGCCGCAGCCCCGCGCCGGGCGAGCTGGGGCCGGGCACGCGCCGGGAGCGCCGCGCCGCCGCCCGTGATCAGACGAAGGGCGGCAGAGGCTTGAGGCGGGGACGTTGACCGAGCCGGAGGGGCACGTCCCGTCGGATCAGACATGGCGGGTGTTCGTGCCCGCGACCTTGCCGCTCTTGGCCGAATGGCTGGAGGCCGGGGAGATCCGTCCCCGCTCGGGCACGGCGTTCGCGGTGACGCCCGCATTGCGCGAGGCGTACGCCAGCGGCGACGAGGAAGAGCTCGCCGAAGTGGCGCTCGACGAGGCCGCGTTGGCCGCGCTGCGGCTGCTGTCCGGAGAGCCTGGGGCTCCTCCGCTGCGGGTCGTGCTCGTCCTGGAGGTGCCGTCGGCTCAGCCGCGCCCCGACCTCGACGACGCGGTGGTCCGGATCCAGGGCCCAGTCGGGCTCGATGCGGTCGACTGCCTGTACGTCGATCTGCTTTCGGCGAAAGAAGCCGTGGCGAAGGCTTCGGCGGTGGTGGACGCGGCAGACCTCGGCGACCCGGACGCGGAGCATGTCGTGGCCGACGCGCAAGACGAGCCTTTGGCGTGGTACGCCTCCACGGAGCTGTCCTTAGTCCTGCATTTGGCCGACTAGCCCTGGCCCGGCTGGCGATCTGCGGCGTTCCCCGATTCGCAGAGCTTGTGGGGGAAGCCCGCATCGCGTGCCCGCCAGTTCCTCTCGGTCCGCGCGTCGCGGCCCGGCGCGTCTCGCAGCCCATCCCGCTGGGCGGTCCGGCGACTGGCTTCCCTGTCCAGCAGTCAGGGGAGCTGCCGCGTATTGCGTAATAGCGCATCGGCGCTGGCCGTTAGACTCGCGATATGGGTATACGCACCTGGTTGGAGAAGCCCGCGCAGCACGTTCCGACGCGGAATTGGGGTGTGAACATGGTCAGGGGGGCGGTGGCCCGGTTGTCGCATCCGCTGTTGCCGGACGACTACGCGCAGCTGTTCAACCCGCTGTGGTCGGCCCGCGAGCTGCGCGGCCAGATCATCGAGGTGCGTCCGGAGACCGCGGACTCGACCACGCTGGTGATCCGTCCGGGCTGGGGGTTCGACCCGAGATTCGCGCCCGGACAGTACGTCGGGGTCGGCGTCCGGATCGACGGCAGGTGGGTGTGGCGCTCGTATTCGTTGACGAGCGTCCCGGCGTATTCCATCCGGGGCAGGGCGCTGCACGAGCCGCTCTCGGTGACTGTGCGCGCGGTGCCTGCGGGCAGGCTCTCCACGCACTTGACTTCGGGAGTGCGTCCGGGGACGGTGGTGCGCTTGCAAGCCCCCTCGGGAGACTTCCGCCTGCCCGATCCGCTGCCTGGGAAGATCCTCTTCCTCTCGGCGGGCAGCGGGATCACGCCGGTGATGTCGATGCTGCGTTCCCTCGCAAGGCAGGACATGCCGGTCGACGTCGCCCACGTGCACTCCGAGCGGACCGAGCAATCGGTCATCTTCGGCGGCGAGCTGCGCGAGTTCGACCGGAATTTCGCCAACCTCGCTTTCCACCTCCAGCTCACCGGCGCGCAGGGCCGCCTCGACGAGCGTCGCCTTGCCGAGTTCGTCCCGGACTGGCGAGAGCGGCAGACGTGGGCGTGCGGTCCTCCGGAGCTGCTGGAGTCGCTCGCGTCGTGGTGGTCGGCGGCGGGAGTCCCCGAGCGGCTGAAGACGGAGCAGTTCTCGTTGCGCCGCAAAGGCTCGCCGGAGGGATCGGGCTCGGGAGCGCTCGGCGGCACGATCCGTTTCGAGCGGTCCAAGAAAGAGGTGACGGCGGACGGGGCGACGACCATCCTCGAAGCGGGCGAGGCGGCGGGCCTGGTGCTGCCTTTCGGCTGCCGGATGGGCATTTGCCATACCTGCACCGCCCAGCTCTCCGCAGGTGTCGCATGTGATCTGCGCAACGGCAATTTGCATGAAGAGGGCGAGCGCATACAAACTTGTTGCACCGCTGCTGTCGGAAACTGCATTATCGACTTATAGTGGTCAGTGGGAGCCGTCACACTCTGTGGCGGTTGGCCACGGAAGGCCATAGAAGACATGGCCTCGTCCGGGTTTGAGCGCGTGATCGACGGTGATCGCGAGCCATGAAGCAGACTGCGGAGGTCGATATGGCGATCAGCGACATCAAAGAGTTCGCGCACCTCACCGAGGCGGACGTCGAGGCCATCGGCGCGGAGCTCGACGCGATCCGCCGCGAGGTCGAGAGCTCGCTCGGGGCGCGCGACGCCCGGTACATCCACAACACGATCCGTTTCCAGCGGGCGTTGGAGCTTGTCGGGCGGGCCGTGTTGGTCGGCAGCAAGCGGCGGGGCCTGTGGTGGCTCGGCGCGGCGACGCTCGGCCTCGCGAAGATCGTCGAGAACATGGAGATCGGGCACAACGTCATGCACGGCCAGTGGGACTGGATGAACGACCCCGAGGTCCACTCCAGCGTGTGGGAGTGGGACAACGTCGGGGCCTCCGCCCACTGGAAGCAGCAGCACAACTACACGCACCACAAGTACACGAACATCGTCGGGATGGACGACGACGTGGGCTACAGCCTGCTCCGCGTGACCCGTGACATCCCGTGGAAGCCGATGAACATCGGCAACGTCTTCTTCAACGCCCTGCTGTGCGCGGGCTTCGAATGGGGCGTGGGCATGCAGCACCTCCACCTGGCGAGCGGCATGGTGAAAGACGGGGTCAAACTTCCGTTCAAAGAGGGCATCAAACTGCCCGAGATCCAAAAGCGGCTCGGCGAGTTCCGGCATAAGGCCGTCCGCCAGGTCGTGAAGGACTACGTGCTCTTCCCCGCGCTGACGGGGAAGGCGTTCCGTTCGACCCTCACGGCGAACGCGACGGCGAACCTCATCCGCAACGTGTGGGCGAACGCGGTGATCTTCTGCGGGCATTTCCCTGACGGCGCGGAGAAGTTCACCACGGCGGACGTCGAGAACGAGACCAAGGGCCAGTGGTATCTGCGGCAGATGCTTGGCTCGGCGAACTTCAACGCGGGCCGGGTGCTCGGCTTCTTGTCTGGGCATCTCTCGCACCAGATCGAGCACCACATCTTCCCGGACATCCCGAGCAACCACTACCACGAGATCCAACAGCGGGTGCGGGCGTTGTGCGAGAAGTACGACCTGCCCTACACCACCGGATCCTTCGCCAAGCAGTACTTCTTGACGTGGCGGACGATCGCGAAACTCTCCCTGCCCGACCGGTTCCTGCGGGCCACGGTCGAAAACGCTCCAGAGACCTCCTCCGAGCTGCGTTTCCGCGTGGACGGGGAGCGGGCGAAGCCGACTACCGACCCCGTGACGGGGGTCCGGCGCGGGCTGAAGACGGCGTACGGGGCGGCGCGGCCCGTGTGGTCGAGGGCGTTGCGGACAGTCCGAGGGCGTGTCGGCCGGGCTGCGGCTCGCCCCGCCGCTCCCTTGGCCGAGGACAGCGCGCTCTAAGGAGCACGATATGGCGATCAGCGACATCGAAGAGTTCGCGCACCTGACGGAGGCAGACGTCGAGGCCATCGGCGCGGAGCTTGGCGCGGCCCGCCGGGATGTCGAGGGCCCGCCGAGGACGGCGGCCTTTGGCGCGTGGGGCCCGGAGGGCCGACGCAGAGTTTTATGATTTTTCATATCAATGTGACGTGCGCGGGCGCCTGGTATGATCCGCGCGACACGCTTTCGGTTGCGGACGGCGTGCCTATTGCTTGGAAAGGTCGATATGGCGATCAGTGACATCAAAGAGTTCGCGCACCTGACGGAGGCGGACGTCGAGGCCATCGGCGCGGAGCTCGACGCGGTCCGCCGGGATGTGGAGGAGTCGCTCGGGGCGCGCGACGCCCGGTACATCCACAACACGATCCGTTTCCAGCGGGCGTTGGAGCTTGTCGGGCGGGCCGCGTTGATCGGCAGCAAGCGGCGGGGCCTGTGGTGGCTCGGGGCCGTCTCGCTCGGCGTCGCGAAGATCGTCGAGAACATGGAGATCGGGCACAACGTCATGCACGGCCAGTGGGACTGGATGAACGACCCCGAGGTCCATTCCTCCACCTGGGAGTGGGACATGGTCGGCGTGTCCGCGCACTGGCAGTACACGCACAACTTCATGCACCACAAGTACACGAACATCCTCGGACTGGACGACGACATCGGCTACGGCACGATCCGGGTCACAAGGGACGACCCTTGGAAGCCCGGCCACCTGGGCAACCTGGTCTGGAACACCCTGCTGACCGTGTTCTTCGAATGGGGGGTGGGGCTGCAGAGCGTGTCGTTGACCAACCACAAGATCGCCGAGATCGAAGACCCCGCCGAACGCGAGCTGGCCAAAAAACGCCGTCGCGAGGCAGTGGCCAAGATCCGCCGCCAGCTCACGAAGGACTACGTCCTGTTCCCCGCCATGACGGGCAAGGCGTTCCGCACCACGCTCACCGCCAACGCGCTGGCGAATGTGATCCGGAATATCTGGTCGAACGCGGTGATCTTCTGCGGGCATTTCCCGGACGGCGCGGAGAAGTTCGCCCAGTCGGACGTGGAGAGCGAGACCCGGGGGCAGTGGTATCTGCGGCAGATGCTTGGCTCGGCGAACTTCAACGCGGGCCGGGTGCTCGGCTTCTTGTCGGGGCATCTCTCGCACCAGATCGAGCACCATATTTTCCCGGACTTGCCGAGCAACCACTACCACGAGATCCAACAGCGGGTGCGGGCGTTGTGCGAGAAGTACGACCTGCCCTACACGACCGGCTCGTTCGCCAAGCAATACTTCTTGACGTGGCGGACGATCGCGAAGCTCTCGTTGCCGGACCGCTTTTTGAAAGCGACCAGCGACAACGCTCCGGAAACCTCCTCTGAGCTGCGCTTCCGTGTGGCGGGCGAGCCCGCGAAGGCCTGGGTGGACCCGGCGACGGGCGTGCGCCGCGGCCTCAAATCGGCGTATGAGGCGACTAAGCGCAAGGCCCGCCGTGCTGCGGAGCGGGCCCGCGAGGCCGCCGACCGCGCGGCGGACCGCGCCCTTGAGGCTGCGGATCGGGCCCGCGAGGCAGCCGACCGCGCTCGCGAGGCGGCGCGTTCGATCGAGCACCGAATCGCCTGAGGCACTTCTGATCGTTGATCAGCTCATAGGCCGAGGTCCGAGAGTTCGGGGTGATCGTCCGGGCGCCGCCCGAGCGGCCAACGCAACAGGCGCTCGGCCTCCGCGATGGGCAGGTCGTTGATGCAGGCGTGCCGATGCGTCATAAGGCCGTCGGGCCCGAACTGCCAGTTCTCATTGCCGTACGAGCGGTACCAATTGCCGGAGTCGTCATGCCATTCGTAGGCGAAACGGACCGCGATGCGGTTGCCGTCGAAAGCCCAAAGCTCTTTGACGAGCCGGTAGTCCAGCTCCCGGTCCCACTTGCGGGCGAGGAATTCGACGATGCGCTCGCGTCCGGTCACAAACTCCGACCGATTGCGCCATCGGCTGTCCGGGGAATACGCGAGCGAGACCCGTTCGGGATCGCGGGTGTTCCACCCGTCTTCGGCGGCGCGGACTTTGACCAACGCGCTCTCGCGGTCGAACGGGGGCAGGGGCGGACGCTCTTCGGGCACAGCGCCTTCTTTCACGGAGTTCGGATGCGCCGAGAACGGTCGTTCTCGCCCCTTCGATATAGCACAGTCTGCGGGGAGCCTATCTCGGACGGGAGAGGAAGACAGGGTCGGTCTGGTCGGAGAGCACGCCCCCGAGAAAGTATTCGGGCCGGTAGAACTCCTCCGCGCGGGCGGCCACTTCGGTCGCGGGGATGTCGATCTGGCCTTCGCCCGACGCTCGGATCGTCGCGATCGAGCTGGCCCACACCACGCGTGGGATGCCTGCCCAGATGATCGCCCCAGCGCACATCGCGCAGGGCTCGCCCGTGGTGTACAGCGTGACGTCGCGCCAGTCGGCGTTGCCGTGCCGGGCGGTGTAGTCGTTGAGCGCGACGACTTCCCCGTGCCACATGGGGTTTTCCGTGTTGTGGTTGACGCCTTTGGCGAGCATGGCGTTGTCCGAAGTCCGGACGATCACCGAGCCGAACGGGAGACGAGGGTTGCCAGCTGCGGCGTGCATGGCCTTGCGCATGTTCGCCTCGTGCGTCGCGAGCTCCTGGGCTGAAGGTTTGTAACTGTTCAATCTAGCGAGCGCGGCGGCGTGCGGCCCGTCGGAACTCGTCGGCGAGCAGGCGGCCGCCGATGCGCCGAGGGCGGCGGTGAGGAAGGTCCGTCGCGAAGCCGGGTTCACCTGACCAGGGTAACCCGCGATTGTGGATCGCGCAGAAGATCTTGGTGCCCTGACCTGCTCGATTACCCGCTGACTGCCTGCATGAGCCCGCGCACGGCACAGACCCGTTCTCGGTCGGGGAACTCGTCGAGCAGACATTCCGGGTCGGCGGGCGGGCCGAGATGCCCGCAACCTCGGGGACAGTCCTCCGCGGTCTCCGCGAGGTCGCGGAAAGCGCCGAGGACTTGTTCGGCGGTGACGTGGGCGAGCCCGAAGGAGCGGACGCCGGGGGTGTCCACGATCCAACCGCCCTCGGGCAGGGGGAAGGCGCGGGCGTCGGTGGAGGTGTGTTTGCCCTTGCCGATCCTTGTCAGCTCGCCGACCACGCGGTTCGCGCTCGGGGCGAGCCGGTTCACCAGCGTGGACTTGCCGACTCCGGAGTGGCCGAGCAGCACCGTCAGTTGCTCTTCGAACACGCCTTCAAGCTCGGCGAGGTCGTCTTCTTTGCCGCAGCGCACGACGTCGAGGCCCAGCCCGTTGAACCCGGCTTGGAACTGGGAAGGGTCGGCGAGGTCGGTCTTCGTGATCGCGAGCCGAGGGGTGATCCCTTCCGCGTAGGCGGCGACCAGCGCCCGCCGCACCAGGCCCGCGCTCGGCGGCGGGTCGGCGGCTGCGACGACGATGAGCAGCTGGCTCGCGTTGGCCACCACGACCCGCTCAAGCGGTCCGCTGGCGGAGCCCGCCTCGTCGTCGGCGGTGCGCCGCAACGCGGAGGAGCGCTCGTCGACGCGGACGATCCGCGCCAAGGTGTCCGGGGTTCCGGACACATCGCCGTCAAGGTGCACCCGGTCGCCGACCACCACCCCGCGCCGCCCCAGCTCGCGGGCGCGCACGGTGGTGACCAGCGTGTCGGAGCCGTCCATCGCGCAGAGCTGGCGGCCGCGGGCGATGCCGACGACCATCGCGGGTTTCGCCTCGGTGTGCTCTGGCCTGCGTTTGGTCCGAGCCCGGTTCGGAGCCCCCGGCCGCAGCCGGACGTCGGACTCGTCGTACCGGCTGAGGTCTTGTCCGCGCCTCAGGAGCCAGCTCCCGCCGTCGCGCACATCGTGGCCCAGAGGTCGGCGAATCCGGGCAGCGTCTTGCTCGTGCAGTCCACGTCGTCCACCTGCACCCCTGGGGTCTTCAGGCCGATGATCGCGCCAGCGGTGGCCATGCGGTGGTCGGCGAAGGCTTTCCACAGTCCGCCGCGCAGCGGCTTCGGGGTGATCGACAGCCCGTCGTCCAGTTCGACGCAGTGCCCGCCGAGACCGTTGATCTGGGAGGCGAGCGCCGCGAGCCGATCAGTCTCATGGCCGCGCAAATGCGCGACCCCGCGCAGACAGGAGGGGGAGGAGGCGAGCGCCGCGAGCGCGGCGACAGTCGGGGTGAGCTCCCCGACGTCGCCGAGGTCGATGTCGATCCCGATAAGCTCGTCGGCTCCTTGGACGGTGAGCCAGCCGTCTTGCAGCCGCACGGTCGCGCCCATTCTCGCGAGGATGTGCCGGATCGCGTCGCCCGCCTGCGTGGTGGTCGTCGGCCAGCGCGGGACTCGGACCTCGCCCCCGGCCGCCGCCGCGGCGGCGAGGAACGGGCTCGCGTTGGAGAGGTCGGGCTCCACCAACCACTCCCGTCCGGCGATGGGACTGGGCGGAATCCGCCACACGTGCTGCTCGGGCTGTTCGACCCGGACACCGGAATCTTCGAGCATCTGGACGGTCATCTCGATGTGCGGCGCAGACGGCAGCGGCCCGCCGACATGCCGGACGGTCAGTCCCTCGTCGTACCTGGCCCCGGAGAGCAGGAGGCCGGAGACGAACTGCGAGGAGGCGGAGGCGTCGACTGCGACCTCGCCGCCTCGGACCCGGCCTTGGCCTCGGACCACGAACGGCAAGCTGTCGCCGTCCACCGCCACGCCGAGGTCGCGTAGGGCGTTCAGGATGGTGTCGAGCGGCCGGGCGCGGGCCTGCTCGTCCCCGTCGAAGGAGACGGCGCCGGTGGCGAGGGCCGCGGCCGGGGGCAAAAACCGCATGACCGTCCCTGCGAGCCCGACGTCCACCGATGCCTCGCGCAACGGGCCGGGTTCGATGTCCACGGTGGTCTGATCGTCGTGGATCCGCACGCCCGCGCCCATCCGGCGCAGCGCGTCGAGCATGAGGTCGGTGTCGCGGCTGCGCAACGTGCCGACGATCCGGGAGGGGGAGGAGGCGAGCGCCGCGAGCACGAGCGCCCGGTTGGTGATGGACTTGGAGCCGGGCAGGCCCACTGTCGCGTCGAGCGGACCGTTGACCGTAGGCGCGTCCCAAAAGCTCACCTCGCTATTGTCGCAGTCGCCGCCGTTCGCGCGACGAGTGGGGCGTTGCGGTTCGGCCAGGACGGGGCGTGGGAACAAACTCTGGCTCTGGAGTGTTTTCCAGGGCGTAGAGAGGAGTCTGGATCCCATGCCAGTGCTATGCCCCGAACAGGCCGCGCTCGACCCCAAGCCCGAAACAGCAGCAGCTGCGGTAATCTTTGACTATGCGCCGTCAACCATGCGTTCGTTGCCAAAGGGCGGAGTCCGGATGCCTGTGAAGGGGCCAGCGGATGAATCGCCCGGGGGATCCGACGAGTCCCAGGCCGAGCTCACCCGTCGTTTCGAGCAGGAGGCGATGCCGTTGCTCGACAAGCTCTACTGGGCTGCGATGCGGATGACGCACAACCCGCAAGACGCGGAAGACCTGGTGCAAGAGACTTATATCAAGGCGTTCGGCGCGTTCCACACCTTCGCGGAGGGGACCAATCTCTCCGCTTGGTTGCACCGCATTCTCACGAACACCTACATCAACTCCTACCGCAAACGCCAGCGCCAGCCCTCGCAGTACCCGACCGACGAGATCACCGATTGGCAGCTCGCGGATGTGGCGAGCCACGATTCGGTCGGGCTGCGCTCGGCGGAGGTCGAGGCGCTCGACGGCCTGCCCGACACGGAGATCATGAAAGCCTTGCAGTCGCTGCCGGAGGATTTCCGGATGGTCGTTTACTACGCGGACGTCGAGGGTTTCCCGTATCGTGAGATCGCAGAGATCCTCGAGATCCCGATCGGAACGGTCATGTCCCGGCTGCACCGGGGCAGAAAGCAGTTGCGCGCCCAGCTCGCAGGCCTCGCCGCCGAGTACGGCATCGGCCCGGAGTCGCGCCGTGCGCGTCGTGTCAACAATGAAGTCGAAAGTGAAGAGGTGGCAAGTTGAGCGCGGATGACGAATCGGGCCGAGTATCCGAAGTCAGCGTGAGCGCGGTCGAGCTGGCGCAGCTGCAAGAGATGCGGCGCGCCTTCGAGCCGGTCGACCCCAAACTTGCCGAGATCTTGCAGAGCTTCGACTGCGATGGAGCGATTCCGAAGTGCCGGGAAGAGGTCGAAGCGCTGTGGCTGGTCGCAGACGGAGGGTGCGACGTCAAGCTCCGCGCGCGGCTCGAAGCGCATTTCGAGCGCTGCTCCTCGTGCCACGCTCAGTACGAGGTGGAAATCCGAATCAAGGAGCTGCTCTCGAAGAAGTGCAAATCCGAGCCGTGCGCGCCGGAAGGCCTCAAAGACAAGCTTCGAGGCGAGATCCGGAACATGCTCAACGTCTCGCACCCTCGGGTCGAGGCGAGGCCCGAAACGGCCGACTGATCGTCAGCTGTTCGGGCGCTTGCCGTGGTTAGCGTTGCTCTTGCGCCGTGCGCGCTTCTTACGTCCTCGTTTTGCCATACTGAAAGCATGACACAAAGACGCGGCGGTCGCGAAGCCGGGGGGTCGAAGAGGTATTCGGGGGTTGTGTTGTGGCGACGTTGAGCGAGCTGCTCGCCGAGCGCACCACGCTGACCGGAGACCAAGTCGAACATTTGAAAAGGCTTGTCGCGGAGTGGCAGCTGATCGCGGACCTGGCTTTCGCCGACTTCCTCATGTGGGTGCGCCAAGACTCGCCGACCGCGTGCGAGGGGGAGGACCCGGCGCGCAGGGAGAGCCTCGGCGACCCCAGCGAGCGGGTGGTGTGCGTGGCGCAATGCCGTCCGACCACGGCGGCCACGCTGCTACCGGGCGACATGGTGGGCACCGAGGTCGGGGAGCCGTTGGTGAGCCAGCTGCGCCGGGGCCTGGTCGAGGGGAGGATCGTCGAGCCGGAAGATCCGATGTGGCTGGAGTACGTGCCGACTCGTCGGGAAGTGATCCCTGTGCGCAAGGACGGCGAGGTGATCGCGGTCATCTCCCGCTACGTGAATCTGCTCCAGAACCGGTCCTCGGGCAACTTGGAAACGGCGTACACGAGCGCGGCGGACGCTTTGTGCCAGATGGTGTGCGACGGTGCCTTCCCCGATCCTCTCGACAAAGGGCCGGGGCCGAGGGCCGGCGACGGCTTTTTGCGGCTCGCCGAGACGGGGGCCATCACGTACTCCAGCCCGAACGCCTCTTCCGCCCTGCGCAGGCTGGGATGGGAGGGCACGTTCATGGGTTCGGATCTGGTGGAGATCGTCCGCGCGGCGGTGCCCGATTCGCTCACGGTCGAAGACACGCTGACGGCGCTGGTCGCCGCGCTGCAAGGCGAGATCGCCGACGCCAGGGTCGAGGTGGAGGCGAACGGGGCGGTCACCTTGTGGCGCATGGTCGGACTGCGCCAGTCGGGGGAGATGGCGGGAGCGGTGGTCTTGCTCCGCGACGTCACCGAGCTTCGCCATCGAGATCGAGCCTTGATCAGCAAAGACGCGACGATTCGCGAGATCCATCACCGGGTGAAGAACAATTTGCAGTCCGTCTCGGCGCTGTTGCGCATGCAAGCGAGGCGGACCGAGAACGCCGAGGCCCGCCAAGCGCTGGAGGACTCGGTCCGCCGGATCGGATCGATCGCCCTCGTGCACGACGCGTTGTCGATCTCGTCGGACGAGCATGTCTCGGTCGACGAGATCGTGGACAAGCTCATGCTGCTGCTGGCGGACCTCGGCGCGCCGGGGACGAGCGTGTCGATCCGGCGAGAAGGCAGGTTCGGCTCCCTGGAGGCGGAGCGGGCCATGTCGCTCACGACGATCCTCACCGAGCTGGCGCAGAACGCCCTTGAGCACGCCTTCCAGCCCGGAGACAAGGGCGAGGTTGTGATCCGCGCGGAGCGCAAGGGCAAATGGCTCAGCGTGGAGGTGGCGGACACCGGCGTCGGTTTTCCAGAGGGTTTCGACCCGAAAGCGACCAAACGGCTCGGGTTGCGCATCGCCGCCACGCTCGCGGAGTCGGAGCTGCAGGCCTCCTTGGAGCTGGGCAGCAGCGAACTCGGCGGATCGTCCGCGAGACTCGACGTGCCGGTGACCCCCGTGGTGGACCGCCGCTGGGCCTCGGGGCGTTAAGCCTTCGTCCGCCTGGTGGCCCCCCATGCGGCGAGCGCGGCTCCGATTCCGCCGATCACCAGGCCCGCGACCGCCTGGGCGCTCATCGTCTGCCCGGCGAAGACCCAGCTGAGGAGCGAGGTCGTCGCGGGGACCGCGAGGAAGAGCGTGGAGACCGAGCTGGCGGGCAGCGTGCGCAACATGTGGTTGAGCAGCAAGAACACGCCGAGGGAGTTCACGAGCACGATCCAGGCGACCGCGCCGGCGAACCTCGTGGAGTCGGTCACCTGGGGATGCTCGAACAGGAGGGTGGCGGCGAGCCCCAGCGGGGCCGACGCGGCGAGTTGGACGGCGGTGCCCGAGACGACGTCGACCCCGGAGACGAAACGCTTCTGCCAGTAGGTGCCGACGCTGATCCCGGCAAGGCCGAGGAACGCGGAGGCGACGGCGACGGGGGAGAAGGCGAGCCGGTCTTCGATCGCGACGACGACGCCGACGATCCCGATGACGAACCCGAGCCATTGGGCTTTGGCGAGGCGTTCGCCGAGGGTGAGCGCAGCGAGGACGACCACGATCATCGAGGACAAACCTTGGATGAGCGCGGAGACGCCGCCGCCGAGGCCGTGCGCCATGCCGTAGTAGAAGCCGCAGAACTGGACGGCGTGCATGAAGACGCCGGCGAACACGGTGTGCGCGAGCGTCTTGCCCTTCGGCCATTTCGAGCGCAGCGCGAACGCGAGCGCGGTCAGCAGCAGCGCGGCGCAGGCGAAACGCAGGAAGCACAGCAAGAGCGGTGTGCCGGCTTTGGTGCCGATCACGCCTGCGACGAAGGCGCTGGACCAGGAGACGATGAGCACCGGGCCCTGGATCGCTTCGGCGAGCGCGAGATGGCGCGGCTTGTCCGAGGGCCCGCGCCCTGCTTCGACGGCGAAGCCGTTGGCGGCAGCCTCCATCGTCTCGATTGTCTCCGCGTAGCGCTCCGGGACCTCGTGTTGTGCTGCCATGCCGAAAAGCGTAACCTATTTATATGGTTAGCGCGTCGGGATCGGTCGGCGAAGAGACAGGCTTCACATTCGTCAGCGGCGATGTGGCCTTGGATTTCGCCGGGACGCTCCGCTACTGGAACACGCGGCGCGAAGAATTGCTGCGCGCCCCGGCGGACTTCGCGCGTTGGCTGGTGCTGGCCGGGCTGCTCGACCAGGAGCCCGTCGTGGGGGACGCGGAGCGCGTGATGGCGATGGAGCTCAGAAAGGCGGTGTATGTGCTCGCGCAGGCGAAGATCGGAGGGGATCCGCTCCCGCAGCACGCCATGAGCCTCGTCAACGCGCGGGCCAGGCGGCCTCGGGTGACGCCGCAGCTCACAGAGTCCGGCGCGATCCGGCGCGAGGGCGGGGCGCTGGAGGCTCTCGCCACCATCGCGCTGCACGCGGTCCGGCTCATCGGTTCGGACACGGCGTTGCGCCAATGCGAGGACGACAACTGCACGCGGATCTTCGTCGACCGCTCCCGGCGGGGCGATCGGCGCTGGTGCGACATGGCTGGTTGCGGGAACCGGGACAAAGCGAGGGCGCACCGGGCCAGACGCGCCGCGCAGCGCCTTTGAAGGGGCGGTAGTCTTAGCGCTCGTGTCCGAAGCCCGCCGCGATGTCTGTGTGATCGGGGGCTGAGGGGATGGCTGCGCGACTAACGTCCGAGTCGTCGCCGGGGCTGCTGGTCCCGGACCGCCGGATCAGCCCGTTGCGGGCCATCGCAGGGCGCCTGCTGCTCGCGGTCTCGCTCCTGGTGATCGCGGCTTTCGTGGTCTACGCGGACCGATCGGGCTACCGCGACGTGGTGGAGCGCCAGCTCACCCTCTTGGACTGCTTCTACTACGTCACGGTTTCCCTGACGACCACCGGGTACGGGGACATCACCCCGGTGACCGAGGGCGCGCGGCTGGTGAATGTCCTCGTCATCACCCCCATGCGGGTGCTCTTCCTGATCATCTTGGTCGGCACCACCTTGCAGGTGCTCGCTGAGCGCAGCCGCCAAGCTATTCGAGTCCAACGTTGGAGGCACGCAGTGCGCGATCACACCATTGTCGTGGGGTACGGGACCAAAGGCCGCTCGGCGGTGGCGGCCATGCTCGCCGACGGCGTCGAGCCGACCCGCATCGTCGTCGTGGACGCGGACCCCGGCCTGCTCTCCGCCGCGTCCGAGTTGGGGCTGGTCACGTTGCAGGGCAACGCCACTCGGTCGGACGTGCTCAAATCCGCGGGGGCCGAGCGCGCCGCGTCCATCGTCGTCGCGGTGAACCGGGACGACACCGCCGTGCTGGTGACGTTGACCGCGCGGGAGCTCACCACGACCGCGCAGGTGGTGGCTTCGGTCCGCGAGACCGAGAATGTGCACCTCTTGCGCCGGTCCGGGGCCACCTCGGTGGTCGTCTCCTCGGAGACCGCGGGCAGGCTCTTGGGCATCGCGACGAGCGCCCCGTCCGTGGTCGAGGTGATCGAGGACCTGCTCACCCCGGAAGAGGGGTTCGCGGTGTCCGAGCGGGACGTGGAGCAATCCGAAGTCGGAGCGGACCCGAAGCATGTGGCGGACATCGTGCTCGGCGTGGTGCGCGGGGGCGATCTGATCCGCGTCGGCGACGAACGGGTGGACGCGTTGGAACCAGGCGACCGGTTGCTCTACGTCCACACGACGAACAAGGAGTGACCTGATGGGCTTTTCGTTGATCGACCCGCCGCTGCTGTCCAGGGCGCAGCTGGACCGGAACGAGCGGCTGCGCGCCGACCAAGCGGCGCTCGCCGTGGGCTGGCGCGCGGGCAGGGCGCTCCGGGTGACCCGGCGCGGGCAGCTCGCGGCGCGGGGCGGAGCCCTGGCGCTGTGCCCCGCATCGGAGCTCGCGGACGAGCCGCCTGCCGAGGGGGCGGTTTTTCTTGGTGAGATCAACCTCGGCGAGGCCGCCGAGACGCATGTGTGGGCGGTCCAGGTCCCTGAGCTTGACAGCGCCGAGTTCGGGGGAGAATTGCTCGACCTGCGTTCAGCCGGGCATACGCTTTCGGCGGTCGAGGCGAGTTTGGCGACCACGGCGGTCGCGATGCTGGGCTGGCAGGGCCGCTCGAAGTTCGCCCCGTGGTCGGGAGAGCCTATGGCCCTCGCCAAAGGCGGCTGGGTGCGTGTCGCGCCGGACGGCAAAGAAGAGTTCCCCCGGACCGATCCCGCTGTCATCTGCTTGGTCCACGACGGCGCGGACCAAGTGCTCCTCGCCCGCCAGCCCATATGGCCGCAGCGCTGGTTCTCCGTCCTCGCCGGGTTCTGCGAGCCGGGCGAGTCGTTGGAGCAGTGCGTCGAGCGGGAGATCTCCGAGGAAGTCGGCGTCGAGGTGTCGGAGATCGGCTATCTCGGCAGCCAGCCCTGGCCGTTCCCGCGCTCGCTCATGCTCGGTTTCGAGGCCGTGGCCGACCCGGCGCAGCCGCTCGTCCTCGCCGACGGCGAAATCGAGGAGGCGCGCTGGTTCCACCTCGACGAGGTGGCCGAGGCGCTGGCGCGCCGTCGCGACTGGGGCGATGTGCCGGAAGCCCCGCTGCTTTTGCCGGGGTCGATCTCTATCGCGAGGGCGATGATCGAATCCTGGGTGCAGAGCAGACGCGCCGGTGTCTAGCGCTCAGCCGCGCCAGTCGTTGATCTTCGCCGCGACCGCGCGGTACACGTCGGCGGCGGCGTCGTCGGCCGGATCGAGTTGGGCGACGAGCACGAGCGCTCCCCGGACGGACCCCGCGAGCAGCAGCTCGGCTGGCGCGTACGGCCCCTGCCCGGTGACCCGGTAGGCGAGCGCGCCCGAGGCGGGAGCGTCGGCGGTCTGGACGCTCATCCAGTTCTTCCCGGTCGTCCCGCCGCCCCCGAGCATGGTGAAGCTCGCGCATTTCTCGGCCCAGGACCGAACCGTGTGGAGGCCGTCGCGCCCGACGAGCAACCGCACGACGAGGGTCGAGTTTCCCGGCCCCGCCACGGTGCGCGCGCTCCCCGGCGGGAAGAAATGGGCGAGGGAACAGCCAGCGGGCGTTGTTGAATCCGGCGAGGGCGCGGCCAGCGCTTCCTGGCTGGTGAGCGACCAGCCGTCGGGCAGATCGGCCTGTTTCGGGTAGAACTGGCCGAGGTCGGCGCTCGCGGGGAGATCGTTCGGCTCCGCGTGGGCCTTGGCCCCTGCGAGCAGCATCGCTGCCGCGAATCCGAACACCGCAAGCCGTCGGGTCAGCCTGTGCCTCATGATCCCCTCCTAGGGCTCCCACCCGTTGACCCGCTCGACCGTCTCGCGGAAGAGGGCGTCGACGAGTTGCTCGTCGGCACCAGGATAACCCGTCACCAGGATCTCCACGCCTCGGAGCCGGGCGGCTATCGCGGTCAGCTCCACGTCGCGGCCTGCCGCGCCCTTCTCTTTGACGCGGATCGCGACGGAGTCGTCCGCGTCGACGACGGGCATGCTCCGGGCGACGACGTTCCCGTTCAGCGAGGACGACCAGTTCGGTATCGCCTCGACGGAGTACTGCGAGCAGTTGTCGATCCAGTAGTGGAGGATCTTCGCATACCCTCGGGATCGGGGGTCCTCGTCGGGACGGGCGATGGTGACGAAGACGTAGGGGCCCGTCGCGGGTTCGGGAGGCTTCCCGCCTTCGGCGATCCCGAAGGCGGAGAAGAAGACGAGAGCGTCGGGGTAGCAGTTCTTCGGGGTGGCGTGTTTGCCGAAGTCGGAGAGGACTCCGTCCTTGGAGAAACGCGCTGCCTCCTCATGCCGTTCCGCCCGTCCGACGGTCCACCCGGCGGGAAACTCCTGCCGAGGGGGCAGGAACTGCGCGAGGTCGGCCTCTGGCGGAATCGGCGCGGGATCGGCGCAAGCGCTGTGCCCGGCGTTGACCGCGGCCGCGAGGGCGCAGGCCGCTGCGAGGGCTCCGCGTCGCTTCGGGCTCACTTCCCGTTGAGCACGTTGCCGACGTGGCGGAGCCGGAACGCGAGGGCGATCTCAGCCGTGCCGCGCAGCAGCAGTCCGAAACCGACGATGAGGGCGATGGTGTCGATCGCGGCGGCGAGGTCGAAGAGCAACCAGATCGCGACGATCAGCTCCAAAGCGCCCAGCACGCCGAACCAGACCCGGTGCTCCTTGTCCGAGGACGCGCGGACGATGTTGTTCACGGCGTTGACGAGGAACCAGAAGATGAGCAGGTAGGCGAGGGCGAGCACGCCGGATCCGGGGAAAACAAGCGTCAGCACGCCCGCCAGGATGCTCAACGCCGCCCACACGCCGATCCAGGCACGTCCGGGCGTGCCTGGTTTCGCGGCGAAGGCAGTGGCGGAAAACAGAACGCCTTGGAAGAGGATCCCGAGGCCGAACAAGATCGCCGCGACGAAAACCGTGATGCCGGGCCACGCGATGGCCAAGACGCCCGCGATGACGGTGACGATCCCGGAGATGAGGACGGCCGGCCAGTATCGAAGGACACGGCCGATCTCGTCGAGGAAGCTGGACCCGGTGGAGCGAGGCGTAGCGTTCATAGTTTCGATTATACGTCGATCTCAGCAGCAACGCTGGGTGACTTCCGAGGTCTGCGGCAGGGCGGAGCGCCGTTTCGCGCCGGTCTCGGCCCATTCCAGGGCCACCGCGCGTTCGGCTTTGGTCGGGAAAAAACCGCGCGGGGCGAACATGCGCGACGGGACGGGGGGCTCTTCTTCGACTCGCGCCGGGGAGCCGTGCAGCGTCCGCCAGGCGGTCCGGGCCGCGGCCAGCACGACGACGAGCACGAGGACCGCGAGGAGCACGGAGAGCGCGGTCTGCACGAGCGTGTTGCGCACGACCGCGTCGATCTGGTCGGGGTTCCTCGCCGAGCCGAAGGAGCGGTCCCCCCGCCCTTGCGCGGCGGCGTAGCGCTGATGCTGCGACCAGTAGCCGACGGCGGGATCGGCGGAGAAGATCTTCTGCCACGAGGCGGTGAGGGTGACGACGAGGTCCCAGCCCAATGGGACCAGCGTCACCCAGGCCCAGCGGACGAGCCCGGTGCGCACCAGGGTCATCGTGACCACGGTGAGCGCCACGGCGGCGAGCAGCTGGTTGGCGACTCCGAACAGCGGGTAGAGCGTGTTGATCCCGCCGAGCGGGTCGGTGACCCCCATAAGGAGGAGGCCGCCCCACGCCCCCGCGACGGCGAGGGAGCACAACAGGGATCCGGGCCGCCACGAGGGGTCTTTGAACTTCGCGAGCGCGGGCACGTTGCCCAGGGTGTCCGAGAGCATGAACCTCGCGACGCGCGTGCCCGCGTCGACCGTGGTGAGGATGAACAGCGCCTCGAACATGATCGCGAAGTGGTACCAGAACCCGGCGAGGGCGGAGCCGCCGAACACGCTGAGCACCTTGGACATCCCCAGCGCGAGCGTCGGCGCGCCCCCGACGCGGGAGACGACGCTGTGCTCGCCGACCTCCGACGCGGCCTTCTCAAGCGTTCCAGGCGTGAGCGGGGCTCCGGGCAGGCCCAGGCTGTTCACCCAGCTCGCCGCCGCCTCCGCCGTGCCCTTGGTGACTCCGGCCGGCGCGTTCATCACGAAGTACAGGTGCGGGTCGAGGATCACGGCGGACACGAGCGCCATGATCGCGACGAAAGACTCGGTGACCATGGAGCCGTAGCCGATGAGCCGCGCCTGGCTCTCCTTCTCCAAGAGCTTCGGGGTGGTGCCGGAGGAGACGAGGGCGTGGAAGCCGGAGAGCGCGCCACAGGCGATGGTGATGAAGAGGAAGGGGAAGAGCTTGCCCGCGAAGACGGGGCCGTCCCCGTTCGTGGCGAACGAGGTGATCGCGGGCATCTGCGCGGTCGGATGGGCGAGGAGGACCGCGACGGCGAGGAGGCTGATGACGCTGATCTTCATGAAGGAGGAGAGGTAATCGCGGGGCGCGAGCAGCAGCCAGACCGGCAGCGAGGAGGCGACGAACCCGTACGCCGCGATCCCGAGCGCGATGGTCGTCTTCGACAGGGTGAAGGTTTCTGCGCCCCACGCGGTGTGCGCGACCCAGCCTCCGCCGACCACTGCCAGGATCAGCAGGACCACGCCGATCGCTGTGGTCTCCCCGACTCTGCCAGGCCGGACGAAGCGCAGCCAGACCCCCATGAGCAAGGCGATGGGCAGGGTCATGGCGATGGAGAACACGCCCCACGGGCTCTCGGCGAGCGCGTTGACGACGATCATGGCAAGGACGGCGATCAGCAGGATCATGATCGCGAGCACGGCGACCAGCGCGGCCCCGCCGCCGATCGGCCCGAGTTCCTCCTTCGCCATCTGGCCGAGGCTCCGCCCGCGCCTGCGGGTCGAGAAGGCGAGGACGAGGTAGTCCTGCACCGCTCCGGCGAACACCACGCCGACGACGATCCACAGTGTGCTCGGCAGATAGCCCATCTGCGCGGCCAGCACCGGCCCGACCAGCGGTCCGGCCCCGGCGATGGCGGCGAAATGGTGGCCGAACAGGACGCGCCGGTCGGTCGGGACGAAATCCCGCCCGTCCTCGAACAGTTCGGCGGGGGTGGCGTGGTCGTCGCGAGGCCGGACGACTTTGCGCTCGATGAATTTCGCGTACAGGCGATAGCCGATCAGATAGCTGGCGATGGCCGCGACGACGAACCAGACCGCGTTGACCGGTTCGGACCGGCTCAGCGCGACGACGCTCCACGCGAGCGCGCCGAGCAGGGCGACGCCGAGGAGGGCGGCGCGTTCGACCAGGCTCGGCGGACGGCGTTCGACGACTCCGACCGGGGGGAGGTCCGGATCCGCGCGAAGGTAGACGACCTCGCCGTCGCGCTCGTCAGCGGCGTGGGGCCAGGCAGTTCGATGTGTCATATCGACCCTTCAGCTCGTGGGAGGCCGAATCGGCCACTCTCGCGTTTATACCGGCAGACGCTGACGCGGAACTGAACTACGCGTGGGTCGGGGTGTGGTCTTTGCGGCGCTGGACCTCCCGGTTCGCGAGCACGAGGCCGCCCGCGAGGATGCCGACGAGCAGCAGCGTGGTCGTTGCTCCGGAGGACGAGGAGGCTTGCTGAGCGGCAGGGACGGGCGCGGGCGGCACAGGTTTCGGCGCGGGGTTGACCAGCTTGCCGACGCCGAGCGCGGGATCGAGGGCGAAGCCCCAGTCCAAAAGCGCCGAGGCTTGCTCGCGGAAGGTCGTCGCGCCGTTGAGCCCGTACATCTGGGTCACCACCAGCCGCCGCCCGTCTCGTTCCGCCGCGGCGACGAACGTCTTCTGGGAGTCTTCGGTGAAGCCGGTCTTGCCGCCGAGCATGCCGGGGTAGTCGTCCAGCATCGCGTTGTCGTTCACCAGCGGGAAGTCGTCGGGATCGCCGTGCATGGTGATCGACTTCTGGCTGACGATCTTGCGGAAGATGTCCTGCTTCATCGCCGCGCGGAAGATGAGGGCGAGGTCGTAGGGCGAACTGGTCGACGGTCCTCCGGGGGCTTCGACCCCGGAAGGGGTGGTCGCCCTGGTGTCTTTCGCGCCGAGCAGGCCCGCGAGGTCGTTCATCTTCTTCACGGCGGCCTCCACGCCGCCGCCAGCGCCGAGCACTCGGGCAAGCGCGTTCGCGGCCCCGTTGGATGAGACCATGAGCGCCCCTTCGAGCAGCTCGAACACGGTGTACTTGCCGCCGGGCTCGATGAACGGGTGCTGGCTCTCCTCGTCGGCGGTCTGGTCGCCGTCGGTCAGCTGCACGACGTGGTTCGGGTCCAGCTCGTCGAGGACGGCGAGGGCGAGGAGCGTCTTAATCGTGCTGGCGGGGCGGAACCGGCCGTGCGGGTCCGAGGCCGCGAGCACTTGGCCGCTGTCGAGGTCCGCGACGAGCCAGCCGCGCGCGGGGCCCTCCGGCAGGGCGGGGGAGCCGGCCGGCTGCACCACGCCGCAGGCGGCGAGCAGTTCGCCGCCGATCGGCGGCGAAGGGACGGGAAGCGGCGGCAGCTCGGGATGCCCCGGCTGGGGGGCTTCGGAGGCGTCGACGGCGGGCGGCGGGGTGACGCGTTGCGCGCAGGCGGCGTTGTGCGAGTCGTCGGGATCTGCCCAGCTCAAAGGCGCGACTGTCGTGGCGGCGAGCATCGCGAGCGAGGCGGCCGTGAGGCTCTGCAATGAGGTCCTAGGCACGGACCGAGCATAACGTCGAGGTCATCGCCATCCGGGCCGCCGCGCCCGCGAGTCACAATGTTCACCTGAGCAACAGCGGTGTTGTGATCAGAGCGAGTCGGGCGGTGGAGGAATCCTGGCCTCGGTCGTGGCGTTGAGCGTCCTACCAGCGAAGAAGTCCTTCCCGGTGATCGTCGCGAGGAGCATGAGCGGCACGCCCGCCACCAGGATGCCGATCCCGATGACGAAGACCCCGCCGACCGGTCCGAAATGGGTTTCGCCGTAGTCGCGGCCGAGCATGTCCATGCTGCTTCTGGCGAACGCCCAGGTCATGGTGAGCGCGCCGAGCAGCGGCAGGAGCCCGCGCAACAAAAAATTGCGCGGCGACGCGGTCAGGCTGCGGCGGAAGTACCAGACGCAGGCGTAGGCGGTCATCGCGTAGTAGAACGCCACGGCCAAGCCGAGCGAGGACACCGAGTCGACCAGCACGTTCGAGCTCACGAGGGAGAGCACGAAATAGAAGAGCAGGCAGCACGCGCCGGTGACCGCGGTGGCGAAGCCCGGCGTGAGGTACTTCGGGCTCACCTCGCCGAACCGCTCCGGCAAGGCGCGGTAGGTGGCCATGGAGAGGGCCTGGCGGGCGGTGGGCAGAATGATCGTTTGCGTGGAGGAGAGGGCGGAGACGCTCACGGTGAGCAGAAGGGCGACCGCCGCGATCTGGCCGCCCGCAGGCAGGCCGAGCACGGTCAGCACGTCGCTCTCGTGCTCGGGGTTGTTGAGCCCGATCCCAGTGCTCCCGAACCCCGCGAAGCTTTGCGCGGCGTAGCTGACCAGGATGTACGTCGTGACGAGCAGCAAAGTCGCGATGACGGCGGCGCGTCCCGGCGTGCGGGTCGAGTCTTCGGTCTCCTCGCCGACCGCGAGGCAGGCGTCCCAGCCCCAATAGATGAACACGCAGAGGATGACGCCGGTGGCGAATTGCGAGGTGGAAAGGCCGGTCGGGACCAACCAGCTCAGGCTCGGGGTGAGGGCCTGCGGCCCCGCGCGATGGGCGAAGACGCGGACGAGCGCGACGACCGCGATGCAGCCGAGCACCCCGAACTGCACGGCCATGAGCACGTTCTGCATGCGCTCCCCGAGATCCACCCCCCGGTAGCTGACCCAGGTCATGAGCACGATGATCGCGGAGGCGGTGGCGATTTTCGCGGCGGCGGAAGGCTCGTGGCCGAACAGCCGGAACAGATAGATCGAGGCGATCTCGGACGCGTTGCCGACCGAGATGATGCCCGAAACCGCGAGGCCCCAGCCGGACATCCAGCCCGTCCACGGGCCGAAGGCTTTGGTGGCCCAGGTGAAGGTGGTGCCGCAGTCCGGGGTGTCGCGGCACAGCTCGCGGTAGGCGAAGGCGATGAAGAGCGTCGGAAGGAACGAGAGCAGCAGGATCGCGGGCGTTTTCGCGCCGACGGTCCCGGCCAGCGGCCCGAGCGCCCCGGCGAGGCTATAGGCGGGCGCGGTCGCGGAAAGTCCGATGACGATGTTGCCGATCAGGCCGATGGCGCCGGACTTCAGGCCTTTGGGGGCTTCGCCGCGCGTGGTGGGCTCGGGGGAGAGGTCTGTGGTCGCGATGCGCCGAGCGTACCGGGCGGCTCCGGCTCTGTCGAGCGGGGCTGGCCCGCGCCGGACCCCGCTGCTAGCCTGGCTCACAGGTCGACGCAGACGAGAGGAGACCGCCATGTCCGAAGACGTGCGCGAGCGTCGTTTCTTGACGGTGACGAAGGTCCAGGCCTCGCAATCGGGACCGGCGGAAATCGTCGGCGGCGCGCAGATTTTCTTCTGGCGGCCTGAGAACCAGGGCCGGGGCTACACGAGCCGCCGCGCGCGGATCGCCCGTGCTCTTTTCGGCAGCGGGCGGCGCTCTAGAACTCTCTTGCCGAATGTGCGCAACGCCGACCTCGGCGTCCCCGTCTTCCTCGGCGAGGACCGGGGCGGCGTGCGGCGGTACGCGTACCTCATGGGGGACACCGGGGACAAGGACAACCTCGACGGGAGCGGGAACAACGCGGGCGGCTTCGGCGGTCCGAGGATCGCGGGGAACGCCGCGCTCCTCGCCCACAAGGACGCGGACGGACGGATGGAGTTGGACGGCTTCGTCCGCGACCCGCGATACCGGTTCCTGCCTTGGGAGCTTTTCCCGGTGGAGCGCCCGCATGTCCGGACGAGGCCGCTGCGCGCGAGGGAGGGCCGCTTCAACGGCACGCAGTACCCGGACGGCAGGCCGAGGTCGGTGGTGCCGACTGGCGCGGTCATGGCGGCGGGCAAGCTGGTCGTGGCCTGGCAACAAGTGGACTGGGGCCCCGGCGGGGCGGGGCCCGCGCGCGGCGAGGGCTCGTGGCTGCAGCAGTTCGACCTCGACGCCGAGACGCGGACCGGCTCGAAGGTGCGGGCCGGCGAGCCGGTGGCGGTCGGGGACTCCGATTTCCAGCAGATCCAGCTCGCCTCGCACACGGCGGACGGCAAGGAGGAGTTTTTCATCGTCGGATCGGCGGTCGCGCGGGGCAATCCCGGCCCGCATTTGGCGAAAGCCTCCGCCGAAGATCTCATGGACCCCGCCAGGTGGCGGCATTTCGGGGAGGACGGCTGGGGCGAGCCGGGGCGCGCGCGGGAGCAGGCGCGCCCGATCCCCGATTTCCCGAACGTCGGCGAGGGCGGCGCGGCGGTCGTCGGCGGCAAACTCGTCATCGTCTACACCGACGAACGGCTCGGCGTCGCGCTGCGCTCGGCCCCGCTCTCGGACTTGGCGAGCTTCAGCCCCCCGCAGCTCGTCGTCACCTGCGATCCCGGCCAGGGCCGGGGGCCGGTCGGCGCGCATTTCAACGAGCCGGGCGGGCCGTACGGCGGTTTCGTCCAGGACGTGGACGAAACCGCGCGGATCATCACAGTCGCCCTCTCGCGATGGAACCCGTATAGCGTCTACCTGTTGGATGTACACTACGAATGACAATGAGATGGTGGGGCGTTTGGGGCGCGGCATTGCTGACGGCGGGATTGCTCCTCGCGGTCTATTTGAACAGCGGATCCGGGGGCGTTCTCGTCGGCGCGGCGGCCCGTGCCGGATCGTCGTCGGCGGCGAAGAGGCCAGCCTGCTCGCCCGACGACCCTTCGGAGCCTGCGGGGTCGTTGCTGCCCGGCTCGCGCCAGGCGAAGCAGGCGCTGGTCACCGCGGATGAGGTCAGTCTGATCGTGGGCTGCCGGATGCATATGGTCGCGCGCGCTGCGCGCGAGGTCGGCGACGGCGCGGCCTCGTCCCAGCCCGCGCAATGCGCCGTGCTGGCCGGGCTCGGCAGGCCGGAAGCCTTCTCAGGTGCGTCGGAGCCGCCGATCTCGGTGCGCTACAGCTCTCGCGGGCGCAAAGCGGGCAAAGCGGAGTGGACGGTGGTCGAGCACGTCGGGCTTTTCCCCGACCCCAAGAGCGCCGAGGCCGCGTTCGACGCGTTCCTCGACGCGCTCGAGAGCTGCGACTTGCTCCAGGAGGCCGTCGAAGCCCCCGTGGACGAGGACCAAGCGTCCTCGGCGCGCCTCGCGAAGGTCTCCGTCGGGCCGGACTGGGCGAAGTGGAGCCCGGCTGGAGCGGCCAGGCGGTCATACCCGCTGGTCGTCGGGCACAAGGGCAATGTGCTGTACCAGTTCGAGGTGCTCCACCGCCCCGTGCCCAAGAAAGGCCGCGATCCGCTGGACGCCTTGATCGAGCTGTCGCGCGAGAAAATCCCAGACTGAGCTTATGGCGGCGGGACCAGGTCGAAGCGCAGCTGGACGCGGCGCCGTTCGTCCTCGTCGGGACGGAGGACGAGATCCTCGCCAAGGCCGCGGCCTGCGAACGGCGATGGGAATCACCCGTTTCGTGGTGCGGGAGGCTGCGATGGGCTGACTCGGCGGGGCGCTGCCCAAGCTGATGGGCTGAGCCCGTCCGTGCGGGGACGCTACGCCGGGTGGACCCGCCGCCAGTGCTCGGCGATCTCGATCCGTCTGGCCACCCACACCCGCTCGTGGGACAGCACGTGGTCGAGGAACCGCTCCAACGCCGCCGCGCGGGCGGGGCGGCCTGCGAGGCGGCAGTGCAGCCCGACCGAGAGCATCTTCGGCGAGCCTTCGCCGCCCTCGCGCCACAGCACGTCGAACGCGTCGCGCAAGTGCGCGAAGAACTGATCGCCGCTCGGGAAGCCTGCGGGGGAGGAGTACCGCATGTCGTTGGTGTCGAGGGTGTACGGCACCACGAGATGCTTTTGGCCCGACACTTCGGCCCAATACGGCAGGTCGTCGGCGTAGGAGTCGGAGTCGTAGGCGAAACCGCCGTGCTCGACGACGAGCCTGCGGGTGTTCGCGGAGTCCCTGCCGGTGTACCAGCCGAGCGGACGGGAGCCGACGAGGGCGGTGTGCAGCTCGACCGCCTCGCGCATGTGCTCGCGCTCGACGGCTTCGGCGATGTTCTGGTACGACTTCCAGCGCAATCCGTGGCAGGCGAGCTCGTGGCCGAGTTCGACGAACGCCGCCGTCGCCTCGGGGTTGCGCTCCAATGCCCTGGTCACCGCGAAGATCGTCAGCGGCAGCCCGCGCCGTTCGAAAGCGCGCAGCACCCGCCACACCCCGGCGCGCGAACCGTACTCGTAGAGCGACTCCATGCTCATGTGCCGGTCGGGGAAGGGCTCGGCGGGAACGATCTCGGACAGGAAGGTCTCCGCGTGCGCGTCCCCGTCGAGCACGCAGTTCTCCGCGCCCTCCTCGTAGTTGAGGACGAACTGCACGGCGATCTGCGCGCCGTCCGGCCACTGCGGGTCCGGGGGATTTTTCCCGTACCCGACCATGTCCCTCGGGTATTCAGCCATCCTTGCCCCACGCCTTTTCCAGGCCGGCGAACCCCTTCGGGGTGAAGGAGCCCCAGAGCCGGAACCGCGCGAGGCCGCCGTCGGGGAAGATGTCAAGGCGCACGTGCGTGATCGGCGCGCCGCCCTCGGCCAGCCGGAACCGGTGCCGCGTGTCGGGCGCGAGCTTGGTCCGCCCCAAAAGCGGAACCTGCTCACCGGAAGCGGTGAGGCCGGTCAGGCTGGCGGCCCCTGGCGCGTTGCCGAGGAAGTACGAGGTGTCGATCTCCGCCCAGTCCGCGACGCCTTCCTCGGCCAGGCGCACGAGCACCCAGTCGTTGCCGGAGTCCCGCCTGCGCGCGGTCTCCCAGCCATCGCCCATCACGCGGGCCTTCCCGGGGCCGAGCAGCTGGTGCGGGTGGCTGTAGAACCGGTTGGAGCAGTCGACGACGCGCCCGCCGTTCTCCGAGGCGGCGAGGTCGATGTTGTCGCCGCGCAGGAACGCGGGGTCGGGGGTCGCGAAGCCGTGCGCCCGGAACCGCGCCACGCCGCCGTCGGGGTGGATGGTCAGGCGCAGGTGCGTGCGGCGCTCGCCTCGGTTCTCCTCGGGGACCGGGAGGGCGTTCGGGAAATCCGGGACGAGCGGGCTTTTGGGCACGAGCGTCTCCCACCGCTCGCTCTGCCGGACCTCGTCGGAGTCCGGATGCCCCGGCAGGAACAGCGCCTCGACGCTCGCGTGGGTGGGGGCGTTGCCTTTGAACCACGCGGTGTCCACCACGACACCGTGCACGCGGCCCGGCACGCCGAGCCGGACGATGGCCTGGTCGGAGCCGGCAGCCCGCCGCCGCCTCGTCTCCCAACCGTCGTAGACCTGCCCCTTGTGCCCGAAATCGGCCGGAGTGAAGGCGGGCGCTCCCGGTTTGATCAGGTTCTCTTTCTCGGCGAAGAACTCGTCGTTCGCCCAGATCACCGCGCCGCCGAGGGCGCGGCTCGCGAGGTCGGGCAGTTCGGCGAAGTCCTGGGGCCCCGCTTCGGCCTCTGGTCGGGGTCCGTTCATGGCGTGGGCCTTTCCCTTCGATAGAGGGCGCGCAGCACGTCGGTCGTGGCGAATTTGGTCTTGGCCGCGACCTCCTTCTCGGTGAACGCGCCGACCGACAGGCCGCGCAGCGTGATGGCGGCCAGTTGCTGGATTGTCGCCGGCTCGTCGAGCTTGCCCCGGAACGCGGTGTTCGTGAGATAGGCGCGCAGTCGGGGGGCGGCCTCGGCGAAAGCCTCCCGGTAGAAGCCGTAGGCGGCGAGCCATCGGGTCGGCAAATGCGCGGGGTGCAGATCCCAGCCCTGGTAGTAGCCGTGGTCGAGGGAACGGGTGACCAGCCGGAAATGCTCGGCCACGGCCCAGTCCGCCTCGTCAGGCCCGCCGTCGGGGACGACGATGGACCCGCCGTCGCAGACCCACACGCCGCGCTCGGCGCTGGCGGCGAGCATCACCGCTTTCGCGTGGTCGGCCACCGGATGTTTGAGGGACTGCTGGCTGGGGGCGATCCCGCAGGCCGCGCTGTAGTCGTAGGTTCCGTAGTGCAGCGCGGTCACCCGGTCGGCGGCCAGGTTCATCGCCTCGGCGAGCGCCGCCGCGCCGTCGTGGCCGAGCACGATTTGCGGGCTCTCGATCTGTAGCTCGAAGCGCAGCGAGCCTTCTGCAAGCCCGTGCGCTTTTTCCAGCTCCTCGCAGAGCAGGCGGGCGGCGAGGGCTTGCACGGGCAGGCGCAGTTTGGGGACGGTGAAGACGAAGCCTTCCGGCGCCCCGCCCGCAGCGTCCAAGACCAACTCCAGCGTGCGGCGGCTACGGGCGTGCCAGGCGGTGGTCAGCCCTTTGATCCGCACCCCGAACGTCTCCGGCGACCCCGGCTCGGTCCAACTCTTGAAGATCTCGCCGACGCGCCGGGCGTGCGCGTCCTCGGCCTCGTCGTCATGGGCCCCGTAGCCGTCCTCGAAGTCGAACCGCAGGTCTTGGATCGGCTGGGAGGCGAGCCGGGCTTTGACGAGTTTGAGCGAATCGGCCTCGTCGAGCCCGCGCAGCACGTCCGCGTGCCGTTTCACGGCGTTGAGCGCTTCGGCTCCCCATTGCTCGGGCAGATCTGCCTCGGCCTTCGCCGCGCTCACGTAGACGGTGTGCGCGGGCTGCCCCTCGACCTTGTTGCCCGGATAGCGTTTGGCGAGCCGGGCGTCGACGTCGGCGAGGACGGATTCGACGGTGATATCGGCGGATGCGGCCATCTCTGTATTGAACCTGACGGGCGTTTAGCGCGTCAGAGCGACCCTCGCCGCGCTCGCCACGTCGGCGAGGAGCTGGTCGTTCCGCTCGGCTTTGTTCTGCACGCGGGTGAGGATCGCGACTGCCAACGGCGCTTTCCCGCCGGTCGGCCAGACGATGGCGATGTCGTGGCGCTCGCCGCGCGCCCCGGTGCCGGTCTTGTCCGCGACCTTCCACTCCGATGGCAGCCCGGCTCGAATGCATTCGGTCCCTGTGACGGAGCCGAGCATCCAGTCGACCAGCTGTTGTCGCTGCGGCTTGGCGAGGGCTTCGCCAAGCGCGAGCTTGTGCAAAGTCTTCGCGATGGCGCGCGGAGTCGTGGTGTCGAGCAAGTCCTTTGCCTCGCCGTCGCTCATCGCCTCTTCGTGCCGGTCGAGCCTGGTCACCGTGTCGTCGAGCGAACGGAAGAAAGAGGTCACAGCGGGCGGACCGCCGAGGAAGTCGATCAAGAGGTTGGCCGCGATGTTGTCGCTGATCTGGATCGAGGCTTCGCAGAGTTCCGCAAGGGTCGCGCTCTTGCCGAGGCGGCTGTTGCCGAAAGGCGCGTAGCCCGCCCCTGCTGCGGCTTCGGCCGGGACGGGAATCGACCGGTCGAGCAGCCCCGGCTCGTCCTGCGCTTTGCGCAGGACCGCCCCTGCGAGCAACGCCTTGAACGTCGAGCACATCATGAAGCGTTGGTCGGCGCGGTGCTCGAGGGTTTTGCCCGACCCGGTGTCCAGGACGAACACGCCGACTTCGGCTTCGTGGCCGCGCTCGAGCGCCGTCACCGCGTCGGCGAACGCGGCGGCCGCCGCGAGATCGGCGGATTCCGGCGAGGAGGTTCGGCCGCCTCGGCCGTCCTTCGGGCCGCCGCACGCGGAGAGCACGGACAAGGCGAAAAGGCCGCAAAGGGCGGCGCGTCGGGGGAGCTGGGCGTTCCGGGTCGGCGAGTGCGAGGACATGCTCGCACTGTAAACAACGTGATCGCGATGCGATAGAGTGGTCCGCGCGTGAATCGGCTTGAAGAAGAAGCGCTTTTCCGAGCTGACGAGTCCGAGGAGGATGACGATGTCGGAGCAGGGGCCGTACGGATTGCCCGGAGCGGGGGCCCAGCCGCCGAAGACCGGGAGACAAGCGCGAGCGGTGTTCGGAATTCTGGGGGCGACGGCGGTCATCCTCGTGATCGCGATTGTCGCGGTCCTGTTCGTCAGCCGCAACGGCCGGTCGCACCTCCCGCTGCCCACGTCGGGGAGCGCGGCGGAGCAGAAGAGCTCCCTGGCGGGCAGGTCGAAAGCGGAGCTGGCCCAAGCCCTCCCGCAGCAGGGCGACTTGCCGGCCGGATGGACGCTGAGCACGAAGAATCCCATGGACGAGTTCGCCAGCCTCGCGTCCGAGCATCCCGTCGCGACGTCGGAGTCCAAGGACGACGAGGCTGACGGGATGAAATTCACGCCCGCAGGCTGTGATTTCTCGGCGGAGATGGAGAAGATGGGCGCGGTGCTGGGCAATGCCATGCCGAGATCCCCCGGAGCCGGGGTCGGCCCCGGCTCGCCGGAGATCCTCGGATACGCGCAGGCGACGCCTCCGGGGGAGAGCGGGCTGGTTATTCCCGGTTTCGGCGGCAGGGCGATCCAGGTGAAGATCACCGGCGGGGTGACGGCCGAAATCATCGGGCTGATGAACCAGTTCAAGGAGTTCGTCGGCAGATGCCCCACGGTGCACGGGGAGCGAAGCGAGCCGGGCGGGGGATTCTCGATGGCGATGGATATCGCCTGGAGCCAGTTCGATCCGCCCGCGACCGCAGGCGAAAAAGCCTTCGGGCTGAAGATGCAGATGACGCTGACCACGACGTTCGACGGGCAGAGCCACGGGGGCACGGTCACGCAGATGCGCACGATGGCTTCCGAGGTCCGAGGCGTGTTCGCCGAGGTCGACGTCACCGGGGACAAGTCGGACCAAGACGTCGCGCTCGCCGAGCAGCTCTACAAGCTGACCACGCAACGGTTGCACGACCTGCCCTGACGGGCTGTTCACGTTCGTAACATCGGCGGCAAGCCCAGGTAACACCTCGTCTTTACGTTGGGGTGATGACCCTCGCCGCAGAGCAGCAGCCAGCCGCCGCTGCAGCGTCCCCGAATCATCCGCTCGAACCGCTCTGCGCGGAGGAGATCGCCTCGGCGAGCGCGATCCTCGCCGCGCATCCCGATTTCCCCGCCGGGGCGCGTTTCGTCTTCGTCGAGCTCGCCGAGCCGCCCAAAGCGATGGTTTCGGACTTCCGTCCGGGCTCGGGCTGGGACCGGCGAGCCGCGATCCTGCTGCGCGTCCCCGCCAGTCGGACCACGATGAAGGCCGTCGTCTCGATCACGGCCGCCGAAGTCGTCTCGCTCCGCGAAGTCTCCGGAGCCACCCCGTTCACGTTCGAAGAGTTCATGGCGAGCGAGCAGGCGGTCATCGCGGACCCCCGCTGGCAGGAGGCGATGCGCAGACGGGGCGTCGAGGACTTCTCGCTCGCCATGGTCGACCCGTGGGCTTCGGGCTACACCGGCCCGCAGGACGACCCAGGGGTGCGGCGCATCGCCCGTCCGCTCACCTTCCTTCGCTCGCATCCGACGGACAACGGCTACGCGAGACCGGTGGAGGGGCTCATCGTCACAGTGGATCTGGACACGATGGAGGTGGTGGAGGTCGTCGACCACGGCGCTGTGCCCTTCCCGCCCAAACCGGGCAACTATTACCCGGAGCTGCTCGGCCCCGACAACGTGCCCGCGTTCGAGGGCCAGCGCGCGCCGCTCAAGCCGATCGTCATCGCCCAGCCGGAAGGCCCCTCGTTCGAGGTGGACGGGCACGCCGTGAGCTGGGCGAACTGGCGGCTGCGAATCGGGTTCACCCCGCGCGAGGGCCTTGTGCTCCATGACGTCCGGTACGTGGACAAAGGGATCGAGCGCCCGGTGCTGCACCGCGCCTCGCTCTCCGAGATGTACGTCCCGTACGGGGACCCGCAGCCGACGCATTGGAACAAGAACGTCTTCGACGAGGGGGAGTACGGCCTCGGCTGGCTCGCGAACCCGCTGACTCTCGGCTGCGACTGCCTCGGCGAGATCCGCTACTTCGACGGTTTCGTCAACGACCAGGACGGCAGGCCCGTGGTGATCAAGAACGCGATCTGCATGCACGAGGAGGACGCCTCCATCGCCTGGAAGCACACGGACTTCCGCCACGGACGGCCGGAGGTCCGGCGCAGCCGCAGGCTGGTGATCTCGTTCGTCTCGACCGTCGGCAACTACGAGTACGGCTTCTACTGGCATTTCTACCTTGACGGCTCCATCGAGTTCGAGATCAAGCTGACCGGGATCCTCTCGCTCGGAGCCGTGCCCGTCGGCGAGGAGCCCGCATTCGGCACGATGGTCGCTCCTGGCCTGTACGCGCCGAACCACGAGCATTACTTCTCGGTGCGCCTGGACATGCGGGTGGACGGGGACCGCAACAACCTCTACGAGGTGAACTCCGTGGCCGAGCCCGAGGGGCCCACCAACCCGCACGGCAACGCGTGGAAGACGGTGAAGACGCGGCTGAGGAGCGAATCCGAGGCGCAACGCCTGCCGGATCCGCTCGCCGGGCGCACCTGGCTCGTCGCGAGCGCGGAGAAGAAATCCGCGCTGGGCGCGCCGACGGCGTACAAGATCGAGCCGGGCGCGTACACCCGACCGCTCTGGCTCCCCGGCTCGCAGCAGGCGAGCCGGGGAGTCTTCGCCACTAAACAGCTCTGGGCCACGCCGTTCGACTCCGAGCAGCGCTACGCGGCTGGGGAGTTCATCGCGCAGCATCCCGGCGGCGACGGGCTCGGCGGCGCGTACACGGCGGGGGACCGTTCGCTCGAGGATTCGGACCTCGTCCTCTGGTACACCGTCGGCGCGCACCACGTCGTGCGTCCGGAGGACTGGCCGGTGATGCCGGTGACCAAGGTGGGCTTCCACCTCAAGCCGTTCGGCTTCTTCGACGGCAACCCCGTGCTGGACCTGCCTCCGGAGAGGCCTGAGCACGGCGGCGCGACCGGCTGCCACTGCCCCCCGAGCGAGGACGACGTCCCCAACTGACCCTGCTCTGCCCCTGCCCGAGAACTGAACCGAGGAGCGCCCACCGATGCCGTCTTTGCCGATCGTGGAAGAGATTGAGGACGCGAAAGCCCGACAGAGCGCCGGAACGGGGCTCGCGGCAGGGACGATGGGGGGCGTCGAGCTCATGGCCCAGTCCACCGCGGGCATCGCGCCGAGCGCGGTCATGGTGTCCGGCGCGACGCTGGTGGCGGCGAGCGCCGGGCCTGGCACGCTGTACTCCTACGCGGTCTCCCTAGGCGTGCTGCTCCTCGTGGGCTGGTGCGTCGCCAAGGTGGCGAGGTTGCGCCCTGGCGAGGACCTGCTCTCGCATATCACCGCCGCGTTCGGGCGGGCTGTCGGGTTCGTCGGATCGATGGGTCTGGCTTTCGGCTACCTCTTGATCGCGGTCGGCTGCGTGGCCCAGTTCGCGCAGTACACCAAGCCGCTCTTCGGAGTCGCCCCGCCCGTCAGCGCGGGGGCTCCGGGGACCTCGTTCGGGTTCACCTTCGTCATCGAGGTCGTCTGCGTCGCCGCCGCCTCGGTCATGATGATCCGGGGCGTGCGTGTCTCGGCGTGGACCGGCGTGGTGCTCGAGGTGCTGTCCATCGGCGCGATTCTGCTGGTCCTCACGCTCGCCCTGGTCCGGCACGGCCTCTCGGCGGCTCCGCTGCTGGCGACCGGGATCACCCCGGGACAGGTGGTCGCGGGCATGGTGCTCGCGATCCTCGGCTTCGTCGGCTTCGAATCGGCGGCGTGCCTGTCGGTGGAGGCGAAAGATCCGCAGCGGACCATCCCGCGCGCGGTGTTCGGCAGCGCCTTGTTGGCCGGAGCGTTGTATCTGTGCTCCTCGTACGCCCAAGTCGTCAGCTTCGGCGGCGCGGACAAGCTCTCCGCCGACGCGACGCCGCTGAACACGCTGGCGGACGGGATCGGGCAGCACTGGCTCGCCCTCGTCATCGACCTCGGCGCGGTCGCGTCGAATTTCGCCTGCGTCACCGGCTCGCTCACCGCGGCGAGCCGGGTGCTCCACTCCATGGGGGAATCGCGGCTCGTGCACGCGAAGATCGGTTCCGCGCATCCCAAGCGTCGGACTCCGCATATCGCGATCCTGCTGCTCAGCGCCACCGCGCTGGCGGTCGCAGTCGGCATGGCGCTGAGCGGGGTCAACGAGCTGGACGTCTACTCCTACTCGGGGACCCTCGGCACGTTCGGCTACATGATGGCCTATATCCTCATGGGCCTCGGCGCTCCCGTGCTGCTGCGCAAGCTCGCTCCGCAAGCCGGCGTCGCGCTGGCCGCCGCCGTCGGCGGCGCTGTCGCGATCTGCCTCGCGTATGTGTTCTACCGCAACGTGTACCCCGTTCCGGAGTGGCCGACGAGCCTCATGCCGTGGCTTTTCGTCGGGGTGCTGCTCGCAGCCTCGGCCTGGTACGTCGCGGGCCCCGCGCGGCGGCGCGGCGAGCCGAGGCCCGCGCGGGCGCTCGTCGAATCGGCGGGATGACAGCTCGCGCGGATTATCGCCGCAGCTCGGCTGGAGCCTCTTTGCCGGTCAGCTCGGTCCAGACCGTTGCGGGCAGTTTGGCGTTGAGTTTGCCGCGAACCTTTTCTTGGCCTTCGCGCGCCTGCGATTCGGAGAGGTTGTCGAAGGCGAAGCAGGGGCCGCTGGCTGTGAGGCCGCTCGGCGCGGTGTCTCTCATGTCGTCCACGGCGGCTTGTTTCGACGCTCCTGTCCCAGACCACGAGCCGACGAGCGAGCCGTCGGCGTTCGTGGTCCCGCACACCGAGAGCGACCAGCCTTCCTCCTCGGCGGCGGCCCAAGAGGAGGAAGAAGCGACGGCGACGGGCATCAGCGCGGCGCTGGCGGCGATTCGCCAGACTGTGGCAATGCGTTGGCAAGACATAAAGGACTCCATTCCCGGCAGCCGACAGCGCGCCGTTCGGCGTGGATCATCGCGCCCGCCCCGTTGCGGTTGGTTCCGCAGTCTATCGCGGCGGGGCAGGGGGCGGCGGCGGACCGGGCTGGGGATGGCCCTGCACGGTCGTCGGCCTGCCCCGGAAGCAGCCGACCGAGTACGGGAAGTCCTCGGTCATCACATAGTGGTACATGGTGACTTCCTCCCCGTCGAGCACGATGGCGCTGGTGATGCCGTGGCATTCGTCGAGGTCGCCCGTCGTGAGCACGTTGTCCGGACCGAGCTGTCCTCCGGTGATCGGGAATCCGTCGAGGGCGTAGCCGAGCACTTCGCCGACGCCGGGATTGGGGATGCACGGGCTGAGCGTGTGATAGTGGTATTCGCCCACGATCTCCGGATGGCCGGAGCATGAGTCCTGCACTTCCCACGCGCCCGCGTCTCGGCCGCTGGAGTCCAGCGCGTTGAACAAGATCACGCCGGAGAGCATGACCCCGACCTCGTTCGCGACGCACTGCGGCTTCCCGTAGGTCGGCTTCGGCGGCAGCACGTAGGTCAACCGCTGGGGCCGGATCGTGTTCGGGTTGCGGTCGTACTGGTAGGCGGTGTCGTCCTGGGCGACGGGGAACTGGCCGGTGGGGTGATCGCGCGGCAGGTCGTTCGTGGTGATCACCCGAGCCTGCTCCGAATGCGTCTCTGCGAAAGAGCCGTGGTGGTGGACATGGCCTTGCACATGGACTTTTTTTACTGGGGTAATACCACTGCCCGTCCTCCGAGAACCACGGCCCTCGGACCTCGGCCCCGCCCGCGAACCCGGTCAGGCTCCGCTCGTACTGGGGACAGGTGAAAAGATAGCCCGGGCGCGGCCCGTCGACCGTGTGCTTCCCGTCGCCGACCGGCAGCCTGCCGTCGGCGTAACGGTTGCCGTAGCGCTTGCCAGGGTCGAGCAGGAGCGGCTGCGCCGCGTTCGGGCGCGCGGGGCGCGGATCGGCCGACCTGGTCTCTGGCGAGCACGCTGCGAGCAGGAGCACGGCCCCGAGCGCGAGACGGCCGACGCGACGGCCCCCCGTGACGCTCATATCAGTTGTGTCTTCTCCGGAGAAAGCCTGGTCAGGCTTTCTTCTCGGCCCTCAGCACGACCTCGAACTCCAAGAGGTTCGCGCCAGTGGCCACCGGCTTCGCGCGTTCGCCAGCGTGCGCCTCCCGCGCCGGGCCGTTCGCCCAGGCTTGGAACGCCTCTTCGGACTCCCACTCGGTGAACACGAAGTAGCGGCTCTCGCCCTTGACCGGACGGAGCAGCTGGAAGCTGATGAACCCCTCGGAGTTCTCCACGGCGTGCGCTCGGTTCGCGAAACGCTGCTCCAGCTCCGGTCCGGCGCCCTCCGGCACGTCAATGGCGTTGATCTTCACGACGGTCATAAAGCCAGCCTACGCCTCGCCGCCGAAAGCGGGCAACGGGCTCCGCGAGCCCGGCAGGGGCGGCTCGCGCCTTCGCGGGTTTTGACATGGAGAGCGCTCCAGGTACTAGCGTGGTCGGCATGACGTTCAAAATCGGCTTGCACATCCCGAGCTTCACCTACCCCGGCACGGTGGAAGACATTTTCCCGCAGGTCGCAGCCCAAGCGAAAGCGGCGGAGGCCTCCGGCTTCGACGCGCTGACGGTGATGGACCACTTCTACCAGCTCCCCGCCCTCGGCAAGCCGGAGGAGCCGATGTTGGAGGCGTACACGCTGCTCGGCGCGCTCGCCTCGACGACGTCGAGGCTCAAACTCGCGACGCTGGTCACCGGGAACACCTACCGCAATCCGGCCTTGCTCGCCAAGGTGGTCACCACCTTGGACGTGGTGAGCGGAGGCCGGGCGTTCCTGGGAATCGGCGCGGGCTGGTACGAGTTGGAGCACGCCGCGCTCGGCTTCGAGTTCGGCACGTTCACCGACCGGTTCGAGCGCCTGGCGGAGGCTTTCGAGATCATCGCGCCGATGCTGCGCGGCGAGCGGCCCAGCTTCGACGGCAAGTGGTACCGGGCGAAGGAGGCGTTGAACGAGCCGAGGCTGCGCGACGACCTGCCGATCATGCTCGGCGGCAGCGGCGAGCAGAAGACCTTCCGGCTCGCGGCGAAATACGCGGACCACCTCAACATCGTCGGGACTTCGCCGGGGGAGCTGCCCCGCAAACTCGACGTGCTCGCCGAGCGTTGCGCCGAGATCGGCCGCGACCCGGCCACGCTCGCGACCAGCACGATGATCTGTGTGGGAGTGTCCGAGGACGGCGAGCGGGCGCGGCAGTCGCAGCGCGAGCACTTCGCCAAACTCGGCGTGGACCTTGACGCGCTCTCGCCCGAGGAACGGGCGGCCCAGACGGCAGGCCACTTCGTCGGCACGCCCCAAGAGGTGGCCGAGGGGATCAAGAGCCAGATCCTCAGCGCCGGCGTCGGCGGCGTGACGGTCGTCTTGTTCGGCGGCCACGAGCCGGGGATCGTGGAACTCGCCGGAGCGACGCTCGCCCCGCTTTTCTCGTAGGGGGCGTTTTTCGCTTAAGCTGACCTTCATGTCGTCAACCGCCCTCCGGAGAGCCCAACGAATCACGCTGCTATTCGGCGCTCCGTTCGCCGTGTTGATCGTCGTGGCCGCGCTGGTCATCGCCTGGGCCGCCTCGATGTGGGTGAGGGCGGAATCGGCCTCTGCGCAAGTCCTCGGGGCGGGGGCGGCGTGGAAGACGCTTCCCGAGCTCGGCCCGCAACCCGAAGGAGCCCGAGTGGGCGTGGCGCGGGCGAACGAGATCGCGATCTGGTACGCCGAATACGGGCCAGAGCCCGGGGGAGAGTCGGCCAAGCCCCCGGTGCTGCTCCTGCACGGCGGCTTGGCGGATTCGAGCTATTGGAACTACCTGGTGCCAGCGCTGGTCGCGAAGGGCCGCACGGTGATCGTCATGGATAGCAGGGGCCATGGGCGCACCATGACGATCAGCCCCCAGCCGTACAGCTACGACCTGTTGGCGGAGGACGTCCAGCAGCTGCTCCGTTATCTGCAGGTGCCCAGGGTGGATCTGGTCGGCTGGAGCGACGGCGGGATCATCGGGATCGAACTCGCGATCCATAACCCCGAATTGCTCTCCAGCCTTTTCGCATACGGGGCGAACACCAAGCCGGAGGGGCTGATTCCAGGTGGCGACCAAAGCCCGGTCTTCGTGCTCGGCGCTGAACGCGCCCATGAGGAGTACATGCGGGTCGCGCCCCATCCGCAGGACTGGGACAACCTCAACGCGAAGGTCAACAAGATGTGGGCCACTCAGCCCGACATCAGCGACGACCAGCTGCGCTCCATCCACGTGCGCACGATGATCGCGGACGGGCAGTACGACGAGGTCATCAAGCGCGAGCACACCGAGCACATCGCGGCGACGATCCCCGGAGCGCGCCTGGCCATACTCCCGAACGTCAGCCATTTCGGAATGTTGCAGAACCCCGAGGAGTTCAACACGGCAGTGCTGGACTTTTTGGGTTAAGCGTCGGCGTTGGGCCGACGACGGGCGGCGGGCCGGGCCGAAGCGCGGCCGCTGGCTTCAATGCCCAGGATGTTGCCCTCCTGCGGTGTCGAGGGCGTCGTCCAAGTTTTGAGCGCCCTGGCTCGACTCGTCGTCGTCGTCCTTGTGCAGCGTTGTGCCATTTCTCGGATAGTGGGTGTTGCCGCCCGGCCTGCTGGGAGTGCCGATCGTGTCGCCGTCATTGGCGTTGTCGGCATCATTGGCGTCGCCGTCGTCACTGCTGGCTTCGCCCTCGTCGCCGTCGGCGGCGAGGGACAGGCTGTGCGCGGGGGCGGCGTTCGCCTCGGCCCCGAACATGCCCGCGAGCGCGCAGAGCGCGATGAAAAAAGCGAATCTCATGTTTTGTCCTCTCGTCCGCGGCGGAAGGCGGGTAGGTCCGGCATGTTCTCAATGGTGGCGGGGGCGGCCGTGGGATTCTTGCCGACCTGTTTCGCGGTGGTGCGCTCGTTGCTCGTGCTCATCGCCGTGCCCGTGCTCGCGCGGCTCCCGCCCGCCGCCATGGTCGCGGCGAGGGGTGGGATTTCCTCCGAGGATTCTGCTCCAAAACGATGGTTTGTGTGACATGTTTTCTCCTTTCTCGCTCCGCTGCGTTTCGCAGCGATGCCACCACGCTAGCCGTGAAAAACATCCCGCACCTGATATTTATCTAAGAATGCGCATGTGTGCATGTATGAGTTGTTGCGCCCCCGGAGTCCGACGTGGGGTTCCCTCGGAGGCTTGCCGTTTCGGAATACCGAGGAATCCGGAGGAGTTCAATACAACAGTGCCCGCATCGCGGGCTGGCAAGCGCAGTCAGCGCTGGGCCGCCCGGCCCGAGGCATGGCGGGCTCGACAGGGAAGGAGCGTTCGTGAGCACGAGATACGGCCAGTTGGCCTTCGGCCCTGGGGCGGTGCGCCGTCAGGAGGAGGTCGGCAGCTTCGTCGCCTATGGGGCGAAGCTGGGCTCCCCGGACGCGGGCCCCGACGCGCTGGAGCCCCAAGTCCAGTCGATGATCCGCGAGTCCTGGCATTTTTTCCTCGGCTCGACAACGCCGTCGGGCTGGCCGTACATCCAGCACCGGGGCGGCCCGCAAGGGTTCGTCCACGTGCTCGACGAGCGCACGCTCGGCTTCGCGGACGTGGCGGGCAATCGGCAGTTCGTCACGACGGGGAACGTCGAATCCGACGACCGGGTGGCGCTCTTCTTCATCGACTACGTGCGCAAACGCCGGGCCAAAATCTACGGCAGGGCGCGCGTGGTGGAGAAAGCGGACGATCCGGAGCTGCTGGCGCGACTCGCCTCGGTGGGCGAGGCGACGCTGGGCAAGCCGGAGCGCTCCTTCCTCGTCGCGGTGGAAGCTGTCGACCTCAACTGCCCGAGGCATATCGAGCCGTTGTGGCCCAAAGCGTCGATCGACCGAATGCGGGAGCTTTATCAGCGCGACGTCGAGGAGGCGCAGGCCGAAGCGGAGCAGCTGCGGCGCAGAGTCGCGGAGCTGGAGGCCCAGCTCCGCGAACGCTCCGCTTCTTAGCCGCTGTGGCGCACGTGGTACGGCGGCGTCGCGCCCGCGCGCAACGCCGCCGCGTCGATGGAGACGGGCCGGTAGCCGCACGCGGCAAGGCGCGAGACCATCAGCTCGGTCGGATCCGCGACCTGGTCCGCGCGCCCGAACAGGTACGCCCACTCGTGCTCGTCCGAACCGTAGTAGGCGACCGTCTCGAACACTTCGTTGAACCGTCGCCACGAGGTGGCGAGCGTCTCGTTGCGCCACAGCGTCGGGCAGCCGGACTGGTTCACGACCACGCCGCCAGGGGCGAGCACCGCCTTGCACTGGCGCAAGAAGTCCGCGCCGTACAGCCGGTTGATCTGGGCTTCGGGATCGTCGGGCCGCTCGTCGGGCAAGTCCACCAGCACGATGTCATAGCGCTCGGGCCGTCCGGCGGCTTCCGCGAGGTACCCGAAGCCGTCGGTGTAGTGCACCCGGACGGGGCCCTCGCCGCGCTCCGCCTCGGCGAGCTCGTCGAGGGTGTAGCCGTACGGCAGGTGCTCGGCGCACAGCTTGACCGCCTGCTCGTCGATGTCCACGTGGTCGACCTTGGTCGCGCCCGCGGCGACGGCCATCTGGCAGACCACGCCTTCGCTGGAGCCGATGACCAGCACGGAGCGGACCTGGTCGGCCAACAGCAGCGCGGGGACCATGAGCGCCTCGTGATAAACGAGCTGACTGAACTCGGTCGACTGCCGGTCGTTGTCGGAGAAGAGCGACACGCCCTGCTCGGTCTGCGCGATCACGACGTGCTGGAAGGGCGTGTCGCCCTCCCAGACGATCTTCTCCAGCTCCCACACACGGGTCAAGCCCGGCGCGAGCGGCTCGTGGATCTGCCCGGCGGTCACTGAATCCCTCGCTGGATGGTCTTCAGCTGCAAGACCGGAGCCTTGAGCCGGTCGGCGATCAGGCGCGCCGCGTGCTCGGGGTCCGCCCGGTGCCCGCAGGTGAAGACGTCCATGAACGCCGAGCCGATCTCGGGGTAGGTGTGCAGAGAGGCGTGCGACTCCGAGAGGAGCACGAGGACGGTGACCCCTTGCGGATCGAACCGCTTCGAGGTGACGTCGAGGACGGTCGCCCCGGCCTCGGCGAGGGCGGAGACCATGATGTCCCGCAGCAGCAATTCATCGTTGAGGCGCTTGGCCTTGACTCCTTTCACCTCGGCAATGATGTGTTGCCCGGTGAAAGCTCCAACTGCGTGCGCCGACTCCAATACTTGGGTCATTTTTCACTCCCTTCGGAAGGTGCTCGTGCCATACGGCTGACGGCCGCGAACGGCCATGATGAGCGGACGTGTCCGTCCTGGGTTGCCGACTGTGGTCGGTGGTTTTGAGATTGATCGGGTTCAGATGCAGAGCGTCTTCAGCGGCGAGAACCCGTTGAAGGCGATCGACGCGTAGCTTGCCGTGTAGGCCCCGGTACTCAAAAAGTCCAGGTGGTCGCCGACGCGGAGCGCCGACGGCAACCTGTAAACCGTCCTTTGGTAGAGAACATCGTCTCCGTCGCAGGTCGGACCGGCCAGATAGACCGGTCCACTCTCGGATTCGGCTTCTTCCCCGGTGTGCTCCGGCGAGGAGATCAGGTATGCGACGCATTCGCCCTCTGTCTCCGTCAAACCGTTGTACCGGCCCGCGTCCACGTACACCCAGCGGTGCTCGTCCTCGGGGGACTTGCGCGAGATCAGCACGACCTCCGAGCGCAGCAGCCCGGCGTCGGCGACGAGGAAACGCCCCGGTTCGAGGACCAGTTGGGGGGCTTCGAGCCCGACGGCGGCGAAATGCTCGCGCGCCGCCGCGCTGATCGCGTCCGCGTAGTCCCCGAGCGGGGGAGCGGACTGCGTGTAGCTGCCGGGCAGGCCGCCGCCGATGTTCAAAAGCGGCAGCCGCACTCCCTGGGCGGCGAGCCGGGAGGCGATCGACGCGGCCTGCTCGATCCCGGCGGACCAGGCGCTCGGGTCCAGTTGCTGCGATCCGGCGTGGAACGACACGCCCCCCGCGACCAGGCCGAGCTTGCCCGCGCGGAGCAGCAAAGACTCGGCAAGCTCGGGGGAGCAGCCGAACTTGGACCCGAAGGAGTACACGGCTCCGTGGCCGGCGGCCTGGACCCGGCAGAAGACCGAGGAGCCGGGGGCGTGCTCGGCGAGCGCTTCGAGGTCCGCCTCGCTGTCCGTCGTGTAGAGGCGCACGCCGAGCTCATAGGCTCTGGCGATGTCGGCGCGCTTTTTGATGGTGTTCCCGTAGCAGAGGTTCTGCGCGCTCGCGCCTTCCGCGAGGCACAGCTCGATCTCCGGCACGCTCGCCACGTCGAAAGAGGAGCCGATAGTCGCGAGCTCGCGCACCACTTCCGGCGCGGGGTTCGCTTTCACGGCGTAGTACATCCGGGCGCTCGGCAGCGCGGCGGTCAGCTGCCAATAGCGCTCGCGCACGGTCGCGAGGTCGATCACCACGCACGGCGACGGCGTCGGGTTGTCGCGGAGGAATTCGCGGATTCTGGCCACCGCTTTCGGCGCGCCCGCTTCGGGACGATCACCGCCACCATGGGTGAAGAGCGACAACGCGCTTTGCTCGGCGCGGGTCGAAAGTCCGTCGACATCGCTGGCAATACCCGTCATAGCGCTGCCCCTCCTTCCGGGTGGTGGTCTGTGTCCGTGGTGAACCGTCCTGCGGTGTTTCGTTCAGTTGCGGGTTACGTGTTGTTGTGCTCTTGGCGAGTAAAAATACGCCAAGGTCAAGGGCGTCGCGCGCTCGGCCCAGCCAGCCAGACTACAGCATTCCGGCGGTCTGCGGGAGTCTGCGGGCAAGCCTGGGGCGTGATGATCATCTCAGGCGCGCGGAGCCCGCGCGTTGGCTGTTTGCCGCCGAGGGCGAAGACGAGTGCGGTCACGACGCCGATGACGACCACAGCTCCCGCCGCGCCGAGAACCCACGGGAGGGGGAAGCTTTTTCTTCGCCGGGGGGGGTGGAAGGGCAGACCTGGCCTGCACTGCTGGCCGTGCCCCGTGAGGCTTCCTGCGGCGGATAGGCCGTGTGCGTCCCCCTTCGGACCCGAACACCGCCTGCGGGAGCGGTCACACGCTATCAGCCGAACCGGTTCTTCGTGAGGAGCGCCAAAAGCTCGTAGACGATATGCGCGGCCGCGATTCCGGTGATCTCCGCGTGGTCGTAGGCAGGGGCGACCTCCACCACGTCCGCCCCGACCACCGGCAGCCCCACCAGGCCGCGCAGCGCGTGCTGCAGCTCCCGTGTGGTGAGCCCGCCCGCCTCCGGCGTGCCGGTGCCAGGGGCGTGCGCCGGGTCGAGCACGTCGACGTCGATGGAGACGTACACCGGGCCGCCCGCCCCGTCGGAGCCCCCGAGCCGTTTGCACATCCGCTCCACGACCTGCGCGACCGTGCCGGTCTGGAAGTCGTCGGTGTGGATGATCTGGAACCCGAGCACCGCGTCGTCTTCGAGGTCTTTGTGCCCGGCGAGCGAGCCCCGGATGCCGACGTGCATCGAACGGGTGAGGTCGATGAGGCCCTCTTCGCTCGCCCTGCGGAACGGAGTGCCGTGGGTGAAGTCCGCGCCGAAATAGCTGTCCCAGGTGTCAAGGTGCGCGTCGAAGTGCAGGACCGCGACCGGGCCGTGCTTTTTGACGGTGGAGCGCAGAAGCGGCAGGGCGATGGTGTGGTCCCCGCCGATCGCGAGCACCGTGGTCCCGCCGCCGATCAGCTCGTCGGCCGCCTCCTCGATCACCGCGAGCGCGTCGACAATGCTGTAGGGCCCGATCCCGAGGTCGCCCGCGTCGGCCACCTGCCAGTTCTGGAACGGGTACACGCCGAGCGGCGGGTGGTACTGGCGGATCAGCTTCGAGGAGGCGCGGACGTGGCCGGGGCCGAACCGGGCTCCGGGCCGGTAGCTCGTCCCGCCGTCGAAGGGAACCCCGAGGATCGCGATGTCCGCGCGCTCCACCTGGTCGAGCCGGGGCAGGCGGGCGAAGGTGGTCGGCTCGGTGAACCGGGGGCGTTTGAAGCCGTCAAAAGGGCCAAGGATCTCTCTATCGGGGCGAATCTCCCCTGGGCCGTCGGCGTTGTCGGTCATGCCCGCTAGGCTACCGCCGCCGCGCGAGGCGCGCTCGCGAGCCTTAGGCTGGCGGGATGAGCCCGACGATCGTCAATGCGGGGGTCATCGCCGCGTACTTCTCGCTCATGGTGGCCATCGGCTGGTGGGGACGGCGCAAGGCGAAGGGCTCCGCCGATTTCCTCCTCGCCGGCCGCAGCCTCGGTCCGGTGCTGTATTGCTCGACCATGGGCGCGCTGGTCATCGGCGGGGGCTCCACCGTCGGCGGGGTCGGATACGGCTACCAGCACGGGCTCGCCGGAATGTGGATGGTCGTCGCCATCGGTTTCGGCGCGGCGGGGGTGAGCCTGCTGTTGGCGGGGAAGATCCGGGCGTTGCGGATCTACACCATCGCGGAGATGCTCAAACTGCGCTACGGTGTCGAAGAGGCGGGCTGGTCCGGACTGGTGATGACGGCGCACGTCTTCCTGGTCTCGGTGACGTCGACCGTCGCCTACGCCACGGTCTTCCACGCCCTCCTCGGGCTCGACCACACGCGATCCACGCTGCTCGGCGGCGCGGTGGTGGTCCTGTATTGCGTCCTCGGCGGCATGTGGGCCATCAGCCTGACCGATCTGGTGCAGTTCGCGATGAAGACGGCCGCGATTTTTCTGCTGCTGCTCCCAGCCGCGTTGGCCGCCTCGCACGGCCTCGCGGGCGCGCAGGAGAAATTCCACGGCCAGGCCTTCGACCCGTTCGCCGTCGGTTGGCGGCAGATCCTCACCTTTTTCGTCCTCTACACCGTCGGTTCGCTAGTCTCCCAGGACCTGTGGCAACGGGCGGCGACCGCCCGCTCCGCGTCGGTCGCGCGCTGGGCCGGGGCGGTCAGCGGTCTGTACTGCGTCGCGTACGGGGTCGCGGTGGCGCTCATCGGGGCCGCCGGCGCGTTGCTGCGCCCCGAGCTGCGCCCGGGACAGGTGTACGCCGAGCTCGCCGTCTCGCTTCTGCCGCCTGTCTTGGGCGCTTTGGTCCTCGCGGGCGCGATGGCCGCGATGATGTCCACCGCGTCCGGCTCGATCCTCGCGGCGGCCACCGTGGCGCGCCGCGACGTGGTCCCGTTGTTGGCCGCCCTGCTCGGGAGGTCAGAGCCGCACCGGGAGAAGCCCGGCGAGGACGAGCCAGGCCGCTCGGAAGTCCGCCTCGACCGCGCGTACGTGTTGGCGTTCGGCCTCGCGAACGTGTTCGTCGCCTGCTTCATCGACAACGTGCTCGCCGCGCTCTCGGTCGGCTATGCCATCGTCGTGAGCGCGTTGATCGTGCCGGTCTTCGGCGGCTTCTTGTGGTCGAGGGCCACCGGGGCCGGGGCGTTGGCGGCGATGGGCGCGGGCTCGGCGGGGGCGGTGTTCGAGTTGCTGCGGACCGGGGATCCGGAGGCGATCACCCCGGTCTATCTCGGATTGGCCTGCTCCGCGGTCGTGTTCGTCGCGACGAGCCTCGCCACCGCGCCGACTCCGGCGCAGGTCCGCGCGAGGTGGGCGGCCCGCCTCCGGTCCGATCTGCGGGCGGAGCAGGCCGAGGCGTAGCCCTCAGGCCGAAGCGCGCCAGCGGAACAGCCGCGACGCGGAATCCGGCCCGGCTTCGGCCGCCGCCTCGGGCCGGCTCGTCAGGGGAGCGCGAGCGCCCGCTCCACCGCGGAGATCGTCGGCGGCACGTAGGAGCGTCCGAACAGCACCACGTGGACGAGGAGCATGAACGCTTGGTGCAGGCATTGGCGCTCTTCCCATCCGGCGCGCAGCGGATACTCGCGCTGGTACCCCGCGACGGTCTCCGCGAAGAGCGGCGCGCCGAACAGGCTCAGATACGCCAGGTCCGTCTCGCGGTGCCCGCCGTGGGCGGCGGGGTCGATGAGCACCGCCCCCGCCGCTGTCCACATGACATTGCCGCTCCACAGATCCCCGTGGATCCGGCTCGGCGGCTCTTCGTCGTCGAAGTCTCCGTCCGCGCAGCGGCGCACGAGCTGCGCCAGCATCTCCTGATGCTCTTCCGAGAACGCTCTGCCCGCCCGTTCGGCCATCGGTCCGAGACGGTCGTATGCGTAGTGCTCGCCCCAGCGCGCCCGGTCGCGCAGCGGGACCGGCATCGGCGAGTCCAACGGGCCGAACCATCCGTCCTCGTCCCATCCGTCGGGGCCCGCCCCGAAACCGCGAGCCCCGGCCTGGTGCGTTCGGGCGAGCCCGCGACCGAACTCGTGGGCGGCACCGACGCTCGGCGGGACCGGATCGAGGCGGACCAAGGTCAGCGCGTGGTCGGTCACGTCAAGCACCGGCACGCAAGGAACTCCGGACGGAGCCGAGGCGAGCCAGCGCAGCCCCGCCGCCTCGCACGCGAAAAATCCGGGCGGAGCCGCCCGATTGCGTTTCACGAATCGGGGCGGGTCCGTTGTCGAGACCGACTCTGCCATATTTCCAATTATCGCCGCAAAAAGCGACGGCTCATCGGTTAGAGTGATTCTTATGCACCGGACTGCGCCCATCGTGCGCATGCTCGCGTATTCGATGGCGCTTGCTCTGGCCGTGGTGTTTTCTAATCACTCTCGCGCGGTCGCGATGTCCAACGGCGCTGTGGTGTCCGATCCTGACGAGGCGCCTTGGGTGGTGGCGCTGACCATTCCGACAAAAGAGGGAATTCCGTCGACCGACCGGTTGAAATGCGGCGGCGTGCTCATCGCGCCGGACAAAGTCCTCACTGCCGCGCATTGCGCGGTCGCCCCGGATTCGTTCAGCGTCGACCCCGCCGTCTCGCCGCGTCCGATGAGCGCCCGCTCCGTCGAAGTGCTTCGGGCCAACCGAGGTTTGAACGCGCCGAACACCGTGGCGAGGAGGGTGGTGTCGGTCTTCGTCGACCCGGACTTCCGCCTGCTCGCCTCGCCCATCGAGCCGCTCGACCCGTCCCGCGCGGCAGCGCGGCACGACCTCGCGGTTTTGGTGCTGGACCGGCCGTTCGGCGATCCGAAAGCGGTCATCCCGCTGACGGCCGCGCTGCCCGATCCGGGGGCGAGGGCCCGCGTCTACGGCCACGGGCTCACCCCGACGGGGGATATCTCGGACGATTTGCTGCGCGGCGGTCTGACCCTCATCTCGAACCAAGACTGCGACGCGCAGACTTTCGTCGACGTCAAATACATCGGCGCGGTGTGCGCGCAGACCACAGTGCTGCCGGAACTATCGGTCCAGGTCGGGTTCGGCGACAGCGGCGGCCCGCTCGTCGTGAAGGGCCCCGGCGGCGAGGACGTGCTCGTCGGCGTGGTCAGTTTCGGCACCGAGACGACCGGGCGGGTGTTCTCGTTCGGCTTCAACGCGTTCGCCGACGTCGCCGCTGCCAGGGGTTTCATCGAAGAACACGCCCCGGACGCGGTCTGGTCGGACTAGTCGAGGGCAGTGTCGGACGTTTCTGGGCTGTCGCGGAGCCGTGTGCTCCAATAGACCGCGTCGACCCAGGTGGCGAGCGCCCGTTCGGTGAAGGCGTACCAACTGGCGCGTTGGTCTCCTGAGGGATGTTTTTGCGGTCGCACCCATCCCGAGCGCGCGAGCCGCCCAAGAAGGGAAGCCGCGGACGAGACGCTCATGCCGGCTGCCTTCGCCAGATCGGTCACCCGATGCGGGGTGTTCTGCCGCCCGCCGCGACCGAGCTCGACCAACAGGCGCTGTTCGGCGGGGGAGAGCCGTTGCAGCTGCTGCGCGTAATAAGGGGTGAGCCGGTCGATCACCCGTATGAACGCGGTGGGGAAGTCATTTCTTGTCTCGCCGTCGAGCTCTGCGGCGAAGAATTGCCATACTCTCGGGGAGCCTCCGAGCATCGCGTAATGAGTCGAAATTTTGAGCGCGGTAAATCCGTCCAGCCTCGAATTCTCCGGCGCGAACCGAGGGACGAGCTTCCGCACTAATTCCTCCGCTTCGAGTTCGGTGAGCTCAACGGTTCTCTCCACATCGAAAGATCCGTACCAGGGGTATTCGCGATTCGCGACGCCGGGGAACAACCCCCTTGCCGACGCGAGGAGCAGAATGGATTTCTGCGATTCGACAAAGCCGCGAAGAGCGGATTGTCCAGCGAGGCCGATGCGCTTGAAAATATCGTCGAGCTGTTCGACAACGACGAGCGCCATTTTGCCTCGGCATTGGTCGAGGAAGAGTTGTTCCAGGCCTGCTGTGTCCGCCGAGGCTCGGAGCTCAAGGGCGGACTCTTGGACGCTTGGCGGCCAAGTGCCCCTGATCATTTCGAGCAGAAGGTCGGCATAGGATCCTATGCCGAGGGTCCGCTCGTCCACCCAGACCGGCAGGATGTGCTCCTTCGCCCGGACCTGGCGGAGCGCCCGGTGCTGGGCGAGTTTGAGGACGTGCGTCTTCCCGGATCCGTATGGGCCGATCACCAATGTGTGCGGACGCGCTCCGGTGGCGCTCGCCTGCGTGATGCGCTCCGCCAATCGTTCGATGAGCGGACCGCTCCCGACGGTGACTCGGTCCAATCGGTCAAGGTGCTCGCTTGTGCTCCTGGCCGCTGAGAAATAGTCGGACACGTTCGCGAGATCTTCTTGGCTCATCGGCGCATCGCCACCCAGGCGCGGCGCAAGAGTTCCGACGCGAACCGATCGGCATTGCCTTGGCGGCGCAGGTAGTGGTCCTGCTCCAGCCGTTCGACCAGCGCGACCAGCGTGTCCCGGTCCGCTACGTGATCGCTCGTCGAAGACAGCAGCCGGCGGGCCTCGTCGATGTCGAGCGCGGGGACGCTGCTCGCGTAGACGTCGAGCAGCGCGCGGACCAGGCCCGCTTCGGTTCCGTAGTACTCGGGTATGCGGTCTCGGTAGTGCCGAAGATTCCACGGGTCGGACGTATTGGCGAGGGCGTCTTCGATCAGATGCGGGATGTCGTGGACGGTGATCTGCGCGCGCATGGCCGTCGCGTCGTCGCGCGCGGCCTTCGCCAGCAGCTGCACGTAATACGGGATGCGCTCGGCTGCCGTGGCGATGGCGGCGGCCGTCCCTTCTCGCGCGGGCACATGGCCGCCGAGCAGGAGGCATTCGGCGAGCCAGGCCGCGTCTGGCTCGGAGATCGGGCCGACAAGCAGCTTCGGGATGTCGTTGACGGTGGTCAGCGCTTCGTCGGAGACGTGGTGGAAGCCGATGGAGCCGGAGAGCACGGTCGCGAGGCGGCCGGGGTGCTCTTGGCGCAGCCGGCGAAGCAGGTGCAAGAACGCTTCGCCGGACCCGCGTTCTTTGCGCTCGAGGTTGCGGGCGAGCACAGTGATCTCGTCGATGAAAAGGACGAGCGCTTTGCTCTTGTCCCTGGGGATCGCCGACCGGATCAACCCTTCGAGGTGCTGTTCCGGGGCGGGGGTTCGCTCGGCTTTCATCGGCCCGGCGCTCAGCGTGAGTTTCCAGCGTTTTGCTTCGCGGGCGGCCGAAGAGCCGAGCCGCCCCAACTCGTCCGCGAGAGCCCGGACGAAGTTCTCGTACGAGTCGCGCTCGGCGGAGAGCTGCACCGCGTGATGTCCGGCTTCGCGGGCGGCTTCGTGCGCGAGCCTTGTCAAAGAGGTTTTGCCGTGCCTGCGGTCGCCGACCAAGATGACTCCGCCGGTGGGGATGGCGGCGAGGATCTCTTGGACCTCCCGATCCCGTCCGACGATGTCGCTCAACGCGACGACCCCTCCGATGACCAGGGGCATCGGGCGTAGCTCGCGCGGAGAGCTCATAGCTTTCATCCTACGTCATATCTGTCGTACGTCAATATTGACGTACGACAGATATGACGTACGACATTTATGTCGTACAATTGACGGCCGCCCGCCGCGCGCCTCGTAACCCGGCGGGACACGGCGGCAGGAGCTAGGGTGTGAAGCACTGCGCAAGAGGAGATATCGCCGATGGCCGAACTCGACACCAGCGAGACCGGGTCCGATACCGGGCTCCGCCCAGGCCTGCGGCAGCGGCATCTGTCCATGATCGCCATCGGCGGCGTGATCGGGGCCGGGCTCTTCGTCGGCTCGGGGAAGACCGTCCACGACGTCGGACCCGGAGTCTTGCTGTCCTACGCGCTCGCCGGGCTGGTGGTGGTGCTCGTGATGCGGATGCTCGGCGAGATGTCGGCGGCGAGTCCCGAGACCGGCTCGTTCTCGGCCTACGCGGACCGCGCGATCGGGCGCTGGGCGGGGTTCTCCGTCGGCTGGCTCTACGCGGCGTTCTGGATTCTCGTCCTGCCGGTGGAGGCGGTGGCGGGCGCGCTCACGATCAACCGCTGGGTTGGTTGGGACGACAGCAAGCAGTGGATCTGGGCGCTGGCGCTCATGACCGCGCTCACGGTGGCCAATGTGCTCTCCGTGCGCAACTACGGCGAGTTCGAGTTCTGGTTCGCCTCGATCAAGGTCGTCGCGATCACGTTGTTCCTCGCGGTCGGGGTGCTGGCGGTCGCCGGGCTGATCCCAGGGCTGCGAGCGCCGGGCACGAGCAACCTGCTCGGGCACGGCGGGCTCTTCCCGCACGGACCGCTCGCGGTGCTGGGCGCGGTCCCGGTTGTGGCCTTCTCGTTCATCGGCGCGGAGATCGCCACCATCGCGGCTGGGGAGTCGCAGGACCCGGCGAACGCGGTGCGCAAAGCGGTGAACTCGGTGGTCTGGCGGGTGCTCGTGTTCTACGTCGGCTCCCTCGCGATTGTCGTCACGCTCCTGCCGTGGGACGACGCGTCGGTCAAAGAGAGCCCGTACGTGGCGGTGATGAAGCTGTACGACGCGGGGTCCGCTGCGACGATCATGGACGTCATCGTGCTCACCGCGGTCTTGTCCTGCCTCAATTCGAGCCTGTACACCGCGAGCCGCATGCTGTTCTCGTTGTCGGAGCGGGGGGACGCGCCGAAGTTCTTGAGCAGGCTCAACGGGGCGGGGTCTCCTCGGAACGCGGTGCTCGCGGCGACGGTGGTCGGCTTTGCCGCAGTGGCGTGCAGCTACAAGTGGAAAGACGGCGTGTTCTCGTTCCTGATCGAGTCCACCGGCGGCATAGCGCTGTTGATCTGGCTCGTCATCGCGGTGTCCCAGCTGCGCATGCGGAAAACGTTCGAGCGCGACGGCGTGCTCCTGCCCGTGCGGATGTGGGGGTATCCGCACTTGACGGTGGCGGCTATCGCGGGAATCGTGGTCCTCTACCTCGGCTTCGGCCTGGAACGGGCGACCCGCCCTAAATTCCTGCTGACCACGGCGATCGCGGTCGTCGTGGTGGCGTGGGGCCTCGCTCGGGACGCCTGCGCCCGCAGGCGCGCGGCGCAGACGACGGCCGGATGAGATAGGCTCGACCCACGTGAGTATCCGGCTGGGCTATCAAATACCGAACTTCACCTATGGCGGTTCGCCCTCCGAGGTCTTCCGAACGGTGCTCGCGCAGGCCCAGGACGCGGAGGCGGCCGGATTCGACAGCCTGTTCTTGATGGACCACCTCTACCAGCTTCCGACGCTCGGAGAGCCGGACGAGCCGATGCTGGAGGCGTACACGACGCTGGGCGCGATTGCGGCGGCGACCGAGCGCATTCGCCTCTCCGCCTTGGTCACGAGCAACACCTACCGCAATCCGGCGTTGCTGGCGAAGATCGTCACCACGTTGGACGTGATCAGCGGCGGTCGGGCGATGTTCGCCGTCGGGGCGGGGTGGTTCGAGCAGGAGCACGAGGGCTACGGCTACGAGTTCGGCACGTTCGCCGACCGCTTCGAACGGCTCGCCGAGGCCTTCGAGATCGCCGTCCCGATGCTGCGGGGGAGCCGTCCGACGTTCCAAGGCAAGTGGTACCGGGTCGAGGACGCGGTCAACGAGCCCCGGCTGCGCGACGACATCCCGGTGCTCATCGGCGGCGGCGGCGAGCGCAAGACCTTCGGCCTCGCCGTCAGGCACGCCGACCACCTCAACCTCGTCTGCGGCACCTCCGAGCTGCCGCACAAGCTCGACGTCCTGCACCAGCGGCTGCTCGAAGCGGACCGCGACCCCGCGACCCTCGAGGTCAGCTATTTCGCCCAGGTGATCCTCGACGAGGACGGCGAACGGGCGCGGCAGCTGCTGCGCGAGCGGTTCGCGAAGCGCGGGATCGACTTCCCGGCTCTTTCCGAGGCGGAGCGGCTCGCGCTCACCGACCGGATGTTCGCGGGCAATCCGGTCGAAGTGTCCCGCGAGATCAAGACCAGGGTGCTCGACCACGGGGTGGACCGGCTGGTCATCAACCTCGCCGCGAACGGCCACGAGCCGGGAGTCGTCGAGCTCGCGGGCAAGACGCTCAGACCGTTGTTGGCCGAATAGCCTCGGTCTGCTCGGCCACGGCGGGCTCCGGCGGCCTTCTCGCCCGCGTCCAGGCCGAGACCGCGACGGCGACCAGCACATTCGCCGCCAACGCGAGGACTCCGACGTTCACCTCGGCGAGTTGTTCGGGCAGGAACGCTCGTAAATGCTGCCAATCGCCGCCGACGAACGGCGCGGCCGTGGCGAGCGCGGATCCGAGCAGGAGCCCGGCGACGACGCCTTCGCGGGTGAGCGGACTGCGCGGCAGCACGGAGCTCAGGACGGCGGGGAAGACTTGGACGACGATCGCGTACCCGGCGAGCAGCAGCCCCACAATAGTTTTGCCGCCCGCGAGGGCGAAGACCGCCGCGAACGCGACTGCGACCGGCAGCAGCCATTTCGCCGCACGGGCGAGCCCGGCCTCGGACGCGTCCGGACGCAGATTCGCGTAGCCGTCGCGGGCGAGCGACGCGGCGATGGCTGTGGCAAGCACAGAACCGGGGATGAGCGCGGTGAGCAGGCCCGTCGCGCCGACGAAGCCGAGCGCCGGATCGGGAAGCTCGGCGGCCGCCAGGCGAAGGAACGCGAGGTCCTCGTTCCCCTTGCCGAGCGGAGGGAGCGACACCAGCGCGGTGAAGCCGATGACCATCGTGGTCACGAGCGCGATGCCGTAGAACGGCGCGGTCGCCAAGGTGCGCCGCAGGTTCCGCTCGTCCTTCGCGGAGAAGAACGAGGCGAACAAGTGCGGCCACATATGCGCGCCGAGCGCGCACAGCAAGACGGTCGTGCTGAACCAGACCGGGCCGTAGCCTCGGTCCGGCCACAGCGCCAGATGCTCCGGGTGCGTGCTCGCGACTGCCCGGGTGACCCCGCCCCAGCCGCCGTAGAGGCGATAAGGCAGCCACACGCCGACTCCCAGCACCACGACGATGACGACGAAGTCCTTGACGATCGAGGTGAGCGCGGCCCCGCGCAGCCCGCCGAGCACCGCGTACGCCGCGATCAGCGCCGCGCCCGCGATGGTGCCCGCTTCGATGGAGATCCGCTGATGGCTCGTCTCGTGCGCGATGATCGCGAGGCCTTTGAGCTGGAGGGCGAGGTACGGGACCATCGCGACGACGCCGACCAGCGTGACGATCACGCCGAGCGCTTTGCTGCGGTACGCGGAGCGCAGATAGTCCGACTGGGACACCGAGCGATGCTCCTTGGCGTACCGCCAGATCTTCGGGAGGTACCAATAGCTCAAGACGCAGGCGAGCGGGGCGTAGCAGGAGCTGTAGACGGCGGCGACGCCTTTGTCGTACGCCCATCCGGCCGCGCCGAGCAGGGTGAACGTCGTGAAGTTCTCCCCGGCGAAGAGCACGAACACCATGACGGCTCCGAAGCTGCGCCCGCCGACCGCCCATTCGGAAAGGTCTTTCGCCCGTCTGCGGGCGGCGAGCCACACCGCGCCGAGCGCCGCCGCCGCAGTGGCGGCGAGCATAGAAAGGCTCAGCACAGTTTTTCATCCCCGTCCCCGTTCTTCGGGGAATTGCGCGGGTCGAGGTGGAAGACCAGCGTCAGGCACACGCCGGTCAGCGCCACGCACGTGGTGGTCCAGAACTGGAAGAACGGCAGGCCCAGCACAATCGGGGCAGGGCGGTTCACAAAGGGAATGGCGACGAGCAAGCCGAGCGGGGGCAGGCCTGAGGCGACGGCCATGGCCAGCTTGCGCCAGAGCGGGGCCGAGCGGAGCGGGCCAGGAACAGGCTCCGCCGGGCGTGGCAGGTCGGGGGCGGACATTCTGCCCAGCATAAGCCGACGACGGCTGTCGTGCAGGACGGCGGCGACGGCCGACCTATTCTGGATCCGATGAGCGAGACCACGCCCGCCCCGCCCGCAGGCGGAGCCACACCGCCCCGCGAGTTCCTGCCGGCGTTGCAGGGCCTGCGCTGGTTCTCCGCGCTCGCGGTGCTCGGCACGCACACGGCGTTCATGACCGGCGCGGGCGTTGGCCACTGGTACCAGCACGTGTTCAGCAGGTTGGATTTGGCGGTTGGGGTGTTCTTCGCGCTCTCGGGGTTCTTGCTCTGGCGGCCCCACGCGGCAGCCGCCGCAGGAGTTGGCTCCGCGCCCCGGTTGCTGGACTACTACCGCGCCAGAGCGGTGCGCATCTTGCCCGCGTACTGGGTCGTGGTGTGCGTCGCGCTCGTCGCGGTCGGCGCGGACTCGCGCGTTTGGCTCGCGAACCTCGCGTTGGCCCAGCCGTTCGTGCCGTTCACGCTCACGACGGGCCTCACGCAGATGTGGAGCCTGTCGGTGGAGGTGTCGTTTTACATCGCGTTGCCGGTGTTCGCGGCGGCGATGGCGAAGCTCTCCGGGCAACGCGCCCGGTGGCGGGTGCCGGTGCTCCTCGCAGCCTCGGCGGTTTCCCTCGGTTGGGCGTTCTTGCCGTGGCAGGACGAAAACCTGGGCAGTCCCAAGCTGTGGCTCCCAGGGTACGTGCCGTGGTTCGCGGCGGGCATGGTGCTCGCCGAGCTGCGCGGCCAAGGGCGGGCCGTCGGCGCGCGGGCGAAACGGATCTGCCTGGCCGTCGCGGTCGTCGCGTTCGGGTTGGAATGCACCGATTTGGGCGGCCCGCCGGACCTCGCCTCGGTGCTGCCGTGGCAGTTCGCCACGAAGATCGCCCTCGGGGCGGTGCTCGCGGCGGCGCTCGTCGCCCCTGCGGCGCTCGCCGGGCCCGACAGCGGGCACAAGGTGCTCGGACATCCGATCACGCTGACTCTTGGGCGTTGGTCCTACAGCTTCTTCCTCTGGCATTTGGCGGTGCTCGGCGTGCTGCTGCCGATCCTCGGGCTGCCCGAGTCGGCCTTCCGGATGCCATTGGCTCTGGCCGCCGCGACAGTGTTCTCTATCGGCGTCTCCGCGTTGAGCTACGCCTGGGTCGAGGCTCCTTGCTCCAAACTCTGGGGCTCGCGGTCGAAGACCGAGGAGCAGACGACGCTGCCGAGCGCGATCAGCGTCAGCAGTTGCGGCGCGAGGGCGTTGCCGAGGTAGTGCGGGCTGCGCCAGGGGCCGAGCGCGAGCATGCCCGCAGCCGCTGTCATTGAAAGTCCGGCGGCGATGGCCGCTGCGCGGGGGACGTCGCCGCCGCGCCGGGACAAGCTCCAGAAACCGAGCCCGAGGGTCGCGGCGATGGCCGCGCCCGCCGGGCCCGTGATCAGCCATGCGCAGCCGAGCCCAGCAAGGGCTCCGAACAGCCGCGCGCGCGGGAGGGCCGTAGGAGTGCCGAGGTCCCGCTGCTTCCGGCGCAGAGCGGGGGCGAGCGCGAGCGCCGCGAGGGGCACGAGCCCGGCGAGGCCTATGCCGAGCCCGGCGCGATACCAAGTGTTCAGCGGGAAGCGCAGCTGGATCGTCCCCGCGAGATGCGCGGGGACGATCCAGCCTTGCTGCCAGCCGTTGACGGTGACCGGCCGCAACGTTTGCCCGGCTGCGGTCGCCTGCCATCCGGGGTTGACGCTCTCGGGGACCACGAGGATTCGCACTTCCTCAGACAGCCGCACGGCGATGTCCCGCGCGGTCACGTCCCAGGAACGGACGTCGGCCCGCTGGGGATCGGCAGCGCGTGGGGGAGGGAGCCGCACATCGCGCAGCACGAGCGAGTCCACGACGAAGGCGTTGCCGGGGGCGGCGACGACGTCGTGCGATCCTGGGCCGAGCGGGATCGGGTTGAAATCGCACGGCGTCGCGCGCACGACAGCGCCCGAGCGCAGTGCCCCGACGGTCGCGGTCACGGAGGTCGGCACGGCTCGGGAGCCGATTTTGAGCACTGGGCCGTGCTCGCAGTCCACGGTGACGACCCGGTCTTCGTCGCGGCGGAGCCCGCTCTGCCGCGCGGAGCCGGGGACCAGGCCGCCGTCCGGCCCGAGCAGCTCGACTTCCGCCAGGCCGGGCGGTTGGAGCTCCGCGAAGCCGAGCGAGTTCACGTTGAGCGTGTCCTGCCAGTCGAGCACGGTGATGACGACGCGGTCGGTGCGATGCGCACGCAGCTCGACAGTGGTCGAATCCGCGTCGGGGTCGATATCGCGGATCTGCCTGCCGTCGCCGAGGTCCACCGCGATCCTGGTCGGCCGTGCGGGCAGCGCCCCCGCAGCGGGGACGATCCGCACCCGCGCCACATCGGCGGGCGCGGGGAGCTGAAGGGTCAGCCTCGGTTTGGGCGCGCCGGGCTTGAGCGCGTTCGGCGAGGCCGTCCACGCGGTGCGCGGGTCTCCGTCCGCCGAGGCGAAGGCGGAGCCTCGGGAATCGCCGCTCGCGCTCTCCCCGGTCGCGAGGATACGGCCGGGTTCGGCCAGCAGGTCCGTGCTCGCGGGGGAGAGCCGGGAGCGGACGAAGAGGGCGGGCAGCACTTCGGTCGCCCGCGCCACCCCGATCGTCCTCGAGAACACGGTCGGCTCTTCGGGGGCGAGGGTGAGCGACTGCGCGCACTGCGTCTGGACCGGCCCCCGCGCGCAGCTGGGCCTGCCTGGGAACTCCTGGCCCAGCTCCCACTGGCGGACACGGACGTCCGGGCCCGCGTCGGGGACGAGCACTTTGAAGCGCACCGGCACCGCTTCGCCGGTTTTGCGGTCGAAGACTTGCAGCTCGCTGATGCCGAACTGATTGCCGGCCGTGCCGTTCTCCGTGCCGGTCGCGGTGATCCGCAGCCAGTGGGTCTGCCCGGTGGGCGCGGTGGCGCTGGCGGGCCGGTCGGCGACGACGTCGCGCAGGGTGGCGGTGCCTTGCTCGGTGGCGATTTCCAACTGGTTGACCGCAGGACCGATCGCCCGGCTCACCGTCACGGTCACTTGTGGATCGGAGACCGGAGCGTCGAAGTCGAGCTGGAGCCATTGCCCGACCGCGCGGTCCAGTCCGGCGGAGAGCCAGCTCGTCGACGGGTCGCCGTCGAAGGCGGCGCGCGGGCTGTTGCCGGGGGAGACCAGAGAGAGCCCGTTGGCCTCGGAGACGGAGCTCGACACGCTCACTCTCGCGCCTTCCCACACGCCGCGCACGACCGCCGCGCCTTCGGTCGGGTAGTCGGGGACGGCGTTGGCCACCCGCTTCGGGTCTTTGTCGGTTTGGACGGCCGAGACGTGGTCGTCCACTCGGCCGTAATCGGTTCCGCGCAGCATGGGGGTGTCGGTCACCACGACCACCGGAGGATCGAGGCCCGCCCGCCGCGCGTCGGCGCGCAGGAGCATCGGACCTGGCTCCGGGTCGCCAAGCTCATGGGCGTGCTCGATGGTCGAGAGCAACGCCTCGGCCCCGCCGTCCACGACGGTGGCGCCGTCCAGGCCCACGAGATACGGGCCGGGCGGCTCGCTGTGCTCGCCGCCGACCACGCGATAGATCTCCACGGCGGGGTAGCGGGCGCGCAGGTCGTCGTCCACCACGGCCCCCGGAATCCGGCCCGCGCCGGTGAGCGGCCCGAACTCGGCGACTTTCGTCAAACCGGGCGAGCCCTCGACGGTTTGGTGGGCGAGGATCGGACGTGTGCTGTGCGAGGCTTCGGGATCGAGGTCGTTGCGCAGCACCAGGTAGGCGAAGCCTTGGGCGAGAAGGGCGTCGGCGAGACCGCTCGAGGAGCGGCCCTCGGCGAAAAGCCGTTGCACGGCGTCGAGCGAGCGGATCGCGCCGGACGGGACGAGGGGGACCGCGTCGCGCACCGCCCACGGGAACTCCGCGAGCGCCTGGATCGGCTCGTCCCTGGTCAGGCCCCAGACTTGGTCGGCCCACGGCGACCCAGGCGCGATGAGCGCGCGGGCTCCGGGCGGCTGGTCCGCGAGGTGATGCTGCAGCCACGCGCTGGCGCTGCGCCAGTAGTCGGGCAGGTCGCGGTACGGCTTGCCGGGGGCCAGTCTGCCGGTCCACGCGGCGGAGGCGCTCAACGCGACGGCGATGAGGACGACGATGGCGACGGGGGCTGTCCGATGCCGTTCCGGCCTGGCGAGGGAGCGGAAGAAATCGCGGGAGCGCGACGGCAAGGAGCCGAGCGCGCTGGCGACTCCGAGCGAGAGCGGCAGCCGGACCAACGGGTCGAGCTTGTGGACGTTGCGCAGCGGGGCTCCCGCCCCGTCCAAGAACACACGCGCCGGTTCGGCGAGCGGACTGCCGAGAGGGCCCGAGTATCCGACGCAGAGGCCGAGCACGCCGACGAGGAGGATCGCGGCGAGCATGCCCCGGTGGGGAGTTCGCCTGTGGCACAGGCCCACGAGCCCTACGGCGGCGAGCGCCCCGGTCGCAAGCGCCAAAACAGGGTAGCTGACCAGTCCGGTGCTCCCCATCCGGCTCGGATCGACGAACGGCGTCCACCCGTCCGTCCCGCGCAGGACCTCCACGAGCGAGGTCCAGCGAGTGGTGACCCTGGAGGACTCGATGAAGTCGAGGAACGGCGGGCTCACCGAGCCGAGCAGCAAGAGCGCCGCGAGCCACCACGCGCAAGCGAGCACGAGGCACGGGATCCACCACACGGTGAACGCGCGCCAACGCGCGCTGCGGACTCGCGCCGCCCACCACAGGAAGGCGGGCAGGCACGCGGCTGCGGTGGCCACGGCGTTGACCGCGCCCATGAGGGCGACCGCGCCCGCCGAACGCGCGGCCAAGCGGCGCATCGACGGGCTCTCCTCGGTCCAGACCCGGACGACCGGGATGAGCACCCATGGCGCGAGCATCATCGGCGCGGTCTCCGAGGAGATCGCGCCGAGCGTGGTCATCACCCTGGGGCTCGCGAGATACGCCGAAGCCGCGACCATCCTGCTTGTCGGGGTGCCGATCCCGAGCGTCTCGCCGAGCTTGACCACGCCGACGAACCCGAGGCACAGCAGAACCGACCACCAGCACCGCTGCGTGACCCACGGCGGGATGTGTAGGAGCGATCCCAGCGCGAAAAAGCTGCCGTGCGGGAAGAGGTAGCCGTATGCCTGGTTGCGGGGCTGGCCGAGCGGGGCGATATCGCTCCACAAGGACCATGCCTGCCGCAGGAAGCCGGTCGGATTGCCGGTGAGGTCGAGTTTCGTGTCCGCCGCGATCAGCCCGGGGGACTGGGCGAAGCACAGCGCGACGATCACCGCGCACGCCAGCTGGAGCGGACTTCCCCGTCCCCAGCTCCGCAAAGCTGAGCCGAGCCTGCGAACAGGCCCGCTCTCAGTGAGCAGACCCACGCTCAGTGGGAGCCGTAGGGCACCTGGCCAAGCAACGACTGGTCGGGGTTCGACGGGGCCGAAACCGACGGGCGGCTGTCCTCGCTGAACGCGGCGGTCGCGAGGAGCACGACCGGGACCGCCGCCACGAAACCGCCTACCGCCGCGACAACGGGCGGCAGGAGCTTCGCCCAAAGCCCTTTGGCCGCCGTTTCGGGCGCGCCGCCGGGCCATGGGGTCTGCTGCGGTTGATCAGGGTGATACGACATGGCGACAGTTTACGCGTTCGGTGTGATGGTCCCCTGGAAGTGGGGGGCTCCGGTCTTGCGGTCCCGCAGGGCGATCTCGATCTTCTCCGGCGTGTTCTCCAGGTACACCGCAACCGTGCCCGGCAGGAAGAGCGGCCTGCCGAAGCGCGCGCTGTAGGTGTGCGCGGGCGGGATGCTCCCCTCGGCGTAGCGCAGCGCGGCGGCTGCTTCCCACATCCCGTGCGCGATGGCCTTGGGGAAGCCGAGGAGCTTCGCGGTGGGGCCGGAGAGGTGGATCGGGTTGAAGTCCCCGGAAGCCGCCGCGTAATCCCAGATCTGGACCTGGCCGACGGAGAGCAGGTTCGCCACCGGCGGCAGCTTCTGCTGCGCGGGCTCCGGGGCGGGCTGGCCGGACAGGCTGGTCTTCTGCTGCTTGAGCAGAGTGGACTTCTGCGTCCAGACCAGCTCGTTGCCCACCGAGATCTCGGCGGTCGCGTCGAACAGCAGGCCCTTGCGGTGCTCGCGCAGGTTGTCGACCCAGGCGCGGATGTTGAACGTCTCGCCGGGGGCGACGGGCCGCTCCTGGCGCACGGAGTTCTCGATGTGCACCAGGCCGTTCGGCTGGAACGGGAACCGAGGGTCGGCGAAGATCGTCATCACCAGCGGCTGCGAGAGGATGAACGCGTAGGTCGAGGGCAGCTCGCCGGTCTGCTTGAGGCCGGTGACCCTGGCGTAGTCGGCGAACTTGCCCGCGTCGATCTTCACGTTCTGCACCGCGACGACGCTGGTCGGCAGCGACGCGCTCGCGGAGTTCTGCACCTTCCGCTTGCCGAGCAGGTCGGTGCCGATCACCTTCAGGTAGGCGGGCCCGAGCGTGGGGGCCTTGGGGAGGTTGATGATTTTGCCCATGATGCTCAGGCTCCCAACGTCATCTGGCCGCAGACGCGGACCACGTTTCCGGTCACCGAACTCGAGGACGAGGCGGCGAAGTACGCGATGGTCTCCGCGACGTCGACCGGCAGCCCGCCCTGCAGGAGGGAGTTGAGCCTTCGGCCGACCTCGCGGTTGATCAGGGGGATCGCTCCGGTCATCGGGGTTTCGATGAAGCCGGGGGCGACGGCGTTGATGGTGATGCCGCGCTGGGCGTAGACCGACTTGTACGCGTCCACAAGGCCGATGACGCCGGCCTTGGTGAGGGCGTAGTTCGTCTGGCCCCGGTTCCCGGCGATGCCCGCGATGGAGGCGACGTCGACGACCGCGCCGCCGTCTTTGAGCGTGCCGCTCTCGAACAGCGCGTTGGCCAGCTGGAGCGGGGCTTTGAGGTTCACCGCGATGACCGCGCCCCACTTGGCCGCGTCCATGTTGACCAGGAGCTTGTCGCGGGTGATGCCCGCGTTGTTCACCAGCACGTCGATGCCGCCGAACTCCTTGGAGGCCTCGGCGAGCGCGGTGGCGGCCTCGGGGGAGGTCACGTCCGCCGCGACGGCGATGCCGCCGAGCCGCTTGGCGGTCTCCGCGAGCGCGTCGGCGGCCTGCGGCACGTCCACGACGATGACTTTCGCGCCGTCGCGGACGAAGACCTCGGCGATGGCCGCGCCGATGCCGCGAGCGGCTCCGGTCACAACGGCGACCCGGTCGGCGAGCGGCTTGGCCCAGCTCTCCGGAGCCTTCGCGTCGGCGGAGCCCACGCGGATGACCTGGGCGTCGACGTAGGCGGACTTGCCCGAGAGCAGGAACCGGACGGTCGACTCGAGCGCGGTCAGACCGGTCGAGGCTCCGGGCGCGAGGTAGACGAGCTGGGCGGTGGAGCCTGCGAGCAGCTCCTTGGCCACCGAGCGGGTGAAGCCCTCGAGGCCGCGCTGCACGGCCTGGGCGACCGGGGAGCCCGCTTCTTCCGGCGTGGTGCCGATGACCACGACGCGCCCGCTCTTGCCGAGGCTGCGCAGGTTCGCGTTGAAGAACTGGTAGAGGGAGACGAGGCCGTCCGGGTCGGTGATCTCCGTCGCGTCGAACACGAGCGCGCCGAGCTTGTCGGCTCCGCGCGCGCCCCGGTTGAGGGTGATCAACTCGTAGTCGTCCCTGAGGATGTGCAGCAGCGGCTCGACGAGCTTTCCGCCGCCGTTCGCGCCGGAGCCGCCGATGAGCACGGGGCCGGGCAGCAGGGGCTTGCCCGGCTTGTAGCGGTAAAGCGCCGGGGGCTGGGGGAGTCCGAGCTGCTTGGTGACGAACTTTCCGGCTCCGGAAGTCCACAGAGTTGAGATCGGGTCTTTACCGAGGGGGGATGCCACGTGACGCGCCTTTCTTTGAAAGCAGTTAAGCCCAGGGTCGAGAGTTGCAAAATCCAGCTGCGAGTTTAGTGGGCGCCTCCGGGCGCCCGAACAGCAGGGGGGTCGAAAGCTACTCGTGAGTAACCGGAAAAGCTACTCACGAGTAGCTTTTCCGGCCCCGATCGTGACAGGCCGAGACGGAGAGGGTACAAATGGAAGGGAGAACGTTCTACGAGTTCTGACGACCAACCACTCATCTGTATGGAGGACACTGTGGCCACCACATCATCGGCCTCGCAGCGCCGGACGCGCACCCGCTCGAACCCCGCCCCGCAGACGGGAGGGGCCAAGCTCGGCCGCCCGGTCGCGGTCCTCGGCGGCAACCGGACCCCCTTCGCGCGGTCCTTCACCGCGTACAAAGACTCGAACGTGCTCGACATGCTCACCGCCGCGCTCCAGGGCTTGGTGAACCGGTTCGACCTGCACGGCGAGCAGCTCGGCGCGGTGGTCGGCGGCGGCGTCGCCAAGGACCCGGCCTACTTCAACCTGACCCGCGAGGCCGTGCTCTCCAGCGGCCTCTCCCCGTACACCCCGACGTGGGACCTGCAGCAGGCGTGCGGCACCTCGTTGCGCGCGACCGCGGACGTCGCGAACGAGATCGCCCTCGGCCGCATCGAGGTCGGCGTCGGCAGCGGTGTCGACTCGTACAGCATCCCCGCCGCCGGCATCCCCGAAGGGCTGATCAAGATCGGCCAGCGCCTGCAGACCGCCAAGAGCCTTAAAGAGCGGCTCCAGCTCATCGCCTCCATCCGCCCGGGCTCCTTCGCCTTGCAGATGTCCGCTGGCGAGCGCCGCACCGGCCTGACCATGGGCGAGAGCGCCGCCATCACCTCCAAGCAGTTCGGCATCACCCGGCAGGCGCAAGATGAGCTGGCGCTGGCGAGCCACAAGAACCTGGCCGCCGCGTACGAGCGGGGCTTCTTCGACGACCTGATCACCCCGTACCAGGGCCTGGTCCGCGACAACAACCTCCGGCCCGACCTTACGCTGGAGAAGCTCGCGAAGCTCAAGCCGGTCTTCGGCGTGCGCGCGGGCGACGCGACCATGACCGCGGGCAACTCCACCGCGTTCACCGACGGGGCCGCCGCCGCGCTGCTCTCCTCGGACGAGTGGGCCGCCGAGCGCGGCCTGCCGGTGCTCGCGCACCTCGTGGACGTGGAAGTCGGAGCCGTCGACTACGTGAGCGGCACGGACGGCCTGCTGATGGCGGGCACCTACGCCGTGCCCCGGCTCCTCGCCCGCAACGGCCTCGCGCTGCAGGACTTCGACGTCTACGAGATCCACGAGGCCTTCGCCTCCGTGGTGCTCTGCCACCTGAAGGCCTGGTCCTCGGAGGAGTACTGCAAAGAGAAGCTCGGCCTGGACGCGCCGCTCGGCGAGATCGACCGCTCCAAGCTCAACACCGTCGGCTCCTCGCTCGGCATCGGCCACCCCTTCGGCGCCACCGGCGCGCGGGTCGTCGCGCAGGTCGCCAAGCAGCTCGCGGAGCGCGGCTCCGGCCGGGCTCTGGTCTCGATCTGCGAGGCGGGCGGGCAGGGCATCACCGCCATCCTCGAGCGCTGACTTCGAACTTGAACGGCAGAAGGGGCCTCTCCAGGATTTGGGGAGGCCCCTTCTGCCGTTAAAATCGTGCGCGAGACGGACAGTTCGGCGGAGCGCGAGGAGGAGCGGTATGTCCCCACCACCGGGGGTGGCGGTCGATCCCGACCGTTTGGCGGGCATGGGCGTGCTGGTCGTGGACCTGTCGGAGCGGTATAACGCGACAGCCACGTTCCTTCGAGAAACCTTCTCGGCGAAGGGCGACTACGAAGGCCTGCTGGAGCAGCTGGCGCGAGTTCTGTACGCGTTCGGGAACAGTTATATCGACCGTCAGACGGAGCACGGGAAGGCGTTGCGCCAAACCGGGGACGACTGCGTCGAAGCCGCGAAGGAGTACCACAAACAAGACTCGAAGTCGGCTCAGAGCTTTTGGGATTGGCTGCAGAAGAACTTCGACCACAAGGACGCGCCGCCGCACCCGGACCTCTCGCCAATGGGCTTTCCGCCCGTGGACGCGGCCAAGTTCTCCGGCGCGGCGAAGCCCAACACCTCGACGTGGCAGATCGTTCAATACCTGTTGGCGAGGCTGCGTCCGATCGACGGAGCCATCGAGAAACTGGCGGGAACGGCGCTCGGCGGGAAAACGATGCACGACTTGTCCGGCGACTGGCCGGACCTCGTGCGCGTCGGCAATGCCTATCAAGCCGCGTCGGACGCGGAGAAGACCACAGCGGACGAGTACAAGAACGTGGTCGCGGGCGTGGACAAGTACTGGCAGAGCGTCGCCGCCCAGTTCTTCGGCGATCTAGCCGAGAGACAGCTGGACCAGGTCGACTGGCAGATCGGCAACGGGGCCGCCGCCCTGCTCAAGCATGTGGGGGAACAAGGCGACGCGCTCGCGAAACAGGCGGCCGGCCTGGTGGGCAATGGCTTGAGCGCCACAGTCAAGGGCCGCTCGGTGGAGGATTGGCTTAGAGATTTCGCAGCGCATGGCGAGTTCTCCGACCCCTCGGTGAAAGACGCGGTCACCCAAGCGGCGCAGTCCATCGTGTCGGGCGTGGAACCACTGCGCGCACAGGCGGAAGAGCTGGTCAAGAACGCGCACATGTCGTTGCGCGCGTTGGAGGCGGAGTTGACCGGGAACGCCGCTTGGGTGGCGAGCCAGTTCGTCCCCGGCATGGTCCACGATCCGGAGCAGGACATCCCGCCGCAGGTGGTGGGCGTGGAGGCCGGTCCGGATGTCGTGTTCCCCGGCCCGCCCACCGTGAAGGGCGCGGACCTCGGAGTGCCGGTGCCGATGGGCCCGGACGAGAACGGCGTCGAGCAGTACATCTTCATCATGGGCGACACGGCGGACAAACTGAAGCCTGAGGGCGGGGGCGATGGACGTGTGGCGGGCAACGCTGTGCTCAAAGGCCACATCGGGCCGGACGGCAAGATGGTCTACGACGGGTTCATGACGAATCCGGACGGCAAGCCGACAGAGTTGTTCCCAGTGGAGACATGCAAACCGAAACGTTTCACCCCGCCGCCTAACCGCTCTCTTGTGCCCACTTCTGCGAAGATGGTGGATGGAAAACTCGTAGTAGCGTGGCAACAGATCAACTGGGATGCCCACAGCGGCGCCACTAAAGAGAATCCGGAAGGTCATGAGGCAAGCGAGAAATCGTGGATTGCATCCTACGATGTCGACCCCAAGACCAAAGGAGTCAATCCTGTTGCGACAAGCAATGTGGAATTACAGGATAAGAATTTCCGGCAAGTTCAGTTGAGCACATACAAAGATCCGCAAACAGGCAAGGAGCAAGTGATGATTGTGGGCTCGGCAGAATCTCGCACGAATACCGGACCTCATTTCGCCAAAGTGGACCCCGACGGGGTCTCCGACCCGAGCAAGTGGCAGTACTACGATCCGGGCGCTCAGAACAGCCCTTCGCATGGCTGGGGGCAGCCCGGTCAGGTGCCGTCGCATCCGTACACCATTCCGAATTTCCCGAACGTGGGGGAGGCGAGCACGCAAGTGGTCGGCAACCGTATCGTCATGGTGTACACCGACGGAGACCCAGACCATGGAGGTGTCTACATGCGCAGCGCGCCGCTGGACGATCCGAGCGCTTTCGGTCCGCCGCAGCCGATTGTGACGAATGAGCATACTGGTCAAGATGGTCGCGTGGGCGACCACTATAGCCAGGAGACCAACTACGGAGGATTCATCCAGGATGTTTCTCCGGACGGCAAGACAATGACCGTGATGATGTCCCGTTGGGATCCGTATGGCCTTTACCCTGTGACGGTGCATCTAGCATGACGAGGTTGGTCGCTTCTTTCGCAGCAGTGGCTTCGGCGGTGTCTCTCGTGCTTGCCGGATGTCATGATGTCGAACGATCAAAGCCAAGGCGAGCGGGTTTTCCGCCCTCGAGCTCGATCGTTTCTTCGGCTCCTGCGCCTTCGGGCCACGCTGCAACAGTTCCTCCTCATCCAGTGACCTCATCGTCTCCACAATCGAGCCTGCCCCTCTGCGGGCAGAACGGGTCGCTTCCGACAAAGGATGTGCCGGACTCGGGCAATCCGAGTGTACTGAGCTATATCTTAAGCGCGGATGAAGTGGGCGAGATAGTTGGTTGCCGTTTGGGCGTGTACGCCGTTTCAGATTCCCCAAGCCAAGCGAAATTTATCTCGGTCAACCCGGCAGAATGTCTGGTTGCCGACACGCCGGAGAGCAAATATATATTCACGAAGGGTGATAGCGTGTATGCCTCTATCACCTATAAATCCTCTTCTCTGGAAACATCAGATTCAGTGTGGTCGATTGGCGAAAGCATCGGCGGGTTCACAGGCTCGGAATTGGCCCAGCAGAAATTTCGGCGTTTGACAAATATTTTGCACGATTGCTCCGTTGGTTCGTATTCGTACAAGAATTTCAAGTCTTCTGCTGCGCAGAAACGCGTCGTAGACATCGTGCAGCAAAATAACAGGATTATATGGCGGGTCGTGAATGTTGCGCAAGACAGTGGATTTCATTGCTGGTTTGCGGCAGGGCTCAAAGATAAGAATCTGGTTGAATTCTGGGTCTGCCCTCCCTCGAACGTTCCCGTCCCGTGGGACAAGTTGTTCGAGGCCGCCATGCGGAAGATCCCCGGATGAGCAGGCAGGATCGGCTCGGCGCGCATGTGCAGAGCCTGCGGGGCAAGCTCGCCGAGCAAGCCGCGAAAGTGACGGAGGCGCTCGCCCAGTCGGAGAGGGAGAAGCGGGCTCTCCAACAGCTGATCGCCGAGGCGAATAGCAGGCTTGCCGAGCCGCAGGGACAGCCCGAGCAGGAGAAGACCGATGCGGAGGTCCGAGCGGAGGAGCGCGCGGACCAGTATTGGGGGGAGCGCAGAGACCGCCGCGTCGAGGTCGAGCCCGAGGAGGACGAAGGGCTTCGGAATTGGCTCGCGGAGCGCTCGGGCGCGGAGCCTGAGCCAGAGGAGGACGGGGACGACGACAGATGGTCTGGCGGCGCGCGTCGGTTCGGCCACTACGAAGAGGACTGACGGGGACAGGCGCTGCAGTCGGACAGCGAACGACGGAGAGTCGGTCGAAGGAGATTTCTCGAGGCGTGCAGGCGGTGGCAATGTCTCGCAAGGGCTGCGCGGTCTTGATTGCCTGGCTGCGTGCTGGGCGTCGCGGCTATCCTCGAGCGCTGAGCCTGGCGGGCGCCGGGCGGTGAGCAAGACCGTTATCTGGCTGTTATGATGCAGGCGAGACGGAGCGTGCTCCGCTCGATGCGTTCAGTGGGTTGTGCGATGTCGGGCTTCCGGCAGAATATGGAGGGTCGGGCGATGCGCGCGACGAAAGCATGTCAGCTCCTCGGCGCGGCGGCAATGGCCGCGTCTGCGGTCTACGCGTCTCCGACCAGCGAAGCCGCAGGCGGAGTGACTTACGAGGTGTCCGTCGATGACGGTATGACCGCCACTGTCAAATACACCAAAGGCTCCGCGTGGCCGGGCTTCCAGCCCACCCCGGAAAACCTCGACAAGCTCTCGGGGACCGAGAAGACGGACGGGTCGTGGACGAAGACGGTGCCGCTGGGCAGCGCGGACTGGGCGGTGCTCTTCGTGTACCACGAGAGCGGGGACCGCGCGTTCGGCGTCGCTCCGCACGTGAGCTGCAAGATCACGTTCAATGGCAAGGTGATCGATGAGGAGGACGGCCTCATCGCCCAGTGCATGGGGCCGAAGGCTCGGGAGAAGATGCCTGAGGGCTCGTGACGAGCGCTTGTTTCAGGCGAGCCCGCCAGATCGACTCGAAGGAACTCCCAATGCGATCACGTGCCGCTCTTCTGCTACTTCCGGGATAACTCCGCCAACACCGGGGTTGTCCGCAAAATCGTCGGGCCGTGGTCGGTGACGGTCCCCATCGGCGACCCGAAGACAGCGGGCCTCATTGCCGTGGTCGAGCCGGAGGACGCCAAGGCGGACCCGCTGGCGCGGATGTTCCTGTATTGCACGATCACGTCCGACGCGGGCGAGACAATCTCGGCAGAGGACGGCTCCCGTCCGTCGGCGAATGCGCGGGCCCGAAGTCCTCTTTGGCGCACATGCCGGGCTGAGCTGCTTCAACGAACGTCGTTCAGCTCAGGGGAATGGGCTCTGCCGCGAGTTGTTGGCGCGTTGCCGCGATCGGGTTGGCTTCGGCGATCTTGTCGTCGAACCGGTAGTTGAAGATTTTCGTGACCTCCATGAGGGCGAACACGCGCTCGGCGATCTGCGAGTTGGCCATTCGCGACCAACCGCCTGAGACGACGCGCTCGTAGCGCTCGACGTCGCGTGCGCAGACGATGAGCGGGAAGCCGAACCGCTCGTGGTAGGCGGCGGTGAGCGTCCCCAGGTCGGTGTACAACTCGTTGTCCACCGAGCCGAGGCCCCGCTCGGCGTGGTCGAGCGCGTAATCTCCCGCTCGCAGAACTCGTGGGAGCTGCCCCCGGTGGCCAGTGTCGTCCGCGCTGGCCAGCTCAGGGAAGGACCGCAGGAGGGCGAGCTGCTCCTCTTCTGAGGAGGAGAGCAAGGCGTCCTGGAACGCGCCGCGCAACGCGAGGACGTCTGCGAACGGGCGTTGCGCCCTGCTGCGCTCGAGGAGCCAATCCTGTCCTTGGAAGATGTCGCCGAAGGCGCGGTTGAACTCCTCAGCGCCCATCGTGTTGGCTTGGTCGAGCGTGATCAGGCCATGGCCGGGACGGCCCGCGACGCCGGGCCCGTGCCCGCCCGTGTGGAAGAAGAGCAGGTTGAGCAGGATCGCGGCGAGCGCGCCGAAGGTGATGCCGGAGCCGAAGAAGATCTGGGCCCAGCGCGGGAACGCGGAGGAGATCGCGCCGAACGCGGTGATGAGCCCTGCCGCGCCGAGCGTCGTGCCGACGATGATGCCGTTGCGGTGGTCGGTGAAGTCCACTTTCTGCAAAGTTTGCACGCCCGCGACGGCCACTGCGGCGAAGAGCGCGAGCGCGGCCCCGCCGAGCACGGGATGCGGGACGCTGGCCACGACCGATCCGGCTTTCGGCAACAGGCCGAGGACGATCATGATCCCGGCCGCCGAGGCGACCACCCAGCGGCTCTTGACCCTGGTCAGCCGGACGAGCCCGACGTTCTCGGCGAACGCCGTGTACGGGAACGAGTTGAAGAAGCCGCCGAGGGCCGTGGCGAGGCCGTCGGCGCGAATGGCCGCTGCGATGTCGTCGGGGCGGATTCGTTTGCCGACGATCTCGCCGGTCGCGTAACTGTCGCCGGTCGTCTCGACCATGGTGATCAACATGACGACGGCCATGGACGTGATGGCGGTGAGGGAGAACGCCGGAACGCCGAAGGACAGCGGAGTGACCACGCCGAACCACGGCGTCGAGGCGATATCCCCCACATTCGCGTCGCCGAGTGCGAACGCCATCGCGGTGCCCGTGACGAGGCCGATCAACACCGCGATGGTTTGCAGGAAGCCTCGGGAGAGGCGCTGGACCAGCAGCACGAGGGCGAGCGTCCCGAAGGCGTAGGCGAGGTTGCGAAGGAGCAGGCCCGGATTGCGGACGGCGTAGTCGAGCCCCGCCGCGTGCGCGGCAGCGCCGGTAGCCGGGTCGATGTAGAAGCCGTTCTGCCCGATGATCGCGCCATAGGTGATGTCGCCCGCCGCGACGGGGATCAACGCGATGCCGATGATCAGGATGATCGAGCCGGTGACCACAGGCGGGAAATAACGCAGCAGCCGCGCGAAAAACGGCGCGACCACGATGGCGAAGAGCCCCGCGACGATGACCGAGCCGTAGATCGTGAGCAGCCCGTCGACCGGCTCTCCGCCTTGGGCGATGACAGCGGTTCCGATGGCGATCATCGGGCTCACGGCGGTGAAGGTGACGCCTTGCAAGAGGGGCAGCCTGATGCCGAAGCGGAACCATTTCCTGCCGAACCCGACCGCCTGGATCAAAGACGCGATGCCGCAGGTGAACAGGTCCGCGTTGATAAGGTGGATAAGCTGCGCCTGGGTCAGCCCCAGCGCGTTCGCGACGAGGATCGGCACCAGGACCGCTCCCGCGTAGAAGGCGAGCACATGCTGGCAGCCGTAAACGGCCAGCTGCTGGAAGGGAAGCACCTCGTCGACGGGATGGACGGGACGGTTCGGCGCGGATCCCTTCAGCGATGGGGCTGGGGGAGCGACCTGAGCCGAAACCATGGCCACAGTATCGATGATGAACACCGTGTGTGCAGGGAAAATTCGCGTGAATACGAGGAATTCACATAGTGTTGACAGAAGAGGATCGCAAGGCGCGTCCTGTGGTGTGGCTTTCCACCGTCAAGAGGATGTCTCGGCGCTGCGGGCCATGAAGCTTTGCGCGTCGCCCTCGGCTCCGCCGCGTCGAAGACGCTTCTCTCGCTGTCGTCTCCGAGGACTCCGGCGCAGCACGGGCAACGTGCCCGCCTCGATGCTTGTTCCGAGTTCCTGCGCTACTTCGCGTTGAAGAGGACGGCTCGCTTGACCTCTTGGATGGCCTTGGTGACCTGGATGCCGCGCGGGCACGCGTCCGTGCAGTTGAACGTCGTGCGGCAGCGCCACACCCCGTACTCGTCGTTGAGGATCTCCATGCGTTCGGCCCCGGCCTGGTCGCGGCTGTCGAAGATGAAGCGGTGCGCGTTCACGATAGCTGCGGGGCCGTGGTACTTGCCCTCGGTCCAGAACACCGGGCAGGACGTGGTGCAGCAGGCGCAGAGGATGCACTTGGTCGTGTCGTCGAAGCGGTGGCGCTCCTCGGCGCTCTGCAGCCGCTCCTTCTCCGGCGCGGGGGACTCGTTGATCAAGAAGGGCTTCACCGAGCGGTAGGCGTCGAAGAAGGGCTCCATGTCGACGATGAGGTCCTTCTCCACCGGCAGGCCCCGGATCGGCTCGACGGTGAGCACCACGGGCTTCCCGTCCTTGCGCAGCAGGTCTTTCATCAGCACCTTGCAGGCCAGGCGGTTCACGCCGTTGAGCCGGATCGCGTCGGAGCCGCAGACTCCGTGCGCGCAGGAGCGGCGGAAGGTGAGCGTGCCGTCCAGGTAGCCCTTGATGTAGAGCAGGAGGTTGAGCACCCGGTCCGTCGGCAGCGCGGGGACGAGGAAGTCCTGCCAGCCGTTCGCGGCGGGGTCCTCGGGGTTGGTGCGCATGATGCGCACGGTGACTATGGTCGAGCCCTCCGGCACCGGGGGCTCGAGCACGCCGTCCGCAGGAGGCGTGTACTCGGAGATCGGGGCTTCTGTCTGTGCGGAGGTCATCAGTACTTGCGCTCCATCGGCTCGTAACGGGTCTCAACGACCGGTTTGTAGTCCAAACGGATCTCCGAGCTCAGCCCGGAGCCTTCCTTGTACGCCATGGTGTGGCGCTTGAAGTTCACGTCGTCGCGGTTGGGGTAGTCCTCCCGTGCGTGGCCGCCTCGGGACTCCTTGCGGGCGAGCGCCCCGATCACGGTCACCTCGGCGAGCTCCAAGAGGAAGCCGAGCTCCACGGCTTCGAGCAGGTCGCTGTTGTAGCGCTTGCCCTTGTCGGTGACGGTGATGTGCTCGTAGCGCTGCTTGAGGACGTGGATGTCGGTGAGCGCCTGTTTGAGCGTCTCCTCGGTGCGGAACACCGAGGCGTTCTCGTCCATGGACTTCTGCAGCGTGGCGCGGATGTCGGCGACGCGCTCGGAGCCGTGCTCGGAGAGGATGCCCGCCATCCAGTCCCGCACCATCGACTCCGGGGCCTCGGGCATCGGGGTGAAGTCGACCGTCGCGGCGTACTCCGCGGCGGCGATCCCGGCGCGGCGGCCGAAGACGTTGATGTCCAAGAGGGAGTTCGTGCCGAGCCGGTTCGCCCCGTGCACCGAGACGCAGGCGCACTCGCCGGCCGCGTACAGCCCGGGGACGATGTCGGTGTTGTTGCGCAGCACCTGGCCCTCGACGTTCGTCGGGATGCCGCCCATGACGTAGTGGCAGGTCGGGAACACCGGCACCGGCTCTTTGACCGGGTCGACGCCGAGGTAGGTGCGGGAGAACTCCATGATGTCCGGCAGCTTCTCGTCGAGCACGCTCTCGGGGATATGGGTGACGTCGATGTACACGTAGTCCTTGTTGGGGCCAGCGCCTCGGCCCTCGAGCACCTCGAGCACCATGGACCGGGCCACGATGTCGCGCGGCGCGAGGTCCTTGATGGTGGGGGCGTAGCGCTCCATGAACCGCTCGCCGTCGACGTTGCGCAGGATCCCGCCCTCGCCCCGGACCGCCTCGGAGATGAGGATGCCGAGGCCCGCGAGGCCGGTGGGGTGGAACTGATGGAACTCCATGTCCTCCAGCGGCAGGCCGCGGCGGAACACGACGCCCATCCCGTCCCCGGTCAGGGTGTGCGCGTTCGAGGTGGTCTTGAACATGCGGCCCGAGCCGCCGGTGGCGAACACGATCGCTTTGGCGTGGAAGACGTGCAGGTCGCCGGTGGCGAGCTCGTAGGCGACGACGCCGGTGGCGACCGGCCCGTCGGCGGTCTCGGTGAGCACCACGTCGAGCACGTAGAACTCGTTGTAGAACTCGATGTTGTGCTTCACGCAGTTCTGGTACAGGGTCTGCAAGATCATGTGGCCGGTGCGGTCGGCCGCGTAACAGGCACGGCGGACGGGGGCTTTGCCGTGGTCGCGGGTGTGCCCGCCGAAGCGGCGCTGGTCGATCTTGCCCTCGGGGGTGCGGTTGAACGGCAGGCCCATCTTCTCGAGGTCGATGACCGCGTCGATGGCCTCCTTGCACATGATCTCCACCGCGTCCTGGTCGGCGAGGTAATCGCCGCCCTTGACGGTGTCGAAGGTGTGCCACTCCCAGTTGTCCTCTTCGACGTTCGCGAGGGCGGCGCACATGCCGCCCTGGGCGGCTCCGGTGTGGCTGCGGGTGGGGTACAGCTTGGTGAGCACGGCGGTGCGCGCTCTCGGCCCGGCTTCGATGGCAGCGCGCATACCCGCTCCGCCCGCGCCGACGATCACCACGTCGTACTCATGGTTGTGAGTCGTCATGACGCTCCTTTCTTCCGAAAAATGCTCCGTGGCGGCGATCAGGCGGGGAACGCGATCAGCGCGTAGCTGCCTGCGACCAGGGTGATGATGGCGGATAGTGCGAGGATGGTCCGAAGGACGAGCCGGGTCGCGGGCTTGCGGGCGTAATCGTCGATGACGACCCGCACGCCGTTGGTGCCGTGCAGCTCCGCGAGCCACAGCATGATCAGATCCCAGCCGCGCCAGAACGGCTGATGCCAGCGCTCGGCGACGAATGTCGAGCTCACGCGGTGCACGCCGTCCGGAGTGATGGTGAGCATGATGAGCATGTGGCCGAGGGCGAGGAACACCAGGGCGACCCCGGAGATCCGCATGAAAAACCAAGCGTGCCGCTCGAAGTGCCGCCAGCCGGAACGCTTCTTCGCCGCAGGGGCGGGGACGGTGGGAGGGTTCAAGGTCGCGGTCATCAGATGTTCCTCACCAGGATGTAGAACATGATCCCGCCGGCGACGGCGAAGACGGCGAGCCACACGGCTCCGACCGCCCAGAGCATGGTCCGCTGGTAGCGGGGGCCTTTGGACCAGAAGTCCACGAGCACCACGCGCAGTCCGTTGAGCGCGTGGAAGAGCACCGCGCCGAAGAGCCCGATCTCAAGGATCCCGAACAGCGGGGTCTTGTACGTCCCGATCACCTCGTCGTAGAGGTTCGGGCTGATCTGGATGATCGCGGTGTCCAGGACGTGGACGAAGAGGAAGAAGAAAATGGCCACGCCGGTGAAACGGTGCAAGACCCATGACCACATGCCAGGATCGCCGCGGTAGAGCGACCGGGTGCTCACTGCCATGGCATCTCCTTGTTGCGCATTTGTGCCTCCATCTCGTAACTCGCGGTCCCGCCGTCGGGGCCGTTGGAACGGAGCTGATACTGGTGACTCTAGACCTCGCAGAAGGGTTGGAAACCATGAGTCCCTGCGAGTGAGAAGACCGGGCGTAATAATAAGGTTTGCCTATCCAAATTCGACCGGCTCGCTGATCAAGTTCCAACAATGTTTACTAATGACGAGAAAGGATGCGGCGAGCGTGCTGGAAATCAATTGGGAAACCCTCCGTGAAAAGGCGAAAGAGGCCATGCTGAGCGCATACGCTCCGTATTCTCATTTTCCAGTCGGAGCGGCCGGGCTCGTCAACGACGGCCGTGTTGTCGCCGGATGCAATGTGGAGAACGTCTCACTCGGGCTTTCCCTCTGCGCCGAGTGCGGACTCGTCGGAGCCCTGGCGCTCAGCGGCGGCGGCAGGCTCCTCGCGATGGCGTGTTGCGACGGGCAAGGGGCTCCGCTCATGCCGTGCGGCAGATGCCGTCAGCTGCTCTACGAGCACGGCGGACCGGAGATGCTCGTGGACCACGCGGACGGCCCGATCCCGTTGCGGGAGCTCTTGCCGCACGCGTTCGCGAGCGAATTGACCATGGGAAGAAGCGGGGAGTCCTGACTCAGGTGAACGGGGGGCCTGGGAGGAGCGCGCAGGGCTCGAGGCTGTGATCAGCGAGTGTGCCGTCGACCCAGATCTCGCAATGGAAAACAGGGTGCGGCACCAGATAGGACAGGCCGGTGACGTGCACCCCCGCCCAGTTGTAGGGGTCTTCCATGGTGAGGGTGGTTTCCCAGGAGTGCTCGGGGTCGAGCCACACGTTCTCGACGTTGCTTCCGCCAGAGTCGGGCTCGGTCCGGTCGACGTGGTACACAATGCGGGCCTGCCAGGGACCGTCGGCGCGCATGACGTATCGGACTTCGCGGGTGGAGGCCGCCGATGTCGCCGGGTTGCCGGTCGCGAGCATCGCTGCGGCCAGTGCTGCAAGAAAGATTTTCATCACAAACTCACCCCCGTGATCATGGGTCGATCCTACCGCCGATGAGACCGTCGGGCAAGGCATGCGATGGTGGTGGCATGACGGATGTGTTCGACGCGGTCTCCATCATCGCGGCAAAACGAGACGGCAACGCGCTCACCGACGGCCAGATCGACTGGACGATCTCGAATTTCGCACAGGGCAAAGTCGCTGACGAGCAGATGGCGGCCCTGGCGATGGCGGTGTTCCTCAATGGCCTCGATCGTCGGGAGCTGGTGCGCTGGACCCAGGCGATGATCGACTCCGGGGAGCGCTTGGATCTGTCGGGGCTGAGCAGGCCGACCGTGGACAAGCACTCCACCGGCGGGGTCGGGGACAAGATCACCTTGCCGCTCACGCCGCTCGTCGCGGCCTGCGGCGCGGCGGTGCCGCAGCTGTCCGGCAGGGGGCTCGGGCACACCGGGGGCACGCTGGACAAGCTGGAGTCCATCCCCGGCTGGTCGCCGTTCCTCTCGCCAGAGGCTTTCACGGCGCAGCTGGAGCAGATCGGCGGGGTGGTCGCGGCCGCTTCGAGCGATCTCGCCCCTGCCGACCGGCGGCTCTACGCCCTGAGGGACGTGACCGGCACCGTCGAGTCGATCCCCCTGATCGCCAGCTCCATCATGAGCAAGAAGATCGCAGAGGGGACCGGGGCACTGGTGCTGGACGTCAAAGTCGGGTCCGGGGCGTTCATGCGCGACGCGGCGCGGGCGCGGGAGCTGGCCGAGACGATGGTGGCCATCGGGACGGACGCGGGCGTGCGGACCACGGCGCTGCTGACCGGTATGGACACACCGCTCGGATTCGCCGTGGGCAACGCTGTCGAAGTCGCCGAGTCCGTCGACGTGCTGCGTGGCGGCGGACCCTCGGATGTTCGGGAGCTCACGCTGGTCCTCGCCGAGGAGATGCTGCGGCTCGCCGGGATCGACGCGGACCCGCGCGCGGCGCTGGACTCCGGCGCGGCGTACGAGGCGTGGCGGGCGATGGTCCGCGCGCAAGGCGGCGACCCCGACGCGCCGTTGCCGAAGGCCGCGCACCAGGAGACGGTCCTCGCGCCGCGATCCGGCAGGGTGGTCGCGGCGGACGCGCGCGGGATCGGGGTCGCCGCGTGGCGGCTCGGCGCGGGCCGGGAGCGCCAAGGCGACCCGGTGTCCTTCGGGGCCGGGGTCCTCCTCGCGAAACGACCCGGCGATCTGGTCGAGGCTGGGGAGCCGCTGGCGACGATGCTCGCCGACGACAAGGGACGTTTCGACCGGGCGAGAGGCCTGCTGGCCGAGAGTTTCGCCATCGCCGATCCGTCTGCCGAATTCTCCGCGCCTGCCCTCATCCTCGACCGAGTCGATTGACCGCACAAACGTCATCAAGACGAGGTAACGTCGGGCTATGACGGTTTCTGCGAAGACGCTCACCAGGCACGACAGGCCAGATCTCGACACCATCAAGCGGGCTCCGAAAGTCCTGCTGCACGACCATCTCGACGGCGGGCTGCGCCCGCAGACCCTCTTGGAGCTCGCCGACGAGGCGGGGTACCGGGGCTTGCCGGAGCAGGACGAGGCCGCGCTGTCGCACTATTTCCACGAGGCCGCGTTCAGCGGATCGCTCGTGCGTTACTTGGAGGTCTACGACCACACCGTCGCCGTGCTCCAAACCGCCGAGGCGCTGCGGCGGATCGCCCGCGAGGCGGTGGTGGACCTCGCGAACGACGGTGTCGTGTACGCCGAGCTGCGCTACGCCCCGGAGCTGTCGTTGCGCGACGGGCTCAGCCTCGACGAGGCGCAGGAGGCGATCGTCGTCGGCCTCGCGGAAGGGGAGCGGGAGGCGGCGGCGCTCGGCAAGACGATCATCGCCCGCTCCTTGGTCTGCGCGATGCGCCAGGCGAACCTTTCTTTCGAGGTGGCGCAGCTCGCGGTGCGGTTCAGGGACAAAGGCGTGGTGGGTTTCGACATCGCGGGCCCCGAGGACGGCTTCCCCCCCGCCAAACACCTGGCGGCGTTCGAGTACTTGCGCAAGGCGAACGTCCCGTTCACCATCCACGCGGGGGAGGCGTTCGGCCCGCCGTCGATCAAAGAGGCAGTCGCGGTCTGCGGGACGAGCAGGATCGGCCACGGCGTGCGGATCATGGAAGACATCGAGATCCCCGACCCCGAGGACCTGTCCACCGCGAAACTGGGCCTGACCGCCCACACGCTCCGCGACCGGCGGATCGGCCTGGAGCTGTGCCCGACTTCGAATGTGCAGACCGGGGCGGTCGGCAGTCTCGCCGAGCACCCCATCAAGACGCTTTTGCGGCTCGGGTTCCGTGCCACGCTCAACACCGACTCGCGGTTGCTGGGCGACGCGAGCCCAGGCGAGGAGGCGCACCGTTGCGTGGAGGCGTTGGGCTTGACGATCGAAGACGTCCGCAAACTCACGGTGAACGCGGCCCGTTGCGCTTTCGTGCATTACCCGGAGCGCAAGAAGCTCATCGAAGAGGTCATCGTCCCCGGCTACGACGTGCTCGCGGACTGGGGCGAGGGGCCGACCAGGGTGATGTGATCGGCGGTCGAGGGACGGGGTGAGCCCCGACCCGGGCAACGCGCTGCCCGGGTCGGAAATCCCGCAGAGAGTTCACGAGAAGACCCCTCGAAATGTGCGTCTCGTGCGTCGCTCGATGCGGGAACCTCGACTCGCCGCACAACGAGCTTCCAACAGAAGTGATTTCTAAGTCAAGGCGTTTTCGCTGGTTGATACACTTTTTTGAGGCGCTGAGACAAAATGTGCCAGGCGGCGGGGCAGGTGAGCGCCCCGCTCAGCGCGATTGTCCGGGCCCTGCGGCAGCGGCAGGCGTGTCCGCTTCCGTCGTCGCTTCGAGCGCCGCGCAGCGAGCGGCGACGCTCATGACCAGCGGGCACACGAGCAACCCGATGACGGCTCCGATGGGGATCGTCTGGTTGGGGCGCGTCGCCACGAAATACACCATCATGAGATCCGTCACGACCACGACAATGACTCCGGCCAGCAGAAGAGTCCACGTCCAGTTCTTTTTGAGCAGCGCGATGCGGACGGAGAGCAAGAAGCTTGCCGCGTACAGCGTGGAGAGGGCCGCATATCCGAATGTGACTCCGGCGGAAAGCTCCGCGTGGCGCAAAGAGAGCAGGAACAGCGCGAAGCAGATCGGCGCGGTGACAGCCAGGACGAGGAGGGTCGCTTTGCGTTGCCGCCGAGGGAGAGAGGCTGTCGTCAGCACGACAAAGCATGTGCTCGGCAGGAACGTGACCACGATATCGATCACCGGCGGGAGCGTCGGTGGGAGTTTCCAAGGCGCGGCGGCGATGACCTGCCACGCCGCCGCGACGAGCCATCCGGAGAGGCAGAGCGCGACGGCCAGGTTTTCTCTGCGGCGTTGTCTCAGGGCCACGCGCCACCACAGCAGCGCCGCCGTCGCGACGAACAAAAGCTGGGCCACGCCCGTGATGCGCTCGTTGCGGAGAACGGCTTCCGGGGCGAGGTCTCGGAGCACGATCACGATAAGGAGCGCGCAAATCGCCGCTATGGCCCCGATCACGGGAAACGGCGCGCGGGCGGGGCTGGAGGAATGGGGCGCGGGCTCGGGGCGGGGTTTTGCGCCCATGCTGGCGATCCAGAGGGTTCGGATGTGGTCGGGGTTGCCGTCCAGGTGTGCGGCGAGGGCTTCGACGAGATCCCATTTGGGGGCGTTTGCGCCGGTGAAGGCTCGGGCGATGGTGGCGTGGCTCCAGCCGACGTCTTTGGCGATGGCGCGCAAGCTCGGTTGGCCGGCCTCGAGGCGCAGCCGCCTGAGCTCGTCCTGCAAAAGCACGAGGGCCGCCGAAGCGTCTGCCTCGTCGCGCTGTGGCGCGAACACCACGGAAGATCCTTTCGAGCGAGGGATTCTCGGGGCTGCCGCCGGTGGAACCTGGGGGCGAGTTCCCCGAGTTCTCAGGAGATCATTCTAACACCACGGCACTGCGAGCAAGATCATCGTCCTCTGCCGTCTCAAGCACGGCGCATTGGGCGGCCACGATCAGGATTAACGGGCACACGAGCAATCCTGCGGCGGCTCCGACGGGGACGGTGCCGTCCGGGCGCGCGGAGACGAGGAACGCGAACAAAAGGTCCACCGCGATCAGCACGCAGCAGCCTGCCAGCACGAGTGCCCAGGTCCAGGTTTTTTTGAGCAGTGAGACGAGGAGGACGAGGAGGCAGGCCGCCACATGCGTCGCCGAGTAGATCGCGAACCCGATCTGGGCTTCTTGGGAGAACGCTGCTGCCTGGGCGTACAGGATCATGAAGACGACAGATCCGACGGGGATGAGACAGGCTGTGGCCGCGACGGCCGTCCGCCGCAGCGTCTTGGGCAGGGAGACGAGCAAGAACGCGATCAGGCAGATGTTCGGCAGATAGGTGACCACGAGATCGGTCAAGGTCGGCGACGCGTGCGGTGGCACTCCGAGCATAGCCGTGGAAGCGTCTCGTGCGGCGATGAGCGACCATCCGGAGAGGCAGAGCGCGACGGCCAGGTTTTCTCTGCGGCGTTGTCTCAGGGCCACTCGCCACCACAGCAGCGCCGCCGTCGCGACGAACAAGAGCTGGGCCACGCCCGTGATGCGCTCGTTGCGGCGCATGTCGCCAGGGGCGAAATCGCGGACTATGACGACCACGAGGAGCGCGCAAATCGCCGCGGCGACGCTGGCGGTGGGGAATCGCGCTGTGGCGGGCTGGACGGACTGCGCGACGGTTTCGGGCGCGGGCTCGGGGCGTGGTTTTGCGCCCATGCTGGCGATCCAGAGGGTTCGGATGTGGTCGGGGTTGCCGTCCAGGTGTGCGGCGAGGGCTTCGACGAGATCCCATTTGGGGGCGTTTGCGCCGGTGAAGGCTCGGGCGATGGTGGCGTGGCTCCAGCCGACGTCTTTGGCGATGGCGCGCAAGCTCGGTTGGCCGGCCTCGAGGCGCAGCCGCCTGAGCTCGTCCTGCAAAAGCACGAGGGCCGCCGAAGCGTCTGCCGCATCCTGCGGGAGGTTGGAAACGGCCTGTGTCTCAGCCTGCGACCTCGGCAGAGCGACTCTCTTGCCTTGCAGCGTGAACACCGGCGGGGAATCCTTTCAGCCGTAGGATCCTCAGGGCGCTTTCGCCGATGGAGCACGGGGCGGGCTCCCCGAGTTCTCAGAAGTGAATTATACCACTACGCGGACGAATGACGTGTGGGCCGCCGATGAACTGCGGCTTTGTCAGGATTGTCACTACTCAATAGGGGAGCCGTATTGTTCTCGAGCGGCGGGCTCCGAGGCTCCTGCACCGCTCGATATCCGAGCGCAGCAGTCTCGGATGAGCGAGGTAATCGTTGGCCACAAGCACAGAGCCGACGACTCCCCGCGAGACCAGCGCGGGGAGGAGGGCGATGGCTCGTCCTGGGGCTGAGGCCGGGTCCTGCGCGTGGACGTCGGGCAGCAAAAGCTCCGCGCGGCGCACGACTTCCGCGAACTCCTCGGGGTTGTGGCCGGCCTCGATCAGTGCTCCGATGTCGAGGACGACCCGAAGTTCGGGGCGGTCCACCGCTCGGGCGAGCGCGACGCTTTCTTCCGCGCCCAGCGCCGACGCGTACGCGATCGTCACAGGGGAGCCCCGAGCCCGCTCGCAGATCCTGACGAGTGCTGTTCGGGCTTGGGCGAGACGTTCGGGAGAGTCGGGGGAGCTTTTGCGGAACCCAGGCACGTAAAGCGTGCGGACCCCGAGCGCCAGCGCGCAGTCGAACGCCGCTTCAAGGAGGGCCGTCGCCGAGGGATCGGCGAAGCCGATGTCGTCGACGCCATGGACGGCGAGAACGGGGATGGCCATGATCTGGGCGAGGTCGAGGGCCGCCGCCAGCTGGCCGGGCTCGTCGAGCCGTGCGCCTCGGCGCGCGCCGCCGAAGTCGAGGTATAGCTGGTCGGCTCCTGCGGCGAGCGCGTCCAACGCCGCTTTCTCGCGGTCGGGGTCGATGCGCCACTGCGGGACCGCGACGGGAATCGTCATGCGCGACTGCGAACGGGATCAAAGAATCGGCGGAGGAGGGGAACGCGGGACACCGTATTGCGCATAGCGAAGTCCTCTCTGCTGCGCGGAGACGAGAAACGTCCGGACGGTCACGTCGGTATTCTCCGATGCCTTGACTGTAGGCAGGCTCCGCTGTGGCCGCAATAGGAAATGAGTCACAAAATTTTCGCATCTCCGCTGGTCACATAGGTTAGGCAAAGCTGCGCCGCCAGCGGGGCCACTCGCGCGGAGGGGCCGGTCCTTGCGCGGGCAAGGCGGGCTTCTGTCCGCGCGGCGTTGGAAGCGGAGCGTGAACGACCGCGAGCGCCGCCCGGAAAGGCGGCGCTCGCGGTCTGGAGCTTCGGAGCGGCCGATACCGCCTAGCGGCGGCTCAATCGCGCCTCGAACTGCAATTCCAGCGCCTTCCACGCGCCAGCTTCCGCGTCGTACGGAGGGCTCGGGGCGAGCCTGCCGTCTTTCGGGTCGAGGATGTGCGTCACGAGCCTGCCGAGCGTGGCCGAGGGGGAGAGTTCCTTCTCGACGTTCACGTCGCCAGCGAAGTCCGCCGCGTCGGTGAAAAGCTCGACGGCGAGGTCGAGCTGGTCGCGGTCGACCGCGTCGGGGCCGTCTTCGAGGTCCTCGGCGATGCCGGTGAGGATATAGATGTTCTCCTCCGCCACGTCGACGTCGGCGAAACCGTCGAGCACGGCGAGGCGCAACCGGCCGTAGGTGGAGACTTCGGCGAGTTCGTGCTCGTGGTCGTCGGCGAGATAGCGCAGCAGCGACCGGCCCGAGCCGAAGACGTAGATCGACCCGTCCCTGCCGAGGAAAACGGGCTCGTCGTCCATGTAGCAGCGCAACGTGTACAGATCGCCTGCCGTGGTGACGATTTTGATCGGGTCGATGCCGATCTCGGCCCAGAGGTCCTCGTCTTCGTCGAGCTCCTCGTCTTCGTCGAGCTCGTCCTCCTCGTCTTCGAGTTCCTCGTCCTCGTCCTCGAGATCGTCGAGTTCCTCGTTCTCTTGCGCGAGCGCGGCGGCGGCAAGCTCCTCTTCTACTTCGGCGACCGAGGCTTCGTCGACTTCGGGGGTGCTGACCAGCTCGTCGAGCGCGTCAAGGACTTTGTCCCAATCCTGCTCGACGGCCCTGCCGACGACCGACCAGAGCCGTTGCCCCTCCCTGCTCTGATAATCCCTGGCGTTGGTGTAGCCCAGCGACAACACCGGGTGCTTGGTGAAAAACTTGTCCACCGCGCCCACCTCGCACACCTCGCCGATGCTGCTTGTGAGTTCGAAGATGTCCCCGACCTCGGCCAGGGACTCGTCGGTCGGGTCCTCCGCGACGAGGTCGGGCAGGCTCACCAGGTCGAACACGCGGTCCTCCGACGGGACGAAGTCGTCCGCCGTGAGGCTTGCCAGAGCCTGCCAGCTGGGATGGTCCGCCAGGTCGTGGTCGCTCTCCGACCGCACGAACGCGACGAGCGCCGCGACGGTCGGGAAAACGTAGAGATCCTCGTCCTTGCCGAGGAACGCCTCCCACTCGTCGTCGCCCTCCTGCCAACGCGGAGCCCAAAGGGTGTACACGTCGCCCTCAGTGAGGCCGAGGGAAATGGGGACGATATCTGCCATAGGCGACAGCCTAGCAAGCCGTTCGGCGGGCGGGCTCGCTTCGTCGCCCAACGCCGAGAGCTAGGCGTTGTCTGTTTCGGCCAATTTCTCTTTGATCTTGGCCAACGGGGGGTTGGTGAGCGCGGTGTCGTCGGGGAAGCGCACTGTCGGCACGGTCTGGTTGCCGCCGTTCACGGAGCGGACGAACGCGGCGGCCTCAGGGTCCTGCTCGATGTCCACCTCGGCGAACGGGATCTGCGCCTGGTCCAGCTGGACCTTGAGCCTGCGGCAATAACCGCACCAAGTGGTGGTGTACATGGTGAATCGAGGCTCAGCCGTAGTCGTCATACGTCTATTCAACACTGCGTTCGCGAGGGTATTCCCCTGGGCTCCGGAGGCGGTGGCGGCGTGCGGGACGGGAGCGCCACCCGCTGGCGGGGGGCCGGCGAAGCTGCGGATCGTCGCGCAGGAGCCGGGGAATGTCGGCGGGCGCTGGCATGATGGCCGTATGTCCCGGGCCAACAAACTGAGCCGAGCGCTCGTCGCCGACCTCGACGAGCGCCAACGCGCGGTGGTCGTCGCGCCGCGCGGCCCGGTCCGGGTGGTCGCGGGAGCCGGATCGGGGAAGACCAGGGTCCTCACCCGGCGGATCGCGCATCTGGTCGCCTCCGGGCAAGTGCGTCCGAAAGAGGTGCTCGCGGTGAGTTTCACGGTCCGCGCGGCGGGGGAGCTGCGCGACCGTCTCACCGCCCTCGACCAGCTCGTCGAGGGCGGGCTCGGGCTCGAATCGGTGCGCACGTCCACCTTCCACGCCGCGGCCGCCCGACAGCTGGCCTATTTCTGGCCGGCAGAATCGCGGCCATGGCGGATCCTCGACCGCAAAGCGCCGTTCATCGCGCGGGCGGCGGACGCGGCGGGGCTCCCCGAGGGCGAATTCGACCGCAAAGAGGCGCAGAGCGAGATCGAATGGGCGAAGGCCTCGTTGATCGGGCCCGAGCAGTACCCCGAAGCCGCCCGCGCCCGCCGCCCGGCGATCAGGTCGAGCCCCGAGGCGATCGCGGAGGTCTATCAGCGCTACGAGAGCGCGAAAGCAAAAGGGGCGGAGCGGCTGCTGGACTTCGACGACGTCCTGCTCGCGATGATCGGCGTCGCGCGGTCGTCGGCGGACGCGGCAGGCCAGCTGCGCTCCTGGCTGCGGTGCTTCCTCGTCGACGAGTTCCAAGACATCACCCCGTTGCAGTACGAGCTGCTCATGACCTGGCTGGGCGCTCGGGACAACGTGACCGCTGTGGGCGACCCCAATCAGACCATTTACTCGTTCGCGGGGGCGTGTTCGACGTTCTTCACCGAATTCGACAGGAGATTCCCCGCGACAGCCTCGTTCCGGCTCGACCGCGACTACCGTTCCACGGCGCAAGTGACCGGCTTGGCGAATTTGCTGCTTGGCGACGCGGGCAAGCTGCAGGGCCAAGTGCCTGACGGTCCCGCGCCTAGGTTCGCGGAGTACGCGGACGAGCTCGGCGAGGCTGCGGGGGTGGCGCGGGAGGTCGCCGAATTGATCCGAGGCGGCACCTCCGCGCGCGAGATAGCGGTGCTGTTCCGGGTCAACACTCATGCCGCGCGGTTCGAGCGCGCGTTGCGGGCGAAAGGGATCCCGACCGGGGAGGATGGAGTCTCGTTGTGCTCCTTGCACGCGGCGAAAGGGCTGGAATGGGAGGCGGTCTTCCTCGTCGGCCTGGTCGAAGGGGTTTTGCCGGTCGCGTGGGCCGCAGCAGCGGGGCCTGAGGCCGTGGCGGAGGAGCGTCGACTGCTGTACGTCGGGATCACACGGGCTCGGACGCGGCTCATGCTCAGCTGGTGCCGCGAAAGCGGCGGCCGGGCCGCCCGAGCGTCGCGCTTCCTCTCTCGAATACAACCGGCCGGTTCGGCAAAAGAGCTGGTCAAAAAATGATTGCGCTCTTTTTGTCGGCTCGTTACAATGAAGGCGAAGAAGTCGTGGAGGACTGGATTTTCTCGTCTCCATGATGCATGCGAAGGCAGCGGCCTGATGGCAGACCGAGGCTGGACGAATCCGTAGGAGGTATGACCGATATGAGCAACATCGCTGTGAGCACGCTCGCGATGAAGGCTGCCCTGATCGGGACGGGGAACCTCAAGGACTTCCAGCAGTTCGGAGCGAAAGGCCTGACCTATCGGTCCTGGCTGGAGCCGCGCACTATGCCCAAGCATGCGGGTGTTCCGATCATTGCGGCAATTGGCGAGCGATTGATCGACGAGCGCGTGTTCGAGGCGCAGTCTGGACTGCTGGCCAATGAGGGCCAGCATCGCCTTGTGCCGCCGCTCGGCCGCCTTCGGCCGGCCGCGTCGGCGCGCGTCTAGAAGCCGCGTCCCCCGCCGTCGGCCTTTTCCGGTCGGCCGCGGTTCTGTCACAGCCGCACTGAGCCGAATGCCCGTCTCGGGCCCCGCAGCATTGTCTGCCCGGCCTCGATGAGCGCGCAGCGTCCAGTGCCCCTTTTTCACCGGTGTTCCTTCTCAGATCCGTCGTGATCAGGCCTTCGCCTTTGCTTTTCGGCCCAGGTTCTGGTTTCGGCACAGTCAGTCGCGGCGCCGTCGGTTTTCAAGATTTTTTGCTCAAGGAGTTCATCATGTTTGCAGTTGTTCCGTTGGAGGCGTTGGCTTCTCGCACCGTCGGCCCTGGCCTGCCTTGCCAGGAAGCGGTCGATCCGGACCTATGGTTCGCGGAGGAGCCCGCCGAACTCGAATTGGCCAAACAGTACTGCGGGGATTGCCCGATCCGGGAGACCTGTCTCGCCGAGGCGCTGCGCCGTGGCGAGCCGTGGGGCGTGTGGGGCGGCGAGATCTTCCAGCAGGGCGAAGTGATCGCCCGCAAGCGTCCCCGCGGCCGGCCGAGGAAGGTCGTGGCCGAAGCTGTTGGAGCCTGAACCGGACACGCTCGGCCCCGCCTTGGCCGGGGCTCCTACCTGAGCAGGTAGGAGCCCCGGCCAAGGCCTTCGAAGACCAGCGCGGCGGTTTCCTCGGCGGTGAGCCCGTCGGAGTCGACCGCATGCGGCTCTAAGGGGCCGAGGTCTCGGAACTGCCGGTGCAACGCGCGGATCGGCTCTGGATCGGTGAGCGCGTGCGCCTCGGTCCGGGCCGAGGCCCGGCCAAGGGCCGTCGCCTCGGCCGGGCGAAGCACGACATAGTGCAGCTCGGTTCCGGCCTGCGCGCTTTTCTCGCGGAGCTCGGCTAAAAACCACGGTCCGACAATCCCGTCGTAGACCACCGAATAGCCGCCTCGGGCGTAGCCGCACGCCGCGTCGGCCAAGATGCTGGTGACGATTTCGTTCTGCCGGTGCGCCTCGGGCAGGTAGGGGAGGATGTAACCGGCGCGGATGAAGTGCCAAAACGCGTCGGCGACCAAATGCGCGCTCAGCGCGAACCGGTCGGCGAGCAGTCCGCCAACGGTGCTTTTGCCCGCGCCGGGCGGGCCGGTGAGGACGATGACTCTCCCGCCCGCCTCGCCCATGGGAGGCTCCTCCATGCCGGACCCGGTCACGTCCAGGAGGGATTCCATTTCTTGATGATGTCGCGCAACGGGACGGTGGCGTCGAGCTGCGCGCTGATCGCGGCGCAACTGCTGAGCACGCGGAACAGCAGGAGATGGTTCGCCGGGGCGTTCATCTGCCTGCCGGTCTGCCAATTCTGCCCCCGGACGTCGGCGTAAGGGTTCGTCGTCTCCTGCACCCACGACCGGGTGAAGTGGAAGGCTTCGGCGTGCAACGGGTCGGAGAGCGGCAGCAGATACGTGCGGACCTCTTCCGGGGTCGCCGAGTACCCCGGCCGGAAGAAATCGTGATCGTGCATGACCTGGACGACCCCTTCGTAATCGTCGTCGAGGCTGAACTCGATGGCTTTCCCGAACCAGGCGGGGACGCCTTCCGGGTACGGGGCGCAGGTGCCGAAGTCCAGCGCGACCATCCGGCCGTCCGGCAGGAACATGAAGTTGCCGGGATGCGGATCGCCGTGCAAGAGCTTCGCGCGCGCCATCGCCGCGAACTGGAAGTCCCACAGCTGGGTCGCCGCGTGGTCCCGTTCGGCCTGGGAGCCATTCGCGATGATCTTGCGCAGCGAGACGCCGTCGACCCACTCGGAGATGATCACTTTCGGCGCGCTCGCCACGATCTTGGGGACGGCGTACTCGGGATCGCCCGCGAAAGTCTTCGCGAAGAGACGTTGGTTGCTCGCCTCGATCCGGTAGTCGAGCTCCTCCTCGACCCGTTCGTCGATCTCGTCCATGATGGCTTCGAAGTCGGTGCCCGGCGAGACGGCTTTGAAGACGCCGGTGAGCCGCCGCATCGTCTTGAAGTCGCTGCGCAGGGCGTGATCGGCCCCCGGATACTGCACTTTGATCGCGACCGGACGGCCGTCCGACCACACCCCCCGGTGCACCTGCCCGATGCTCGCGGACGCGGCGGGCGCGTCTTCGAAGGACCGGAACCGGTCCCGCCATTTCGTCCCGAGCTGCTGGTCGAGCACTTGGTGGATTTTCTTCGCTGGCATGGGCGGAGCCTCGTCCTGGAGCTTCGCGAGTGCTTCCCGGAACGGCTCGGCCAGCTCGTCTGGGACGGCGACTTCAAAGACCGACAGCACTTGGCCCATCTTCATCGCCCCGCCCTTGAGCTCCCCGAGCACGGCGAAAAGCTGTTCGGCGGACTTCTGCAGCAGCTCGGCGTTGACCTCGTCTTTGTCTTTGCCCGCGAGCCGTTTTCCGAAGCCGAGCACACCCCGTCCCGCGACCTCGAGCCCGAAAGAGGCGATCTTTGTGGTCCTTCGGAAGCTACCACGAGCGATGTCGTTCATTAGGCTTTGATCATACAGTTCTCACCTGAGAGCATCGTGAGACATCTCATACCGGGCAGTCTCCGCATCAGCCGGGGCGAGTTCGCGCGCCCGGTGCGGCAAAGCGCTGTGGAACAGGCAATTCGGGTGCGACGACTGCGGCCTCGGCGGGACGAGCATGCCGTCGTGGCGTATCTCGACGACGGAGCCGAGCGCCCGCGGCGCAGAGCTTTGGCCCGTCCCGCGCAGGAACTGCAGCGCGTGGTCGATCTCGACCGCCGCCTGCGCGAGCACGGCCCGGACGACCCTCGGCTCGGCACGGCCCGAGCAGGAGCCGAGGCGGCGCAGCAGCTCCGACCGGAAGGGGTCCGCGTCCGCCGCGTGCTGCTGCTCGCACCAAAGGCACCCCGTTCGCCCAGGGAGCACGAGCGGCCCGATGTGCCCGTCGCCGTCCACCAGTCGGACCCGGAGGTGGGGGATCTTCGCCACCAGCAGTTGGTGGACGATCGCGGGATCGGGCGCGATCCGGTCGGTGAGGACGGCGAGTTCGGGTTTGTGCTCGGGGACGTCCCGATGCAGCGGCGTCTCCCGCGTCGCGGTCACCCTTGCCCCGGCCTCCCGCAGCGCGTTTTGCAAGCCGGTTGCGAGCGGGCCCGATCCATGCACATGGATGCGGGCAGGCGCCTGCTCCTTCGGCGCGAGCAGGTCCGCCGTCTGGACGAGGCGGACGAGCGCGTCTGCGGCCTCAGGCCGCGCGCCGCGCAGTTTCGCCGCGTCCCGGAGCTGGGCTGCCGTCTGTCCCGCTTCAAGGAGCGAGAGCAGCGTCAGGCACCCCGTTTGGTCGAGCGAGTCGGGAGGCCGCAGCCGTAACGACCGCCGCTCGGAGCAGCCCACTCGGACGGTCCCGTCCGAGCACGGGAACGCGACGATTCCGGTCCGCAGCCGGATCTGGCGCGCGCAATGCCGCGATAGGACGCGGGGGCGGGGAGTTTTTGGATCGTTTTTGGTCGAGAATTTGCCGCACGTTGTTGCCATGCTGCGCACTCTGTCAGCGACGGCTCTCGAAGTCGAATCCGCTGTGCACAACCTGTCCACAGGTTATCCACAAGCTATGCACAACCCCGGGCCTCTTCGGCGTTACGGCGCGAGAGGCCCGTCGTTCTCGGCGATCATGCGCTCGACAACGCGCGCGGGATGGTCGATCTCCTCCTGGGTCGGCAGCAGGTCCGGGTGCTCCCAGAGCTTGTCGCGCGCGTCGACCCCGACGCTGTCGCCCACCTGGCGCCAGAGCTTTGCGGCCTCGTTGAGCTTCTTGGGGCGCAATTGCAGTCCGAGCAGCGTGGTGAACGCCTTCTCCGCGCTGCTCGCGCCGCCCGCGCGACGGCGGATCGTCTCGTCGAGGGCCGCCGTGCTCGGCAGCCGGTCGCCGAGCGCGTCGGTGACGACGGTGCGGACCCATCCCTCGACGACAGCGAGCAGATGCTCCAGCCGGGCAAGCGCCTGGAGCTGCTCCTCTGTCGGTTTAAGCTCGAACTTGGCCGGGTCGAAGAGCTCGCGCATCCGCTCCGGGTCTTGCAACGCCTCCAGATCGAGCTCCTGGGCGGTGGATTCCATGTCGGGCAGGTTGACTTCGATGCCTCGGGCGTAGCTGCGGAACGCCGCGACCATGGTCGGCTGCAGCCAGGGCGCATGGCTGAACAGCCGGTGATGCGCGGCCTCCCGAGCCGCGAGGTAGACCAGCACTTCTTGCGCGGGCTGCGCGAGGCCTTCGCTGAACTCGGCGACGTTGTCGGTCACCAGGGCGGCGACTCCGGTCGGGCCGAGCGGCATCCCGATCTCGGTCGAGGCGAGCACTTCGCCCGCGATTTCGGCGAGACCGCCCGCGAGCTGCTCGCCGAAGGCGAACCCGCCGAGGCGGGAGACCATCGCGAGCATCGGGCCGAGGAGCTGGGAGGCCTCCTCTGGCAGACGGTCCTGCCAGACCCCGGCCATCCGTTCGATGACTGGATCGCACAGCTCTTGGAAGGAGCCGATCACGTTGTCGAGCCAATCCGAGGGCGACCACGCCGCCGTCGTGTGGACGCCGGTGGGCAGGCCGGTGGCCGCGTCGAGCCACAGTTCGGCAAGGCGGACCGCCTCCGCAACGGCCTTCTGCCGCTCCTCGACGGGCGCTTTGTGCTTGCCGACGGCCTTTTTCGCCCCCTTGAGGACCTCTTGGTAGTCCACGGTCGGGGCTTCCGGGCCGCCGCTCGCGGCTTGGCCGAGTTTGCTGAAGGTCTCGCCCAGCTGGGACAACAGCTTTCCGATATCGCTCGGGTCAAAGCCCGAGGACCGCCCGAAAGGCCCGCCCTCTCCGTGGCTGTCGGATCCGTCCCACGCGGAGAACCCGAACGGTGGCTTGCTCATTGGATCGCCCTCTGCGCGCTGGAAATCGTCGTCGCGGTCATCGCTCCAGGGTACGCCTTTCTGTTCCAGATGTGGTTCTGCCCAGGGCGAACCTGATACGGTGGCCGAATGACCATTGGGCAGTATGACCGGCCCGCTCGTTTCCTCGTGGGACCCGTTTTGCAACGGATTGTCGCCGTGCTCTCGGCGGGGTGCGCTTTCGTCGCGCTGCTCGTGGTGGCGGGCTCTCTCGAAGTGCCCTATGTCGCGCTCGGACCGGGACCGACGTTGGACTTGCTCGGCAACGGGATCGACGACGCGGGCAAGGACACCGGCAAACCGGTCGTCACAGTTGTCGGCAAACCGGCCAGCCCGACGCGCGGCCAGCTCCGGCTGGTGACGGTGTCGGCCGCCGACCAGCTCAATATGTTCCAAGCCCTCAGCCTGTGGTTCTCCGGCGAGGAGGAGCTGGTTCCGCGCGAAGAGGTGTACCCCTCCGACAAGCCGAGAGACCAAGTGGAGCAGGAGAACGCGGCCGATTTCTCGAACTCCGAGGAGGCCGCGGAGGCTGCCGCGCTCAGCGAGCTCGGGTACCCGCTGCAGGTCCGGGTGGCCCAGGTCGTGCCGGGCTCCCCGGCGGACGGCAAACTGCAGCCGGGCGATCGGCTGGTCGCGGTCGGGGGAGCGGAGGCCAAGACGCTCGAGGACGTGGCCAAGGCGGTCGGCGCGCATAAGCCGGGCGACGAGCTGGACGTGGACTATCAGCGGGGGGAGGCTCGGGGCGTCGCGCGCGTCGTCCTCGCCTCTGCGGAGAACGACCCGGCCAAAGGCCGGATCGGGATAAAAATGCGGCTCGCCCCTGACGCGCCTTTCCAGGTCCAGATCGCGGTGCCGGCCAAGATCGGCGGCCCGTCCGGCGGGCTCATGTTCGCCCTCGCCGTGATCGACAAGCTCACCTCCGACGATCTCACCGGAGGCAAGGACATCGCGGGCACCGGGACGATCGACCCAGCGGGGAAGGTCGGCCCGATCGGCGGGATCACCCATAAAATGCTCGGCGCTCGGCGAGACGGGGCGACGGTTTTCCTCGTGCCCGCCGAGAACTGCGCCGAGGCGGCGACCGACATTCCTCCGGGATTGCGGATCGTGAGAGTCGCGACCCTGCACGACGCGGTGCAGGAGTTGGCGGATCTGAGGAACGGCAAGCCCGTCCCGAGCTGCTGATCATCGGAGCCTTGAAGATCCCGGCTCCTCGCTGTCGGCGGGTTTCCGTAAAGTGGTCTGCGTGGTGGATACGAACCTGATTGCACAGGCTGGCTGCGAATGAGCCCTCGGACCGTACCCCGGCGCGTCCGGGCGATGTCGACGATCGTCGGCGTCCTTCTGGCGGTGGTTTTCCTGCTGCTCAAACTCGTCGGCCCCTACACCGACTGGCTCTGGTTCCGCGAGCTGGGACAGACTTCGGTCTTCTTCACGGTCCTTCGCGTCAAGGTGATCGTCTTCTGCGTGGCGACCGCGTTGGTCGGAGGGCTGGTCTTCGTCTCCCTCTGGCTCGCGTATCGCAGCCGGCCCATGTTCATCCCGGTCACCGTGGAGAGCCCCATCGCCCGCTACCGGGCCGCGGTCGAAACCTCGGTGCGGCTGTTCGGGTTCGGCCTGCCGTTGCTCGTCGGCGCGCTCGCGGGCTTCCTCATGCAGGCCAATTGGCCGATCATCGAGCTCTACCTGCACGGAGCCCCGTTCGGGATCCAAGACCCCCAGTTCCACTACGACATCAGTTTCTACGTCTTCGACCTGCCGTTCTACGTCTTCGTGCTCGACACGCTCGAAGTCGTCGCCGTCGTCTGCTTCGTGGCGAACCTGGTCACTCACTACCTCTTCGACGGCATCCGCCCCTCCCGCTCCGCGAGCATGCTCACCCGGGCCGCGCGCGTGCAGCTGGCGACTATCGCGGGGATCTTCTTCCTACTCAAGGCGGTCGGATATTGGTTCGACCAATACGAGCTGCTGTTCTCGACGCGGCGAGAGGCGTTGTTCTACGGCCCGAGCTACACCGACATCACGGCGGTGCTTCCGGCCAAGCTCATCCTCACCGCGATCGCGGTGATCTGCGCCGCCGCGTTCTTCTCCGCCATCGTGCTGCGCGACTTGCGCGTCCCTGCTTTGGCCACGGCGCTCATGCTGCTCTCGTCGGTTCTGGTCGGCATGGCGTGGCCCGCGACGGTGCAGTGGCTCACCGCGACCCCGAACGCCAAAGAGGTCGAGCGCCAGTACATCGAGCGCAACATCAAGGCCACCCAGCAGGCGTTCAATCTGACCGGCCAATACGTCAAGACCGAGGACTGGGCTCCGCCGCAGGACAAGAGCAAGTTCGCGCAGAGCGTGCAAGAGGACAAGCACACCCTCAATAATCTGCGGATTCTCGACCCGAACCTGATTTCGCCGACGTTCACGCAGCAACAGCGTAGGAAGACCTTCTACGGTTTCCCGAGCCAGCTCGCGCTCGACCGGTACACGGTGGACGGCCAACTACGAGATTACGTCGTCGCGGTCCGCGAGCTCGCCACGGCGAACCTGACCGGGCCTCAGACCAGCTGGCAAAACCAGCATATGGTCTACACGCACGGCAACGGTTTCGTCGCCGCGCCCGCGAACCAGGTGACCGGGGCAGACCAGCAGGACGGGGCGGACCAGAAGGCCAACGGCGCGAGCCAGGGCGGGTTCCCGATCTTCACGTCGAGCGACACCAGCGACATCGGGGATCCGAATACCCCAGAGGCGCTGCGAGTCACCCAGCCGAGGGTGTACTTCGGCGAGCTGATCGGCGCGACCGACGCGGACTACGCGATCGTCGGCGGGCCCGCGCAGGAGTACGACGCCGACGCCCCGGCTCCCTCGTTCTCGTACGACGGGCGGGGCGGCGTGCCGGTCTCCAGCATGCTCAACCGGCTCGCGTTCATGGTGAAGTACCGCGAGCTGAACTTTCTGCGCTCGGACCAGATCACCGAGCAGTCCAAATTGATTTTCATCCGCGACCCCCGGACGCGAGTGGCCAAAGTCGCCCCGTGGCTCACATTGGACGAGAAGGCGTACCCCGCCGTGGTCGACGGGCGCATCCAGTGGATCGTGGACGGCTACACCACCCTCGCTCAGTTCCCGTACTCGAAACCGGTCTCGCTGCGCGACGCGACGCTGGACTCGCTTGACTCCGGCGGCAACGCGGCCGTCCGCCGGGAGCAGCTCTCCGGGCAAATCGCGTACATCCGCAACTCTGTGAAGGCCACCGTCGACGCGTACGACGGGACGGTCACGCTCTACCAGCAGGACGAGAAAGACCCTGTGCTGAAGGCATGGATGGGGGTCTTCCCCGGGCTGGTGAAGGCGAAGAGCCAGATCACCCCCGAATTGGCCGCGCATTTCCGCTACCCGGAAGACCTCTTCAAGGTGCAGCGGGCTTTGCTCACCCGGTATCACGTGGACAAGCCGGACACGTTCTTCGAAGGGAGCGAGCAGTGGTCGATCCCGGTCGATCCGACGCAGGCCTCCGGCCAGTTGGCGAACCAGGCGAGCCAACCGCCGTACTACGTCGTGGCCACCGACCCCAACCATCCTGGCCGTGCTTCGTTCCAGCTGACCACCGTGATGACGCCGCAGGGCCAGCCGTACCTTTCGGCGTACCTGTCGGTCGCGTCCGACCCGGACGACTACGGCACGATCACCGTGCGCAGGCTGACCAGCAAACCATCCGGACCCAGCAACGCCTACGGCAGGCTCCGCACGTCCCCCCAGGTGAACAATGCGATCACCTTGCTCGGTTCGGCCGACATCCGCTACGGCAACCTGCTCACCGTTCCGGTCGGAGACGGGGGCCTGTTGTACCTCGAGCCCATCTACACCCAGGCGAAAAACCAAGAGTCGGCATTCCCGACGCTGGCGAACGTGTACGTGTTCTTCGACGATAAAATCGGCTTCGAGACCAAGCTCGGGGAAGCCCTGCAGGGAGCGCTGAAACAGGCGGGCATCGATATCGATCTGAGCGCGGTCATCACGCCGCAGCAGCAACAGGACCCGCCGCCCGCAGCGCAGGAGCCCGTGCAGCCGCAGCAGCCCCCTGCGCCCTCGCAGACGAAACAGCAGGCGCAAGCCAGACTGCAGGCGCTGAGCCAGGACGTGGACAACGCGCAGAAGGCGCTGGATTCCGCCACAAGCGCGTTGGAGTCGGCGAAGGGCAAGCTCGGCGAGGCGCAGAAGAGCGGCGATTTCGTCGGAATCGGCCAAGCGCTCGCGGCGCAGCAGAGGGCCATGGAGAACTACAGCGCCGCTGTGCGGCAATACCAGGCGGCGGTCATCGCGTTCCGGCAAGGGGTGAGCGACCTCGCCCTCGCCCCCAACTAATTCCAGGAATATAGCGGCCCTGAAATGCCGGTTTGCCTTGTGAGCCGAGCGCGAGTATAGTGAAAAGCCGCGCTCGTGAGGGCGCTCCCCGACGCGGGGTGGAGCAGCTCGGTAGCTCGCTGGGCTCATAACCCAGAGGTCGCAGGTTCAAATCCTGTCCCCGCTACGAAAGGCCAGGCCAGAGGATGGAAATCCTCTGGCCTGGTTTCGTTTATAAGGCGTTCTCTCCACTTTGTCTCCACTTTGGAGAGCCGTCACGCTCCGGTTCGGATGATTCGGCCCATGAGCTTCCCGACCTCGTGGTTGATCTCGTGGCGTTGGACGTAGTGCTCGTCCAACGTCGTGAGGTTGGTGTGGCCGAGCTGGTCCGCCGCCGCTCGCCTGCCCAGCTCGTCGTGGACCTCCGTGCCCACCGTCTTGCGGAAGTTGTACAAGGTCACGTCGCCCAGCCCCAGCGCCGAGCGCACGCGCCGCCACTGGTCGTTGAAGTTCGTCGGGTCGCGCAAAGTGCCCTCGTAGCTCGGGAACAACAAACCGAGCGGGTTGGGCTTTCGGGAAATGTCTGCGATGTGCTCACGGAGCATATCCGCGATGTACTCGTCGTATGTGAGCACACGATCCTTGTTCTTCGGGTCGTCGGGCAGGCTGACCCGTACGAGTCCCTTGCCCTTGACCCGTGCAACTTTGTGCGTGAGCTTCACCGTGCCCGCGTCCAAGTCCAAGTCATCGAGCAAGATCGCAAAACCCTCGGAGGGTCGCGCGCCGGTCGTGGCGAAAAATGGGATGATCGCCCGCAGCCCGTTTTTCGCGCAGTAGCGGGCGACAGTCTGGTCTTTGCGCGCCCGATCTCGTTTCGCCTCGGTGCCTTCGATAGGTGGGCAAGGCGTGTCCGAGTCTCTGACGGCCACCACCAGTTCGTGCAGCTCCATACGGGTGAGCGATTCTTTCGCGTTCGCGTGGACGATCTTGATCGGCTTCGTCTCACGGATCGGGTTGTGCTCACGCGCCCCGAGGCGCACGGCCATGCTCATCATCCCCGAGAGCACGGTGCGGCACGCCTTCGCGTCGTGCTCGCTCTTCGCCTTCTCCACCTCGCCAAAGAACTCGTCCGCGCGCTGCGCCCCGAGTTCGAGCACCGAGAGCCAACCGACTCCCTTGACCTCTGGCCGGTTGCTCTCCGCGTCCGCCGCGAGCCCGTTCGCGATGATCTCTGCCATTGCGTCGTACCGGGACAGAGTGCTCTCGGCTCGTTTGAGCGACACCAGGTGCACTCGGTAGAGGGGCCAGAGATCCTTGATGAGGATGCCGCCGCTGACAGGGGTCGCGGCGCTTTTGCGCCGTTCGGCAAGGTGCCCCATGAGCGCCCGCTCGGCAGCCGCCCCCTTCTTGTCTGGCACGAACTTCCCCCCAACTCTCGGGGTTTGCCGTTCCACCCTGCGTCGTTTCCCGTCTTTGTCACGCACGTAGGTCCCCGCAGTCCAGACACCCGGCGACACCTCTGTGCGCCACACGCCCCCAGACCCTCCGACAGGAAGACGGGGTCTCATAGGTCCTCGGTCCGAATGTGTTCCTCCAGCATGGAGGTCATCATACTCTCGAAGTGACATGTCCCACTACGGCCAGCAAGCCCGTGAAACGAGAAAAAGCCCCCTACCCGGCACTGCCGGGTAGGGGGCTTTCGTCGTTGTCTGGGGCTTTCGCGTGTTCAGGGTCCTTGGAAGCCGCAGTCGCTCACGACGACCGGGGGATCGCCCTCGACGGCGGGGGCCTGGGTTCCGACGATTCGTATCCAGGAGCTGGGCAGACCGGACTTCCGGTCTGATCCTCGTGTGACCGTGAAGGTCACGTGAGGCAGGTCCGGGATCACGAATTGGACCTGGTTGGTGCTCTCTTCCGGCATGGTTAGCCGACCTTCCTTCCGATGAACGCCGCAGCCGGGGCACCCGACAGGCTGGAGATTGACGATCTTGTGTTGTACGCCTGGCTGTAGTTGATGTCTTTGTTGGAGAACGAGCCAGCTCCGGTGAGCGGCCAAGAGGCTGAAACGCCGGGGGCCACCACCTGGCCCGCCGCCAAGTACACCGTCACCGGGACACCGGCCATGACCGGCCCCACCGATGCGACACCGTCGATGTGGAGCACCCACATAGAAGCCCGCCAGCCAGAGCCGTGCGAACCAGCGTCCATGGTCCCGCCCACCGTGCTGGGCGTGGCGTTGAGGCTGTCGTTGTTGATGGAGGACGCGGATATCTCATACCAGCCGTCCTCGTTGATCGTCACCGTCCCGGTGCCGAGGGTGGTGACGGTGACACCGGACTCTAGGTCTTTGGAGGTGTAGAACCCGTTGGGCATGGCGGCTGTCGCCCCATGCGCCACAGAGAGCGACACGGCGGACCCGGAGGAGCGGCGCAAGCGCCATGCTGGGGTTGTCACGTTGGCTCCTAAAGGCATCCAGTCCGACATGGCGAATGAGGCGATGCGGAACGAGTCGTTGACCCAGTCGTTGACCCAGTCGAGGGCGGGCACACGCTGGAGGGAGATCGCGGCCCTGTTGTACCCGGCCCCGGTCGGGATGATGTTCCCGGTGTCGGTGTGCTGGATCTTCACCACGCCATTCACCACGACGTGATACGTCCCGTTGTAGTACCGGAACCGGACCATGTCCCCCGACTTGATCGAGGCCGAGACGGAGGTCAACTGGGTCAGCGTGATAGAGGACCCCGAGCGGGCCATGCGCCCGACGTAGATGTTGCTCGTGGTCACATGGCAGTACGCGGCGCTGGTGAAGTCCGAGTTCGCGTTCAGGTACAGCCCGGTCCTCATGGCGCTGGTCGATCCCACGCTGGAGCCGAGCACCGCGCTGGCGGACTGCCCCAAGGTCAGGAACGACTGCGCGGTCAGCGCCCAATGGTGGGCGCTAGAGCTGTCGGGAACCCCGTCCGCTACCGCGACCTGGTTCGCTTTGATCACGAGATCGTCCGACTGCGCCCAGTCCCCCGAGGGCAGGGTGCTGTTGTCCGCGCCGGTGAAGGTGGTCGACCACACGGTGCCGGGTTGGCCGTCCGGGAGCTGCTGGTCGTTCGTGATGTCTTGGAGCTGCGTCTGCGAGGTCAGGCCGATGTTGAACGCGGAGAGGGCCACCTGGAAGAGGTCGGCCAGGAACTTGTTGGCCCCTTGCACCGCGCCCTCGAACGTGTCCACGACCCCCTGAGCGCCTTTCTGCACCGCGTCCACGAGGCTGGCGACGTGCTCCTGCGCCTCCTCGCCCAGGTTTTGGAGCGCTTCGCCCAAGCCGACCACATGGCCCTGCCCGATGGTCCCGTCCGTGTTGAGGTTCTGGGTCCTGCCCGTGAGGGCGTTCCACCAGTCCTTGACCGCCTGCACGGCGGCGTTGATCGGGGTGACGACCAGTCCGCCGAGGATTTCGAGGATTTGACGGACCTCGGTCTCAATCGTCGTGAACGACTCCGAGACCCATTTCTGGAAGTCCTCGAAGTCCAGCGGAGGCTTGCGGTCCACGAGCAGGCCGACGATGGTGTCGACGGCGGTCAGCACGTCTTTGAACTGTTCCTCGGTCGCGTCCGGGATCAGCGGGGAGAACAGTTTCAGCAGCTCCAAAGGGAGCTTGCGAAGCTCTTGGACGAGGACCTGGACGGAGTTCCCCAGGTTGAAGTCCGGGACTGTGAACAGGCTTTTGACGAATTCCTCGGTGACGTCCTGCCCGTAGTTCTTCGAGCCGCCGCCGATCTGGTACGCGCCGAGGCCGAGGACGGAGGAGAGGTCGGGGAATGGTTGGTTCGGAGTGGTCATCGCCGCCTCATGCGGTCAGATCCCCAACGTCGCGGGAGGTTGGGGAGGGGTTTTGTCAGGGAGGTGTTTGTGGACCCACGAGAGAAGGGAGCGGATGTAGTCGAGGGCTTGGTGCAGCGTCGACTTGGTCGCGGCGTTCTCCTGTTCGAGGACTTCCACGCGCTTGCCGAGGTCGGCCACCTGCGAGCGCAGCGGGTCCACGAGGGTGACCGCTGTGACCGCGATGACCTGCGCGGCCTCCGCGTCGATTTTGGACTCTTGCGCCTCGGACAGGCTCAGCTCCTGTCTGCGTTTCCTGCGCTCTAGCCAGCCTTTGCCGACAGCGCCGAGCAGCGCCCCTATCGGGGCGCTGACGGCGGCTGCGATCTCGGTGTGCCCGTTCACGCGGCCCGGTGCCTTCCCGCGCGGGCGGTCTTGGGCTTGGCCCTGCCCCGCAACCACACAGCGACAGCCGCAGGCGCGACGACCGCGTACGCGGCCAGCGCCGCGTCAAGCCATCGGTTGGTGCTCAGGTTCCAGCCGGTGACGGCTGCGACGAAGTTGGCGAGCGCGACGACCACGGCGCGCACCACCAAGGGCTTGGGGAGCTGGCCCACCGCGTTCTCGATCTGCTCCTCATCGGGGTCTCCTCGAATCCCGTCGAGGTCGAACTGTGGTCCGATGTGGTCCTCGTGCATGGGTCCTCCTATTCGACTACTTCGGCCAGGGACGGCCCCGCTGGCGGCGCGGGGACCATCCCCGCCTGATGGAGCTGGTAGAGCAGCGCGTGGCGCTCTTGGACTGTCAACTCGTGGACGTTCGGAATCGTCACCGGCTCCGGGTCCGCCGCGTCCGCGTCCACCCAGCGGCCAGCGCCGTTGTACTGGTGGTGCGGGCCGCGCATCGGCTCTTGGAACTTGATCCGCTGCTGTGGCAGCTTGTCCACCGGGATCGTCCCGTCATCGCCCGCGAGCGACACCAGGTAGTCGCGGTGGACGAACCCGCAATCCCACAGATGGCGGGACCACGCGCGCAGGAACCCCGAATGCGTCACCATGCCGACCCCCGCGTACGCGGGCAGGTTGCGGAGCGCCCACACGAAATGTTCGTCGGGGTTGTTGAAATTCGCCTCCTGCTGCGAGGGGATCGGCTTGGCGGGGTTCATGAGAGCGCCCCCGAATCGACAACGGTCATAGGATTCCTAAACCTCCGAGGGCCTGATTGACCCGTTTCACCAAACTCAGCGCTTTCAACGCGGGGTCGGCTGGCTCGCGGTAGCCGACCGTGAGGGTCCAGCCCTTCGGCCCCTCGCGGTCCCACGCGTATTTGATCCGCGACACCCGCTCCACGAACACCGTGTCAGGGTCCGGGTAGCCGAGGACCGTCGTCCCGATCCGGTTGCCGAGCCAGAAATGCCCGTAGCCCTTCTCCCCGATCAGGTACGGGGCTGCGTCCGAGACTTTCACCGTGTGCGCCGACTTCGCGCGCGTCTCCCACGTCTTGGCCCGGATCGCCATCAAAGCCGAGAGCGTGAACGCGGTCTCCCCGCCGTCCGCCCAGCCTTCGTGATAGTGGAAGTCCCCGAGGCCGGTGACCAGGTTCTCCAATCCCGGCAGCGGGAGCGAGAGCCCCGCCGCGCGAAGCGACGGGATCTCCATGAACGCCAGGAACACGTCCTCGTAGAGAGGGCGGGCCAACGCGTCCATCAGCCCGCCCAACGGCGGCAGGTCCACAGGCGGGGCCATCCCGAGCGGGCCGGTCGCCGCCATCGCGATCTGCGAGTTGATGAACGAGGTGAGGAAATCCCCGCCCATGTTGATCGCGGCGGAGAATGCCTCGTTCACTCCCGGCATCGACCGGCCACCGGTCACGAACGAGGTGTCGGTGGCCTCGTAATACGTGAACTCCGACGACTCGATGCCGGTCAGCGGCCCCTCCTCGTACACCACCCACGGCGCGCGGGGGGAGGTGCCGAGGAAGAACGGGTTGTAGTACTCGCCGGGGAACGTGGGGTCCCCGGTGAACACGTCGACCCCCTCGGTGTACCCGTCCGAGGCGATATCCACGGCGGCTCGCACAAGCCCGGTGAGCACCGAGCCGCCGAACGCCGTTTCGGTGCCCCAACCCGAGTTATCAACGATGTCCCAGACCAAGCAGCCGTGCTTCAGCGGCATCAGCGAGAACAAATCCTCGACAACCGGGATGTCGAGTTCCCCGACCAGATCCTTAAACGGATGCGGGTCCTCGCCTTTCAGGTAACGGCGGCACGTCACCGTCAACTGCGCGTCAGCGAGGATCGTCTGGGCGATCTCATGCCAAGACTGGAACCGGCTGAAGACAATCGTCAGGTTCGAGTTATCCGACAAGATAGGGAACGGTTTCACGATATTTCGCCATGTTGACGGCAAGAAACTCGGACCCATCCACGACATGAGGTCCAGCGGGTTGTCGGGCAGGGTGAAAAGGCTCGTCTCCAGGCGAAGAATATTGCAAAAAAGCGTCACCAAAAGGCACCATTTCGCGGGGCCGAAAATAACCCAGAGCTTCGGGAACTGAAGCTCTGGTCTTAAGAATGGGTTGGCCCAGCAGAGAATATGCTTCACTTCTTCGTAGTCATGCTTGAACGTGACTTCGAGGTACCTATCGCCCTCTTTCTCACGCACGACTTTGTAATTGTCCATCCGACCGGACCAGCGAGCGCCCTGCTTGTCGATGGTGATGTGGACGTTGCGTTTCGCACGCCCTTTGAAGTTCATCACCCATTTCGCCAAATAATGGTCAAGCGACAAGACGACGCTGGCCGTGCCCGTGTCGTTCTCGATGAACTCGAACTCGAGCGAACGCCAACCCGCCACCTCGCCGCGAAGCGTGTAATCGCCGTCCCACAACCGGACCACCGGAGCCGCCAGCCGGTGCATTTCCATTTCGATGCGGCGGTCTTGGATCTTCTGCCACAGGCTCAGGTGGTCCTGCTCTGTGACAAGCCCGCTCATTCGAGCCCCCACGGGCGCGACCACGGCCTGGGAATCCGCAGCTGGACCGTCTGGCCGGGAGCGCACCCGGTGACGGTGATCTCGAACCGTTTCGATTTCGTGTACTTCGGCACGGGGTGCTTGAACCGCACGCCGTTCATGCGAGCCCACACCTGAGAGCCCGACTCGGGGGAGATCTGCTCAACACCGGGATAGGTGTCCACAATCGAGTTCTCCCCGTAGATCAACCCAGGAAGCCGCAGCCTCCTATCGGCTAGCTTCGGGTCGGTGAACGAGTAGTCCGGGATCGTCCACTGCGTGAACGGCGCGCGCTCCCACGGGACCGGCACGCCCTCGGGGAACGGCCACGGGAAGTCCGGCACCGGCTCGGACGCGGCAGGGACCGACCATTTCAACCAAACGTCTTGGTCGGTCGGATTCAGCCCGCCCTTGCCGTCTCCCGGATCGACGTCGATCCACAACGTCTCGTGCGGCAGCAGCTCCCACGGCCACGGCGGGGAGAACAACGTCGGGTTAAAACGAGTGTCCTTCTGCGTCGTCGCCGTGTACACGGCATCCTCGCCGTACCAGAACGGGTCACCGGCCACACACGTCATGACCGCCCGGTTGATCGGGTTCTCATTCGGATCGATGTCGGTGTTCACGTCGATCTGCTCAGCGAGCCGAAGACGCAGCGTCCGCCGCCCCGAATGATCGGTGGTGATGTGCATCTTCGTGTCTCGGTCGTAATCCCAGGCTTTCTCCCACTCCGAATCCCGAGACAGCCAAGAGTTCTCGCCGGGGGAGTCGTTCAGGATCTCAACGCCGAAAACGACATCCCTCCGCAGATAACGCTTGCCGAGAGGACGAGCGCCCGGAAAATTTCCGGGCTCCTCGTAATACGTCCTCACCGGAGCGGAATAAATGCCGCTGACTTTCGTCCCGAGATAAACACCACGGTCGCCCTCGCCGGGGCCAGCGATAGTGAACCATTCCCCGTTCACGCCCTCGATCTCAACAAGGGTCTTCATAAATCACCTTCCGGCATATTGCATCGCGTCTTTGTTCTGCTGATTCCGCTGCACCTGCATTGCCTGGTCGATGTTCGAGACGTTGAAGACGTATTGCGAGCCAAGCTGAAAGCCTTGATCCAGGAGGTTCGAGAGAACCCCGTTCCCTCCCACGCCGATATCCGACAGGAATTGTTTCCCGTTCGCCTCCGCGAAATCCCAAGGGACTTTCGCCGCCTTCATCATCGTTCCGGCCATCTCTTTATTCAGGTCGTACGCGTTTCCGATCTCCTCGGTGTACGTCCCAGCGGTTTTCACTTGCTGCGCCTGGATGGACAGCTGGTCCTTCTGGATCTTGATCTGGTCCATTTGCTTCTTGATCTCGGCGCGCTTCGCCTTGTCTTTCGTGGAATCCAGCTCAAGCTGCAATTGCGCCTGTTGCAATTGCAGCTCCTTCCGCTGCGCTGAAATATCGTCCAGTTGGGCCTTCGCGGCCCGGTCGAGGTGCCTACGCACCCCTCGCGCCCCGGACATCGAGTCCCGGACCCCGCCAGAGATGGACGACACCGAATCCGCGACAGGCGCTAACGCCTGCTGGAGACCGCCGAAGTTGAAATTGAAAGCGACGTTCGCTTTGTCCCCGAACACGTCCTTGGCCGCTTGCATGATCGCTTTGGCGGTGTCCACCACGTGCTGCTGCTCGTCGTCCAAACCGTTCGCGAAGCCTTGCCCGACGTTCTGGCCGATCTCGTGGAAGACCTTGGAGGGGGAGTGGATGCCGAGGAAACTCGTCACGGCGTTCTTCGCGTCACTGGCCACGCCCACGGCCGCGCTCGCGACCGCGCCCGCCATCGATTTGATGCCGTTGACGAACCCCTGGACCATCTGAGCGCCAGCGCTCGACAGCAGCGACCCGAGGTCCCCGAGAGCCGAGACGAACCGGCCAGGCCAGGTGCCGATCTCGGAGACGATGGTCCCGGCTCCGGAGGAGACCACGCCCGCCAGGCTCGAGACGGCGGACTGGACCGCCGAGACCACGCCGTCCCACACGCCCGAGGCGATAGAGACGGCCGAAGACCACGCGGAAGACAGCTCGGCGGGGATGGACGCGAAGAACGTCCCGATAGTCGAGACCGCGCCGGAAACCGTGGAAGTCACCGAGGCCCACGCGCTGGAAGCGCCCCCCGACAGCGACGACCAGACGCTGTCCCAAGCGGAGGAGATGCGCGACCCGAGGTCGCTCATCGTCGCGGACACGTCCGACGTGAGCTGCGACCACATCCCCGAGACCAGGGCCAACGGCGCGTCTACGAAAATATGTTTCGCCCAAGAGGCAATCTCCGCCGTGGAGGACGACACGTCCGATTTGAACTGGTTCCACATAGAGGACGCGGCATTGGCGATAGCGGCCCAGGCATCAGCCGCCCATTGCTTTACGTTGTTCCAGTACTGCTGGGCTTTGGTGCCGTCCCAGGCGAGATCTCCCTTCTCGTTGCCGAAAAGCCCGTACTCGCCCTCCCAGCTATTCGGGTCGCCTTTGACGATTCCGTACCGGTTCTTTTTCCCCTCTTTGGAGTCCCCGCCGCCGAAGATGCCCGACAGGCTGGAGACTCGGTCGGCGGCTTTGTTGAACTCGGTGAGGAAGTCCGTCAAGTCAACGAAGAAGTGGCCCAGAGCGGGAAGCCCTTTTTCGATGATGAATCTGAGACCGGAGACAAACTTTTCTATCTTGTCCCCGGACTTCGGGTCGGAGAGGAAGTCGAACCCTTGCTTGGCCAGGTCTTTGAGCAGACCGCCGATGGATTTCAGGGCCCCCCAGAAATTGTGCAGCGCGTTGTCGAGCGGGGACTTCCCGTCCGAGCCCGCAGCGGTGATCTTGTCGACCCAGTTGTCGAACGCCTCGCCCGCGCGGTTGAACGCGTCGGCCAGGTTCGGAAACTTCCCGGCCACCTTCTCGGCCAGGGTCAATAGCCCGTTGGTGAAACTGGCCACGCCGGGAGCAGATCTGCTCAAAGACTCACCGATGGAGCTGACGATGTTGTCGACCTTCGCCAGCCCAGGACCAGAGGTGAGCGTGTCCACGAACGCCTTCGCCATCCCGCTCAGCCCGTCCGCCACCTTCGGAAGCGAGGCGGCGAGGGTCGGCATTAGTTTGCCGATGTCGGAGAAAACCGAGGTGAGCTTGCTTGAGAAGACCGAGGAGACCGCGGATTGCACGGGCTCGAACATCCGCCCGAAATGAGGCTTGCCCTTTTTGTCGAACTCCAACAGGCCAGAGTCCATCGCGGCCTTTTTGATGCCGTCCATGCCCAGGGCGACAGCCGCCAACGGGGCCAGCACGCCCGCCGCGACGGCCGGTAGGGAGACCAGCGCCCCGGAGACCAGAGCGAGAACGGGAGGCAGCAGCGCGAGCGCCGCAGCCAGCGCGATGACGGTCGGCCCGACCCCGGCGAACGCGGTGCCCAACCGGCCCACAGACGGGACCGCCCCCCGCGATGCCTTCCCGAAGGCGCTCAAGCGGCCCGAGAGAAGAGCGAGCCCGCCGCCGTCCTGCGAGAGCCGTTTGAGCCCAGAGCCCGCCAGCGCCGTGGCGTTGACGATGGACCGGCCCCACGATTTGAAGCGGGCCGTGTTCGCCGCGAGGGACATGTCCAGCTCCCGCAGCTTGCGGGCATGGGACTTCAGGGACTCCCGAGCCTCGCGAACCGCGACGGCCCAGGTCTTGACCCAGGCGGCGCTAGCGGACAACGAGCGGTCTTGCTGTCTCAGCAGCGTCTGGTGGTATCGCAGAGCGTCAGTGAGATCCCGCACCGGGCGAAGCGCGCGAGAGAACGCCGTCCCGACGATGCCCGCCGACTTCGCGGCCGCGCCGTTCTTGTCGACGTCGATTCCCACGCCCTTCGCGCCCTGGGCGCGAAGCTCTGCCAGCAACGCCTCGAACTCGGCCTTCACGCCCTTCGCGTTGAGGTCGACATCGACCGATACCTCGGCCCGAAGCTCCTTTTCGACCTGCTCTATGTCCCTTTTGAGCCGTCGCCGGAAGTCTGATGTGTCTGGCATGACACGGATGAAGATCCGACCGACCGACTGACCGCCGACACTTGGCATTTAGTCACCTGTTTTTCTTTTCCGAGTCGCAGCGAGACGAGCGGCGGCGACAAACGCGAAAGAGCCCTTTCGCGGGCGTGCGCGGTCCTCTGGGACCTCTGGGGCGGGGAAGGGCTCGGGAGGTTTCGGCTTCGCGGACTTCTTCGGGTCGAGATGCGCCCGCAGATACAGGTATTGCAGCGCCCGCAGAGCGTTCACGGTCGCGACGAGCGCGTACCTGCTCTCGTCCCATCCCCGGAACTGCGAGCCGCCACGGCACTCAGCCTCGTAGTTCGAGCCGATAGGAAGCCACTCGATCAGCGTCAGCACATACCGGGGGCTCAGCGGGGCCTCCTCTGAGAAGAGGCCCCGCAGGTCGATCTGGTAGTGGTGCAAAAGGTCAGCGATAAGAGCCCCGCCGTGCCTGTCGATCAGGCTGGCGAGGGTTACGCTTCCCCCGGCTGCGTCCCCTCCATCCACAGCTCGAAGACCCGCAGCGCCAAGGCGATATCGTCGTCCAGCGCCTTCGCCAACGTCTTGTGCCTCCCGGAGACGATGGTCAGCACCGACACCACGGTCTCGAACTGCTTGTCCAACGCGGCAGCGTCGAGGCTCGCCCCCTCGTCCGCGTCCGAGTCCTCCAAAGCGTTGATCAACCGGAGAACCTCGTCGCGGTCCTTCTTCCCGAGGCGCAGAAGCCCCTTTAAGACAATCGGGTCGGATTCCCCCGGCAGTCGCAGCCTCACCGGGGCGTACTTCGCCTCCAGCTCTTCGCGGAGAGTGTCCAAGGTGTAGACGTTCGACATTACGGTCCTTTCAAGAATCGGCGGGCGAGGAAAAGAGAGAGGGGAGCGGAGGCCCGCCGAGAATCCGCCCTCCCTCGTCGCAGGCGCGGTCGCAGCGCCTCGGTCAGCTCGCGAGCGGGAACCAGTCCTCGTTGATCCACTCGTAGAGGTTTCGAGACCCGTGCTTGAGGAACGTGGCCTTGATCGGGAACGACGCGAAATCGTCAATCGGAAGGTCGACCCCGTCGTCACGGCTCACCGACGCTTTGGGGACGTAGAACCCGACTTTGTCCTCCCCGTCCACGATGATCACGAAGAAAGCCCGCTCGTTCACCTTTCCGGTGTCGCCGGAAACGCCGAACACGCCAGGCTCGGTGGAATCGTTCTTGCCGTAGTACAGCTCGAACGCGGCGGTGTCGACCTGCTGGAGCTTCACCGTCAAATAGTCGGCGGGGGACTCGGTCTCGATCTCGCGGAGTTTGGCGTTCTGCCAGGTGCCGCGAGTCTCGCGGTTGCCGCCGTCAAACCCGAATTCGGGCATGTCGTTGCGGGACGTGTGCCCGACCATGCTCCAGCCGTTCGGGGCGGCCGCGATCACGGCACTCGCCGTAGCGCCAGAGCCCTCAAGCGAGGCGCTGGAGGTCAGCAGCGCCGGAAACGCCTTGCCTTGGAGCTGACCGACGAAAGCGACCGAAAGGCCGTCGGCCAGACTCGCCCCGGTCACTAGGACGTTGCCCGCGCCGAGAGAGGGCAACGACTCAAGCGCCGTCTGGACCGCAGCGGCGGAAGCGTCGAACGCGACAACCACCGGGGTGTCCGCCGCTTCCTTCTTCACGGTGAAAGTGCCGCCGGTGGCATTCTCGACTTTCAGGGTCTGCACCTGAGCGCCGAAAGAAATAGGGTCGATAGTCGCGAGTTCGGCGGCGGTCGGGCGGGCAGTTCCCACCGGAGCGGTGTAAATATACCCGACCGCAGCAGTCAAAACCGCGTTGTCATTCAAAGCCATAAGGCCGTCTCCTCAGAAATTAAAGGAATCTGGGAGGGCGCACGCCGAGCCGGATCAAGCCTTGAATTCGCCAGGAATCCTGAAAAGTCGATCCGAGCTGCATAGCGCCCATCGTTTCTTTGATCGAGTGCAGATACCCCGCCTCGGTCTGCGTCTGGTCCCTGACCGCGTCGTACAGCGCCTCCAGGGCGCGCTCGTAAAGTTGCTCCGTCTCGACAAGGCCGTCCGCGCCGAACGCCGACATTTCGACAATCGGCAAGGCCAAATGCCTCGGCCGGGTCTCATGGCGGAAACCACCGACCCGCCGGATGTTCACCAGCGGCATAGACCTTTGGTCGACGTCCTCAATCCACGAGCCGACTTTCACGTCTCGCGGGAGAGCGGCCCGCAGGATCGGCAGCACCACGGCTTGGACACGTGGCATTCCAGCCAAACTCCACCCCCTTTACCCGATGTTCTCTAAACCGGCAGCGCCGGTGAGGATGTAAAGGCCCGGAGCGAATTTCGGAGGGTCCGTCTCGTACTTGCCTTTGACGACGTGGCCGAACTCGATAGACAACGCAGCGTTGTCCTCCAGGTTCACCAGCCAATCGGTCTCGCCCTCGGTGAGCGTCACCCTCGCGGAGCCCGTCTGGCGGTGGATCGCCAGCCTCGCCTCGGCGTTGCCTTTGATACGCCGAGCGACGTCCCCCAGCTCGTGATGCACGCCTTCGACGTGCGAGACGACTTTGTTGATCGCCTTCTGCCCTAGAAGCCGCGCCATCACGACCGCCTGATCATGTAGCGCGAATGGGCCGTGGCGGGGGAGGAGTTGAACACCACCGGATCGCCGAAGATCGACCAGCGCACGCCGCGCCACTCGATCTGAGACTGAGCGCCGAGCACAGTCCGCCAAGACCGTGGGAACCTCAACAGATATATCTGCTCCGACTCGAAACCCTCCGAAGCCCGGTCTGCGCTATCGCCCCGGCCCGCCCAGCTCGCCGGGGCGATCCGAGCCCTGGCCGGTACGCCCGTACGGCCCGCCCGAGTCAACGTGTTCCCGTCCGCGTCCGTGTACGCCTCCTCGGGGAACACCAGAATGTCCTCGTTCGCCGCGTCCAACAGGCTCATAGCGGGAACCAGAAATCAGGCTCTGAACGCTCCTCGAACGGGGTTCGGACCCTCGGGGCGATCAAGAACACGCCGCCCGTTTTGACCCCCAACACGGCCCACTCCTCCGACAGCAGCTCCAACGTCCCCGAAGAGGCGTTCTGCATGAACTGGTAGGTGTAGTCCCCGTCCGTCTCCGAGAAGTAGCCGAACGGGTTGCGAACGAGCCGCAGCACCGCCTCGCACTCGATCTGCGCCACGTCGGCGGGGTCGACAACCCCGCCCGCGATCCTCTCCTCCAGGTCAGGAACCCGGCGGAGGATCATCCTCTCCACGTCCTCCAAGCGGCGCGTCACCAGCGTCCGCATTTCGGGCGTTAACTGCCTGCCGTACCGGTCTTCCACGTCTTGGGGCTGCGCGTACGTCATCTGAAGGAACCGCCTCGAATCCAGAGGCCGCGAGCGCCGCCGCGTCCTCGTCGGCAACGGTCACGACCGTTCCGGTTAATGGGTGAATGAGCCTCGCCATGGGTCTCCTTGGGCCAGGCGGGAGGGGGCCGCGCGGCTCCCTCCCGCAGGTCTGCTACGGGGTTTTGACGTTGCTGAACTTGACGAAGCCCTGCTTGTTGCCGAGAATCCAGCCGAACGTGACCTCGATCAAGATCGCGACCTGGTTGGTCTGCCACAGCGGAACAGTGTTCGTGCCGTCGCTCAGGGTTGCGGTGTCGCTGACCTTGACGCGGATCTCGTCGGCGAAGCCGTAGCGAAGCTGCGAGAAGTCGCCGCCGATGACCCGGATACCCGAGTCGGCGGCGGCTCCGAGCTTGCCTCCGACCGCCTTCCCGAACTGAGCGGGAAGCCCGAGGATGTCGCCCGTGGTCGACGCGAGATTGACCCGCGCCGGGTCGACGTTCCCGTTTGCGTCACGCCACGCGCCCTCTTTGACGATGGTGGAGCGGAACTGGGGGTCGACCGCCCAGCCGGAGAAATCAAAATCCGAGTTAGCCGCGACCAGGTCGTAGCCCGCGAGCAGGTCTTCGTACACCGTGGTCGAAGCGGTGTCGGGGAAGTTCACCGAGTTCGTGGTGTTCGCGATGACGTTGTCGGTGTCGATGCCCAAAAGCGCGCCACCTGTGAGCGTCGACTTGCCGTGGAACACCGCGAGGTCGATACCACGGCCAATCGCGTACGCCAGATCCTTCTGGACTTTCGTGAAAAGCCCTTGCGGATTCGTCCGCGCGAACTCCTCCGAGACGGTGACGATGCCAGCCAGTTTGATCGGGCTGAAGCTCTTGGTCGCCCACGCGGTGCCGGTCAGCGGCTTGAGCCCGCCTTCTCGCTCCTCGTTGCTGGTGCCCGCGCCGACCTGGCCGACCTCCGGTCGTTTGATCGTCATCGGGACCACGGTCTCGCCGTACGTCACCGGGATACGCTCGCCGAGACGCATGACCAGAGAGGACTCCTGCGCCTTTTCGAAGATCGGACCAACGAGGTTCTTCGGAATCAGATCCGAGGGGACATGGGCCAACCGGCCCTGATGGTTCCCCTCGACATTGGGGGAAAGTTCGTTAAGGGTCGCCACGTAGGGCCTCCTAATTATTTGGCGAGCTGGGAATTGACGAATGCCGCGAACATCGACGCGGGATCGGCGGAAGTCGACCCGGAGCTGAGCCCCTGAGACCTGTCAGTCGCGGCGGCAGGAGCGGCAGAAAACCCGAACATCGACTTGAGTTCCTCCGCGTGGGCTGCGAACTCTTCCGCGTTCGACCCCTGCAACGTCTTCGCGAAAGCGAAAACGTGGTCATGCGGGACCCCCGCCTGAATCGCGGTCACGACCCGGTCGAAATCCGCTTGAACAGCCTTCGAAGCGGCCTCCGCTTGCGATTTCCCCGAAGCCAAAGCCGCGAGCTGGTCCTCAAGCTCGCGGCGGGAAGCCTCAGCATCCCTGAGCTGCACCCGGTAGTTCGCGGCCTCCTGGCGAAGGTCGGAGACGTACTTGGCGCTGTAGGTCTGGGGCTTCTGCTCGACTTGCGGGGTAGCCTCCTGGGCTTGTACAGTGTCAGTATTATCTGTAGGTGTCGTTTGCTCCGACATAAAAAAGTGCCTCCGGGGCATAGAAAAAGGCCCTTCAAGGGCCTTTGGGTGTTGGATGGCTACGCGGCCAGCGCCGCGTAGTCGGACATGTCCGCGTCCCCCGCCGCCAGCATGCGGCGCAGAGCGTTGACCACGTCCTCGTTGAGGGTGAAGGGCTTCCCTTTGTTCTTTCCGGTCGTGTGGACCCGGTCAGGCTCCTCCTCGCGGAGCCTCCGGGCCGCTTTCTCGGCCTTGCCCCACAGGTCGGCGGCTCTGTCGGCTTCCTCCTTGCCGGGCCACGCTTTGTGGTCGAACACCGGCACCGCCTTGCAATCGCAGCCGGGATGCCATTTGTCCATGTATTCGCTCACGTCTTCGCCAGCGGCGATCATCTCCAACGCCTCGTAGTCGCTGAGATCGAGCCCCGCCGTGTCCGCGTACGAGTGCTCCGGGCCGCGAGAGATCAGCATCAGGCACCAGGCGCACGTCTCGCGACCAGTCGCGACCCGAGCCCAGCCACGAACCACGCCGAGATGCGGGTCCTCTCTCACCGCGTGGATGATCTGCCTTCGGCCCGCGTTCTCGACCTCCCTGACCGCGTTGAGAGCCAGCCTCGTGACCTCGTTGTCGGGCGAGTCCTTCTGGGACATCCCGCGCCGGGAGTCCTCCATGTTCTTCACGAACTGGACGAAGCTCGACCCGTCGGGCTCCCGGTTGTACTCGGGCAGATCCGGCTTATGCAGCGCCCGTTGGGCGTTGTAGAACCGTTGGGCGAGCAACGCCGCCCGTTCGCGCTGCCTGCTCACCTCCGGGTACAGCAGGTACATAAGCTGCATCCACTCCCCGTACGACAAGGCGGGGCCACGGGAGAACGATCCGAAGCTTCGCACGTAGTACGCGGTGGCCGCTGAGATCGCGGCCTGCTGGGCCGCGTACTCGTCCGGGGTCACGCCGCCCCTCCGGGCCGTTCAGAGGCGGCGGGCTCTCGCCGCTGCGCGGCGTACATCGACTCCAGCAGCGAGACCGGGTTTTCCTCATCGAACCAAGCGCGCATGTTGTCGCGCTGCGCCACCGAGTAGCCCATGTCGATCCACGCCTGCTCGCGCGGGATCACGCCCTGGCCGTTCGCGTACAGCTTCGTCACCGCGTCAGCCTTCGCCGCGTACGTCGGGGTCGCGGGGTTGTTCCACACGGTCTCAAGGCGGTTGTAGGACTCCGGGACCTGTTTGCCCATGACCTGGCTCGCGATCCTCATCGCCTGCTCCCACGAGCCGCCGAACATGCGGGCTTTTCGCTCGCACGTCTTCACCAGCCGCGCCTCCGACGCTTGCATGGCCTCCGCAGAGGCCGGGTTGTCGGAGGAGAACGAGAGGTATTGCGGAGGAAGCCCGGTGTAGGAGGCGAAATGCTTCGCCAGCTCGGAAAGCTCCTCGGTGAAGTTGCGGAGGTCAGCCGCCGAGAACTCGAACGCCTTCGCCTGATCGTTCTCCAAGGCCAAGATCCTGGCGAAGTAAACGTCGTTCACGTCCAGGCTCGACCCGTCGCCCACCAGATCCGGTTTGTTCACGCCGAAGAACACCCGCAGAGGGACCGCCATCAGCTCGGACGCTGTTTGCAAGTTCATCATCGTCCGCGCCGCCGCGTCCGTGAGCGTCCGCAACTCCGGGGTGATCTCCGATTGGCCGTACCGGTCTGAGAGCCTGCTACGGTTCACCAGGGGGACGACCGGGACGACCCCCAGGTTGTGCTCCACCGGCTTGCCGTCCGTGGCCCACGCGCCCGCCACGGACGACTTCTTTAAGTACACCGTCCGATCCGGCAAGAGCAGCGTGGCGCTGTCCGCCACGCTGCTGTGCGGGTCGCTGCTGTAGAGGCGCACAGCCCGCGTCACCTCGCGCGTTCGGGGGTCAAGCTCCGCGTACATCGACAGCGGCGACTCAAGCCGGATGATCGGAGAGTCGGCGCTGTCCCGCTCTCCGGGCGCGGCGACCGTGATGTACGAGCGACCGAACGTCAAAGCGTCCATGTGGCCCAGGCTCGACTCCTCGTCAAGGTTGTTGTCCTGCCACCACTGCCACAGAAGCCCCATGCCCTCGTCGGTGTCGTCGCCGTCGACGCGGAAGCCGACAACGTCCAAGCGCTCCTCGACAGAGCGCAGATACAGCGACGGCCAGCCCACGTTCACCCGCAAATACCGCATCTCCGGGGGAGCGCCAAGCCCCAAGGTTCGGAGCCGGTACGTGGAGTCCAGATAGCCCTGCGACTCTCGCAAATCTCCGATGCTGGCGCGCAGCACGTTCGACAGCTGCTCGACATGCCGGTCGTAATCCGTCATTTGAGCACCACCGCCCCACGGCCCCTGTTTTTACTGCTCATCAAAAATTCCTGTCTCGCGCCGAACGCGAGGACGGCGCAGACCGCCAAGTCGATCTTTCGACTGGAATCCTTGCTTGCCTTGCGAATGCTGATCGCGTCGTATGTCGTGGGGTGCCTTCGCGCGTTCAGCACGTGCTGCCGCAGCGCCGGGTCGCCGTCGTGGAAGATCTCGCGCTCTAAGACCGCGTCAAGGAAGCGCTCGCAGTCCAACGCGAACCGTTTCGTCTGGCCGCGCATGTCGAACGCGACCGGGTTGCCCGGACTCGCGTTCACCTTCAGCCTCCGCTTGAAATCCCGCCCCCACGCGTCCACGTACGCCTCGAACTCCTTCACGTCCGCGCGGAACGCGACCACGTCGTACCGCTCGAAGCACGAGCGAACGACCGCGTCCACGTCATCGCGGGGAACCTCCCCGTTCGGAAACTCGTCCGGGTTCCAAACCCGGATCTTGAACAACATCCCGTCGCTGATCCGGCACGCCACAACGCCTGTGTGGTCGCCCGACTTCGAGCCGTCGAACCCGAGCGCGACACGGTCGCCCCTCTTCAGGGCGAAAAGCTCGTCGGTGAGCGCCAGCGCGTCCCACTCGTACGGCGCTACCCAGGAGTCCTCAGAGGCGTTGACCTGGTTGAGGAACTTGCGCCGGGACTCGGTCACCGGATTCCGCACGTCCAACACGGATTCGAGAATCGCGTCCAGCGGGAGCCACACGGAATCCCCACGGGCGATCCGCAGGCCCTCGCGAAGCTTCTGAAGCCCCGCCTCGTGGCCCTCCGGGTCCTCGCGTTTGGACGGGATCTCCGACACGGGCGTGTCCGCAGGAGCCTCCAGCGCGTCGTACAGCGTGCTAACCTCGACCGCCTGACCGGACTCCACGGCCTGCCACGCCTCATAGTCCCGTTCTGCGACCGAGTCCTCGCCGGGGATGTGGGCGTTGCAGATCGCCAATGAGCGCGAGTCCGGGATCTTCGTCCTGTTGCCCTCGATCACACCGGCCATCTCGTGGCCCTGCACCGACTCGACCCACCACTGAGTCTCGTTGAGGATCATCATCGTGGGCCGGTTCCCCTCAATCGACTTGGGGGACGAGGTCACGGCCTCGATCCGGCCCCCCGCCGCCGAATAGATGATCGTTTTGTTGATCTCCAAGCCGTAGGTCTCCTTGAGCTTCTTGGAGACCATCACCGGAAACAGGCTGAACGTGTTCTTCGTCTGCTCTTGCGACACCGCCACGACCGAGATCCACGCGGCGTGGCGCGGCTTGCCAACCGGCTGGCCGTCAGGCCCGAAGTGGGAGAACGCCACCGGCCCGCACAGCTCCACCAAAGCGAGAGCAGCGGCCACAGGGTCCTTCCCCCAGCCCTTGAGCCGTCTGAGGACCCCTTTCCGGTACGCGTACTGGCCGGTCTCGTCCACCGCGTACCACCACAGGAGGAACCGTGCCTGCTCCAGCGTCGGCATAAACGGATCACCGGCTGTCTCGCCTCCCGGAGACTTCACGTATGTCGCGAGCCAATCCAGCACGCCCCAGCCGAGAGAGCGTTCCGGCAGGTACCAGCTGCCGTCTGTGTAGGTGCGCCAGGTCGGCCCGATGATGTGCGGCGGCGTGGGGGCGAGCTTCTTCTGTGCCAATCCCCGGCCTCCTTTTCAAATGTCTGTGATCACCCGCGTAGGAATTCGACGGCGGGGTCGAAGTTGTAGGCGTGCGGCGCGGTGCCGCCGCCGAAGAACTGGAGGGCGTTCACGATTGCCTCGCCCATGGCGATGCCCTCGGGGACCGGGCTCCGCACGAGTTCCCCGAGCTGGGCGAGCAGCGAGTCCTCTCCGTAGAAGAGGTCGGTGGCTTTCATGACGATCTTGCAGACCGCCCGCTTGTACTCGTCCGCGTCGGTGTCGTAGTTGCAGGCGTACATGTCGCCCTCGTGGGCGTAGTCGCGCACCTCGAAGGCGGCGGACTCTAAGCCTTCGAGGCGGTCGTCAAGGATGCCGTGCGAGTCGGGCGAGGCGGTCGGGTAGGTCCACTCGTCCGAGTGCTGCACGCCTTTCTGGCGCATCGGGTTGCCCCAGAACACGACCTTCCGCAGGTCCTTCAGCCGGTGGTGCAGGCTTCCTGCCGGGTCCATGATCCGGTGCTTGAGGACCTGGCCCACCACGACAGCGCCTTGGGAGTACCCGGCCATCGCGAACGGGCCGGGGCGCTGGTCGATCTGGCGGGACAGCTCTTCGACCCCGTCGAGGATCGAGGGCCACATCGGGAACGGGGCGGCGGGGTAGTTGCCGATGGGCTGCCAGTCATACAGGTCCAGGACCGCGCGGGCGGTGTCGGCGGGGATGCCCGGCCCGAGGGGATCGGGCTGCCCGGTGCCGTGGACGGTGAACAGGGTCGGCTTCCGGGGAGGTGCCGGTTTCGAGTAGCCGCAGGCGCGTTGTGTCGCGTAGTCCATGACCCCGGTCGCGGGAAGGCCGAGCAGGATTTGGATGTTCGCCACGACGGCCTTCAGCCTCTCGTCGTAGAGTTCGGAGTAGTTCAGCCCCGAGGCGTGCGGGAACTCCCGCCGCAGGTACGCTTTGATGTCGGCCACTTTCGGGCTCAAATCGCCCATGCCCCAGCCGATCCACTTGCCGTTAGCATCATGCACTCTCGGTCACCACTCCGGTCTTGTCGCGGTCTGATGTGCCGCACACTTTGTCTCTGATCTGGGCGACGGCCTCCACGAGCGTCCTGCCCCCGAGGCAGTTCCAGCGAAGCGTCAGCTGGTCGTCGGCGGGGCCAACACGGATCGGGGTCGGCTGTTGTGGCTCAGGCTCCTGCCATTCCTCGCGGTCGCCAGCCCAGCGGGCAACGCGCTCGGAGAAGAAGTCCCACGGGAAGTTGTCGCCCACGTCGGTATGGTTGTTGCCGTCTTTGAGATATTGGCCGCAGTACTTGTGATCCGAGATCCCGCCTGGGGGGCCGTAGCTCGGCGGGGTCAGGACCTTGGCGGGGATGCCGTACTTCTTGCAGTCCTGCACCGCCAGGTACGCCGCCACGTCGATGGCGGCGCTCCATTGCAGCCAGCGCTCGCGGGACCAGGAGACGAACGACCCGGCGAAGCACAGGTTGATCGCCCGGTTGTTGGAGTTGCCAACCGACCAGCTCGCGTAGTCGGTGTCCACGACATCCGCCACAGTGACTTTGCCGTTGTCCTGGGAGACCACGTAGTGGTAGCTGACCGGGTTGTTGGTTCCCTTGGTGCGTTGCAGCCAGTCAGCGCCTTCTACCGCGTCCGGTACGTTCGGGTCCCTGTCCACCACGCCTTCCCAGGAGTGGATCAAGAACAGGTCCGGTTTACGACCGGCTCGGCCCTGGTAGTTGCCGCACCAGCGTTCTACTTCCGTGAAGGTGGGCTTTTCCGGCATAGCAGGGCCTCCTATCGGCCAGAGTTTGTCGAGATACGGGGTCACCACGGAGATTCGGGACTTGATCTCCGCCAGGTAGGCTTTTCTGCCGTTGGCGAGCCAGTACTGGGCGGACGGCCAGTTTGGTGCCTGCTGCAACCAACAGATGTTCAGCCAAATGTCCCCGCGCCCTGGAGCTGACCGTTTGATGTCGAGCTTGTCGAAGAACGCTTTGACCTGGGCCGACGCGCCGTCGAAGCGGTTCGGGTAGCTCGCGTCCTGCTGGGCTACCCCGTAGGTCGTATTCGTCGGGTCCCAAACGGTCTCATCCCACTCGGACTCCTGATACAACGCCGACATCTCGGCCAGGCACTCGTCCCGCGTATGGTTCCGGCGCTGGGCCTCGCTGACGATGAGCTGGGCGACCTGGTCTTTTGTGGCGGGCACTGGGAGCCTTTCGAGTTGGGGTGACGAGCGGGGCACGAGCCTGCGACATACGGCTTTGGAGACCGCTGCTCTTCCAGTTGGACTACTCCCCGAATGCTCTGAGCTGCGCTCAGGCCACGGTCATGTACGAGGTGTTCTGCAAGGTCGGTCGGACGAAGAACGCGCCTTCGCCGTAGTACTGGAATCGGACGGTGCTCTCATCCGAGAGGTTGCCTGTCCACGAGTAAGAGAAGCTGGAGCTGTTCGAGCCGCTGGTGGCTACCACGGAGCCGTTCACCAAGATTCGGACCCTGGAGTCGGGGACGCTTCCACCCGAGACGTTCGCCCGAACAGTGACCGTCGCGCCCGTCTTGCTTCCTTGCACAACGACGGCGGGGGGCGACCCCGACACGACGGTGTCGGGGTCGCCAGCTCCGAAGTTCGGCACGTCGATCCAGTTCGTTCCGGTTCCCGTCAAGTTGGCAGTGACATTTCCGCGAGCGGGAATCCACGCCTGCCAAACTTTGACAGCGCCTTTGTAGACGCGCTTGACCAGCGTCGATCCTTTGTAAAAGGCGGTCGGGCCGGTCGATCCTTTGTAGACGGCCATCAGCTCACCATGTAGATCGTGTAGGTGTCTTTGGTCGCGATGGCGTTGTACTCGGCCTGGGTTCCGAACCAGAAGACCATCTTCGCGTCGAGCAGGTTGCCCCCCTCCATGACCTTGCACCACGCGCGTCCGTAGCCCAGCTTGCCCATTTCGATCTCGGCGTTGGCGTTGATGTCCGCGTTGACAATGGTGCCGTCCGCTATCTTGTCGCTGGTCACAGCGTTGGCGGCAAGCTTCGGGCCGGTCACGGACCCGTCTGTGGGGGTGCGTGTGTCTGAGAGCCTGGGATCGTTCCCGGCACAGGCTGTCGACCCGGTCGTACCGATAACCAGACTGGAAGTCCCGGCCCCGAGGGCGGATCTGGCGGCGGCTGCGTCCGCCGCTGTGAGGACCGAGCGGCCTATCGCGGTGCTGTCGCTGATGTTCGCGGCGGAAGGCTGGTAGTTGCCTGCCTTCGCCGTCGTGCTCGTTGTTCCGATAGTCGGAGGGAACGTGGGCGGCTTGTCTGTGATCCCCGCCCAGGTCGTGGTCCCGGCCGCGCCTTGCGGACCTTGGGGGCCTTGGTCTCCGGTGTCGCCTTTCGGGCCGGTGGCACCCGCTGGGCCAGTCGGTCCTTGAGGGCCTGTGGCCCCGGTGTCGCCCTTAGGCCCTACGGGTCCTTGTGGTCCGGGCTCTCCTCGCTCGCCCTGATCGCCCTTCGCCCCTTGCACCGGGGTTCCTGCCGCCTCGGGAGGCCATCCCGTGGCCGTGCGGCGGTACAGCTTCCCGGCCGCGAGCCACACGTCGCCTTCAGAGACCCCGGAGGGCGGCAGGTCCGCGTACGCGTCCACCTGTCCGTGAATCTTCAGCCCGTCGCCTTTCGGCCCGGTCTCGCCCTGTGGCCCCGCTGGACCGGTCGGCCCGACCGGTCCAGGAGCGCCTTGCGGGCCTTGAGGACCGGCGGGGCCTTGGGTACCTTGAGGGCCGGGATGTCCGGGGATTTGGATGATATGCCCGACCGGCAAGGTGGCCGACCCGACAATCGTCCCGGAGGGGGAGCCGACGTACGACACGGCTGGAACGCCATCTGGAGGCGACCCTTTCAACATCATTCCTGCACCATCACCCTTCCCCGCGCGACCGGGTCGCCGCCAGCGGGCTCTCCCTCGGGCAGGAACACCAATTGCCACCGTGTGCGGGGCTCGATCAGGTCCACCTGCTCGCTCTCGACCTTGATCGTCGCTTTGGCCCCGTCGATGGTGAACGGCCAAATCGTCATCCGCGCCTTGCCCGGTCTGATGACCGAGACCTCCACGCGCTGCTCGTTGTTGACCCCGGTGAGCGCCGTGGTGTCCGGGGCGATAGGCGGGACGTAGGTGTCGCTGAGCGCTCCGACGAACTCGACCTGGTAGACGTGGTTCCAGTAGAAGTCAACGTGGACTGTGGAGAACAGTCCGACGAGCTGGGCCACCGAGTTGATGACCGATTCGATCATGTTCGAGGTGACGTTCACGCCGAACGTGATCAGCCCCTGCTCGTCGTAGGACTTGAGCGAGGTGACGGTCAGCTTCGCGTTCTTCGCCTGCGACACCGAGAACTCGATGTCCACGCCCAGCAGCGAGTCGAACGAGTTGAACAGCCCGTTCACGGTCGTGTTGATCAGGTTCATCAGTTGCTCGTTGAGCTGCGCCAGCCCGTTCGTGATTGTGGAGGTGCGAACGCCTGGGAAAAGACCGCCTGTCAGCCCCCAGCCGAGCCCCCAGCCGAATCCGAGGATCTGCTGAACGTCTGTGCCCGCCAGCGCTCCGACGAACTCGACTCGGTAGGTGTAGTTGTCGATCTTGGTCACGGCCGCGTTGCCCGCGCCGATGGTGGACAACGCGGAAAGCTTGCTCTGCACGGTCGCTGCGTCCGCGCCGAACGGGATGTCCGCCGTCGTCTGGCCGCTGTAGTTGAGCCGGAACGTGCCGCCCGTCGGGTTGCCGTACAGCTTCACCTCTTGGATCTCGTTGTGGGCCGCGTTGAGCGTCAACGTGATCTCCCACACCGGGATCAGCCTCCCCGCGCCCACCTTCACGTTCCCCGCGCCGACCGAGGGGATGGCCTCCAAAGCGTCGGTGATGTCGCCTTGCATCCCGTACGGGTTGGTCGTCGCGTCGTAGTAGTCGATGTCGGGGGAGTACTCCCCGAAAACGCCGAGCTTGTAGGTGCCGCCGCTCGCGGCGATCACGCTGACCTCCTGCATCGCGTTGTGCGCGCCGCCGGTGTCCAGCTCGAAGTACAGCTTCCCAGGCGGGAAGGGGGTCGGAAGCCGGTTCTCGTCCAGGTTCTCGAACATGAAGCGGAAATCGCGGAACCTGGTGAGCACCAGCGGATCTGGCTCAAGCTCGACGCCGACGACAGACATACGAATGCGCCTTTCGGATTGAGGTGACGGGGTGATGCCACGGGCGGGGAGCGCGGAAAGGAGTGAGACGCGCTCAACCCGCCCGTGGCGGTCTTAGGGGCTCTCGGAGAGCCGTTGCCGGAAGAGCGAGGCCACGTCGAGGACGACTCCTTCGGACTGGTCTCGCTCCACCTCCAGCCGAACCCGCCGCCGAGCGCCCTCGGTGATCAGCAGATCCGTCAACATCTGGTTGACCACCGTGAGCATCTGCGCGGACGGTCGAGACGACTTCACCAGGCCGTCGACAAATCCCATGGCGAGGCGGGCGAAATGCCAGTCCGAGGGCTCGTAGTACCTCGACTGCGCCGACTCCGCGAGCGACGAGTACAAGTCTTTGACGATGGGATGCGGGTCGTTGATCCCCAAGTCGGGGACCGTCACGGCTCCGATGGCCGCGACTTTCTCAACGGGCACGTCCTCTTTGTTTCGGCGGACGCGCTGGTCGGATCGCTTGGGCACGGGGCCTCTGGTCCCCATAAACACCTCCAGGGTGGACAGGCGGGCACCAGGACCGCCGATGGTTGCTACCGGCTCGAGCCGGGATGGCGTTCGACAGGGCGCTTCCTCAGCGCCCGAAGCTCGCGTTTGCGGTTGTTCCCCTCAGACGAGGATTTCTTACCGTGGCAGTGCGAGCACGCGGCCCTGAGGTTGCCGCGCGAATGGTCGTCGCCGCGCCGGATGTGGTCGACCTCGTCGGCCGAGCCAAGACAGCCCCGGTGCCGGATCTGGCAGAGCCAGCCAGCATCCCGGAGGACCCCGGCCCTGATCCTCGGCCAATCGGGCGGAAGCCGGTCCTTCCGCCGCGACGATCCCCAACCGCCGACAGACAACCCTTCCACCCCTTTAAAGGGACCAACGCCTTCGGGCGTTGGTCCGAACCGGCTCCAGCCGGTTCTTGCAATCGACGGTTGAGGACTACGAAGTAGGACCAACCGGAGAACAGTTGACATGCGGCCTTTTTGGCCGCTTTCAAAGGAAAGCTATCTATTAAGAGCGCCTTCAGGCGCTCTCTAAGAGACTTCTCGACTAAGGAGAGCCTTACCGAAGGCTCTCCGAAGGAGAGAAGTTGTGAAGAACTTCTAATTCTCTTGAAAAAACCCTTCTAACTGGGTTTTTTCCAAACGCAACGCCTTCAAGCGTTGCTTTAATTTATTTTTTAATTACATAACTTAAATAGGGCGAGCATTCGCAAATAATTCTCACTCGTATATCAAATTGTTATAAACATAGTGCTCTTCGACACAGTTCACGGCGACCGAAACCCCTCTGTGAGCTTGAAACCCGTACAAAACCCCCTGTCAGCATCACGTCCCGATCTGGAAGTAGGGGGGAGGGGTGGCCCCCGTGGGGGTGGATGTCAATCCGAATGACAACGAGGGCGGGCCGAAGCCCGCCTTGAGTGTTGGCGTAGGCGCAAGTGCGCGGGATGCCCATGAGTTGGCCCATGCATGGCGCGCAGGGGCGTGTGTGCATGCTGCCTTCGGCCCATGTGCGTGATGCGTGCGGTTTATAGCTTTCGGTCCAAAGCTATAACTGGGCCGTCTTGGCTATAGCTACGTATAGCCGGGGTCCGCCGTGGCGGGGATTGTATGTGCGGCTCGGGCTGTGTGCCACGCCGTGAAAGCGCAGGTCAAAGAGAGTTGGGAATTCTAGGTTGACATTTCACAGCAGATCGTGCATACTTGTCTCATCGGACGGAAGCGCCCGAGAAAATAAACAACAAGCATTAGATTCAGGTTTCGCTTCGGGAGCCCCACGCTAGCGGGTTTGAGAGCGCACAACGCTAAAGCAACACTACGAACCGTGCCATACCTGTATCTAAAAAGTTGACATATCACAACTGATCAGCAAGATCCAAGGCAAACGGCGAACCCCTACGACCTTGGTGCAAATCCTGAAACACGGTAGCCAGAGCCACGACCGCAAAAGCGGTCTGGCCGTGGCAGACGAGCTTCGCTCGTCTGCCCGTCAGATAAAGCGACACACCTTCGAGCCGAAACGACGGCTCGGGCGCGGTGGACGGGCTTTGCCCGTCTGCCCGTTGGACGAAGATATTTCTTCTGGGCTGAGCGGCGGTCGAAAACCGCCCGCGAAGACACCCTGAAGCGCTTAGTACGCCGTGACGAGCAGCAGTAAGACGCATGTCGGCGGTAGGGAACGAACCAAGGAAGGTGTCGCCACGGAGGGCGGCTACTGGCGTAGCTGAGCCGAGTTCGATTCTTGGCCGTCCACTTCACAACTGAACATCGCAGATTCGATTAAAGGAGTTCGTCATGAAGTTTGTTTTCGCGGCTTTGGCTGTTTTCGCGGCCGCTATCGGAGTTGAGAACTGGGCGGCAACCCAGGATGAAATGGCCGATGTGGTCGTTGTGTCGTCGTTCCAGACTATGCCCGACACCGGTTCTCTGCTCGCTCCTGCCCCTGAGACGGAAACGGCTCTTCCGGGTGATGACAACGGCGATGGCGTGATCGATGAGGACGAGTCTGGCTGGGATTGCAGCACGATGGGTAACGGCATCTGCGGATCGGAGGAAGAGTGATGAGCGTGAATCGGAAGTTGGAAGCACACAACCTTGTTGGGGTGTCATGGATGGAAAACGGAATGCGCTTCGAGTATCCCAGCCCGAAGAGCACATACGGCGTTCGCCGCTCAGATGGCATGTGGTTGTCTTTTGACGGTGTCAAGCCTTACGCGCCTTCGGGCGGTCGCAAGACCGCTATCGAAGTCGCAGAAACCATCATCGTTGACGATTCTATCTTTTGGGTGAGTTCAAAATGACTAATACGGTTGATCGCTTCTTGATCTGCGAGGCAGAAAACGTGACCTTGGACGGACATCCCGCGAGGATCACGGGCTATAGCTTCCCGTTCGCCCAGGTGAGGCGTAGGGATGGCGTGGGCGGCTCTGTCGAGTTCGCTTGGGAGGCGGCGGCAATGATCATTGATCACGGTGGAAAGTTCAGGAGTTAAAGCGATGACCTTGAAGGAAGACTGCAAATACTTCTATGTCACGGCGAAAGACGGCCGTCGCGGCGGGTTCGCCACCGGGCCGTACCCGACTGCCGAGGCGGCGAAAGACGATGTGGAGCGGGTGAGTAGATGGGCTAACGAGAACCTGAAAGACCCGTACACGCCATGGATGGCTTGGGGGGTCACGGGAACTGTCCAACAAGTCCCGGCTGGGATGGTGAAGCTTAACGCCCTGATAGGCGGCTTCGGGGGAGAGTAATGAGCTACAGCGAAACATGCCCTGGGTGGTACAAGCAGCGGCACACCGAATTCTGAAAGAGGAAATGATGAATGCCGAGACTCGCGAGGCGATCCGTAAGGATTTGGAAGCCTATATTAAAACGCACGAGCTAGTCCATGACTGTAGAAGGTTGATTGACTGGTATAGCACGAGTCGAGTTGTTGGCTGCACCACCTGTGGCCTGTGGGAGGAAGCACTTGAGATCAACTATACCGATCACGACGGATCTAGGAGAACGGCGACCGTGAGTATCAACCTGCCCGAGTTCCTAGAGACCGTGTGAACAACCCCCGGAGGGGTGCCAGGGCGATGTCACGTAGTGACCTCGCCAGCCCGGAAGGTCGCAAGGCGGATGCTGGGAGGTGTCCGCCCGGAGCCGCTAGCGCGAGCTGGCGGCGAGTGCGCGTTCGACTCGCGCACCGGGCACTACCCCCACAAAACTGTCGGTGGGGGTCTGTATCTTGACGGCATGACAACGAAAGCCGAAGCAAAAAGCCTGGCTGAACTGCTAGTTTGCTGTGAACATGCGGTTCAGTGGATCCACCCTTGCGTACGCCATGACGGGTGTGATAGAACAATAGAGCGATAACGCGGAGGATGAAGGAGTCGCGCTGGTAGCGAGGGAGATTACTATGGTTCCGTCATGAATTGACACGTTCTTGGTTGACATATAACATACTAAATTGGCGAACTTATAATTTTCGGTAAGCGGCAAGGTGGTAATTATTATGTCATCTGATAGAGCTAAGCTGCCTCCGTTAACTCCCGGTATGGTAAAGGCTTTGCTGAATGACGGATACAGTCAGTCTGAAATTGGGCGATTGTCCGAGCGCACTAGGCAGCGGATTTCAGCGATTGTCAGAGAGCATAACATCAGGGATGAGTCCCCAAGGGAGAAAGCGGCAAAAGAGTTCCCTTTCAATGTTTTATCGATCCACCAGTCCGCATCTGTGTACAAGAGGCTGCGTGACCATGGGGAATATTATTTCACAAAGGGTGTCGGCATGCGCGAAGACAAGTTGTCACGCTTGCGCGGCTTCTATCGTAGGCTCAATAGCCTAGTTGTCGAGTATGATCCAAATATCCTCCCGATTCCTGGGGTGAGCACTAACGGGGGCTGGGCCTACCGGAGCCGTGAGACTTCAGATTCCAATTTGTTAATACGGATCAACGACTATACGAAACTAACAGAAGAAGGCTTTAACATTTGGAGGCTCCCGGATCAGGAGCCCTGATCTGTAGAGGAGTGCCTTATGGGTGCCAGTCCCCGCTGGAAAGAAATCGAGCTAGACATGTATTGCCCTGGGCGGCTTCTGGTGAGGACGGTCAAAACCGAGAACCATGTGACCATTATGGCGAGTAAGTCTGTCTCAATGCTTGAGACAGACGTGTCTAACTTAGTGTTAGTCAATTTCATCGGCCAGCACGGATTCTCCTTACTCCATAAAGAGATCGTGGATGACTTTAGCATGGACGGCGGCAGATCGGAGTTTTCTATTTACCGTAGGCGAGTTAGCATTTTTAAAAACGGGGAACACTTACTAAGTAATCTGGGGCTTGCAGGATGACTCATGCCGCTAAGCGGACGCTCAGCGTCTCGCAGTACAAAACCTACGAGCGTTGCCCGTACTCGTGGTACTTGTCCCGTGTCGAGAAGGCGTGGCAACGGCCCGCCGCGTGGCTCCCACAAGGGAGCGCGGTACACGAGGCAGCGGAGGCGTACGAGCGCTCCGGCAGGACGCTCACGCTCGACCAGGCGCAAGACGTGTACCGCGAGTCATATGCGAGGCACGTGGGCGAGTATTGCGAGATCACGCCGAACTTCAACTGGTGGTTCCGGTCTGGGTCGTACGGCGGCAAGGAGGACCTGGAGCGCCGGTTCAAGCTCGGACTTGAGCAGGTTGGGCGGTACCTCGACTACTACGAGACACATCCTGCGGAGGTTATCTGGATCGCACCGGACGGCACGCCGGGGATCGAGCTTGAGTTCAATATCGACCTTGACGGGGTTGCTGTTCGTGGGTTCATTGATGCGGTGATACCCAACGGATGCGGTGACGAAGTTCTAGTGAGGGACAACAAGACTGGCAATAGCCCTGGTGATGACTTCCAACTCGGAACCTATGGCGTGGCTTTGTCCGAGCAGTTCGGAGTGTTTGCCCCGGTCGGAGACTATTGGATGGGCCGAACCGGCAAGCCGACCAAGGCGTACGACATCTCCAAGTGGACAGTTGAGCGGGTGACGGAGGAGTTCCATCGGTTGGCTGACAACATCGAGGCCGAGCGGTTCGACCCGGACCCCGAGCCGTCAAAGTGCATGTTCTGTGACGTGGCGTACTCCTGTGACTACGCGGTCGGATGACGCAAGGAAGGGCTTGAGATATGGGAGATACTGATGATTATCCAACTTTTGATGTCCGTGCGGCTGTTAACAAAGCTATGAGCAACGCTCATGCAAACGAATGGGATGAGTGGGGTAGTTTCAGCCCGTTTCATTTCTTGAAAAGGCTTGAGGAAGCTGGTTACCGAGTGGTGAAGGCATGAGCCCTTCCAGGTGGAATGCTGACCTCGATGAGATTGTGAGGATACTTGTCGATGGAATGTGGGAGGGCGTTTACGCTGATGAGAGCTTTGACGCGGCGTACGCCGACCGTGAGATGAGCATTATCGACGGGATAGTTGATATCGGGCTAGCGGTCAGGGTTGCTTTGGGGAAGCTCAGCGAGTCCGGGTACTCGATTGTCAAGGACTAAGAGAGCGCTCAGTGGCTGACTAAGCGCTGGCCGCTTCGTAAGCGGAGATGACGTTAGCAGGCACACGCCCCCTGGGGGAGACCTCGTAGCCGTTCTTCGATGCCCAATTGCGGATAGCCGCTAACTTCTCGGACGAGTTCTTCTGGGTCGCGGAAACGGCTTTTCTGCCGCGTGCCCCGCTCACTTTCGTAGCGCTGGCGACCCACGGCTCCAGCTGGTCGCGGAACTTTGCGGCGTTCAGCGCCGAGAGGTCGATAGTGTAGCTGGCCCCGTCAAGCCCGAAGCTGACAGTCTCATCCGCTGTCAGGGTGTTGTCGGTGTCGTCCACCATTGTCACGATCACTTTTTTAGCCATTGGCACGGCTCCTTTCCGTCAACCCGAACGATTGTATACGAGCTGATCAGCTCATCCGATCAGGCGCGGCGGGCAGAGCTGAGATATTGAATAAGGAGGAAATATGGAAGTCGAGATCATCGACAACAAGCAGCAGCGGGCGCAGCTCGCGTCCCGGACGGACGTGTTAGACCGGGTGAAGCGGTTGGCGACTGTGCCGAATCACGAGTTCGCCACGACCGAGCAAGTCGCGGCGTTCTACGAGGTGGGAGCCGAAGTGCCGCGTGATCTAGTGAGGCTTCACCGGAGCGAGTTCGAATCTACAGGCTACAGAGTTATCCACGCTTCTGAACTGCGGGAATTGAAGAAAGACCTGAAGCTTTCGGGTGTATTGAAGGGTAAATCCGCTCAAGCGTTGTGGGACCGTAGAGCGGTCCTGCTGCTGGGGATGCTGCTGCGTGACTCGGAGGTGGCGAAGACGGTTCGCCGGTACCTGCTGGCGGCTGAGGAGAAGGCTCATGAGATCGCGACGGCCCCGAAGGGGGCGGTGGTGGAGGTCCGCCCTGACGAGTACACGAACCTTTTGGACAAGCTGATGTACACGGTCAGCACGTCGAACAAGACGGTGCAGGCTGTGTTAGAGCAGAACAACACGTTGATCAAGCTCTTGCTGGGCAATCATGTTGGGGGAGTGAAGACGGTCAGGGTCTTCGGCCCGGAGTACCTGGCTAAAGAGCTTGGAGAGCCGCTGGTGGAGGACGGGGTCAAGCTCAGTACCTGGCGTGGCAGGGACGGGAGAATTTGGGCGGGGTATCGGGATGAAAAAGGAAAGGTGTTGAGGTGGCTTGACTACAAGGCTGTGGTCCGTGCCTATCAAGGCTTTATAGCGCATGGAGAGGCTGCCTAGTGCCAGTGAACGGCTAGCAGTTATGTTCTAGTTCGTCGGCGGCGTTCCGCTCGGCTCGTCGTAGAGCAGCCTGTCTTTGGTGATCACTCTTGGCTGAGGCACGCTGTCGTCACGCAAGTGCGCGGGGAAACAGGGGGTGCTGCCGACCAGGGTCGGCTCATACGAGCCTGCGGATTGAATTCTGAGGCTATAGCCATCAGAGGAATGACCATAACGGCTGGGCTTGTCGTCGCTCTCGCGTTCTTCGACTTGCCAGCCCCAGCTTTTCCAGATGTCTCCGACTCTGGCAATCAAAGCGTTGTAGTCAGTTCCTGGCGGGGTGTGCATGTCACGGAAGTCGGCGAAGTCCACCGGGGAGTTTTCTATGTCGACGCGCTCCGAGTCGCAGGCCGCTGTACTGCCGCCCCCGTAGCCGCCGTACCGCTTGTTGTCGAGCATGACCCCCTCGGGAAGCCCTTGGAGGGTCTTCCGCATGTACCCGTACAATGCCTCTTGCGCTTGGCGTTGGCTGGTGATGCTCGGGGAGACGGTCATAGGATCGGCTTTCATGTCGAGTGTGGTCACTGAGTGTTTTGGGCGGGACTCCGAGTCGGCCAGGGGCGGCGGTGGCGCGGTTGGGGCGCAGCCCGCAAGAAGCATGGCAGCGGCGAGCACGACCGGCACTATGATGCATCCGATGGCAACGCCGCGCGAACGGGGGGTTTTCCCGAGCAGAAGCAAGAGCACCGCGACACAAGCGCTGATCGCACAGACCATGATGAGCGCGGGCCGCTGGCTGGCGGCTTCATGTGGAAGGAAGTAGCGTATTAGCGAGAACAGCGTCTCGCAGGCTGCGGTGATGATTGGGGCACTCCATGTTGCGGTATTCCACGATATCGGCGGAAGTTTCGACAATGCGGCCACAGCGAAGCCTTCCGGTCAAAACCGCATATGGGACGGATCGTTCGAGAAGAGGGAGATGAACATGCCAGGGATCGTGTACAGGAACAACCAGTACATGTACCGGAAGACGACCGCTCCGACAACCGCCGCGAGGATGCCCATGCCAACTCTCCGCGCCGTCTTGGTCTGCACAGCGAGACCTACCCCCAAGATAAGGATACCGAGCAGGGCGTACGGGTACCAGCCATCTTTCCCGAACGCGGCCACAGCCATAAGCGAAAGCGCGGTCACGACAACGGCTAGGAAGCTCTCCGGGCCGTGTTTGGGGTCGCTCCTCCGCTCAGCGGATTCCTTCTGTCCGTTCATCCGACCAGCCAGAAGCCGAACCAGGCCAGCACGAGCGGAAACCCGATAATGCCAAGGGCGATCCCACGCGAGACCGGAGTCCGCACACCGAACCAAAGCACAAGGGAGGCGACAAAAAAAATGACGCAGAGCGAGATGTGCGCCGTTGCCTTTTCATCTCCCGAAGGGCCGTAGTGCCGCCTGTAGTAGAAATCTTGAACGTTGTAGATCAACGTGCTCACCGAAAGGCTTGCCGCGACGGATGCGGGGGCGCTCCATGTCGCAGCAGCCCACGATATCGGCGGAAGTTTGAGCCTCGGCATCAAATGGCCCCTTCCATCTGAGGAGTCTGGGACGACGGCGCTACTGGATCTACGTGCGGCGGATTGTCCGCGTTCTCTGGTCCAAGAGTCATCTCCTGCCCCGGCACATTGACCTGTGTTGTGTGGCTCGGAATACCTGGCCCATCCCACTGCTGGTATCCGGGTTGTGTCTCCTGCAACGGGCCAGGATCTCCTGCCCCCACGTCGTGGTGCGGCCTTAGATTCGCCATCGGGCCGAATTCGCTTCCTGTTGCTTGATAGTCATAGGCGGTCGTGGTCGTGCCTTGCCGGTCCTGGTAGACCTCCATGGAGGGATAATCGCCAACCCTGCCGTCGATCTGTACGCCGTTCTCAGTCGGGGTCAAGGTGATATCGCCGTTGACGGAGAGGCCACCCATGTGCGAACCGGGCGGCGCTAACGGGTTCGTCGCGTCGTAGTGGACACGAACTCGCCCATCCGAAGTTTGTTGCACGTTGACGGTAGGGTCTTGGACCTCGGTCTCCTCGTTCGTGCCGATAGACGGGTTCTGTCTGGCCACGACGACGCCGTTCTCGTAGTCGATGTAGATGGAGACTCTGGTCTGTCGGGGGTCGAACTGGTCGTTGGGGCCTCGGTCGTCTCCGAGGTCGTTGAACGGGAGGTTGAATACGTTGTTCGCCGGGATGTAGAGGCCGACCCTGACGATCCCTTGCCCTGGCACTGGTTTGATGTGGCCGACCGTGACCTTCGCGGGAACGCCGTTGTTCCTGCCGACGAGAGTGTTCGTGTCCAAGATTTGGGCCATCTTCCAATCCGAATCGCTCTGCGGCGCTCGACCGTAGAGCTTCTCGAACTGCGCGGTGTTGACACCAGGATGCTTGGGAGAGGTCGGCATGACTCCGGGGTCGTCTTTGTGTTCGCCGCCGAAGGTGAGCCAGTCCTTTTTCTTGTGGGGCTCGCCGCCTGTGCCTTCTTTGATTCTGCCGCTGATCTCGCGGATTTTCTGCGCGTGGTGCTCGTCGGCCTGTTCGAGCTCGTGCTTGGCCCTGCCCACCGCTTCGGCGTGCTTGTCGAAAAGCTCCTGGCTCTGGCGGGGATAGTCGCCCTCGATCCCGCCTTTGGAGTTCACGACGAACCCGGCTCGCATCGCCGCTTGCACGGCTGTGAACAGGCGATTGTGTTTCGCGGCGAGGTCGTGCCCCGCCTCCTCCCAGATCTGCTTCTCCTCGCGCATCAGCTGGATTTTGTCGTCGGTGAACGAGGTGGTCGCCTTCAGATACTCATAGCGAGCGTCGGCTGCTGTGCCCACCGATTGCGCGGCGGCGCGGTTGTTCAAATCCGCGATCTCGTTGTTGATCTCCGCGAACGCGTCGGTCTTCTCCCCGAGCCGAGCCGCCTCCGCGATCAAGGTCTCAGGCTTCCAAGTTTTCAGGACGTTCAAACTGAACTCGGGCATCTCACCACCTGTACTCCGTATCTGGCTCCACCGCGCCCCGCAGCTGTTGGGCGTTGTGCTCCTCGACGCGAACGTACTTCTGCGCCGCGAGCGCGCTCTCCGCCCCCGCGTGCGAGCCCCGCGCGTGCGCGTGGTCCGACACGGACCCGCGCGCCTCCCCGGACTCCCGGACGGCGGCCGCCGTCGCGCTCTCGGGCATGTCCACCGAGCCTCCGAGCTGGGCCAGGCCCAACGCTTTGGCCTCCTCCGCCTTGCCGACGATCTTCTGCCCGAAAGCAAGCAGGTCGTCGGTGTTCACACCGACCTTCCCGTTCAAGCCCGTCACCTCGCGCCTCCGAACGGCCCACGAGGCGGCGGTGGAGGCATCCCCGGAAAACTCGGCGGCGGGCCGTGGGGGGACGGGACGCTGCGGGGGTTCGGGTCGGTCGGCCAGGCCGACGACGGCGCGGGCCAGTGGCCCGTCAGATCCGCTGTGGCGGGGTTCCATGGCGGCGGTGGCGGCGGCGGGTCGGGGAAGTCCTCGGACATGTCGAGCCCGCCGTCAGGCAGCGTCGCGGGCTTCTCGCCCGTCTTCGAGGAGGCCGTCTCGTACACGATCCCCTCCGGGGTCCAGCGCCTCGACATCCTGGACTGCGCCCCAGCGGAGTCCATGGCCTTGCGGAACTGCTCCGCCTTCTCGCGTTCGGCCTCCAACACCATCGGGTCGATCTGCTCGTCCTCGGGGTCCTCGACATGCCCGTACCGTTTCACGCGCGGCCCCACGTCCCGGTAGCCGTACCGCCCCGCTCCGTAAACCATGCGGAAAACTCCTCCTGCGCGCCGAAACGAAACACCTCGTTTTGGGCATCGTACTGGACACATGATTACCCCCGCAACAGCTGGGCGTAATTCCAATCAAGCCCCCGATTGGGAGAAGGAGAAATCAATGAAAAAGATCCCGTGCCTGTTCGAGCGGGATTTCACCGACCGGCGTAGGCCGGTCCTGCTGGACAAGGTCACGCCTGGTTGCGAGTGGGTGCTCGCGGGGGAGGGCAAGGCCACGAGGAAGTGGGACGGCACAGCTTGTCTGATCCGCGACGGGAAGTTGTACAAGCGCTATGACGCGAAGAACGGCAGGACCCCGCCACCGGACTTCGAGCCTGCTCAGCCTGCGCCGGATCCGGTGACTGGGCACTGGCCGGGGTGGGTTCCGGTGAGCGAGACGGCAAAAGAGGATCGATGGCACAGAGAAGGCTGGGACGCGTTTGGGAGGTTGGAGGCGCTGGTGGGCCGCCGGTTCCCGGACACCACGTATGAGCTGATCGGCCCGAAGGTGAACGGAAACCATGAAGGGGCGGACACACACCTACTGGTGCAGCACGGGGATTGGAGCTACAGCGAGATCCCTCGTGACTTCGACGGGCTAGGGGAGTGGTTCAGGGGAGAGCCTATCGAAGGCGTTGTCTTCCACCACCCGGACGGGCGTATGGCGAAGATCCGCAAAGCAGATTACGGAATGAGAAGGAGTGATTGAATGATGTTTTCTGTTTGTACCGTGGCTGTGGTGGCCACGGTTCTGGCTCTTATTACCTGCCTGGTAATCCGAGGCGAGAGTATGGGCGCGCTGCATCTTGCTCTGATCCACGGCCAGACCGGGGAGGCGGCGCGATGAGCGGGCGGGTTTTGACGCGGGATGGTGTGCTTGCGTTGGTCGCTGAAGCGACCAGGGCGGGAACTCGCGCGGACCTGCGCCGGGCGGACCTGCGCTGGGCGGACCTGCATGAGGCGGACCTGTATGGGGCGGACCTGCGTGGGGCGAGCCTGAGCTGCGCGGACCTGTATGGGGCGGACCTGCGTGGGGCGAGCCTGAGCTGGGCGGACCTGCATGAGGCGGACCTGCATGGGGTGGACCTGCGTGGGGCGAGCCTGAGCTGCGCGGACCTGTATGGGGCGGACCTGCGTGGGGCGAGCCTGAGCTGGGCGGACCTGCATGAGGCGGACCTGCATGAGGCGGACCTGCGTGGGGCGAACCTGCGTGGGGCGGACCTGTATGAGGCGGACCTGCGTGGGGCGAACCTGCGTGGGGCGGACCTGTATGGGGCGGACTTGTCTGGGACGACATGTCTTTCCGTGACTGGCCTGCCGTCCGGTCCCGCCGTCCTCGTGCCTCTTCCAGACGGATGGCAGCTCACGGTTGGCTGCTGGTCGGGGACTGTCGAGCAGTTGCGGGCGTTGATCGCGAAAGACCACGGCTGGCCGGAAGCGGAGGGCGACCAGATCGCCGTGCGCCGCCCGATGCTGGCGGCGTTGGCGGACATGGCTGAAGCCTGGGCGGCGGCGCAGCCTCACCTGCTGGAAGCGGTCCAGGAGAAGTGGGGAAAAACGGAAGTCGTATGTTGACGAAGAGTGGAGTTGTGATGAGTGGTATCAAGTTGAAAATCGCAGGGTTGACTGTTCTAGCGTTGGTTGTGGCCACTGGTTGTTCGATGTCGGGCGACGACGGGAGGGGCAATGCGACCCCCAACGATACAAATGCCTTCAACGTCCATCTACCAGACAATAGGTCGGTCATCTGTGTTTCTGTGATTGATTCCGGCTACGGGATCGGTCTCTCCTGCGATTGGAGGAATGCGAAATGAAGGTTTTGGGCGAGAAGCTGGTGAGCTTCGCCAGCTTGATCGAGGACGAGACGGTCGAGCAGGCGCGTCAGGTCGCGTCGATGCCGTTCATTCATGGGCATGTGGCGTTGATGCCTGATGCTCATGCGGGGAAGGGATCGTCTGTGGGGACGGTGATCCCGACGTTGGGGGCGGTCATTCCCGCCGCTGTCGGGGTGGATATCGGGTGCGGGATGATCGGCGTGCAAACCGATGTGTTGGCCGCTGAGGTGGTTTTGGATCTGTTCGCGTTGAGCAACCAGGAGGAGGAGTTATGAGCTGGCCTGAGGCCGCGGTGTGGATCGCGTTTTTCGCGGCTGCCGCTGTTCAAGCGTTTTGGCGGAGGTGAGGGATGTATTCTCCGATTCAATCAGTCAGGATCAAAGGCGTGGCGGGGGACCCGCTGCCCACGGTGTTCGAGTCGTTGGAGGGGCAGGGCGTTCGATTGCTCCGTGGGCAGTTCGCGCTGGTGTGCGCCGGTCCTGGGTGCGGCAAGTCGGTGTTCGCGTTGACGTACGCGATCACATCCGGGGTGCCGACGTTGTACGTGTCGGCGGACTCGGACCCGTTCACGCAAGCGTCTCGGCTGTTGTCGATAGTGTCGGGCCGGGACTTGGAGCAGTCCGCGAGCACGGTCAGGTCGATGCGGCGGGGCGACCCCGCCGAGAGGCTGATGCGTGTGCCGATCCGGTTCATGTACGACGCTGCGCCGTCGTTGGGCCGTATCGAGCAGGTGTTGCTGGCGTACGAGGAGTGCTACGGGCATTATCCGTCGTTGATCGTGGTCGACAACGTCACCAACATCAGGACCGACACCGCCGAGGAGGGCGGCGACCCGTACGCGGGGCTGGAGTACTTGGCCGATCAGCTGCATGTGCTGGCGCGTGAGACGAAAGCGTGCGTGGTCGGGCTGCACCATGTGACTGGCGAGTTCAACAACTCGGACAAGCCGGTGCCGTTGAACGGGGTCAAGTCGCAGGTGACGAGGGTTCCTGAGCTGGTGTTGACGATGCATAAGCACGAGCCGATCCCTGGTGTGGTGTCGCTCAGGGTTTCTCCGGTGAAGAACCGTAACGGGAAGGCCGATCCGACCGGGCGGACGTTCGCCGAGCTGGACTACGACGGCAGATTCGCGCGGATCAAAGACTACGGGGCGCTATGACCACCGATACCGGGCAAGCGTTGTTCCTGGTGCTGTGGTTCGTCGTGACGTGTTGGATCTTGGTTAAAGGAATAGAGGATGACTAAGCCGATGCGGCGCTGTGTGGACTGCGTCTCGGAGGGCATCGTGACGAGGAGGAAGACCAAGCCTCCCGGCCCGCGTTGTGCGACACATGCGAGGGCGAGAAGGGCCGGGAGGCGTGATACCTCCTGGGAGGCGCGGATTCTCGCCACGTACGGGATCACTGCTGAGGAGTATTGGCGGATCTATGAGAGCCAGGGCGGGGTCTGCTACATCTGCCGTAGGGCCACAGGAGCCCGTAAACGGCTCTCAGTCGACCACTGCCACAAGACAGGGCGGGTCAGGGGCCTTCTCTGCCAGAAGGATAACCGGGACGTTCTGGGCCATTTGAGGGACGATCCTGAGGCGTTGCGGCGGGCTGTCGAGTATTTGGAGTCGCCGCCCGCTCAGCGGGTGGTTGGCGAGAGGGTCGTGCCGGGGTTCGCCAGCGCCGAATAGCAGGTGCTGAGAAAAGTGAATAGGAGGATTATGGCGTTGAGTGGGGCGTGGCGCGACGGGGCTTTATGCCCACAGATCGACACGGCACTATGGTTCCCCGAGGTCGGACAGCATGCGAAGCCCGCAAAAACAGTGTGCGGCATGTGCGTTGTGCGTGAGGATTGCCGGGACGACGCGCTGGAGCGGCGAGAGCGCCATGGGGTGTGGGGCGGTCATTTGTTGCGAACGATCTCCGGGCGTAAGGCCGCGTTGGCCGAGGCGGGGATTGTCCTTGAGTCTGGAGACGATTATCTGACATCGGAGGAAGCGCCAGATGAGCCTGATAGCGGAAGTGATCACGCATTACTTTCCCGAGTGGGAGCCCCCGGCTGATCGGGGGCATGAGTGGGCTAGGTGTTTATGCCCTTTCCACGGTGAGGACAACCCGTCCGCCGCTGTCTCGTACCGGCTTGAAGCTTTTAATTGCCTCGCGTGCGGCATGAAAGGCGACGCTATCGGGATCGTGATGAAACACAAGGAGGTTTCTTATAGCCGAGCAAGACGAATCGTTGAGGAGATCGGCGGACAAATACCATCAAAGCCTGCCGGGGAGCCCCGGAGAGGCGTATCTGAGAAGCCGTGGGCTGGACTATCGAAGCATTCTCTATGACGGGCCAGCGATCCACCGCATCGGGTACGTCGAAGACCCGGACCCGGCGCACGAGAAGTATCGCGGACACCTGGCGATCCCGTATGTCAAGTGGTCTCATCAAGGCGAGTGGTCGGTGGTGTCGATCAGGTTCCGGTGCGTCGAGGATCACGACTGCAAAGCGGCTGGGCACGGGAAGTATCAGACCCAGTCGGGGGACCGTCCACGCTTGTACAACACCGAGGTGTTGTCACGGGATGACGACGTGGTCGCGATCACTGAGGGCGAGCTGGACGCGTTGACCGCCGAGGCGTGCGGCATCCCCGCTGTCGGGGTGCCGGGTTCCACCTCGTGGAAGCCGTATTTCCGTGAATTGTTCCTGGGGTATCGAGAGGTTCTCATCCTCGCGGACGGAGACGACGCGGGGGAGAAGTTCGCGAAGACGGTGGCGGATTCTTTGCCGAACGCGCGGATAGTCCCGTTCCCCGCCGGTGAGGATGTGAACTCGTTCGTATTGAAAAACGGGACAGAAGCATTGAAAGAGAGGGTTGAATGAATAGTTATGAAGTCCAGCACTGGGCTAAGCAAGTAGTGAAAAAGCGGCTCAGATTCCGGGATGATGATTACGCGTTCGCCGGATTTCCCGAGGTCGAAGCAGCCAGCAAGGAAGACCGGTCGGCGGTGTTCGGCCTAACACTGCTCCTTATGAAGACAATCAGGGAGGCGCTTGAGTGATTACTGTGTACACACAACCGGGCTGTAAATTGTGCGAGCGGTCGATGCAGAAGCTAGACGATGCCGGTCTTGAATACAACATGATCGATCTGAGCGAAGACCCGAAAGCATTGTTTTATGTGACCGAGGTTTTGGAGTGTCGGACCCTCCCCGTGATCGTCTCAGGTAAGACGGTCATTCGAGGATTCCAACCCGACCAGTTGAAAACATTGATCGAACAATTAAAGAAAGGGGATGCGGAATGAGCATTATTGAAGAGCTGGAAAGCCTCCGCGCGAGGGTCGAACGTCTAGAGGAGAAGATAGGCGTGTCGGTCACAAGGGTTTGGCAGAACGTCAACGATATCCCGCCCAACGTCGATGTGGTCGATAGGGGCGGCGATCATTATTCTGCTAGCCGGATCCGGTGGGAAATTCGCGATGACGGCGGAAGATGGCTGAATAAATATGGGCCGTTTACCGAGATTATCGGGGGTGAAAAGTGAATGCTCTGGAAGAGGCGGAAAGCCTTGTCAACGGTGACCGGCTGGAAGAATGGGGCGATCCTCGCGAGAGCTTCAGCCGCATCGCTGAACTGTGGTCGGCGTACCTCGGGGTTGAGGTGTCGTCGGTCGATGTCGCCCAGCTGATGATCCTGCTGAAGGTGTCTCGGGGGCGGAAGAAGTTCAGCCGGGACTCGATAGTCGACATTATCGGGTATGCCGCCCTGGCCGAGAAGATCAACGAGGATGCTCGGTCGAAGCCGCGTCAGTGGGATTCGTTGCAAGATGTTCCTGACGGTATCGGAGTTTGGAACAGTGAAGGGGTTTTCTACGAGCCGGGTCTGGTAAGCGACCTGAAGGGCGAAGGGTCTTATCGTGGATTGCACTTTCCCTACACAGATGCGCCTGTGCGAGTCGAGGAAGAATGAGCGGTATTAGGGAATGGCAGTCGCTGGCGGATGTGCCAGAGGGCGTGGGCGTGGTCGACTGGGCGGGGGAGTACCACAGCCCGAAAGAGGTCCAACTGGCGAAGGACGGCTGGTACCGGGAATCTGTGAATGTGCACCGACACGCTTATAAATTCCGCTACTGGGATGAGATGGGGCCGATTACGGAGGCGCATATCAGATTGGGGCCGAGTGACTGATTACGATTATGTTGTCAGATCCAGGGCATATCCCATCCACGGTTGTCCAGAGCCTGTGGAAACGTTTGTCAACGTATTGGTTCATTACCCGGTCTCCGACATAGGGATTATGAATGCTATCGCGGAGCTACAGAATTTGTTTATGCAAGCCAGGGAAGAGCTTTTTAACAGGCTTGCGAATCTGCTTGAATGTGAGGAGGGGTAGTGGCTAAACGCATTTGTATTATTCCAGATACTCATTTTGAGGGAGTGTAGGAATTGCGGAGCCGACCTCACTGGCTCGCACTTTAATCGTCGCTTCTGCGACTCGGAATGTCGATATGAAATGTACGGACCAATTGCTAGAAGGTCTGCTAACGCATGGCGGCGGACGAACGCGGAGCGCAGCCTCAGGGCAGATCACAATAAACATCTGAAGAAGAAGTATGGGCTCACTATTGAGCAGTACGAAGAGATGGTCGCTGTCCGTGGGAATAAATGTGACATTTGTGGCCGTACGCCGATTGAGGTTGGGGACAGCCGAAGGCTCTCAGTCGACCACTGCCACAAGACAGGGCGTATTCGTGGGCTGCTGTGTAGGTGGTGCAATACCGCGATAGGTCAACTTCAAGATTCGGTTCAAGTGATGGAGAACGCAATTAAATACATGAAGGAATGGCAGAGTGGGTAAGAGAATTGTAATTATCAGCGACTGTCAAATGCCTTACGACGACCGGAAAGCGCTCAAGTCCGTTATCCGGTTCATCGGGGACACCCAGCCAGACGAGGTGATCCACATCGGTGACCTGATGGACTTCCCCCAGCCGTCACGGTGGAACAAAGACACCAGAGGCGAGTTCGAGGGGTCGGTGTTCGCGGACTGCGAGCAGGCCATACGCCGGTTCCTCGGGCCGCTCAGGGACGTGTATGACGGCCCGGTGGGGGTCCACGAGGGCAACCACGACGAGCGGCCCAGGACGTATCTGGCGAAGTACGCCCCGGCGCTCGCGGAGTCCGGGGCGTTCAACATCGAGACCTTGCTGGACTTCGGAGGTTTCGGGGTCAAGCTGCTACCGGAGTTCAACCACGTGGCTCCGGGGTGGATCACCACTCACGGGCATCGCGGCCAGATCAGCTTGTCTCGGATCGCGGGGAACACCGCGTTGAACGCGGCGAGGCGGTTCGATTCGTCGGTGGTGATGGGGCACACGCACCGGCAGGGCATCGGGAGTCACACGCCCGGTTTCGGCGGGGAAGTGAAAAAGGTGCTGACCGGTATGGAGGTTGGGAATCTGATGGATATGAAACAGGCGCAATACCTCAAAGGAGGCACCGGGAACTGGCAACAGGGCTTCGGCCTGCTGACCGTGGACGGGAAGCATGTGAAAGCGGAGACAGTGCCGATCCGCGACGGGAAGTTCTCGGTCGACGGGCACGTGTGGGAGGTCAAATGACGGCGAATCGGCATTATGACGATGTCTTGGAGCTGCGGGACACCGCTCGAAAGGCTGCGCGTTCGGTGGCGAGGAACTGGCCTGGTGTCGCTGACGAGGATGATGTTGAGCAAGAGATCCTGGTGCGATTGCTGGAGTCTCCCGGATCGACGCGGAAAATCGCGAGCAGCAGCCGGGAAGGCCGCTACCGGATGGTCACGCGGATGGGCCACCAGATCGCCGCGAAAGAGCGCGACGACCACGACCATTTCACGGGAAACTATCACTACTCGGTGGACGAGGCGCGGGAGCTGCTGAGGTCCGGGGCGTTGTCGACCGGGCAGACGGAATTCTCGCCAGACGTGGTGGACCTTCGCCAAGCGCTATCAGAGCTGGGGCGCAAAAACGCGAAGTACGCGGACGCGATTCTCGAACGGTACCTGGACGGTAGGACCGGGACCGGAGATGTGGAGTTCCGCAACTTGCTGAGCAGGGCGCATGAGGCTTTGGCGAATCTGATGAACCGTTTCCGCCGGTCGTTGGGCGTTGAGAGGTCCGATCACGGCGGGCCGGGGTCGAGAAGGGCCGTCCGTCATGGCGAAGCGTTGGGCATTCAGGAGCGGCAATGGTGAACGACAACGTCGCGGACCTGATGTTCGACAACTTCCCGTCGCAGTACCGGGCGTTGATCCTCCCGGAGCTGTACCCGGATGTGCGACCGATGCGGTTGGAGAACTGGACCGACGACGACCGCGAGGTCTACTGCGGCGGCGAATACATCAAAAACCATGGGAAACGCGCTGAGAGCGCTTAACAACAAAGGTAGGGAATCTATGGCTATTACCGAGAACGATCCTTGGGCTTCCGCTCCGGTCGACGCTGATTTTATCGAGGAGCCAAGGCAGGAAGACGCGCCAGTGGAGCCGGGCCAGAAGCCGCGTGCGGCGAAGGCGAGGCCGAAAGACGACGATCCGAGCGGGCAGCGGGTCCGGGCGACGTTGAAATCCGGCGCAGGGTACGACGCTCCGTGGCTGACTGTCGATTTCGAGTCCATCGATGACGCGTACGACGCGCTCACCAGCGACGACACCAAAAAGAAGCTTGGGGCGGTGCTGGAGATCGTGACGAACGCGGGCAAGCTGTTCGCGAAGTATCAGAGCCCGAACCAGGGTGAGGCGGCGCAAGCGGTCGCGCCCGCTCAGATCCAGCAGCGGCGAAGCTACGGACCTCCTCCAGGGGCTCAGCAAGCGCCTCCCGGCTCCCCCGACTGCCCTCCAGGGTGGACGTTCAAATCGGGCGTGAACAGCAAGACCGGCAAGCCTTGGCAGGCGTACTTCCCCCGAAGGGCGTTGAGGCGGACCCGATCTGGCTTTAGCTGAGGATTAACGCGAAACAGGAGAGCCGGGGCGTGTTGCCCCGGCTCTCTTTTCTCTTTGAAGGAATAGTTCATGTATCACACAGTCGTGAGCCTACGAAATGGGCAGGTGTTGGAGGTCACGGGCGATAAACCACTGATCGACATCTGCGAGAACCTGCTGTCGATCACCGACTCAGACGGAGACACCTACTCATTCTACTGGCCTAATGTCTCGTTCTATTTCACCGCGAGAGGAGACGACGATGAGTAAACACCCAGTGCTCGCCGGATTGTTCAGCGAGATCCAGCAGTTGACGGAGCGGAACGAGTTCCTAGAGCGCGAGAACGCCGAGTTGAAAGCGGCGAAGAAAACCGCGAACCGTAAGAAGCTGTCGAGGGCGGAGGCCACGCAGATCCGCAGGCTGCGGCGGGCCGGGAATTCTCTGGCAGAGATCGCGGGAATGTTCGACATCAACCCCGCCACGGCCTCACGCATCGCGCGAAACATCTACCACAAGTAAGGAACATTAATGAGCGAACAATTATCTGAGACGGCGAAAGAAGTGCTTGAGATGACGTTCAATGCTATAGCAGCGCACGCAATCGCCTACGCCGAGACTGTGGCATGTTGGCGGGAAACGTACCCCAACCTTGACGACCTGCCCGACACGTTACGGGAGTTTGTGATCGAGGTTGAGGATCGAGCCGAAAAAGCTATTGCTTTGTTTGAGTAAGGGGAATTATGGGTTTGAATTGGTTTGACTTCGCGCGCAAAGAAGACATCGCGGGATGGAGGCTTCACCAAGAGGCGGAAGAGGCTTACATCCAAAGTGTCGGATGGGAGGGGACGTGGGTGAAGGTACCCCGAAAATGGCACCTTCTCATCGACAACCGCATTGGGCACGAGTCCTTTTCTCATCTGTGGAACGGATTTGAGTGGGTTCCGGTGGTCTCTTACGACCGCAAGGGGAAGCTTTACATCCGCCTTCCGCATCCTTGCGAAGTTAAAAATGACTGTGTCGTTACCCCAGTAAGGAGGGCTCGTGATTGAGCATCGGTACGGAATCTCGGAGGAGCCGGTCTCGATCAAGGTAGTCGAGACCGTCGATGGTCTGACATCGTTTTTCGACTTTGTCGACCGCAACCACCAAATCCTCGGCTTAGACTCGGAAACCACAGGGCTGGACATCTACTCCAAAGGGTTTCGATGCAGGACAGTTCAGTTTGGGTCACCGGAAGAAGGTTGGGTTATCCCAGTCGAGCGTGGCGCGGTGTTTCGTGAAGCGGCGATTGCCGCGCTACGAGCCGCCGACAGGTTCGTCCTCCACAACGCCTCGTACGACCTCCAGGTGTTCGACAAATGCCTGGGTGTTCCGATGGAGGAGTTGTGGCCGAAGGTCGTCGACACCAAGATCCTCGCCCACCTGGTGGATCCCCGTGGACGGAAAGAGGGCGGGACCGGGCATTCGCTAGAGGAGCTGACCCGCCACTACCTGGACGCGGATGTCGCGGACACCGTCAAAACGTTGATGACCGATCTGGCGAAAGAGGAGAAGACCACCAAGGCGAACGTTTGGAAAAAGGTCTCGCTCGACAACCCCCGATACCAGCTGTACGCGGGCATGGACCCGATCCTGGCGTGCCGGTTGCGTCAGAAGCTCTCGCCGCTCGTGCCTGTCTCGGCGCGGGGGCTGGTCGGGTACGAGCGCGACCTAGCGGAGGTCTGCTCGGTGATGGAACGAACCGGGTTCCTGCTCGATGTCGACTACACGAGAAAGCTGTCCACCCGCCTGCGCCTGGACGAGAGCGTGGCATCCGAGATCGCGTTGAGCTACGGGTGCGAGAACGTCAACTCCACGGACCAGGTCGCGGACGTGCTAGAGCAGATGGGGGCATGGATTCCCGGTCGCACGCCGACCGGGAAAAAGCAAGTCAACGACACGTTGCTGGCGCAGCTCGCGAAAGACGGCAACGAGTTCGCCCGGTCTGTGATCGACGCGAAGAAGGCGGGGAAGTGGCGTAAGACGTGGGTCGACCGGTTCTTGCAGACCGTCGACCCGGACGGCAGGTGCCACGCCTCGATCAACCCGCTACAGGCCAGAACGGCGCGTATGTCGATCACCGAGATTCCCGCCCAAACACTGCCAGCGGGGGACTGGATGATCCGCCGCTGCTTCCTCGCTGACGAGGGGGAGCTGATCGCGTCGGTGGACTACCAGGCCCAGGAGCTTCGCGTACTTGCGGCGTTGTCGGGAGACCCGACGATGATCCGGGCATTCGCGGAGGGCCAAGACCTCCACCTGCTCACGGCTCGTGCCGCGTTCGGGGACCACATCACCAAAGACGACCCAGAGCGCAAATACGCGAAGGTCGTGAACTTCGGCCGGGTCTACGGCGGGGGGGCGAAAACCGTGTCGGAGCAGACCGGGCTTGGTTTCATGGCCGCGAAACAGGTCGTGGACGGGTTCGACAAAGCGTATCCGGGCGTTCGTGTGCTCTCGCACAAACTCCAAGAGGAGGCCGTGAAATCAGGGCAGATAGTCACACCGACCGGGCGTGTGCTCCCGGTCGACCAGGACAGGGCTTATGCGGCGCTCAACTACCTGATCCAGTCCACATCTAGGGATGTGACCGGAAAAGCGCTCATACGCCTCCACAGGGCCGGTTTCGGGCCGAACCTACGGCTTCCGATCCATGACGAGGTGCTGGCATCGGTGCCAGCGGCGAAAGCCCGTTGGGGGGCGAACCGTATCGCTGAGATCATGCGGGAACAAATGGGTCCGGTATTGATCGACACCGACGCTGAGGTCGGTGGCCGGTCGTGGGGCTCCTTGTACGGGGCCGATTACTGAAAGTTTGAGGGATTATGTGGAAGATAAGAAAAAGCAATGCTGACACCAGAAGAGCAAGACGAGTGGGACGCGCTGTTCGAGGAATTCTTCGGCAACGAGATCATCAACAAAACGACTTCGTTGCCGAAGAAGGACGTGCCTGATCTGAAATCGACTTATTCGTATAAAGACCAGATCGCTAGAGGGGATTTCTGATGGACGATAGAGATTTCTTTAAACTGCTGCTGACCCAGTTCGAGGCGACCACCGGAGCCGCTGACACATACTGGTTCCCCAAAGAGGTCGAAGACACCTTCGAGATATCTGAAGGATATGACATCCTCACTATGAACAAAAAAGAGGAAAAGGGATGGATCGGCACTGTGCGGAACCAAGCTGACGCTGAGTTCATCTGCGCTGTCATGGGCTGCTTCCCCGATCTGGTGAGACGGCTCGAGCAAGCCCTGGACGAGGCCGACCTGAAAGACCGGCAGCGTGACGAGATCGCGCACGAGCACATCGAGCTAGCGCAGGAGCACAACTACGCGCTAGCCCGGATCAAGACCCTCGAAGCCCGCGTAGCTGAACTGGAGGGAGCTAGCAATGGTGGGTGAAGATCGACTCCTAGCGAGCAAGGAGGTAGCTCAGCGCCTGGGCTGTACTCGTGACCACATCCTGCACCTACGTGTGAGAGGAGGCCATCCGCTGTTCAACGACAAAGCGATCAAGCTGGGGCGTACCGCCCAAGCCCCTCTGCGTTGGCGTGAGTCGGACGTGGAGGAGTACATCGTGGCCCACGAGGCCGGTAAGACATGGAGGTGAAGGCGAGGCTAGATGGCCTCCACTTACTCTCCACTTTAATGATCACAAACGATCATAAGCCGACATAAAAAATCTAGCTCGTTGGGTAAATGAGCATTTCAAGCTGAAGTTTGACATATGATGCCTTATGGTGGTATGTGGGAATGCCCTCATAACCCAGAGGTCGCAGGTTCAAATCCTGTCCCCGCTACGAAAGGCCAGGCCAGAGGATGGAAATCCTCTGGCCTGGTTTCGTTTGGGGTTTGCCCCTTACTTACTCCTTATTTTGACGATCGTTCGGGCGTGTCATCGCCCGTCGCGGATGATCCTGCCCCTGAGCTTCCCGACCTCGGGATTGGCTTCGCCGAGGGCTCCGGCCGTCCAGACGAAAAACCGCCCCGCGCGATCGCGCGGGGCGGTTTTATTCGAGGCTGCTGCGGCTCAGCGGGTGCCGAGGGCGGTGCCGATGGTGTCGTGCAGGGCTCCGGTGGCCTTGTTGGGGCCTTGGTTGGTGACCACGTCGTTGTTCTCGGGCTGCTCGTAGTTGTGCCCATGGGCGTCGCCGCTGAGGTGGGCGACCACCACGGTCTCGTGCGCGGGGGCGGCCGAGGCGTACGCGGCGGCTCCGAACAGGCCGGAGAGGGCGATCAGGGCGCTGGCTGCGAGGGTTTTCATGGCGGTGGTCCTTTCTTGTCTCGTCGTCCGGTCGAGGGTTCTCGGTCGTCGGCGTTTGTTCGCTTCACATACTATAACCCAATCATCCAATGATTTATTCCAACCCTTCGCAACTGATGCGAGGGGGGTTGTTATGGCATGCTCGAAGCATGAAGGCCAAGACTCGATGAGCGAGGGTGAAAACGCTTTTATGCGCGCTGAGCAGCTCGGACGCCGTTCGGTTCTGATCGGGGCGGCGGCGCTGGGCTTGGCCGCCGCGTGTTCTGGGCCACCCGTGGGCGCGCTGGCTCCCGAATCCGTGCGCACGGTATACGGGCCGGTTGTGGGCGAGCGGAGAGCGACGGGTTTCGCCTTCCTCGGCGTCCCGTACGCCCAGCCGCCGGTCGGCGAGCTGCGGTTCGCGGCCCCGGAGCCGCCGAAGCCGTGGAAGGAGGCGTTGCTGTGCACGCGCTACGGCCCGACGGCGCAGCGCAAGCAGCTCAGCGAGGTGACCACGATCCCGGAGCCGGTCATCCCGGGCGACGGGATCTTGAACCTGAACGTGTTCACGCCCGATCCTTCGCCTTCGGCGAAACTTCCGGTGCTGGTGTGGATCCATGGCGGCGGATTCGTCGCCGGTTGCTCGGCGAGCCCGTGGTACGACGGGGCTTCCTTCAACCGTGACGGCGTGGTGCTGGTGTCGATCGGGTACCGGCTGGGCGTCGAGGGGTTTTTGCATCTGAGCGACGCGCCGGAGAACCGGGCCGTGCTGGACTGGCTCGCCGCGTTGCGCTGGGTGCAGGGCAATATCGCCGCGTTCGGCGGGGATCCGGCGAAAGTGACCATCGCGGGCCAGTCCGCGGGCGGGGGCGCCGTGTGGGCGCTGATGGGTGCGCCATCGGCGAGAGGGCTCTTCCGCGCGGCCATTTCGGAGTCCGGCGCCCTCGCGCAGCCCAACGACAGGGCTGTCGCCATGGATATGTCCGCGCTGTTCGCCCAGCGCACCGGGACGCCCGCGAAGGCTGCGGCCATGCGGGATCTCAATCGCGATCAGATGCAGGCGCTGGAGGACGCGCTCCGCGCGCAGCGACCAGACAATCCGCCGTGGCTCGCGCTCGGCCTGGCTCCGTGGGCCGACGGCAGCCTGATTCCGCGCGCGAGCCACGAGATGCTCCGGCCCGGAGCCGCCGATGCCGTCCCGTTGCTGCTGGGTTTCACCAGCCAGGAGTTCGGCGACGAGGCGCAGAGCGACGCGATGCTGCGCGCGCCGACGTATCGGGTCGCGGAGGCGCGCGCGAGCCAGGGGCAGCCCACATGGCTGTACGAGTTCGATTGGCCGTCGCAAGCTCCGCAATACCGGGGGAAGTCGTTCCACTGCCTGGACGTGCCTTTCGCCTTCGATCTGCTCGGAGCCCAAGGAGTGGCCGCAGTCGCGGGCGACAATCCTCCGCAAGGGCTGGCCGGAGCCATCCATGGGGCATGGGTCTCGTTCGTCGCCGACAACGACCCAGGCGGGAACTGGCCTCGGTACGGCCTCGACCGGCGCGAGACCATGATCTGGGCCGAGGAGCCGCAGGTCCGGTCCGACCCGTTCGCCCGGCAGCGCCCGAACTGGCTGCGCTGACCTTCCCGCAGCCCGGTGCGCAAATGGCTGATCGTGCTCGGGCTGCTTCTGCGCTAGCGCGCCCCGCCCAGACGCAGGTAAAGATCGCGGAGCAGGGCGATCTCCGCGCCGTGGTGGATGACCTCGCGATGGATGTGGCAGCACCAAGGTCGCCATCGGCAAGTCCGCGTACGGCCCTTCGGCCGGTCCGCATGCTCGGGCGAGGCCCGCCTCGCCGAGCGCGCGTGCCCCCTGGACCCACGCGCGGTGGTGATCGTCGAGCAGTGCGAGCGCTTCTCGCGCCGTGCCGGGATACTCGAAATCCGCGTAGTCGACCGGCGGGCCGCCGAAGTGCGCCGCGGTCCGGGCTCCGAACACCCCGACGACGAGGTGGCACAGCCGCCAGGCGATGGTGGTCACCGGGGCTGGCTCGGGAGCCGGGAACGCGTAGTCGAGGGTGAACGCGCCGGCGCCCGCTTGGCTGGGCGCGGCGCTCGTCCCCCGGCGGCGCAGGCTCCAGCAGCCGGTCGTCGGCTCCCAGAAATACTCCGCGTCGGTGAGGCCGTCGAGCCGAGGCCGCAGCTGTTCGCGCCAATGCCATTCGAGCTGTTCGACAAGCTCGTCGGTCCAGTCGATCTGTCGCGCCATCGTCGGGGCTCCTAGCCCTGCCGGGACTGAGCGTACGCCGCAAGGTGCGCAACCTGGACGGGGTCGAGCGACCCCGGCGTCACGCGTAGCGCCTCCTCGACGTCGGCGCGCGTGATGTCCGCGGCCTCGATGTCTCGGCGCATCGCGGTGAGCGCTGCTTCGCGGAGCACCGCCGCGCAGTCGGCGGCGGAGTAGTCCTCGAGTCGTTCGGCGAGTTCGCCGAACACCACATCGTCTGCCAGGGGGACTCCTTTCGCCGCCGCGCGCAGGATCGCCTCGCGAGCCTCGGCGTCCGGCGGCGGCACGTAGATGAGGCGTTCCAATCTCCCCGGCCGCAGCAGCGCCGGGTCCACGAGGTCCGGACGATTGGTGGCTCCGAGCACGGAGACGTCGCGCAACGGCTCGACGCCGTCCAGCTCGGTGAGCAGCGCCGCCACCACGCGGTCTGCCACGCCTGAGTCGGCGGATTGCCCCCGCCGAGGGGCGAGGGCGTCGATCTCGTCCAGGAAGACGAGGGAGGGCGCGCTGTCTCGGGCTCTGGCGAAGAGCTCGCGCACAGCTTTCTCCGAGGAGCCGACCCACTTGTCCATTAGCTCGGCTCCCTTGACCGCGTGCACGGACAGCTGGCCGGAGCCCGCGAGCGCTCGGACTAAGAACGTCTTGCCACAGCCCGGCGGGCCGTACAGGAGCACGCCGCGCGGCGGGGACACACCGAGGCGGGCGAACGTGTCCGGGTGGCGCAGCGGCCACAGCACGGTTTCGGTGAGCGCCTGCTTCGTCGCGACCATGTCGCCGACGTCGTCGAGGGTGAGCCGTCCGATGGACAACTCCTCGCCGCCGGAGCGCGACAAGGGGCGGATCACCGACAAAGCGCCCCACAGGTCCTCCTGCGCGATGAGCGGCGGCTCGTCCGATTGGCTCGCCCTCGCCGCCGCGCGCAGCGCGGCCTCGCGGACCAGCGCAGCCAAATCCGCCGCGACGAAGCCAGGGGCTCCGAGCGCGATCTCGCGCAGGTCCAGCTCCCCGGTCGGCGTGGCGCGCAGTAGCACGCGCAGCAGGTCCTCTCGGATTTGGCCGTTGGGAGAGGGCAGCGCGAGGACACGGTCGCACAGACCGGGATCGCGCAGCCGGCGGTCCACCCCTTCGGGATGGGCGGTGGTGGCGATGAGCGCGCAGCCGGGGCTCTCGACCACGTGGCCGAACTCGTCGAGGATGGCGGCGGCGACCGGATCGCTCGCCGCCGGGAGCAATGCGTCGACATCGGTGACCAAGAGCACGGCGCGCTGGCGAGCGGCTTCGGCCGCCGTTTGGCGCACCGTTTGCAGCCGCGCGTTCGGCTCCAGCGCGCCGGCGCTCGGCCCGTCCAGCTCGACCAACGACCGGTCTTGGGCGACTGAGCGCACGAACGTCGCCTTGCCGACCCCGCCGGGGCCGGTGACGAGCGCTCCGAGTCGGGGTTCGACTCCGAGCGCGCGCAGGAGGTCTGGCTGGTCCAGCGCGAGGGTGAGCCATTCCCGGAGCGTGGCGACCTGCTGGCCGACTCCGACGAGTTCGGCGGAGTCGCGCGCCCGCCGCCCGGCCCCGCGCCCGGACGCGGGCGGCTGCGCCGACGGGGCGGAGGCGGGAGCCTGCGCGGGGGAGTCCGGGGCAGGCTCCCCCGTCCGGGCGCCGTCGAAGCTCACGGCGGAGTTCGGCTGCACGCTCACCGGGCCCTCGGGGTCGGTCGCGACGACGGTGAGCAGTTCGCTGGTCCAGGTGATCCCGACGGATCGGGCCAGCGACTCGACGGCAGGGGCGGTGCTCGTGCCGGGGCCGAGGTCCCGTGGCAACAGCGAAACCACGTCGCCGACCGAGAGCACCTTGCCGAGCAGCGCAAGCCGCAACGTGCCGGGGGCGACTGAAGCCTTGGCGAGGACCGATCCGGAGAGCCGCGCCGACCGCGCACCCACAACGCTCGTCGCGCGCACCACGACCTGCCCGTCCTCCCGAAGCCCGGTGTTGGAGAGCGTGATGTCGTCCAAAAGCGCCACACCGGCGGGGAACCCGGACGGCGACAACCCCGCGACGGCGACGGTGGTGCGGGTTCCGAGCAGCTCGACCGCGTCCCATTCCCGCAAACCCAGCGCCGCGAGCACTTCGGCGTGCAAACGCACAATGCCGCGACGGGAGTCGGACGCGGACGGGTTCAGCCGGGCGATGAGGCGCAATTGAGGTGCGGAAGTCACCAGAGCAGCCTAACCGGCCTGCCATGGGACGGTCAGTTGCTCGAGACGGTTGGCAGCGTCAACCGCGCGCTGTAACCGCCGAGGACGAGCGTCACCGGGGCCGGGTTCGGGCCCGACGCATACCCTGGGTCGCTCCCAGCGACGGCGAGCTGGATCCGGTGCCCTGGGGCGAACCGGTGCGCGAAGCCGACGAGGTCGACCACCACGGGGCCTTCGCCGTCGAACCGCGCGAGCGAAGGGAGCTTGGTGACCACTTCCGGCGCGCCGTCGGGGCCGACGTCGAGCAGGGTGACGAACACGGTGCCCGTCCCCGGCGACGACATCGACAGGGCGAGCTTGCCGACGCCGACGACGTCGACCGGCTTGTCCAGCTGCTCGCTGGTGAACGTCTTCGCCGGTCCGCCCCCGCCAGCGGTTTCACGAGTGACCAGCTGCTGACCCGCCTCGGGGCCGGCGGGCGTGGCGGCGAGTTGGCCGTCCGCCGTCAAGTACCAGGACCGGTCGGGCCCCGCCGGATAGTCCGCGGCTTGCCCGTACACCTGCCGCGAGTCCGCTCCTGGCGTGTTCGACCACGGTCGGTAGTAGTTGAAGTTCGCGCCGAGGTCCACGGCTTGGTCGTTTTTGAGGTAGCGGTCGAGCCAATGGATCACCTGCAAGCTGGCGAAGGCCCCCTCGACCTTGTCCGGGTCGAAGTTCCAGCCGGGGTCTCCGACCGGCCCGTCGCGGTCCCATGGGGTGTCGTGGCCGTACTTGTGCCACAGGAGCTGCACTGGGACGTGGCGGGCCCGGAGCGCTTGGTAGGTTTTCAACGCCTCGTTGAACGGGGCGAGCCGGTCGTCCTGCCCCTGCGCGAGCAGGACGGGGATGTCGATCTTGTCGACGAAGCTCTTCACCGACCGGGACAGCAGCAGTTGCCGCTGCGCCTCGGTGAGTCGCCCCTGCTCGCCGAGATGCAGGAGCGCCTGGCAGGAGGCCGGGGCGATCTTGCGGCATCCGTTGTCTTGTTTGGCCTGGCTGAGGCTGAACCCCGGGTTGTGCTCGCCGCCGCGCAAAAGGCTTTCGGCGACGCCCGTCTTCGCCGACCCCGGCGGCGGCGCGGCCCCGGCCTGCGTCGCGAAATTCGGCGCGAGTTCCTGGTTCAAGTCGTTCCAGGTGAGGCTGGGGACGATCACGTCGATCCGAGGATCCTGCGCTGCCGCGATGAACTGGATCTGCCCGCCGTAGGAGCCGCCGATCATGCCGACCTTCGGGTCGTACGGGCGCGCCCGCCCGCGTGGTCGTGTTCGTCGGTCTGCACGACGGCGAGCGGGGGGAGCGGTTTGGTGTGGCCGGCGTCGGCGAAGGAGAGCCCCGGAGCCCCGCCGAGGTAGTCGACCAATTGGCGGACCACCGCGCCTTCGTAGTCCGGGTCGTCGAGGTGGATCTGGCACCCTGATCCCTCATGCCCGAGCTGGGTGTAGGCGAGGACCACGTATCCGCGCCTGGCGAGTTCCGCGTTCATCGCGCTCTCCTGCGTTTTGGTCGCGCCGAAGCCGTGGGAGTAGATGAGCGCGGGGGAGCGGTGGTCGGGGCTGGCGTCGGAGGGCAGGTAGAGGTCGGCGTCGATATCGCAGGGCTGGTCCCGCGCCGGGCCGGTGAGCGTCGCGATATGTTCGTGCCGGAGCGTGAACACTCCGGAGCGCTCGTCGGCCGGCGTGGGGGCCGAGCTGGAGCAGGCGGTGGCGACGAGGGCCGGTGCCGTTCCGGCCAACGCGAGGGCGAGGAGCCTGGGGAAGGGGCGGGCTGGGCTGAGGCGCACATGTTGAAATTACCCGGTCTTTCTGAGAGTACGGCCAGAAAGGCCGGTCGCTTCCCGGCGGAAGCCCTGCTCCAGCGGGTATCATGCGGCTGTGACAGATGAGCGTAATGCGCGGCCCTCGGTGCTGGTGCCCGTCGTGAGCCTTGCGGCTCGGCTCGGGCTCGCAGCGGTCTGGCTGTTCGCGGGCGTGCCCAAGCTGCTCCTCAGCGAGCCGGAGCTGAACGAGATCGCCGTCTCGGCGTTCCGGTTGCTGCCGGATTGGGCCGTGCGGCCCGTGGCGGCGGTCCAGCCCGGTTTCGAGGTCGCGCTCGGCGTGGCGCTCTTGATCGGCTTCGGCGCGCGCGCTGCGGCGGCGTTGAGCGCCCTGCTGTTGGCGGGCTACATCGCAGGCATCGTGTGGGTGTGGGCGCACGGCTACCAGATCGACTGCGGCTGCTTCTCGCAGGGCGGGGAGGACCCTTCCGCCACCGGTTGGGGATACGCCAAAGACATCGCGAGGGACGCGGGCTTCCTCGCGCTCGCGCTGTGGCTGGTGGCCAAACCCAGGTCCTGGGCCGCGCTCGGCCCAGGCTCCCGGCTGCCGCTGCGGCCGGCCGATGACGCCGAAGCCGCCGAGGACGAGCCTGCAGTTGGTCCAGTTCCGCTAGAATCGTCGCCTGCCCCTGCCGAAAACAACGCGACGAAGACCGAGGCTTAGATGACGATCAAGACCAAGACCCAGCCCAAGAAGGGCGCCGCGAAGGCTTCGGCGCGCAAAGGACCAGGCCCAAGGGTCGGCGAATGGCTGCCGTGGGTAGCCGGAGCCGTGGTGATCGTGGCGCTCGCCGTCGGGGTCTGGTGGGGGATCAAGCAGCAGTACAAGGACGACAACACGAAGTACGACCCGGTGCTCGCGACGGTGGGCAAGCCGGAGGCCAAGGTGACGTTGGACGTGTACGAGGACTTCCTGTGCCCGGCGTGCGCGGGGTTCGAGGAGGCGTACGGGGCCGAGGTCGCGAAGGCGGTCGAGGCGGGCCAGCTGCGGGTGCGCTTCCACATGCTGAACTTCTTGAACCGGGGGTCGGCTTCGGGGGACTACTCGTCTCGGGCCGCGGGCGCCGCGCTCGCGGTGTTCCAGAAGGCTCCGGACAAATTCCTGGCGTTCCACTCGAAACTGTTCTCGCAAGGGGTCCAGCCGCAGGAGGGCAGTGACAGCGACCTCTCGAACGACCAGCTGGCGAAGATCGCCGAGGAGGTCGGGGCCGGCGCGGCGGCGGCGGACATCCGCTCGGGCTCCCAGGTGAAGACGGCGGCGGGCTCCGCGTCCGCTTCGATCCGCCAACTGCAGAGCATCACGAAGAAGGCCGCCACGCCGACGGTCCTCAAGGATGACAAACCAGTGGAGTGGAAAGACCCGCAATGGCTCCAGAAACTCATCGGAGCCCCGGCGCAGGCTCCGGCCCCGGCGCAGGCTCCGGCCCCGGCGCAGGCTCCGGCCCCGGCGCAGGCTCCGAAGCCCGCCGGATGATCTCTGGCGCGGGCAAATTCTGGATTTGGGTCGCAGGCGGAGCCGCCGTCGCGGTCGCCATCCTTTTGACCGGCGCGTTCATCAGCCAAAAGAGCAGCTCAGATAGGCCAATTCCGACGAAGTCCGCGCAATCGGGAGCCTCGTCCGGGCGGACAAGCGCTCCGCCGCCACCTCCTGCGGAGGTGGGCAACGCTCAGGCTCCGCTCACCATCGACGTGTACGAGGATTTCCTCTGCCCGGCCTGCGCCGGGTTCGAGCACCGGTACGCGGCCCAGATCGTCGCCGCCGTGCAGCAGGGCGCGCTCCGGGTCCGCTATCACTTCCTCACGGTCTTCGACGGCAGGTCCGCCTCGGGCAGCTACTCGTCGCGGGCGGCAGGGGCGGCGATGTGTGTGCTGGAGGAGGACGAGGGCGCGTTCCTGCGCCTGCACACGACGCTTTTCCAACCCGAGGTCCGACCGGAAGAAGGTGGCGCGACGGACCTCGCCGACGACCAATTGGCGAAACTCGCAGCCGAGGCGGGAGCCTCGACGCAGGCGGTGGACTGCGTGCGGCGGGGCGCTCGGGCCGAGCAAGCGAAAGAGGCCGCGCGGGCAGGGGTGCGAGAGCTCTCGACGATCGTCAAGGGGCAGCTCGTCACCCCGACCGTGGTCAAAGACAGGCGAGTCGTCGACTTCGCCGACAAAGCATGGCTGACAACGCTCCTAGGAGGATGACACGATGGCATATCCGGCTTTCCCGTACCAACAGCCGCCGAAATCGAGGCTGCCGCTCGTCCTGGTCGTCATCGCCGGGGCGGTGGCGCTGCTCTGCGCGGCGGGCGCGGCGACTGCCGTGTGGCTGAGGGGGACCAGGCCGGCCGCGCGGCAGACGCAGGACAGCACGATATCGGCGCAACCGGTCCAGGCCCAGGGTCTGGCGATTGCGACGGTGGGCAAGCCGGAGGCCAAGGTGACGCTGGACCTGTACGAGGACTACCTCTGCCCGGCGTGCGCGCTATTCGAGGAGCGGGAGGGGGAGCGCATCGCGAAGGCGGTCGAGGCGGGCCAGCTGCGGGTGCGCTTCCACATGCTGAACTTCTTGAACCGGCATTCGGCTTCGGGGGACTACTCGTCTCGGGCGGCGGGCGCCGCGCTCTCGGTGTTCCAGAAGGCTCCGGACAAATTCCTCGTGTTCCACGCCAAACTGCTCGCGCAGGACACGCAGCCGCAAGAGGGCGGCTCCAGCGACCTCTCGGACGACCAGCTGGCGAAGATCGCCGAGGAGGTCGGAGCTGGCGCGGCGGCGGCGGACATCCGCTCGGGCGCGAACGTGAAAGCGGCCGAGGACGCGGCGGCGGCTTCGACCCGTCAGTTGCAAAGCATCCTGAAAAGGGCGTCAACGCCCTCGGTCCTCAAGGACGACCAGCCGGTGGACTGGCAGCACGACGCGCAGTGGCTCCAGAAGCTCGTCGGCGCTCCGTAGAGTGGAAGCTATGCCGAGATTCCGCCCCGTCCTGCTCACGCCGTTCCTGATCGCCATGTCCGTCGCGGCGGCCCCCGGATCCGGGGCCGATCCCGCCGACACCGCTGTCGCGACGCTCGGCGAAGACGGCGCGACAGCGGTCATCGACGTGTACGAGGACTACCTGTGCCCGTACTCGGCGGCGTTCGAGCGACAGTTCGGGGACCGGATCACCGCTGCCGCCGCGAGCGGCAAGCTCCAGGTCCGGTACCACTTGTTGCATTTCCTCGACCGGCTCTCCGCCTCGGGCGACTACTCGTCTCGGGCCGCTGGCGCGGCGTTGGCGCTCTCCCGGCGCGACCCGGCGGCGTTCGCGGCGTTCCACAAGCGCCTCTTCGCCGAGGGGACGCAGCCGAAAGAGCACGGCGCGAGCGATCCGTCGGACGACCAGCTGGCGAAGATCGCCGAGGATCTCGGCGTGGACGAGGCCGCCGCGGCGGTGATTCGCGCGGGCGAGGAGACCGAGGCCGCCGAGGATCTGGCGGAGCGGTCCGCTGAGGAGCTGCGCGAGACGGTCGGAGAAATTTCCGTCCCGACCGTCGTGGAGCACGGCAAGAAAATAGACCTGGACGACGCGCGATGGTTGGGCAAGCTGGTCGGCTAGCCCTCGCCCGAAAAGCCCGCAAGCGATACAGTGGACGACATGTTCAGACTGCGCGCCGTCCTTCCGATGGCCATGGTCATGGCGCTCGCCCCCGCGTTCGGCTCTTCGGCAGCCGCAGCGCCCGCGCCGTCGGTGGACGTGTACGAGGACTTCCTCTGCCCGTACTGCGCAGCGTTCGACCAGCAATACGGCTCCGAACTGGAGAACGCCGCCCGCTCCGGGCGGATCAAGCTGCACTACCATTTCGTGAACAAGCTCGACCGGCTCTCCGCCTCGGGGGACTACTCGTCTCGGGCCGCGGGCGCCGCGCGCTGCGTCGCGAATCTGGCCCCCTCCCGGCTCGCCGCGTTCCGCTCCCGGCTGTTCGCGCCGGATGTGCAGCCTGAGGAGGAGGGCGACTCCGACCTTTCGAACGGCGATCTGGCGCGAATCTCGACCGAGGCGGGAGCCGGGGCCGCCGCCGCATGCGTGCGGCAGGGCGCACAGGTCGCGACGGCGAAGAGCGAAGCCGCCGCGCAGTTGGCCAAGCTTGCGGCCGAGGGCGGCCGGGGAGTGCCGTCTGTGGCCAAAAACGGGAAGATCGTGGACGTGGACGATCCTGCCTGGCTGGAGAATTTGGCCTCCTGACTGGGGCAACGGCGGTCGCTCTCGGTGAGGCGCCGGAACACCGCCGAGAGATGGCCCCGCAGCCATCGGCATGAGCCCGCGCCCGACCTGCCGCCTGTTTCCCTGAGCTGCGTCCAGCACAAAACATTAAGGGCAGTCTTTGCATGAGACATCACATGCGAGGCCGGTTGCGCTCGATGACGCAACACAACAATGGGGACAGGCCTCGCCTGGCTCGGCAAACCGGGCGAGGCGTAGCGAAGCTAAGAGTCCCGTCGCTGGCGCAGCGCGCTCACCGGGCGGGGCCGCACTCGCATCGGCCACCAGAACCAGCGGCCCAGCAGCGTGGCGATGGACGGCGTGATGAACGTGCGGACGAGCAGGGTGTCCAGCATCAGGCCGATGCCGACGGTGGTGCCGACTTGGCGGATAGAGTTCAGGCTGCTGATCAGCATGCCGAACATGGTGACCGCGAACACCACGCCCGCAGTGGTGACGATGGAGCCGGTCGACCCCATCGCCCGGATGAGGCCAGTCTTCAGCCCGCCGCCGATCTCCTCCTTGTACCTGGAGATGAGCATCAGGTTGTAGTCCGACCCCACCGCCACGATGATGATGAAGGAGATGGGGAGCACGAGCCAGTTGAGCGGCTTGTGCAGGATGTGCTGCCAGAGCAGGATGCCCATGCCGAACGCCCCGGTGTAGGAGAAGGCCACGGTGGCGACGATGGTGAGCGCGGCTCCGAGGCTCTTGGTGATGAACAGCATGATCAAGAAGATCAGCGCGAAGGCGCAGATCGCCGCGATGGCGAAGTCGAGGTCGGCCGTGTCCTGCACGTCCATGAAGTTGGTGCCCGCGCCGCCGAGGAACACCTTCGAGCCGGCGAGCGACGTCCCCTTGATGCCCTCGCGGGTGGCTTCGAGGACCGCCCGTGCGTGCTCGATGCCCGCCTCGCTCAGCGCGTCGCCCTCATGCGTGATGATGAACCGCGTCGCCTTCCCGTCGGGGGAAACGAAGAATTCGAGGCCGATCTTGAAGTCCGGGTTGGCGAAGGCCGACGGGGGCATATAGAACACCTCGTCGTTGCGGGCGTCGTCGTAGGCCTTGCCCATCGGGAGCGCGTCCGGGAGCGCGGACTCGGTCAGCGCCACCTGCGCCTTCTGGATGCTGATCTGCTGGCGCGTGAGGTCGAGCTGTTCTTTGGTCTGCGCGATGGTCTGCTCGGTCAAGGCGATATTGCGCTGGGTGAGCGCGATCAGCTGGGGCTGCAGCGCGTCCGTGCGCTGCGAGTCGCGCGTGGTGATCTGCAGCTCGTCCGCAGTCTTGTCCAACTGGTCCATCATGTCGAACAGGGACCGGCCCATCCAGCACCAGGGGATCTCGTAGCAGTAGGTCTCCCAGTAGAAGAAGTTGCGGAACGGGCGCATGTAGTCGTCGACGTAGCCCATATCCTCGCGCATCTGGTCCATGATGGCTTCCGAGCGCTCGGCCGACCCCCGCGATTCGTGCGCGATGTCCGCCTGCTCTTGCTGCAGGGCGAGCTGGTCTTTCAGAATGGCGAGCTGTTTCTCCGAGATGAGCTCTGTGCGCGTGGTGACGTCGGCCAGCTGCTCCATCTTGGCGATGTTGTCTTTTGTGATCTGGAGCGTCGCGGCGGAGTTGCTGGAGACGCCGCCGAGCGCGTAGGCGAGGGTGGCGTGTTCCATGGGATGGCCCTCGGGCCGGGTGATGCCTTGGACTTCCGCGATGCCGGGGACGCGGAAGATCGTCTTGGCGACCCGCTCGATGGCGACCATGCTCTGCGGGTTGCGCAGGTCGTGGTCGGCCTCGATCATCAGCATCTCGGTGTTCATCTTGCCGGGCGGGAAGTGCCGGTCCGCGGCTTGGAAGCCAAGATTGGACGCGGTCCAGCTCGGCTGGGAGTGTTGGTCGTCGTAGTCGACGTGGTAGGTCAGCACGGTGACCGCCCCGATGAGGATCACCGTCGAGCTGGCGGCGAGCACGGGGACGGGCCAGCGCACGACGATGGTCCCGATCTTGCGCCATCCTCTGCCCACCGGCTTGTCCTTCGGGTCGTACCAGCCGAAGCGGTTGCCGAAGGCGAGCATCGCGAAGCCCATCGTGAGCGCGATCACCGTGGTCAACATCATGCCGATGCAGCAGGCTCCGGCCATGGTGCTGAAGTAGTTGAGCCGGGTGAACCCGAGGCAGAACATCGCGCCGGTGACCGCGAAACCGGAGCCGAGGATCACGTGCGTGACACCCTTGACGGCGTCGTAGTAGGCCTCTTCGCGGTCCATGCCCGAGGACCGGGCCTCCCGGTAGCGGCCCACCAAGAAGAACCCGTAGTCCGTCCCCGCGCCGAGGACCAGTGTCACGACGAAGTTCGCGCCGAAGGTGGAGATCGGAATCACGTGGAAGTTCGCCAGCGCGGCGACGAGGCCTCGGGCGGCGAGCAGCTCGGTCACGACGACGACGTACTGCAGCACCGCGGCCATCGGCGAGCGGTACAGGAGGTACATCCGCACGCCGATCATGCCGAGCGTCAAATACAGGATCCAGCGCATGCTGTCGGTGGCGACTTTGATCGTGTCCGAAGCCAAAGCGGCGGGCCCGGTGACGTAGACCTTGAGCCCCGCCGGGACCGGCTTGAGCCCCGGCGTGTTCGGATATTGCTGCGGGTGCGTGTCGGCCCAGACCCGGTCGCGCACTGCGTTCACCGATTGGGTGGCCTGCGCCTCGCCGATGTTGCCGGTCATCCGCACCAGCACGTACGCGGCCTTGCCGTCGTTGCTCTGCGCGCCTGCGGAGGTGACTTTCTTGCCCCACAGGTCCATGACGTACTGCACATGGCTCTTGTCCGCTTGCAGCCTGCGCAGCAGATCGTCGTAATACTCGTGGTCCTTGGCCTCGAGCTTGCGGTCCTGCGCCTCGAGGACGATCATGACGATGCTGGTGGAGGAGGACTCGTGGAACACCTCGCCGATGTGCAGCATCGCCCTCTGCGAGGGCGAGTCGAGCGGGACCATCGGGCCTGCGAGCTCGATGGACACGGTGTCGATCTGCGGCGGGAAGATCTCCACCACGGCGGTGAAGAGCAGCCACAGGATGATGATCGGCAGGGAGAAGGAGCGGATCGCCTTCGCGAGGAAGGGTTTTTTCACAGGAGCCTGCGCTGGCGCGCTCATGCGGACAGCACCACGCAGGTGACCGCCGCGCCGGGGTTCGCGAGGGAGGACTCAGTCTTGAGCACGCCGTCGACGAGGATGCGGCAGGTGAGCTGGTCGCCCTGCACCCGCGCGACGATGGAGGCCGAGGCGGTGGTGAGCATCGTCGTCTCGGTGTACGACCAGGGCAGTGAGTTCAACACGACATTGTGCGGCTGCGCGTCCACGTCCAGATACGTGAGCTGCCCGCTGCCGCCGAAGTTGCCGCTGAGTTCGAAGGTGACGTGCTTCGGGATGAACTTCGTGACGTCGCCAGCGTTGTTCGGGGTCGCCTTGTCGTTCGTCGTCTGGTAGTACATCGTGCCGATCCGGTCGATGGCCAAGACGACGAGCCCAGCGAGAAGAGCAGTCACGAAATACAGCCAATACCGGCTGAAGAAGCCGCCTCGTTTCCGTGATTCGCCCTGGCCATCGTCTTGGCTCATCCACGCCGCCTTTCACCACCCGGCCCCGGCGCACCAGGGCAAATAGATGTTAGTTAGATCAACATAACTAATGCGAGTGGAGTCTAGCAGGCATCGAGCCCGCCTTCTATCGCACACCATATATGGTGTGAGCCACATCTACTTCCCGTCGTTCCGAACGGCCCAGACGGCGGGAAAAGAATTCGGCGCAGGCCAGAAAGTAATTCTGACCTGCGCCGGATCATGTGGAGCTAAGGGGACTCGAACCCCTGACCCTCACACTGCCAGTGTGATGCGCTACCAGCTGCGCCATAGCCCCATATGCAATTTAAGCCTGGTTCACCTTACACGTTTCGCGGATTTTCTCCAAATACTCTGCGGCGGCTCCTGTGACGACGGCGTTCAGGGCAGCAGCCGGTCCAGGAGCCCCGGCAGCGCCGCGCCAGCTTTCGCCCGGACGAACTCGTCCACCTCTCCGGTGAGCGCCGAAGGCTCCGGGTTCACTTCGACGACCCGCGCCCCGGAGGCTTTCGCGAGGGCGGGCAGCCCCGCGGCCGGGTAGACGACGCCCGAGGTGCCGACGACCACAAGCAGCGCCGCTTCGCCCACCGCGCGCACGGCCCGCTCCCACGGCGCTTCGGGCAGCGCCTCCCCGAACCACACCACGCCTGGGCGCACGGCGGAGCCGCAACGCGGGCATCGGGGAGGAGCGGCACGCGCGACCGGCCGCTCGACGGAGGGGACCTGCCCGTCGTACGGCGACGCGCAGTCGGCGCAGCGGAACGCGAACAGGCTGCCGTGGACGTGGACGACATCGCTGCTCCCCGCCCGCTCGTGCAAGTCGTCGACATTCTGGGTGATGACGACGACCTCGGCGCGCGATTCCCACTCGGCGATGGCGAGGTGCCCGGCGTTCGGCAGGGCGCGCCGCGCCAGCTCGTGGCGCCACAGGTACCACGCCCAGACGAATTCTGGATCGGCCCGCCATGCCTGGGGTGACGCGAGTTCGGTAGGATCGAATTGTTCCCACAAGCCGGTTTGGGCTTCTCGGAAGGTCGGCATGCCGCTTTCGGCGGACATCCCCGCGCCGCTGAGAACGACGACGCGGCGGACGAAATCTCGTGGCATACTGTCCAGGTTATCCGGTACGGCCGGTCCGCTATCGTCACAACTAGATCTCTGATGTGGAGTTCTACCTAGGAATATGGGAAATTTAGCCGATGTCTTCAGCTCGTGATCTTCGCAGGGAACTGATCGAGGCTTCGCTGGCGCTGCTCGCCGACCACGGTCCGGACGCGTTGCAGGCCCGTCGGGTCGCCGCCGCGTGCGACACGTCGACGATGTCGGTCTACACCTACTTCGGCGGCATGAAGCAGCTGCTCGCCGCCGTCGCCGACGAGGGATTGCATCGGCTCGCCATGACGTTGCAGCTTGTGGACCCGAGCGACGACCCGGTCGCAGACCTCGCGGTGTACACCTTCCTCTATCGGCGTTTCGCGTTGGAGAACCCGCACCTGTACCGCCTCATGCTCGGCGAAGCCTCGGTGAACGGAGTCTCCGCGCCGGTCACCTTCACCGTGCCCTCGGTCAGCAAGGGGGAGGTGCGGGCCGAGCTCGGGGTGATCCTGGTGATCGCCAGCGCTGTGCAGCGCGCCATCGACGCCGGGCGCATCCACGGGGAAGACCCGCTGTCGATGCTCTTCCAATTCTGGAGCGCGATGCACGGATATGTGCTTTTGGAGCTCGCGGGATATCTCGGCCACGACAACGACGGGCTCGAATCGGTGCTGCTGCCGCTCGGGGCCTCCGTCCTCCTCGGCTGGGGGGACAGCCCCGACCAGATCAGGAAGTCTCAGCTGCTGGGTCTGGAGATGCTCGCCGAGCTGGAGAAGAAGCATTCGCAGGCGCAGTAGCCGTCGCCCTGGCCAACGCCAACGAGCCGACCAAGGCCCCCACGCCCCACAGCCCGACGACCTGAGGTCCGAGCCGCGCCAACGCGAGCGTGCTGACCCCCGCGCAGATCAGAAAGGCCCCGACTGCCCAGCTGCGCCAGCCTAGGGCGGTCACACGGTCGTCCCACCACGGCAGGGGTTTGGTCTCCAGCGGGCGCAGCAGCAGGAACGCGACGAAGACGAGGAATAAGAAGAGCGGGGCCTGTTCCGCCTTGCTGGGCCAGAGCCCCGGCGCGGAGTCGGACACCGGCAACAGGCCTGAGGCGATCAGCGCGCCGTCCATGGCGAAGAGCACCACCCAGTGCCACAAATAGAGCGTCATCGCCCCGGTGTTGCCGATGGCGACGAACCGCCACACCTGCGGGTTGCCCGCGAACGCGCGCAGGCGCGGGGCGAGGAGGACGGCGAGCCCGCAGAGACACACCGAATGCCCGGCCAAGAGCAGCGACGGGGGCGTGAAATTCGAGATGTGGGTTTGGTCGGCGGTGCCGAGCATGGCCACGGCGTACGGGCCCTGAAGGCACAGGGCCAGATCGACGGCGAGGGCGACCGCGAACATCGCGGCCCCGATCCGCCTCGGGATGAGCGCTTTGCGATAGCCGACGCCGAGCGCGGTCGGGATGAGCCAGACGAGCACGAAATTCGGGGCGCCGATCTGCCAGTCCGACCCCCATGTCCAACGCGCAAGGTCGACGAGGGCGGTGAGCGCGTACAGGCCCGCGACGACCAGCGCGAGCTGCCATCCGGTGGAGATCTTCGCGAGGAGCGGGATGAACGCGAGGCAGACGGTGTACACCCCGAGGAACCAGAGCAGCACGAAGATTTGCGGCACCCCGATCGCCATGGCCTCCGGCGGGACGAACTGCTGGCAGACGAGGACGAGCAGGAGGATCACCGCGATAAACCACAACGTGGGCCGGTAGAGGCGCTGGCAGCGGGCGAGGAGCCAGCCGCCCCAGCTCGCCCCCTCGTGCCACGAGCCGACGCTCGCCGCCCCGCCCGCGAAGAAGAAGAGGGGCATGATTTGAAGCGCCCACGTCAGCCACTGCAGCGCCACGGAGTCGTCGAGCGCTCCGGCGGCGCGGACGCATTGCCGGGGTTCGGGGCACGAGGCGTCGAAATAGAGCACCACAAGGAGGAGATGCCCGACCACGACGACCGTCAACGAGAGGATGCGCAGCAGGTCGATCGAGCGGTCCCGGCTCGGAGAGGTGCCCGCTTCGACCGACGCTGCGGATGGGAAGAGTTTCATGCGGTCTGCTTTCGGTTGCGGGGCAGGATGAGCGCCCGGACGAGGACAAGGCACGCGAGCCAGCCCGATGTGAGCGAGACGCCGAGCCCCGCCAGGCCCCAGCGCGCGGAGAGCAACGTCGCAAGGCCGACGAGCACGAGCAACGCCCCGGAGAGCGCGCTCGTGGCCGGGCCGAGCGGACGGATCGGCCAGTCCCACAGCGGCAGTGGTTTGTTCTCCAGCGGTTGCAGGAGGAAGAACACTGGGACGAGCGCGAGGAGGAAGAGGGCGAGGCGAGCCAGATGGAGGGGGTAGAAGACGGCGGCCGGCGTGTCGGTCCACAGCTCGAAACCAGCCGCGCGGAACCCGAAGTGCACGAGCAGCAACGTGGGCAGGTGCCAGAGGTACAGCGTCATCGCCCCGCCGTTGCCCACGGCGACCCAGCGCCACGCCTTCGGGCGCGCCGCCCAGCGCCGCAGCGCCGGGGCCAGCCCGATCGCGAGGCCGCAGAGCACGGTCGCGTGCCCTGCCGCCAAGAGCGACGGCGGGGTCATGTTCGAAAAATGCTGCCCAGGATAGGTGACCATGCTCGGCTCATACGGGCCGGGGAACACGAGGCACACGTCGAGTCCGAGGGCGGCCGCCGCAACGGCGAAACCCTGACGCGGCGTGAGCAGCGAGCGCCAATAGGCGACCCCGAACGCGGCGGGGATGAACCAGGACAGATAGTTCAGGTAGCTCAGCGGGGCCGACGGATCCGACCAGCGGACGAGGTCCAAAAGAGCGGTGAACGCGTAGAACCCGCCGAGGACGAGGCCGAGGCGGGCGCTCGTCGTGATCCGCGCGAAGAGCGGGATCGCGGCGAGCACCAGAACGTAGACGCCGAGGAACCAGAGGAGCTGGGTGGACAGGGCTGTGATCGGACGGGAAACCCCCGCCGGCGCGACCAGGCGCAGGGCGCAGAGCCCGACCGGCCAGATCGCCAGGCACCACCAGACGGGTCGGTACAGCCGTTGGCAGCGCTTGAACAGCCATGCGCCCCAGCGCTGGTCCGCGCGCCACGAGCGGACGCTCGCGGCGGCTCCCGCGAAGAAAAACAGCGGCATGACTTGGAAGGCCCATGTGAGCCACTGGAAGACGACCGACCTGGCGAGCGCGTTGCCGAACTCGAGCTGATCGTTCCGCACGCGGGTCAGCAGCATGAGCGCGTGCCCTGCGACGACGGCGATCAGCGCGAGGATGCGGATCACATCGACGGCTCGGTCCCGGTCCGCAGGAGTCGCCGAAGCGACCTGCTGAGCACTGGGAACCGCGAACACCACGCCATCCTAGCGTCTCATCGCGGCCCCGAAGGGCAAGATCAGCCCCAGTACGACTTGCAGGCGTTCTGGACCTCTTGCTGCGCTTTGATGACAGACTTGAGCGGGCGGTCCAAGCGGTCGTACTTCTCTTGGCGGTTCACGGACTCGGCGAGGTCGCGCATCGAGTGGGCGTAGGTGACGAAGGCGTTCTGAATGTTGTTCGGGTAGCCCTTGTCTTTCGCGAGGTCGTTGACGGTGAGGGCCGCGTCGTTCAGGTCCGCCGCGACATCGTGCCAGTACTGCTTCGAGTCGTCGTCCTCGTGGTTGTCCTTGAACTCGATCCAGCGGGAGTTGGCCTTCGTGTTGGCTTCGCGGTACTGGTTGCACGCGTCCTTGGCGCTGGTGTCGGCGCTCGCCACGGGGGCGAGGAGCCACGACGAACCGAGGCACGCGGCGGCGAACACGGGCATGGCGGAACGAATGATCTTCATAGCTCCATATCCTGGACCATGGGCCTCTGACATGCAATTCGGCAGGACAAACCTACAGGATCCTCACAGGAATCCGGCACTTACAGGCCGAGGTCCGCCTCGAAGGCCCCGTCCTCAAGGCGGTGCTTGATCGTGGTGAGGAAGCGGCCCGCGTCAGCGCCGTCGATGAGGCGGTGGTCGTAGGTGAGCGGCAGGAACACCATCGAGCGGATCGCGATGACCTCGTCGCCCGAGTCCTCCTTGACGACGACGGGGCGGCGGACGATCGCGCCGGTGCCGAGCATCGCGGCCTGCGGCGGCACCAGGATCGGGGTGTCGAAGAGCGCGCCTTGGCTGCCGATGTTCGTGATCGTGAAGGTGCCGCCCGCCAGCTCGTCCGGCTTGAGGTTCCCGGAGCGGGCCCGTGCCGCGATATCGGCGATGCCCCGGGCGAGCCCGGCGAGCGAGAGGTCGCCCGCGTTGTGGATCACCGGGGAGAGCAGGCCCTGCTCGGTGTCCACCGCGATCCCGAGGTGCTCGGCGTCGTGGTAGGTGATCTCCTTGGCTTCCTCGTCGAAGGAGGCGTTCACATTCGGGTGCGCCTTGAGCGCTTCGACCACGGCTTTCGCGAAGAACGGCAGGAAGGTGAGGTTGACCTTCTCGCGCTCTTGGAAGCCCGCCTTCGCTTTGGCCCGCAGCGCGGCGATCTTGGTCACGTCGACCTCGAAGGTCTGGGTGAGCTGCGCGGTGGAGAGCAGCGACTCACGGGTCTTCTTCGCCGTGATCTGCCGGATCCGGTTCACTTTCTGCGTGGTGCCGCGCAGGTGGGCGAGGGCCGGCGCGGGGACGGGAGCAGAGGAGGGAGCGGCCGGGGTTTGGGGAACGGCCCCGGCCGGGGCCTGCGGAGCGGCAGGGGCGGAGGCGTTCTTGTTCTCGGCCGCGTCGAGCACGTCTTGCTTGCGGATGCGGCCGCCGATGCCGGAGCCGACGACTGCCGCGAGGTCCACATTGTGCTCACGGGCGAGCTTGCGCACCAGCGGGGTGACGTACGGGCTCGCGTCGTCGGTCTCGTCCTGCTCGGCAGCGGCGGGCGCAACGGGCGGTGCGGCCGGAGCCGGAGCGGCGGGCGCAGGAGCGGCGGGAGCAGGAGCGGCGGGCGCAGGAGCGGCGGGAGCCTGCGCGAGCGGGGCAGGAGCGGGTTCGGGAGCGCTCGCCGGGGGCGCGGGTGGGGCAGGAGTGGGTTCGGGAGCGCTCGCCGAGGGCGCGGGCGCCGCCGGAGCGGACGGGGCCGCGCCGGAGCCGATGATCGCGAGGTCGCCGCCGACCTCGACGACGGCGTCCTCCCCGGCGAGGATTTTTTGCAGCACGCCAGCGGCGGGCGAGGGGATCTCGGTGTCGACCTTGTCGGTGGAGATCTCCAAGAGCGGCTCGTCGACCGCGACAGCGTCGCCCTCTTTCTTCAGCCAGCGGGTGATCGTCCCCTCGGTGACGGACTCCCCGAGGGTCGGCATGGTCACAGTGAAGCCGGAGGCGGGCTCTGCGGGCGCGCTCGAGGCCTGCGGGGGGGCGGGGGCCTCGGCGGCAGGAGCCTGCGGGGGAGCGGGAGCCTCGGCGGCGGGGGCAGGAGCCTCTTGCGCCGGAGCGGACTCGCCTGCCTCGGAGATCACCGCCAGCTCGCCGCCGACCTCGACGACGGCGTCCTCCCCGGCGACGATCTTCGACAGGACGCCAGCGCCGGGCGAAGGGATCTCGGTGTCGACCTTGTCGGTGGAGACTTCAAGCAGCGGCTCGTCGGTGGCAACGGTGTCGCCCTCGTTCTTGAGCCAGCGGGTGACGGTCCCTTCGGTGACGCTTTCGCCGAGCGCAGGCATCCGAACCGAGATAGGCATGTCCTGGTGTCTCCTCACGTGGTCTGGTGGAGTGTCGTTGTCCTCGCTTCAGAGCCTACTCTAGTGACCATGGCGGGCACGCGTGCTAGCCCCGCTGGACGATGTCCTCGAGTACGGCGACCAATGTGCGCACGGGGACCCCGGTCCCGCCTTTCGGCGTGTAGCCGTGCGCGGAGCCGGTGTTGTAGGCGGGGCCCGCGACGTCGAGGTGCGCCCACGAGACATCGGGGCTCACGAATTCCTTGAGGAAGAGCGCGGCGGAGAGCATGCCGCCATTGCGGTGGTTCGTGACGTTCGCGAGGTCGGCGATCGGGGATTTCAAGTCGTCGGCGAGTTCCTCTGGCAACGGCATGGACCAGCCGCCCTCCCCGACGGAGCGGGAGATTTCCGACACACGGTCGCGGAATTCCTCGGTGCCCATCACGCCGGGGGTCCGCGCGCCGAGCGCGACCATTTGCGCGCCAGTGAGAGTTGCCACATCGATGAGGTAGACCGGGTCGCGCTCGCACGCCGAGACGATGGCGTCGGCGAGGATGAGCCTGCCCTCGGCGTCGGTGTTGATGACGAGCGTGGTCTTCCCCCCGTAGTGCGTGATGACGTCGCCGGGGCGTTGCGCGGTCGAGGACGGCATGTTCTCCACCATCGGCAGCGTGGCGGTGATGTTCAGGGGGAGCGCGAGCTTCGCGGCCGCGAAGATGGCTCCGGCCACGGCGGCGGCCCCGCCCATGTCGGACGTCATGTGCTCCATGCCTGCGGCAGGTTTGATCGAGATGCCGCCGGTGTCGAACGTCACGCCCTTGCCGACCAGCGCGACGTCGACGCCCGCGTTCTTGTCTTTGCGGCCCCGGTATTCGAGCTTCACCAGCCGGGGCGGGCGGGACGAGCCCTGGCCGACTCCGACGACTCCGCCGTAGCCGCCCTTCGCGAGTTGCTTCTCGTCCAGGACCTCCGCCGCGACGCCGAGCGCTTTGGCGAACGTGACGACGCGGATGGCGAAGCTGTCGGGGTAGAGGTGGTTCGGCGGTGTGTTGACGAAGTCGCGGGCGGCGCACACGGACTCGACGACCGACTGCGCGTGCGCGAGGTCGGCTTTGGCTTGTGCGGAGCGGGGGTGGTCCACCAAGAGCCGCAGCTGTTTCGCGCCCTCGGTCTGCGCGGCGGATTTGTACGCGTCGAACTTATAGCCGCCAAGGACGAACCCCTCAACGGTCGCGCCGAGGTCGAGTTCGGAAAGCGTGGTCGCGATGTTGCTGACGTCGCCGAGCGCGCGGGCGGCGATGCCCGCAGCCCTGCGGATCCGCTCGGGGTCTTCGCTCTCCTCTTCGGTGCCCAGGCCCACGGCGAGCACGCTCGTCACGTTCAGATCGCTCGGCGCGGGCAGTCGGAAGAGCTCAAGGGCTTTGCCTTTCGCGCCGACGCTGCGCAGCGACCGGGCGAGCTCTTCCGTCTGTCGCGGGGAGAACGCGGAGCCGACCGCTTTGAGCTCGCCGTTCTCGGACGAGGTCACCCCCACCAGCAGCACTTCGTCGGCCTGGCGCAACGCCGAGTCAAGCAGCAGCTTCGGCAGCGGAGCTGCAGGATCGCTATGTTTCGGCTGGTTCATGATGAGCGTCTCGACTTTCTCTGCTCGGCTCGCGCCCCGCTGCTTCATTGCAATCCGCTACTGTAGCGAGCATGGGAACCGATGATCAACCCGAACTGGTGCTAGAAGGCCCGATCCCGCAGATCCACGAGGCGCTCGGCGCGAAATTCGCTCCGTTCGGCGGGTGGCGCATGCCCCTGTCGTATTCCGGCGTGGTCTCCGAGCACACCGCGGTCCGGGAGAAGGTCGGCATCTTCGACGTGAGCCATCTCGGCAAAGCCCTGGTCGCGGGCCCCGGCGCGGCGGAGTTCGTGAACCGGACGCTCAGCAACGACCTCGCGCGCATCCGTCCGGGGAAGGCCCAGTACACCCTGTGCCTCGCCCCTGACGGGGGAGTGATCGACGATCTCATCGCCTACTACGTGAGCGACGAGGAGATCTTCCTCGTGCCGAACGCGGCGAACACCGCAAGCGTGGTCGCCGCGCTCCAGGCGGTCGCCCCGCCGGAGATCCAGGTGACGGACGAGCATCGCGACTACGCCGTGTTCGCCGTGCAGGGACCGCTCGCCAAGGAGGCGGTGGAACGAGCGGGCTTCGCCGTGCCGGAGGAGTACATGGCGTACACGGAGGAGACTTGGGACGGCTCGGCGGGCAAGCAGGCTCCCGTCAAAGTCTGCCGCACCGGGTACACCGGCGAGCAGGGCTACGAGGTGATTCCGCCGTGGTCGGTCGCGTCAGAGGTCTTCACGGCGCTGTTGAACGAGGTCCAGAAGCTCGGCGGGGAGCCCGCCGGGCTCGGGGCGCGGGACACGCTGCGCACGGAGATGGGCTACGCCTTGCACGGGCACGAGCTCGCTCTGGACATCTCGCCGGTGCAGGCCGGGGTCGCCTGGGCCATTGGCTGGAAGAAGCCGGAGTTCTTCGGGCGCGAAGCCGTCGTCGCTGAAAAAGAGCGGGGGCCTGCGCGGACGTTGTTGGGGCTGAAGGCTCTGGAGTCCGGCGTTCCTCGCCGGGGCTACACCGTCCGCAAGGGCGAGGCTTCGGTCGGCGAAGTCACGTCGGGCACGTTCTCCCCGACGCTCAAGACCGGGGTCGCCCTCGCCCTTGTCGATTCGGCTTCCGGCGTCGAGGTCGGCGACGAGGTCAGCATCGACGTCCGGGGCAGGGCATTGCGCTGCGAGGTCGTGACCCCGCCCTTCGTGGAGTCCCACGTGCGCTAATCAGCTTGGACTGGTCGCGTAGCCCTGGCCGGTGGGCGTTCTCTAGCGGGCGATGCTGGAGGTATTTCCCGCTGGCGAGTGGGGGAGCGGCTTGGCCGGTGTCCGTGCGCTGACGCGTCGGGCCGAGGGGCGAGGCATCCAGACAAGCGCTGTGTTCGGTGATGGCGCCCGGGGCGTGTTTTCGTCGGGGTCTGTTGTGTGGGTTCCGCCGGTGGGCGATGTCCGTGTGACGGCGCCGTCGGGTTTTGTTCGTCTCGCCATCTGCCATGGGCTGGTGGTGGTGTTCGCAGAGTCGTTTTCCCTGACTCGCGGGGCTCGTGGGCGGTGCTCCCAGCGGTAAATCCGAGAGGTCCGCCAGGACCGCGAGGTCCACGGCGAGGGGGCCGGTTCAGCTTGGGGCGCGGTCGCTGCGCTGCCTGACAAGGCTCCTTGCCGCATTCGCGGCCGAGGTGGTCTTCCCCGCTCCCGGCGAGCGCGGCGAGGGCGTCGCTCCTGCGGGTCCACATGGCTCTGGGGTCTTGAGGCAGATGGTCCGCGCGGCGGCGTCGAGCCGGTCTTTCACTCCGGTCTTTCACTCGTGCCGCCTCCATGAGCGGCATCGTGCCCTAGATTTTCGCCATCCCGTCGCCGACAGGTTTGACGAGAAGCCCTCGCTCGGCGTGCGCCCGCAACGCCGCGAGCGGCGTCCCTCGCGTCAGCGCGCGACCCCGTACGGACCCGTACGGAGGCTCTGAAACACTTCCTCCGAGACGATCCCCATCGTACTGCTCGTACGTTCGATGCTATCAGAAAGTGTGCTGTATCACAAGGGAAAACCGCATGCTTTTCACTGACTTGACCGAACTCGGGATCGAAACCCGGCGCGAGCGTGGAGCCGTGCCTAGCGCTCGACCGGCTCATGCCGCACTGCGGCCACCAGCAGACCCTCTCCGAAGGGGACAAGGATATGCAGGAGGCGTTCGTCCTCCGCGATGGCCCGCGCGGCTTCCCTGCCCGCGACCGCCGCGCGGTCGTGGCGATCCGGGTCGAGGACCGCGCCCGCGTGCAGCGCAGCATGCACGGCGAGCACGCCGCCGGGGCGGAGCAGACGCACTGATTCGGCGATCAGATGCGGCTGCTCGGTCGGCTCCGCGTCGATATGCACGAGGTCATAGGCTCCGTCTGCGAGTCGGGGCAGCACCTCTTGCGCTTTGCCCGTGATCAGTCTGGTGCGTCCGGCGGGGACGTGCGCCGACACAAGCGCGGCTTTGGCGGCCTTGTGGCACGCCGGGTCTGCGTCAATAGTGGTGAGCACGCCGTCCGGGCGCATGCCGCGCAAGAGCCAGAGCCCGCTGACCCCGGCTCCGGTGCCGATCTCCACGACGGCTTTCGCCGAGGCCGAAGCGGCGAACAGGGCGAGCACCGCGCCGACCGAAGGCTCGACGCTCGGCACGCCAAGCTCGGCCGCGACGATGCGCGCTTGACGAGTCGGCTCGTCTTCGGCTGCGGTGGCAGCCGCGTAGGCGAGGAGCTTTTCGGCGGCCGGAGGCTCTACAGGGGACATCGGATTCACCCTAGCAGGCTGTTCTGTCGCGCCCTTGTGGTTGTCCTCGGCGCTGTCTTCCACCGATGGGGAACGCTCGTCCTCGCGAGAGGGGAGCGCTTCCTGCAGGCGGGCGGCGAAACCGGTTCTTCTCGTCGCAGTCCGGGCTCCGTCGGACTTCGGCCGGTCTGCGCTCACCAAATGGAGACTAGTTGATCACCGGCGTGCGCTTCGGCCGCGCCAGGCTTGCAGGAGAACGCGGCGGCGAAGGCGGGGACATTGGCGACAGTGCCGTTCACCCGGTACTGGTTCGGCGAGTGCGGATCCTGGGCCAAGAGCCGGATTTGCGTCTTCTCCTCGATCTTCTCGCGCCAAATCACGGCGAAGCTCAGGAAGAAGAGCTGCTGCGGGGTGACCCCGTCGTGCGGGCGCATGACCTCGACCTTCTGGTCGACCAGCTTCTGCAGCGCGTCCGAAGAGGAGAGCAGGCCGCCGAGGTCGGCGATGTTCTCGCCGAGGGTGAGCTCGCCGTTGACGTGCAGGTCGGGGCGGTCGGGGAAGGGGTGGTACCCGTTGAACTGGTCCACGAGCTTCTGCGTGCGCGCCTTGAACTGCTCCACGTCCTGCGGCGTCCACCAATCGGTCAGGTTGCCGTCGCCGTCGTACTGCCTGCCCTGATCGTCGAAGGCGTGCGTGGTCTCATGCCCGATCACCGCGCCGATGGCTCCGTAGTTGGCGGCGAGGTCGCGGTCCGGGTCGTAGAACGGGGCCTGCAGGATCGCGGCGGGGAAGTTGATCGTGTTGTACTCGGGGTTGTAGAAGGCGTTCACCACCTGCGGGTTGGTGATCCATTCCTGCTTGTCGGTCGGCTTGCCGAGGTGGGAGAGCTGGTAAGCGCGGTTGAAATCCCTCGCGGCCTGCAGGTTCTCGTAGTACTTGCCGTCCTGGACCACCAAGGCGTCCCAGTTGCGCCACGTGTCGGGATAGGCGACCCGCAAGCCGATTTTGCTCCACTTCTCGAGAGCTTTCGCCTTGGTCTCCGCAGTCATCCAGTCGACCTTCTGGATTCTGGCCTTCACCGCGGCCAGGATGTTCTTGATCAGCTCGGTCGCCTTGCTCTTCGTCTCGGGGGAGACGTATTTCTCCACGTAGAGTTTGCCGAGCGCGTTGCCCATGGACATGTCCACGTTGCTGACCGCCCGCTGCCAGCGCGGCTTTTGCTCCTTCTGCCCGCTGGTGGCCTTCATGTACTCGAAGACGTTGTCCACGAAGGGCTTGGACAGGGCCGGCGACGCCTCATAGGCGAGGTGGAAGGTCAGGTACGCCTTCCACTGATCTGCCGGGACGGCCGCGAGCAGCGTGTCGACGGTGGTGAAGACCCGTTCGGGGGCCATGTTCAGGGTCTGCGGCGAGCTGATCTTCGCGGCGGCGAAGACGTCCTCCCATTTGATGTGCGGAGTGGTTTTGTCCGCGTCCGCGAGCGCGACGATCTTGTACGTGGCGTTCGGGTCGCGCTCCTCGACCGGGGACAGCTCGGCTGCGGCGATCTTCGTCTCGATGTCGAGCACTTGGTCGGCTTGCGCCTTCGCCTGGTCGTCGGCGACCCCGACGAGCTTCAGGGTCCGCTCGATGAGCGCGTGGTAGGCCCCGCGCTGCTCTGCGAATTGCGGATCGGTGTAGAAGTCTTTGGTCGGCAGGCCTGTGCCGCCCGCGTTGGCGCTGACGATCTGGACGTTGGTGTGCTTCGGGTCGGCTTCGACGTCGAAGCCGAGCAGGGGCGAGCGGCCTTTGCCGGCCGTCTCGACCACGTACCGCAGGAGCGAGGCGGTGTCGGTGATCGCCGCGATCTTGGCGAGATCCGGCTTGATCGGGTCGAAGCCGCGCTTTTCGATGGCCGCCTCGTCGGTGGCGGAGCGGTAGAGCACCCCGAGTTTGTCGCGGTCGGACAGCCCCTGCGCGCTGGAGGGCTTCCCTTCCTTCCCCGCGGCTTCGAGGATCTCGTGCAGGTTGTCGCGGACTTTGTTGCTGAGGGTTTTGAACGCCCCGACCGAGACCTCGCTCGGCGGGATCTGCAGTTTCTCGTCGGCGATTTTGTTGACGTGCGCGTTGAAGTCGTCGCAGGCCGCGACCGAGTTGTCGAGCTGGCCGATATCGGCGAAGGCGTCGTGCCAGGCGGGCGTGACGTTCGTCTGCTCGGGGACGGTGGGGTGGCAGGCGGCCAACGCGAGGGAGAGGGAGCCGACCGTGGCGAGGAGCGCGGGCTTCAGGCTCGAGTGAGAACGCATGGTTGTGCAGCCTAGCAAGTCCGGGCGATCAAGGGTGGCTTGATCGGGCGGCGGCTGGTATTCTCAGGCCTGCCTCAGGTTTCCCACACGATTGTCATATCCGGACCTGACAAGGTGATCGCATGGCACGCAGTAAGCACACCGCCCAAGCCGTTGACAACGAAGTCGGCGACGAGCTCCTCCTTGAGGGCGAGCTCGAAGACAGCAGTCTCGAAGGGACTGCGCGGTTCGACGCGACCGGACAAGCCTCCGACATGCCGAGCTGGGACGAGCTCGTGCGCGAGCACGGGGCCCGAGTCTACCGGATCGCCTACCGGCTCACCGGCAACCAGCAAGACGCTGAGGACCTCACGCAGGAAACATTCATCCGCGTGTTCCGCTCATTGCACACGTACCGCCCCGGCGTCTTCGAGGGCTGGTTGCACCGGATCGCCACGAATTTGTTCCTCGACCAGGCACGGCGCAAGACGAAGATCCGCATGGAGGCATTGCCCGAGGACTACGAGCGGGTGCCGTCCGGGGCTCCGAGCCCGGAAGACGTCGTCGCCGACGCGGACCTCGACCCGGTGCTGCAGACGGCGCTCGACAGCCTCCCCCCGGAGTTCCGGGCGGTGGTGGTGCTGTGCGACATCGAGGGGCTTTCCTACGAAGAGGTCGGAGCTTCGCTCGGGGTCAAACTCGGGACGGTGCGCTCCCGGCTGCACCGGGCCCGGCAGTCCATCCGCGACAACATCATCGCGGCGCGGGCCCGAGCGCCTCATCGCGGCGAGGCTCGCTCGCTCGCCCTCGCCGGCCTGTGAGGCCAAATGCCGCTATACTGCGAATATCGGTAGATATCCGCAGGACGAACGGGCTGCGGTGCGAAACGTAGAGAGAAGGGCCTGGTCATATGATGATCCCCCGGCGCCTCGAGGGTGAATCGGCGCAGTGGTCCCGAGGAGCGGAATTGCTGCTGGGAACCAAGCCCGCGCCGAAGGCGTTCTGGTCGGTGGACCACGTCTCGTTCGAGGCCGTCGCCGCGTACGCCGACGGGAAACTGGGGGAGAAGGCCTCTGTCCGCGCCCGCGAGCACTTCCAGGCCTGCCCGGAATGCTCCGACGAGTTGCAGGCGCAGCTGCAGGCGCGCGCCGCGCTGCGGCAGGCGGGCTGTGTTCAGGTGCCCGCAGACCTGCTCGGCGCGCTCTGCGCCATTCCGACGCAGTCGGCCATCCCCACGCACACGTTCCCCGCGCACGAAGCCAAGCGCCGCCCGGGGTCGGCTCGGTGACCCCGCCCGTCAGCGGTGGAGGCGCGACACCCACGCACACGGACCAATCCCAGGGCGACGGGCGCCCGCAGTACACGTCTCGGCTGCCGGAGCGCCCCGTCGTCGATCCGGTTTCGGCCCAGTTCTTCGGCAGGCCGGTCGGGGTCGACGGATCGTTCCTGCCGCAAGCGGGGAACGACTCCCCGGAGCAGTCGGGATACCGGCTCGCTCCGCCCGACCCGGTGCTGCGGGAGGCGTTCTCCCGGCCGGAAGGCGCGGCGGAGGCGTTGCAGCGCGACCCGCACGCGGCGGCGGGGGAGCAGCGTCAGGAAGACGGGCGGCTGGACGATCCGTGGCGCGATCCCGCCGCGGTCGTGAGGCTCGGCGAAGCCGCGTTTCCCGCCCCGCAGCCGGAAGGCCCGACTCAGGGACGGCGGCTCGGCGCTCGCGAAGTGCTCTTCGGCGGCAAGGTCAGCCCGGTCGGGTTGGGCGCGCTCGGCCTCGCCGCGCTGCTTATCGGCGCTTTCGGCGGTTTGATCGGCGGTTTCATCCCCCGAGGGCATGACCTGCTGACCGACGAGAGCCACCCGGAGATCAATCTCGCGGGCTCCCCGGCTTCGCCGAACGACGAGGCGGTGCGGAAGGTGGCGGCCGAGGTGGCCCCGGCGGTGGTGACCATCGAGTCGGTGTACACCCAGGGGAGCGACAAGGTGAAGGAGACCGGTTCCGGGGCGATCATCACCGGGGACGGCTACATCGTCACGAACAACCACGTGGTGGAGAGCGCCGCCGTGCCGGAGAACAACGCGACGCTCGAAGTCATCTTCGCCGATGGCAGGCGCATCCCCGCGAAGATCGTCGGCCGGGACCCCAAGAGCGACCTCGCCGTGGTGAAGGTCGAGGCGAAGATCGGCAAGACGTTGGAGTTCGTCGATCAGAAGGACGTGCACATCGGGGAGACGGTGGTGGCGTTCGGCGCCCCCTTCGGGCTCTCGAAGACCGTGACCCAGGGCATCGTCAGCGCGCTGCACCGGGCGATCGTGCTGCCGTCGAAGGACAACCCCGACGACGTGGCCGCCTCTTCGGTGATCGACGCGGTGCAGACCGACGCGGCGATCAACCACGGCAACTCCGGCGGCCCGCTGGTGGACTTGAGGGGCCGGATCGTCGGCATCAACACGATGATCTACTCGCCGAACGACAGCGGCAGCATCGGCCTCGGCTTCGCGATCCCGTCCAACGACGCGCAGAGCGAGGTGAACCAGCTGATCCACGAGGGTTTTGTGGAACACCCGGTGATCGGAGTCTCGGCCCGGCCCGTGGTGAACCAGCAGGGCAGCGGCGTCTCGGTGTCCGAGGTGAAGCCGGGCGGCCCGGCGGACCGCGCCGGGATTAAGCCGAACGACGTCATCGTGCAGATCGGCGACCGTCCGGTGACCAGCCTGGAGGAGTTCCTCGTTGGCGTGCGCAAGATGCCGCTCCACAAGGAGACCACGGTCAAGGTGCTGCGCGGCGAGGGGCAGAACAAGCCGGTGGAAGTGCAGATCACCCCGGACTCGGACAAGCAGAAGTGAGCGAGCGGTGTTCTCCATAGGCTGGGGTGAGATTTTCATCCTGCTGATCGCGGGGCTGGTGATCCTCGGCCCCGAGCGGTTGCCGGGGGCGATCAGCTGGGTGACCAAATCCCTGCGCCAGGTCCGCTCGTTCGCCCAGGACGCCTCCGGGCAGCTCCGCGAACAGCTCGGCCCGGAGCTCTCCGAGCTTCAGGAGCCGATCCAGCAGCTGAGCAAACTGCGCGGGACTTCGCCGACCGCGCTCATCTCCAAGCATCTGCTCGACGGAGAGTCGCCAGACAGCCTGCTCAACCCGCTCTCGCCGACCCGGCCCTCGGCTCCGAAACCCGCAGCGCAGCCCTCCTCGCAAGCAGCGCAGCCCTCCTCGCAAAACGAAGAGCGCCAAGGCCCTCCGGCCTTCGACCCGGACGCCACATAGGATAACCGTCATGGTCGGCGACTCGTTACGACTTGCGCCCTTGCCGGGCAAAGGCCCGGAAGACGTGGCGATCGGCCCGGACGGCACGGTCTACACCGGCCTCGCCGACGGACGGATCGTCGCGCTGCCGCCCGACCAGCCGTCCGCCCCGCCCCGAGTAGTGGCCAGGATCGAGGGCGACCGCCCGTACGGGGTGGAAATGCACGGCGACGGCGAACTCGTCGTGTGCGCGGCATCGGCGGGAGCGTTGGTGGTCGACATCCGAACCGGGAGCGTCGCCCCGCTCGCTTCCTCGTTCGCGGGTCGGCCGTTTCTCACCTGCAACAATTCTGCGGTCGCTTCGGACGGCACGGTGTACTTCAGCGAGTCCTCGCAGGTGCACACCATCGCCCGATATCTGGTGGACCTTGTGCAGTCGACCCGGACCGGGCGGCTTTTCCGCAAGCCCCCAGGCGGCGCTGTCGAGCTCTTGTGCGAGGGCATCGACTTCGCGAACGGCGTGGCCCTCGCCCCGGACGAGCGCAGCGTGTTCGTCGCGGAGACCGCGACCGGGCGGGTGCGCCGCGTGTGGCTCGAAGGCCCGGACCAAGGCAAGGACGAAGTGTTCGCGGACGGGCTGCCAGGTTATCCGGACAACTTGGCCAGCGCCCCGGACGGGGGAGTCTGGGTCGCGGTGCCGAGCAAGCGGGATCCGTTGCTCGAAGCGCTGCGCTCCGCGCCCAAGCCGGTGCAGGCGATCATCCGCGCAGTTCCGCCGAAGGCGGGCGAGCTGCTCGCCAGAGGCGAGACAGCGGCGGTCAAGTTGGCCGCCGATGGCAAGGTGGTCCGTGAGGTCCGGGTCAAAGAGCGAGGGTTCCAGACGCTGACCGGGATGCGCGAGCACGAGGGGGAGCTGTGGTGCGGTTCCCTCTACTCGCCCGCCCTCGCCGTCATTTCGCTTTGCCCTTGAGCATCCCGGCCATCGCGAGCCCGAGCAGCGCCAAGCCGACCGCTCCCGCGGCCCAGAGACCGTCGACGAACGCGACGCGGGCCGGGTCGGCAAGGCCGAGCGCCAGGGCATTGGCGAGCGTCTCTTTGGCCTCGTCCGCCACAGCGGGGTCCGCGCCGCCGGGCATCTCGAATTTGCGCTGGTAGACGGCGTTGACGATACTGCCGAACACGGCCACCCCCACGGCCACGCCGAGCTCGATCGCGGTCTCCGAGATCGCGGCGGCGGCCCCCGCCCGCTGCGGGGGAGCAGCGTCCAGCACGATGGCGCTGATGACGGTCATCGCGGCCCCGAATCCGAAGCCGACCGCCACGCCGCTGGCCGAGACCACGAAAGCGCCGTGCTCGGCGGTGAGCCCGAAGATCGCCGCGACGCCCACGGCGATGACCATCAGGCCCGCGAGGATCAGAGAGCGCTCCGACATGCGCTTCATCGCGGCCGCTGCGATGAACCCGGAAGCCACCGAGGCCACCGCGCCCGGCAGCAGGTAGAGACTCGCGCGGTCCACCGGGATGCTGAGCACGAGCTGAAGGTATTGGGGGATGAGGAACTGCGTCCCGACCAGGACGGTGACCACGACCATGCTTGCGGCGACCGCCGACGAGAAACGGGGATTGCGGAACAACTGTAGGTCGAGGAGCGGCTCGGCGAGCTGGCGCTGCCGCCGCGCGAACACCCACCCGACGAGTCCGCCCGAGACGATGGCCGCCGCTGCGACGAGGCCGGGCCCGTGCTTGGCGATCTCTTTCACGCCGTACACCACCGGCAGGATGGCGAGGAGGGACAAAAGGACGCTGACGAGGTCGATCCGTCCGGGCTCGGGGTTGCGCGACTCGTCCACCAGGGGCGGCACGCACACCAGCGCCACGAGCACCACCGGCACGTTGATCAGGAACACCGAGCCCCACCAGAAGTGGCCAAGCAGCCAGCCGCCGACCACCGGCCCGAGGCCGGAGCCCGCGCTGAACGCGGTGCTCCAGACCGCGATGGCGAACACTCGCTGGCGCTCGTCCTGGAACATGGTGCGCAGCAGCGACAGCGTGGACGGCATCAGGGTCGCTCCGGCCAGGCCCAGCAGCGCGCGGCCGACGATGAGCACGTGGGCGTCCGGCGCGTAGGCGCACAGCATAGAAGCGGCTCCGAAGCAGGCCATGCCGACCATGAGGAGTTTGCGCCGGCCGATGTGGTCGCCCACGTTGCCCATGGTCACCAGGAGGCTCGCCAGCACGAACCCGTACACGTCCACGATCCACAGCGTCTGCGTCGCCGACGGGCGCAGCTGCGCGTCGAGGCTCGGCAGCGCGAAACCGAGCACCGTCCCGTCGACGGCGATGAGGAGCGCGGGCAGCATGAGGACGGCGAGGCCGACCCACTCCCGAGCCCCAGCCCGAGGCTGGACCTGCGTTGTCATGACATCAGCGCCGGGCAGGTTCCACGGTCAGCGACATGCCCACCAAGCCGCGCGGTTTGACGGCGAGCCGCGCCGCGACGTCGCGCAACGCGACAGCGGCGGGGTTCTCCGGGTCGCTGACGACCAGAGGCGCCCCTTCGTCCGCCGAGACGCGCAGCCCCGCGTCGAGCGGGACACTGCCGAGGAGCGGCACCTTGCCGCCCGTGACCGAGGACAGCCTGGTCGCGACCTGCTCTCCGCCGCCCTCGCCGAAAATGCCGCCGGACATGTTCTCGATGACCCCAGCGATGGACTGGCGGGTCTGCACCGCGATCGCGCCCGCGCGCTCGGCGACCACGGCGGCGGTGTGTTGCGGGGTGGTGACGACGAGCAGCTCCGCGTTCGGGATCAACTGGGCGAGGGAGATCGCGACGTCGCCCGTGCCGGGCGGCAGGTCGAGCAGCAGCACGTCCAAGTCGCCCCAGTACACGTCGGCGAGGAACTGCTGCAAGGCACGGTGCAGCATCGGCCCGCGCCACACGACCGGCGTGTTGTCCTTGGTGAACTGCGCGACCGAGACGAACCGCACGTTGTGCGCGGACGGCGGCATGATCATGCTCTCCACCTGGGTGGGGCGGTCGGCGGAGCCCAAAAGTCCCGGCACGGAGTGCCCGTAGATGTCCGCGTCGAGCACGCCGACGGACAGTCCGCGCGCGGCGAGCGCGACGGCGAGGTTCACCGTCACGGTGGACTTCCCGACGCCGCCCTTGCCGCTGGCGACCGCGTACACCTTGGTGAGCGATTTCGGCTGGGCGAAGGGGATGACCGGGTCTTTCGCGTCGCCTCGGAGGGATTTGCGCAGCTCGGTGCGCTGCTCGTCGTTCATCACGTCGAGCTCCACCTGCACATCGCGCACGCCGGGCAGGTCCAAGACCGCCGTGCGCACCCGCTTGGCGATCTCGTCCCGGAGCGGGCACGCCTTGGTGGTGAGGTAGACCGCGATCTTCGCGACGCCGTCCGCGCCGACCTCGGCGGACTTCACCATGCCCAGCTCGGTGATCGGCTTGCGGATCTCCGGGTCGACCACGCGCCCGAGCGCTCCGAGAAGCTGTTCCTGCCGCACTTCGGTTGTCGAACTCACCTGTCCATGGTACCCGGCGCTCTTAGCGGAATTCTCCATATTTTCCTTTGGATGCGCCTTGCGCGCAGCCGCGTGCGGTAGCCTGCTTGCCTATGCCTCGCTCATCGCGCAACGTCGCGCTCCTCGCTGCCCTGTCCCTTGCTTGTCTTCCCGCGCTGACCGCGCTCGCGGCCCCGGCGAGCGCGGCTCCTGGCGCGCAGTACCACAAGTACGTCGCGCTCGGGGATTCGTACGCGGCGGGCCCGGGGGTCGCCCCGGTGGACGAGGCCTCGGGAGGTTGCGCGCGTTCCTTGCGCAACTACCCGTCCCAGGTCGCCGAGGCGTTCGGCCTCGAGCGCGGGGACTCCTTCATCGACGTGAGCTGCAGCGGAACGAGCTCGTACGGGATCGCGGACGGCGAGTCCGGCCCGCTCGGGGACTCCCGCTCGGCGCAGCTGGACGCGGTCACGCCGGACACCGACCTCGTGACGATCACCGTCGGCGCGAACAACGACGGCCTCGCGCAGGCCGTGTTCTTCGAATGCAGCCTCGGCGGCGGCGGATGCGAGCAGAAGGTGGAGGCTAAGCCCCAGCTCGGCGACATGAGCGACTTCTACGGACGGCTCGAAGGCTCCGTCTCCGACGTGTTGCGCCAGGTCCACGAGATCGCCCCGAAGGCGACGGTGGCCGTCGTGAGCTACATCAGGGTCGGCACGGCGTGGTGCCCTGCCTGGGGTTCGTACAACGCCCAGGACTCCGTGTACATCGACAAGATCCAGGCGGGGCTGAACAACGCGCTGAAGAGCGCCGCAGCCGCGACCGGGTCGAAGTTCGTGGACGCGGCGGCGGCTTCCGCAGGCCACGGGGTGTGCGCGGACGACCCATGGGTCAAGGGCGGCGGCTCGCTGCTTGGCAGCGACATCGCGCTGCACCCGCTGGCCGCCGGGGAAGACGGCATGGCGAAAGCAGTGTTGGCGGCGCTTGGCCGGTGATCTCCGGATAGTCTGAAGCCATGACCCGAGCCGTCCGAGCCCTCTTCGCGGCAGTGCTCGTCGTCGGGCTCGCCGCCTCCTGCGCTCGGAGCCCCGGACAGCTCGTCCTGTGGTTCTACGCCTCCGGGAACGAGGGCGAGCAGTACACGCAGGCGGCGCAGGACTGCTCGACGGCGCAGTACCAAATCCGGACGCGACTGCTGCCGAGAGACGCTGACTCGCAGCGGCTGCAGCTCGCGCGCCGTCTCGCCGGGGACGACGCGAGCTTGGACCTCATGCTCCTGGACGTGGTCTGGACCGCGGAATTCGCGGAGGCGGGCTGGGCCGTGCCCCTGCCAGACCGGCTCGTGCCGGAGGTCCGGGACAAGAGCCTGCCAGGGCCCTACGCGACGGCGGTGTGGAAAGGGGCGCTCTACGCCTTCCCCGCGAACACCAACACGCAGCTGCTCTGGTACCGCAAGGACCTCGTCGGGGCCGCCCCGACGACGTGGGCCGGGGTGCTCGACCGGGCGCAGCAGCTGGCCGCGACCGGCGGCCCCGGCCAGATCGCCGTCCAGGCCGCGCCCTACGAGGGGCTCATGGTCTGGTTCAACACGCTCTTGGCGAGCGCGGGCGGAGCGATCCTCGCGGCGGACGGCAAGACTCCCACGCTCAAAGACACCCCCGAGCACCGGGCTGCGACCGTCAAAGCGCTCACCATCATCCGGGACGTGGCCCGAGCGCGGGGCGCGGACCCGTCCATCTCGCAGAGCGACGAGACAACGGCGCGCCTCGCCTTGGAGCAGGGGAGAGCGGCGTTCGAAGTGAACTGGCCGTACGTGCGCAACAGCGTGGTCGAGAACGCGAAAACGGGCGGGGTGGCGTTCTCGCCGGAAGCGCTCGGCGACAGCCCTTATCCGAGAGTGGACCCGGACAAGCCGGCGCGAGTGACGCTCGGCGGCTACAACTTGGCGGTGGCGAGCACATCGCGGCATCGAGACCTCGCGTTCCAAGCGGCCGATTGCATCACCGGGGAGCGCGCGCAGCGGCAAGTCGCAGTGGGCAACGGGGTCCCACCGACGATCCGGGCGGTGTTCGACGACCCGAGGTTCCAAGCCGCCTACCCGCTATGGCGCCAGGTCCTCGGGCAGTTGCAGGAGAATTCCGCCGCGATCCGTCCCGCCACCCCGGTGTACCAGACGCTTTCCAAACTCATGACGGCGAAGCTCAACCCGCCTGCGGACATCGACCCCGAGCGCACGGTGGACGTGCTGGACGAGCAGGTGCGCAAGGCAGTCGCGGGAGAGGGGCTGGTCCCATGACGAGCACTCGTCGCGGCTGGTTCCTGGTCGCGCCCGCGCTCGCCCTGATGCTGTTGGTCGGGGCGTACCCGGTGGCGCACGCGCTGTGGCTCTCGACCCAGCGCTACCGGTTCAGCCAGCCGGGGGACCGGGCTTTCGTCGGGCTCGCGAACTACCAAGCGGTGCTGGCGGACCAATACTGGTGGCACGCGCTGTGGGTGACCGCGCTCATCACCGTCGTCTCGGTCGCCCTCGAATTCGTGCTCGGCCTCGCCCTTGCCCTCCTCATGCACCGCACGCTGGTCGGGAAGTCGTTGGTGCGCACGCTCGTGCTCATCCCGTACGGTCTGGTCACGGTGGTGTCGGCGTACTCGTGGCTGTACGCGTGGACGCCGGGGACGGGGTATCTCGCGAACCTTCTGCCGCAGGGCAGCGCCCCGCTCACCCAGCAGGCCTCCGCCATCGCGGTGGTGATCCTCGCCGAGGTGTGGAAGACGAGTCCGTTCATGTCGTTGCTGCTCCTCACAGGGCTCGCCCAGGTGCCGCAAGACATGATGGACGCCGCCCAGATGGACGGCGCGGGGGCGGCCACGCGCCTGTTCCGGGTGATCCTGCCCGCGATGCGGCCCGCGATCATGGTGGCGTTGCTCTTCCGGACGGTGGACGCGTTCCGGGTGTTCGACAGCATCTATGTCATGACCAAAGGCGCGTCGGGCACCGGTTCGGTGTCGCTCCTCGGCTACGACAACCTGTTCCTCGCCTTCAACCTCGGCGTCGGCTCGGCGATCAGCGTGCTCGTCTTCGTCTGCGTCGCCCTCATCGTTGCCGTGTTCATGAAAGTGTTCGGAGCCGCCGCCCCCGGAATGGAGCGCGACGCATGAGCGGGGCAGAAGGGCGCGCTTCGGCCGCGAAATGGGCGGCGTTGGACCTGCTCGCGGTGGTGTACGCGCTGGTGCCGGTCGGATGGATCGTCAGCCTCTCGCTCAAACCGAGTTCCACCATCGGCGACGGCAGGTTCATCCCGAGCGATGTGACGCTGGAAAATTATCGCCAGGTGTTCAAGACGGGCGATTTCACGGCCGCGCTCGTGAATTCCATCGGCGTGGCGCTCATCGCGACAGCGCTCGCCGTGGCGGCAGGGGCGCTCGCCGCGTACGCCACGGCGCGCGTCGAGTTCCGGGGCAAGCGAGTGTTCGTCGGCGTGATGCTCGCCGTCATGATGTTCCCGCAGATCTCCCTCGCCACCCCGCTCTTCGACGTGGAGCGCCAGCTCGGGCTGTTCGACACCTGGATCGGCCTGATCTTGCCGTACGCCACGTTCGCGATGCCGCTGGCCGTCTACACGCTGGCGGCGTTCTTCCGCGAGATCCCACGGGATCTGGAGGACGCGGCGGCGATGGACGGAGCGAGCCCGATGACCACATTCCGGCGGGTGATCCTGCCGCTCGCCGCCCCCGGCGCGGTCGCGACAGCCATCCTCGTCTTCATTTTCGCCTGGAACGACCTGCTCTTCGCGTCGACGTTGACCGCGACGTCCCGTTCCGTCACCGCGCCGGTGGCGATGGCGAACTTCACCGGCAGCTCCGAATTCGAGGAGCCGACCGGCACCATCGCAGCGGCCGCGGTCATCATCACGATCCCCATCGTGATTTTCGTGGTGTTGTTCCAGCGCAGGATCGTCGCCGGGCTGACATCAGGAGCGGTGAAGGGCTAGTCGCGGAGACACCACGCGAAGCTGGTGTTTGGGGTTGTGCTCGTGGAGCCGATGTCGGGAGTCGAACCCGCTGTGGTGTCGGGCGGGGCCAGCTTGGGGAGCTGCTGTTTGGGGTTGTGCTCGTGGAGCCGATGACGGGAATCGAACCCGCGTGTTCAGCTTGGGAAGCTGACATTCTACCATTGAACTACATCGGCAGTGGACCTGCGGGAAATCCTGCGGGCATTGCAGAAACTAGTGTTTCCCAAGGTCAGGGGCACGGAGGCGGGCCTGTGAGGGTCTGTCTCGTGCTTGGGAAGCTAGTTTAGCAGACGGTTTCGGGGTTTTCTGCCAGAGGTTTCTGGTTTGGGCAGGCGGGTTCGGCGCGGCAGCAGTTGCCACTGGTTTGAGGCTGTCTTGACTGGTGGATCGGGGGAGCGTTGTCAGAGGCGCCAGGCGAGGGCGTTGCGGGCAATGCCGAGGAGCGGGCTGGTCGTTGCGATTCGAGTCCTGCGGGCTGGGCTTGCGTCCCAGGTGGTCCGCCGGGGTCGTCGGCAAGGATGACGTGCAGTTCTACAGCCCACGAATGTTGGGCGGGCGGACGAGCGGCATGGCGAGCGTCACATTATTTAGCGACCGGGGATGAAGTGGCAAAGGCAGAGGTTTTCTTCACGGCAGCACAGCTTGGCTGTTATGAACTTTCATGCCGGTCTCACGATGACTGGGAAGGCGAGACCTGATGGCACGGAGCGTTGTCGTGGTGGGCAGAGGTTCGGGTGGCATGGTCATGGCCGCTCGGCTGTCCGGGAACAAGGGCCGTTGGGCGACCTTGCTGGAGGCGGGGCCGGCGTACACGAACGCGGGCTTCCCCGCCGAGGCGAAGGAGGCCGCGAAGCTCGGCCCGTGCCGGGGGCACACGGCGGCCAAAGGCAAGCTCGACCACCATCGAGCCCCGTTCCGGGGGGAGATCCTCGGCTTGACACGGCCGGTCTCCCTCGGCTCGATGACGCTCCTCTCCTCGGGCTCGGAGCAACCGCCTGGGATCGACCTTGGCTTCCTCGGGGCCGAGCAGGACGTCGCGAGCCTGCTCGAAGGGATCCGCCGTTGGCGGATATCATCAGCGGCACCATCGGGACCGGACGCGACGGACGAGGAGCTCATTGAAGCGGCTAAGCGCATCCTTGGCACGTACCACCGGCATATACCACCGCCCGTGGCGACCGCCGCTATCGGCGCTCCGGGGTCTTGCTAGGGTGTGGTCGACGCGTATGGTTCGGCGCACGGGCTCGACAAGCTGCGCGTGGTGGACGCCTCGATCCTCCCAGGCACCTCATCGGCCGCCAGCAATCCGACCGTGATCGGGATCGCCGAGACCATTGCCCGCGAAACCTGCCCCGCAGAACACCCGAGCGCTGGCCGTCCAGGCGAGCGCGAGAATACGGAGATTGAAGGATATGTTTCATAAAGTCGTCCTCGAAGAGCACGTGTCCACCCCGAGGAACAACGAGCTCTGGGACAGCACGGGCGAGGCTGCCCGCAACGGCAAGGACTACATGGAGCAGGTCGACAAGGACTTGCTCGAGGTCGACCGCAGGGTCGCGAAGCTTAAGGCGCACGGGATCGGCTACTCGATCCTGTCGCTGACGTCGCCCGGCATCCAGGGCATTGCGGACCCTTCGCTGGCGACCGAAGTGGCAATCGAGACGAACGATTACGTGAAGAAGAACTATGTGGACAAGTACCCTCAGACGTTGGGCTTCTTCGCGGCCGTCGCGGTACAGGAGCCCCACAAGGCCGCAGCCGAACTCGAACGGGCCGTTGCAGAACTCGGCGCGCACGGCGCCATGATCAACGGCTACTACAACGTCTCGGGCCAGGACGCGGGGGTGTATCTCGACCATGAGGACGCGGAGCCGTTCTGGGCGAAAGCGTCCGAGCTGGATGTCCCTGTGTACTTGCACCCGCGCGAGGCGCGCCCGTCCGGCCAAGCGCTGTACGAGCCTTACGGCTCGCTGGTCGGCTCCGCATGGGGGTTTGCCCACGAGACCGCGACGCACGCGCTGCGCTTGATCCTGTCCGGCCTCTTCGACCGCTTCCCCAATATTCAGATCATCCTCGGCCACCAGGGGGAGGGGCTGCCCCAGATGATCCCCCGCGTGGCATCGCGTCTGCGCAAGCAGCGGCACGGCTCGGGTCTCGGGGCCAACCAGCTCCCCGTCGAACACTACTTCCACAACAATTTCTATGCCACGACGTCAGGCCACTTCCACACGAAGAGCCTGTACAACACGCTGGACGAGCTGGGAGTCGACCGCACCCTGTTCTCCATCGACTACCCGTACGAAGACATCGAAGAAGGCGTCGCCTGGTTCGACAACGCGCTGCTCGCGGAAAATGACCGGCTCAAGATCGGCCGGACCAACGCGGTCAGGCTTTTCGGCCTGCCAGAGGACGTCTGACACTGAACCGCGGCATGGACCTCATGTACCGCCCTGGGGGATACGCGTTGGCCAGCTGGAGGCAGGAAGAAGGCGCAATCGAGCCAGCTCGCGGCAGAAGGAAACAGGAGGCTTGTAATGATCGACGCACTTCACTGGGTTGACGGCGAGTGGGTGGATTCGGAGCAGCGCTCGGCCGCATGAACGGTCTCGTGGTGTTGGAAGATTTTATCGACTGCAAGGCCCACGACACCGCCCGCGAACTCGACCCCTCGCACGATCTTAATAAGGATCCGGGTTGTTCGATGTGAGCGGTGTTTGCGCGGTGCCCGAGGCCTGTGCTGTGCTCAGGGTCGTCGACACCGAGCCTGCCGCCGCGCTCAGGGGCGTGGAGGTCGTGGCGTGGAGGTCGTAGAGCTCGGGAGGCTGCCCGCTTGCGCGGCGGTCGCGCCGGGGCCGTTGTGGCGGCTCCGGTCGTGTTTGCGGCTGCGGCGCCCGCGTCGGCCCCTTTCGCGGCACTGCTCGAAGCGTTGTTAGAGCCGTTGCTGAGATCGAGCGTGCCGTTCAAGCCCGCCGTGTCCGAACTGCCCGCTTTGAGAGCACGAGAAACGAAAACCGATAAGAGGCGTAAGAAAACGAGAACCGCTGCTGTCGCTTCTTAAGCGCGCTTTTGAGCCGAGAAGCTTCTATAACAAGTGAGCTGAGAAACGTCTGTGGAATCACGGATTATGCCGTGCGGGGAATCTCGCAAGCCGCGCAGCCCCTGAAATAGGGTCAATTTCGGTGATATAAAACATTTTCTGTCTTGCATTGCGCCGTCAGGCGCGTTATAAGCGTATTGCTGGGGTCGGGCGAGGTTCGGCATGGGGCGGACGACGTTGGTGCGCGCTCCTCGACGGCGCTGTGGCCGGCAGTCGGGGGCGGCTCTTAATGCAGCGGTTTGACCGGATAACCAGCAGTCATCAGCTTTGCGGGGCAGCCCGGGCTCGCTCCGGCCGGTTGCGCACCGTGATCGGCCACCAGAACCATCTGCCGAGGAGCGCGGCGACCGAGGGGATGACGAACGAGCGGACGATCAAGGTGTCGAGGAAGAGCCCGATGCCGACTGTGGTCCCGATCTGCGCGATGTTGTGGGCGTATCCCGCGATCATCGCGAACATCGTGAAGCCGAACACGAGCCCTGCGGTGGTGACCACATCGCCGGTGCTCGCCATGGAACGGATGATCCCGGTGTTGATCCCGGCTTTCAGCTCCTCCTTGAATCGCGCGACGAGCAGCAGGTTGTAGTCCGCTCCCACCGCGACGAGAAAGACGAACGAAATCGGGGCCACCGACCAGTGCAACTGGTTGCCGACGATGTCTTGCCAGATGAAAACGGTCAGCCCCAGCGCGGAGAGGTACGACAGGGCGACGGTGCCGATCACCACGACCGCCGCGACCAGGCTGCGCAGCAGGATGAGGACGACGCAGAAGACGAAGGCGAAGGCGGCGACGATGCTGGTGATGAAGTCCTCGCGGGCGAACGCCTGGATGTTGAGCAGCGTGCCGCCCGCGCCGCCGACGCTCACCGTGCTGCCCGCGAGCGAGGTGCCTTTGATCGCGGTGAGCGCGGTCGGGATGATCTCCGCGCTCAAGTCCATGCTCTCCTGGCTGAAGCCCGGCATCTCTGCGGTGACGATCATGCGAGTGGCTTTGCCGTCCGGCGAGAAGAAGTACGGCATCGCATTCTTGAAGAGCGGATTCTCCAAGGCTTGGCTGGGCAAGAAGAAGGAATTGTTGGGGTCGCCAGCCGCGAAGCTCTTGCTGACCTCCTCGGTGAACTGGGTGATCTGCGAGACCTGCGGCAGCAGCGCCCCGAGCGCGCTTTGCAGCGGCGCGAGCAACGCCTTGGCCTGGGCCACGAAGCTCTTGAGCCCGCCCAACTGCGCGGAGAGCCGGGGGAGCGACTGCGCCGCCGAGTTCGAGCCGCGCACGAGACCCCCGACCAGGCCGTCGAACTGGTCGAGGTCGTCGAAGAGCGAGAAGCCGGTGAGCGCGGCTTGGCAATAGTCGTTGTTCTCGCAGTTCGGGAGCGAGCTCACGAACTGGCGGGCGGGTTCGGCGGTGTCGCGCAGCGAGTCCAGTTTCTCCACGACGCCCGAGAGCGCCGCCTGCAGCTGCTCGGCGCTGCCGAGAGCCTGGCCGATGCCTTGCTTGCCGGAGCTGAGCGCGCCTTCGAGCCCGTTGATCGTGGCCGACAGCTGGCCCACGCGGCTTGAGAGCGTGTTCAAATCGTCGACTCGGCGCTGGAGCAAATCGGTCATCTGCGTGAGCCGGTTGCCGACGTAGCCCGCCTGGCTGGTGAGCGTGCTTTGCTCCAGCGGGGCGGACAGCGGCCTTGTGATGCCCTGGACGGCGTTGACCCCGGGGAGCGCGACGATCGCGTTGGTCACTTTCGCGAGGGCGATCAGGTCCGAGGGGTTGCGCATGTCGTGGTCGGCCTCCACGACGAAGAGGTTGGGGATCAGGATGTTCGGCGGCAGATGGCGGTCGGCGGCGGCGATTCCCGTGTTCGCCGGGGAGTCGCTCGGCTGCGCTTTGCGCTCATCGTAGCTCACGGTGAACGTGGGCAGGATGAGGATCAGCACGGCGAGCGCCCCGAGGCTCGCGGCGAGGACCGGCGCAGGCCAGCGGACCACGGTGGTGCCGATCCGCCGCCATCGCCGGATCGCCTGTCGCTCGCGCGGTTCGAGGTAGCCGAGTTTGCTGCCGAGCGCCAAGAGGGCAGGTCCGAGCGTGAGCGCCGCCGCGAGGGTGACGATCACGGCGATGGTGCAGGGCAGCCCAGACGTGGAGAAGATGGCGAGCCGGGTGAACGTCATACAGGCGGTCGCGCCCGCGACGGTCAGCGCCGACGCGACGATGATGTGCTCGGTCCCGGCGAGCGCGGTGTAGTAGGCGCGCTCGGGGTCCTCGCCAGCCCGACGCGCCTCTTGGTACCTGCCGAGGAGGAAGATGCCGTAGTCCGTCCCCGCGCCCAGCACGATCACCGAGAGCAGGGAGGAGGCGAAGATCGAGATCCTGATGAGACCGTGGTCGCCGCAGAACGCGACCACCGCCCGCGCGGTCGCCAGGCTGAGCCCGACGGTGAGCAAGGGCACCATGATGGTGGTCGGGGAGCGGTACACCCAGATCAGGACTCCTCCGACGAGCAGGGTGCAGGCGGCGAGGAGGATGAGGATCGAGTCGTTGATCGACACGAGCTCGTCGTTCACCACGACGGAGGCTCCGGTGAGATAGACGCGGACCCCCGTCGGCGGCGGAGTGGCCGCAATGATGTCCCTAGCCGCCTGGGTGGACTCCATGGCCAGCGCCGTGCCCATGTTCCCGGCCAGGTTGACCAGGACGTACGCGGCTTTGCCGTCGTGGCTTTCGTTCGCGGGGGCGAAGTTCGGGTCAGACCAGAGGTCGAGCGCAGAGTTGACGTGTCTTTTGTCCGCGAGCAGTTTCGCAAGGAGCGTCGAGTAGTACTGATGCGCCTCCTCGTCGAGCGGCTGGTCCCCTTCGACGAGGAGGTAGCCGAAGTTGTTCGTGCCGGTGCCGCCGAAGTATTTGCCGAGCTTCATGAAGGCCTGCACGGAGGCGGCCTCGTCTGGCAGGAAGGATTGGGCGCGCTGCTGGATGACCGTCTCCAGCTGCGGGACGACGAGATTGAGCGCTCCTGCGAGCAGCAGCCAGAGCACGACGACCGGCGCGGCGAACTTGTGCAGCAGCCGCCCGAGCGGCGGCCGGCTCATGCGGCCACCACGTTGCAGGTCACCGCGGCCGAGGCTCCGCTCGCGGACTGTTCGTCGCGCTGCTGGCCGTTGACGAGGATGCGGCACGAGACCTGGCCCGCGCTGGACTGCGCGGTCACCCCGGTCGGCATGGTCAGCTGCTTGGTGCGCAGCGTGACGCGCCAGGGCAGTGTGGCGGACACGTGCTGGACGGCGTTGTGCTCGTCGAGGTACGACAGCGCCACGGCGGAGCCGACCGGCCCGGCGACCTCGTAGTCGACGACCTTCTCGCGGAGCTGGCCGAATTGGGGAGGCTTGGGCGAGTGGCCGATCGCCAAATCGGGGATCGGGCTCAAACGCAGATGCGCCACGAACACGCCGGTCGCGGCGAGGGTCGCGGCGGCGACGGCGTACACCCATGCGTTCTTCACACGTAGCTCCTCTGCTGGAGAACCAGGATCAGGTGAGCATTAGGCTATATGCCATAAGCATGGGAGAGTGTGGCGGCGGCTATGCGAATTGGCATAACGGGGAGGAAAGAGTGGCCTCGGTCACATGCATTTAGTCGTCGAGGACGGCAGTGGGGGCGCGATGGAACGGCGCGGGCAGGCCGACGAGGAACCACAGCCGGGCCACGTCGCGGTCCACGACCAAGTGCTCGGGGGTGCGCCACACCGGCAGGAGGACGCGGATCTGCGCTTCGAGGACCAGATCGACCGCGCGTTGGTAGAGCTGGTCGAGCAGCCACGGCACGTCCTCTTCGGCGTAGCGCTGCGACCAGGCCGGGTCCACGCGCACGTCGAGCGGCGCGCAGTCGCCGCCGACACTCACCGAGAGCAGGGCTTCGGGCCTGTCGACACAGGTGACCGCGATTTGCGAGGCCTCGCTGTACAGGTCGAGCCGGTCGCTCTCGGAGCCGGGCACGCGGACGCGGAGGCCGAATTTGTCGGCGAGCGCGTCGGACCGCTTCGGCAGCGGCTCGTATTCCTGACGCATGGGGGCGGCGCTGCACCAGCGCAGCTTCTCGAATTCCGGCGCGTGCACGGAGAAGTCGACCAGCCCCATCGCGAGCGTGCGGATGCCGACATCCGGGTTCGTCTGCCGGGCCAAGGCGGACAGGCGCAGCTGCAGGTCCTTGCAGATGCTCAAATACATGCTGGTCAGCATCCATTCGATTTCGCCAAGAGTGTGCCAGCGGAGCAAATCCGGATCCGCCGACCATGACACGACCCTGCCTTTGGCGTCGACGGTCAGCGACAGCCGGTCGTCGAGCGCGGTGCGCGTCTCGGTCTGTTTCGAGGCGAAATCGCCGAATGAATCCCTCGGCCAGCCGAACAGCTTCGCGCCGTGCGGCTGCCAGCGGCCAGCGGGCTGTGCGAGGAACTCGGGGAGCGCGTCGAAGGTGTGCCGGGATCCGAGCGCCCAGCCGGGGCCGATGAGCGAATCGGGGATCTGGTCCGCGTCCGAGCCCCAGTCCCGCTCGAGCGGGGCGTTGGTGGCCAGCCAAGTCGGATAGCTCTGCCAGAGCGGCGCGAAATGTTTGGCGAGCCAGGCCTGGGCTTCGCGCCTCGCGAGATGGAGGCAGTGCTGGAGCACGTCTTCGAGCTGCGCCTTGGTGTAGATGTTGGTGAGATCGCCACGGGTGTACCACGCGACTTGCCTGCCCGCCGCGTCCACGACCGCCTTCACGCGCTCGTCCTGAGAGCCGCTGAAGAACCACGATTGCGCCTTCGCGAGCAGGGCGGGGTAGCTGGGGTCGGGACAGTCGACTTCGAGGAGCAAGGCGGGGAACGGCTCTTCGTCCTCGTCATCGTTCGCCTGGGCGATGGGGGCCGGGGCGGTCCGGGGCGGGCGCGGCGCGCCGAAGGACAGCTCCACCCCGCCGGGGAAGTCGTGGTGGAGCGCGACGGCTCTGGGCTGGCGGCCCTGGCCCGACGGCTCCGGCAGCCGCGCGACCCCGAAGTGCTCGGCCACGGTCATGTCGCCCATCGCGGCCAGCGCAACGGACCACGTCCATCTGGCCTGCGCCATAATCTTGCCTATCTCGGCGAAGCGCAGCACCCAGGAGTCGGTGCGCGGGTCGGGGCCGATGTGGCGCACGTCGAGGATCTCGCCGAAACGGTTCACTTGGACGACGGAGAGCCCGTCGGAGGAGGTGGTCAGCGCGGTGGAGTGGAAGGAGAACCGGTCGGCGGTCTGCGGCAGCTGCGCCGTCCTGCGCGGGGCGGCAGGGGGAGCGCTCGGCGACGGCGCTTGGACGGGCGGCTCGGGAACGGGCGAGATCGCCTCGTCAGACCCCGCGACGTCGTGCGGCTGGTCCTCGCCAAGGCTCATTGAAAACTCCCGCTCCTCGTGTACATCGCGCCGTGCAGTTGACCCAGCCTACTTCTTCTCGGGGCGTGCCGCCACCGTCGTGCGTGGTTCCTGCGTTTCATGTTTCAATTGCCGGATGCCAGAGCCGGAACGTCGTGCGCAGGTCCGCTGGGCCGCGTTGCCGAGCGCGCCGTACGCGGTGCTCGCGCAGCTCTTCATGGCCGTCGAGATCATCTCGAACATCACCGCCAGCAAAGGCGTCGAGCTGTTCTCCGGGGTGTCGTTCGCCATCGGGCCGGTGCAGATCCTCCCCGTGGTGACGGACGGCGCGTTCTTCCTCTTCCCGCTCAGCTATGTGATCGGCGACGTGCTCAGCGAGGTGTACGGGTTCACAGCCACCCGCCGCGTCGTGTGGGCGGGATTCGCGGGGCTCATCCTCGCGGCGGTTTGCTTCCGCGCGGCGATCGGACTGCCCTCGGCTCCGTTTTACGACCGGGGCGGGGCGTTCGGCCAGGTGCTCGGCGCGACGCCGTGGCTGCTCGCGGCGGGGCTCGCAGGGTTCGTCTCCGGGGAGCTTGTGAACAGCTACGTCATGGTCGCCCTCAAACGCCGCTCGGGGGAGCGGCGGCTGTGGCTGCGGCTGTCGAGCTCGACTTTGGCGGGGGAGTTCGTGGACACCCTCGTGTTCTGCTCCATCGCGGCGGGCGCCATCGGCATTGCCACGTGGCGGGATTTCGTGAATTACACCGTGTTCGGCTTCCTGTGGAAGTCGGCGGTGGAGTTCTTGGTCATGCCGGTGACGTACCAGGTGATCAAGCTCGTCAAGCGCCTTGAGCCGACGTATGGCGGCAGAGTCGAGGCGTAGAGTCGCGGCATGCCTGTTTCCGTCGAACGCCGAGGCCCAGTCACGATCGTCACGCTCGACCGTCCACAGGCGCGCAACGCGATCGACGGCGAGCACGCCGAGGCGCTGACGGACGCGTTCTCGGCGTTCGAAACCGACGACGCGGCGAGCGTCGCGGTGCTCCACGGGGCTGGTGGGAATTTTTGCGCGGGCTTCGACCTCAAAGCCGTCGCGGAAGGCAGAGTCGAGCACATTGTGCCCGCGGGAGAGCCGGGCCTCTCGGGGCTCGGGCCGACTCGGCTGCTGCTCTCGAAGCCGGTGATCGCCTCGGTCGAGGGCTACGCGGTCGCGGGCGGGCTCGAGCTCGCGCTCTGGGCCGATCTGCGGGTTGCGGACCCCGGCGCGGTGTTCGGGGTGTTCTGCCGCCGTTGGGGCGTGCCGTTGATCGACGGCGGGACGATCCGGCTGCCTCGGCTGATCGGCCAGTCGCGCGCTCTGGACATGATCCTCACCGGCCGACCGGTGGGCGCGGCGGAGGCGCTGGGGATGGGCCTCGCGAACCGGGTGAGCGAGCCGGGCAAAGCTTTGGCCGAGGCCGTCGCGCTCGCCGAAGAGCTCGCCGGATTCCCGCAGCAGTGCATGCGCCACGACCGGCTCTCGACGTACGAGCAGGAGCACCTGCCCTTGGACGAAGCGCTCAAGAACGAGTGGCGGCACGGCCTGGTCTCGCTCAGCGCCGAATCCGTAGCCGGGGCGACGAAGTTCGCCGAGGGCAGAGGCAGGCACGGCGACTTCTCAGAACACGCCCGCCCCTAGTTTTTTGTGATGTAAGTCATACATCAATTTTCTGCTTGAAGGGGAAGGTCCGCGCCCCCTTGTGAAGCAGGGGGACATGTGCGGCATTTTTCTTCCCTGATCGGCAATCCGTACCTTTCACCTGGTTTTCTCTGCGTGTTTCCGGGTCCACACTGAACGCAACAGCGGGCCCGATCGATTCGGGCCTTCCATGGCGGAAGCCCACGTGAGGAGCGGTGCGTGCAGTCGTTGCGGCGGAAGACGGGAAATGGTGGCGGGATCGGGTGACGTGCTGCCGCCGCCTCGGGATCTCTTGTCCTTCGAGGAACGAGTCCGGCTCATGGAAGAAGTGCTGCCGAAGCTGACCGCGACCGAGCAGTCGGCATGCGGCAGGGCGCGCGCCACGGTGGGCTACGGCTGCTCTCTGGACGAGCTGTGGTTGGACTGGGACAGGCTTCGGGAAGACTTGGAGCAGCGCCGAGGGCCGCGCAACGAGCTGATCGGCGCCGAGCACCTGGCGCGGATCATCGAGTCGGCCGTGGTCGCCGCGATCCGCAAACTCCTCGTCGCGGTGAACGACGCCTTCCACAAACCCGCCCCGAGCAAGGCGGACTTGGAGAACCGGTACTACGACGAGTACTGGGGCCTGCCCGAGCACCTGCGCCCGGACACCGTTGACGAGTACATTCGCGAGCGCAAGGCCGCCGAGGGGCCGCGCGCGACGGCGGAGCAGCAGCGCGAGTCGGACGAGCGGGCGGCGAGGGAGCGCATCGCGAAGGCGCTCGCGGCGTTGCCGTCCGACCCGAAGGAGATCCTTCGCTCCGAGCCGGGGGTGGTGCTCACCCCCGAAGTGATCGAGGCGGAGGAGCGGACGGCCCGGACGCTGGAGCGGCTGCAGCGGATCGACACGGCGACGGTGCGATTCCAGGGCAAGGACGACGAGCGCTCGCCTTCGGTCATCGTGACCTCGGATTACTCGGCCCCCTTCGCGCTCTGGCTGCATCCGGAGGTCTTCGCCCGCGTGGGCTCCCGCTTGGACCGGGTGATCCCGGCATGCGCGGCGAAGGCGAGGGCGAAATTCACGGAGCTGGTCGAAGGGCCGGGCGAGGAAGCGGCACGACAGGGAAAGGCGGTTTGACATGGCAGTGCGCACGGCGGCCGACACCGAGAAGATCAATTTGGCCGAGGCGAAAATCGCAGGAGCCCTGCAATCGGTCCGGATGGCGGTCGACCAGCTCAACGCCCGCGCGAGAGAATTCCACGCCGCCGCGGGGAGCGACGACAAGAACGGGAACCTAAAGCAGCAGTCCCAGGCCGACCAGGACAACAAGAGCAAACAGTACGCCGATACGAACAGCGTGGCGGAAAAGGATCAGGAAGCCGCTCGGGCGGCGGTCGCCCAGTACTCCGAAGCGGAGATTGGCAACTCGGTCTCGCTCCACCTGGACAACGGTCTCGGGCGCATTGTCGGATTCGAGTAGACGGACAAGTTTTGACCGCAAGAGCGAGAAGCGAAAAGGAGCAGCGGAAAATGGCACGACGGTATGGGCGTGGTTGTGTTTCGGCGGTTCTCGCCGCTGTCGCGGCAGCAGGCTTTTCCGCTTGCGAGCGGGGCGGGAGCGGCGGATCGACCACGATTGTCCAGACTGTCGCGCCGACCAGCGCCAGCGCCGCGCCGACCTCGACCACGCCGAGCGTGAGCCCGATCAACGACAAGGCGAAGCTGTGTCATTACTTCGACTCTCGGGGGCAGGAGATTGTGAATGCGACAGATGCGTATCGCAAGCTAACTCTGAAGAATGGTTGGTCCTGGACTGATCCTGAAGTGAGCGCTGCTGCTGACCATGCCACCGAAGTGGTCGGGAAGTTGGCTCCCTTGCTTGCCTCTGCCATTGGGCCCGGTGCCCCTCAAGATGTTGGAGATGCCATCCGCCGGTTCGTGGAAGCTGTGAAAAATTTTTCGGATGCGGTCGCCTCGCGATCCGGTGCGGATGAAATGAACCCTTTGAATCATAAGTATATGGATGCGCTTGATGCCGCGAACAAGGCATGCGGCAATTAGGCGAACAGGATGGATCAAGGTGGTAATGCTATGAAAGGGAGCGTGTCGGCGGTTCTCGCCGCTGTCGTGATGGCAGGCTTTTCCGCTTGCGAGCGGGGCGGGAGCGTCGGGTCGGCCACCATTGCCCAGGCTGTCGCGCCGACCAGCGCCAGTGCCGCGCCGACCTCGACCACGCCGAGAGTGAGCCCGATCAATGACAAGGCGAAATTGTGCAGTCGGGCTAGCGGACGCGCGCGAAAGCTACGTCCCTTCGCAGCCTTACTGGAATCTTGCTCATCAATCTGGTTTCGGCGATTCGGAAGTCAATGATGCTGGCGACGAGTTCCGGGAGGCCACGGTCAAATCTCTTCCGCTTTTGCGGGGACTGATTGGCCCTGATGCGCCAAAGGGCGTTGTTGGCGCTATGAATGCATACGTCAATTCTGCGGATAAATTCTCGGAAGCGGCGGGAGCGCACTCGTTGGCGGGCGAAATAAATCCGCTTGCGAGTCAATTTGCCGATGCTATAGACGCTCTGAACAAAGTATGCCCCCAGTAGGTATCTATTTTTCATATTAAAAAAGGGGAATTTGATGTCAGGAATGCCGTGGCCGGATAAATTCAGCGCATTCAAGGATATAGCTGATAAGCACTACTCGGACGCCGACGAGTCGGTGTTGGACTCGTCGGCGCAAGGGCACAGGGAGAGTTTGACTGCCTTGCAGTCGGCGCTGCAGGAAGCCGACGAAGCCTACACCGAGCTGTTAGGCGCGTTTGAGGTGGACGGCAAGCAGTCGGACTCCTATGCCGCAGTGCGGGCGCGCCAGTTGGAGTTTCGCAGGAAAGGCGGGGCGTTAGCCGCGAAAGCGCTGGCGGGGCAGCAGTTCATGGACGCGGCGGCAGGACCGGTGAGAGACTCAAAGTCCAGTGACCAGGTGGCGGCGAACAAGGCGTTGGAGACGATCCAGAGCACCCAATTTTGGCCTGACTGGGCACTCCATCAAGCTCACAAAGAGACCCATATGGAACAGGCCAGGCGAGAACTCGAAGACGATATGTCGAAGAGCCAGGCCGCGCGAGTCAACGCGTTGACCGGCAAGTACAAAGCCCCCGAGGACGGTGACTACGGCTTCGACGGGCAACCGACGAGCTGGGGCGGCGGGGGAGTCAAGAGCGAGACCGGGCAATCTGATTTCGGAAGCGATGCCTCTGTTCGTCCTGTGACGAGCCAAACTGGGCAATCTGATTTTGGAAGGGACGCGTCTGTTCGTCCTGTGACGAGCCAAACTGGGCAATCTGATTTTGGAAGGGACGCGTCTGCTCGTCCTGTGACGAGCCAAACTGGGCAAACCGACACACAGGCAAGTGCTTCTAGCGGAGGCGGTTCCGGTCAACAGCCCGCTTTGGCGAGTGGCTCCCAAGGCGCTGGGGGCGGTCAGGGGTCGGGTGGTTCTGGTGTTCCGGCTGGTGGTGCCTCGACTGGTGTGCAGTCTGGCGCCGCAGTGGCGGACCGCGCGGCTCCTGCTGCTGCGTCGCAGGCGGCTCCGGCTTCTGGTGGGGGTGTTGGTGCTCCGCCGTCGATCGGCGGGATCGGTGGTGTTGGTGGTGGGGCTGGGCAGCCTGTCCGGGTCGGCGGGGTCGGCGGTGTTGGGGGTGGTTCTGGTGGGGAGGTTTCTCGGACGGGGGCGCAGGGCGCGGGTGTGGCGGAGAGGTCTGCGGCTTCGCAGTCCTCGTCGGGCTCGAACGAGCCGCGGGGTTCTGGTCTCAGTCGTGGCGGTTCGGCTGGTGCTGGGGCTGCTGGTGGGGAGACGCGGGCGCAGTCGGCGCAGCAGGGGGCGTTGCGGGACGCGGTGCGGACGGGCGACACGGCGGCGGGGGCTGGTCGGGCGGCGGATCGTGTGGCGGGGCATGCGGAGGTGTTGGGGACGGGTCGGGTGACGCAGTTGTCGGTGACGGCGTTGCAGGCCGCGCATGGTCAGACGGCGGCGCTGGGGTCGGCGTTGGGCGGTTTGGAGGGCTTGTTGGCTACGTCGCATCCGGCTTCGGGGGCGGGGGAGTTGGCGGGCTGGGTCGTTCGTGGCGGGACGGTCGTGGGCGCGGGGCGTGCGGGGTTCCTCGCGGACGGGATCACGTGGGGGCGGGTGGAGCAGTCCCCGTTCGAGCACGTCGGGCTCAGTGGTCTGGTGTTCTTGTTCGAGGACACACGTGTGGCTCCGAACGAGGCGGCGGGGGTGTTCCGTCCGGTGGCGGCGCGGGTGACGACGACGGGCTGGTTGGGCGAGGTCGATCCGGCGATGCGCTTGCCGGAGGGCACGCGGGTTTTGGACCGCTCGAGGGCCCCGGCGGGCACGGACCACATCACCGATCCGGGCTTGTTGGCGGTGGGTTTGGCGAGGTGGCTGCTCGAGGAGGGTTTGGGCGGGGACAACTCGTGGCGGTTGACGGCGGTGTGCTTCCTCGAGGAGCCGGAGAGCGCGTATGTGCATTCGTTGGCGACGATGCCGAGCCCGGTGGAGTCGTATTGGCCGGGCCGTCCCGGCTACGACCTGGGCGAGGCGGGGCAAAAGGCTGTCGAAGACGCGAAGACGTTGAGTTCCGAGGAGCTGCGGGCGAAGCAGGACGACCCGTTGCGGCACGCGCAGGACGCGGCGAAGCGGGACCCGGACGGCCTGTACGACCCGGCGGGCCTGCCCCCGAAGGAGGCCGAGTGGTACCGCAAGTCCGCGGAACGCTCCGGCAGGGCGCAGCTCACCAACGCCCGCTGGAAACAAGAACTCGACCAATACCGCAAAGAAGAACGCGGCGGCGACAACCTGAACTGGTGACCAGCAAGAGGAGTTCGCAATGGATTGGTCAACAGCTCCCGACGCTGCGGCATGGGCCGCTGATGTGCGGGAAACCCGGCTCGAACATGTGGGTTTGATGGAGGCCGCCGCAGAAGGCTTCCTGGAAGCGGCGGCCTGGGCGGAAATGCTCATATGCCGCGCCGCGTGCGGCTATGAGCGGCTGCGGGCGATGAACACGATGCAATGCTCTCCCTCGGATCCGCAGCAGTGCCGTGTTTTCGCGAAATTCCGTGCGGCGCTCGGCCCAGGCGAGCTGCCGCCGGTCGGATTCACCCGCCGCTTGTTGGAGGCGATGTTCGACCGGACGGCATTGGCGCTCTGGGAGCACGCCGGACAGGCAGGCGAGGAGACGAGGGCGTTGCTGTCGGCGGCTCGCGCGTGGGCGGAAGGCTCGGAGCAGTGGACGGGCGTCGGTTGGCGGCGCGACGGGTACAGCGCCCTCGCTCGGGAGGGCGGCGCGGATCCGCTCTGGCGGACCTCGCGCGCGGAGATCGCGGCGGGGGCCGAAGGCTGGTTCGCCCTTCCGGACGGGTTCGTCGATCCTGTGCGGCACTGGCGGTTGTCGGTGGCGCTCCGGCACGCGTTCCCTCCGGACGTGCTGCGGCAAGCGTGCGAGACGCCGTATGCGATGCTGCTGGATTTACGCCCGGCGAAAGAGGCGGCCCTGCGGTTCTCGCTCGAATACGCCGGGGAGCCGATAGCGGACCTGTTCGAGCTGATCGTGTCCTGGCATGACCACGTCGGAGAGCTGTTGCACGAGTTGGCGTGTCAGCTCGCCGAGCTGAACGGCCCGTGGCTGGACGCGCTTTGGCTGTATATGGCCACCGGCGTGTGGCTCTTGCGCGACGGGCGGGATTAACAAGCTCCGACCGGCTCTGAGGCACGGGCCCACACGAGCGCCGTCGCCGAGGTCACCACGACCGCGCCTGCCACATGCAGCACCACGAGCAGCGCGGGCACGCCCTGCCAGTACTGCACTTCGCCAACGGTCCCTTGGGCCAGCGCGAAGCCCACGGCGACGAGCGCCGCCCGCCGCGCCTGAGGGTTCGCGGACCGCGCGAACCAGACCAGGGCGATCAAAGACGCGAGATAGCAGAACACGAGCATGCTGTGCCAGTGCGCGAGTTCTGGGATCTTCAAATCCAAGCGCTCCACCGGTTTGGCCGGGCTCTTATCGCCCGCATGCGGTCCGGCTCCGGTCACGAACGTGCCCGCGACGAGCGCCAGCGCGAGGAGCACCCCGGACACGGCCGCGCAGGCTCGCAGCAATCGGTTGGCTTCGCCCGAGGTCGGCGCATCGTCGGGCTGGCGGACTTTCACAACCAGGAGCGTCGCGAGCCAGACCATCACCATGGAGGCGACCAGGTGGATTGCCACCGTCCACCATTTCAGGCCCGCGAGCACGGTGACGCCGCCGATCACCGCTTGGGCGAGCGTTCCGCCGATCATCGCCCAGCCCAGGATCAGCACCTCGCGCCTGCGGCGCGCCCGCGTGACCAGCACCGCCACGGCGATCGCCGCGATGCTCACCAGGCCGGTCAACAGACGGTTGCCGAATTCGATCGCTTGATGCTGCCAGGGCACGAGCAGGTCAGGGCGAGGTATTGGGCTGTCGCGGAAACAACCGGGCCACGTGGGGCAGCCGAGACCGGACGAGGTGACTCGCACGACGGCTCCGGTGACCGTGATGAGACCTTGGGCCACGAGGCAGATCAGCGCGGCGAGCCGCTGTTGTTGAAGCGTCGGCTGCCAGTCTTTGAGGCGGTCCTTGAGGACTGTGTTCACGGACTCATCGTAGTTTCTACTACAGAAAGTAGTAGAAACGGGGTCCGCGTCAGCCGGGCTGGGGACGTAATGCGGCCTGGCCTTTGTCCGCGCGGGGGACGCGTCCGGTCCAAAAAGCGAGAGGCCCGGCACTGCTCGCGCCGAGCCTCCCGCTGTCGCGCTTTAGGAGTACAGAGCCTCGATTTCGCTCGTGTAGGTCTTCGCCACAACATCGCGCTTGATCTTGAGCGTGGGGGTCAACGTGCCGCCCTCGATAGAGAAATCCTCGGGGAGCACCGCGAACTTCTTGATCGCCTCGGCCTGCGAAACCTGCTTGTTCGAGTTGTCCACAGCCTTCTGCAGCTCGGCCTTGAACTCCGGGTTCTGCGCCAGCTCGGAGGTGGAGACGTCCGAGGAAAGCCCGTGCGCCGAGGCCCACGCGGCGGCGGCCTCCGGGTCGATGGTGAGCAGCGCCGCGATGAACGGGCGGCCGTCCCCGACGACAACGCTCTGGCTCACCAGCTCGTGCTCCTTCAGCCCGTCTTCAAGCACCTGGGGCGCGACGTTCTTGCCGCCGGCGGTGACGATGATGTCCTTCTTGCGCCCGGTGATGTACAGGAAGCCGTCCCCGTCGATCTGGCCGAGGTCGCCGCAGTGGAACCACCCGTCCTCGATCGCGCCCTTGGTCGCCTCGGCATTGCGCCAGTACTCGCCGAACACAACCGGCCCGGCGAGCAGGATCTCGCCGTCGTCGGCGATCCGGGCGCGACAGCCCGCCACCAGCTTGCCGACCGAGCCGATCTTGTTCGCCTCGGGCGAGTTGAACGTGATGCCCGCCGTGCTCTCGGTGAGGCCGTAGCCTTGGTAGATGTTGATCCCGACTCCGCTGAAGAAGTGCAGGAGCTTCGGGGAGATCGCCGCGCCGCCCGACACTGCGGCGACGAGTTTGCCGCCGACCGCCTGGCGGAGCTTGCCGTACAGAAGCCGGTCGAAGACGGCGCGCTGCAGCTTGAGTCCGAGGCCGACCTTGCCCTTCTGCGAAGCCTCGCTGTACGCGACGGCCACCTCTGCGGCCCGCTCGAAGATCTTCTCCTTCCCGCCCGCCGCGGCTTTCTTCTTCGCCGAGTCGTAGACCTTCTCGTACACCCTTGGCACGGAGAAGAGGACCGTGGGCTGGATGCGCTGCAGATCCTCCGAGAGGTTCGCGGTCGAGGAGAGGAACGTGATGAGCACGTCGGAGCTCATCGAGGTGATGGTGAGCGCGCGGGCGAAGATATGGGCCAAGGGCAGGAACATGGCCGTGCTGGCCGGGCCCGCCTTCGGGGCCATCGCCTTGATCGGCTCCTGGGTCGCGATCACCTCGGAGAGGAAGTTCCGGTGCGTGAGGCACACGCCCTTCGGCCTGCCGGTCGTGCCGGAGGTGTAGATGAGCGTGGCCAGGTCGTCCGCCTTCAGCTGCGCGCGGCGCGCCTCGAGTTCGCTGTCCGGGACGTCGGCGCCCCTTCGCGCAAGCTCCTCGATCGCGCCGGAGGCTCCGTTGAAGGTCAGAGTCTCGCGCAGGGTCGGGATGCTTTCGAGCGTGGCTTGATGCGCTTTGAGCAGCTTCTCGTCGTCCACGACGAAAAGCTTCGCCTCGGAGTCGCTGAGGATCCAGCGGACCTGCTCGCTCGAAGAGGTCTCGTAGACGGAGGTGGTGACAGCCCCGGCGGCCCACACGGCGAAGTCAAGGAGCGTCCACTCGTAGCGGGTCGGCGCGCAGATCGCGATCCGGTCGCCCTGCTCGATGCCGGAGGCGACAAGACCCTTCGCGACTTCCCGCACTTGCTCGTAGAACTCCTTGGCGCTCACCTGCCGTTCCGCGCCGTTGACCGTTCGGTTGAAGAAGACATGGCCGGGGCTTTTCGCCGCCCGGTCTGTCACGACGTCGAGTACTGTGGCGGAGTCGGCAACGATCAAGGGGGTGGTGTTCTGGGTCTCTCGCATGGCCATAGCCTAAGCCCTACGGTTTCGGAGCGCGGAACTGCTGTGCGCCCTCGTACTGGGAGCGGGGCTTGATGGTGATCGAGTCGATGTTGACGTGCGCCGGGCGAGTCGCGATGAAGCCGATGACGTCCGCGACGTCTTGCGCGACCAACGGCGTGATCCCTTCGTACACCGCGTCCGCTCTGGCCTGGTCGCCGCCGAATCGGACGAGGGAGAACTCCGTGTTCACCGCGCCGGGCTTGACCTCCGAGATCCGGATCGGCTCCCCCTTGAGCTCCAGCCGCAACGTGCGGTGCAGGGCGGACTGGGCGTGCTTGGCCGCCGTGTACGCGGAGCCGCCGGTGTACACGGTGTCCGCTGCGATGGAGGTCACAGTGACGATGAGCGCGTCGTCGGAGGCTCGGAGCAAGGGGAGGAGCGCTTTGGTGACCCGCAATGTGCCGAACACGTTGACTTCGATGTTGGCACGCCATTCGTCGACGGAGGCTTCGGCGAGCGGGCTGAGTCCGAAGGCTCCGCCCGCGTTGTTCACTAGAACGTCCGCCGAGGGCAGCTGGGCGGCGAACGCGTCGACCGAAGCTTGGTCGGTGACGTCCAAAGGCAGCGCCCTTGCGCCGATGCGCTCGGCGAGGTCGGCGAGCCGGTCCAGCCGCCGCGCCCCGAGGACGACGTCGAATCCGGCTTCGGCCAGCGTCACGGCGGTCGCCTCGCCGATCCCAGAACTTGCGCCGGTCACCACAGCAATACGTCTCATAGGGCCATCGTAGCGGGGCGCGCGACGATCCCATCGGGCCTGTGTTAATCTGTGCGCATGCAGGCCACAAACAAGTTGCCAGCCCATGAGCTCACGGCTCTGGGCAATCGCCTGCCGCCCATTCGGGAGTTGTGTCCCTTCTGTTGTTGACCCGCCGCGCGCGTCGCGCCCACGAGAGCTCATCACGCTGATTCTTTTTCGAAGACTCGTGGCCGAACGCCGGATTTGAACTTTCTGTTCGCCCTACCAACAGTCGACATTCCGCCAGCGAACGAAGAGCTGGCGCTTCCGAAGAGGAATTTCCCAGATTATGGCTTCTCCCTTGCTTTCCCCGACCCGTGTTCCGGCTCCCACCCGCTTGCTTGCGCGGCCAGAGACCGCCGCGCGTGGTGATGCCCCTGTCCGGTTGCGGCCGGTGGGGCTGCCTGTCCGCCGGGATCTCGGCCGAGTGGTCCAGCCCCGGCTGGGCTTCTCCGACATCCCCGCCTCCGCAGTCCTGCACGCCGCGCGCGGCAAAGGCGCGGTGAGCCGGGACGTGCTCGCGAAATCCACCGACCTCTCGGTCGCGACGGTGAACCGCCAGGTGGTCGCGCTGCTCGACGCGGGCCTGCTGCGCGAGCGGGCCGACCTCGCGCCGAGCGGCCTGGTCGGCCGCCCGCGCGTGCCCGTCGAGATCGACCACGAGCCCTACCTGGTGCTCGGCGTGTACGTCGGCCTCAACGCTGTTTCCATCGTCGCGGGAGACATCCGGGGCAAGGTGCTCGACTCGGCGGAGTTCGCGACTCCGCGCGGCAACGTCAAAGACGCTTTGGAGCAGATCGCTTCGAGCGCAAGGCAGTACCTGGTCCGTTGGCCGCGCAGAAGGCCGTTGTGGGCCGGGGTGGCCAGCGTTGGCTCGGTCGACCCGGTTTCTGGCACGACGAGCCGCGCGGAGCTGGGCTGGAAAGACGCGCCGCTCGCCGGGGCCATCTCCGCGAAACTGGGCCTGCCCACCTCGCTCGCGGTGCAGGTCGAAGCGGTCGCTGCGGCTGAGCTGCTGCTGCCGCCGAGCAACCATGTCGTGACCAGCCCGGTGCGCGAGCGCACCACGCTGCACTTCTACGGCCGCGAGTCGCTCGGCACCGCGTTGACCATCGGCGGACGGGTGCACAGCCCGAAGAGCGGGCCGGGAACGGTCGCGCATCTGCCGGTGCGCTCGAAGCTGCTGCTCGGGCACGACGGCGTCGGCACGCTCGCCGAGGCGGTGAGCGACAGCGCGTTCGCGCTCGCGTGGAACCGGCTCACCGGAGCCAAGCCGCACAGCAGGTCGGCGCAGACCGTGCAGGACGTGATCCGCCAGGCCGCCGCGGGCGACTCGGTCGCCCAAGAGCTCTTGGGCGAGCGCTCGCGCCTGTTCGGCGAGTCCGCGGCCATCGCGGCGAGCTTCGTGAACCCGGACGAAGTGGTGCTGGGCGGTCAGGCGCTCACCGCGTACCCCGAGGCCGCCGAGCAGGTCGCGAAGGCGTTCCACGAGGCCTCGGCGATGCCGGGGGTCTCCGTGCGCGCCACCCGCCTCGGATCGAAAGTGCAGGAGTTCGCCGCGCTCGCGGTCGCGCTCTCCGCGGTCTGGGCCGATCCGATCGGAGCCTGGCGGCAGGCCGGTCTCGCGGCGTAGCCCCGAAGCCTGCCGGGGCGGGCGTGCGGTCAGAGTTTGCCGTACGCCCGCCTCGGCCTCGGCCCGAGCCGGTCCATGAGCGCTTGGGCGAATGGCTCGCGCATCTTGTGCCAGTTGACGAACTGGAAGATGTAGTTGCCGGGGTACGTGTTGAAGTGCTCGTCGGCGTGCCAGTCCCCGAGCGGCCCGACATGACCGCACGAGGGGCAGGCTATGGTCGGCTCGCTCCCCGCGTACCAGCCTTCGAAGTGTTCCATGTACTGCGCATAGGGCGTTCGGCATCGCGGGCAACCGGGCATCGGGTCGCCGAAGCATTGGAAGGCGCACACCACGTCGCGCTCGACACGCACCTCCAGCCATCCGCCGAACGACTGATCGGAAGTCGGCTCGACCGAGGCGCGCCAGCTCGGCCCAGCGCCGTAGCGGAGTCCGCTGTGCGCGGAACGTTGCTGCGGCTCTTCGATGATCTGTTCCGCCAACAGCCAGCCGACCACTCGCTCCACCAGCGCGGGAGCCTCCTCGGCAGTGGTGGTCAGATCGGTGAACGAACGCAGGTAGTCGCCCACGTTTCTCCCTTCCCCCGCAGTTGCGGACCTGAACGTTCGGCTCAATATAAGGGATTGGCTACCCTTGAGGGATGGCCGCTTCCCCCTGGTCCCGCCCGCCTATGGTTTCGGCGTTGGTCGGACGACCGCCGACGCAGCCGCGCCGTGTGGCGGTGTTGTCCGTGCACACTTCCCCGTGGGCGCAGCCGGGCAGCGGCGACGCGGGCGGGATGAATGTGTACATCCGCAACACTTCGACCGTGCTGGCGCGTCGCGGCGTGGCGGTCGAGATTTTCACGAGGGCGACCTCTTCGGACGATCCGCCGAGCTGGGAGCCCATTCCCGGGGTCACCCTGCATAACGTGGTCGCGGGCCCCTTCGAGGGGCTGCGCAAGGAGGAGCTGCCCAGTCAGCTCTGCGCGTTCGCGGCGGGGGTGCTGCGCGAGTGCGTCGGGCACGCGGCAGGGCACTACAGCCTTGTCCACTCCCACTACTGGCTCTCCGGCCAGGTCGGCTGGCTTCTGAAAGACCGGCTCGGCGTGCCGCTCGTGCACACCGCGCACACGCTGGCAGCCGTGAAGAACGCGACGTTGGCCGAGGGCGACGTCCCAGAGCCTTTGCAGCGGCTGGTCGGGGAGGGGCAGCTTGTCGCGGAGTCGGACCGCATGATCGTCAACACTCAGGCGGAAGCCGAGCACCTGGCGCAGTACTACGCGGCGGAGCCGCAAAAGATCGACGTCGTGGCCCCTGGCGTGGATCTGGCCGTGTTCAATCCCGGCGACAAGGCCGGGGCTCGGGCCGCGCTCGGCTTGGATCCATCGGAGCAGATCGTGGCGTTCGTCGGCAGGATCCAGCCGCTCAAAGGGCCGGACGTCCTGCTCGCCGCCATGGCAGAGATCTTGCGCTCGAAGCCGGGAACGCGGCTGCTCGTCGTGGGCGAGGCTTCCGGCTCGGGCCTGAGCCCGGCGCGGCTCGCCGCGGCGGCGGAAGACCTCGGCGTGGCAGGCCAAGTGACGATGTGGCCCGCGCAGCCGCCCGCGCGGCTCGCGCAGGTGTACCGCGCGGCGGATCTGGTGGCGGTGCCGAGCCATTCGGAATCCTTCGGCCTGGTCGCGGTCGAGGCGCAGGCCTGCGGCACGCCCGTGGTCGCGGCCCGCGTCGGCGGCTTGCCGGTGGCGGTCGCGGACCAGGTGAGCGGCGTGCTTGTGGACGGCTGGGAGCCAGAGCGCTGGCGCGAGGAGATCGCCAGCCTGCTCGCGGCCCCGACGCTGCTGAGCAGGATGGGGGACGCAGGCGTGGTCCACGCTGCCAGGTTCTCCTGGGAAGCGACGGTCGACGGGCTCCTCGCCTCCTATCGGGCCGCGCTGCAGGGCGCTCACCGCCCGATGCGGGCGGTGAGCGTGTGAGCGGGGCGGACGAGGTGCGCGAGGCGCTCCGGGCCGGTCTGCGCGAGTTGGAGCTCGAAGCGGAGGAGATCGCGGACCACGGGGTTTTCTGGGTGGTGCTCCCCGCCGAGCGCAGGCATCAGGTCGGCGTCGCACTGGCCCCGCGCGACGGCGGCGTCCGCGTCGAGGCGTTCATGTGCCGCGCCCCGGAGGAGAACCACGAGGACGTGTTCCGGTTCCTGTTGCAGCGCAACCAGGGGCTCTACGGCGTGCACTACACCATCGACAAGGCGGGGGACGTGTACCTGATCGGGTACATCCCGAGAGCCGCGCTCGGAGCAGAGGAGCTCGACCGGGTGCTCGGCCAGGTCATCCTCGCAGTGGACGCGGACTTCAACCAGCTGCTCGCGCTCGGCTTCGCGGAGGCGATCAGGCGGGAATGGCATTGGCGCACGTCCAGAGGGGAGTCGACGAAGAACCTCGCGGCGTTCACGCATCTGCTCGCCGACGGCGACGAAGCTTGATTGCGGTGCGCGCCATATCTCTATAACATGGTGATGTGTCTCTCAGCGCTCGAACTTCCTCGGAGGTCGTCGAGCATGCCGACGGGATCGGCCCTGGGTCCCTCCTCTGGCAGCTCGTCGGCGACTCTCGCATCGCCTATGCGGGCGGCATGGCAGGCGTCCTGCAGACGATGCACCCGGTGATCGGCCAAGCGCTCGTCGACCATTCGGACTTCTTCGACGACCCGATGGACCGGGTTTTCCGCTCCTTGCCGGGGATCGTCGGCGTCGTCTACGACGACCCTGGGGCGCAGACCGGCCATATGGTGCGCGATTTCCACAAGGAGATCAAAGGGACGTTCCCAGACGGACGGCGCTACCATTCGCTCGACCCCGCCACGTACTGGTGGGCGCACGCCACGTTCCAAGTGATGGCCGAGCACGTCGCGGACGTGTACTCGCTGCGCCCGCTCACCGGCGAGGAGCGCGAGCGGCTGTATCAAGAGGGAGTGGCGTGGTACCGCCGTTACGGGGTGAGCGACGCGCCCGTGCCGAAAGACCGAGCCGCGTTCCAGGTCGAGTGGGAGCGGCACTGCGCAGAGGTGCTCCAGCCCAACCAGGCTTCCGATTGGTTGCTCAAGCTGATCAACGGGCGCGTTTTCCCCAAGATCGGCAGGCCCGCCTATCTGCCGTTCCCCGAGAGCTACCACCGGTTCGGGAACGCGATGCTGCGGCGGAGCCTGGTGCGGAAGGCCATCGGCCCGCCGTTGCGGCTGTCGTACCTCGGCGGTCTGCCGAAAATCGTCCGTGAGCGCTTCGGGATCGAGTGGACCGAGTCCGAAGAACGCCAGTACTGGCGCCAAGCGCGCCGTCTCGCTTTGGAATGGCGGGTCCGTCCGGTGGCGTGGCGCTGGTATCCGAGGGCGTACCAGGGATGGGAACGCGCAACGGGATCCCCGCCGCCGCGCTCCGCGTCGCGGTGACGTTGCCATCGACTGCCCGCCAAAAGATCTCGCCGGAAAGTGGGCGGCGATCACCGGCGTGGACAAGGCGACCGAGGCCATCGCGCCGGGGATCCGTCACGATCCCCTTCGCGCGCAAGCGCGGCGGGGAGCTGCGGTAAGGGGGTGAGGGACGGTCGTCTCGACCGCGTTATACTGCCATCGTGGGACGACGGTACGGGGCGGGCGCGCTCGCAATGGGAATGATGTTTGCTTGTTGGGCTTCCTCGCCGCAGGCGGTGGTGGCCGCTGACCCAGTCGAGCATTGCTCGACATCGGCAGGCTCCGGCCAAGACGTGGGCGGGAAGCGGATCGCGAACGAGGGGTTGGGGATTAGTTTTCTGCTTCCGGACGGGTATCACCCGCAGCGGTACTTGTTCCGCGACACGGAGTTTTTTGGGATCGAGAACGACGCGCACGAATGGATCTTGATTCTGCGGCATGACAAAACCGACGGGAACGAGAGATACTTGGCAGGGGCCACGAATGAGCAGGCGGTCCGGACCTGGGCGGAAGACCAAGGCGAGGCCCAAGGCGTTTTCACGGCATGGGAAGGGCCGAATCTTCCTGGGGCCTCCTTTTGGGGGACGACTGTCGCCACGAAGAGCCACGTCAGCGACGATCCTGCTCCGATAGTCGCGCAAGCCAGGTATATGGCGTTCCTTGGCTGCCAAGGCAAGCGTTGGAGCGTGAGCGCTTCGGACAGCGCCCATCCTTGGTTCAACCACGACACGGGCTCGTGGGAAATCCAGAAATTTGATGACGATCCGGAGCTCGCCGACGCCGTGGCGCGGTCTATTCGGGAGCTTTGACCGAAGCCGAACTCGTCACCTCGGCTGGGGCAGCGGCATGCCGTGCTCGGCGAGGACTTCGCGCAGGACGTCCGGATAGTCGGTGATAATCCCGTCCACGCCGGACTGAACGAGCGCGGCCATGGTGGCCTTGTCGTCCACGGTCCACGGGATGACCTTCAGGCCGAGGTCGTGGGCGTGCGCCACGTATTCGGGGGTGACGAGCAGCTCGAAGCCGGGATCGCCGAGCTTGCCGTCCTGAGGATCGCCGTACTGCGGGGAGATCGCGCTCGCGCCGATGGACCGCGCGGCGGCGGCGACGTCGCCGCCGAAGTCGTCGAGGGCGATCCCGCCGAGCCACGGGTTGTCCGAGGTCGGGTCGGCGGAGAACGCGGGGGAGGAGAGCGCCACGAGCGGAAGCTCGGGGGCGACCTCCCGCATGAGCTTGAGGGCCCCCCAGTCGAAGCTCTCGATGGTGACCTGCTCGGCGAGCCCGGCCCGGCGGACCTCGTCCGCCACGATCCGCACGAACTCCTCGCGGGGCGCGGTCTCGGCAGGTGCTCCGGCCTCGAATTTCGTCTCGATGTTCATCCGGGTGACGCCCCCGCCCCGTTCGCGGACCAATGCTAGCACCGAGCGCAGCGTCGGCATTTTCGCGCCGGGAACGGCCTGCTGCCGGGGATACTGCGGCAAGGTCTTCGAGCCGCAGTCGAGGGTCTCGATCTGCGCGAGGGTGAGGTCTTTCACGAAGCGCCCGACGTACTGCCCGGAGCATTTCGACGGGTCGACTTTCCGGTCGTGCGTGATCACCGCCACGCGGTCTTTTGTGATCTGCACGTCCATCTCCAGCGTGGTGACCCCGACGGACATGCCCTTGGCGAATGAGGCGATGGTGGACTCCACGGTGAGGCCGAGGCCGCCCCGATGGGCCTGCAGGTCGAAGTCCTCCGCCGGGGTCGCGTCCGAGGCAGAAGCTGCCGAGAGGCTGACGGCCGAGGCCATGAGGGCGGCGCGGATCGGTCCCATGGCGTCCATAGTAGGCTCGGACCCCATGAGATTAGGCAGGGTAGCGAGTCCGAACGGCGTCGCGTTCGTGCGGATCGAGGGGGACGGCCCGGATGCTGTCGCCCATGAGATCGCCGACCATCCGTTTGGCGATCCCGCGTACACGGGGAAACGTTGGCCGCTCGCGGAGCTGCGCGTGCTCGCTCCGATCCTCGCGTCCAAAGTGGTCTGCATCGGCAAGAACTACCTCGCGCACGCTCGTGAGATGGGCGGCGAGCCGCCCGAAGAGCCAGTGATCTTCCTGAAGCCGTCGACCTCGATCATCGGTCCGGGCGCGCCCATCGTGCTGCCTCGCGACGCGGAGACCGTGCACCACGAGGGCGAACTCGCGGTCGTCATCGGCAGGCCTTGCCGCAACGTGCCGCGCGACGAGGCGTTCTCCGTCGTGCTCGGCTACACCATCGGCAACGACGTCTCCGCGCGCGACCAGCAACGCCAGGACGGGCAATGGACCAGGGCGAAAGGGCACGACAGCTTCTGCCCCATCGGCCCGTGGATCGAGACCGAGCTGAACCCGGAGGATCTTGAGATCCGGACCGAGGTGAACGGGCAATTGCGCCAGCACTCCCGCACGAGCCTGCTGATCCACTCCATCCCGAAACTCATCGCGTGGTGCTCGCGGGCGATGACGCTGCTCCCCGGCGACATCATCCTTACCGGCACCCCGGAGGGGGTCGGGCCGATCGTCGACGGCGACGAGGTCTCGGTCACGATCGAAGGCATTGGGACTTTGGCCAACCCGGTCCAAGCGGAAGAAGGAGCGTCGCATGGCTGACCGTTTGCCGGTCCGTGTCCGGTTTTGCCCGTCCCCGACGGGGACCCCGCATGTGGGCATGGTGCGCACCGCGCTGTTCAACTGGGCGTTCGCCCGGCACCACGGCGGCACGTTCGTCTTCCGCATCGAGGACACCGACGCCGCGCGCGACTCCGAGGAGTCGTACCGGGCGATCTTGGACTCGCTGACCTGGCTGGGGCTGACCTGGGACGAAGGCCCCGAGGTGGGCGGCCCGCACGAGCCGTACCGGCAGTCGCAGCGCCGCGAGCTGTACCGCGACACGCTCGCCGCGCTCCTTGAGGCGGGCGAGGCGTACGAGAGCTTCTCCACGGCGGAAGAAGTCGCCGCCCGGCATGTGGCGGCGGGCCGGGATCCCAAGCTCGGCTACGACAACTTCGACCGGACGTTGGACGAGGCCGACCGCAAGCGTTTGCGGTCGGAGGGCCGCGCGCCGGTGATCCGGCTGAAGATGCCCGACCGCGACCACGAGTGGGAAGACCTCGTCCGAGGCCGGATCTCGTACCCGGCGCTGTCGCAGCCGGACTATGTGCTCAGCCGCGCGAGCGGAGACCCGTTGTACACGCTGGTCAACCCGGTCGACGACGCGGTCATGGGGATCACGCACGTGCTGCGCGGGGAAGACCTCCTCTCCTCGACGCCGAGGCAGCTGGCGCTGCACGAGGCGCTCGGCCGGATCGGGGTCAGCAGCGGGAAGCCCCCCGAGTTCGGGCACATGCCGTACGTCATGGGCGAGAAGAACGCGAAGCTCTCCAAGCGCGACCCCGAGTCCAGCCTCTTCCACCACCGGGACCGGGGGTTCGTGCCCGAAGGCCTGCTCAACTACCTGGCCCTTTTGGGCTGGGGGCTCGGCGAGGACCGGGACGTGTTCTCCCTGCAGGAGATGGTGGCGGCGTTCGACATCCACGACGTGAAGTCCAGCCCCGCGCGTTTCGACCAGAAGAAGGCGGACGCGATCAACGCCGCGCATTTGCGCCTGCTCGCCCCGGAGGACTTCGCGGAGCGGCTCTGGGCGTACCTCGTCGGCCAGGGCCACCTCGCGGGGTCGGAGGACCGGGGCCTGTTCGACGCGGCCGCCGCGCTCGTGCAGACCCGCGTGCAGGTGCTCGGCGAGGCGTGGGATTTGCTGAAATTCCTGTACACGCCGGAGGCGGAGTTCCAGGTGGACCCGCAGGCCGCCGCGAAAGAGCTCGGTTCGGGCTCCCTACCCGCCCTTGAGGCGGTGCTGGGCGTTTTGGACCCGGCGGTCAGCGAGCCGCCGCAGTGGTCGCACGAGGCGCTTGAGGCCGCGTTGCACAGCGCGCTGATCGACGGGCTTGGGCTCAAGCCCCGTGCCGCATTCGGCCCGATCCGGGTCGCGGTCACCGGGGCTCGGATCAGCCCGCCGCTTTTCGAGTCGATGGAATTGCTCGGGCGGGACCGGACGATCCGCAGGCTGCGCGCGGCGCACAAGGATATTCTTGGACAACAGGCGTAGCGTCTGCTACACTCGCTGACGCTGAAACGAGGGCCGGAGAGATTGCTCGACGGGCCTCGACCATGGGATATGGTGTAATTGGCAACACTAGTGATTCTGGTTCACTCATTCTAGGTTCGAGTCCTGGTATCCCAGCCACGCGCAAGCGTGTAGTATTGCATATTCGGAAACGGTCGGAAGGCCGGTTCCTCTGGCCCTGTCGTTTAGCGGTTAGGACGCTGCCCTCTCACGGCAGTAGCGCGGGTTCGAGTCCCGTCGGGGCTACAACGTGTACGCGGAGACGCGTATGTGGATCACAATCGAATATGGAGACGGTCGGAAGGCCGGTTCCTCATGGCCCTGTCGTTTAGCGGTCTAGGACGCTGCCCTCTCACGGCAGTAGCGCGGGTTCGAGTCCCGTCGGGGCTACGGCAGAAAGACCCCCTGGTTTCGACCAGGGGGTCTTTTCGTCCACCTATTGGTTTGTGAGAGCGCGGCTTGTGTGAGCGGGATCGCAACGGGCGCGCGCTCGGACGTAGCTCCCTTCCAGTTTTCGCCGCGCCGTCGCCGCCGCGACAGATTCAGGTGATACAACCCGAGCATGGGTTACACATTCCAGTTCGGTCCGGCACAGATCGCTTTGATCGTGGTGGCGGTGGTCGCAGTCCTGCTCGTGGTGACGACGTTCGTCGGGCGCGGCCCGGCGGACCCGGCCACGGGCAAGAAGGGCAAGCTGCGCCTGAGGCTGAAGCTGCGGCGCGGTTTCGGCGGCGGCGTGCTCGCGGCCCTCGTGGCCTTCCTCACCTGGATCATGACGTTGGTCCAGGGCTATCTCGGCTTGACCGGGGAGGTCAAGGCCGCGCACGTCGTCGCGTCGAAGGTCGAGAACATGCCCGGCGTGCTGAGCGTCGATCTGACCCTGTACGGGGAGGACCACGCCACGGTCGCGTCCCGGAAGGCGTACCAGCTCCAGGGCGACCGGTGGGTGCTCCAAGCGAACATCGTCGAACTCGAACCGCTGGCGAACACGCTCGGCTTGCGCGGCGGCTACAAGGTGACTCGGCTGTACGGCCAGTACGCGGACGGCAGGCCCACGACGGAGCATCAGATCCTGCTGGGCGACGACCAGGACTTCTTCAAGGAGATGGAGGACGGCGTCTGGTGGACCAAGCCGTTCGTGCGCTCCGCCTACGGCAACGCGGTCATCGCGAATCCGGGGGAGTACGACGTTTTCATCTCTCGGGACGCCATCACCGCCCGCCGCTCGGGGCGCTGACCTCGCGCCGGGCGCGATCCCCTTGGTCCCTGGGCACGAAGGGGATCGCGGAAGCCGCGACTGCGGCGGAGGCTCCGAAAGCCCACGTGTAGCTGGAGGCATCGATGAGCCAGCCGAAACAGGGCGGCACGAGAAAGCTCGCGATGTATTGGCAGGTGTTCTGCGCGCCGAGCGCCCGCCCGGACCATCGGGGCCCGGCGAATTCGGCGACCGAGGTGAAGGCGAGGCCGTTGTCCGCGCAGGTGATGACGCAGGCGACGACCATGAGCGCGACCGCTGGAACAGTCGCGTGCCCCCAGCTCGCGAGCGTGAGCCCGCCGAGCGTGGCGGCGGCGATGGCCGCGATGGCGCGGATGGTCCATGTGCGGCTGCCGACTCGGTCCGACCACACTCCTGCGCCCACTCGGCCAACGGCCCCCAGCCCGTTCGCGACCGCGACGAGCGCGCCCGCCGTCGTCTCGCGCCAACCGAGGGCGTGGTTGAGCCAGGTGAACATGTACGTCCACACGAGGTTCTGCGGGATCACCAGCAGCACGGAAACCCCGTGGATCAGCCACAGGAAGCTTCCCTCCCGATAGGGGTTGGCCCCGCTTTCGGCGGCGGCGCTCATAGTGCCCTCGGTCTCCGGCAGCCCCGCGAACGCCGCCGCGAGCACGGCGAAGGCGAGGACTGCGACGGCGGGGACGGCCAGTGCTGTGCCGAGGCCGTGCTGTTTCGCGAGGACCGGGAGCGCGAGCGCGTCGACGCCCATGCCGAGGGGCTGGGCCATCTGCCGGATCCCCATGGCGAGGCCCCGCCGCTCCTTCGGGAACCAGCCGACGACGATGCGCCCGCTTGCCGCGTTCGTGCTCCCGCACGCCATACCGGCGAGGAAGAACCAGCCGCCGATCCATCGTGGGTCTTCCTGCGCGGTGGCGGCCCAGGTGCTCAGCCCTGCGAGGGCGAGCCCGGCGGCGAGCGTCCACCGCTCCCCGTATCGGTCGATGAGAAAGCCCCATCCGATCAAGGTCAGCGTGATGCCGAGCGAGGTCATCGCGGCGACCAGGCCCGCCTGCGACAGAGAGAGCCCGCGCTGGGCCAGCAAGGCCGGGATGAGGAAGCCGCCCGCGCCGATCACCATGGTGGCCGCGGCGGAAGAGCCGGTGGCGAGGGCGAGCATCGCCCAGGCGTACGCACCGCCGGGAGTTTTGTCCATATTTTGATATTACTATCTCACATAGTGAGATTTATTGGGGTTGCTTAAGCGGCGACCTCGTGCGCCGGGGTTTGCTCGGCTTCGGCCTGCAGGCGGAGCCGGGTCGCGCGCATCGTCTTGAAGACCGGACGGCCGACGCGCAGCATGATCGGGCTGGCGATGGCCCAAATCGCGAGCGACGGCAGCCCTCCGGCGACGATGGCCACCTCCGTGCTCGTGTGGTACACGACGTACACGCGGGAGACCGCGGAGACGGTCGTGGTGGCCCCGACCAGAAAATTGAGCACCCGGACCTTCTGGCGGAACGCGGAGTCGTCTTCCCAGCATCGGTCCCACGCCGGGGTGTGGTGCGGCGAGAAAAGGTCGAAGCTGGGCCGCAGCAGCACGCCGAGGAGCGGTTTGCCGAAGAACGTGGTCGCCACGCAGCCTGCGGCGATCAGGAGCGAGACGACGGATTGACGGGCGAGCACGATCCGAGGATCGTCGGAGAGCGCCGCGAGGGCGAGCGACACGGCGGTCAGCCCGAGGAGGAACAGCTGGAAGCTGTCGGCTTTGCGCTGTCGGACCATGGTGACCAGGACCCTGGCGGCGAGGAAAACGGCTCCGGCGGTGATCGCGAGGATCTCCGAGCAGCCGAGCCCGGTGTGGAGCGCGTAGAAGAGCAGGACTGGGACGAGCCCGTCGATGATCCCTGGGCGCGCTCTGACAAAACGAGGATGGTTCCACCAACGGGTCAGCACAATTCCAGAGTGCCCGCGATTCCTAAATTTTTCCAAAGAACCTCAGGCGTCCGGGCTATGTCCCGGCTTCGACGGCTTCCTCCTTCGCCGCTTTCTCCTTGCGGACCTGCTCCATCGCGGTGACCAGTGGCATGGCGAGCACCCCTGTGGCGATGGCCACCACCCCGGAGATGACCAGTCCAGGCACGCCGCTCGCCGCGACGGCGACCCCTTCGCTCGTGTGGTAGACCACCCACGCGCGCGTCGCGGCGCTCGCGAGGAAGCTGGTTCCGTAGAGCAAGTTGAGCTGACGGACTCTGCGGCGGAACGGCTGGTCCCTGTCCCAGCACTGCTCCCAGGCCGCCTCGAGCTCCGGCGCGGTGAGGGCGAGGCCGGGGCGCATGATCCGTTCCAGCAACGGCTTGCCCGCGAATGTGGTGATGACGCAGCCGAGGCCGAGCACCGAGGAGTAGATCGAGCCGCGCAGCAAGGCGATCCGCGAGTCGTGCGCGAGGATCGCGAGCACGAGGGAGACCAGGATCGACGCGAGGACCAGGATTTGGAAGGAGTCGATCCGGCGCTCCCGGACGGCTGTGGCGACGACTCGCGCGGAGAGGAGCACGGCGGCGACCGAGAAGGCGAGGATGGCGGAGTGCCCAAGCCAGCTGTGCAGGATGTAATAGCAGGCTGCGGGCACCGCGGTGTCGATGAGCATCGGACGCGCCTTGGCGAATCGGGGATGGTTCCACCAGGCGGCGCGTCTGGTCGTCGGCACAGCGTTCGTCATGACAGTCCATTCTGCCGGTAATCTCGTGCCACATGCGGACCACGTGGCTCTTGGGCATGACGACGATGCTTCTCACGACTGCTTGCGCGCCTTCGGGAGCCCCGTCGTCCGAGAAGGGGCAGGGGTTCGCGACCATGGCCTCGTTGCGCGGCGGTTTGGCTTCGAGCAGCGCGAACCCCTGCCCGCAAGTGCCCGACGCGCCGGAGGTGCGCGCGGCCGTTGGCTCGCTGCCGCCGCCAGAGCGAGCCCCTGCCGAAAGGTGGTCGCAGTCGTACACCGGTCGGTACGACCGCTGCGGCGCGCTCACGGCCGTTGTGGTCTCGCTCGAAGGGGAAAAGGATCCGCTCGGCCCGAGGCAGGTGCTGTTCTTCCACGACGGGGGTTTCGTCGGCACGGCGGACCCGTGCGCCTTCGGGCCCACCGAGGTCAAATCGGCCAGAGGAGACACCGTGGTCGTGCAGTACCGCTGGCCGCGCGGGCAGGAGACCGTGACGACCATGACCGGCCTGGCAAATATCAAATACCATTGGATCGGGGACAAAGTCGTCCGGGTGAACCAGATCCCGCAGGCGCTTTACGACGTGTCGGGGTGCGAGCGATAGGCTTCCGGCTTCGGCGCGGCTAGGAGCGACCACGCCCAGTATCCGAGGGCGAGCGGCCGGACGCCGCATCTGTCCGGGAAACGGATTGCGGGGTCGGCTTTGGCTGTCTATATTTTTGGCCGTTTATATTTTGCAGGTGGAACGGGCCGAAGCGAGTCGTTCACTTCTGATCCATCGGTCGCGGGTTCGAGTCCCGCCCGCGTCTCGGCGCGGTAGCTCAATTCGGTAGAGCTATGGAGCCCGCGAGGGGCTTCTCCGGTGCGCGCCCCATGCCCGTTCCGCCGCCCGGTCCCAGAAAAACGTTTGCGCCGTTCGCGGCGGACGAGCTATGCTGTCCCCGCGAGCGGGCCGGAGCCGGTCGGTTACCTTCCACTTCACGAGACGCGGGGTAAGGGCCGTCCTGATGGATAAGGGTTCCCTGGATAAGCAGGCGGATCCCGCAACGGCGAAGCGGCTTTCGCTGCTTCGCCGTCCTCACCCGGTTGGCGAATACGCCCGCTCGCGCTAAACTTTCTTCAAAGCGGGCCGGAGCCCATCGGTTATCCTCGAAAGATCCGGCGCGGCAATCGCATGCCCGTTTTTCTTCTTTTCCGGCAAGTGTCTGTTTCGCCGAAAAACCTTTTGACGGCTGTCGCTGCGGACGCTTAGACTCGAAAGCGGCAACGGGCCGAGGCTGGTCGGTTATCTGGCGTTTGAAAGTTCGATTCTTTCCCCGCTCCGGCGGGTCCGACGGCGTCCCACGCCCGTTGCCGCAGTGGGAATGAAGACGAAAGAAAGAAATACCAAGGGGGGAATCATGAAGCTCAATCCGTTGCGCGCAATTTCAATGCGCCAAGCCGCGCAGACGCAGCAAGCCGACGCGCGGCAAGTCCGCAACGCGGCAGGCGGCTACGGCTTTGCCGTGGACGACCTGGCCAGGCTGCGGCGCTTTTTGACGATAGGGTCGGACGGCGGCACGTACTACGCGGCCGAGCGCGAGCTCACCAAGGACAACGCCGAGATCGTGCTGAAGCTCGCCCGCGAGCGCTGCGCGGAGCTCGTGCGGACCGTGGTCGAAGTCTCTGCCTCGGGCCGCGCCCCTCGACAGAACCCGGCGCTCTTCGCGCTGGCAGCGGCCAGCGCGCTCGGCGACGAAACCGGCAGGGCCGCCGCGCTCGCGGCTCTGGGGGACGTGGCGCGCACCGGAACGCACCTGTTCCTGTTCGCGGGTTACGTCGAGCAGTTCCGGGGCTGGGGCCGGGGGCTGCGGCGCGCGGTGGGCCGTTGGTACCTCGACGCGCCGGTCGCCGATCTCGCCTACCAGATCGCGAAATACCGCCAGCGAGAAGGCTGGTCGCATCGCGACCTGCTGCGGCTCGCGCACCCCGCGACGGAGGAGGCGGACCGCAAGGTCCTGTTCGACTTCGCCTGCGGGCGGGCGGTCGACAGGCTGCCGGACTCGCTCGCCATCCTCGACGGCTTCCGCAAGGCGCAAGCTGCGACGACGGCGGGGGAATGGGTCTCGCTCATCGGGCAGTACCCGTCCTTGAGCTGGGAAATGCTCCCGGACGCGGCATTGAACGAGGCAAGCGTGTGGGAGGCGCTCATCGCGCAGGGCGTGCCCCAGACGGCGCTGATGCGGCAGTTGCCCCGGCTCACCCGGCTCGGCGTGCTCGGCTCCTCCGGGGTGCTTGGCGCGGTCGCGGCGCAGCTCGCCGACCCGCAGCGGCTGCGCAAGGCCCGGGTGCATCCGGTGAACGTCCTTGTGGCGGCGCGGACCTACGCCCAAGGCCGAGGAGCTCGGTCGAGCGCCGCGTGGGAGCCGGTCGCGCAGATCGTGGACGCGCTCGACGCGGCGTTCTACGCCGCGTTCGAGTCGGTAGTCCCGACCGGCAAGCGGACCTTGCTCGCGCTCGACGTGTCCGGCTCGATGACGGCCCCCGCGTCGGGCCTGCCGATCTCCTGCCGAGAGGTGAGCGCCGCCCTGGCGCTGGTCACGGCGAAGACCGAGGCGGAGTGCGAGGTCGTGGGCTTCACCGGCGGGGACTGGCGGTCCGGCACGGCGACGTTGACCCGGCTCGCGGTCTCGCCGCGCCAACGGCTGGACGACGCGCTCAGGGCCGTCAGCGGCTTGCCGTTCGGCCCGACCGACTGCGCGTTGCCGATGGTCTGGGCGCAGGAGCAGGGCTTGGCGTTCGACGTGTTCCAGGTGTACACCGACAACGAGACCTGGTTCGGCCAGATCCACCCGCACCAGGCGCTCGCCCGCTACCGGGAGCGCTCGGGAATCGACGCGCGGCTGGCGGTGGTCGCGTTGACCGCGACGGGCACGTCCATCGCGGACCCCGCAGACCCCGGCCAGCTGGACGTCAGCGGGTTCGATTCGGCGACGCCGACGGTGCTTGCGGAGTGGGCGCGCGGCGCATGGGGATGATGTTCCTTCCGCGCGCTGACCACGACGAGCGCGCAGTGCCCCAACGAGCGCCTCGCGCGGGGCGGCATATAGCCCCGCGCGAGGTCCGGCCGGTCAGAAGAAGCCGAGCTTGTTCGCCGAATAGCTGACGAGCAGGTTCTTCGTCTGCTGGTAGTGCTCCAGCATCATCTTGTGGTTCTCGCGCCCGATGCCGGACTTCTTGTAGCCGCCGAACGCCGCGTGCGCCGGGTAGGCGTGGTAGCAGTTCGTCCACACCCGGCCCGCTTTCAGGCCCCGGCCCAGCCGGTACGCGGTGTTGATGTCACGGGTCCACACTCCGGCCCCGAGCCCGTACTGGGTGTCGTTGGCGATCTTCAACGCCTCGTCAACGGAGTCGAACGTGGCCACCGAGAGCACCGGTCCGAAGATCTCCTCCTGGAAGATCCTCATGGTGTTCGTGCCTTTGAAAATGGTCGGCTCGACGTAGTGCCCGCCGGGGTACTCGGCCACCTTGCGGGCGTTGCCGCCGACGAGCAGCTGCGCTCCCTCGGCCTTGCCGATGTCGATGTAGCGGAGGATCTTCTCCTGCTGCTCGGCGCTGGCCTGCGCCCCGATCATGGTCGCCTCGTCCAGCGGGTCGCCGCCCACGATGGCTTTGGTCCGTTCGACGCAGCGCGCGATGAACTCGTCGTAGATGTCGGCGGCCACCAGGGCTCGGGACGGGCAGGTGCACACCTCGCCCTGGTTGAGCGCGAACATCACGAAGCCCTCGACCGCTTTGTCCAGGAACTCGTCGTCCTTGGCCATCACGTCGGACAGGAAGATGTTCGGGCTCTTGCCGCCAAGCTCCAACGTCACCGGGATGAGGTTCTCGGTCGCGTACTGCATGATGAGCTTGCCCGTGGTGGTCTCGCCGGTGAAGGCGACTTTCGCGATCTTCGGGCTGGAGGCGAGCGGTTTGCCCGCCTCCAGCCCGAAGCCGTTGACCACGTTCACCACACCGGGCGGCAGCAAGTCGCCGATGAGCTCCATCAGCGCCATGACCGAAGCCGGGGTCTGCTCTGCGGGCTTGAGGACGACGCAGTTGCCCGCCGCAAGCGCCGGGGCGAGTTTCCACGCCGCCATGAGCAAGGGGAAGTTCCACGGGATGATCTGGCCGACGACGCCGAGCGGCTCGTGGAAGTGGTAGGCGACGGTGTCGGCGTCGATCTCGGAGATCCCGCCCTCCTCGCCCCGGATCGCGGCGGCGAAATACCGGAACTGGTCCACGGCCAGCGGCAGGTCGGCGGCGAGGCATTCGCGGATCGGCTTGCCGTTGTCCCACGTCTCCGCGACCGCGAGTTCGGGGAGGTGCTCCTCGAACCGGTCCGCGATCTTGAGCATCACGTTCGCCCGCTCGGCCACCGAGGTGGCCCCCCATTTGTCCGCCGCGCGGTGCGCCGCGTCGAGGGCGAGGTCGACGTCCGCCGCCGTGCTGCGGGCGACTTTGGTGAACTCGCGCCCGTCGACCGGCGAGGCGTTGTCGAAGTATCTGCCCTCCGCCGGGGCGACCCATTCGCCGCCGATGAAGTTGTCGTAACTGGGCTGAAAGGCAAAGGAGCTTCCCTCGGCTCCGGGCGCCGCGTGTCTCATGGTTCCTCTTTCCTGTTCCGGAGGTTCTCTGCCGCCGCCCCGCCTGGTGTCCCCGGCGATAAGCGCGCGTGCTTTGTGTTCCAAATTACACCTTTTGCCGGGGTCGGCGGCGCAGAGCCGAGGACGAGGCCCGCCGTGAGGCTTCCGCGCGGCGTGCCGTCTCCTTGGGCCGGAGGCGTTGCGTTTGACCTCGTGAACGAACCTCCGGGTAAGGTGTCTTCGCGTGACAACTCTGGCGTACATCCCCTCGCCTCCTCAGGGAGTCTGGTTTCTCGGGCCGATCCCGATCCGCGCGTACGCCCTCTGCATCTTGGCGGGCATCCTGCTCGCCTGCTGGTGGGGCACGCATCGGTGGATGGCGCGCGGCGGGCGGCGCGAAGACGTGGTCGACGTCGCGCTCTTCGCGGTGCCGTTCGGCCTCGTCGGCGGCAGGCTCTACCACGTGGCGACCGACTGGCGCACCTACTTCGGCGGACAGGGGCGCTCGCCGGTCCACGCCCTCTTCATCTGGGAAGGCGGCCTTGGCATTTGGGGCGCGGTCGCGCTCGGGGCCGTCGGCGCGTGGATCGGCTGCCGCCGCAAGGGCATTCCGCTGCCGGCGTTCGGCGACGCGCTCGCCCCGCCGATCCTCGCGGCCTCGGCGATCGGCCGGTTCGGCAACTACTTCAACCAGGAGCTCTTCGGCCGGGAGACGAACCACTGGTGGGGCCTGCAGCTCTACGAGCGGATCCGAGACGGCGCGGTGGACAACGTCTACGGCGTCTCGGACGGCAGGCCGTGGATCGGCGTCATCGGGGAGACGACCCTCAGCGGCAAGCTCGTCCACCCCACGTTCCTGTACGAGGCCTGCTGGAACCTCGCCGTGGTGCTGGCGCTCGTGGTGCTCGACCGGAGGTTCAAGATCGGCCATGGCAGGCTCTTCGCCCTCTACGTCGTCGGTTACAGCATCGGCAGGCTCGCGCTGGAGTTCGTGCGGATCGACCCGGCGACCAGGATCTTCGGCTACCGCGTCAACGTCTTCACCTCGGGCCTGCTCATCATCGCGGGGCTCGTGTACTTCCTGCTCGCGAAGAAGGGCAGGGAGGATCCGGACGAGATCGAAGCGGGCCGCGCAGACGGCCCTGCCGAGGAGCCGGAGGAGGCCGCCGAGGAACAAGAGCCGACTGCCGAGCCGGAAGCGGCCTCCGAGCAGGAAGAGCCCGCCGAGGAGGCCGAGGAGCCAAGGTCGACATCTGACATTCACTCACCTGAAGTCGGATCGACAGACAAATCAGACTAGGCTTTCCGCTATGACTCGACGTACGAAGATCGTGTGCACGCTCGGGCCCGCCACTGCTTCTGCCGAAAAAGTCAGAGCTCTTGTCGAAGCAGGCATGGATGTGGCGCGGCTGAACTTCAGCCACGGCGACCATCCCGACCACGAGCAGATGTACCACTGGGTGCGCGAGGCTTCCGACGAGACCGGGCGCGCGGTGGGCATCATGGCCGACTTGCAGGGGCCGAAGATCCGGCTCGGCAGGTTCAAGGAGGGCCGGACGGTCTGGGCCACCGGGGAGACCGTCCGCATCACCGTCGAAGACATCGAGGGCGACCACGACCGGGTCTCCACCACCTACAAGCATCTCGCGGCGGACGTCGTCTCCGGCGACACGCTGCTCATCGACGACGGCAAGGTGGGGCTGCGCGCGCTGCGCGTCGAGGGCGACGACGTGGTGTGCCAGGTTTACGAGGGCGGCCCGGTCAGCAACAACAAAGGCATCTCGCTGCCCGGCGTGAACGTCTCGGCCCCGGCGCTGTCCGAGAAGGACACCGAGGACCTCGAATTCGCGCTGCGCCTCGGCGTGGACTGGGTCGCGCTGTCCTTCGTCCGGTCGCCCGACGACGTCCGGCTGGTCCACGAGGTAATGGACCGGGTGGGGCGCCGCGTGCCGGTCATCGCGAAGCTGGAGAAGCCCGAGGCGGTGGGGGACCGGCTCGAAGAGGTGATCCTCGCGTTTGACGCGGTCATGGTGGCACGGGGCGACCTCGGAGTCGAGCTGCCGCTCGAGGACGTGCCCGCCGTGCAGAAGCGCGCGATCCAGCTCGCCAGGGCCAACGCGAAGCCGGTCATCGTGGCGACCCAGGTGCTCGAGTCCATGATCGAGAACGCCACGCCCACGCGCGCGGAGACCTCCGACGCCGCCAACGCGGTGTTCGACGGCGCGGACGCTGTGATGCTGTCGGGCGAGACTTCGGTGGGCAAGCACGTCTTCGTCGCGGTGCGCACGCTCTCGCGCATCCTCGCCGCCGCGGAGCGGGAGCCGAACCTGATCGCCCCGCTGATCCGCATCCCTCGGACCAAGAGCGGCGTGATCTCCTACTCGGCCAAGGACATCGGCGAGCGGCTGGAGGCCAAGGCGCTCGTCGCGCTCACCCAGTCCGGCGACACTGTCCGCCGCCTGGCCCGGTTGCACAGCGCGTTGCCGTTGCTCGCCTTCACCCCGGAGCCGGCGGTGCGCAGCAGGCTGGCGTTGTCCTGGGGCGTTGAGACGTTCATCGTGCCGAAGGTGGACTCCACCGACGCGATGATCCACCTCGTGGACCATTCGTTGCTCGAGATCAAGCGCTACGAGCACGGCGACCTGGTGATCGTCGTGGCCGGAGCCCCGCCGGGGACGGTCGGTTCGACGAACACGATCAACGCGCACCGTATCGGCGAGCACGACCACTAGCCACGGGCGGCTCCGGGGGTTTTCGCCCCTTCACCGGTGAAAGCCCTGTTCAGGGCGTTCTGCTAAGTTAGCCCGATGACTTCAGCGCAATCTCTGATCGAAGAAGCGAAGGGCGATTTCCAGGAGCTGCTCGAGATCCTCGACCTCGAAGACGGCGGGAACGGAAAATTCATCGGCCAGCATCCGAGCAAGGCGTGGGCGCGGACTTACGGCGGCCAGATCGTGGCGCAGACGATCATCGCGGCGGGCCGGACGGTCGAGTCGGACAAGCTCGACCTGCACGTGGCGCAGACGCATTTCATCCGAGGCGGCGACGTGAAGCAGCCGATCGAGTACCAGGTGACGGCGCTGCGCGACGAACGGTCCATCGCGAACCGGCAGGTGACGGCGAGCCAGAACGGCGAGGTGATGTCGGTCTCGCTGCTCGCCTACCAGCTGGGCCGGCCGGGGCTGGAGCATTCCTCCCCGATGCCCTCGGTGCCGGACCCGGAGGGCCTGCCGGAGATCGAGGAGACGTTCGTCGGCATGGAGAAGGATTTGACCATGTTCGTCGAAGCGCCTCGGCCGATCGACTGGCGCTACACGAACAAGCCGTCCTGGCTCGCGAAAGAAGCGGGCGAAGCCTTCCCGTACAACCGGGTGTGGATGCGGACGCGGGGCGAGCTGCCGGACGAACCTCGGTGGCACGAGGCGGCTCTCGCGTACGCCTCCGACACGACGATCCTGGACTCGATCATCACCCAGCATGGGCTCTCGTGGGGGCTGGACCGGATCATCGCGGCCACCCTCAACCACTCGCTGTGGTTCCACCGCCCCGTGCGGTTCGACCAGTGGCACCTGTACGCCACCGAGTCTCCGGCCGCCGCCGAGTCGCGCGGTTTCTCGACAGGGGCCTTCTACGCGAGGAACGGCGACCGGATTGCGAGCAGCGCGCAAGAGGGCATGGTCATCTACCGGCCAAGGAAATAGCCTGCGGCAGGGGCAGCCTCAAGCCGGAGCGGGGAGGGGCGGAGCGATCACGCGGGCTGGAGCTCGAAGCCCTCGCCGACGCCGGGGCCGATCGCGTCGAGGACCGCGCCGATGTTCGTCCCGCCCTCGGGCCCCGCGCACGGGGTGTCGAAGTAGTAGACGTTGACCATGCCGACCAACGTGCTCCCGATCACTACTGGGGCTCCGGAGTCGCCCTTCGCGATGCAGATCTTGGCCGTGTGGCTCATCCGGTTCGTCGGGGTCATCTGCCCGCACGTCCAGCCGGTCGTCCGGCCTAGTTTGCAGGCCATCGTGCCGGGCCGGGGCAAGTCTCGGGACAGTCCGGTGATGACGAGCTTGCCGGTCCGCGCCGTCGGGATGACCCGGCTGGGATTGAATTTGATCACGCCGATGTCGGGGTTGGAGCGCTTCTTCTCCAACCTCCCGAGGCTGCCCGCGTCCTGGTCTACCTCGGAAACCACCGAATCGCCCACATCTCCGCAATGGCCTGCGGTGAGCCCGACGATGTCGTCGTTCACGTCATGGCCGATGGCGGTCAGCGTGCATGCCAGCTTTTCTTGCCCGACCACGATGATCGGCGATCCGGCTCCTAGCGGGACGCGGTCGTCGGCTGTCGCAACGGCAGCAGTGGACACGGCGCACAGCGCGCTCGCGAGCGCTGCGGCGAGAACGCCGATGCTTCGCTTCAACATCACATGATCCTCACACATGCAAGGCCGGCGCCGTGATCACGCCGCCGGAAGGCCGGACAGGCGGGGTAGGCGCTAGCAGGACATAGGCCGCCATCTAGTGTGACAGACCGAGTGAGTGTGGCAGATCGGGCTGTGCGAAGCCTGAGAACACGCCGGATATACCGTGTGAGGAGTAACTGTGACTGATCCGAAGCCGATCGTGCTGATCGCCGACAAGCTCGCCGAGTCGACCGTGGCCGCCCTCGGCGACCAGGTCGAAGTGCGCTGGGTGACCGGGACTGATCGCGGGGCGCTGCTCGCCGCCCTGCCGGAGGCGGACGCGTTGCTGGTGCGCTCTGCGACACAGGTGGACGCCGAGGCGCTGGCCGCAGGGTCCAACCTCAAGATCGTCGCCAGGGCAGGCGTCGGCCTCGACAACGTCGACGTGCAAGCCGCCACCGCCAACGGCGTCCTCGTGGTGAACGCGCCGACCTCGAACATCCACTCCGCCGCGGAGCACGCCATCGCGTTGCTGCTCGCCGCGGCCAGGCAGATCCCTCCGGCCAACGCGACGACCCAGGCGGGGGAGTGGAAGCGCTCCTCTTACCTCGGGGTCGAGCTTTACGAGAAGACCATCGGCGTGGTGGGCTTCGGCCGGATCGGCCAGCTGGTGGCCTCGCGGCTGAAGGCCTTCGAGACCGAGATCCTCGCCTACGACCCGTACGTCTCCGCCGCCAAGGCGGCGCAGCTCGGCGCGAAACTGGTGACCTTGGACGAGTTGCTGGCCCAGGCCGACCTGATCACGATGCACCTGCCGAAGACCCCGGAGACGGCAGGGCTGATCGACGCCGCCGCGCTGCGCAAGACCAAGCCAGGCGTGATCATCGTCAACGCGGCTCGGGGCGGGCTGATCGACGAGCAGGCGCTCGCCGAAGCCGTGTCCTCGGGGCACGTCCGCGCGGCGGGCCTGGACGTGTTCGTGCAGGAGCCCCCCGGCGAGAGCCCGCTCTTCGGGCTGGAGCAGGTGGTGCTCACGCCGCATCTGGGCGCTTCCACCGTCGAGGCGCAGGATCGGGCGGGGACCGACGTCGCGAAGAGCGTGAAGCTCGCGCTCGCGGGCGAATTCGTGCCCGAGGCGGTGAACGTCTCGGCGGGTCCGGTCGGTGAAGAGGTGCTTCCGTGGCTGGACCTGACGCGCAAGCTCGGCGTGCTCCTCTCGGCGTTGACCGAGCAGGCGGCGGTGACCCTGGAGGTCAAGGTCTACGGCGAGCTGGCGGCGGAGTCGGTCGGCGTGCTCGGCCTCTCCACGCTGCGCGGATTCCTCTCCGGCGTCGTGGAGACCCCGGTGACCTTCGTGAACGCCGCGCAGCTCGCCTCGGAACGGGGTCTGACGCACGTGGTGGAGACCGAGGAGGAGAGCCCCAACTACCGCAGCCTGGTCGAGGTGCTCGCCGTGGCCGCAGACGGGAGCGTCGCCCAGGTGGCAGGGACGCTCGCCGGACGCGGACAGGTCGCGAAGATCACCAGCGTCGGCCATCGCGGGTTCGACCTGCGCGCCGAGGGGGTCAACCTCGTCGTCAGCTACGCGGACCGTCCGGGCGCGCTCGGCAAGATCGGCACGCTCCTCGGCGACGCGGGGGTGAACATCGAAGCCGCCGCCGTGAGCCACGACGCGAGCGGGGACGGCGCGACCATCGTGCTGCGCGTGGACAAGGAGATCGACTCGCAGTTGCGCCAGACGGTGCGCGACGCGGTGGGCGCGAGGAGCCTTGTCGAGGTGGACCTGCGATGAGCGGGTTGAAACTCGGCGTGATCCCCGGCGACGGGATCGGCCCCGAGGTGATCGGCCAAGCCCTCCGCGTGCTCGAGGCGGTGCTCCCCGGCGTCGAGACGACGACGTACGACCTCGGCGCTGGCCGGTACCTCGCCACTGGCGAGGTGCTGCCCGACTCGGTGCTCGAAGCGCTCAAAGCGCAGGACGTCCTGCTGCTCGGCGCGGTGGGGGCCGATCCTCGCGACAAGCAGATCCCCAGCGGGCTCTTAGAGCGCGGCCTCCTGCTCAAACTGCGCTTCGCGTTCGACCACTACGTGAACCTGCGCCCGGCGCGCAGCTTCCCCGGCGTGCCGTCGCCGCTCGCGGGCGACCCGGAGATCGACTTCGTCGTGGTCCGCGAGGGGACCGAGGGGCCGTACGCCGGCGTCGGCGGCACGATCCGCGAAGGCACCGCGCACGAGGTTGCCACCGAGGTGAGCGTCAACACCGCCTACGGCGTGGAGCGCGTGGTCCGCGAGGGCTTCCGCCAGGCGCAGTCGCGGCGCAAGAAACTCACCCTCGTGCACAAGACGAACGTGCTCAGCAACGCGGGCTCGCTGTGGTCCCGGCTCGTCGCCGAGGTCGGGGCGGAATACCCCGAGGTCGAGGTCGGCTACCAGCACGTGGACGCGACCACGATCCATCTCGTGGCGAACCCCGGCCAATTCGACGTGATCGTCACGGACAACTTGTTCGGAGACATCATCACCGACCTCGCCGCGGCGGTCACCGGAGGCATCGGCATCGCCGCGAGCGGGAACATCAACGCCTCGGGCGCGTTCCCCAGCATGTTCGAGCCGGTGCACGGCAGCGCGCCGGACATCGCGGGCACGGACAAAGCCGATCCGACCGCCGCTGTGCTTTCCGTCGCGCTGCTGCTCGACCACGTCGGCGAGTCCTCGGCTGCTGAGCGAGTGCGCCGCGCCGTGGCCCAGCACCTTGCCGGCCGGCCTGCGGGCCTCGGCACGGTGGCGACCGGAGACCGGATCCTAGGCCTGCTGGGCTGACCTGTCCGTCGGGGCCTCCTCGTCCGGGCGAAGCTCGGACCACCTCTGGCGGCCTTCCGATGTGGTGCGCGGCCACATTCCGGCGAGCCGCTGCTTCCAAGGACTTGACGAATCTCCTGACCACCTGACGAATCGATTCGCGGAGCCTCGGATTCGCCGGTCGGTTTCGTCAGGCTGGGCGTATGAGCCCTTCACGCAACGACATCGCACATAACGAGGCCGCCCCCGCCCACGTCGGCGCGCCGTCTCGTCGGCCGCTCTTCGAGGTCCAAGCTTCCGCGGTCGTCGCCGCGGAGCCGCAGGCGCTCTACGCGCTCGTGAGCGATTTGCCCGCGAGCGGGCGGTGGAGCCCGGAATGCCGGGGCGGCGAGTGGATCGGCGAGCCCGCGCAGGTCGGCTCCGTCTTCCGAGGCGCGAACGAACGCGGTGCGGGGTCGTCGCCTGGGCTCCGGTCGTGCGCGGCGGATGGCAGACCGAGGCCGAGATCATCGCGGCCGAGCCAGGAGCCGCGTTCTCGTGGTCGATGCGGGACAAAGCGGGCCGCAAGCAGGACAGCGTCTGGAGCTGGTTCCTCGAGGCGCATCCCGAGGGCGCGAAGCTCACCCATCATTTCCGGATGGGGGAGCCCACCGAGGGGATCAAGGGCATCGTCTCCGGGATGACCGAGGCTGAGCAAGAGCAGTTCTTCCTGGACTGGGGGCTGAAGCTGCAGGGGGATCTGAACGCAACCGTCGAGACCGTCAAACGGATCGCGGAGGCGCAGGTTCCCGACGCGTCCGAGCAGCAGTAGCAATCCGCCACAGCACCACCAGGAGACCGCAATGATTTTGCAGCGCATCGGCAACCGGGGGATCAACCTCGGGACTTTCTTCGACCGGGCGGCGGCCGCGCACCCGTCGAACACTATCGCGTTCGACCATGATCTGCCGCTCGCGCCGCAGCTCGGCCGCCAGGCGACGGTCGTCCAGGCCGCCGACGCGGTCGCGCGGATCGCCGACCAGCTCCGGGCCGTGGGCGTCGGCCCGGGGGACAAGGCGGTCGTGCACAAATCGAACGCCTTCGACGTCACGCTCGCGGCGTGCGCGATCGTGCGGGCAGGGGCGACCCCGATCCTGCTCTCTCCGAAGCTGGACGGCGAGACGGTCAAGGCGCTCTTGCGCAGGATCTCGACCGCGCGCTTCCCTGGGTTGAGCCCGGATCTGCCGGTGCTGCTCACCGACGCCGCGAAGCTGACGGGCGAGCTCGAAGGCGATGAAGTTTTCGCGCTCGCAAAAGCCGTGCTCGTCCCCAGCGGCCCCCACCCGAGGGCCATCGCGCTCCTCGACCAGGCCGTCCCGGCGGAGCGCGGCGCGGCGGAGGCGTTCGGATTGCACCAGCCCACGCTGGTCACCCACACCTCCGGCACGACGGGACTGCCGAAGCTCGCGGTGCACACCAACTTCACGCTGCAAGCCCGTTTCCGGCCCCAGTTCTGGGCGACTCGGCTCGTGCCCGCCCGCCAGCCGTTGGTCATGCATGTCTCCTTCGTGCACTCGCGGCTGTTCACCTTCGTCCCCATCTCGCTCTTGCGCGGCTTCCCGCTCGTCGTCCTCGCCGACGACGACCCGAAGGCCGCCGCCGAGCTCTTCCTCGCGCACAGGCCGGTCGGGCTCGAAGCGCATCCGAACACCTTCATGCTGTGGGAGGAGCTGGCAGACGACCCGCGCAAGCCTTTGTCGAGCGTGAAGTACTACAGCTCCACCTTCGACGCGATCCATCCCCGAACGGTCCGCCGCCTGCTCGGAGCCTCCGCGCATAAGCGTCCGTTGTTCGTGCAGCTCTACGGGCAGAGCGAGATCGGGCCGAGCGTCTTCTCCTGGTTCACCAAGAAGAGCGTTTCGGAGGACGGCGGGCGGTTCGTCGGCTTCCCCTTCCCTGGCATGACCGACTCTCGCGTGGTGGCAAGGGGCGGGCGCAAACCGACGAAAGAGAACCCCGGTTTCATCGAGATCCGCAGCGACGGCAGGGTCAAGACGTATCTCGGCGAAGACGAGCGCTACGACAAGCAAGTGTCGCCGGACGGCTGGTGGCGGATGGGCGACGTCGGCTACAAGGACCAACGGGGCGCGCTGTACTTGCTCGACCGCGAAGTGGACCTGATCGAAGGATTCGGCTCAACGCTGGAGGCCGAGGACAAGCTTTTCGCGCTCTTCGACGAGCTCACCGAGGTGATCATCGTGCCGGGCCCGTCCGGCAAGGCGCTGCCGGTGGTCTGCACCAAGGACGACCGACCGCTGGACGCTCGCCGCTGGGAGCTGGCCGTGCGGTCCCTGCCGCCGATGGACCCGCCTTTGCACTGCAAGCTCGAAGAGCTGCCGCAGACCGCGACCACCAAGATCAAGCGCTTAGAGCTCGCTCGCGCATTGGCGGACAGGGGGTGTGACCGGCATGAGCAAAGTGGTGGTCGTCGGAGGCGGCATCGGCGGCCTCGCCGCCGCCCTCGCGCTCGCGGGGAAAGGACACGACGTCGTCGTCCTCGAACGAGCGCGGGAGTTCCGCGAGCTCGGCGCGGGCATCCAGATCGCGCCGAACGGGATGGCCGCCCTGCAGCGGCTCGGACTTGGCGAGGAGGTCGCCGGGCTCGCGGTCGGCGTGGAGGCGTTGCGGTTCTTCAACGCGGCCAAAGGGACCTTGGTCGCCGAGATGCCGCTCGGAGAGGAGTACTGCGAGCTCTTCGGCAATCCTTATTCGGTGGTGCACCGAGGCGAGCTGCACCAGCTTCTCGTCCGCGCCGCGGAAAGAACTCCGAATGTCGAGCTGCGCGCGGCGAGCCCCGTCGTCGGCTACGCGCAGGACGCGCGCGGAGCGTCGGCGCTCTTGGCGGACGGGACGCAGGTCGTGGGCGAAGCGTTGATCGGCGCGGACGGGGTGCACTCCACGATCCGGGCGCAGCTGCTCGACGACGGGCCGCTCACGGTCCGAGGCATCGTGGTCTACCGGGCGACGGTGCCGATGGCGGACGTGCCGTCCGGGCTCCGGTCGAACGCGGTGACGTGGTGGACCGGCCCAGGCTGCCACTTGGTGAACTACCCGATCGCGGGCGGCACGGTGATGAACCTCGCCGCGAGCGACGCGAACGGGACGACCGAGGTCTTCTCCGGCGAGCCTGTGGCGCGAGAGCATGTCCTCGACCGGCTCGGCGTGCTCACCGGGGACGCGCGCGCCCTCTTAGAGCACGGCAAAGACTGGCGGATGTGGACGCTGATGGACCGGGAGCCCGCCGCCCGCTGGACCGATGGCCGTGTGGTGCTGCTCGGCGACGCGGCGCATCCGATGCTGCACTACGCGGCGCAAGGGGCGTGTATGGCGTTGGAAGACGCCGTGGCGCTGGCCGACGAGTTCAATCCGGCGGACGTCGGGGTCAGCCTCGTCGCCTACAGCGAGCTTCGCAAGCCGCGCACGGCGAAAGTGGTGCTCGCGGCGCGGGAGAGCACACGGCTCTGGCATGCGGAGGAGGCCGCCGCGGAACGGCGCGACGAGGTCATGAGCGAGATGTCCGTGACCGAGCTCTTCGACCAGGTCGCGTGGATGCACGCGGGCCCGGAGCCGAGGGCGTATGAGATATGCGTGATCGGCGCGGGTCCGCGAGGACTCGCGGTCGTCGAGCGGATCTGCGCGAACGAGCGAGCCGCCCGAGGCCATTGCAGGGTCGTGGTCCACGTGGTGGACCCGTGGGCTCCCGGCGCGGGCTCGGTGTGGCGGACCGACCAGTCTGGGCACCTGCTCATGAACACCGTCGCGGCGCAGATCACGGTGTTCACCGACGAGTCGTTGCGCATCGAGGGGCCGATCGAACACGGGCCGACGCTCTACGCGTGGGCCAAGGCTTTGCCCAACCCCAACGCGGAGGCCATCGCGCTCACGGAGAACTCCTACCCCTCGCGCGCCCTGTACGGCCAGTACTTGCGGGACGCCTTCGCGCGCGTCGCGCGCGCGGCTCCGGAGCACGTCACCATCGTCACGCATCGGTCCAAAGCGGTGGCGATGGCGGACGCGCACGGCTTCGACCAAGGCCCGCAAGGGGTGCGGCTCGAAGACGGCACGCGGCTGAACTCGCTCGACGCGGTGGTCCTCGCCATCGGCCATGTCTCAACGCGGCTCTCGCCGCAGGAGGCGAAGGCCGCGTCGCTCGCCCGGATCCACGGCCTGCGCCACATCGCGCCGTCGAATCCGGCCGACGTGGACCTGAGCTTCGCGAAGCCGGGGGACCGGGTCGTGCTGCGCGGCCTCGGCTTGAACTTCTTCGACTACATGGCCCTCTTGACGACGGGCCGGGGCGGGAAGTTCTGGCGCGACGAGGAGACCGTGAAATACGAGCCCTCCGGCCAGGAGCCGATCCTGTGCGCCTCCTCCCGCCGAGGCGTGCCCTATCACGCCCGAGGGGTGAATCAAAAAGGCGCGTACGGGCGGCATACCCCGAGGCTGCTGACCCCCGAGCGGATCGCTCAGCTGCAGGATCAGGCAAGAGCAGGGAAGAAGGTCCAGTTCAAGGCGGACTTGTGGCCGCTCATCTCGCGCGAGGCGGAGAGCGTCTACTACGAGCGCGTCCTGGTCCGTCGCGGCGAGGAATCCGCCGGATTCGTCGAGCGGTATCTGCATGCCCCGCAGGAGGAGATCCCCGCGCTTTTGGAACGGTTCGACTTCGACTCCGACCAGCGGTTCAGCTGGGAGCGGCTGCAACGGCCTTGGGGGTCGCGGGAGTTCGCGGACAAATCGGACTTCACCGCCTGGGTGCTCGAGCATTTGCGCGCGGACGTGCGGCACGCGAAAGCGGGCAATGTCGACGGCCCGCTCAAGGCGGCGCTCGACGTGCTCCGCGATCTGCGCAACGAGATCCGGCTGGTCGTCGACCACGGCGGGTTGGACGGCGAGTCGTACCGCAAAGACCTCGAAGGCTGGTACACGCCGTTGAACGCTTTCCTCTCCATCGGCCCGCCGGTGAGCAGGATCGAGGAGCTGATCGCCCTGGTCGAGGCGGGAGTGGTGGAGCTGCTCGGCCCCGGCATGCGCGTCGCCTTCGACACGGCGGAGCCCGCCGTGGTCGCCGAATCGCCGTTCGTCCCCGGATCGGTGGTGCGGGCGAAAACGCTGGTCGAGGCGCGTCTGCAAGAGCCCGACCTGCGGCGCGCCGACGACCCGTTGCTCCGCTTCCTGCTCGACACCGGGCAGTGCAGGCCGTATGAGATCGCCTCCGAGGACGGCCGGAGTTACCAGACCGGCGGGCTTGCGGTCACCGAACGCCCGTATTTGATCGTCCGGGCCGACGGCACGGCGCATCCGAGGCGGTTCGCGTACGGGGTTCCGACCGAATCCGTGCACTGGGTCACCGCCGCCGGGGCCCGGCCCGGAGTCGGATCGGTGACCTTGGAGGACGCGGACGCCATTGCGCGGGCCGCGCTGGGGTTGGCTCCGGCCGCGCAGTGCAACCGGGAAGTGGAGGTGTGATGGCCGAGCAGCTCGACGTCGGCCTGCTCTCCCCGGTGCGGGCGGGGACCGCGGTCGAGGAGGCGACCGGCGATCAGGCGTGGTTGGCGGCGATGCTCGCGGCGGAGGCGGCGCTCGTGGCCGCGCAGGCGGATCTCGGAACGGTGCCGCAGCACGTGGCCGAGACGATCGCGAAAGCGGCGCGCGCGGGCGGAATCGACGCGCGGACAGTGGCGCTCGCCGCGAGGGAGAACGCGAACCCGGTGGTCGCGCTCGTCGCCGCGTTCACCGCCGTGGTGGCCGAGTTCGACCCCATGGCCGCGGACTACGTGCACCGGGGTTCGACCAGCCAAGACGTCTTCGACACTGGAGCCATGCTGGTGGCGAAGCGGGCATTGGAGCTCATCAGGGAGGACATTGAGGACACGCTGCGGCATTTAGAGGAATTGGCCGAACGGCATCGGGACACGCCGATGGCCGGGCGGACCCTCGCCTTGCAGGCGACGCCGACGACGTTCGGCCTGAAGGCGGCGGGATGGCGCGAGATCCTGCTCCAGGCCGCGAGCCAAATAGACGAGCTCCTAGAAGACGGTCTGCCGGTGTCGCTGGGGGGAGCGGCGGGGACGATGGCCGGATATTTGGAATACGCGAGGATCGACGGCGGCCACGAGATCGGCCAGGAGGAGCTGGTGGCCGCCTTCGCGCGACGCACGGGGCTCGCGCCGGCCCGGTTGCCGTGGCACAGCCTTCGGGGGCCGATCGCGAGGATCGGCCAGACGCTCGCGTTCACCGCAGGGGCTCTCGGCAAGATCGCTGTGGACGTGCTCGTGCTCGTCCGGTCGGAGATCGGCGAGGTCGCCGAGCCATCGAAAGAGGGCAGGGGCGCTTCCTCCGCGATGCCGCACAAACGCAATCCGGTGCTCGCGACGATGATTCGCTCAGCGGCATTGCAATTGCCCGCGCTCGCGAGCGTGCTGCAACAAGCGCTGCTCTCCGAGGACGAGCGGGCGGGCGGCGTATGGCAGTCCGAGTGGTCGGCGCTGCGCGATTGCTTGCGGCTCGCGGGCGGTGCGGCGGCCACCGCCGCAGAGCTGGCGCGGGGGTTGGTGGTGGACGAGTCAAGGATGCGGCGCAACCTCGAGCTGGGCGGGGCGCAGCTCGCCACGGAACGTCTCGCCGCAAGGCTCGCTCCGAGCCTTGGCAAAGCTCGGGCGAAAACATTCGTGACGAAGCTTTCCGGCGAGGCGGCGGCGACCGGAACCCCCCTCGTCCTTCTCGCCGCCGAGCGCTGTGATTTAGAATACACCGAGGTCGCGGCGCTGCTCGATCCTACGACGTATTTAGGGGCTGCTTCGGATTTAGTGGTGCGCGCCATCTCTTGACGGACCGGTGCGAGCCGGATACATTCGCGACATGGCTCTCGCCGATGCGCAGGACGCGGGTGTCACCGGACTCGCTGTCGGTGGCTCGATCGTCGGCCCCGGCAGACCGCCGGTCGCCGAAGGCGTGGCCGGTGTGCTCGATCTGCTCGCGGAGTATGGCGCGGTCGAGGAGTTCGAGAACCGGCTCGTCGAGCTCAGGGAAACCGTCAAGACGGACCAATGGGAGCGCGTGCAGCAGCAAGGTCTGCGGATCTTCAAGCTGATCGACGGCATGAGCCAAGAGAAGGCCCGTTCGTCCGCCCTTTCGGCCATTATGGTCGAGCTGCAACAATGCGAGTCCGCCGCGACCGCGCTGCGCGCGCTGGTCAAGCAGGCCCGGTTGCTCCTGAACGCGGATTTCGCCTTTGTCAGCGTCGTCGACGAGGCGAACAGCGTCCACATCATCGAAGTGATCGACGGAACGGTCACGGCGCTGACGGCTGGGCTGGTGATGCCGTGGGACGGCAAGCACGGATTGATCAGCCTGTACCGGCCCGGCTACGGGCCGGTGTACAGCACGGACTACAACCGGGATCCCCGGTTCCTCCGGGCCTCCGCCGCGACGTCGGCGTTCGCCGCGGAAGAGGTCCGCAGCCTGATGGTCATGCCGATGACCAGGGGAGCGACCAACCACGGCAATCTTTTCGTCGGCTCCCGTTCGCCGCGCCAATTCCGGGGCGAGGACCGCGCGCTGTTCAACAGCCTCTGCGTGTTCGCCGGCCCATGTCTTGGCAAGCTCGTCGAGCTGGAGAAAAGCGCAGTGGCCTCGGTGGACGTGCGGCAGCGGCTCGCCGAGGTGGTCGCCGAGCGAGACGCGTACGTGGCGAGCATGCGGTGGGCTTCGCAGCTCCTCGAGGAGGGGTTGCTCCTGCACGACCTCGACGCGCTCGCGCGGCGGGTGGGCGAGGACTTCGGGGTCGCGGTGCGTTTGGCGACTCCCGACGGGACGACGATGGGCTCGTACCGCTGGTTGGACTCCGAGGAGGAGGAGACGGGCGTGGTCCACGACGCGACCACGTTGGAGAGCGGCACATTGGTGTCGCCGCTGACCATCGGCGACGACTATCTGGGGACGATGACGCTCTCCCCGCTCGGCAGAGAGTCGCTCGACGTCCCCCGGGTGCGGCTGGAGTCGGTGGTGCGGACCGCGACGGTCGTCATGCACTTGCAGTCCCACGGCCCAGCGTTCTCCGTGGCGCGGTTGCAGGACGATCTGCTCGACGACGTGATCGACCGCCGCCAGGACGAGCGTCTGCTCGGTTTGCAGGCCAGGCGGCTCGGCCTCAACTTGGGCAAGCCGCATGTGCTGGTTCTGGCGCGGCCGGAGCGCGGCGGGCTGGAACGAGTCGCGCTGTGGTCCTCCTCGTACATCCGGCGCATGGGCGGGCTGCGCACGACTCGCGAGGAGTACGTGGTGCTCCTCGCGCCGGGGGAAGACCCGGGGGCGGCCGCGCGTGTGGTGTGGGAGGAGCTGAGCAAGCATTTGAAGGCCCCGGTCACTGTGTCGAGCGCGGGGCCGGCCGAATCGGTGGAGGCGGTGTCGCAGCGGTACAAGGAGGCGCAGCGCTGCCTTGAGGCGATGAGCGCGCTCGGCGCGACCGGCACGGCCTCAGGGGCCGACGAGCTCGGTTTCCTCGGGATGCTCCTGTCGGAGCGCCAAGACGTCGAGGGGTTCACCCGGCGGATGCTCGGCCCGATCATCGAATACGACCAAGAGCGCTCCACCGAGCTGCTGCACACGCTCGACGTCTATTTCAGCGTCGGGATGAGCCCGACTCGTGCGGCCAAGCAACTGCACACGCACACCAATACGGTCGTGCGCAGGTTGGAGCGGGTAAACGAGCTGCTCGGCGATGGCTGGCAGGACACGGGCCGGCTGCTGGACGTGCAGCTGGCGCTCAAGCTTTGGAAGGTCCGGACCACACTGCTGGCGCGCAAAGCGGACGGGCCGCAGCCTGCGGGGGAGTGAGATCCGGAACGCCTCGGCGTATAACAATGTCTTTCCCGCGACCGCGTCCCTTGAACGTGACACGGAGCACATAGTATGCTTTGCGGGTCCACGAGAAACACACGAGCGATTCGAGGGAGAGGATGCAAGCCCATTTGCGAAGCGCTGCCGCCGTTATAACGGCGTTGTCAGCCAGCTTGACGGTCCCGTGCCCTCAGGCCGCCGCCGCCCCGGAACCAGACCTCACGCTCGATTGGGCTCCGGACAACCACTGCGAGACCTTCTACGCCCCGATCCGGGTCGTCAACGGCTTCTTGGAGTGGGGGGCCAAGCAAACGTGCCGGGGCGCCTCTGTCTTCTCGCAGTACTTGCGAGTGGAGCTGCATCGCGAGCTGTACCTCTCCGGAGCCTTCTACAACGTCGACGTCGAGAACAGCGCGCTCGAGCAACGGTTCAGCAAGACATCCGTGTTCGACCAGACCAGACGGTGCAAGAGCGAGGCGGTGCGCACCTATCACATGCTCGTGTGGGCCTTCGCGGACGACGAGCGCCAGCGCACGTACGGCGAGTCTGAAACAGTGGACTTGCCATGCGAACTGTGACCTCGAAAAGGCCAGGCGCGCCCAGGATGACTGTGGGACAACGCACTGGTAACGTTTTGGCCGTGACAGCGCCCACAAGCCTTCGGACCCGATTCGGAAGTAGGGGCGCGCGACGATGACGACGACGCAGAAAGCCGACCGGACCTCGGTGGTGGAGCGCCTGGTCGCTTACCTCTTCGACACCGTGCTCACCAGTTTGCGCACGCTTGGCAGATGGTTCATGCTCGCTTTCGGGGCCTTCCGCTTCTTGGTCGTGGACACGATTCGGCTGCGGCATCCCTGGAAAGAGACGATCCACCAGTGCTGGTTCATCACCAGCGTCACGGCGGTGCCGGCGCTGCTGGTCTCGGTGCCCTTCGGCATCATCGTCATGGTCCAGGTCGGGAACCTCACCCAGCAGATCGGCGCGGCTTCGCTCACCGGCGCGGCGGGCGGGCTGGGCGTCATCCGGCAAGGGGCCCCCATCGTCGCGGCCCTCTTACTCGGCGGCGCGGCCGGTTCGGCCATCGCGGCGGACCTCGGGGCCCGGACGATCCGCGAGGAGATCGACGCAATGCGGGTGATCGGCATCAACCCGACGCAACGCCTGGTCGCGCCGAGGCTCGCCGCCATGCTTTTCGTCTCGCCGATGCTGTGCGTCTTCATCGTGTTCATCACAATGACGGCGGGGTACCTCCTCGCGGTGATGTTCCAGGACGTGACGCCGGGAAGCTATCTCGCCTCATTCGGGGCCTTCGCGAAGCTCTCCGACATCTACGTCGCGATCGGCAAGTCGGTCTTTTTCGGCATCGTCGTGGTCATCGTGGCCTGCCAACGAGGACTTGAGACCAAGTTCGGCCCTCGTGGGGTGGCCGAGTCGGTGAACGCGTCCGTGGTGTTGGGGGTGCTCGCCACCTTCGTGCTCAACGTCGTGGTCACGCAGATTGTCGGACTCTTTATCCCGGAACAGGTGTTCTAAGATGACAGCCCCCGCGAGGTACTATCCGCCGATCGTCGCCCCGTTGGTGCGCGGAGTCAAAGCCGTCGTCGGCATCCCGCTCGGGTTTTTCGAGCGGATGGGCCACGTGCTCACCTTCTTCGGGCTGGTGCTCGGAGCCGTCCCGCACACGTTCCGCGCGTACGGGCGCCAGATCCGAGAGACCCTCATCGACCTCACGTGGGGCAACGGGCGCATCATCGTCGGCGGCGGGACGTTGTCGGTGCTCGCCGTGCTCGGCCTGTCGATCGGCGGAGTCATCGGCCTCGAAGCGTACAACGCCTTGTCCATCGTCAACCTCGGCCCGCTCACCGGGTTCATCTCCGCGTACGGAATGACCAGGGAGTTCGGCCCGCTGGCCGCGGCGCTTGGCTTCGCCGCCCAGGCCGGCTGCCGCATCACCGCCGAGGTCGGAGCCATGCGGATCGCGGAGGAGATCGACGCCTTGGAGGCCACGGGCATCCGGTCCATCCCCTTCGTCGTCACCACGCGGGTGATCGCCGGCATCGCCGTCATCCTCCCGGTGTACCTCTTGACCCTGATCCTCGGCTACGAGGCGTGCTCCCTGGTCGTGAACCTGCTGAACAACCAGTCCGCTGGCACCTACAACTACTACTTCATGCGCTTCCTCGTCCCCCAAGACGTGGTGCTCTCCCTGATCAAGACCGCGATCTTCATCGTCGTCGTGGTCATCGTCCACGGCTACCAGGGCTACTACGCCTCGGGCGGGCCGGAGGGCGTCGGCCTCGCGTCGGGCCGGGCGATCCGGTCCAGCATTGTCATCGTCGTCATTTTGAATATGCTGCTGACCCTGTTGTTCTGGGGTCGGAACACTGGTGTGAGGATATCGGGATAGCGCTATGGCAGTCTTTCAAGATCTCTCCGGACGAGCGGCGGGACGGTCCGCGCTCCAGTTGCGCGGCGTCGCGATCACGCTGGTCCTCTCGCTCGTGGGCATCGTCTTGTACTTGTACGGCAACGGCGCGTTCACCCCGTCCTTCAAACTCCAGGTCGAGTCGGCCAGCGTCGGCGAGGGCTTGTCCGTCGGCGCGGACGTGAAGTACCGAGGCCTGCAGATCGGCAAGGTGGAAGGCATCGACACGAAAGATGTGAACCACCAGATCATCCGGCTTTCGCTCGACGCGAACCAGGCGCGCGGATTGCGAGGGATCACGAGCGCGAAATACCAGGCGAGCAACGTCTTCGGCGCTCCCGCCATCGAGCTGTTGTCGGGCAACGACAACACGCCCCTGAAAGAGGGCGACACGGTCAAGATCGCCTCCGAGGGCAGGGTCGCCTCGATCACCAGCTCGTTGCGGCAAATCGCGTCGCTGACCACATTGCTGGGCACCGAGAAAGTGCAGCGTCTGCTGCGCCTGGTGACGCAGAACGGCGATATCCTCGCCAGCACGCTGAAAGCGAGCTTCAGCCTTGGCAAGCTCTACGCGGACAACCTGCGCAAGCGCATCATCAACCAGATCCAAGACATCACGCCGATCGCCAACGGGTTCGGCGCGGTGCTCGGCCCGGCCATCCGGGAGCTTGAGACGCTGTACGACCACTCGGAATTCTTGGCCCATCCGGAGAGCCGGGACGCCACCGTCGAGGCGCTGCTCAACCACAGGGTGATGGTCTTCGACGAACTCGGAGAGGTGCTCGACCGGACGAAGAGCCAAGGCGTGGACAGCATTGGTTTCTTGCTCGACATCGGGCATCCGCTGCTGATGTCGGCGGGTTCGGCAGCCTCGGCGTGGGGGAACTTGGAGACGTTCCTCAACCGGGTCGAAGACACCATGCCGACGATCGACGGGAAAGTCAAGCTCCGTCTGGAAGTCCTCCTTCCCGCTTCTCGCGCGCTGCCACAGGACGAGGAGCCGGAGGCGCGGGGTCAGAGCCAGAAACAGCTCACGCCGGAGCAGCAGCAGCAGGTCCAGGCATTGCAGGCGCAGATCCTGGGCAGAGCGCCGCAGCAGCAGGCGGCGCAGGCTCCGCAGCAGCAGCAGGAGCAGCAGGCTCCGCAACAACAAGCAGGAAGCGACTTCGCCACGATCCCGACTCAGCGACAAGAAGGAGGCCCGCGATGAAAGTAGGGCTGGATCTCCTGAAATTCATAGCCTTCGGACTGGTCGTCTTCGTCTGCGGTTCGATCATTTTCCGCGTCCTCACCAGCCCGATCAAAGGGGAGACGGACCGATACACAGCCGTTTTCAATGATGTGTCGAGCCTGCGGGAGAACAGCGACGTCCGAATGTCCGGAGTGCTCGTCGGCAAGGTGCAGCAAGTGGAGCCGGTGGTGGACGGGGCGGACCCGGACAACCGCGACGCGGCGCACGCGCATGTCGTGTTCACGTTGGAGAAGAAGTACTCGATCTACCGCAACACGAGGCTCGCGGTCCGTTATGAGAACCTCCTCGGCGTCCGCTATTTGGAGATCATCCCGCCCGAGCAGCCGGGATCGCAGAGGCTGTCGCCCGGATCGGTCATCCGGTTGGACCAGACAGTTTCCTCGTTCGACGTCTCGACGCTGTTCAACGGGTTGAAGCCTATTTTCGACGAGGTCGACCCGGCGAACCTCAACAAATTCACCGAAGACATCCTGGTCCTCATGCAGGGCGACACCACGAATCTCGGCGAAGTCCTCGGCGAGATCAAGACGCTCTCGCTCTTCGCGGAGAGCCGGGACGAGCTGTTCAAGGCCATCTTCGACCAGGTCGGAAAAATCTCCGAAGTGCTGCCCGGCAAGGCGCATATGATCCTCGACCTTTTGAAGCAGTTCAGCGGCTTGTTCCTCGGGTTCGCCGAACAGAGCGACGTGCTCGACAAAACGATCGACATGACACTGCGCGCGGAGCATACGCTGCTGCCGCTGCTCTCTGAGCTTGAGGCCTCCTACGACGAGCTTTACGGCCCGGTGGACGCCTTCCTATTCCGAGTGCTGCCGCAGCTCGGACCGATCGCGAACATGTTCGCGATCGCGCCGGAGCTGATCCCTGCGCCGTACGAGTCCTCGCAAGTCGGCACCGACCACCAGGCGAGGCTCGTGAGCTTGCTCGTCGGCAAGTACCAGGACAATCCCGCTGAGAACAAGACGGCGATTTGCAAGCCAAAGACGATCGTGAGCCCGTTGGGCACGATGGTCTTCTCGGGCAATGTGGAGGATTGCGCGTGAGCATTATTGGCAGGGTCCGCAGCGAAGAGGCCGAACGCAGGCTGCAGCTTCTTTTCGGCGTCTTCTCCGCGTTCATCGTCTCCGTCATTCTGGCGGGCACTGCGATCATCTACTTCTTCCCATTCGGCGAGAAGCCGTACAGCGTGCGGCAATACGTCACCGGCGGGCTCAAACCGGGCGACTCGGTGCGCTTGGCGGGCATCGACATCGGCCAAGTGAAAAGCGTGGGCCTTGAAGGCGACCATGTGCTGGTGAAGTTCAACATCCGCGACGACATCCGGGTGGGCGACCAGTCCGGCACGGAGGTCAAACTCCTCACCCCAGTGGGCGGGCACTTCCTCGAGCTCAAGCTCAAAGGCAAAGAGCCGCTCGGCGACAAGCCGATCCCGGTCGAGCGCAGCCACAGCCCGTTCGACGAGTTCGGCGACCACAAGCCGCAGGACCCGTTCGCGGAGCGCAAGCCGTGGGAGATCCTCGACACGGTCGGCGCGGCAACTGAACAGTTCAAACAGGTCAACGTGGGCAATCTGCGCAAGATCCTCGACATCTTGACGAAAGCTCTGGACAGCCAGCCGGATGTTATCCGTGTCACGCTCGACGCGTTCGCGAAGGTCATCGACACGCTTGTCTCGCGCGAAGACCAGCTCAGGCAGGCCGTCGGCGTGGTCCACGAGTACCTCAAAGAGTTCGGGATGGAAAAGGACATGCTGCGCGAGACTTTGAACCGGCTCGCACGTCTGTCTGTGGCGTTCAACAAATGGAAGGCTGATTTCCCAGAGCTCCTCGACCAGTTCAGCTGGCTGATCAAATTCCTCCAGCGGCCGACGTTCGCGGTGGAGAACCGCTTGGCCACCCCGATCGGCGATATCGAGGATCTGCTGGAGAACTTGTTCCGCCATCCGGACAACCCAATCGACACGATCAACCAGATCATCGACTCGATTTTCCGAGGTGTCGGCGTGCTCTACGACCACGAGCCGCGCCGGGTCGGCCCGGAGAACCGGAACGCCTGCATTCGGGCCGGTCGGGAGGATTGCTGATGAGATCTTTTCGCAATGCTTTCATCATGGTGCTGGCGGTCGCTGTCGTCCTGAGCCTCGGCTTCGGCGGCAACTGGCTCTACCACAAGAAGCTCTTCCCCACCCGGACGATCTGCGCGACCTTCCGCGACGGCTTCGGCCTCTACCCTGGCAACAACGTCTCGCTCCTTGGCGTGGACGTCGGGAAGGTCGTTTCGGTCGAGCCGCAGGACGATGTCGTGAAAGTGCTCTTCGAGGTGCCCAAGGACCTCGATCTGCCCGCGGATGTCAAGGCGATCACGAATGGAGCCTCGGTGGTCACCGATATGCGGGTGGAGCTGACAAAGGGGTACAAGGACGGTCCGAAGTTCACGGGCGAGCACTGCCTCGAGGCGAAGAACGGCGACACGAAGACGCCGGTGCCGCCGAGCGAGACACTCGAGACGCTCACGAACTTCGCCGACGGGCTGACCGGCAACGCCGACCCGAACCAGCCTGTCGGCCAGATCGCGACGCTGCTGCGCCGAGTGCAGGAGTCCATCTCCGGGAAGGGCCCGGAGATCAACGAGGTGTTCCGCAAATCGATGCGGCTGTTCAACACGGATGTGTTCCCCGAGCCGCTGCTTGTGGATCTGATCGAGAACACAGACTTGCTCTTGCGCGAGCTCAACACCACGAGCAAGATGGATTTGCTCACCGTCCAGGACAATATCCAAGGGCTCGTCGACTTTCTGACCGATTTCCAGATCACGTTCTCGAAGGCCATTTACGCGGACGCCCAGCTCATCACCAGCTTGAGCTACTCGGTGATTCGGCTTGAGCCGATGCTCGGAAGGTTGCTCCAGCTTTTGATGCCCGCGTTGCACCGAACGCTCTCGGCGCTCAACGACAGCATCGACATCCTGGAGCAGATTCCGACCTTGCTCAACAACTGGCAGGCGGTGCTCGACCCGCGTATCGACCCTGGCGCGCAGAGCTTCGGCCCCGTCACGCTGGACCTCGCGGTCACCGCGGCGAAAGGCACCTGCGAGTGGGTCAACACCTTCTCGCCCCGGATCGCGCCGGTCTGCCCGTTCGACATGGGCATGGGCACCACGATCGACTGGGGCCTGGTCCGGCTGGTGCTCGGCGAAGGAGGGTGGCGTTGATGACGCGTGTTGTGCGATCAATCCTGGTCGTGGTTCTCGCGCTGTCCCTCGGGGCGTGCTCGGCGCTCGAGGCGCTCGATCCGGCGAAGATTCCCGTCAGGGGGAACCATATTGAGGGCGGCTATTACGTCAAGGCCGTGTTCAAAAGCGTGCTGAACTTGCCGGATCGGGCCAAAGTGGTGTCCAACGGCGTGCGGGTCGGCATCCTGGAAGGGGTCTCCCTCGATCCAGAGACCGGCCATGTGACGGTCACGATGCATCTGAGCGAGGGCGCGCAGATCCCGCAGAACGCTTCGATCCAGCTGCGTCAGTCCACCTTGTTCGGCGACACGTTCCTTTCGGTCATCTCTCCTCCGGGCGACGCGAGCGATTTCCTGCACGACGGCAGCGTCATCGACATCGAGCACACGCTGTCCAGCGATCAGGTTGAGGATGTCTTGCAGGGCCTCTCCGATCTGGTGACCGGCGGCTCCATCCAAGACATCAACCGGCTCCAGGTGAATGCTGTCCAGCAGTTCCCGCAGGACCCGCAAGAACTCGTTCGGCTGCGCGACGTGCTGTTGAACACGATTGGCGATCTTGCGCATAACACTCCCGTGCTCGACAACCTTTTGCACAGGCTGTTGGACATTCTCACTCAGCTGGCGGACAATCGCGAGGACGTGGACAAGCTTGCGATCAACGGCCCCCAACGATTCGCCGGCGTCGGAGTCGTGATCAACGAGGTCGCGAAATTCTTCATCGCCCTGGGGCTCCCGGCGGAAGGTTTCGGCGACCTGTTCCTGCCGTACGCCAGAGATCTGCACGATATGCTCGGCGCGGGCAAGATCTTCGTGCGCGAGCTCGCCCGTTTCGACCTGACCTTCCCGTACAACCTCGATCGGCTCAAAGGCTTCTTCGCCTACTACCTGCTGCCGTACTGGATGGGCGGCGAGGAGAACGTCGAGATCGAACGCTATGTCCCCGACGGCGACCAGGAGGGCGCGACGGGGCCTATTGCGGACAACATCATCAACTCGTTGCGGCTGTTGGGAGTTCTGCGGTGAAGGAGCTTGGCAGATGAAGTTCGGCAGTAGATTCTCGCTCATCCTGCTCGTCGTGCTCTCGTTGGTCGGCGTGCTGTACCTGGGCCGGGTGGTGCTCGGCGTGGACCCGACGCAGAAGTTCGTCAGGTTCCAGGTGATCATTCCGGCCTCTGGCGGGCTGCTGGACGATTCGCCGGTGCTGATCAACGGCAGACTGGCAGGCAAAATCCACGCCATCACCGTGATACCCGAGGGCTTGAGGGTGGAGGGCAACTACGACGCGAAGTACTCGGTCTCCGCGAAGAGCAAAGTGGTGATCGCGAACCTGTCCATGGCGGGCGAGCAGTACCTCAACTTCGTGCAGCCCCCGGGCAACGAAGCTCCGTATCTGACCGACGGCGTGGTCATCAGCGACCCTCGGCAGATCCACGTCTTTCCGACGGTCGGCGACGCGCTGTCCAAAGCCAGCTCTGTGAGCAGTCAGCTCGACCCCGAGGTGCTCAACGACGTGGCGACCACGGCGGATCAGATCTTCCAGGGGCTCGATCCCGAGTTCGAGGAGCTGCGCGAGCTTATGAACCAGAACGTGCGGCTCAACGACCAACACGGGGACGAGATCGGACGTGTTTTCTCGAATATCCAGGCGACCATTGAATTGATGAAGGGCTTCGGCCCGCAGCTGCCGGTGCTCGCGCGGAAATTCGAAGCCTTGATCAATCCGACGAAAGCGCAGCTGGACGCCTTCAAAGCGTACGGCGAGGAAATGACCCCGGACAAGTGGCAGGCGCTTGAGCGGCTTGTGACGATCATCGACCGGTACCTCAGCGAAGCCATCGCGGACTCGCATCCGTTGCTCATGGCGCTCAAACCGATCTCCGCGTATTTCCGCACCACGTATTTCGACCCGGGTTCGACCATGAACGCGTTGCTGAAGATGCTGCCGCAAGACGGGGTGCCTCGCATCGTGCTCAACATGGCTGGATAATGGACGACTGACACAGCGTGAGGACGAGCACAGTGCAAGGACAAGTGAGCTATGGCGACTGAGACAGAACGAGGCTCGAAGGGCGACGACACGGCCAGCGGCTCTGCGTGGCCCAACGTGCCGCCGTCCCGGCCTGCGAAGAGCAGCAAGGCGGGGAGTTCCGCGAAAGGGGCCAAGGCCGGGAAACCGGCGAAGGACAAGCCCGCGTCTCGCGCCACGACGCTGCGCAGCAAATTGATGCTCGGGGCAGGCGACCGCAAACAGAAACGTCCGGGCGGCTCCTCGGGGGCCAAGACGGCGTTGATCGCGCTCTCCCTGCTCGGGAACGTCATCGCGCTGAGCGTGATCGGATGGTTCGTGTACGCGAAATCCCTGCCGGGCAAAGACGGTTCGATCGTCGGGTTCAAGCTCGCCGACACGAGGTCGAAAGTCCGGACGAAGGAGGAGCAGACCGCGCGCGACTACGTGTCGAACATGATGAACTTCGACTTCCATCATCTGGACTCGTTCAACGCCGCCATGAGCACCGGTATCTCGGGAGACCTGAAGAAAACCACCGGACCGGACCAGTTGAACGCGATCAAGCAGCTCTTCACCACGCTCGAGGCTGCTTCCTCGTTCCAGATCGTGGCGAGCGACCTGATCGAGGACAAGCCGGACTTCTCCGTGATCGCGGTTGCGGGCCATCAGACGTTGAGCCTGAAAGGAGACAAGACTCCGAGGTCGATGAGCACGATCATCAAAGTGACGGTGCAGAAGAAGGACCAGTCGATCTCGGCGCTTGAGTCTTTGGACGACGGCAGGAAGAACCCAGAGGACCAGGGGCCGCCCCTGTTCCCGCTCCCGAAAGACGGGTCGGCTCCGAAATCCGGTCAAGCTGGGCCGCAAGCTCCGCAGCCCAAGGCCGGGCAGCAGGGGCAGGCTCCGAAAGCGGGGCAAGCCCCGCAACAGGGCCAGTAGCGCGTCCGCGCTGAGGGCTTTCGCACGATGAAAGATATCCCCGATTTCCGGAGCTTCACGTTCTTCCAGAACATAGACCCCCAGGTCATTTTGGCTGCGGTGCTGTTTTTCATCGGAGTCTCGGTGCTGGTGGTCGTGATTCTGGCAGCGATTGCCGCGTTGGCGGCGCGCAGCGGGCCTGCCTCCTCCGGACGTTTTCTGGTGCAGCGGGTGGACGGATTGGACCTGGACCAGTACTTCGCGAAAAGAGCGACGTTCTCGACCACGGTGCGCTTGGAGCTGCCGCTCGGCCCGGAGAAGGTCTGGAAAGCGCTCTGCGACGAAGAGTTTCTTTCCTGGCTCCCGACCGTGCGAGGCCATCAGTATCGGACCGATGTGCGCGCCGTCGGCGCGCGACGCACGCTCTTGTCGGTCTTTTGCGCCTTAGAGGAGCAGTTCATCGTCGTCGAGCAGGAGAAGACGCTCGTCTACAGCGTCATCGGCGCTTCGCTGCCCGGCCTGCGGGATGCGACGGAGCGGTTCGTGCTCGAGCCGACCAAGGGGGGCGGCACGTTGCTCAAGTGGACGACGGGCTTTAGCCCGGTTCTGGTGTGGTGGCTGCCGGTCCGATGGCTCTCGCCGTTCATCCGCCCGTTCCTCAAAATCGCTTTGAGCGGCCTGCGCCACCGCGTCTAACCGAGCTATGCTGAAGGAGCTCTCGCGATGTATGAGACCATGGGTATCGGCATCGTAGTGTGAAGCATCAAGGAGCGTGTATGACCCAGAAACCGGACCACGAGGTCGTCATCATCGGTGGCGGCATCGGCGGCATCGGAGTCGGCATTCAACTGGACAAAGCTGGTATTTCCGACTTCGTCATTCTTGAGCGCCGGGGCGACATCGGCGGGACGTGGAACATCAACCACTACCCGGATGTGGCTGTCGACGTTCCGGGTATCGCGTACCAGTTCTCCTTCGAGCTCAACCCCGACTGGTCTCGGATCTTCCCCAAAGGCGAAGAGGTCAAGGCGTATATCAAGCGACTGGTGGAAAAATACCAGCTCATGCCGCATATTCGGCTCGGGCATGAGGTGATCTCTCGGGTTTGGGACGAGGCGAACCACCTTTGGCGGATCACGCTCAAGAGCGGCGACGTCATCACGGCCCGCTATGTCGTCTCGGCCATCGGGGCCTTCGTCGAGCCGAGAGTGCCGAACATCGAGGGGCTGGACTCGTTCCAGGGCAAAGTGATCCAGACCCAAGAGTGGGACGAGGACTACGACTTCACCGGCAAGCGGGTCGGGTTCATCGGCACCGGAGCCACCGCCGTGCAGGCCGTTCCGCAAGTGGCCAAGGTGGCGGGCCAGCTCGACGTGTACCAGCGCAGGGCAATCTGGGTCGCGCCGAAGCCCGACTTCAAGATCCCCGCAGCCGTGCGGTGGGCGTTCCGGCGCTTCCCCATCACCCAGCGCGTGCTGCGCGCGGTTGGGGTCGGCGTCGTGGAAGTGGGGCTGGTGGCCTTCGTGGCTTTCGGCAAGAACCTCGGCCCGGTCACCAAACTCGCCGAATGGCCGTGCCGAGCGCAGCTGTTCGCGCAGGTGCGGGACAAGGAGCTGCGCAAGAAGCTCACCCCGGACTACGGCTACGGCTGCAAACGCCCGAGCGTCTCCAACGTGTACTACAAGTCGTTCACCCAGCCCAACGTCGACCTGATCACCACCCCGATCAAGCGGATCACCCCCACCGGGATCGAGACCAAAGACGGGACGCTGCGGGAGATCGACGTCCTCGTCCTGGCCACCGGTTTCGACATGGCGCAGGATCCGGAGTCCTACCGGGAGCGGCCGGTCGTCGGCAAAGACGGGTTCAACTTGGGCGACTACTACGAGCACAACCCGGCCAAATCGTATGAGGGCGTGAGCATGCCCGGCATGCCGAACACGTTCACCGTGTTCGGGCCGTTCGGCTGGACGGGGAGTTCGTGGCATGTGCTCGTGGAGAACACCGCGCGGCACGCGATCCGGGTGATCCAGGAGGCGTACCGAAGGGGGGCGACGGCAGTCGAGGTCACGCCCGCGGCGCTGGAGCGGTTCGACGCGTTCATCCGGCCGAGGGCCTCGAACTCTTTGATGCACCGGTCGAGCTGCGCCAACTCGAACACCTACTACATCGACCGGTTCGGCTACTTCTCCTACCTCCGCCCGACGACCTCGTACCAGGCCACTCACGCGAGCAAGACGTTCTCGCTTGACGACTATCACTACGCGAGTCTGCGAACATCGTGAGCGCCGGGGAAATCCACGCTGGTGGGCAGCGTCTGAGGTACGCGGAGTTCGGCTCGGGAAGCCGGGTCGTCGTGCTGGCCCCGTTCCTGCTCGCGTCCCACCGGACGCAGGAGCTCTGGGCCCGAGCGCTCGCCGAGAGAGGTTTCCGGGTCATCGCCGTGGACCTGGTCGCCGACAGCGTGAACGGTTTCCCCCTCTCCATCGAGCACTACGACACCGAAGCGCTCAGCAAACAGTTGCTCGCCGTGCTCGACCGGCTCGGCGTCGAGCGCGCCGTGCTCGGCGGCACCTCGCTCGGGGCGAATGTGGCGCTGGAAGTGGCGGCCGTCGCGCCCGAGCGGGTGGCGGGCCTGTTGCTTGAGGGCCCCATCCTCGAAGACGGGGTCGCGGCCTACGGGTACGTTTCCTCGGCCTTGCTGCTGCTCCTTTCGGCGGGCCGCCCCTTGCTGTGGTGCGCCAAGAAAGCCACGCAGTTCATCCCGCAGGGCCGCTGGGCGGCAACGGATCTGCTCTTGGACCTGCTCGCCGCGCCGGCCGAGCGAAGCCGCGCAGTGGTGCACGGGCTCGCCTTCGGCCGGATGGCTCCGTCGAAACAAGCCCGGACGTCGGTGACGGCTCCCGCGCTCATCCTGGTCCTCAAGGCCGACCCCTTCCACCCCGCCTCCGACGCCAGGCGGCTCTGCTCCGAACTCGGCGCGGGGCAGCTGCTGCACGTCGGAACGATCTTGACGCTCCGGCTGCGGCCGAAGCGGGTCACCCCGGCGATCATCAGCTTTTTGAACGAGGTGTTCGGCCAAGTGAACGATGCGAGGCTTCCGTAGCCAGCGCGGTTCGTCCGAGACGCTTTAGACTGATGCGGTGAGCGTCATCCCGCCCGGCGAGCTGTGGTCCTCAGACGAGGCGAAACGAGTTGAGCTACGCCGGATGAAGGCAGTGGCGACCGGCTTCTTCCTCGTGGTGACCCTGGTGTATATCGCGACGCTCTGGCACCAAGCGGCGTGGCCCGGTTCTTTTCCGGCGTTCCGAGGGTTCGTGCGAGCGGGCTCGGAGGCGGGCATGGTGGGCGCGCTCGCGGACTGGTTCGCGGTGACCGCGCTCTTCCGGCATCCGTTGGGTTTGCCGATCCCGCACACCTCGCTCATCAAGAAGAAGAAGGACCAGGTGGGCGCTCAGCTCGGCGACTTCATCAGGGAGAACTTCTTGACCCCGGACCTGGTGGAGCGCCAGATCCGGGAGGTCGGCGTGCCGCGTAGGCTGGGGGACTGGCTCGCGGTTCCTTCGCACGCGGAGCGCGTCGCGACCGAAGCGGGCGCGGCCTTGGGCAAATTGGCGAACTTGCCGAAAGACGAAGACGTGGCGCGCGTTATGCAGACCTGGGTCGTCGACCGGATCAGCGAGCCGGACTGGGCTCCTATCGCGGGCAAGCTCCTTTCCGACGTGCTGGAGGAGGGTAGGCACCGCCCGCTCATGGATCTTGTCTTCGAGCGGGCGCACGAATGGGCGCTCACCAGCGAGCCGATCATCCAGAAAGTGGTGAGCGACGACTCGCCGGGCTGGACCCCTCGGTTCGTGCGCGGGCTCGTCGGCGACAAGATCCACCGCGAGCTGGTGGAGTTCACCGCCAGGGTCCGCTACGAGCAGGACCACGGCCTGCGCCGGGCGATGGACCGATGGCTGGTCGAGCTGGCCGAGGACCTCTCGAACGACCCCGCCATGATCGAGCGGGTGGAGAAGATCAAAGCGCAGCTCATCTCCCCGGAGTCGGTCGAGCATGTGGCGATGCTGCTCTGGACGAAGACGAAACAGACCCTTCAAGACCCGAGCGGCGCGATGCAGGAACGGCTCGTCGAGGCGACGTTGCGCATCGGAGTCCGGCTGCAGGAGTCTCCCGAGCTGCGCCGTCGCCTGGACGACTGGCTGGTCGGCTCCGCCCGCTACCTCGCCGAGCGGTTCTCGGTCGAAGCGGTGGCCATCATCGGGGAGACGGTCAAACGCTGGGACGTGGACGACGCGAGCCGCAAGATCGAGCTCAACGTGGGCAAAGACCTCCAGTTCATCAGGATCAACGGCACTGTGGTGGGCTCGCTCGCGGGCGTGGTGATCCATGCGCTCTCGCTGATCGCATTCGGCCCTTAAGGCGCCGGGCTTCCAGGGCTGAGCGATCTCGGCGTTATCGGCCTCTCGTGCGGCAGGGCTCGTTCCTCGCCACTTCCCGTCAGGCGAACGCGGGAGCCGCGAGGGCGAGCCTGCTCCGGCGCAGCGAACGCTGCCAGACCAGCCACCCCCAGATCGCGAAGACGAGGAAGACGACCGTGAGCATGGCGGTGAGGTGCAGGCCCTTGTAGATATACAAAGGGATGTAGACGAAGTCGACGGCCACCCACAAAGGCCAGGTCTCGATGTACTTGCGCACCTGCGCCCACATGGCGATGATCGAGAAGACCGAGGTGAACGCGTCGAGGAATGGCGCGGAGTCGTGCAGACGGACCAGGACGGCCCAGAGCCACCAGGTGCCGAAGGCCAGCGCGAGCGCTTGCAGATGCCATTCCCACTGCGGCGTGCGGGTCACCGGGTGGTCGGTCTTCCTGGCGCTGTCGCCTTTGATCCAATGCCACAGGCCGATCGCGCCGAGCACGGCGTAGCCGATCTGCAACGACATGTCGGCGTACAGGTGGGCGGTGAAGAAGAGGGGGATCCAGACCACGTTGTTGGCGATGGAGTACGGCCAGCACCACGGCGACTCGACCGCCGCGTACCCGGTGCTCGCGACGCCAAGGACGAAGCCGATCACCTCGGCCCAGGAGGTGGGCTGGTCGCCGAACACCCGGAACGCGGAGCTGTCGAGCCAGTGTTTGAGCTCGACGAGCTGCTGGAAGAGGTCGGAGAGAACCATGGGCAAAGCTTAGGGCGAGGCGCGGGAAGCGGAGAACGCCCGATCCCGATAGTGTCGCAGATCTCATCCGACGGGCGCTGCTCTTCTCGGGTACCCTCAGAACATGGCAACGAGATTTGAGAAATACCTCGAGGACATCGACGCGCGCAACGCGGAGATCGCGGAGGACGACGAGCCGCAGGAGCAGGAGTTCAAGGAGACCGGCAACTTCGTCGCCGACCTCAAAGAGGGCATCAGGATGATGAAGGCCGGGGAGAAGATGGTGCGCAGCGCGGCGGAGAAGGCTGTCGGCAGCGGCATCACCTGGGGGCAGATCGGCGGCCTGCTCGGCTTGCCGGGCGAAGTGGCCCGCCAGCGCTACGGGCACACGCCGAACCCTGGCAATGTGGCGCTCGGCAGCGGCATCCCGGACGCCTACAAGATGTGAGACCGCTCGGGGTCGACGGCATGTGTCAGAGGATTTCGCTAGCCTGGAGACATGTCCGCAAAGAGCCACGTCCCGCTTCGCGGTAGCGAGCGTCCCGAGCTACACAGTCTGATCGCGGCCGCGCCGGTTCCCGACGACGAGCGGGTCGACGCGACCGTCGTGCTTCGTCGTCGGGCGGAGCTGCCCGAGAGTTTCGTCCGGGGCACGCAGACCTTGACCGGCGCTGAGCTGGCCGAGCGCTATGGCGCAGATCCCGCCGATGTCGCTCGAGTCGCCGACGTGCTCGGCCGTTTCGGAGTCGACGTTTCCAGCGTCGACGCTCGTTCGCGCAGAATCCGGGTTGAGGGGAATGCCCGTGCGATGCGCGAGGCGTTCGGCTGCGCGTTGTTCGTCTCCGCGCAATCGGCCCAAGGCGCTGCGGCCGGGCCGAGGCATCGGTACCGGACGGGGCAGCTCCAGGTGCCTGCGGAGCTCGACGGGATCGTGACCGCTGTGCTGGGCCTGGACAACCGCCCGCAGGCAGAGGCTCGGCTGCGGTTCGTCCCTGCCCAGGCGCGCTCGACTTCCTACACGCCGTTGCAGCTCGTCAAGACTTATAACTTTCCAGCTCAGGCGACCGGCGCTGGCCAACGGCTGGCGATCGTCGAACTCGGCGGGGGCTACTCCGACGAGGAGCTGCGCCGGTATTTCGCCGGGCTCGGCGTCAGCGCGCCGCACGTCACGGCGGTGTCGGTGGACGGAGCGAGGAACGCTCCTGAGGGCGACCCGAACGGCGCGGACGGGGAGGTGGTCCTCGACGTGGAAATCGCTGGGGCCATGGCGAACGGAGCCGAGATCCTTGTCTATTTCGCGCCGAACTCCGACCGGGGCTTCCTCGACGCGGTGAGCGAGGCGGCGCATGCGAATCCGGCTCCGACCGCGATGAGCATCAGCTGGGGCTCGCCCGAGAGCGCATGGACTCCCCAAGCCCGCGAGGCGATGAACCAGGCGTTCGCCGACGCCGCCGCGCTCGGGGTGACGGTGACCGCGGCCGCGGGGGACGCGGGGAGTTCGGACGGCGGCCCGCGCAATCGGCCGGAGACCGACTTTCCTGCGTCGAGCCCGTATGTGCTGGCCTGCGGCGGCACGCGGCTGGTGGCCGAAGCCGACACGGGTTCGGTCATTTCCGAGACTGTGTGGAACGCGGGCCCGGCAGGCGGGGCGACAGGCGGCGGAGTGAGCCGCGTTTTCGCGGAGCCGCAGTGGCAGACACATGTGCAGGTGCCGGGCGAAGGCCGGGGCGTCCCTGACGTCGCGGCGGTGGCGGACCCGGCGACAGGGTACGAGGTCGTGGTGGACGGGCGGCCCATGGTGGTGGGCGGGACCAGCGCGGTCGCTCCGCTGTGGGCGGCGTTGGCCTGCCGTCTCGCGCAAGCGCTCGGGCGTCCGCTCGGCCTCTTGCAGCCGCTCGTCTATCCGCAGGCGGCGGGAACGGAGCAGTTCCCTGGCTTCCGGGATATCACAGAGGGCAACAACGGAGCGTATTCGGCAGGACCCGGCTGGGACGCGTGCACAGGGCTCGGCGTGCCCGACGGCCAGGCTTTGCTCGACTATCTGCGTCCTCAGCTCCGCCCGGCGGGCCAACCGGCGGCGCGGGCGGGGGAGCGGTCCGCCGTGGACCCGGAGGACTGGCGGGCGGAGCAGGGGGCGTCGCGGGACGGCGACCTGAGGCGGGAACGCCCTCCGCACTGGGGATGAGCGAGCAGCAGACGTTTTTGATCGCGATTTGATCACGGTCCTTCTCATCGGGAAGTTTCCTGCGGGCAAGATCGTTCTCTTCAGAGAAGCCAAAGAATTCTGAAACCGGGGCGTTCGAGGGCTCGAAGTAGTTAGGATTCACTAGCTAAGTAGATGGGAAGGGCCTATGAACAGGGGTGTGCGCAAGGCCGTGTTGGGCCTTGTCGGATTCGGCTCGCTCTCCCTCGGCCTGGGCGCTGCGCCGGTCGCGTCCGCTGCGCCGACGATCGCATCGCCTCCCGCCTCGCATGTCGCCGCGCTGGAAGCCCACCGTTGGAAGGCGCAGTGCTGGTGGATCGACGACCGCAGGGCGGACAACCGTCGATGGGGCACGGCCCGAGGGACGGGCAAGTCTCGCAGCAGGGCGTTGCGAGACGCCCGTGCCGATGTGCCGAACGGCGCGTTCGTCCATCACTGCGACTCGAGCCGCTGACTCCGGGTCCGGGCGGCGCTGCGCGTCGGCCGTCGTCGAGCGGACGTCGCTAGAGCTCGGGAACGGGCAGGTGCTCGTGGAGGAACGCGACATAGTCCTCGACGGCTTGTTCAAACGCAGCTCCGTTGTAGATCTCGAAATGGCCGAACGGGTACCGTTTGACGGTCGCGCGAGGAGCTTGCGCGGCGAAACGGAGAGTCGGCACGGGCGGGGCGACCGAGTCCCGCTCGCAGACTGCGAACAGGACAGGCGGGGCGACTTTCGAGGCTGCGCGGCCAGGCGACCAGAGCGCGATGGCCGCTGCGGACCGGGCGGAGACAGCGTTGGCGAAGGCGAAATCCTCGGGCACGAGCCCGAGGTAACCGTCCTTCGCGTCGGGGCGGTTCATGAGCGCGGCAGAGCCGGTCTCGCCTGCGAGCGGGACGGAGGACCGGGGCGTTGCGCCGCGCGGCGGCGAGCAGGTCGAAGGCGGCGCTTGCGGCCACCCGGACCACGCCGGGCGGGCGCACCGTCAAGAGCGAGGCCAGTCCGCTGGTGAACGGGCATTGGGCGATCACGGCGGCGAGCGAGGGGTCTTTCGCGGCGAGCGCGATGACGTGCCCGCCGCCGAAAGACGTGCCGAAGACGGCGATCTTGCGCGGATCGGCCCCCGGAGCCGAGCGCGCGTAGCGCACGGCGGCCTGCCAGTCCTCTTGCTGCCTGCGGACCGAGAGCAGCTGCCTCGGCTCGCCGCTGGACTCCCCGAAATGCCGGTAGTCGAAGGTCATCGCCAGATACCCGGCTCGGGCGAAGCGCCGGGCATAGGCGGGCAGTCGCATTTGACGGACCGCCCCGAGGCCATGGCCGAGCACGACGATCGGACGCAAGGGGAGAAACGAGTCGGGACCGTCCGGACGGAAGAGCGATCCCGCGCAGGAGCCTCGGCCCGAGGCGAACCGGACCTCCGTCTCGATGACCGCGCCCACGGCTAGACCTCCGAGGACGTGTCCGCCGATACGAGTGCTTTGCGCTTCGCGCGGACTCGGACGATCTCACGGACCAGGAAGTACAGCAACAGCGCGACCACGACCACGGTGATCACGTTGGACACCCGGCTCAAGTACTTCTCGACGTTTTGGCCGATGAGATAGCCGAGCGCCGCGACGACCACGGCCCAGACGATGCCGCCCGCCGCGTTGGCCGGAGCGTAGACGCGAAGACGCATGCCCGACATGCCCGCGAGGCCGGGGACGAACGCGCGCAGCGCGGCGGCCCAGCGGCCGAAGAACACGGTGAGCGCGCCCCGTTTGCGCAACGCGGCCCGGGCCCTCTCGATGTGATCGGGTTTCACGATCCGTTTCGGCAGTTTGTCCAGGAGCGATTGGCCCCAGCGTTTGCCCACCTCGAAACCGATGAAGTCTCCGATGATCGCCCCGAGGATCCCGGCGACGATCACCGCCCACAGGGGCAGCTGGCCTTTGCTCGCGCCGATGGCGGCGAGCAGCAGGACGATCTCCCCCGGAATCACCACGCCGAGGAAGACCGACGCCTCGAGCGCAGGCAGGAGGAAGGCCATCACAAGCAGCGCCCACGGGGGAAGGCCCTGGAGCGTTTCGACGATCATATGGATGATGTGCCCGACCACCGCAACAGTCTACGGCTTCGCGCCGATCGTCAGCCACGGCGTCCCGCGCGCGGCAGGCCCGGATTAGTTCTCCGGCTCGGCGGAAGGGGCGGGCGCTGGTTGCGGGACGTCCCAGAAGAGGACCGGGGCGAACCGCTCCACGGAACCGGCGTAGAAGCCGAGGGCGAGGATCGTCCCTCGGTCGGCCATGAAACGGACTTTCCCGGTGATCCGGTCGCCGACTTTGACGTAATGGAGCATGGCGGGGAGCGAGTCGGCGGAGCCGGAGTACTGAGGGTAGTAGTACTGGAAGGGCAGGTCGCCGTAGAAAGCGCGGAAATTGAATGTGCCGGGGAGGAAGACCTCGGGGCTCTGGCCGGAGATCACATGCACGGCGATCTGCGCCTCCCAGAGCTTGCCGCCGGTGGGCGTGGTGATGAACCCGGGGACCGGCGCGCACGCGAGGGCGGCGACTTCGACCTTCACCCCCTGCGTGGTGAACGTGACCCCGTAGCCCAATGGGCGGTGCCCGTTGTCCTCCCCCGAGTCCTCTTCGTCGCTTTGGCTCTCCGAACCGCCGTCCGTTTGGCCGGTGTCGTCGTCATCGTCGGGATCCGCGAAGGCGCGCCCGGCGGGGAGCGCGAGCAGGGCCAGCGGGCTGAGAGCGAGCGTCCGAAGGGCGGCGCGGCGTTCGAGCATGCGGAGAGTCTACTGGAGCGGACGGAAGCGCTGTGTTCGCGGTCTCAGCCGCGCCCGGGCCGCTCGTCCGGGTCGCGGGGACCGTCGGCGAGCGCGTTGAGGGTGTCGAAGAAGGCCCCCTCGACATGGACGGCGATGTCGCCGTCCTCGTTTTGGGTGGTGAGTTGTTGGTAGACACCGTCTTTCCAATAAAAGACCTCAGGGCTGACCGGTTTCGCGGCTTGCTCGTGCCATTCCCGCGAGAGATGGGCCAGGATGTTCAGCGAGGTGGCTGTCTCGCCCGCGTCGCGGGGCAGGTGCAGCAGCACGATCTGCTGGAGGGGGACGGCGAAGACGACGCCGTGCTCGGCGGCCCTGCCGTCGAGCAGCGCGGGGAAGTCGAGCGCCTTCGCCGCGGTGAAGAAGGAATCGCTCCGGAAGAGTTCGATCTGCGCGCCGTCCTGTTCGAGCACGTCGTGGCTCTGCGTCGGCTCTGCGGCGGTGTTCGCCAGCGCCGAGGCCCACACAGCTTCGAGGTCTCTACCCTTCAGGTGCAGGTCCGCGAGGGTGATCACGGTTTCTGGGAGGTCGTGGCAGAGCACGATCAGCGGGGAGGTCCCGGCGCGGTCGGGGACGAGCGCGCGGGCGTATCGGTACGACTGGGCGGAGCCGTCCTGGGCGTTGAGGGCGTTCAGAGCGTCGGGGCCGACGAGCCGGGCGCGGGTGAGCCGCAAAAACTCCGCGTCGGGGAGCTGGGCCGATTCCAAAGCGCTCGGCGCGGCCATGACCCTGGCGTAGTGCGCGACGACGCTCGGCCATTCCGAGCGCTCGACCCTGGCGCAGGCGTGGGCGACGTCGGCGAGGAAGAACAGCCCGCCGTCGTCGAGGACGAGCGCGGAAGGCTCGATCCGCACCGTCCGCTTGCCCATTTCGGCGAGCGCCTCCACGGCGATCGAGCGGATCTCGTCAAGGTCCGCCTCTTCCATCCCTTCGGGGAGTCCGAGCTCCGCTTCGCTTGTGCTCACACGTCGAGCCTACTGGCCCCTCTACGCTAGGAGGCATGAGCCGTCCCGATGAGCCTGGTCCGAACACCCGCTGCGTCCGCGCGACGAGCAGTCCCCACGCTCCGGGCGAGCCGCTGTCGCCCAGCCCGGTGTTCACGTCGACGTACCACGCGCTGCCGGTCGGGGAAGCAGGGGATTTCTACGGCCGGAACTCGAATCCCACATGGCGGGCATTGGAGGCGGCGCTGGCCGGACTGGAGCGGGCAGAGCGCGCGCTGGTCTTCCCGACCGGCATGGGGGCGATCACCGCCACGCTGCGCGCGCTGTGCGTCGGCGGCACGCTCCTAGTCCCGTCGGACGGCTACTACCAGACTCGGGTGTACGCGGGGGAGCGGCTCGCAGCTTCCGGGGTCGAGGTGCGCGCGGAGCGCTGCGGGGCTTTTGTGGACGCGATCCGCGCGTTGGCCGGAGCCCCGCAGCCCCGAGTGGTTTTCGCCGAGACCCCGGTGAATCCGACGCTCGACGTGCTCGATCTGCGCGCGGCGGCCGCCGCCGCGCGCGAGGCCGGGGCGATCTTGGTCGTGGATAACACGGCGGCGACTCCGTTCGGGCAGGTTCCGCTCGATTTCGGCGCGGATCTCGTCGTTGCCGCCGCGACGAAAGGCTTGTGCGGCCATAGCGACATCACTCTGGGCTACGTGGCGGCCAATCGCGCCGACCTCGCCCAAGCAGTCGAGCGCGAGCGGACCGTCTCCGGGGCGACGACCGGCCCGTTCGAGGCATGGCTCGCGCACCGCAGCTTGGCCACCGCCGCGCTGCGCTTCGACCGCCAGTGCGCGAACGCGCAGGCGGTCGCCGAATTCCTCAGCGGAAAGCCGCAGGTGCGCTCGGTGCGTTACCCGGGTTTAGCCGCAGACCCCTCCCACGGGCTCGCGGCGCGGCAGATGGCCCGCTTCGGCAGCCTGGTTTCGATCGAACTCGCAAGCATCGCGGCGGCGCAGCAGTTCCTCGCCCGGAGCGCGCTTTTCGCAGAAGCGACGAGCTTCGGCGGCGTGCACAGCACCGCTGATCGGCGGGCGAGGTGGGGCGACGCGGTGCCGGAAGGCTTCTTGCGGCTCTCGATCGGCATCGAGGACGAACGAGACTTGCTCGCGGATCTCCGTCACTCGTTGGGGTGAGCGACGGCTACGTGCACTCGATGCCGCTGTTGGTGGGGTCGAGCGCAGGGTTGTAGCCGAGATCGCCCCGTTTGATGGGAATTTCCCCTCGGGCTCGGGCTTCGGCGCAGTTTTTCCAGCCGCCGACCGGGAAGAGCTTCCCGTACGGTCCTTTCACCCAGAGCGGTCCAGGGGGAGCCGCGTTCTGCGCATGGCCTGCGGCGGCCGAGGGATCCGGCGAAGGCTGGCTGTCGTCGGCGGCCGCGAGCGGGGCCGCAGGGGCAAAGAGCGCTCCCACAAACCCGAGCAGGCAAACTCCTCGTGCCGGTCTCCTCATTGCGTACACCTCAATCTGCTTCAGACGAACGGTCTCGGTATGTGTTGTACAAATCACTTTACCGAAAAATGTGATCTAAATCAAATAGATGAGGCGTGGCGTGCCGCTCAAGGGAACGGCGGCGCGAGGCGCCTAGGCGCCTCGCGCCGCCGTTGGTGGGGTCGAGCGCCGGGTTGTAGCCGGGTCCGCCCCGGACGATGGCCGCGACCCCGTGCGCCGGGGCTTCGGCGCAGTTCTTCCAGCCGTTCACCGGAGAGGGCTTGCCGTACGAATCTGTGCCCCGCTGAGTCGGCCCGCTGGGCCGCTGGTCGTCCGCATCGGCGGCAGACCTCGGGACGAGCAGGGCGAGTCCGATCATCGCTACGAATAGGGCGGCCCGCGATCTTTGCGGCAATCCCGACACTATGCTGCGCACCTCTTCCAACCTCTGCTACGACATATGCCACTATGTGGCGTTTCTCAAAGTAAGGGATTTGTGATCCAGGGCAAAAGTTTGGATTTCTGGCTCTGGGGCTGTTCGCCGTATCATGGGCAAGGCAAATCGGGGACGCTCCCCGCGTGTGGGAGGCCCAAGGCACAGGAGACGAGCAGGTTGACGCAGGCGAGCGCCCAGGCGAGGCCGTTGCGCACGTGGCAGCGGCGCGCGTTGGCGAAGTACTTGAGCTCTTCTCCGTCGGATTTTCTCGCAGTGGCCACTCCCGGTTCGGGGAAAACGACGTTCGGGCTCCGGATCGCCGCTGAGCTTCTCGCCGACCGGACCGTCGACCAGATCACCGTGGTGACGCCCACCGAACATCTCAAGCATCAGTGGGCGGACTCGGCGGCGCAGTCGGGCCTGCTCCTCGACGCGCGGTTCTCGAACGCCGTGGGCATGACTTCGAGCGACCACCACGGAGTGGTGGTGACGTACGCCCAGATCGCGGCCCATCCGGCGCGGCACAGGGTGCGCACCGAGCGCAAGCGCACGCTTGTGCTCCTCGACGAGGTCCACCACGCGGGAGACGCGAAGTCGTGGGGCGACGGCGTGCGCGAGGCGTTCGAAGGCGCGGAGCGGCGGGTGGCGCTGACCGGCACGCCGTTCCGCAGCGACGACAACCCTATTCCGTTCGTCCGGTACGAGCCGGTGGGGGACGGTTCGCTCATGAGCCGCTTCGACCACCAATACGGCTACGCGGAGGCGTTGGCGGACGGAGTGGTCCGTCCCGTGGTGTTCCTCGCGTATTCCGGCGAGGCGCGCTGGCGGTCCAACGCGGGCGACGAGTACGCCGCGCGGCTCGGCGAGCCGCTCACCCGCGAGCACACCGCCCGCGCCTGGCGCACCGCCTTGGACCCGCAAGGCGACTGGATCCCTGCCGTGTTCGCCGCCGCGCATCGGCGTTTGGAGCACAAGCGCGCGACCGGCATGCCGGACGCCGGCGGATTGGTGATCGCCACGGACCAGGACAAGGCGCGGGCGTACGCGTTGAAGCTGCGCGAGATCACGGGGGAAGCCCCGACGGTCGTCGTCTCCGACGATCCGAGCGCGTCGGGGAAGATCGCAGAGTTCTCCCGGGGCACCTCGAAGTGGATGGTGGCGGTCCGCATGGTGTCGGAAGGCGTGGACGTGCCGAGGCTCGCGGTCGGGGTGTACGCGACGAACTCCGCGACGCCGCTCTACTTCGCGCAGGCGGTCGGCCGTTTCGTCCGCGCCCGCCGCCCAGGCGAGACCGCGAGCGTCTTCCTGCCTTCTGTGCCGGTGCTGTTGGGACTGGCGAGCGAGCTGGAGACGCAACGCGACCACGTGCTGGGCGCGCCTAAGCGGCAAGAGGAAGAAGAGGGCTGGGAGGACGGGCTTCTCGAGAAGGCGAACCGCAAAGAGTCCACGGCGGATCTGTCGCAGGAGTCATTCGAGGCGCTCGGCGCGCAGGCCGAGCTGGATCAGGTGATCTACGACGGGAACTCGTTCGGGACCGCCACCTTCGCCGGGTCGGACGAAGAGGCGGACTACTTGGGGTTGCCCGGGCTCTTGGACGCGGAGCAGATGCGCGCGCTTTTGAGCAAGCGGCAGGAGGAGCAGTTGGCGCGGCGCTCGCAGGCCCCTGCCGCCGTGGTTCCGACGACGGCGGAGCAGCCCGGCAAGAGCCTTTCCGACTTGCGCCGCGAGCTGAACGCCCTGGTCGCGTCCTACCACCATCGCACGGGGAAGCCGCATGGGGTCGTGCACACGGAGTTGCGCGCGAAATTGGGCGGGCCCGCAGTCGCGGCTGCTTCTGCGCAGCAGCTCAAGGAGCGGATCGACCTGCTGCGCAGATGGGCCCGGTCGACCTGACCCGAGTCAGGCCCACTGGCCGCGCAAAGCCGTAGCCTTCCCGTCCCAGCCCTCGTCCGGCGAGGTGGCGTGCAGCAGCATGGCGGCGGCCCAGGCCAGCGGCAGCAGACCCGCGTCCTCGGTTTTCGCGAAGACGTCTTCGGCGAGCGTTCGTGCTGTGGCGGTCGAAGCAGCGCAGGCGTGCGCCGCGGCGAGGATCAGCCGCGACTTGCACGCGTGCCGCCTGCTGGGACAGCTGTCCGCGAGCTTCTGGCCGGCGGCTGCCGCGCGCAGCGCGTCGTCCGGGCTCCCCTCGGCCATCGCCGCTTCGGCGCTCACCCACCGCCAGCGGAGCCTCGCTCGCCAGCCGAAGGGCGCGGACTCTGCTTCGTCGAGCAGCGTCTCGGCTTGGTCCAATGCCCGGCGAGTGTCGGCGAGGCTTCCCAGGCCGATATTGTCGGCGGCGACGCCGGTCAAGGCGTCGCATCGGGCGAGCACGAATTCGGGGTCTTCCTTTTGCCGCGGGGCCCGCTCAGAGAGAAAGGCGAGCGCGCGCGTGTCGAATTGCAAAGCCCGCTCGTGGCAGCCTTGTTGACGGAGTATCGAGGCTTCGAGGCTGAGCGCCGTGGACCGCAGCGCGGCAGAATAGCGCGACTCGCGGAGCGGCGCGACCTCCCCGGTCGCGTCGGCGTATTTGCCCCGCCCCGCCAGCGCCACCGCGCGCAACCATTGCTCAAAGGGCGTTTTCGCAGGAGGCAGGGGGTGCGCCCCGGGGCGGTCGCCAAACGCGGCGGAAGTTAACACGGAGTTTAACGCGAATTGATCAGATGTAAATTTTTCGGAGATTTCAGCATCCTAGAGGAGTTTTTCTCACATAGCGGGGATGGGATATGTGAAATGCCACTTTTTTGGGGTCTTGACGGCGCTGCTGTCGCCTCGTACGGTAGCTCCAACACAACGAGGTGGTCAACCCGAGTCGGCGGTGGAGAGCAGATGCTCGCCAGGCGGATGTTTGGGCGAATAATTGAGGCTTTACGAATGAGGAGCACCGTCACTATGTCGATTCCACTTCTCCCGGGTCCAAATGCGGACGTATGGGATTGGCAGATGAAAGGAGTCTGTCGCGGGATGGACTCCTCGATTTTCTTTCACCCGGAAGGGGAGCGCGGTCGGGCCCGTAGGCAACGGGAGAATAAGGCGAAGGAATACTGCAGGCAGTGCCCGGTCATCATGCAGTGCCGCGAGCACGCGATCCGGGTCGGCGAGCCCTATGGGATTTGGGGAGGGCTGTCCGAGTCCGAGCGCATCGCCGCGATGGAGAAGCGCCGCCGCAGGCTGGCGAGCTAGCGGAGACAATAGGAAAGCGGCCGGTCCTCTCGGACCGGCCGCTTTCCTAATTTCGCGGGTTCGCGGGCGGATGATCGCCCGACGCGCTCCGACGAAGCGGATCGCCGCCTGAGAACCTGCGGGCAATCAGTGGGCGTGGCCGTGGTGGCCGTGCCCGCCGTCCGCCTTGACCGGCTTGTCGATGACAGCGGTCTCGGTGGTGAACACCATGCGCGCGACCGAGGCCGCGTTGACCACCGCCGAGCGGGTCACTTTCACCGGGTCGATGACGCCGGCCTCGAGCAGGTCCTCGTAGGTCAGTTTCGCGGCGTTGAATCCGAGGTTCGGGTTCTCGGCGACCTTGCTGACCACCACGGCCCCGTCCTGGCCCGCGTTGGACGCGATCCAATGCAGCGGAGCCTTGATCGCGTTCGCGACAACGGTCACGCCGATGGCCTCGTCGCCGGGAAGGCTCGCCGCGAGCTGGGCGAGTCCCGCGCCCGCGTGCACCAAGGCGGTGCCGCCGCCGGGGACGACGCCCTCCTCCACAGCGGCTTTCGCGGCGGAGACGGCGTCCTCGACGCGATGCTTGCGCTCCTTGACCTCGGTCTCGGTGGCCGCGCCGACCCGGATGACCGCGACGCCGCCCGCGAGCTTGGCCAGACGCTCCTGCAGTTTCTCGCGGTCCCAGTCGGAGTCGGTGTTCTCGATCTCCTGGCGGATCTGGGCGACGCGGGCCTGCACGTTGTCGCCTGCTCCCGCGCCGTCGACGATCGTGGTCTCGTCCTTGGTCACGACGATGCGCCGGGCGGAGCCGAGCACCTCGAGGCCGACCTCGCGCAGCCGCAGCCCCACCTCGGGATTGACCACTTGGGCCCCGGTGACCACTGCGAGATCCTCAAGGAACGCTTTGCGGCGGTCGCCGAAGTACGGGGCCTTCACGGCCACCGCGTGCAGTGTCTTGCGGATGGAGTTCACCACGAGGGTGGACAGCGCCTCGCCTTCCACGTCCTCGGCGATGATGAGCACGGGTTTGCCCGCCTCGGCGATCTTCTCCAAAAGCGGCAGGAGGTCCGGCAGGGAGCTGATCTTGTCCCGGTGCAGCAGCACAGAGGCGTTCTCCAGCACCGCTTCCTGCTCGTCCTGGTCGGTGATGAAGTAGGGGGAGAGGAAGCCCTTGTCGAAACGGACGCCTTCGGTCACCACGAGTTCGGTCTCAAGCGTTCCGGACTCCTCGATGGTCACCACGCCGTCTTTGCCGACTTTGGTCAGCGCTTCGCCGACCAGCTGGCCGATCCGCTCGTCGCGGGAGGAGACAGTGGCGATCTGGGCGATGTGCTCCTCGCCGTCCACCGGGGTGGCGAGTTTGAGGAGCGCTTCGCTCACGGTGTCGGCGGCCTTGGCGACGCCGGAGCCGAGGGCGATCGGGTTCGCGCCCGCCGCGACATTGCGCAGGCCTTCGCGGATCAGCGCCTGCGCGAGCACGGTCGCGGTGGTGGTGCCGTCGCCCGCGACGTCGTTGGTCTTGGTGGCGACCGATTTCACCAGCTGCGCCCCGAGGTTCTCGAAGGGGTCTTCGAGGTCGATCTCGCGGGCGATGGTGACGCCGTCGTTGGTCACGGCGGGGCCGCCGTACGCCTTGGCGAGCACGACATGCCTGCCTCGGGGGCCGAGGGTCACTTTCACGGTGTCGGCGAGCCGGTCCACGCCGCGCTCGAGGGCGCGGCGGGCGGTCTCGTCGTATTCGATGAGTTTTGCCATGGGTGAAGTCCTAGGGGAGAAAGTCGAAAAAGGGGCGAAATCAAAGCTAGCCCGCCCAGCGGCGCTGGGCGGGCTAGCTTCGGGGATTACTTCTCGATGACAGCGAGGATGTCGCGGGCCGAGAGGATCAGGTACTCCTTGCCGTTGTACTTGATCTCGGTGCCGCCGTACTTGCTGTAGATGACGGTGTCGCCCGCCTTGACATCGAGGGGGATGCGGTTGCCCTTCTCGGTGACCCGGCCTTCGCCGACCGCGATAACAGTGCCCTCCTGGGGCTTCTCTTTTGCGGTGTCCGGGATGACCAAGCCAGAAGCGGTGGTCGTCTCGGCCTCGTTCGCCTCGACGAGGATCTTGTCCTCAAGCGGCTTGATGTTCACGCTCGCCACGATGAGCCTCCAATTTCACGTTGATCTTTGTGGTTCGTGGCCCGCTTGCGCTCCCCGAGTCGCGGGTCCAGGGTGTTCAGCGCGGCCACTAGCACTCTACATGGTCGAGTGCTAAAGCTCAACAACTGGATGTGATGTCGCCCGACTGGGAGCGATGGTTACCCTATCAAGCACTGATGAGAATGGAGATCGCGATGCGGATTGCGGGGCGGGCGGCGCGCTGGGGGTTTGCCGCCCTCTTGGTGTTGAGCGCTGCAGGGGCAGGGACGCGCGCCGGACAGGCGCAGGCCGACCCGGTCCCCGAGGTGGCGGCGGCGGAATTCCTGCACGACGACGAGGGGCTCGACCAAATCGATTGCGAGCTGCCGCGATGGTCGACGGATCCGGGGAGCTTGCAGGCCTTCTTCACGACTGCGCGCGACTGCATGGACGCGGCGTGGACTCCGTTGCTCGCCCGGCACGGCGTGCCGAATGTCTCGCCCGCGCTGATCTTTCCCGAGAAAACGCCGTTCGCCAGCTCCTGCGGCGAGGTGACCCAGGACATCATCGCGGCTATCTACTGCGCGGGAGACGACTCGCTCTACATACCTGCGAGCGGTTTGCAGACGGAAGTGTTCGGCGACCATCCTGGTGTTTACCTGGCTCTCTTGGCCCACGAGTATGGGCACCACGTCCAGATGCTGACGGGGATCACGAGCCAAGTGCTCGCCCTCCTGCCCTCCGGCAACTGGAACACGCCCGAGGGACTGGAGCTGTCTCGGAGGGTCGAGCTGCAAGCGCAGTGCTTCTCCGGGATGTTCCTTGGGGCCGAAGCGGGGCGCGGCAGCATCACCAGGGCGACGCTCGCCGAGGGCAGGCTCGGCCAAGACGGGCGGGGCGACGGCAACCGGCCCGGCGAGCTTCCCGACCACGGGACCAGCGCCCACGTCTTCAGTTGGTGGGAGCGCGGCACGAATAACAAAATCGCCGATTGCAATACCTTTAGCGCCCCGAACGCCGATGTGACGTAATTTTGGGGTCCGCGCGGCCGTCGGCGGTTCCGCGCTCTTATCGAATTCTTCTGCTGGCTATGGACTTTTCTCAGCTGCTGCCAATACAGTGCCCGCATGACGATGAATCGACGACAAGTGCTCGGCGGAGCGGGGCTCGTCGGAGCGTCCGCGTTCGGCGGAGCGACGGCGGACCGCGTGCTGAGCCCGCGTCAAGAGCCGCCGCCACCGCCGCCGCCCGAGCGCGGCGTGCCCGACGAGGACGCGGCGAGGTTCGGCGACCCTCGCATTCCGGCGGAGCTCGACACGAAGCAGCCGCACTTGTTCCACCTCTCCGCGTTGGAGCCCACGCGCTTCGACGGCGGGGAGCTGCGCCAGGCCAGCGAGGCGAACTTCCCGATCCTCACCGGCCAGAAGGCCAGCGTGGTCATGGTGACGTTGGAAAAGGGCGGGATCCGCGAGCCGCACTGGCACCCGAGCGCTTGGGAGATCAATGTGGTGGTCTCCGGCAAAGCCAAGTGGAGCATTCTGGAGCCAGAAGGGCATCACGAGCAGTTCGACGCGGGTCCGGGCGACGTGATCTTCGCCCCGCAGGGCGACTTGCATTATTTCGAGAACCCTTATGACGAGCCGTTGAAGGTGCTCATCGTCTTCAACGCGAGCACGCAAGAGGGCAAAGACGACATCGGCTTGGCTTCGGCGATCAGCGCGATCCCGCCGGACGTGCTCGCGACGGTGTTCGGCGTGCCGGCAGAGCACTTCGCCCAGCTGAAGAAGGTGGACAAGTCGATGACGATCGTCCGCCGCCACGGCTGAGCCGGCAGGCTCCCAGCTCAGCCGAGCGTGCCGACTTCGAGGCCGGGCTCCAAGGCGAAGCCCCAGTCGAAAAGGGCGCGAGCCTGCTGGGCCGGATAGGAGCCGGGGTTGTGCATCACTGCGACCACGAGCCGTCTGCCATGCCGCGCCGCGGCTCCGACGAAGTTGTACTGCGCCTCGTCCGTGAAGCCCGTCTTGCCGCCCAGCATGCCGGGGTAGGAGCCCAAAAGCGGATCGCGGTTGACGAGCTGGATCGCTGGGGAGCCGGAGACCGTCGCGCGCTCCTGCCGCACGATTTCGGCGAAGGTGGGATTGCGCAACGCGGCCCGGAAGAAGAGCGCGAGATCGTGCGGCGAGCTGGACACCCCAGGCGCTTCGAGGCCGGAGGGCGTGGCGGCCCTGGTGTCGTTGGCTCCGAGGCGCGCGGCCTCGGCGTTCATTTTCGCGACGGCGGGGCCGACCCCGCCGAGCGCGCGGGCGAGCGTGTTCGCCGCGCCGTTCGACGAGATCATGAGCAGGGCTTCGAGCAGTTCGCGCACGGTGTGCGTTTCGCCGGGCCGGATGAACCTGACGATGCTCTCGCGGTCCGCCGCCTCGTCGTCGGCGTTTTCGGTGAGGCTTTGGCCGACGTCGAGCTCGCTCAGCACGACAATCGCCAGAAGGGTCTTGATGGTGCTGGCCGGGTGGTAGTGGCTGTGGGGGTTGCGGGCCGCGAGCACCTCGCCGGTGTCGAGATCGGCGACCAGCCACGCGGGAGCCGCGCCGTCGGGGACCGGCTCCGAGCCGGACGGCTGGACCACGCCGCTTTGCGGGGCCAAGGTGGGGTCGTCGGGGTCTGCGGTGGCGAACGAAGCCGTCGCGGCCATGGCAGAGCTGATTGCGATCAGGGTCCGAAGGGCGGTGCGGAGCATCCGACCAGCCTAGTGCGAGGGCTCCGATCAGGCCTCGGCGAGCGCCGGGCGGCGGGCTTCGCCAGCTTGTCCGCCCCGAGCCAGGTGATCGCGCCCATGCGCCCGAAGACGACCCCGCCAAGCGGCCTCGCGACGAAACCGACCGCGAGCGCGGCGGCGGTGCCGGAAAGAAAGAAGTTGTACCACTCCAACGCCGTGCCGACGAGCGCTCCCCACACCGCTTTCCGGGCCTGGCCGTCCGGGGCGGTCTCTTTCGTGCCGTTGTCTGTCCGCGCCATCGCCCAACGGCACGGGAACCGGGCGCCGCGCGAACGGACGAGGGCCGGTCGGGCTAGAGCTTGGACCAGGCCTGCGTCAGCGCGGAGCGCAGGATCGACTCCATCTCGTCGAACTCTCGCTGTCCGCAGATGAGCGGCGGCGCGAGCTGGACCACCGGTTCGGCGCGGTCGTCAGCGCGGCAGTAGAGCCCGCCCTCGAAGAGGGCTGTGGACAGGAAGCCGCGCAGCACTCGCTCGGACTCCTCGGGGGAGAAGCTCTCCTTGGTCGCCTTGTCCTTGACGAGCTCGATCCCGTAGAAGAAGCCCGCGCCGCGCACGTCGCCGACGATTGGCAGGTCCAAGAGCCGGTCGAGCGTCGCCTTGAAGGCGGCGGCGTTCGCGGCCACGTGCTCGTTCAGCCTTTCGCGCTCGAAGATGTCGAGGTTGGCGAGCGCCACGGCTGCGGACACCGGATGCCCGCCGTAGGTGGAGCCGTGCATGAAGACCGTGGTCCCGTCCGCGAAGGGCTCGAAGATCCTCTCGCTGGCGATCATCGCGCCGATCGGCGCGTAGCCGGAGGTGAGCCCTTTGGCGCAGGTGATGATGTCGGGGGTGTAGCCGTATTGCCCGCAGGCGAACATCGGGCCGATCCGCCCGAAGGCGCAGATCGTCTCGTCCGAGACGAGCAGCACGTCGTGGCGGTCGCAGATCTCGCGCACCCGCTGGAAGTAACCGGGCGGGGGAGGGAAGCAGCCGCCAGTGTTCTGCACCGGTTCGAGGAAGACTGCGGCGACGGAGTCCGGGCCCTCGAAGAGGATCGCCTCCTCGATCCGGTCCGCGGCCCACAGCCCGAAGGCGGCGTAGTCCGACGCGTACGCCTCGGGGGCTCGGTAGAAGTTCGTGTTCGGGATCCGGAACCCGCCAGGGACGAGGGGTTCGAAGGGGACTTTGAGCCCGGGCAGGCCGGTGATGGACAGCGCGCCCTGCGAGGTGCCGTGGTAGGCGAGCGAGCGGGAGAGCACTTTGTGCTTGGTGGGTTTGCCGACGAGCTTGAAGTACTGCTTGACGAGCTTCCACGCGCTCTCGACGGCTTCGGAGCCGCTGACGGTGAAGAACACCCGGTTCAGGTCGCCTGGCGCGTACCCCGCGAGCCGTTCGGCGAGTTCGGCGACCGGCGGGGTGACATAGCCCCAGACCGGGAAGTAGCCGAGCTCCTTGGTTTGCGCGGCTGCGGCCTCGGCGAGTTCGGCTCGCCCGTGGCCGACCTGGACCGCGAAGAGGCCCGCGAGGCCGTCGAGATAACTCCTGCCCGCGTCGTCCCAGATCCGCGCGCCCTCGCCCCGGACGACGACCGGCGGCGCGATCCCTTCGCCGTGGCGGGCGAAGTGGCCCCAGACGTGCTTCTTCGCGGCTGCGGCGACAGCGGACGGATTGGCCGGGACGTTCCGGTTTGCCGGCGCGCTCACTGCTTGCCCCATGTGTACTGCTCCTTAGCGATCTTGAGGTAGACGAAGGTCTCGGTGCTGACCACGCCTGGCAATGCTCGGATGCGCCCGCCCAAAACGTCGAGAAGCTCCGCGTCGTCCACGCAGACGACCTCGACAAGCACATCGAACGAGCCCGCCGTCTGCACCACGTATTTGACCTGCGGAATCTCCCCGAGCTGCTCGCCCAGCTCCCGGGCGTCGCCCGCGCAACGGATTCCGATCATCGCCTGGCGGGCGAAGCCGACCTGTTTCGGGTCGACCACGCCGACGATCTGCAGCACGCCGCTGTCCACGAGCTTCTGCACCCGCTGGCGCACGGCTGCCTCGGAGAGGCCGACGAGCTTCCCGATGGCGGCGTACGACTGCCTGCCGTCCTCCTGGAGCTCTTCCACGATGGCTTTGGAGATCTCGTCCAGAGGCTGCCGAACGCTTGTGGTCATATGAAGAATGTAACGAAATCAGTTGAACAAATCAATATTAAGAACGGAATTAGTTGCGAATTTCATATTTATCTTGCGATCCGGTTGAGGCATTGTTAGGCTGGCTGCTATGACGACACGCGATATCCCAGGTTGCTTCATCGGCGGCGCGGACTCCGCCGGAACGGGCGCGCGGCACATGGTGGTCAATCCGGCGACCGGCGAGCCTGTCGCGGAAGTCGCGTTGGCGACCGCGACGGAAGTGGAAACCGCTGTCGCTTCTGCCCGCGCGGCGCAGCCCGAGTGGGCGAAAGCGACCCCCGCCGAGCGCGCCGGGGTGCTCTTCAAGCTCGCGGCCCTCGTCGAGGAGCGCGCCGACGAGCTGGTCGCGGACGAGGTGGCGCAGACCGGCAAGCCAAAGCGGTTGGCCGCCGAGTTCGACATTCCGGGCAGCGCCGACAACATCGCGTTCTTCGCGGGCGCGGCGCGGCTGTTGGAGGGCAAAGCGTCGGGGGAGTACTCGGGCGGGCACACCTCCTCGATCCGGCGGGAGCCGGTCGGGGTGGTCGGCGCGATCACCCCGTGGAACTACCCGTTGCAGATGGCTGTGTGGAAAACTGCCCCCGCGCTCGCGGCCGGATGCGCCGTGGTCATCAAGCCGAGCGAGCTCACCCCGCTCACCACGTTGCGCTTGGCCGCGCTCGCGGTCGAAGCGGGCCTTCCGCGCGGCGTGCTCAATGTTGTCGTCGGCGCGGGGGCCGAGGCGGGCGACGCGCTTTCCGGACACCAAGGCGTGGACGCGGTGACCTTCACCGGCTCAACGGCGGTGGGGCGGACCGTGATGGCGCGGGCGGCGGCGCGCGGGGCGCGCGTGCAGCTTGAATTGGGCGGCAAAGCCCCGTTCGTCGTCTTCGAGGACGCGGATCTTGAGGCGGCGATCCACGGGGCGGTGGCCGGGGCGCTCATCAACTCCGGGCAGGACTGCACCGCTGCGGCGCGCGCCATCGTGGCCGAATCCGTCTACGAGGATTTCATCGCCGGAGTGGCGGAACTGATGGAGAAGGTCGTCCAGGGCGACCCGCTCGACGAGGGCGTCGACATCGGGCCGCAGATCTCCTTCGCGCACCGCGACCGGGTGGCCGGGATCGTGGCGCGCGCGAAGGCTGCGGGGGCCAGGGTCGCGGCGGGCGGCTGCGCGCCCGATCTGCCTGGCGCGTTCTACCGGCCCACGCTCCTCGCCGACGTGGCGGAAGACTCCGAGGCGTACCGCGCCGAGATCTTCGGCCCGGTGCTCGTCGCTCGCGCGCACACCGGCGAGGACGACGCGATCCGGCAGGCCAACGACACCGAGTACGGCCTCGCGGCCTCAGTGTGGACGCGGGACGTCTACCGGGCGCAACGGGCCTCGCGCGAGATCCGGGCGGGTTGCGTCTGGATCAACGACCATATTCCGATCGTCAGCGAGATGCCGCACGGGGGATTCGGCGCTTCGGGTTTCGGCAAGGACCTCTCGGCGTACTCGCTCGAAGAGTATTTGGCGGTGAAGCATGTCATGAGCGAGATCACCGGCGAGCCGAAAAAGGAATGGCACCGCACGATCTTCCGGCTGCGCTGACCCGAGACGGCTTGCGGCGGGCCGAGGTCATTTCAGGGTGATCTTCAACCCTTGGTCGAGCGTTTTCAGATCGTCCGCGAGCTTGCCCGCCTGGTCCTCGGTGGTGGTGACGGTGAGCAGGACGGCGAACGCGCGGTCGCCGGAGCCCGCGAGGACGTAGCGGTTGAGCACGTGCAGCGCCCGGTCCTTGTCGTCGGAGTAGGAGCCTTCGATGACGGCGGAGGGGAAGCCGTCGAAGTCGTCAAGGGAGGATCTCGTCTTCTTGAAGTCCTTGTACCGCTCGGTGTCCACGAAGCCGCGCAGGATGGCCGACCTCGGATCGAAGCTCCCGTTGAGCTTATGGACGACGACGACGGCGTTCGGGACGAAATTCTGGTCGATCGCCCGTCGATCGGTGAGCACGGTGTAGGTGTTGGGGACCTGGAGCCTGTCATAGGCGAACCAGCCGGGCGGCTGCTGCAACCCGATGCGCAGGGGACTGTCGTCCGTCGCGGTCTGCGCTTGGACGGTCACACCGTGGTTCTGCAGGTATTGGTCCATGGTCATGTCCGAGGCGGGCATGCGGCTCGTGCTGGCCGCAGACGGAACGGACGGGGCCACGTGTTGCTCGTCCGAGCATCCCGACAAGAACGTTCCGATGGCGGACAGAATGACTGCGGCACGGCGCAGGGCGGTCATGCGACTCTCCTTTTTCGTTGTGTGGGCAGAGCGCGTCGGGCGCTCATCGTTGAGAACGATGAGCGCCCGACGGTCTGTGAGCGATTGTTGGCGATGGCGTTGCTTTTTAGTTGAGGCCGTCGCCGAGGTCCGTCAGATTCCCGATGATCGACGAGCCGAGGTCGGCGCCGACCGGCGTGCCATCCGGCTTGTTGAACACCCCGGAGCCGTTGAGCACACCGGAGATCGTCCCGGCGATGAAGCCCACCGGCACGAGCGCGATGCTCGCCACGGTCGCTCCGACGACTCCCCAGTAGGTGCTGCCGAGCACGCCTGCGACCTGGCCGAGGCCCGGCCCGGCGACCTGGGTGGCGAGCTGGTTGGTGACGCCGCCGAAGATCTGCGCGAAGTTGACTCCGGTGTTGATGCCGCTCACCGCTCCGGTGAATGTTCCGTCGATCGCGCCGATGACGCCGCCTGCGACCGCGCCGAGGATCGGGCCGCCGAGCTGTCGGCCGACGGCTCCCACGCTTTCGCCCTGCTTGACGGCGTTGTCCAGCCCCCAGGCCATGTTCTGGACATAGCCTGTGGTCGGATCGCTCAAAGGCGTAGTGTCGATATTCGTTGAGATCGAGGTGCCGTACGCGCCGTTGATCGCGCCGGCGGCGATGGACCAAGGAACGCTGCTCACCGCCGCGGTGGCCACCGGAGCGACAGCCAAGACGGCGCCTGCGACCGCGCCGATGCCTGCGCCGATCGCGCCGAGCACGGTGGAACCGACGACTCCGGCCACGCTGCCGATAGCGGCTCCGGCCTCTGCGCCGTACTGGGCAGCCCCGAGACTGACCGCTGCCTCGCCGTGGATGAGGACGTTCGCGGCCCCGAGCAACCCGATCGCGGTGCCTGCGACGCCGCCGAGGACGGCTCCGACAAGGCCGCCATTGGTGGCGGCGCCGATCTGCTGCCCGACCTTCGCCGCTTCCATCGGACCGACCGGGACGCGCAGCGGGTCATAGTTGATCACTGTCCCCGATTGAACGAATCCCCCCAATCCGCTTGGCGTTATCGACAGCCCCGGCTGGTTGGGGAGGGGGGCCGCCGTGGTGGTGGCCGCCGTGGTGGTGGCTGCGGTGGTGGTGGCTGCGGTGGTGCTGGTGGGCGTGGTGGCGCTGAGGGTGGTGGCGGCTGCTGTGCCGAGTTGGTTCAGGGCGGCTGTCGTGGTGTTCGTGGTTCCTGTTGTGGGCGTGGTGGCGGTGGTGGTCCCGGCGGTTGTGGTGGTGCTGGGTTTGGCGGCGCTGGTGTCGGCGCTTGTGTTGGTCGTCGTGGTGGTGCTGGGTTTGGCGGCGACGGTGGTCGTGCCTGTGGTCGAGGTGCCCGCGGCGGGGCTGGCGCTTGCCGTGGCGGGGCTGGTCGCTGTCGTGCCGGAGGTGGTGGTCCCGGTGGTCGTGGTCCCAGTGGTGGTGGTCCCGGTGGTCGTGGTGGCGCCGGGTTTGGCCGAGGCCGAGGCCGCGGTGCCGGCAGCGCCCGTGGTGGTGGCGCCGGCGTTGCTTGTGCCCGTGCCGCCCGCCGCGCGTTCGGCAGCGCTCACGCCGCCGCCCAGACCGCCGCCCAACGCCGAACCGCCGCTAGAGCCGCCAGAAGAAGACCCAGCCGCGGAACCCGACGAGCCCGAGGAAGCAGGACTCGAGGAAGCAGCGCCCGAAGACGCAGGACTCGAGGAAACAGCGCCCGAAGACGCAGGACTGGAGGAGGCGGAGCCCGAGGAGGCAGAGCCGGAGGAAGCGGCGCCCGAAGATGCAGGACTGGAGGAAGCGGCGCCCGAGGAGGCAGAGCCGGAGGAAGCGGCGCCCGAGGAGGCAGAGCCGGAGGAAGCGGCGCCCGAAGATGCAGGACTGGAGGAAGCGGCGCCCGACGAAGCGGCGCCCGAGGAGGCAGAGCCCGAGGAGGAGGAGCCGGAGGAACTAGCAGAACCGCCAGAGCTCACACCGCCCGAAGACCCGCCCGCTCCCGAGGAACCCGAACCGCCCGACGAAGACCCCCCAGAAGAAGACGAAGACCCCCCAGCAGAACCCGAGCCCGAAGACCCGCCCGAACTCGAACCGCCCGACCCACCGCCCGAACCGCCATGCTGATCCGCGAACGCCGGAGCCACATCCGAAAACGACCCCGCCAACACCACCAACACAGCAGCAACAGCAGACTTCCGATACTGAGCCGGAGACAAACCCCGCCGCACAGGCAAACCAGACGAATCAAAAGAACGAACAACCGTGCGAGACATAAGCAGGAACTTCCTCACTCTTAAACTAAACTCTCAATTGACCGTGCCGCAGCTTTGGGCCTAGGCATGACGAAAACAGTGCTGCCGATACGACGCTTGACAGCCAAGGCCGTCGGTCGGCAATCTCGATAAACAGTAGCCTTCAGCTCCCCGAGCAAGAGCGCCCTGCTCGGATGAAATACTACTGGTGCCTTGCCGAAACCCTTCTCGCTCCGCTCCATTGCGCCTGAAGTCGATTTCGGCCCTTCATAGTGAAGGACTATAGAGGAAATTGCTACACCGAAATTTTATGCTCGGAGAGTCAAACTATCCATGCACATATCAATGCTGCGCTCATCATACAACGCCTCGTGCGACTGTGCAACTTGGCTATACCTCGAGTTTCATGTGAGATGGGCCACTAGCGACACCGCTCCTCATGATTGGTCAAATATAGCGTCTGAACTGCTTACATTCGTAGAATGGCTATGCTAGTAAACACTGAACACGCTTTGGCCGACGAGAGGGGGAAACAAGACTGAAACATGTTTTGTGTACATGTGGCTCACCTGCGTCAAGGATGCGCAAAATTTTGTGGATCCGGAGTCTCTCGCTTGCTGCGCCGCCTGTCGTTCTGCCGTCTTCGCGAGATTGGATACGCGAGATTTGATATCTGTCACTCTATCGAAGGGGGAGGGTCTCTGAAGGCATCGCGGAATAACATCAATACTATGCGTTCCTGGCATGAGGGGCCGATCTGGCCGACGCTGTGCTCCGGTTCGCCGCGAATGCTTTTCGACGAGGTTCGCTTCTTGTGATCGGCAAGAAGCGGCGCATTCATCTGCGAAATAGAGAAATGTGTGCCTAGCGGTTGCGGGTTTCGCGATGGAGCTATAGCCTTCTGCCATGCTTCAGCCTCAAGTATTGATTTGCGGAGCCGGAATAGCGGGTCCTGCTTTCGCGCTCCAACTTGCGAAAAACGGTGTGCGGCCCACTATTGTCGAACGCGCGGAGGCTGTGCGCAGCGGCGGCCAGGCCATCGATATCCGGGGGAGCGCGGTCACCGTGATCGAGCGGATGGGCATCGAACCCGCCGTCCGGGCCGCGAACACCGGCATCAAGGAGATGAGCCTCTTCGACGACCGGGGCAAGAAACTCGTCAGCACCACCGCGATCGGCCCCATCGTGGAGGACTCTGAGCACTCCAATATCGAAGTGCTGCGAAAAACGTTGGTCGACCTGCTGCACCGAGAACTCGAGGGGAAAGCCGAACTGATTTTCGGCGATCATGTCGTGACGCTCCGCCAAGACGAAGAGCGGGTGTCGGTCGTCTTCGCGTCCGGACTGGAGCGAGAGTTCGACCTGGTGGTAGGGGCTGACGGCATTCACTCCGCGACCCGCTCGCTCGCCTTCGACCCGGACGAGTGGCGCACTCGCTTCCTCGGCGCGTACTCGACGATCTTCTCCACGCCGAACTTTCTCGACCTCGACCACCACCAGCTCTGGGGGCACACCACCAAAGGGCTCGCGTCCTCCGTGTATAGCGCGTTGGAGAACTCGGAGGCGCGGGTTGTCCTTGCTTTCCAATCGGAGCTGCCAGACCTGGACATCAGGAACGAACAGCTCATGAAGGACGAGATCAAGGCCAGGTTCGGCGGCCTGGGCTGGATCTATCCACGACTGTTGCTGGAGATGGACTCCACTGCGGACTTCTACTGCGACGAGGTCGCGCAAGTCGTGATGGACAGCTACCACAAAGGCCGGGTGGTCCTGCTCGGCGACGCGGGCTACTGCCCTTCGCCGGCCACGGGCCAGGGGACCTCGCTCGCGCTGGTGGGGGCGTACATCCTCGCGTGGGCGCTCCAAGCGCACAACTGGGACCACAAGGCCGCGTTCGCCGAGTACGACCGGAGGATGTTGCCGTTCGTGCGCGCCAACCAGGAGAAGGTCAATCTGGGCGCGCATTTCCCCAAGAGCAGGTTCAAGATCCTCCTCGACGCCAAAATGATCAAGCTTTTGAGTTACAGGCCAGTGCGAAATTTCCTGCTCACCAAGGTTTTCAAAGTGAACGCGGGCTGCTCGACCGCAGTGGAGCTCCCAGACGAGATTTCCATCGGTGACCACGTAAAGGAGCTCTTATGACCCAGACCCTCGCTCGTCGGAAGCTTGCGCCGACGGAGGCTATCTACCGGCACAATGCGATCACGACGATCGCCACGGCCGTCGGCACCGGGGCTTTCGACATCCCTGCGCTCACGGCGGCCTTCGAAGCCTTGCGGAAGGAATACCCGGTGCTCGTGGGCAGGATCGAAGACAGCCCGGAGGGGCCGTGGTTCGTGCAACCAGAAGAGCCGCCGCCCGCGATTGTGCGCGTGCTGGAAGGAGACCCCGACGCGCTGGTCGTCGGGCCGGAAGCCACATTGGACCCGACTGCCGGGCTTGTGGCGCTGCGAGTCGTGCATGGTCGCGGACGATTTCGGATGAGCCTGCTCATCCACCACGGGGTGTACGACGCGTGCGGGGTTGTTTTCCTGGTTTGGCGGCTGTTGACGCAGTACGAAGCCGTGCTTTCCTCAGGGATGCCTTTGCCGGCTTCGCCCCAGCAGCCGCCTGCTCCGCTGGAGGAGGTCTTCGAGGAGCGCGGGATCGAACAGGGGCCGCTGTCCGGGTTGGAGAAGCTGCTGACGTTGGGGCCGGAGGCGTTCCAGACTGCCGCGCCCGCTTCGCGGGGCGCCCCGAGGCCGGTCCAAGTGCTGCTCAGCGTCGAGGAGACAACGCGGCTGCGGGCTGCGGCCAAAGCGCGGGGGCTGAGCATGCACGGCGCGATCGTCGGAACTTTGCTGCTCGTCGAGTACGAGCTCGCGGGCCGTCCGGAGGAGATTGTCGTCCCTGTCCTCACCTTGGTGGACGTCCGGGACAGGATCGTTCCCCCTCTGCCGCCGCTCGACGGGAGCGTGATGCTGGGCACCGCTATCGGCGTGGTGCGGGTGACGGCGGAGTCCGACCCGTTCGAACTCGGCGCGAGCATCGTCGAGCAATTGACCGAGGATCTGGAATCAGGCCTGGTGCAGCAGTCGCATTTGCATATTCCCACATTGCTCACGGGCATCGCCCAAGCGCAGGAGAAAGGAGTGGCTCCGGTCCCCGCGCACATGATCTCGCTCAGCAACGTCGGGGTCATCCCCACGTTCCCGAATCTTCCGGGCTTGGCCATCGAAGGCGTTCTCGGCGAGAACGGGAGCCTGAGCTCTTTGCCAGGCGACGGGGAGTCGCGTCCCGACCCCAAACAGCACAACCATGGCTACATGGTCTCCTCGTACAACGGGAGGATGAGCTTCTATTTCAAGGCGCGCGGAGTCGACAGCTCAGTCCCGGACGAGGAAATCCCGTGGGTTGTGGCGTTGCGCGGAGCGATCGCGCGGGTCATCGCCTCATGAAGGCCGTTGCCGCCATGCGCGCCGAGGCTTTTCCTCGATGTCAGCGAGGCTGCGGGCTCGGGCTCACGGAGAGGGGCGCAGCGGAGCACCGTCCGACCGAGGGTTCCCTCTCACGAGCACAGCCTTCATCCCCGTACCTCGTCTAATGCCATACCCGTCATAGAAATAGGAGTTCCCCATCATGTTTGTTCGTTCTTTTGATTCGTCTGGTTTGCCTGTGCGGCGGGGTTTGTCTCCGGCTCAGTATCGGAAGTCTGCTGTTGCTGCTGTGTTGGTGGTGTTGGCGGGGTCGTTTTCGGATGTGGCTCCGGCGTTCGCGGATCAGCATGGCGGTTCGGGCGGTGGGTCGGGCGGTTCGAGTTCGGGCGGGTCTTCGGGCTCGGGTTCTGCTGGGGGGTCTTCGTCGGGCGGTTCGGGTTCCTCGGGAGCGGGCGGGTCTTCGGGCGGTGTGAGCTCTGGCGGTTCTGCTAGTTCCTCCGGCTCCTCCTCCTCGGGCTCTGCCTCGTCGGGCGCCGCTTCGTCGGGCGCCGCTTCGTCGGGGACGACTTCGGCGGGCTCTTCCTCCTCGAGTCCTGCTTCGGCAGGCGCTGCTTCTTCCAGTCCCGCTTCTTCCAGTGCTGCTTCTTCCAGTCCTGCTTCGGCGGGCGCTGCTTCCTCGAGTCCCGCTTCTTCCAGTGCTGCTTCGTCCAGTCCTGCTTCGTCGGGTTCTGCGGCTGGGTCTTCTTCTGGCGGCTCTAGCGGCGGTTCGGCGTTGGGCGGCGCTCTGGGCGGCGGCGTGAGCGCTGCCGAACGCGCGGCGGGCGGCACGGGCACAAGCAACGCCGGCGCCACCACCGCGGGCGCCACCAGCGCCTCGGCCTCGGCCAAACCCGGCGCCACCTCTGGGACCGCCACCACCGCGGGCACGACAGCGACCAGCCCCGCCACGGGCACCTCGACCGCAGGCACGACCGCGACAAGCCCCGCCACAGGCGCCACCGCCACAGGCACGACCACCGTCGCCGCCAAACCCAGCACCAACACAAGCGCCGACACAAGCGCCGACACCAGCGCCGCCGTCGCCGCCAAACCCAGCACCACCACGACCGCCGGGACCACCACCGCCACCACGCCCACAACAGGAACCACGAACACCACGACAACCACGACAGCCGCGCTGAACCAACTCGGCACAGCAGCCGCCACCACCCTCAGCGCCACCACGCCCACCAGCACCACCGCAGCCACCACCACCGCAATCACGCCGGGTCCGCCGAGCACGAGCAGCGATCCTTTGGGGATAGGTGCAGCATGGAATACCGCGATCAACGGTGGTATCTCGGGCGCAGCGGTCGGGCGCACGGTCGGCGAATCTCTCGGCGCGACTATTCCCGGCGTGGAGATCCACGTCAGCGGGATCCTCGGAGGTATCGCAGGCGGAGTTGTCGGCGGTCTCGCCGCAGGCTTCACCGCGACGCAAAACGCGATCACAACTGGAGCCACGTACGGCGCCCAGGTCGGAACCAATGTTGGCTGGAACGTCGGCGGGATCATCGGCTCGCTCGGCGGGCTAGTTCAGAATCAGCAGGTGATCAGCGCGGTCCAATCCGTCACAGCGCCCATCGGAAAAGTGATTGGTGCTGTCCTCGGCGGTGTGGCGGGCGTTCCTGTGGGGCTTGGAGCGGCTGCGGCTGGGGCCGTCATCGGCGGCGCGAACGGAGCTATCGACACGAACCTGTTCGGCACTGCCGGCACGCCGACGATCGGCTCTTCCTTCGGCAGCGGCACGCAGTCGAGCGACCCGTTCGGCTTCGGCCAAGTCGCGACCATCACGTCGCACATCAACGACGGCAACTGGGCTCCGATCAGCCTCCACGGCTTCATCAACGGCGGCATCGACGGCATCGCGGGCGGGGTGGCCGCAACGACCATCGGTGTGGGCTTGGGAGCATTGGCGGGGCAGGAGGTGGGCCGGCAGCTCGGCGGAGTGCTGGGCTTCCTCGGCCCGGACGCGGCGAATATCGGCCCGGTGGTCGGCGGCACGATCGGCACAGTGATCGGCATAGGGCTCGGCGGCCTTGTCGGAGCAGGGGTGGGCCTGGCCGAGTTCGGGGTCGCTTTGGCGAACGGCACGCTCCACACGAGCATCGGCGTCTCGAACCCGACGACGGTCGGAGCTGCGGTCGGCGCGGCTGCGGGCAGCCCTGTCGCGTAAGGGCGTCGTCCGCCCCGCGGCCGTCAGCGGCTCCGGGGCGGACGACGCGGGGCGGCCCCGCGTCGAAGTCGCGCAAGGGGTGCTGCGCGGGGTCCGAGAAGGAGGCTTCGCGCGTTTCAACGGCGTGCCGTACGCGCAGCCGCCCGTCGGCGGCTTGCGATTCCGGGCCCCGCAGCCGCTGGAGCCCTGGGCGGGCGAGCGCGAAGCGGTCGGCTACAGCCCGCGCTGTCCCCAGCCGAAAGGAACGCTGTCCGCTCCGGCGGCCAAGAACGTCCCTCCGTCCGAAGACTGTCTGCGCCTGCACATCGTCACTCGCGCCGAACCGGGCGAGAAACGCCCGGTCATGGTGTTCTTCCACGGAGGGTCCAACCTCATGGGCGAATCCTCCTGGGCGACCTTCGGCGGCGAGTCGCTTCTGCGCAGGAGCGACGTCGTGCTGGTCGGCGTGAACTTTCGCCTCGGCGCGTTCGGGTTCGTGCACTTCGGCGAACTCGGCGGCTCGGGGAGGCCGTTCGACGACAACCTCGGTCTGCGGGACGCGCTCGCCGCGTTGCGCTGGACGCAAGAAAACATCGCGGCGTTCGGCGGCGATCCGGACAACATCACCATCTGGGGGCAGTCGTCCGGGGCTGGCACGGTGCTCGCGCTGATGGCGGCTCCGGAGGCCGGTGGATTGTTCGCCAGGGCCATCGCGCAGAGCCCCCCGGCGGGCACGGTGCTCGAACGGGAGGACGCGCGGCTCTACGCGCGATGGTTCTGCGAAGCCCTCGGAGCCGAGCCGGGAGAAGCAGGGGCCGCGCTTGCCCGCGCGACCTCGGACGAACTTCTCGCCGCCTCGCTGCGGCTCGGCGAGCTGGTCGCCAGGCGGCGGCGAGGGGCAAGGTGCCTCGCGCCGCTGGTGGACGGCGTGTTGCTGCCGCGCCGGATCGTCGACGCGTTCTCGCTCGGCCACGCGCATCGCAAGCCGCTCGTCATCGGCACGAACCGAGACGATGTGGCGGCTACGCTGGGCGGTCGCAAGCTCGTCGCCGAGCGCGAAGACCTCACGGCGGTGGTCGCCGCGATGGATCCGGGCGCGGCGGAACGAATCAGGGCCGTGTATCCTCGGCCGGCCAAGCGGCGATCTGCGATCTCGTTCATCGGGGACGTGCGTTATTGGATCCCCTCGCTCGCGGTGGCGCAAGCCCACAGCGGCTTTGCGCCGACGTATATGTACCGCTTCGACTGGTCGAGCCGCCTCACAAGGCTTTTGGGCCTCGGGGCGACGCACGGGATCGAACTCGGCGCTTGCTTTCCGGACGCGGGCGGCCCGTTCGCAGCCGCGCTGCTCGCGCTCGGCGGGCGGGCGACGCTGCGGCAGACCACCGAGCATCTGCAGCGCCGATGGCTCCGGTTCGCCGAAGGCGCGGCCCCCGACGAGAATTGGCCGCAGTACTGCCCGGAGGAGCGCCGGACGCTGATCCTGGACGCCGCGCCGAGGCTGGAGTCCGATCCTTGGCCCGACCGGCGGGCGTGCTGGTCCGGGTTCGACGTCGCCAGCCTCAACCATGTCGCGAGCATGGGGGACTGGCGAGCCTGATGCGCGTCCGAGCGAACTCGGCGTTCAGCCCTGCTCGTACTCGGGGAGCCGGAAGGACCGGCCGACGGCGAGCGCTCGTTCCGCGACGATCTTGCTGACGAACGGCAAGCGCAGCGCGTGGAGCGAGAGGCGGCGGACCGCCCTGCCGAAGGGCCCCGTCGGGGCTTCCGCCTTCAGGCTGTCGATGGCGAGTTTCTTGCAGCGCGCGGCGTAAGGCATGAGCAGCTGCTGATAACGGGCGAAGGCGGCGCGATGGTCGCCTCGCGCCGCGCGCAGCTCATGGGCCAGCACGTACGCGCCGACGACCGCGAGCGAGGTGCCCATGCCCGAGCGCGGGGAGGCGCACCAGGCGGCGTCGCCGATGAGGGCGATTCTGCCCCGGCTGTATTCGGCCAGGTGCACTTGGGCGATAGTGTCGAAATACACCGGGTCGGCGGTGGCGAGCGCGCGCAGGATGTTCGGGACCTCCCAGCCCAGCCCGGCGTACCGTTCGGCGAACAGCCGCCGGTTGCCCTCGGTGTCCCGATAGTCGAAAGCGAGGTCGTGCGCTGCCATGTACAGCATCGCCCGCGCGGGCTGGTCCGGCTCGACGCCTTGCAGCCCCGCCATTCTGCCGGGGCTTTCGAGGAAGATCCCGCGATGGTCGATGTTCAGATGGTTTTCGATGTCGAAATAGCAGAAGCATTGGCCGAGCTGGGTGACGAACTGCTCCTCCGGCCCGAAGACGAGCGCGCGCAGGCCGGAATGCAGTCCGTCCGCGCCGATCACGAGGTCGTAGGTTTCCGCGCTGCCGTCGCTGAAGGTCGCCGCGACCTTCTCGCCCTGGTCGTCGAGACCTGTGATCCGGGTTCCGAAACGGTATTCGGTCTGGTCCCGCACCGCGTCGTGCAGGATGCGGGCCAGACTGCCCCAGACGATTTCGAGCTCGCCGCTGGACACTTCCGCGGGCTCTTCGGCGATGGGGCGGCCCTGTTCGTCGACGATGGTCGCCGGGCCCATGCCCGTGGCTTGGGCGCGGACATGGGCGAGGACGCCCATCTTCTCTAGGACTGCGATGGAGGGGCCCCGGAAATCGACTGCTTGTCCGCCGACACGCAGGGCCGGGGCCTGCTCGACGATGGTGGTGGCGTGTCCGTGCCGGTTCAACCAGAAGGCGAGGGCCGGTCCGGCGACCCCGCCGCCGGAGATGAGGACGCTCAAAGCCATGAGCGGAGCCTAACTTTTCACAGTCAGCCAGATCAAGAGAATATTCAGCCCGCTGATCAGTATCGCGATCAGCCAGCCGAGGCCGAGCGTGGTCTTCGTGTTGACGGATTCGCCCATGATCAAAGGGTCGCTGGTGAGCCGGACGAGCGGGATGAGCGCGAAGGGGATCCCGAAGGAGAGCACGACCTGGGAGAGGACCAGTGCCTCGGAGAGGTTCGCGCCGAGCGCGATGACCACGAGCGCGGGGGCGAGGGTGACGAGCCTGCGCGCGAGCAGCGGAATTTTCGAGCGCAGAAGCCCGTGCATGATCATCGCGCCCGCGTACGCTCCGACGGAGCTCGAAGCGAGCCCGGAGGCCAGGAGGCCGACTGCGAGGCAGAGCCCGGCGAGCGGGCCCACCCGCTCGCTGATGGCGGCGTGCGCGCTTTCGATGGAATCCACGCCGGTGACGCCTTGGAGGTTCTGCGCCGCGACGAGCAGCATCGCGAGGTTCACTGTTCCGGCGAGCACCATCGCGAAGCCGACGTCCCAGCGGGTGGCTCGGAGCAGCTGGCCGCGCTGTCGGGCGTCGACTGGCCCGTGCCGGTCTTTCGCGAGCCCGGAGTGCAGGTAGACGGCGTGCGGCATCACGGTCGCGCCGAGCATGGCGGCGGCGATCAGGACGCTGCCCGTGCCGTGGAAGCGGGGGAGCAGCCCGCCGACGACGTCGCCCGCTTCGGGCGGGGCGATGACCAAGCCCGCGAGAAAGCCGACGGCGATGATCGAGAGCAATCCGATGATCATCCGTTCGAAGGCGCGTTGGCCTTCGCGGTCCTTCATGAGGAGCAGAACCATGCTCACCACACCGGTGAGGACGCCGCCGACCAGCGGCGGCAGCCCGAAGAGCAGGTGCAGCGCGATTGCGCCGCCGACGACTTCCGCGAGGTCGGTGGCCATGGCGACGACTTCGGCTTGCGCCCAGTAGGCGATTCGGGAGGGTTTGGACAGGCGGGCCCCCACCGCCTCGGGCAGCGTCATGCCCGAGACGACGCCGAGTTTGGCCGAAAGGTACTGCACCAGACAGGCCATGAGGTTGGCTACGACGATCACCCAGACCAAGAGGAAGCCGTAGTCCGCCCCGGCGGCGACATTGGCGGCGACGTTGCCGGGGTCCACGTACGCGATGGCCGCCACGAAAGCCGGGCCAAGGAGCGACACGAGCGGACGCGGCGAGGAGGTCCGGATGTTCACGGCTGTCATCGTACAGCCGAAGTAAAAAGTTCGTCTAGCCGAAAACTGGTGATAGCGGCGACACCGAGGACGATCGGGCCGTGTGGGCGGTCAGGCGCGGGTCTTCGGAGTCCGTCCGATCCTCCGAATCCTCTCGGCACGAGCCCTCGAAGCTCACGCCGCCCTCGCAGAACCGCTGGACCGGCCCGGGGCACTCGCCGTTCACGCTCGCGCCGCCGCCCGCGCAGGGCGCGCTGCGCGGGCATCGGTTCCAGACGCTCATCCCGCCGTCCGGGCACTCGTGCTCGGGGAAATCGGGGACGCATCGTCCTGTGACCGCGCTCGGCGCGTTGCCGGGCAGGCAGGGCGGGGGTCCGTCGTCCTCGTCCGAACCGGCGCCGTCCTCGGGGCCGTCGGAGTCGTCCGCCGTCGCGCTCGCGAGCCCCGCGGCAGGGGCGCTCGTGGCGGCGGGGGCCGCAAGCGCCTCGGCCGGGGTCGCGATTGGCGTGTAGGCGATTGCGGTCACAAAGACCAAGACCGCTTTCGCCGCAGTCCTCCACGAGACCATACGCACGTCACTCCCTTGTCGTTCTTCAATAGCGTTGCGCCCAGCGTTATCCGAGGTCATCTAGGCCGCAGACGGATCAGTGATGCTGCTCACGATACCGCACCGTTCGGCGAGCGGCGCGAGCACGTCTGGGGATAAAATTTTTTCGATGCGCAGCGAGGTGAGAACAGCCTTGGGAGCGCTGCTGTGCGGCGTTCTTCTCGCCGCATGCGGCAAAGCCGGGACCACTGGCACGGCCTCGGTCGCGACGGCCATCGCGCAATCCGCGCCGAGGGGGGCCGCGCCGCCGCCCTCGGCTCCGGAACCGGACCCGCTCGCCCCGGAGGAGATCGGGAAAGTCCTGCTCGGAAAGGCAGACCTCGCCAAGGCGCTCGGCCGGAAACTCGTCGGCGAGCAAGAGGCGAGCACGCCGTTCCCGGATCAGCGGGTGACCCCGGACGTCTGCATGACGGCCGTCGACATCGGGTTCAAGCGGCAGCTCGGGGACCGATGGTCCAGCTTCGCCTACTACTACGCGCGCACGCCGAAGGAGGAGGGGGCGGTCGAGGTGGTCGCTGAGGCCGCCGCGATCTACCCAACGCGTAAAGCGGCGGCGGCGGCGCTCGACGCGTTGGGCGAAGACCTCGGGAAATGCTCCGGCTCGCAGGCTGTGCAGCACGCGGCGAAGGAGCAGGTGTGGCGGGTCGTCTCGGCTCCGGTGCAGCTCAAGCGAATCGTGTGGACCACGGCGCAGCAGGATTCGCGCGACTGGCATTGCGATTATCAGGCGCAGGCGCTCGCCAACATGTTTTTCTCGGTGATGTTCTGCCAGCGGGGCGACGCGGGCGGCATGGCCGCGAGCCTGATGAGGGCAATCGCGAGCAGGGTTGAGTGAGATAATCGCCTGATGCGGTTACAGCTGGGGCGGGCACGGCCCGGGCAGGGGCGGCTGAGCCCGGTCGCGTTCGGCTTTTTCGCTTCGGCTGCTGTGTTCACCGGCATGGGGTTCGGCTCCTGGCTCGGAGTCACGGTCGTCCCAGGCCGCGCCGCGCCGGACCCGAGGCTGCTGCCGCTGGCCTCGCCGGACGTGGCGAGCCTGGTCCCCGGCCGCGCCCTGCCCTCGGTCACTGTGGCCCCCGACCAGGCGGGCGCGTTGCTCGGCGTGGATCTGGGCTGGTCGCGGGCAGTGACGGCCCCTGGAGCCGATTCGAAAACAACGGTCGAGGAATGCCGGCTCGCTGATCCGGTCGGCATGCGCGCCGCTTATGGGCAGGACTGGGCGGCCTTCAGCAAGACGACGGTCCAGCCTGCCGAGGACGACGATTCGACGCAGGTCGTGCTCGCTGTCGGGCTGTATCCGTCGGAAGCGAAGGCGCGCGGGGCGTTCGCGGCGGTGGTCTCCGCTTTGCGCGTCTGCGACGGCAAGTCCACGACGGAGACCACCGCGCAAGGCGCGGAGTTCGCGCTGACGTTCCACGCCGACCCGACGGCGGCGGACGCGCTCCGCTGGCGATCTGAGCGGGAGGACGCGGGCGGGCGGCGCTGCGCGTACGACGCGCGGGCCCGCCGCAACGCGTTCCTCGAGGTCATGGTCTGTGTCGCGGGCGAGGATGCGCGGGAGGCGAAAGGCGTGGCGGACGCGTTGGAGGGGAGTTTGCCGCCGTGACCCATGCGGGTGGGAAAGGGCAGTTGAGAAGCCGATTTGCCCGACAGCTCGTGGCGGCGCTACACTTGCGCCATGCGTGAGCAGCTACTTGAGGTAATTATCTAGGCGCGTCGTCGCCTGATTCCCGCTTGCAGCGACGACGCGCCTGACCCCTGACCAGCGATCCTGGCGGGGGTGTTTTTGTGTGGCCAGCACAACGCGTGCCATCAGTGATCCTGAGGCCGACGACAAGAGGAATAGAGAAAAAGGAGCACAACAGTGACCGCCTCAACCATAAAGACCGCTTCCGAAACCGGGCGCGGCGAAGAGCGAGCCGACTCTCCGAGGCAGCAATCCGCGCCCGAGATCCTGACCGGCGCGCAAACGATCATCCGCAGCCTCGAGGAGCTGGGCGTCGAAGCCGTCTTCGGCCTGCCCGGCGGGACGATCCTGCCGACCTACGACCCTCTCCTCGACTCCAAGAGGGTCCGCCACATCCTCGTCCGGCACGAGCAGGGAGCCGGGCACGCCGCCACCGGGTACGCCCAGGCCACGGGCAAGGTCGGCGTGTGCATGGCGACCTCCGGGCCCGGCGCGACGAACCTGGTCACCCCGATCGCGGACGCGTACCTCGACTCCGTGCCGATCGTCGCCATCACCGGACAGGTGCCCAGGGGCTTGATCGGCTCCGACGCCTTCCAAGAGGCGGACATCTGCGGCATCACGATGCCGGTCACGAAACACAACTTCTTGGTCACCGACATCGCGGACATCCCGAGGATCCTCGCGGAGGCGTTCCACCTCGCGGCAACCGGCCGCCCCGGCCCGGTGCTCGTGGACATCCCGAAGGACGTGCAGAACGCCAAGGCTCCCTTCCACTGGCCGCCGCAGCGCCGCCTGCCGGGGTACAAGCCGACGACCCGGCCGCACTCCAAGCAGATCCGCGAGGCTTCCCGGCTCATCCTCTCCTCCAGCCGCCCGGTGCTGTATGTCGGCGGCGGCGTGATCAAGGCGAACGCGAGCGCGGAGCTGAGGACCCTCGCCGAGCTCACGGGCATCCCGGTGGTCACCACGCTCATGGCGCGCGGCGCGTTCCCCGACAGCCACCGCCAGCATCTCGGCATGCCCGGCATGCACGGCACGGTCGCCGCGGTGGCCTCGTTGCAGCGGGCTGACTTGCTGATCACGCTCGGCGCGCGGTTCGACGACCGGGTCACCGGACAGCTGGACTCTTTCGCGCCCTTCGCGAAGGTCGTCCACGCCGACATCGACCCGGCGGAGATCGGCAAGAACCGCGCGGCGGACGTGCCGATCGTCGGCGACTGCAAAGAGACGATCGGCGAGCTCGTCGAGGCGATCCGCTCGCTCAAGGCGACCGGGGACGAGGCCGACCTCGCCGAGTGGTGGGCCTACCTGAACCAGATCCGCGACACCTACCCGCTCAGCTACGACTGGCCCTCGGACGGCAAGCTCTCGCCCGAGTACGTCATCGAGGAGCTCGGCAAGGCGGTCGGCCCCGAAGGGGTCTTCTGCGCGGGCGTCGGCCAGCACCAGATGTGGGCGGCGCAGTTCATCGGCTACGACCGGCCCCGCAGCTGGCTCAACTCCGGGGGCCTTGGCACCATGGGCTACGCGGTGCCCGCCGCGATGGGCGCGAAGCTCGGCGAGCCCGACCGGGAGGTCTGGGCCATCGACGGCGACGGTTGCTTCCAGATGACCAATCAGGAGCTCGCCACCTGCGCGGTGGAGGGCATCCCGATCAAGGTCGCGCTCATCAACAACGGCAATCTCGGCATGGTCCGCCAGTGGCAGACCCTCTTCTACGAGGAGCGCTACTCGAACACCGACCTTTCCACCCACACGTTGCGCATCCCCGATTTCGTGAAGCTCGCCGAGGCGCTGGGCTGCGTCGGGATCCGATGCGAGCGCAAGGAGGACGTCGCGGACGCGATCGCCCAGGCGCGGGCCATCACTGACCGGCCCGTCGTCATCGACTTCATCGTCGGCGAGGACGCGCAGGTGTGGCCGATGGTGGCCGCGGGCACCGGCAACTCCGAGATCATGGCGGCGCGGGGCATCCGGCCGTTGTTCGACGACACCGAAGACCTGCCCCTTCCGGGCCATGGAGGACTGAAATGACCGCGACTGCGACGCCGAGCGAGACGAGGATCCTGTCGATCCTCGTCGAGGACAAGCCGGGCGTGCTCGCCAGGGTGTCCTCCCTCTTCTCCCGGCGCGGGTTCAACATCGACTCGCTCGCGGTCGGCCCGACCGAGCAGCCCAACATATCGCGGATGACGGTCACCGTGACGGTCGAGGAGCCGGTCTTGGAGCAGATCGTCAAACAGCTCAACAAGCTGGTGAACGTCATCAAGATCGTCGAGCACCGGGTGGACTCCTCGGTGGCCCGAGAGCTCATCTTGCTCAAGGTCCGCGCGGACGCCACGGTGCGCAGCCAGGTGATCGAGATCGCGAACCTCTTCCGGGCGAAAGTCGTGGACATCTCCTCGGACACCGTGGTGGTGGAGGCCACCGGCAACCAACAGAAGATCGAGGCGCTCTTGCGCGTGCTCGACCCGCTCGGGGTCAAAGAGATCGTCCAGTCCGGGGTCATCGCGCTTGGGCGGGGCTCGAAGCCGATCACCGCGCAGAACCAGCGCTGGTGACCAAGCGATAGCACACGAACAACCAACACGACAACACACAAAGGAGTTGGAATGCCCAGCAAACAAGGGTCGGTCACCGTCTACAACGAGGAAGACGTCAACCCGGCGCTCATCGCCACCCGCAAGGTCGCGGTCATCGGCTACGGCAGCCAGGGCCACGCCCACAGCCTCAACCTGCGCGACTCCGGGGTCGACGTGCGCGTCGGCCTGCGCGAGGGCTCGCCGTCCCGGGCGAAGGTCCAGGAGCAAGGCCTGATCGCGGGCACGCCCGCCGAGGTCGCGGAGTGGGCCGACGTGATCATGGTCCTCGCCCCGGACACCTCGCAGGCGAAGATCTTCAGCGAGGAGATCGCCCCGCATCTGAAGGACGGCGACGCGCTGTTCTTCGCGCACGGCCTCGCGGTCCACTTCGAGCTGATCAAGCCGCCCGCGAACGTGACGGTCGCGATGGTCGCGCCGAAGGGCCCCGGCCACCTGGTGCGCCGCCAGTACGTCGACGGCAAGGGCGTCCCCGCGCTCGTGGCGGTCGCCCAGGACCCCAAGGGCGAAGCCCTGGACCTGGCGCTCTCCTACGCGGCCGGGCTCGGCGCGCACCGCGCGGGCGTCATCGCGACGACCTTCAAGGAAGAGGTCGAGACCGACCTGTTCGGCGAGCAGGCCGTGCTCTGCGGCGGCGCGGAGAAGCTGGTGCAGACCGGCTTCGAGGTCATGGTCGAGGCGGGCTACGCCCCGGAGATGGCCTACTTCGAGGTGCTGCACGAGCTTAAGCTGATCGTGGACCTCATGTACGAGGGCGGGATCTCGAGGATGAACTACTCCGTGTCCGACACGGCGGAGTTCGGCGGCTACCTCTCCGGTCCGCGTGTGGTCGACGAGAGCGCGAAGCAGCGTATGCGCGAGATCTTGACCGACATCCAGGACGGCACCTTCGTCAAGCGCCTGGTCGCCAACGTCGAGGGCGGCAACAAGGAGCTGGAAGGGCTGCGCAAGGAGAACGCCGAGCACCCGATCGAAGAGGTCGGCAAGCGTCTGCGCGGGCTCATGAGCTGGGTGGACCAGCCGCTCAACGACACGGTCTAGTCGAGAGAGTTTCCCGAAGTCCAGGGGCTTGCCGCCCGGCGGATCCGCCGGGCGGCAAGCCCCTGGACTTTTTCTCCGCGCCTCGGATCCGGGTGTATGCTCCGCTCGTGGGAATCGAGGAGAAACAAGACCAGCGCGCCGCCGCCTACCGGCTCGGAGCCTCGGGGGACACGGCGGGAGCCGTCGAGACGTTGCGGCGGCTCGTCGCGGGCGACTGGGAAGCCGCCGACCACCCGCTGCGGCTGCAGTGCCGCCAGGACCTCGCCCAATGGCTTGGGGCGGGCGGCGACCGCGCCGGGGCGGTCGAGGAGCTGGTCGGGCTGGCTCCCGAGTTGGCGCGGGTCTTCGGCCCCGGCCACGCGCTCACGTTGCGCGCCCGCCACGATCTGGCGCAACAGCGTTGGTCCCCGGAGGAGGAGACCGGCGCGCGCGAGGCGGTCGACGAGTGGGAACGGCTGCTCGGGGACGAGCGCGCGGCGCTCGGCCCGGACGACCAGCTGACACAGCATGCGGCCCAGATGGCGGCGTACTGGCGGACGCGTCTCGCGCAGGAGCAACGGGCGGAAAGCGGCGGCCCCGCTCGGCGGGTGGACGCCGACGTCCTGGCGACTCGTCGCGCGGCTGCCTATGAGCTCGCGGACTCGGGCGATTTCACGGGGGCCATCGCGGCGATGGAGCGTCTCCTCGCGGACTTCGAAGGGAGCCCGGACTATCCGTTGGGCCTGCATGTGCGCAGCGACATCGTCGAATTGCGCGGGCAGAGCGGGGACCAGGAGGGCGCGCTCGCCGAAACCGAGGCCTTGCTGCCCGAGCTGGAGCGGGAGTTCGGGGCGGACAGCCCCTTCGTGCTGCGCGCCCGCCACAGCTCCGCGGTGTGGCGGCGAAGGTCGCTGGAGGACGAAGCCGATCTGGCGGCCGCGGTCGACGAGTGGGAGCGGCTCCTCGCGGACGAGCGAAGGGTGTACGTTCCGGGGGACGCGCAGACCAAGCATTCCGAAGAAATGCTTGCGCACTGGCGAGCCCGCCTCGCGCAGCGGCAGGAGGCGGAATCCGGCGGCTCTGCCGCGCGCGCTCCGGGGGACGTCATGGTCCGCCGCAGGGAAGCCGCGATCCAGCTCGCGGGGGCCGGCGATTTCGCGGGAGCCGCAGCGGCGGCGGAACGGCTCATCAGAGACCTCGCTGGGTCCGACTACACGCTGATGCTGCAGTGCCGCGTGGACATCGCGCAATATCGCGGAGAGGGCGGCGATGTGGCGGGAGCCGTGGCCAGCCTTCGCGATCTGCTGCCCGAGCTGGAGCGGGTCTTCGGCCCGGACAACATTGTGGTCTTGGCCGCCCGGCACAGCTTCCTGCACTGGAAGTGGTCGCCCGCCATGGGCGGCGAGGCGAGGGAGGCGGTCGCGGATTTCGAGCGGTTCGTCGCGGACTTGCGGCGAGTGCTCGTTCCTGGCGACTCGATGACCTCGCACGCGGAGCGGGCGTTGACGTACTGGCGGGCGCGGCTGAGGGAAGAGAGCGGCGCGGCCGCGCGGCCGGTCGAGCCGGGCGGGACCCCCGAAGTCGGCGAGGGCTCCGCGCACGGCTCCGATGGCGGCGGGCAGTTCAATTTCTGACCGCGACGGGGGCAGCGGCCCGCTAGCTATTGTCTTTGACCCGTTGGACCAGCGTCGCGTAGAGCTTCGTGAACGCGTCGCGGTCCGGCAATTGGTCGGGCGTGGTCGCTTTGAGCGACTGCAGCGTGAGCCCGGCGAAGACGGTGCGGTCGGAGACATGGGCGAGGATGACGAGCATGGAGCTGTCCTTGGCGGCCCGGTCTTTCGCGCTATGGGTGGTCAGGAAGTAGCTCACCGCCTCGTCCGCCGAAGAGCCCGGAGGCTGCTGCTTCTGGATGCTCAGATCCCCGCCGCCGAAGCTGTTGGTCATCGAGAACGTCGGGCAGGACTGCGCGAACTGGACGAACTGGTCCCAGGAGACCACGCGGCCGACGACTCCGAGCGCCATCGTCCGCAGCTCGTTGGACCCGCGTTGCACCCCGTACGACGCTTTGCCGTCCCCGACCTCGGCGAGGGGGTTTTGCGCCGTGAACTCCGCGCATCGGGGCGGCTCGTACTTCGTGTTCGGCAGGTTCTGCTGCGGGAACGCGACCGAGCTCAGGCTCAAGCCCTCTTTGGTGATGTATCCGGCGGGGAACTCCTCCGTCGTGATCCGCATTGCGGCGGGATTCACGCTGTGCTCGCGCGGCTTCGGCCAGAACCACGATCCGGCGGCCGCGACGGCGCAGATCGCGGCGAGGATGCCGAGCGTCCGCCAGCTGGTGACCCGGTCGAGCAGCGTCCTGCGGTCTTTGCCGGGGCGGGATCGGGCGAGGCGCTGGCGTTTCTCGTGCAGCGCCGCTCGCCGGGCCGCCGGAGCAGTCGCGCGCTCGTCGCCGCGAGGCGGGGGAGTCCGCACGACTCCGGTCGTCTGATCCCTCATAACGGGACGAGTCTACAGTGGGCAAGATGGTGACAGCTTTGGCGACGATGCGGCCCCGGACCGCGATGGCGGTGGACGCGATCTTCCTTTTGGTCTTCGCGGCGGTCGGCAGGCGCAGCCATCACGAGCACGACAGCGTCTTCGGCGTCCTGGCGACGGCTTTGCCCTTCCTGATCGGCGCGGCCGCGGGCTGGGCGGTCGTGCGGGGATGGCGCGCGCCGCGCGCCATCACGCCGACCGGAGTGTCCGTGTGGTTGGGCGCGGTCTGGATCGGCATGCTCCTGCGCGCGCTCACCGGACAAGCCGTCGCGTGGAGCTTCCTGCTCGTCGCGAGCGCCGTCACGGCGCTGTTCCTGCTCGGCTGGCGGTTGATCGTGAACACGCTGGTCGTCGTGCGCTCGCGCGGTTAGCGCCCCGTTCGCCGCTCCGGGACCAGCGCGCCAGCCCCGAGGACGATCATGCCGACAATGGTCGGGTACACGACGATCCGCTCGATCAGGCCGAACCAAGACAGCGCCCACGCGGTGTCCGGACCAGGCGGGATCACCCAGATGAGCTGGGTGACGACCATGGTGGCCGTGGCGATCAGCGCGACCAGCCCGCACAGGGCGGCGGCGAGCCCGGCGGCGCGAAAGCTCCGGCGGGCCGACCAGCCTGCGAGCAGGAGCCCGATGTTGCCGAACACCATGGTGAGCAGGGCTCCGGTCATATGCAGGCCGGAGTCGCTCAGGCGCGGGGTGAGCCCGACGATCAAGAAGCCGATCCCGCCGACGGCCAGCAGGCTCTTCGCGGCCTTGCCGAACAGCGCTCCCGGCGCGAGGAGCGCCCCGGCCGCCATGAGCGCCCCGGTCAGGAGGAAGGAGCCCCCCATGGCCAAATGCCAGGGGGAGCAGACCGGATGCCCGTCGCCTTGGCTCGTGTAGCACTCGGCGGCGGCCAGGTCGCTGATCGCGTTGCGCTTCCAGTCGAAGGGAACCTGCCACGCCGAGGCCACGACCTCGTACACGATGAAGAATTGGAGCTGCGCCGTCCACAGCAACGCCCACAGTTTGGTGCCAGCTCGCGTCATACGGCCATCTTAGGCGGTGCCGCTCGGGAGGCCGGAAGCCGTTGAGGAGCCGGAGCCGGGTCCGGGCATTGCCCGCACAGCAGCGATCCGGCGGGTTGTGAGATGGGTTTGACGAAAAGCTAACGCGGCTGGAACCGGCGGGTTCGGGGAAGTTCTCACAATGGGCAGGTGACCCTCACGAGAACCGCGTGCTCGTATTGCGGTGTGGGCTGCGGGATCGTGGTCGAGACGAACGAGGTGGACGGCCTCCCGGTCATCGCGAAGGTCTCCGGGGACAAAGAGCATCCGACGAACTTCGGCAGGCTGTGCACCAAAGGCCAGACCCACGCCGACATGATGCGCGGGGACGGCCGGATGGCCTCGGCCTATCTGCGCCCGGAGCGGGGCGGGGAAGCGTTGCCGGTCGCCGTCGAGGCGGCGGTGAAAGAGGCGGGCGCGCGCCTTAAGAAGATTCTCGACGAGCACGGCCCTGACGCGATCTCGCTCTATGTCTCCGGCCAGATGTCCATCGAGGCGCAGTACCTCGCGAACAAGCTCGCCAAAGGCTATCTGCGGACCAGCCATATCGAGTCCAACTCCCGGCTCTGCATGGCCAGCGCGGGGACCGGGTACAAACAGTCGCTCGGCGCGGATGGGCCGCCCGGTTCGTACCAGGACTTCGACCAGACGGATCTGTTCTTCGTCATCGGCTCGAACATGGCCGACTGCCACCCCATCCTGTTCCTGCGGATGGCGGACCGGCTCAAGGCGGGGGCGAAGCTCATCGTCGTTGACCCCCGGCGCACCGCGACGGCGGAGCGGGCGGACCTGTACCTGCAGATCCGTCCGGGAACCGACGTGGCGCTGCTCAACGGGCTCTTGCACGTGCTCGTGGCGGGCGGGCATGTCGACCGGGAGTTCATCGCGGAGCACACGCAGGGCTGGGAGGGGATGGAGGATTTCCTCCTCGACTACCCGCCGGACAAGGTCGCCGAGATCACCGGGCTCGCGGAGGCGGACATCCGCCGCGCGGCGGCGATGATCGCGGCGGCGGGGGAATGGATGACGTGTTGGACGATGGGCCTGAACCAGTCCACCCACGGGGTCTGGAGCACGAACGCGATCTGCAACCTGCATCTCGCGACCGGCGCGATCTGCCGCCCCGGCTCGGGGCCGTTCTCCCTCACCGGCCAGCCCAACGCCATGGGCGGGCGCGAGATGGGCTACATGGGTCCGGGGCTGCCGGGGCAACGGTCCGTCGTGAACCCTCAAGACCGCGAGTACGTCGAGCGCGCGTGGGGCCTTGAGCCCGGAACGATCCGGGCGGCAGTGGGGCCGGGGACCGTCGAGCTCTTCCGACAGCTGCAGACCGGGCAGATCAAGGCGTGCTGGATCATCTGCACCAACCCGGTCGCGACCGTCGCGAACCGCCAGAGCGTGATCGACGGGCTGGAGGCCGCGGAGCTGGTCATCGCGCAGGACGCCTTCTTCGACACCGCCACGAACAAGTACGCCGACGTGCTGCTCCCCGCCGCGCTCTGGGCCGAGAGCGACGGGGTGATGATCAACTCAGAGCGCAACCTCACCCTGCTGCAGCAGTCGGTCCCCCCGGCTGGCGACGCGCTGCCGGATTGGAAGCTGATCTGCCTGGTCGCGGCCGAGCTGGGCTTCGGCGAGGCGTTCGCGCACCAGTCCAGCGAGGATGTCTTCGACGAGCTGCGCGCGTTCTGGAACCCGCTGACCGGCTGGGATCTGCGCGGCGCGAGCTACGAGCGGCTCCGCCGGACGCCGCTGCAATGGCCGTGCCCCCCGGAGGAGCAGGACCAGGCGGACCGCCACCCCATCCGCTACCTCAACGACGGGGTGAGCCAGCGTCCGCACGTCCGCGAGGACGGGAGCGTCCCCCGGCTCGCCTTCCCGACCCCGTCTCGGCGGGCGGCCTTCCTGCCCCGTCCGCACCTGGAGGCGAACGAGCTGCCGGACGACGAGTTCCCGCTCGTCCTGAACACCGGGCGCTTGCAGCACCAATGGCACACGATGACCAAGACGGGGAAGGTCGCGAAGCTGAACAAGCTCAACCCCGGCCCGTTCCTCGAAGTCCATCCGGCCGACGCGAAGCAGTTCGGCGTCGAGGAGGGGCAAGAGGTCCGGGTGCGCTCGCGCAGAGGGTCGGTGGTGCTCCCTGCGGTGATCACCGACCGGACCAGGGAGGGCTCCTGTTTCGCGCCTTTCCACTGGAACGACGCGCACGGCGAGAACCTCACGGTCAACGCGGTGACGAGCGATGCGGTGGACCCGGAGTCGCTGCAGCCGGAGCTGAAGGTGTGCGCGGTCTCGCTCGAACCGATTCCGAAATCTGAGGAGGTTCCCGCTCTGCCGAGCGCCCCGATGTCTTCGCTGCCCCTTGCTCCCGCGCCCGCAGGGCCTTCGGGCCCGGTGTCCGGGCTGCCTTTCCAGCTGGTCCCGGCTCCGCAGCTCACTGAGGCGGAAAGCCTCTACGTCTCGGGGTTCTTGGCGGGGATCGGCCTCGGCCAGCCGGGCGTCCCCGCGCTCCCGATCTCGGCCCCGGTGCGCGAGCCGGTGCGGCTGTGGCTGGACGGCATGCTCGCGGGGATGCACTCCAGGGCCGCGTCGGAGCGGGCTCCCTCGGCGGAAGAACCGCAGACGACGGCTCCGGTCCTGGTCGTGTGGGCGAGCCAGACGGGCAACGCGGAAGAGTTCGCCGAGCGGTGCGTGAGCGCGCTGGTCGAGGCGGGGCTGCCCGCCCGAGGCGCGAACATGGACGAACTGGACTTGGCCGAGCTCGCGCAGACGCCGCAAGTCCTTGTGGTCACGAGCACGTTCGGGGTCGGCGGCCCGCCGGACAACGGCTCCGACTTCTGGGCAAGGCTCGACTCGGACGCGGAATTGCGGCTCGCCGACCTCAAGTACGCCGTGTTCGGAGTCGGGGACCGCGCGTACGACGACTTCTGCGGGCACGCGAAAGCGCTCGACGCCCGGCTGGCGGAGCTGGGGGCCGCGAGGGTCTTGCCGCTGGTCGTCTCCGAGTCGGACGAGGACCAGCTCGCGGAGGGGTGGCTGCGCGACGTGGTCGCCGCGCTCCGTGGCACGAAGGAAGCCTCGGGGCCACGGCCTGCCTCGGTCGTCGTCTCCGAGCCCGCGCCCGTCCAGGTGGAGACCGCCGAGGAGCGGGCGGAGGCCCCGGCGGGCAAACGCCGGATCGCGGTGCCGATGTGCCTGAACCGGGTCATCTCCGGCGCGAACTCGACCAAAGAGGTGCGCCAGTTCGGGTTCGACATCTCCGGCCACGATCTGGCCTACGAGGCCGGGGACGCGCTGGGGATCTATCCGGCGAACGCGCCGGAGGACGTGGCGGCCTGGCTGCGGGCGACCGGGCTCGACGGCACGCGGACCATTGCTGTGGACGACGCGTCGCAGCTGTTGGCCGACGCCCTGGCCACGCAGTACGACATCTGCAAGATCACCCCGCAGCTGCTGCGTTTCGTCGCCGCGCGCAACAATGATCAAGCTCTCGCGAAGCTCCTTCGCCGAGACAACAAAGTCGAGCTGGACAATTGGCTCTTCGGCAGACAAGGCGCGGACCTGATGCGCGAATTCCCGGTGCAGGCCGATTTCGCGGAATGGCAGCAAGTGCTCCCCAGGCTCGCCCCCAGGCAGTACTCCATCTCGTCCAGCCCCCGCGCGAACCCCGACGAGGTGCAGCTGACCGTGTCGGTGGTGCGCTTCCCCGGCGTGGACGGGCGGACAAGGGGCGGAGTGTGCTCCAGCTTCCTCGCCGACCGGGCCGAGGACCGGCTCATCCCGGTGTTCCTCCAGAGCTCCCCGCATTTCCGCGTCCCCGCCGACCCGGAAGCCCCGGCGATCATGATCGGCCCGGGCACCGGGGTGGCCCCGTTCCGGGGCTTCTTGCACGAGCGGCGCGAACTCGGCCACACCGGCCAGAACTGGCTTTTCTTCGGCGACCAGCACGCGGCGGAGAACTTCTACTACCAGGCGGAGCTTGAGGAGATGTTCTCCGACGGGTTCTTGACCCGTCTCGACCTCGCGTTCTCCCGCGACCAGCGCCAGCGGGTCTATGTGCAAGACCGGATGGTCGAGCACGGGGCGCGGTTGTGGCAATGGATCCAGGACGGGGCCCGGATCTACGTCTGCGGCGACGCGAGCCGGATGGCGAAAGACGTGGACGAGACGCTGCTGCGGATCGTCCAGACGCACGGCAGGATGTCCCAGGACGAGGCGAAAGCGTACAAAAAACGGCTCGCCGGGGAGAAGCGTTACGTCCGGGATGTGTACTAACGAGGACTGCCTCGGCCCGCGCTGAGCATTTCTGCAAAAATGGACGCATGACAGCTCCGGGAGGTTTCTTCGCGATCTGCCGCCTCCTCGCGTCGGATGCGCCGGGTTGGCCCGCGTGAACCAGCCTTCGGGGGCGGCGCCAACGGCGCAGTACACCTATCCCGCGCTGGGCGACGCGGGCTTCGGGGAGGCGCAGCCGCAGTCGCCGCAGCCGCTCGTGTTCGCTCCCGCCCCGTCCCGGCCCGCGCCGAGCGACGAGGCGGTGAGTGCCGCCGACGCGCTCGTCCGCGCCGCGCTGGCGCGAAAGCCTTCTGGCAGCGGGAGGTCGATGTTCCAGCCCGGAGCGATCCCGTTGCGTCCGCTCAGCCTGTCCGAGATCTACAACGGAGCCGTCGCGGTCCTGCGGTCCAACCCAAAGGCGGTGCTCGGGTTCTCGGTCGTCGTGCTCGGCTTCGGCGCGTTGCTCCAGGTGGCTGCGCTGGCTCCGGCGTTGCGGTGGGCGTTGCGGATCGCGGGGGCCTTCGGCTCCGCCGTGACGCCGGACTCGCCGGACAGCCGGTCGACGATTTCGTTCGTCGGCGCGTTGGCCAACGCGCCCGTCACGGCGATCACGGCGACCTTGATCGCCGGATGCGTGATGCCGGTGCTGGCCAGGGCATTGGCCGGGGATCCAGTTCCGGGGCGGCGCTCGTCCGCGCGGGCGGTTTGGCGGGAGACGCGCGCTCGGGCGCTCCCTTTGGCGGGGCTCGCGTTCCTTGTGCTGTTCGTGCAGGCGCTGATCGTTCTGCTCCCGATTCTGATCGCGCTCTTCCTCGTCGTCGCCGCCGGTTTCCCCACGCCAGGAGCCGTGGTGCTCCTCATCTTCGCGGAGCCGGTCTTCCTGCTGGTCGCATATGTTCTGGGCGTTCTGCTCTCGTTGTCCGCCCCGGCGATGATGAGCGAGCGGCTCGGGGTGTTCGCCGCGTGCCGAAGGTCGGTCCGCCTGGCGCGCCGGGGCTTTTGGAAGCTTCTCGGCTTCGGTCTGCTCACCAGGCTCGTCACCTCGGTGGTCGGCCTGTCGCTGTCGTTGCCGTTCACGGTCGTCGGCGAGATGCTCGCCTCAGACAAAACGCAGGCGGGGCACGCTGCGCTGTGGAGCATGGTGCTGTTGACGTTGGGCCAGCTCCTCGCGCAGAGCATCCTCATGCCGTTCACCGCGAGCGTGACCGCGTTGCTGTACGTGGACCAACGGATGCGGCAAGAAGCCTACGACTTGGTGCTGCTCAGCACGGTCGGCCGCGAAGGCGGCGAAATCGGACGGGAGGCGTGACGGTGGAAGTCGACCGAGACCCGGCAAAGGAAGCCGCGCAGCGCGAGCTCACCGACCCCCGCTACGAGCACCGGACTTGGTGGGACGATTTCATCGACTGGCTGGGCAGGCGGACGTCCGACCGGGTTTTGAACGGACACCGCCACAGCGGCTTCTGGGACGGGAACCTCATGCCGCTCTTGGTCCTGTTGGTCATTTTGGTCCTCGGGGCGCTCATCGGCTACTACGCCCGCCGGGCGACGCGGGGCGCGCCGAAGAAGGGGGCGCTTTTCGAGGACGAAGCGGAGGAGCTGTCCTCCTCCGAGGAACACCGGCAGCGCGCCAAGGCTTCGGCCTTGGCGGGCGATTGGGCGACCGCGATCGCCGAGCGGATGCGGGCGGCGGTCAAAGAGCTCGACGAGCGGACCGTGCTCGCCCTCACCCCCGGCCGCACCGCGGACGAGTTCGCGTTCCTCGCGGGCGGCCTCCTCCCCGAACTCGAAGGCGACCTCGCCAACGCGTCGGGCGCGTTCGACGAGGTGGTCTACGGCGGCAGGGCGGGCTCGGAGCGAACATACCTCGACGTGGCAAGGCTCGACGAGGCGATCCCCGGAGCCGTTCGCAAGCTGCGCAAGGCCGATCAGGAGGAGTTGGCGCAAGCGGGCCGGGAAGGACAGGCGTGGTGAGCGCAGGGACTGCGGTCCGAGGCAAGCGAGGCGCGAAGGGCGCGGTGTTCCTCGTGCTCGTCGTGGCTGTGCTCGTCGGGCTCACCGCGTTTTTCAGCGACCAGGAGTCCAGCTCCGACGAGCCGCTCGACCCGAAGAGCTGGCGCAAAGACGGGGGGCACGCGCTCGCGGAGCTGCTCCGGCAGCAAGGGGTGGACCTGCGCGTGGTCCGCACCGCGCAAGAGGCGCAGGCCGAGACGACGAACGACACGCTGCTTTTCGTCAGCAACTCCCGATACCTCGTGGGCGAAGAGTCCTTGCGCCAGGTCGCGGCGCTCCCCGGCGACCGGGTGGTGCTGGACTCCTCCTACTACTCGCAACTGCGCGTGCTCGCCCCTGGCATCGAGTACGGCTCCAAAACCGCCATGCAGCAGCCTCGCGAACCGGGCTGCGCCTGGAGCGGGGCCAACCGCGCGGGCGCTGTGGCGATCGGCGGCCAGGTGTACCAGGTCCAGGACGTCGTGGACTCTTGCTACGACGGAGTCGTGCTGCGCTACCGGCAGGACGGCAGGCTCATCACGGTCGTCGGCTCCGGCGGCTTCATGGCCAACGCGGGGATCGCGGAGCCCGGAGCCGCCGCGCTCGCGCTCAACCTCTTGGGCACACGGCACACCGTGATCTGGCTCGCCCCGCAATTCCCGCAGACCACCGGGGCGAAAGTCGGCCCGGACCTCATGTCCCTGGTGCCCGATCGGATCTGGTGGGCGACTCGCACGCTGGCTGTCGCCGTGGTCTTGACCGCGCTGTGGCAGGCGCGCAGGCTGGGCCCGATCGTTGTCGAGCGGCTGCCGGTCGTCGTCCGCGCCTCGGAGACCTCGGAAGGCTTGGGCAAGCTGTACCAGGCCAGGCGCGCGAAGGACAGGGCGGCCTCGGCGCTGCGCGGCGCGGCGTTGGCGCGCCTTTCGAAACGGCTCGCGATCCCGGCCCGCGCGCAGGACGTGATGGCAGCGGCGCTCGCGGCTCGGGCGGGCCGGAGCCCGGAGGAGATCAAGTCGGTATTGTACGGGCGAGATCCCGCCGACGATTCGGAATTGGTGGCGTTGGCGGAACAACTCGACATATTGGAACGCAGTGTATTTGAAGGGAAGGTGCGCGGGGTATGAGCACAGCCGCAGATCCCACAGTGGCAAATCCGAGGGCGGCGTTCGCCGTTTTGCGGCAAGAGGTCGCGAAAGTTGTGGTCGGACAGGAATCGGTGGTCACAGGGCTGCTGATCGGGCTGCTGGTGAAGGGGCATGTGCTCTTAGAGGGGGTGCCGGGCGTCGCCAAGACCCTGCTGGTCCGCAGCCTCGCGCGGGCGCTCGACCTCGAGTTCAAGCGGTTGCAGTTCACCCCCGACCTCATGCCGGGGGACGTCACAGGGTCGCAGATCTTCGACGCCCGCAGCGCCGAGTTCGTCTTCCGCGAAGGGCCTGTGTTCACGAACCTGCTGCTCGCGGACGAGGTGAACCGGACACCGCCGAAGACGCAAGCCGCGCTTTTGGAGGCGATGGAGGAGCGGCAGGTGAGCGTCGACGGCCATCCCCGGCCGCTGCCGGACCCCTTCATCGTGGCCGCCACCCAGAACCCGGTCGAGCACGAGGGCACCTATCAGCTGCCCGAGGCGCAGCTCGACCGCTTCCTGCTCAAACTCATCGTGCCGTTGCCGCAGCGCGAGGATGAAATCGGAATCCTCGCGCGCTTCGCGGCCGCAGCCGACGCGAGGGACATCTCGGCGATCAAACCGGTGGCCTCGGCCGCCGACCTCGCGGCAGGACAGGCCGCGGTCCAGCAGGTGCACGTCGCCCCGGAGGTCTTGGGGTACATCGTGGACATCGTGCGGGCTACGCGGCAGTCCCCGGCGCTGCGGCTGGGCGTTTCGCCGCGCGGCGCGACGGCCCTGCTCGCGTCGGCCAGGGCCTGGGCATGGCTGTCGGACCGGACGTTCGTCACGCCGGACGACGTGAAGGTCATGGCCCGCCCCGCGCTCCGGCACCGGATCGGGCTGCGCCCCGAGGCCGAGCTGGAAGGGATGAACGCCGACGTGCTGCTCGACGGGCTCCTCGCCGCTGTGCCGGTGCCCAGATGATCTCGGCGGCCGACAACGCGGCGAGGCCGCCATGGTGCTGACCTGGCGGGCCGGGCTCGCGGTGGCGTGCGGGGCCTTGGCGGTGTTGTTGCTCCCGCGCCCAGAACTCGTGTCCTACGCGGTCGTCGGCCTTGTCGCGCTCCTCGCGCTCGTGGACGTGGCGCTCGCGGGCAGTCCGAAGAAGCTCGCCTTCGCGCGTTCGGGGGACGAGGTGGCCCGGCTCGGCGAAACGGCGCGGGTGCGGCTGGAGGTGGAGAACCTCGGCGGCCGCGCGGTGCGGGGCTTCGTGCGCGACGCGTGGGCCCCGAGCGCGGCGGCGAGCCCGTGGCGGCACCGCGCCCACCTGCGCGCGGGCGAGCGCCTGTCTGTCGAGACGCTGCTGCGCCCGATCCGGCGCGGCGAGCAGCACGCGGCGAAGGTGACCGTCCGCTCGTTCGGCCCGCTCGGTTTCGCGGGCCGACAGCGTTCTGTCGAAGTCCCGTGGCGGTTGCGGGCGCTGCCGCCGTTCCTCGCCCGCAAGCACCTGCCGTCCCGGCTCTCCCGGCTGCGAGAGCTCGAAGGCCAGACGCTCTCGCTGCTGCGAGGCCAAGGCACCGAGTTCGACTCGTTGCGGGAGTACGTGGACGGGGACGACGTCCGCTCCATCGACTGGCGGGCTTCGGCGCGGCGCGGCGACGTCCTAGTGCGGACGTGGCGGCCAGAGCGGGACCAACAGATCCTCATCGTCTTGGACTGCGGGCGCACGAGCGCGGGCCGGATCGGGGTCGACCCGTTGTCCGCGGACCCCTCGGGCTGGCCCCGGCTGGACTGGTCGATGGACGCCGCGCTCCTGCTCGCCGCGCTGGCCAGCAAGGCGGGGGACAAGGTGGGCTTTCTCGCGTACGACCGGGAAACCCGAGGCTGGATCGGCTCCTCGACCGCCGCGGGGCTGCTGCCCGCGATGGTCCAGGCCATGGCTCCGCTCGAGCCCTCGTTGGTCGAGGTCGACGCCGAGGGGCTCGTGGAGACCGTTCTCGCCAGATCCCGTCGGCGCAGCCTGGTGGTGCTGCTCACCGATTTGTCCCGCTCCGCGTTCGAGGAGAGCTGGCTGCCCGTGCTTGGGCATCTCACACTGCACCACCATGTGCTTCTGGCGGCCGTCGCGGACCCCCGGCTCGCGGAGCTTGCCGAGGGGCGCGGGGACGCCGAGCGCGTCTACCGGGCGGGAGCCGCCGAGCGGATGCGGGCCGACCGGGGCTTCGTGGCGCAGGAGCTGCGGGCTATGGGCGTGGAAGTGATCGACGAGCTGCCCGAACGGTTCGCCCCCGCGCTCGCGGACAAATACATCGCCATGAAAGCCACCGGCAAGCTGTAGCCACCGCCCAGATCGCGGTCTCTGCGCTGTCGGCTCCTCGAGCACCATTCGCTCGTTCCCCGCGTTTGCCCGCGCGACGTCGCCGCGATTGTCGCCTCGCCCGCTCCGCAAGGGCGAGCGCTCTGTGCCTCCGGCGGTTCCTCGCGATGCGTCCATGTGGCCTCCCGAGACCTCCTGCTGGGGCCTCGCACGGCGTTGGAGACCGTCGCCAGCGCGGTGGGATCAGGCGGCGGGGGCGTAGTCGGGGGCTGCTTCGAGGTCTCCGGTCTCGCCCGCCGCCGCAGCTGGCCTGCCGAGGCTGATCACGTACCCGAGGAACACCGCCTCGGCGACGAAGCCGATGCCGACTTTCGCCCAGACCGGCAACGGAGAGGGCGTGACGAACGCTTCGATCCCCCCGGAGACCAGGAGGACGAGGGCTGTGCCCATCGCGATGGCGATCATGGACCGGCCTTCCTCGGCGAGCGCCTGCACCCGTTGTCGTTGCCCCGGCGCGACGACTTGCCAGCCGAGCCGCATGCCGCCGGCCGCCGCGAGGAAGATGGCGGTCAGCTCCAAGAGCCCGTGGGGGAGGATCAAGCCGAAGAAGAGGCCGCCTTTGCCGGCGTGGACCATCAGGCCGCCGCTGACCCCGACGTTGACCGCGTTCATGAAGAGCACGTAGGGGATCGGAAGGCCGAGCAGCGCGGCCATGCCGAGGCATTGCGCGGCCACCCAGCTGTTGTTCAGCCACACCTTGGCGGCGAACGCGCTCGCCTGGTGCTCGCTGTAGTAGTCCTCGAAGTCGTGCTCCACGAGCTGGCGGATGTGCTCGGGCGGGGCGACCGCCGCCCGGGCCAGCGCGCTGTGGTCCACCCACCAGCCCATCGCGAAGGCGACCACGGCGGTGAACACGGCGGCTCCCAGCCACCACCACCGGGCGCGGTACGCGGCGACGGGGAAGGTGACCGTCCAGAACCGGCCGAACTCGCGCCACGCGGGCGCGTGCGCGCCGGTGACGGCGGCGCGGGCGCGGGCGGTCAGCACGGAGAGCTTGCTGATCAGGGCGGGGTCTTCTGCGGCGGAGCGGAGCATCGACAGGTGGGTGGCGGTGCGTTGGTAGAGGTGGACGAGCTCGTCCACCTCCTCCCCTTCGAGCTGCCGTCGACGGCTCAGCAAAGTTTCGAGCCTGCGCCAGCTCCCCCCGTGCACGCTGGCGAACGCATTAGAGTCCACACGCTGAGCATAGCCCGCCCGCTCGGGTAGAGTGCGACCTTATGCCGGAACTGGTGACTGGGGACGCCGTTGTGCTTGACGTGCAGCTCGCGCAGTTGCCGATGCGCGCGGTCGCCAAACTCATCGACGCGGTCGTGCAGATCGTTTTTGTCGTGCTGCTGTTGTTCGTGCTCTGCCTCGCCGCGTTCGCCGTCATCGCGTCCAAAAGCCTGGACACCGCGTGGGTCTTCGCGATGAACCTTTTCTTGGTCTTCATGATCGTCGTGGGCTACCCGGTGCTCTACGAGACGTTGAGCCGGGGCCGGACCCTTGGCAAGATGGCGATGGGGCTGCGGGTGGTGGCCGAGGACGGCGGCCCGATCCGTTTCCGCCAAGCGCTGATCCGAGGGCTCATGGCCGTGTTCGAGATCTACACGCTCGGCGCTGCCCCCGCCGTGATCAGCTCCTTGGTCTCGGCGAAGGGCAAACGGATCGGCGACGTCTTCGCGGGGACGGTCGTGATCAACGAGCGGGCGGAGGGCGTCCGGCCGCCGCTGCCCATGCCGTGGGGGCTCGCGCCCTGGGCGAGCACGCTCTCCCTTGCGCGGCTCACCCCTGAGCTGGCGTTGCTCGCGGGGCAGTACGTGCGGCGGGTCCGCGAGCTGCGCCCAGAGGTCGCCCAGGCGCTCGAACACCGGATCGCGGACGAGATCGCGGCCTCGATCTCGCCGCCGCCCCCGGCGGACATGCCGAGAGGAACGTTGATCATCGCGGTGCTCGCCGAGCGCCACCGGCGCGAATGGCAACGGTACGCCGAGGAGGCGGCCCGTCGGGACGCGCTGCGCGAGCGCCGGGCGCACGCCCTGGGCGTGGCGGTCGGGTGATTGCCGCGAGGTCCGCGCGCGTCCGAGTTCCACGGGTCGGCTCCGACCGGCGTGACCGTCTCGAAGAGCGGCAGGATCTTCGTGAACTCCCCCCCGATGGGCGACGGCGTCCCGTTCTCGGCGGCGGAGCTGCACGGCGGGTGAAGAACCCGTGCCCGAGGCCAGCAGGCCCGACACGCTTCCCGTCGGATACGGCCGCAGGCTGCAGGTCGTCGCGAACCAGTCGAACCGCCGGGCCGGGGCCAACGCTGGCAAGGATGCGCGCCAAAAGCCCTCCCTCCTGCTTGGGCGCAGATCCTGCGCGCAGATGAGCGGCAGGGCAGAATAGAGAGGTGAAGTGGCACGGTCGCCGAACTGGCGCGGTGGCAGCGGCAACGCTCGTCCTCGTCGTCGCGGCGGTCCTTGCTTGGAACGTGATACGGCTCTCCAGGAGCACGGCGCGCAGCGCCGCCGGGCCGGCGATCCCAGGACTGCCCGCGACTGCGCCGCTCGGGTGGAACTCGTGGAACGCGTACGGCTGCGACATCGACGAGGCCAAAATCCGCCACGCGGCGGACGCTCTCGTGTCGTCGGGGATGCGCGACGCGGGGTACCGCTACGTCGTCGTCGACGACTGCTGGTTCTCCCCGGAGCGGGACCCCACGGGGCAGTTGCGCGCCGACCCCGCCAGATTCCCCGGCGGCATGCGCGCGCTCGCGGACTACGCGCATGCCAGGGGGCTCGGATTCGGGATCTACTCCAGCGCCAGCCCCCAAACCTGCGCCCAGATGGCGGGCTCCTATCCGGGGTCGACAGGCAGCAGGGGACACGAGCGGCAAGACGCCAGGACGTTCGCCGATTGGGGCGTGGACTTCCTGAAATACGACTGGTGCGGCTCCTCTGCCGACGCGGCCGAGACGGTCGACGTGTTCGCCGAGATGCGCGACGCGTTGCGCGCCACCGGCAGGCCGATCCTCTACAGCATCAACCCCAACAGCGGCAGCGGGGTGGCCCCTGGCGATCTGAACCGCTTCGCCGGGGTGGCGACGATGACCCGGATCAGCAGTGACGTCGTTCCGGTCTGGCACGCCCTCGGCGGAGAAGCGGGCATGATCGGCGTGCGCGACGCCGTGGACCGCGCCGCTGAGGGGAAGTTCTCCTGCGCGACGAGACCCGGGTACTTCTGCGACTACGACATGCTCGCCATCGGCGCGGCTCCGATGGTCGTGGACGGGGCTGAAATCCCTGCGCTCACCTCGGAGGAGGAGCGCACCCAGCTGGCCATGTGGGCCATGTGGGCTGCGCCGCTGATGCTCGGCAACGAGCCGGACGGCGTGTCGGCCCGGACGCTGGGCCTGTTGACCAACCGGGCGCTGCTCGCCATCGACCAAGACCCGCTCGTGCGCCCCGCAGCCCCCGTTCGCGGCGGCGACGGGTCGCTGTGGACCCGTCCGCTGTCCGACGGGTCCACGGCGATAGCCCTGGTCAACCGGGACGACGCGCCTCGCCTCTTCTCTACGGGGCTCACGGGCCTCGGACTGCCGCTCTCGCGCCGCTACGAGGTGGCCGACGTTTTCGCGGGGACGAGCAGGGCGCAGAGCGTCATGCTGCGCGTGCTCGTTGCGCCCCACGACACGATGCTGCTCCGAGCGCGCGCGGTAAGCTGACGCGGTGCGGCATTGGCGCGGGACCGAAGACATCTCCCCGGACTGGGGGCGATGCGTGGCGACTATTGGAACTTTCGACGGCGTGCACCGAGGCCACGCCGAACTCGTCCGACGCACGGTGAACGAGGCGCGCAAGCGCCGCCTGCCCTCGGCGCTGGTCACGTTCGACCCGCACCCGGCGCAGGTGATCCGCGCCGGGGACCATCCGGCGCAGCTGACCACGCTCACCAGGAGGGCGGAGCTTGTGGGGCAGCTGGGCATCGACGTCTTCTGCGTCATCCCGTTCACCAGGGAACTTGCCAAGCAGTCGGCGGAGGAGTTCGTCCACGAGTTCCTCGTGAGCAAGCTGCATGTGGCGAAAGTGCTGGTGGGGGAGAACTTCACGTTCGGCTACAAGGCGACGGGCAAGATCGACATGCTTGTCGACCTCGGCCGCCGCTTCGGTTTCGAGGCGGAGGCGGTCCGGCTGTTCACCGAGCACGCGGTCACCGTCTCCTCGACGTACATCCGCTCCGTCGTCGCGGCGGGCGACGTTTCCGCCGCCACCGAGGCGCTCGGCCGCCCGCACCGGGTCGAGGGCGTGGTCGTGCACGGGGACGGCAGGGGCCGCGAACTCGGTTTTCCGACCGCGAACGTGGCCCCGCCGATGTACTCGGCGATTCCCGCCGACGGCGTGTACGCGGCGTGGTTCTCGATCCTGAGCCCCGGCGGACGGTCGGCGCTGGGGCGTGTCCCCGCCGCGGTGTCGGTGGGGACCAATCCCACCTTCTCGGGCAGGGAGCGGACGGTGGAGGCGTATGTCCTCGACAAGAACGTCGACCTCTACGGCCAGTACGTCGCGGTCGATTTCGTGCGGCGGTTGCGGGACATGCGGGCGTTCAAGTCCCGTGAGGAGCTGGTGGAGGCTATCGCGCAAGATGTGGCGGAGACTCGCGAGGTCTTGCGGTAGCGGTTCGTTTCGGACAAGGTTCGTCCTCGACAAGAACGTCACGGAGCTTGTGCGGCCAGTGCGTCGTGGTCGTTTTCGTGCGGCGGTTGCGGGACATGCGGGCGTTCAAGTCCCGTGAGGAGCTGGTGGAGGCTATCGCGCAAGATGTGGCGGAGACTCGCGAGGTCTTGCGGTAGGGATTTCGCGTTCGGCCTTGGAGCTGCTAAAATCCCTCCTCGGCGTTTCTGCGGCCCGCAGCGGTGCGCCGCTCTCTCTGACATGCGGAGCTGAAACAAAGGAGCACCCTCATGGCGTTGACCGCTGAGGCGAAGAAAGCAATCCTGGCCGAGTACGGCCTGCACGACACCGACACCGGTTCCCCTGAGGCGCAGATCGCCCTGTTGAGCCGTCGTATCTCGGACCTCACCGAGCACCTCAAGGAGCACAAGCACGACCACCACTCCCGCCGGGGCCTTCTGCTCCTGGTCGGCCAGCGTCGCCGCCTGCTCAAATACCTGACCCGCGTGGACATCAACCGCTACCGCACGATCATCGCGAAGCTGGGCATTCGCCGCTGAGCTTCGGCTCCACCGCGGAAAAGGCAGACCAAATTGGTCTGCCTTTTCCGCTTTATCCGGGGCCAGTGCTACCCTTTCTCTCGGCAGAAGCTTCGGCGTGCCCTCGTTCTTCTGACGGTCTTCGGTGGTGGCTTCCGCAAGCGGCAGCTTGCGGTGGCTTCGATCGACGGCCGTGCGTGTGGGAGACGGATGGGCTGGCTGCTGCGTTCTGCCATGCCAAGACATCCTGTGCAATGAGAGGAACCTTCCCCATGTCGACCAATAAACCTGAGGTGCACGAGGTCACTTGTGAGCTCGACAACGGCGCGTACGGCGTCCGCACCGTGAAATTCCAGACCGGCAAGCTCGCCCAGCAGGCGGCCGGCTCGGTCTTCGCCTCCCTCGACGAGGACACCACCGTCCTGTCCGCCACCACGTACTCCTCGCAGCCGAAGAGCCAGTTCGACTTCTTCCCGCTCACCGTGGACGTGGAAGAGCGGATGTACGCCGCAGGCCGCATCCCCGGCTCCTTCTTCCGCCGCGAGGGCCGTCCCTCCACCGAGGCAATCCTCGCCTGCCGGCTCATCGACCGCCCGCTGCGCCCGTCCTTCGTCGACGGCCTGCGCAACGAGGTGCAGATCGTCGTCACCGTGCTCTCGCTGAACCCGAACGCCCTGTACGACGTGCTCGCGATCAACGCGGCCTCCGCGTCCACCCGGCTCTCGGGCCTGCCCTTCTCCGGCCCCATCGCCGGCGTCCGGGTCGCCCTCATCGGCAGCCAGTGGGTCGCTTTCCCGACTGTCGAGCAGCTTGAAGGGGCGGTCTTCGACATGGTCGTCGCGGGCCGCGTGCTCGACGACGGCGACGTGGCGGTCATGATGGTCGAGGCCGAGGCCACCGACCACGCGATCAAGCTCATCGAGGGCGGCGCGACCAAGCCGACCGAAGAGGTCGTCGCCGAGGGCCTCGAGGCGGCCAAGCCCTTCCTCAAGCAGCTCGCCATCGCGCAGGAGGCCCTCGCCGCCGTCGCGGGCAAGGAGGCCTTCGAGCTCCAGCAGTTCCACGCGTACCAGCAGGACGTCTACGAGGCAGTTGACTTCAACGCCCGCGCGGTCCTGTCCGAGGCGCTGAGCCTGCCGGGCAAGCTGGAGCGCGAGGCTCGGATCGAAGAGATCAAGTCCGCCGCGAAGGAGCAGTTGGAGCCGCAGTTCGAGGGCCGCGAGGGCGAGATTTCCGCCGCCTTCCGTTCGCTGAACAAGAAGCTCGTGCGCGAGCGGATCCTCTCCGACGGCTTCCGCATCGACGGCCGGGGCCTGCGGGAGATCCGCCCGCTCTCCGTCGAGATCAGCCCGATCCCCAGGGTGCACGGCAGCGCGCTGTTCCAGCGCGGCGAGACCCAGATCCTCGGCGTCACCACCCTGGACCTTTTGAAGATGGCCCAGGAGGTCGACGCGCTCGGCCCGGTCACCAAGCGGCACTACATGCACCACTACAACTTCCCGCCGTACTCCACCGGCGAGACCGGCCGCGTCGGCTCCCCGAAGCGCCGCGAGATCGGCCACGGCGCGCTCGCCGAGCGCGCGCTGGTGCCGGTGCTGCCCGACCAGGCGGACTTCCCGTACGCCATCCGGCAGGTCTCCGAGGCGCTGGGCTCGAACGGCTCCACCTCCATGGGCTCGGTCTGCGCCTCCACGATGTCCCTGCTCGCGGCGGGCGTGCCGATCAAGGCCCCGGTCGCGGGCATCGCGATGGGCCTGGTGTCCGGCGAGGTGAACGGCGAGACCAAGTACGTCACCTTGACCGACATCCTCGGAGCCGAGGACGCGTTCGGCGACATGGACTTCAAGGTGGCGGGCACCCGCGACTTCGTGACCGCGCTGCAGCTGGACACCAAGCTCGACGGCATCCCCTCGCAGGTCCTCGCGGGCGCGCTCGCGCAGGCCAAGGAGGCTCGCGACACCATCCTCGACGTGATCGCCGACGCCATCGACGAGCCGGGCGAGCTTTCGCCGCACGCGCCTCGGATCACCACCATCAAGATCCCGGTGGACAAGATCGGCGAGGTCATCGGCCCCAAGGGCAAGATGATCAACTCGATCACCGAGGAGACCGGCGCGAACATCTCCATCGAGGACGACGGCACCGTGTACGTCGCCGCCACCAGCGGGGACTCCGCGCAGGCTGCGATCGACAAGATCAACGCCATCGCGAACCCGCAGCTCCCGAAGGTCGGCGAGCGCTACCTCGGCACGGTCGTGAAGACCACCGCGTTCGGCGCGTTCGTCTCGCTCACACCGGGCAAGGACGGCCTCGTGCACATTTCGAAGCTCGGCAACGGCAAGCGGATCGCGAGCGTCGAGGACGTGGTGCAGATCGGCTCGAAGCTGCGCGTCGAGATCGCCGACATCGACGACCGGGGCAAGATCAGCCTGATCGTGGCGCAGGAGGAGGTTCCGGCGCAGGTGTAAGCGCCCGCACGAACGTGGCAGGCCCCGGTCGATTTCGACCGGGGCCTGCCACGTTCTCGACCAATGGCGAAGGGGCTCGTTCCACCACATGACCGAGGCGAGCCCTCGGCCTGCCGCCTCGCGGTAGAACTGCCGCAGTTCTGGATCCCCTCGCTCTGGGCGGCCGCGCCTGTCGCCGCCGAGGTGCTGGCCACCCGCGCCACCTGGGCGGGCTACAACGCGGTGATGGCCGAGTAGGAGCAGCTGTAGTCCGGTTCGGCCCGGAGGACAGAATGGCCTTCGTAGCTAAGCCGCAGCGCCTCTTGGGCCTGCGGCCCGACGTCGGCAATCGTTGCCAAGCGCGCCGGATCCGCGCAGCAGGTTTCAGCCGCCTTCGGTCCCAGAGCGCGGATCTGGGACATAGAGGCGGGCCAGGCTCTGGATGCAGACGCGCGCCAGCCGAGCCGTTTCTCGCCAATTGTGTACTTCGTCCACAGCGCCCACTCGGCCGCCTCACGTCGCGTGAGGGGCAAGCCAGCCCGTCCGCGTGTCAGCGGAGTCAGATGTACATCGCGGGGTCGATGTAGGTCGTCGGGTCGACTCCCGGTTCGCGCTGTTTCTCAGTGCGGCGGCGCACGACGGCGGGGATGCCCGTCGCGATGGACTCCGGCGGCACGTCGCGAGTGACCACGGCGTTGGCCCCGATGGCGCTGTCGTCGCCGATCTGCAGCGGGCCGAGGACTTTCGCCCCGGCTCCGACGGTGACCCGGTTGCCGATCGTCGGGTGGCGTTTGCCGGTGTGCAGGGACCGCCCGCCGAGCGTGACGCCGTGGTACACCATGACGTCGTCGCCGATCTCAGTGGTCTCCCCGATGACCACGCCCATGCCGTGGTCGATGAAGAACCTGCGTCCGATGGTCGCCCCCGGATGGATCTCGACACCGGTGAAGAACCGGGCGAGCTGGGACAGCACCCTTGCGGGCCCGCGCAAGGCCGGTCTGGCCCACAACCGGTGGGCGAGCCGGTAGCACCAGATCGCGTGCAGTCCCGAGTAGACGAGGGCGTTCTCCCAGTCGCCGCGCGCGGCCGGGTCGTGGCTCCGCGCGTTCTGCATGTCTTCGCGGAACGCGGACAAGATGGACATGGCCGGTCAGTCCCGGAGGTGTTCGAAGAGCGGGGTGGAGATGTACCGCTCGCCGAAGTCGGGGACGACGACGACAATGAGCTTGCCTGCGTTCTCCGGGCGTTTCGCCAGCTCGATCCCGGCCCAGACGTTCGCGCCCGCCGAGATGCCGCCGAGAATGCCCTCTTCGGTGCCGAGCGCGCGGGCGACGCGGATCGCGTCGTCGAATTCGACGTCGACGATCTCGTCGTAGACGTCGCGGTCGAGCACTTCGGGGATGAAGTTCGCGCCGATCCCTTGGATCTTGTGGGGCCCGGCCTCGCCGCCGTTGAGGATAGGGGAGTCTTTGGGCTCGACCCCGACGATCCGCACGTCGGGCTTGCGCGCCTTGAGCGCCTGCCCGACGCCGGTCAGCGTCCCGCCGGTCCCGATGCCCGCCACGAAGACGTCGACGGCCCCGTCGGTGTCGGCCCAGACCTCCTCGGCGGTGGTAGCGCGGTGGATCGCCGGATTGGCGGGGTTGGCGAATTGGTCGGCGGCCACGGCGTTATGGGTGTCCGCGATGATCTGCTTGGCTTTCGCGACGGCTCCGGCCATGCCCTCAGCGCCAGGGGTCAGCACGATCTCGGCCCCGAACGCGCGCAGGATCACCCGGCGCTCCACGGACATCGTGTCCGGCATCGTGAGGATCACCTTGTACCCTCGGGCGGCTCCGACCATCGCCAGCGCGATCCCGGTGTTGCCGCTGGTAGCCTCGACGATGGTGCCGCCCGGACGAAGCTCGCCCGAGCGTTCGGCGGCGTCGACGATCGCCACGCCGATGCGGTCTTTGACGCTGTTGGCGGGATTGTAGAACTCAAGTTTCACCACGACCTGCGCGTCCAGCCCCGCAGTCAGCCGGTTGAGCCGGACGAGCGGCGTTCGCCCGACCAAATCGCTGACGTTCTCGTAAATGTTGCTCATCGCTGACCCTTCCCGCGGCCCGGTGGCGCCACTGCCTGCTCGACTCACAGTACGTTACCTGCTGTTGCCCCACGTCTCCTGCCCGCAGGCCGCCAGCGGCCGGGCACTGTCCCTGCCTGCTGCGACGAGAGCGCGGATCCCGGCGGGGAAACAGATCAACGTGCCCGAAAATCGTCGACGGGTCCGTCCTGGGGATATCGCGCTGTTGCCGCGCGAAGGATGCGCGCTCACGCGCGGGCGCACGGACGTTGTCGAAGGGCGGCCGTTTCGGCCCGGTTTCTGGCCGTGCGCAGCCTCGAGGCACAGGTACCATCGTTCGGTGATTCAGGACGGCATACCCCCTCTCGGCGAAGAACTTCTGTACGCGGTCGTGTTCGAGGACGAGCTTTTCGACGACTTCGGGGCGTGGGTGCTGTTCCTCCCGGTCCTCTATTTGCCGACCCTCACAAGCTCCGGGGCCGTCCGCGTCGCGAGCAGGGCGAAATACGCGATCAAGGTCGAAGGCTTCGGCCTTGTGCCCGCCGTCGTCGCCCTGAACAAGGACAAGGACTTCATCCAGCTCACCGAATGGCGCCGACTCGTGCCGGACAGCCATGTGGCCGCGTGGGCGGCTGTGGTGACCACCCGGCCGGGGTTCTGACGCGCCGCGAGCGGTCACGCGCCCTGCTGTCGGCCTTCCCGCAGCCCCTCGCGTCGCGCGGGCCAACGACGGGCCGCGTCGGCTAACCCGTCGATGAGCGCGCGGACGGTCGGCGGGATGCGGTCGGGGCCAGGCTCCGGGCGGAACAAGCCGAGGCCTCGGACCCTGGGCGGGAGCTCCAACTGCGCGCCTGCGAGCCGGGGCAGATTCACCGGGTTGTCGGGGTGCAGGCCGCGCAGTTCGCGGGGGATGGACGCGAGATCGGTGACCGCCCGGTAGCCGGGCAGACCGACGCACGACGCGACATGCTCGGCGAGCGATCTGTTGCGCCCGCCGACCAGCAGCTGCCTGCGTCGGGCGGGCCGGCCGTAGCCGTGCAACGAGACGACCACCTCGACATGTTGGAGGAAAGCTGCGAGGAGGGCGGACTCCTCCGCGCGGAACAGCCTCGAAGTGAGATGGTGCCGATAGCCCGGCGGATGCCGCACGACGTACAAGGAGGCTCCGCAGGCCGCCGCCGCCCGATCGGCGATGACGTCCGTCATCCGCTCCAAGCCGCCGCCGTGGATCGCCATGAAGCCGAACCGCGAGCGCAAACAGCTGCTCTCGACTAAGCCAGGGGTCCGGAGCAGCTCGGACAACGTCGCTGGGGCCGCAGTCGCCATGCTCCGAGGCTAGGCCGCTTCGCTCACCAGGCGACGGAGCCCGAGGGCTTGAGGATGAACCCGTGGTCGCCGTAGCCGCAGGCGGTCATGCCGTCGTCGTCCACCAGGCACACCACGCCCGCGTCGTTGAAGTAGTGGTTCGGCTCCAGCGCCATGGCAGGGGCTCCAGGGATGTCGTGCGAGGAGGCGTTGAGGAACTGCCCCGGCTTGCCGTGCTGCACCCGCACGCTGTTCACCCCGGCTGGCGCTCCGGGCAGCTGGCCGTCGCAGCCGTAGCGCATCTCGAGGTACCAGGTCACCCAGCAGTACAGGCCGTCTGGCGTGGAGAACTCTGCGGTCATCGGGCGCGTGCCGTGGCGGAAGAACCAGTCCGGCGAGGTCCACGCGTAGCCGTCGAGGTCGGGGAACTCAGGGGTGTCCGCCCGCGCGCCCGGCGCGAGCGTCGGCCACAAGGCCAGCAAAGCGATGAAGGCACCGGCCAATCTGCGACGCATGAGTCTCCCTTCCTGGGCGCTGTTATCCAACTAACACCGACGCCTGAGCCTAGCGCAAGGCAGCGCGGGCGGAGGACTAAGGTTGGTGCCGATGACACATAGCACGCAATCGGAGACGCTGCGAGTGGGGCTGCTCGGAGCCCTCGGCAGGGTCGGCAGCACATTGGTCCCGTTCCTGGGCTCCGCCCCCGGCGTCGAGCTCGTCGCGGCATTGGACAAAGACGACTCGCTGGAGAGCCTGCTCGAAGCGCGGGCGCAGGTGGTCGTCGATTTCACCCATCCCGACGCGGCGCTCGGCAACACCTTGTTCGGCGTGACGCACGGGCTGCACTCGGTGGTGGGCACCTCCGGTCTCACCACCGACCACCACGACGAGATCCGGGACGCGCTGGCGCGCCAGCCCGGCATCGGCGTCGCGGTCGTGCCGAACTTCGCGCTGGGCACGGTGCTCGCCGTCCATCTCGCGGAGCAGGCCGCCAAGTTCTTCGAGTCGGTCGAAGTGATCGAGATGCACCACCCGAAGAAGGTGGACGCCCCGTCCGGCACCGCCATGCACACCGCGCAAGTGATCGCGCAGCGCCGGGCCGAAGCGGGCGTCCCGCCCGCGCCGGACGCCACGACGCACGCTCTGCCGGGTTCGCGCGGGGCCGACGTGGACGGCGTGCCGGTGCATTCGGTGCGGATGTCCGGATACCTCGCGCATGAGGAGATCCTGTTGGGCAACCCGGGGGAGACGCTGGTCATCCGGGCCGACTGCGTGGACCGTGCGGCGTACGGCCCCGGCGTGCTCGCGGCGGCCAAAGCCATCGTCGCGAGGCCAGGGCTCACTCTCGGCCTCGCGCCGCTGCTCGGGCTGTGAGATGAGCGGCGCCCGCCAGACGAAGACCTTCTGGGCGACCGCTGTCGTCACCGTCTTCCTCTTCGGCTATCTCGGTGTCATGGCATGGCGGTCGGTCTTGCTCTTGCGCAACGGCGGCGCCCTCGCGGGCCTGCTCGCCTTCGGCGTGCTGCTGCTGCCGCTGGTGGGGCTGTGGGTCATCATCGCGACCCTGCGCGAGGCGCTGACCCACCAGCGCCTGGTCTCGATCATGCGCGAGGCTGGCCAGGAGCTTGACTTGGGCGGCCTGCCCCGGCTGCCCTCCGGCAAACTGGCCGCCGAGGCGGGGGAGGAGCTCGTCGCGCAGCTGCAGAACGGCGTCGACCAGCGGCCCGGAGAATGGCAGGCGTGGTACCGGCTCGCCCGTGGGCAGGACGCGGCGGGGAACCGCAGCGCCGCGCGCGCCTCGATGCGCCGCGCAGTCGACCTCGAACGCGCGGAGCGGGCCCGTGCCTGACCGAGCCCGGACGCTGTTGATCGTCCACCACACCCCTTCGCCCGCCACGCGGGAGATCTTCGAGCGGGTGCTGGCCGGGGCGAACGACCCCGAGATCGAAGGCGTCGAGGTCCGGGCCGTCCCGGCGCTCTCGGCCAGCGTCTCGGACGCGTTGGCCTCGGACGGCTACCTCTTCGGCACCACGGCCAACTTCGGCTACATGTCCGGAGCGCTCAAACATTTCTTCGACACCGTGTACTACCCTTGCCTCGACGCGGTGGCGGGACGGCCGTTCGGGCTCTGGGCGCACGGCAACAATGACACGGCGGGGGCCGCGGCCTCCGTGCTCAAACTCGCGGGCGGCATGGGCCTGGCCCAGGCGGCGGCCCCGTTGGAGCTGGCCGGAGCGCCCGACGCGAAGGCCCGCGAGGCATGCTACGAACTCGGGGCCACCGTCGCCGCGAGCCTGATGGGGTGAGCAACAACCCGTTCCACAGGAAATGCGCCGCGCGCGTCGGCAGGGTGAGCGGATGGACATCGAGCAGCAGCCCCGATGATCGGGCAAGAAGTCGCGAAGCTGGGGGGAGCGATCGTGCGGACGAGGATTCTCCGAGCGGCTGCCCATCGTATTCCGAGGTGATGGAGTGGCACTCCGATCTGCGCGGGGAGATTGCCACGCAGATCGGAATGCGCGGGCAGTGGCACGGCTATCGCGGCGCGTTCGACGTATCGGCGCGGGCGAAGACCATCGACACGCTGCGCGAGGCTATGTCCTACCGCCTCCTGCTCGAAGGCCAGCGGGAGAGCCGGGCTCCGACATCGCCGCGTTGGGCGGCGGCCCTTTGGCGAGCCTCCAGCGCACCTATTCGCGCTCCTTCGCCGACGAAGGCATGAGCGAGGCCGCCCGCGCGTAGCCTCGTGGGCTGGCCGTTGTTGTCGGTGCCCTCGTTTACATTGGAGCTATGACAGAGACATCCGGGGTCCCCACGCCGTACGAGGACTTGCTGCGGCTCGTGCTGGAGCAGGGCGTGGAGCGCTCCGACCGCACGGGGACGGGCACGCTCAGCGTGTTCGGGCACCAGTTGCGCTACGACCTGGCCAAGGGCTTCCCGCTCATCACGACGAAGAAAGTGCATCTGAAGTCCATCGTCTACGAGCTTTTGTGGTTCCTGCGCGGCGACACGAACGTCCGCTGGCTGCAGGAGCGCGGCGTGACGATCTGGGACGAGTGGGCGCGCGAGGACGGCGGCCTCGGCCCGGTCTACGGCGCGCAGTGGCGCAGCTGGCCCGCCCCGGACGGCGCGGTCGTCGACCAGATCGCCCAAGCGCTGCACCTGCTGCGCACGGACCCGCATTCCCGCCGGATCCTCGTCTCGGCGTGGAACGTCGGGGAGCTGCCGAAGATGGCGCTCGCGCCGTGCCACATCCTCTTCCAGTTCTACGTCGCGGACGGCAAGCTCTCCTGCCAGCTGTACCAGCGCAGCGCGGACCTGTTCCTCGGCGTGCCGTTCAACATCGCGAGCTACGCCCTGCTCACCCACATGATGGCGCAACAGGCGGGGCTTGAGGCGGGGGATTTCGTCTGGACCGGCGGCGACTGCCATCTGTACCTCAACCACGTCGACCAGGCGCGAGAGCAGCTGGCCCGCGACCCGTTCCCGTATCCGAGGCTCGAACTCGCAGAGCGCCCTTCGGTCTTCGAGCACGAGTACGAGGACGTGCGGATCCTCGGCTATCAATCGCACCCCGCCATCAAGGCTCCGGTGGCCGTATGACGGCGGCCGTGTTGATTTGCGGGGATTCGGAAGGAGAGACACTATGACGGTGGGGGTTGTCTGGGCGCAGGGGCGCAACGGGGTGATCGGGATCGACGGCGAGCTGCCGTGGTCGATCCCCGAGGACATGAGGCGATTCCGCCAGCTCACCGTCGGGCACACCGTGGTCATGGGCAGGCGCACCTGGGACTCGCTGCCCGAGCAGTTCCGCCCGCTGCCGAAGCGGACGAACGTGGTGCTCTCCCGCGACCGGGCGTTCTCGGCGGAAGGCGCGCAGGTCGAACACGACATCGTCTCCGCGACCGCGCCGGGGCGGGCGGGGGAGACGGTCTGGGTGATCGGCGGGGGCGAGGTCTACGCCAAGGCGGTGCACCTCGCCTCGGTCGCCGAGATCACCGAGGTGGACTTCGAAGTCGAGGGCGACGCGTACGCGCCGCAGCTCGCCGTCGGATGGCGGGTCGTCAAGGAGGGCCCGTGGCAGTATTCCGAGTCCGGGCTGCGCTACCGGTTCACCACCTTCCAGCGGGCCTGACGTGAAGACCTCGCCCGCTGGCGGCAAAGCGCTGACGCTCGGCCAGGCCCGAAGGCTCGCGTTGCGGGCGCAAGGCCTCACCGGCGGGGCGGCCACGATCCGGAAAGCGCTTGCTCGCACGAAGTTGCTCCAGCTCGACTCGGTGAACGTCGTGGAGCGGGCGCACTACTTCCCGATCTTCAGCCGGATCGGCGCGTACGACAAAGCGGCATTGGACGAGATCGCCTGGTCGCCGCGCTCGAAGAAAGGTCCGGGCCGCCGGGGGCTGGTCGAGTACTGGGCGCATGAGGCCGCGTTGATCCCCTTCGAGGACTGGCCCGCGTTCCGCTGGCGCATGGAGGAGTACCAGCACGGACGCTGGCACATCCAAGAGGAGCTGATCGCCGAGCGCGCCGCGCTGGGGCAGAAGATCTGCGCGCTGCTCGACGAGTCGGGGCCCGCGACTGCGGGCGAGTTGGAACGCCGTCTCGGCCTTGACCCGCAAGGGGCGAAGGGGCCGTGGTGGGACCGGGGCGAGACGAAGATCGTCTGCGAGGCGCTGTTCGCGGCGGGAGTCCTCACCGCGGGCAAGCGGGTCAACTTCAACCGGCATTACGATCTTGTCGAGAACGTGGTGCCGCGCGAGTTCCGTGAGGTCCAGCTCACTCGGGAGGAATCGGTGCTGCGTTTGGTGGCGAACGCAGCCGACGCGCTCGGGATCGCCACCGAGCAGGACCTGCGCGACTACTACCGCCTCGACGCGAAAGACACGAAGGCCGCCGTCGTCAGCCTCCTCGCCAGCGGCGAGCTGGAAGAGGCGCAGGTGCGGGGCTGGAGCCAGCCCGCGTACCTCGTGGCGGGCGCGAGCGTCCCCAGGGCCGCCGACGCGCGGGCGCTGCTGTGCCCCTTCGATCCGCTTGTTTTCTTCCGGCCCAGGCTGGAGCGGCTTTTCGAGTTCCGCTACCGCATCGAGATCTACACCCCGCAGCACAAACGAGAGCACGGCTACTACGTCTTCCCGTTCCTCCTGGGCGACCGGCTGGTCGCCCGCGTCGACCTGAAAGCAGACCGCAAAGCTGGCGTTTTGCTCGCGCATGGCGCATTTTTGGAGGATCACGCCACCGCGCTGGAAACCGCTGAGCCGCTTGCGGCGAGCCTCGGCGAATTAGCGGGTTGGCTCGGGCTCGAAGCGGTGCGGATCGGTGGGAAAGGGGATCTCGCGCCAGCCCTTCAACAGATCTTCAGATCGCGCGGGTAATCTCTCACCCCATGACACAGAGCGCAGCAGAGCCCCTGTTCGGCACGGTCGCCGTGGCGATGGCGACGCCTTTCGCGGCGGACGGCTCCCTCGACGTCCGGGCCGGTGTCGCGCTCGCCGAGCACCTCGTCTCCCGGGGCGTCGACGGCCTGGTCCTCGCGGGCACGACCGGCGAATCGCCGACCACCTCGCCCAAGGAGAAACTGGAGCTGCTCACGGCGGTGCTCGACGCGGTCGGCGACCGGGCGGCGGTCACCCAGGGGGTCGGCAGCTACGACACGGCGAAATCGGTCCAGGCCGCTCGCGACGCGGCGGCGGCTGGCGCGCACGGGCTGCTCGTGGTCACGCCGTACTACTCCAAGCCGTCCCAGGCCGGTCTGTTGGCGCACTTCCGCGCGGTCGCCGACGCGGCCGCGAAGCCGGTGATGCTCTACGACATCCCCCCGCGCTCGGGGATCCCGATCGAGCCCGCCACGATCCGGACGCTCGCCGAGCACCCGAACATCGTCGCGCTGAAAGACGCGAAAGGCGACTTCGGCTCGGGGGCCGACCTCATCGCCACGACCGACCTGGCTTGGTACTCCGGCGACGATGTGGTCAATCTGCCGTGGCTGTCCGTGGGGGCGGTCGGTTTCGTGAGCGTCATCGGGCACCTGATCCCCGAGCGCCTGAGGGAGCTGCACGCCGCGTTCGCCAAAGGCGATCTCGTCCGGGCCCGCGAGCTGCACGCGTCGACGCTCCCGCTGGTGCGGGCCCAAGCCCGCTACGGCGGGGTCGCGCTGGCGAAAGCCGGCCTCGCGCTGCAAGGCTTCCCGGTCGGGGAGCCGAGGCTCCCGATCCTCGGCCTGGACGGCGAACAGACCAAGGCCCTGGCCCGGGACCTTGAACTCGCCGGTGTCGGACTGTGACGGACGCGAGCGTCTTGGACGCTTTGCCCGCCCCGCCGCCGCTGGCCCAAGGAGCTTTGCGCGTGGTCGCGCTCGGCGGCCTCAGCGAGATCGGCCGGAACATGACCGTCTTCGAGTACGGCGGGAAGCTACTCATCGTGGACTGCGGCGTGCTTTTCCCGGAGGACCGCCAGCCGGGCGTTGACCTCATCCTGCCGGACTTCTCCTCCATCGAGGACCGGGCCGAGGACATCGTCGGGCTCGTCCTCACCCACGGCCACGAGGACCATATCGGCGCGGTGCCGTTCCTCCTGCGCATCTGCCCGGACGTGCCGGTCATCGGCTCGAAGTTCACTCTCGCGCTGGTCGCCGCGAAATGCCGCGAACACCGGCAGAAGCCGACGTTCGTCCAGGTGACCGGCGGCGAGACGCGCGGAGTCGGCGAGTTCGGCCTGGAGTTCTTGACGGTCAACCACTCCATCCCCGACGCGCTCGCGGTCGCGATCCGCACCCCGGCCGGGGTCGTGGTGCACACCGGAGACATCAAGCTCGACCAGCTTCCGCTCGACGGCAAGCTCACCGACCTCGCGGGCCTGTCCCGGCTCGGGGACGAGGGAGTGGACCTGTTCCTCGTGGACTCCACCAACGCCGAGGTTCCCGGCTTCGTCACCCCGGAGCGGGAGATCGGCGAAGTGCTCGACCGGGTGATCGGCAAGGCGGGCCAGCGGGTCATCGTCGCCTCCTTCGCGAGCCACGTGCACCGGATCCAGCAAGTGATCGACGTTGCCGTCGCGAACGGGCGCAAGGTGGCGTACGTGGGCCGCTCCATGGTCCGGAACATGAAAATAGCCCAAGACCTTGGATATCTCACCGTGCCGCAGGGCGTGGTCGTGAACCTGGACACGGCGGCGGAGCTGCCGGACTCGAAAGTCGTCTTCATCTCCACCGGCTCGCAGGGCGAGCCGCTCTCTGCGCTGTCCCGCATGGCGCGCGGCGACCACCAGAGCATCAGCATCCGGTCCGGGGATCTCGTCGTCCTGGCCTCCTCGCTCATCCCCGGCAACGAGAACTCGGTGTTCGCGGTGGTGAACGGCCTGACCCGGCTCGGCGCGAAAGTGGTGACCCAGCAGACCGCGAAAGTCCACGTCTCGGGGCACGCCTCGGCGGGCGAGCTGCTGTTCCTGTACAACGCGGTGCGGCCGAAGAACGCGATGCCGGTGCACGGGGAATGGCGCCACTTGCGGGCGAACGGCGCGCTGGCGCAATCGACCGGGGTGCCGCAGGAGCGGGTGGTGCTGGTGGAAAACGGTGTCGCGGTGGACTTGAAGGACTCCGTCGCCAAAGTGGTCGGCCGGGTGCCGGTCGGCCATGTGTACGTGGACGGCTTGTCCGTCGGCGACGTGGGGGAGTCGACGCTCTCGGAGCGGCTGATCCTGGGCGAAGGCGGCTTCATCGCGATCAATGTCGTGGTCGACTCGGCCACCGGCGTGGCGGTGAGCCCGCCCGCCCTGTTGGGCAAGGGCTTCTCCGACGACCCGAAGGCGCTCGCGGAGGCCGAGGAGCTGGTGGTGGCCGAGCTCGTGCGGCTCGCGGGGGACCGAGGACCCAATGCGAAGTCCACAACGGTGGACACCCATCAGATCGCCCAAGCGGTCCGTCGGACGGTCGGGCGCTGGGTCTCGGAGACTTACCGGCGCAGGCCCATGATCGTCCCGACCGTGACGGCTGTGGAAACGGGCCTCGCCAGCTCGGAGTAGCGCTCAGCGCGGCACGACGGCGGTGGCCTCGACTTCGACGACCATGCCAGGCCAGGCCAGGCTGCTCACGCCGAGGAGGGTGTGCGGCGGCGGCTTGAGCCCGCCCAGCGCGCGGCGCTGCTCGGTCTCGTACGCGTCCTTGTCCCGCATATCGGTCAGATACGCCACCACGCGGACCAGGTGGCGGAAGTCCCCGCCCTCGGCTGCGAGGATCTTCTTGATCTTGTCGTAGGCCATGCGGGTTTGGGCGGCGCAGTCGCCTGGATGGTGGATGTGCCCGTCTGCGGGGTCTTCCGCCGCCATGCCCGCGATGTACACAGTCCGCCCGTCGCCCTCCACCACCGAGGCGTCGGCGAACAGATCGCGGCTCCATTCGCCGTACACGTTGCGTTTGCGCAGTTCGGACATATCCACTCCCATCAGTGAAGGCTCTGGGTCAGAGCCGGGGCGAGGCGGTCGGCGAGTTCGGGGTCCCTCGCGCGCAGCGCCTGGGCGAAAGCGTCCACCGAGGCGAAGAGCGCTCGGGCGATCTCCTCGCCCGTCAACTGCGCTGGTATCGCGGCTCGGAGCCGCGCGGCGACCGCTTCCGGCAGCAGGTGCCCGCCCTTCCCGTACGCGGAGGGCAGGCCGTGGCGCAAGCAGGCGAGCACGTGGTCCCTGAGCACGTGGTCCCTGAGCGCGTTGACCCAATGCAGCGCCTCGAAGAGCTTCTCGCGCGCCAGCGCGGTCCTGGTGTGGACGGCGTGATGCCACGCGAGGCCGACGAGGTGGTCGGGGTCCGCCGAAGCCGGACAGCGCGGCGCGGGCTCGCCGAAGACGACGCGGAACCCGCCGTCCCCGAGCGGCCCCCACTCCTCGGCGGGCGCGAAGCCGAGATCGACCTCCAGAAGGCCCGGCAGTAAGAACGCGCGGTAGCGCGCGGAGCCTGCGGCGAGGTCGAAATGGTGCAGCGCGCCCAGCTCCGCGTAGACGAGGGCGCTGAAGCCGGACAGCGCGGCTTCGACGTCGGTCGCGCCGAAGAAGAGGTCGATGTCCGACCAGCGGTCCTCGCGTCCTTCCGCTGCCGAGCCGGTGACGGCCGCGCCCCGGATCAGCGGGTCGGCCTCGGCTTGGGCGAGGAGGAAATCACGGACTTCTTCCCGGCTCCGGTCCCGCTGCGCGTCGAACACAGGGCCAGCCTACTCAGAGCGATTCGATGATGTCCTTCGCGTCCTTCAGGCTGAGGTGGGGGAAGTCGTCGCGCAGCAGCTTGATGGCGAGGATCTTTTTGCCGTCGGCGAGGACCGCCCGGTACTTCGACATGTCGTGGGCGGGCGGCACGGCTCGGACGGTCGGGGGCGGGCTCGCGGGGAGCGGCGGGGCGATGCGGTAGGGCTCGGAGCTTTGCTCGGCCCCGCGTTTGGAGCCGTCCGACGCGACCGCCGCGATCAGCGAGGCGGCGAACAGGGCCAGCCCGCCCCAACGGAACTCGTCCGGCGGAAGCGCGGAGCCTCGGACGATCAGATACGCCCAGACGCAGGCGTTGGCCAGGCACACAAAACGGACGAGAGCGCGCAAAGCCGTCTCTTCAGATCCGCGACGGACGCGACGTGGTGATCATGCGGCCTAGTCTAAAGCGCGGCTTTGAGGGCGGCGAGGGACAGGTCGAGGGCTTCTCTGGCGGCGGGGACGGCCGAGGCGAAGCTGGCGTATCCGTGCGCCAGCGTCTCGGCGTTGTGCAGTTCGACCGGGACGCCCGCGTCCGCGAGGAGCTTGGCGTACACAGTCCCGTCGTCGCGGATCGGGTCGTACTGCGCCGTCGCGATATAGGCAGGGGCGACCCCTTCGAGGTCGCCGTTGGCCGGGGCCGCCGTCGCCGGGATGCTCTCGGGGGAGCCGTCGGCGCTGCCGAGGTAGTAGGTGGCGTAGAGCTTCATGCTCGCGCGGGTGAGCAGCGGCCCGTCGGCGTTCTCGGCGACGGAGGGGAGGGAGAGGTCGAATGTCGTTGCGGGATACCAGAGGAGCTGGAACTTCAGCCTCGGCTCCCCCGCGTCGCGGGCGAGCTGCGCGACGACGGCGGCGAGATTGCCGCCAGCGGAGTCGCCCGCCACGGCGATGCGCTCGGGGTCGGCTCCGAGGTCGACCGCGCGCTGATGCGCCCAGAGGAGCGCGTCGAACGCGTCGCGCACGGCGGCGGGGTGCGGATGCTCGGGCGCGAGCCGGTAGTCGACGGAGACGACAACGGCTCCGACTGAGGCGCAGATTGTCCGCGCCAAGGGGTCGTGGGTCTCCAGATCGCCTCGGGCGAAGCCGCCGCCGTGGTAGAAGACGACGAGCGGCAATCGGCCGGTCCCTTCGTCGGCGGGCCAATAGACCCGGACGTCGACCGCGCCGTCTCGACCGGGGACGCGGCGGTCGTCGACGCCGCCCACCTTGACGCGGGACGGGTGCGCGAGCGCGAATTCCCGAGCAGCTTTGCGCGCCGCGACCAGCGTTGCGAGGCTGCCGTCGAGCGGCGGGAAGGCATCTGCCGCGAAGGCGAGTTCGAGGATCGGGTCAAGGGGCATGCGCGCTCTCCTGGCTTGTCGTTGCAATGATGACGATACAACTTGTTGCTGTCTGGCAACTGTATGCCCCTGCCAGGGCTTTCCCGGAATAGAACGCGAGCCTGCCGGGTTGGATCAGCCATGACAAAGCTTTCTGTGCTCGACCTGTCGACCGTTGGCGAAGGGCAGAGCACCGCCGAAGCCGTGGCGGCGACGACGCGCCTTGCCCAGTTGGCCGACCGTCTCGGCTATCACCGGTTCTGGGTGGCGGAGCACCACAACATGCCCATGGTCGCGGCGACGAGCCCGCCTGTGCTCATCGCCCATCTCGGCTCGGCGACCGAGCGGATCCGGCTCGGTTCGGGCGGGGTCATGCTCCCCAACCACGCCCCGCTGGTCGTTGCCGAGCAGTTCGCGCTCCTCGAAGCGTTGCATCCGGGCCGGATCGACCTCGGGATCGGCCGCGCGCCGGGCACGGACCGTCGCACTTCGGCGGCGCTGCGCGGGGGCCGCTCGGACGAGGCGGTCGCGAACTTCCCCCACGACGTGGTACAGACCATGGCGCTCTTAGGCGACGGCAGGGTGCGGCCAGAAGTCGCCGAGGGTCTGACGGCGACTCCTTCAGCCAGCTCGGCCCCCGAAGTGGTGCTGCTCGGTTCGAGCGGTTACTCGGCGCATTTGGCTGGCACGTTGGGGTTGCCGTTCGCGTTCGCGCACCACTTCGCCCCGGAACACACCAAGCTCGGCGTGGCGACGTACCAAGAGAGCTTCCGGCCCACAGAGCGGCATCCCGAGCCGTACTTGATTATCGGGGCCTCCGCGTTCGCCGCCGAGGACGAGGCCGAGCGGCTGTCGCTGCCGGGCCTGCTCGCCACGCTCGGCATCCGGACGAACCGGTTGCGCCCGACGCCGAGCGTGGCGAGCGCGCTGGCGGATCCGGACCGGCATTGGGTCGATGAAGTGCGCAAGGGCCGGATCATCGGCGCGCGGGACCGGGTGATCGGCGAGCTCAAGGAGCTGGCCGCCGCGACCGGCGCGGACGAGCTGATGATCACCACGATCACCCACGGCTACGCCGAGCGCGCCCGCAGTTTCGAGCTCATCGCGCAAGGCTGGGGCCTGAGCGGCCAGTAGCAGCCGCCAATTCACGGCGCGGCTTCAGCGAGCCAGCCTGATCCGGGCGACGGGTTTGGTGGTGTTGTCGCGTGTGGCCGGGGTTGGTGAGTTGTGTAGTTCTAGTCGGGTGGCGAGGAATTGGTAGGTGAGGGCGGACATGAAGGCGGTTTGTTGGTTGTCCGCTGCCATGCCGTGGCCGCCTTCGACGTTCTCGTGGTAGGGGGTGGGGGTTCGAGTTCCTCGGGCCTGGCGGCGACGGGTTTGGTGGTGTTGTCGCGTGTGGCCGGGGTTGGTTAGTTGTGTAGTCCTAGTCGGGTGGCGAGGAATTGGTAGGAGAGGGCGGACATGAAGGCGGTTTGTTTGTTGTCCGCTGCCATGCCGTGGCCGCCTTCGACGTTCTCGTAGTAGAGGACTGGGTGGCCGAGTTCCTCGAACCTCGCGGCGAGCTTGCGCGCGTGGCCGGGGTGCACGCGGTCGTCCTTGGTCGAGGTGGTGATGAGGATCGGCGGAGTGCGGACCTCTGGGCCGGGGACGTTCTGGTACGGGGAGTAGGCCGCGAGGAACGCCCGGTCGGCGGGCACTTCTGGGTCGCCGTACTCGGCGACCCACGAGGCTCCGGCGAGCAGCAGGTGGTAGCGCAGCATGTCGGCGAGCGGCACTTGGCAGACGATCGCTCCGAACCGGTCCGGGTAGCGGGTCGCCATCACGCCCATGAGCAGTCCGCCGTTGCTGCCGCCCACCGCGCCGAGCTGGTCCCTCGCGCAGACCCCGTTCGCGACGAGGTCGCTCGCCACGGACGCGAAATCGGCGAAGGCGAGATGGCGGTTCTCCCGCAGGACGGAGGTGTGCCACGCGGGCCCGTACTCTCCGCCGCCCCGGATGTTCGCGAGTGCGTACGTCCCGCCCCGTTCGAGCCAGCCGAGGCCGAGGGCGGAGTTGTAGACCGGGGTCATGGAGTGCTCGAATCCGCCGTAGCCGTATTGGATCGTCGGGCGCGGCTCGTCTAGGTGCTTCCCGACCAGGAAGTACGGGATTTTCGTCCCGTCCGAGGACACGGCGAAGCGCTGGCGCACCTCGACCCCGTCCGCGTTCCAGAAAGCAGGGGACTGCTTCGCGACGGCCAAGCCGCTCTCCGGCGAGCCGACCAAGAGGCTCGTGGGCGTGGTGAACGACGTCGCCGTCAGATACAGGTCGTCGTCCTCGTCCGGATCGGTGGTGAGGACGGAGATCTCCGCGAACTGGGGCGCACCGGGCAGCTCGGCGGGCTCCCAGTCGCCGAGGGAGTAGAGGCGCAGCTCGGAGCGCACGTCTTTCAGCGTCTCCAGGACGAGGTAGCTCAAGGTGAAGCCGAAGCTAGTGAGGCTGGTGGAGCCGTCCGGCGTGAACAGCACGCGCGGCTCGGCCTCGCCCTTTTTCAGTTGCTCGTAGTCGAACACGAGGAGCGAGCCCTCTGGGTGGGTCGCGCCGCCGAGCGTCCATGGCGAGCGGGGACGGACGAAGAGCCAGTCCTCGTGCACGACGGAGTCGGCGTCGCGCGGGACGGGTATTTCGACCAGCTCGTCGCGCAAGATCTCGTACTGGACCTTGTGGTGGAAGTCCAGCATCTGGGCCACGAACTCCCGCTCGAAGCCCTGCGTGCGGTCCGCCCACGCGTGCACGAGCACGTCCTGGGGCTCCCCGGCGAAGACGGTCGGAGCCTCGGCGAGCGCCTGGCCGCGCTCCCACCGCCGCACGGTGCGCGGGTACCCGGAGGCGGTGAGCGTCGAGGCCCCGTCCCCGTCCGGTCCGAAGTCCGCGCCGACGAGCAGGGCGTCCCGATACGCCCAGGAGACGAAGTTCTTGCCCTCGGGCAGCTCGAAGCCGCCCTGGACGAAGGTTCTGCGCGTGATGTCGAACTCGCGCACCACTGCGGCGTCGCTGCCGCCCCGAGAAAGGGTGATGAGGGCGAGGTCGCGGTCGGGGTAGAGCACTTTCGCCCCGCCCCACACCCAGTTCTCGCCCTCGGCTTCGGCGAGGGCGTCGAGGTCGAGGACCACGTCCCACTCCGGCTCCTCGGTCAGATACGACTCCGGGGCGGTCCGTCGCCACAGCCCTTTCGGATGACTTTCGTCACGCCAGAAGTTGTACAGCCATTCGCCCCGCCTTGCGGGGTAGGGGATGCGCTCGTCGCTGTCGAGCGCCGCGAGGATCTTCCCCCTCAGCACGTCGAACTGCGCCCCGCCAAGCTCGGCGACCGCTGTCGCGTTGCGCTCGGCGACCCAGGCCAGCGCCTGGTCGCCGGACACTTCCTCCAGCCACAAGAAGGGGTCTTCGGGGTGGGCGAGCCTCTCGTTTGCGGGGGACTGTTGGTCACGAGTCATCCCGCCACCCTAGCGGAGCGGGGGACGTGTCAAGTAGGGTTTCTCTCGTGGCTGATGAATACGATGTTGTCCTGCTCGGCGCGGGACCGGGAGGTTATGTCGCGGCGATCCGGGCGGCTCAGCTCGGGCTTTCGGTGGCGGTGATCGAAGAGAAATGGTGGGGCGGCGTCTGCCTGAACGTGGGCTGCATCCCCTCGAAAGCTCTGCTGCGCAACGCCGAGCTGAACCATATCCTCACCAAAGAGACCAGGGAGTTCGGCATCTCCGGCGAGGCGAGCATGGACTTCGGGGCGGCGTTCGACCGCAGCCGCAAGGTCGCCGACGGCCGGGTGCGCGGCGTCCACTTCCTGATGAAGAAGAACAAGATCACCGAGATCAACGGCTGGGGGACCTTCCTCGACGCGCACACCATCGAGGTGAAGGCCGAGGACGGCTCCACGAGGCAGGTGCGCGGCAAGAACATCATCATCGCGACCGGCTCGACGGTCAAGCTCCCGCCGGGGACGTCGCTCTCGAAGAACGTGGTGAGCTTCGAGGAGCAGATCCTCTCCCGCGAGCTGCCGGGGAGCATCGTCATCGTCGGCGCGGGAGCCATCGGCATCGAGTTCGCTTACGTGCTGCGCAGCTTCGGCGTCGAGGTGACCATCATCGAATTCCTCGACCGGGTGCTCCCGAACGAGGACGCGGCCGTCTCTGCCGAGCTCCACAAGCAGTACCGCAAGCTCGGGATCAAACTGCTCACCTCCACCGCGGTGAAATCCGTCGTGGACAACGGCTCCTCGGTGCACGTCGAGTACGAGAGCCGCGACGGCAAGGTTGGCTCCATCGACGTGGACCGGGTGCTCCTCGCGATCGGCTTCGCCCCCCGGGTGCAGGGCTACGGCCTGGAGAAGACCGGGGTGGCGCTCACCGACCGGGGAGCCATCGCCATCGACGAGCGGATGCGCACCAACGTCCCCGGCGTCTACTCCATCGGCGACGTCACCGCGAAGCTCCAGCTCGCGCACGTCGCGGAGGCGCAGGGCGTGGTCGCGGCCGAGACCATCGCCGGAGTCCCGACTTTGGAGCTGGGCGACTACCGCTACATGCCGCGCGCGACGTTCTGCAATCCGCAGGTCGCCTCCTTCGGCCTCACCGAGGAACAGGCCAAGGCGGAAGGGCACGACATCAAGGTGGCGAGTTTCCCGTTCTCCGCGAACGGCAAGGCCGCGGGCCTCGGCGACTCCGTCGGTTTCGTGAAGCTCATCGCGGACACGGAATACGGCGAACTCCTCGGCGGGCACCTGATCGGCCCGGATGCCTCCGAGCTTCTGCCCGAGCTGACGCTCGCGCAGAAATGGGATCTGACCGTCCAGGAGCTGATCCGCAACGTGCACACCCACCCGACCCTGTCGGAGGCGTTGCAGGAGGCACTGCACGGGCTGGCCGGGCATATGATCAACTTCTGATTTCCCGGGGCCTAAGCGGGCGCCTCGCCGCGTTGCTCCGCTCCTCGCGCACCGGGCGTTCCTCGCTGTTTCCTGAGGCGATCGTCCTTCCAGAGTTCAGTCAGCCTGCTTGCGCGGCTTTCGGCCGCGCGAACAGGATGACGGGGGCGACAAAAGCCAGGGTGACGCCCGCGACGGAGAACGCGGCGGTGCAGCCCGCCAGCTCGGCGGCCTTGCCGCCCCCGGCGACGAGGTGTTTCGCCTCGGCGTAGACCTGGCTGAAGAAGGCGGTGCCGAGCGCTCCGCCGATCTGCCCGTACGCGGTGAAGATCGCGCTCGCCGACCCGGCCTCCCCTTTGCGCACGCCGACCAGCGCGAGGTCGGGCAGGCAGACCGAGAGCATGCCGAGCCCCACGCCGAGCAGGACGATGGTCGGCAGCATTCGGGTCGTGTAGTCGTCGTCGAGGCTGAGCCGGGAGAACAGGAGCATCCCGGAAGCGGCGATGAGCGCGCCGACCATGCTGAGGGCGCGGACTCCGACCCGTTCGGAGAGCCTGGTGATGGAGAGGCCGCCGACGAGGATGCCGACCAGGACGGGGAGCAGCCGCAAACCGGTCTCCGAGGGGTCGTACCCGCGCAGTTTCTCCATGTACGTCGCAAGGAACAGCGTGCCGCCGAGCACTCCGGAAAGGGTGATGGCGTTGCCGAACGAGGCAAGGCCGCAGGTGCGGTCGAGCAGGACGCTCGGCGGCGCGAGCGGAGCCGACGCGCGTCGCTCGACGAGGACGAACCCCGCCGCGAACGCCGCGAAGAGCGCGCTGCACCCGACGAACAGCACGATGGAATGAGTGGCCTCCACCTGGTAGACCGCAAGGCCGAGGCTGATGAACGCGGCTGTCGAGAGCGCCGCGCCCGGCAGGTCGTAGCCCGCGCGGCGGCGCTCGTCTTGCGCGCGGAACAGCATCAGGACCAGGCAAAAGACCAGCACCGCCAACGGCACGTTGAGCAGGAGGCACCAACGCCAGTTCGCGTATTGCGTGAGCACGCCGCCGAGCGCGAGGCCGGAGGCGGTGCCGCCGACCGCGACTGTGCCGATGATCACAAACGCGTTCGCCCGCTCGCGCGCGCCGGCGAAGGAGGTGCTGACCAGGGCGAGCACGGCAGGGGCGAGCAGCGCGGCGAAACCGCCTTGGGCAGCTCTGGCGAGGAGCAACTGGGGGCCGTGGTACGCGGTCCCGCCCAGCAGGGAAGCGGCTCCGAAGCCCGCCATGCCGAGGAGGAAGGCGCGCCGATGGCCCCATGAGTCGACGGCGCGCCCGCCCAGGAGCAGCAGGAGGCCGTGGAAGAAGACGTAGAGCGTGACCACCGCCGACCGCTCGTTGTCGTTCAGCCCCAGATCGGATTGCACTTGGGGCAGGGCGACGCTCATGATTGTGCCGTCGAGCGCGAGCACGAACTGAGTCGCTCCGCCGATGAGCAGGATGGGCCAGCGCGACCATCGGGAGGAGCCTCCGGCGGCATGCGTTTCGCCAAGATGTTCTGGACCGACAATCCGGGGCGCTTTCCGATCGGACGCAGAGCCCTCGCTCGGATTTGTCATTGGATGAAAGTAGCAATCCGGGGCTTTGCAAGCAATAGATGCCGCCTCCCGCAGATGCCGGTTCCGGTGCGTCTGGTCTCCGCTTTCCCCGCCGCCGCATTCCCGAATAGTTCTGCGACAAGGGCTTCGGCGAGAGCGCTCGGCTTTCGAGGGAAGCGGGGATCGAATCCGGGGAACGAAAACTCCGCGTGATACGTTCACTTGGGTAAGGGCGCGGAGAAGCGCCCGCGCCAGGCGATTTCCGGGTAGTCTGGAAGCGCAGAGAACCTGGCAGCAGGAGAAGACGAAAGGACCAACGGTGCGTCAGAGCAGCAATCCAGTTTTCCGAAGCCTCACAAGGCTCGGGGCGCAAGGCGGTGCGCAGGCTGGCGCGTACCAGTACGGCCAGCAGCAGGCTCCGTACAACTACCAGTACCAGGCTCCCTCGGCGACGCGGACGCTCTCCGTCGACGACGTGGTGGCCAAGACCGCGACCAGCTTCGGGGTCCTCACCATCACCGCGGTGCTGTCCTACTTCCTGACGATCTCGTCCCCGGCGCTCGGCGGAGCCATCGCCATGATCAGCGGCCTGGTCGGGCTGGGCCTGGTCCTGTTCGCGACGTTCGGCCGCCAGCAGGACAATCCCGCCGTCGTGCTCAGCTACAGCGTGGCCGAGGGCCTGTTCGTCGGCGCGCTGACGCATGTGTTCACCGCGCCGTTCGGCGTGAACGCAGGCTTGCTCATCACAGAGGCGCTCATCGGCACCTTCGGCGTGTTCGCCGGAATGCTCGCGGTCTACAAGATGGGAGCGGTGCGGGTGACGCCCCGCTCCACGAGGATCGTCGTCGGCCTGATGTTCGGCGTGCTGGGCCTGATCGTCGTGAACCTCATCGCCTCGTTCTTCATCCCCGGCGGGCTCGGCCTGCGCAGCGGCGGGCCTCTCGCGATCATCTTCTCGCTGGTGTGCATCGGCCTGGCCGCGTACAACTTCCTCATGGACTTCGACAGCGCGGACCAGCTGATCCGCGCCGGAGCCCCGCAGAAGGCGGCTTGGGGCATCGCGCTCGGCCTGACGATCACGGTGGTGTGGCTCTACATCGAGATCCTGCGCCTCTTGGGCTACTTGAACTCGAGCGACTAGACTCCGTCCGACTGGACGCCACGGAAGTCCCGCCTGTGCCACAGGCGGGACTTCCTGTAGTGTTACGGACCACATCTATACCCGTAGATTGACGCGGGTTTGACCCGGAAAGGCGGCTATGGGCTCGACGGAGCGAGAAGACTCCCCAGACCCGGATGTCTCCGGCGCGGTCGGCGACGACCCGGCGGTCGGGGAGAAAGACGCGTTCGCCTGGGAGAAGTATGGCAAGACGAGCCTGATCGCCAGGGTCGTCGGGGTCTTCTTGTGGTTGACAGTCCGCAAGGTGCTCGCCCTCTTCTCCTACATGCCGCGCGTTCTGTACCCGTGGGCGCTCGTGGACATGCTCGCCCCGTTGGTCATCTTCCCCGCGCGTGACTTCCAGGGAGAGCTGGTCAGGCTGCCGCACTGCGACGGCCGGTGGTTCACCAAAAACAGGGAAGACGCGCCGCGCGCCATCCTGTACCTGCACGGCGGCGGCTTCATCGCTTGCGGCATCAACACCCACCGCAGGCTGGCCACGCAGATCGCGGCCTCGGCGCAGGCCTCGGTGCTCGCCGTTGACTACCGCAAGCTGCCCGAGTACTGCGTGGACGAATCGGTCAAAGACTGCGTCCTCGGCTACCGCTGGCTGCTCGACCGAGGCTATCGGCCGGAGCAGATCGCTTTCGCCGGCGACTCCGCGGGCGGCTATCTCGTGTTCGCGACCGTCGTCCGGCTCCAGGAGGAAGGCCTGCCCTTGCCCGCCGCGCTGGTGGGGATCAGCCCGTTCGCCGACTGGACCGTCCGCACGAAAGTCACCCATCCGAACGAGCGGATCGACAGCCTCTTGCCGCGCCCTGTTTTCTACTATTTAGAGCGCAAGGTGGAAGAGTCGCAGGCCCGCGCGACCGTGCGCGGCGTCGAGCCGCCGAAGATCGACCTTTTCGAGCGATCGCTGGAGGGCTTCCCCCCGGTGCTGCTCCACGCCTCCGCGCACGAGGTCCTGCTTCCGGACGCGGAGCGGCTCGCCGAGTCGTTGACGCGGGCGGGCGTGCCGGTGAAAGCCAAACTCTGGCGGGGCCAGCCGCATGTCTTCCAGGCCGTTGATTTCCTGATCCCCGAAGCGAGGGCCTCCATAGCCCAGATCGGCAGATTCATCTATCAGACGACGGAGGCTCCGTGCGAAACTGAGCGCGGGGCAGAGGAAGACGAGTAACCGATACCCGCTGTCGCGCGAACCGGAGCGCTCAGTATTCTGTGGTGATGACTACCACATCGAATATCGACGGGCGGGCGGCGACCGGCTCGGCGGGCGGACAAAGCCTTCGAGTCCTCCACCACACGACGGCCAGTTTCGTCGCCCGTGTCGCCGTGGCCCTGCTCTGGCTCACCGCTCGCCCCATGATTTTCTTGGTCGCTTTGCTGGGCAGGCTGCCCTGGCCCGACGTGTTGGTCGCGCGCTGCGTCCGGCTGATCGACGTGGCGGCGAGGCTGATGCCCAGCCCGGCGGGCTCCCGCTTCGAAGAGGTCCAGCTGCCCGGTTGCGCCGCGCGCTGGTACCTGCCGCCGCGCGTGCCGCAGCAGCCGGAACGGGCGATCCTGTACTTGCACGGCGGTGGCTTCATCGCCTGCAGCGCGCACACCCACAAGCGCCTCGCGAACAGCCTCGGTTCGCGGTCCGGGGCCGGGGTGCTCTTCGTGGAGTACGGACAGTTGCCCTTCTACCCGGTCGACGAGTCGGTGCGCCATTGCCTGGACGGCTACCGGTGGCTCTTGGCGCAAGGATGGGCCCCGGAGCAGATCGCTTTCGCGGGCGACTCCGCGGGCGGGTTTTTGATCTTCGCCACCGCGTTGCGGGCGCGCGAGGAGGGCCTGCCGCTCCCCGCCGGCCTTGCCGCCATCGCCCCCTTCACGGACTGGGACATCGCCACCAAGATCGGCCACCCGAACATCGGGCGCGACAGCCTTTTCGCCAAGGGCACGGTGAAGAGCCTCGAGATCGTGGTGAACCGGGCGCAGGAACGGGCGAAGAGCCGGGGCCATCAGGTGCGTCCGATCCCTGACCTCTTCACGCGTTCGCTCGAGGGGCTGCCGCCGTCGCTGATCCACGTGTCCGACATCGAGATGCTGTATCCGGACGCGGAGAAGCTGGCTTCGGCCCTCGGCGCGGCAGGGGTGCCGACCACGCTGAAGGTCTGGGCGGGCCAGCTGCACGTCTTCCAGGCCATCGTCGAATTCACGCCAGAGGCGAGGGCTTCGGTGCAGGAGCTGAGCGCGTTCATCCGTTCGGTCACCTCGCCTGCCGCGTAGGCGGCGATCCGCCTAGCTGGCCGGGGGCGGGGGAGTCTGTGAAATGATAGGGACGATGCGCATCGCAGCCCACGTCACAGAGCTCATCGGGAACACCCCGCTCGTCCGATTGAACTCGGTCGTGCCGGACGGCGCGGCGGCGGTCGCGGTGAAGCTGGAGTACTTGAACCCCGGCGCGAGCTCGAAGGACCGCATCGCCGCCAAAATGGTCGAGGAGGCGGAGCGGGCCGGGCTGCTCAAACCGGGCGGCACGATTGTCGAGCCCACGTCGGGCAACACGGGGGTGGGGCTGGCCCTCGTCGCGCAGAAGAAGGGCTACAAGTGCGTCTTCATCTGCCCGGACAAGGTCAGCGAGGACAAGCAGAACGTGCTCAAGGCGTATGGCGCGCAGGTCGTGGTGTGCCCGACCGCCGTGCCGCCGGAGCATCCGAACAGCTATTACAGCGTCTCGGACCGGCTGGCCAAGGAGATCGAGGGAGCCTGGAAGCCGAACCAGTACGTCAACCCTGCTGGCCCGGCGAGCCACTACGAGACCACGGGCCCGGAGATCTGGCGGGACACCGACGGGACGATCACCCATTTCGTCGCGGGCGTCGGCACCGGCGGCACGATCAGCGGGACCGGGCGCTACCTCAAGGAGGTCTCGGACGGCGCGGTGAAAATCATCGGCGCGGACCCCGAGGGCTCGGTGTACTCCGGCGGGACCGGACGGCCGTACCTGGTCGAGGGCGTGGGCGAGGACTTCTGGCCCGACGCGTACGACCGGACGGTGACCGATGAGATTATCGCGGTCTCGGACGCGGACTCGTTCAATATGACCCGTCGGCTGGCGCGGGAGGAAGGTCTTTTGCTCGGGGGTTCGGAGCGGGCTCGCGGTGGTGGCGGCGATCCGGGTGGCGCAGCGGGTCGGGCCGGGCGGGCTGGTGGTCGCGCTTTTGCCGGACGGCGGGCGTGGATATTTGTCGAAGATCTTCAACGATTCCTGGATGCGCTCGTACGGATTTTTGCGCACCCGTCTCGACGGCTCGGCGGACGAGCACGCCGTCGGGGAGATCTTGCGCGGCAAGTCCGGCGAGCTGCCGAGTTTCGTGCACACCCATCCGCAGGAGACGATCCGCGACGCCATCGACATCCTTGCGGAATACGAGGTGTCGCAGATGCCGGTGGTCGGGGCCGAGCCGCCGATCATGCTCGGCGAGGTCGCGGGCTCGGTGGACGAGCGCGAACTGCTCTCGGCGGTGTTCAGCGGCAGAGCGTCGCTTGCGGACCCTGTGAGCAAGCATATGAGCGCGCCGTTCCCCTTCATCGGCATCGGCGAGCCGTTCTCGCAGGCGATCAAGGCATTGGGGGAGTCCAACGCCCTCATGGTCGTCGAAGACGGCAAGCCAGTCGGGGTCATCACCCGCCAAGACCTCCTGAACTTCCTCCGCACCGCGAAATAATTTCCCCTGGGTCCGCTCGCCGCGTGGTCGGCGGCTCAGCCGAAGATGAGCGAGCGGCGCGCCCCGGCTCCCGCTCGAGCCCCAGGGCTCTGCAAGCCCGGGAATGGCGGGGAGTTCGTCGGCCACGCCGGTCGCGGGGACGAGCTGGAGGGCCGCCGCGATCCCGGCGTAGCTGCCGCCGATGAGATGTCCTCGTCGGCGCTTTCGGCGGTCTTCGCGGTGGTCATGGCCCGACTCCTTCGTCGGACTGAGGGTCGTGGGCGAGGTCGGCGCGCAGGGCTGCCAGCGTGATGTTGCCGAACGCCGCGAGGAGGAGCGCTTCCGCGCTGTCGAAGGACTCCGCGAGCTTGGTTTGGACGGCCCTGGCCGCCATGCAGGGGTGGTCGGGCTCGTCGCGGATCATCGTGAACATATTTGGCGAGCCGACTGCCCGGTAGACGTCGAAGAGGGTCAGCTTCTCAAGGCTCCGGGCGAGCGTCCAGCCGCCGCCGTGGCCCTTGGCCGACGCGACGAGCCCGTGCTCGCGCAAGCCCGCCATCGTGCGCCGCACCACCACGGCGTTGGTGCCGAGGTGGGCGGCGATCCGCTCCGAGGTCATCGGCTCTTCCTTGCTGGCAAGGTGCAGCAGGGTGTGCAATGCCCGAGGCAGTTGCCCGTTCGGTTTCATGTAACTAATTCTATTACGAATTTGGCGGGAAGCCGGCCCGGCTAGACTCTTCGGGGTGAGCGCACAGGATTTCTCCAAGCAAGGCTTTTCCACCCGAGTGATCCACCCCGACCACGAGCTGGACCCCGCGTTCGGCGCGGTGAACGCGCCGATCTACGCGACCTCCACATTCGCGCAGGACGGCGTGGGCGGGCTGAAGGGCGGCTACGAGTACTCGCGCAGCGCCAACCCGACCCGCACGGCGCTGGAGAAGACCATCGCGGCGAGCGAGACGGCGCAATACGCCAGGGCGTTCAGCTCGGGGCTGGCGGCCACCGACGCCGTGCTGCGCGCGTTGGTGAAGCCGGGCGACCACCTGGTCATCCCGCACGACGCGTACGGCGGCACCTTCCGCCTGGTGGACAAGATCTTGCGGCCCTGGGGAGTCGCGTACTCCATCGCCAAGTCGCACGAGCCGCAAGCCTTCGTCGACCAGATCACCCCTCGGACCAAAGCGGTGTGGGTGGAGACTCCGAGCAATCCGCTGCTGTCGGTCACCGACATCGGCGCGCTCGCCGAGGCCGCGCGCGCCGCGCAGGTCGCGCTCCTCGTGGACAACACATTCGCGTCGCCGTACCTGCAGCGCCCGTTGGAGCTCGGAGCGCGCGCCGTGGTGCACTCGGCGACGAAGTACCTCGGCGGGCATTCCGACGTCATCGGCGGAGCCGTGGTCACGAACGACTCGGAGCTCGACGCGGCGGTGGGTTTCCTGCAGAACGGTTCCGGCGCGGTGCCGAGCCCGTTCGACGCGTTCTTGATCCGGCGCGGCATGCTCACCCTCGGCGTCCGTGTGCGCCGTCAAAGCGAGAGCGCCCTGACGATAGCCCAGTTCCTCGCGGACCATCCCAAAGTCGCCAAGGTGCTCTATCCGGGCCTTCCGGACGATCCTGGCCACGCCGTTGCGAGCAAGCAGATGCGGGGCGGGTTCGGCGGGATGCTGTCGGTGCGGCTGCGCGGGGGAGAGCAGGCCGCGCTGGACCTATGCGCCCGCACCAAGGTGTTCACGCTCGGCGAATCGCTCGGCGGCGTGGAGTCGCTCATCGAGCATCCAGGCCGTATGACGCACGCTTCGGTGGTCGGGTCCGATCTCGAGGTGCCGTCTGATTTGGTGCGGCTTTCGGTCGGTCTTGAGGATGTCGAGGATTTGATCGCGGATTTGGGCCAAGCGCTCGGTTGATGGGTGGAGTCGCTCATCGAGCATCCAGGCCGTATGACGCACGCTTCGGTGGTCGGGTCTGATCTTGAGGTGCCGTCTGATTTGGTGCGGCTTTCGGTCGGTCTTGAGGATGTCGAGGATCTGGTCGCGGATTTGGGCCAAGCGCTCGGTTGATGGGTGGAGTCGCTCATCGAGGCGGTGTTTCTGGCCGTATGACGCACGCTTCGGTGGTTGGGTCTGATCTTGAGGTGCCGTCTGATCTGGTGCGGCTTTCGGTCGGTCTTGGGGATGTCGAGGATTGGGGCCAAGCGCTCGGCTAATCCGCTTCGAGCACGTCCCGAAGCACCGCGAGGTGGCTGGTCTCGATCTGCTTCGCCGCAGTGAGCAGGGTGACAGGGCCGTGCTGGAGCAGCCCTCGGATTTCGTCCAGCGCGGCGGTGCGGTCCGGCAGCGCAAGCTCGGCGCGGTACCGCGCGGCGAATTCGGCGAACGATCCGGGGTTGCTGTGGTACCACTGGCGGAGTTCTTGGGTCGGGGTGATTTCTTTCGCCCACCGGTCGAAGCCCGCTTGGTCTTTTTTCACCCCGCGCGGCCAGAGCCGGTCGGCGAGGACGGACGTGCCCCGCCGCAGGCTGTGGTCGTCGTAGACGCGCAGGAGGCGCAGCGGCTGTTCCTCAGGCATGCGAGCAGTTTAGAGCGGCCGAGGGGGAAAGCGCGTCCCGGCGCTCGGGCTGCGGCGTGGCTTAGCCGTGGTAGGGCTCGGCGGACACGAGGGTCACCTTCACCACCGCGCCGTTGGGCACGGTGTATTCCCTGGTCTCGCCGACCTTCGCGTCGAGCAGCGCGCCGCCGAGCGGGGAATTGGGGGAGTAGACCTCGAGCTTGCCGCTCTGGGCCCCTTCTTCGCGGGTGGCGATGAGGAAGGTCTCGGTGTCGTTCTTGTCCCCGTCGTAGTACACCGTCACCACGGAGCCGGGAAGGGCGACGCCGGACTGCGTCGGCGCGGCTCCGACCTTGGCGGTCGCCAAGAGGTCCTGCAGCTGCCGGATGCGAGCTTCCTGCTGGCCCTGCTCCTCGCGAGCGGCGTGGTAGCCGCCGTTCTCCTTCAGGTCGCCCTCTTCGCGCCGCTCGTTGATCTCGGCGGCCAAAGCGGGCCGGTTCGCGATCAGCGTGTCGAGCTCGACCTTCAACCGGTCGTGCGCCTCCTGGGTCAGCCAGGTCACGTTCTCAGTCATCGTCTTTCGTCCTCTACTTCTTCGATTGGGGCTTCTTGTCCGCTCGCACCGGGCGGAAGAGCCGCTGCTCGGAGCGCTGCACGGCCGCAACGGGCCGCAAGCCGGACCAGGGCTGGCTGCCACTGGCGGGACGCTTCCCTCAGCGTTCGCTGCTGTGGGAGAGGGCTGCCGTCCGCTCACCGCGTCAGTGCCGCGTTCGCCGGCGGGTTCGGATGTTCGTCCAGTCGCCAGCTGCTCGGCGTAACGGGTGTCTTGCCTTCACCAAGCATTACGCGCCGTGGACTCCACGGCGCGCGTCGGTCTAGAATACCACGTTGTGCCGTTCGCTAACACAAAGACGACGACTGTGAGCCAGATCAGATCGGGTTGGACCGCATGAGCGGATTCCGGTTGATGGCGGTTCACGCGCATCCCGACGACGAATCGAGCAAAGGGGCGGCCACCACGGCGCGGTACGCGGCGGAGGGCAACGAAGTGCTGGTGGTGACGCTGACCGGCGGGGAGCGCGGGGACGTGCTCAATCCCGCGCTGGACACTCCCGCCGTGAAGGCGAACCTGCCCGCGATCCGCCGCGAGGAGATGGCCGAGGCGGCGCGCATTCTCGGCGTGTCCCACCGATGGCTCGGCTATGTGGACTCGGGCTTCCCGGAGGGCGATCCCCCGCCCCCGTTGCCCGAAGGGTCGTTCGCGGCGGTGCCGGTCGAAGAGCCGCTGCGCGACCTGGTCTCGGTGGTCCGCGAGTTCCGCCCGCACGTCATGACCACGTACGACGAGAAGGGCGGCTACCCGCACCCGGACCATATCCGCTGCCACGAGGTGGCCATGGCGGCGTTCGAGGCCGCCGCCGACCCGGAGCGCTTCCCCGAAGCCGGGGCGGCTTGGACGGTCAGCAAGATCTATTACGACCACGCGTTTATCCGCAAACGGCTGGTGCAGTTCCACGAGTTGCTCCTCGAGCGGGACGGGGAGAGCCCGTACACGAAGCTCTTGGAGAACTTCCCGGCGGGTGAGGACAAGTCGCACCGGGTCACCACGAGCGTGGAGTGCGCGGCGTACTTCCCCCAGCGCGAGGCAGCTCTTTTGGCGCACCGCTCGCAGGTCGACCCGAACGGGTACTTTTTCGCCGTGCCGGTCGCGCTGCAGCAGCAGCACTGGCCGACGGAAGAGTTCGAGCTGGCGCGCTCCCGTGTGCCGACGAACCAGCCCGAGAACGACCTTTTCGCAGGATTGAGGCAAGTATGACGACAGATTTGGTGTTCCAGCTGCTGGCAGTGGGCCCGCCGGGCCCGGAGCAGGGCAAGGGCTCCCCGTGGGGCGTGGTGATCACGCTGTTCCTGGTGATCGCCGTGTTCCTCCTCGGCTGGTCGATGCAGAAGCATCTGAAGAAACTCCCGAAGAGCTTCGACGATCCGGAGGCGGGGGAGCAAGACGAGGCCGAAGAGGGCCAAAAACCTGGCCGTTGAGCGTCAAGCGCTCGCGACGACGGCGAACCAGATGGCGATGTGGTGGCAGACCGCCGCGACCACTGTCGCGGCGTGGAAGAACTCGTGATGGCCGAACGTCCTCGGCCACGGGTTCGGCCATTTCGTCGCGTAGAGGACCGCGCCGACGCTGTAGAGCGCCCCGCCGACCGCGAGGAGCACGACCGGGGTCACCCCGCCCCCGGCGAGGATCTCCGGCAGCATGAACAGCGAGATCCAGCCCAGGACGAGGTACAGGACGACGCCGAGCCATCGCGTGGAGTGCGGGAAGCAGACCTTGAGCACCACTCCGGCGAGCGCCCCGATCCACACCACGGACAAGATCCAGCGGTAGGTCTCGGGTTTGAGGAGCAGATAACAGAACGGCGTGTAGGTGCCCGCGATGAACAGGAAGATCATCGAGTGGTCGAGCCGTTTCATCAAGCCTCGGGACTGGGCGTTCTGCCACTGCGTCCGGTGGTAGAAGGCGCTCACGCCGAACATCGCGCACACGGTGAGCGAGTACACGGCGGTGGCCCCAACGGCCCTCGGCCCTGCGTAGCCGCCCGCGAAACTCACCAGGGTGATGCCGCAGACCACCGAGATCAGGCAGGCCCACGCGTGGATCCAGCCGCGCATCCGGGGTTTGAGCGGGGCAGGCGGTTCCGACGGTGCGCAGAAGTCCCACTCGGTCAGCGTGCTCGTCGTCATGTCGTTCCTTCCGCCATACGCCATGGCAGCGTCGGTATCAGAACATCATGGTAACGCCGCGAGCCCGGATGCGGGGAATGCGTCACTGTTGGGCCTCCCGGACCGCGCGCTCCAACGCTTGGAGCGCGGAAGGGGGCAGGTCGGCGGGCCGGCCGGCCTCCAGCTCGGCCGGGGCTTCGTCGACGACCGGGCCCGGCGCTGGCAGCCCGGGATCCGCGCCGGGCGCGGGGTTGGTGTGCCGGAGGGCGACGTGGGCCGCGCTGCCGTAACCGAGGCCGAGCAGGACGATGATCAGCTGCTCCCATAGTTTGGCGTGCGGGATGGCGATGCCGTAGGCGATGATCAGGGCGCTGCCCGCCTGCCAGAGGTGGTAGATCGTGACGCGGACGTTGTAACTGAGCGGATGCAGCTTGATGTTCACGACGTGGATGTTCATGGCTCGTCCTCCTGAAGGAGCTGGGTCAGCGCGGCGCTGATCGCTTCGACGGCCCGGTCGTGGTCTGCCCTCAGCTCGGCAAGGAAGGCCACGACGGATTTGTGGCCGAGCTGGGGCCAGCCGCCGCCGTCCGGCCCCACGAGCTGTTCCCACGCGAGCCTCGGGTAGTCCGGCGGCTGCTCCGGCGGGAGGGGCGCGACCTCGGCGGGAGCCCCCCACTGCCCGTAGTCGTCGGCGAGGGCTTCGTCGACGCCGCATTGCACGCCGCCGACGTCGACGAACCCGATCCGTTGGTGGAGCTGCCGTCCGACGAGCCGGTTCGTCCCCGACCACGCTTCGGTCTGCCAGAACCAGTTGGCGAGCCCCGCCTGCTTCGCCCGCGAGAGCGGCCAGTACCCGCCGTAGATGCCGACTCGGTCGAAGCCGACCACGCTCGCCGCGCCCCGGAGGTAGTCGTTGATGGCTTCTTGCTGCTCGGGTGTGGCGTCGAAGTCGCAGCAGAAGTAGACGGGCCGGTCCTGAGGGCCGTTGAGCCTGGCGATGTGCTGTTTCGCGGCCTGCGCGTCGAGCACTCCGGCCTGGTAGCCCCCGAGCATGCGATCGGCGGTCGTCTCCCAGCAGGTGACGATTTCGATCCCGTGCGCGCGCAGGTCGGCGGCCTCGTCGGCAGTGAGCTGCTTGCCGGGGAGCGAGGGCCCGCCGTCGGTGAGGTAGCGGACGGCGAATTGGTAACCGGCTTCTTTGATGGCTTTGCCGCCAGGCCGGCCCCTGGCGTAGTCGAGTCCGCGGATCATAGCGCTTCTCGCATTCTGCGCAGGTAGAGAAGACCGGGCGAAGCCGCCGCGGTCTCGGGCTGATTGACGGGTCGCGGCGCGCGCGCCGACAGCGCTGTCCGCTCGTCGCTCTTGGCGGGGATCAGATGCTGCCATCGGTCAAGGACCTCCCTCGCGTTCGTCGGGATGCGGGGGTTCTCCTCGCGCGGCAGGTAGACGATGGCGAACGTGTGCGCGTTGGTCTTCGAGTCGGCGGGGCCCCGTTCGACGGCGATCCTCCCGCCGGGCTGCGGCTTGACCGCGCCCGTCTGGCGCAGCGCGGACTTCAAGCCTTCGCGCAACCCGAGCTTGTCGATATAGAGCCTGCGCACGCCCTGCCAGTCGTCGGCGCAGTCGGGCTCGTCAGGGGCGGTGAGCAGGACGAGCTGCATGATCGGCTGTCCGTCCCGGTGAAATCGAGGCTCCCCGGTCCCGTAGACGGTGGCCTGCTGGCGCCACCCGGCGAGAATGGTGCCTTCGAACGAGCTGCCCACTTGAGGGAATTTCGCGGCGGGGGGCGCGCTCTCCTGGTAGTCCACCTCCGCGCTCTGCCAGTCGTCGTTTGTGCTCATCGTGTCCTGCCTTTCGTTTCTCCTTCAGCCGTCTCGCAGAGGAACAAAGGTCATCGGGCCGCGCATTTTCTCCAAGCCTCGACGACCGCTCGGTGGTATCGGACCTCTTTGCCGAGCCGCCGGCCAGGAGGGCCGGTGCCCCTGGCCCGCATCTGCCGCACCTCCCGGACGGTGATCTTCAGTTCCTCCGCGAGCTCTTCGCTTGTCATCCAGGGGTCGCACATCGTCGTCCTTTCGTTTCCGCGCCGTCGCGTCGCGTGGGCGACGAACTCAAGGCTTCCACGAAACGGCAGTATTTTCTCAATCTCTCACGCATTGCCGAGCTGATTTTTGACCAGGGATTGGTCAAAAATCACGGCATAACGCCAATTAAGCTCCGAGTATATTTTGAATATGCAGTGACGACTCTCACAGTTGCGTTGTTTCGAATATGACTACAAAAGTGTCAGAATCGAGATAGCTCTCTCGGCGGGCGCGCAGGCGGGTTCGCCTTGTTCTGCCCTCTCGGATACGTTTGGCCAGATGAGCAGAAATCGGGTGCCGCCCCCGGACGGGCTCGCGCGCCTCATCGCCGAAGAGCTGAAGGCTCTGCGCTCGCGCCGAGGCTTCACCTTGGACGAGCTCGAACTCGCCTCCGGCGTGTCACGTTCCACGATCTGGCGGATAGAGAACGGGAAGTCGGACCCCAACGTCGAACAGATGACACGGCTGTCCCGCGCGTTGGGGCTCGACCTGCCGCGCCTGGTCCAGCGTGTGTTCGACAACTACGTGGAAGAGTCGGGCGGGGGGTTCGACTAGCCGTAGAGCGGGCCCATGCGAGTGTCGCGCTCGCCGGTGATGAGGGCGGCGAAGTCTCGCATCTCCCGCGAGGTGAGGCCGAGCGTGATGCCCTGGCGCAGGATGTCGACCACGAGGCAACGCCGCCTGTTCGCGAGCCGAAGGGCGGCTTTCTGGGCCGAGACGGGGAGCCTTCTGTTCCAGAGCGTCCGGTTCGGGTTGAACGCGCGCACGCGCTTGCGCGCGGCGATCCGCTCTGATTGCTCCCCGCTCGGGCCGGGAAGGAGTGCGGGCCGCCGCGTCTGCGGGGCGAACTGGTCTTGAGGCGACGTCGAAACCGGGAGGTGCATCTGTGCTCCATACGGAATGACTGAGCGTCCACGCGCTCGGTGATCCTGTGTTCACTCTGTACCGCGCGGGCGCGGGAGAACAAGTTAACTCACGCGCTTTAACCCATTCCGGGTGCAACCATTTCGAATCTAACATGTATTTCCTTTGCCTGCAAGAGCGTTCGGCTATATTCGGAATGCGGGCTCCGTCTGCCCGTTGGCCTTGGCAGCTGAAGCCGATGCCCAGCGTGAATGGTGGAACCCAGGACGTATGCGCACATGATCGTCCGCCGCGAGCTTTGACGCTGACCGCGCCGCTCGCGGCGTCGATCGGCGCACATGGCCTGAACGCAGGAGGCCCGAATGGCGGGTGAGCGGGAATGGCTCCTCGTAGACACATTAGGCAGCGCGCCCTCCGTCGTCTGCGTCGGGAGAAGGCAGATGGCGGGCCTCCCGGAACTGACCACTGTGCTCAGCAGGAACGCGAGCCTGCGCGATCTTCTCGCCGCGTTGGGGGGGATCGGCGACCACGTCGGGGAGGTGCGGCTTGTCCGGGGCAGGAAGGGGCAACAGCTCCACATCCGCCCGGTCGCCCTGCCCGACGGCCAGGTCCACGGGGCGCAGGTTTGGATCGGCAAGCAGGGCGAACAGCCGCCGCCTCGTCCGCTTGCGGGCGCATGGTGGTGGGATGTCGCGAAGGCCGAGAGCGTCGAGGACGAGGAGTCGTTCAGGACCCGCGCTTTCCCCGGCGGCTACCGCCGCCACAAGGCCATCGCGGCGGATCTGCGGATGTTGGTCGACCCGCTGGACGAGTCCACCGGGCTCGGCTTCGTCCTCTCGGGCAAGCCGGGCGAGGCGTACGACTCCATCTGGACCCACCAGAGCGCGGACGCGGAGTACGTCCGCATTCGGTTCTCCGCGCACATCAGCGTCGACGCCGACGGCGGCCGGCACGTGCGCGGAGTGGACACGAACGTCGACATCGACCCGCGCTCGTGGCAGCATCCCCGCCCCACGATGATCGCGCGAGTGGTCAGCCTCGCCACCCGCAGGAAAGGCGAGCACTGCGCCCTGATGCTCGACCCAGAGGCGTTCACGTTGTGGCGCTGGTGGAACGACCCGCCGCTGTGGCTGGGGGACGCCTACCAGCCCCAGCTGCACCCAGAGGACCGGCCCGTCCTCTTGTCCCTGCTCGCAGGCCTACGAGGCCGGGCCGACCCCGGCTCGGGGCGGAACAGGGCCGTGCTGCGCTTGATGGGGGCGGGCGGCGAGTGGCTCGAGGCCGAAGTCGAAGCGGACCTTGCCCCGCTCGATATGGCGTACGCGGAATTCGGCGTGTCGTCGAACACGGTCAGGAATTCCGTCTTGCTGAGGTTCAAGCTCGTCGAGCCCGACGCGTGAACGACTCCAGGAACATCTCTTGACGGTACGAAGAACGGGTGTTAGCCTTGAGATGTAGCGAGATTTTCGCGAGCGCACGATGGCATGACGGCCCGGCGACGATCTTCGAAATATTCGCACAGCACCACTCTTCCTTCCGGTTTTCGCGGCGTTGACATTTGTATCATCTCGTATCAGAAGCGCGACGACGCCGGCATATCGCAACCTAGCATGAGCTTTCTTGGCTCCCCGACTTCTCGGGCTCGCCGAAAGATGGCGATCATGCGGAAAACACTCGCAGTAAGCGATCACCCTTCTTGAGCGAAAGGGGCATGAGTCATGCCAGAAATTCCGAACTTGGATATTGATCCGGTGAAGCGGCGCATGCTGACGTCGGTGAATCTGATCGAACTCAACATCACCGAGGACGCAGTGCAAGCGATCTTGGCTTCAGACGGTCTGAAAAAGGAAGTCCGAAACAATGGGAACCGGGTGTACATCTCGCCGGACGGACTCTCGATCAACGAGAGGAACTTCGGCAATTACCCTGGTCCGACAGCGGCGGAACAGGGCTGGATTTCTTATTTCCATATCGGCGCGCCGCTTGTCGAGGAGCGCGCCGACATCATCCAGCCCCCGCCGGACGTCTTGTCCTCCCGTTTGTACGAGAATCGGTCGAGCAGGAGGTCCCGGAGCTTCACGGACTCTGTTCAGTTCACCATCTCGAACACGCTCTCTTGGTCACTCGAAGGCACGGCCCAGCTCACGCTCGAAGGCAGCGCCACCGGCGAATTAGCCGCTCAGCTGCAGGTGAGCATGGCGCAAAGAAATGCGGAGATGATCTCGTACACGATCTCGGACATGGCCTCGGGCACGTCTTCGGCCACGGCGTCGAACACCGCTATCATCCACGCCCATCCAGACAACACCGGCTTTCAGAACGAAACTCTGGCCTCGGCGACCGACTCCGTGACAGTCGAGGAGACCGAGTCGACGACTTTCTCGGAGACCATCACGAACACCGAGACGGAGACCGGGACCGGCACCGCGACAGGGAGCGCGACGGCGCTTGCTTCGCTGCTCCTCGGCCTCACCGGTTCGGTCGGCGGGTCGGTGACGACTTCCTGGACTTCGACATCCGAGGTTTCGGGCGATATTCCGGCGGCCAGCGCCGTTCAGACGATGGCCACGCAACGAAGACAAGTCAAGCAATACACGTACGAGCTGCCGATCACTTTCGGCGGATTCGTCGCTCTGCATTACCCTCAGCCGGTGAGCGTGGAGAGAGGCTCTCCGCAGGACCCCGCGACGAATACCGCCACAGTGATCGCGCGGGACATCTCGGCGCTCGGATTGGCGGACGTTTCCACGCCTTCGGGCATTGCGTATCGGCCGAAAGGCGTCGCGGAGCTGGTGTCCACACTGGGCGTGGAGCACATTGTCTTCGACGAGGAGGAAATTCCGGACAGCGGCCAGACGTTCAGCTACCCACGAAAGCATTATCTCGAAACAACCGATCACGACAACGACTCAGGATGGTGAGCAATTATGGTTTTCCACAATATCTTCGATTTTTCTCGGAGCAGTTCCGAAGCCACCGCAGCTGCGGAGAACGGCATATCTGGCTACCTCGCGACGCAACCGGCGGAGCCTATCAGCGTTCCGCCGCACGACCCGTCGGAGCCGTTCGCGGACAACGGACTGCGCGACCCCAAGATCGTGCGGGAGACTCTGCCTGAGGCGCAGAGCGTGTTCGACTGGCTCGGCACGCTGACCGGAGCCATCCGGCAGAGCGCCGACAAACAAGAGGCGGCGAACAACGACCCCAACACCACGATCGACCCGTCCGAGTCGATCGTGACGACGGGAGCGGCGCACAACTCGGAGGCCACCGGCGTCGTCCATATGCCGACGGTCCAGGCCCCTGGGGCTCCGGCGGTCCAGCAGCCGCCGAGGCCGTCGGCCCCGCCGCCGCAGCAAGCCCCTGCTCCGACGGCCCCGACCGCGCCGCCTCCTCCGCCGCCGCCGACGACTTCGCCCTCGCCGGAGCCGCCCACAACGGCGTGATCGGCGCGCGAGCCGCATGCCCCGTCCTCGTCCATGAGGGGGGGCATGCGGCTCGCGCACGGCCCCGCCCTCGGCCACGGGATAAGCTGTCGTGGTGACACCTTTCACCATGCCGACAGTGCTCGGCGAGCCCGCCGAGTACCAGGGCGGCTGGCACGAAGTGGCCGAGGGCACGTGGGCCTGGCTACAGCCGAACGGCAAGCTCGGCGAATCCAATGCGGGCCTGATCTGCGGCGACGGTGAAGCGTTGCTCGTCGACACGCTGTGGGATCCGACTCTCGCCGCCCGGATGCTCGACACCGCGCCAGTGCCCGCCGAAACGATCACCGTCGTGGTGAACACCCACGGCGACGGCGACCACTGCTGGGGGAACCAGCTGGTGTCGGGCAGGCGGATCATCGCGGCCGAGGGGGCGCGAGAGGACATGGCCGAATTCGACCCGCGCGTGCTCGCCGCGGCGGGCCGGTTCGGCTCGCTCGCGGTCCCGGTGCTTGAACGGCTGCCGTTGCGGGAGAAGATCCCCGGCCTGCGGCCCGCGATCTTCTTCACGAGCTTCTTGCGGTCCATGGGGCAGTACGACTTCCGGGGCGTGCGGCCCACGCCGCCGACCGAGTCGTTCGCCGGGTCGCTCTCGCTCCAGGTGGGCGGCCGCCGGGTGGAACTGGTCAAGGTCGGCCCGGCGCACACTAGGGGCGACCTGCTCGTCCATGTGCCCGACGTGGACGTGGTCTTCGCGGGCGACATCCTGTTCTCCAAGGTCACGCCGATCATGTGGGCGGGGCCCGCGGAGAACTGGATCGCGGCGCTGGACCGAGTCCTCGCGTTCGAGCCGGAGGTCGTGGTGCCGGGGCACGGCCCGGTGGGCTCGGCAGCCGATGTGACGGCGCTGCGGGCGTACTGGGAGTTCGTCTTGCGGGAGGGCTCCGAGCGGCATCGGGCGGGGCAGAGCGCGCTCGCCGCCGCGACGGCGATCGTGCGCGGAGCCGAGTTCGAGGAACGGGGCTTCCGCCGATGGCACGACCCGGCGCGGTTGGGCGTGAGCCTCACGGTCATCTTCGACCGGCTGTCGGGGCGGCACGGCTCCGCTTCTTTGCGCGCGCGGGGGTTCGTGGCCATGTCGAGGCTGGCGAGCGCATGCTAAAGCGCAGCAACCCCGTGCGGCGGGCGGCGGCCCGAGTGGTGTACGGCCTCTACGAGCGGCAGGTGGAGCGGCAGTTGCGGGGCGCGAGGCTGCCGGAGCACATCGCGGTCCTGTGCGACGGCAATCGCAGATGGGCGCGGGCCAACGGTTTTTCGGACGTGAGCCACGGGCACCGGGTCGGAGCCCTGAAGATCGCGGAGTTCCTTTCGTGGTGCGACGCGGAGGGCATCGGCCACGTCACGGTGTGGCTGTTGTCCACGGAGAACCTGCGGCGCGATCCGGAGGAGCTCTCGGCCCTGCTCGACATCATCCACGAAGTCGTCGCGGAGCTGTGCGCGCCGGACAAAAACTGGCAGGTGCGGATCGTCGGGGCGTTGGAGTTCCTCCCCGAGGAGTTCGCCGCCAATCTGGTGAGCTCCGCGAAGAAGACCGTTGGCCGCACCGGCGGCCACGTCAACGTCGCGGTGGGCTACGGCGGCAGGCAGGAGATCTCCGACGCGGTGCGCTCGCTCGTCGCGGACCGGCTCGCCTCGGGTCTGGCGGGGCAGGAGCTGGTGGACTCGATCGACGTGGCGGCCATCGGGGAGCATCTGTACACCTCCGGCCAGCCCGATCCGGATTTGGTGATCCGCACGTCGGGAGAGCAGCGCCTCTCCGGCTTCCTGCTCTGGCAGAGCGTGCACTCCGAGATCTGGTTCACCGAGGCGTTCTGGCCGGAATTCCGCCGGGTGGACTTCCTGCGGGCGATGCGGGACTACGCCGCCCGGCACCGGCGTTTCGGGGTCTGACGGAGCCTGGCCGAGGGTCTGCTGCGTTCTCGGAGCCCCGCGCGGCCCGATACACTGATGCTTTAGGGCTTTACTCATCAAGGAGTTTCATTCGTGTTCAGTTCGCTGTCAGACCGGCTGGTCGGAGCGCTGTCCCAACTGCGGGGCAAGGGCAAGCTGTCCGAGGAGGACATCGACGTCACCTGCAAGCACATCCGCATCGCGCTCTTGGAAGCGGACGTCGCGCTGCCGGTGGTCCGCGAGTTCATCGGGCGGGTCAAAGAGCGGGCCAAGGGGGTGGCGCTCTCCGGGGCGCTGAACCCTGCCCAGCAGGTGGTGAAGATCGTCGACGAGGAGCTCACCGAGATCCTCGGCGGCGAGTCCCGCAGGCTGCAGTTCGCCAAGACCCCGCCAACGGTCATCATGCTTGTCGGCTTGCAGGGCGCGGGCAAGACCACGCTCGCGGGCAAGCTCGCCAAATGGCTGAAGCACCAGGGGCACGCCCCGCTCCTTGTCGCCTGCGACTTGCAGCGCCCAGGGGCGGTCAAGCAGCTGCAAGTGGTCGGCGAGCGGGCCGGGGTGGGTGTGTTCGCGCCGGAGCCGGGCGCGAGCCTGGACAACGACGGGATCACGGTCGGCGACCCGGTCGCGGTCGCCCGCGCCGGCGTGGAGTTCGCCCGAGGGCAGCACCACGACGTGGTCGTGGTGGACACCGCCGGCCGGCTCGGCGTGGACCAGGAGCTTATGGCGCAGGCTGCCGCGATCCGCGACGCGGTGTCGCCGGACGAGGTGCTGTTCACCGTCGACGCGATGATCGGCCAAGACGCGCTGCACGCGGCGACGGCGTTCGACCAGGGAGTCGGGTTCACCGGAGTCGTGCTCACCAAGCTCGACGGCGACGCCCGAGGCGGAGCCGCCTTGTCGGTCCGACAGGTGACCGGCAAACCGATCCTCTTCGCCTCTGTCGGGGAGAAGCTCGAAGACTTCGACGTCTTCCACCCCGACCGGATGTCGAGCCGCATCCTCGACATGGGCGACCTGTTGTCCCTGATCGAGCAGGCGCAGCGCGTCTTCGACGAGCGCCAGGCCGAAGAGGCCGCGCAGAAGATCGCCTCTGGGGAGCTGACGCTGGAAGACTTCCTGCAGCAGCTCAAGCAGATGCGCCAGCTCGGGCCGCTCGCGAACATCATCGGGATGCTGCCGGGCGCTGGGCAGATGAAAGACGCGCTCGCGCAGGTGGACGAGCGAGAGCTGGACCGGCTCGAAGCCATCATCTGCGGCATGACCCCGCAGGAGCGCGCCGACCCGAAGCTGATCAACGCCTCGCGGCGGCTTCGGATCGCGAACGGGTCCGGCGTGACGGTGAACCAGGTCAACCAGCTCGTGGACCAGTTCTTCCAGATGAAGAAAGTCATGGGCCAGCTCGCGGGCGGGATGTTCGGCGGCGGCTTCGGCTCCCGGCCGAGCAAGGCGAAGGCGAAGGCCGCGAAAAAGGGCAAAGGCAAGAAGGGCGGCGGCAAGGGGCAGCAGCGCCAGCCCTCTGGCGGTCTGCCGAGCGCTCCGGACGGCCTCTACGACCTCCCTCCGGGGCTGGAAGACATCGACCTCTCGTCGCTCAAGCTTCCGCCGATGCCGAATTTCCCGGGGTTTCCGGGGCGGTGACGGGCCACCAGAGCGGGGCATTTGTCTGAACAAAAGATTTCTGGCAAGATAGCAAGCCGGATGAGCGCGCGGGTCAGTCGTGTCCATTGCGCGCCGACAGCAACGAACGAAACACTCTGTAGAGGAACCTGGTGGCAGTTAAGATCAAGCTTCAGCGGCTCGGCAAGATCCGCACCCCGCACTACCGCGTCGTCGTCGCCGACTCCCGTTCCCGTCGGGACGGCCGGGTGATCGAGACCATCGGCAAGTACCACCCGAAAGAGGAGCCGAGCTTCATCCAGATCGAGTCCGAGCGGGCTCAGTACTGGCTGGGCGTCGGCGCGCAGCCGACCGAGCCGGTCGAAGTGCTGCTGAAGATCACCGGCGACTGGCAGAAGTTCAAGGGCCTTCCGGGCGCCGAGGGCACGCTCAAGGTGGCCGCGCCCAAGCCGTCCAAGCTCGAGGTGTTCAACGCGGAACTCGCCAAGGTGGGCGAGTCCGGGTCTGGAGCCGCCACCACGCCGAAGAAGTCGCGCAAGAAGGCTGACGAGGCCAAGGCCGACGAGGCGAAGGAAGAGTCCGTCGAAGAGGCCGCGCCGGTCGCCGAAGCCGAGGCTGAGGCTGAGGACGCGCAGGAGCAGTGACCGACACGTTGGTGGAGGCCACCGAGCACCTCATCCGGGGCATCGTCGCGAACCCGGACGACGTCCAGGTCCGCCTGGTGGGCGGTCGTCGCGGCCGGGTCCTCGAAGTGCACGTGCATCCCGAGGACCTCGGCAAAGCGATCGGTCGGGGCGGTCGCACGGCCAGCGCGCTGCGCACCGTGGTCAATTCGATCGGCGGCCGAGGCGTTCGCGTGGACTTCGTCGACCTGGACCGCTGACGGAGGGGCTCTGGGTTGGCAGAGCTGGTCGTCGGCAGGATAGCCAAGTCGCACGGGCTCGTCGGCGAAGTAGCGGTCGAGATCCGCACGGACGAGCCCGAGCTGCGTTTCGCGCCGGGCTCGGCGCTGGCGGTGCGGATGCCGAAAGCAAAAGCTGCGGGGAAGACGCTCCGCGTGGTGTCTGTGCGGGAGCACGCGAACCGTCTGCTCGTCTCGTTCGAGGGGGTCGTGGACCGAACGGCCGCGGACTCCCTCCGGGGCGCTTTGCTAGTCGTGCGCAGCGAGGATTTGCCGCCGAACGAGGACCCCGACGAATTCTACGACCATGAACTGGTCGGTTTGCGGATCGAAGACCACGGCACTGGGGCGGAACTCGGCGAGATCGCCGATGTGGCCCATTCCGCCGGCGGGGACTGGTTGGTCGCCCGCGTCAAGGACGGGCGCGAAGTGCTCATCCCGTTCGTCGCCGCCATCGTGGTGGAGATCTCGCGGTCCGACAGGGTCGCGCGGGTCGCGCTGCCCGAGGGCTTGTTGGAATTGAACGCCGAATCATGAGGCTCGACGTCGTCACGATCTTTCCCGAATGCTTCAGCCCGTTGCGGGAAGGCCTGATCGGCAAGGCGATCGACCGGGGGATCGTCGGGCTGGGCCTGCACGATCTGCGCCAATGGACGACGGACAACCATCGGAGCGTGGACGACGCGCCGTACGGCGGCGGGCCGGGCATGGTGATGCGCGCGGACATCTGGGGCCCCGCGCTCGACGCGGTCTGCCCGGACGATGCGCTTCTGGTGGTGCCCACCCCGGCGGGCAGGCGGTTCACCCAGGCGACGGCGGAGCAGTGGGCGCAAGAGCGGCACCTCGTCTTCGCGTGCGGCCGTTACGAGGGCATCGACCAGCGTGTGGTCGAGGACGCGGCGCGCCGATGCCGGGTCGCCGAGGTCAGCATCGGCGACTACGTGCTCGTCGGGGGAGAGGTGGCGGTGCTCGCGATGGTCGAGGCCGTGGTCCGGCTCATGCCGGGCGTGCTCGGCAACCCGCAATCCCATCAAGAGGACTCGTTCTCGGAGGGATTGCTCGAAGCGCCTTGTTATACCCGTCCGGAGTCATGGCGGGGGCTCGACGTCCCCAAGGTGCTGCTGTCCGGGGACCACGCCAAAGTCGCGGCGTGGCGGCACGAGCAAGCCTTGTCGCGCACCATGGAGCGCCGTCCCGACCTGCTCGGCGATGCGCGGACGGGCGATTAGGGGAGTTTGCCCTCGGGGAAGGCCCGCATCAACGCGCCGGTCAACGTGACGGCGGCGTGCTTGGCGGAGTCGTCGTCCGTCACTTGGGTGCTGGCGTAGCGCTGCTCGTTCACCGAGGACCCCGTCGGGTCGACCCGCTCGACGGAGAGGGCGACGAGGACCGCGTTGCGGTTGTTGCTCAGGTCGATCGCGGTGCTCCAGTAGACCCAGTGGTCCTCGACGCAGCACATACGGGACTGCTTGACCCCGAAGAGGTTCGTGCCCTCCGGGTGCTCCGAGGGCAGCGCCTGCGGGAATCCGAAGGACTGGGCGGCTCCGCATTGCCGCTTCTCCTTCTTCTCCGTCTCGTAGCAGGAGCCGGTCTGCGTCGCGTCGTAATGCTCCAGGTTCTGGACCACCTGGCTCGCGGCGTTCTTCCACGCCGCCAGCGCGTTCTTGTCGTCCTGGGACGCGTCGTCCGGGGCGGAGGCGTTCTGCTGCGCGAGGAGCTGGTCGTAGTAGGCGACGATGTCGCCCGGGGTGCTCAGCACGTTCCACCAGGTGCCGTCCGGCGGGGGGACGGTGCTGTCGCCGAGCTTGTACCGGTCTTTGATCTCGTCGACGATGCCCGCTCTGCCGTGTTTGGCCCACAGCCGCCACGCGGCGGCGTCGTCGGAGTTCTTGAGGATCGCCTCGATGTCGTTGCGGTCGTCGGCGCTGAGCTCCACCCTGTTCGGGTCCGGCGGATCGGCTTTCGGCTTGTTCGCCCACAGCGAGTCCTCGTAGAGAAGGTGGTCCGCGATCCAGAGCTTGGTCAGCGAGGCGATCGGAGCTTGGATCTGCAGCGCCGCCTCGCCGTTGGAGACGGTGACCGCCGGGCTCTTCGAGCGGTCGCGGTAGGCGACGGCGAGGGAGGCCCCGCGCGACGCGGCGGCGAAGGTCGCGACGGCCAGCCGGTCTTCGAGCTTGGTCTTGCCGTTCACCGAATCGTTGACGGATTTCGGCGAGAGGAACGGGTCCGGTTTGGGGACGAGCTCGGAGTACGGCGAAGCGAGGTTGTGGTCGGCGGAAGAGCTCACGGGCAGCTGAATGGTGCAGCCCGCGACCGTCGCGCACACGAGGGACCCCGCCCCGAAAACGCGCCCGACGCGGCGGGCGCTTCGACCCAGAAACATAATTGGGAGTGTAGCGCAGCGATCACGCTGGACCGGTCCGGACGTCGATTTCGCATTCCCGCCCGAGTCTGGCACAATAGAGCAGTTGCCCAACCGGGCTGGCGCGCGTCTGGAGTCAATCTGCGCAATCAGATTCAGGCGACGGAGCGCGCGACCGGAAAAGTATGTTAAGGACTGCGAGAACACCATGAACAGGCTTGATTTCGTCGAGAAACCGCTGCTGCGCGACGACATCCCGGACTTTGGCCCGGGCGACACGGTCGAGGTGCACGTGAAGGTCATCGAAGGCTCGAAAGAGCGTATCCAGGTCTTCAAGGGGGCCATCATCCGCCGCCAGGGCGGCGGGATCCGTGAGACCTTCACCGTGCGCAAGGTCTCCTTCGGCGTCGGCGTCGAGCGCACCTTCCCGGTGCACAGCGGCAACATCGCCAAGATCAACGTGGTGACTCGCGGCGATGTCCGCCGGGCCAAGCTCTACTACTTGCGAGATCTGCGTGGGAAAGCCGCGAAGATCAAGGAGAAGCGCGTCGCCGCCCGATGACAGAAGCTTCCTCTGGCGCGTCCGAAGAGGATCGCCGTCTCGCGCCAGACCCGGAAAACGGGTCTGGCGCGGAGGAAAAAGGACCCCTGAAAGGGGAGCGGTCCTCCTCTAAAAAGGACGTTCGGCGGAAAAAAGGCGGGAAGAAGGCTGAACGGCCCTTCTGGCAAGAGACGATCATTCTCGTCGTTCTGGTTCTTGCGATCAACTTTGTCGTGCAGACGTTCGTCGCCCGTCCGTTCGTGATCCCGTCGGAATCGATGGAGCCCACGCTGCACGGCTGCTTCGGCTGCACCGGCGACCGGGTGCTCGTGGACCGGATGGTGTACCGGTTCGAGGACCCAAGGCCGGGGGACGTCGTGGTGTTCGTCTCCCCGCAGAGCTGGGTGCACAATTCGCGCGACCTTCGCCGCCCCAAACGGGACGAGTCGACGCTCGGCAGCGTGGTGGACGGGCTCAAATGGCTGGGCAGGCTGGTGCGACTGCTGCCCCCGGACGAGAACTATATCGTCAAACGGGTGATCGCGACCGGAGGGCAGACGGTCGCGTGCGACCCGGAGCACGGTCTCACCGTCGACGGCAGGCCTTTGGACGAGCCGTACCTCGACAACGACGTCCTCGGCCAGAACCCGAAGGGCGACCGGGCGAAGAACCCGTGCTTGAGCCCGGACTATTTCCCCGGCCCGGAGTACAACCCGGCAGAGGACGAGTTCCGCTCGTTCGGCCCGTTCAAAGTGCCCCCTGGCCGGTTGTGGGTGATGGGGGACAACCGGATCAACTCGACGGACTCCCGCTCCCACACCTATCACTTCCCCGGCTCGGGCGGCTCTCCGAACATCGAGATGGGGACCGTGCCGGTCGGCAACGTCGTCGGCAAAGTCCGCGTCATCATCTATCCGGCTTCTCGATGGGGCGTGGTGCACGCGCCGGAGATTCTGCGCTGAGCGGCCCGTTCGCAGGCTTTCTGTTACTGTGAGAAGATGTCTCCGAGTTCGGTAGAATTAGCTCTACCTGCTTCTTTACCGGCTCCAAGCAAAGGCTTGCACGCCTTCGAGTCGGTGTTGCGGCGGGCCGGGCTCGCAGCTGTGGCGGGCGTGGACGAAGCGGGGCGGGGCGCTTGCGCGGGCCCCCTCGTGGTGGCCAGCTGCGTCTTGAAGCCCCGTTCCGCGCGTGCGCTGCCAGGGCTGGACGACTCGAAACGACTCACCGCGCAGAAACGGGAATGGCTTGAGCCGCGCATCTTCCAGCAGGCCGCGAGCTGGCATGTGGTGGTGATGCCGCCGGGCGAAGTGGACGCGATGGGCGTGCATCAGGCCAATCTCGAAGGGATGCGCCGCGCGGTGGCAGGCCTGGCCGAGGTTCCCGACTATGTGCTGCTCGACGGGTTCGAAGTGCCGCGCCTTGGCGCGCCCGCGCGGCGGGTGGTCGGCGGGGACCGGCTCGTCGCGTGCATCGCGGCGGCGAGCGTGCTCGCCAAGGTCGCCCGAGACCGCATCATGGCAGAGCTGGACGAGGCGCATCCGGGGTACGGTTTCGCGACGCACAAGGGGTATTGCACGGCGGCGCACATGGCGGCGCTGGCGGAGCTCGGCCCCTGCGACCAACACCGATACTCCTACGCCCCCGTCGCAGCAGCCGTCCGTGAGCATAGAATTGAACGAACTGAAGGAGCCGGAACACTTCGATGAGCACAGAAGACCTGGAGAACTACGAGACCGAGCTCGAGCTGTCCCTGTACCGCGAGTACAAAGACATCGTCGGACAGTTCAGCTACGTGGTGGAGACCGAGCGTCGGTTCTATCTCGCGAACTCCGTCGAGGTGGTGCCGAGGAACGCGGACGGCGAAGTCTATTTCGACGTGCGGATGACCGACGCGTGGGTGTGGGACCGCTACCGGCCGTTCCGTTTCTTGAAACAGGTCAGGGTGATCACGTTCAAGGACGTGAACATCGAGGAGCTTGAGCAGCCGGACCTGCGGCTGCCCGACAACCCGGCGTAGCGCGCTGGTCGGCTGACGCTGTCCCGTCCTGTGGACGGGCCGGCTTTTCATCCACAAATCGCCCGGAACCGAGCGTGCCGCCCCTGTCGCGCGGCACGCTAGAGGGATGAAGGTCTTGCGTGTGTTGCTCGCGCTGTGCGCGTGCCTCTCCGGCAGCCTGTGCCCCGCCCGAGCGCACTCAGGGCACGCCCCGACCACCGGGTTCGTCTGGCCGCTCGCGCCGAAACCGCGTGTGGCGCAGAAATTCGATCCGCCGCGCGAGCGATGGGGCTCCGGCCATCGGGGAGTCGACCTCGTCGCGTCGGAAGGGGCTGTGGTGCGCTCGGCGGGGCGGGGGAGGGTGGTGTTCGCGAACTCGATCAACGGAGTCGGCTCCGTCTCGGTCGAGCATCCGAGCGGTCTGAGGACGACGTATGAGCCGGTGGAGCCGTCGGTACGGCCCGGCGAGCTGGTCGCGGCTGGCGATCCGATCGGCAGGCTCGTCGCGGGGCATCCGGGCTGTCCGGTTCGGGCCTGTTTGCACTGGGGGCTCAAGCTCGGCCATGGCCACAGCGACCGCTACTACAATCCGCTCGTGCTGGTGGCCGCGTTGCCGATCCGGCTGAAACCTATGGCGGGTTAGCCCCTCGGATGGGCTTGGGAGTGGACGGCCCGGATCCGCTCCACGCTGACATGGGTGTAGATCTGCGTGGTGGCGAGGCTCGAATGGCCCAGGATTTCCTGCACCACCCGCAGGTCCGCTCCGCCTTCGAGCAGGTGCGTCGCCGCGCTGTGGCGCAGTCCGTGCGGACCAAGGTCCGGCAGTCCAGGCTCCCGCGCGACTCTCTCGTGCACCACGCGCCGGGCGGTCCGCTGGTCCAGCCGCCCTCCGCGCGCCCCGAGCAGCAGCGCCGCACCGGACCTCGGCCCGGCGAGCTTTGGCCTGCCGTCGCGCAGCCACGCCGAGATCGCGTCCGAGGCCTTCGCCCCGAACGGGACCACGCGCTGCTTGTCGCCTTTGCCCAGCACCGTCGCCAGCCGTCGGCCCTGGTCCACATCGTCGACGTCGAGGCCGCAGAGCTCCCCGACGCGCATCCCGGTCCCGTAGAGCAGTTCGAGGACGAGCTGGTCGCGCAGCAGCAGCGCGCCGTCTGACGGCGCCGGGGCCGATGTCAGGGCTTGCTCGGCCTGGTCCTTGCGCAGCACGTGCGGCAGCGCTTTGCGCAGCTTCGGCGTGGTGAGCCGCACGGTCGGGTCGTGCGCGGCGAGGCCGCCCCGCACCGCCCACTCGAAAAAGGTCTTCATGCCCGAAGCTCTCCGGGCCAAAGTCGCCCTGCTGGCGCCTTCCGCCGTCATCTCGGACAGCCAGCCCCGCAGGTCGGCGATGGTGACCGCGCCCAAGACGTCGCGCGCGGGCGCGGTCTCGTCCCGCGCGGGGCCGAAATAGGCGCGCAGATCGCCCAAATACGCCCGCACCGTGTTCGGCGACCTGCCCCGCTCAAAACGAAGGTGCCGTTCGTACTGGGCGAACACCTCCGAGATGGAGGGCTCCGGCTTCGTGGTCATGCGCCCAGCTTGTGCCGTCCTGGTCGGCGAGGCAAGACGACATGCGCAAGATTTATCGCATCGAGAAGTCCTGGCCCGAAATCTTCCTGAGCGTCGTTTCCCGATGTCTTCGCAAATACCCCAGTGGGGTATTTGCGAAGACATCGGGAAACGGGTACCTTGGCTCTCGATATACCCGTAGGGGGTATAGGAAAGATGAGGATGATAATGGCGGATGTCGAAGTTTCGGACTGGCGTTTGCGCGGCGATTGGTTCGATGTGTGCAGCTGCAAGCTGCCCTGCCCGTGCAGTTTCGCGCAGGAGCCCACGCATGGCGACTGCTTGTTCGTCCTGGTGTGGCATGTCGGCGAAGGCCATTGGGGCGATGTGGATTTGAGCGGGCTCAGCGTGATCGCGCTCGGAGAGTTCCAAGGCAATATGTGGGTCGGCGACCCGGACGCGACGATGAAGCTGATGTTCTACATCGACCAGGCCGCCGACGCCCGCCAGCGCGTCGCGCTCGAACGGATCTTCACCGGCAAGGAGGGCGGCTGGCCCGCCGAGTTCGCCAGCCTCATCGAAGAGCTGCGCGGCTTCGAGTACGCCCCGATCGTTTTCGACAAGGCGGGCGACCTCGCGCACTGGAGCGCGGCGATTCCCGGCAAGGTGGATCTGCGCGTCGAGGCGCTGACCGGTCCGACCGCCGACCCGAATCGCCGAGTCACCACGACGAACGCGCCGGGGGCGGAGGTCGGCCCCGGGCAGGTCGCCACCTGGGGCGTGGTCAAGAAAGACCACGCGGTCGGGTTCGACTGGTCGCATGAGCGCCGAGGCGGCTCGAGCAAGCACTTCCCGTTCGACTGGAGCCCCGGCGCGAAGACCGCCGCCGAACTTCCGGCTGCGGGCGAGAAGGGCGGATGCCGCTGCCCGAACTGAGCGCGTCAAGAAGTCCTGATCCAGCCGCCCTCGGCCGCTTCTTTCGCGAAGCCGCGCAGTTCGAGCAAGGAAAGCTCGGCGCGAACTGTCCCGATGGCGAGGGCGCTGGATCGGGAGATCTCCGCGACCGATTTGGCTTTGCGAGGGTCCAGCGCGCCGTGGAGCCGGTTCTGTTCGGGCGAGAGGCTGTCGAGCGCTCTGCTGTTGTCCGGCCTCTCCGGGGCGAGCAGTCCGATCGGGCCCACGCGCTCGATGAGCGTCCCGGCTTCGCGCGCGAGTTCGGCTTCGCCGGACTCGATCAGCGCATGGCAGCCGACCGACGAGAAGGCGAACACCGAACCGGGCACCGCGAACAGCGGGAGCCCCAGCCGTCGCGCCCAGCTCGCTGTGTTCAAAGCGCCGCTGCGACTGCCCGCCTCCACGACAAGGACCCCGCCCGACAGGCCGGCGACGAGCCGATTGCGCGCGAGGAACCGGTGCCGCGCGGGCCTGGTGCCGGGGGGATACTCGCTGAGCACGGCTCCGTTCGCCGCGATCCGCCGGAAGAGCTGGACGTGGCCTGCGGGGTAGGCCACGTCCACCCCGCACGCGAGCACGGCGAGCGTCGTGCCGCCGGAAGCGAGCGCCCCTCGGTGGCTCGCCGCGTCGACGCCGTGCGCGCCTCCGGAGATCACCGTGCCCCCCGCCTCGGCGATGTCGGACGACCATTCCGAAGCCACTCGCTCGCCGTATCCGGACGCGGCCCTCGCTCCCACGACCGCGCAGCTGAACCCGACCGCCGCCGAGAGATCGACCTCGCCGAGCGTCCAGAGCGCGAACGGGGGAGCGAGCGCGGCGCTTTGCCCCGAGGAATCGGCTCGCGCCCGCGCGAAGGCCAGCAAGCGCCAACCCGGCCAGTCCGGCGAGTCTTCGGTGATGAGCCTGCCGCCGAGTTCGGCGACGGCCGCGAGATCGCGGCGGGCGAAATCGCAGTCGCGCCGAGCGCACGTCAGGCTTCTGAGCTCGGCCTGATCGGCGGGGAGCTGGTCCTTCGCGATCAGCCGAGCCGCCTCGACCACGTCTCGCTCCGCGAGGAAGTCGACTAACGGAGGGCAGGGCGGCTCGACGACTCGGGACAGGTACGCCCAGGCCAGTTCGCGTTCGTCGGGGCTCATGCCGCGCTCCGGTCGCGGAACGAGAGCGCCTGCGCGACTTCGGCGACCGTGGGGCTTTCCTTGCCCGCGAGGTCGCTCAGCGTCCAGGCGACCCGCAAGCACCGGTCCGCCCCTCGCGCGCTGACCATGCCTCTGCGCAGCGCGAACTCCAACGGCTGCAGCGAGGCTTTCGCCAGCGGGAACTCTTGCCGCAGCGCGGGGCCGGGCACTTCGGCGTTGGTGCGCCAGCCGTGCTGCCGCCAGCGTTCCCGCGCGGCGGCACGGGCCGCGACGACTCGGGATCGGACCGTCTCGGACGACTCGGCCCGCTCTCCCTCGAACATCCCCTTGGACACCTGGTGCAGCCGGACCCGCAGGTCCACCCGGTCCATGAGCGGGCCGGAAAGCCTGCCGAGATAGCGCCGCCGCAATTGAGGGGGCACACGCAGTCACGTTCGCGGGACGGCGCGCACGGGCAAGGATTGCAGGCCAGCACGAGCTGGAACCGGGCCGGATAGCTGGCAACGCCGTCGCGCCGCGCGATTCGGACCTCCCCTTCTTCGAGCGGCGTCCGGAGGGATTCCAGCGCTTTCGCGCCCATCTCCGCGCATTCGTCGAGGAACAGCACTCCGCAATGGGCTTTCGACACCGCCCCAGGGGTCGCCATGCCGACCCCGCCGCCGACTAGCGCGGAGACCGACGTGGTGTGATGCGGCGCGATGAACGGCGGACGGAGCACGACGGGCTGGGTTTCGGAGAGCGAGCCCGCCAAGGAGTGAATGGCGGTCACTTCTAACGATTCCTCCTCTGTGAGCTCCGGCAGGAGGCCGACCAGCCGGGCTGCGAGCAGGGTCTTGCCGACTCCGGGAGGGCCGGTGAGCATGAGGTGGTGGGCTCCTGCCGCGGCGACCTCCAGCGCGAAGCGGGCTTCCTCGTGCCCGACGACGTCGGCGAGGTCGGGGCAAGGGTCCGAAGGGACGGGCGGCCGCTCCTCGGGGCCGGGCAGCTCGCGCTCGCCGCGCAGCCACGCGCAGAGGGAGCGCAGCGAAGCCGCGCCATGCGCGCGCAGGCCGGTCACAAGACCGGCTTCGGGCAAATTCGCCTCGGGGACCACCACGTCGGTCCAGCCTGCTTTCCGCGCCGCGAGCATGGCGGGCAAGACCCCGCGCACCGGGCGCAGTCTGCCGTCCAGCGCCAGCTCGCCGAGGATGACGGCGCGTTTCGCAGAGGCGGCGGGCAGCGATCCGGAAGCCACCAGCACGGCCACGGCCAGCGCGGCGTCGTGCATCGACCCCACCTTGCGGATCGTGGCGGGGGAGAGGGCGAGCGTGACCCTGCCCTGGGGCCAGGCGGCTCCGCTGTTGTGCACCGCCGCGCGGATCCGGTCGCGGGACTCCTGCAGCGCGGCGTCGGGGAGCCCCACCAGGCACACGCCCGAGGCTCCGGAACCGAGATAGGCCTCGACCTCGATGACAAGGCCGTCGACGCCGATCACGCCGACCGAATGCGATCTGCCCATCGGCATCATGCCACCCCCTTGTGGTGGCGCAGGTCGAACGAGCCGCATGGGCCGAGGACCGCCGAGATCACGTCGAAGCGCAACGCGCAGGCCGCCTCGCAGGCTCCCGCGAGGCGCAGCCACTGGCCCGCCGCCGCCCGGAGCCGGACCCGGCCGGGTCCGGACATGGGCCATTCGTGCGCGTCGTGCGTGACGACCGCGACGAAGCAGAGGGCTCCGCCGTCCCGCGCGACGACGCCGAGCCGATGGCCATGGAAGCGCCAGTCCTCCTCGAGGACGGCGGCCCCGTTCGCGCGCAGCAACGCGCAGGACAACGCCAACGCCGGATCGGCGAGCGGGGGTCTCGGCGGGACTGGGCAGGCCCTGCGGCGGGTGATCCGCCTGGTGGGGTCGAGCGGTTGCGTCATGTCGGTTTCCTTTCTGCGCGAGAGGGATCTCGTGCCATCAGGGAACCGGGGCCGCCCGACGGAATCGCGGGGGATTTCGCGGACGGGCGGAGATTGTGGATAAGTTCTTCCGCCATCCACAGACGGCCGGGTAGCGCACATCGGCATCGGCGCGCTCGCTCACGGCAGCGGAGAAACAATCCTGTCCTCCCTGCGCCTGCTCGCCGTCATCGTCGCCGAGGTCTTCGCGACCAGCCTGTCGAAAAGCGCCGAGGGGTTCTCAGGCTCGCCCCGACGGGGCTATTCCGCCGGGCAGAACGTGAGCGCTTTCGCCTCGTTCACCTGGATCGCGAGGGCGAGCCGGAGGTAGACTTCGCCGGTTTGGAGCGGGCCTTTGAGCTTCGCCCGGAACAGGTCGACGTTGCGCGCGTACAGCTTCAGCTCGGCGCGCAGCTGGGCGGGAAGCGGTCGCGCGGCGAGACGGCGCGCGGTCGCGGACGAGTCGAGAAGCCCTTCGACGGCTGCGGGTTTGCTGATCTCCATCGCTTTGGCGGATTCGGAGCTGAGCGGTTGGCCCGCCGCGTCGAGGAGCGGCAGCGTCATCGCGCTCGCGCGGGTTTTCGCCGCGCGGAATTGCGCGCACGAGTCGGCGAGGGTCTGCGAGGCGGGATCGGCGCTGGGCGGCGCGCTGGCCGGACCGGCAGGATCGCGCAGCAGATCGGGCAGTTTCTCGGCGGCTTTCTGGAGCAAGGGCAGATGCGCCCCGCAGGCGCTCGCCTCGGGGGCGGGCTTGGTCGGTTGGAACTCGAAGCGCACGCTCCAACCGTCTTGTTCGCCGGAAAGCGGCAGGAGGACTTGGCAATCGTCGGCGGATTCGCCGACCACGAGCGCCGGTCGCCCGTCCAGGTCGATCTGGCGCTGCCACGCCTTGGCGGGAGCCGGACGCCCCTGTTGCGGGGAGAGCAGCGCGAGATCGCGCGGGTCGTAGCCCACGTAGACGAGCGCGGCGGAGAACCGGTCCGCGCCCGAGCTGTCCGTGAAGACGCAGCCGGTGCGGTCCGGGTCGTCGAGACGTTCCTGGCTCAGCGGGCCCGAGGCGAGCTCGGACAAGTCCTGCGCGCGGACGCCCGCGCACACATCCGCCAGCCGCCAGTTCAGGGGGTCCGCGCCGACGGGGGTCTGGTTTTCCTCTTTCCCGCAACCCGCCGCGAGGAGGCTGAGGAGGGCGAGGACAGACCGGGTTGTCGCGCTTCGCCTCATCGGTCGAGTGTAACCAGCTAGAATCCGGTCTACGAGGCTACATCCGACGCAAGTGTGGCGCGCGCCGCCCGCTCCGGCGTACGCGCAGCCGCCGCTGACCGATGAGTCGCTGGAGGCGGTGGGGCGACAGCTCGGCGTGCGGTTGCCGGAATCACTGGTCGAGCTGCTTCGTTTCCAGAATGGCGGCCTGCTCCAGGTCGAGTTCTCGAAAGAGCGAGGCCACAACGTCACGCATTACGTCATCCGGGGCGTCGGCCCGAATGATCCTCGGATCGAGAAGCAGGCCTGGTGGCATGAAAACCCGGATTTTTCCCCTCGGCCGATGCAAGCAGAGTGGCTGATTCCGTTCGACGGGGGCGGGCACTGGGATCTCTGCCTTGACTATCGGCGTTCGCCGACTGATCCGACCGGTCTGCGAACGTGCCCCGCCACCGTCGTGGTCGACTCCGAATGCGGTCCGCACGAGTCATGCGAATCCTTCGTCGCCGCCTCCTTCGACGACTACCTCGACCAGCTCGTGCCCGCAGACGACTGGTGACGGAGCCCGGCTTCCCTCCCGCATCGAGCGCGGCCAGCTAAGATCCTCGCCATGAGGGAGCGTCGGTTCGTGGGGCAGGCTGCTTTTGCCCTGTTGTCGGTCCTGCTCGTCGGATTCGCCTGCCGCTGGTTCGACACCGATTGGACGCCGTTGGTCGTGCTCGCGGCGCTCTGGCCGGTCGTAGTCCTCGTCGGCGCGCTCGGCCTCGCCCTTGCCGCCGCCGCCCGATGGTGGCGCACAACGGCGGCGGCAGCGGCGCTCGTGCTGGCCGCGTCCTGCGCCGAGGCCCCGATATGGTTCGGCTCGGCGGACCCGGGCGGGCATCGGCTCGCCGTCGCGCAGGCCAACCTCTATATGGGGAAGGCCGACCCCGCCGCGTTCGTGCGGCAAGTCCGCGATCTGCGCCCTGACGTCCTCACGCTCAACGAGCTGAACCCGGACGAGCTCGCGGCGCTGCGCGCAGCCGGGCTGGACGAGATCCTGCCCTACTCGTACACGCTGCCGGGGCTGGTCCGGGTCGGGACGACCGAGCTGTACACCGCCTGCGAGACCGCGATTTTCAGCCGCCACCCGCTCAGCGGGCAGGGCGAGTTCAAGCAGCCGGGCGGGGGCGGTTTTGTCAACCACGCGCTGACGGCGCTCGCGCAGACCCCATGGGGGCAGGTCAGAGTGGTCGCGGTGCACACGTTGGCGGTCTGGACCACGGTGCTGCGCAATACGGGTTGGGCGTACGAGCTGAAACTTTTGGCGGCGCTGTTGCCGCTGCTGCCGCGCGATGAGCGCGTCGTGGTGGCCGGGGACCTCAACGCGACCTACGACCACGCCGCCTTCCGTGCCCTGCTCGCAGACGGCTACGCGGACGCGGGCGCGCAAGCCGGGGCCGGGATCGTGCCGACGTGGGAGCAGGGCACGGCGAAGCAGCTTTTCGAGATCGACCACGTCCTCACCCGCAACGGCACGGGGACGGGTTTCCGCTCCTTCCCGATCCAAGGCTCGGACCACCTCGGGGTGGTCGCGACGGTCGCGTTCTCATGAGCGCGCTACGGAGGCTGTCGGGCGCTGCGGGCCTCGCCCTTGCGGCCGCCGCCGGGCTCGGTTTCTTCTTCCGCGAGACCACGTGGGACTGGGCCCCGAGCGTCATGGCCGCCATGCTCTGGCCGGTGTGGCTGTTGGCGGGGCTGTTCGGCGCGGCGCTCGTCGCCTTCGCCCGGTGGTGGCGGACCGCCGCGTCGGCGCTGGTCCTGCTCGTCGCGGCGGCCTCGTTCGACCTGCCGCTCTTCTGGGGCGAGGGGTCCGAGCCCGCCGGTCCGGGTCGTCTGGTGGTGGCCCAGGGCAACCTGTTCTGGGGCAAAGCCGATCCGAAAGCGCTCCTCAACGTGGTGCGGTCGCGCCACGTTGACGTGCTCGCGGTCGAAGAGGTGACCCCCGAGGAGCTGGCCGCGTTGCGCTCGGCGGGGATGTCCGACGCGTTGCCGTACTCGTTCACCCTGCCGGGGCTCATCCGGGTCGGAGACTCGCAGCTCGCCACGCCCTGCGACACCGTGATCTTCAGCCGGTACCCGCTCGTGGACTCCGCAGAGCTTGTGGGGCCGGGCGGGTGGAACTTCCTGCACCATCCGCTTCGGTCCGTCGCGCGGACCCCGTGGGGCCCGGTGGCCGTGGTCGCGGCGCACGTCATGGTGCCATGGCCCGCGTACATGACCAACCCCGGATACGTGCGCAACCCCACGTGGGGATTCGAGATCCGGCCGTTCCGCGAAGCCCTCGCCGCGCTGCCGCGCGATGAGCGCGTCGTGGTGGCCGGAGACTTCAACGCCACCTACGACGTGGCGGACTATCGGGCGATCCTCGCCGCCGGCTTCGCGGACGCGGGGATCCAGTCCGGGGCTGGCTTCGTGCCGACCTGGGAGCAGGGCGAACCCTGGCAGCTCTTGGCCTCGGACCATGTGCTCGCCCGCAACGCGGTGGCGACGGATTTCGAGTCTTTCCGCCTCGTCGGCTCCGACCACGCGGGCGTCATCGCGACCGTCGCCCTGTAGCGGGATCGGCTAGCCGAAGCTCACGCCTTGCGCCAAAGGCAGCTCGGTCGAGTAGTTCACCGTGGCGGTGGACCGGCGCATGTACGCCTTCCAGGAGTCCGAGCCGGACTCGCGCCCGCCCCCGGTCTCCTTCTCGCCGCCGAACGCGCCGCCGATCTCGGCCCCCGAAGTGCCGATGTTGACGTTCGCGATGCCGCAGTCCGAGCCCGCCGCCGACACGAAACGCTCCGCCTCGCGGACGTCGTTGGTGAAGATCGCGGACGAGAGCCCTTGCGGCACGGCGTTGTTGAGCGCGATGGCCTCGTCCAGGTCCGCGTAGGCGAGCACGTACAGGATCGGCGCGAAGGTCTCGTTCGCGACCACGCCGGTCTGGGCGGGCATCCGCACGACGGCGGGGGAGACGTAATAGGAGTCCCCCTCTCCGACGCGCTCTCCGCCGACGAGCACCTTGCCGCCCTCGGCCTGCGCCTGTTCGAGCGCAGCCGCCATGCCCTCGTACGCGCCCTGATGGATGAGCGGACCGACGAGCACGCCCTCCTCCAGCGGGTTGCCGACGCGCAGCCCCTGGTACGCGGCGACCAGCCGGGGCAGGAGCTCGTCCACGACGCTCTCGTGGACGATCAGCCTGCGCAGCGTGGTGCAGCGCTGCCCGGCGGTCCCTGCCGCAGCGAAGACGATCCCGCGCAGCGCCAGGTCCAGATCCGCGCTCGGCGCGACGATGACCGCGTTGTTCCCGCCGAGTTCGAGGAGGCTGCGGCCGAACCGGGCGGCCACCCTCGGCCCGACCTCCCGGCCCATCCGGGTCGATCCGGTGGCGGAGACGAGCGCGACGCGCGGGTCGTCCACCAGCGCCTCGCCCGCCTCGCGCTTGCCGAGGATCAGCTGGTGCGCCTCGGGGTCGTGGCCGGTGTCGGCCAACGCCTTGCGCAGCAAGCCGTGGCAGGCCACAGCGGTGAGCGGGGTCAGCTCCGAAGGCTTCCACACCACGGTGTCCCCGCAGACCAAGGCGAGAGCGGTGTTCCAGGCCCACACCGCCACCGGGAAGTTGAACGCCGAGATGACTCCGACCACCCCGAGCGGATGCCAGCTTTCGCGCAGCGCGTGGCCGGGCCGTTCAGAGGCGATGGTCTTGCCGTAGAGCTGGCGGGAGAGCCCCACCGCGAACTCGCAGACGTCGATCATCTCCTGCACTTCGCCGAGCGCTTCGGCGGCGATCTTGCCCGCTTCAAGCGTGACGAGCCTGCCGAGCGCGTCTTTATGCTCCTTGAGCAGCTCGCCGAGCCTGCGCACGACATGGCCTCGGGCCGGGGCGGGCACGTCGCGCCACTGCGGGAAGACGCGGTGCGCGGCCTCGATGGCGGCCCCGTAGTCGACGAGGGCTCCGAAGTGGTCGGCTCCGAGCGACCCGATCAGCTCCCCGGTGATCGGCGTGCGCACGGGGATCGAGCCGAGGCCCGCGCCGACGGGGCCGAAGTGCCAGGGCTGAATGTGCTCGCGCACGTCGAGCGCGGCGAACGAGGCTTCGGCCAGCTCGCTCAGGGCGCTGTGCGAGGGCGTCGCGGTGGCGGTCATCGGGGGACTCCTATCTGGTTGTGATCTGCGTCGAAAGGGCTCAAGGGGCCGAGCGCGGCGGCCACAGCGGCTCGGGAGGCCCGCTCTTGCTCGCGGTAGAGCTGGTACGGGTCGAGGATGTCGCGCCCGATGGCCCCGGAGAGCCAGTCCTGGTCGTAGTCGGCTTCCGGGGGCAGCGACGGCGCGTCCTGGCCTTCGTCCAGATTGGACTGGAAGATCCCCGCCGCGCTGCGCGGCAGGAAGTCCTCGTAGACGATCGGGGACGCGTGCACGACGCCATGGGCTTCGACGCGGTACGTGAAGAAGCCGAGCCCGTCCCCGGCCAGCTCCGCCTCGGTGGCCGGGAAGAAGTCCGGCCACACCCGCGCCGCCGCCTCCTGGCCGGTCAGAGACTCGGCGGCGCGGAGCTTGTCCGCCGCGAGCACGGCTTGGTCGTAGCGGTCACGGCCTGCCTCGGTGAGCGCGATCCCGCGCGCCTCGACCTCGCCGAAGCGGACCCGGAGGCTGCCGGGCCGGACCGTCCCGTCGGACTCGCGGAACATCCTCGGCTCGTCAAGGGCGCGGAAGGAGGTCTGGCGCAAGAGCACGTCCGGACCGTCCCAGCGCGGCGGGCCCTGGATCTCGTCGATCATCTTCAGGCCCTTCGCCGCGAGGCGGCGGTAGAGCTCGTCGATGTCGAGGACCCTCGGCGTGAGGTGGTTGATGTGGGTGGAGGCCACGCCGCCGATGTCCGCGGCCACCGCCGAGATCGCTTCGAGCTCGCGGTACCACGGGCCGTCGATCGGCTCGGGGGAGAGGACGAACGCGCCCGAGGCGAGCCCGACGAACTCCTGCGCCTGCTCCTCGGGCAAACCGCCCTCGCCCGCCGCGCGGTCGGCGAGCTCCAAAAGGCGCGGGGGGAAGAGCCGACGGCGGGCGAGGAAGGCCTCCAGGCGCGGTCGCAGGCCGTCGTCGAAGAAAGCCGGGTCACGGGTGGCGAGCATGGAGGTGAACACCCGGAACGGGTTGCGCTCGAGCTCGGCCGGGTCGACCGGACGGAACGCGGTGGAGACCACCGGCACGGGGACGGGTTTCGCGTCGCGCAGGTCGTAGAACCCGACCGGGAACATGCCGAACCCGGCGAAGACGCGCGAGACCTGGGCGAGCTCGGCCGGAGTGCCGACCCGGATCGCCCCGTGCCGCTCGGCCCCGATCCTTCCCGCGCCGCCCAGCGCCTCGGCTCCGGGGGACGCTCCCCGCGCGGACCACCAGCTCCGGTTCACTTCCTCGGCGACGTCAACCAGCGTCGTGTAGGCGGGCACTTCGCGGCCGTAATGCGCGGAAAGGCGCTCGGCGAAACGGGCTCGTAGCGCGTGCGGCTCGATCATCTCCTACCCTTCCTGCATGCCTTCTGATTCTTCGCCGCCGCCCGCCGAGGGCGCCTCGTCCGCCCCGCAGCCCGAACCCGTCCGCATCGACGAGCTCGACCGGCTCCTGGTGCGCGAGCTGGTCGCGGACGGGCGGGCGACGCTCGCCGAGCTGGCCAAGGCGACGGGGCTGTCCGTCTCCGCGGTCCAGTCCCGGGTGCGCAGGCTGGAGGCGAAGGGCGTGATCGCCCGGTACACCGCCACGGTGGACCACGAGGCGCTGGGCCGTCCGCTCTCCGCTTTCGTCGCCATCACGCCTTTCGATCCTTCCGCTCCGGACACCGCCCCTGAGCTGCTCAAGGACATCCCTGGTGTGCAGGCCTGCTACTCCGTGGCCGGCGAGGAGAGCTACATCCTCTTCGTCCGAACCAGCTCGCCAAGGGAGCTGGAGCGGCTGCTGCAGCAGATCCGCTCCACGGCCGCGGTGAGCACCAGGAGCACCATCATCCTCCAGACATTCTACGACCACGTGCAGGGCGTCTAGCGTGAAACTGTAGCGCATCGCGGCAAGTGTGTGATAATTTTTCCGACTCTTTCATAGAAATATCGTAAAAATTCTGTTATCATAGTGGCATGACCGCTCTCTTTTCCGCTAGCGCCGTCTCCTGCGCGGCGGCTTCCTCCGAAGTCGAGCCCGGCCGGGTTCTCGAATCGTTGGCGAAGTCGCAGCTGGTCGACGGGTTCCCCCTCGTCCTCGATCTGGCGCGCTCCCACGGGAGCTGGCTCGTGGACGAGCGGGACGGGGCCAATTACCTGGACATGTTCGGGTTTTTCGCCTCGAACGCCCTGGGGATGAACCATCCTGCGCTCGCCGAGGACGAGGACTTCGTCGCCGAGCTGGGCCGGGCCGCGCTCAGCAAGCCGTCGAACTCGGACGTGTACACCACGCCGATGGCCAGGTTTGTCGAAGCGTTCCGCCGGATCCTCGGTGTTCCCGAGCTGCCGCGCCTCTTCTTCATCGACGGCGGCGCGCTGGCGGTGGAAAACGCGCTGAAGGTCGCGTTCGACTGGAAGAGCCAGCGCAACGAGGCCGAGGGCCGCCTCGGCCCGGACGGCAAGCCGCTCGGCACGAAAGTGCTGCACTTGACCGGCGCGTTCCACGGGCGCAGCGGCTACACGATGTCGCTGACGAACACTGACCCGGCTAAAACGGACCGGTTCCCGAAGTTCGACTGGCCAAGGATCGAGGCCCCGCACACCGGGCTCGCCGACGTCGAGGCGGCGGAGGAGCGCGCCCTCGACCAGATTCGGGCGGCGTTCGCCGCGCACCTGCACGACATCGCCTGTTTCATCGCGGAGCCGATCCAGGGCGAGGGCGGCGACCGGCATTTGCGTCCCGAGTTCCTGCTCGCCGTGCAGGGGCTCTGCCGCGAGCACGACGCGCTTTTCGTCCTGGACGAGGTGCAGACCGGGGTCGGGATGACCGGGACGATGTGGGCGCACCTCGGCCTCGGCCTTGAGCCGGACATCGTCGCCTTCGGCAAGAAGACCCAGGTTTGCGGCATTATGGCGGGCCGAAGGGTGGAAGATCTCGCGACCAACGCGATGCGCGTGAGCTCCCGGATCAACTCCACCTGGGGCGGCAACCTCGCGGACATGGTGCGCGCCCGGCGGATCTACGAGGTCATCGAGGCCGAGAATCTGGTCGACCGCGCGGCGAGGCTTGGCGAAATCCTGCTCGAAGGCCTCGAAGACCTCGCCGAGCGGCGCCCGAACCTCGTCGCCCATCCTCGCGGGCGGGGCCTGATGTGCGCGATCGACCTGCCGAGCGCCGAGATCCGCAATGCCGTGGTGGCCGACCTCTTCGAGCGGGAGCAGGTCATCATCCTCGGGACGGGGGAGCGGGGCATCCGCTTCCGCCCGACGCTCACGGTCACAGAGGAGGAGCTGGCGCTCGCGCTCGGCGCCCTCGACCGCGCGCTGGGCCGGGTGTCCGTCTAGACTCCGCGCATCTCGAAGACGCGGCATGACGGCAGGCGCGTCGCGCCTGTGCGCGGGAGGGCCCGACGGGCTCGGGCCTCGCCCGGAAGAAGAGCCCAGGGGAAACGACGGGGCTGCTCAGCAGGGGAGGGCGGCGTCTTCGCTGCCGCCCTCGTCCGCCGTGGCGGTCTGCGGTTCGCAGAGGATGTTCAACAGGGACACGAGGGAGGTCAAGAGCACGGCGGTGAGAACCTCCGGCCACGGGGTGAACGAGCTCGCGAGGACCAGCGCCGCTGTGACCGGGAAGCAGGCCGACGTGAGCGCGGTCGTCGTGGACCGGTCGAACTGCAACAGCCAGACGCCGAGCACGTAGACGGCGACGGGGACGGTGAGCGCGAGACTGTTCAACAGGATGTGCTCGCGGGCGGCCAAATGCTCGCTCAGCACACCGATCGCCGCGCCGACTGCCGCGCCGCTCGCATAGATCCAATAGTGCCCGAAGCCCCATGTCATGGAGGTGCGGAGGTTGTTGAGCTGGTTGTGCGCCGGACGCTCGAAGTAGAGCCACCACATGGCGAACAGGATCACGATGGCGGAAGCCGACAGGATGAGCGCGTTGCTCAGCACATGCTCCTCCGCCATGCCCTCGCGGATGGCTGTGGCCGAACCCGAGACGGCTTCGCCGAGCACGATGATGGTGAAGAGGCCGTAGCGCTCTGAGATGTGGTGCGGATGCCATGGGGTGGGTTTGGTCTGTTCGGCCCAGGTGGGGACAAGGATCTCGAAGGCCGCCCCGATCCAGAAGTACCAGGAGAAGATGGGGCTGCCGAGTGCTTCGAGCATGATGAACCAGAGCGCTTGGGCCGCGACGATCCCCACCGCGTAACGGATCGCGGTGACCCGGTACGCCGGCTCGGAGACGGCGACGCGGAGCCATTGCGCGACGAGCGCCAGACGCATCACCCCGTAACCCGCGACGATCACCGGGCCGCCAAGGCGGTCCGCGTCGAAGGCTCCCGCCGCGACGATGAGGGCTCCTGCGATCTGCACCATGGTCGTGATCCGGTACAGCGCGTCGTCCGCGTCGAACGCGGAGGCGAACCAGCTGAAGTTGAGCCAGCCCCACCAGACGGCGAAGAAGACCTGGAAGAACCCGATCAGGCCGTGGCGCCAATCGCCTTGGGCGATGTGATGCTCCAAGTAGTGCGCCGCGCCGGACACGGCGACCACAAAGCACAAGTCGAAGAGCAGCTCCAGCGGGGTGGCCGCGCGGTGTTCTTCTTCGGGGTCTCGAGCTGTCATGCGGCGCAGGCCGGACAAGAGCGGGGAGTTCATGCCATGAGTCTCGCAAGCGGCGCCGGGGCTGGCAACTTTTCTCGCCATGCATTAACCTACACATATGTCGGTTAACACGAGCGGATCGGCCCCGACGCAGGGCCGCCCGGCGGCGCGGCAGACCCGACTGAAGGGTCCGCAGCGTCGGCTGCTGGTGGTCGAGGCCGCCCGTGCCGCGTTCGTCGAACAGGGCTACGACGGTGTCTCGATGAACGACATCGCGCAGCGGGCGGGGGTCGCCCGACCGGTGCTCTACGACCATTTCCCCTCGAAAAAAGCGCTGATGCTGTCGCTGCTCACGGAGGAGACCGAACTGCTGCTGGCGCGGATCGGCAAGCAGGTGCGCGGCGACGGGACCCCGGAGGAGCGCATGCGCGGCGCGCTCGACGCGTACTTCGCGTTCTTGTCCGAGCGGCCGTTGGCGGCGCGGATCTTCCAGGGGGGCTCGTCGACCGAGCCGGACGTCGCCGAGGCCGCGCAGCGCATGCGCGAGCTCGCCCGAAGCGGCACCGCCGCGCTGCTCGGGCACATTGGCGGGGTCGCGCGGGAGGTCGCCGCCGCATCGCTCGTCGCGTCGGTGATCGCGGTGGCCGATTGGTGGGCGAAGCGGCCGGACGTGCCGAGGGCGGATGTGGTCGACACGACCATGGGGCTGCTCTGGCCAGGTGTGAGCCAGACCTTGTCCGCCGCGCGGCGGACTCCGGAAGAGAGATAGGAAGACATGGCCCCGATATCGGAACAAGAGAGCTTGGCGCGAGGGAACTCGGTCGCGCGCGCCGCCGCCGCGACATTCGAGAAGAGCGCGCAATGGGACGTGTCCGCCCCGCTCGGACCGGGGTCGCTCACCTGGGAGCATTTCGGCGACCTTCGCTCGTTCCTGTTGCTCGGCAGGGCCGGAACCCTGCAGAACATGCACCCGGTCCTCGACACGGCGCTGCGCCAGCACTCCAATTTCTTCGCCGACCCCATGGACCGGTTCCGCCGTTCCGTCGAGCCGATCCTCTCGATGATCTACGCCGCCGACCCCGAGCGCCGGGCCGAGGTCGTGCGCGACTTCCACAAGCCGATCAAGGGCACGGCGGACGACGGGGCCCGATACCACGCGCTGGACCCGGACGTCTATTGGTGGACCCACGTGACCTTCTACGAGTCGATCATCGCCACGCAGGAGATCTTCGGCAAACCGTTCACCGAGGAGCAGAAGCGGCAGATCGTGGCCGAAGGGATGTCCTGGTGGCGGCTGTACGGGATGAGCGAGCGCCCCGCGTTCGGGACGTACGAGGACTTCCAGCGGTACTGGGCGCACATGTTGCGCGACGTGCTCGGCCGCAACTTCACGACGGACTTCTCCAGGGACATCCACCGCAAGAAGATCCCCGCCCCGCCCTTCCTGCCCAAGTGGATCTGGCCCCTGCTGCGCTACCCGGTCATGGCGCTCGGCGGATGGGTCACCTCAGGCAGTATGCCGCCGGAGGCGCGCGAGATCCTCGGCTGGCGGTGGACCCGGCTGGACGCGGCCGGCTTCGCGGTCTTCCGCAGGGCGGTCCGGGTCGGCTGGCTCCTGCTGCCTCGCAAGCAGCGCTATATCTCCGTCTCGTGGCAGGGCATGGAGCGCGTCCGGCGGCAGGCGGCTACTGTAGGGGCATGAGCGTTGTCGTGGTCGCCGTCCTCACTCCGAAGCCGGATCGTCGCGGCGAGGTCCGCGCGGCGCTGGTCGAGGCCGTCGAGGCCACGCACCACGAGCCCGGCTGCGAGCTGTACAGCCTCAACGAGAACGACGGGGCGTTCGTGTTCGTGGAGCGGTGGGCGAGCCGGGAGGCGTTGGACGCGCATCTCGCCGGGCCGGTGCTCAAGAAGCTCGGCGCGGTGTTCGCGGACGCGGTTGTCGACTCGAACGTCCAGATTCTGAGCCCCGTGGCGGCGGGAGACCCCGCGAAGTCCTCTGTCTGAGCCGCCGCACGGCGGGCGGCTGCTCGCCGAGGGCGATTGGTTCGCGGACCGGCAGGTCGTCTCGTTCCTCGGACGAGGCGGGCGCGCCGAGGTCTACGCGGTCCGCGAGCCGCTGACCAAGCGGTTCGAGGCGCTCAAGATCCTGTTCCCGGCGTACGCCGACGATCCCGCGGAGCGGGACCAGTTCGCGCACGAGTACGTGGTGACGCGCGATTTGGAGCACCCGAACATCCTGGCTCCGACCGAGCTCGGCGAGGCGGGCGGGACGTTGTGGCTGAGCTTCCCGGTCGTCGCGCAGCACAGCGCTTCGGCCTTGGTCCCCAGGCGGGGCGCGGTCCCCGAACTCGGCAAGGTGGAGACGGTGTTGCGGGAGGCCGCCTCGGCGTTGGACTACGCGCACGCGCACCAGGTCGTGCATTTGGACGTGAAACCGGCGAACGTGCTCATCGCCGCTGGCCCAGAGCGCAGGGCCTACCTCAGCGATTTCGGCTCCGCCGAAGAGATCCGCGACGGGGCGGAGCACGCGAACCGCCTCGCCTCGCTCCCGTACGCGGCTCCGGAGCTGCTCGCCGCGCGCCGGGGCGATTACGGGCAGGTGGGGCCCGCGACGGACCAGTACGCGCTCGCCGCGAGCGCCATGGAGCTGCTGACCGGGAAGCCGCCGTTCCCGAAAGGGACCACATGGGCGGTTGCGGGGGCCCAGTTGAAATCTCCGCCGCCCAGCGCGAGGTCCCGGGCGCGCTGGCTGCCGCCCGCCGTCGACTCGGTGCTGTACAAGGCGCTGGCGAAAGCGCCGGGCGCGCGCTACCCGAGCTGCGGAGCGTTCGCCGAGGTACTTGTGCGAGTCCTCGCGTACCGCGATACTCTGTGACGTGCCGCACGTGAAGATGTCACACAGCGGTAACACGCACAGTTCGGTGTGCGTCACACGCCGGGCTATCGTCAAAGCACTAATTTCATTTCGATCGTTAGGATAGAGAGCTTGACCGTATCGACGGATAAGGCACATCTCGCAGCTCCCCCAAACTCGTTTCTGACCAAAGAGGACGAGGGCTACCACAAGGGGCTCGGGAACCGGCAGATCCAGATGATCGGCATCGGGGGAGCGATCGGCACCGGGCTGTTCATGGGCGCGGGGCTGAAACTGCACAGCGCGGGCCCCGGCCTGTTCCTCGCGTACGGGCTCTGCGGCCTGTTCGTCTTCTTCATCCTGCGGGCGCTCGGCGAGCTGGTGCTGCACCGTCCGTCCTCTGGCTCGTTCGTCTCGTACTCGCGGGAGTTCTTGGGCGAGAAGGCCGCTTACGCGGTCGGCTGGATGGTCTTCTTGAACTGGGCCATGACCTCGATCGCGGACACCAGCGCCATCGCGACCTACATCGGGCGGTGGGTGAAGACCGACGTCGTCCCCGGCTGGGCGTGGGCGCTCTTGGCGCTGGTGATCGTGCTCTCGGTGAACATGATCTCGGTGAAGTGGTTCGGCGAGATGGAATTCTGGGCCGCGCTCATCAAGGTCGTCGCGCTGGTCACCTTCCTGGTCATCGGGGTCGTCGTGCTCGTCTGGGGGATGCACCTGACCGCGTACGCGCCGCCAGGGGCTCCCGCGCCCGCGGTGCCGGAATGGGACACCGGAGCCGCCATGGTCTCGCACACCGAGGGCGGCTGGTTCCCGCACGGGTTCTTCCCGCTCTTCGTCGTGCTCTCCAGCGTGGTCTTCGCGTACTCCGCGGTGGAGCTGGTCGGCACGGCGGCGGGCGAGGACGAAAACCCGAGAAGGTCATGCCGAAGGCCATCAACGCGGTGTTGTTCCGGATCGTTTTCTTCTACATGGGGTCCGTCGCCCTCCTGGCGCTTTTGGTGCCGTACCTCAACTACGGCAGAGACAGCCCGTTCGTCACCTTCTTCTCCAGCCTCGGAGCCCCGTGGGCCGGGGACGCGATGAACGCGGTGGTGATCACCTCGGCGATGTCCAGCTTGAACGCGGGGCTGTACTCCACGGGCCGGATCATCCGCTCGATGGCGATGAACGGCAGCGCCCCCGCGCCGCTCGGCAAGATGAACCGCAGCGGCGTGCCGTACCCCGGCATCATCCTCACGTGCTGCTTCACGGTGGTCGGCGTGTTCCTCAACTATTTGCTGGAGGACGCGAAAGAGGTGTTCAGCATCGCGATCGAGATGGCCTCGATCGGCGTCATGGGCGGCTGGGCCTCCATCGTCGTCTGCCAGCTGCAGTTCTACAAGCTGGCGAAGCAGGGCTTGGCGGTCCGCCCGTCGTTCCGGATGCCCTGGGCCCCGTACAGCAACTACGCAACGCTCGTCTTCCTCGTCGCCGTCGTGGTCATCATGGGCCTGCCGAAATCGGGGGAGACCGACTTCGTCAAGAAATACGAGGGCACGATCACGGTCGGCGCGTTCTTCTTCGTCTTCGTGCCGGTCCTCGTCGGCGGCTGGTTCCTGCTGCGCGACCGGGTGAACGCGATCGCCCAGGAGCGGATCGGCTACACCGGCAAATTCCCCGTGATCGCGAATCTGCCGGTCGACCCGGCGAACCTCCCGCTCAAAGATCCCGACGACCCCCGCCACCTCGGCGCCGGCGCGCACCACGGCAAGCACGAGAAGGGGCGCTCGGGTGACGCGGCGGAGTCTGCGGACTAGGCTTCGGAGGGAGCGCGAGCCGGCCTGACGGGGCCGGGAAGACAGACGCGAGGAAGTAGGGAACACAGTTTGACCGCATCCACCGATCAGGGCGCGCCGGAAACGTCGTATCTGTCCCAGGAGGACGAGGGCTACCACAAGGGGCTCGGCAATCGGCAGATCCAGATGATCGCCATCGGCGGCGCGATCGGCACCGGGCTTTTCATGGGCGCGGGGCTGAAACTGCACAGCGTTGGCCCCGGCCTGTTCCTCGCGTACGGGCTCTGCGGCGTGTTCCTCTTCTTCATCCTGCGGGCGCTCGGCGAGCTGGTGTTGCACCGTCCGTCCTCTGGCTCGTTCGTCTCGTACTCGCGGGAGTTCTTGGGCGAGAAGGCCGCGTACGGGGTCGGCTGGATGTTCTTCTTGAACTGGGCGATGACCGGCATCGGCGACACCAGCGCCGTCGCGAAGTACATCACCCTCTGGGTGAAAACCGATGTGGTGCCGTCGTGGGTGTGGGCGCTGGCCGCGCTGTCCATCGTGCTCACGGTGAACATGATCTCGGTGAAGTGGTTCGGCGAGATGGAGTTCTGGGCCGCGCTCGTGAAGGTCGTCGCGCTGACCACGTTCCTCACGGTCGCTCTGATCGTGCTCGTCTTCGGCTACCACCTCGGCGTGGCGGGCGAGGAAGGCTGGCGGCCTGGCGTCACGATGGTGGAGAACTCCGGCGGGTGGCTGCCGAAGGGCTTCACGCCCATGCTCCTCGCGCTCTCCACGGTCGTCTTCGCGTACGCGGGCTCGGAGATGGTCGGCACGGCGGCGGGGGAGGCCAAGAACCCGCAGAAGGTCATGCCGAAGGCGATCAACTCGGTCATCGCCCGTGTCGCGGTCTTCTACGTCGGCTCGCTGGTCCTGCTCGCGCTCTTGGTCCCGTACGCGCGGTACGGGGGCGAGAGCCCGTTCGTCACCTTCTTCGCCCTGATCCACGTGCCCCACGCGGAGGACGTGATGAACGCGGTGGTGATCACCTCGGCGATGTCCAGCTTGAACGCGGGGCTGTACTCCACGGGCCGGATCATCCGCTCGATGGCGATGAACGGCAGCGCGCCGTCGTTCATGACCGGGATCTCCAGCCGGGGAGTTCCGTATCCGGGGATCCTTTTGACCAGCAGCGTCGCGCTGGTCGGGGTGATTTTGAACTACCTGCTCGAGGACGCGGCCGAGGTGTTCAGCATCGCGACCGAGATGGCTTCGATCGGCATCCTCGCCAGTTGGGGCTCGATCATCCTGTGCCAGCTGAAGTTCTACAAGCTGAGCAAACAAGGCTTGGCCAGGCGGCCCGCGTTCAAGATGTTCGGGGCTCCGTACACCGGCTACGCCACGCTCGTCTTCCTCGTCCTCGTGCTGGCGCTCATGGCGCTGCCGAAAGACACTGAGACGGTGTGGATCAAGCGGTACGAGGGCACGGTCACGGTCGGCGCGTTCTTCTTCTTCCTGCTGCCGCTCTTGATCCTCGGCTGGTTCCTGCTGCGGGATCGGGTGAACGCGATCGCGCAGGAGCGGGTGGGCTACACCGGGAAATTCCCCGTGGTGGCGAACCTGCCGGTCGATTCGGACCGGCTGCCGCTCAAGGACCGGCCGGGGCCTACGGGCTCATAACCGCATTGGCCGTCTCGTCGTACCGGCGGGCGGCCTCCGGCACGGGGAGCCGTCCGAGGAACATCTCGTCCAAGATGGGCTTGCCCGCCTGCGCCGCCGCCGAGTAACGGGCTCCTCGGGGGGAGGGGATCCGGTCCGGGACGGCGAAGAACGGAGCGGTGTCCACCCCGAGCGCCCGCCAGTGCTCAGTCCAGCTGCTGGTGGCGGCGATGACCGCGGGGACGGCCGAGCCGTTCGCGCCGAGCGCAGCGTTGCCTTCCGAGGAGCCGAGCCAGGCCAGGACGGCGCGCGCGGCCTCCGGATGGGCGGATTTCGCGTTCAGCGCCACCGAGATCCCATTGGTGACGGTCACCCGCCCGGCAGGACCGGCCGGGGCGACCGCGACGCCCCAGGGGAATTTCGCGTTTTGTTGGATCGTCGCGAGGGTGTACGGCCCCGACTCGAAGACCGCGAGATTGCCGTGCAGGAACTGGTCGAGGGTGAAGCCGGGGTTGATGTTGGTGTCGCCCGCCGATGGCGCGACGTGCCAGCGATTGATCAGATCGACGATGTACTGCAGCGCGCTTTGGGTTTTAGGGTCCTCCAGGGCGAAACGGTCGCCCTTTTGGAGCTGGCCGCCAGCGGACCCGACGAACGGCATGATCGTGCCCTGCAAGTCCTCGAAGGCTCCGAAGCCCCACGTGCTGGCGGTGGTGAGCCTGCGAAGGAGCGGCAGGAACGTGTCGTGCTCGGGCGCGGGGTCCCATCGGGCCGCAGCGAGCTCTTCCGGCTCGACCCCTGCCTCGGCGAGCAGCGTTTTGTTGTAGTACAGGACGATCCCCGGATCCCAGAGCTGCGGCACCGCCCACAGCGTGCCGCCCCGGCTGAACTGCTCGACCACGGCGGGAGCCCATGCGGCTTTCGCCTCCGGGCCGAGCGCGTCGTCGACCGGGCGGAGCTTGCCCGCATCCGCGTAGTTCGCGAAATACGTCCCGTCCACCCAGAACAAGTCGTCCGCCCCGTCCCCGGCGACGTCGGTGCGCAGCTTGATCGCGTAATTCGCGTAGGCGACCAGTCGCAGCTCCACGTGGATCTGCGGATGTTCGCGCTCGAACTCGTCGAGGGACGCGCGGTACGCGGCGGCGACCTCTGGATCCCACAGGCGCACCGTGACCGTGACGCGTCCGTCGGACGGCTCCCGGCCCAGCCAGAGGACGGCTCCGATGAGCAGCGCGAACACGGCGAGGAAGGCGAGGAGCCCTTTGGTCGAGGATTTCAGCGGCATTTACTTCAACCCCGTGAGCGCGATGGACCGCACGATGTGCCGTCCGGCCAGGATGAAACAGACGAGGAGGGGGAGGATCGCGACGGTGGTCGCTGCGGTCACCAGCGTCCAGTTCCCCACTTCGCGGGATTGCAGATTCGCCGTGGCCACCGAGAGGACCTGCCATTTCGGCCCAGAGGTGGCGATGAGCGGCCAGAGGAAGCCGTTCCAGTTCGCGACCACCGTGATGAGCGCCAGCGTGGCGAGGATCGGCCGGGAGACGGGGAGGATCACGTGGTAGAACACGTCGAAGGCGCTCGCGCCGTCCAGCCTGGCGGCGGTGATGAGCTCTTCTGGGATCTGGCGGAAGTTCTCCCGCAGCAAGTACACGGCGTACGGGGAGCCGAGGACATAGGGCAGGACGAGCGCCCAGAACGTGCCGCGCAGTCCGAGTTCCCCCATGATCAGATACCACGGCATGACGGTGGTGACCGGGGGGACCATGAGCGTGGCGAGGTACATCCAGAACAAGGCGTCGCGGCCCCGGAACCGCAGATGCGCGAACGCGAAGGCCGCCATCGCAGAGAAGACGATCTGGCCGAGCACGAGGAATGCGACGACGAGCGCGGTGACCAGCGCGGCGCGCCCGAATCCGGCGTGGCCGAGCGCCGTGTAGTTCGCCGTGGTCGCCGGGTCGGGGAAGTCGAGCGGAGGCCGGGTGAAGTACTGCTGCGGCGTCTTGAGCGAGGTCAGCACGGACAACGCGTACGGGGCGAGAATGAGCAGCGCCGCAATCGACAAGACGAGGTACGCCGAGACGGAGTCCCGCTTACCGGAGGGCATAGGCTTCCTTCCGCTCCGAGGCGCGGCGGGTGACCACCGTGATGAGGACGAGCCCGAGCGCCAGCACGATCGCCATGACCGCGGCCCGGCCCGGCCTTGCGACCTCGAACGCCTCGGCGTACAGCCGGTGCGCGACGAGGTCGGTGCTCCCGCTCGGCCCGCCCCCGGTCAGCCCGTAGACCAGGTCGAAGATCTGCACCGCGTTGATCACTCCGGTCAGCGACACGAAGACGAGCGTGGGGCGCAAGAGGGGAAAGGTGATCAGCCAGAACCGCTGCCGCGAAGTGGCTCCGTCGAGGTAGGCGGCCTGCCCGAGGTCTTCTGGGATGGCGTAGAGCCCCGCGACGAAGAACAGCGCCACATAGCCCACCTGCGACCACACGCTCACCGCCGCGACGGCGGGGAAGGCGAGGCTCGGGTCGGTGAGCCATTCCACGCGCGTGCCGACGAGCGCGTTCACCGCGCCGTCCGTGGGGGAGAGCAGCCATTTCCAGATCAACGCGATGGCGAGCGGCGCGCAGACCCAGGGGACGGCGAGGATCGTCCGGAACGCCGAGGAGCCGCGCAGCCCCTTGGTGAGCAAGGTCGCCACCCAGAGGCCGAGCGCGGTCTGCGCGGGCACCACGACGGCGGTGAAACCGAGCGTGACGAGCAAGGAATGGCCGAACTGCGGATCGTTCAGCACCGCCTGCCAGTTCTGCAAGCCGACGAACCGGCTCGGCCCGATCAGATCCCAGTCCTGGGTGGACAGCCAGAGCACCGCGAGGACGGGCAGGAGCATGAACGACACCAGGCCGACCAGGCTCGGAGCCACGAACAGCCAGCCTGTCGGCGATTGAGACGCTGGAGCCGCGTCGGCCAGCTGCCCCCGACGCGTGTTCACCAGGAACGGGGCGGGAACTTCGGGGTGGTCTTCTCCGCGTACGCCTTGGTGGCGATCCGGAAGCTCTTGCCCGCCAGCAGCGGCACCTGCAGCAGACGCTCGGCGAGCAGGGAGATCCGCGCGCCGTGGTTCCAGACGCCCTGGTAGAGCCGTTTCGCCATGGCGACGGCGTCGGGGGAGCGGCTGGCGATCACCTGCGCCAGCTCCAGCGCGCTCGCGTGCGGGTCGTCGACCAGCTCGGTGATCAAGCCCAGCTGCAGCGCCTGGTCCGCTTTCACGAACTCCCCGGTCATCACGAGGCGTTTGGCGACGTCGGCGCGGACCAGCTCGGGCAGGGTGAGGGACGCGGTGAGGTCCGGGATGATGCCGAAGCGGGTCTCCAGGACGGAGAACTCCGCTGTGGAGTCGGCGATCCGGAAGTCCGCCGCGAGGGCGATCTGCAGCCCGCCGCCGTAGCAGTGGCCTTTCACGACGGCGATGACCGGCACGGGGAGCTTGCGCATCTCCCACATCGGAGCCTGGAAGAAGTTGGCCGTGGTGACCGTCGCCAGGAGCCTGCGCAGCGTGGTGGCCGGGCTCGACCCGGTGAAGACCGACGTGTCCATGCCGGAGCAGAAGCTCTCCCCGGCCCCGGCGAGCACGACGGCGCGGACCGAGCGGTTCTTGCGCAACTCGCGGAAGGCTTTGGCGAGCGCGGAGTAGGAGTCGAGCAGCAAGGCGTTGCGCTTCTCCGGCCGGTTGATGGTCACATAGGCGATGTTCTGCTCGTCGATCGTGGTGAGCACCAAGGGAGCGGCGGCGGTGTCGGTCATGGTGTCCACCTTAAAGGTCGAGGACGATCCGCTCGCCCGCTGGCGCCCGCGAGACGCACGGCGTCATGAAGCGCTCGCGCTCCTCCTCGGTGAGGAAGCCGTCGCGGTGCTCGACCCGGCCCGCGAGCACCCTGGTTTGGCAGGAGCCGCAGATCCCGCTGCGGCACATCGACTCGATCTCGACGCCTCGGGCGCGGATCGCGTCGAGCACGGTGACTCCGGGCGGCACGGCGACCGTGCGGCCGGACCGGCGCAGCTCCACCTCGAAGCGCCCCTCGGAACTGGCGGCAGGCGCTGGCTCGGGCCGACGGAGCCGGAAGCGCGGCATCAGCGGCCCATCGGGCATCGCCCGACGCCGGGGACAGCCTCCCCCAGCGCGATGCCCGCCGTGGCGTTGTGGTGGTCGTACGAGGCGACTCGGACCCCTTCGAGCCGGGCGAAGGCCTTGCCGACCAGGACGGCGAGCCGCCAGAACGGGTCGTCTTCGCGGGCGGCCGCCCGCCGCGCGGCCCCAGGGAGCCGGTCCAGAGCCCGGCGCAGCCCGACGTCCGCGTGGGCGAAGACCCGGTACGGGAGGATCCAGGGCTCGAAACGGGCGGCGCGCATATCCGTGCCGCGCACCATGGCGCGGACGATGTCCGGGCCGCCGTAGTAGGCCATGACGCCGAGGAACGGGGTGACGAGCGCTCGTTTGACGCGCCCCCGCCAGCCCGAGCCGTTCACGGCGGCTCCGATCTGGACGTCGGTCCATTCCGAGGGGCCGCCCGCGTGGGCAACGCCGTAATCCATGATCTCGATGCCCTGCGCGGCGTTGCGAGGGATGATCTCGTCGGGGACGCCGAGCAGATGGGCGATGTACGACCAGTAGGCCATGGTGGCGTCCAGGTCCGCCCAGGTGCGCTTGCGCCCGTGCTGCCGGTCGATCAGCAGCGACTGGAGGCCGAAGGTGGTCGCGGCGATCATGACCATGGCGGCGGAGATGGGGTTGCCGTGCCGGGCGAACCCCGCGTGGGGGCGCTCAGCCGTGTTCTCCGAGGCGGGGGCCTCCAGCTCGTCGCCCCAGGACCGGCGCAGCCCGGCGCGGACCTGGGCGTGCATGAGCCGCAGGCGCACGGTGTCTTTGAACCCGATCCCGGAGCGGGCGAGCCCGCCTTTGGCGGTGATATGGAGGAACCACGTGTTCGTCTCCAGCCCGCGTCGGCCGAAATCGGTCATGAACCGCCCGGTCGCGCCGGTCGCGTAGGCGACCTCGTCGCCGACGAACGTGCCGAAGACGTCGCCTATCGCCATGCCGAGCTTCCCGACCAGGGAGGTGTCCAGCCACAGCTGCCTGCCGCGCTCCACCTCGGCCGGGTCGTGCCAGGGCGGCGGGTTGTCCAGCTCCTCGAAGAGGGCCACGAGCTCCTGGGGCGGGTCGTCCAGCGATCCGATCCCGCGCTCCAACGCCTGCTCGAGGAGTTTGCGGCCTTGGGCCATGCCGGTCTCGCGGAACCGGGCGACCACCGCGTCCATGCGCTCGTCCCCCTGCCAGTGATGGTCGAGGAGCAGCGTGACCAGGGGCGTCTCCCTCGGCCTTTCCTGGAAGTCGATCCACGGCACGAGCTGGTTGCGCCGGGCGTACGTCCAGTGGTCGAGGAATCGCAGCCGGGGCGGGGCGGGGCGAAGCTCGTCCCCCGCCCGCCAGTAGTAGTCGTACGGATGGCGGCCCGCGCCGATGTTCTTGCTCTGCTGGGCGAGGTCCTGTGTCATATCGCGCTCCGCCTTCCGGTCTGTGTTGCGCCCCATAGTAGCAAGACGCTGTTATGCCATGGGTAGACGGTGGGTCATTTATGTCAAAAAGTAACACTATCCACAGGCGCTCGGACGAATTCCACAAATGCCGAAAACCGACGAGGGCGAGGGCGCGGGGAGCAGAAAATCAGTGCTATGGCTTTGCTCGCGATGGAGGTCGTCATGGCGGTCTGCTGCGGATTTTTCGCCGGTTGGACCGGATCGGGCTGGCTTGGCCCCGCAGTTCCGCGCCGATGGTGCGCGGCGGGGTGCGCGCTGGGCTTCGCGCCGCTCCCAGCGTTGGGGCAGGGCTGCGCGGCGGGCGCGGTCGTGGTCTGGTGGCTGGTCTGTCTCGCTCTCGCCGACTGCTCTGTCCGGCTCTTGCCGAACGTGCTCACCCTCCCGGGGGCGGCGGTCGTGTTGGCCGCCTCGGCTTTCGTCGGCAGGGGCGGGCCCGCCTTTCTCGGCGCGCTGTGTTTCGCGGGGTTGTACGCTGTGATCCACTTCGTCTCGCCGAAGTCGATGGGGGCGGGCGATGTGAAACTCGCGTTCGGGCTCGGCGCGTTGTGCGCGGCGGTGCAGCCGGCCGCCGTGCTGCTCGTCGCCTTGCTGTCATCGCTGATCAGCGGTGTCGCCGCGATAGCCGTGCTGCTCTGGCGCAGGAGGGCGCCGCCCGTCGGCGTGGCGCACGGGGCTTCGATGTGCCTGGCGGCGTACGCGGTGCTCGCCCTGTGCTCGGTGTGACAGAGCGCCGGTTCGTCTGATGGATTTGTGGAGCATCCTCCTTCCGCGTTTGCGCCGGATGAGAGAATGGGCGGCGTGTTGCGATGGACGACTGCAGGCGAGTCACACGGTCGGGCTTTGATCGCCCTGCTCGAAGGGATGGTCGCGGGCGTCGCCGTCACCTCGCAGGACGTGGGCGAGCAGCTCGCCCGGCGCCGCCTCGGCTACGGGCGGGGCGCGCGGATGAGCTTCGAGAAAGACGAGGTGACCCTGCTCGCCGGAGTCCGCCACGGCGTCACGCTCGGCGGGCCGATCGCGGTGGAGATCGGCAACACCGAATGGCCGAAATGGGAGCAGGTCATGGCTCCGGATCCGGTGGACCTCGAAGCAGTGCGCCAGAGCGCCAGGGGCGGGGCGCTCACCCGCCCGCGACCCGGACACGCGGATTTCGCCGGGATGCTGAAATACGGCTTCGACGACGTCCGGCCGGTGCTCGAACGCGCGAGCGCTCGCGAGACCGCAGCCCGCGTCGCGGCGGGGGCTGTGGCGAAAGCGTTCCTGCGCCAGGCGTTCGGGGTCGAAGTCCTCTCGCACGTCGTCTCCATCGGCGCGAGCGAGCCCTACGCGGGCGAGCCGCCGACGGCGGCGCTGCTGGAGAAGATCGACGCGAGCCCGGTCCGCACGCACGACGCGGCGGCGGAGGCTTCGATGATCGCGGAGATCGAGGCCGCGAAGAAGGACGGCGACACGCTCGGCGGCGTGGTCGAAGTGGTCGCGCACGGACTGCCGATCGGCGTTGGGTCGTTCGTCAGCGGTGAAGACCGGCTGGACTCGCAGCTCGCCGCCGCCCTCATGGGCATCCAGGCGATCAAGGGCGTCGAGGTCGGCGATGGCTTCGAAACCGCGCGCAGGCGCGGCAGCCAGGCGCATGACGAGATCTTCGGCCAGGACGGCACGGTCGTCCGGGCGAGCAACCGCGCGGGCGGCCTCGAAGGCGGGATGACCAACGGCGAGCCGGTCCGGGTCCGCGCGGCGATGAAGCCGATTTCGACAGTGCCCAAGGCGTTGCGCACGGTGGACATGGCGACGGGCGAGGCCGCGACCGCGATCCACCAACGTTCCGACGTGTGCGCCGTCCCCGCCGCCGGTGTGGTCGCCGAGGCGATGGTGGCGCTCGTGCTCGCCCGCGTCACGCTGGCGAAATTCGGCGGCGACAGCCTGCAAGAGACGAAACGCAACACCGAGGGGTATCTTCGAGAAATCAACGAGAGGCTTCGCCACGAAGCCTCCGCTTCATGAAGACGGAAGACCCCATGCCACCTCGCGCAGTGCTGATCGGAGCCCCCGGCTGCGGCAAGTCGGTCATCGGGCGCAGGCTCTCGCGCGCGCTCGGCGTCAAAGTCCTGGACACCGACGCGGAGATCGAGCGGCAAGCGGGCAAGACGATCACCGAGATCTTCGCGACCGAGGGCGAACCGGCTTTCCGCGCCTTGGAGGAGGAAGTCGTCGCCGCCGCGCTGGCCGAGCATGAGGGCATTCTCTCGCTCGGCGGCGGCGCGGTGCTCTCGGAAAGAACGCAAGAGGCGCTGCGCGGGCACACTGTGGTCTGGCTGCAGATCAGCGCGGCGGAGGGGGTGCGCCGCACGAGCAGGCGGACGCACCGGCCCATCCTCGCGGGCGAGAACCCGGACGAGCGCTACCGCCAGCTTCTGTCCGAACGCACGCCGATCTACCGGAGCCTGGCGACTTTGCGGGTGCGCGCCGAGGGCCGTCCAACGTCCAGCATCGTCCGAGAGCTCGAGCGCAGGCTGACCGCGAAGGGGACGGCGGCCGTCGCGGAGACAGAGGCAGAACAGAACCCAACGCAGGAGCAAGCATGAGCCACACGGACGCAAGCCACACAGTGATCGAAGTCGGCGGCGCGGAGCCATACGCGGCCCACGTCGGGCGGGGTTTGACCCCGGAGATCCTCGCGGCGGCGAAATCCGCCGGGACAGTCGCGCTGATCCATCAGCCCTCGCTCGCCGGGACCGCCGAGGAGCTGCGCAAAGCGTTGGAAGCCCAAGGGCAAGAAGCGCACCGGTTGGAGCTGCCGGACGCCGAGTCGGGCAAATCGCTTGCGGTCGCCGGGTATTGCTGGGACGTGTTCGGCCAAATCGGGCTCACCCGCTCGGACGTGGTGATCGGCTACGGCGGCGGGGCGGCGGGAGACCTCGCCGGGTTCGTCGCAGGCACATGGATGCGCGGCGTCAAAGTGATCCAGGTCCCGACCAGCGTGCAGGCCATGGTGGACGCCGCTGTGGGCGGGAAGACGGGCATCAACACCGACGCGGGCAAGAACCTGGTCGGCGTGTTCCACAACCCGAGCGCCGTGGTGGTCGACCTCGACACGCTCGCGACGCTGAGCCGCAACGAGCTGATCTGCGGGATGGCGGAGGTCGTCAAGGCCGGGTTCATCGCGGACCCGAAGATCCTCGACATCTTCGAGGCCGATCCGGACAAGGCGCTCGACCCCGCCACCTCGGAGTTCGAAGAGCTCGTCGTCCGCGCGATCCAGATGAAGGCGAACGTGGTGGCGGCCGACTTCAAGGAGAGCTGGGAGCGCGAAATCCTCAACTACGGGCACACCCTCGGCCACGCCATCGAGCGCCGGGAGAACTACCAGTGGCGCCACGGCGCGGCGATCTCGGTCGGCCTCGTGTACGCGGCGGAGCTCGGACGGCTCGCGGGCCGGTTGGACGACGAGACCGCCGACCGGCACAAGCGGGTGCTGGACCTGTTGGGCCTGCCGACCACCTACGACGCGGACGCGTTCGAGGAGCTGTACGCGATCATGGGCACCGACAAGAAGAACCGGGGCGGGGTGCGCCGGTTCGTCGTGCTCGACGGTCTCGCGAAGCCGGGCAGGCTGGAGTCCCCGGACCCCGCGCTCCTCGCCGCGGCCTACAGCGCCATCGCGGGCTAGCGGGGTTGCTGCTCGGCGAGCGCGCAGAATTTCTGCTCGGCGGTTGCCGCAGTGAGCCCGTGACGGGCGAGGTCGTGGAAGGTGAGCAGGTGGCAGCTCGTCGGAGGCGTGTTGGAATCCCCGTTGGAGCGGCCGACCTCCGCGACGGGGGAGAGCTGGCCGTCTTCGAGCTGGTAAAAGGACACGCCCCAGCCCCCGCCGCTCGCGTATGCGGCGGTCCATCCGTCTCCGGCGTACCAGAACGTGTTCCCGTAGATCGTGCCGCTGCGCTGAAAAAGGCGTTGGTCCCCGGTGGCTCGCCAGAGCGCCCAGTCGGAATTCAGCCCGTGCGCGCCGGTGTCGTGGAGGGAGACGAGCACGTCTTCGAGCCCATCGCCGTCGAGATCGCGCAGCAGTAGGACCCCCGAGTCGGGAGAGCCGTCGATCTTTTCATCGAGGACCACAGCGGCGGTGCTGCTGTGGTCGAACACGAAGACCTCGACGTGCCGCGCGTCGACGGTTCGTTTCTCGAAGCGGAGCCCGAGTAGATCGCCGGACTGGATCTGGCATTCGGCATTGCTCCTCGGCGGCGAGTCGAACGTGTTCGGGCATTCTGGCAGGGGATCGGCCTGCGCCGGTGCGACTGCGAGCGCGAAGAAACAACAGTTGGCGAGAAAAAGCCTGACCCCGAACACACGGTGATCGTACCGCTGACTCGCTCAGATCGCGTGGGGCACATGCTTGTGCGTGCTGGCGCAGAACCGGTCGCGCGCAGTCTCCGGGGTGAGCCCGTAGCGGGCGAGGTCGTCTTGTTCGAGGAGGTAGCAGGGGTGGTGCTGGTTGTCCAATGATGTGAAGCCGTCGTCCTGGACCGCCGCGACCTCGGCGATCCGGTTCCCTTCGAACCGGTAGACCGTGGTGCGCCAGCTCCGCATCGGGCCGCTGCCCCAGACCGCGAAGAGGTCGTCGCCCGCCGACCAGAATTCGCCCCCGAAGAGCACCCCGTCGACACGTTGGAACCGCGTCGAATCGCCAGTGGCGCGCCAGATCGCCCAATCGGAATTGCCGTGTGTGCCGCCGCTTTCGATTGAGATGAGCAGTTCATCGCGCCCATCGCCGTCGAGATCCTGCACGGAAGGGACACCGGTTAGGCGCTCCTGCGCGTTCACTGGTTGTTCGATGTTTTGCGCCAGCGCGCCGTCCTTCGTGAGGACGCGCACTTCCGCGATGCCACCGCTGCGGCGTTTCTCGAAGCGGAGCCCGACCGGGTCGGCGGACTGGATCTGGCAGTCGTCAGTGTGCTTATGGTCTGAGTCGCACTGCGGTAGGGGGTCGGCCTGCGCCGGTGCGACGGAGAGCGCGAAGAAACAGCAGCTGGCGAGAAAAAGCCTGACCCCGGAACACGGGAGCATCCTACCCGGTCTGTTTAGAGGGAGCCGGGCATGTGCTCGTGCGTGCTGGCGCAGAACCGGTCGCGCGCGGTGTCCGGGGTGAGATGGTAGCGGGCGAGGTCGTACTGCTCTTCAAGAAAGCAGGGGCCAGTGCTGCCGTTCGGGGAGAAGCCGTCGTTTTGGACTGCCAAGATCGGCACCAGCTGGTCGTTCTCGATCCGGAAGATCCGGGTGAGCCAACTGCGCGTTGGCCCGTCGCCCCAGGCGGCGAAGAGATCGTCCCCCGCGTGCCAGAACGCAGCGCCGAAGGGCTCGACGAAGGGGGACACCTTGACTGCGGGCGGCTTGATCCTGGTGAACTGGGTTGTGCCGCCGCTCGCGCGCCAGAGCGCCCAAGAGACATTGGAGTGGGAACTGGGCGTGGTGAGCGAGAGGAGCAGGTCGTCGCGTCCGTCCCCGTCGAGGTCTCGCACGAGCAGGACACCAGATGCGAAGGGGCCTTTGGTGTGTTCGCTGAGCGTTTGCGCGGTGCTGCCGTCTGGGGCGATGACGCGGATTTCGGCGGTCTTGTCCGCGATTCGTTTCTCGAAGCGCAGCCCCGCGCGGTCTTTCGAGGTGAATTGGCAATCTGCCGTCCCGGCGTCACTGAACACATTCGGGCATTCCGGCAGGGGATCGGCCTGGGCCGGCGCGACTGCGAGCGCGAAGAAACAACAGTTGGCGAGAAAGAGTCTGACCCCGAACACGGGAGAAGCCTAGCGTAGTTAGCCGCTGTAGTCGCTCAGGCCTCTGGCGCGCAGTTGCGGCAGGGCGAGGGCGCAGAACTTCTGCTCCGCCGTTTGTTTCGTGAGGCCGTAGCGGTCCAGATTCGAGGAGTTCTGCAAGGAGCAAGGTTTGGAGCCGGGGTCTGGCACACCGGCGGTCGCCTGCCTTCCGACGCTCGCGACCTGGACGAACGCGCCGTTCTCGATCTTCGAGAAGCTGACGCCCCAGCCCCCGCCGCTTCCGTAGGCCGCTGTGTAGCCGTCTCCCGCCGACCAGAATTCGCTCCCGAAAAGCTTGCCTTCGACGCGTTGGAATTGCGTGGAGTTCCCGGCCGCGCGCCAGACCGCCCAGTCGGGATTGCCGTGCGCGCCGCCAGTGGTGAGCGAGAGGAGCAGGTCGTCGCGTCCGTCGCCGTCGAGGTCTTGCAGGAGCACGACGCCCGAGCCCGCGTATCCGTCAATCGGTTCGGTGATGGTTTGCGCGGTGCTGCCGTCTTTGGCGAGGATTCGGATCTGGGCGCTTGTGCCGGTCACTCGTTTCTCGAAGCGAAGCCCGACGGGGTCGGTGGAGCGCAGCTGGCAGCTCGCCGCGTCGGTCCCGTTGAAAGTGTTCGCGCAGCCCGGCAATGGGTCTGCGGACGCTGGGGCTGAGGAGAGCGCCAGGACGAGCAGGCTAGTGGCGAAGATTTTGATCCCTGGCACGCCGAGACTATACCGGTGAGGACGTGGTTCGTCCTATTTTGCGCTGAATCGTCGTTCAGCCGGATGGTTTGATGGTGGACTTCCCGCAGGCGCTGGCGAGTGGGGGAGTTGTCTCGCTGTTTGTCGTGGGGCAGGCGCGCAGGCCCGGAGCGCCGGGTAAGCACAGTGCGCGGTGCTCGCGGCGGGGTGCCTTAGCCGGGGTCGGTGGCGTGTTCCTTGCCGGTGGGGGATGTCCAGGTGATGGTGTCGTCGGGGATTGTCTGTCCGCCCGATTTGGGATGCTCGTGGTCGAACGGATGCGAGTGGTCGAGTTCGGTGCGTGATTTTCGATAACACCCTGGGAATCGGCAGTGTTTGTCTCTGGTGTTGACGTGGACTTCGATGGCCGTGGTCGGCTTGTACTGGTCCGGTGTGGTGGTGAAGCGGATGGTTTTCGACGCTTTCGCCAGTTTCTGGGCGAGTTCGGGGTCGATGGGTGCTCCGGCGAGCCAAGCGGGGAGGTCGGAGAGGTTCGCGAGGACGGCGAGGTCCACCACGACCAGGGTGATGGGCTGGTCTGGGGCACGGGCCTTTGCGCCGCTTTGCAAGTGTCGCGTCCGCATTCGCAGTGAAGCTTGTCTTCCCTGTTCCCGACGAGCGCGGATAACGTTCCCGACGAGCGCGGATAATGCGTCTGCTCCTGCGGGTCCACATGGCTCTCGGATCCTGCGGGCAGACGGTTCTGGCGACGGCGTCGAGCCGGTCTTTCACCAACGCGGCCTCCATCAGGGGCATGGCGCCCCAGATTTTCGCCATCCCGTTCCCGACCGGCTGGAAGAACAACCCCCGCTCCGTGTGCGCCTTCTCGCGCCGCTCTTTCGTCCATTCCGAGTCCCAGCGGACGCACTGGGCTTCGATCAACCCCTGGATCTTGGACCGGGAATACAAACGCCAACGTGGAGCGCGCTCGGCGAGCCTCCCCCACGGCCCTGGGGGCCGCGGGAGGTGCCCCCAGCGTCCAGCTTCTCCCGCCACCCCGCAGGAGCGGACTCCAACAGGCTCCCCACAAAACGAGCGGTCTTCGCGGTGACCTCGCCCCTCGCGAACTTGGCCTCAGGCTCCGGGTAATGCTCCGTCATATTCTCCGCGAACACCAGCATCGACCTCGCCTCCCCGGACGACGCCCCAACGCCGCCTTCCGGGCCAGCAGCACCGCGTCCAGACGCTCGCACTCCCGCAACGCCGCATGCACATCCCGCATATCCGCGCACGCGTCCGGCCGGAGGTCGAGAAACAATTCCACCGCAGCGACTCCCACAGTCCCGCTCATACATTCGATTCTACCAGAAAGTGCCCCACATCACAAGGAAAAATCATATGCTTTTTCACTGACTTGATCGAACGCCAAGCCGAAAAAGGCGCGAATGCGATTAGCCGAGATAATGCTCGCGGTCGGGCAGCCCCATCTCCTCCCGCAGCCCGTTCTCGGTGAGCTCGTACGGATGCACACTGTCCGGAACTCGCGTCTCCGGAGTGCTGCTCTCGCCGTCCCAGTTGAACGGAAGGCCCACCGCCTCGCGCTCCGCGTTGCGCAGATACGACGTCGGGCTGAGCAGCTGGCCGTCCATCCGGTCCGTCCCGTTCGGGCCGTAATAGCCGGGGGCCATCGTGCCGTTGGCGAAGTCGTAGGCGTGCGCCAGCTCGTGGAAGAGCACGACCGTCGGCGGTGTCTCGTGGTAGTCCCGAGTCGTCCCTTGCGCGGGGTCGCTGAGCGTGGTGAGCGTCGGGTCGAACGCGATGATCGCGTTGTGGCCCTGGCCGTGCGCGCCGGTCTTGGGGTCGGCGAACTCGGTTTTCGGGTCTCTCGCCAGCGGGTCGCCGTTCTCGTCGGACATCCAAGTGAAGGAGTTATTGCGCACCGGCTTGCCGTGATCCGCGCTGTTCCAGCTCTCCCCGTTGCTGATGTCCAGGGTGTGCCCGCTGTTGCCGATGCCCTCCAGCATGTGCTGGCCCGCTGGCGAAGAGGCCAAGAGCCACAGATCCGCCAACACGCGCTCGCGGAACTCGGGCGTCCCTGAGACGGTGATCGAATCGGGGATGTTCGTCGTCGCCACGGTGACCACGGTGGGGGAGGCTCCCGCCCCGGCGGCGTTGACGTGGCTGCCCGACTGGGCGTAGATCGTGTCCTGCCCGCCGTGGGTGTTCACGGTGACGTCGCCGCTGCCGGTGTAAACGGTGTTCGCCCCGGCCCCGGTGTTGATGACGTTGGTCCCGGTTCCGCCGTAGAGGGTATTCGGCCCCGAGCCCGTGTCGATGGTGCTCGTGCCCGTCCCGCCGTTGATGTAGTCGGCCCCTTTCGTCCCGGTCACGTGGTTCCTCCCCGCGCCGAGGTAGACGTAGTTGTGGCCGCCGCCGAGCACGACGGTGTTGTCGCCGTCTCCGGTCTGGATGTACGCGCCCGAGGCGGCTTCTTCGCGGATCGTGTTGTTCCCGCCCGCGTCGACGAGCCGCAGCCGCACGGTGACGCCGGGCGAGACGGTGATCTTGTCGTTCCCCTTGCCGGAGTCGATCTCGATGTTCTTCGCCTGGCGCCCGGCGAGCCGGTGGGACTCGCCGTTGACTGTGATGGTGACCCAGCCGCGCTCGTCCTGGGCGACGTCGATCGTGGAGTCCCCGTCGCCGGTGTCGATGTGGATCATGCCTTGGCCCTGGTCGGAGGTGATGACGACGCCGTCGCCCAGATCCTCGGCTCGGGTCTGTGCGGAGCCCAGCGGGGCCAGCGCCCCTAGCTCCGCCGCGCGGGCGAGCGCTGCGGAGGCGGCGGCGTCCAACGCGTCGCCGGTCGCGACCGCTTGGGCGATACGGGCGGGAAGCTCGGACTTGAGCTTCGCGTGCAGCGCCTTCTGCGCCTCGGGAAGCTCGGTCCACAGGCCGGTTTGCCCGTAGAAATCGTTGAGCGTCCCGTCGTCGGCGATGGTGAAGCGCAGCTGCGCCCCGTCCTCGATGATGTTGGAGATCTCGGCTTTCAGTTGGGATCTGCCGTCCACGACTCGCCCGAGCGCCGAGGCGAGCGCGGTCGCCGAGCTTTGGGCCGCGGCGGCGTACGCCTGGTTCTGGCCGAACACGGCTTCGGCCGCCGCGCGTCCTTGTCCGGCCCAACAGGTCAGAACGGTTTGGTTCCCCCGCATGGCCTCGGCATGGCTCGCGAGGTCGCTCGCGCGCCGGGCGACGGCCTGGACGAGGGAGTGCCCCGCAGCCGTGTCCCAGTCCCGGTTTTCTTGAAAGGTCGTGGCCATCGCATGCTCCTCCCTCGCGGCTGTCGGCCGCACGCGCCAACAGTAGGGGGCAGCCGCGTTGCCGTTGCCGGGGCGAAGCGAACGCCCAGGATATCGCCGTATTCTCGGTGAGCGCAAAGCGGCGGGTCGGCAGAGTTCCGCAGCGTTGGCAAGCCAATCCATTATGAGTTCGTTACTATATCGATGCATGAGCTCAGCGCATCCGAAGAGCTTCCGAGCGTTCCTCGTTCAAATGCTCCTGCAAGTGCTCCCGGTGCTGGCGGTGTACTTCGGCTTCCGAGCTCTCGGCGTGGAGGCCTATTTGGCGCTTTGCGCGGCGGTCCTCTTCGCGGTGGCGCACCGGGTGTTCGATCTGATCCGAGGCCGCACGAAGGATTTCTTGGTCCTTGCGATCATTCTGTTCTACGCCGCTGGCGCGACCATCACATTCTTCACGCACAATCCCCATTACTCCCAGGTGGCGAATATCTTGTCGGGCGCGGTGATCAGTTTGTTCGCACTGGTCAGCGCGCTCGTCGGCAAGCCGTTGACCCAAGGGCTCACGGCGAAGTACAGTCCCGGCCTCGCCGTCCGATCGCTGCCGGAACGGGGCTGGCCCGCCGAGGACGTTCGGGATTACGCGGCTCTGCACCGCAGGGTGAGCCTGGGCTGCGGGTTGTTCGGCCTCGCGCAGACGGTGGTCGTGCTGATCGTCATTTTCACTTGCTCCGTGGATGTCGCGCAGCTGGTCAGCAATGTCGCGGGGACTGGCGTGACAGCGCTCTTCGCCGTCTACGCGGTCCGCAGGGTCCGGCGTTTCATCGCCGGCCGCGACGAGGCGGCGCGGCGAGCGCGGGCGCTCGCCTGAGGGAGCGGCTCACTCGGCGGTTTCGTCAGGAGCCTCGTCTTTCGCGGCGAGCAACGCGGCCGCCAGCGCCTCGGCGGTCGCGTTGCGCTGCCAACGCCGCGCGTTGTGCTCGGCCAAGAACGCGTCCACCTCGCCCGCGAGCTCGGCGGGGGCGAGGGCGGCGAGGCGCCCTTCGTCCTCCACGTACCAAGCGCAGAGCCTACGGACGGTCTCCGGGGAGAGCAGGTTCTCCTGCGGGGTTTTGTGCTGCTCGGCGAGGACGGCCAACGCGGCTTTCGCCGAGGCGACTTCGAGGGGGTTGCGCCCTTTGCGCGCCGAGACCTCGCCGGGGGCGGGTTTCGGGTGCACGGGGGGCAGCTCGCCCTCGGGCAGGTTCGCGGCGCGGGAGACGGCCGCGAGCCACTGGTTGGCGAGTTTGCCTTGGTTCGGGCCGGAGAAGATCGGCAGCGCGGTGAGCAGGGCGGCCGAGCGCGCCGACGGAGCCGCTCCGAGCCTCGCGTCCTCTCGGAGGCTCTCGATCAGCGCCGCGTTGTTCGCCGCGGCGATGATCGCGGAATCCGGCAGCACCCGGCCGGGGGCGATGTCGCGTCCTCGGGCGAGGTCTTCACGGGCGAGCCACAGCTCCCGGACCACCGCGAGGGCGCGGCGGCCCTTCGCCTCGTGGATCCGTCCGGTCCGCCGCCAGCGGTCGGGGGACTGGGCGTTCGGCGGGCGCATACGGACGTATTCGAACTCTTCCAGCGCCCATTCGGTTTTGCCTTGTTCGGCGAGCGCTTCGAGCAGGGCCTCTCGCATCGGGAGCAGCAGCTCGACGTCGAGGGCGGCGTAGTTCAGCCACTCCGGCGGCAGCGGCCGTTGGGACCAGTCCGCCGCGCCGTGCCCTTTGGCGAGGCCCACGCCGAGCAGGGTTTCCACCAGCGCCGCGAGCCCGACTCGCTCGAAGCCCGCGATCCGCCCGCCCAGCTCGGTGTCGAAGAGCTTCGCCGGGCGCAGCCCCAGCTCGGCGAGACAGGGCAGGTCTTGGTCCGCCGCGTGCAGCACCCATTCCAGGCCGTTGATCGCCTCTGCCAGCGGCTCCAGCGCCTCCGGGTGGTCGATCGGGTCGAGCAGCACCGTGCCCGAGCCTTGCCGTCGTAGCTGCACCAGGTACGCCTTCGGCCAATAGCGGAAACCGGAGGCGCGCTCGGCGTCCACCGCCAACGGCCCGCGCCCGCCCGCGAGCCGACGGGCCGCCGATGCGATGTCGGCGGGGGAGCGGGTCACAGCTGGCACTCCTTCGGGCGGGGAGAGGAGCATCGGAACGCCCGCTGCGCCGTTCTCCTCGGCCTCGTCGGAGAGCGGTTGTCGTGCGGCTTCTGGGCGCCGCCGCTCGCGCACTCGGCGGCGGGCCGTGTCGCGGGTCGGCTCGGTGGGGGACGTCATCAGGGCTTTGAGTGTAGACCGCGCCGATTCAACGCTGCCCGGGACGCAGTTCCGCCACGCCGACCGGCGGCAGTCCTGAGGCCGCTTCGAGCACGGAGCAGAACGCCTCGACGTTCGCCGCGAAGTTCTCGCCCACCGGGGTCCACGAGGCGCGCAGCTCGAGCTGATGAGAACGAGTCGGGCCCGCGATGTCCCCGTACCGGATCGAAGCCACCGAGGTCACCGTGCCGCCGAGGGCGACGTGCTCGGTGTCCTCCGAGGCGAGGGCTTCGGTGAGCCAGCTCCACGCCACCTCGGGGAGCAGGGGATCGCCCGCGATCTCGTCGTCGAGCTCGGCCTGGACGTACGCGACGAGGCGGAAGACCGACTGCCAGACCTCCGCGCCTTCGGGGTCGTACAACAGGATGAGCCTGCCGAACGCTTCGCCGACGGAAGACGGGGAGTCCGGGTCGCCGCTGATCTCCGCGCCGAGGGCGTAGCTGTACGGGGCGAGCCTGCCGGGCGGGCGGATCGGCCCGAGCGAGATTTCAGGCCGATGCCTGGCTTCGCGCATCGCTTCCGAGGCAGCACGGAAAACCAGTGGATCTTCGGTGCCGTTGGCCGGTCCATTCACGATGCCCCACAGTAGTTGACCTGGGTCTGGAGTCTGGGAAGGCGCACCGCTAAGGTAGTCAGTGATGTCTGCTGCCTCCGCTCAAAGCTCCGCCGCGCCCAGGCGCGCGCTCCCCGGCTCGCCGTTCTTGGTGGCGCTCGCGGGGGACCGTCCGAGCAGGCGCCCGGTTTGGTTCATGCGCCAAGCGGGGCGCTCGCTCCCCGAGTACCGCGCTTTGCGCGCCGGAAGGGACATGCTGGCGACGTGCCTGGACCCGGAGCTGGTCTGCGAGATCACGCTGCAGCCGGTGCGCAGGCACGGCGTGGACGCCGCGATCTTGTTCTCCGACATCGTCGTCCCGTTGAAGACGGCGGGGGTGGGGGTGACCATCAAGCCTGGCGTGGGGCCGGTGCTGGACGCTCCGGTGCGCGCGCGGGCCGACGTGGACGCGTTGCCGCCGCCTTCGCCGGAAGGGCTCGAACCGGTCGCGAGCGCGGTCGGCTCGCTCATCGCCGAACTGGGGCAGACCCCGCTCATCGGTTTCGCCGGAGCCCCGTTCACGTTGGCCTCCTATCTCGTGGAGGGCGGGCCGAGCAAGCACCACGAGAAGACCAAGGCGTTGATGACCGGCGCCCCCGACGTGTTCGCCGCCCTGCTCGACAAGCTCGCCGACCACACGATCTCCTTCCTCACGGCGCAGCTCGCCGCAGGTGCGGACGCGGTGCAAGTTTTCGACTCCTGGGTGGGCGCGCTGACCCTGGCCGACTACGAGCGCCATGTCCTGCCGCACACGAGGCGGGTGTTCGCCGAGATCGCGCAGTTCGGCGTGCCTGGGGTCCACTTCGGCGTGAACACCGGGCACCTCCTCGGAGCCATGGCGGGCACGGGGGCTCAGGCGATCGGGGCGGACTGGCGCACCCCGCTCCCCGAAGCGGCCAAGGCAGTCGGCCCCGGCCTCGCGCTGCAAGGCAATCTGGACCCCGCGCTGCTGTTGGCCCCGCGCGCCGCGCTAGAGGCAGAGACCCGGCGGGTGCTGGCCGACGCGGACGCGGCGCTCGCCGAGGGAACGCCGGGGCATGTGTTCAACCTCGGCCACGGGGTGCTGCCGGAAACGGACCCCGGCGCGCTCACCGCCGTGGTCGACTTGGTCCATAGCGAGCCGGTCGCCCCGTGACGAGGGTCGTCGTGGTCGGCGCGGGCTTCACTGGCCTGGTCGCCGCGTACGAACTGCGCAAACGTCTCGGCGAGACGGCTCAGATCGTCGTGGCGGACGCGTCCGACCGGATCGGCGGCAGCGTGCGCCCCGTGCAGCTGGGCGGCGCGCGGTTCGAAGCCGGGGCGGAGTCGTTCCTGGCGAATTCCCCCGACATCCTGCGGCTCGCGGACGAGCTGGGCCTGGCGGGGCGCATCGTGTCTTCGGGCCCCGCCCGCCCGAGCGTCTTCGCGGCCAGAGAAACGCACCCGCTCCCGACCGGGACGTACTTCGGCCTGCCTTCGCCGGAAACCGAGACCGCGCTGCTCGGTCCGGAGGATCTGGCGGCGATACGGGAGGACCGGCCCGCGGACTGGGACACGAGCACGGACATGAGCATCGCGGAGCTGGTGGAGCCGGTGTACGGCCCCGCCGTGCGGGCCCGGCTCGTCGACCCGCTCTTATCCGGGGTGTACGCGGGGGACTCGTTCACCATCGGGGTGCGCGCGGGCCTGCCGGCGCTCGCGGCCAAGCTGGACGAGGAGGCCGGTCCTGGCGCGAAGCATGTGAGCCTGACTCGGGCGGTGGCCGCCGCGCGCTCCGGCGCGGGCACGGCGAGCGGCGGGGCGGGGACGGCTCCCCGGCGCGCCGCGAGCGGAGGGATGTTCCGCAGCTTCGACGGCGGACTGGGCCTGTTGCTCGACGCGTTGTTGCAGGCCGCGGGGCCGCTCGATCTGCGCCTCGGCGAAGAAGTCACCCGGCTCGAACGGACCTCGAACGGCTACGCGGTCGATCCGGTCGGCGAGGCGGACGCCGTGGTGCTCGCGGTCGGCTCGCACGTGGCAGGCGCGCTGCTGGCCTGCGTGGACGAAGAGGCCGGGCGGGCCGCCGCGTCGATCCCGACCGCTTCGCCCGTGGTGCTCGCCCTGCGCTGCGAGCGTTTAGAGGTTCCGGACGGCACGTCCGGCGTCTTGGTCGCCTCGGGCGAGGGCCTCGCGGCGAAAGCCCTCACGCTCACCGCGAACAAGTGGCCGCACCTTTCGGCCCCTGTGTTGCGGGTCTCGTTCGGCAGGTACGGCGACGACCTGTCCTTCACGGCGGACGAACAGCTGCTGGCGTGGGCGGCCTCCGATTTCACCAGGATCTTCGGGAAACGTCTGGCAGTGACGGACTGGACGGTGCAGCGCTACCCGGAGGCACTGCCGCAGTACGGGCCGTGGCACAGCAGAAAAGTCGCGGCCATCGCCTCGGCCAGCGCGGGCGGCCTCGCGGTCGCCGGGAACTTCCTGCGCGGCGTCGGGCTCGGCGCGTGCGCCGCGACCGCCGCCGCAGCCGCCGAGCAGATCGCAAACGTCCTCGAAGGATGACAACGGCCCCGGCGTAGGATGAGCCCTATGGCCGAACGACTCGATTACGCGGCGCTCAACGCCACGATCCGCTACCTCATGTTCTCCGCTTTCCGGATCCGTCCCGGCGAGCTCGACGAGAACCGCGAGAAAGTGGGGGCCGAGGCGCGCGAGTTCTTCGAGGAGCAGGCGCAGGCGGGCGTGGAGCTGCGCGGGGTGTACGACGTGTCCGGGCTGCGCGCGGACGCGGATGTCCTGCTGTGGACGCACGCGGAGCGGATCGAATCGCTGCAGGCCGCGTACCAGGGCTTCCGGCGCAAGACCGCCCTTGGGCGGGCGAGCGAGGCGGTGTGGAGCGCCGCTGCGCTCCACCGGCCCGCGGAGTTCAACAAATCGCACGTGCCCGCGTTCATGAAGGGCGAGCCCGCGCGGGGCTACGTCTGCGTCTACCCGTTCGTGCGCTCCTACGAGTGGTATTTGCTGCCGGACGAGGAGCGCCGCGCCATGCTCGCCGAGCACGGCCAGGCGGCCAGGGTGTATCAGGACGTGCGCGCCAACACGGTGTCGAGCTTCGCCCTCGGCGACTACGAGTGGGTGCTCGCGTTCGAGGCCGACGAGCTGCACCGCATCCTCGACCTCATGCGCGACCTGCGCGCGACCGAGGCACGGATGCACGTCCGGGAGGAGACCCCGTTCTTCACCGGCCCCAAGACGACGTTCGAAGCACTGGCCGAGTCGTTGCCGTAGCGGGCGCTAGCGCGGTGTGACCAGGTAGGGCGACACCGTCGAGCGGTGCTCGTCGAGGTCGAGCTTGCGGCCGAGCGGCGGGAAGGCGCGTTGCGGGCAGTTCTCCCGCTCGCAGACCCGGCAGCCGGTGCCGATTGGCGTGGCGTTCGCCCGGTTCGACAAGTCGAGCCCGTCGCCGTAGACGAGCCGGTGCGCGTGCCGGGTCTCGCAGCCAAGGCCGATGCCGAAGGTCTTGCCGGGCTGTCCGTAGTGCGCCGCCCGGCGTTCGACCGTCCGGGCCACCCAGAGGTAGCTGCGCCCCTCCGGCATCTGGGCCAGCTGGACCAGGATCTTGCCGGGGGAGCCGAAGGTCTCGTACACGTTCCACAGCGGGCACGTGCCGCCGGACGAGGAGAAATGGAACCCGGTCGCGGACTGGCGTTTGGACATGTTGCCCGCCCGGTCCACCCGGACGAAGGAGAACGGCACGCCGCGCAAGTTCGCCCGCTGCAGGGTGGAGAGCCGGTGGCAGATCGTCTCGTAGGAGACGGCGAAATAGGCGGAGAGCCGTTCGATGTCGTAGCGGAACTCCTCGGCGACCTCGTAGAACTGGCGGTAGGGCAGCACGATGGCCGCCGCGTAGTACTTGGCGAGGGCCATGCGGGCCAGGCTGGCCGAATCCTCGCTGGAGAAGTCGCCCTCCTCGACCAGCTCTTCGATCAAGGCCCCGTGTTCGAGGAAGGCGAGCTCGGTGGCGAGTTTGAAGACCCGCTGTCCCGGCGCGAGCCGGGCGGCGATGGACAGCGAGCGGGCGGCGGGGTCGTACTGGTGGGAGACCCCCTCGGGCAGGTCCACCCGCTCCACGATGCGCACCCCGTGCGAGGACCGGAGCAGCGTCGGGATCTCCGAGTGCAGCTCGCCGCCGTTCATGCGCATGCGACGAGTCACATCCTCGGCGGCCCGGTCGAGCGAGTCCAGGTAGTTCTGCCGCTCGTAGAAATATTGCTGCACCTCTTCGTGCGGCATGCTCGCTATCGCGGGCAGCGGCTCCCCGGCCCGATGCTCCCCGAGGGCTGCGACTTGGTCGGCGAGTTCCCGGTAGCGGTGGTACAGCTGGAGCATGGCCCGCGCGAATTTGGGGTGGGCCGAGACCACTTCGGCGACGGACTCGGGGCTCGTGTCGATGTCGACCCCGGTGTCCATCGCGACCTCGCGGATCTCCGCGACGAGCCGTGCCTCCTCCTGCGCGGTGAAGAACTCCGTGTCCACGCCGAGTTTCTCGGACAGACGCAGGAGGAGGGGCATGGTGATCGGGCGCACGTCGTGCTCGATCTGGTTGAGGTAGCTCGGCGAGATGGCGAGATCGGCGGCCAACGCGACCTGCGAGAGCCCGCGCTCCACGCGCAACTGCCGCAAGCGGGGGCCGACGTATGTTTTCGCCACGAGATCAGAATAGGACGAGCGCGGAAAATCACGTCGGACGCGCATGCAGACTTTGCTATGATCAATAACAGTATGGTCACTATAAGGTTACTGCTCGCGGTGTTTGCGCTGGCAGTTGGCGCCGGGGCCTGCTCGATTCCGTCGGCTTCGGCGGATCCGGGCGCGCAGGACCTCCTCCTCACCGCCGAGGACTCGCCCGAAGGCTACAACCCCCAGCCGCAATCCCTCGACGACGCGTTGGGCACGCTCACCACGATCCGCGACTGGATGTTCGGCGGGGGTGCGCAGATCGACCCGCCGACGTGCACGGCGGAGCTGACGTGGTTCGTGTCGAACCTGATCCCGGAGGACTCGGCGGCCATCACGATCTGGGGCCCGCAGATGCTGCTCGCGGACGCGGTGGGCAAAGGCGGGCATCCCCTGAAGGATTTCGACTCGCACATCGACACGTGCAAGAAGATCCGGGTGACCTCCGGCGCGGTGATCGTGGACGCCGCTTTGGAGAAGCAGGAGCCGCCGAAGACGACGGCGACAGCGGCCCGAGGGTTCAAGGAGACCGTGACGTTCACCCTCGGCGGGTTCCAGCAGACCCGCGCGGTGGTCGGCTTTTACGGTTCGGTCGGGACCACGGCGGCGTTGGTGATGGGCGGTTCCCGCGATCTGGACCCCTCGGCGGTGTCCGTGGAGACGACGACGTCGGTCGTCAGCGATTTCTACACGCGCCAGATCGCCAAAATCGACAAGGCGCGTCCGCACAAATAGCCAACGGGTTTGTGATATCACGCACTCTTCCTCGGCTCTGCCCTCGGCCCGCGCGCGCTCGCGCGGACGTCGGGCCGGAGGCGGCCGCGAGCGGCTGGAATCGGCTCCCGCGGACAAATCACAGTACAAGCGTACTTTTTACGGATTCTCCGGTAAATTTCGCATAGGCAGATTGGCAAGATTAGCAAAATTGACCGGAAAACGTAGCTGGGCTTTGCAGTAGTTGGTGACTTGACCTGCATCAATGGTCGTGGCATGCTGAATCCCGCCAGAGCGGAAGCGGTGTAAAATCTCCGTCAAAGCCATGGCAGGCTCCACCCCTCAACCGTTAGCCAAGGAGGCATCATGGGCGCCAACATCAGCACGACCGGCACGCCGCCCACCGCTGAAGCGATTCAGAAGGACTGGGACACCAACCCTCGTTGGAAGGGCATCACTCGCACCTACACTGCGGAGCAGGTGAGCGCGCTGCAGGGCAGCGTCATCGAGGAGTACACCCTCGCCCGCCGAGGCGCGGAGACCCTGTGGAACCTCATCCACAACGAGGACTACGTCCACTCGCTCGGAGCGCTCTCCGGCAACCAGGCCGTGCAGTACATCAAGGGCGGCCTGAAGGCCATCTACCTCTCCGGCTGGCAGGTCGCCGGTGACGCGAACCTCTCCGGGCACACCTACCCGGACCAGAGCCTCTACCCGGCCAACTCGGCTCCGAACCTCGTGCGCCGCATCAACAACGCCCTGATCCGCGCCGACCAGATCGACCGCCAAGAGGGCAAGAAGTCCGTCGAGAACTGGCTCGCGCCGATCGTCGCGGACGGCGAGGCCGGCTTCGGCGGCGCCCTCAACGTGTTCGAGCTGCAGAAGGCCTTCATCGCCGCCGGAGCCGCCGGCACCCACTGGGAGGACCAGCTCGCCTCGGAGAAGAAGTGCGGCCACCTCGGCGGCAAGGTGCTCCTGCCGACCCAGCAGCACATCCGCACCCTGACCTCCGCGCGTCTGGCCGCCGACGTCTCGAACGTCCCGACCGTCGTCATCGCCCGCACCGACGCCGAGGCCGCGACCCTCATCACGAGCGACGTCGACGAGCGCGACCAGCCGTTCGTCACCGGCGAGCGGTCCGCCGAGGGCTACTACTACCTGAAGAACGGCGTCGAGCCCTGCATCGCCCGTGCGATCGCCTACGCGCCGTACTCCGACCTGATCTGGATGGAGACCGGCAAGCCCGACCTCGAGCTCGCCCGCACCTTCGCCGAGGGCGTCAAGAAGGAGTACCCGGACCAGCTCCTGGCGTACAACTGCTCCCCGTCCTTCAACTGGAAGCAGCACCTGGACGACTCCACCATCGCCAAGTTCCAGCGCGAACTCGGCGCGATGGGCTTCAAGTTCCAGTTCATCACCCTCGCGGGCTTCCACGCCCTCAACTACAGCGCCTTCCACTTGGCGAAGGGCTACACCGAGGGCGATATGACGGCCTACGTCGAGCTGCAGGAGCAGGAGTTCGCCTCGGAAGGCCAGGGCTACACCTCCACCAAGCACCAGCGCGAGGTTGGCGCGGGCTACTTCGACCTGGTCGCGACCACGGTCGACCCGACCTCTTCGACCACTGCCCTGAAGGGCTCCACCGAAGAGGGCCAGTTCCACTAAACCGGCGCTAAGCCGCTACCCCGATGCCCCTGGCGTTCTGCCAGGGGCATCGGGGTAGGCTCGTAAGCGCAGAAAAACCTCGACCTTGAGGAGCATATTTTGACGAGCGAGAGCATCTCTCGAGTTGGGATCATCGGCGCCGGGCAGATGGGAGCCGGGATCGCGGAAGTGTGCGCGAGGGCGCACACGGACGTGTTGGTCTACGAGCCGACGCGGGAGCTGCTCGCCGCTGGCCGGGCCCGTATTCTGCGCTCACTCGACCGGGGGGTGTCGAGCGGCAAGGTGACCGAGCGCGAGCGGGAGCAGGCCGCATGGCGGTTGCGCTTCACCTCCGACCTTGGCGACTTCGCCGACCGCCAGCTCGTGGTCGAAGCGGTCCTCGAGGACGAGAAGGTCAAGACGGAGATCTTCGCGGAGCTCGACGCCGTGGTCACCGATCCGAACGCCGTCATCGCCTCGAACACCTCCTCGATCCCGATCATGAAGTTGGGCATGGCCGCCAAGCAGTCCAACCGAGTGCTCGGCATGCACTTCTTCAACCCGGTCCCGGTGCTCCCTCTGGTCGAGCTCGTGACCACTCTGATGACTTCCCCCGAGGTCTCGGAGCGGGCCGAGGTGTTCGCCCGCGACGTGCTCGGCAAGCAGGTGGTCCGCTCCGCCGACCGCGCGGGCTTCATCGCCAACGCCCTCCTGGTGCCGTACCTGCTCTCCGCGATCCGCATGGTGGAGTCGGGCTTCGCGACCGTGGAGGACATCGACAAGACGATGGTGCTCGGCTGCGCGCACCCGATGGGACCGCTGAAGCTGACCGATCTGATCGGGCTCGACACCACGAAGGCGATCGCGGATTCCATGTACGCGGAGTTCAAGCAGTCGCTGTACTCGCCGCCGCCGCTGCTGCTGCGCATGGTCGAGGCGGGCAGGCTCGGCAAGAAGGTCGGCCACGGCTTCTACCAGTACACATCGGGCGACCGCTGAAGCGCCATGATGTCTGCGCAGGTTGAGACGGAGTACGGGTCGAGCATCCTCGGATATCCGAGGATCGGGCCGCGCCGCGAGCTCAAGCGGGCACTGGAGGGATACTTCCACGGGCCGGTCTCGCAGGAGGAGCTCAGAGCCGTCGGCCTGAAACTGCGCGACAGCACCTGGCAGGAACTCGCTGCCATGGGCCTGGAGCAGGTGCCCGGCAACACGTTCTCTTTCTACGACCACATCCTGGACTCGGCGCTGATCTTCGGGGCGGTCAGCCCGAGGTACGTGCCGCTGCGCGACGACCTCGACGACCTCGATTTCTATTTCGCGATGTGTCGGGGCCGCCCCGACTTCCCGCCGTTGGAGCTGGTCAAGCTCTTCGGCACCAACTACCACTACCGCCAGCCCGAGATCGGCGAGGACACCGTCTTCGCGGTCTCGTCCTACGCCGACGAGCTGCTGGCGGAGCACGCGCGGGCGAAGGCGCAAGGCGTCGAGCTGCGCCCGGTCGTCCTCGGGCCGGTGTCGCTGCTGCTCTTGTCCAAACGCGCTCCGGAGGCTCCGGCCGACTTCCGTCCCGTCGACCGCCTGCCCGACCTCGTCCCCGCCTATCTCGACCTCTTGGAGCGCCTCGCGAAACAAGGCGCGAAGTGCGTGCAGTTCGACGAGCCGGCGTTCACCTCCGAGCGCGCCGATTTCGAGCTCGAACTGCTCGGCGAGGCGTACGGCAAGCTTGCGGCCCCCAGCCTCGCGGCCCGGCCGAGGATCCTCGTCACCGGCCAGTACGGCCACCTCGGCGACGCGCTGCCGGTCCTCGCAGCCTCGAACATCGAGGCGATCAGCCTGGACCTGGTGGCCGCGCCGATCCCGCCGGAGGAGCTTGCCGCGCTGCCCGGATTGCGCCGAAAGCGCCTCTACGCGGGCGTGGTGTCGGGGCGCAACGTCTGGCGCAACGACCGGCTCGCCACCCTTGGGTATCTGACCGAGCTGAAGAACGTCGTCCCCGATATCGTGGTCTCGACCTCGACGACTCTGCTGCATGTGCCCTACGACGTGCTCGCCGAGTACGATTTGCCGGAAGTGCTCGACGGGCGGCTCTCCTTCGCGAAGCAGAAGGTCGGCGAGGTCGTCGCGCTCACGAAGGCGCTGCGCGAAGGGGCCCCGGCGAGCTGGAGCAAGACCACGCCCGCGAAGCCGCAGGTGAACCAGCAGGTCCGCGACCGGGTCGCCTCGGTGACCGACGCGGACCGCCGTCGGCTGCCGTACGAGGAGCGCAGGAAGCTGCAGGAGGAGCGGTTCAACCTGCCGAAGGTGCCGACCACCACGCTCGGCTCCTTCCCGCAGACCCCGGAGATCCGCCGGGCCCGCTACGAGCTCGGCGAGGGCCGCCTGTCCTGGGAGGACTACCTCAAGCAGGTGCGCGACGAGATCGAGCGGATCATCCGGCTGCAAGAGGACATCGGCCTGGACGTGCTGGTGCACGGCGAAGTCGAGCGCAACGACATGATCCAGTACTTCGCCGAGCTGATGGAGGGCTTCGCGACCACCCGCCACGGCTGGGTCCAGGTGTACGGCACGCGCTCGACGCGTCCGCCGATCATCCACGGCGACGTGTCCCGCCCCAAGCCGATGACGGTGGAGTGGATCGCCTACGCGCAGTCGTTCACGGCGAAGCCGGTCAAAGGCATCCTCACCGGTCCGGTGACGATGCTGGCCCGCTCGTTCGTCCGCGAGGACCTGCCCCACCAGCAGATCGCCGACCAGATCGCCCTCGCGGTGCGCGACGAGATCGCCGATTTGGAGGACGCCGGCATCGGCATCATCCAGGTGGACGAGCCCGCGATCCGCGAACTCTTGCCGCTGCGCGCGCAAGGGCGGCGCAAGTACTTGGACTGGGCGGTGTGCGCGTTCCGCCTCGCCACCGGCGGCGCGAAGCCGACGACGCAGATCCACACCCACTTGGAGTACTCCAGCCTCGGCTTGGTGGTCGAGGCGTTCGAGCAGATGGACTGCGACGTCACGGCGCTGGTCGCGACCCGTTCGATCTCGTGGGTGCTCCAGCAGCTGCGCAACGGGGGGTTGACCCGCGACGTTGGCCCAGGGGTGTACGAGAGCCGTTCGGCGCGCATCCCCGATATCGACGAGTTGGACGAGCGGATCACCGAGGCGCTCAAGCTCGTGGACTTCGACCGGTTGTGGGTGAACCCGGACGGCGGCTTGAAGACCCGCCACTATTGGCAGTTGCAGCCCTCGCTGCGCAACATGGTCGCCGCCGCCCGGCGGCACCGTCGGCGCGCCGGGGTCTAGACGACCGTTTCGAGCAGGCCGCGCAAGACCTCGGTCCGCTCCTTGTCGAGGGGGAGCAGCGGTCGGCGCGGCACGCCCGCGCTCTGCCCGAGCAGGTCGAGCCCCGCCTTGATCGTGGTGGGCAGCCCTTGGCTCACGACGAAATCCAGGAGCGGTTTGAGGAGCCGGTAGGCCGTCTGCGCCCGCTCGGTCTCGCCCGCGCGCACCGCCTCGTAGATCTGCAGGCAGAGGCGGGGACGCAGACAGGGCGTTGCGGTGCACCATCCGGCCGCCCCGGCGGTCAGCGCGTCGAGGACCAGCGGGTTACTGCCGTTGAAGAAGGGGAGCGAGCCGCCGGAGAGCTCCTTGATGCGGAGCATCCGATGGATGTCGCCGGTGGACTCTTTGACCATGCGGACGTTCTCGATCCGCTCCGCCATCGCGACCAGCAGCTCGGGGGACATGTCGATCCCGCTGGTGGCTGGGTTGTTGTAGGCCATGATCGGGATGTCCGCAGAGTCGCTGATCGCTTGGAAATGGGCGAAAACCTCGCGGTCGCTCAGTTTCCAATAGGAGACTGGCACGACCATGACGGCCTGGGCTCCGGCCTCGCGCGCGCGCCGGGCGCGCCGCACTGCCCCCGCCGTGGTGAGGTCCGAGGCTCCGACGACAACCGGTGTCCGCCCCGCGACCGCCGCGACGGTGACGTCCACGACGGCTTCCCACTCGTCCTGCGAGAGGTAAGCGGCCTCGCCGGTGCTGCCGAGCGGCGCGATGGCGTGCGCGCCGTCGCCGACGAGCTGGTCGACGAGCGAGGCGAGCCGATCCCGATCGACTCCCCCCTGCCGGGCGGAAAGGGGTGACGGGATAAGCGATGATTCCCTCGATGGCGTTGTCCATGGTGTTGCACTCCGTTCTGGTGGGTGTTGCTCGTGCGGGGCCTCGGGCGCTCAGCGCCGGAAGACGTCGGGGTGTTTGCGCGCGGCCTGCCTCGCGTAATAGGCGAAGTTGGCCGCGCTGCGTTTGGGGGTCAGCGTCCAGTCGTGCGCCTCGCGGGCGAGCCGGTCGGGGAGCGGGGCGATCGGCCCCGCGGCCATGGCGGCCAGTTGGAGCCGGGCGGCGCGCTCGATCAAGACCGCGAGCGAGCAGGCCTCCTCGACGCTCGCCCCGGCGATCACGTGGCCGTGATGGGCGAGCAGGATGGCTTTCTTGTCCCCGAGCGCGGCCGAGATGATCGCACCCTCCTCGTTGCCGACGGGCACTCCGGGCCAGTCGGGGAGGAACGCGCAGTCGTCGTAGAAGGGCGCGAGGTCCATCTGCGAGACGACCAGCGGGATCTCCAGCATCGACAGCGCCGCCACGTGGAACGGGTGGGTGTGCACGATGCACTGCGCGTCGGGGCGCGCCCGGTAGATCCAGCTGTGGAACCGGTTGGCCGGGTTGGCCATGCCGCTGCCCTCGAGGACGTTGAGGTCCTCGTCGACCAGGAGCAGGTTCTCCTCGGTGATCTCGTCGAAGCCGAGCCCGAGGCGTTGGGTGTAGTAGGTCCCCGGCGCTTCGGCGCGGGCGGTGATCTGACCGGCGAGCCCGGAGTCGTGCCCATGGTCGAAGAGCACGCGGCAGGTGAGGGCGACTTTCTGTCGGACGCTGAGTTCGGACTCGCCGAACGTCTCGGCCATTCGGGCCTCCGCCCTCGCCATCAGGTCCGTTTTCGAGTCGTTCATCGTGTCGGCCATGGCGCTGCTCCTTCGATTGATATGACACTTGAGAACAGTATAGGACACAAAGTGTCATTTTTTCTCCGGGGGTGTCCCAGCTACGATGAGGGGCGACAGAAAGGGGCCGAACCCGCGATGCCGGTCTTGTTGCGCGCCGCGCGCCATCAGCAGCGAATGACGCTCGAGGAGCTGGCCGAGCGGACGGGGCTCACCAAGAGCTACTTGTCGAAAGTCGAACGCGGACTGAGCACGCCGTCGATCGCGGTGGCGCTGAAGATCGCGGGCGCGCTCGGCGTCGACGTCGCCCGCCTCTTCGACCCGGAGAGCGGCGACGAGCTGGTCTGCGTCGTCCGGGCGGCGGATCGGACGACGGCGAGGCCGGACCACGGGGGCACGTACTACGCGCTGGCCACGTCGATGCTCGGCAAGCGCATGTCGCCGTTCGTCGTGGTCCCATCGGCGGAATTCGGCGACGGCTCGATGCGGGAGCATTCCGGCCAAGAGTTCCTCTTCGTCCACAAAGGACGAGTCGAGCTGGAGCTGCCCGGCAAGGTCGAGTCGCTAGACGTCGGCGATTGCGTGTACTTCGACGCCGCCGTCCCGCACCGGCTGCGCTCGGTCGGCGAAACGCCCGCCGAAGTGCTGGTCGTCGCCCACGACGACCGTTGAGGACGTTTCCGTCCGATTGCGAGCCATGGTTTCACAAATATAATTTGCGGAATCCTCAATTCCTATTGTGAGCTGTTTCGTTGCTCCTGGTCCACTGCAGACCAGTTTCTTCTACCCGGCAGAGACCGACGGCAACATCGCCTGGCTGCAGTCGATGAGCATCAACGGCCAGATCGGCAAGGGCGACGACGTCGTGCCCTTGGCGCGTTTCCTCGTCCTGCCGGAACCTCGTTGGATCACGGCGCAGACCGTCTACGTCAACGGCGGCATCATCTCTCCACGATCAACTAACGACGAAGGGGCCTCGGCCGGGGCGGCTTAGTTGCCGCCCTGGCCCGCCATCTTCTGAACGGTCTTCTTCCGGGCGGCTCGGATGGCGCGCATATTCGCCAGGCCTTCTTCGCGGGCGGCGGCGAGGGGGTCGGGCAGCGGGGCGTTGACTTCCGGGGTGACTTCGTGTTCGAGCAGGGCGTAGAGCTCGTGCTCGCCCGGGATGTTCTTGCCCGCGTGGTTGACGAGCTCGTGGCGGCCTTGGTCGGTCGAATAGTCGTAGTACTCGCGCTCGTGCGGAGCGTCCGGATCGGCTTCCATCGTGCCCGCGCGCCATTCCGAGTACACGGCGAGTTTGGCGGCTCTGGTCCTTACGGCCAGGATGTGCCCCGGCGCGGCGGTCGGCAGTGCGACCCCGAGTTCTTCGATATTGAGGTCGTCGGTGGCGTGGGCGACCCACGGGCGGCCTTTGGCCTTGGGGTCGCGGGCGATGGCTGCGATATTCGCCCGGTCTTTCAGGTGGGCGTAGCGCGGGTCGCCGCGCCATTGGTCCCCGCCCGCGCCGATCGTCACGAGCAGGGGAGCGAGGTCGACGCTGCTAGTGAAATGGTCGCGGGTGTCGCCGGGTTTCGGCGTGAGGCGCCCGCTGGGGTCGCGGATGTAGAGGGGGACGTGGATCGCTTCGTCATAGGCGGCGGCCCCTTTGCCGCCGAGGCCGTGCGATCCGCCGTACTCCCCGTGGTCGGCGGTGAACACGACGACGGTGCCCCGGTCGATGTCGGGGCGGCTCTCGAGTTTCGCGAGGACCCTGCCGACTTGTTCGTCCACCTGCTGTTGCAGCCATAGGTAGACGTCGAGCTGCCGTGCCCACGCTTGCCGCGCCTCATCTCCTCGCGCAGGCATCGGGCCTTGCATCATCTGCATGAATTGCTGGTAGTCGCGTTGCAGCGTGGGTTTGCCGTTGGCTTCGAGGTCGTCGGGAGTCTCAAAGTTCGGAGCCGGGGCCGTGAACCGCTGCGGCACGCCTTTCGGCTCCTGCCATTTCGGCCAGTAGCAGATGTCGTGCGGGTTGACCAAGGAGACTGTGGTGCACCACGGGCCTTTGCCCGCTTCGGCTTCGAACCATTCGGCGAATTGGTCGACGATGGAGCCGTCCCGGTCGAGCCCTTGGTGCGGGGCTCCGTTCGGCGACGGATACGTGCCGCCGGAGAAGCCGTACTCCTCCAACGCCCCTGGTCTGGCGTCGGAGTCGGCCCCCAGGTGCCATTTGCCCCACCACCACGTCCGGTAGCCCTGATCGCGGAGCAGGGAGCCCCAGGTCGGGAATTTCGGCGAAAGCGTGGACTCGTCGGTGATCGGATGGTTCGAGTCCCCGACGAGGGCGCCCTGGTTCGGTCCGCCGAAGGTATAGAAGCAGCCCGTCTGGTGGGAGTACAGCCCCGTGGTCATGACGCCTCGGGACGGCGTGCACATGTTGGACGCGGTGTAATGCCGGTCGAACGAGACGCTGGCCTTGCGCAGCTTCGCGATATGGGGCAGGAGGACGTCAAGCTGGGCCTGCTCGGGGAACCATTGCGGGGCGCGCAGCTGGTCGAGTATCACGACCAGGATGTTGGGCTTGTTCCCGCCTCGCGCGGCGGAGTCGCCGGGGGACGATTTGCGCAGCAGCTCGAAGCCGCCGAGCCCGGCGGCTGCCACGCCTGCGGCGGCAGCGCCGCCGAGCAGCAGATTGCGACGGTTGATCTCGGTCATGCCGTCCAGCCTAATGCGGCTCGCGGAATTGTGGGGAAATCAGTAGAGATGGCCGGCGAGCTTGCCCTTGTCGCCGAAGAGTTTGGCGCTCCACTCTTCGAGCAGCGGGGCGGTGTCGATATGGTCGGGGTGGAAGCCTCGGCGCAGGTAGGGTTTGGCCTCTTTGCGCAGACCTCCGGCGATCGGCCCGCGAAGCAGCGCGATCCCCTCCTTGAAGACGCGCAGCAGGTGGCGCCGCCCGTAAGGGTCGCTGGTGAGGACGCCGAACCAAATCGCCAAGGCGCACATCGGGACTGCGGCGGCCGACACTACTTGCATGACTGCGATGCGGAGCCATTCCGGGCCGCCGACGGCGCGGTAGACGTCGAAGGCGACGGATTTGTGCTCCAGCTCCTCGTACGCGTGCCAGTGCAGAAGGTTGAAGACTTCGGTGTCCGTCGCCATGGCCTGGATCTCGGGCCGGGTGAAAAGCCGGGTGGCCAAAACCGCCGTGTAGTGCTCGCCCGCAGCCGTCGCGGCGAGGGCCGTGAGCCACAGCAGCCGCAGGCGTTTGAACGGGTATTTCGCCTCCAGGAGCTGCTCCCCGGCTTTTGCGGCGGAGCCGACTTTCTCGATAGTCTCGCGGTAACGGTAGCCCAGCTCGACCAGCTTGTCGTTGAGCTCCCGGTGCTGCTGCCCGTGGACGGCCTCTTGGCCGATGAATCCCGCGACGCGTTTCTTCAGCACGGGGTCGGCGATCTGGTCGCTGTAGCGGCGCACGGAGCGGATGAAGAATTCCTCACCGGGCGGGAAGATGAACGAGAAGAACGCCAGCAGGTGGCTGTGCGCGATATCGCCGCCATCGGCGAAGTGCCGCTTTATCGGCTGCGGCTCGCCGAACGGAAATCTGATCCTGCGGACTTTGGGGTAGAGGCCGGGGGCTGTCTGGGTGGTCATTCTCTGCTCCGATGTAAGTGCTCGGGCCGCTGCCGCGGGCGGTGGTTCCATACGTGCTGGCGCGCGGCGCGGCCGTGAGCCATTGGCCAGAATGTGATCTGCTTTTCAGTGCTTGAATCATATTCAGCGCCGATGTCTCGAGCCTACATATTTGTGAGGTGCGGCACAATCTGATTTGTGAGGAGAGTATATGATTTATAGCATAATAAAATAAAAAAAGTGATCCAAGTAACATTTAATAGTCGGATGCCCCGAACTCGTCATCGGAATGAGCCGACTGAAGCCGGGGGCCGCTGAGGACCAACTCGTCCTCAGCGGCCCCCGGCTCATCGCATCGTGAGGAAGGCGCTGTGCCTGTTCACGCTTGCGCGTCGAATTTTCGCGCCCGAAGCGACCGGCGCACGCCGTCCTGGCCCTCGCGGACCAACCGGCGCAGTCCGGGGGAGAGGTCCGGGGCGGCGAGGAAATCGTCGGCGAGGCCGACCGACGCGTCGCTGATCGACCACGACGGGTACAGGCCCGTGGCGATGGTCCGCCCGACCTCGCCGGTGCGCTCCTCCCACACCGAGGGGATCTCGGCGAAGAACCGCGCGGCGTACGGCTCGAGCAGTTCCCGCTGGCCGGGGAAGGCGAATCCGGCGATCAACGCGCGCAAGGTGGTGTTGGCGAGTTCGCCCTCGTGCAGGATCCGATCCCAGACCTGGGCTTTCACCTCCGCGAGCGGCCGGGCGGCCCGCGCCTGCGCGGCCTGCTGCGCGCCCTTCGCGGTCTTGTCCTGCGCCTGCGCGGCGTCGATCAGGGGCGAATCGGTCCCGTCCGCGTCCACTTCGCCCGCGGCGGCGAGCGCGATCAGCAGCCGCCAGCGCAAATCCGTGTCCACGACCAGGCCCGGCAGCCCCACTGCGGCGGGGTCGGTCTGGTCGACAAGGACGCGTGCCGTGCGGATCTCCTCCTCGCCCAGCACGGTGGACGCGAGCGCGTTCACGAAAGCGAGCTGGCTGTCCGACCCGGCGGGGGCGCCTTGCGCGGAGCGCAAGGCCAACTGCGCGAGCCGCGCGTAGCCCTCGGCCTTGGCCCATGCGGGGTCCGCGTAGGAGTTCACCGCCACCAGCGCCTGCATCAGCAGCCGGGACTGCACGCCGACGTCGGTCTCCGAGGCGACGCCCTGCTCGACCAGGGTCAGGAAGTCGCGGGCCTTGATGCGGGCGTCGCGCGTCATCTCCCACGCCGCCGACCAGGCCAACGCTCGGGGCAACGAGTCGGAGATGTCCGCGATCCGCGTCTGAAGCGTCGTGAGGGAGCCTGCGTCCAGGCGCAACGAGCAGTAGGTGAGGTCGTCGTCGTTCACCAGCACCAGCTTCCCCGCCGGGGCCCCGACGAGTTCGGCCACCTCGGTGCGCGGGCCCGCCACGTCGAGCTCGACTCGTCGGGAGCGCACGAGCTTGCCGTCCTCGTCGCTGTAGACGCCGACCGCGAGCCGGTGGGTGCGGGTCTCGCCGGCTCCGGGGGCGGCTCCGTCCTGTTCGACCGCGAACGAGGCGTAGCGGCCTTCGCCGTCCAGCTCGAACGAGGGGCCGAGCGGGTTGATCCCCGTGGTCTTGAGCCATTGGCCGCCCCAGTCGGAGAGATCGCGCCCGCTGGAGCGCTCCAACGAGGCGACGAGGTCTTTGAACTCGGCGTTGCCGTAGGCGTGGGTCTGGAAGTACTCGCGAAGGCCGGCGAGGAACTCTTCGCGTCCGACGTAGGCGAAGAGCTGCTTGAGCACGCTCGCCCCCTTCGCGTAGGTGATCCCGTCGAAGTTCACCTCCACCGCCTCGACGTCGGGGATGTCGGCGGCGATCGGGTGCGTCGAGGGGAGCTGGTCCTGCCGGTACGCCCATGATTTCTCCGCGGACGCGAAGGTGGTCCACGCGTCGGTGTACTCGGTGGCCTCCGCCTGGCAGAGCACCGAGGCGAACGTGGCGAAGGACTCGTTGAGCCACAGGTCGTCCCACCAGCGCATCGTGACGAGGTCGCCGAACCACATATGCGCCATCTCGTGCAGGATCGTCTCGCAGCGGCGCTCGTAGGTCGCCTGGGTCACCTTGGACCGGAACACGTACTCCTCGGTGAAGGTGACGCAGCCCGCGTTCTCCATCGCGCCCGCGTTGAACTCCGGCACGAACAGCTGGTCGTATTTCCCGAACGGATACGGGAAGCCGAAGTGGCGGTGGTAGAAGCCGAAGCCCTGCTTGGTCTGCTCGAAGACCCGCTCGACGTCCATGAACTCGGCGAGCGAGGCGCGGCAGTACAGGCCCAGCGGGATCGTCCCGTGCTCGTCCGCGTAGCTGTCCGTCCATTTCGCGTACGGCCCGGCGACGAGGGCGACGAGGTAGGTGGAGATGCGCTTGGTGGGCGCGAAGGTCCGCAGCTCGCCGTCTTGCGCGACGCTCGCGATCTCGGCGTTGGAGACCACTTCCCAGGCTGCCGGAGCTTTGACCGCGAGTTCGAAGACGGCCTTGAGGTCGGGTTGGTCGAAGCAGGCGAACATGCGCTTCGCGTCGGCGGTCTCGAACTGCGTGTACAGGTACACGCTGTCGTCGGCGGGGTCGACGAAGCGGTGCAGGCCCTGCCCGCTGCGCGAGTACCGGCACACGGCTTCGACGACGAGCTCGTTGCGCTCGGCGAGGTTCGCCAGCGCGAGCCCTTTGTCCTGCGAGTACGCGGCCACGTCCAACGCGGTCCCGTTCAGCGTCGCCGACCGGACCTCGTCGGCGATCAGCTCGATGAACGTCCCGGCCCCAGGGGTCCGGGCGGCGAAGACCACCGTCGTCTTCGACAGGAAGGTGGTCTCGCTCCCCTCGGACAGGTCCAGCTCGATGCGGTAGTGCTCGACTTCCAGCAATGCGGCGCGCTCCTGCGCCTGCGCTTGGGTGAGGTTCGCCTTCGCCACGTTCGGTCGTCTCCTGTTCGTCGGGTCCTTGGTTGACAGACTACTGATCGGGCGGGAATGCGCACGGCAGCGGTGGTGTTGGATGAAAGCGGCCCGTGTGCTACCGCGCAACCGAAGAAAACGACTAAGGAGACTCCGTGGCGGAGAACGACAGAGATTTGATCGAGTTTTGGTTCGACCCGGCCTGTCCGTGGTGTTGGCTCACGTCCCGCTGGATCCTCGAAGTCGAGAAGGTCCGCGACGTCGAGGTGAAATTCCACATCATGAGCCTCTACGTCCTCAACGAGGGCCGCGAGGGGCTGTCCGACTTCTACCGCGAGCTGATGCCGAAGACTTTGGCTTCGGTCCGAGTGATCGAGGCCGCGCGGCAGAAGTTCGGCGAGCAGATCGTCAGCCCGTTGTACACCGCGATCGGCTCGCGCATCCACCAGCCCCGGCCGGAGGACGCGGAACGCCCGGATCAGCGCGAGCTCATCCCTGCCGCGCTCGCGGAGGTCGGTCTGCCCGCCGAGCTGATCGACGCGGCGACGGCGGAGGCGTTCGGCTCTGGGCCGTACGACGAGGCCATCCGGGCCAGCCATCACGCCGGCATGGACAAGGTCGGCCCCGACGTCGGGACGCCGACCATCCACATCAACGGCTCGGCTTTCTTCGGCCCGGTCATCTCCCGCGTCCCGAAAGGGGAGGAAGCGGGGAAGGTGTGGGACGGAGCCGTCGCGCTCGCGAGCTTCCCGTATTTCTACGAGTTGAAGAGGACCAGGACCGAAGGCCCCCAGCTCGCCCTTTAGGCGGGCGGGGTCGCGCCGCCGCCGATCGTCGGGAACGATTGGGGAGCCCATTGGCGGTGGAGCTGGACGGCCTCCGGCTGGGCGGCGAACGCGTGGGACGGCTGCGCGGGCGCAGATTCCGAAGGCGCGGCGGCAGTGGCGGACGGCAGGCCGCCGAGCGGCACGGACGGGATGACCCCGGCGGGCGGCGGCACGGGCTGCGGCGAGCGCGGCGGGATGATCCCCGGCGTGAATTTCGGCGCGAAGAAGAGCTTGCCTGCTCGGGAGCGGTCCCGCAGCGCCCAGGCGCGCCAGGTGCCGATCGGGTGGCTGGCGAGGAAGTTCACGAACCACGTGAAGAACCCCCGCTCCCGCGCGGCCCGGTCGGCGTACGCGTCCACGTCGATCTGGTGGTTCAAATATTTGCCGCCGGCGAGCAGGCGCATCGTCCCCATCGCGCCTTGTGGGCGGACGCAGTAGCCGTGGTTGTCGGCGGTGTACTCCTGCGACCGGGAGAGCGCCATTTGCAGCGGCGGGAAATATTGCGAGAGCTGTAGGACCAGCATCCGCCAGTAGCTTGTGTGCCCCGCCGAGATGTGCCCGACCTCGTGGCTGATCACGAAAGCGAGCGCGTCGGGGTCGCGGGCCTCGCCGCCGACCTCGAACAGATCGCTGTAGACGGTGACAAAGCGCCGGTAGCCGTGGCCGGAGGCGTTCGCGTTGATCGTGCCGCTGCCGGACATCACGTAGGCTTCGGGGATTTTCTTGAGCCCGTAGTGCCGCGCCGCGTCCACCACCATTTGATAGGCCTGGGGGAACTGCGTCGGGGTGATCTCGACGGCCTGCGCCCTGCGGACGCCCCAGAGCACGCCTCGGCCGAAGAGGAGGAGCAAGGGCGCGAGCATCACGAGGAGGAACGGCAGCACTGCGGTCAGCCGTTCTATCAGCTTGGGGTGGGCGATTTGGAGCACGTCTTTGCCGAGGGCCGGATCGTGGACCACGACCGCTTTGTCGGGCACGTTCACGTACGTGGCCACGGCGAGCGCGAGCACCAAGAGCACCACGCCGAGCACGAACAGTATGGTGATGACAAGCAACGGGATTTCCCCGGGATGGCGGGGGATCTGGAACTTGGCGTGCTGCGGAGGGCTCTGGTGCTGTCCATGCGGGTGCTGGTACGCCTGTGGCTGTGCGCGGTAGGGAAGGTGGCCCGCCCCGCCGCTGTATGGGATGTCCGTCATAGCGTCATGGAGCCTAGCAGTGAAGGCTTATTTTTCCCTGTGACGAGCCACTCGCGGCGGATGTGTCTTCGCGGGCGCTCACGTGTGTCTTCGGGGGCGCTCACGGGCGGCGCTCTTCGGTCTGCAAGACTGGGCTTGTGCGTATTTACCTCGGCGGCGACCACGCCGGTTTTGAGTTGAAAAGCGTTGTGAAACGCCACCTGCTCGACAAAGGCTACGAAGTCTTCGACTGCGGCGCCTACGAGTACGACCCGCAGGACGACTACCCGGTCTTCTGCGTCGACACCGCCCGGCAAGTGGTCGCGGACCCCGGCAGCCTCGGCATCGTGTTCGGCGGCAGCGGGAACGGCGAGCAGATCGCGGCGAACAAAGTGCCAGGCGCGCGCTGCGCGCTCGCCTGGAGCACGCAAACCGCGCAGCTCGCCCGCGAGCACAACAACGCGCAGCTCATCGGCATCGGCGGGCGCATGCACACCGAGGAAGAGGCTTTGGCGATCATCGAAGCCTTCCTCGGAGCCCAGTGGTCCGGCGAGCCGCGCCATCAGCGGCGGATCGACCAGCTCGCGCATTACGAGCGCACGGGCGAGTTCGAGAAGGCCTAGCGCCCGAACGCTCAGCGTCCTCCGAGCGCGGTCCCTTCGACGTTCTGGATCGTGCCGGTCGCGTGGTTCGCGCCCTGGTTGGTGACCGAGTCGTTGTTGGTGAGGACCACGTTGTCCGGGACGGCCGCCGCGTAGGAGGCAGCTCCGAACAGTCCGGAGAGCGCGATCAGGGCACTGGCTGCGAGGGTTTTCATGGCGGTCTTCCTTTCTTGGTTCGTCGTCCGGTCGATCAAGTCTCGGCCTTTCGGCGGTTTTCGCTTCCCTGGATGTAACCCAATCATCCGATGTTTTATTCCAAGGATCTCCGATCGGCGGCCTGCGCGCACCATAGCGATCTACCTGGGGCGCAGAGGACGTTGTGGTCAAGCGGGCGATCGCCGACGCGGATTTGGCCCTGGTCCACTCGCTGGGACAGGAGGAGGAGCGGTCCACGGTGGTGGCGGACGCGTTCCGGGTGGAAAGCGGCGAGATTGTCGAGCGTCTGAGGGCCCTGCGGAGCGGGCGACGGGAATCGAACCCGCGTAATCAGTTTGGAAGACTGAGGCTCTACCATTGAGCTACGCCCGCGCGGCCCGCCCGAAGGGCGGAACATGTCGATAGTACAGAACGCGTCAAGTCGGGTGCTCGGATCCGGTTCTTGAGGCGGCGCCTCAGTTTTCCTCGGTGTTTAATGGCGACCTTCCCTTCTCGGGCTTCGGCATGACAAAATGATCGCGAGGTCGAGAAAGCACCGACCCGACGACACGAGCCGACAGGACAAGAACCATGAAGACCATCGCCACGAGCGCGCTGTTCGCCTCCGCTTTCGCCACCTCGCTCGGATTCTCCTCCGCCGTGGCGGCGGCTGAGCCCGCGCACGAAGCCCCGGTTGCCGCCCACTACGGCAACGACGACCAGGTGCTCGGCCAGGGCTCCAACCTCGGAGCCGAGCAGCTGGTGGGCCCCGGCCAGGGCGGGCAGAAAGCGACGACGGCCGACGTGAAGCGCGCGGCGGACGACGCCGACGACGAGGACGATGAGGACGAGGACGATGGGGAGACTCCGGGCCGTCCGGGCGGCAACACCCATTTGCCCCGCAACGGCATCACGCACGACAATTCGGACAGCGATCAGGACGATGACGACGCCCCGGTCGCGAAGACCGGGGACCAGGTCCCGTCCCGTCCGGGCGGAAAGACGCACTTCAGCCGCAACGGCATGGAGCACGACAACAGCGATCACCCGGTGACGGGGCAGGGGCCGAACAAAGGCACCGGCACGCTGAACGACACTTTGGACACCGCAGGCGGCAAGCACCACCGCTGACCGGCATGCTCTGGCCGAAAGCGCCCGTCGAACCTTGGTTCGGCGGGCGCTTTCGTTTCCCCCGCCCACGTCTCGTGACACATCCTCGGACGAGGCGTACGCTGTATTTGTGTTATGAACCATTGAGCAATATCACTTATTGTGCGTCGGCGTGAAAGGGACGATATGACTACTGCGGCTGTCCATAGGAACGGCAAAGCCCAAGAGGACGCGGCTCAAGCGAATATCTTCGAGTCCGAGGCGCGCAGCGTTGTCGCCGGGCTCCGGGCCACGTTCGACTCCGGGCGCACCAAGGACGTCGGCTGGCGGCTGCGCCAGCTGGAAGCGCTCGAGCGGATGCTCGCGGAGAACGAGACGGCCATCGCGGAGGCCGTCGAGAAAGACTTGGGCAGGGACGCGTTCTACACCTGGTTCGTCGAGATCCAGGCGGTCACGATGGAGAGTAAATTCGCGCGCAAGAATCTGCGCAAATGGGTGAAACCCGTCAGGGTCGGCCTCCCGCTTTCGTTCAAGGCGCTGGGCAGGGGGCGCTACGCGGCCTCGCCGCTTGGCGTGGTGATGGTGGTCGGCCCGTGGAACTACCCGATCAACCTGTCGCTCGGCCCGCTCATCGGCGCGCTCGCGGCGGGCAACGCGGTGGTCGTCAAGCCGTCCGAGCTGACGCCCGCGTCCGCGCGCCTGCTCGCGGAGCTCATCCCGCGCTACCTCGACAAAGACGCGGTCCGAGTGGTGGAAGGCGGGCCGGACGAGACGCAGGCGCTCATCGCGCAGAAGCTCGACCACATCATGTTCACCGGCAGCGGGCGGGTCGGCAAAGTCGTCGCAGCGGCAGCGGCGGAGCACCTCACGCCGGTGACCCTCGAACTCGGCGGGAAGTGCCCGACGATCGTCGCGCGGGACGCGAACCTGGACGTGGCGGTGCGACGGATCGTGTCCACCAAGCTCATCAACGTCGGCCAGACGTGCATCGCCCCGGACTACGTGCTGGTGGAGAAGCCGGTGGCGGACGAGTTCGTGCGCAAGCTGGTCGCCGAGTTCAAGAAGCAGCGGGCGGACGCGGGGCGCGACGTGCGGGTCATCAACCGCAAGCACGCGGAGCACATCGCGCGCCTTTTGGACTCCTGCGGCGGCGACCGCGTCCTTCCTGGCAAGGTGGACCTGGAGACGTTCCAGGTCGAGCCCTCGGTCGTCGTTGATCCAGATCCGGGCTCGCCGCTCATGCAAGAGGAGATCTTCGGCCCGATCCTCCCGGTGGTCCCAGTCGGCTCCCTCGCCGAAGCGACGGCGTTCGTGCGCGAACGCCCCCATCCGCTCGCGGTGAACATCTTCACCTCCTCCAAGGCGGTGGAGCAGCAGATCCTCGCGCAGACCACCACGGGGGCGGCGGTGATCAACTACGCCGCGTTCCATTTCGGCATGCCGATGCTGCCGTTCGGCGGGGTCGGCGCGAGCGGGTACGGGACGGCCAAGGGCGAGTTCGCGTTCCGCACGTTCAGCCATTTGCGCGCGGTGTTCGAGGTGAAGGCCTGGCCCGACCTGCCGCTGCTCTACCCGCCGTTCACCAAGGCCAAGCGCACGCTGGTGCGGGCGATGATCCGCTAGCGGAGGCCCGAAGCGGTCAGGAGCTGCCCGCGAAGCCGTGCTGGCGCCACGCCTCGTAGACCGCGAGCGTCGCGGCGTTGGCGAGATTGAGCGAGCGCCTGCCCGCCAGCATGGGGATCCGCAGGCGCTCGGCGACCCTGGGATGGCGCGCGACCTCCTCGGGGAGGCCGGTCGGCTCGGGGCCGAACAGCAGCACATCCCCCTCCTGGTAGGCGATGTCGCTGTGGCGCGCCGAGCCGGACGTGGTGAAGGCGAAGACCCGAGCGCCGGGGACCGCCCGCAGCGCCGTGGCGAGGTCCGGGTGGACGACCACGTGCGCGAGGTCGTGGTAGTCCAGACCAGCCCGCCGCAGCTTCGGCTCGGAGAGGTCGAAACCGAGCGGCTCCACGAGATGCAGCTCGCAGCCGGTGGCCGCGGAAACACGGATCATGCTGCCGGTATTGCCTGCGATCCGAGGCTCGAACAGCATCACTCGGAACACGCGGCCCCCCTGTCCGTCCATCGGGCGGGGGAGGTTTGAGAGACTAGAGACATGACTGCGATTGTGCTCGATGTCCGATCTGTCCGCGATCAGATCATGGACGATCTGGCCAAACGTGTCGCGGGCCTCGCCGAGCGGGGCGTGGTCCCCGGCCTTGGCACCATCCTGGTCGGCGACGATCCCGGCAGCCACTCCTACGTGCGGGGCAAGCACGCAGACTGCGCCCAGGTCGGCATCAACTCGCTCGCCCGCGAGCTTCCGTCGGACGCGACGTTCGAGCAAGTCGCCTCGGTGATCGACGAGCTCAACGAGGATCCGACGTGCACCGGCTACATCGTGCAGCTGCCGTTGCCCGGGCACTTGGACGAGAACGCCGCGTTGGAGCGCATCGACCCCGACAAGGACGCGGACGGGCTGCACCCGACAAGCCTCGGCAGGATGGCGCTGGGCATCCCCGCCCCGCAGGCCTGCACGCCGAAGGGGATCGTGCATCTGCTCGCCGTGTCGGGCGTGCCGCTCGCCGGGGCCGACGTTGTGATCGTCGGCAGGGGGGTGACCGTGGGGCGCCCGCTGTCGATCCTGCTCTCCCGCCCGCCGTACAACGCGACGGTGACCGTGTGCCACAGCAGGACCAACGACCTCGCCGCGCATGTGCGCCGCGCCGACGTGGTGGTCGCCGGAGTGGGTATTCCTGGGTTCATCACCAAGGACATGGTCCGTCCTGGCGCGGTGGTCATCGACGTCGGCCTCACCCGGACCGAAGCCGGCCTGGTCGGGGACGTGAGCCCGGATGTGCGCGAGGTGGCCAAAGCGGTGTCGCCGAACCCGGGCGGGGTGGGCCTTTTGACCAGGGCCATGCTGCTCGCCAATGTGGTGGAGCTCGCCGAACGGGGGACGCGGCAGCCGTGACCGAGCTGAAGTCGGAACCGGCCGTCCCCGGCGCAGGGGATAGCGGACGGCGCAGGGCGCTGCGGTTGCGGCTGTTGTTGAACCAGGCGCCGTTTCTCGTGGTCGTCTTCTTGCTGCTGGTGGCGGCGGTGCTCATCGAGCTCGACCGGTGGCGGCGCGGCGGCGCGGTGATCGGGGCGGCGGTGCTCGCCGGGGCCGTCTTCCGGGCCGCGCTGCCGACGAACCGGGTGGGCCTTTTGGCGGTGCGCGGCAGGCTCTTCGACGTGCTCGCGCTCGCGCTGGTCGGGGCGGCGATCCTTTGGGTGTCGTGGACGATCAATCCGCTCGGCACGAGGGCCGGATGAGCGTCTAGCCCCGCTCGGCGAGCGTCAGCGTCTCCGCGATCAGCTTGCCCACCGCTTCGGCTTCGACCAGGAACCCGTCGTGGCCGAATTGGGAGTGGATGACGCGCAGGGGGGACGCGGCGGCCAAATGCTTCGCGATCTGCGCCTGCTGGTGGAGCGGGTAGAGCCGGTCGCTGTCGATTCCGGCGACCACGGTCGGGACGGCGCATCCCGCGAGCGCAGCCTCGACCCCGCCCCGGCCCCGGCCAACGTCGTGGTGGTTGAGCGACCCGGAAAGCGCGACGTAGCTGCCTGGGTCGAACCGGACGGCGAGCTTGCGCGCCTGATGGTCCAGATAGCTGGAGATGGCGTAGCGGCCCCGCCACAGCGGCTCCTCGTCGCCTTGCGGGGTGTTCTGGAACCGCTCGTCGAGCTCGGCCTCGGACCGGTAGGTGAGATGCGCGAAGCGGCGGGCGATCCCCATGCCGACGAGCGGGACGCGTCCGGTGTCGTAATAGTCGCCGCCGTGCCAGTCCGGATCGGCCTCGATGGCTTGGATCTGCGCGGTTTGCGTGCCGATCTGGTCCGCCGAGGCCCGGGCGCCGACCGCGAGGACGAGCCCGCTCGCGACCCTCTCGGGATGGCCGACGAGCCATTCCAGCGCGCGGGCTCCGCCCATGGAGCCGCCGATGACGCTCGCGAACCGCTGGATCCCGAGGACGTCGGCCAGCGCGACTTCGGCGCGGACCTGGTCGCGGACGGTGATCCGGGGGAAGCGCGAGCCCCACGCCCGCCCGTCCGCCGCAGGGGAAGACGGCCCGGTCGACCCGTTGCACCCGCCGAGGACGTTGGCGGCGACGACGCACCAACGGTTCGTGTCCAAGACGGCTCCGCGTCCGACTGTGCCGTCCCACCAGCCTGGGCGGTGCCCGTCCGGCTCGTCCGCGCCGGCGACGTTGTCGTCGCCGGTGAGCGCGTGCAGCACGAGCACGACGTTGTCCAAGTTCGGCGTGGGCTTGCCCCAACGGCGGAACGCGATCACGACCTCGGACAGCGCTCCGCCACGATCGAGCGCGACCGAGCCGACCAAGGCGCGCTGCGGCTCCCCGTCCGGACGGTGTGTCCACGAGGAGGGGGTCCGGTCCAGGAGGTCGCGCGGGAAGGAGGCGGTGATGGTCAACCGGCGGCCGCCTTGAACCCGAGCTGCAGGTCGGCGAGGATGTCGTCGATGCCTTCGAGGCCGACTGCGAGCCGCACGAGGCCAGGGGTGACCCCCGCCTGCAGCTGGGCCTGGGGAGGCAGCTGGGAGTGCGTGGTTGAAGCCGGGTGGATGACCAAGGAGCGCACGTCGCCGATATTCGCGACGTGGCTGTGCAGCTGCAGGGCGTTGACGAATCGTTTCCCGGCTTCGAGGCCGCCGTCGATCTCGAAGGCGAGGACCGCGCCCTGGCCCTTCGGCAGGAGCTGCTTCGCCCGCTCGTGCCACGGCGAGGAGGGCAGCCCGGCGTAGTTGACCGACAGCACCTGCGAGTGGTCCGCGAGGAACTGGGCCACCCGCTGCGCGTTGGCGACGTGCCGCTCCACGCGGAGGCTGAGCGTCTCCAGCCCCTGGGCGATGAGGAACGCGTTGAAGGGGGAGAGCGCAGGCCCCAGGTCGCGCAGGAACTGGGTGCGGGCCTTGAGCGCGTACGCGGGCGGGCCCTGCTCGGCCCACACGAGGCCGTGGTAGCTCGGGTCCGGCTCGGTGAACTGGGGATAGCGGCCCGAAGTCCAGTCGAACGTGCCGCCGTCGATCAGAACGCCCGCAATCGCGGAGCCGTGCCCGCCGAGGTATTTCGTCGCCGAGTGCACCACGACATCGGCTCCGTGCGCGAGCGGGTTGAGCAGGTACGGGGTGGCGACGGTGTTGTCCACCACCAGCGCGATGCCGTGCTCGTGCGCGACCGAGGAGACTCCGGGGATGTCGAAGACGTCGTTGCGGGGGTTGGAGATGCTCTCGCCGAAGAACGCCTTGGTGTTCGGGCGGATCGCGGCGCGCCAGTGGTCAAGGTTGTCCGGGTCCTCGACGAAGTCGACCTCGATCCCGAGCTTGGGCAGGGTGTGCTGCAGGAGGTTCTGCGTGCCGCCGTAGAGCCGGGGGCTCGACACGATGTGGCCGCCCGCCTCGGCGAGGTTGAGGAGCGCGATGGACTCGGCGGCCTGGCCCGAGCTCAGCAGCAGCGCGGCGACGCCGCCTTCGAGGGCCGCGATCCGCTCCTCGACCACCGTGGTCGTCGGGTTGGAGAGCCGGGTGTAGGCGTGCCCTTCCGGGGAGAGCGCGAACAGGGCCGCCGCGTGGTCGGTGTCGCGGAAGACGTACGAGGTGGTCTGGTAGATCGGCAACGCCCTGGCGTAAGTCTGCGAATCTGGGGTCTGACCTGCGTGGATCTGCTTGGTCTCGAAGCTCCAGTTCGAGGTGTCGGCTGCGGTGAAGGTGTCGGTCACGGGCGCTCCAAAATATCGAGGGTGTTGCGTTGAGAGGGATACCACATGTCACGGCCTCCTTGCTGCGTCCGCCGATCTCGCGCGACCAGCCTCCCTGAGTCCCCTCGTCCGGGGACCCGCGCTTGCCGCCTGCGTTTGCGCAGGTGGGCCAGGTCCTCACCCGGAGCACCCCACCGCGGTACGGGGGTTGCCGACTAGCCAGCCGGGGCTTCTCGCTAGCACTCTTGACCTGGGAACATCATAGCCCATCGTGACGGGGGCCATGGCGGCGCGGGGTCTGTCCGGGCGTGGCGTGAGGACGGGGTAAGTTGAAAACGTCAGGCGCCACACCCCGGCGCAGATTTGACGCACACCGATCCCAGGAGGGCCGGGCACCGAATGTCCAAGATCAAGGTAGAGGGCGTCGTCGTGGAACTTGACGGCGACGAGATGACACGCATTATCTGGAAGTTCATCAAAGACAAGCTCATCTATCCCTACTTGGACATCGACCTGGAATATTACGACTTGGGGATCGAGCACCGGGACGCCACCGACGACCAGGTGACCGTCGAAGCGGCCGAGGCGATCAAGCGCCACGGCGTCGGGGTCAAATGCGCGACCATCACCCCGGACGAGGCGCGCGTGGTGGAATTCGGCCTGAAGAAGATGTGGAAGTCCCCGAACGGGACCATCCGCAACATCCTTGGCGGCACGATCTTCCGCGCCCCCATCATCATCAAGTCGGTGCCGAGGCTGGTGCCGGGCTGGACCAAGCCGATCATCATCGGCCGCCACGCCTTCGGCGACCAGTACCGCGCGACGGACTTCAAGGTCCCCGGCCCCGGCACGGTCACCATCACCTACACGCCATCCGACGGCGGGGAGCCGATCCAGCACGAAGTCGTCAAGATGCCCGAGCAAGGCGGCGTGGTGATGGGCATGTACAACTTCACCCAGTCGATCGTCGACTTCGCGAGGGCCTCGCTCAACTACGGCCTGCAGCAGAACTACCCGGTGTACCTCTCCACGAAGAACACCATCCTCAAGGCGTACGACGGCTTGTTCAAGGACGTCTTCCAGGAGGTCTACGAGAAGGAGTTCAAGGCGGAGTTCGACGCGGCGGGGCTCACCTACGAGCACCGGCTCATCGACGACATGGTGGCCTCGGCCCTCAAATGGGAGGGCGGCTACGTCTGGGCCTGCAAGAACTACGACGGCGACGTGCAGTCCGACACCGTGGCGCAGGGCTTCGGCTCGTTGGGCCTGATGACCTCGGTGCTGCTCACCCCGGACGGCAAGATCTGCGAGTCCGAGGCCGCGCACGGCACCGTGACCCGGCACTACCGCCAGTACCAGCAGGGCAAGCCCACCTCCACCAACCCGGTGGCCTCGATCTTCGCCTGGACCCGTGGCCTGGCGCACCGGGGCAGGCTCGACGGCACCCGCGAGGTCGAAGGCTTCGCGCACAAGCTCGAAGACGTGGTGGTGCGGACCATCGAGGACGGGAAGATGACCAAGGACCTCGCCCTTTTGGTCGGCGGCGACCAGGGCTGGCTCACCACGGAGGAGTTCCTCTCCGTGCTGGACGAGAACTTGCAGGCGGAACTTGCCTAGGCACTGAAGAAACGGCGGAACCTGAGGAGGCGCGCACGTGAGCATCCGCGTGGGGATCACCAACATCATCGTGGACGACCAGGAGCAAGCGGAGCGCTTCTACACCGAGGTGCTCGGTTTCGTCAAGCATGCGGACGTCCCGGCGGGAGGCGCGCGCTGGCTGACCCTGGCCGCCCCGGACGCCCCTCGTCTCCCGGACGGGAGCCCCGTCGTGCAGCTGCTCCTCGAGCCCGCCGGGCTCGAGGCCGCGAAGACGTACAAACGAGCCCTGTACGAAGCGGGGATTCCATATACGATGTTCTTTGTCGACGATCTCAAAGCGGAGCACGCTCGGCTCAGCGGAGCGGGAGTCCGGTTCGCCTCGGAGCCCTCGGACGTCGGCGACGGTTTCGCAGCTGTTTTCGACGATCAAGGCGGAAATTTGATCATGCTCTACCAGGCCCATGAGCACGGGCAGGGGGAAGGGGAGAGCGGTGTCGATGCGGATTGATCTCGCGCAGCTGGGCCGGTCGCTCGGCGACCTCTCCCCGGAGCAGCGGTACTGGCTCAACGATCTCGCGAAGGCGTACACGGAGTCGGCCGAGCCCGACCTGCAGTCCGTCCTCGACCACATCAGCCTCGGCATGGCGCGTCACACTGGAGCCGACCGGGCGTGGGCGGCGCGGTTCGGCGCGGTCCCGAAGATCTTCGTCGTCACCGACGACATGCCCCTGCTCGTGCAGTCGGTCTCCTCCCTCGTGGAGTCGTCCGGGGCGAGGATCACAGGGCTGGACCACCCGATCCTCGCCGTGCGCAGGGACGGTTCGGGGAACCTCGTGGACGTGGTCCTCGACGAGGCAGCCGCGACGTACGCGTTCAAGGAGTCGTGGATCCAGGTCACGCTCGGGGAGGACACATCGGACGAGGCCGTCGCCGCCATCGGGGCCGAACTGCCCGGCGTGCTTCGCGACGTGCGGCAGGTCAGCGCCGACCATTCGATGATGCTCGACCACTTGGCCCAGCTCGCGGACGCGCTGCCGCGCCAAGGGGTGGGAGCCGAGCTTTCGAGCACCTCCCGTCTGTTGCGGTGGCTGGCCGAGGAGCATTTCGTCCTCCTCGGCTACCGGTCCTACGACCCGGACATGGGCGGGCAGTGGTGGCCGGACGCGGACAGCGGCCTCGGCGTGCTGCGCGGCGGCGCGCTCGAGCCGATCGCCCCGCCCGCCCCTGGCGCAGCCCCCGCCTTCGCGCCGACTGGCGGGCAGGTCCTCGCGGTGGCGCAAAGCCCCCGGCCCTCCACCGTCGGCGCGCTGCGCCACCCGTACATCGTCATGGTGCGGGAGATCGACCCCCAAGGCGCGCCGCGCAGGGAGCACCGCTTCCTCGGGATGTTCCCCGTGTCCGCCGTCTACGAGAACATCCTGGACATCCCGGTGGTCGCGGAGCGGGCGCTGGAGATCTTGGCGCGCTCGGGGGTGGCGCTCGGCTCGCACTCCGGCCAGCAGATCCTCGAAGTCATCTCCGGGCTGCCGCGCCCGGAGCTCTTCTCGGCGGACCTCGACACGCTGCACAAGATCGCGTCCTCGACGCTGTCCATCGACGCGCGGCGCAGCTTGCGGCTCTTTTTGCGCGAGGATCCGCTCGGCGAGCGCGTGCTGGCGTGGACGCGGCTGCCGCAGGACCGCTACACCACCGCCGTGCGCCTGGCGATGCAGGACATCCTGGTGCGCGAGCTGGGGGGAGCGAGCATCGACTACACCGCGCGGGTGACCGAATCCGCGCTCGCCTGGGTGTTCTTCACCGTCCGGGGGCCCTTCTCCGTCCGGCCGGACTGCTCGGCGGCCAACGAGGCGCGGATCCAAGGGCTCCTCGCCGCCGAGACCAGGACGTGGACGGACCGGCTCGCGGACGAGGCCGGGCTGTCGCCGAAAGCGGCGCAGTGGTACGCGAAGGCGCTGCCCGCCGCGTACCGGGAGGACTTCACGCCGACGGAGGCGGCGGAGGACGTCGCGGCGCTCGAGGCGCTGTCCGAGGGCGAGGTCCGGGCGCGCCTTGACCCGGTCGACGTGGCCCATCGGAACGGGGCCGAAGCGGCGCTGACGCTGTACGTCCGGGGCGGGCCGGTGACGGTGAGCATGATCCTGCCGTTGACGACGAGCCTCGGGCTCACCACGCTGTACGAGAAGCCGTACGAGGTGCGCCGGTCGGACGGCGCGGAGTGCTGGATCTACCAGTTCGGCCTGCGGCCGGACGACGTCGAGACGGGCGTGCGCCTGGCGGACCCCGAGGTCCGCGCGAAACTCGTCGAGGCTTTCGAGGCGCTCTGGCGGGGCGAGGCCGAGGCCGACGAGCTGGGCGTGCTCACGTTGCGGGCGGGGCTCAACTGGCGGGAGGTCGCCCTGCTGCGCGCCTACGCGCAGTACCTGCGCCAGATCGACTTCCCCTACCCGGCGAACCACATCAGCCGGGTGCTCGTCCGCTACGCCGACACCGCCGCGCTCCTGGTGCGCCTGTTCCTCGCGACGTTCAGCCCCCAGGAAGCCTCCAGCGAGGCGAGGGAGCAGGCGCTCTCGGCGTTGCGCGAGGCGCTGGCCTCGGTGATCTCCTTGGACGAGGACCGGATCCTGCAGGCGTACCTCGACTTGATCGAGGCGACTTTGCGGACGAACTTCTTCCGAGCCGCGGATGTGATCGCGCTGAAGCTCGCGCCCCGGACGCTCGCCGACCTCTCGTTCAAAGACCTGCCAAAGCCGGTGCCGCAGTACGAGGTGTTCGTCTCCTCCCCGAGGGTGGAAGGGGTGCATCTGCGCTTCGGCGCGGTGGCGCGCGGCGGCATCCGGTGGTCGGACCGGCTCTCGGATTTCCGCACCGAGATCCTCGGCCTGGCGAAGGCGCAGACCGCGAAGAACGCCGTCATCGTCCCGGTCGGGGCGAAAGGCGGGTTCGTGGTCAAACGGCACGTGGCCCCGGAGGCGTTGCGCGAGGAGGGCGTCGCCTGCTACAAGCTGTTCATCGGCGGGCTCCTGGACCTGACCGACAACATCGACCCGACGACTCGGGAGGTCGCCGGCCCGCCGGGCGTGGTGCGCCGCGACGGCGACGACCCGTACCTGGTCGTCGCCGCGGACAAGGGCACCGCGACCTTCTCCGACACGGCGAACGAGATCGCCAAGGGCTACGGGTTCTGGCTGGGCGACGCGTTCGCCTCGGGCGGCTCGGTCGGCTACGACCACAAGGCCATGGGCATCACGGCGCGCGGAGCCTGGGAGAGCGTGAAGCGGCACTTCTGGGAGCTGGGGATCGACCCGCAGGAGACCGACTTCACCGTGGTCGGGATCGGCGACATGTCGGGCGACGTGTTCGGCAACGGGATGCTGCGCAGCCCGCACATCAAGCTGCTCGCTGCGTTCGACCACCGCCATGTGTTCCTCGACCCGGACCCGGACCCCCGCAGATCGTTCTCGGAGCGCAAACGCCTCTTCGGGCTGCCCCGCTCTTCGTGGGCCGATTACGACGCCTCGCTGATCAGCGAGGGCGGCGGGGTGTGGCCGCGCAGCGTGAAGGCGGTGCCGCTGAGCCCGCAGGCCCGCGCGGCGCTCGGCCTCCCGGACGGCGTCGCCGAGCTTTCTCCCCCCGAGGTCATCCAGGCGATCCTCAAGGCTCCGGTCGACCTCTTGTGGAACGGCGGGATCGGCACCTACATCAAGTCGAGCGGCCAGTCCGAGGCGGAGGTCGGCGACAAGAGCAACGACGACGTGCGGGTGGACGGGCGCGACGTGCGGGCCAAGGTGGTCGGCGAGGGCGGGAACCTCGGGGTGACCCAGCTCGGCAGGATCGAGTACGCCCGCGCGGGCGGGCGGATCAACACCGACGCCATCGACAATTCCGCCGGCGTGGACTGCTCGGACCACGAGGTGAACATCAAGATCCTCCTGAGCCAGCTCACCCCAGCCGCCGGGCAACTGCCAGAGGACCAGCGCCGGCTGCTGCTCGAATCCCTCACCGAAGAGGTCGGCGAGCTGGTGCTCGCGGACAACGTCGCGCAGAACAACGAGCTCGGCGTCGGCAGGCGCACCTCGGCGGAATACGTGGACGTGCACGCCAGGCAGATCCAAGAGCTGGTCGACCTGGGCAGGCTGGACCGTGCGGTCGAGTTCTTGCCGAGCGGCGAGGAGCTGCGCGAGCGCGCGGCGGCGGGGGAGGGGCTCACCTCTCCCGAGCTGGCGGTGCTGCTGGCGTACGCGAAGCTGAGCCTGAAACACGACCTGCTGGACAGCGATCTGCCCGACAACGAGATCTACGACTCCAAGCTACGGTCCTACTTCCCTTCCGGAATCGGCCCGCAGGCGGAGGCGGCCGTGGGCTCGCACGCGCTGCGCAGGCAGATCGTCGCCACCCAGCTCGCGAACGACATCGTGGACATCGGCGGGACGACGTTCGCGTTCCGCATGGCGGAGGAGTCCGGGGTGTCCGCGCCGGACGTGGCGCGCGCTTTCTCGGCGGCGGTGGAGATTTTCGCCCTGCCAGAGGTGCTCGGGTCGGTGCGCCAGCACGGCGTGCCCGCCTCGGCGGCCGACCAAGTCCTCGTCGAGGCGCGCCGGCTCCTCGACCGGGCGGGCAGGTGGTTGGTGGCGAACCGTCCGCAGCCGCTCGCGGTGCGCTCGGAGATCGCCCGTTACGCGCCGGAGGTGGCGCGGCTCAAAGAGCGCGTGCCGGGTTGGCTGCACGGCGACGACGCGGCGGGCTATCGGGCGGACGAGGCCGGGTTGCTCCGTCTCGGCGCGTCCGAGGATCTCGCCGCGCGGGTGGCCCGGCTGGCCTATGAGTTCCGCCTGCTCGACATTGTGGACGTCGCGGAGCTGACGGACCGCTCGGGCGAGGAGGTCGCCGAACTGTACTTCCGGCTCGGCTCCGAACTCGGCGTGGACCGGGTGCTCAATCTCGCGGCCCTGCTGCCGGTGAAGAACCAATGGCAGGTCAAGGCGCGATCGGCGTTGCGAGAGGAGCTGTACAGCGCGATGCGCACGCTCAGCCTGGACGTGCTGACGGACTCGGACCCCGACGAGCCCGTCAGCGAGCAGATCGCCGATTGGCGGGCCCGGAACTCGACAAGGGTCAGCCGCGCCCAGAACGCGCTCGCCTCGGTTTTCGACAGCGCCGGAGCCTCGGCCTCCGACGACCGCGGGGGCGCGAGCGATCTCGCGGCCGTCTCGGTCGCGGTCCGCTGGGTGCGGTCCATGGGCCGAGGCTCCTACTGAGCCCAGCGGCTCAGTGGTGCTCGCCGTGGCAGGCGTGGTCGTGCTCCGCGTCGGGGCTGCCGCCCATCATGCGCAGCATGGGCAGGCCGCCGGTGGCGAAGAACCGCGCCGTCAACGCGGCCGCGACGAGGAGCAGGGCGATGTTCAGCCAGGTGGTGTAGTTCCATGAGACGCCTTCCTCCATCACCATGGCCGACCGCTCGGCGGGGATGAGGCCCGCCGAGCCGAAGATGAGCTCGACGAGGTATCCGGCCCCGACGGCGGCGGCGTAGAACATGGCGGTGAGCGCCAACGCCATGCGCATCCCGTAGTACTTGCGGTAGATGTTCAAGATCGGCAGGATCAAAAGGTCGGCGAAGATGAACGCCACGATTCCGCCGAAGCTGATGCCGCCGGTCCAGAGCACCGCGGCCAAGGGCACGTTGCCGATGGAGCAGACGAAGGCGAGCACCGCGACGACCGGCCCGACCAGGGGGCCCCACAGCGCGGAGCCGACGGGGTGGTCGGTGAAGAAGAACGCCCGCCAGAACGATTCCGGCACCCACGCGGCGACCGCGCCCGCGATCAACAGGCCCACGATCAGATCCCGCAGGATCGCCGCCCACTCCATGACGAAGACGTGCGAGACGGCGGTGAAGCCTTTGGCGGAGGCGAGCCGCCGCCAAAACCCGACCTCGCCGCCGACCGACATGTCCATCGCGGCGTGCCCCTCCATCGACCCGGCGACGCCGAGCTCCGCCTGCTCGCGGGCCTTCTCGACCAGCCGTTTGCGCAGGAAGAGCCGGAAGAGCACGGCGAGCAGCACGATCATGATCGGCCCGCCGACGAACTCGGCCGCGGCGAACTGCCAGCCCATCAGCAGCGCGAGGACGACGCCAAGCTCGACCACCAGGTTGGTCGAGGCGATCTCGAAGGCCATGGCGGCGGTGAAGTTCGCGCCTTTGCGGAACAGCGAGCGGGCGAGGGCGACCGCCGCGTACGAGCAGGACGACGACGCGGCTCCGAGGACGGAGGCCACCGCCAGGGTCCGAGGGCGGTCGTCGCCCATGAGCCGCACGATCGTCGCTTTGCTGACCGCTGCCTGCACGATGGCCGAGAGCGTGAACCCAAGGATGAGCGCCCAGAGGATTTCCCAGGCCATCGACCCCGCCAATGCCAGTGCGCGCGTGATCGCGCCCCATAGTTCCATGCTGACTGCCTCCTCGATCTGTTCCGCGCGGCGGCGCGCCGCGACCCCAACACTATACCCCCTTGGGGTATATGCGCGCAGGGGAGTTCGCCGCACGGCCCGCCGGTCGGGCGGCTACAGTTGGGCGATGACCCCGCTGCCCGTCGCCGAACTGCACGTCCACGTCGAGGGGACATTGGAAGCCGATCTCCTCGTCGCGCTCGCGCGGCGCAACGATGTGGCGCTGCCGACGTACGACGCCGCCGCGCTGACCGAGCGCTACCGCCATTTCACGAATCTGCAGTCGTTCCTCGACGTGTACTACGCGAACCTCGCCGTGCTGCGCGAGCCGACGGATTTCTACGACCTCATGGCCGCCTACCTGCGTCGTGCCGAAGCCGCAGGAGTGCGCCGGGCCGAAGTGTTCTTCGACCCGCAGACGCATCTGAACAACGGGATCGGATTCGAGGCGGTCATCGAGGGCTTCGCCGCCGCGGTCGCCGACGCGCCGATCTCCGCCGACCTCATCCTGTGCTTCCTGCGCGACCTCGGCCCCGAAGCGGCCGAAGAAACGTTGCGCGCGGCGTTGAAATTCCGCGAGCACTTCATCGGGGTCGGTCTGGACTCCGCGGAAGTCGGCCACCCGCCGCGCATGTTCAAACGCGTCTACGAGATCGCCTCGGGCGAAGGCCTGCGCAAAGTCGCGCACGCGGGGGAGGAGGCCGGGCCTGATTACGTGTGGGAGGCGCTCGACGTCCTCGGGGTGGAACGGATCGACCACGGCGTGCGCTCGCTCGCCGATCCGGAGCTGGTGGCCCGGCTGCGCGCGGACCGGGTGCCGCTGACGGTCTGCCCGCTCTCCAATCTCTGCCTCAAAGGGGTCGGCTCGCTCGCGGAGCATCCGCTCAAGGCCATGCTGGACGCGGGGCTTCTGGTCACGGTGAACAGCGACGATCCGGCGTACTTCGGCGGCCATGTGGACGACAATTTCGCGGCCGTGCGCGCGGCGCTGGCGCTCACGGACGAGGACGTGCGGCAGTTGGCGCTCAACTCGTTCGAAGCAAGCTTCGCCTCCCGCGAGGACAAGGACCGCTGGCGCGCAGAGGCGCTGGCGGCCCGGATCAGCTGAGCCGCAGCCCCCGCGCCGCCTCCACGAGCGCCTTGGTGAGCGGGGGAGTCGGCGAGCCTGCCGCGAACACCAGCCCCATCCGGGTGACCACGGCAGGCTCGACCAGCGGGATGACGGCCGTGTCGCCGCCGAGTTCCCACGCCTGGGCCCACGAAGCAGGGGCCACTGTGGACCAGCGCCCGGTGCCCGCCAGCGCGCAGAGCGAATCGAGCGAATCGGTCTCGACATGGACGCTTATCGAGACTCCGGCCTTCGCGCAGGCTTCGTCCACCAGCGCCCGCCCGCGCATACCGGCGACCAGCGCGGCCATCGGCAGCGCGCTGGCCTGGGCCCACGTGATCGAGCCGGTCTCCGCCGCGAGGAGCCGACGAGGGGCGAGCAGCACGTAGCGCTCCTCGTAGAGCGGCAGCGAGGGCAGGCCCGCCGTGCTCTCGTCGAGGAAGGTGACCCCCGCGTCCAGCTCGAACTCGCGCACTCGTCGCAGCAGCTCGGCTGAGGCCAAATGTGTTTCGAGGCGCACGGTGGCGAGCGGATGGCGGGCGCAGAACGGCGCGATGAGCCGGGTCGCGGCGACGGAGGCTCCCGGCACGGTTCCGATCCGCGCCTGCCCGGACACGCCCGCGCGCAATGCGACAGCCTCCGCGCGCATCGCGTCGTGGTCGGCCAGGAGCCTGCGCGCCCAGACGAGCAGCCGCTCGCCCTCGGGGGTGAGCCCCTCAAAGGCGTGCCCGCGCCGGACCAGCGGGACGCCGAGCTCGCGCTCCAGTTTGGCCAGCGCCTCGGAGAACGCCGGCTGTGAGACGTGGCAGAGTTCGGCGGCTTTGGTGAAATGCCGCTCGGCGGCCAGCGTCACGAAGTATTCGAGTTGGCGCAACTGCACTGCTGCCTCCTTTCATCGGAATTGCCTATCAGAGCCTTGACAGATCGTATTGGACGCGGCGGCGGAGCGGGACGACGCTGGATTCCGAGCAAGAAACCAACAGTGAGGAGCTGGAGACCATGGCGAAAATCGTTGCCGTCCTTTACCCGGACCCGGTGGACGGGTATCCCACGACGTACGCCCGCGACGACATCCCGGTCATCGCGAGCTACCCCGGAGGGCAGAGCGCGCCGACCCCGTCCGCGATCGACTTCGTCCCCGGCCAGCTGCTGGGCAGCGTGACCGGCGAGCTGGGCTTGCGGAAGTTCCTCGAAGCCCAGGGCCACACGCTCGTGGTCACCTCGGACAAGGAGGGGCCGGATTCCGCGCTCGACCGCGAGCTGGCCGACGCGGACGTGGTGATCTCGCAGCCGTTCTGGCCCGCCTACCTCACCGCCGAGCGGATCGCGGCGGCTCCGAACCTCAAGCTCGCGATCACGGCGGGCATCGGCTCGGACCACGTGGACCTCAACGCCGCCATCGCGCGCGGCATCACCGTCGCCGAGGTCACCTTCAGCAACTCGATCAGCGTCGCCGAACACGCGGTCATGCAGATCCTTGCTTTGGTGCGCAACTACCTGCCGTCGCACGCGTGGGTCGCCGAGAAGCGGGGCTGGAACATCGCCGACTCGGTGGAGCGCGCCTACGACCTCGAAGGCATGACCGTCGGCGTGATCGCGGCGGGCCGGATCGGCCTCGCCGTCTTGCGCAGGCTCAAGCCCTTCGACGTGAAGCTGGCGTACACCGACAAGCACCGCCTGTCCGCCGAAGTCGAGGAGGAGCTGGGCCTCACGTTCTACCCGGACATCCCCTCGCTGGTGCGCGCGGTGGACATCGTGGACGTCCACGCGCCGCTCGTGCCCGAGACCCACCACCTCTTCGACGACGCGCTCATCGGCACGATGAAGCGCGGCTCGTACATCGTGAACACCGCCAGAGGCGCGATCATGGACACCGGCGCGGTGGTCCGCGCGCTCGAGTCCGGCCAGCTCGCCGGGTACGCGGGCGACGTCTGGTACCCGCAGCCGCCCGCACCCGACCACCCGTGGCGCACGATGCCGTGGAGCGGGATGACCCCGCACGTCTCGGGCACGACGCTCTCGGCGCAGGCCCGGTACGCCGCAGGGACTCGGGAGATCCTCGAGTCCTGGCTCGCGGGCGCGCCGATCCGCGACGAGTACCTCATCGTGGACGGCGGCAAGCTCGCGGGCACCGGAGCCCGTTCCTACAGCACCAGTGGCAGCGGGTCGAGCCCAGGATCGAGCGGGAAGTAGCCGCGAAGCCTCGCCCCGGTCTCGCCGGGAGCGCCGTCTGACTAGACTGGCTCTGCGGAAAGGCAGGTTATGTCGATCAACCGATTCGTCGCTCTCGTGCCAGTCCTCGCGGCGTTCGCCTCAGCCGGGTGCTCCCACGCGGACCCCGCCGGGGGCTCGAACCCCGCAGCGGCCTCGGCGGCGGGGCACGCGGCTCCCGCGCAGCTCCGCTTCAGCGCGAAGACTCTCGACGGGGCGGACTTCTCCGGCGAGACCCTCGCGGGCAAGCCCGCCGTGCTGTGGTTCTGGGCCCCGTGGTGCCCGACGTGCCAGCGAGAGGCAGCGATGGTCGCCAAGGTCGCCGCTGCGCATCCGGGCGTGGCGTTCGTCGGGGTCGGCGCGCGGGACTCGTTGCCCGCGCTGCAGGACTTCGTCTCGAAGCACAGTCTGACGTTCACCCAGCTCAACGACGCGGACAGCAAGGTGTGGGCCCAGTTCGGGATCACCCGCCAGCCCGCGTACGCGTTCGTCGGGCCGAACGGGTCTGTCGAGGTCGTCAAGGACTCCCTGTCCGAAGAGGAGCTGAACCGCCGGATCGCCGCGATCGACCGGCGATGAACGGCGAAACCGCGCTCAGCTTGGCCCTCGGGGCAGGGCTCGTGGCCGCGCTGAACCCATGCGGCTTCGCGTTCCTGCCGGGCTACCTCGGCCTCGTCATCGCGGGGAGCGGGCAGGACGACTCGCGCTGGCGGGCCGTGCTCCGGGCCGGAGCCGCGACTGTGGCGATGGCGGCGGGGTTCCTCACCGTGTTCGGCCTCTTCGGCCTGGTGATCTCGCCCGTGCTCGCGTCGGCGCAGAAGTACCTGCCGTTCGGCACGGTCGTCGTCGGCGCGCTGCTGATCGCGATGGGGGTCTGGCTCCTTTCCGGCAGGGACGTCGTGGTGATGCTGCCCAAAACGGCGAGCGGCAAGCCGACCGCCCGGCTCGGCTCGATGTACGGCTACGGCCTGGGCTACGCCGTCGCCTCGCTGTCCTGCACCGTGGCCCCGTTCCTCGCCGTGGTCGGCGCGACGTTCCAGCGCGGGTCGCTGCTGACCGGGGTGCTAGCCTTCGTCGCGTACGCGGGCGGCATGGCCGTCACGGTCGGGGCGGTGGCGCTCGCGGTCGCTTTGTTCGGCTCGTCCGTCTCGGCGAAGATCCGGGGCCTGCTGCCGCACATCAACCGGGCCGCCGGGGCGGTCGTCCTGTTGACCGGGCTCTACGTCGCCTACTACGGGTACTACGAGATCCGGCTGTTCTTCTACGACGGCGATCCCAGGAACCCGATCGTCGAAGCGGCGGGCTCGGCGCAGGGCTGGCTCGAAAGCCGAGTCGACGAACTCGGCTTCTGGCCGTTCGCCTGGACCATCGCGGCTATCGTCGTCATCGCAACGGCCCCTGCCGTGCTGCGGCGGCGCGGCAAGGAAAGGAAATCGCAGCAGTGAACGAGGAACGCGCTCTGCAGCTGGCGGACGCGGCAGCCGCGGCGGATCTTTCGAGGTTCGCCGCGGCCGCCGTGCGCCTGGACCCTTCGGCGGTGGTGCGGCTGAAAGCCCGGGCGGGCGGGCGGGTCGGAGCGTGGGCGCAGACCGGTTTCGACGTGCTCGCCACGCGCTCCGCCGTCGGCGAGGTGCGCCCGGCGGACATCGTGGTGGACGCGGCCGAGCTGCGAGACTCCCTCGCGGCAGAAGGATCCCGCGAGGCTCCGCTCGGCTGGGGGTTCGACTCGTCGTGGAAGGGGTCGCTGCCCCCGGAAGACGGGTTCGCGCAGGTGGACGACGTGCCGGTCCGAGAACTCGTGGACCTCGCGCAACGCGGCATGGCGCTGATCGAGGAGCACGCCGGGCCGCAAGGACCGCCGCCCTCGCTGCTCGACTCGGTCGTGGTGACCGCGACGTCGGACGGGGAAGGGCCGGACGGGGAGGGGCTGACAGCGCAAGTGCCGCTGCGCTGCGTGTTCGCGTTGACGGCCATGGGTTTCGTCACGACGCGCACCGGGCGGCCGATCCGCGCGAAAACCGACCGGCTCGCCATTCAGGGCGACGAAGTGGTGCGGATCCGAGCGCACTCGGCTTGGCTGCGGCTGGACACGCGGTTCGGATCGGTCTACTGGCGCCACGCGGGACAGCGCTTGCAGCTCGCGCTCTGACGTTTGTCGGTGCCTGCGTCTACGATAGTGCGGTGACAGATCGGCTCATCATCCGAGGCGCGCGAGAACACAACCTGCGCGGCGTGGACTTGGACTTGCCTCGGGACAGCCTCATCGTTTTCACGGGGCTCTCCGGGTCCGGCAAGTCCTCCCTTGCCTTCGACACTATTTTCGCCGAGGGACAGCGCCGCTACGTCGAGTCCCTCTCGGCGTACGCGCGGCAGTTCCTCGGCCAGATGGACAAGCCCGACGTGGATTTCATCGAGGGCCTCTCGCCTGCGGTCTCCATTGACCAGAAGGCGACCAACCGCAACCCCCGCTCCACGGTCGGCACCATCACCGAGGTGTACGACTACCTGCGTCTGCTCTACGCGCGGGCGGGCACCCCGCACTGCCCCGAATGCGGCGCGGTCATCGCGCGGCAGACCCCGCAGCAGATCGTGGACCAGGTGCTCGCGATGGCCGAGGGCACGAAGTTCCAGGTGCTCGCGCCGGTGGTGCGCACCCGTAAAGGCGAGTTCGTCGACCTCTTCGCGCAGCTGCACGGCCAGGGCTACGCGCGCGCGAGGGTGGACGGGGTGGTCCATTCGCTGGCCGACCCGCCGACGCTGAAGAAGCAGGAGAAGCACGACGTCGAGGTGGTCGTGGACCGGCTCGTCGTGAAGGACTCCGCACGGGTCCGGCTCACCGACTCGGTCGAGACGGCGCTGCGGCTCGCGGACGGCGTGGTGGTGCTCGACTTCGTTGACCTGCCCGAGGACGACCCGAACCGGGAGCGGCGCTTCTCGGAGAAGATGGCCTGCCCGAACGGACACCCCATCGCGGTGGACGACCTCGAGCCCCGCTCGTTCTCGTTCAACTCCCCGTACGGAGCCTGCCCGACCTGCGACGGCCTCGGCGTGCGCAAGGAGGTCGATCCCGAACTGGTGATCCCGGACCCCGAGCTCTCGCTCGCCGAGGGCGCGGTCGCGCCGTGGGCCACGGGGATGAACGCGGACTACTTCCTGCAGCTGCTCGCCGGGGTCGCCGCCGCTATGGAGTTCGACTTCGGCTCCCCGTGGCAGGACTTGCCGCCCGCCGCGCGCAAGGTGGTCTTGGAGGGCTCGGACGCGAAGGTCGAGGTGAGCTATAAGAACCGCCACGGCCGCAAGCGCTCGTACTCGGTGGACTTCGAGGGCGTCGTCCCGTGGCTGCACCGCAAGCTGGGCACCACCGAGTCGGACTTCATGCGCGAGAAGTACGAGGGCTTCATGCGCGAAGTGCCCTGCCACGACTGCGAGGGGTCCCGGCTGCGCCCGGAGATCCTGTCGGTCACCCTCGGCGCGGACGGGAAGTCCATCGCGCAGGTCTGCGCGCTCTCGGTCCGGGAGTGCTCGCAGTATCTGGACGATCTCGTCTTGGACGAGAAGGGCGTGATGATCGCCGGCCGGGTGCTCAAAGAGGTGCAGGCCCGGCTGAAATTCCTCCTCGACGTTGGCCTGGAGTACCTGTCCCTCGACCGGGCGGCGGGCTCGCTCTCCGGCGGCGAGGCGCAGCGGATCCGGCTCGCCACGCAGATCGGCTCGGGCTTGACCGGCGTGCTCTACGTCCTGGACGAGCCGTCCATCGGCCTGCACCAGCGCGACAACCACCGCCTGATCGAGACGCTGACGAGGCTGCGCGACATCGGCAACACGCTCATCGTGGTCGAGCACGACGAGGACACGATCCGCCAGTCCGACTGGGTCGTGGACATCGGCCCCGGTGCGGGGGAGCACGGCGGGAAAGTCGTGCACAGCGGGACCTACCCGGAGCTTTTGAAGAACAAGGAGTCCTTGACCGGGGCCTACTTGTCCGGCCGCGCGGAGATCGCCGTCCCCGACAGCCGCCGCCCGTGGCAGCACAAGCTCACGGTCGTCGGGGCGCGCGAGCACAACCTCAAAGACCTCAGCGCCTCCTTCCCGGTCGGCGTGCTGGTCGCGGTGACCGGCGTGTCCGGCTCGGGCAAATCCACCCTGGTCAACGATATTTTGGCGCGGGTGCTCGCGAACAAGCTCAACGGCGCGCGCCTGCCGGTGGGACGGCACACCTGCGTCACCGGGCTCGACCAGCTCGACAAGCTGGTGCAGGTGGACCAGACCCCCATCGGACGCACCCCGAGGTCGAACCCGGCCACGTACACCGGCGTCTTCGACAAGATCCGCAGCCTCTTCGCGGCCACGCAAGAGGCGAAAGTCCGGGGCTACGCGCCGGGCCGGTTCTCGTTCAACGTCAAGGGCGGGCGCTGCGAGGCGTGCCAGGGCGACGGCACGGTGAAGATCGAGATGAACTTCCTGCCGGACGTGTACGTGCCGTGCGAGGTCTGCAAAGGAGCCCGGTACAACCGGGAGACCTTGGAGGTGCACTACAAGGGCAAGAACATCTCCGAGATCCTGAACCTGCCCATTGAGGAGGCTGCGGAGTTCTTCAAGCCGATCTCCTCGATCAGCCGCTACCTCGACACCTTGGTGGACGTGGGCCTCGGCTATGTGCGGCTCGGCCAGCCCGCGACGACGCTCTCCGGCGGCGAGGCGCAGCGGGTGAAGCTGGCCTCCGAGCTGCAGAAGCGCTCGACCGGCAAGACGGTGTACATCCTCGACGAGCCGACGACCGGTCTGCATTTCGAGGACATCCGCAAGCTCTTGGCCATTGTGAGCGGACTGGTGGACAAGGGGAACACGGTGATCGTCATCGAGCACAACCTGGACGTGATCAAGGCCGCGGACTGGATCGTGGACCTCGGTCCCGAGGGCGGCTCCGGCGGCGGGACGATCGTCGCCGAAGGCACCCCGGAAGAGGTGGCCCGGTCCGAGCGGAGCCACACTGGCAGATTCTTGCGCGACGTGCTCAAGACCCAAGAACTGGAGGCAGTGGGATGACCGAAGCCATCGAGGCCAGCGCGTTGGACCAGAAGCTCGCGCAGATCCTCTCGCTGGAGCGGATCGACCGCGACATCTTCCGGGGCGACGCGGTGCCGAGCAGGCTGCCGCGCACTTTCGGCGGCCAAGTGGCCGCGCAAGCGCTCATGGCCGCGGTGAACACGGTGCCCGAGGACCGGATCCCGCATTCGCTGCACGGCTACTTCCTGCGCCCCGGACGGCCGCACGAGCCAACGGTGTTCACCGTCGGGCGGGTCCGCGACGGCGGCTCCTTCACGACGCGCGAGGTGCACGCGATCCAGGACGGCGAGACCATCTTCGCGATGACCGCCTCCTTCCAGGTCCACACCGACGGCGTGGAGCATCAGGACGAGATGCCTGGAGTGCCCGCGCCCGAGGAGTGCGCCGCGCCGCCGACGTGGCAGTACTTCGCCGAGGAGTGGCCGGATTGGGACGTGCGCCGAGTGCCGAGAGAAGCCTTGGTGGACGCGGACCGCGCGCTGGCGCGACAGCGGGTGTGGATCCGCCACCGCGAGCCGCTGCCGGACTCGCGGGCGCTGCACATCGGCGGGCTCGCCTACTTGAGCGACATGACTCTCCTGATGGCCGCGCGCGGGCCGCACGGCGGTCTGAAGACGCAGGCGAAGGTCGCCTCGCTCGACCACGCGGTGTGGATCATGCGTCCGTTCCGGGTGGACGAATGGCTGCTGTACGACCAGATCTCGCCCTCGGCGCAAGGCGGACGGGCATTGGTGCAGGGCAAGCTCTTCGACCAGTCGGGAAGATTGGTCGCCGCCGTGGCGCAGGAGGGCGGCATCAAACTCGTCCCCGGCGAGGCGGGCAAGCCCACCTGGATCAAGCCGTAAGACGTTCGGCCTCAGACCAGGCTCGCGGCGGCTGACGGCTCGCGCCGCTCCGCCGAGGCGCCCACAGGGATGCGCATCCGGCAGATCAGGGCGCTCGTCTCTTTGCGCAAGCAGCGCTCCATGTCGTCCACGTGGCCGGTGGGCAGCACGCGTTCCCAAGCTCCCTTGCGGTCCGGCTCGGCGAGCAGCACGAGCACCTGTTTGCGGGCGGTGAGCGTGTTCACGTGCTCGGCGAGGGCGAGCCCGATCTCTTGGCTTCTGCCGTCCAGCTGCACGAGCTCGACCTCTGGCTGCCATCGGGCCCATGCGGCGCTGAACTTGCCCGGCTGCTCGTTCTCCTCCTGCACGTGCACGGCGACCACGTCGCCTCGTCCGAGCGAGAGCGCGGTGGCGAGGGCTTCCTTGGCGAGGCTGGAGATCTCGGACACCGGCACCACGACGAGGGTGCCCTTCGGACGGGGCTGCTCCGGGGTTTCGCCGACCTTGCGGCGGGTGTCCGAGCGCTGGTGCTCGCGGCGGGTGCGGCCCATGAGCCAAACGCAGGCAGGCACGGTGACCGCGACCAGCCAGGCTCCTTCGCCGAACTTCACGGCGGTGGTGATGACCACGGCGAGCGCGGTGAGGGTCGCGCCGAGGACGGCGACGGCGAGTTTGCGCCGCCAGCCGAGGGGCCGGACGACGAGCCAATGCCGGGCCATGCCGGTCTGCGCGATGGTGAAGCCGATGAACACCCCGATGGCGAAGAGCGGGACCAGCGCGTTCATCTCGGCTCCGGTGAGGACGAGGATCGCTGCGGCGGCCCCGGTCAGGCACAGCACGCCGAACGAGTACACGCCGTTCGTGTTGCGCACGGAGAACCGATGGGGGAGGTAGTCGTCGTTCGCCAGCAGTTTGAGCAGGTTCGGCAGTCCGCCGTAGGAGGTGTTCGCGGCGAGGGCGAGGAGCACGACGGTCGAGGCCTGCACGAGGAAGTAGCCCGAGCCCCTGCCGAGGGAGGCCTCGGTGACTTGGGAGAGCACCGTGATCCCGTCGACCGGGCGGATGTGGAATTTCTGCACGAGGGCGGCGACGCCGAGCAGCATCACGCCGAGGGCGGCCCCCAACGCGATTTCGGTGCGCTGGGCGCGTTTGATCGCGGGGCGGCGGAACGCCGGGGTGGCGTTGGCGATGGCCTCCACGCCGGTAAGCGCGGAGCAGCCGCTGGAGAACGCCTTGAGCAAGAGGAGGACGCCCACGGCATGGGCTTGGGCCCCGGCCTGCTGCGGCTGCTCGGCGACCGACGGTGCTGAGCGCGCGAGCCCGGCGAGGATCACGGCGGCGACGGAAAGGACGAACAGGACCGTCGGAGCCATCATCGCTTTGGCCGAGGTGGCAAGGCCGCGCAGGTTGAGCGAACACAGCACGGCCAGCGCGCCGAGCGAGATCCAGAGCGTGTAGGGGAGGAGCGCGGGGACGGCAGAGGTCAGCGCGGCGACCCCCGCGGCGATGGAGACCGCGACGTTAAGGACGTAGTCCACCACCAGCGAGCTAGCCGCCACGAGCGCCCACCGTCTGCCAAGACGGCGGTTGGCGACCGCGTACGCGCCGCCGCCGTCCGGGAACGCGCCGATGACCTGCCGGTAGGAAATCGTGAGCATCACGAGCAGCGCGACGACGGCGCAGGTGACCGGCAATGTGAAGCCGAGCCCGGCGGCTCCGGCCAGCGCGAGGACGAGCACGATCGACTCGGGGCCGTAGGCCACGGACGCGAGCGCGTCCAGCGAGAGCCCCGCCAGCCCGGTCGCGACGGTCAAGGAACCTCGGTCAGCTTGTGTCCTCACCAGCCACAGTATGCGCTGCGATCACACGGCGATGGGCGATCTTGACGAGATTTTGGCGGCGCTAGCATCAGACCCCCCAGAAGTCGTCGTCTTCCTCGTTCGGGCTCAACGGGGCGTATTGGCGCAGCTCGCCGTCCCGGAGCATCCACACTCGGAAGAATCCCTCCTCCTGGTCCATCATGAAGACTTGCAGGACGTTCGGGCAGTGCCAATTTGTCTGCGTGATCTTCGTGAGGATTGCCGGGATATCGGCATGGTTAAGCGCGCCAGCCCAGACATTGCATTCGGGATACTTGCCGCCGCCCCAGAGCGTGTTGCCGCCTGTCGTCTCGCAAAGAGACCCGCAGCCGCCCCCGCTGTTCTTGCCTCCTGCTTGCTGCAGCCAGTCGCTCAACGCCGCCACATTCGGCCCGTCTCGTCCCGTCACGGACACCATCATGTTCGTCACCCAGCTCATGCAGTTGATTATCCGAGGCGGGGCAACGGATTTTGGCCGGTGGCGCGGTCTGGCTCTGTGGGAGCGGAGGGTCGTGCTGGCAACAGTTTGTAGTAGGCTTTTCCAGCCTTGCTATGGCGATGTCCGGGGCGTGGCGCAGCTTGGTCGCGCGGTCTGGCTCTGTGGGGGCGGAGGGTCGTGAGGTTCTGGGGCGGGCGGCTGGTGGTGTAAGATTCTCCGCTGGCGTTTTCGTCTGTATCGGGGCGTGGCGCAGCTTGGTAGCGCATCCGCTTTGGGAGCGGAGGGTCGCAGGTTCAAATCCTGTCGCCCCGACGGAGTCGACCGACAAGACGTTTGGTCGTTTGACCTGGTGAAATAACCGATTTAAAGGAGACAGGTAGTGCGGAGCACGGTGGAGCGGTTGGGCCCGACGCGGGTGCGGCTGGATGTCGAAATCCCGTTCGAGGAGCTCAAGGGCGAGCTTGACGAGGCGGTGCGCGTCCTCGCGCACCACGTCCGCATTCCCGGTTTCCGCCCCGGCAAGGCCCCCGCGCAGCTGATCCGCGCCCGGCTCGGCGAGGAGGCGATCCTTTCCCAGCTTCTCGAGGAGGCCGTGCCCGCCCGGTACAACGAGGCGGTCGCCGAGGCGAAGCTCCAACCGCTCGGCCAGCCGAAGTTCGACCTCGGCGAGCAGAAGCCGGTATTCGGCGAGCCGATCAGCTTCAGCGCGGAGGTCGACGTGCGCCCGGAGCTTGAGATCCCCGACTTCGACACGATCGAGGCGACCGTCGACCCGCTCGCGGTCAGCGACGAGGATGTCGCCGAGCGGATCGACCGGCTGCGCCAGCGCTTCCGCGAGCTTTCCCCGGTCAAGCGCAAGGCCAAAGACGGCGACGTGGTGACCGTCGACGTGGTCGAGCTGGTGGACGGCGAGGCGGTCGAGGAGACCAAGGAGACCGACCAGCCCATCGACCTCGGCGACGCGAATACCCCGCAGAACCTCAAAGACGCCGTGCTTGGCCTGAAAGAGGGGGAGAAGGGCAAGGTCGACTTCGAGACGACAGTGGAGGACGCGCAGCGCAGCCTGGAGCTCACCGTCACCTCGGTGAAGGAAGTCAAGCTGCCGGAGCTGGACGAGGAGTTCGTCCAGACCGCCTCCAGCCACGACACTGTGGCCGAGCTGCAGGAGGCGACCCGCAAGGAGCTGGAGGAGGAGCGCCTGCGCGGCCGCCTGAACCAGCTCCGCGAGCGCGTGGTCGACGCCTTGATCGCCAAGATCGAGCCGCCGATCCCCGAGGCTGTGCTCGCGGCAAGGGTCCGGGGCCAGATCGCCCAGCTGACCCAGCGCACCGGCTTGAGCCCCGAGCAGTTCGCGCAGTTCCTCCAGATCCAGGGCAAGACGCTGTCCGACCTTGAGGAGCAGTTCGCCGAAGCCGCCAAACGCGACCTCGGGCTGCAGCTGATCCTCGACGCGATCGCGGACAAAGAGGGCTTGGCGACCGCCGAGCTGGAGCAGGTCGACGACCTGCGGCTGCGCGCCGCGCGTTACTCGGGCAAGAAGGCCGACGAGCAGCGCAACCAGATCGAGCAGTACGCGGCGATGCTGGAAGAGGTCCGTCGCAACCAGGCGTTGCGCCAGGTGATCGACGCCGCGAAGGTCACCGAGACGGACGGCACGGTCGTCGACGTCGCGGAGCTGTTCGCCCAGGCCGCGCCCAAGTCCGAGGACGACGCAGACCACGATCACGAGGACGCGTAGTTCCGCTCTGCGCGAAGAAGCGCCGCCGCTGCCACACAGCGGCGGCGCGGCCCGCTAAGGTCATTCTCAGACGGCGACCAACCGATCAATAATCGACACCTAAGTTAGGCAGGCTTATCGATGGGCAAGAACTTCCCGAGCATGCGTTCCGACCTCGCGGGTCTGAACCTGACGGACTCCGTGTTCGAGCGGCTCTTGCGGGAGCGGATCATCTTCCTCGGCTCTGAGGTCGACGACGACATCGCCAACCGGCTGTGCGCGCAGATCCTGCTGCTCACGGCGGAGGATCCGACCAAGGACATCTCGCTGTACATCAACTCGCCTGGCGGGTCGATCAGCGCGGGGATGGCCATCTACGACACGATGCAGCTGTCGGAGTGCGAGGTCGCGACCTACGCCATGGGCATGGCCGCGTCGATGGGCCAGTTCCTCCTCGCCGCTGGAGCCAAGGGCAAGCGGTTCGCCCTGCCGCACGCGCGGATCATGATGCACCAGCCTTCTGCGGGCATCTACGGCGCTGCTGCGGACATCGCGATCCAGGCCGAGCAGCTCGCCGCGACCAAGAAAGAGATGACGCGCCTGAACGCGGAGTTCACCGGGCAGACGGTGGAGAAGATCCACGAGGACTCCGAGCGCGACCGTTGGTTCACCGCTGCCGAGGCGAAGGACTACGGCTTCGTGGACCACGTCATCAGCCGGGCAGCCAAAATCGGCAGCAACTAGGCTTCGCGACGAGCAGAACGGATTGACATTATGAACCACATCCAGCCGACTTCGCGGTACATCGTCCCGTCGTTCATCGAGCACACCTCGACCGGCGTCAAGGAGACCAACCCGTACACCAAGCTCTTCGAGGAGCGGATCATCTTCCTGGGCACCCAGGTGGACGACACCTCCGCGAACGACATCATGGCGCAGCTCCTGGTGCTCGAGTCGCTCGACCCGGACCGCGACATCACGATGTACATCAACTCGCCGGGCGGGTCGTTCACCTCGCTCATGGCCATCTACGACACGATGCAGTTCGTGCACTGCGACATCGCCACGGTCTGCTTGGGCCAGGCGGCCTCCGCCGCCGCGGTGCTGCTCGCGGCCGGAACGCCGGGCAAGCGGGCGGCTCTGCCCAACGCGCGGGTGCTCATCCACCAGCCGCGCATCGACGGCGGCGCGATCCGGGGCCAGGCCACGGACCTTGAGATCCAGGCCGCCGAGATCGAGCGCATGCGCCGTCTGATGGAGACCACGCTCGCCACGCACACCGGCAAGTCTGCGGACGAGGTTCGCAAAGACACCGACAGGGACAAGATTCTGACCGCGGAAGAGGCCAAGGAATACGGCATCATCGACACCGTGTACCCGTACCGGAAGAAATCGGCGAAAAACTAATCCGGTTCTGCCCCCAAAAACTGCCCGAGGCAGGTAATGTCGGGTATGTGGCGTGAGGGCCACCTAGACGACGAGAGAAGGCACGGCACGAGATGGCACGCATTGGAGATGGGACGGACCTGTTGAAATGCTCTTTCTGCGGAAAGAGCCAGAAGCAGGTCAAGAAGCTGATCGCTGGTCCCGGCGTGTACATCTGCGACGAGTGCATCGACCTGTGCAACGAGATCATCGAAGAGGAGCTGGCCGAAGCCGGCGAGGTGAAGCTCGACGAGCTGCCCAAGCCCGCTGAGATCCGCGAGTTCCTCGAGGGCTACGTGGTCGGCCAGGATCCGGCGAAGCGGACGCTCGCGGTGGCCGTGTACAACCACTACAAGCGCATCCAGGCGGGCGACAAGCTCGGCAGGGACGGCAAGGGCGGCGTGGAGCTCGCGAAGTCGAACATCCTCATGCTCGGGCCGACCGGCTGCGGGAAGACGTACCTCGCGCAGACCCTGGCGAAGATGCTCAACGTGCCCTTCGCCATCGCGGACGCCACGGCGCTGACCGAGGCTGGGTACGTCGGCGAGGACGTGGAGAACATCCTCTTGAAGCTGATCCAGGCGGCCGATTACGACGTGAAGCGGGCCGAGACCGGCATCATCTATATCGACGAGGTCGACAAGATCGCCCGCAAGTCGGAGAACCCCTCGATCACCAGGGACGTCTCGGGCGAGGGCGTCCAACAGGCGCTTTTGAAGATCCTCGAAGGCACTCAGGCCTCTGTGCCGCCGCAGGGCGGGCGCAAGCACCCGCACCAGGAGTTCATCCAGATCGACACGACGAACGTCCTGTTCATCGTGGCGGGGGCGTTCGCGGGCCTGGAGAAGATCATCGGCGAGCGGGTCGGACGGCGCGGCTTGGGCTTCGGGGCTCAGATCCGCACGCGCGAGGACGTGGAGACCCGCGACTACTTCGCCGAGGTCATGCCGGAGGATCTGATCAAATTCGGCCTCATCCCCGAGTTCATCGGGCGGCTCCCGGTGATCGCCTCAGTCGCGAATTTGGACAAGGAAGCGCTGGTCACGATTTTGACGGAGCCGAAGAACGCGCTGGTCAAGCAGTACCAACGGCTCTTCGAGATGGACAACGTCGAATTGGAGTTCAACAAGGAGGCCGTGGAGGCCGTCGCCGACCAGGCGCTGCTGCGCGGCACCGGGGCTCGCGGGCTGCGCGCCATCATGGAAGAGGTGCTGCTGCCCGTCATGTACGACATCCCGAGCCGGGACGACGTGGCGAAGGTGGTCATCACCGAGGAGACCGTCCGCGAGAACGTGTTGCCGACGATTGTGCCGCGCAAGGCTCCGCGCAACGAGCGGCGCGAGAAGAGCGCGTAGCGCAGCGTCTGGCCAGCACTAATGCCACAACGGATTTTGCTGCTCAACGGGCCGAACCTCGGAGAGCTTGGCAGGCGCGAGCCGTCGATTTACGGCAGGGAGACTCTTGCCGACGTGGAGCGCGCGTGCGCCGCGACCGCCGCCCGGTACCGGCTCGAGGTCCTCGCCAAGCAGTCCAACCACGAGGGCCAGCTCATCGACTGGATTCACGAGCCGGACCCGGACCGAGTCGGCGTGGTGATCAATCCGGGCGGGCTCGCGCACACGTCGGTCGTTTTGCGCGACGCGATTGCGGCGCTGTCGGTCCCTTCGGTCGAGGTGCATATCAGCAACGTCCACAAGCGCGAGGAATTCCGCCACCACTCCTACCTGGCCCCCGTGGTGACCGGGGTGATCGCGGGGCTGGGCACGGGGGGCTACGTCCTCGCGGTCGAGCACCTCGGCAGGCTCTTCGAGCGCTCGCAGGTCAGCGCCTAGCGCGACGGATCACAGGTAGAGTCGGATCATGGCTTCGCTGCACGATCCTCAGATTCGCGATTTCCTCTCGTCCGGGCCGAAGATCGGCCAGCTCGGGTATTTGGGCAAAGACGGCAGACCGCTCGTGGTGCCGATCTGGTTCATCGTCCGGGGCGACGCGTTGGTCGTCTCCACCGCGGCGGACTCCGCGAAGGCGAAGGCGCTGCGGCGCGACCCCCGCGTGGTGCTCACGGCGGACGTCGACACGATCCCGTACGCCTATGTGCAGGTGCAGGGCGTCGCAGAGGTCGAGACGAACCCGCCGCAGAGCAAGGAAACTTTCCTCGAAATCGCGAGGCGCTACCTCAGCGAGCAGGAAGCAGCCACGTTCGTGGAGCAATACGGAAGCGTCGACCTTGCGTTGGTCACTATTCGCCCGACAAAAATCGTCCCGGTGTTCGAGACGGGGTAGGCTCCGGCGAGCGCCGCCAGACCTCGAGGCCCGACGCGGACAGCGAGATCAGCTGCTCGCGCGCGTCCTTCGGAAGAGGACGGCTCGGCCGGGCCATGGCAAGGTCTTCTAGCTTGCGGCGATGCGGGGAGTCCCTTGGTAGACGCTCTTCTTCGTCCGGCCGACCCGGCGGAAGGCCTGGTCCACCTCGCGGATGTCGCCCATGCTGTTGACCGCCATCGCTGCGCCCCGTGCCAAGACCTGGTACACGCGCAGCAGCGGTTGGTTCGGCTGGCGGAAGTTCAGCACTTTCTGAATGGGCTCGGGCAGGATGTCTTGGATCAGCCAGCCAACGAAGCCGCCGCGCAATCCCCGAGGGATCATGCGGATATAGTCGATGTTGTCCGCGTTGACGGCCACCCCGACGACCGCAGGGGAGTTGTTGAGGACGTCGGCGCATTCCGCTTTCGTCTTCGGCAGGCCGACGCCGCCGAGGGCCTCGCCGATCACCGCGTACTCGCGGTAGAACTGGTCGAGCGCGGCGCCGCTGAGCGGCCGAGGGTGGTAGCGCTCGTGCGCGGCGGCGAGGCCTTGCACGACGGTGGCGTAGGTCCAGCGGAAGAACTCGGGGTCGTCCGCGTCGTAGGGCTTGCCGTCCGGGCGGACCCCCTTGACCTGGCTGTGCATGGCTTTGACGGTCTGGCAGAGCGATTCGGCCGCTTCGGTCGAGCCGTAGGCCGCTCCGGCGAAGAAGGAGAGGGTGCGGCCGGCCCGCACGACCCAGCCGGTTCCTGAGATCGTGCCGGGGATGGCTTTGCCCGTTTGGTCGCGCCCGACGAGCTTGGAGTGGTCGAACACCGCGTACTGGATGTCCTGGTGCATGATGTCGACGATGGCGGTGTTCACCAGGCCCAGCGCGATGGTCGGGGTGTGGGTGAGCACGTACCAGATGGCGCTGTCCGGGCCGAACCAGCCGGGGTCGCCCTCGGGGGCGTCGAAACGGGTTTTTTTGAAGTAGTCCGGGCGGAAGAGCTCGAAGAGCAGGTCCAGCGGTTTGAAAAGGCGCTTCGGGTCGGCCCGCGCCGCCTCGATGATGGGGGAGAAGTTCGGGGCAGAGTCGTAGAACTCCAGCAGCCCCCGGCGCGCCCCGATGCGCAGCAGGACGTCGCTGATGGCCAGCGCCGCCTTGTTCGCCGCCGCCGTCATCGGGTCCGGCCTGCCGGATCCACGCTTGGGCGAAGGCTGTGCGGGCGGGGTCGCCTCCGGTCTCACCGGACAAGTCATGAGGTCTCCTTGTGATGCGCGTTACCTCATTCAATGATACATAAATGTAAGAATGTCTCAAGCGTTTCGCGCGCACGAGCGAGGCCGTGCCGGACAGGCTCTGCGGTCAGGCAGCTCCGGGCAAGCGGCGCTCGTCCTTCCGGGGGCCTTGCCCGGCGAGGAACGTCCCCGCCTTGAGCGTGGTCCCGAAGCCCTCGGCGAATTCGCCGTAGCGATAGACGACTTTCCCGCCGACGACGGTGGCCGCCACGGCGGCGTCGTTGCGGTTGACGATCCGCGACACTCCGAACACCGGGGCGTATTCCTCGTGGTACGCCTCCAGAGAGCTGTCGAGCCCTGCGGGGTCCACCACGGCGATGTCGGCGCGCCCGCCAAGGCGCAAGAGGCCCGCGTCGAGCCCGTACCATTCGCCGAGCTCGCCGGTCAGCCGCCGCACGGCGGCCTGGAGGCTCATGAACGGCTTGCCCGCCTCCTGCGCGTCTTTGACGAGTTTGAGCGCGCGCAACGGCGCGTTGTAGAAGCCGAAGTTGCGCAGATGCGCCCCGGAGTCGTTGTTGCCGAGCTGGAACCACTTGTAGGCCATGGACCTGCCGAGCTCGTCCGCGCGGTCGTTGGCGACGGTGGTGTGCCACCGCACGTCGCCGGGATAGGCCGAGACCAGGTCGAGGAAGGCGTCCACCGGTTGCACCGGGCCGCCTTCTCTCGCGGCGCGCTCGTCCGCGACCTGGCCGAAGGACTTGCCGACCACGGACTCGTCCGGGCAGCTCACGATCTCGGTGTCGTAGAAGTCCCGGTTCCACGCGTTCACGCCGAACTTCTTGGCCATGTCCTTGCGGAACTCGCGCCGGTAGTCCTCGCTCTTCATGAACTCGCCCCGTTCGACCCGGTCGCGGATGTCCAGCGCGGCGGTGCCGGAGGCGAATTCCTCGAAGATCACCAAATCCACCCCGTCCGAGTACAGGTGGAACGGGGCGGTGAGCAGTTGGAACGAAACGTCCGAGCCGATGGCCGGGTTCACGAAGCCGGTGACGAGTTTGAGCAGGCGGATGACGTTGCGGTCGGATTTGAGGTCGAACGCGGCCAGAAGGCTGGTCTTGAGCGGCTTGCGGCGGCGCAGACGGCCCAGCAGGCCTCCTGCGCTCTGCAGGAAATGCTTGATCGTCTCGGTGCGCTTGGACACGTCGAGGTTGGACTGCACGACCCCGCCCTTTTCTCGCACCACGTCGTAGAGGAGCGCGTACTCGCGCCAGGTCGCATACGTGGAGGGCAACTGCGCCCCGGCGAACCGGGTGCCCGCGAGCTTGGAGAAGCGCAGCCGGTCGGTGGACAGGCCGACGAAGCCCGCGTCGAGCGCGTCGGCGACCATCGTCCGCATCCGGTCCAGCTCGGCTTTGGTCGGCCGGTACTCCGTGTCGGTGGCGCGGCCGAGGCCCAGCACGGCCACACGGATGTCGGAGTGCCCGATGAAGGTGGACACGTTGCAGCCGAGCGGCAGCCGTTCGATCGCCTCACGGTAGGCTTTCGGCCCCGTCCAGTCCTTATGCTCCTTGAGCAGCCCGTGCACCGCGTCCCACGGCAGCGCCTCCACGCGGGCGAACAAGTCCGCTGCGTCGTCCGGCTCGACGTACACGGCGGACATAGAGCAGTTGCCGTAGAGCACGGTGGTCACGCCGTGGCGGACGGACTCGCCGAGTCCGGTGCCCGCGAGCACCTCCGCGTCGTAGTGCGTGTGCACGTCCACGAAGCCGGGGAGCACCCATTTGCCCGTCGCGTCGACGATCTGCGCGCCCTCGGCGGCGAGCGGCTCGACGGAGAACGCCGCGACCTTGCCGTCCTTCACCCCGACATCGCAGCGCACCCCGGGCGAGCCTGCCCCGTCGAACACCAAACCGTTCCGGATGACAAGATCGAAGCTGGGCATGGTCGCTCCTTGGAAAATAGTTGCTCTTTCCTCACATAGTGTAGCCGTGTAGAGTCCGAAGCATGGGGAAGGGCTGGAGGATCCTCGAGATTGCGACGCTACTGCTCGCGACGGGTTTTGTCGCGCCGGGACAGGCGGAGGCGTGCGCGTGCGGCGCGTTCGTCGCGGCAGACTCCCGGCTGACCGCCGTCGAGGAGACCGCGCTGATCGAAGTCGATTCGCTGGCTCCAGGGCGCACGTCGCAGACGGTCGTCCTCAATCTCGGCCTGCGCTCGGAGGCCAGCGTCACCGACGCGGCGTTCGTGATGCCCGTCCCCGGACCCGCGCAGTTCAGCCTGGCCGGCCCGACGCTGTTCACGGCGCTCGACGAGATGTCGAAACCGAAGGTCCAGTACGACGTGGAGCATCACTTCGCCCTCACGTTGCCCTTCTTGATGGGCGGGGTCCCACGCGCCGGCTCGGCTCCGGGCGTGGTCGTCGAGAACCGGGTGACGCTCGGCCCCTACGACGTGGTGGCCCTGACCGGCTCGGAGGCCTCGGCGGTGCGGGACTGGCTGCACGTGCACGGCTTCGAGCTGTCGGCGGAGCTCGGCGAGGGCCTGACCGAGTACCTGGCGAAAGGCTGGCAGATCGTCGCGGTGAAACTGACTTCGGCGGACGGTCTGCAAGGCGTGCTGCCGCCGATGCGGATCACGTACGAGTCGGACGGGGTCGTCTACCCGATGCGGCTGTCCGCGCACGCGAAGAGCCAGCAGCAGCTGCGGGTGTACGTGCTCGCCGACCACCGCGCGAGCATCACCAACCCGACTCCGGACAGCGCGGCCCCGGAGGAGACGTTCGCGGGATGGGTGCGCTCGGAGGATGTGCCGCCTCTTCAGACGGAGTTCTCCGGCCAGCGCTTTTTGACCCGGTACGACCAGGAGTTCCATCCGGCCGCGAACGCTGCGGACATCCGTGTCGCCGCCGCGCCGGACGACGCGCCGTTCCGGGCCGTCGTGCACGTCGTGGACCGAGAGCCATGGCCGTGGAGCGGCGCGTTGTGTTGCGGGCTTTTCCTCGTCCTGCCTTTGGCGGCCGCCCTCGGCGCGGCGGCGCGCTCGAAGCGGCGGCGCGCGAACGCCGTCAGCTGACCTGCTCGGGCGCGCTGACCCGGTCGGGGCAGGTGTAGACGTTCATCGTCGCGCCGCGCAGGAACCCGACCAGAGTGAGCCCCGCCGAGGCCGCAAGGTCCACCGCCAACGAGGACGGGGCCGACACGGCGGCGAGCAGGGGGATCCCCGCGAGCACCGCTTTCTGGACCAGCTCGAAAGAGGCGCGGCCCGAGACGACTAGCGCGTGCCCGGCCAGCGGCAGGCCCCCTTGGCGCAGGAAGTGCCCGATGGCTTTGTCCACCGCGTTGTGCCGTCCGACGTCCTCGCGCACCGCGAGCACTTTGCCGTCCGGGTCCATGACGGCCGCTGCGTGCAGCCCGCCGGTGGCCTGGAACACGCGCTGCGCCGCGCGCAACGCGTCCGGGGCCTCGGCGAGCATGGCCGAGGAGAACCGGGTCTTGTCGTCGGCGAGGCGGTACGGGCTTGCGGTCACCACTTGGTCGAGCGAGGTCTTCCCGCACACTCCGCAGGCGGAGGAGACGGCGAAGGAGCGCCCCAAGCCTTTCGCGCGACCGTACGCCGCCTCGCTCAGCGCCACGTCCATGACGTTGTAGGTCTGCAGGCCTGTCTCCGGGTCCGTCCCCGCGCAATAGCGGGCCGAGAGCACGTCGTCCCGGTGGCGGACGATCCCCTCGGCGTGCAGGAACCCGTGGACGAGATCCACGTCCTCGCCGGGGGTGCGCATCGTGAGGGTCAGCGCCTCGCCGCCGAGCCGGATCTCCAGCGGCTCCTCAACGGCCAGCGAGTCGAGCCGGTCGGTCTGCGTCGCGCCGTTGACCCGCAGGACCGGCTTGCGGACGGTGACGCGGCCCATGTCAGCCCGCCACCGGCTGCAGCCGCACCGTGATGGCTTTCGCGACGGGAGTGTTCGAGCCTTTCGCCACGTGGTCCAGGGGCATGAGCGGGTTCGTCTCGGGGTAGTAGGCTGCGGCGTTGCCCTTCGGGGTGTCGTAGGCGACGACGCGGAAATTCGCGGCGACGCGCTCTTCTTTCACCCCGTCCTGGTCCCATTCCGAGACGATGTCCACGTGCATGCCGTCCGCGAGGCCGAGCTCTGCGACGTCCTCGGGGTTCACGAACACCACGTGCCGCCCGCCCGCCACGCCCCGGTAGCGGTCGGAGAGCCCGTAGATCGTGGTGTTGAACTGGTCGTGGCTGCGCAGGGTCTGCAAGACGAGCCTGCCGGACGGGACGGGGACCCATTCGAGCGGGTTCGCGAAGAAATTCGCCTTGCCGGTCGCCGTGCGGAACTCCCGCGAATCCCTCGGCGGATGAGGGAGGGGGAACCCGTCCTTCTCGCGAACCCGCGCGTTGAAGTCGGCGAAGCCCGGCACGACGCGGCTGATCGAATCGCGAATACGGTCGTAATCCTCCCGGAACGCCTGCCACGGCACGGGATGCTCGGGGCCGAGGAGCTCCTGCGCGAGCTCGCAGACGATGGCGACCTCGCTGCGCAGCTCCGCGCTCGCGGGTTTGAGGTTGCCCCGCGAGAGGTGCACCATCGACATCGAGTCTTCCACGGAGACCACCTGCTTGCCGCTGGCCTGCAAGTCCCGGTCTGTGCGTCCGAGAGTCGGCAGGATCAATGCGGTCCTGCCGCGCACCACATGGGACCGGTTGAGCTTGGTGGAGATCTGCACGGTCAGCGAGCAGCCGCGCAGCGCGGCCTCTAAGAGATCGGTGTCCGGGGCGGCCTGGACGAAGTTGCCGCCCATGCCGACGAAGACCTTCGCCTTCCCGTCCCGCATGAGGCGGATCGACTCCACGACGTCCGCGCCGTGCGCGCGGGGGGAGGCGATGCCGAACTCCCGGTCCAGCGCGGCGAGGAAGCTTTCCGGCATCTGCTCCCACACGCCCATGGTCCGGTCGCCCTGCACGTTCGAGTGCCCGCGCACCGGGCAGACCCCCGCGCCCGGTTTGCCGATCATGCCGCGCAGCAGCAGCACGCTGGTCGCGTCCTGGATAGTGGCGACGCCATGCACGTGCTGCGTGAGGCCCATGGCCCAGCAGATGATCGTGCGCTGCGAACTCGCGACCAGTTCCGCGATCTCGCGCAACTGCGCCTGGCCGATCCCGCTGGCCTCTTCGACGATAGCGAGGTCCACGGCCCGGATGTGCTGCTCGTACTCGGCGAAGCCGTGGGTGTGCCGCTCGATGAACTCGCGGTCGATCTGCCCGCTCTCCAGCAGCAGCTTAGCCAGCCCCTGGAACACGGCCTGGTCGCCGCCGAGGCGCACCCGCAGGAAATGATCGGCGAGCTTGGTGCCCTTGCCGACCACGCCGTGCACGGTCTGCGGGTCTTTGAACCGGATCAAACCCGCCTCGGGCAGGGGGTTCATCGCGACGATCCGCGCGCCGTTGGCCTTGGCCTTGTCCAACGCGGTGAGCATCCGAGGGTGGTTGGTGCCTGGGTTCTGGCCCGCGATGATGATCAGGTCCGCGTGGTGGACGTCGTCGAGCGAGACCGATCCCTTCCCGATGCCGATGGAGGCGGACAGCGCCGTGCCCGAAGACTCGTGGCACATGTTCGAGCAGTCGGGGAGGTTGTTGGTGCCGAAGGAGCGCACGAGCAGCTGGTAACAGAACGCCGCCTCGTTGCTGGTGCGTCCTGAGGTGTAGAACACCGCCTCGTCCGGGCTGGCGAGCGCGCCAAGCTCGTCGGCGATCAGCCGATAGGCCTCGCCCCAGGAGATCGGCTCGTAATGCGTCGCGCCGGGCCGGGCCACCATGGGGTGGGTGAGCCTGCCCTGCTGGCCGAGCCAGTAATTGGTGTGGGCTTCAAGGTCGGCGAGAGAGTGCCGGGCGAAGAAATCCAGATCGGCCCGCGCTGTGGTCGCCTCGTCGGTGACGGCCTTCGCGCCGTTCTCGCAGAACTCGGCGACGCGCCGATGGCCATGCGGATCCGGCCAGGCGCAGCTCGGGCAGTCGAAACCGTGGTTTTGGTTCAGCCGGGCGAAGGTCTGAGCGGTGCGGACCGCTCCCATCTGCGGCAGGGCGCGTCCCATCGAGACGAGCACGGCCTTGACCCCCGCCGCGTGGTCCTCCGGATGGGTGACGGCGAGCTCCGCCTCGTCGATCTCCTCTGGACGTGCTTTGGGTCGCATGGGCTCTAGTGTGCTCCCTCCTCTGGTCGGGCGGCAACCTGGCTCATGAGAAACTGTGTGGGCTATGGCCACTCAGACACCTTCCGAGACCCCGAAAACCTTTGACACGCTGTTCGCAGAGCTGAAGGCGCGCGCGGAAAGCGGCGACACCGACAGCTCGACCGTGGCCGCGCTCGGCAAGGGCGTGCATTTCATCGGCAAGAAGCTCATCGAAGAAGCCGCAGAGGTGTGGATGGCTGCCGAGCACGAGGACGACGACGCGTTGGCTTTGGAGCTCTCCCAGCTGCTGTATTGGGCGCAAGTGGTCGCCCTCGCGCGCGGGATCAGCTTGAACGACATCTACGGGAGGCTCTGATGCTGAGGGTTGCTGTGCCCAACAAGGGCATGATCTCCGGTCCTGCGGCGGATCTGCTGTCCGAGGCGGGATACCGCCGTCGGCGCGACAGCAAGGATCTCTCCGTGCTCGACGCGGCGAACGAGGTCGAATTCTTCTTCCTCCGCCCGCGCGACATCGCGGTGTACGTCGGCTCCGGGGATCTCGACCTCGGCATCACGGGCCGGGACTTGGCGCTGGACGCGGGCGCGAGCGTGCGCGAACGCCTTGGCCTCGGCTTCGCGACCTCGAAGTTCCGGCTGGCCGCCCCGGTGGGGCAGGACTGGACCCTGGCCTCGTTGACCGGGAAGCGGATCGCCACCTCGCTGCCGAACCTGATGCGCTCGCATCTGCGCAAGCACGGAGTGGACGCGCAGGTCGTCTCGCTCGACGGCGCGGTGGAGATTTCGGTGCAGCTCGGCGTGGCCGACGTCGTGGCGGACGTGGTGGACTCGGGCCAGACGCTCAGCCAGCACGGTCTTGCCCCGTTCGGCGAGCCGATCTGCGTTTCGGAGGCGGTGCTCTTCGAGCGGGACGGCGAGGGCGATTCCGCGAAGGAGAAGGCGAAAGCGCAGCTGACGGCCAGGCTGCAAGGCGTGGTGTTCGCCCAGAAGTACCTCATGCTCGACTATGACTGCCCGAAGTCGGTTCTCGACGAGGCGGTTTCTGTCACGCCGGGGTTGGAGTCGCCCACCATCGCCGACCTCGCGAACCCGGATTGGGTTGCCGTGCGCGCGCTCACCCCTCGGGCGGAGGTCAACGCGGTGATGGACAAGCTCGAAGAGCTTGGGGCGAAGGCTATTCTGGCTTCAGACGTGCGCCACTGCCGGTTCTGACTCTGCGATACCGCGCCTCAGTTCGGCGCAGTGATGGGGTGCTGGCCGGTTGGACTGATCCAGCGTCTATGCAGAAAGACACTGCGTATGGCTTCGTGCTGTTGCCGGACGGTAGCTGGGTGTTCTAACCAGGTGCGGTGGTGTAGTGCTGGCCGGTGGGGGATGTCCATGTGACGGCGCCGTCGGGGTTTTGTGTGTCTCGCCATCGTCCGTGGGTTTTTGCGCTGGGGGCACCTCCCACGAGCTCTGCGAGTGGGGGAGGGTGGTGTTTGCAGAGTCGTTTGAGATTTTGAGGGACGGTTTGTCCGCCTGATGCTGGGTTGTGGTGGTTGAACGGGTTCGTATGGTCGAGTTCGGTTCTCGCTCGGCGGTGGCACCCTGGGCGGTGTTGTGCCTCAAGCGCCGGCGGGCTGGTGCAGTGCTGGTCTCTGGCGTTGACGTGGGTTTCGACCGCTGGCGCGGGTTTGTAGCGCTCGGGTGTGGTGGTGAATTTGATCCGGGTGGCGGCTTTCGCGAGTTTCTGGGCGAGTTCGGGGTCGATGGGGGCTCCGTTGAGCCTCCCCCACTCGCAGAGCTCGTGGGCGGTGCCCCCAGCGGGGAGGTCGGAGAGGTTGGCGAGGACGGCGAGGTCCACGACGAGCTCGACGGGTTTGGCTTGGGGCGCGGGGCGTTGGGCGGCTTTGCAGGTGTCGCGGCCGCATTCGCAGCGGAGGCGGTCTTCCCCGTTCCCGACGAGGGCGGATAACGCGTCGGCCCGGCGGGTCCACATCGCTCTGGGATCCCCAGGGCAGACGGTCCTGGCGGCGGCGTCGAGCTTGTCTTTCACTGCCGCTGCTTCGAGCAGCGGCATGGTGCCCCAGATTTTCGCCATCTCGTCCCCGACCGGTTGGAAGAAGAGTCCGCGTTCGGCGTGCGCCCGCTCGCGCCGAACGCGGGTCCATTCGGAGTCCCACCGGACGTACTGCGCCTCGATCAAGCCCTGGATCTTCGATTGGGAGTGCAACCGCCAACGCGGAGCCCGCTCCGCCAACCAGGTGTCCAGCTTCTCCCGCCATCCCGCAGGAGCAGCATTCAGCGACTTGCCGATGTAGCTCGCGACCTTCGTGGTGACCTCCCCGGTGGCGAGTCTCGCGCCGAGCTTGGGATAGCGCTCGGTGATGTTCTCCGCGAACGACAACATGCCCTTCGCCTCGCGAGAAGAGACCCCGAGCGCCGGGGCGAGTTCGAGGATCGCCGCTTCGCGAGTCGAAAAGGAGAAAATCCCCTTCCCGCCCTGACGCTCCTCCGCCAACTTCCGCTCGGCGATATTCTCCGCGACGGCAACGACGGTCTCCGCCTTCAACGACAGCAGCATCGCTTCGGCGCGCTCGATCTCCGCGAGCGCTGCGAACCTCGCCTTCGACCCCGCGCGCAACCCCTCCCGGAGGCTCCTAATTCTCTCCTCCGACACGATCCCCGTCGTGCTGCTCATACGTTCGATTCTATCGGAAAGTGTGTTACATCACAAGGGGGAATTTGGGGGAAATGCTGGAAAAGCTAGGCCGAGGCGAAAGTTCGTTCGTGCCTGTCCAGCCACTCGTCCAACGCGGCGTACGCGCGGGTCCGAGCATTCAAACGAGAGAGGAAGACATCGTGACGCGCCTCGGGGATCTGCACCACATCGGTCTGCGGCGTGATGAAGCCCGCCCACCGCTTGATATGCGCCACGTCCAGTACGGCGTCGGACGTGTCCATCCGCTCAGGCTCCGAACCGGAGAGGTACGACCGGTCGGAGTGCAGCACAAGCGCAGGGACCCCGACGTCCACGCCTTTGTGCAGCTCGCGTTGCGCGCGGGTGACCGCGCGCAGCCAGCCGAGCCGCAATGGCGGTCCGAGCAGCGGTTTGCGCTCTAGGTTGTAGTCCCACTCGCCCCTGTAGTCCTTGTGCAGGCTCTCGCCGTACGCGCCGAGGCTGTTTTGAGGGAGCGTCAGCGCGGGCGCGATCGGCCCGAGCGTCGTCGCGAGGCCGATCGCGACGAGCCGCAGCGGCGTGGGGGCGGGAAGCTCGACGAACGGGCTGTTGAGCACAAGCCCTCGGACCAGCCGCGAGGCTGTCGAGCCGGAGCCGCGCCGCAGACGCGCGAGGGCGAGCGGCGCGATGAGCCCGCCGGTGGAATGCCCGTGCAGGACGATCGGCAGCTCGCCGATCTCGTCCCGGACCACTTCGAGCGCCGCGCGCAGGTCCGCGTCGTACTGCGCGAAGTCCGAGCTGTAATGCGGGGTGAGCCCGCGTCGTCGGGAGCGTCCGCATTTGCGCAAGTCCAAGGCGTAGAACCGGTAGCCTCGGGCGGAGCAATGCTCGGCGAGCCCGCGCTGGAAGAAGTAATCGTTGTAGCCGTGCAGATGCAGCACTGCGCCGCGCGGCGCCCCGGAGAGACCGGCAGGAACATGTTTGACGAGGGTGGCGAAAATCTCCCCTTCGCCGTCAGGATCGGCTCCGAGCGGTATGGTCAACTGGCGAAAATCGTCCCCTAACTCGTCAGATGACCAAAGGGGCGGTGCGTCTGCGGCAATGCTCACGCGGGCATCATAGACATCCTGAGTGACAAGCGGGAGCAGGTCAGCCGTAATATTCTGAACATGTCTGATCGAACCAACCCTGCGGCATCGACCAAGAAAGCCGGTTCCACCGTGCTGGAGACAGATGTGGCTCTGATCGGCGCGGGAGTCGTGAGCGCCACGCTCGGCTCCCTCCTGCGCCAGGTGCAGCCCGATTGGTCCATCGCCGTGTTCGAGCGCCGCCCCGGCGCGGCGGAGGAGTCGAGCTCCCCGTGGAATAACGCGGGCACCGGGCATTCGGCGCTCTGCGAGCTCAACTACACCCCGGCCAAGCCGGGCGGCGGCGTGGACATCACCAAAGCCGTGGCGATCAACGAGCAGTTCCAGGTCACGCGGCAGTTCTGGTCGAGCCTCGTCCAAGCGGGGCACTTGGTCGAGCCGAAGCGGTTCATCAACCCGGTCCCGCATATGAGCTGGGTGACCGGCCGGGAGGACGCCGACTACCTCAAGGCGCGCTACGAGGCGCTCTCGAAGCACCCGCTGTTCTCGAACATGGGCTTCTCGACGAGCCCGGAGGAGTTCGCCAAGCGCCTGCCGCTGATGGCCAAGGGCCGCGACTTCTCCGACCCGTTCGCGATCACTTGGGAGGAGGACGGCACCGATGTGAACTTCGGCGAGCTGTCCCGCCAGCTCCTCGCGCACGTCGCAAGCGCGGGTCCGCTCTTGTTCGAGCACGAGGTGACGAGCCTCAAACGGGACGGGGAGCGCTGGAAGCTCTCGGTGAAGAACCTGCGGACGGGGGAGAAGACCACGGCTCGGGCGAAGTTCGTCTTCGTCGGCGCGGGCGGGTACGCCTTGCCGCTGCTGCAGTCGGCGGGCGTTCCCGCTGTCAAGGGCATGGGCGGGTTCCCGATCTCCGGCGCGTTCTTGCGCTGCACGAACCCGGACGTCGTCGCGCAGCACCAGGCCAAGGTGTACGCCAAGGCCACCGGGTCCGCCCCGCCGATGTCCGTCCCGCACTTGGACACCAGGGTGATCGACGGCAAGAAGGGCATCCTCTTCGGCCCGTACGCGGGCTGGTCCCCGAAGTACCTGAAAGAGGGCAGGCTCACCGACCTCTTCGCCTCGTTGCGCCCCGGCAATATCCTGCCGTATCTCTCGGTGGCCGCCACCGAGTTCAACCTGGTCAAATACTTGGTCGGACAGTTGCTCCAGTCGCCGTCCGACCGGATCGCGGCGTTGGCGGACTTCGTCCCCTCAGTGAACCCCGAAGACTGGGAGCTGTACTTCGCGGGGCAGCGGGTGCAGATCATCCGAGGCAAGGGCGCGAAAGGCACCCTCGAACTCGGCACGGCGGTCGAGACGACCCCGGACGGCACGGTCGCCGGACTGCTCGGAGCCTCTCCCGGCGCGTCCACCTGCGTGTCGGCGATGCTCTCCACGCTCGAACGGTGCTTCCCGAAGGACCACGAGCGCTGGACGGGGAAGATCAAGGAGCTCGTTCCCTCGTACGGCACGAAGCTCGCCGAGAACCCGCAGTTGCACGAGCGTTTGTTCGCCGAGTCCGCTAAGACGCTCGAACTGACTTCGGCCTCTTGAGCCAGAACGCGGCCGAACCGTATCTCGCGGGCCTGAACCTCGCGGATAAGCCGGTCGTGGTCGTCGGCGGCGGCGCGGTGGCCCGCCGCCGGGTCGCGGGCCTTGTGCGGGCCGGGGCTCGGGTGACCGTCGTCGCGCCCGAGGTGACCACCGCCATCGAGGCGACCAAAGGGGTCACAGTCGTGGCGAGGGAGTATCGCGAGGGCGACCTCGACGGATTCTGGTACGCGCTGGCCTGCACCGACGACCCCGAGGTGAACGCGCGCGTCGTGGCGGAGGCGGACCGGCTGAGGGTCTTCTGCGTCCGGGCGGACCAAGCGCGCAGCGGGTCTGCGGTCACCCCGGCGATCGGACGTTCCGGCTCGCTCACCGTCGGCGTCCTCGCGGGCGGTGACCATCGGCGGTCCGCAGCCGCGCGCACCGCGATCACCGCCGCCATCGAGGACGGCAGTCTCGACGTGGAAGCCGAGGCGCTGCCCGAGTCCGAGACTCCGGGTGTGGCGCTGGTCGGAGCAGGACCGGGGGACCCCGAGCTCATCACGGTCCGGGGCAAGCGGCTTTTGGCCAGGGCGGACGTGGTCGTCGCGGACCGGCTCGCCCCGCCGGAGCTGCTCGCGGAGCTGGGGCCGAAGGCCGTTGTGGTGGACGCGGCGAAGGTGCCGGGCGGACGCGCGATGGACCAAGAGGACATCAACCGCACGTTGATCGAGCACGCTCGGGCCGGAAAGTTCGTGGTGCGCCTGAAAGGCGGCGACCCGTATGTGTTCGGCAGGGGCTTCGAGGAGTATCTGGCCTGCGTCGAGGCAGGCGTCCCGGTGACGGTGGTGCCGGGCGTGTCGAGCGCCATCGCGGCCCCGGCGCTCGCGCAAATCCCGGTCACCCATCGCGGGGTGACGCACGAGGTGGTGATCGTGAGCGGCCATCTCGCGCCCGAAGCCCCCGCGTCGCTGGTCGACTGGCAGGGGCTCGCCAGGCTGGGCGGCACGCTCGTCCTGATGATGGCGGTCACCAACTTGCCCGCGATCAGCGCGGCGCTGATCGCGGGCGGGCGCGGCCCCGCGACCGCGACGGCGGTGATCGAGGACGCGAGCAGGCAGGGCCAGCGGGTGCTGAAGGCCCGTCTCGACCAGGTGGCCGACCTTGTGGCAAAAGAGCGGGTCGGGCCGCCTGCGGTCGTGGTGATCGGCCCTGTGGTGGCGCTCTTGGACGAAGCAGGGGCTTCGAACGGGTAGTCTCGATGCCCATGGCCCGCATCACAGAAGAAGCCGAGCAGGCGCCGAAGCCTGCTGACGAGCTTTCCAGCCTGCTCGAACCACAGGAACAAGCGCCCGCGCCCGCGCGGCTCGAAAGCGCCGGGGCAAAGCCCTCGCAGAGCCTCGTGCAGCTCGGGGTCGCCTTCGTGAAAGACCGGTGGAACGAGTTCCTGCACGGACGCCACGACCACGCGCAGCGTTCCAGCGCGTTCGGCCTCGCGATCCTGGCGCTCGGCGGGATGCAGTTCATGGCGACGCTCGACGGCACCGTCGCGAACATCGCCCTGTACCGGATCAGCGACGCGCTGCACCTCTCCGGGCCGGGCCGCTCCTGGGTGATCACGTCCTACGTGCTCGCCTTCGGCGGCCTCATGCTGCTCGGCGGGCGGATCGGCGATCTGATCGGGCGCAAGCGGGCGTTCCTGATCGGCGTCGGCGTGTTCACCCTCGGCTCGTTGCTCTGCTCGTTGTCTTGGAACGAGATCTCGCTTTTGGCGTTCCGGGCGTTCCAAGGCTCGGGGGCGGCCATCGCAGCCCCGACCGGGCTCGCGATCGTCGCGAGCCTTTACACCCCGGGCAGCGCCCGGAACGTGGCCGTGGCCATCTACGGCGGCATGCTCGGCATCGGCTCGATCGCCGGGCTCATCTTCGGCGGGGCGCTCACCGAGCTTGGCCGGTTCATCGGCGAGCACATCGGGATCTCCGGCCTGGACTGGCAGCTGATCTTCGCGGTGAACGTCCCGATCGGGGTCGGCATCCTCGTCCTGACGGCGCTGACCATCCCCAACATCCCGCCGCACAGCACGAAACTCGACGTGCCGGGCGCGCTCTCCTCGGTGGGCGCGGTGCTCTCATTCGTCTTCGGCTTCACCCAGGGGCCGATCTGGGGCTGGACGAGCCCGTTCGTGGTCGGCCCGCTGATCCTCGGCGTGGCGCTCCTCGCCGCGTTCGTCGCGATCGAGCTGCGCTCGTCCAACCCCCTGGTGCCGCTGCGCCTGTTCGCGACCAAGGACAAGATCGCGACGTTCACGACGATCATCCTGTCGGGCGCGATCCTGATGTGCCTGACCATCTACGTGGTGCTCTTCTTCCAGGACGTGCTGCATTACTCGCCGCTGAAGACCGGCCTCTCGTTCATCCCCTTCGCCATCGCGCTCGGGATCGGCAGCCAGGTCGCGGTGCTGCTGCTCAAGAAGATCGCGCCGCGCTGGACCGCAGGGGTGGGCCTGGCGTTCGTGCTGGCAGGTTTCCTCTACGGCTCCACGCTCACGCCTTCGGCCCAGTACCTGCACAATCTGCTCGCGCCGATCCTGCTGATCGGCTTCGGCATCGGCGTCGTGCTCGTGCCGCTGCCGCTCTGCGTCTTGGTCGGAGTCCCCGATTCGGAGCTTGGTCCGGTCGCGGCTATCGCGCTGGTCGCCCAGGAGCTCGGCGGGCCGGTCGGCCTCTCGCTCATGGGCGCGATGCTCTTCTCCACGAAGCTGGAAGTCGGTCGGAGCAACTCGGACGGGATGACCGCCGAACAGCTCGCGCAGCTCTCGTCCGGCTACACCTTCGGCCTGTTGATCCTCGCCGGGGCGGCGTTGGTGGCCGGAGCGTCCGGGCTCTTCATCGGGTACACCTCGGCGCAGATCGCCGAAGCTCAAGAGGCGAAAGCAGCCGCAGACTCTGGCGCGGGATCCGAGCCCGAACCCGTCTGACGGACGGCGCTGGGGCCAGACTCCGACGCGATCTGCGCACAACGTTGTTATAGCGATGCGCTATCCTCAAGTGAGAGAGAGCACACCAGATTCTTGAGGAGCGGAAATGACGTTGGCGGTCAACGGAACGGCGCGAGGGCGTGGCGGTCTGCGCAAGCCTTCGGTGGTGGTCATCGGGGCGGGCATGTCCGGAGTCGCCATGGGAGTCAAGCTCAAAGAGGCCGGGATTGACGATTTCGTCATCCTGGAGAAGGGCCAGAGCATCGGCGGGACCTGGCGGGAGAACACCTATCCGGGCTTGACGTGCGACGTGCCCTCGCACTGGTACCAATACACCTTCGCGAAGAACCCTGAATGGTCGCACCTGTTCCCGACCCAGCCGGAGATCGAGCGGTATTTGGACGAGACCGCGGACCGGTTCGGCGTGACCCCGCGCATCCGGTTCGGCGAGGCGGTCACCGGCGCGGTCTTCGCGGACGGCAGGTGGGAGGTCACCACGGCCAAAGGCGTCTACTCCGCAGACTTCCTGGTCTCCGCCTCCGGCGTGCTGCACCATCCGAAGATCGCCCCGATCCCAGGGCTCGACTCCTTCGGGGGCGCCCTCTTCCATTCGGCGCAGTGGGATCATTCCGTGCCGTTGGAAGGCAAACGGGTCGGCGTGGTCGGCACCGGGTCCACCGGGGTCCAAATCGTCTCGGCGCTGTCGAAGCGGAATGTCGATGTGACGCTCTTCCAGCGCACCGCCCAGTGGGTCGCCCCGCTCCCGAACCCGCCGACCGGCCCGGCCCTTCGGTGGGCGCTGCGGACCTTCCCCGTCCTCAACGAGGTCTTCTACCGGGCGATCCGGGTGGGCTTCGGCGGCCTGTTCCAAGCGACGCTGCATCCGGAAGGCCTGCGGTACAAGCTGGTCGACGCGTTTTGCAAGTTGCACCTGCGCACCGTGCGGGACAAAGCGCTGCGCGCGAAACTCACCCCGCCGGACAAGCCGATGTGCAAGCGGACAATCGTGCATCCGACCTTCTACCAGGCGGTGCAGCGCCCGAACGTGCACGTGGTGACCGACAGCATCGACCGCATCGTCGAAGGCGGGATCCTCACCAAAGACGGCCAACTGCACGAGCTCGACGTGATCGTCATGGCCACCGGCTTCGACTTCCACGCCTTCGTGCGCCCCGCCGAGATCGTCGGCGAGGGCGGGCAGAGCCTCGACGAAGCCTGGGCCGATACCGGACCGAGGGCGTATCGGACGGTGGCGGTGCCGGGGTTCCCGAATTTCTTCTTCATCATGGGCCCGCACAGCCCGGTCGGGAACTTCTCCCTGGTCGGGATCGCAGAGGCGCAGGCCAACTACATCATGCGGTGGATCGACCGTTGGCGCACGGGCCAGTTCGACTCGGCCCAGCCGAGGAAGGACGTCACCGAGGCGTACAACGCCGAGATCAAAGAAGCGGTGAAGGGGACGATCTGGGTCAGCGGCTGCAACAGCTGGTACCTGGGGAAGGACGGCGTGCCCGAGTTGTGGCCCTGGTCCCCGTGGGCGCATGAGCGGATGCTCGCGAAGCTCGCCGAAGACGAATTCGTGCTTACCAAGGCCGCCCCGTAAGATTCCCGGAATGGTCACCAGACTTTCTGAACTGTTTCTGCGCACATTGCGGGAAGACCCCGCCGACGCGGAGGTCCCCAACCACAAGCTTCTCGTGCGGGGCGGCTACTTCCGGCGGGTCTCGCCCGGCGTGTTCGCCTGGCTGCCGCTCGGCCTGAAGGCGCTGCGGCAAATCGAGAACGTGGTCCGCGAGGAGATGGACGGCATCGGGGGCCAAGAGATCCTGCTGCCTGCGCTCGCGCCGCGCCAGCCGTACGAGACCTCGAACCGGTGGACGGAGTACGGGGACAACCTCTTCCGGCTCAAGGACCGCAAAGGAGGCGACTACTTGCTCGCCCCCACCCACGAGGAGCTGTTCGCGCTCCTCGTGAAGGGGGAGTACACCTCGTACAAGGATCTGCCGGTCATCCTCTACCAGATCCAGACGAAGTACCGGGACGAGGAGCGCCCGCGCGCGGGCATCCTGCGCGGGCGGGAGTTCGTCATGAAGGACTCGTACTCCTTCGACGTGGACGAGGCGGGCAACAAGGCGGCCTACCACGCGCACCGCGAGGCCTACCAGCGGATCTTCGACCGGCTCGGAATCTCCTACGTGATCGTCGCCGCGACCTCGGGCGCGATGGGCGGCTCGGCCAGCGAGGAGTTCCTCGCGGAGAGCGCCATCGGCGAGGACACCTACGTGCGCTGCCTCGAGTCCGGCTACGCCGCGAACGTCGAGGCCGTGACGACCCCTGTCGCGGAGCCGGTCGACTTCTCCGGAGCCCCCGAGGCGCAGACGTACGACACCGGCGACACCCCGACCATCGCGACGCTCGTGGACTGGGCGAACGGGGCGCTCGGCCGCGAGGTCACCGCTGCGGACACGCTCAAGAACGTCCTCCTCAAGGTCCGCCAGCCGCAAAAGGGCGGGAAACAGGGGGAGTGGGAGCTGCTCGCGGTCGGCGTGCCAGGCGACCGCGAGGTCGACTTCAAACGCCTCGAAGCCCAGTTGGAGCCCGCCGAAGTGGAGCTTTTGACCGACGAGGACTTCGCCGCGAACCCGTTCCTCGTGCGCGGGTACATCGGTCCGGGGGCGATCCGGGCCAACGGGGTGCGGTATCTGCTCGACCCAAGGGTCGGGATCGGGACGAGCTGGATCACCGGCGCGGACGAGAAGGGCAAGCACGTCGTCGGCCTCGTCCACGGGCGGGACTTCACCGCAGACGGGACCATCGAGGCCGCCGAGGTGCGCGAGGGCGACCCGTCGCCGGACGGGGCGGGCAAGCTCGTCGCGGCGCGGGGCATCGAGATCGGGCACGTTTTCGCGCTCGGCACCAAGTACACCGACGCGTTCTCGGTCGACGTCCTCGGCGAGAACGGCAAGCCCGCCAGGCTCATCATGGGCTCCTATGGGATCGGGGTCTCCCGCCTCGTCGGCGTCATCGCCGAGCAGTGGCACGATGAGAAGGGGCTGCGCTGGCCACCCCAGGTCGCGCCGTTCCAAGTCCATGTGCTCTCCACCGGGAAGGGCTCTGCCGAGGCGGAGGCCGCCGAGCAGTACGCGGCCGAGCTGGAAGCGCACGGGCTGCGCGTCCTTCTGGACGACCGCAAAGCGTCCCCAGGGGTGAAGTTCGCCGACGCGGAGCTGCTCGGCGCCCCGGTCATCGTCGTGGTCGGACGCGACTGGGCCAGCGAGGGCAAAGTGGAGCTGAAAGAGCGCTTCGCCGGGGAATCCGGCTCGGTCGATGCGGACGTGGTCGTCCCCTCGGCCGTGGCGGCGCTGGCAAGGGCCGAGGAGTTCGTCGCCAACGGCTCCGGGCAGCGGGCGGGCAAGGCGGACGCGGGCGAGTAGGCTTGGCCCATGCCACGCGCTTTTCACCCAGATCCAGCATGGGTCGCCGTCGACGACTGGTTGGCGCAGACGTTGTTCTCCTCGGAGGAGGAGGACACCAGCTCGATCTTCGACCGGAACAAGGCAGGCGGCTTGCCGCCGATCGACGTCGCGCCGACCGCGGGGAAGTTCCTGCACCTTCTGGCCAAGATCTCCGGAGCGCGCCGCGTCCTGGAGGTCGGCACGCTCGGCGGGTACAGCTCCACCTGGTTCGCCAGGGCGCTGCCGCCCGGCGGCAAGGTCGTCACGTTGGAGATCGACCCCCACCACGCCGAGGTGGCGCGGGAGAACCACGTCTTGGCCGGGGTCTCAGGCCTCGTGGAGGTCGTGGTCGGCCCGGCCATCGACTCGCTGCTCGCGTTCAAGGCGGAGGGCGTGGAGCCGTTCGACTTGATCTTCATCGACGCCGACAAGCGCAATAACGCGAATTACGTGCGCCTGGCCCTCGACCTCGCCCGGAAAGGGACGGTGATCGTCGTGGACAACGTGGTGCGCGGCGGGGCGATCATCGACCCGAACGCGTTGGACCCCGAGCACGGCGACGAGGACGTCCGGGGCACCCGAGAGGTGCTGGAGCTGCTGGGATCGCACCCAAGGCTCGACGCCACGGCCCTGCAGCTCGTTTCTTCGAAGGGGTGGGATGGTGTCGCCGTCGCGGTTGTGCAATAGTGGTCGCAGCCGGTGAGGCGCCGGGGGACGACTGAAGAGGAGTTTGCGACATGACCTACCCGACGGAACCGAATCCTTACGGAAACGCGGGCCAGCCCGGTTTCTCCGGACAGCCTGGTTTCCAGGGGCAGCCGCCGGTGGAGCAGAAGAACACGCTCGGCCTTCTCGCGGTGATTTTCGCGGGGTTGTTCAACATCTGCGGGATCGGCCTGATCCTCGGCATCGTCGCGGTCGTGACCGCCAAAGACAACGCGAAGCAGAAGAAATTCGGCTGGATCGCCATCGGCGTCGCGGTAGCGTGGGGCCTCTTCTTCGCGATCTTGAGCCTGAGCGGAGTGCTCGACTTCAGCGGAAGCGTGAGCACGACGGCGCCATGACATATCCGGACAGCACGCCCGAGGGACAGCACTCGTTCCCCGGCGCTGGTCAGCCAGCGCCGGGGTTCCCCCCGGCAGGGGGCCCGCCGCCGGGGCCGTACCCTCCGTACTACCAGCCCGCGCAGACAGAGTCGAGCGGCCTTGCGGTCGCCGCGCTGGTCTTGGGGATTTTGTCGTTCGTCAGCTGCTATTGCTTCACAGGGATTCCCGCGATCATCTGCGGCAGGATGTATCTGAACAAGAATCTGCCGGAGAATCGGACGTTGGCCCAAGTCGGGTTCTGGCTGGGCGTCGTGGCGACCGTCCTCAGCGTGCTTGTCATCCTGGGCTACGGGGCGCTGATCGCCTTCGGCCTCTCCGGAGGGTTCGACGAGCTGCCCGATCAGCACTGAGCCCCTCTCAGGACTGATGGGATACCGCAGGGTCGCCTGTGAGAGAGTGAAAGAAGCCGGTGACGCGCCGGGGGACTGACGAGGAGCATGGGCGATGACGTATCCGCCGGGGCAGAATCCGTACGGCCAATCGCCGTACGGAGGACAGAATCCACACAGCGGCATGTCCCCGTACGGGGCGCAGAGTCCGTACGGGGGACAACCGCAGCTGAGCCCGTACGGCGCGCAGCCGACGTACGGCGGGGTTGGGTTCCCGGCTCCCGCGCCGACCGGAAGCCCTGGCCTCGCGATGGCCTCGATGATCTGCGGCATCGCCGTCTGGGTGTTGTGCTGCGGAAGTGTGCTGTTCCAGTGGGTGCTCGGGGCGAGCGCGGCCAGAACGGCCAGCACGGGCGACGGAAGCGCGGCGGCGGCCATGGTCGGCGGATCGAGCATTGTCGGGTTAGCGCTCTGGGCCGTCCAGGCTCTGCTGGCCCTCGCCGCCGTTATTTGCGGCGGGATCGCGCTCGGGAAGAAAATGCCAGGCAAGGGCTTTGCGATCACGGGGACGGTCCTTGGCGGCCTGTTCTTCCTCCTGTGCGTCGGCAGCGCGGTGGTTAGTGTTATCGCTGGCGTTGCGGTTATCAACTCTATCCACTGACCGGTTGGCGGGGGATGTGCGCCGGTATCGTGGACAGGGCGGAGACGAAGCAGGAGGACTGCGGCCAGGCGCTCGCGGTGTGACTGTTTTCGGCTTCGCCGTTGCCGGAGGCCCGGACGCAGTGTTCGGCGGCTTATCGGCTTCGAGCTAGTGAAGAGGAAACGATATGTGCGCGTATGCGGAGACTTCCGCTCGCCGGTCGACGTTGGCGAGGGCCGGGGCCGCCTGCACCGGGTTGTTCACCCGAGGCATGGCCGCGCCGATTGGCGTCGGGGCGCTCGGCCTCGCCGCGTGCGCGGGGATGTGGTTCGCCCATCCGGAGACCCCGGGCGGGCCGATCCCGCCGTGCCCGCTCCGGCAGCTTTTCGGCCTTGACTGTCCAGGATGCGGCGGCTCTCGGATGATGTGGTACCTCATGCACGGCGATGTTCCGCAGGCATTGCACTACAACGCTGTCGCTCTGCTGATCGTGGTGGCATTGGCCTACGCGTGGTTCGCGTGGTTCATGAACCGGTGGCGTGGGGCGAAGCTCCCCGTCTGGCACGACAAGATGTGGGCTGGGATGGCGCTCGCGTTCGCCGTGCCGGTCTGGTTCGTCATCCGCAACCTCCCCTTTGCGCCGTTCACGATGTTGCACGTGTGAGACAGCCCCTTGCGGCGTCTCGTACGCGATACGTTAATCTTCTCGAAGATCATCGTTCGATATGGGGTTGTGGGCACCATAACAAGACACCGTGCGACAGTACGGGCGAAAAGAAAGGCGGAGAGACGCAATGACGTATCCACCGAATCAACCATTCCCTGGCTCGGACCCGAACCAGCCGGGCAGCTCCCCGTACGCCGGGCCGCCGTCGGCTCCGGGCAGCTCTCCGTACGGGACGCCGCCTGTCGCCCCGTACGGAACGCCTCCCGGCGGGGCCCCGTACGGCCCGGGCGGCGCGGCGGGCGGCCCGCCGTCGAACAATATCGGCTGGGCCATTGCCGCGATCTTCCTCTGCTGGCCGTTCGCGATCCCCGCGTTCATCGCCTCCGGCAAGGTCGACAACCTGTGGCGGCAGGGCGACTTCGCCGGCGCGCAGCAAGCTTCGGCGGACGCGAAGAAGTGGGGCAGCATCGGCGTGTACGTCGGCATCGGGCTGACGGTGCTCGGCTGTCTGTGCGGGATCGGCTCTGTGATCCTCGGCGCGAGCGGCTCGAATATGTGAGCTGAGCGCGACTCGCACGAGTTGCGCTCGCCCAGCAAGCGACTGACTATCATCGAACCCGGCGCGGGAGCTCAGGCTCTCGCGCCGGGTTCGGTCTGTGAGGGGCCGGCGCCCTGCGGCGGCATTTTTCTTTTTTCGAGGAGCGCATGACCTACCCGGATCCTTACCAACAGTCGCCGTACGGACAGCAGCCGCCGTACGGACAGCCCGTTTATGGCCAGCAACCCGTCTACGGGCAGCAGCCGCCGTACCAGCAACCGGTTTACGGCCAGGTCGCTCCGATGCCGGACAAGCAGATCGGCTGGGTCGTCGCGGCGTTCCTGCTGTTTTGGCCGGTCGGCATCTTCGCGCTGCTGGAGTCGAACAAGGTTGAAGAACGTTGGCGGCGAGGGGATGTCGCCGGGGCGCGGCAAGCCTCGGAAAGCACGAAGAAGATCGGGCAGTGGACCCTGTACATCTCGCTCGGGCTGTACGTGGGCAGCTGCGTCATTGCTTGCGTGCTGCCGACGATTTTCGGGGTGGGCAGCGCTTGCGGGCTCGGCATTCTGGGCTCGAGCTAGCCCTCGCCGGGGAATGGCGCGGCGAGCGGGTTCTGGTCCAAGTTCTCCCGCCATTGCGCGGCGCGCACGGCGCAGTCGCCGAGCGCGCGCACGCCGTGCCCGCGCACTTCGGGAAGGGTGGCGCGCTCGACGAGCGCGCGCCAGGCCTGGGCGGTCTCCTGCTCGACGTGTTCCGCGAGGCGCGCGGCGGACGGCCCGTCCGTCACGGTGATCGGCACGGTGTAAGCGGGAGCCGCCGCCGGTGTTTTCGCGCCGGAGCGGGCGAGCAGCTCGGCGGCTCCGTCCCGGTGGGCGCGATGTTCGGTGACGATCTCCTCGGCGAGCCGGGTGGTGGCCGGGTGGCGCACGTACGCCTGCACCACGCCATAGGCGAACACGGCGGCGTGCTCTGCGGCGACGGCTTCGGCGAGCGCGGCGGCGTCTTGTTGCGGCAACCCGGTCATCGCTGCGCTCCTGTCATTGGTCCGCCTCGGCGAGGGTGACGGCGAGGAGCGCCCCGAGCGCGGCGGCAATCGAGGCCGCCAATCCGGCCTGGTACCCAGAGGAGTCGCGGGCGAGTTCGCCCGCGAGCCGACGGGATTCGGCGAGCGAGGCTTTGAACTGGTCGAGCGAGCCTGGAGGGGGCGGGTTCGCGGTGGAGACGACGGTCGGGGAAGGCGCGGTGGTCTTCGGCGGGGCGAGCCTGGCCAGCTGCGCGTCGAGCGCGTCGGCGTGCGCGCGTCGGACGTCGCCCGCCTCGCGCAACGCCCTGGCCTGGTCGGCGTCCCGGTCCGCGAGCAGCCCCGCCTGCTCCGCCTCGCGCCGCGCCCGGCCCGCTTGATCGCGCAGCGAGGCGAGCAGTTGTTCTGCTTTCGGATCGGGCCGCTGGTCCTCGGCGCATCCGGCGGCGGAGACGAGGAGCGCCGAGGCTCCGACGAGCAACGCCGCGCGTCGGCTCAGGGGGAGAGGTCGAACGGCAGTCACAGTCCACTATCCTGCCATGCGCCGCGTCAGGCGGGGCCGCGCCATCAGCTGCGCCCGGCAACAAAAGGCGCTACACTACCCAACAACGAGCAAGGCTCTGCGCGCGAGCGGTCTGAGCGAACAAGTCAACATGAGGAGCGGGACATCCGATGCACATTGATGTTCAAACGCTGCGCGCGATCGAGGCAGAGAAGGGCCTTTCGAGCGAGAAGATCATTGACGCCATAGCGTCAGCTCTGCTCACCGCCTACAAGCACACCGACGGACACCATGCCGACGCCAGGGTCGACATCGACCGCAAGCACGGCGCGGTCAAGGTGCTCGTTGCCGAGCGGGACGAGGACGGAAACATCCTCGGCGAATACGACGACACTCCCGCCGACTTCGGGCGGATCGCCACAATGACCGCGCGGCAGGTCATCCTCCAGCGGCTGCGCGACGCGGAAGGGGACCAGGGCTTCGCGGACCTCCCGGTCAAAGAGGGCGAAATCGTCGCGGGCGTGGTGCAGCGCGACGCGCGGGCGAACGAGCGCGGCCTGCAAATCGTCAAGCTCGGCTCGGAACTTAAGAGCTACGAGGGCGTTCTGCCGGTTGCGGAGCAGGTGCCTGGGGAGTCGCTCGTGCACGGCGACCGGGTCAAATGCTACGTCGTGAGCGTCAAGGCGGGCAGGCGCGGGCCGCAGATCACGCTTTCGCGGACGCATCCGAATCTGGTCCGCAAGCTGTTCGCCCTCGAGGTCCCGGAGATCGGCGAAGGGTCGGTGCAGATCGTGGCGGTGGCCAGAGAGGCGGGCCACCGGTCGAAGATCGCGGTGAAGTCCACGGTGCCGGGCCTGAACGCCAAGGGCGCCTGCATCGGGCAGAACGGGCAGCGGGTGCGCAACGTGATGAGCGAGCTGGCGGGCGAGAAAATCGACCTCATCGACTTCGACGAGGATCCGGCGACCTTCGTCGGCAACGCGCTCTCGCCCGCGCGGGCGCTCGCCACGCGCGTGCTCGATCCTGTCGCGAAAGCGGTCCGAGTGGTCGTGCCGGACTCCCAGCTCTCCCTCGCGATCGGCAAAGAGGGGCAGAACGCCCGTCTCGCGGCGCGGCTCACCGGGTGGCGGATCGACATCCGCAGCGAGCAGGACCCGGAAGTCGCCCGGAGGGCCGCCGCAGATCACAGCGCTCCGTAACCGCTTCGGCTGGCAAATCAACTTTCCAATCGGGCCGAAGAGGAGTAAGATGAATTCTCGGTTCTTCGACCGTCCCGGTCCGCCAGCGCCGCATGTGCCAACCCGCACGTGCGTCGGATGTCGGCAGCGGATGCCCGCCTCGGCTTTGCTGAGGACCACCATTCTGCGGCAGGAAGCCCTGCAGCAGGAGAACGCCCTGGTCCTCGTCTTGGACCTGAGCAGACGTTTGGGCGGGCGAGGAGCGTGGGTGTGCCCGAAGCCGACATGCGTGTCGGCGGCTGGGCGCAAAAACGCCTTCGCGAGAGCATTGCGCCACCCCGGCCCCGTCGATTGCTCGACAGTGCTGGACGAGGTCACTGCGCTCGCGGAGCAGACGAATTGATTGGGCCGGGTATGAAAGGCACCCAAGAAAAATGAGCACGTTGTGAAGCACCAACGATGAATACTGATCGGACATAGTTCGAGGTCGGCTACGCCTGCCAGCCATTGGCACGGGGGCGCTTGACCTCGATAGTGAGGAGAGCGCGAGTGGCAGGCAAGACTCGAGTGCACGAGTTGGCCAAAGAACTTGGAGTCAGCAGCAAGGACCTTCTTGCTCGGCTCAAAGACCAGGGGGAATTTGTTAAGTCGGCTTCGTCGACGATCGAGCCGCCGGTGGCGCGGCGATTGCGGGACCATTTCGCCGCATCTGCGGGCGCGTCCGCGAAGCCGACGCGCCATGTGAGCGACGATCAGGGCCAAAAGCCGCAGAGCGAGGGCCGTGCGCCCGCCGCGCAGTCGTCCGTCGTGCCAGGGCCTCGACCCGGCCCGCGTCCGGCGGCTCCAGCGCCGGCCCAGCCGCAGCAGCCCGTCCAGCCGCAGCCTCAGACGGCCGTTCCGCAGCCGGCCCAGCAAGCGCCGCCGCAGGACGGAGCCGCCGCGCCGCGTCCGCAGGCCCCGGCGCCGCGTCCGCCCCGGATCGGCAACAACCCGTTCTCTTCGTCCGCCCCCGCCCCTCCTGCGGCTGGCGCGCCCGCGCCGCACCCGGGCAGGGGACCCGCTCCTGGCCCTCGCCCCGGCGGAGCCCCTTCGCCGTCGTCCGTGCCAGGCGTTCCCCGTCCGATGGGGCCGAGGCCTGGGCCTTCCGGCTCGCGTCCGCCGGTTCCGGGTATGCCGAGGCCTGCTGCCCCCGGACCCCGGCCTGGCGGTCGCGGACCGGTTCCGAGTCCGGGCTCGATGCCGCCCCGCGGTCCCCGTCCCGGTCCGGGGCCTCGTCCTGGCGGCCCCGGTCGTCCTGGTGGTCCCGGCGGCGCTGCTGGAGCGGGAGCCCCCGGCCGTAGCGGCCCTGGTGGTCCCGGCGGCCCCGGTCGTCCTGGCGGTCCCGGCGGCCCTGGTGGTCCCGGCGGCAGAGGCCGAGGCGGCGGCACAGCTGGCGCGTTCGGACGCGCGGGCGGCCCGGTCAAGCGTGGTCGCAAGTCGAAGCGGCAAAAGCGCCAAGAGTACGACAGCATGCAAGCCCCGGTGGTCGGCGGCGTGCGGCTGCCGAGGGGCAATGGCGAGGTCATCCGCCTCGCCAGAGGCGCGTCGCTCTCGGACTTCGCGGAGAAGATCGACGCGAACCCCGCGTCCTTGGTGCAAGCGCTGTTCAACCTCGGCGAAATGGTCACCGCGACCCAGTCGGTCGGCGACGACACCTTGCAGCTGCTCGGCGACGAGCTGAACTTCAAGGTCCAGGTCGTCAGCCCTGAGGACGAGGACCGAGAGCTGCTCGACTCCTTCGACCTCACCTACGGCGACGACGACGATGAGGAGGAGGACCTCGTGGTCCGGCCCCCGGTCGTCACCGTCATGGGCCACGTCGACCACGGTAAGACCCGCCTTTTGGACACGATCCGCCAGGCGAACGTCCGCGAGGGCGAGCACGGCGGCATCACGCAGCACATCGGCGCCTACCAGGTGCCGACCACGCTGGACGGCGAAGAGCGGCTGATCACCTTCATCGACACCCCCGGCCACGAGGCGTTCACCGCCATGCGTGCCCGAGGCGCGAAGGTCACCGACATCGCGATCCTGGTCGTTGCGGCGGACGACGGCGTCATGCCCCAAACGGTCGAGGCGATCAACCACGCGAAGTCTGCCGACGTGCCCATCGTGGTGGCGGTCAACAAGATCGACAAAGAGGGGGCCGACCCGGCCAAGATCCGGGGCCAGCTCACCGAGTTCGGCCTGGTCGCGGAGGAATACGGCGGCGACACGATGTTCGTCGACATCTCCGCGCGCAACGGCACGAATATCGACCAGCTCCTCGAAGCGGTGCTGCTCACCGCCGACGCGTCGCTCGACCTGCGGGCCAACCCGGACCGCGAGGCGCAGGGCGTGTCCATCGAGGCGCACCTTGACCGAGGCCGAGGCCCGGTGGCGACGGTCTTGATCCAGCGCGGCACGCTGCGCGTCGGCGACTCCGTCGTCGCGGGCGACGCCTACGGCCGAGTCCGCAAGATGGTGGACGAGCACGGCGACGACGTGCCCGAGGCGCTGCCGTCGAGGCCGGTGCAGGTCATCGGCTTCACCTCGGTGCCGAGGGCCGGCGACAGCCTGCTCGTGGTCGAGGAGGACCGCATCGCCCGGCAGATCGCCGACCGGCGCGCGGCGCGGCGGCGCAACGAGCTCGCGGCGAAGGGCCGTCGACGGATCAGCCTCGAGGACCTGGATTCGGTGCTCAAGGAGACCAGCCAGCTCAACCTCATCCTCAAGGGCGACAACTCCGGCACGGTGGAAGCCCTGGAAGAGGCGCTCATCGGGATCGACGTTGGCGAAGAGGTGGAGCTCCGGGTCATCGACCGAGGCGTCGGCGGGGTCACCGAGACCAACGTGAACCTCGCTGCGGCCTCGAACGCGATCATCATCGGGTTCAACGTCCGGGCCGAGGGCAAGGCCACCGAGCTCGCGAACCGCGAAGGCGTGGAGATCCGGTACTACACCGTCATCTACCAGGCCATCGAGGAGATCACCAAGGCGCTCACCGGCATGCTCAAGCCGGTCTACGAGGAGGTCTCGCTCGGCACGGTCGAGATCAGGGCTTTGTTCAAGTCCTCGAAGGCGGGCCTCATCGCCGGATGTATGGTCACCTCGGGCGTGGTGCGGCGCAACGCCAAAGCCAGGCTCCTGCGGGATTCTGCCGTCATCGCCGAGAACCTCACAGTCACCTCGTTGCGTCGGGAGAAAGATGACGCGACCGAGGTCCGCGAGGGCTACGAGTGCGGTCTGACCTTGACCTATTCCGACTTCAAGGTCGGCGACGTGATCGAGACCTACGAGCTGCAGGAGAAGCCGCGTGGCTGATCCGGCCCGTGCTCGACGGCTCGCGAAGCGGGTCCGCACCTTGGTCGCGAGCGCAGTCGAGCTTGAGATCCCCGACCCCAGGCTGGAACTGGTCACCTTCACCGACGCGAAGATGACCGCCGACCTGCGGGAAGTGACCTTGTACTACACGGTCCGGGGCGCGAGCATCACCGACGAGCCGGACACCGCTGGCGCCGCTGAGGCTTTCGCCGAGGTGGCGGGCCAGCTGCGCGGGCTCGTCGGGGCAAGGCTCGGGGTGAAATTCACCCCGAGCCTGAAGTTCGAGCTGGACACGGTGCCGGACACCGTGGCGCAGATGGAAGAGCTGGTCAGAAAAGCGCGGGAAGCGGACGAGGCGGCTCGCAAGGTCGCCGCTGGCGCCCGCCCGGCCGGCGACGAGAACCCGTATCGCGAAGAAGCCCTCGACGAGGAGCACTAGCCTCTACAGGCCGATGACTCCGGGCCCTTCCAGCGTGACGAACAGCGGCATGCCTGGGTCCAGGACAGGAACGACGGGCTGATCGTGGCAGGGCTGCTTGCTCCGAGGCTCGGGCTTCGGCAGATCCTCCGGTGTCGCGGCCCTCGGCACAAGCCGGTCCCGAACAGAGGCGGACTGGTCGGCGGTGAGATTGGTGAGCGCATGGGTGACTTCCCCGAAGTAGTCGCCGTGCGTGCTCATCTTTCCAGCCTAGCCGGTCCCGGCGGCGCTGGCCGCAGCGAGTGCGTTGCGCTCGCGCCGTGAGCGGCAAGGACGAGGGAGCGGCTTCCGGATGATCGGCCCGGTGAGCTCGAAGGCTCCGATGCAATTCGCAGATGGGCGCGACTGCTCGCTAGCGCGATCCTAAAATTCCGAAATTCACAGGATCGATCCTATCGGGCATAGCGGTCCCCTTCGGGTTATCGCCTAGATTGGTGGTGCGGGCGGCCGAAATGAAACGAGCGATTCGATGAGAGCCAATGGGGCAGGAGAATATTCTGAACCAGAACACGGCCTGTGGTCGAGATTGATTGAGCGTGAGGGCCAGGCTGTATCAGCGTAGGGAGTCAATGCGTTGCGTGAGCTCGTTCGTCGTGGCGCGCGTTAGCTTGTTCGAATCGCTGAGGTCCGATAGCGGCACCTGCGCGAGCGCGTTCCTGGTCAGCCGTATTTGGTCGTAGATCGATATTGAAGACGGCCGGATTCCGGCCCGCGTCCTTTGCCGGAAGCCCGGTCGGCAGAATTTTCATTCACGCTGCCCTGGTGAAGCATCGTGGGCGCGGGTTCCTCCGGACTGGCTTCCACAGCTGCTTGTGCGCCGCCGACTATCCACGCTGATACCTTCCAGCTGCTTCCCATCATCGGGTCGATATATGAGTTCTAGCGCAGGGAATCTCTTCCTTTGCCCCAATGGCCTGGGAGGATCTGGTTACCCGAGCCTACCCCAGGCGGCGAAGGCCTTCGCGGATCGCTTCCGCGGTGCGCTCGGGGTCGACGAGTTTGCGCCAGACGGCTCCGAAGAGGAACGGCAGGCTGACCTTGTCGCCTTTGCGGCGGGGGATGACGTGCAGGTGGGTGTGGAACACGGTCTGCATCGCGGCCCGGCCGTCGTTGACGACGAGATGCGCGCCCGCGACGCCGAGATCGCTGCGGCGGATGGCGCGGGCGATGCGCTGGCCGACCTTGAAGATCTTCGCGCCGTTCTCGGGGTCGAGGTCTTCGAGGTAGGGGCTGTGCGGTTTGGGTATCACCAGGGTGTGGCCCCGGCTCACCGGGCGGATGTCGAGGAAGGCGACGACGTCGTCGTCCTCGTAGACCCGGTAGGCCGGTCCGACACCCGCGACGATCGCGCAGAACACGCAGTTCTCGGTCGATGTGTCCGCGGGCATGCTGCGGTCAGCCGTTCCGGCGGGTGAAGGATCCCCGATCCAGGTTGTAGTTCAGGAAGTCGAGGTCAGGGCGGCGGACCCGCGCCCAGTTGAACGCCCACCGGGCGTAGCCCTCGGGGTCGCCGATGGGGTAGACGACCTTCTCCACCACGCATTCGCGGAGGATCAGGCCGAACGGCTCGTAGAACCGCTCGCCCTCGACGGCGAACGTGGGCAGGCCGACGAGGTCCGCGAGCTTGAGGTCGGGGTCGGAGAGGGCGGGGAACTGCTGGCGCGGCTCGGGCCGGATGATCTCGCGCAGCTCTTCGGCGCTCTGGGTGGTCACGAGGAAGATGTAGCTGAAGCCGATGCTGGCCAAGTTCTCGTACTGCTCGTGCACGCCCTCGTGCAGCCGCACGCCTGCCTGTATGAGGGGATGGTCCGCGAGGTGTTCGGGCAAGGGGTGCCGTTTCGTCGCGATCTTGGGCAGGATGACGATCATGTTGCGGGCGCGGCTGAGCTGGTGCAGCGGGAACGACACGCCCGTGGTCTCGGAGGAGGCGAGTCTGAGCTCGGGGAGCGGCTTGCCGACCAGCGCCTCGTATTCGGGCGCGAGCGGCTGCTCCCAGGGGTCTGGCTCGATATGGACAGGAAATCCTTCTCCGCCGAAGTGGATGTCAGGCATGTTCGCCTCCTGCTCGGTCGTAGAATTTGGCTGTCGTCATAGTCCTTCACTTTTAAGTACGGGCCGCCCGAATGGGCGCGTCAAGGCTAGCACGCCCCGGTGCTAAACCTGTATCACCCCGTCTGACATACTCTAACGCCGTCGCCCGTTTGGTGGCACAAAAGAGACAGGAAGGTGAGTTTCCGCATGGCGCAAGCTCTATCTGAAGGCGGGTCCGCGCTGACGCTCGGCGTTGTCCGGGAGACCGGACAAGACGAGCGCCGGGTGGCCTTGGTGCCGAAGGTCGTGAGCATCTGGACCGCGAAAGGCCTCAAGGTCGTCGTAGAGCCCGGAGCGGGCCTCGGCTCGCTCATACCGGACGAGCTATACACCGAGGCAGGGGCCGAGATCGGCGATCCCTGGTCCGCCGACATCGTCGTCAAGGTAGCGCCGCCGACCCCCGAGGAGATCGCCAAGCTCCGCAGCGGCTCCACCTTCATCGGCTTCCTCGCGCCGCGCACCGCGACGGAGAACATCGCCAAGCTGGACGCGGCCGGGGTCAAGGCCTACGCGATCGAGGCGATTCCGCGTATCTCGCGCGCGCAGGTGATGGACGGGCTCTCCTCCCAGGCGAACGTCTCGGGCTACAAGGCGGTGCTGCTCGGCGCGTCGCTGCTCACCCGGTTCTACCCGATGCTCACCACCGCGGCCGGCACGGTCAAGCCGGCGACGGTCCTCGTGCTCGGCGTGGGCGTGGCGGGCCTGCAGGCCCTTGCGACCGCGAAGCGCCTCGGAGCCAGGACCACGGGCTACGACGTGCGCCCGGAGGTGGCCGACCAGGTCCGCTCCGTTGGCGCGCAGTGGCTCGACCTCGGCATCGAGGCGGCTGGCGAGGGCGGCTACGCCCGCGAGCTCACCGACGCGGAGAAGGCACAGCAGCAGAAGGCGCTCGAAGACGCGATCAAGGGCTTCGACGTGGTGATCACCACGGCGCTGGTGCCCGGCCGTCCCGCGCCGCGCCTGGTCACCGCCGAAGCGGTCAAGGGCATGCGCCCCGGCAGCGTGGTCGTGGACCTCGCGGGCGAGACCGGCGGCAACTGCGAGCTCACCGAGCCGGGCGAGACCGTCGTCAAGCACCAGGTGACCATCGCGTCGCCGCTGAACCTCCCGGCGACCATGCCGGAGCACGCCAGCGAGCTGTACTCCCGCAACATCTCGGCCCTTCTCGAACTGCTCGTGAAGAAGACCGAGAGCGGAGCCCTCGCCCTGGAGCCGGACTTCTCTGACGAGGTCCTGGCCAAGTCCATCGTGGCGGGAGCCCCCGCCACCCCGTCCACCTCTGCATAAGGCGGCAACGTTGAACACGCAACATTTGCTGGACAGCATCGCGGTGCTGGTCCTCGCGGGCTTCGTCGGTTTCTCCGTCATCTCGAAGGTGCCCAACACCCTGCACACCCCGCTCATGTCCGGCACCAACGCCATCCACGGCATCGTGGTGCTCGGCGCGCTGGTGGTCTTGGGCGAGCTGAACGCCCAGACCCCCTGGTACGTGTGGGTCATCGCCTTCGTCGCCCTGATCTTCGGCACGCTCAACGTGGTCGGCGGCTTCGTGGTCACCGACCGCATGCTGGGCATGTTCAAACCCAAGACTAAGACCCCCTCGAAGGAGGCCTGACCCGTGACGAACGTGACGACGCTCGACCTGGTGGTCGACGCCCTGTACATCGTGGCCTTCGGCCTGTTCATCTACGGCTTGATGGGCCTGACCGGCCCGAAGACGGCGGTGCGGGGCAACTACATCGCGGCGGTGGGCATGGTCCTCGCCGTGGTGGCCACGCTGGTCAAGATCGCTCCGCACACCACGACGTTCGCCTGGGGCGTGATCGTGGTGGGCGCGCTCATCGGCGTCGCGGGCGGCGTGCCGTCGGCGACGAAGACCAAGATGACGGCCATGCCGCAGCTGGTCGCCTTCTTCAACGGCATGGGCGGCGGCACCGTCGCGCTTATCGCCTGGTCGGAGTTCATCACCAGCGGCGGCTTCTCGGACGAGGCTTCCGGGGTCGCGCAGATCGGCGGCTCGCTCTTCGGCGCGATCATCGGTTCGATCTCCTTCTGGGGTTCGATCATCGCCTACGCGAAGCTCCAGGAGCTGCTTTCGGGCCGTCCGATCACCATCGGCAAGCTCCAGCAGCCGCTGAACCTCGTGCTGTTCGCGGTGTCCATCGCGGCAGCGGTGGTCATCGGGGTCCGGTCCGGCAACGGCGGGGCCGACTGGTGGTGGATCGTGGTGCTGCTCGTGGCGGCCGGCGCGCTCGGCGTGTTCGTGGTGCTGCCGATCGGCGGCGCGGACATGCCCGTGGTGATCTCCCTGCTCAACGCGCTCACCGGCCTCTCGGCCGCCGCGGCTGGCCTCGCGCTGGACAACCTGGCGCTGGTCGTGGCCGGCATGATCGTCGGCGCGTCCGGCACCATCCTGACCAACCTCATGGCCAAGGCCATGAACCGTTCCATCCCCTCCATCGTGGCGGGCGGCTTCGGCGGCGGCACCACGGCGGCGGCCGGGGGCGGCGACAGCGGCGACAAGCAGGTCAAAGCCACCAACCCCTCGGACGCGGCGATCCTGTTGTCCTACGCGAACCAGGTCATCGTGGTCCCCGGCTACGGCCTCGCGGTCGCGCAGGCGCAGCACGCGGTCAAGGACATGGCCAAGATCCTCGAGAGCAAGGGCGTCGAGGTCAAGTACGCGATCCACCCGGTGGCGGGCCGTATGCCCGGCCACATGAACGTGCTGCTCGCCGAGGCCGACGTGCCGTACGAGGCGCTCAAAGAGATGGACGAGATCAACGACGAGTTCAAGCGGACCGACGTCGCCATCGTCCTGGGCGCGAACGACGTCACGAACCCGGCGGCGCGCAACGACCCGAACTCGCCGATCCACGGCATGCCCGTGCTCAACGTGGACGAGGCGAAGTCGGTCATCGTGGTCAAGCGTTCCATGAGCTCCGGCTTCGCCGGGATCGACAACCCGTTGTTCTACGCTCCGAACACCACTATGCTCTTCGGCGATGCGAAGAAAGTGGTCGGCGAGCTTATCGACGAGCTCAAAGCGCTCTAACCGAGCCCGAAACAGCACTGGCGCGCTCGCCACGGCACTTGCCGTGGCGAGCGCGCTGCTTTTCGGCTGCTCGGAGCAGAGGGACCGGCAGTCGGAGCCGAAACCGGGCACGCTGCTCGCCGACGAGCCGTTCAGCCTGGTCGGAGACAGCGGGGCGTTCGACGACAAAGCCGAAGCCCATTACGTCAGGTACGAGTCCACTTCCGGGATCGACGGCGCGGCCGTGGCAGTGAGCGGCATGGTGCTCGTCCCGAAGGGGAGGCCGCAGCCGCCGGACGGGTACCGGCTCGTCTCCTACGGGCACGGCGCGGTCGGGTTCGACAAATCGTGCGGCCCGACCGCGACGAAGAGCCTCGGCCCCAGCGACGCGCCCCGTGTCGCGAAGCTGCTCGCAGCCGGGTACGTGGTCGCGGTCGCCGACTACCAGGGGCTCGGCGCAGGCTCTGCCGGCCAGAAGAACGGGGCGCACCCTTTCCGGGAGCCGAGGACCACGGGCTACAACCTGGTGGACGCGGCACGTGCGGCGAAAGCCCTCTTGGCGAAGCTGGGCAAGGCGTTCTCGGGCAAGTGGGCCGCTTACGGCGAGTCGCAGGGGGGCGAGGCAGCGTGGGCGGCGGGCAATCTCGCCGCCGGATACGGTTCGGGGCCAGACCGGGACGGGCTCGCGCTGGTCGGCGTGGCCGCGGAGAAACCGCCAACTGACTTCGCCTGGTTGGTGGACGGGGCCGCTGCGGGCACGCTGAGCAAGGCGGACCAGCTCTCGTACCTGCGCCTGCTCAAAGGCTTGCAAGCGGCGCATCCGGAGCTGTCGTTCGCGGAGTATGTGCGCGGGCCGCTCGCGGAGCAAGCGAGCCAGGACGCGGTTTTCGGCTGTTTCGCGCAGGGCTGGGACAAGGTCGCAGCGGTCGCCGCGCGGCTCTCCCCGGCGGACACGAAGCCGACCCGGCAGCAGGCGGACCAGCTCCGGGCGTGGCTGCGGGGCTGGACTCTGCCCGCCGCGGGCGAGCGGGGGCCGTCGGTCCCGTATTTCGTCGCGGCCAGCCTCCAGGACGAGGTGGTGCCGGTGGGCACGGTGCGCGCGGCGGTGCTGCACGAGCAGCAGCGGGGAACTGCGGTCCACGCCGTGATCACAGCGGGCGGCAAACATGGCGAGTTCGACGACTCGGACGAAGCCGTCGCATGGGTCGGGGACCGCTTCGCCGGGCGGCCTGCCCCTGACGACTACTGAGGCTGAGCCGACTTCGCCCGCAGCGGCGGAATTTCGCGCAAGGTGGCGAGGAAAACCGCTTGCGTCATGAGGAGATAGCCCGCGACTGGCAGGAGGGAGCGCTGATCGGGCTGGGGGCTGACGGGAAAGCTGGTCGTGAAGAAGAGCCATCCGCCGACAGCGACGCCGAGATACGCGAGGGCGGTCGCCCACATCCGCTGCGGCGAGCCCCGGAGCCGACCGGCGACACGCCAGGCGAGCGCCGTCGAGAACGCCGCGAGGAGCGCCGCCCCGAAAAGGAGCGCCGGAGCGTGCGGCATTGGCAGAGCCCAGCCAAGCGCGTACGGGCCGAACAACGACAGGCCGATCCCGAGCGGGAACGAGGCCTGAGCGAGGACGGCGAGCCGCACAGGGAAGTCGCGCTCCCCGCGCAGGAGCCGCACGGAGCCGACGAGTTCGCTCAGATCCTGGCGGAAGAAGGGAAGCTCGCCCCTGGCGTGCTTGTCGAGGACAGCCTGACGGGGGAGCCTTGGCGGGTAGGCGAGCGGCATGCAGAGGAAAAAGGGCCAGAAAACGTAGATGAGGGAGAGGCTCCGGCCGGCTCCGTCTGGTCCCCAGAGGAAGACCGGCCAGGGCAATCCGGCGGCTATGGTCAACGCCACGCACCCGATCAGCAGCGACTGGTTGAGCCGGTAGCGCGGCTCGCACCGGGAGTCGGCTCGGAGCGCGAGGGCAGAGAGGAGGACGAAGACCGCGCCCGCCGCGCCGTAGAACAGCAAGCCGACTTCGGCGCAGCGCGGCTTCTGCCGTTCTGGGGGCCAAGAGAAGAAGGAATGGAGCTGCATGGCCAGCATGACGGCGGCGGCGAGCGCCCAGCAGATCCAGATCCGCGACGGACGCTCCCGCAGGCGGCGGGCGAGTCCGTCCGCGTCCAGCGAAGCCAGGTCGGGCGATACCTCTGGTTCCACGGCCCCGGTCGCGGTCACTGATCGTCTCCTGCAGTTTTGGCCGAGGGCAGCGCTTGGACCACGATGAGCGACATCGCTTGGACGAAGATGAGCCAATCCGCCGCGCGGATCAAAGAGAACTGGTTCGGCCGAGGCGAAAGCTTGCTGATGACGACGATATAGGCGCACAGCAAGATGAAGCTGAGGGCCAGCCAGAGCGAGCCGAGCGCGACGTCCCACCAGCGGCGAGGAGCCCCGGCGAACCGTCGGGCCAGCCGCAACGCGACGAGCGCGGCGAGGCCGACGAGCAGGAGGGCGGCGGCGAACAGCGCGCCGCCGTGCGGCTTCGGGCGAGCCCAGCCGAGAGCGTACGGGCCGAGCAGCGAGCAGGCGATCACGAGCACGACGACCGCCTGAGCGAGGACGGCGAGGCGCGCGGGGAAACGCCAATCGCCTCGGCGGAAGCGCAGGTAGCCGACGAGGTTGCTCAGATCGTTCGGGAGGCTGGGCAGCGCCCCTTCCCGCAGGATGCGGCGCGCGTTTGCTCCGAGGCGCTGCGGCGGGAAACTCAAGGCCAGGCTGAGGCAGATCGGCCAAAACACGAAGATAAGCTCGTCCCCGGCCCCGTCCTTGCCCCAGAGGAATACCGACCAGGGCAGCGCCGCCGCCAACGAGAGCGCCGTGCCGCACATGGCCAGCGCCTGATTGCGGTCCAGCTTGGGCCGGGCGTGGGCGGTGGCCTTGAGCCCCCGCGCGGCGAACAGGATGTAGAGCGCGCTCGCGAGGACGTACAGCGCGAAACCGGCCGCCGAGACCGGGGAGGGCCTATGCCCGTGCCGCGTGTCGCTTCCCAGGAGGATCGCTGTGATCTGCATGAGCAGGAGGACCGTGCCGTAGATCGGCCAGATTCGCCACAGCTTGGGCTTGGCGCGCTCGAGCAGCGCGGCGAGCGCGTCCGGGTCGAGGGAGTCCGGGTCGATAGGCTTTGGACGGGCGGGCGGCCGGGCCCAGACGATCGGTTCGGTCGGTTGCCCCGGATCCTCGGCCCCGATCACCGGCACGGCCATCAGCCCTCCCTTTCTCCCCCTCGATTCCTCGCGATTGTTCCATCATAGTTGCTCGGGGTCAAAAGGAACGCGCCCTGCGCCACGATCAGCGTCCCGGCCAGCGCCCAGCCGACGAGCTGATGCTCCTGCGGCGGCGAATCCGCCCACAGGAAACGGGACCAGGGCATGAGCAGCAGCGCGCCGAGGACGAGCGCGAGCATGCCCAAAGCCTGGTGCCAGATCCGGCGCGGCCCGGAGCCTCTGGCCACGAGCGCGCATGCGGCGACGACGGTGAAATAGACCGGCACCAGAGCGGCGACGCGCAGCACGGCCACCCCGGCTGCCGGATCGGGCCCGAACCAGGCGGTCGTCGGCTCTTCGACCCAGCCGAGCCGGTACGGCGCGACCAGCTCCCACACGACGACTGTCGCGATGAGGACGTGCGGGACTCGGGAGACGCGGGGGTAGAGCCAGAACACGGCGGCCCCCGCGAGGAGCACGGCGACGACGTCGCGCACCGTGTGCCGCTGCTGCGCGACGTCCGAGAGCCATACGGCCGCGTCCCAGGGATAGGCGGCCAGCGCAGCCGCGAGGATCCCGCAGCAGCCGAGCGCCTGGCGCGCGCTCGCGATGCCGCTCCCGAGCGCGACCCAGATCACCGCCGCCACATCCGCGAACACCACCAGCATCACGCTGATCGCCAGCGCGAACAGCAGCAGCTGGTACTCGTCCCCGGACACCGGGGAGTCATCGCGCGCGTCGAGCGTGTCCGTGGGGAAGTCGAAGAGCCAGCCCACCAGCCGGACCAGGAGCAGACCGAACAGCAGGGCCGAGGCCATCGCGATCCACGAGCTGAGCGGCACGGGCTGGGCGGGGCCGGGCGCGGCCTCCGGCTCTGGCGGCTCGTCCTCCGCCATCGGGCTCCCGATCAGCCCGGGACCAGACGCGGCCCGCCTGAGCCGGTCCAGTTCTTGCTCGAGCAACTCTGCTCCAGAGCGGCGTGACGGGACGCTCACCGTTCCCAGAGTAATCGAAACACAGGCGCGAGGTGCGGTATTCTGCGTCCTCATGCACTTGCGGAGCCTCACCCTCAAAGGCTTCAAGTCCTTCGCCTCGCCGACGACGCTGGTGTTCGAGCCCGGAATCACCGCCGTGGTCGGGGCGAACGGTTCGGGGAAGTCCAATATCGCGGACGCGCTGTCCTGGGTGATGGGGGAGCAAGGCGCGAAGTCCCTGCGCGGGGCCAAGATGGACGACGTCATCTTCGCGGGCACGAGCAAGCGCCCCGCGCTGGGGCGCGCGGAAGTCACCCTCGTGATCGACAACGCGGACGGGGCGCTCCCCATCGACTACACGGAGGTGGCGGTCACCCGGCGGATGTACCGGGACGGCGGCGGGGAGTATTTGATCAACGGCGACTCGTGCCGGCTCATGGACGTGCAAGAGCTGCTGTCGGACTCCGGCATCGGCTCGCAGATGCACGTGATCGTCGGGCAGCACCGCCTCGCGACGATGCTCAGCGCAAGGCCCCACCAGTGGCGCGAGCTCATCGAAGAGGCTGCGGGAGTGCACAAGCACCGCAAACGCAAAGACCGCGCGCTGCGCAAGCTGGAGACCACCAGCGGGGACATGACCAGGGTCGGCGACCTTGTCGCCGAGCTGCGCAGGCAGCTCAAGCCCCTCGGCAGGCAGGCAGAGGCGGCGAAGAAGGCGCACGCGGCGGGGGCGCGGCTGCGCGACGCTCGGCGAAGGCTCGTTGTCGCGAAGCTCGCGCAGACCAAGGAAGCCGCGAGCAGCACCGAAGGGTCCGCCCGCGAGACGACCGCCAAACGGGAGGCGGCGCAGCGCGAACTCGACGCGAAGCTGTCTGTGATCAGCGCAGACGAGGAGGTGTTGCGGGTGGTCCGCGCCGCGACCGGAAGGGCGCGCCAGCAGACGGAGCAGCTCGGCCTTGTGGTCGAGCGGGTGCGCGCCACGGCGCGAGTGGCGGACGAGCGCGCCAGGCAGCTCGCCAAACAAGCCGTCGCGCCGCAGTTCGAGGAGGATTGGACCGAGCAGCGGGCCGAACTGGTCGAAGCCCGCGACGAGTTCGAGGCGCAGTTCGCGGCTTCGTCGGCCGAGCTGGAGGCCGCGCGGGAGGCCGAACGCTCGGCGAAGGCCGAAGCGAGCCAGGTCGAGCAGCGTTTGCGCGCGCAAGAGCAAGAGCTGCACCGGTTGCGGGCGCAGGCGGCGAAAGCCTCGGGACAGGCGGCGAGCCTGGCGGGGAAGGCGCAGGCGTTGCTGGCGGAGGCCGAGCACGCCAGGCAGGCGAGCGCGGAGGCGCATGGCCGCGCCGAGCGCGCGAAAGCCGACGCGACGGGCTTGCGGGCGGAACAGGCCGAACGAGACCTCGCGTGGCAAGGAGCCCAGCTGAGGGCGGACGAGACGAGCAGGGCCGAGTCGTTGCTCGTCGAGCACGTCGAGCAGAGCGCGGCGGCGGAGTCGGGATTGCGAGGGCGGACGGCGGCGCTGGCCGCGAGGATCGAGGCGCTCGAATCGACGGTGGCCCCGGCGGACGGGGCGGCGTGGCTCTTCGAGCACTCCCCGGCCAAGCCGGCCGGAGTTTTGGCCGAACGCCTCAAGCCGCATGCGGGATACGAGCGGGCGCTCGCCTCGGCGCTCGGCATGTTCGCCGAGGCTGTGGTCATGGCTTCGGAGCAAGCGGCTGCCGAGGCTGCGGCCGCCGTCGGCGAGGCGGGGGAAGGCCAAGTGGCCCTCGTGTTCCCGACGGGGCAGTCGCAGGCCCGTTTCGAACCGGGCGAGCTGCCGAGCGGAGCCCGCCCGCTGCTGGCCATGGTTGATTGCGACGCGGAGCTTGAACCCGCGCTCGCCGGGCTGCTCGCAGGCGTGGTCGTCGTGGACGCGCCGCAGGAGGCGCGGACGGTGCTGCAACGGCTGCCGCAGGCCAAAGTGGTGACGAAATCCGGCGATCTGCTCGGCCTGGGCTGGGCGGTCGCGGGAGTGGGCCGCAGCACCGGAGTGCTGGACGTGCGGGCGCAGATCGGCAGGGCGCGCGAAGAGCTCGCCTCTGCGCAGAGCCAACTGGCCGAGGCCCAGCAGGTCGTGGAGCACGCCCGCGCGGAGCTTGCTTCGGCGCGGCAAGCCAGCGCGCAGGCGAGGGCCGAGCTGACCGGGGCCGCGGCGGACCGCGCTGTCGCCGGCGAGTCGCTGGCCCGTTCGGCCACGCAAGTGGAGACGCTGGAGCTGGAGTCCCGGCGGACCGCGACCCGCGCCGAAACGTTGGCGCAGCAGGCGCAGGAGCTGGCCGAGGCCATCGAGCAGGCGGAGACGGCGCACGGGCAGGCGCACAACGAGGCGGAGCAGCTCGCCGCCCGGCTGGAGGAGGCGGCGGGGCAGCGGCGGCAAGCGGGAGCCGCGCTGGAGGAGGCGCAGGCCCGGCGAGGGACGGCGGAGTCCGGGCACGCCGCGCTCAAGGAGCGGGTTGCGGCGGCGAAGGCGAGAATCGCGGAACTCGAAGCGAGGGAGCACCGGCTGAAAGCGGCGCAAGAGCAGGCGGCGCGCCAAGAGCGCGCCAGACGGCGGGCGCTCGCCGCGCACGCCGTCGCGATGCGGCTCGGCGACCGGGCCCAGGCGGTCTGCGAAGCCGCGCAGGGCCGCCACGACCGGTTGCGCCGCAGGGTGGCCGAGCAAGTCGAGAGCATGCGAGAAGGGCAGGCCCAGGTCGAGGCGGCCCGAGAGCGCCTCGCCGAGGCGGAGCGCGCGGCGCACGCCGCCGAACTCGCCGCGACCACCGCCGCGGAGCGGTCGAAGGCGGCGGAGACCGAAGTCATCGAGCGGTTCGGCATGACCCCGGCAGACCTCATCGCGGAGTTCGCCGAGGAAGACCCGGCGAGCTTCGACCAGGAGCAGCTGGCGGAGGAGGTGAAGCTCGCGGAGCGGGAGATCGCGGCGATCGGCCAGGTGAACCCCCTCGCGCTCGAGGAGTTCGCCGCGCTCGAAGAGCGGCACGCGTTCTTGACCGCCCAGCTCGACGACCTCACCAAAGCGCGCAAGGACCTCCTCGACGTGGTCAAAGAGGTGGACGACTTGGTGGTGCGGGTGATCCGAGAAGCCTACGAGGACGTGTCCCGCGAGTTCCGCCATGTCTTTCAGACGCTCTTCCCCGGCGGCGAAGGGTCCTTGGAGCTCACCGAGCCCGGCGATTTGCTGACCACCGGAGTCGAGGTCAAGGCCAGGCCCGCGGGCAAGAAAGTGCAGCGGTTGTCCCTGCTCTCCGGCGGGGAGCAGTCGCTCACCGCGCTGGCCGTGCTGATCTCGATCTTCCGCGCCCGGCCTTCGCCGTTCTACATCCTCGACGAGGTGGAGGCGGCGCTCGACGAGGTGAACCTGCGCCGGTTGCTCGTGATCCTGGGCGAGCTGGCGAGTTCCGCGCAGCTCATCATCATCACCCACCAGCGCCCGACGATGGAGATCGCCGACGCCCTCTACGGCATGAGCATGCAGGGGGACGGAGTGACGCATGTCGTCTCCCAAAAGGCGGGCGTTTGACGCTCAGGCTCCGGTCGGCTGCGTTATCGCGAATACCCGTGAGCAGCGCGCATGCGGTACACTTGCGCTGACGCGGCCTTGGGGTCTCCTGAACAGCTTGAACCCGGCGCTCGCACATCGCGGTGCGGATGGAACCAAATTTCGGTGGGAAGCGTCTAAGGAGAGAGCGCCCGCGCGGGTCGCTCGCGAAGAGGCCGGTCACAGCGCAAGTCTCAACGTGGGATTCCTACGGAGGGCGGCCGTGTCACGTGGAGAAAGGAGCGCTCCGATGGGGAAGATATCAGTATCGGACCATGCTGTGCAGATGGTGGAGCAAGCGTGCGACGCGCTTATCAGCCACTTGGACAAAATCAGCGGGGACGTCGACAACTTGGCGAGCGCCAGCCAAACCCAGGGGTGGGGGAGCAGCCCGGACGGCCAGAAACTGAGCCAGAAGCTTCACGAGTACACGACGACGGGATGCAACTCCGACGGGCTCAAACAGAGCGCCGAAGAGCAGAAGAAGACTCTTGAGAGCTACAAGAAGCTGCTCAAGACCGGGGCGGAGCAGCTTTCCTCGAAGGACGAGGAGTCGGGTCGCGGCATCGACAAGGCGGTCGACGGGGACGCTGTCAACGAGGCGAAAGGCCAGGCGAGCAAGGCCGACGCGAAGACGCAGTCGGGGACTGGCGGCCAAAGCGCAGGCGGGGGCGGCGAAGCGGGCGCCGGTTCTGGCTCCGGCGGCGGCTCTGGCTCCGGCGGCGGCTCTGGCGGCGGCATGGGCGATATGTCGGGCATGGCCAGCCAGGGCATGCAGGGGGCGCAGCAGGCTATGCAGTCCGGCATGCAGGGCATGCAGCAGGCCGTGCAAGCCGGGATGCAAGGCGCGCAGCAGGCCGTGCAGTCCGGCATGCAGGGGATGGGCGGCGACCACGGCGGGGAGCATGGGGGCAAGGACGATTCGCACGGCGGCCGAGGCGACCACGAGGGCAGGGATCGGGGCGAGGACTCGGATCGCGCGGCGGATCCGAGCCGGGTCGGCGATATCGCGGAAGGACTGCACGACGACGGCCCGAAGCACGACAGTGCGCCGTCCAACGGCGGGTCGTTGTCGGACGGACCCTCGCCGCAGAACGCGCCCGCTCCGGCAGCGCCTGCCCCCGACGCGCCGCCGCCCGCTCCGGCAGCGCCTGCCCCCGCCGCGCCGCCGCCTGCCTCTCTGACGGGGCTGGGAGCCTCTGCGACTCCGATGACGTTGGCGGGGGCGGTTTCGGAGGACTCGCCAGGCGAAGCCTCGCAGGCCTTCCACGCCGCCATGCGCGAGCAAGGCGTCATGCACGAGCGGGACATGGCGCAGGAGGCCGCCGCGCAGTGGCAGTCCGCGAACGAGGCCGCTGCGGGAGCCGCGCTTGGCCCCGACGCCGCTCCGCGCCCGTCCGGCGGCGGCTCGTTGCTCGGGCAGGACTTCCAGACCGACACGGAGTCGCCCGGCATGCAGCAGGCGAACGTCGCCTCGTCCGTCGGCGGCGCGCAACCGGGCCCGTCCAGCGGCTCGTTGCTCGGGCAGGACTTCCAGACGCAGACGGAGGCTCCGCAGGGGCAGCCGTCCGATCCTCGTGCGTCCGAGAACCAAGGAGGTAGGGAGTAGTGGGAGACATCGATTACAACTCCATGGTCGACTCGGGCGGCAAGCAGCTAATCGCGTTCGCCGATTCGATCGACCCCAGCGCGATCGAGGCCGTCGCGAACACCTGGAAGCAGCTCTCGTTGGACATCCCGGAGGCGTACCAGGGCTTTCGGAACAGCCTGAGCAGCGTGTTCGGCTCGGAGTGGACCGGCACCGCCGCAGAGTCGGCCAATAGCGCCGCCGACCGGCTCTGCCAGGGCATGAACACCAACATCGAGCGCGTCTCCAACATGTACAGCAAGCTGCAACACCTGGCCTCGGCGGCGCAGACGGTCAAGAGCGCGGCGGAGCAGGCGCGGGCGGTGTTCGAGGCGAAGAACGCGAAAACGGAGGATCGCCAGGCGGTCGCGCGGGAGCTCGCCAACGCCCTGCACGGGTTCTACGGGGCCAAGGGCGAAGACCCGCTCGGCACCCCCGAGCCGTTCGAGAAGGTCGCGCCGCTCGTGTTCTCCAAACCGGAGGACATCTTCGGCGGGGGAGACGACGCGAGGACCAAGAGCGGGGACGGCGACGGGGAGGGGACCGGCAAGGGCGAGGCCAAAGAGGACGGCAAAGGCAAGGCCGAGGGCAAAGGCGACGAAAAGGGCCAGGGATCTGGAGCCGGAGGCGGTTCGCCCTCGGGCGACGGCAAGGGCCAGGGGGAGGGCAGCGGCTCCCCGGCCGGAGCGGGCGCGGGCGCTCCGGACGCGGGAGCTTCGGACTTCGCCTCGACCGATCCCATGTCGTCCGAGCTCGCGCCGATGGACGCCGCGACCGCCGCTGGCGGCGGGATCGGCGGCCTTGGTGGCGGCGGTGGCGGCATCGGCGACAAGGACAGGAAGCTTGGCGCGGCTCCCGCGAAGGCGGAAGCCTCGAACAAGCCGGTGGTCAACGTGAGCGGCCCGAACCTCGACGGCCTCAAGGGACAGCAGGCCATGGGCGGAGCCATGGGCGGCATGGGCGGCATGGGCGGAGCCCACGGGGCTGGCGGCGGCGACGGCAGGGAGCACAAGACTCCGGATTACCTCATCAACAACGACCACGGCTTCGACCTGGTCGGCCACGCGCTGCCGGTGGTGTCCCCCGAGGTCATCGGCGAACTCGACAAGAACGAGGTCAAGAGGATGGAAGCCAACCGGGAGAAACTGATGCAGGAGTCGGCGCAGAAGGCCTAGCGGCTAGTCGAAAGCAGTGAGGCCGGTTGGCTTCACTGGTACACCCCTTCTTCCTTCGCCATTTCGGCGACCGTGTCGCGGACGGCGGCGCGTTGCGCCTCGACCTCCTCGGCGAGATAGGCCAGCCAGTTCTGCCACTCCCCGCTCGGCTTCGGCCCTGCGCTCGCCCGCTCGTGCGCGAGCAGGGCTTTGCCGTTCGCGAGCCGGATTTGCCCCAAGCGCAATCGAACGGAGAGCGGCCGCGCCTTCGGGCCGAACGAGGCGCGCGCCGCTGAGGCGTTGGACCGGCGTGTTCGCAGGTCGACCGTTTCAGCGGCCTCGGCGCAGCCGCTGCGCGCCTCGTCGCTCTCCGTTGCGAGGGCTTCGGCGAGCCACGCCCCTTCGGGGCGAGTCGCGGTCCGCCAGAAACCGAGCAGAGCGAGCGGGCTGCAGACCACCAGCAGCGCGATCTGCCAGGGGCCGAACGCGAGGGCCAACGCGACGGAGCCGAAAGCTCCGAGACCGAGAGCGGCCCACCAGGCGGGGTCTCGCGCCGGCAGCAGCACGGCGAACGCGAAGCCGAACCCCGCCGCGCAGGCCCAAGCCCACGACCAGCCGCCCGAGGCGGCGGAGAGAGCGGCCTGGGCGGCCCCGTCGAACAGGCAGGCCAATGCCATTGCGCCGAGCGCTGCGGCGGCGAATCGGCCGAGGCGGCGGAGCCTGCCCAGCCCCAGGGCTCCGCGCGCGACGGAGAAACCGTAGCCCGCGAGAGCGGGCGCGGCCCACGGCGCGGCGACGAGGGCGAACCAGTGCGGCAGCCCTTCGCCGAGCGATCCCGCGAGGCCTCCGGCCGGATTGTCGAAGCTCCCGCGCACCAGCGCGATCAAGAGGATGCCCGACCACATGCCGAATCCGCAGCTCATTCCCAACTTCATGCCATCTGTCGGCCGGGGGGCCCGCTCGTCTGCGAGCGAGAGGAGCAACCATGTGCCGAGGATCGCGAGGACGGCGTGGGCCAGCGGCACGCCGAGCCAGCGGGCGAGCGCGTCGCCTCTGGCCGCGCCGAGCAGTTTGACCAGCAGCTGGCCGATCTCCCCGTCCGTTCCGGTGACGAGGACGGCGCATGACGCGCCCCAGCCGAATCCGGCGAGGACCAGCGTTCTTGGCAACACCGCGTGCGGGTCGAGCGCCCAACCGAAGAACGCGACAACACCCGCCCCCGCGCAGGTGAGCGCCGCCCAAACCAGGACCGCTCCGACGTTCGCCTTGGCGAGTTCGTGCGGCCCGCGCCAGAACAGCGCCGCCGCGACGCCTGTCGCGTAGGCCCAGAACGTGGCGTCGCGGAGACGGAGGAGGGCTGGTTCGTTCACGGGGTGATCCTCACGCTGTCTTTCAGGAGGCGAAGCTGCTCCAAAGGCAGACTCGTCTCTCGTCTGCTCTTGGAGAACACGATGAGCAGGATGGCGGTGCCGTAGTTGTACAGCAGGACTCGGCTATAGCGGCTGAGGTCGGGATTGCGCTGGTCAATCACGTGGTAGTCCTGCTCGATCTCGAGCACTGGGACCGGTTTGCCGTTGGCGTCTTTCACGGTGACGCGCTGGGGGTAGAGGCGGCCCGGATCGCGAACTCCGAGTTTGACGGTCGCGTACCAGCGCAGGTACCCCTCCGCGGTCAGCTCGCCCGCATCCGTCCGCGAGACGCGGAGCTCGGCCTCGTTCTGCCTGAGGACCAGCTCGCGATGCCCTTCGTCGAAGGGCGCGAGGCTCCAGCCCGCGAACGGGGCGAGGCTCACCGACATCTCCGGGCGGTCCGTGCCGAGCCGCTGGACGGCGGAACTCGCCGCCACCTGCGATGTCCGGCCACGAGTCTTTTTGTTGACCGCGCCAGGGACGAGCACCACGGCGGCGGTGAGCGCGAGGACGACCAGGCTCGTGAGCCAGCCCCGGTTGGGCAGCGTCCGCGCGAGGATCCACGGCGAGGCGAGCACGACGGCTCCCGCCCAGCGCAACAACGACCAGATCGGCAGGAGTAGGAAGCGCCAGATGGGCCGCAGCAGCCAGCGCCAGATCTGCTGGCCGGTCCAGCGCAGGGGGAGCCAGAGGACAGGGCGGATGGCCCATTGCCAGACCGGTCGGAGCAGGAAGCGCCAGATCTGCTGGCCGGTCCAGCGCAGGGGGAGCCAGAGGACAGGGCGGATGGCCCATTGCCAGACCGGTCGGAGCAGGAAGCGCCAGACGGGTCGGAGCAGCCAGCGCCAGATCAGCGCGGCGATGAAGACGACCGCCGCCCACAGCAGCCGGAAGGGCCTTGCCAGCCCCCGCAGGACGGGGGTGAGCAGGACGCGGTCCGACCACGCGCGCGCACGGGAAGTCAGCTTCGTCACTCGAAGCATTGTGACGTCCGCCGGACTCGCAGTTCACAGGCCCCTGCGGTGGGCGGGCCGGAAGGGGGCGGCCGCCTCAGACTTGACCTGGAGAGCGCTCCAGGTTTTAGGGTGGTCGTATGCGCGATGACGAATGCGCTGCCCGTACTTTCGATCCGAGGAGATCACTATGACTTTGTCTGTTCCCGCATACGCCGCGTTCTCGCCGACCGAGCCATTGCGCCCGACGGTGGTGGAGCGCCGCGAGCCGGGCCCGAAGGATGTCGTCATCGACATCGTGTGGGCCGGGATCTGTCACAGCGACATCCATACCGTGCGCGACCATTGGGGGCCGGCGAGCTTCCCCGTCGTGCCGGGGCACGAGATCGCGGGGATCGTCACCCAGGTCGGCTCCGAGGTCGAGAAGTTCAAAGTCGGCGACCACGCGGGCGTCGGCTGCATGGTGGGCTCCTGCGGCGAGTGCCCGAACTGCAAGGCCGGGGACGAGCAATACTGCTCCGGCACGGGGATGATCGGCACCTACAACGCGGTGGGCAAGGACGGGCTGCCGACCTATGGCGGCTACAGCGACCTGATCGTCGTCGACGAGAGCTTCGCGCTCAAAGTTCCGGACAACCTGCCGCTCGACCAGGTCGCGCCGCTGCTCTGCGCGGGCATCACCACCTACTCCCCGCTGCGCCATTGGAACGCGGGCCCCGGCACGCGCGTGGCCGTCGTCGGCCTCGGCGGCCTCGGGCATATGGCGGTGAAGCTGGCCGATGCGATGGGGGCCGAGGTGACCGTGCTCAGCCAGTCGCTGCGCAAGAAAGAGGACGGCCTGAGGCTCGGGGCGGACCACTACTTCGCGACCAGCGACAAGAACACGTTCAAGGAGCTCAAGAGCTCGTTCGACCTTATCCTCAACACTGTCTCGGAAGTCACCGAGATCGGGGCGTTCTTGAACCTCTTGGACCGCGACGGCACTCTGGTGCAGCTCGGCCTGCCGGAGCACCCGTTCCCGTTCAGCCCCGCGCCGTTGGTCTTCGGCCGTCGGCGCTGGGCGGGTTCGCTCATCGGCGGGATCGCCGAGACGCAGGAGATGTTGGACTTCTGCGGCGAGAAGGGCATTGGCTCGGACGTGGAGCGGATCGAGTCCGGCCAGATCAACGAGGCGTACGAGCGCGTGCTCAAGAGCGACGTCCGCTACCGCTTCGTCATCGACGGGAACACGTTCAAGGCGTAGGCCCGCGCCAGCGGGCCACGGCGCGAACGCTTTCGACGATTCTCCAAAGCACGGTCAGTCCAAAGAGCATGCCGACGACTAGGAAAAACTCGCCAGCTAGCCAGAGGCCGGTGGTGTCATAGGCGCTAGCGGTCTTGCCCAAGCTGTACGAGAAGCCCGCTGTCGCCGCGATGGTCATAAGCCAGCCGCGGCGCGGCGGGACCAACAGCCTGGCTGCGACGACGGCTAGCGCGACGCAGACGCCGCAGCCGACCACCTCGAACTCGGTGTAGGTTTTTCGGTCGAGCCTGCCCATCCACGCCCACCAGAGGAAGGCGCAGACCACTGCGAGCCCCGCCGCGACAGCGAGAGTCCTCGCCCACCCCCGGACTGTTTCTGACATCTGCGCCCTCGATCCTCCCATGTCGCAACGGTCCTGTTGAAAATTTCAAAAGGCGTTGGCGCCCAGGTTACACTTGCGTATATGCCTGATCCATCACCTTTGCTGCGCAGAATCGACCTGCGAGGCCGCGCGTATTCCGCCAAGGAGCTGCGCGACATCGTGCCACGGGGCGAGGTGGCGGTGGACTCGGTGGCGGGCACGGTCGCGGCGATTGTGCGAGAGGTGGCCGAGGGCGGCGCGAAGGCGGCGCTCGACTTCGGCGAGCGCTTCGACGGCGTGCGCCCGGCTCGGGCGCGAGTTCCCGCCGAGGCGCTCGCTGCGGCGGAGGCCGCGCTCGATCCGCCGGTCCGGGCGGCGCTGCTCGAAGCCATCGCCCGCGCGCGGCGCGGGCACCAGGCGCAGCTGCGCCAGGAGAGCACCACGGTCCTCGCCGACGGGGCGACCGTCCGGCAACGCTGGGTGCCGGTGGAGCGCGTCGGCCTCTACGTCCCCGGCGGCAAGGCGGTGTACCCGTCGAGCGTGGTGATGAACGTGGTCCCGGCCCAGGTCGCGGGCGTGCGGTCGATTGTGGTCGCCTCCCCGCCGCAGCGCTCCAATGACGGCCTGCCGCATCCGTTGGTGCTCGCCGCGGCGGCGCTGCTCGGCGTGGACGAGGTGTGGGCGGTCGGCGGCGCGCAGTCGGTGGCGCTCATGGCCTACGGCGGCACGGACACGGACGGGGCCGAACTCGCCCCGGTGGACGTGATCACCGGGCCGGGGAACGTCTTCGTTGCCGCCGCGAAACGCCTCGTGCGCTCGCGGGTCGGCATCGACGCGGAGGCCGGTCCCAGCGAGATCCTCGTCCTCGCGGACGACGCCGCGAACCCGGCGCACGTCGCGGCGGATTTGATCAGCCAGGCAGAGCACGACGAGAACGCGGCGAGCGTCCTAGTCACCCCCTCCGAGCGGCTGGCGGAGGCGGTCGAGGCGGAGCTCGCGCGCCAGCTTCCCGCCGCCGACCGCCAGACGCAGCTGCGCGCCGCCCTCGCCGGGCCCCAGTCGGCCGTGGTGCTTGTGGACGATTTGGCGCAGGGGATCGCGGTGGCGAACGCGCACGCCCCGGAGCACCTGGAGGTGATCACCAAGGACGCGGCGGCGGTCGCCGACCAGGTGACAGCGGCGGGCGCGGTTTTCGTCGGCCCATGGGCTCCGGTCAGCCTCGGCGACTACTGCGCGGGGTCGAACCACGTCCTGCCGACGGCCTCCACCGCGCGGCACAGCTCGGGTCTGGAAGTCGGGGTGTTTTTGCGCGGCATGCAAGTGGTCGAGTACACCGAGCAGGCGCTCAAGGAGGTCGCGGGCCACGTCCAGGCGCTCGCGGCCGCCGAGCAGCTTCCCGCGCACGGCGAGGCGATCAAGGCGAGGTTCGCATGAGCGGCGGCAACGCAGGAGCCGCCCAGAGCGACCGAGGGGATGAGGTCCAAGGCGCCCCGAGCCGCGTGCGCCTCGGGGACTTGCCGCTGCGCGACGAGCTGCGGGGCAAGGAGCCCTACGGCGCTCCGCAGTTGGAGGTCTTCGCGCGGCTGAACACGAACGAGAACCCGCACCAGCCCGCGGCCGCGCTGATCGACGATCTGGAGAAGTCCGTCGCGCACGCGGCGGCCGAGATGAACCGCTACCCGGACCGGGACGCCGAGGCGCTGCGCGAGGATCTCGCCCGGTACCTCGCCAAGCGCACCGGGACGGCGCTCGCCGCCGCGAACGTCTGGGCGGCGAACGGCTCCAACGAGATTCTCCAGCACCTCTTGCAGGCGTTCGGCGGGCCAGGACGCACCGCGCTCGGCTTCACGCCCTCGTACTCGATGCACCCCATCATCGCCAGAGGCACGCACACCGAGTGGATCTCCTGCCCCCGGCGGGAGGATTTCGCCGTCGACCTCGAAGCCGGGCTCGCGGCCATCGCGGAGCACCGCCCCGATGTGGTGTTCGTGACCACCCCGAACAACCCGACCGGCGCTGTCGTCCCGACCGAGCAGATCCGCGCCATCGTCGAGGCGGCTCCGGGCCTGGTGGTCGTCGACGAGGCGTACGGCGAGTTCACCGACCAGCCCAGCGCGATCCGGCTGATCGACCAGTTCCCGACAAAACTCGTGGTGACCAGAACGATGAGCAAGGCGTTCGCCTTCGCGGGCGCGCGCCTCGGCTATTTCGCGGCCTCGCCCGCGATGGTCGACGCGATGCTGCTGGTCCGGCTGCCCTACCACCTCTCGGTGCTCACCCAGGCCGCCGCAAGGGCCGCGCTGCGGCACGCGGACCTCACGCTCGGGTCGGTGGCCGAGGTGGCGGCCGAGCGCGACCGCATCACGGCCGAGCTGCGCGCGATGGGCTACCACGTCTATCCCACCGACGCGAACTTCTTGCTCTACGGTTTCTTCCCGGACGAGCGAAAAGCCTGGCAGCTGTACCTGGACCGGGGGGTGCTCGTCCGCGACATGGGCTTGCCGCACCTGCTCAGGATGAGCGTGGGCCTGAAGGCCGAGAACGATTTGTTCCTGCAGATCAGCGCAGACTTGGAGAGGAAGACAACCCGATGACCGATCGGCGGGCCCGGATCGAACGGGCCACCAAAGAGACCAAAGTGCTCGTGGAGATCGCCCTCGACGGCTCGGGGGCCACGGACATCGCCACCGGCGTGCCGTTCTACGACCACATGCTCACCGCGTTCGGCGCGCACGGCGGCTTCGATTTGACCGTCCACGCCGAGGGCGACGTCGAGATCGAAGCCCACCACACCGTGGAGGACGTTGCGATCTGCCTCGGCCAGGCGATCCGCCAGGCGCTCGGCGACAAGGCGGGGATCACCCGGTTCGGCGACGCGTGGGTGCCCATGGACGAGGCCCTCGCGCACGCGGCGGTCGATGTCTCCGGGCGCCCGTATTTCGTGCAGGTCGGGGAGCCGGAGGGGATGGCGACGTTCACGATCGCCGGTTCTTCGGTCCCGTACCACACGGTGATCAACCGTCACGTTTTCGAATCGCTGAGCTTCCACGCGCAGATCGCGCTGCACGTCCGGGTCGTCCACGGCAGGGATCCGCACCACATCACCGAGGCGGAGTACAAGGCGGTCGCGCGCGCGCTGCGCCAGGCGGTGGCGTTGGACCCGAGGGCGCTTGGCAAGGTGCCGAGCACGAAGGGCGTGCTGTGACCGAGGTCGTGGTGTTCGATTACGGGTACGGCAACGTGCATTCGGTGGCGAAAGCCGTGGCCAAGGCCGGAGCCCAAGTCCAGGTGACCGCCGACCAGAAGGCGGCGCTCGCCGCAGACGGGCTCCTGGTGCCCGGCGTCGGCGCGTTCGACGCCTGCGCGAAGGGGCTGCGGGACGCGGGCGGGGACAAGCTCGTGGACCAGCGCCTCGCGGGCGGCAGGCCGGTCTTGGGGATCTGCGTCGGGATGCAGGTGCTGTTCGAGGGGAGCGAGGAGCGCCACCACGAGACTCCCGAGCCTGGCTTGGACCAATGGCCGGGCCGGGTGGAGCGGCTGGACGCGCCCGTGCTGCCGCATATGGGCTGGAACACGGTGGACTTCCCCGCCGACAGCGAGCTTTTCGCCGGCGTGGCTCCGGGGGCCCGAGTGTACTTCGCGCACTCCTACGCGGCGCGGGAGTTCGCGCTCGTGGCGGAGGGGCCGTTCGCAGCCCCCAAGGTGACCTGGGGGGAGCACACCGGCAAATTCGTCGCGGCGGTGGAAAACGGAGCGTTGTGGGCGACCCAGTTCCATCCGGAGAAGTCTGGCGAGGTCGGCAATCAGCTGCTGCGCAACTGGCTCGCGCACTGTGAAAGACTGTCTCTATGACCAGACCGCAACCGCCGCGCGCCGCGTCGATGTACGGAGCCGTGGATTTGTCCGCGCTCAAAGCCAATGCCGACCGTCCGGCTCGTCCCGCGCAGCCGTCGCAGGAGCCTGCGACCCCGGTGGACTCCGAGCATGTCTTCGACGTCGCCGAGGCGGACTTCGAGAGCCAAGTCCTCGAACGCTCGACGCGCCAGCTCGTCGTCGTCGACCTGTGGGCGACCTGGTGCCAGCCGTGCAAGCAGCTTTCGCCGGTGCTGGAGGGGTTGGCCGCGCAGTCGGGCGGGCGCTGGGTGCTGGCCAAAGTGGACGTGGACGAGAACCAGAGGATCGCGCAGGTCTTCGGGGCGCGGTCGATCCCCATGGTGGTGGCCATCGCGGGCGGCAGGCCGGTGAGCGCCTTCCAGGGCGCGCAGCCCGAGCCGGTCGTGAAGCAGTGGCTGGCGGACGTGCTGGAGCAGGTGGCTCCGCTGTTCGGGCAGGAGGAAGACGCCGAGGAGCCGACGGACCCGAGGCTGGTCGCGGCTTCCGAGGCGCTCGCCGACAACGACTTCGCCAAGGCGAGAGCGTTGTTCGAGGACATCAAAGAGCGCGGGACTGACGAGACGGAGGGCTCGAAGAAGGCTGCGGCGCGTCAAGCCACCGCCGAAGCCGGCCTGCGCGAGGTGGCCTTCTTGGAGCGGGTGAGCGCCATCTCGCCGGATGCGGTTGCCGCAGCGCAAGAGAACTCTGGCGATGTCGACGCGCAGCTGGAAGTCGCGGACCTCGAAGTCGCCGCCGGCCGGGCCGGGCAGGCCTTCGACCGGTTGATCGGCGTGGTGAAGACGAGCCCGGAGCCGGGGAAGACCACCGCTCGCAAACGGCTTTTAGAGCTTTTCGAGCTTTTCGACCCGGCGGACCCGACGGTCATCGCCGCCCGTCGCAAGCTCGCGAGCGCGTTGTACTGAACCGCCGTTCCCCTAGGGGAGCGGCGGGTACTGCTGCGCGCACACCTTGCTCGGTCCGAGGACGCCGACGCGGAAGGCGTTCCAGCGGGTGAGCGCGCTCGGCGCGGCCTGTCCGTTCAAATCCTGCGCGATATAGCCGTGCTGGAGGAGTTCGCTCGTGGGCTTGTCGAGGTCGCCAGGGGTGAGGATGATGGGTTTGTGCGCGGCGTCGACGCCGTAGCGGCCCACGATGCTGCGCAGCCACGCCCCGGAGAGGCAGGCCCCGGCGAGCCCCGCGCCGAGGCCGGTCGTCGGCTGGCCCTGATGCTTGAGGTAGGCGAGGCCGAAGCGGGAGGCGATGATGGCGAGCGCGGCGGTGTCTCCGGTGATCTTCAACGGCACGCCGCCCTCCTCGGTCGGCACGCCGATCTTGGCGAGTGCTGGCACGTCGAGGCTCACCGTGTTGGTCGCCTCGCAGTACAGCGCCGGGGGAGCCTTCTGCGGGTCCGAAGCCACTTTCTGGTTCGGGCAGTTCTTGTCGACGCCGTCATAGGTGACTTTCGGCATCGTGGGCAGCATCTCTTGGAAGAACTGCTGGATGGACGGGATGGCCTTGGTCTCGAGGATGCTCCGGTTGATGGGGATGTTGTCCTGGCCGATCTGCGGGTCCGGGACGATCGGCAAGCCGTTGCGGCGCTTGTCGATCTCCTTCTCGTCGATCTTCGAGCAGGCGTCCGCTCCGTCTGCGAACCCCATCCGGAAGGCGCTGACCCGGTCGAAGCCGCTGCCGTGCTCCTGGTCCTTGTAATCCGACTCCGTCGCCATCTTGGGGTCGTCGCGCAGCGCGAGCATCGAGGCGAGGATGGTGTTGAGCCCGTTGGAGGAGTTGAGCCGGAAGTGCTTCGCGCGTCCGTCGACGACGTAGCGGATGAAGAAGCCCGCGAAGCAGTCGGCCTGTTGCTCGAACACGATGCTCGGGTCCGAGTCTTTGATGAGATTGGCGAGATGCTGGATGCGGTGGCCGTACTCGTGGGCGAAAACAACGACGATCGCGATCGGCGGGAACTCGTTGTCCAAAAGCGGCATGAGAACCCCCCGGTCCCAGGCGATGGCGTCTTCGCGGGGGCAGTACATGGCGTTGGGCTCGCGATAGGCATCGCGGCCGCAGGCGATGGCTTCGGGGTCGCGCGCGTCGTACGAGTAGAGCGTCCCGACGGGCTTGAACGAGGCCGCTTGCTTGAAGTATTTCGGCAGCTTCTCCCGCCAGAACGCTTCGATGTCGTCAAGCGCCGCGATGGCGAGCTGGTCGGTTTTCTTCGCTTCCGGGCTCTCGTCGCTCTTGGTCCCCTTGACCTGGCGCGACGGGATGGGCACGCCTTCTTTGAGCCCGTTGGGCCCTCCGCTGGCCGGCATGCCGGGCACCACGTCGAGGTAGCTCCTCGGCGTGCGGGACGCGTTTCCCGGAACGACCTCGACGCAGCCTGCCGTCACAAGGCAGAGCGCGAGGAGCAAAAGGAAGAACGAAGTCCCACGGTGACGCATAGAGAGATGATAGAGCCTTGCTGTTCGGAGACGAGCCAGGTGGCGGTGGTGGTTGTGTGCGGTGGGGAGCTGCGCGTGAGGTCGTTGCTTGTGTTTGGGCTGCGGTCTATTGCTTGTGTTTGGGCGCGGGCTAGATAGCGGTGGTGGTTCTGTGCGATGGAGATCTGCGCTGGGCCTATTGCTTGTGTTTGGGCGCGAGCCAGATAGCGGAGAGCTTCGCGATGGAGATCTGCGCCGAGGCGGGTCTGCCATGCCATGGTTTCGCTTCGGCAGTCACCGAACCAAGGTTCCCTTTGCCCGATCCGGCGTATATTTCCGCGTCGGTGTTGAGCACTTCGGCCCATTCGCCCACTTCGGGCAGGCCCACCCGGTAGCTCGAAAGATCGGACCCGGACAGGTTCACCACGCATGCGAGCTTCTCCCCCTCTGCCGAGGTCCGCAGGAAGGAGAGCACGTTGTTCTGCGCGTCGTTCGCGTCGATCCACTCGAAACCGGCCGGAGAGGTGTCCAGGCTCCACAGCGCCGAACGCTCGCGATAGACCGAGCCGATGTCGCGGACGAGCGCGAGAATCCCTCGGTGCAACTCGCCCTCCCAGCCGTCGAGCTGCCACCAGTCAAGCTCCTTGTCGGCGGACCACTCGGCGCTCTGGCCGAACTCCTGGCCCATGAAGAGCAGCTTCTTGCCCGGATGCGCCCACATGTAGGCGAGGTAGGAGCGCACGCCCGCCGCCTTGTCGAAGCTCGACCCCGGCATCCGCGACCACAGCGTCCCTTTGCCGTGGACCACCTCGTCGTGGCTGATCGGCAGGACGTAGTTCTCGCTCCACGCGTACATGAGCGAGAAGGTGATCTCGTTGTGGTGGTACATCCGGTGGATCGGGTCGTGGCCGAAGTACCGCAACGAGTCGTGCATCCAGCCCATGTTCCATTTCATGGTGAAGCCGAGGCCGCCGAGCGAGGTCAGCCTGGTCACGCCTGGCCAGGCGGTGGACTCCTCGGCTATGGTGACCACGCCGGGGTGGTGTTTGTGCACCGTCGCGTTGAGCTCTTGGAGGAACTGCACCGCGTCTAGGTTCTCCCGCCCGCCGTAGGCGTTCGGGACCCATTGCCCGTCGGGGCGGGAGTAGTCGAGGTAGAGCATGGAGGCGACCGCGTCCACGCGCAGCCCGTCGATGTGGAACTCCTCGAACCAGTAGAGCGCGTTGGCGACGAGGAAGTTGCGCACCTCGTGGCGGCCGAAGTCGAAGACGTAGGTGCCCCAGTCCGGCTGCTCGCCCCGCCTCGGGTCCGGATGCTCGTAGAGCGGGCTGCCGTCGAACCGGGCGAGCGCCCAGTCGTCTTTCGGGAAGTGCGCTGGCACCCAGTCCATGATGACCCCGAGCCCCCTGCTGTGCAGGTGGTCGACGAAGGCGCGGAAATCGTCGGGGGAGCCGTAGCGCGCGGTTGGGGCGAAATACGAGGTCACCTGGTACCCCCAGGAGCCGCCGAAGGGATGCTCGGCGACCGGCAGGAGCTCGACGTGGGTGAAGCCCAGGCCTGCGGCGTGGTCGGCGATCCGTTCGGCGATCTCGCGGTAGCCCAGGGGCTGGCCGTCCTCGGACCGGGCGAAGGAGCCGAGGTGCACCTCGTACACGGCCATCGGCTCCTCGGTGGGCTTGCCCCTCTCGCGCCGGGCGATCCATTCCTGGTCGGACCATGCGAAGCCGCTCTCGGCGACCACGGAGGCGGTTTGCGGCGGATGCTCGGTCTGGAAAGCGATCGGGTCGGCCTTCAAACGGGCCGTGCCGTCCGCGCCGAGGACGCGGTATTTGTATTTGGCCCCTGCCGCCACGTCGGGGAGGAAGACTTCCCAGACGCCGCTGGAGCCGAGCGACCGCATGGGCGCGGCCTGCGGGTTCCACCCGTTGAACTCGCCGACCACCGAGACGCCGCGCGCGCTCGGGGCCCAGACCCGGAACGCCGTGCCGACGACCTGGTCGACGGCGACCGGGTGCGCGCCGAGCGCCTCCCAGAGCCGCTCGTGGCGGCCTTCGCCGATCAAATGCAGGTCGAGCTCGCCGAGCGTGGGAGCGAACCGGTAGCCGTCCGCGCCGAGGACTTCGTTGCCGTCGTCGTACTCGGCGAGCAACTGGTAGTACGGCAGATCGTAGAGCGAGATGTACGCGCCGAAAAACCCGTGCCCGAGATGAGCGAGGGGGGTTTGGGCTCCGTCCGCGAAGACCGCCGTCACGCTTTTCGCGAGCGGGCGCACGGCGCGGATGATCCAGCCGGAGCCGGTCGGGTGCGCGCCGAGGACGCGATGCGGGTCGTAGTGCGCGCCCGAGAGCAGCAGGTCGAAGTCCTTGGCTGGGATCTCGGCGGAACCCGATCCGGGTTTCTGCCTCGCAGGATCCACGTGGGTGAAATGCGTGTTCATCGGTCGGCTCGTTCCTATAGGTGCTTGATCGTCGCGCTCATCGCCGGTACGCCAGCGTCTCTCGGAATGGGGCCGGGATAGTCGGCAGGGCGAGGATGTGCGCGACGGCGAACGCGGGGTCGAGGCGCACGTAATTGCCGTGGCCCCATTCCCATTGTTGGCCGGTGACCTCGTCGCGGACCGGGAAGCGCGCGCCCGGCTCCTGGCCGATCCCTTCGAGGTCGAGCCACACCGTCGTCTCGCGCGGGACGTGCGGGTCGAGGGTCACCACGACGAGCACGGCGTCGCCGGTCGCCGGGTCGTGCTTCGAATAGGCGATGATCTCGTCGTCCTCGGGGTAGTGGAATCGCAGGGTGCGCAGCTGCCCGAGCGCGGGGTGCGCCCTTCGGATCGCGTTGAGCTTCGCGATCCACGGTTCGAGCGAGCGCTCGGCGCGCAGCGCGCCTGCGAAGTCCCTCGGCCGCAGCTCGTATTTCTCCGAGTCCAAGTACTCTTCGCTGCCGGGGCGGACCGGGAGGTGCTCGAAGAGCTCGTAGCCGCTGTACACGCCCCAGGACGGGCCGAGCGTCGCGGCGAGCGCCGCGCGGGAGGCGAACGTCGCCTCGCCGCCCCGGACCAGTTGGTCGGTGAGGATGTCCGGGGTGTTCACGAACAGGTTCGGCCTGCACACGTCCGCGTGGGCGACGAGGTCGGCCATGAACTCGACAAGCTCGTGTTTGGCGGTGCGCCAGGTGAAATAGGTGTAGGACTGGCTAAAGCCCAGTTTGGCGAGGCCGTAGAGCCGGGCGGGCCGGGTGAACGCCTCGGAGAGGAACACCACGTCGGGATGTTCCTGCCAGATCCGCGTGATGAGCCAGCTCCAGAAGTCCGGCGGTTTCGTGTGCGGGTTGTCGACCCGGAAAACGCGCACCCCGAGGCCGACCCATTTGAGCACGACTTCGAGCACGCCCTGGCGCAGCCCGCCTGGGTCGTTGTCGAAGTTGAGCGGGTAGATGTCTTGGTATTTCTTCGGCGGGTTCTCCGCGCAGGCGATGGTGCCGTCCGGGCGGGTGGTGAACCACTCCGGGTGCTCTTTGACCCAAGGGTGGTCGGGGCTGCATTGCAGGGCGAAGTCGAGCGCGACCTCGAGGCCGAGCTCTTCGGCCCGCGCGACGAACCGCTTGAAATCCTTCTCGTCTCCGAGCTGCGGGTGGATCGCGTCGTGGCCGCCTTCGGCGGAGCCGATAGCCCACGGCGAGCCGACGTCGTCCGCGTCGGCGGCGAGGGTGTTGTTGCGGCCCTTGCGCGCGGTCGTGCCGATCGGGTGGATCGGCGGCAGGTACACCACGTCGAAGCCCATCGCGGCGGCGCGTTCGAGCTGGGCTTCGGCGGTGGCGAAGGTGCCGTGCGCGGGGGAGCCGTCCTCGGCCCAGCCTCCGGTGGAGCGCGGGAAGAATTCGTACCAGGCCCCACGCGCCGCGCGGTCCCGCTCCACGAGGATCCGATGCGTTCGGCCACGGGTCACCAGCTCGCGGACTGGATGGCGGCGCAGGATCGCCGAGGCTTCCGCGCCGATCGCGAGGTCTGTGCGGGAGCGGAGCGATCCGGGGGAGCGCAGTCGCGCGACGGCTTCGCGCAGCGCCGCCCGCTCGTCCGGTCCGATTTGGTCGAGGTCGAGCGCCTGTTCGAGGATGCGCGCGCCCTCCTCGACCTCGTTGGCGAGCCCCTCTGCGGATTCCAGGTCCGCGTGCTCGGTCGAGAGGAACGCCTCGATGCGGCCGCGCCAGGTCGCGTAGGGATCGCGCCAGCCGTCCACCCGGAATTGCCAGAGCCCTTGGCTCTCCAACGGCAGGAGCGCGTGGAACGTGTCCTCCTCGGCTCCGGAGGCCATGTGCACGACGAGGGTGTCGGGCAGTCCCGAGGTCATCGCGACGACCGTCGCGCCGAGCTTGTCGTGCCCGTCCCCCCAGACGACGGCGCGGATCGGGAACAGTTCTCCTTGGACAGCCTTCGCGGGGTACGGCTCCTCGCCGACCGCCGGAGCGATGTCGTCAATCACCAATCGTGCGGCCATGCCTCCACGCTACCGGATCTCGCCGGTATGTTCGCCTCAAGCCTCTCGGCTCCGAGAGCGCAATGGCGGGCGGAAGGCCAGGATTTTGGCCTTCCGCCCGCCGCACTCGCCGTCGCGTCGGAACACGACGCGGGACGCGACGAAGATCAGCGGTCGTCGCGGTCCTCGCCGGGCCGGTCGCCGTCGTCGCCGGGGCGGCCATGCTCTTCGCCGGGCTGGTCGCGGTCGTCGCGGTCCTCGCCAGGACGGTCGCGGTCCTCGCCGGGGCGGCCGTGCTCTTCGCCGGGTCGGTCGCGGTCGTCACCGGGGCGGCCATGCTCTTCGCCGGGTCGGCCGTGCTCCTCGCCGGGCCGGCCGTGGTCGCCGCCAGGATGTCCTGGGCCGCCAGGCCCCGGCGGCGGGGGCGGCGGCGCGAACACGGCGGGACCGGCAACGCTCGGCTCGGCCCGGCCTGCGCGACCGCGCCGAAGCCGAAGATCGCTCCCGCCGAGGCGAGCCCGAGCAGGCCGACGAAGCCGCGTGCGATTCTTTGCTGGTTGAGCTCAGTCAATGGGATGGCTCCTCTCTGAAAGGGCGACAGTCCAGGTGGAGCTGCCAGCCGCAGCCTATCGGCGATTCCTGGCAAGACAACATGGAAGAGCTGTGGAAACGCCGCAAGCTCCGATCATGGGTTTTCCTCGGCTCGCGCCGATTATGCGCGGAAATCCCCGCTGTCAGCCCTCGTCCGACGCGACCTCGGCCAGCAGCGCTTCGAGGACGGCGGCGTGGGCGCGGGCCGCCTCGGCCCCGCTGGGCAGCCCGATCTCCACGCTGAGCCTGCCGCCGTAGGTGTAGACGAGGTAGAGCGAGCTGAACCGGCCGCGCGGGCCGTCCTTCTGGTTGGCGGCGAGGTACGCCGCGATGGCGGAGCCGTCGAACTCCGTCCAGCCCCGGAAATCGTGGACGCGGACCCCGCTCGGAGCGCGGATCGGCTCGACCTCGCCGATGTTCGTCGTGGTGATCCGGGGGATCTCCGGCTGATCTCCGCACAGCAGCTCCGTGAACCGCAGGATCCCCCGGTACACCGCCCCGGAGGCCACGTCGTCCCGGAGCTGTCCGAGCAGCTGCGCGCCGACGGCGGCGGGGTCGTCGTCCGGGCGGGCGGCGACCAGCCCCGGCGAGTTGCCGAGCGCGTTCGTGACGTCCCACGGCTGGGCGGGCGGGCGCAACCGGGGCCGGACGTCCACGGGCGTGTCGACGAAGAGATCCGCCGCCACGTCGTCGGGCAAGGGCATGCTGCGTCGCTCGGCGACCACGCAGGCTCCCGCGACGAGGGCGTGCACCGTCGTGCCCAAAGCCCGCGCGCGGGCCTTGAGCAGTTCGGTCGTACGCGTCGAGAGCCGGACGCGTTCGCGGGCGAACACGAATGCCGTCTGCTCGGGGAGATCGGACGGGACGGCCCGCCGCGACCGGTCCGGCCGAGGAGCCGCGTCGAAGCCCCGTTCGGCCAGCAGGGCTTCGGGGGCCTGCGGCACGGGCCGGGGCGCGGCGGCGGGGACGCGGCCTTCGGCCAGATCGGTGTAATGCGACCAGAGCCTCGCGTGCCAAAAGGAGCCGAGCCTGCCGTCCGCGATTGCGTGGTGCACCGCGAAAGAGACCGACGAGCGGTCTCCGTTCCGGACGACGTCGAGGAACGCGAGCTCTTTGGCCTGGTCCGCGAGGACGGACCCGGCACGGTCCTGGCGCACGGCGGCTTCGGAGCCGCCCGGAACGAGGAGGTCGAGTTCCGGCAGGCCGTCCGCCCGTCGGGCCGAGCCGGGGACGAGCCGCCCGGCGAGCACAGGATGCTCGCGGCGCAGACAGCCAAGCGCCTCGCGCAGCATGTCGAGGTCGATCGGGCCTTCCACCTCGACGGTGTACCAGATCGTCATCGAGCTCAGGGCGAACCAGGACTCCAACGTCGACAACGGGCGGCGGAACCCCGGACCGGAGGATGTTCCCGCCGCGATTGTCCTCGATTGCATAAAGACGCGCTCCTCTCCGCACGGATACCGGTGCGCAAGTGTAGGCGCGGCCGCGGACGTTGGCGAAGGGTTTTCCGGCGGGGTCGGGGGCAGGCGCTAGCGGTTGCCCTTCTCGGCCTGCTCGCGCAGCCGGCCGAGCGCGGCTTTGGTCACCGCGAGATCGGTGGTCTCCCAGAACGGGGGGAGGCTGGCTTTGAGATACCCGGCGTACCGCGCCGTCGCCAGCCGCGAGTCGAGCACGGCGACCACGCCTCGGTCGGACACCGAGCGCAAAAGCCGGCCGAAACCCTGCGCGAGCAGCACGGCGGCGTGGCTCGCCGACACAGAGAGAAAGCCATTGCGCCCCTTCGCCTGCGCGGCGTGGGTGCGGGCGATGGTGAGCGGGTCGTCCGGGCGGGGGAAGGGGATCCGGTCGATCACCACGAGGGAGAGGGACGGGCCGGGGACGTCCACCCCCTGCCAGAGCGAGAGCGTGCCGAACAGGGACGTCGCGGGATCGCCTGCGAAGGTCTCGATCAGCGCCCCGGTGGTGTCCTCGCCCTGGCAGAGCACCGGGGTGTCGAGCGCTTCGCGCATCGCCTCTGTGGCGGCCTGCGCCGCCCGCAAGGAGGAGAACAGGCCCAGGGTGCGCCCGCCCGCCGCCTCGATGAGCTCGCGCAGGACGTCCTGCTGCTCCGGGCTCGCGCCGTCTCGGCCGGGCGGGGCGAGATGCTTGGCGATGTAGCAGATGCCGGACTCTTTGTGCGCGAACGGGCTCCCGACGTCCAACGAGGACCAGGAGACCGAAGCCGCGCCCGCGAGCCCCCAATCGCCCGCGAGGTCGTCGAACTGGCCGCCCGGCGTCAGCGTCGCCGAGGTGAGCACCACGGTCTTTTCGCCGAACAGGCGCTCGCGCAACAGGCCGCCCACTGTCACCGGGGCCACATGGAGCAGGTTGGGCGGCTCTTTCTCCCGCCAGTCTTTGCTCGGCGGCGCGGTGGTCCACACCGCTTCGTGCCGGGCTGCGAGATCCTCTTGGGCGAAGACCTTCAACACCCGGTCGCAGACGCCGACGATGTCTTCGAGGCTGGTCATGGCCGAGAGGCGGGTGGCCGTCTCCACGGCGTTGTCCGCTTTCGGGAGGGCGCTGAGGCTGGTGAGCGCGGTGGCCGCGCTGTCGCGCAGCACGGTCACCGCTCCGACCGCTCCGTCCGGAGCCTGGCGCCAGAACCCCTCGGGGGCTTCGGCGATGAACGAGCCAAGCGCGTCGCCGGCGGTCTCCAGCCTGGCGCGGAGCTCGTCGGGGAGGAGCTTGCCGCAGCGCCGCGCGGCGATGGCGACCGGTCCGGAGCCGGTCGCCCCGGCGGCGACCGAAGTCACGTTGTCCACAAGCTCATGCGCCTCGTCCACGACCACGACCGTGTGCTCGGGCAGGAGCGAGTTCTGGCCGGAAAGGTCGATGGCGAGCATCGCGTGGTTCGTGACGATCACGTCCACCTTCGCGGAGGCAGCTTTCGATTTCTCCGCCCAGCACACCGTTCCTTTGGGGCAGCGGCTCATGCCGAGGCATTCGCCCTGGGTGACTGAGAACTGCCGCCAAGCGCGATCGCTCACCCCTGGGCGCAGCTCCTCGCGGTCGCCGGTCGTGGTCTGATCGGACCATGCGGTGATCCGGGCGACTTCGGCCCCCAAATTGGACTGCGCCGAAGTTTTGGGCTGCGCGGCCTTTTTGCCCGAGGGCGGCTCAGCGTCGAAGAGCCCTCCGCCTGCCGGGGGAGCCTCCGCATCGGGCTCGTCGAGCGTCGGCGCGGTGAGCTTGTGCAGGCACAGGTAGTTGCCCCTGCCCTTGAGCAGGGAGAACGTCGGCTCTCGGCCGAGGTGTTTGGCCAACGCGGCGCTGAGCGCGGGCAGGTCCCGGTCCACGAGCTGGCGTTGCAGCGCGATGGTCGCGGTGGAGACGACGACCGGCTCGCCCGCGCGCACGGCGTGCGCTATGGCTGGCACGAGGTACGCGAGCGATTTCCCGGTGCCGGGGCCAGCTTGCACCGCGAGGACCTTTTTGCCGAGGAGGGTCTCGGCGACCGCGTTCGCCATGACGACTTGCGGCTCGCGTTTCGCCCCGCCGAGATGCCCCACCGCGAGGTCGAGGAGCTTGTTCACCGGTTCCGCCTTGGCCACCGAACAAGCGTACGGCATACGGCCCGAATGTTGTCAGCCCCCGCGCCTACGCTCATCAAGCGCTCGTCACAAGGCGGGCCGAAAATAGCTCAGCCGCCTCGTTGAGGCGGCTGAGCTGAGTGAAGGGAGTCAAGATGATCGATGTTCTGGAAGGACTCTTCGTCTTGGCGGCGACTTCGCTGGTCTTGGTGTTCACCATGGTGATAATCCGCGTGATCACGAAGAACGGGAGTTAGCCGCTCAACCTGGGGGTCGGTGCTGGAACACTGGCCTCCAGGCCCTTCATCCGCCATCGTACACCCGTGCGCGCTCAGGTCAAGCGAAGACGACGCCGGAAGGTTCGAGCCTTCGCCGCGCCTCGGCCGCGCCGTCCGGTCGGACCGAGGCGCAGTACGCGAGGAGCACGCGGGCCTCGAATCCAGCCCGCGCCGCGTCGAGGGCGGTGGCCGCCACGCAGAAGTCGGTGGCGATCCCGGCCACGTCCACCGGGCCGACGTCCCGCTCCCGCAGCCAGTCGCCGAGCTTCGCGCCCGCCGCGCTCACGCCCTCGAAGCCGGAGTAGGCCGCGCTGTAGTGCCCTTTGTCGAAGACCTCGGCGAAGCGCACGCGGTCGAGTTCGGGGCGCAGCCTCGCGCCGGGGCTCTCGGCGCGGCAGTGCGGCGGCCAGGAGCCCGCGTAATCCGGCTCCTCGGAGAAGTGCGCGCCGGGGTCGATATGCCAGTCCCTGGTGGCGACGACGAAGTCGTACCCGGCGGGGGAGCGCAGCAGTTCTGCGAGGGCCGAGGCGACGGCGGTCCCCCCGGCGACGGCCAGCGCTCCGCCCTCGCAGAAATCGTTCTGCACGTCCACGACCACCAACGCGCTTGCCATGCGGCGAATCCTACGCCGTTTTCGCCCTTAGAGCGCGTAGTCCAGCGTGGTCATCATCCCGGCCTCCTGGTGGTAGGTGTTGTGGCAGTGCAGCATCCACGTGCCTGGGTTGTCGGCGACGAGGTCCGCCGCCACCTTCTGGCCGGGCAGCACGACGACGGTGTCCTTGCGCGGGCCCCGCGAGCCGTCCGGCTTGATCACTTGGAAGGTGTGCCCGTGCAGGTGCATCGGGTGCCACATCGTCGTCCGGCTGTTGTCGAAGACGAGCGAAGCCCGCTGCCCCTGGCGGATGCGCAGCGCAGCCGCGTCGGGGTAGCGCTTGCCGTCCAGCGCCCAGTCGTACTGCGTCATCGAACCGGTGAGCGTGACGGCGAGCGACGTGTCGGGCTTGCCCGGCCCCAAATCGACCGAGTCCGCCGCGGCGAACATCGTGGCCGTGCCCACGCGTTTGTCCAGCTCCGCCGGATGGAAGTCCGGGGCCGGAAGCGCCCCGGACCCGGTGGCCAGCGCGGCGCGCGCGTAGGCGTTCTTCCCCTCGGCGAGCGCGACCAGCGGGAACACCCCGTCTTTGGCGGTGACGACCACGTCGTAGCGCTCGCCCATGCCGAGGAGCAGCGCGTCGACCTCGGCAGGGCGGACCGGGAAACCGTCGGTGTGGGTGACGGTCATAGCGTGGTCCGCGAGCGCGACCCGGAACGCGGTGTCCGAGCCTGCGTTGATGAGCCGGATCCGCACGCGTTGGCCAGGCTTGGCGGAGAACGAGGTCGGCGCGGCCGGGATTTTGCCGTTGACGAGGTAGTACGGGTAGGCGATGTCGCCCGCGTCGCCGCCGAGCAGGTCGCTGCGCATCCCGCCCATGCCCGACATGTGCATGTGGGACATGTCCATGCCCGGCATGTGATGCATGGACATCGTCCGCAGCCCGTCCCAGATCTGCTTCGGGCTCTTGCCGACCCCGTCGGTCCAGTCGTCCAGGACGACGATCCACTCCGCGTCGTACGCGCCGGGCTCGGCGGGGTCGTCCACGACCACCGGGAGGTACAGGCCGTAGTCCGCGTCGACCCCGGTGTGCGGATGCGCCCAGTACGTGCCCGGATGCGGGGTCGAGAACCGGTAGACGAACGATTGGCCGGGCGCCACGTTCCCGGTCGCGGGGGCGGCCCCGTCCATATCGTTGCGCAGGGCGAGGCCGTGCCAGTGGGCCGAGGTGGGGCGGTCGAGCCGGTTGGCCAGCGTGACGGCGAGCTCGTCGCCCGCATTCGTGCGGATGAGCGGCCCGGGCAGGCTGTCGCCGTAGGCGAGGGTGTTCACCACGACGCCGCCGAGATCCACGCTCGCGGAGCCCGCCGTGAGCGAGGCGGTGACGGTGCGCCCGGTGTGCGGACGCGCGGCTTCGGCGGCGGCGACCGCTTCCGCGAGCGTCGGCTTCGTCGGCGGGCGGCCGCAGGCGGTTGTCTGTCCGACGGCGAGCGCGGCGAGGCCGCCCGAGACAGTGGTGGCGAATGTCCGCCTGGTCATCGGCTTTCGCAAGAGGTTGGGCATGGGACCACGATAGCACATATACCCTATGGGGGTATATGTGCTTGTGAAAAGACTTCGGAAAAGGTTGGCGAGGCGGGCTATGCTGCGGCGGTGTCGCCAGAGGAAAGGCTCGTGTACCGGGAAAAGGTTTTCGTCAATTTCCGCCGGGGACGCTGCTGGGTCCACGCGAAGCTCTTCGCGCTGCCCGGCGACGTGGACGACAGGGCGGCGCTCGGCCTGCTCCTGCGGCATGTGCGCTACCGGGACAGCTACGCGGGCTCCGGCAACCTGGACATGGAGACGCTCCACGGCCCGTATCGGCTGAGCGCCCTGAGCGTCGAGGTGTTCGAGCCGCTGGGCCGCTCGGCGGTGGAATCGGCGCTCCGGGCATGGGTCGAGCGGTACGTGTCGTTGTCCGAGGTGTGCGAGGGCCAGCTGGAGCGAGAGGTGTACCCGCTGATCAGCAGCGCCACGAGTTGCTATCGGTTGGCCGATTTGAGGCCGGCCGCGGAGCATGACTGGGGCTGGGTGGTCGGCAGCGTGGGAGGTTTTCACGAGTTCGTCCTGATCGACCGCGTCGAGGGGAGTTTGGCGCTCGTAGTGGCGGCCGACGACTGAACGTTCGAGGAACCGCCCCGCGCCTCCTCGGATTTTCGCGGGCCGGATGGGAGAATCGCCGGGTGAAGTCGTATCGGGATGTCGGCGTGGTGCTGCGCAACCACCAGCTCGGCGAGGCCGACCGGATCGTCGCCCTGCTCACGCGCGAGCACGGCCTGGTCCGCGCGGTGGCGAAAGGGGTGCGGCGCACCCGGTCGAAGTTCGGAGCCCGTCTCGAGCCGTTCAGCTGCGTCGACGTGCAGCTCTACCAGGGGCGCAGCCTCGACGTCATCACGCAGGCCGCGACCCTCGACGCGAACAGCGAGGAGATCACCGCCGACTACGGGAAATACACCACCGGCTGCGCGATCCTGGAGACCGCGACCCTGCTGGCCGGCCCCCAAGGCGCGCCCGCCGGGCAGCTGCACACGCTCACCAGGGGCGCGCTGGCCGCGCTGCGCAAGGGGGAGAAGCCGCGCGATCTGATCCTCGCCGCGTTCTTCCTGCGCGCGATGGGCCACGCGGGATGGATGCCCGCGCTCGCCGACTGCGCCCGATGCGGGAAGGAAGGCCCGCACCGCGCTTTCCACCCCCGCGCGGGCGGCGTCGTGTGCCCCTTGTGCCGTCCGCCCGGTTCGAGCACGCCGGGACTGGGGGTGTTCGATCTCATGGCGGCGCTCGCCGAAGGCCGTTGGGACGACGCGGCGGCGGCCTCGACGGCGGCGCGGGCCCAGGCGAGCGGTCTGACCGCCGCGCACTTGCAGTGCCATCTGGAATACCAGTTGCGCACGCTTTCGCTCGTGGAAGGCTTGGCGGAGGCTTCATAGGTGCGTATCTCTTCATCGCAGACGGGCTCGCGCGGTCCCGACCCCCATCCCTCCGGCGCTCGTCCGCCGCAGCTGCCGTCCGGAGCCGTGCCCAAGCACGTCGCGCTCATCATGGACGGCAACGGCCGGTGGGCGCAGCAGCGCGGCCTGCCCCGCACGGAGGGGCATAAGCGCGGCGAGTCGGTGCTCATGGACCTCGTCCACGGTTCGTTGGAGATCGGAGTCACGTGGCTTTCCGCGTACGCGTTCTCGACGGAGAACTGGTCGCGAAGCCCGAGCGAGGTCAAATTCCTCATGGGCTTCAACCGCGACGTGATCCGCCGCCGCCGCGACGAGATGCACGAGCTGGGCGTGCGCATCCGATGGGCGGGCAGGCGGCCGAGGCTCTGGCGCAGCGTCATCGCCGAACTGGAATCGGCCATGGAGCTCACCAAGCGCAACACGAAGATGAACCTGGTGATGTGCGTGAACTACGGCGCGCGGGCCGAGCTCGCCGACGCCGCCTCGCGGATTGGGGCGCTCGCGAAGGAGGGCAAGCTCAACCCGGACAAGCTCACCGAGGAAGGGCTGCGCAAGTTCCTCTACGTGCCCGACATGCCGGACGTCGACCTCATGCTGCGCCCGTCCGGCGAGATGCGGGTGTCGAACTTCCTGCTTTGGCAGTCCGCCTACGCGGAGCTTGTGGTCCAGGACAAGCTCTTCCCCGACATCGACCGGCGCGACCTGTGGGCGGCGTGCGAGGAGTACGCGCGGCGCAACCGTCGCTTCGGCAAGGCGTGAGGACGGCCGAGCCGCAGATCCCGGAATCAAACTCGTGGTGTGCTCCGCGCGTTGGCGCACTGCTGGTCTTGCGCGTTCCGTACCTGTTGCGCAGGGCGCGGCGGCGCCCGATGAAATGGGCGTGGTCGAGGTTCAGTACTTGATTTCGCACAACGAGATCTGCCCAGAAGGAACGAGCTGGCCCTCGAGCGCCGTCCACGACACCAGGCGGGCGATATCAGCCGGGGACGGTGGCGTGCTCCTCGCAGGCAGGGGCGTCCGTGTGACGGCTCTTTCGGGTTTTGTGCGTCTTGTCATCTGCTGCGGGTTTTGGCTCGGTGGTGGCAGAGCCGTTTCTCCCACTCGCGGGGCTCGTAGGAGGTATCCCCGCGTCTGGCTTTCCCGCCAGCCCGCAGGAGCGATGCTCAGCGATTTGCCGGCGTACAGCGCGGCCTTCGCGGTGATTTCCCCGGCGGGGAGCTTCGATCCGAGTTTCTGGATAGCGCCCGGTCATATTCTCCGCGAACGACAAAACGACGGTTCCCGGCGCTCGGGGGCCGAACGCGTTCGCCTAGCGCTTGCGCGCGAGCGTGAGGCCGAAATCGCCGTCCGGGTCGGTCCACCAGCCGATGGTCGAGAAACCAGCCTCGTCCAGTTCGCCCGCGATTCCTTCGCGCCGGAACTTGCAGCTCACCTCGGTGTGCAGCTCCTCGCCGGCGGCGAATTCCACGGTCAGGTCGAGATCCTCGACTCGCACGCGTTGCGCCCGGAGGGCGCGCAGTCGCATTTCGATCCACTCGTTCCGGGCGTCCCACAGCGCGACATGTTCGAACCCGTCGATATCGAAGTCCGCCCGCAGCTCTCGGTTCAGGATCGAGAGCAAGTTGCGGTTGAACGCGGCGGTGACGCCCGCGCTGTCGTCGTAGGCGCGCACGAGCCTTCCGGAGTCTTTCACGAGGTCGGCGCCGAGGAGCAACGTCTCGCCAGGACGCAGTGTGGCGGCCATAGCGGCGAGCAGCCCGGCCCGTGGTCCTGGCGCGTAGTTGCCGATCGTCCCGCCGAGGAAGACCAGCATGCGGTCCTCGCCGTCCGGCAGGAACCCGAGATGCCGGTCGAAGTCCCCGACGACGCAGTCGACCTGCATGCCTGGATAGCGTCGGGTGAGGCCGCCCGCCGCGCCGTCGAGCGCGGACTCGCTCACGTCGAACGCGACGTAGCGCCCCGGCCGCAACGCGTCGAGGAGCGTCCTGGTCTTATCGGAAGAGCCAGAGCCCAGCTCCATGGCCATCCGAGCGCCGGACAGCTCCGCGATCTCCTCCGCCGCGAGGCGCAACGCCGCGCGCTCCGCTTCGGTCGGGTAGTACTCGGGCAGCGCCGTGATCGCGTCGAACAGTTCGCTGCCGCGCTGGTCGTAGAACCACTTCGGCGGTATCTGCTTCGGCTCCGCCCGAAGCCCGGCGAGCACGTCCGCCCGCAAACCGGCGCGCAAGTCGTCCTGCAGCAGCAGCTGGGTGTGGGTGATGACCGATTCGGTGTAGAGAGGCATCAGATATCCTCCGCCAGCCGCAGTCCGGTGAACGGCCAGCGAGAGGCGGGGCCGAAGAAATTGCGGTACGTGATCCTGGTGTGCCCGACCGGGGTGACGCACGCCCCGCCGCGCAGCGTCATCTGGTTCGACATGAACTTCCCGTTGTATTCGCCGATGGCCCCCTCCGGCGGCGCGTAGCCGCGATAGCCGACGTACGGGCTCGCGGTCCACTGCCACACCTGCCCTTGCCATTGCCCGTCCGAGGCGGCTGAGGGGCGCAGCCCGACGTGGCGGCGGAGATCCGGTCCGAATCCCGCCGCGCGCGCCGCGTGCTCCCATTCGAACTCGGTTGGCAGCCGTTTGCCCGACCAACGGGCGAACGCGTCGGCCTCGTAATGGCTCACGTGGCTCACCGGTTCCTCCGGGCGGACCGGCGCGAGCCCGTGGAGGCTGAATTGCAGCCACTGGCCGTCCGCGTCCTGCTCCCAGTACAGCGGGGCCGTCCACCCGTCGGTCTGGACCGCGCGCCAGCCGTCCGACAACCACAGCTCCGGGCGGCGGTACCCGCCGTCGGCGATGAACTCGAGCCAATCCGCATTGGCGACGAGCGAGTCGGCGATCCGGTAGGGCTCGAGCCACACTCGGTGCCGGGGGCCCTCGTTGTCGTAGTGGAACCCCTCGCCCGCATGGCCGATCTCCACCAGGCCGCCCTCCTGCGCCAGCCATTGGGGCCCCGTCCGGCCCGAGGCGTTCCGGAAGCCGGGACCGTCCGGGAGGTTGCGGTAGGCGGGCTTGAGCGGATTCGCGGCAAGCGCGTGTTTGATGTCCATGAGCAGGAGCTCTTGATGCTGCTGCTCGTGGTTGAGCCCGAGGACGACGAGCTCTGCGATCTCCTGCCGGGCTCCCGCCTCGGAGTCCAGGAAGGCTGTCATCGCGTCGTCGACCGTCTGCCGGTACGCGGCGACCTCGCCGATCCCCGGCCGGGTGATCATGCCGCGGTGGTTGCGCTCGTGCCGGGGGCCGACCGCCTCGTAGTACGAGTTGAAGAGGAATTGGAAGTCGTCGCGATAGACCTGGTAGCCCGGACAGTGGGGCAGGAGCACGAAGGTCTCGAAGAACCAGGTGGTGTGCGCGCGATGCCATTTAGTCGGGCTCGCGTCCGGCATGGACTGCACGGTCTGGTCTTCGGGAGAGAGCGGTTCGGCGAGCTGTTCGGTCGTGTCGCGCACCGTGCGATACCGCTCGACGAGTCCCGCCTGGACTGGTGGAGCTTCCATGCCTGTCGGGTGGACGCGGACGCTCGGGCTTTCGGTGAAGGACATGCGTTGGCCTTTCTCGCCAGGTTTCCGTCTGGAATTCACCCTACACGCGATCACTGACAACGATCCTTGAATCTATGGCGCAGAACACATCATGCCTAGTCAGGAGGTGAGATTCGCGCGAGATGGTCTCCTGCCGGAGCGCCCGGCCCCATTCGTACGCCGTCAGCATCACCCCATGCCGCTTCGCGGCGCAGGGGCGAATACGCCGCCACAGAGCAGCCGGTTTGCGAAAAATGCAGGACCGGCGGCGACTGCGTCAATTTGCCCGCGCGCCAGCCGCGAACGACAAGGCCGTCGAACGGGCCGAGGAAAACTCAGCCCTGGTGGAGGCCGCACTCGGTCTTGGCGAACCCCGCCCAACGCCCGCTGCGCGGGTCCGCGCCGGGAAGGGGTTTGTGGGTGCACGGCGCGCAGCCGATCGACGGGTACCCCTCCTCCACGAGCGGGTTCACGAGCACGCCGTGCTGGTTCGCGTAGGCGGCGAACTCCTCGTCGTCCCACATCACGATGGGATTGAACTTCACCAGCCCGAAGGCGTCGTCGTAGGTCACCTTCGGCGCGTTCGCCCTGGTGGGGGACTCCACACGGCGAATGCCGGTGATCCATGCCCGGTAGTTCGCGAGGCCGTCGGTGAGCGGCACGACTTTGCGCAGCCTGCAGCATTCGCCGGGGTCGCGGGCGAAGAGGTCTTTGCCGAGCGCCTCGTCCTGCTCGGCGACGGAAAGCCGGGGGGCGAGGTTCACGATGCGGACTTCGGGGTAGACCAGCGGGACCGCGTCGCGGACCCCGAGCGTTTCGGCGAAATGGTACCCGGTATCCAAGAAGATCACGTCCACGTCCGGCTTGACCTTCGTGACCACGTCGACCAGGACCGCGTCCTGCATGTTCGACGCGACGGCGATCTTGCCGTCCACGTGCTCGAACGCCCACCGGACGATCTCTTCCGCAGAGGCGTCCGCGAGCTCCCGCGCGCCGCGCTCGGCGAGTTCCCGGTCGTGTTCTTTCTGTTCGGTCGTCGCAGTCGTCACGTCCACCTCAACACTTTCAGCGAAGTTCTTGTTCCTCGGCCCGCCGCGCCCAGTCGGCGAAGCGTTCGCCCTCGGCGCGGTTTTTCACGTAATTGGTCACCACGCGCTCGATGTAGTCGCCCAGCTCGTGCGTGGTGACTTTGTGCTGGCGCAGCTTGCGGCCGAAGTCAGGGCCGAAGCCGAGGCTCCCGCCGAGGTGGGCCTGGAAGCCCTCCACCGGGGTCTCCCCGTCGTCGTTCACCATCTGGCCCTTGAAGCCGATGTCGGCGATCTGAGACCGGGCGCAGGAGTTCGGGCAGCCGTTGATGTTGATGGTGATCGGGGAGTCGATCTGGTCGTCGAGATGCCCGAGCCGGGCTTCGAGCTCGGGGACGAGCGCCTGGGACCGCTTGCGGGTCTCGGCGAAAGAGAGCTTGCAGTACTCGATGCCGCTGCACGCCATGAGGTTGCGCCGCCAGATCGAGGGGCGGGCTTTGAGCCCGAGCGGCTCGAGCTCGTCGATCAACGCTTCGACGTGCTCGTCCGCCACGTCGAGGACGATGAACTTCTGATACGGGGTGAACCGGACTCTGTCCGACCCCGCGCGGGCGGCGGCTTCGGCGGCCTTGGCGAGGATCGTGCCGGAGACCCGGCCCGCGATCGGGGCGAAGCCGACGGCGTTGCGCCCGTCCTTCTGCCGGGTGATCCCGACGTGGTCGCGGGTGGGGACCTGCGGGGGGGCGGGCCCGTCCACGAGCGCCCGGCCGAGGTACTCCTCTTCGAGGACCTGGCGGAACTTCTCGACCCCCCAGTCTTTGACCAGGAATTTCAGCCTGGCTTTCGCGCGCAGTCGGCGGTAGCCGTAATCGCGGAAGATGCTCACCACGCCCTCCCAGACGTCGGGGACCTCCGCCGCGGGCACCCAAGCGCCGACGCGCTGCCCGAGGATTGGGTTCGTGGAGAGCCCGCCGCCGACCCACAGGTCGAAGCCCGGCCCGTGCTCGGGGTGGACCACGCCGACGAACGCCACGTCCTGCACCTCGTGCGGCAGGTCCATCAGCCCGGTGATGCCGGTCTTGAACTTGCGCGGCAGGTTCTGGTACTCGGGCTTGCCGATGTAGCGGCGTTTGATCTCCTGGATCGCCCAGGACGGGTCGACCACCTCGTCCTCGGCCACGCCGGCGAGCGGGGAGCCGAGGATGACGCGGGGGCAGTCGCCGCAGGCCTCGGTGGTGTCCAGGCCCACAGCCGCCAGGCGCCGCCAGATCTCCGGCATGTCCTCGACGCGGATCCAGTGCAGCTGCACGTTCTCCCGGTCCGAGAGGTCGGCCGTGTCCCGCCCGAACTCGGTGGAGATGGCCGCGATGGTCCGCAGCTGGTCAAGGCTCAGCGCCCCGCCGTCGCTGCGGATGCGCAGCATGAAGAACTTCGCCTCGAGAAGGTCGGTGTTGTCGTCCCCGGTGTACGTGCCGTCGTAGCCCTGCTCGCGCTGGGTGTAGAGGCCCCACCAGCGGAATCGTCCGCGCAAGTCCTCTTTGGGGATGCTGTCGAAGCCCTCTTTCGCGTAGATCTGCTCGATCCGCTCGCGAACGCCCAGCGGGGCGGCCTCTTGCTTGATCCGCTCGTTGTCGTTCAGCGGGGTCTGCCCGCTCACTTTCCACTGGCCCTCGTCGCGGGTTTTCTGCGGACGGGGCCGTGCTGGGCTGGGCGCTTCGGACATCGGACCTATTGTAAGGGAGGATTCTGAGTTTGGAGCCCGCTTGCCGCACACTGGACTTGTGACTTCCTCGCCAGTGCCTGCTGCCGCGATCGAAGACGGGTTCCCCGTCGATTCGCTCAGCCCGAGCCCAGATGCGCCGTTCGGAGTGTATGTGCACGTCCCGTTCTGCGCGAGCCGTTGCGGGTACTGCGATTTCAACACCTACACGCCGGGGGAGCTTGGCGGGCGCAGCGGGACGGGAGAGTGGTTGACAGCACTCGGCCAAGAGCTGGACTTGGCCGCCTCGGCGCTGGGCCGCGCGGGCGGCCCGCCCACGGTGCGCACGGTCTTCGTCGGCGGCGGCACCCCGTCCCTGCTCGGCGCGGCAGGGCTCGCCCGAGTGCTGGACGCGATCGGCGCGCGCTTCCCGATGGCCGAATCCCTCGAAGCGACTTGCGAGGCGAATCCCGAGTCCACCTCGCCGGCCTTCTTCGAAGGGATCCGGGCCGCCGGGTACACGAGAGTGTCGCTCGGCATGCAGTCCGAGGCGGCCCATGTGCTCGCGGTCCTCGACAGGGCGCACACGCCGGGGCGGGCGACGCGAGCGGCGCAGGAGGCGCGCGCCTCTGGGATCGAGCACGTCAACCTCGACCTCATCTACGGGACGCCCGGCGAGACGGAGCCGGACCTCGCGCGCAGCCTCGCGGCGGTCGTGCAGGCTCCAGTGGACCACGTCTCCGCCTACGCGCTCACCGTCCACCAGGGCACCGCCATGGGGCGGGCGGTCGCGAAGGGGGAGCTGGCCGCGCCGGACGACGACGTGCTGGCCGAACGCCACGCGATGGTGGACGAAGCGCTGGCGGCGGCGGGGTTCGAATGGTACGAGGTCTCGAACTGGGCGAAAAGCCCGGAAGCCCGGTGCAGGCACAACCTCGGGTACTGGCAGGGCGGCGATTGGTGGGGCGCGGGGCCAGGGGCGCATTCCCATGTGAACGGGGTGCGGTGGTGGAACGCCAAGCATCCTGCCCGCCACGCGGCGCTGGCCGCCTCGGGCCGCGCTCCGGTCGCGGGTTTCGAGGCGCTCACCGACGAGGAGCGGCACACCGAGGACGTGATGCTGCGGCTGCGGGTGCGCGAGGGCGTCGCCCGAGCTGTGCTGCGCGGACCGGAGCTGGACCGCGCGGCACAGCTCGTCGCGGAAGGACTGCTGCTGGAGCAGACGGACCGGATCGCGCTCGCCCCCTCGTCCCGAATGCTCGCGGACGGGCTGGCGGTGCGGCTGCTCAGCGCCTAGCCGGGGCCAGCGCTGCGCGTTGTTGTGGCGTTTCGGCGCTGGGGGCGTAAAATAATCATCTCTAGGAGGTGATGACGAGCATGACGAGCCCTCAGGAGCGGCGGTTCGAGATCCTGCGAGCCATTGTCACCGACTACGTGGCGACGCAGGAGCCGGTCGGCTCGAAAGCGCTCGTGGACCGGTACGGGCTCGGGGTTTCCAGCGCGACGGTCCGCAACGATATGGCCGTCCTCGAGGCGGAGGGCTACATCGCGCAGCCCCACACCAGCTCGGGCCGCGTGCCGACCGAACGCGGCTACCGGGAGTTCGTCAACCGCATCGCGGAGATCAAACCCCTCTCGTCTGCGGAGCGACGCTCGATCCTGCAGTTCCTCGAGCACGGCGTTGACCTCGACGACGTGCTCATGCGCAGCGTTCGGCTGCTCACCCAGCTCACGCGGCAGGTCGCGGTGATCCAATACCCGACGCTGGTCACCGCGAGCGTGCGGCACCTTGAGATCGTCTCGCTCACCCCCCGGCGGTTGCTGCTCGTCCTCATCGCGGACTCCGGCAGGGTGGACCAGCGGACCGTCGAGCTCGCAGACGACGTGGACGAGGAGACCACAGCCTCCTTGCGCACGCTGTTCAACCGGGCGCTCTCGGGCAAGCGCCTCGACTTGGCCAGCACTGCGGCCATGGAGCTCGCCGAGCAGGCCGAGCCGAATTTGCGCGGGCACATCGTCACCATCGCGACCGGCCTGGTGGAATCCCTGGTCCAGCGCCCGCAGGAGCGGCTCGTGGTCGGCGGGGCGGCGAACCTCACCCGCAACGCGGCGGACTTCGAGGGCTTCTCGGGCTCGTTGTGGTCCGTGCTCGAAGCGCTCGAAGAGCAGGTCGTGGTGCTCAAGCTCTTCGCGGCGGCCCAGGACCCGGGCATGGTCATGGTGCAGATCGGCGAGGAGACGCGTTCCGAGCAGATGCGCGGCGCGTCGGTCGTGTCCACGGCGTACGGGACCGACGGCGCGGTGTTCGGCGGCGTCGGCGTCGTCGGCCCGACTCGGATGGACTATCCGGGCACGATCGCCGCCGTGTCGGCCGTGGCGAGGTACGTGGGCGAGGTACTGGCCGAACGTTGATCCCGGCGCGGCGGGCCCGGTCAGCCCTCCGATATATGCGTACGGCATAATGATGCCGCTGAACTGGGATTTTGCCAACGTTTCCAAGAATTCACATAATGTCGAGGGAACGTGGCAGCTGGAAATCTGAGACTATGGCTTTGGAATGACGACTATGAGGAACAACGTGGCGCGAGACTACTATGCGATTTTGGGCGTCGACCGTTCGGCGAACGATCAGGAGCTCAAGCGGGCCTACCGGAGGTTGGCCCGGGAGTTGCACCCCGACGTCAACCCCGCCGAGGAGGAGCGGTTCAAAGAGGTGACGACCGCCTACGAAGTGCTCTCCGATCCGCAGAAGCGGCAGATCGTGGACGCGGGCGGCGACCCGCTCGACCCTCGGGGCGGCGCGGGTTTCGACGGGTTCGGCGGCTTCGGGGGCCTCTCGGACGTGTTCGAGGCGTTCTTCGGCCAGGGGTTCGGCGCGGGGGGCGGCGGCCGGTCGCGCGGGCCGAGGGGCCGCGTGCAGGCCGGGTCGGACGCGCTGGTCCGGGTGACGTTGGACCTTGAGGAATGCGCGACCGGCTCGCGCAAAGAGCTGACCGTGGACACCGCGATCCTGTGCGACCTCTGCGTCGGCTCGGGCAGCGCCAGCGGCGGCAAACCGACGCGCTGCGCCACCTGCGGCGGCTCCGGCGAGGTGCAGTCGGTGCAGCGCTCCTTCCTCGGCCAGATGGTCACGGCGCGGCCCTGCCCCACCTGCTCCGGCGCGGGCGAGGTGGTGCAGGACCCGTGCGGGAAGTGCTCCGGCGCGGGCCGGGTGCGGGCGCGCCGTTCGATCACGGTGGACATCCCGGCAGGGGCCGGCGAGGGCGTCCGGGTCCGGCTCGCGGGCCAGGGCGAAGTCGGACCGGGCGGCGGCGCGGCAGGCGACCTGTACGTCGAAGTGCGCGAACGACCGCACCCTGTGTTCTTCCGCAACGGCGACGACCTGCATTGCACGGTGCGCGTCCCGGTCGTGGACGCCGCGCTCGGCGCGACGATCCCTATGACGACCATCCTTGGCGAGGAAGCGTTGGTCGAAGTGGCGGCGGGCACACAGCCCGGCGCGGTGGTCGAGCTGCGCGGCCAGGGCATGCCGCAGGTGCGCGGCGGCGTGCGCGGCACATTGCACGTGCACCTGGACGTGGTCGTCCCCGCCCGTCTGGACCATAAGCAGGCCGAGAAGCTGCGCGAATTCCGCGATTTGCGCGACGAGGAGCCGGAAGTCGTCTCAGCGGCCTCGAACCACACCGGCGGTCTGTTCTCGCGGTTGAAAGAGGCGTTCCGGGGCCGCTGAGCCGTTCTTGCCCGAGCCGGGGCTCACCAGCCCCGCTCGCGCCATTCTTCGAGGTGAGGGCGCTCGACGCCGAGCGTCGTGCCGTTGCCGTGCCCGGGGTGCACCACGGTCGAGTCGGGCAGGCGGCCGAAGATCCGCTCGCCCACGTCCCCGATGAGCGAGGCGAAGTCCTCCGGGCTGGTGGTCTTGCCGACCCCGCCGGGGAAGAGCGAGTCGCCGGTGAAGACATGCGTCGGGGCTCCTTCGCTGGCGAGGGACACCGCGACCGAGCCGGGCGTGTGGCCGCGCAGCTCGACCACCGGCAGCCGCAGCTCGCCGATCCGCAGCTCGTCCCCGTCGGCGAGCAGCTGATCTGCGGGCACCGGCACGCCAGGGGCGTCGAGCCTGCCGATGGCGGTCGGCGCGCCGAGCTCTTTGGCGACGTCGGCGAGGGACTGCCAATGGTCGGGATGCTGGTGCGTGGTGAGGATGAGCCCGACCTTCGAACCGGAGCCCTCGACCAGCTGCAGAATCCGCTCGGTCTCGTTCGCGGCGTCGATGAGCAGCGCGGTCCTCGTCGCGAGGTCTTCGACCAGGTAGACGTTGTTATCCATCGGGCCGACCGAGATCCAGCTGACCCGCGAGCCGGGGAGTTCGACTGTCTGGACGGTTTGGGGATCGGTCATGAAGTTCTCCTTGGAAAGTCGTATGGAACCAATCAGGCACCCCGGCAGTCATACTATATGTGCGAGTGATGTGTTCGGTTTCCACGGAGCGGAGGGGCGATGTCCGCGCCCGCCGCTGATTCCGCGCCGAGCGTCGACCCGGTGGCAGCGCTCGCGGTCTACGCCGAGCGGACGAGCGCGAGTGCGGTGAGCCCGGACGGGGCGACGCGTGTGAGCGTCGACCGCTACGGGCGGGCGGTGCGGGTGGAGGGGTTCGCGCGCACCTTCGCAGAGGCGGTGTGGTTGGCGCGCCTGGCCAGCGAGGCGCGCGAAGCGATGTTCGCCAAGCGCACCCGCCAGTTGGCGGAGGCCGCGCGAGGGCTCGGCGAGCACGAGATCCTCGGTTGCGCCTCGGCCCCCGGACCGGCGGCCACTCCGGACGTGGTGCCGCTCGTCCTCGGGGTGGAGATCTTCCCGGACGCCTACCGGAACTGGGGGTTCCCCGATCCGGTCCCTCCGCCGGAAGGGGAGCGGCCGTTGCTGGTGGACTGCCAGTCCTCTCCGGCGGAGCTGCGTGAGGTGCTGTTGCGGCAACTGGCGTGGGCAAGTTCCCCGGATCGGCGGATCCAAGTGGCGGTCGACGCGTGCGGCGCGGTGGCTGGGGTCTTCGTTTCCCCGGACGTCTCGGATCGGTACACGGCGGGGCTGCTGGCGGCGGTCACCCGCAAGCTGCACATGGTGGCGTGCGGCTATATGCGGGGGATGCTGCGCGAGCTCACCGCGCGGTCGTGGACGCGGGCTCCGCACCTGTTGCGCTCCTACACCGCGAGCTGGACGCAATGGCCGAGGCCGGAGAGCGCGCTGTGGGAAGCCGCGCAGGTGCAGCGCGAGCGCCCGACGAGTTGGCCGTGCTTCGAGATGCTCGGTTCGGTCGAGGCGTTCTCGACGACCTTGGTCGCCGAGGCGCTCTGTCCCGGCGAGCCGTCCGCGCGCGAGGTCATGGGCTGGTGCGCCTTGCCAGAGGGCGCGGAGCTCGCGGTGGACGCCTCGGGGCTGCCGAGGCGGGTTTCGCCTGCGGGAACGCCGGTCGACACGCGCTGGTACGAGGCAGGTCTGCACGCCGCCCGCGAGGCCTGCTTCGCGAAGGTGGCAGAGAACTGGAACGGCGGCCCCATCGTCGAAGTGCGCCCGGACCCGGTGATCGCGCCGCTGCTGTGGACGCATTCCTGGTGGGGGCGGACGGGCGCGGAGGCCGCTCCGCCGGTGGACGAGCGGGCCGAGCGCTTCGGCCTGCGCGTGGCGACCAAGCGCTGTTGCGCGGAGGGGAAAGATCCGGCATGGGTCGACCGCCTGTACGCCAAAGCGGCGGGGGTGCTCGTCACCGAGCGCAGTCCGGATTCGCTGCTCGCGGTGACTGTCGGCGCGGACTGCGCTCCGACTGCGGTCTCAGCGCCGCCCGAGGCGTGGGCGGCCCATTCGCCGGAGCGGGTCGTGGAACTGCTCAACCAGTGCTATCTGGACGCGGCCGACCAAGTCCGCGCGACACAGGTTTGGCTGTTGCGCGAGCTGTGGCGCTGCCCTTCGGACCTCGTGGTGGACCATTACACGCCGCATCTTTCTTTCTTGCACCCGGTGCCGGGCGCTTCGGCTCCGGTGCGGCCCGTGCAGCTGCTCGGCTGAGAGCTCACAAATTGACGAGTTTGGCGGCGGCCTTGCCCGCCAGCTCCTCGGCCACGCCGGGGAGGCCGGAGAGGACGAGGACGTCGATGTCGCGGATCCGGGCGATCGCGTAGTAGAAGACCTCGTTGCGGAACGGGTCGGATTTGGCGAACGCGTAAGTCACTTTGACGCCGAGGCTGCTGTCGCTCCCTGGGACTTCCAAAGGGATCGGGACGGCGTACGCCGGGTACGCCTCGGGGCTGCCGCTGAGGGAGACGGTGAAAGACCCGCATCGCGCCAGCCAGCCTCGGGCGAAGTCCACCAGGCTCCCCTCGCCGTCTTGCGGCCGGAGGAACAGTTCGACGGCGTATCGGCCGTCGTAGAACATGCCGTTGAAGTCGGGCGCGTACGCGTTGGCTTCGACCAGCGGTTTGTCCCGTTCGCTGAGCAGACGCGTCGAGCAGTCCGGAGGTTTCGAGCTTTGCGCGGTGACCGGGCTCTTGCGCCTCGTGTCGATCGTCAGATACGCGGGGACGTCCGTCTGGGCCATGAGCGCGGCTCGGAGCTCGTCGGGGGTTTTCTCGGCGAGGCTCGGCTTTTGGGTGGCGACGACCGGCGGCGGGGGCGCGTCGCCCATATGCGTGATCCGCCCGAGGATCGCGAGCGCCGCCGCGATGACCAGGACGACGGTCACGATCGTGATCGCCGCGAACGAGGGGACGCGCAGATTCGGTTTGCGCCCGGTCCTGGGCGTCACTTCGGGGCCGAGAGCGCCGGTTGCGCGACTTTTTGCAGTATGGCGCTCATGTCGGTGTCGGCAAGGTCGGTGCTGTTGTACTCGCTCGCCATCGTCTTGACCACGATGTCGTGCTTGAGCGCGACGGTGACCCAGTTCAGCAGCCCACGCCGGGGCTCTTCGTCCTGTGCGACTTTCACTCCGAGGCTCGCGTCTGCGTTGGGGAACGACTTATTGCCGATCAGCTCTTGCCGGACTGCGACGGAAGCGGAGGTCTGCGGGTTGGTGAAGGTGTAGTTCAAGCATTTGGAAGACAAGGAGCTTCGGTATTCGGCGATGGCGTCAGAACCAGAGCGCTGCACGCCGATCATCACCACCACGCTGTCGGGCAGGTTCGTGATCGTGTTGACGACTTTGCTGCGGATCAGGGCTTTCGCGGCCCAGGCGACGGATTCCGGCTTGATCGGCTGCGCGCAGTCGGAGGGGTTCGTGCTCATCGACGGGTCGACGGGGCTGGAGCCGTTCTCCGGGCCCAAACCGTCGACGAGCCCGCCCGGACCTGGCGACTGCTCGCTGACGATCGTCCAGCCGTCGGGGGCTTGGACGGGCAGGTATCCGGCCAGCTCTTCCACCGTGTGGCTGCCGAACGGCGAAGGCGGTTTCGGCGCTTGGCCGCCGCCCCCGTTCGAGGAGAAGGCGAACATCGCCACCACGGAGACCACCGCGACGACGACGAGCGCGCCCGCGATGAGCGGGCCCTTGTTATCGGCCTTGGCCGACTGCGGGCGGGGCGGCGGGGCGGTGAGGCTGGACGGCTGGGCCACCAAGGGGGTGAACGGCATCGGCCGCAACGAAGCAGCGGGCCGCCCGGCGTAGAGCGGGCCTTGGGCTCTGGGCCTTGCCCGGATCGGCAACGCGGGGCCGGGCGGGAAAGCGGCCTGTTGGCCCGCCGCGCCGGTCGTCTGGCCCGGCGGCGGCGCGAAGGCGGCGGGGGAAACGGCGGAAGCGGGGGCGAACGGGGAGGGGGAGGGCGGCGGAAGCGTCGTCCCCGGCGGGGCCGTGAACGGCGACGCGTGCTCCGAAGGCCGGGTGAACGGGGACTGCGGCGGCGGTCCGGGCGGCGTGCCCGGTCGGGCTTGGCCCGATTGCGGGTGGGCGAACGGGGACTGGACAGGGCCCCGGTTGAACGGCGAGGACGGCCCGCCTGGACGGGCCTGGTCGAGCACTGCGACCCCGCCCGGCCCAGAGGGGCCGGGCGCCGTGCCGGAGGCGGATTGGCTGGCGGCGGTCCTCCTGGCGGGGTAGCCGCTCGCCAGGCCGGGGGAAGGCGGCAAACCTGCGGGGAACCCCGGCGGCGGCGCCGGTGCTCGCTCGGTCAAAGGATCCTCCTCCATCTCCCCGACCTCGTTGCCGGGGCTGAATATCCTACGGAGGATACTACGCTCCTGCGTTCGGCGCCACCCAAACAGCCGTGTTCGGAGCCAGCGTTCCGCCGTCGATGGGGGCGCTGGCGAGCAGCACCTCGCCTTCGGGCAGGGGGACGGGGGCTTCTGTCGCGTTGAGCGCGCAGAGCAGGCCGCCTCGGCGGAAGGCGAGCTGGCCCTCCGGCACGTCCAGCCACTCGAACTCGGCCTCGGCGAACTCGGGGCGGGCGCGGCGCAGTTCGATGGCACGGCGGTACAGCGCCAGCGTCGAGCCGTCCTCGGCCCCCTCGCGCGCGACGGTCACGTTCCCCCAGCCCTCCGGCATGGGGAGCCAGGTGTCGTCGGCGCTGCTGAACCCGTACGGGGGCTCGTCGCCGGACCACGGCAGCGGGACGCGGCAGCTGTCCCTGCCCCGGAGGGTGTGCCCGGAGCGCTCCCAGATGGGGTCTTGGAGCGCCTCGTCGGGCAGCGGGACGGATTCGAGGCCGAGCTCCGCGCCGTTGTACACGAAGACGACTCCGGGGAGCGCGAGCGCGACCAGCGCCATGGCCCGAGCCCGCGCGAGGCCGATCTCCCCGCTTCCGTAGCGGGTCGTCTCTCGCTCGACGTCGTGGTTGGACAGGGTCCATGTCGCCGTTCCGGCCACCGACCGCACGGCCTCGAAGGAGCGGGTGATCGCCTCGCGGATCTGTTTGGCCTCGAACTCGGCCTCCACGAGCTTGAAGTTGAACCCGAGGTGCAGCTCGTCGGGCCGCAGGTAGGCGGCGAACGTTTTGTCGTCGCGAGCCCAGATCTCCCCGACCGCCATCTTGTCGGGGTACTCGTCCAACACGGCGCGGATGCGGCGGTGGATCTCGTGGACGGCGGGCTGGTTGAACCGAAGGTCGCCGGGGCTGTGGTCCAAGAGGCCCGAACCGACGGTGGTCATGTCCGGCAGCCCCGGGGGTTTGGCCATCCCGTGCGCCACGTCGATGCGGAACCCGTCCGCGCCTCGGTCGAGCCAGAACCGCAGCGTCGTCTCAAGGTCGGCGAGGACTTCAGGGTTCTCCCAGTTCAGGTCCGGCTGCTCCGGCGCGAAGATGTGCAGGTACCACTGTCCCGGCGCGCCGTCCTGCCCGGGGACGCGGGTCCACGCCGGGCCGCCGAAGATGCTGGGCCAGTTGTTCGGCGGCTCGTCGCCGTTCTCGCCTTTGCCGTCGCGGAAGATGTAGCGGCCCCGCTCGGGGCTGTCCGGGCCCGCCGCGAGCGCGGCCTGGAACCACGGGTGCTGGTCGCTGGAGTGGTTGGGCACCAGGTCCATGATGAGCTTCAGCCCTCTGCCGTGCGCCGCGGCCAGCAGCCGCTCGAACGCCTCGATGCCGCCGAAGAGCGGGTCGACGTCGCGGGGGTCGCTCACGTCGTAGCCGTGGTCGGCCATCGGCGAGCGCATGATGGGGCTGAGCCACAAGCCGTCGACGCCGAGGCTGACAAGGTGGTCGAGCCCTTCGACCACCCCGTCGAGGTCGCCGACCCCGTCTCCGTTCGCGTCCTTGAACGAGCGGGGGTAGACCTGGTACAGGACAGCGTCTTTCCACCAAGGGCCGGATTGCGTCATATGGCCATTCTGCCCGCCTCCGGCGGATCGCGCACGCTGTCGGCGTTGGCTTTTACGGAGCGTTCATGAGCGAGTCCGCCGCCATCTCCAGGTAGGCCCAGAGCTCCTGGCGGTGCGCTTGGTCCATGACGTCCTCGCCGACCGAGTCCACGCCCGCGCGCATGCAGCGCAACCACGCGTCGCGCTCGGCGGGGCCGATCACGAAGGGGACGTGGCGCATGCGCAGGCGCGGGTGGCCGCGCTGCTCCGAGTACGTCCGGGGGCCGCCCCAGTATTGCTGGAGGAACAGGCGGAAATGGAGTTCGGACTCGGTGAGGTCGTCCGGGTACATGGGCGCGAGCAGCGGGTCCTTGGCGACCTCGGCGTAGAAGCCTTTGGTGATGGTCTCGAACGTCCCGGCTCCGCCGACTGCCTCGTAAAAGCTCTGCGGCGCTGCGTCAGTCATCATGGACCATTCTGCCACGCCGGCTTCGCTCGCTGCGGAGGGGCGACGGGCGGGCCTCCGGCCGCGTTGGCGGCTCCGAAGGCTCCTGCTCACGCGACGGATTCCGCCGGATCGGGCCGGAGCTGTCGCAAACGAAGAAATAACGGGCGAGAAACGCCAGCGCGTGGTAGGAAGGTAGGAAGTAAGAGGGAGTTTCACCCGAGTACTCGATAGAGAGAGGAAGAGCATTGGTCTGTCAGTCCGGTTCCGCGCGATCGCGAATATCTTTCCCGATTCGCTGACCGGATTTTCGCCGATCAAGCTCCAACAGCGTCAGGAGCGCCACGAAGATGCCGTCACACCGCCGATCACTCGCTGGCGGCGCCACGCTGGTCCTGAACGTGGGCTTCGAGCCGCTCAACATCATCCCGCACCGCCGCGCCGTCGTGCTGGTGTACTCCGACCGCGCCGAACTCGTGGAGCCGACGAACCTGCTGGCGCGCTCGGAGCGCGCGGAGCTGCAAGTGCCCAGCGTCATCCGGCTGTCGCGGTATGTCCGCATCCCGTACCGGGCGACCGTCCCGCTCACCCGGACCGCGGTGGTCGCGCGGGACAAGCACCGTTGCGTGTACTGCGGCGGCAAGCCGGAGACCATCGACCACGTCGTGCCTCGCTCTCGAGGCGGGCAGCATGTGTGGACCAACGTCGTGGCCGCGTGTCAGAAGTGCAACCACAAGAAGGGCAACCGGTTGCTCTCCGAGCTCGGCTGGACGCTGCGCGACGCGCCCTCGGCCCCCAAAGGGGCGGTGCCGAGGTTCGTCTCCGGAGAGCACCCCAGCGCATGGCGGCGCTACTTGGGCGAGGCGGAGGAGGCCGGTCCGTTTGAGCAGCGGACGGCGTGATCCGGACAAGCCGGACGTGATCCGAGCGCGCCTGGGGCGCTTGGTAGAGTGTGCGCATGCCTGTGCCACTCCTTCATAGCCTTCCGCTGGTGGTGATCGCGATCGTCGCGGTGCTGACCTATTTCCTTGCGAAGGGCCGCGCGCGGCCCGCGCAGTACCGGGTCGGCGAGCCGTGGACGGCTGGCGCGGTGTTGTGGAGCGCGGTGGACGAGGTCGGCCACGGCGGCGAGCACGGCCACGGCGACGTGGTCGGAAAGGCGGTCAGCGGTGAGTGGTGATCTTGTCGCGCACGGCGAGCGCGTGCCAGTGGTCTCGACGGCGCTCGACCCCGAGGAGCCGTTGACCCATCTCCCGTTCGACATCGACCAGCGTGTCGCGGTGGACGACGCGCTCGTCCGCGCCACTCGGGACACCGGTGTGCAGTTCTCGGTGCGGATCGGCGATCTCGGCGCGGACGCGCTGGCAGGCGCGAAGCAGGTTTTCCCGCACGTGCCCGAGGCGCAGCGGGGCGTTTTGATCGCGATCTCGCCGAATGAGCGCAAAGTCGTGGTCGTCTCGGGCTCCGGGGTGGAGCGGGCGACCGAGCCGGTGCTCCAACTCGGTGTTGCGGCGGCGACGAGCGTGCTCTCCCAGGCGAAGGGCAAAGCGCGGGACAGCGCTCTGGTCGACGCGACCATTGCGGCGATCCGGGTGATCGCCAGCGCCATCGAGCCTGTCTAACGGCAAGAGCGTTTCGGAGTCGGCGGGCGTCGGCTCCGTCCCGACATGCTGTGCGCGCCGGAGCGTTCGGGGATGTTGACGACAGTCGAGCCGGTGCGCGACGTGCCACCGGAGGATGTGCTCGGATGACAGAGACAGGGCGGGACGCGGCAGAGCAATCGCTTTCGCGCCGCGCGCATTGGCCCTTGGCGGCGGTCGCGCTGGCCGTCTTCGTCGGCGCGACGGGCGTTGTCGGTTCTTTCGGCTGGTTCGTCGCGGCGAGCGTGTGGGGGACGATCCGGATCCGCCGGGCGTCGCGTTCGCGGCAGGCGTCGCGCTGTGCGTCGCGGGGTGCGTGTTGGTGGCGGCGAGTTCGCTGGCTTCGGTGCTGCGGCGATTGGAGCTGCTGCGCGTCGGCGGGAGCCTCGCGCGCGTGCTTCGCGGGAGCTGGACGGTCGGCGCGCTCTGCGCGATGTCCGGGCTGCTCGTTCTCGTCGGGCTCGGCATCGTGATGACGGCCCTGTCGCAGCTGACCACGGGCGGGAAAGCCTTCGTGACCGTGGTTTTCGCGCTGTGCGCCCTGGTCCCGGTCGTTCCGGGGTTCGAGATCTGGCGGCGGCGCGCAGGCGGGAAGGCCGATTGACCGCGCCGCTGCGCTTGTCCCCGAGGCGCCGCGCGGCGCGGTACCCTAAACAGCTGTGGCAACCCCGAAGGTCGAACGGCTGATCAATCTCGTGATCGCGTTGCTCTCGGCTCGGGGCTATGTTTCCGCAGAGCAGATCCGCTCCTCGGTCTCCGGCTATTCGGAAGCCCCCAGCGAGGAGGCCTTCGAGCGGATGTTTGAGCGGGACAAAGCCGAGCTGCGCGAACTCGGGGTGCCGATCGAGACGGGCAAGATCTCTCGCACGTACGGCGGCGTCGGCTACCGCATCCGCCGCGACGCGTACGAGCTGCCCGAAATCGTGTTCACGCCCGAGGAGGCGGCGGCGGTCGCGGTGGCGGGCGCGCTGTGGCAGACCAAGGAGCTGGCCGGGACGGTGGACCGCGCGCTGGTCAAACTGCGGGCGGCGGGGTCGCCGATCTCTCCCTCCGACGCGCCCGTCGTGGACGTGGTCTGGCAGGTCGAACCTGGCTCGCGCGGATCGGAAGAGGTGTTCACCGCCCTGGTCGGCGCGGCGGAGGCCGGCCGCCGAGTGCGGTTCGACTATCGGGCCGACCCGACCCGGCCCCTGACGACCCGGACGTTGGAGCCATGGGGGGTGGTGACCCACCGGGGCCGGTGGTACGTGCTCGGCTGGGACATCGACCGCGACGCGCCGCGCACGTTCCGGCTTTCCCGGCTGCACGGCGCGGTCAAAGACGCGGGACGGGCGGAGACCGACTCGCTCTACACCCCCGAGCAGCTGCGGGCGAAAGTCGTCGAGCTTGTCGACCCGCCGAGGCCGGAGGGGAAAGCCTTGGTCTGGGTGGCCAGAGGCGAGGCGGAAGGGCTGCGCAGGCTCGGCTCCGTCGTGGGGGAGCGGGAGCTGGACGGGGCGGTCGGCGATCTGGTCGAGATCGCGTTGAGCTCGGTCCAGACGCTCGCCCGCGCGGTCGCGGGCTTCGGCTCGCACGCGGTCGCGCTCGAGCCGGACCGGCTGCGCGACGAGGTCGTCGCTCGGCTGGAAGCGGTCGCCGGTCCTGCCGGGGGAGGGTTAGCTGCTTCCCAGGTGGATGAGATGCCAGGCCATGAGCCCCGACGTGTGCTGGGCGGGCGGAGCGTGCACGAGGGGCGAAATAACGCCGCAGACCGCCAGCTGGGAGGCAGCTGATGCCGCCGACGAACCTCGCGACCCGGTTGACGCGGATGCTCAGCATCATCCCGTATTTCCGCGCCCACCCTGGGCAGAACGTCCGCGACGCGGCCAAGGCGCTCGGCATGAGCGTCGCGGACCTGCATCGCGATTTGAACCAGCTCTGGCTCTGCGGTCTGCCGGGCTACAGCCCCGGCGACCTGATCGACATCTCGTTCGCGGGGGACGGCGTCGAAGTCGGCTTCTCCGCGGGGGTGGACCGCCCGTTGCGCCTCACCCGGACCGAGGCGACGCTCTTGGTGGTGGCGTTGCGCGCGCTCGCCGAGCTGCCGAGCGGCGTCGACCCCACCGCCGCGCTCTCGGCCATCGCGAAGATCGAGGCTGCGAGCCAAGGGGAGAGCGCCGTCCCTCCCGCCCAGCCCGAGCCGGAGTCGCCAGCCGTGCGCGCCGCCCGTGCCGCGCTGGCGCGGGGCCGGGCTCTGCGGATCCGGTATTACTCGGCCACCAGCGACGCGGTGACGGACCGGGTCATCGACCCGATCCGAGTGGTGATCCAAGGCCGAGGCTCCTATATCCAGGCGTGGTGCCGCGCCTCGCAAGCGGTCCGGCTGTTCCGGCTGGACCGGCTCGACGACGCGACCGAGCTGGACGAGCCGTCGCGGCCGCAGGCCGCGCCAGCGGTCCCCGCCGGGTTCTGGGGGGAGACCGAGGGGTCGCCGCAGGCGCTGGTGGCGGTGTCCCCCCAGGCGGCGTGGGCGATCGAGCACCACGGCATGACCGTGTTGGAGGACTCGTCCGCGAGCGGGAGCCGCCCCCAGACCGAAGACGGATGGCTGCTGGCCAAGCTCGGATACGGCTCGCCCGACTGGCTGCGCCGGTTTCTGCTCGGCCACGGCACGGAGATCCGGCTGCTCGACCCTGGTGAGCTGGCGGCCGACACCGCAGATTCGGCCCGGCTCGCGTTGCGCAGGTATGCGGCTTCAGCGAACTCTCAGCCCGGAGGGGTAGAATCAACGGGACAGACGTCTTAGGAAGGTGATCCCACTATGGGAAGTTTGAGCGTATGGCACTGGGTGGTCGTTCTGGTCGTCCTCGTGCTGCTCTTCGGCTCGAAGCGGCTGCCGGACGCGGCGCGTGGCCTCGGACGTTCGCTTCGGATCCTGAAGTCCGAGGTCCGGCAGATGAACTCTGAGGACGGGGACGAGGCGAAGCCCGAGGGCCAGGCTCCGGCCCAGGGGCCTGCGAGCGGGGGAGAAGGCAGAACGGCCCCTGCCGCGCCGGCGCAACAGGCGTTGGCCGCCGCGCCTTCGCAGCAGGCGAACGAGCAGGCCTCGCACGCCACAACCGCCTAGTGGCGAGTGCGGGCTCCCGGTCGGCCGGGAGCGTGCTGCGTCGGCTCAGGCTCGGGCCCAAGCTGACCTCCTGGCTGCGTCGGCGGCCGGAGAACCCCGACGGCGTGATGTCGCTCGTGGAGCATCTCTACGAGCTGCGCCGCCGACTGTTGATCGCCCTGTTCGCGATCGCGCTGACCAGCGTGGTCGGATTCTTCTGGTACAGCCACGGTCTCTTCGGCGGGCCGAGCCTCGGCGAGCTGCTGCGCCAGCCCTACTGCTCGGTGCCCGAGCAGTACCGGGCCAATCTCACAAAGGACGGCTCCTGCCGCCTTTTGGCGATCAAGCCGTTCGACCAGATCCTGCTCAGGTTTAAAATCGCGTTGCTCGCGGGCGTGGTGCTGGCCTGCCCCATGTGGCTGTACCAGATCTGGGCGTTCATCACCCCCGGCCTGTACTCGCACGAGCGCCGCTACGCCGTCGGCTTCGTGGCGCCCGCCGCCGTCCTGTTCGTGGCCGGGACTGTCCTCGCGTACTTCATGTTCGCGCAGGCGCTGCAATTCTTGTTCCAGGCGGGCGGCGAGCTGCAGGTCCAGGGGATGGACGGCGAATCGTACTTCGACGTGCTGGTCAACATCTTGATCATCTTCGGGCTGAGCTTCGAGCTGCCGCTCTTGGTGGTGGCGCTCAACTTCATCGGAGTCCTCCCGTACGAGAAGATCTCCGCCTGGCGGCGGGGGATCATCTTCGGGCTTTTCGTCTTCGCGGCGATCGTCACCCCCGGCCAGGATCCCTTCTCCATGCTCGCCCTGGCGCTGGCGCTCACGGTCCTCTTCGAGCTCGCCGCCCAGATCGCCCACCTGAGAGAATGGCGCAAAGGCCGCAAGGGGCAGCTGGAGCCGGAAGTCCCCGACGACGAGGCCGCCCCCATCGATCCAGCCGCGCCGATCCCGTCGCCCGAGTCCAAGGACTCCGACGAGCAACCGTACGCGGACATCACATGACCGCCGAGCGCACAGAGCGCCCGTCCGCGTTCGAGGGCGGGCCGGACCATCTCGCGACGTTCCAGGCGGGCCTGCGGTTCGCGCTCGACCCGTTCCAGGAGCAGGCATGCCGGGCCGTGCAGGAAGGCAGGGGAGCCCTGGTGTGCGCGCCGACCGGGGCGGGCAAGACGATCGTCGGCGAGTTCGCCGCCTCCCTCGCGGTCGCCAAGGGGGGCAAATGCTTCTACACCACGCCGATCAAGGCGCTGTCGAACCAGAAGCACGCCGATTTCTCTGCCCTGCTCGGAGCCGACCGGGTGGGGCTGTTGACCGGGGACGTCTCGGTGAACTCGGAGGCCCCGGTCGTGGTGATGACGACCGAGGTGCTGCGGAATATGATCTACGCGCACTCGCCGACCTTGGCCGGGCTCTCGCACGTGGTGATGGACGAGGTGCACTACCTCGCCGACCAGTTCCGGGGCGCGGTGTGGGAAGAGGTGATCTTGAACCTCCCGCGCGAGGTCGTCGTGGTGAGCCTGTCCGCGACGGTCGGCAACGCGGAGGAGTTCGGGGAGTGGCTCCAGGCGGTCCGGGGGGACACCGAGGTGGTGGTCGAAGAGCGCCGCCCGATCCCGCTCTCGCAGCATGTGCTGGTCGGCGACCGGATGTTCGACCTCGAACCAGAGGACCCGCGCCACGGCGAGCGGGGCTCGGACGGGGCGCTCTCGAAAGCCGAACGCAGGCTGCGCCACGAACTTGAGGCCCACATCAAGCAGCAGGAGGCGCTGGCGAGCTTCGAGGACCCGAGAAGGGGCCGCGGTCGGGGCGGTCCGCCGCGCGACCGCCGCCGCGCCCAGGGGCGGACGCTCTTGCCGAGGACTCGGGTGATCAGCAAGCTCGAAGAGGAGCGGCTGCTGCCCGCGATCTGGTTCATCTTCTCCCGCGCGGGCTGCGACGACGCGGTGGCGCAATGCCTGCGCTCGCCGTTGCGGCTGATCTCCCCGGAGCAGAGCGCCGAGGTCCGCGCGTTGATCGAGGAGCGCACCGCGCAATTGGACTCCGCCGATCTCCAGGTCCTCGGCTACGACACGTGGAAGTCGGCTCTCGAGCGCGGCATCGCGGCGCACCACGCCGGCATGTTCACGCTCTGGCGGCACATCGTGGAGGAGCTGTTCGTCAAGGGCATGGTGCGGGTCGTCTTCGCGACTGAGACGCTCGCGCTCGGGGTGAACATGCCCGCTCGCTCGGTCGTCCTTGAGAGCTTGGTGAAGTTCAACGGCGAATCGCATGTGGACCTGACCCCTGGGGAGTACACCCAGCTCACCGGGCGGGCGGGCCGACGGGGCATCGACACGCGCGGGCACGCGGTGCTGCGCTGGAAGCCCGGCGTGCGCGCGGCTTCGATGCTGCGCCTGACCGACTCTCGGACCTATCCGCTGCGCAGCTCGTTCCGCCCTTCGTACAACATGTCGGTCAACCTCATCGACCGGATCGGCCCCGCGGCGAGCCGGAGCCTTTTGGCGCAGTCGTTCGCCCAGTTCCAGACCGACCGCTCGGTGTCCTCCGCCGCGGTGGTGCTCGCCAGGCGCGAGCAGGAGCTGGAACGGGAGACCAAGCGGCTCGACATCGCGGCTTCGCCGCAAAGCGCGGCGGACGTGCTCGACTACCTGGCCAACAAAGCCGAGCTGCGCAGCGGCCCGGCGCGCGCCCAGCACCGCAAAGGCAAGGCGGCTTCGGTCGGCGACGGGCTGCGGGCGTTGCGGCGCGGGGACGTGGTCCGGGTGCCGGTCGGACGTCGGCAGGGGTGGGCCGTGGTGCTCTCGCCCGACCACGACGGCGCGCACCCCCGCCCGCTCGTGCTCACAGAGGCGGGCTGGAGCGGCAAGATCTCCGTGGTGGACTTCGCCCACGAGGCCCCGCACGTGGCGGGGACGATGTCGGTGCCCAAGCACCTCGAACCCCGCGACGGGCGGACCAAGCGCGACACCGCTGCCCGGTTGACGGCGTACACGGAGAGCCTGCCCGCCCCGTTGCCGAAGCGGGAGCGCGCAGCCGCGTCCGACGGGCACCGCTCGTTGCGCGAGCACCCGGTGCACCGGCTGCGGCAACGGGAAGAAGTGCTGGCCATCGCGCGCAGACAGCAGACCCTTGCGGCGCAAGTGGAGCGGCTCCGCGAGGAGATCGGCGGCCGCTCCGGCTCTCTGGCGAGGATGTTCGACCAGATCACCGCGTTGCTCGAAGATTTCGGCTACCTGGCTCCGGGCTCGGAGGAGGGGCCGACGACCACCGACTTGGGCCGGATGCTGCGGCGCACCTACAGCGAGTCCGACCTGCTGATCTGCGAGTGCTTGCGGTGGCGGGTCTGGGAGGAGCTTTCCCCCTCGGAGCTCGCGGCGGTGGCCTCCTGCGTCCTCTACGAGCCGCGCGGGGACGACGAGCGGGTGTCTCGGATGCCGACCAGGGCCGCGCAGACCGCCTTTGTCGAGACCTCCCGGCTGTGGAGCGAAGTCCGTTCGGCGGAACAGGCGCGGGGCCTGCCGACGACGCGGGAGCCCAACGCCGGCATCGCCCACGCGATGTGGGCCTGGGCAGACGGCGCGAGCCTCGGCGACGCGCTGGACAGCCACCGAGGGCTCTCCCTCTCTCCGGGCGACTTCATCCGCTGGTGCAGGCAGGTGGTCGACCTTTTGGGCCAGATCGAATCCCTCGCCCCGAGCGAGGAGCTCGCGAAACGGGCCCGTGCGGCCATCGAAGGAGTGCGGCGCGGCGTCGTGGCCCTCGGCGCGTAGCTCTGGGGTCCGTGCGGCGGTCTGCTGCGTTTCCTCGCTGATCGTCGTGATCCAGCGCAATTTTGCGAAGGCGCGGGCGGCGGAATCGCTCTCTCGTCTTTCGCGGCGCGGCCTCAAACTTGACAAACTTGACAGATTAAGAGCCACTGGCTGTTCAGGGGTATAAACGCGCCAGCGTGTATGCGCGCCAGTTGGCGAAGGGCGTAGTTCGAATCCGTCTAAATAAATCCACCTACCAGCGAGCATTGGATGAATTAATGAAGCGGAAGGCAGTTGGTTACTCATGTATTGCTATTGTGTTACCAGGCTGGAATAAGCTGGTGCCGGGTTTTTGACAAGAGCGTGTTGATCGGTCCATCCGGTGGAACTGGGGTGTGCAGCCTAGCGATTCGTGGTAATTGCCGAAACTTGAACTACGATCAAGGGAGAGTGCGAATTGAAGTCATACAGTCTGGGGAAGTTCGAAGACCGTAGTATTGACAGTTTGATCGAAGAGGCCTCCGGCCTGCCCGACAGCGCGTACAGCTCGGCCTATCAAGAGTACTCAATCGGCCTTTGGGACACGGCCACGCTATGGAATGAGCGCGGCAACGAGTCTGGTGAAGTCTCAGAGCACGCCGCGGCGGCGGCGCCTACCGCTATCGGCCGATCGACGCCTCGGCTCAATGAATTCGTGCGAGCGAAATTCAATGTCGACGTTTTGCGCGCTGTTCGACTATTTCGGGCGCGGCAAGGCGCGATCATCATTCCTCATCGCGACTATTTGGAGCACTCCAACGGGTTTTGCCGGATCCATCTTCCTTTGGTGACGACTCCGGGAGCCCGTAATAGCGAGAATAACGAGGTCTATCGCATGTTGCCAGGCGAGCTTTGGTTCCTGGACAGCAACGAGGTCCATTCGGGTGGAGTTCTTGATTCGGGAACTCGGATCCATTTAGTGCTAGATTTCACCCATGAGCATAACGAAAACCCGGCTGCTGTGTTGAAAAACGCGGACCGATTACGTCCTATTGCTCGCGATCCGCGAATATCTCGATCCAAGTTAGACCACGAAGCTCTGGAGAGCCTGATCCGAGGCGGTCGAGTCGTGACATTGGCGATGTGGCCCGCCCTAGTGCAGATGCTCGCTAGAATCCATCTGACATCTGACGCGCATCCTGCCGAACTTTACGACTGGCTGGACGATCTTGCTGACCGCAGTGGTAACGACGAGCTTGTGGCAGAGGCGCGAAGAATGCGGCGATATTTCTTGACGGATGGAATATCGAGGACTCCATCGTTCGAGCGATTTTGGCGCGAGCTCGATGCGGCGCGGAAGGGCGAGCTAGTCTCGTAAGAAAAGATTTCCGAGCCTGGATCTGATTCCTCGCCACGTTATAAGAGCTTTCGTTGGAGCCTCGGTTGTCGACCGGATTCGGAGTAGCGTGAGGCTTACTCTTTCTCTTTCGATACGCCAAGCGATGGGGGCGAGACCAAATCGGACTGACAATAGAAGCTGCTACGAATCCGGCCAGATTCATAACGCGCCGGTTCAACCGGTAGGGCGGTGGACATGCCGCACATTTGTTCTATCGCCGGTCGGCGGGATCCTCGCTGCAGTTCCTGGTTCGTCGGAGTTTCGGCAGCTCCGCCCTTATGAATTTCATTATCTCAGGGCAGGCTCAGGCGACGTTGTCGCCAAGGCAACCTGGTTTTCGCTTCTCCGAGATTTGTCGGCCTCGCTAGCGTGGATAGGAGTCCATTGGAGTTCGATTATCGGCGATTGGGAAAGCGTGAAGAAAGTGCTTTTTGAATAGTGTTTAGTGGATGTGCAAACGGGACACGTAGGCGGTGTACCACCCGATTTGATAATCGGCGAGTGCTGGTTCGACTCCAGCTGTCCCGACCGATTGCACGCAGGCCGCTTTTTTCGGCAACCCTGGGAAATAGAGGCGTGTTGGTTATTTTTCAGTCCTTTGAATTTTTGACGATTGCGAGGAGGCGGTTGTGCTTCGCGATGCTGGACCAGCCCAGCGCGGTCTGCTGTCCTTAAACAACGGTCTCGCCCTTGTCGGTAGCGTCCATTCAGCGGCGCGCAGGTGCCACTTATTAGTGCGGGGGTCCTTCGCGTCTGCGAAACGGCTTCGTCCGCAGAGGCGCTGGCTCGACGCCGATTGGAAACAGGACGGGCCAGAGGCGCATGGGGCCGAAATCGCGGCCCGAGATTTTTGGCAGGGATCGGAAAGCTGGTCTGGTACTGTCGCATGTGTGGCTCGAACGGTGAGTGAGAGATCAATCGCTCTGGCGGTGGTGTGCAACCCGGGTCGAGGAGACGTGCTGCGCCTATCTCGGCGTGGTTCGTGGCTGGAAGCGCAGACATGAGGCAAGGGCAGCTCGGGCGGTGGGGGTGGTTGGCTCCGCTTCTTATGGGGGCGAGCAGTTGCTCGATGTACTTGGGAGCCGCTTTTGGCACGATGCTGTTCCGATGGGTTGACCCGGTCTCAGTGGCGTGGCTGAGGGTTTGCGGTTCGGCGCTTATTTTCGCTGCGATCGCTCGACCTGGCGTATCCTCGTGGCGGGGGAAGAAGCTTGTTCGGTCTAGCGTTTTCGGCACTACCACCGCTCTGATGAACATATTTTTCTATCTCGCGATATCTATCTTGCCCTTAGGCTCCGCTGTCGCCATCGAATTTCTCGGCCCAACCGCCGTGGCGGCGTTTTACGCGCGCTCGCTCAAGGGGGCGCTTGCCGCGCTTTTGGCGCTGGCAGGGGTGCTGCTCGTTTCGGGCGCGCGTTTTTCGCAGGAGGTGGCGGGCGTTGTGTTCGCCTTACTTGCGGCATTTTTCTGGGCAGGCTACATTTTTTTCGGCAAAGCTGTTTCCAACGATAGAGATATCAGTTCGCTTGCCGTGGCATTCGCAGCAGGAGCATTAATCACCTCGCCGGCTCTCGCCTTTGGCGTAGGGCACGAGGCGGCGTGGGGGCATATCGGGGAGATCTTGTTTTTCGGGCTTGGCCTGGGGCTCTTGTCGAACGTGATTCCGTATTCTGCGGACCAGTTTATCTTCCGCAGGGTCGGTGAGGCGTACTTCGCGTTACTGCTCGCGATGCTCCCCGTGGCTGCTGCGTTGATTGGATTCTTCGTGCTCGGCCAGAAGCTTTCTTTTGAGGAATGCGTCGGCGTGCTTTGCGTCGTTGCCGCTATCGCTCTCGGCAAACCATCGTGACGGTGCGTTGTCGGCCTGCTGCGGCGTCGCGGCTCCTCAGATTCACGGGCGGCGGGCGGCGGCCCGCCGGAAGCCGGCGCTAGGCCAGCGCGGACGAGGCGAGCAGCCGAGCCCACTGCTCGGGCTCGCGCGCGGAGATCCGCTCGGCAGGGCCGGAGACGCAGAGCGCCGCGCGCACGCTGGCCCGGTCGTCCGACCACACGGGCACCGACACGCTCGCCACCCCCGGCTCGCGCTCCCCGGTGGTGTGCGCCCAGCCGCGCTCGCGCACGAGCGCGAGCGTCGCCTCGTCGAACGCCGCCGAGCGCAGCAGCGGGGCGCGCAGCTCGGCGCTCTCCCAGGCGAGCAGCACTTGGGCTCCCGATCCCGCGGTGAGCGGCAGGCGGGCTCCGACAGGGACCGAGTCCCGAAGGCCGGAGGCGGGTTCTGCGGAGGCGAGGCAGACCCGGTGGTCGCCTTCTCGCCGGTAGAGCTGGACGCTTTCGCCGACCGTTTCGCGCAACGCGGGGAGGGCTCGGGCGGCGGCTTCGGCGAGCGGGTCGGCGGCGTGCGCGGCGAGCTCGTGCAAGCCCGGCCCGAGCGCGAAACGCCCTTCGGCGTCTTTGGCGAGGAGGCGATGGGTGTGCAGCGCTTGGGCGAGGCGGTGCGCGGTGGCTCGGGGCAGCCCGGTGCGGGCGGTGAGCTCGGCGAGGCTCGCTGGCCCTTGGCGCAGCGCGTGCAGGACGAGGACAGATTTGTCGAGCACCCCGATGCCGCTCGATCCGGTTTCGGGGATGTTCTGCCCTCTGCTATCATTGTCCATATATTGATATTATCATCTCATATTATGGGATAACGGTCTTCGGGCTTCTGATACTGGAGAGGTCGGAAACCGCCGAGAGCGCGAGAGGAAGGACCCGCCGTGACAGCCCCACGGACTTTGCCCCAGAAAGTATGGGACAACCATGTCGTCGCCCGCGACGAGGCGGGCGGGGCAGACCTGCTCTACATCGACTTGCACCTCGTCCACGAGGTGACGAGCCCGCAAGCCTTCGACGGGCTGCGCCTGGCCGGCCGCAAGCTGCGCAGGACCGACCTCACCATTGCGACCGAGGACCACAACGTCCCGACCGACACCGTCCTTGGCCCGATCAAGGACCCGATCTCCCGCGCCCAGATCGAGGCGCTGCGCGCGAACACCGCCGAATTCGGCGTGCCGCTGCACCCGATGGGGGCGGCCGAGCAAGGCATCGTGCACGTCATGGGCCCGCAGCTGGGCCTCACTCAGCCGGGCACGACCGTGGTCTGCGGCGACAGCCACACCTCCACGCACGGCGCGTTCGGAGCTTTCGCCCTCGGCATCGGCACCTCCGAGGTCGAACACGTCATGGCCACCCAGACGCTCTGGCTCAAGCCATTCAAGACGATGGCGATCAACGTCTCGGGGTCGCTCGCCCCAGGGGTGACCGCGAAGGATCTCATCCTCGCGGTGATCGCGGAGATCGGCACCGGCGGCGGGCTCGGCCACGTGCTCGAATACCGGGGCCAAGCCGTGCGGGAGCTCTCTATGGAGGCCCGCATGACGATGTGCAACATGTCCATCGAGGCGGGCGCCCGGGCGGGCATGGTCGCCCCCGACGAGACGACCTTCGCCTATCTCAAGGGCCGCGCTCGGGCTCCGAAGGGCTCCGACTGGGAAGCCGCGGTCGCCGCCTGGCGGCAGTTGCCGACCGACGAGGGCGCGCGGTTCGACCGGGAGGTGTTCGTCGACGGCTCCGCGCTCGCCCCGTTCGTCACCTGGGGCACCAACCCCGGCCAGGGCGCTCCGCTTTCCGCGTCGGTGCCCGACCCCGACAGCCTCGGCGAGGACGAGGAACGGGCCGCGGCCCGGCGGGCGCTGGAGTACATGGGCCTGACCGCGGGCACGCCGCTGCGGGACGTGTCGGTGGATGCGGTGTTCGTCGGCTCCTGCACGAACGGGCGGATCGAGGACCTGCGCGACGTCGCGTCGGTCCTGAAGGGCCGCAAAGTCGCCGACGGGGTGCGGATGCTCATCGTCCCCGGCTCGGGCAGGGTGCGCGAGCAGGCCGAGGCCGAAGGCCTCGCCGAGGTGTTCGAGCAGGCCGGGGCGCAATGGCGCCAGCCGGGCTGCTCCATGTGCCTGGGCATGAACCCGGACCAGCTCGCGCCGGGCGAGCGCTGCGCGTCCACGTCCAACCGCAACTTCGAGGGCCGCCAGGGCCGGGGCGGACGCACCCACCTGGTGTCGCCGCTGGTCGCCGCTGCCACCGCCGTGCGCGGCAGGCTGTCGTCCCCTGCGGATCTGTGAGGAGGAAATAATGGAACCGTTCACCACCCACACCGGAGTCGGCGTGCCCCTGCGGCGCTTCCAGGTGGACACCGACCAGATCATCCCCGCCGTCTACCTCAAGCGGATCACCCGCACCGGCTTTGAGGACGGGCTGTTCGCGGAATGGCGCAAGGAGCCGGACTTCATCCTCAACCGCCCGCCCTACGACCGGGGCTCGGTGCTCGTCGCGGGCAGCCCGTTCGGCGTCGGCTCGTCGCGCGAGCACGCGGTCTGGGCGTTGTGGGACTTCGGCTTCCGCGTCGTGGTCGCCGCCGAGTTCGGCGACATCTTCCGGGGCAACGCCGGGAAATCCGGGTTGCTGACCGCGCAGGTGACGCAGGCGGACGTGGAGCTGCTGTGGAAGGTGCTCGAAGAGCAGCCCGGCCTCGAAGTGACCGCGGACCTGGTGGAGCGGACCGTCACGGCGGGCCCGGTGACGATCGCGTTCCGCATCGACGACGGCGTACGGGGACGGCTCTTGGAAGGCTTGGACGACGTGGCGCTCACCCTGCGGCACGCGGACGCGCTGGCCGAGTTCGAGGCGAAACGCCCGTCCTGGCTGCCGACGACGTCGTAGCCTTAGGCTGGGGCGATCCCCAGCAGGCGTTCGGCGTTGCGGTGCGCGATCTTCTCCCGGTCGTCGGCGCTGATCGGCAGGCGGTCCAAGTACGCGACGCCGTCGGCGTTGCGGCTGTACGGGTAGTCCACGGAGAAGAGGATCCGGTCCGCCCCGAGGCAGTGGTAGGCGGCCACGAACGGCGGGTAGGTGAAAAATCCCGCGAAGGTGATGGAGAAATGGCTGGCGAAGGCTTCCTTGATGGAGGTCGACAGCCGCACCACCGAGGCGAGCCGCTCGCTGGCCCGGTCGATCATGAACGGCAACGTCTCGCCCTGGTGGCCGAGGATCATCTGCAAGCCTGGGTGGCGGTCGAAGAGCCCGGCGAGGATGAGGCGCAGGGCGTGCAAGCCCGCGTCCACGTGCCAGCCGAAGGCCGGGGCGGCGAGCATCTCGGTCACGGCGGGGCTGAAACCGGCGTACTGCGCGTCCACCACGGCTTGCGGCGGGCGTGTCGGGTGCAGGTACACCGGCACGCCGAGCTCCTCCGCCTTCGCGAAGATTGGCCAGTACTTTTGGTCGTCCAAGTACTCGCCGCGCACATGCCCGTTGAGCATCGCCCCGACGAAACCGAGCTGCGTCACGGCCCGCTCCAGCTCGCGAGCGGCTTCGGCCGGGTCTTGGACCGGCAGGTGGGCGAAGCCCCGGAACCTGGCGGGGTGGGCCTCGACAGCGCCCGCGATCGCGTCGTTGGCCTCTTTCGCGAGGCGAACGGCAGGGCCGGCCTCGAGCATCTCCACTCCTGGCGTGGTCTGGGAGAGCACCTGGACGTCGATCCCGGCCTCGTCCATCGCGGCGATCCGGCCCGCCCCGATATCGTCGATGCCGACGGGGACGACAGCTCCCGGCGGGCTCTTCCAGAGCCCGGCCTGCGCGAGGAGCCGGTACATGGACTCGAGCGGGTGGTCTTCGTTCGCCTCGCGGATGGGCAGGGTGGTGAAATGCTCTTCAAGCGCGATGATCCGCATCACACGGAGCATAATCCCGTTCGCGGCATTATGCGCGGTAGCGCGCATGCCGGGCGGGACTAGCGCGCGGCTCAGCCCAGGAGTTTGACCGGAAGCCGGAGGTCGGGGCGGGGGACCGGGGCTCTGCCGTCCAGGCGTTTCGCGCCGCTGTACACCTCGACGGTCTGCTCGGCCACCGAGCGCCAGTCGAAGTCGTCGGTGATCCGGTCGCGGGCGGCTTTCGCCATCCGGGCCGAACGGGTCGGGCTCGCGAGCACGCGGGCCACCGCGTCAGCGAGCGCTTTGACGTCGCCGGGCGGGAAGGTGCGGCCGTTGACGTTCTCGGACACCGCTTCGCCGAGGCCTCCGGTTTCGGCGACGACGAGCGGCACCCCCGCCGCGGCTCCTTCGAGGGCGACGAGGCCGAACGGCTCGTAGCGGCTCGGGACGATCAGGGCGGAAGCTGTGCGCATATGGCGTTGGATGCCGTTGTGGTCGAGTTTCCCGAAGAACCTGACCGAGCTGGCCACTTTATGCTCGCGAGCCACTTCGCGGAGCCATTCCGCCTGGGTCCCGGTGCCGACCACCGACAACGTCGTCCCCTGATGCGCGCGGCGGATCGCGGGCAGCGCCGCGATGAGGTCGTGAACGCCTTTCTCGTACTCCAGCCTGCCGACGAAGAGCAACCGGGGCGGCGTCGCGCACCGGTCCGGCGGCTGGAACGGCCACAGCGAAAGGTCGATCCCGTTCGGGATCACCACGATGGGCTCGTCCAGCGGGCCGAACAGGGTCGTCGTCTCCTGCCGCATGGACTCCGAACAACAGATCAACGCGTCGGAGACGCGCACGAGCCACCGCTCCGCCGAGTGGACCTGGGCGCTCGTCGAATTGCCGATCCACCCGTCGTGGCGGCCAGCCTCGGTGGCGTGCACCGTGGTGACCAGCGGAACCGCGAAATGCTCGGCGAGCGCGATGGCGGGGGCGGCGACCAGCCAGTCGTGCGCGTGCACCACGTCGGGCTGGAAAGAGTCCGCGAGCGCCAGGCCCGCCCGGAGCATCGCGTGCCCGAGCGAGAGCGTCCACGCGACGAGGTCGGAGCCGAATTCGAGGCTCAACGGATCCTCGGGCACCGAGACGACCCGCACGCCGTTCTGCGTCGTCGTGGCGGCCGGGGCCTGCGCTCCGGTGGCCCCCATCGGGCCTCGGGAGAGGACCGTCACCTCGTGCCCGAGCGAGGCCAACGCCTTGGCCAGCTCTTGCACGTGTCTGCCGAGCCCGCCGACCACCACCGGCGGGTGCTCCCAGCTGAGCAGTAGGACGCGCATCAGCGGGGCCCGAGACGGCGCGCGTCGAGCTGGCCGAAGAGACTGTCGGCGATCCGCCAGCCCGAGGCGAGCTGGGCGGCCCTGGCCTCGTGGCCGGATTCGGCGGCTTCCGCGATCTCCCGCGTCGCGTGCGCGTGCAGATGCGCGCGGCCCCTGGCGTACTGGGCGGCGGTGTCCTTGCTGACCAGGAACGCCCAGTCGCTCGAAACGGTGAGCAACGCCTCGCGGATGATCTGGTCGGAAACCCGGTCGCGGAACATCTGGGGCTGGGCGAGCCGTTTGTCGACGGTCCGCAACGCGGTGTCCACCACGTCGGCGTTGAGTTCGACCAGGTCGGCGACCTGCGGGCCGGACCAGACCCGCCAGTCTTTGCCCGAGCCCCAGGAGCAATCCTCCGGGTCGAGGCGCTCGCCGACGAAGCCGCACGCCGCCGCCTCGCCGAGCGTGCCGACGCGCACGCCCGCCTCTGGCAGCGCGGTCAACACCTGCTCGAGCCATTCCGGCCCCTCGTGCCACCAATGGCCGAAGAGCTCGGTGTCGAACGCGGCGACCACGAGCGCAGGGCGCCCGGTCCGCGCCGATTCGGCGGCGAGCCGGTCGCGCACGGTCTGCACGAAGTCCGCCACGTCCCTGCGCACCGCGATCTGCGCCCGCGCGGGGTCGTAGGGGGCTTTCTCCTCTTCGGGCACATGGTGGCCGGTGACCCTGGCGGGTTTGAGGCCGACGAGGTGGTCGTAGGTGTGGAAGTCCCGGTAGGCTCCGTCGCCGGGGTACCCGGACTTGGGCGACCACACCCGATAGGTGACCGAGAGGTCCCTGCCGAACGCGAGCACGTCGGTGCCCTCGACCGGGCGCGCGAGCGAGGTGTCCCCGTGCATGGCCGGCCCGTCGAGGAGGAACCGCTCCACGCCGGCCCGCGCGTACTCCTCGCCCATCCCAGGGGTGAAGGCGCATTCGGGGGCCCAAATGCCGCGCGGGCGGGCGAAGCCGCGGGCTCGCGCGTCGGCGAGGCCCTCGCGCAGGGTGAACTCGCGCAGCCTCGGGTGCAGCAGCGGGCTGAACGAATGGGCGAGCGGGCCGCCGAGCAGCTCGACGACGCCGGAGTCCACCAGCCCGCGCACCACAGGCGAGCCGCCGTGCAGCCACGCGGACTCGAATTCGGCGAGCGCGGCGTCCGCCTGGCGGCGTTCGTAGTTCCCGAGGCGGCGCAGCGCCTCGGGCGAGCTCGCGGTCCCCGGCCGCGCCCCGGTCGAACGCACCACGGCGGCCTCGTCGGCGCGCAGCGCCCAGTTCGCGAGCCAGTGGCGCATGCTGGTGAGCGCGTGCGGATCGTCCAGCTGGGCGGCGAGCACCGGGGTGAGCGACAGGGACAGCGCGTTGGTCCGCCCGGTTTCGCCGAGCCTGCGCAGCATGGCGAACAGGGGGAGGTAGGACTGCGCCCACGCCTGGTAGAGCCATTCCTCGCCCACCGGCCACCTGCCGTGGTTGACGACCCAGGGCAGATGCGTGTGCAGGACGAAGCAGAACATCCCCGGCGCCGCCGGGGCGGAGCCTCGGGGCGTTGCTCCGCTCATGCCTTGACCCCGGAGGCGATCAGGTCGAGGCAGTCGTCCAACTCGCCGATCCGGGCGAAGTCGCGGGCCTCGAAATCGAAGTCGTCCGTTGTGACGCTCGACACCGCGTCGAGCAGCTCGTCCGGCCACGGCCCGCCGGACAGGGCCAGCTCGGTCTGCGCGCCGATGAGCCCGCCGGGGCGCTCGGCGTCGAGCCGGGCCAAGCGCCCGCCGTGGTACAGGCCGACGAGGGAAGACTGGCGGAATCCCGCCTCGGCCATGAGGTCCCAGAGCTCTTTCGGCGCGAACTCCTTGGTGTGGAACGGGTTGAGCGGGGTGTCCCTGCCGGGGGAGAACGTGATCCGGTTCGGAGTCGAGACGACGAGCGTCCCGCCGCCCCGCAGCACGCGCCAGCATTCCCGCAGGAAGCCGAGCTGGTCCCAAAGGTGCTCGATGACCTGCAAGTTCACCACGATGTCGATGGAGCCGGAGCGGAACGGCAGCTGCGCCAGATTGCCCCGCACCGCCGCCACCTCCGGGTACTTGGCGTTGGTGTGCGCGATGGCCTGCTGGTCGTAGTCGAGGGCGACGACGGTTCCTGCGCGCCGCGCGAGGAGGTTCGCCCCGTAGCCTTCCCCGGAGCCCGCCTCGAGCACGACGAGGCCGTCGCGCGGCCCGTCCCCCGAAGCCAGAAGCATCTGGTACACCGCCTCGTGTCTGCGGAACCAGTAGTTCTCCTGAGCCACGTCGGGCACGGTCCGCTCGCCGGTGAGCGGCAGGGGAGCGAGTTCAGATGGTGTGGACATGAGAGAGCAACACTATCAAGAAGCGGCAGGTTCGGGGTTCTCGGAGGCGATGCGGTAACGTTGCGCTCGTGGTGGTACGTTACTCACGGGTAACTTTACGCGCCCAGTCCCGCGAGTCACCCGGTGCACACCACCACGGCGGCGCTTTCGCGCCGCCGGCCAAACGAAAACGTCGATCGAGGAGACACGAGGCACACCCATGCCGAACATCGTTGTACTGATCAAGCAGGTTCCGGACACGTGGTCCGAGCGCAAACTGACTGATGGTGACTACACGCTGGACCGGGGAGCGGCAGACGCCGTCCTCGACGAGATCAACGAGCGCTCCGTCGAAGAGGCGCTGCAGATCAAAGAGCGCGACGGCGGCGAGGTCATCGTCCTCACCGTCGGCCCCGAGCGCGCGGGCGAGGCGGTGCGCAAAGCGCTGTCGATGGGCGCGGACCGCGCCGTGCACGTGCAGGACGAGGCGATCCGAGGCTCGGACGCGATCCAGACCGCGTGGGTGATCGCCAAGGCGCTGGGCACCATCGAGGGCGTGAGCCTGGTCATCGCGGGCAACGAGTCGACCGACGGCCGCGTCGGCGCGGTTCCCGCGATCGTCGCCGAGTACCTGGGCCTGCCGCAGCTCACGAGCGTGCGCAAGCTCACCATCGAGGGCGACAGCGTCACCGCCGTGCGCGAGACCGACGAGGCCGTCTACACCCTCAAGGCCGCTCTGCCCGCGATCGTCTCGGTCACCGAGAAGATCAACGAGCCACGGTTCCCGTCCTTCAAGGGCATCATGGCCGCCAAGAAGAAGCCGGTCGAGGTGCTCTCCCTCGCGGACCTCGGCGTCGAGGCCGACGAGGTCGGCGTCGCGAACGCCGGCTCCCAGGTCCAGTCGGTCACCGCGAAGCCGGCGAAGACCGCTGGCGAGAAGGTCGTCGACGAGGACGGCAGCGGCGGCCCGCAGGTCGCGCAGTACCTCATCGCCCAGAAGATCATCTGACCTGACCGCACACGCACCGAGAAGACTTAATTTAGGAGAGAATCATGGCTGAAGTGCTCGCACTCGTCGACTACGCGGACGGCGCTCCGCGCAAGGTCGCTCTGGAACTCATCACCGCCGCCAACACCATCGGCGAGGCTTCCGCCGTCGTGGTCGGAGCCCCCGGCACGGCGGATTCGCTCGTCTCGGCCCTCAAGGCCGCGGGCGCGCACAAGATCTACGTCGCCGAGTCGGAGGCCGCGACGAAGTACTTCCTCACCCCGAAGGTGGACGTGCTCTCGGCCCTCGCCGAGTCGGCTTCCCCCGCCGCTATCCTCGTCGCCGCGTCCATCGACGGCAAAGAGGTCGCGGGCCGCGTCGCCGCGCGGCTCGGCTCCGGCCTGCTCACCGACGTGGTCGACGTGAAGCAGGACGGCTCCGCCACTCACTCGATCTTCGGCGGCGCGTTCACCGTCGACGCGCAGACCACCGGCGAGATCCCGGTCATCGCGGTCCGTCCGGGCGCCGTCGCCGCGGCTCCGCAGGAGGCCGCCGGCGTCGTCGAGCAGGTCGAGGTGGGCGAGCCCGCCTCGGGCGCCGTGGAGATCGTCGCCAAGGAGCCGCTGGTGAAGGGCGACCGCCCCGAGCTGACCGAGGCGACCATCGTCGTCTCCGGCGGACGCGGGGTCGGCAGCGCCGAGAACTTCAAGGTGGTCGAATCCCTCGCCGACTCGTTCGGCGCGGCTGTCGGCGCCTCTCGCGCCGCTGTGGACTCCGGTTTCTACCCCGGCCAGTTCCAGGTCGGCCAGACCGGCAAGACCGTCTCCCCGCAACTGTACGTCGCGCTCGGCATCTCCGGCGCGATCCAGCACCGCGCGGGCATGCAGACCTCGAAGACCATCGTCGCGGTGAACAAGGACGAAGAGGCCCCCATCTTCGAGATCGCGGACTACGGCGTCGTCGGCGACCTGTTCAAGGTCGCCCCGACCCTCGAGGCCGAGGTCAAGAAGCACAAGGGCTGACCGCTTCGGCCCTCGAAGATCCAAACAGAACGAGACGCGCCCGAGCACGGAAAGTGCTCGGGCGCGTCTCGTTCTGTTAGACTGCCGCCATGACCACCACGGGGGACGGGGAGCCGTCTGGGAAGGGCGGCAGGGTCGCCCCGCGCCGCTGAAGACACCAGCAGCCTTTCCAAAATCCGCATGGCGCGTCTCGTTGGGCTCTCGGGACTGGCCCAGTGCTGTGTTTTGTGCGGAAGATCGAGCTGTTGCCCGTGCCGGTACGCCGCTTCGAGGAGCCTGAGGACATTGGCCGCCCTCACCCGAGGTATCACAATATTTGAAGTGCTAGAGCCTGTTTCGCCGTTCGAGTTCTCAGCGCCCATCATTTCTCCCTGACTGTATGAGCGGAATCATATTTGCGAGAAAAAGGCGAAGTTGCTAGATGTGTCGATAGCATTGCTGTTTCGTCCGATCTGATGACTCGAAGGATCGAGCCATGGTTGAGTGAGCGTATGGGCAGCCACTCCGTCCGAGCCGCGACCGCCGCCGACGCGGCGGCCTGCGCGGCGATCTACGCGCCATACGTCCTGGACACGGCCATCACGTTCGAGGAAGAGCCGCCGACAGCGGAGGAGATGGCGGCGAGGATCGGCAAGGCGCAGGAGCGGCACGCGTGGCTGGTGCTGGAGCAGGAGGGCCGCGTGGTCGGCTACGCCTACGCGGGGCCGTTCGCCTCGCGCGCCGCGTACCGGTGGAGCTGCGAGGTGAGCGTCTACCTCGAGCAGGGCAGCGTCCGCCGGGGCGGCGGCAAGGCGCTCTACGCCGCGCTGCTGGCCAGGCTCGCCGAGCGGGGCTACCGGCGCGCGTTCGGCGGCTACACCCTCCCGAACCCGGCGAGCGAGTCGCTGCACCGGGCGATGGGCTTCCGGCTCTGCGGGGTGCACCGCGAGGTCGGCTTCAAACACGGGGCGTGGCGCGACGTGGCGTGGGCACAGCGCGACCTCGGCGTGGACGGCGCGCCGCCGTGCTCACCGCCGGGAAACTAGCCGCTTGCGGGAGAACCAGATCGTCGCCGACAGCCCGCAGGCCGCTGCGAAGAGCAGCCAGAGGCCGGGGGCGCTTTTGCCGTAATTGCGGTCCAGCCACTTGTCGCCGAGGTCGGTGAAGGTGCCGAGCATAGTGGCGAGGCTGTACGCGAGCGAGAACCCGGTGGCGCGGACCTCTGCGGGCATGACCTCGACGAGGGCGACGACCATGGCGCCGTTGTAGCCGGCGTAGAGCGCGGAGAGCCACAGCTCCACAGCGAGCATGTGCTCGAACGACGGGTGGGCGATCAGCCATAACAGGGCGGGGTAGGCGGTGAGCACGCCGAGCGACGAGGTGACGAGCAGGATCGGGGCGCGGCCGATCCGGTCCGACAATGCCCCGGACAGGGGCAGGACGCAGAGGTTCGACACCCCGACGCATAGGACGACGAGGAGGCTTTTGCGCGTGGACAAGTGCAGGTCTTCCCTGCCGAAGGTCGCGGTGTAGTTCGTGATGAAGTAGAAGAACACGGTCGTCATCACGACCCAGCCCATGCCCGCGAGCACCAGCGGCAGGTTCGCCGCGACGCTCCGCCGGATCTCGGCGAAGCTCGGATGGTGGTGCTGGCGCGAGAATCCCTCGGTCTCCTCCAACGAGCGGCGGACGATGTAGATCAGCGGCACGATGAGGCAGCCGACGACGAACGGGATCCGCCAGCCCCACGCGGCCATGGCCTGGGCGGGGAGCGTCTCGCGGATGAGGATGCCGACGATGCTGCCGACGATGACGGACACCTGCTGGCTGCCGGACTGCCAGCTCACGAAGAATCCCCTGCGGCCAGGCGGAGCCATCTCGGCCAGGTACACCGACACGCCGCCGAGCTCCACGCCTGCGGAGAAGCCTTGCAGGAGCCTTCCCGCGACCACGCCGACCGGCGCGAGGAAGCCGATGGTTTCGTAGCCGGGCAGGAACGCGATCATGGCGGTCCCGACCGCCATGATCAGGAGGGTGAGCAGGAGCCCTTTGCGCCGTCCGATCCGGTCGACGTAAGGGCCGAGGACGAGCGCCCCCACCGGGCGCATCACCGACCCGAGCCAGAACGTCGCGAACGCGGCGAGCTCGGACACATAGTGGCTGTGCGCGGGGAAATACGCCTTCCCGATGTCGTGCGCGAAGATGCCGAACACCATGAAGTCGTACATTTCGAGGAAGTTCCCGCTCACCACGCGCAAGACCATGGCGGCCTGGGACCGTGCGGTCTTCGGCCTGGCGGCGGGCGGCCCGCCCGTCTTTTCGGTTGGCGTCTGGTTCGGCGCGCTCTGTCGCACGGGATCCTCTTTTCCGCTCCGGTCTCCTGTGGGCTTCGTCCTGGATTGCTTCTACCAGAAGATGCTGAGGAGCGCTGGGCCCGCGCGCTGTACTCTGGACATATGCCGCACGAGACGCACGGACACCACCACCACCATCATCGCGAGCGCCAGCCGGGGGAGCCGTTGCGGATCGGGGTCGGCGGGCCGGTTGGCTCGGGGAAGACGGCTTTGGTGGCCGCGCTGTGCCGCGTGTTGCGCGAGGACTACGAGCTGGCGGTGCTCACCAACGACATCTACACCACCGAGGACGCGGATTTCCTGCGCCGCCACGCTGTGCTCCCGGACGAGCGGATCACGGCGGTGAAGACCGGCGGTTGCCCGCACACCGCGATCCGCGACGACATCACGGCGAACCTCAACGCGGTGGAGGACTTGGTGGCGACGAACCCCGGCCTGGACTTGGTGCTCGTGGAGTCGGGCGGCGACAACCTCACCGCGATGTTCTCCACGGGGCTCGTGGACGCGCAGATCTTCGTCCTCGACGTTGCGGGCGGCGACAAGGTGCCGCGCAAAGGGGGGCCGGGAGTCACGTTCGCGGACTTGCTGGTGATCAATAAGACCGACCTCGCGCCGCTGGTCGGAGCCGATTTGTCCGTGATGGACCGGGACGCGGCTTCAGTCCGCGCGGGCCGTCCGACCGTCTTCTTGTCGTTGACCCAAGACCCTGCCGCGACTCCGGTGGCTGGTTGGCTCAAGCCCCAGCTCGATGCGCTCTCGGCTGCGCGTTGAAGCCGTCGCGGGCCGTGTCCCGCGATGGCGTTCCGAGGGGGCGTTCACCGTCCGCCTCACCGGGCCAGACCAGCTGCACATCGTGTCCTCGGCGGCGGGGCCGCTCGGCGGCGACGAGGTCGCCGTCGAGATCCAGGTCGGGGAGGGGGCTTCGCTGACCGTTCGCGGCGTCGCGGCGAGCGTCGCGCTGCCGGGAGCCGAAGCGCACCGTTCCTCATGGTCCTGGGATCTCGACATCGCTCAGGGCGGGCGATTGCTCCTCGACCCGCAGCCCGTCATCGTCGCGGGCCGGGCCGCGCACCATGGGGCGACTGTGCTGCGGCTCGCCGCCGGGGCCTCTGCTGTGGTGGTCGAGCAGGCTCAGATCGGCAGGACGGGGGAGCGCAACGGGACATGGCGCGGCTCGCTGTCGGTGGATTTGGACGGCGAGGAGCTGTTGCGGCATTCGGTCGGCCTCGGCGAAGGCAGCGCGACTTGGGACGAATTCTTCGCGCCTGCGGCGTTGGAAAGTGTGTTCCGCTACCCGGACGACCGCCCCGCGTGGGTGTCGGTGGGTGAGGCGGTCCGGGTGGCGCCGCGCGCGCAGGTCCGGGGAGCTGTGGGCGAGGGTTCGTCGGGTGGGGGAGGACCGGAGCGCGCAGTCGGGCACGGTCCGGACGACCGCCCCGCGTGGGTGTCGGTGGGTGAGGCGGTCCGGGTGGCGCCGCGCGCGCAGGTCCGGGGAGCTGCGGGCGAGGGCTTGCCGGGTGGCGCCTCAGGCGTTTGGGAGGCGCGTATGCCCCTTGCGGGCGGCGGCAGCCTCACGACCAGGCTGTCGTCTCGTCTGCTGGACGCGTGACCCGAACCATAGGAAAACTGAGAATACTTTAAGATGCATTCGCGTTGAACAGAATATGAATACATCCAATGATTCTATGATAAGTGTGTCGAAGAAAACGGCGGTCGCGGCGTTGGCGCTCGGGGCCGCAGCGCTCCTCGGCTTCAGCCCGGCGGCCGCGAAGACTATCGGCGATCCGCAGAGCTTCGAGGTGACGTACCAGGTCGACGGCTCGCAGGGCGCGAATATCGCGAGAATCCGCTACCAAACCTCAAACGGGCAAGCTGTGGCGGAGTCGGTCAGCTTGCCCTGGAGCTACAGCTTCCGCGTCAACGGGCTTTCCGACGGCTACAACGTCCCCGCCGGCCAGCTCGGCGTGTATGTGGACCGGCCCTCGGGCTCCTCGGTCGACCCTATGGGCATCTATGCGTGCAAGATCTGGGTGAACGGCCAGGTGATGGAGGCTCGGTCGCAAGACGCGGCGCACGTCGCCATCTGCTTCCCGCATGACGATTAAAGCCTGCGCGGCCCCATCCCCGTCGCGGGGGTCAACGCGGCGCGATCACTTCGGCACGTGGATGTCCGAGGGGATCGTCACGGGCGGGAGCGGCCCGGACGGGGCGTAGCCGCCGCACAGCGGGCTGGTCTTTTGCAGGATGTCCACCAGCAGGCTGCAGACGGACCGCTTGGCGAGCTTCCACTTATCGTTCTGCCACACGAAGAAGATCTCGACCTTGTCGAGGTGCTGCTCTCCTTTGGAGATGCTGAAGAAGACGTGGAGCAGGCAGTTGGAGTCGATCTTGCTCTCGTCCAGAATCTTGTAGCTGATGTCGGGATTCTCCCGGTTCGCCTGCACGAGCTGGTCGAAGAGCTCAGGATCTTTGCCCCCGTCTTCGAGCAGGTCGATCTTGTCCTGGCTCGGGATGTTCGGATCGCGGGCCCTGTCGAGCATGCCCTGCAGCGTCTCGACCGAGGGGATCGGATGCGAGCAGGAGACGGCGGGGGGGCCGCCCGCTCGTATCGGCGGGTCTCCGGCCGCGTGACACGCGGCCAATGCGACGGGCGCTATCGCGAACGCGGCGAGCGCTGCGGCGGCCCTTCTGCTTTGCATGCTCATTGGCGTTAATCTACACACCCATGACTTCGTCGACTGGAAGTTTCCGCTACCCATGAAGAGAATTGTAACCCTCATCACAACAGGAGGGACGATCGCGAGCGTCTCGGACGAGGCGGGCGTGCGCCGCCCGGTCCTCGGGGCGAGGGATCTGCTGGGGTCGGCGGGCCACCGGGGCGAGGTTCGAGTGCGCGAAGTGGTCTGCAAAGACAGCTCGCTCCTTGACTTCGCCGATCTGGACCAGATCCGGCGAACCGTCTCCGAGGAGGCCGCGGACCCGGCGACAGTCGGAGTCGCGGTGGCGCACGGGACGGACACGATGGAGGAGACGGCCATGCTCCTCGACCTCATGGCGGCGGGGGACAAGCCGGTCGCCATCACCGGTGCCGCGCTCCCCGCATCGGACCCTGAGGCGGACGGGCCGCGCAATTTGCGCGACGCGCTGGCGTTCGTCGCGGACGGCGAGGCGCGAGGCGGCGAGGTGGTGGTCTGCTTCGCGGGGGAGAGGCTCGCGGCGCGCGGCGCGCACAAGCGCCACACCGGAGGCCTCGACGTGTTCGGCGGTCGGCCCCGCCCCGACAGAGGGGCCCCTGCGGCGGTCAAACTTCCCGGCCGCGACATCGCCGGGACGAGAGTCGACATCGTCGTCATGTACCCGGGGGCGGACAGGACCGCCCTCGACGCGTATGTGGCGGCGGGCGCGCGGGGCCTCGTGCTCGAGACGATGGGCAACGGCGGCGTGCCCGACCTCGTCGTCGAAGCGGTCGCGGAGCACGCGCGCGCAGGGGTGGCGGTCGTCGCGTGCTCGCGGGTGCCTGGGGCTCCCGTGACGGGAGCCTACTCGGGCGGGGCCCGTCTGGTCGAAGCCGGCGCGGTGCTGGCGCAAGAGCTACGGGCTCCTCAGGCAAGAGTGCAGCTCGCGGCGTTGCTCGCCAGCGGATTCGACGCTCGGTCTTACCCGTGGTGAAATCCGCGAAACTTTCTGGTACAGTGGCCGGGCCAATCCCCTGTAGCTCAATTGGCAGAGCATCCGACTGTTAATCGGACGGTTGCTGGTTCGAGTCCAGCCGGGGGAGCGCTTTAACCCCAGCTCAGACTGTATTTCTGAGCTGGGGTATTTTCGTTTCCGAGGCTTTTCCGAGCGCTGTGATCACGGATTGGTCACCAGCCTCTTGAGAAGCCCCTTCGGGAGCCGCCTTCGGGCGACCCGCACGGGGCACCAATGCCGCAGCCTTCTCTGCGGCGGACGCGCCCACCCCGCCCAAGAGGTGGCTGTAGGTGTCGCTCGTGAAGGCATGCCGGGAATGACCGAGCCGTTTTGACACGACTGCCATTTCCACGCCAGCCGCGAGCATGAGGCTCGCCTGCCCGTGACGGAGGTCATGAAGCCTGATTCGCCTGAGCCCGAGATCATCCGTCAGCTTGTTGAAACGCTCCGTCACATCGTCGGGTGGAGTCGGATTCCCGTCCTCACGAGCGAACACCAACCCGTGATCCACATAGAGGTCGCCCCACTCCTCGCGCTCCGCGTCCTGGGCGAGCCGTTGAGCCATCAACACACCGACAGTCGCCGCGTCCAAATCCACGATCCGGGCCTCGCCCGAAGCGGTCTTCGGGGTCGAGAACCGGAACTGCTTATGCTGGCCCTGGCAGTATGGGCAGGCGATCCCAGCACTCGACACGACGACGAGCTGCTGGCGCACCACGAAGACGCTCCGCTCGAAATCCAGGTCATCCCAACGCATACCGCATAGCTCCCCACGACGCAGCCCGGTGAGCGCAGCGACTTCGTACATCGGACCGAATCGCTCAGAAGCCGCATGGTCGAGGAAGAGCCCGAGGTCATGCGGCTCCCACGGACGGACCTTCGGCCTGGTCGCCGCAGGACGATCTGAATCAGCGGCGGCGTTGAAACTGATCAGGCGTTTGCGCTTTGCCGCTCCGAGCGCAGAGCTGAGCGTCGCATGGACACGCCGGATCGAACTCGCCGACAGCGGCTTGAGCTTTCTGTGTTTGCCCGTGGCGATTTTCTCGTTCGGGGCGGGCTGCTTCGGCGGCTTCGCGATCTCCCGCAGCATCTTCTCGATGTGCGTTGCCCGGAGGTCACGCAGCTTGATGTGCCCGAGGTGGGGGACAAGGTGCGTGTCGATGTGCTGGCGGTAGCCCTTCACTGTTTTCGCCCGGAGCCCCGCCGCCTCTTTGGCGTCGATCCAGTCCCGCAAGTACGCCGCTACTGTCACCGAACGGTCCACGTGGACGCCCTGGCGGATCTCGGCCAGGCGCTCCGTGAGCGCGTCCTCGGCGTCGTCCTTGATTCGGAAGCCTCGTTTGCGTTCCTGGCGGCGCTTGCCCGAAGTCGGGTCCGGGCCGAGGTCCACCACGTAATACCAGGTGCCACCCCTGGTCTTCTTGACGCTTCCGCGCATGGCTCAGTCCTCCTTCTTGTTCGTGCGGCACTTATCGAGAGATGATCGGCCAAGGCACCGACAAACTTCAGCCGTGACTGCGGCCTGCTACTGCTTGTTCTCGTCGTCGGCCTGTCGAGCTGGTTCCTGCTGTTCGACCTGGTGGCGGGCGAAGCGCTCCATCGCGGCGAACCCCTGCCCGAAGGCTTGCTGCGCCGAGAACATATGCATGAAGTCGGCATAGAGCTGGTCTGAGTAGCCGGCATCGCGGACGGAACTCTGTATGAACTCGTCGATGAGCACGACGTTCCCGATGTGCCACGCCTCCGAGAGCGCCTGCGCGGCCTTCTGCCATTCCTCCCACGCCCCGCGGGATGTCAGCACAAGGAGCTGGCTGACGCGGCGCACGTTCCCCAGCGCGGCGCGGATGTGCGCCTCGGCCGATGTTTTGGGGCTCGAGGACATAGCCTCCACAGTGCTGCCCAACGCCTGCGCGATGGCGAAAGCCTCGCCCAATTTCACGGGCCGGGCGCCCGCCTCGATGCGCTGAACCGTGGCTTGGTGAAATGGCAACCCCACTTCGCGAAGCTGGCGCGCCAGTGCCTCCTGGCTGAGGTCCATGTTCTCTCGCAGCTGTGCGACCTGAAGTGCGAAGTTTCGGTCAAAATCGTCGGTCGTCATCTCAAGCTCCTGTTCGTGGGATCGCAATACAAGCATGATAACAGATCATTATTAAAAATCCAATACAAATCGTTGTTGTACATGGTAGTCTGTAGCTAGACGTCGCATAGGCGACCGATCGCAGGAGGAAAAATGGCAGTCAGATGGACAATTGAGAGGATCCGAGAGCTCGGACCTGTAACAAAACCCCAGGTCGCTTTCGACGTGCTTGGGATCAGTGAGGCGACCGGCTACGCCGCGTTGCGTGACGGGAGCTTCCCAGTGAGGGTGCTGCGCATCGGCAAGCGCTGGGTTATCCCCACGTCGGGGCTGCTGAAGGCGCTCGAGCTTGATCAAGAATCCGACGCTGCGTGACCCCAGGAAATAGCCAACCCCCGCGTGGACACGGTGTTCGCGGCACCGAACGCGAGGGCGGGCACCAGCCCAAACGAAACGACTAAGAAACGAAAGGCAGGTATCTCCATGATACAGCTGAAGGCAGATGAAACGCGCCCCGAGGGGATCGTTGCGGTCACCGTCTACACGAGGCCGGCCTGTGTCCAGTGCGGCGCGACCTTGCGGCTTCTCAACGCATACGGCGTTCCGGTCGTGTTGGTCGACGTGTCGGAGGACGAGGCCGCCGCAGATCGCTTGAGGAGGCTCGGACACATGAGCCTGCCCGTCGTCGTCGCCGGGGCGAGAAGTTGGTCCGGTTTCCGTGATGACCTTATCCGCGAGCTGGCGAAGGAGGCGGCGGCGTGAACGAGAAGTACGAGGGCGCGCTGCGCCTCGCCAAGCTGGGGTGGGCCGTGATCCCCGTGCACTACGTCGTGCCGTCCACCGGCGTGTGCTCCTGCGGCAACGCCGACCCCAAGCACTCGACGGGCAAGCACCCCATCCGGGGCGGCTGGCAGAACGGCCCAGCCGCGACCGAGGCCGACGTGTACTCGCTCTTCATGGAGGAGAACCCGCGCTACAACGTGGGGGTCAGAACCGGGAAAGTCTCGGGCTTCTTCGCCCTCGACGTGGACCCCCGCCACGGGGGCGACGAGACCCTCGCCGCGCTGGTGGCCGAGCACGGGGCGCTGCCCGCGACCGTGGTCGTGCGCACGGGCTCGGGCGGGCAGCACTACTACTTCCAGCTCCCCGAGGACTTCGAGGTCGGCAACAACAAGTCGTACATCGGCGACGGCCTGGACGTGCGCGGCAAGGGCGGGTTCGTCGTCGCCCCGCCGTCGGCCTCGGGGGAGGGCGGCTACAGGTTCGAGTCCGACCCGGAGACGACGGCGATCGCCCCGGCCCCGGAGTGGCTCCTCGAGCTCCTGCGCCCGAAGGCCAACGAGCAGGAGGCCGAGGCGGTCGTCGTCGAGGACCTGCCCGACCGCGACGGCATGCCCGAGTCGGTCCAGCGGCGCTACGACGCGTACGCCAGGGCGGCGGTGGCCTCCGAGGCGGACTTGTACCGCAACGCCCCGCTCGGGCGCGGCAACGACGCGCTCTTCACCGCGGCCTGCAACGGCTTCGAGATCTCGAACTCGCCGTGGAACGCCGTGACCGGCAAGGACGTGCGCGCCGCGCTGGAGGCCGCACGGGTCGAGCGGGCCAAATGGCGCGGGGCCGGGGGCGGGCAGACCGAGGAAGAGTTCCGCAAGACCGTGGACTCCGCGCGCAACACCACCACGGGCAAGGGCCGCCGTCCGCCCGAGGAGCGGGAGGACAAGCAGATAGGCGGTGATGAGGTGGACGACATGCATGTCTTGGACGACCATGTGAAATGGCTGCTGGACCAGTTCGTCGACTCGCAGGATGTCGACGCGGCACCGGACCGCAGGCCCCTGATCAAGGGGATTCTGAAAGCTAATTCCGAAGCCTGGATGATCGGGCTGTCCGGCGACTTCAAGTCGTTCGTCGCGCTCGATATGGCGATGCACGTCGCTTGCGGGCGGAAGTGGCGGGATCGGAAGACGAAGCAGGGGAAAGTCGTCTACATCGCGGGCGAGGGCTCGGACGGCCTGATGGACCGGATCAGGGCTTGGGAGCGGGTCTACGACGAGAAGCCCGAGCGAGGTGCGCTGAGTTTTCTGCCCATGCCGGTCCAGGCCGCGAAGCTTGGCGACTGGTGGGCGCTGGTGAAGGCATGCGAGCAGATCAGCCCGGCCCTGATCGTCATCGACACCCAGGCCCGAATGACTGTGGGGCTGGATGAGAACTCCGCGAAGGACATGGGCATATATGTGGAAGCTGTGCGCAAGTTGCGGCAACACACCAGCGCGTGCGTGCTCACCATCCACCACGTCGGGCGCAACGGCGGCGACGCCCGTGGCTCCTCCGCGCTTGACGGCGCGCAGGACACGGAGATCCGGGTGGAGAGGGACAAGAAAAGCTCGGACGGGCCTCTTTCGGTGAGGATCAGCCTCGACAAGCAGAAAGACGGGTCCACCGAGGTCTCATCGCTAGCGAAGATGCGTGTCGTGGAACTGGGAGTCGACGAGGACGGGGACAAAGTGACGTCCCTGGCGCTGGAGCCGTTCGACCCGTTCGCGCAGCCGAAGCCGGCGCTGCCCGACCACATCGCGAACCTCTCGGAGAATCAAGGGCTGGTCTACGAGGTGCTCCGCGAGTTCGCGAACCACGAGAACGGTGCGACGGTCGTGGAGATCCAGGGTTGGTTGCTGGAGTCGCCCCGTGTCAAGAAAGCCCGCGGGTCGATCAGCTCGGCCCTCACCGCGCTCGTCGAAAAGGACAAGGTCGTCCGGCTCGGCAAGACCCGGTTCGTGCTCAAGGAGCACACGTGCTGAGCACAGCCGTGGAGCGCCGGAATCCGCCGGAACTGTTTCCGGCGAGTTCTCAAGGATCGACACGATCCGCCGGAATTGCCGGAACTTCGCCGGGCCTCTGACCAGGCATGCCGGAAACCCGCCGGAAGCGCCGGAACACAACCGCGCATCTGCCGGAAAAACGCGCCGGAAACCCCCTTTAGGGGTTCCGGCGTTCCGGCGAAGCCGACGAAGAATGATTCGAAGTCACCCCCGCCAGGGGCCGAGGTCGGACCACGGCCCGACTTCGTTCTCCACCCAGTCGAGGAGGATCACCGCGAAGAGCGCGCCCTTGCGGTTGTGGTCGAGCGTGGCCTCCAGCTCGCCGGTCTCCGAGAGTCTTTCTCCGATGGCCTCGCGCTCGGCCTCCAATTCGACGAACGCCGAGGCCCCGAATTGGTCGCCCGTCTTGCGCGTCGCCCATCGCAGGTCCGACGCGAGGACCTCCTCGCCGTCGGCGAAACGGCGCAGAACGTGTGTGGCGTGCCAGTCGTCCGATATCGCGCCGGAATCGGCCAAGAATCTCGCGGCGTGGCGGGCGAAGGCGGAGGAGGCCCACGGGCGGGCGTCGTCGGCCCACGACAACACGCCGATCAGCACCTCGTCGTCGCTGATCTCGAAATCGTCCGCTCTCACTGTTCGCATGCCCACACGCTACAGCGGTCCGCCGATATTCGCGGCCTCGCCAGGCCCCGCCGACATCTGTGCCCGCAAGCCGAGGACCTGATTTTCGGCGGAGCGCGCTCCGCCGAAAATCAGGTCCGGAGGAGCATCCCCCTTCGGGGGGATGTCTGGCCAGCCCTGTCCCCGATCGGCCCCATGGTCCGGTGGGGCAGAGCCCCGAGGGCACGGCATCCCTCACGACGGATCCCGCTGATCGATTCTTTCGCGAACGAGCCGAGAGTCCTCCCGCAGCTTGCCGGAAGCGCCGGTCCCATTCGCCGTTACCGAATTGTGATCATGGATCAGATGTCAAATAAACCACTATACATTGTGGTCAAAGTAAAATAGAGGCACAACATCTAGTATTTGAATGACTATCGGCTTTGGTTTTCGGAGCCAGAAAGGATGGGGAAAATGAAAGCGATTTTCCTCCCGCTCTCCCGCTTCAGGGACCTCCCGGTGGAAGCGAGGCTCGGAATCGACCCGGACCCCGAGAGCTACGAGGCGGCGGTGCAGAGCCCTTCGCTCCGAGCGCTCCACGAGGGCATCGCCCTCGACGGCGCGCTCCTCGGCGTGGACGAGCCTGTTATCTCGGTGACCAGGCTCTTGGCGAACGTCGAGCGCGCTGTGGCGATCTTGCGTAAGGAAAAATGAGATGCGTGCAATGCCCTTGCCACCGTGCCTCGACGACGGCCTGCCCGACGGCTTGATTTGTCGAGTCCCGGTCGAGCCCACCACGGTCGTCAAGAACCTGTGCCCGTCCCCGGTCGCCCCGCACCGCGAACTTCTGTCCTGCTCGGACGAACCTGCGGCGCAGTCGGATTGCTCCATGGATTTCACCGCTGGGCACCTCGTCTGCGCTGGCGATCCTCCGGTGACCGAGGTCCAGCCGAGCGGGTTCACCGCCACGCTCCTCGCCCCGCCGCCTGCGCCCTTGTTTCAGCACGCCGCGCAGGCCGGTTTGGACCCGGTCACGTCGTGGCTCGCCGTGCTCCTCGTGGCTGGCGCGGTTACAAGCGCAGCAGCGCGGGGCCTGCGATCCGCCCGGAGGGGAGCACGACAATGAGCTACGAAACCAGCGGCTTGAGCACCTTGATCTTCACCGGCTCAGCTCCCGCGAAGATCAAGGCATGGTTGGTCGAGAATCCCGACGAGCATTTCGCCCCTCCCGAGGAGGGCGAACGCCATCCGGTCGAAGTCGCGGTGGAGAGCGTCGCCAACGCCTCAGCTTGGGACGGCGACACGAAGGAAGACGTGGCACGCGCGCTGGCCACGCTCCGGGTCCTGTGCGCCGAGCCGCGTATGCGAAACGGCCTCGTACGAGCCTGGTCCCGGATCAACACTGGTTCGATCATGCTCTCCGGCCTGGAGGCGGACGAGCCGCGCGAGCTCGTCTTGGGCGGTCTGCGCGAGGCGAGGCGCATCGTCCACAAGGCATTGCGCCATGCGCTGCTCTGGCGGACAGAAGGCTTGACCCGCGAGCACCAGGCGATGTCCGCCCGGCTGGCCGAGAGCGCGGGAGAGAGGGCTGGGGCATGACAACATTTCTCATCGTCCTGCTGGTCGTCGGCGCAGTGATCACGCTCCTGTCCCTGGCGGCCAACCGCACGGACACTCGGCGTGTTGACGACGAGAGTCCTTACGCCGACGCTCAGCGCACGTTCATCAGGCTCATCGAGAGCGAGGAGGGGAAGGCGTTCTTGACCTCTTGCCAGGCCGCGTCCAAGCGCGACGGCGAGTACGACGGCCCTTCAGTCAGTGCAGTCCACGAGACCAGCGTCGACTTGAGCGTCCCGGCCGGCAAGGCCGCCGCGTTCAACAAGAGGTCGGTCCTCGACGAGCTCGGGAACGTGGTCAGCGCCCGCCTCTCTGCGAAGCCGATTGGGGGCGGTCAAGTCCGAATATCGTTCAGCCCCTTCTACGGAGAGGAGGAATGACGGGTGGACACAGTGTTCGAGAAGCTCAAAGCACGAGTGGGCGAAATCGACGCGCTCCTCGTTGCGTTGGGCCTCGCCTGGATGGAGGATGTCGAGGACCACGCTCTGTTCCGAGCTCCACGCACGACGGCTGTGCGCCGCGGCGCTTCCCTCCACGGGTGGGGCCGGCATGGTGAGACCGATGCGTATGTCGATTTCGTGTTCGCCCAGCCGTCCAAGGTGAGCCTGCCGGAGCTGCGCGCGAAGCAAGAGGCGATCCTCACGTTCTTCGAGGTCGCTCGCGGCGAGTTCGAACGGGCTGGCGGGGTGGTACGGCTCTTGCTGAGCGACGAACCGGCGGAGAAGTATCCGGCGAGGCTGCTGCTCAAGCAAGGCTTCGGCGTCGATGACTCGACACCGTTCGAGCACTTCCCTCTTGACGGAGGACCGAAAGAAAGGGGGCGGGCGATGACCGCCGGCTCGTTGTTCGCGTTCGTGCTGTTCATGGGCGCGTGTTTTTTGATCTGGCTGCTCGTGGCGGGAGCCCGCCACGCGGGGCGCGAGGAGCGGGCGCGCCGTGTAGCCTTCCAGGCCCGTCAGGCCGAGCAAACGGCCGCGTTGGCCGCGGAGCAGGAGGCGGAGCGCCGCAGGGCCGCCCACGCCGCCGCGTTGCGCGAGGCCGAGGACCGCGCCGCCGAGGCATGGCTCCGCGAACATGGGGAGATCTGACCCGATGGCCGAACTTGCCCCAACGCTGCTCCTCGACGGCCCGCGGCCGGGAGACGAAGCGCTCGCCCGCGTGCGTGCCCGTCACACCGCCGCCCGCGGGCGCGTCCTGCGCGCCGAGGTCGAGACCGCGTACAAGCAGCAGCTCGACCTGCTGCGCGGCGAGGACGCCTTCACCCTCCTCGAGCGCGCGGGCCTGATCGTCTCGACCACGACGGCCAGGGCGAACCCGGACGGCTCTGAGACTCAGGTGACCGTCGCGCAGGCCCCGCCGGTCGAGTCGATCGCCATGGCCCGAACCGGGTTGCAGATCCGATTCACGGCGCTCCTCGGACACAGCCGCGCGACGTGGGACAAAGCCCTGCCGATCCTCGCGACCGCCCTGCACAAGCCCGAGGCGACCGTCGAGCAGCGCCCCGGACAGTTCGTCTTGTGCCTCAACGACCGAGACCCGTTCGACGGTGTCCGCGCGAAGACGCCGCCGCTGTCGACCACGGCATGGCACATCGGCGCCGACGAGACCGGCGAACCGGTGCTGCTCTCGGTGAAGAACAAGAGCGGCTGGATCGTCGGCGGCCTCGGCGGAACCGGCAAGACCGCCCTGATGACCTCCGTCGTCGTCCCCTGGCTCAAAGCCGGGCTCATGGACCTGCGCGTGGTCGACGGGAAGTTCGGGATGGACTGGGAGCACCTGCGCCCGTATGCCACCGAGTTCGTCTCCGAGCCCGACATGCAGGCCGTGGTGCGCCTGTTCACCGAAGTGCGCGAGATCGCGGAGTGGCGGGCCAAGCACTTCTACGAGCAGTACGGCGAGGCGAACTGGTGGAGTCTGCCCGACGCGGTGCGCAGCGAGCATCCGCTCATCGCGGTCCTGTGCGACGAGTTCCAGTCGCTCATGGCGCCCACGAAGACCGGCGACGCTGCGGCGGACAAGAAGCTCGCAGCCATCGCCAGCGCCGTCCAGTCGTTGGTCTACTTCTTCGTGACCCGATGCCGCTCGCTCGGCGTGTTGTGGATCGGCATGAGCCAACGCCCGGACGCCGACGCGGTGCCCACCGGCATCCGCGATAACGCGCAGCTGCGCACCTGCCTGCGAGTCACGAAACGCTCCGCAGCCACCATGGCCCTCGGTGACACATGGGACCCAGACGAGACCGGCCCCGCCCTCGACCCCGTCCGCCTGCCCGCCGACAAACCAGGCCGCATGATCCTCATGGACGATCAGGGCAAGTTCCGCCAAGTCCAAGGTGTCTACCTCCCCGCCGACCAGGTGCGCGTCGAACTCGCAGACGTGACACCACGGCGAGCCCCCGGAGGCCACTACGCCGCAGAGCACGACGAGGACAAGGGCGAGGGCGACGAATGACCGCCGCCCTCCCGCTCGCATACGCCACGGCGGACCGACCCCTCCGAGCACCCGTGGTCGGAATCGACCTATCTCTCGCGAGCACGGGTGTCGCGCTGCTCGGGGCCGACCCTACGCAGCCGCCGTTCGTGACGACCGTGGGGAGCAAAGCCTGTCCCGACCGGCTCGACGCGCACCTCGCGCGGCATCGCTCGCTCGTGGACCGGATCGCGACGGCGGTCTTCGACCGCTGCAAGAGCGTCGCGCCGGACGGCGTGGCCCTGGTCGTCCTGGAGGGCCCTTCCTACGCCTCGAAGGCCGACACGTCGAGCTGGAGGCGCGCGCACATCTGGTGGGAGCTTGCCGGCAGGTTCCACGATCTTGGCGTGCCGATCGCAGTCTGCCCACCAAGCGTCCTCAAGAAGTTCGTGACGGGCAAGGGCACGGCGAAGAAGCTCGAGGTCGCCCTTGCCGTCCAACGCGCGTGGCCCGAACTGGCGATCAGCCTGGACGACGAGGCCGACGCCATCGGGCTCGCCGCGCTCGGGGCCGTCGCCCTGGGGCGGGAAACAGCGCTGAGGGCCACGCAAGCGCGTCGGGACTGCCTCGCCGGAGTCCAGTGGCCGGACGCGGAGCGCGGGGCTCCTGTGCCGTTCTGAGCATCAGATTCCGGGTATGCCCGCGCTGTCTTCGTTTGCTGCTACCACAGCTTTTGCTAAGGTGCGCCCATGCCGATGTTGCCCGCGCGAGCACGGGGCGGGCGCGACACGTTGGTCGCGGCTGCGGTCGTCACGTCGCTGTGGGCGACGCTGCCGATTTTGTTCGCTGCAGTGCTCATCGCCCGTATCGCGGCGTTCTTCGGGGAAGCGTTCGCGATCCTCCCCGAGGTGTGGCGCGAAGAGCGCGACGAGTTTCTGTGGCGCTGCTGGTTGAGCGTGAAGATGCTCGGTTTCTCCGTCCTCGTCTTGCTCGCCCTGGCGCTCGCGGCCTCGCCGCTCGCCCTCCTGTTCATCCCGAGCGGTGGGCAGCAGTCCGACGTGGGGGGATCGGCAACGACCGTTTCGGACCGAGTGTTCTACGGCCTGTGGGGGACGACCCTGGCGTTGGCCGTGCTGCACCAGCTGCCGAAGTGGTTCGCAGCGTACCTCGTGCTGACAGGTGCAAACCGGATCGAGCCGAAGACCTCGCTGTTCAAAGAGCACTACGGCAAGGTCGGATCGCCCTTCAAATGGGGCGCGGTGACGTTGTTCGGGTACTTCTTCAAACACATCAGCGACGGCCTCGCCGCCGAGTTCCACAAGGACCGCGGCAAATTCGTCCACGACGCGGCGGCGACGGCCGTGTTCTTCGTGCTCCTCGCCGCCTTCTACCGGCTGATGAGGGCCGCATCAGGCGCGAAACGCGACGTTCGGGAGCTCGGCGAGATACAGAGGCTCGACGCGTTGGAGAAAAGCCTGCAACGGCTGCGGAAACGATTCGACAAGCCGGTCCTGCGGCGCATCTGGTTCTCCGAACGGACCAGGAAGTTCTTCGAGAAGAAAGCCGAGTCGTTCGCCGCGGACGACGTCTCCACCGCGACGCACATCTTCCTGCTTATTCTCACGTTGACCGGCTTGTTCATCATCGCTAGCGCGAACATCCATTGAGGCGACCGCGACACCTCGCCATCGCCGCCCGAACGTTGGCGGCACAAGTCTTCCGTGGTCAGAACTCTAGCGTGGTCTTGCCCTCGTGTCTCACGAGGCCACTGAACTTGTTCCAGCTCCGACTGTGGAACCCGACGCGTTGCCCACTCCACTCGACAAGCTGCTGGTCAACCTCCATCAGGCGTTTCGCGACCCGCTGATAGCACTCCTCGTCCAGCGCCGCCTCCGCCCCCGGATCGGGGAGGATGTTCCACCAATGGACCTTGCGGTCCTTAATCCTCGCCGTCGCCCGTTTCCAGTTCAGGTACAGCTTGGTCTCCTGGTAGAACAGGCTCCATTCGCCCGCGAGCCTCATGCAACGATGCTCCAGCTCCAACTCGGGCGACGAACCCATGTCCTCGCGGTAGATCTGGCCCAGGACGCGCAGCGCCACCGAGCACGCCCACGGCCCGACGATCCAATGCCGCTTGAGTAAAGCCCAGCTCCACGGCGGGGACTTGTGCCCAGGGAAATCGTCGTACTGATTGTGTCCTGGCACATCGAGATCGTCCACGCCGTCGAGGTGGTCTTCGCGCACTTGGATCAAACCCTGGACGTGCGGCAACAGCGTCTCGGGGTCGCAGAACAGGTTCGGGCGCTCCTCTGCGTCAGCGCCGACGATCGAGAACAGCGTGCCAAGCTCGTACCAGCCCTCCCCGTCCTCCCAGCCCTTGACCTCGAACTCGACCCCAGGCCAATGCTCGGCGGCGTACGCCGCAAGGTCGACGCCGCCCGCAGGCCAGCTCTCATGCGCCACGACCGTCGTCCTGCCCGCGCAGCCAGCCCTCGACGTCCCGCACGAGGCCCTCGCTCGTGAGGTCGGCTATTTGGTCTCGCCACGCAATCGCTTGGTCGTGCGCGGCGAGGGAGAACAGGAACTCCTCGGCAGCCGCCACGGCGGTTCGGCCCGAGCCGACGATCTCCTCGTTGCCCCACTGAGCCTTGAACCCGTAAACGTCGTGCTCCTCGCTGTAGCGCCCGCCCACGTACTCGGCCCCGTAGCGCTCGCAGGCACGTTGCACGATCTGCGCCACAGCTCTCGGGTCGAGTTGTTTTTCGCCTTCCGGGGATGTCATGTTGCGATCCTTTTTCCTTCGCGTGCTGCTGGCCGGTCGGAGGAACCCCGACGACAGGGCATCCGCAAGCCCGCTCCGGCGCGACCTGTCAAGATCCGGCGGGACGGTCCCGCCACCGGGCGATCATCTTCGGCCCCTGTTCAGTGACGAGCCACCACTCCACCGCAGCCGGGGGACGCCCGCCCTGCGCCTGGTCGCACTGCACCCCGTAGACATTGCCGCCGAACCTCGTGTCGAACGTGGGCGACGCGTGCTCCGACTCCTGCGCCTCCATCACGTCCTCTATCTTGTCCGGCACCCCCTTGCCGGGAGTTCCCGCAACATGACGAGAGTTATTTGGAGCGTCCACCACCGGGGCGCCGTCGTACCGGGACACCATCGCGAACGCGTGGTCCAAGTGCCAAAGCCCCCAGCGCGCGTTCTCCGCGCGCACACGCAAATGCGCCGGAGCAGACCAAACCTCCCCGCACGCGCCGCCCTCGCCCAGGTCCACACCCTGCGGCAGGCCCGTGGCCCGCCTTGGGGCATCCATGCTCACCGTCATGGTCAGGCCCTCGCCTGAGAACGCCATGGCCTCCCCGTACGCCAGCTCGCGCACAGGGCTCGCCAACGTCTCGAACGTCGCGGTGAACAACGGCTCAGGGGGCAGAACCGACGCCACAGCCGACACGCTCGACGCTCCGCCCGCAGCGGGCTTGCTCCGCACAGGAGTGGAGCAAGCAGCCAACAACGACACCAGGAGAATCGCGATAGCCCGACGGGAACAGCGTGCCATCACGCACCACCCGCCGCAGGCCAGCCGGGAACAGGTGCGGGCAGCGGATCGGGGAACGGGTACGGGCCGTCGTGCTCGCTGACGAGCCACCGCACTCGCACGTCGCGGGGGTCGGGGGCCTTCGCCATGCACTCCTCATGAGCGCGCCGCCAGTCCTCTTTGCCCCAGGACCCGTCCGACCAGGCGGACGAGTACTCCGGGGACCAGGAGCCTGCGAGGTCGCGCCTATACGTGGGGCTGAAGCCTATACGTCCTGTCACCGTCCAATCGGCGAACACATCGCCCTGCGGAGCGGGCAGGGGACCTTCTTGCGCGGACTGCTTCGAGGCGCTCGGCGGACTCGCCTGCCCTGCTTTGACGCTGATCCGGTACACGCCTCCCCAGCCCGCGTCGGGCGGCGCCTGTTCGGGGCTGTCCTCGACTCCTGGGTTCGACGGGTTCCACCACTTTCGCTGCGACCATTTCCCGTCCGGCTGTTTGTAGAGGAGGGAGTATCCGCCGAAGCAGACGACAGCGGCCCAACCGCCGTCTTCGGTCGGCGCGAGGGTGAGGACGTGCTCGAATCCCACCCCGCCGTGCGCCGTCTCAAACTCCTCTTTCTCCTCCTTGCTCGCGGAGTCGAGGTTCCTCGGGATATGGGGCCGCAGGTCTAGCCACTCCGTGGGATCGCCCTCGTGCCATCCTTTTAAGGGCACTGCCCGGTCGAACCCCAGATACGCCCCTTGCTCCCTCCCGCTCCAGACGCGGAGCAGAACGGACTCCTCGTAGGCGCGGATCGGGACCATCGGGCCGTTCACGAGGTCGACTCCGGGCTCGGCCGTCCAGACGAAACGAAGGTCTTTGAACTGCTCGGGGAGACGGTAGAGCCCGTCGCCAGCAGGAGCGGGGGGCCTCGGCGCGGACGGGCCGGTCGCGCATCCGGCGAGCAGGGCGAGGCTCGCGGCCAAAGCCGATAGGGCGCGGATCATTTCCCAGGTTTCTCTTCCGGTTTGCCGTTGTTGTCCGCCGTGGTGTTGTACGTGCCTTGGGTGAGGTCCGTCAGGTCGGAGTATCCCGGAGCCACCTTGTTCAGCAGCTCGTTCAGCGCGATCTTGTAGGCGGCGCGCGGATCGGTGGTGGCGCGCGGTTCGGAGGCGCTGCCGGTGTTTTGCCAGACCTGCGTCTTCCATTCCTCCTCCGAGAGGATGTGCCCGTCGGGGGACACGAGCGGATTGCCCTGCGCGAGCTCGGGGTGTCCGGCGAGGAGCGCTTGCGCGACCATGCCTTTGAAGACGACGGGGTTCTCGTGCGGCGCGCTGCCGGGGGTGTGCGCTCCTGGGGAGTCGCCGAGGAACCACGCTTTCATCGGGGAGTTCGCCGCGTCGAGGGCGACTCCGAGGGCGGTCCCGATCCCCGGCACGGCTTTCGCCCCGGTGCCGACGAACGCCTTGAGCGAGTCCCATGCGGCGTTCTTGGTCGCGAACTCGTGTTTGCTCGCCTCGTCCGCGTCTTTGTAGTGGGCCTCCATGCCGTCGTAGAGGCCCCGGTCGGAGAGCGCCCTGGTGCGCTCGGCCGCCTCCAAAAAGTCCTTCGCCGTCTCACGGTCGCCGTTGTGCTGGGCGTCGGCCATCTTGTCGAGCAGCTTCAGCTCTTCTTGGTTCGCCGCCTCTTTGAGCATCGTCGCCGCGGTGTCGTCGGTGGACAAGGTGGCGAGCACTTGCTTCGCGTTGGTGGACAGCCCTTTCTCGAAAGCGTCGGGGGTGTCGAACGGCGTCTTCCCGAACGTGTCGCCGTGCGTGGCGAGCGGGGAGCCGGTCATGTCAGCGAAATAGGGTTTCAGGCCGTGCGCGACGCTTTGGGCGAGGTCGGGGTTCGTCTCCCCGAACGTGTGCCCGCCCCAACTGTTCAGCTCGCCGTGGGCGGCGAAGTAGTCGGCGACAGTCCGCTCGCTCTCACCAGCGAGCTGTCCCTGATGCCCGCCCGCGTTCGCGCCCTCGCTCTGGTCGAGCAGTTCCCCGGCGGCGAATCCGCCGTCGGACCATTTGTAGTGCGTGAGGTCGGAGAGGAACGCCTGCCCGTCCGTGCCCTGCAACTGGTCGTGTACGACCTCGTGGTCCGGGGCGACGGTCCGCAACAGGTTTTGCACGACCTGGTCGGACTGCTCTTTGCCCATGACCATCGCGGGCTCCCCGAACATGTCTTTCGGCGGATTGGCCGCGACGTGCTGGATTTCTTTCGCGCGGCTCGCGAGCGCTCCGTCCAGAGAGGAGTTCTGCCGCACCTGGTTGTCGCTCTGCTGGAGGATCGAGCTGAGGTCGTTGAGGTCTTGGCCGTGCTCCACGCTCAACTGGACCTCGGGCACGCGGTTGTTGCCGCCGACCTGCTCCCAATGCGCCCCGGCCTGGGTGACGGCCTCGCGCACCTTGCTCGGCAATTGGTCGACGCCGCCCTTGGTGCGCTCGTAGGCGGCAGGTTTGCCGTCCGGGCCGAGCTTGGGAAGAGTGGACGTGACATGCTCGCTGCCCGCGAGCTCCAAGGCGTTGCCCAGCTCGGGTCCGATGCCGAGCTTGTCGGCGAGGGCTTTGATCTCGCCGGGGGTCTTCCCGTCGAGCGCGCGGCTGAGGTCGCGCAGGTATTGCATCTGCTGCGGCGGCAGGTCCGCGTCGCCGCCGTTCGCGAGGGCCTGCTGCTGTTCTTTCGTGAGACTTGTGGCCGCGCGCAGCCGTTCGCGCTGCTCAGGGGTGAGCGGTTTGCCGTCCTTGACGTCTTGCGCGTCCTGCGCCGCCTGGGCCTGGTTGAGGGCTGCGAGGACAGGGGCCTGGTCGAGGGCGAGCTGTATCCCCTCGGACATAGCTTTCGAGCATGTGGCGAGGGCGTCTTCGCAGTTCCTCGCGGCCTCCTGGAGCCTGGCCTCGATCCTCGCGCGGGCGTTCACCCGCTCGGCGACGCGTTGCGCGACGTCGCTGTACCCGAGCTTCTCCCAGTTCTGGCGGTACGCCTCCAGATTCGGGTCCGAGACGGTCAGGTCCTCGTTCACCACCATGGGGAAGAGCTTGCGGCCCTCTGCCTGAGTGACGCACTCCTCGGCGATCCGCAGCGGCTCGACCATCGCGTCCGCTCCGACGAGCTGCGCCTTGCCGATGTCTTGGAACTTTGATCCGATGGCGCGGGCGTGCCCCGCGAGCTGGTCCGCGCGGTTGCCCGCGGCGGTTTGGGCTTTTCCGTGCCACCCGTCCACATCTGCGGAGCGCAGAATGAAGTCGGCCAACCGGTCGGCCAAGTCCGTCCCCTTGTCCACGTACACCTGACCCGCCTTGCGCATCGCGTCCAGCTTCGAGAGGTCCGAGTAGGTCGCGACCAGCAGCGTCTTCGTCACTGCCACGATCTCACGCCTTCCGGTCCATGGTCGCGGCGATCTGCGCGCCCGCGTCGTCGTCGGTGCACTCGGTGAGAGCCGCGCAGGAGCGCATCGCGTCCCCGAAGCCGCGGACCGCCCCCGAGCAGTTCTCCAACGCCTTGCCTGTGCCGTCCGCAACCTCGTCGCACGTCCCTGTGTACACATCCCAACCGGCCATTGCGTCCCGCGCGGCCTGCTGGTACTGAGCCGGATACGCCATCACGCCCGCAGCGCTGCTGACCACGACCTGGTCCGCGAGGTCGTCGGTGCTCTTTGCCGCCTTGCGCAACGCCTCCACGTTCACCTGCATAATTCGCCCTCCTCGGCCCTACAGTTCGCTATTGCGCGTCCCATCCGCGTTCCTCCTCCATCAACTGCTTCAGCTTCTCCTGCTCGGCCTGCGCCCGTTCGGCCTCGCCCTCCGCGATCTCCTCGGCGGTGAGGTCGCCCATCACCGGGGCGCTCACGATCGGCAGCTTCTCGATCAGTTCGAACCCGTTGTCCGTGCTGCGCAGATAGTCGGGAGTCTTGTGCTCCTTGTCAGCGGCCCGACCAGCCCCTGCGCCGCCCATGCCGCCGAAACTGCCCATGCCCCCGCCTTGGCCGACGCCCGATCCTGCGAGGCCGTTCACGTTCACGACCGGCTTCGGGGTCGAGTAACCGACTGGCCCAGTCTTCGCCGACAAAGCTCGCTCATGGTCGCCGCCCAACGTGCCGACGCCGCCGCCGAGACCTGAACCGCCGCCAGACGACGACGGTGTCCAGTCGCTCGCGCCCATCGCGTGCGTCGCGCCCGACTCGGACGGGTCGAAACCAGAACTCGGGGACGGGGTTCCGGCAGCGGGCGTGCCGCCGAACGGCGAACCCCCACCAGCCCCAGCGCCTTTGCCCCCGTCGCCGGAGCCAGACCCGCCGCCGCTCCCAGAGCCGCCGCCCGAACCGGCGCCAGCTCCTTCGCCGGAAGGCTTGCCATCGGCCTGGGCCTCTGGCTGCTGCGAGGTCGCCGCGTCATTCTGTTGCGCTGTCGCCGACACGGGCGAGGCGGCAGGCTCGTGCGGAGCCGAGCCGCTCGCCGGACTGCCCCCGCCAGCTCCACCTGTCGACGGCTGCGGTTGCTCGGCGCCTTTGGGCGGGGCTGTGAAGTCGTCCAGCGTCGGGGTTTGCGGGGCTTGGCCTGGGTAGTGCAGCTCCTCCGCGACAGGTGTGCCGGGGTTGTAGTAGAGCTTCTGGGTCGCCCGCGCCACCGCCCGCGTCGTCTCAGCGGGGTTCGAGCCAGACCCGAACAACGCTCCCATCGGCTGCCCTGCTGTGCTCTTCGCCTCGGCGGTCCCGTCCGCCAAATCCTTGATATGCCCCTCGTACTTCGCCAAGTCGCCCTGCTGGGCCTCCACGTAGTTGCTGTACCGGGTGAGCTGGTCTCGGTGCGCGTCCCCGCCCGTGCCCTTCCACCAGTCCTCGCTCGTGCCGACCTGACCCAAGTTGCCTTCGCTGAGCACCAGCCGCAACCGGCCCACCCGGTCCGCGATCTTCCCTTTGAGCGCGCTCCAGCTCTCGGCGACCTGGTGCAGCGCGTCCCCGCTGAGCTTCTCGCCCGAGCCGAGGTTGTCGAAGAACTCCGCGTCCGGGTTCGCCATGTAGTCGTGATCGGCCATTACCGCGTCCTGCCTCGTGTTGAAAGATGCCTCGTCGTCATAAAGTCCACACCGCCACGTCGGGGCGCTTGTCCATGCCCTGGCCCTTCTCAAGCTCCTGGTTCCACACCACACCGACCGGCGGCTTCCCGCTCGGGAGATGCTGCTTGGTCTCGGAGTTGTAGACGCAGGTGGCGAAGTATTGCACCACAGCGCCGCTGCGCTGGAACGCGGCCTTGGGGTCTTTCGTGTAGTCGTTCGCGGCTTTGCTGACGAAGTGGCCTTGCGAGGCGGGGTCTTCCGGCTGTCCGCCGCGTATGTACGTGTCGCCGTACCTGCCGCCGTAGCTGCTACTAGCGGTTTTCATGCTCTGCAAAGCGGAAGGTCCGATAAACTCCACATACCAGCCCTTCCACGTCGAGTCCGCCTGCGCGTCGACCGTCAGGTCGTAGGTGAGCTTCCACCAAGAGCCGCAGTTGAACACATCGTCGGCCAGACCAGCGGGGACGCCGTCGACCGGGTCAAGTGTCTTCGGCACGACAGTGATCGTGACCCCGCCCTTGGCGAAGGAGGCGGGTTGTCCGAATTTCAGCTGGAAGGCCGGTTTCCCCGCCGTCTCCGGGGTGGCGAGGTTCGCCTGGCTCGCGGCCGCGGTGCTGCCAGAAGCCGACGCCTTTGTGTCCGCCGCTTGTCCGCCGCCCCTCCGGTCGCAACCGGAGACGGCGAGGGCGGCCAGAGCTGCGAGCGCGAGGGCGGTGAGTCGTTTGCCCATGCTTAGTGCCCTCGCGGCTGAACGTCGGGGATCTGCACCTTGGAGAGGTCCTGTTTGCTCGACCAGTCCGTGCCCCAGTACGTGTTGAACACCTTCTCGCGCAGATCCCGCATGCCTTGCAAGTAGTCGACCTGGTCCTGGCCCCATTGCAGGAAAGTCTGGCCAGATTTTTTGAGGATCTCCTTGCGCTTCTGCCCGTCCGGCAGCGAGCCGCAGGCGTCGCCAAGACTGGCTAGCTGCCCGAGGTCCTGGTGCTCTTGGAGGTAGCCTTTTATATCGTTGATCGCGTCGTCGAACTCTTTGAGGACGTAGCGCGCGTACTCCTCGGTTATGCCGACCTCTTGCCCCATTCCGGGCCTCCTCGTTTGGTCTCGTGCTCTTCGCCCCGTCCGGGGTTGTGATGTTGGTCTACTGTCTCATGCTGGTTCAGGGCTGTCCATGCCTGGTCATCCGCCGCCTTGCTGTTTCCACGGGCTGCGGTCGAGGTCGGGAAGAGAGCTGGTGATCCACTGGATGAAAGCGGGGTCCGAGTCGGTCGCTTTCACCACGAGATACGCGGCGTTCAGAATCCAACGCAGGCCCGTTCCCGTTGGCTGGGCCTGGGTCGGCGCCCAGATTGTGAGGGCTGCGTAGGCGAGCTGCGCGCCCAAGAGGTTCAAGTAGGGGGCGAAGCGCGCGCCGCCCGCGGCCTCGGGGAGCTTCGCGGCCTGGTCGAGCATGGCGCGCATCGTCGGCAGACCATGGCCGGCGTCCTCGCGGGCCTTCCCGAACATCTCTGGGGTCACGGGCTGGCCGTTCCGGATCGCTGTGGTGATGGTGTCGAAGGCTGGCCGCCCGTTCGCCCCGGAGCGCTCGACGGCGGCGGCGACCCAGTGCGGGACGAGGGGGCGAAGCTGTTCGGCCCAGTGCGAGTCCAGCGTGTTCTGCAACTGTTTGAACAAGCCGGGGGCCGCGTGCTGCAACGGGTGCAGGCTGCCGCCCTCCGGTTCGACGAGCGGGCCTTTCGCCTCCACCAAGAAAGGCGCTTCCACGTCGGGCAGATTATTGTTCAACGGTTGCACGAGCCTGCGGAGCGTCTCGGGCTCCTCCGGCGTGTAGGCGAGGGCGATCCCTGCGAGGTGGTAGCGGGCGTTGTGCGCCTCCCACAATCCCCGCCGCCACAAGTAATGCGCCACGAGGCCGTGGACGGGGTCTGCGTGGCCGAGCATTTTCGGGAGCACGGCGCGGTCGTGGTTGTCGGGGTCCATCACGACATCCCACGCGTTCCATGTGCCCAACGGGAGGCGCTTGGAGAGGACGCCGGGGCCGACGTTCGTGTGCGCGAAGACGTGCTCCTGGAGCTGGTCGTCCACCTCCAGGGAGAAGGCGTAGCGAGGCGGGCCTCCCGTTGCCAAGGCCCCGATATCGAAGAGGTCGGGCTGCTCTTTGACCCACAACGCCAGCCTCGCCAATCGGCTCTCCTGGTCCTGCGGCAGCTCAGCTGCGTGCCGGTCGCCGAAAAGTCCCTCGCCGCCGTGATAGCCGCGAGCGCCAGGGCTCCGATATTCCTCGTCCGTGTTGGCGAGGTTCAACGCTTGGCCGGTGACCGCGCCTGCCGCGCCCATCGTCGCCGTGTCGCTTGACTCCTGCAAATCCACAGTCGTCACGTCGTCGGGAACGTCGAGCCCCGTGGCCGACATTAACTCGGTGCTCGCCGAGTCCGTGTCGGCATGGTCGAAGACCGCAGCCCCGGACTGGACCGAAGTCGCTGCGGACGAGTCGTGCGCGGTGCCGAAATCTGCGGGCCATTCGTGCTCTGCGCGGGCCTGGCCGGGGGCGTCGTGCTGGGGCCACAGATTGCGGTGCTGTTCGAACGGGTCGGGCTCGGCGGTCGAAACTCGTTCTGCCTCTGTCTCAGCGGATTGCTCCTGGACAGCCGGAGCAGGTGATGTTTCGACGGCGGCGTGCCGCACGGACGGCGAAGCAGGGCCGTCGACCTCGTCCAGATCCACATGCCCGACGGCGATCTCTTCCTCATGGAGCTTGTCGTGCTCGCGGATCTTGGCGGCGAAGAACGCCTCGGCCTTGTCCGCACGGGCTTTCGCCGCGTCTTGGGCCTTCTGAAGGCTCTTCGCGGCGAGCTTCTGCACCCAGCGGGAGTTCGCCGTCTGCTTGAGCAGCACGTCCCAAGAGTTCTGCTCCTGCTGCGCGTAGGCGCCGAGCACGCTCAGCTCGACCTTCGCCTCCCGCACTTCCATGGCGGCCTCGTCGAGGATCGCAGCGGCCTTGTCGCAACGCTCCGCGTGGATATGGAGGGCGAGAGCGTCGCGGCGCAGCGCCTCCGGTCCCGCGTCCAAGCCGCCCCCGGCGTGGTTGTCCTCGAGCCTTCCGGCGTGGGAGTGGATCTCGTTGCCGCTGGCGCGCTCCAATTCGGCGACCGAACGCAGCGTTTGGGCGAGGTCCGCGAGCTCGACCTCGTTGACGCCGAGCCAGACGGGTTCGGCGACGAGCTTCTGCACCTCGCCGAACGGCTCCGGATAGGGGCGCGACCCGATCTCGCTCACATCCGACCTCCGCGCATCCGGAACTCGTCCATCGCGGCGGCTTTGCGGCGCTCCAGGTCGGCTTCGGCCTCCTGCCACTGTTGTTCGCGTTCCGCTTCCCGTTGCTTCTGCGCGGTGACGAAATCATGCCGCGTGTGTTGGAAGTCCAGGAGGAACTCTTGGACGAGGTCGAAGTCCTCGGCCATCTCCTCGGGCCAATCCGGCAGGCCCCGAGTGAAGTCCACTTCGACCCGCTCGTCCTCGGACAGCACTTCCCCGACACCAGCAGTGGCTTCCGCCAGCTCTCTCGCGAGCTGGTTGGCCCACTTCTGCGCCTCGATCCCCGCCGCCCGAAGCCCCCAGCAGGCGAGCTTCGCCGCTTCCGAGTACCGCGCGGAGGTCATCGACACCGGCAGGTCGCGCCCGTCGATCACCACGGACATCGCGCCCGCCCCGGTCTCGGCCATCACCTCCACATGCGCGACCCGCTCGCTGTGCCGCTTCAAAAACGCCAACGCGCTGGCGTCGCCCTCGACAGCCTTTCTCGCCTTCTCCAAGTAGTCGACGCGCCCCGACAGCGTCCGGCAACCAGCGGGGGCCTCCAAGTCGAATCCGCTCGCCTCGGACGCCTCTCTCGGCTCCATACTCGAGTCGTCCGCCAATCGTTCGTAGAGGTCGTAGCGCTCGGCGGCTTTCGCGACGACCCACTCCATGTGTTCCCCGAACTCGCGCGGGAAACCCGAGACCGCGAGCAACGGCTCCTTGTGGCGGAACACCCTCGAACCCCCCGGACCCAATCGCACCAGTGGCGGCGTGCCCGACAACTGCACCGAGCCGGAGACCTTGGGGTGTTTGAACGAGACGTGCCCCATGCGGAAGATCGTCGCGATCTCCTCCAGCCGGGCCGAGTTCTCTTCCGCGCCGTCCCAGACCGCCATCTCGCGCGGATCGCGCAAACCCGAATCCGGGATCTCCGCCGTCTCTGATTTCACGCGCCTGCTCCGTCGATCCGCGTGCCAGCTGCTTTCAGCCCGTACTCGGCCTCGAAATCCGTCTCCCGCACAAGAGCCACCCCCGAGAACACGTTGCGGACTGTGCTCACGGCGCGGGCCGCGCCACCTAATCGCAGCTCTTCCAAGCGGGCTTTCGCCGAACGGGCCAGCTCCTGCGCCCTGCGTCCCGCCTCGTCCGGGGCGCCCTCGAAATCTGAGGTGTCCGCGATCTTGTCCGCCAAGAGCTGGTGGCGCTCGCCGAGCGACTTGAGCACAGCCCGGCACACCGACTCGGACTCCTGCGAGTCCAACGAGAAACCGCCAGAGTCAGCCACGGCGCACCTCGAGAATCCCCCCGGCGTTGGCCTCGCCGGTCATCGTCGTCGCTCGCTTTCCTCGGATCATGGTTGGACAAGTCTCAATCTGTTTAGACGCACAAAGGCCCCGATCGGTTCCATAGTGCGGGAATTCGCCGACTCGGGCAACGCCGTCATCGGCCTCACTCCAAGCCTATGCGGTCAGGCATGATCGCGCCCGACGGCCCCGGCTTCGCCCGCGCGTCGTCGAGGTCGCCCTTGGTCAGGACCGCCAGGACCGCGATTTGCGCATCGTCGAGAACGCCCCTGGTTCCATTTCGTCGGTCGATCGCGCAGACGACATGCGAGACCTCCGCGCCGCTGCGGCGAAGCACTGAGGCCGCGGCGCGCACGGCGCCGCCAGTGGTGACCACGTCTTCGACGAGCGTCACGGCCCGACCAGCGATATCAGCTCCTTCTGCAAGTCGGCAGGTTCCGTACGCCTTCGCCTCCTTCCGCACGAAGAGCGTCGGCAGGCCGGTGAGCTGGCCGAGGACGACGGCGAGCGGCACACCGCCCAACTCAAGCCCGCCGAGAAGGTCGGCGTCCGAGGGGATCAGGGGGACCATCGCCTCGCACACGCGACGCAGCAACATCGGGTCGGACTCGAACAGGTACTTGTCGAAGTACTCATTGGAGCGTTCGCCGGATCGCAGCCGGAACTCTCCCGTGAGGCGGCAGACCGCGTCCACCTCTGCGGCTAAGGCACAGCGGTCCATGTCGTCCCCGTCCTTTCATCGCGTGGCCGACTCCCGTAGACATCACTGGCTCGGAGCACCTGGCGCGCGTCCTCGACCTCCCACAGGGCGCTCTCGGCCTCGGGGAGGGTCTGCCAGCGCTCGCAGGTCTCGCCGTAGCTGTTCGTCGTCTTCTCGCCGAGCTCTGGGCGGAGTTTGAAAATCTCCGCGCGCAGCAACTCCAGCAGCGCGAACGCCTCGGACTGTTTCCATTCCGGGTGCTCGCAGGATTGGTAGTCCATGCATGAGGCGGCTTTGAGCGCGGCGACCAGGTCGAACGGGCCGTCCACCAGCTCCGGGTCGTACACGGGCGTCGGCTCGTCCTCCTCGTAGAGATAATTCACCGACCGGAAGTTCTCCGACCAGAGCTTGTGGCCCAGCGCCCCGGCCCACTCGTGCGGGTACCCGCACACCCCGACCAGCGCCGACACCAGCGCGTCGACATGCGTCTTGGCGACGACGAAGGCGCTCACAGGTCCCGCCCCAACAGCATCTGTGCCGTCCCGGCTGAGACCGGCTTGACGTGTTTCGGCCATTCCGGGCCGCCGACCACGCGCAGGAAGCATGGCCGGTCCGGGTCCCCGTCAAGGCCGAACGGCACGCGTCCGAACTCTGCGACCGCCTCCTCGTGGGTCGCGAACACGGCCACGCCGAGCACGCGTATCCTTTCCTCCTCGCCGCGCAGCACGAGGACGTCGTGCCCGCCTTTCGCGGCGATGAGCCTCAGGTCTCCTGGGACGAGGTACTCGGCCATCTACTCCGTGACCTCCGGCTCGCCGCCCTCGGCCTCCAGCTCCTCCCTGGCGCCCATCGCGCCGTGCCAGAGCATGGAGAGCCGCCGCACGTCCTCCACGGTCGCGCCCGTCCGGTCGAACAGGTCGGGGACCTGGCCGCGCTCCGCCGCGGCGCGCAGCGCGGCCGCCTCTCGACAGCGCACCTCGTACACGGCGTGGGACAAGAACGAGCGCAACACGTCCACCGGCTCCTTCCCCGCGTCCGCCGCGAGCTCGCGCAGCCACGCCAGCTCGTCGCGGCTCAGCGACAGGACCAGGAACTCTGCCCTCACCGGCTCTTCCATCTACCGCTCCTCCGTGTGGTCGTGCCCGACCGACCACAGCGCCCGCAGTCGCTCGCCGGCTTCGAGCGCTCCGATCCGGCACTCGGCGGCTCCTGTCACGAGGTCGAACGCCGCGTCCTGGTCGAGGCCCCTTGGCGCGGGCCTGCGATTGACGTGCAGGAAGAGGCATGTCCCGACGAACCCCGCGCGCTGGGCGACCTGCCTCTCGAACTCAACCATGAGGAGCGCCGCGAGCAGCGCTCCCGCTTGGTCGAACAAGTCTCCAGCGCGACGGGACTCCGGGTCGGCGAGGGCGGCTTCGATCGCCGCGTTCTCTTCCGCGGAGCACCAGTACCCGCCGCTGGTGTACATGAGTCCCAGCGCGACGTCGTCGCGGGTGAGGCGGCGCAATGGGCGGGGAACAGGCACGTCGGTCGTCATGCGAGCCTCTTGAGCAATCCGTCGAATTGGTCGTTCAACCTTTGGCAGATCGGCCAGGGGGCCTGCACGAGGCTGTGCGCCTCGTCGAGCACTGCGGAAAGGGCGAACTGATCGGGCGTGCGGCCGCTGAGCCCGGCGGCCGTTTGGATGTCGTGGAGCTGCTCCTCACTGAGCGTGATCCTCACTTCGGGCATGTCGACGCCTCCTCCGGCAGACAGAATGTGACCGCGCCGAGCCCGTCGTCTCCGGAGCCCGCAACAGCGAGCAGCGGCAGGGGAACGTCGTGCGGTCCTGTCGGCGGGGCGGCGAAGAGCAGCCTGCCCGCGCGATCGGCGGAACGTGCCCGCTCGAGGATCTTGTCGGCGGCTGTTTCGAGGATCTGGCCCAGCCTCTCGGCGCTTTGGCCGGCTCCGCTCGCTTCCCAGGCCGTTCGGGTGAATGCGGCCCTGTCGCGGAAGCCGAACGGCGCGTCCGCGACCGGGACCAGCTCTCCGGCGGCGATGGCGCGGGCGCGTCTGCCCTGGCCGACGATCCGCCAGAACTCGTGGTCGAGGCTGGTGTTCTCTTGCTCCACGGCGCTCTCTTTCGCGTCTTCTTGACCGGTCATTGCTGGGTGATGACGAGTTTCACGCCCCACGCGCGCAGGTACGGGGCGATGGTCTGCGCCTCGATGGTCCCGGAGCCGTCCGAGGAGCCGGTGCCCCGCACGAGGACACCGAGCGCGTAGACCCCCTTGCCGTCCGGGGCCGGGACGAACACCGGGCTGCCGCTGTCGCCGTTGGTGTCGTCGGCGCGGAAGAACACCTTGTCGCCGCGCACCTCCGTCACCGGGCCGCAGCTGAACTGAGTTTTGGCGCCGATCTTGCAGACCTGCTCGCCAGCCGGGAGCGAGCGCGCGTCCTCGGCGGTGAGGATGCCCTCGACGGGTACCCGGCCCCACAGGCCCGATCTGACTGGCAGATCGCTCTGGACCGAGATGAGCCCGATGTCCGCGCCCATCACGGTGTCGTCGTTCGCGGCGCGGACGTAGTAGCCGACCCTGTGCTCCGTGGAGCTGGTGTCGAACTGCGTGACCGGCACGGACGGGCCGTGCGAGCAGTGCCCAGCGGTGAGAATCCCGGGCGTGCCGTCCGAGAGCTTCACCACGAAGCCCGAGGAGCACTCAAAACGGCCACCAGCGGGATCGTTCTGGAAGATCGAGACCCCCGGCACGACCATGTCAGCGCCCTCGCTCGCCGAGGCCGCAGGGACAGGAATGAGGATCGCGGCCACGAGGGCGGAGACGAGAGCGCGAGCGATCATCGCGTCACTTGGCCTTGTAGAAGGTCAGAATGACCCGCCCGTCGTCCTCCGGTGAGGGCTTCCCGTCGAAGTAGATGAAGCCGTCCTCACGGGCCTTGCGCTCGATCACGCTGTCCGCGTAGCGCCTCCCCTCGGCCACCACCAGCCAGTCGTACCGCTTGTCACCGGCCAAGACGCTGTCCGCCATGCGCGTGCTCCTCAAGTCTTCTCGTGGGCCTGTCGGCCTGTCTGGTGTGCGTGGAAAGCGGGCCGTGCTAGTGGGTCCCGGCTTTTAGGCCGCCGAACCGCGCGAGTGAATCGTACTCATCCGTGAGTATGTTCATGGTGAGTCTCGCTGATCTTCTGAGGGGATGTCAAGTGCAGAGGATGAAGACGGCATCGACCTGCGCGCCTTGGGCCACGAGCTGGCGCGCAGGCGAGTCGCGAAGGGATGGAGCCTCACGGACCTCGTGGGGCACACAGGGATCGCGAAGGCCACGCTGCACCGATACGAGATGGCGCAGACCAACCACACCATCCGGCACCTGGTCAAGATCGCCCGCGCGCTCGACGTGCCGATCTCGCAAATAGTCTCCGTCCTCGACGAGCCGCCCGCCAGCTCGCAGAACTAATGGATGACTTGACACAGGAACCTGCTGCGGAAGCCGTGGCGGAAGAACCACTTCGATATGGTGTACGGGGATGGAAGGTATGGGACTGGGAAGGATGGAACTGGCCCGCGTGGCGCAGAGCGGCCGCGACAGTCGCGGCCATCACCGCGTTCGCGATGTTGCTGGTCTCCCTCATGACTCTCAACGAGACTATTGACCAGAACCGAAGGCAGAACCAGCTCACCCTTCAGGGGCAAGTCGCTGACCGATTCGCGAAAGCGGTCGACCAGCTCAACTCTCCGTCGCAGGGCGTGCGCCTCGGAGCCGTCTTTGCCCTTCAGAAAATAGGCCTCGACTCCGAGGACTACGGGACTAACGCGGCGAAGATTCTGATCGCGTTCGTCACGCAGAGCTCCAAACACCCTCCTGCCTGCCCGCTTCAGGCAGAGCCGGAAGTCGAGGTGCCCAAGCCCTATAACTGGGCATACGGCAGGAGCACGACGCCTGACGACATAGTGGCAGCCGTGCGTGCGGTCGCCTCGTTGTCGCACTCCGGCGTTCAGCTGGCGGTGTTCCACCCGCCCTCACCAGAGCCCACGCTCAGCGTCGAGTTCAACGACTATCTCAGCCGTGGAGCGCGTACCGGAGTGTCATGGGACCTGCCCAACTGTTGGCGCGACATCGACCTGTCAGACCTCAACGCCGCGCACAAGGGCTCGCTGCGCGGTTGGAACATATGGGGAGCCGACCTCTCTTTCGCGAGATTCGAAGACTCCGACCTGAGCTTCGCCATCCTGGACGGCGCGAAGATGGCGAGCGCCCAGATGAACCGGGCGGTCCTCGAGGGCGCTTGGTTGATGTATGCGGAGTTGTTCGGAGCCGAATTCGACGGGGCGATAATGCGCGGCGCGCATCTCGAAGGGGCTGACTTGTGTGGCGCGCGCTTCAAAGGAGCTGTGTTCGCCGGAGTCCATTTCACGGGAGCCGGTTTCAGACCAGCGTCGTTGCGCGGCGCGCATCTCGAAGGGGCAGACTTGCGGGGAGCTGATCTGACTGGCGTTGACCTCTCTGAAAGCAACCACGACTCGGAAACGAAGTGGCCCGAAGGCTTCGCCCCGCCTCCGCGCGACGAAGCGGCCAAAAGCGTCAACTGCCCGCCTATTTTGAGTTGGTGAGTTCTGCGGACGCGGTACGGCGGGGGACAGGTCTTGAGCTCTTGCGCTTCATTGGTCACGGGGCACGGAGTCCCCGCAGCTCGGACCCTCTTCGCTGTGGTCACACAGTGGTCACACGAGATCTATCGTCGCCTATCGCCAGACATCACGACCTGGGGCGCCGCGAGCACTCTCAGCTGCGCGAGAATGGGTAAGGTATGGTTCGCCAACGTCAGGCACTACAAACGGGCTCCGACTGTTAATCGGACGGTTGCTGGTTCGAGTCCAGCCGGGGGAGCCGAGTTTTCACCCTGACCTGGGCGGAAACGTCGTCTTTCTTCCTCCTTCCCGTTTTCTGCGGGTCTGGTCTGGCCTTCGGCGGCCGCCGAAGGCGCCGCGCTGGTCCGGCGCGGCCGGGAGAGCTTCGATTCCGACATTCTTGGGTTATAGTAAGTATATGGCTCCGCATCTGAGAAAACCCTTGGCAAAAATTAGCGCTGGCCTGCTCGCCTTCGGCGCGACGGCACTGAGTTTCCCCGCCGCCGCGGTCGCCGACCCGCCGCCGGACTACATCGACGGATACGTCCACTCCACGGACGAGTACCCGATTCCCCGCAAGATGCTCCTCACCACGTGCACCGCGGAGCAGCTCCTCGACGCCGCGAAGTTCGAGACTCCGATGGAGTTCGACCGCTACATCATGGAGTACAAGAAGCACGGCGAAGACCTCGACCAGCGGACGCAGGAGCGGCTCCACTGGTTCTTCTCCCTCCCTCCGGGCGTGACCGGGCCGCGCCGCGACTTCTCCGAGCATATGGCCGCCACCTTCGGCGACCCGTTGGACGTGCTGTACACCGACTACGCGAAGCTCTTCGTGAACAACAAGGGCGTTGTGGCGAAGATGGCGGAGAATTGCTCGAAGTACCCGAGGGACGACCAGTCGGCGTGGGATTGGCGAGACGACAGCCCCGTCGCCTACAACTGACGCAGCTGCGGCGTGCGCGCGGCTGCTAAGCTCTGTCCCGCTATGGCCACATCTTCCCCCCAGGCTGAACAAGCCCCGAAGGATCCCAAGTCACGGGTCGCGGCGGTTCGCCTGTTGTTCGCGGTCGCGTCCCTCGTGGCGCTCGCGGACCTGGCCTCGAAGGCTGCGGCGGTGGCCTACCTCGATCCGGAGCGTCCGGAGCGTCTCCTCGGCGGCGCGCTCTGGCTGGTGCTGGTGCGCAACTCGGGCGCGGCGTTCTCCATGGCGACGGGGTACACCTGGGTCCTCACCGCGATCGCGGTGGCGGCGGTCGTGGTGATCGTTCGGATGAGCCGGGCGTTGGGCTCGCTCTGGTGGGCGCTGGGCCTCGGCCTGGTGCTCGGCGGGGCCTTCGGGAACCTGGTGGACCGGGTGTTCCGCGCCCCCGCGCCGTTCCGGGGCCAGGTCGTCGACTTTCTCTCGTTGTTCTCGGACCACGGGGAAGGATGGGCGGTGTTCAACCTCGCGGACTCGGCCATCGTGTGCGGAGCCGTGCTCATGGTGGCCTTGAGCTTTTTCGGGGTGGAGCATTCGTCTGGGCAAGAGCGTTGACCGAGGCTGAGTCCGCGCTGCGTTCGCTGCCGGTCCCAGAGGGGCTTGCCGGGTTGCGGCTCGACGCGGGCCTCGCGCGTCTGCTCGGGGTCTCAAGGACCAAGGCCGCTGAGCTCGCCGACGCGGGGCACGCCCTGATCGACGGGAAAGAGGCTGGACGTTCGGACCGGCTCGTGGCGGGAGCCTGGCTGGAGGTGTCCGTCCCCTCGGCCCCGTCCGCGCCGGTCGAGGAGGACGCGCCCGAGATCATCCCTGGCCTCAACGTCCTTTATTCCGACGAGCACGTCGTGGTGGTGGAGAAGCCCCCGGAGATCGCGGTGCACCCGTCCGTCGGGTGGAGCGGCCCGACAGTGGTGGGGGGGTTGAAGGCGCTCGGTTTCCACATCGCGACCACCGGGGTGGCCGAGCGGCAGGGCGTCGTGCAGCGGCTCGACGTCGGCACCTCGGGCGTCATGGTGCTCGCGGCCTCCGAGCACGCCTACACCGTGCTCAAGCGGGCCTTCAAGCACCGCGAGGTGGAGAAGTGGTACGAGGCGCTGGTCCAAGGCCATCCGGACCCGTCGAGCGGCACGATCGACGCGCCGATCGGCAAACGGCCGGGCCCCGGCTGGCGGTTCGCGGTCACCACCGAGGGCAGGCACAGCGTCACCCATTACGACACGATCGAGGCCTTCGGCGCGGCGAGCCTGGTCTCGGTCAAGCTGGAGACCGGCCGCACCCATCAGATCCGGGTGCATTTCTCCGCGCTGCGCCACCCGTGCTGCGGCGACATGCTGTACGGCGCGGACCCGAAGCTGGCGGCGCGCCTGGGCCTGAGGCGCCAATGGCTGCACGCCCGCAGGCTCTCCTTCGCGCATCCGGCGGACGGAAAGATCATGCGCTTCGAGTCCGAGCTGCCGCAGGACTTGCAGCACGCGCTCGGGGTGCTCCGCGATGCCGTCTGAACCCATCCGCCACAGGCGTGACGGCTCCGCCAGAGGAGCGGAGCCGAGCGGGGGCCCGACACGCCGCAGCGTCGTCCGCAAAGACCTCGCGGCTGGGTTTCTCGGCCCGGCGCGGGTAGGCTAGTGCACCTCTCGGACCTTTGCGAAGCCTGACGGAAAGGACGGCCGTGGCCGATTCGTTCGTGCATCTGCACAACCACACCGAATACTCCATGCTGGACGGACACGCCCAGGTCAACGCGATGTTCGAGGAAGCGGCCAGGCTCGGGATGCCCGCCGTGGGCATGACCGACCACGGGAACATGTGGGGTGCGGCGGAGTTCTACCGGGCGGCGAAGAAGTACGGGGTCAAGCCGATCATCGGCATCGAGGCGTACCTCGCGCCGTCCTCGCGGTTCTCCACCAAGCGCGAGTTCTGGGGCCAGCCGAGCCAGCGCTCCGACGACGTCTCGGGCTCCGGGGCCTACACGCATATGACCATGGTGGCGAAGGACGCGCAAGGGCTGCACAACCTGATGAAGCTCTCCTCGCTCGCGTCCATCGAGGGGCAGCTGGGCAAGTGGCCCCGGATGGACGCGGAGATCCTCGCCGAGCACGGGCGGGGGATCATCGCGACCACCGGCTGCCCGTCCGGCGAGGTGCAGACCAAGCTCCGCCTCGGCCAGTTCGAGGAGGCATGCGAGGCCGCCGGACGCTTCCAGGAGATCTTCGGCAAAGAGAACTTCTACCTCGAGCTCATGGACCACGGCATCGACATCGAACGCCGGGTCCGCGAAGACCTCTTGCGCCTCGGCGAGCGGTTGAAGATCCCCCCGCTGGCGACGAACGACTGCCACTACGTGAAGCAGGAGCATGCGCGGGGCCACGAGATCCTGCTCTGCGTGCAGACCGGCAAGACCATGTCCGACCCCGGCCGGTTCAAGTTCGACGGGGACGGGTACTACCTCAAATCCGCCGAGCTCATGCGCGCCGCGTGGGACTCGCAGGTGCCGGGGGCCTGCGACAACACGCTGCGCGTCGCCGAGCAGGTGGGCAGCTACGACGAAGTGTGGGAGAAACGCGACCGGATGCCGGTGTTCCCGGTCCCGGACGGCGAGGACCAGAACTCCTGGCTCGCCAAGGAGGTGGACCGGGGGCTGGAGCGCCGCTTCCCGGACGGGGTGGCCGAGGAGTACCGGGCCAGGGCGGCGTTCGAGCTCGACGTCATCAAGCAGAAAGGCTTCCCCTCGTACTTCCTCGTCGTCGGCGACTTGATCGCCTACGCGCGCAGCGTGGGGATCCGGGTGGGGCCGGGCCGAGGCTCCGCCGCAGGATCGCTCGTCTCCTACGCCCTCGGCATCACGAACCTCGACCCGATCGAGCACGGCCTGCTGTTCGAGAGGTTCCTCAACCCGGAGCGCCCCTCCGCCCCCGACATCGACATCGACTTCGACGACCGCAGACGCGGCGAGATGATCCGCTACGCCAGCGAGAAATGGGGCGCGGACCGCGTCGCGCAGGTCATCACGTTCGGCACGATCAAGACGAAAGCCGCGATCAAAGACTCCGCGCGCGTGCTGCACGGCCAGCCCGGCTTCTCCATCGCCGACCGGATCACCAAGGCGCTGCCCCCGGCGATCATGGCGAAGGACATCCCGCTGTCCGGGATCACCGACCCCGAGCACGAGCGGTACAAAGAGGCGGCCGAGATCCGCGAGCTCATCGCGAGCGACCCCGACGTCGCGAAGATCTACGAGACCGCCCTCTCGCTGGAAGGCCTGATCCGCAACGCGGGCGTGCACGCCTGCGCGATCATCATGTCCAATGAGCCGCTGATCGACACGATCCCGCTGTGGAAGCGCGCGCAGGACGGAGCGATCATCACCGGCTGGGACTACCCGTCCTGCGAGGACATCGGCCTGTTGAAGATGGACTTCCTTGGGCTGCGAAACCTCACGGTCATCGGGGACGCCATTGAGAACATCCGCCAGAACCGGGGGATCGAGCTGGACCTTGAGACCGTGCCGCTCACCGACCCGGCGACTTTCGCGCTGCTGTCGAGGGGCGAGACCCTCGGCGTGTTCCAGCTCGACGGCGGCCCGATGCGCGACCTGCTGCGCCGGATGCGCCCGACCGGCTTCGGCGACATCGTCGCCGTCCTGTCGTTGTACCGGCCCGGCCCGATGGGCGTGAACGCGCACAACGACTACGCCGACCGCAAGAACGGCCGCCAGCAGATCAAGCCGATCCACCCCGAGCTGGAAGAGCCGCTCAAGGAGATCCTCGCCGAGACCTACGGCCTCATCGTCTACCAAGAGCAGATCATGTTCATCGCGCAGAAGGTCGCGAGCTACTCGATGGGCAAGGCCGACGCGCTGCGCAAGGCCATGGGCAAGAAGAAGCTCGAAGTGCTCCAGGCGGAGTACGAGGGCTTCGCGGCGGGCATGCTCGGCAATGGCTTCTCCGAGGCCGCGATCAAGGCGCTCTGGGACACCGTGCTGCCCTTCGCGGACTACGCGTTCAACAAGTCGCACGCCGCCTGCTACGGCCTGGTCGCGTACTGGACCGCCTACCTCAAGGCCAACTACCCGGCGGAGTACATGGCGGCCCTGCTGACCTCGGTGGGCGACGACAAGGACAAGGCGGCCGTTTACCTCGCGGACTGCCGCAAGATGGGCATCACGGTCCTCGCGCCTGACGTGAACAAGTCCAGGGTGGACTTCGCCGCGGTGGGCGAGGACATCCTGTTCGGGCTCTCCGCGGTGCGCAACGTCGGGGTGGGGCTGGTGGAGTCGATCATCCGCACGCGCGAAGCCGAGGGCGCGTTCACCAGCTTCTCGGACTATCTCGCCAAGGCGGATATCGCGGCCTGCAACAAGAAAGCGGTGGAGTCGCTCATCAAAGCGGGTGGCTTCGACGCGCTCGGGCATCCCCGCAAGGGCCTCTACCTGGTGCACGCCGAGGCTGTGGACGCGGTGATGGGCACGAAGAAAGCCGAGGCGCAAGGCCAGTACGACCTGTTCTCCGATTTCTTCGAGTCGGGGTCGCCCGAGCTCGCGTCCACCTTCGAGACGCAGATCCCAGACGAGGAATGGGACATGAAGCAGAAACTCGCTTTGGAGCGGGAGATGCTGGGCCTGTACGTCTCCGGGCACCCTCTCGCGGGTTTAGAGCAGGCGCTCGCGGCGGCGACCGACGTGTCGATCCGCTCGATCCTCGACGGCGAGGTGAAGGACGGGACGAGCGTGAAAGTCGGCGGCGTGCTCTCCGGGGTGAACCGGCGGGTGAACAAGAACGGCGCGCCGTACGCGAGCGCGCAGCTCGAAGACCTCGTCGGCGGCATCGAGGTGTTCTTGTTCCCGCAGAACTACGTGGCGTACGGCGAGGAGTTCGTCGAGGACACGGTCGTGCTCATCAACGCGCGGGTGAACTTCCGCGACGACCGGATCGCGCTCATCGCGAGCGATGTGAGCCACGTGGAGCTCACCCCGCAGACCTCGGCAGGGACGTTGCGCCTCTCGGTCTCGGAGAGCTGGTGCAACCCCGACTCGGTCGGCCAGCTGCGGGAGATCCTCGAACGCAACCCCGGCCCGACCCAAGTGCTCCTGGACCTGCACCGCAACGGCAAGTCTCTGTCGTTCCGGCTGGACGAGGCGCTCACGGTGACCCCCTCGCCGGAGCTCTACGGGGATCTGAAAGCGCTGATCGGCCCGAACTGCCTGGCCAATTAGCCTTCGGGGCGCTCAGGCTCCTTGCTGCGCTCTGATCGCCTCTGGTTGAATTGCGGTATGGCTCTCGACCTCGCGCTGGACCGGGTGATCCTCGACGTGCCCGATCACGAGCTGGCGGGGGCCGCGTACGCGCGGTTCCTCGGGAGGGAGGCCGGGGCCGAGCCCAGGGTTTCGAACGCGGCGGTGCAGCTGGGCCGCCCGGCGTGGGCTCCCAGGCCGGGGCTGGTTTTCTCCTCGGAGGACTACGAGGGGGCCGTGCGACTCTTGACCCGCCGAGGCCTCCCGCTCGTCCCGGCGGCCGCAGAGGAGACAGGGGACGGGCGGCGCGCGGCGGCGGGCGTCGTGAACGGTCTGTTGCTTGGCGTGGTCGAGCGGGCCGAGGCCGAGCCGACGGCGGGGGATATCGCCGCCATCGACCACGTGGTCGTCTCGACCACGCACCTCGACCGGATCGTCGCCGTGCTCGGCGGCAGGCTCGGCCTGGACCTGCGGCTGGAGCAGAAAATGATGAAGGTGGTCAAGCAGCTTTTCTTCCGCTGCCAGAACACGGTGGTCGAAGTGCTCGTCAAACCAGGTCTGCCGGGGAAAGCGGACTCGATCTGGGGGATCGCGTGGCGCGCCGACGACATCGAGGCGACCCACGCGCGGCTTGTGGAAAGCGGAGTGGAGGTCAGCGAGATCCGCAAGGGCCACAAGCCGGGGACGCGGGTCGCCACGGTCAAAGACCCCGGTTTGGCCACGCCGACCCTCGTGATCGAGCAGCGGACCGGATAGGCTGGACGGCTATGTTTTCCCTTCCTGGCCCCGGACTCCTGTTGAAATCTCTGATCGGACGGGGGATGGTGTGACGATGTCGAGTCCAAGGGCGAAATCCTCTGCAGTCCCCCGTGTCGCGGTGTTCGGCAGCGTGAACCAAGACTTCGTGCTCCGCGTGCAGCGGCCCCCGCATCCGGGGGAGACGGTGCTCGCGAGGTCGCTGGAGCGTCTGCCGGGCGGCAAGGGGGCGAACCAGGCGGTCGCCGCGGCGCGGGCGGGGGCAGTCGTCCAGTTCATCGGATCGTTCGGGGAGGACGAGGTCGGGGCCGTGCTGCGCGGCAGGCTGCGACGGGAGAAAGTGGGCCTGACCGGGAGCATGACCGTGCCGGGTCCGAACGGGGTCGCGGTGATCTTGGTGGACGACACCGGGGAGAACGTCGTCATCGTGCCGCCGGGGGCGAACGACAAGCTGGCGCTGACCGAAGCGGCGGAGAGCGTTTTGACCAGAGTCGACATGCTGCTGTGCCAGCTCGAAGTGCCGTTCGACGCGATCGTGGACGCGTTGCGGGCTTCGAGGGAGGCAGGGGTCTTGACGATCGTGAACTTCTCCCCGGTCCCGCCTGGGTCGTTCCCCTCGGAGTTGTTGGAGCTGGCGGACGTGCTGGTCGTCAATGAGGGCGAGGCGCGGGAGCTGGGCGAGCGGCTGCGCGGCGTGCGCCACGTGGTGACGACTCTCGGGGCGCGCGGAGCCCGCTACCAAGGTCCGCGCGGGGAGGTCAACGTGCCCTCGCCGAAGGTGCAGCCGGTGGACACCACAGGGGCTGGCGACGTGTTCGCAGGGGTGCTCGCCGCCTCGTGGCACCTCGGGCCCGAGCAGGCGCTGCGGCGGGCGGCGGTCGCGGGGTCGCTCGCGACGCTTGTGCCTGGCGCGGGGAACTGCGCGCCGACCTCTGAAGAGATCGACCAGGCGCTGGACGGGCTCAGGGCCTAGTCACGCTCCGGCTCCTTGCGTTCGGGCTCCGCCTCCTCGGACGTGCTCCGCGCGACCATGCGCGGAGTCTAGGTGATGTCGCGGGTCCGAGCGCGCCACCACCCGAGCCCGAGGATCAGGACGGCCCACACGGCGAGGGACGGGGGTCCGTACGCGAGCATGGTGATCCCGGTGTTCTGGTCGGCCCCCGATTTGTCGAGCACGATGGCAGAGCCGAGGAGGGTCTGTCCCGTGGCGCTCACGGGGAGGAACCGGGCCGCGGCGGCGGCCCCGGTTCCCTGGCTGCTCAGCGTGATGAAGCCGAGGATGAGCCAGAGGAGGGGCTCGCCGGGGAAGGACCAGAAGGCCTGGGCCACCGTTGCGGAGAGCGGGCTGCCGGCCAACAGGCCGAGCCCGGTGCCGATCCAGGTCCACAGCACCGCGACGAGGACCGACGCGAGGCAGACTCCCGCCACGAAACCGGCGCTGATGCTGGAGCGGTGCAGGGTGCTGGACTCGAACGAGCCGAGGAGATAGGTCGCGAGCACCACCACGAAGTCCAAAACCAAGCCATAGCCGATGCCGAACAGCGTGGTGACCAGGAGCTTCGCCGCGATGGCCCGGTCTCGGGAGCGGGCGGTGGCGTAGGTGTGCGCGATGGTCCGGTGCTGGAATTCCGACGCGGCGTTGACCCCGGCGAAGATGCCGCAGAACAGGATCGTGAGCGCTCCGGCCGCGAAAAACCCCGCGTAGCCGAGCAGCAGGGTCAACACGCTGAAGAGGCTGGAGCCGTACCGGTGGAACGCGTCCTCGTCGCCCTGGACCCCCGCGAGGGCGGCGAGTCCCGCGACCGTGGACAGCGCCGTGATGACGAGCGGGGCGGTGAGCAAGATCCACCAGAACCGCAGCGAGCGGACTTTGCGCCACTCGGACTTGACGAGCCGCAAGAACTCGGGGCGCTCTTTCTTGGCGGCCGCCGGGCCGAACGCGGTCGTGGTCATGGTGCGGCCCTCTTGGCCACGTATTGCGGCGTGACGAGGGAGGTGTACAGCTGGTCGAGGCCGACCGAGTCGTCCGCCTGGCCGAAGAGCGCGATCTGCGCGGCCTCGGCGATCCGCGCGATCTGGTCGCGGTCGAGCCCGGTGACGAGCAGCCTGCCGTCCTCGGTGGGCTCCGCGCTGATGGCCCCGCGCTCGCGCAGCGCTGCGCGCAACGCCGCCGGGTCGGAGCTGGCGACGTAGGTGCGCGTGGCCTGGGCTCCGCGCAGGGTCTCCAACGAGCCTTCGAACACCACGGCTCCCTGGCTGATGACCACGAGATGGTCGATGGTCTGCTCCACTTCGCGCAAGAGATGGCTCGACATGAGCGCCGTGCCGCCCGCCTGCGCGAACTCGCGCAAAAACCCGCGCAGCCAGGCGAGTCCTGCGGGGTCGAGCCCGTTGGCGGGCTCGTCGAGGATGAGGATGCGCGGGTCGCCCAGCAGGGCGGTGGCGATGGCGAGGCGCTGGCGCATGCCGAGGGAGTACGCCTTGGGGCGCTCTGCCGAGGCAGAGCCGAGCCCCACAGTTTCGAGCGCCTCTTTCGCCTTGGAATCGGGCACGCCGAGCGCCGCGCAGTAGATCTTGAGATGGTCGACGGCTTTGCGGTTCGGATGCATGCCGTTCGCGTCGAGCACGCCCGCGACGACCTTGCCAGGGTTGCGGGCCGAGGCCAAGGGCGAGCCCTCGACGAGGATCTGCCCGGAGTCGGGGCGCACGAGGCCGAGGATCGCCCGCAAGGTGGTGGATTTGCCGCTGCCGTTCGGGCCGAGGAACCCGGTCACCGTTCCGGGGTTGACGCTGAAGGAGAGGTCCGAGATCACCGTGTTCCCTCGGTATGACTTGGTGAAGCCGCGCACTTCGACAGCAGGCGCAGCGTCTGCCGTAGACGCTGCGCTTTGCTGCTGGATGACCGCTCCGGTGAGCGGGTCAGCGATGGCCGTCATGCGGCCTTCCGAGCTTCATCGTGTCTGGAGACTACACGAACAGGGCGAGCCCGAGAGGGGCCGCGCAGCTCGGAGGGCGTGTCCATGCGGCGCGCTACGACATCTTGATGCCGAACTTCTCCGGGTCGAATCCGAACCGCTTCGTGTTGAACCGGCTCTTCGTGAGGAACCAGAGCCCGAAGCGGGTGCCCCAGGCGAGGATGTCCTGGTAGCGCCCGCCGAGGATCCGGGGGAACAGGTCGATCAGATACGCGTCGGGGCCGACGAGGATGCGCGGGGAGTTCCATCGGATGCCGCGCACGATGATGCGCGCGGCTCCCTCCGGGCTGGTCGCGGCGACCCGGTGGAACCACTTGCGGGCGGTGTCGGGGTCGTCGGTCGCCTTCGGGTTGGCGGCGATGTTCGTCCGGACCCCGCCGGGGTGCACGACAGTCGCGCGGACCGGCTTGTTCTCGGCGATCAGCTCTTGGCGGAGGCACTCGGTGAAGCCGCGCACCCCGAATTTCGACGTGCAGTAGCCGCTGCCGAACGCCGCTCCGACGAAACCTGCGACACTGGAGATGTTGACGATCTGGCCTTCGCCGGACTCGATGAGGTGGGGCAGGAACGCCTTGGTGCCGTTGATGACGCCGTGGAAGTTGATGTTGAGGATCCAGTCGATGTCTTTCCAGTCCATCGCTTCGACGCTGCCGCCCATGGCCACGCCCGCGTTGTTCACGATGACGTTGACTTTGCCGAAGTCGGCCCGGACCTCGGCCGCGTGGGCGATGACCGCGTCGCGGTCGGCGACGTCGAGCGTGTAGGCCTTCGCCTGCGCGCCCAGCTTTTCCGCGAGGCAGACGGTCTCGGCCACAGAGGCGAAGTTCACGTCGGAGAGCGCGAGGCGGGCTCCTTTCTCGGCGAAATTCAACGCGAGCGCCCGGCCGATGCCCGAGCCGGCCCCCGTGATCGCTACGACTTTGTCGCGGAAATCCTTCATATTTATCTGAGTCTCCTGGTAGCAGATATAATTGTGTGAGTCACCCTACAGCACCGCCGGAAGAGTTGTCCACGCCCGGCCGAGGAGGAAGGCTGTGGTCCTCGGCGTCACACGCCCGCTGCCGCCTCCAGCTCGGCGAGCGAATCCTCCAGATGGCCGAGGATTCTCGGCAGGTGGGGCACCTTCGAGCGGCAGCCGGTGAGGCCGAAGTGCAGCGCGTCGGCGGTGCTGGTGACGGTGATGTTCAGCGCCAGCCCGTCCATCGCGATGGAGGCGGGGTAGAGGCCGACGAGCTCGGCCCGGTTCCAGTACCTCGCGGTGCTCGGCCCTGGCACATTGGCGATGCCGATGTTGAAGGCGGGCGCGGCGCGGTCGCGCATCACCGGGAAGCCGCCGAGCCCCGCGGGAGCCGTGTTGATCAGGCCGGTGACGACTTGCTGCAGCGGGGTCATCGTCGCGAGCATGGACTTGGCGCTGCGCACGGACCTCACGATGGCCTCGAACCGTTCGCCGGGGTCCGCCTTGTCGGTGGCGAGGTTCGCCAGCAAAGAAGTGATCGCGTTGCCCGCGTTTTGGTCCCCCTCCTTGCGCATCGACACCGGGCAGGCCGCCACCAGAGGCTTGTCCGGCAGCGCCCCCTGCTCCGACAGGTACGCGCGCAACGCGCCCGCGCTCATCGCGAGCACCACATCGTTCACGGTCCCGTCCAAAGTCTTGCCCAAGGTCTTCACGCGCTGCAGCGGCCACGACCGGGCGGCGACCCTGCGGGCCCCGCCGATGGGGACGTTGAGCATCGTCCTCGGCGCCTGCATCGGTCGGACCAGGCCGGACCCCCGGACGAGCCCGGCCCCGTAGCGGGCCAGCCCCGGAGCCACTTCGGCCGCGCCCTTCGCGGCGGCGCGGGCTCCTCGGATCATGGCAAAGGGGCCCCTCGGGGCGACGGCGGCCTGGGCCGGCTCGCGCCGTCCGCGCTGAGCCCACACCGCGGGGCAGTCAAGCGCCTCGGAGTCGTCGGAGAGCGTCCGCAGCAGAGTGCGCAGAGCGCCCACCCCGTCGATGAGGCTGTGGTGCACTTTCGTGTAGATGGCCAGCTTGCCGTCGGCGAGGCCTTCGATGACGGCAAGTTCCCACAGCGGGCGGTGCCGGTCCAGCGCGGCGCTGTGCAGGCGGGAGACGAGGGCGAAGAGCTCGTCCATCCCCGCCAGGCTTGGCAGGGCGAGGCGGCGCACGTGGTACTCGAAGTCCAGCTCGGGGTCGGTGGCCCAGCGCAGCGCGCGGGCGCTGGCGAGCGGCTGCCCCGGCCGTCTGCGGAAATCGCCCGAGACGTCGGCGGTGGCGAGCAGCTGGTCGTGGAAGACCCGCCCGTAGTCGGGGCCGGCTTCGGGCGGCGGCTGGAACAGCTGCACGGCTCCGACATGCATGGGATGCTCGCGTGACTCCATGAGGAGGAACATGGCGTCGCTGATCGGCATGAGAGGCATCGTCGGCTCCTTCTGCGGCAGCGGTGGCGGGTGGGCGGGGCTACGAGCGCTACCTCACAGACATTACCGAAAGTAGGGCGGATCTCATGGAAGGAAATGGAAAAGAGTATGTAAACACCGGCCCGCTTTCCGGAGAACCGCCAGGGCAGGGGGTGGGGACGAGCGTGTCGGCTGTTCGGATCTCATGGAGCCCGGCAGCCCGAGGCCACGGCCACGTCGCCCACGTCGTCCGCGATGCGAATGAGCTGCCCGCCGTGCCGGATCGAGAGGCTGTCGATCCGGTTGTAACCGGGAGCCGCTGTCGCCTCGGTGACGACGACGCTGTCCCCGTTGGGCAGCGTGACGTCGAGCAGGAAGCCGTCGGGGTCGATCTGCGTCCACTGGTCGCCTCGGAGCTCCCACACGCTCGGCGTGCGCGCCGCCCGTTGCCCCTCGGGGCGGAATATATCGCAAACAAGGGCGTTGCCGCTGATGCGGAGCTTGCTGTCCACGGTCCACCACAGCTGTCGGATCTCGTCGTACGGTTCCGCTTGCGGGAAGGGAGTGCGCAGCACCCGGCCTCCTGGCCATGACGAAGAGAGGTCGAATTGGACGATCCTGGTCCCGACGCCGCAGCTCGCGCCGCCCCAGGCGGAGTCGGGGTACGCGAAATTTTTTCCGTCCGGGCTGAAGAGCCCTGGTCGGTCGTTCTCGGCCTTCGGGATATGGCCGAGATCGCGCGTCGATCCGTCCGGGGCGACGAGGTAGAGGTGGTCGGCGAAGCCGCGCGCGCCTGGGTAGGTGTTCATCCTGCCGAGCACGACCTTGCCGCCCCCCGCGCCGACGAGGTAGCCGCCGCGCACGCAGGTCGGGCAGTGCTCGTTCTCCGCTTGCTCTTCGGCGTTCGGCTCCGGCAGCGCCACGCTGCGGAGCAGCCTCGGCCCCGGATCTTTGTCGCCCAGGTCCATCGCGATCAGCCGCCTCGGAGCCGACACAGTCTCCGCCGCCGAGCGTTGCGAGCTGTCGGTCCCGAGCCAGACGACGCTGCTGCCTTCGAGAGCGCGGACCTCGTCCCCGTACGCGAGCTGCTTGTCCGCAGGGGCGGGGAGGACGCGGACGGCGTTGGAACGGGCGTCGATCACGACCAATTGCGCTTTGGCCGTCCCCGATGGGCCGGGCCGGAATGTCCTCGCCATCGTGTAGAGGAATCTGCCGTCCTCGGTGAACTGGGGCGCGTCCAGCCGCCATTGCTTGTGAGCGGTCTTCGGGTCCGGCCATCTGGCGGTTTCGGCTGTGCCGCGCAACAGCACGAGGCTGTCCTTGTCGGCCGTCGTGTAGGCGATGGGCGGCGCGTCCGAATCCATCGGCGCGCGCTGTCCCTGCCCCCGCAGCCCGAGCGCCACGACCCCGCAGAACACGGCGACGGCGACGATGGCGGAGGCGAGCCTGGCGATGGCGGGCTTGGTCACGACGCCCGCCTCCAATCCGATGGGGCGCAGGGCCCGAAGATTCGGTGGATGGACGACAGCATGATTCCCCTCCGTGTTTCACCGCCTGGCTTCTCGTCCCGCCAGTCTGCGCGCTTGGAGGAGGGGAGCAGTCGCGGGAATAAAGCGGGAATAAAGCGGGAATAAACGGAGCCGGGGGCTGGTTGAGCTGATCGACAGAAGTTGAGCGATGTATACTCAATTTTGATTGACGAACTGAAAACAATGTGGCAGACTTGAGCGCGACTCGCTGAAGTCTCTCGAAAGAACAAGGAGAAAGACAACTATGGCTCGTGCAGTAGGCATCGACCTCGGCACCACCAACTCCGTGGTCTCGGTCCTCGAAGGCGGCGACCCCGTCGTCATCGCCAACTCGGAGGGCGCGCGGACCACGCCGTCCGTCGTGGCCTTCGCCCGCAACGGCGAGGTGCTCGTCGGCCAGCCCGCCAAGAACCAGGCGGTCACCAACGTCGACCGGACCATCCGCTCGGTCAAGCGCCACATGGGCAGCGACTGGACCGTCGAGATCGACGGCAAGAACTACACGCCGCAGGAGATCAGCGCCCGTGTGCTGCAGAAGCTCAAGCGGGACGCGGAGTCCTACCTCGGCGACACCATCGCCGACGCGGTGATCACGGTCCCGGCGTACTTCAACGACGCGCAGCGCCAGGCCACCAAGGAGGCCGGGCAGATCGCGGGCCTCAACGTCCTGCGCATCGTCAACGAGCCGACGGCGGCGGCGCTGGCCTACGGCCTCGACAAGGGCGAGAAGGAGCAGACCATCCTGGTGTTCGACCTCGGCGGCGGCACCTTCGACGTGTCCCTGCTCGAGATCGGCGACGGCGTCGTGGAAGTGCGCGCGACCTCCGGCGACAACCACCTCGGCGGCGACGACTGGGACCAGCGGATCGTCGACTGGCTGGTCGAGAAGTTCAAGAGCACTTCGGGCATCGACCTGACCAAGGACAAGATGGCCATGCAGCGCCTGCGCGAGGCGGCGGAGAAGGCGAAGATCGAGCTTTCTTCCAGCCAGAGCACCTCGATCAACCTGCCGTACATCACGGTGGACGCGGACAAGAACCCGCTCTTCCTCGACGAGCAGCTGACCCGCAGCGAGTTCCAGCGGATCACCTCGGACCTGCTCGAGCGCACCCGCGCTCCGTTCCAGCAGGTCATCAAGGACGCCGGGATCTCCGTGAGCCAGATCGACCACGTGGTCCTCGTCGGCGGCTCCACCCGGATGCCCGCCGTCACCGACCTGGTGCGCGAGCTGACCGGCGGGCGCGAGCCCAACAAGGGCGTGAACCCGGACGAGGTCGTCGCGGTCGGAGCCGCCCTGCAGGCGGGCGTGCTGCGCGGCGAGGTCAAGGACGTGCTGCTCCTCGACGTCACGCCGCTCTCGCTCGGCATCGAGACCAAGGGCGGGGTGTTCACCAAGCTCATCGAGCGCAACACGACCATCCCGACCAAGCGCTCGGAGACCTTCACCACCGCTGAGGACAACCAGCCTTCGGTGCAGATCCAGGTCTACCAGGGCGAGCGCGAGATCGCGGCGCACAACAAGCTGCTCGGCTCCTTCGAGCTGACCGGCATCCCGCCCGCGCCGCGCAACGTCCCGCAGATCGAGGTCACCTTCGACATCGACGCCAACGGCATCGTGCACGTCACCGCGCGCGACAAGGGCACCGGCAAGGAGAACCGGATCAAGATCCAGGACGGCTCGGCCCTCTCCAAGGAGGACATCGACCGGATGATCAAGGACGCCGAGGCGCACGCCGACGAGGACAAGGCCCGTCGCGAGGAGTCCGAGGTGCGCAACCAGGCCGAGAGCCTCGCGTACCAGACCGAGAAGTTCCTCAAAGACAACGAGGACAAGGTGCCCTCGGACGTCGCGGAGAAGGTGAACGGTGCGGTCGGCGAGGTCCGCAAGGCCCTGGAGGGCACGGACCTGGCCGCGATCAAGCAGGCGGTCGAGAAGCTCGCCGAGGAGTCCCAGGCGGTCGGCCAGGCGATCTACGAGGCGTCCGCCTCCGAGTCCGCCTCGGCGGGCGAAGGGGCCGCCTCCGCCGCGAGCGCGGACAGCGACGTGGTGGACGCGGAAGTCGTGACCGACGAGACCGACGGGAAGAGCCATGGCCGAGCCTGAGACTTCGGCCGAGCGCGAGCCGGTCACCATCACCGACCGCCGTCGGATCGATCCGACGACCGGGACTGTGCGAGACTCGGAAGCTCCTGAGCAGGCGCCGGAGGCGCCTGCTCAGGAGGCCGGGGAGCCTGGCCCCGGAGCGTCGGAGCAGGACGAGGCGGCGCAAGACAAGATCGCCGAGCTCACCGAGGACCTTCAGCGGGTGCAGGCCGACTACGCCAACTTCCGCAAACGGACCGAGCGCGACCGGGCCGGCGTGATCGAGGCGGCGAAGGCCTCCGTCTACGCCACGCTTTTGCCGGTGCTCGACGACCTCGGCAGGGCGCGCAGCCACGGAGACCTCGAGTCGAGCCCGCTGAAATCGGTGGCGGACAAACTCCAGCAGGCCTTCGACAGCCAGGGGATCGTCGCCTTCGGCGAGGTGGGCGAGCCGTTCGACCCGCAACTGCACGAAGCGGTGCAGCACACCGGCGAGGGCGACTTCTCGGTCGTCGCGGCGGTCTACCGGCAGGGGTACCGGCACGGCGAGCGGATCTTGCGCACCGCGATGGTGGTCGTGGAGGACGTGCAGGCCCCGCCGCACGACACGACGGAACAGCCCGAGGCGAGTCAGGAGCAGCCCGCAGATCAGTGACAGTTCTAGAATCAATGACAGCGAAGCATCAGTAGGAGAGGAGGTGACGCCGGGTGAGCCAACGTGAGTGGGTCGAGAAAGATTTTTACGCGACGCTCGGCGTCGATTCGAAGGCGAGCGCGGACGAGATCAAAAAGTCGTACCGCAAGCTGGCCAGGGAACTCCATCCGGACGCGCACCCCGGCGACGAGAAGGCCGAGCAGCGGTTCAAGGAGGTCTCCGAGGCGTACAGCGTGCTCTCCGATTCGGAGAAGCGCAAAGAGTACGACGAGACCCGTTCGCTCTTCGGATCCGGCTCCCGGACGGGCGGCGGGGGCTTCTCCGGTTTCGGCAGCGGCTACTCGTCCGGGGTGCGCGACTTCGGGGTCCGCGACTTCGCCGACCTCTTCGAGGGCGGGGGGAGCACGTCGTTCTCGGACATCTTCGGCAACGCCTTCCGCGAAGGTCGCGCCGGCCGAGGCTCCGCGAACAGGCCGGGGAGCCGCGCGCGGCGGGGCAACGATCTGGAGACCGAGACCACGCTCGGGTTCCGGGAGGCCGCGCGGGGCGTGACCATCCCGCTGCGGATCACCAGCCAAGTCACGTGCGATTCGTGCCGTGGCTCGGGCGCCCGCAAGGGCACCACGCCGCGCAAATGCTCGTACTGCGACGGCTCGGGCCTGGTGACCCGCCAGGAGGGCTCCTTCGGCTTCACCGAGCCGTGCGCCGAGTGCCGGGGGACCGGCCAGATCATCGACGACCCGTGCCCGGACTGCGCTGGCACGGGGCTGACGACGCGCTCGCGCACGATCACGATGCGGGTTCCGCCCGGCGTGCACGACGGGCAGCGGATCCGTCTCGCCGCGCAAGGCGAGCCCGGCGTCCGGGGCGGCAGCCCCGGCGACCTCTACGTGACCGTCCATGTGGAGCCGGACGCGGTGTTCACCAGGGAGGGCGACGACCTCCGGCTGACGGTGCCGGTGCGGTTCACCGAGCTCGCGCTCGGCTCGACCATCACCGTGCCCACCCTCGACGGCAAGGTCGGGGTCCGCGTGCCCGCCGGAACGGCGGACGGCAGGACGCTGCGGGTGCGCGGCAAAGGCGTCGTCAAGCGCGGCGGCGGCGCGGGCGACATCTTGGTCACCTTGCAAGTGGCGGTGCCGGTGAAACTGGACGAGGCCGCGCTGGAGGCGCTGCGCAAGTACGCGGCTTCCGAAGAGGCGAGCGGCTTCGACCCGAGGGCGAATTGGGCGGGCTCGCGATGAGCATGGACGAGCAGCCGGGCGACCCGCACGCCAAGGTCTACGTGATCTCTATCGCCGCGCAGCTTTCCGGCATGCACGCGCAGACGTTGCGCACATACGACCGTATGGGTCTGGTGAGCCCCGGCCGCGCTCCGGGCGGCGGCAGGCGCTATTCGCTGCACGACGTCGAGCTGCTGCGCGAGGTTCAGCGCCTCTCGCAGGAGGAGGGCGTGAACCTCGCCGGGATCAAGCGGATCATGGAGCTGACCAAGGAAGTGCTGGAACTGCGCCGCCGCCTCGCCGAGACGGCGCAGTCGGCGAGCACCGTCCCCCAGGGGCGTGAGATCGTGCCGTTCCCGAAGTCGACCGCCCTTGTGGTCTGGAAGCCTCGGAATCGTTAGTTTCGGGGTCCGCGCGGGGCTTTGCCCGTTGTGGCATGATCGGCGATATGACCGAGCTGCAGAGATTCACCCTGTCGGACGAGGCTTCCGGTCTGGCCGCCGTGTTCGTGCCTGCCGCGGGCATGATCGGCGTGTCGTTGGCCGACGGCGGGGCCGAGCTGCTGGGGCAGCGGCGGGGGCTGGAGGCGTATCTGTCCTCGGGCAAAACCATGGGGATTCCGCTGTTGCACCCGTGGGCGAACCGGCTGAGCGCGCATGACTACACGGTCTCGGGCGAGACGGTGGTGCTGTCGGACGGGGCTGCGGGGGTGCACCTCGACGGGAACGGTCTGCCGATGCACGGACTGCTGGCCGCGCGTCCGGATTGGCGGGTTCGGTCCGCCACGTCGGGCGAGCTTGTGGCGGAGTTCGACTTCGGGGCCTGTGCGGAACTGCTGGCCAGCTTCCCGTTCCCGCACCGGCTGACGCTCGCCATCGCGCTCGCCGGGCGGCGGCTGCGGATCCGAACGACGTTGACCGCCACCTCGTCCAAGCCCGTGCCGGTGTCGTTCGGTTTTCACCCGTATCTCCGGATCCCCGGCACGGCGAGGGAGGAGTGGCGGGTCGAGTTGCCGCCGCGCCGCCGTCTGGAACTCGACGGATCCGGCATCCCCACAGGAGCGGGGAATCTCGAACCGGCGGAGGCCTTCACGCTGGGCGAGCGGCTGTTCGACGACGGCTACGACGGGATCGCCGTCGGCTCCGTGTTCGCCGTCTCCTCGGGTGGGCGGCGGATCGAAGTCAGTTTCGACGAGGGCTACCCGTGCGCGCAGATCTTCGCCCCCGCGGGCGAGGAAGTGATCTGCTTCGAGCCGATGACGGCTCCGACCGACGCGCTGCGCAGCGGCGACCGGCTGCGGTTCGCGAGTCTCGGCGAGCCGTACCGCGCGGAGTTCTCGATCACGGTCGGCTAGGAGACGAGGCGGCCTACGCCTGGGCGGGAAGCTCGTCCCCCTGGTCGGCGACGACCGAGGCGGCTCCCGGGGTCGGGGTGGTCGGCGGGGGCGTCTTGTCGTGCTCGGTGCTCACGAGAATCGTCGTCAGGACGATGATGACGATGACGGCGACGAGTCCGCCGATGAGCCATTTCTTCGCTTCCGCCACGCTCGCGGAAGCCGGAGCTGCAGGTTCCGGGGCATGCGGGGCGGACGGTTCCGAGCCAGGGGCAGAGGGTGTCGGCGTCGGCGCGGATGGCTGGGTCTGCTTGTACGGGTAGGTCATAGTGATAACCCTAGTTCAGCGATGCGGAGCATGAGGCGTAGCCGACCCCCCGATTCTCGGCGATCACCTGGCCCCCGCGCAGGATGCGGCAGGCGAACACAGGCCTGGTGCCGAAGTCGAGCGGCCCGTCCTTTACCCACTCCACCGAGATGCGGACGCTGCGCGGCAGCGTGACCGTGCTCGAATGGGTGAAGGGCATGGAGTAGACGTACGACCCGCCGGACGGGGTGCCGTCGTTGAGCGACACGCGCCCGACCCGCGCCCCGCCCGACCCGCTGACCTCCAGGACGATGTCCGCTGTCGTGGGTTTGGGCGGCGCGGTGGACGTGCTCGTCGGCGGTGGCGGCGGAGGAGGAGCCGGCGTGGTCGTCTCCGGCTCGGGCGGCGGTGGCGGCGGCTCGGGATTGACCGTCCTGGTGACCGTCGTGGTCTGCGGCGGCGGGGGAGGCGGCGGCGGAGCGGGGGCAGGAGCCGCCTCGGTCGTCGTCGGCTCGGGGCGCGGGGACGGGCTCCTCCGAGGAGGAGGACTGCGAGAAGACCGGCGGGATGAGCGAGGTGCTCGACCGGGCGGCGGGGGCCTCGTGCTTCGACGGCCAGACGAGATACGCGATGAGCCCGGCGACCGCGGCGAGGGCGACCGAGGTTCCTGCGATCAGGCCCTTCGGCGAGCCGCCCGAACTCGGCTCGGTCGGCCCTTGCGGCGGCTCGTGCGGAGCGGAGGAGGCCGGGGCGTCCTCGCGCCGGTACGGGTACGTCATGTGCTCATTATCGTGGGCGATCCTGGCAGGCTTCAAGCGGCACGCTGGAGGGGGTCGTCACTGCTGGATATTGTCTCCGATAAGGGGTTGCGCAGCGCAAGGGCGCGGTTTCGGGCTGGCTGTGCGCGAATGCGTTGGCTTTGCGCGTCGAGCCCGCCCCGGCGGTCGGCGGAGCACGGGCAGCGGGGCTTCGACGGATGGGACGCGGTCCTGGCCCGACCGGTTCCATACAATTCCCCCCATGGGTTTTTCTGTCGGAGTCCTGGCGTTGCAGGGCGGAGTGGCGGAGCACGCGGAAGCCGCGCGGGCGGCGGGGGCAGAGCCGGTCCTGGTGCGCAGGCCGGAGGAGCTCGCCTCGGTCGACGCGCTGATTCTGCCGGGCGGCGAGTCCACCGCGATGACGAAGCTGCTGGCCGTCACGGAGCTGGCCGAGCCGCTGGGGGAGCGGCTGAAGGGCGGGATGCCCGCGTTCGGCTCCTGCGCGGGCCTGATCCTGCTCGCCGAGGCGGTGGACCCGCCCGACGAGCGCACCCGCAATTACGGAGCCATCGACATCACCGTGCGCCGCAACGCGTTCGGCAGGCAGGTGGACTCGTTCGAGGAGGATCTCGACGTGCCCGAGCTTGGCCCGGATCCCGCGCGCGCGGTGTTCATCCGGGCTCCGTGGGTGGTCCGGGCCGGTCCGGGGGTCCAGACGCTCGCGACAGTGGCCTCCTCGGACGGCGCGGAGCCGAAGATAGTCGCGGCGCGGCAGGGGAATATACTGGTCACAGCGTTCCACCCGGAACTCACGGCGGACATTCGCTGGCACGCGTTGTTCTTGTCGATGGCTCGCGCTTGACGCGCTGCTAGGTTGGGACCACGAAGAACGATCAAGAACTGAGGTATGTATGAGCGGCCATTCCAAGTGGGCGACGACTAAGCATAAGAAAGCCGTGCTCGACGCGAAGCGGAGCAAGAATTTCGCGAAGCTGATCAAAAACGTCGAGGTCGCGGCCCGGCTCGGCGGCGGGGACCCCGACGGCAACCCGACGCTGTACGACGCCATCGTCAAAGCGCGCAAGAACTCCGTCCCGAACGACAACATCGAACGGGCGCGCAAGCGGGGCGCGGGCGAGGAAGCCGGCGGCTCGGACTGGCAGAGCCTGTTCTACGAGGGCTACGGCCCCGGCGGAACCGCGCTGTACGTGGAGTGTTTGACCGACAACCGCAACCGCGCGGCGGGGGAGGTGCGCACCGCGCTGTCCCGCAACGGCGGCACGCTGGCTGATCCGGGCTCGGTGTCGTTCCTCTTCGCGCGCAAGGGCGTCGTCCTGGTGGAGAAGGGCAACCTCACCGAGGACGATCTGCTCGGCGTGGTCCTCGAGGCAGGAGTCGAGGAGGTCAACGACCTCGGCGACAACTTCGAAGTGCTCTCCGACCCCTCGGACTTCCCCGCCGTCCGCGACGCGCTGCGCGGCGAGAACATCGAGTACGAGTCCGCCGAGGTGGAGTTCCAGCCGCTCTCGAAAGTCGAGGTCGACCTCGAGACGGCCCGCAAGGCGCTCAAGCTGGTCGACGCGCTGGAGGACTGCGACGACGTGCAGAACGTCTTCACCAACATGGACATCTCCGAGGAAGTGTTGGCGCAGCTCGAAGCCGAGTAGCCCGCGCGGCGTGTCACCGCGGCCGGGGCGCCCCCGCCCGCTATCCTTTCGAACATGCGAGTGATGGGCATCGACCCTGGGCTGACCCGATGCGGTTTGGCGTTGGTGGAGGCAGGGGCGGGCCGGAAGGTCACCGCGCTGGACGTGGACGTGTGCCGGACCTCGCCGCAGGACTCGTTGCAGCACCGGCTGTCCCGGATCGCCGACGAGGTCGAGCATTGGCTCGACTCGCACCGTCCCGACGTGGTCGCCGTCGAGCAGGTCTTCGCCCAGCACAACGTGCGGACGGTCATGGGGGTCGCCCAGGTCTCCGGCGTGGTGGCGCTGCTCGCCGCCAGACGCTCGATCCCGGTGCGCACGCACACCCCGAGCGAGGTGAAGGCTGCGGTGACGGGCAACGGACGCGCCGACAAAGACCAGGTGACCGCTATGGTGACCCGGATTCTGGGGCTCAAGGTGAAACCCGCGCCCGCCGACGCCGCCGATGCCCTCGCGCTTGCGATCTGCCACTGCTGGCGCGCTCCGCTCCTTGGCCGCGCGGCGGTGGCGGGCGAAGCGCGGCCGAATCGTCTGGCGGAGGCCGTCGCGCTCGCCGGGGCGCGCAAGACAGGAGGTTGGCTGTGATCGCATCGGTCCGAGGCGAGGCCGTCGAAGTCGGGGCCGACCATGTCGTGGTCGAATGCGCTGGCCTCGGGTACCACGTCGTCGTCCTGCCCTCGACGGCGGCGATGGCGGCGCGGGGGGACGAGCTGCGGCTGGTGACCTCCTTCATCGTCCGGGAGGACGCGCAGACGCTCTACGGGTTCCCCGACCGCGAGACGCGCGACCTCTTCGACGTGCTGCGCACCGTCTCGGGAGTCGGGCCGAAGCTGGCGATGGCCGTGCTCTCGGTGCTCGAGCCCGCACAGTTGCGGCGGGCGATCGGCGAGGGGGACCTCGCCGCGCTCACCCGAGTCCCCGGCGTCGGCAAGCGCGTCGCGGAGCGGCTGGCGCTGGAGCTGAAAGAGAAGGTCGGCGTCGGTGTCGGCGCGACGGGGAAACCGGGGGCTCCGGAGGGGAGCGCGCTGGTGCGCCAGCAGGTGGTGGACGGGCTGGTCGGCCTCGGCTTCGCCCTCAAACCCGCCGAATCCGCGGCGGACTCCGTCCTCGCCGAGGACCAGGACGCGAGCGCTGCGGTCGCGTTGCGCGGCGCGCTGGCGATCCTGGGGAAGAATAGGTGAGCGTGACCACCGATCCAGAGCGTTCTGCGGACTTGGACCGCGCGGTGCGGCCGGAGGCGGCCGTCGGCGAGGCCGAGCTGGACGCGAGCCTGCGCCCGCGCGCTTTGGACGACTTCATCGGCCAGCCCAAGGTCCGCGAGCAACTGCGCCTTCTGCTCCAAGGCGCGAAATCCAGGGGCGCGGTCCCCGACCATGTGCTGTTCTCCGGGCCGCCAGGCCTCGGCAAGACCTCGCTCGCCATGATCGTGGCGGGCGAGCTCGGCGCGGCGCTGCGGATGACCTCCGGCCCGGCGCTGGAGCGCGCGGGGGATCTGGCCGCGCTCTTGTCGAACCTCGTGGAGGGCGACGTGCTGTTCATCGACGAGATCCATCGGATGGCGCGTCCCGCCGAAGAGATGCTTTACCTCGCGATGGAGGACTTCCGTGTGGACGTGGTCGTCGGCAAAGGGCCAGGCGCGATGGCGATCCCGCTCACGCTCGCGCCGTTCACGCTCGTCGGCGCGACCACCCGCACGGGGGCGCTCACCAACCCGCTCCGCGACCGGTTCGGCTTCGTGGGCCACATGGAGTTCTACACCCCCGAAGAGCTGTCGCAGGTGCTGGCGCGTTCGGCGAAGATCTTAGGAGTGGAGCTCGACGCGGAGGCGGCGATCGAGATCGCGAGCCGGTCGAGGGGCACGCCCCGGATCGCGAACCGGCTGCTGCGCCGCGTGCGCGACTACGCGCAGGTGCGAGGGGACGGCTTCGTGGACTTGGCGGCGGCCCAGGCGGCCCTGCAGATCTTCGACGTGGACGAGCTCGGCTTGGACCGATTGGACCGCGCGGTGCTCTCGGCCTTGGTCAGCGGGCACGGCGGGGGCCGGTGGGCGTCTCGACGCTCGCGGTCGCCGTCGGCGAGGAGCCTGCGACCGTCGCCGAGGTCTGCGAGCCGTTCTTAGTGCGCGCCGGCCTGGTCGCGCGCACCCCGCGCGGGCGGGTGGCGACCCAGGCGGGCTGGGCGCATCTGGGGTTGAAACCGCCGACGGAGCAGCACGCAGCGTTGCTTTGGGAGGATGACTAGCCTGAGGTGCTATCCTGCTCTCCCGTGGCTGAATTGACTGATCCCCGGGTGGCGGCGTTCCTCTCAGAGGGCGATCGCAACGGAAAACTGAGTTACTTGCGCGAGGACCGCAGGCCTGCGGTCGTCCCGGTGTGGTTTGTGGTGGACAACGGCGAAATCGTGTTCTTCACCGGTCGGGAATCGCCGAAGGCGAAGGCGTTCGCGGAGGATCCGCGCGTCGCGTTCCTCGTGGACGACGGATGCCCGCCCTACTCGTACGTCTCGATCACCGGCGTGGTGGCCAAGAGCGCGGAGCCGGAGCGTTTCGACGAGCTTCTGGCCAAGCTGGTGGCGCGGTACACCCCGCAGGAAGACTTCGAGAAGACGTTGCAGTTCTTCAAAGGGCAGGACGAGGCGCTGTACCGGATCCGCGCGACGCAGGTGCAGGCGAAGTTCGACCTCATGAACGCCCTCCCGGTCTAAGGCTCGCGAAAACCTGAGGCGAAGCCTCGAGGAAGGATGACACTGTGCAGCAAATGCTGCCGTTGATCGGGCTCGGCGCCCTGATGTTCCTGTTCATGTGGTGGCAGGGCCGTTCGCGGAACAGGGCGCTCGAACAGCTCCAGGCGTTCCACGACTCCCTTGTGGCGGGCGACCGGGTGGTCACGACGTCCGGGCTGCGCGGTTCGGTGCGCGAGGTGCGGGATCAGACCATCCTCTTGGAGATCGCGACCGGCGTGGTGACGGAGTGGACCAAGATCGCGGTGCGGGAGAAGGCTGAGGAGCCGGAAGCCGAGGCGGACGCCGTGGAGGCCGAGACAGCCTCGCCAGAGGAGAGCGGGCCGGATCGTGCGTAACGGTTTGCTCGGCGCGCTCGTGGTGGCTGCTGGGGCCTGCGCGCTCTCGGCGGTTCCCGCGCAGGCGGAGCCCGCTTCCCGGTTCCAGGTCCGCCCGGTGGCGAAGAACGGAGCCGGGCTGAGCGACGCGAAAGGCAATATGGCGTTCTCCCGCGCGAGCTACCCCAAATTCTTCGCCGCGTACCCGACTGTGCCGTCGCAGCAGGCCAGGCAGGCCGCCGCGCTCCTCTCCGAGGAGCAGACCGCCCAGTCCGGGGCGCTCGTCGCCGGGGCGGAGGGCCTGGACTGCGCGAAGGCGGACCCGTTGGGCGGCAAGGACGACCCGAAACTGCCGCTGGTGGCCTGCTCTTCGGACGCTGGAACGAAGTACGTGCTCAAGCCCGCCATCATCGACGGAGCGCAGGTCTCCTGCGTGGTCGCGGGCTCCGGAGCTGACCTTGTCTTCTCCCCCCAGGCGCAAAGCGCCTGGTCGCAGTACACATCAAAAAACGCGGGCACGCTCGCCGCTGTCGTCGTGGACTCGAAAGTGGTCGCGACGATCGAGGTGAACGGGCCGACCCCGTTCACCGTGCGGCTGGCCTCACAGGACGCGAGCCCGCTGGTCCAAGCGCTCGGAGGATGTCATGCCTAGACGATCTCGGGGCATGCAGCCCCTGCAGTATTTGACCGTGTTCGTGCTCTTCTTGGCCGGGCTGTACTCGCTCGTGCTCTTCACGGGCGACAAGAAGAAGATCCCGCACCTGGGCATCGACCTGCAGAGCGGCACCCGCGTGACGCTCACGGCGCGCACCCTGGACGGGAAAGACCCGGACCAGAACTCGCTCAAGCTCGCGAAAAACATCATCGAGCAGCGGGTGAACGGACTCGGCGTCGCTGGTTCGGAAGTGCTCATCCAAGGCTCCAACCTGGTCATCACGGTGCCGGGCGAGGAAGGCTCGCAGGCGAAGACTTTGGGACAGACGGCGCGGCTGTACATCCGCCCGGTCGCGAAGGACCCGGTGAAGGGCGAGGCCATGGTCTGGAACAAGGAGACCGCCCCCGACATGTTCGCGCCGCCGCCGCCTCCGGCTCCGCCCGCGAACGGCGAGCAGGCCCCGCCGGCCGGAGAGCCCGCTCCCGCCGGCCAGGACGTCACGGAGGAGCAAGCCAAGGAGATCCAGCAGGCCCGCGCGATCCGGCAGTCGCCCGACGTGCTGGTGAAGGTGAGCCAGGAGGAGATCCAGAACATCAGGCTGATGATGCTCACCGACCCGGAGGGCACGGCGAAGCTGGTCGAGCAGAAGTTCGGCCCCTTGGACAAGGCGGTCAAGAGCCTGGACTGCTCGAAGCCGGACCCGCTGCGCGGCAACGACGACCCGAAGCTGCCCTTGGTCACCTGCTCGACGGACGGCAAGGAGAAGCTCGTCCTCGAGCCTTCGATCATCGACGGACAGGAGATCTCCGAGGCGGGCTCCCAGTTCGACAACCAGCGCGGCACGTGGAGCGTGAGCCTGTCGTTCAAGCCGCACGGCCAGGAGATCTGGTCGAAGTACACGGAGGGCCACGTCGGCACGCAGACCGCGATCACCCTGGACTCCCGCGTGGTGAGCCACCCGGTGATCCAGGGCGTGATCAACGGCAGCACGCAGATCACCGGGGACTTCAGCGCGACGCAGGCCAGAGAGCTGGCGAACGTGCTGCGGTACGGCTCCCTGCCGCTCTCGTTCTCCTCGTCCGAGGCGCAGACCATTTCGGCCACGCTCGGCCTCGCCTCGCTGCGCGCGGGTTTGATCGCGGGCGTCGTCGGCCTGGTCCTCGTGCTCTTGTACTCGCTCTTCTACTACCGCGCGCTCGGCTTCCTCGCGCTGTTGTCGCTGATTTTGACCGGGGTGGCGAACTACGCGGTCGTGGTGCTGTTGGGCCGCTGGATCGGGTTCACCCTCGACCTCGCGGGCATCGCCGGTTTCATCATCGGCATCGGCATGACGGCAGACTCCTTCGTGGTGTACTTCGAGCGGATCAAGGACGAGGTCCGCGAGGGCCGCTCCTTCCGCTCGGCGGTGCCAAGGGCGTGGGAGCGGGCGCGCCGGACGATCCTCTCCGGCAACGCGGTCACCTTCATCGCCGCCGCGGTCCTCTACATCCTGGCGATCGGCGAGGTGCGCGGTTTCGCCTTCACGCTCGGGCTCACCACGATCATGGACCTCGTGGTGGTGTTCCTCGTGACCCATCCGCTGGTGCACGCCGCGTCCACCAGGGCGTGGTGGGCGAAACCCAGCCGCACCGGCCTGGGCCGGGCGCGCGCTCAGGCGGTGAGCGCGTGAGCGAGAAAGCAACAGAGAAAGAGATCGACGCGGTGGACGAGGCTGAGCTCGAAACTGAGGTTGACGAAGCAGAGGAAGAGGCGGAGCGCGGGAAAGCAGACGGCCGGCCGTCCTTATTCACCCGGCTCTACACCGGCACCGGGGCGTTCGAGATCGTCGGCAGGCGCAAGCTGCTGTCCCTGATCACGGCGGGCATCCTCCTGGTCTGCGTGGCGAGCTTCGTGTTCCGGGGGTTCACCTTCGGCATCGAGTTCGTCGGCGGCACCTCGATCTCCTTCCCGGCAGAGGGCACGACCGACAACGGCAAGATCGCCAAGGTCATCGCGGAGACGACCGGCCACGAGCCGGTCTCGGTGCAGACGGTGGGCACGGGCTCCTCCGCGACGGTGCAGATCCGCACCGGCGATCTGAACAACGCGCAGACCGTCAAGGTCACCGATGCGCTCTTCGAGGCATTCCACCCGAAGGGACACGACGGGAAACCGAGCAAGGCCGCCGTCAACGTGTCTTCTGTGAGTTCGAGCTGGGGCGGCGAGATCACGAACCGCGCCTTGATCGCGCTCGGCGTCTTCCTCCTCGCGGTTGGCGCGTACATCGCGATCCGGTTCGAGCTGGACATGGCCATCGCGGCTCTGATCAGCTTGCTCTTCGACCTCGTCGTGACGGCGGGCGTGTATTCGCTCGTCGGCTTCGAGGTGGTCCCGGCGACGGTCATCGGCCTGCTCACGATCCTCGGCTTCTCGCTCTACGACACCGTCGTCGTCTTCGACAAGGTGGCGGAGAACGTCCGGGGGGTCACTCGGACCACGCGCCGCACGTACGCGGAACTGGCGAACCTCGCGATGAACCAGACGATGATGCGCTCGATCAACACCACGGTGATCGGCGTGCTCCCCGTGCTCGGGCTCGTCGTGGTCGCGGTGCTCCTGCTCGGCGTGGGGACGCTCAAGGACCTCGCGCTGGTGCAGCTGGTCGGCCTGATCAGCGGCGCCTACTCCTCCATCTTCGTCGCGACGCCGCTTTTGGTGACGCTCAAGGAGCGCAAGCAGGAGATCAAACGGCACAATGCGAAAGTCGCCTCGCGTCGCCGGGCCGGGGCGGATGCGTCGTAGCTTCGGGCTCAGCAGTCGCCGCAAGCTCGTCCGATTCGGCTGGGCGCTGTGCCTCGTGTTCGGCTCCGTCGCAGGCTGCGGGTTCTTCCGCGACAAAGTCGGAGTCGTCAACTACTTCATCGACGCGAAGCTGCCGACCTATAACGCCAACACGGTGCTCGGACGCTCCAACGGGACGTTGATGGCCTTCTCCCGCGTGCTGCCGGGGTTCAGCTACCCGGCCCCGACCGGGGGCTCGGTGGCGGACTCGGACATCGGCGCGGCGGAGCCGCAGACCGGGCAGGGGGAAGAGTTCACCGTCCGCTACACCTTCAACCCGAAAGCGACATGGTCGGACGGAGTCGCGATGACCTGCGAAGACCTCGTGCTCGCTTGGGCGGCGCTCTCCGGGCGGCTGCCAGGGGCCCAGCCCGCGAGCAAGCTGGGCTACGAGCTGATCTCCCAGATGCAGTGCGAGAAAGGCTCGAAGACGGCGACTGCCGTGTTCGAGCGGCATTTCCCGGACTGGCCGAGTCTCTTCGGCCCGGGGACGATCCTCCCGTCGCACGTGCTCGCCAAGGCGGTCGGCGTGGACGTCGCGGGCGCGATGGGCTCGGACGACCGGGCCAAGCTGCAGGCGGCGGGGAAGTTCTGGAACGAGGGGTGGAGTTTCGGCGCGAAGTTCGACCAGGCGAGGTTCCCGTCCAGCGGCCCGTACCAAATCCAATCCACCGGATCGGGGCCGACCACCCTGGTGCGCAACCCGCGATGGTGGGGCGACCCGGCTCGAATCCCGAAGGTCGCGATCTGGCCGAAAGGGTTCCGCCCGCCGGTGGCTGGGGCGCAGGTGATCGACATCGGGAAGGGCTCGCTCGGGGAGCTGCGCTTGCCGTCGGGCATGAGCGAGCGGACGGTCCGCTCGCTCGGGATCGAGCAGTTCGTGCTGTTGTTGCGGGGCGCGTTCGCGCAGAAACGGGCGCGAGAGGCGTTCGCGCTCTGCCTGCCCCGAGCCGAGCTTGCCGCGCGCTTCGGGGACAACGAGCCCCTTGCCTCTGGCGCCTTGTCCAGCTCCCAAGACCCCTGGCAGTTGTCCGCGTCCCAGCCCGCCCGCTACGCCCAGCCGAACGCCGCCGCTGCGTATCAGGCGCGCGACTCCGCGGCCAAGGGACAGCCGCTCACCGTCCGCGTCGGGTACCTCGCCCCGGACGCCCGCAGGGCTGCCCTGGTCAAAGCGGTCGCGGACGCGTGCGATCCGGCGGGAATCCGCGTCGAGGACAAATCGAACGAGTTCGATCCGCTGGCCCCGGCGAAAGGGCAGTTCGACGTGCTGCTGACCAGCTCCGACCTCGCGACGGGAGCCGGGGGAGCGGCGGGCCCCTCCTGGGGTCTGGCTTCCGCTGCGCAGGTGCGAGAGGGCGAAGGCGAGAACCTCTCCGGCTATCAGAGCGCCCGGACGGACGACCTCGTCGCACAATTGGCGCTCGCGGAGAAGGAAGACGACCGGATCGGGCTGCTGGCACGGGCGCAGGACGCGGTGTGGGACGATCTGCCGATGATCCCTCTTTTCGCCGCGCCGCGTTCGGTGGTGTGGAGCGAGACGCTGAGCGGCGTGCAGCCGGGCGCCACGGCGTGCGCGACGGGATGGAACATGGACCGGTGGAGCGGTGATGGATAAGCGTTGGTGTGGTCCATGTTCTGCTGTGTTCTGCCTCAGTTGCTGGCGGGCTGGCTTGGACCGATGGAGCGGTGATGAGTGATATGGCGTTGCAGCGCTTCGCAGGGGCGATTCGGAAGATCCCGGACTACCCCAGTCCTGGCATTTTGTTCTACGACCTGATCCCCGCGCTCGCGGACGGCGAAGCCTTCCACGAGGTGCTGGCGGCGCTGGACGAGTCGACGCCGAAGGCCGGGATCATCGCGGGGGTCGAGGCGCGAGGGTTCCTGTTCGCTGCGGCGCTCGCCGCGTTGCGCGGTTGCGGCGTGCTGGCGATCCGCAAAGCGGGCAAGCTGCCGCCGCCGGTCGCGGGGGAGGACTACGCGCTGGAGTACGGCGAGGCGCGGATCGAGATCCCCGCCGACGGGGTGGCGCTCGCGGGCCAGGACGTTGTGCTGCTCGACGACTTGTTGGCGACCGGCGGCACGCTCGCGGCCGCCGCCGTGCTGTTGGCCGGCCGGGGGCCCGAGTGCTCGCAGCGGCTTCGGTGGTGGAACTGCCCGCACTCGGCGGCAGGGCCAGGCTGGCGAAGGAAGGCCTCGACGTGGTGACTTTGCTCAGCGACGAACAACTGCGGTAAGACGAGCGGGCTCGATCACCAGAGGTATCATGGTCGGATGGTAGGCGTGGTACTGCAGGAGCGCGACCATCAAGGCGCAGCGTCCTGCGGCGCCGAGGTGGGATCGACAGTGCGCCGCGCGGGCGCTTCGGGCGTGCCGGGCGGGGCGGGTCTGCGATGCGGGGTGGCAATATGACAGCGAGCCAAGAGATCCGCCAGCCGACTCCGGTGCAGATCCCCGGCACGGGAGTCGCCGTGCCGGAGGAGCCCGCCCAGCAGCCAGCCCCGCCCGGCACGAACGCCGTTCCGGGGCCGAGCCCCAAGTCCGGCGGCAGGCTGCGCAGCAGGATCGCCCGCAGCCTCGGGGCAGGCCGAGGCTCGGGGCTGCAGCCCGAGCTTGAGCCGCTCGCCGCGCTGCACCGCGAGCTGTACCCGAAGGCCAGCCTCGGCCTGTTGGCGAAGGCGTACGAGATCGCCGAGGTCCGGCACAAGGGCCAATTCCGGCGCTCGGGGGATCCGTACATCACCCATCCGCTCGCGGTGGCGCACATCCTCGCCGAACTGGGCATGGACACGCTTTCGCTGGTGGCCGCCCTGCTGCACGACACCGTCGAGGACACGGGGTACTCGCTCGAAGAGCTGGAGCGGGACTTCGGCTCGGACGTGGCGCACATCGTGGACGGGGTGACCAAGCTCGACAAGGTGACGTGGGGCGCGGGGGCCGAGGCGGAGACCATCCGCAAGATGGTGATCGCCATGGCGCGCGATCCGAGGGTGCTCGTCATCAAGGTGGCGGACCGGTTGCACAACATGCGCACGATGCGCTTCATGCCGCCGGAGAAGCAGGTGCGAAAAGCGCAGGAGACCCTCGAAGTCATCGCGCCGCTCGCGCACCGGCTCGGGATGGCCTCGGTGAAGTGGGAGCTCGAAGACCTCGCCTTCGCCGTGCTGCACCCGAAGAAATACGCCGAGATCGTGCGCTTGGTCGCGGACCGGGCCCCGTCGCGGGACACGTACCTGGCCAGAGTGAAGGGCGAGCTGCAATCGGCGCTGTCCTCGTTCCGGGTGGACGCGAAGGTGGCCGGGCGCCCCAAGCATTACTGGTCCATCTACCAGAAGATGATCGTCAAGGGGCGGGACTTCGACGACATCCACGACCTGGTCGGCCTGCGCGTGGTCTGCGGCGAGGTCCGCGACTGCTACGCGGCGGTCGGCGTGGTGCACTCGTTGTGGCAGCCGCTCCCAGGCCGGTTCAAGGACTACATCGCGCAGCCGCGCTACGGGGTCTACCAGTCGCTGCACACCACGGTGATCGGTCCGGAGGGCAAGCCGCTCGAGGTGCAGCTGCGGACCAAGGAGATGCACCGGGTCGCGGAGTTCGGCATCGCGGCGCATTGGCGCTACAAGGAGAACAAGGGCAAAGTCGGCAGCGACTCGGCGGAGGTCGACCGGATGGCGTGGATGCGCCAGCTGCTCGACTGGCAGCGCGAGGCGTCCGACCCCGGCGACTTCCTCGAGGATCTGCGCTACGACCTCGCGGTGAAGGAGATCTTCGTCTTCACGCCGAAGGGCGACGTCATCACACTGCCCTCGGGATCGACCCCGGTCGACTTCGCGTACGCGGTGCACACCGAGGTCGGGCACCGGTGCATCGGGGCCAGGGTGGACGGCAGGCTCGTCGCGCTCGAACGCCCCTTGGAGAACGGCGAGGTCATCGAGGTGTTCACCTCGAAGGCCGCGAGCGCGGGCCCCTCGCGCGACTGGCAGGGGTTCGTCGTCTCCGCGCGGGCGCGCACGAAGATCCGGCAATGGTTCGCCAAGGAGCGCCGCGAGGAGGCGTTGGAGGCGGGGAAGGCCGCGATCGCCAAGGAAGTCCGCCGGTCCGGCCTGCCGCTGCAGCGGATCTTGAACGGCGAGACCATGGCCTCGGTCGCGGGGGAGCTGCACTACCCGGACGTGTCCGCGCTCTACACGGCGGTCGGCGAGAGCCATGTCTCCGCGCAGAAGGTCGTCCAATGCCTCGTGGCGCATTTCGGCGGCGAGGAGGAGGCCGCCGAGGCCGCCGTGGAGCGGGCGGGCGCGGCCACGTTGCCGGTGCGCACTCGGCGGCGTTCGGAAGACTGCGGCGTGCAGGTGGTCGGCTCCTCGGACACGCCGACGAAGCTCGCGAAGTGCTGCACGCCGGTGCCGGGCGACAAGATCCTCGGGTTTGTGACCAGGGGCGGCTTCGTGAGCGTCCACCGGGTGGACTGCACGAACTCCGCGTCGCTGCAGGCCCAGCAGGAGCGCCTGATCGAGGTGGCCTGGGCCCCGTCCCCGTCCTCGGTCTTCCTGGTGGCGATCCAGGTCGAGGCGCTCGACCGCCACCGGCTGCTCTCCGACATCACCAAGGCGCTCGCGGACGAGCGGGTGAACATCCTCTCGGCCTCAGTGACCACTTCGGGCGACCGAGTGGCGCTCTCCAAGTTCACGTTCGAGATCGGCGATCCCAAGCATCTCGGGCATCTGCTCTCGGCGGTCCGCAACGTCGAGGGCGTGTACGACGTCTACCGGGTCACCTCGGCGGCGTGACTGCGCCCGCGCGACGCGGGCGCGAAGCGCGGTTTCGTCGCGGTGCTCCAGCTTCAGATCGAGGATTCGCCGGGCGGGCCTCTGCGGACGGGGTCGGGAGCGGGAAGAAAGGGGGAGCGCGCCCGCAGGCTTACGGGCCTTGGACGCTGAGGATCTGGACGGGGAGCTTGGGCTCGCCGTCGTTCTCGCCCATCGGGCCGGGGATGACGCCGCCCTCGGCGACCTTGTCGAGGACTTCGAGGCCGGCTGCGTCCGTGGACCCGAAGATGGTGTAATGCGGCGGCAGCGGGGAGTCCTTGGTGATGAGGAAGAACTGGCTGCCGTTGGTGTCCGGGCCGGAGTTGGCCATGGCGAGGACGCCTCGGGTGTAGAGGGTGTCCGAGGCGTTGGGGACCGGGGCCGCCCTGGTCCCGATCGGGTACTCGTCGGCGAAGCTGTAGCCGGGGCCGCCTGTGCCGGTGCCGGTCGGGTCGCCGCATTGCAGGACGAAAATGCCGTCCGTGGTGAGCCGGTGGCACGCGGTGTTGTCATAGAAATGCTGCTGCGCGAGGCTGAGGAAGTTGAGCACCGTGCAGGGCGTCTTCCCCGGTGTGAGGGTCAGGGGAATATCGCCTTGGTCAGTCGCGATCACCGCGTGCACGACGTCGGGGTCGGTGGGGGCGGCTCCGTTCGGCGGCGGGGCGACCGGCCGCGCGGGCGGGGCCACAGGGGTCGGCCGGAAATCGCACGGTGAGATCACTGGCGCGATCGTCGTGGCGCTGGGCGAGCTCTCCGTCGTCGGACTCGCGGCGAGCGTGGCCGAGCTGGCCGGGGTCGAGCTGGGCGTCAGCGCCGCAACGGTCGAGGTGGGGGCGCGATTGCACCCGGCGAGGAGCGCCGCCGCCAGCGCCGCTGACGCGAAAACCTTTCGGAACATGACCCGCCCGCGCTTAGCGCCCGGCGGGGGCGGGTTGGACCGGCGGAGCCGCAGGAGCGGGCGGAGCCGCAGGAGCGGGCGGAGCAGAAGCTTCCGCCTTCGCCCCGGAGAGATCCACGCCGAGGATCTTCACGGGGATCTTCGGGCTGCCGTCCGTCGGCTGCGGCTGGTTCGGGGCGGGAGCCTGGCCTGCCGGGGCGGCGACGCCGCCCGCCGCGACCTTGTCGAGCACCGCGAGCCCGGCCTCGCCGATGTGCCCGAAGACGGTGTACTTCGGCGGGAGCAAGGAATCTTTGTAGACGAGGAAGAACTGGCTGCCGTTGGTGTCCGGGCCGGAGTTCGCCATGGCGAGGACGCCTCGGGTGTAGTCCGTGGTCCCGTTGGTCACAGAGAGCTTGTTCTTGGAGACGGGAGACTCGTCGGCGAAGCTGTAGCCGGGGCCGCCGGAACCGGAGCCGGTCGGGTCGCCGCATTGCAGGACGAAAATGCCGTCCGTGGTGAGCCGGTGGCAGCTGGTGTCGTTGAAGAATTTCTGCTCCGCGAGGGAGAGGAAGCTCTGCGTCGCGCACGGGGCCTTGGCGCGGTCGAGGGTGAGCGGAATGTCGCCCTGGTCGGTCTTGAGCGTCAGGCTCTGCGTCGCGGGCGTGGTGACCGCAGGGCCGTTCGCGGGCCGGACCACCGGTTTCGACGGCGGCTCGGACGAGGTTTCGAACGCGCAGGAGAGCACGTCGGGCTTCGGCCGGGATTTGATCCACCAGAACACGCCGCCCGCGACAAGGGCGACGACCAGGACGCCGGCGAACACCAGGGTCAGCCGTTGGCGCTGACGCTCGCGCTCGACACGTTTGGCCAGCTGGCGCTGGAGCTTGCGTTTCGCTGCAGCTCGTTTTTGCTCGTTGCTCGGCAAGAGAGCTCAACCTCCATGGCATTCGGTCCCGGAATATTCAGACGATGCATTCTAGCGGAGAGCCGAAAGGAGTACGGCTAGACTTGACGGGCCATGCTCATAAAAAGCTTCTCCGCCGGGATGTTCCACACCAACTGCTACGTTCTCGCGCTCGCCCCTGGCGCGGACGCGATCATCGTGGACCCGGGCCAGTCCGCCGCGAAACAAGTGCGGCAAACCCTTGAAGAGCACAAGCTCAAGCCGGTCGCCGTGCTGCTCACGCACGGGCATATCGACCACATCTGGTCCGCCCGCGAGGTGTGCGACGAATACTCGATCCCGGCGTACATCCACCCCGACGACCGGGAGTTGCTGACCAAACCCGGCAAAGGGATCGGGGCCATGTTCGGCGCGCTGTCCTTTTTGACGGCGGGCACTGTCTTCCGCGAGCCGGAGAAAGTGCTCGACCTCGCGGACGGGGACGAGCTCGACATCGCAGGCCTGCGGTTCGCCGTGGACCTCGCCCCAGGCCACACGCCGGGGTCGGTGCTGTTCGGCGGTGAGTTCGACGGCATCGGCGAAGCCACCCAAGGTCTGCGGGGGGACGTGCCCTCCCGCTTGGTGTTCTCGGGCGACGTGCTCTTCGCGGGCTCGATCGGCCGCACCGACTTGCCAGGCGGGAGCATGCCGAGGCTTTTGCGCTCGATCCGCGAGAAGCTGCTGACGCTCCCCGACGACACCCTTGTGCTGCCCGGACACGGCCCGGCCACCACAATAGGCCGGGAGCGAAGGATGAACGAGTGGATCAGGGAGTTGCGGGCATGACCGAAACCGGCGCGCAGACCAAAAAGGCGCAGAAGCTTCAGGCGCCCAAAGGGGTGCCTGATTATTTGCCGCCGGACTCGGTGCGTTTTGTCGCGACGAAGCGCGCGCTGGTCGAGGCCGCGGAGCTGGCCGGGTACCAGCCCGCGGAGCTGCCGGTCTTCGAGGACACGGCCCTGTACGTCCGAGGCGTCGGGGAGTCCACCGACATCGTCGGCAAGGAGATGTACACCTTCCCGGACCAAGGCGGGCGCTCGCTCACCCTGCGCCCGGAGTGGACAGCGGGCGTGGTCCGGGCGGTGGTCGAGCATGGCTTGGACCGGGGCCAGCTGCCGGTGAAGCTTTGGTACGCGGGGCCGTGCTTCCGCTACGAGCGGCCGCAGTCCGGGCGGTACCGCCAATTCCAGCAGATGGGCGTCGAGGCGATCGGCGTGGACGATCCGGCGCTCGACGCCGAAGTGGTGGCGGTCGCGGACGAGGGCTTGCGCAGGCTGGGCCTGGGCGGCTACCGGCTGGAGATCAACTCCCTCGGGGACGAGACGTGCCGTCCCGAGTACCGGGAGCGGCTGCTCTCGTTCTTGCGCGGCCTGGACTTGGACGAGGCGACCCGCCAGCGCGCAGAGCGCAACCCGTTGCGGGTGTTGGACGACAAGCGGCCGGAGGTCAAGGCGCAGCTCGTGGGCGCCCCGCTGCTGGTGGACTGCCTCTCAGACTCCGCGAAGGAGCACTTCGAGACGGTGCTCGCGCATTTGCGCGGGCTGGGGGTCGAGTACACCTTGAGCCCGAAACTGGTGCGCGGGCTGGACTACTACACGAAGACCACCTTCGAGTTCGTCCACCCCGGGCTCGGGGCGCAGTCCGCCATCGGCGGCGGCGGCCATTACGACGGCCTGGTCGCCGACCTCGGCGGGCAGCAGCTGCCTGGCGTCGGTTTCTCCATCGGGCTGGAGCGGACCATGCTGGCCCTGGCCGCGGAAGACATCAAGGACGACGGCGCGGGCGCAGTCCCGGTGTTCGGCGTCGCGCTGGGTTCGGCGGCGAAAGAGCGGATGACGCGGCTGGCCGGCGAATTGCGCAAGGCGGACATCGGCGTGGACCTCGCGTACGGCGACCGGGCGATGAAGGCGGCGATGCGCGCGGCGGACCGCTCCGGCGCGCGGTTCGTGCTGATCCTCGGCGAGACGGAGCTGGCCTCCGAGCACGCGCAGCTGAAAGACATGCGCTCGGGCGAGCAGTCGGCGGTGCCGCTGCCGGACGTCGTCGCCGAGCTGGCGCGGCGGATCGCCGCCGAGCATTAGAACAGCGTCGCGGGTTCGGCCTGCGGCGACCGCGCCTTGGCCGAAGCAGCGCGCTGCGCGTCCGGCAGGCCCCGGTGCTCATGCCTCGGGGAGGCGGGCCGCCTGCCCCGGTGCCTGCGCAGGATCGGGGCCATCGTCTGCGAGAGCCAGGCGCGGTAGGCCGGGGTGACGTAGGAGCCCTTGGCGTAGAGCTCCTGGTACCGGGGCACGAGATCGGGGCGCTCCTGTTCGAGCCAGGACATGAACCAGCCCCGGGTGCTCGGGCGCAGATGCAGCGGGAACGCGGTGACGCCGGTGGCCCCGGCGGCGGTGACCTCCTTGACCAATTGGTCGAGCTGGTCCCGCGAGTCGGTGATGCCAGGCAGGATCGGCGCGGCCATGACGCCGCAGGAGAACCCGGCCTCGCGGACCGCCCGCACGAGGTCCAGCCGCGCCTTCGGGGTCGGCGTGCCGGGTTCGAGCGACTGCTGCAGCGGCTCGTCGACGAGGGCGATCGAGACCGCGAGGTGCACGCGGACCCGTTTGGCGGCCTCTTTGAGGACGGGGAGGTCTCGGCGCAGCAGGGTGCCTTTGGTGAGGATCGAGAAAGAGGTCCCGGAGCCCGCGAGGGCTTCGATCACCCCCGGCATGAGCCGGTAGCGGCCCTCCGCGCGCTGGTAGGGGTCGGTGTTCGTGCCCATCGCCACCGGCTCTTTGGCCCAAGACGGTCTGCGCAGCTCCCTGCGCAGCACTTCGACCAGATTGGTCTTCACGACGATCTGCCTGTCGAAGTCGTCGCCGGGATCGAGGTCGAGGTACTCGTGGCTGGAGCGGGCGAAGCAGTACCGGCAGGCGTGCGAGCAGCCGCGCATCGGGTTGATCGTCCAGCCGAAGGGCATGGACGAACTCTTCGGCACCCGGTTGAGCGCGCTGCGGCAGAGCACCTCGTGGAACGTGACGCCCGCGAAATCCGGGGTGGTCACCGACCGGAGGAACGTGGTCGCCTCAAGGCCGGGCAGCGCCTGCGTCTCGCCCGGACGGGCGCCTTCGCCGTCGTCGTTCCGAAGCAGCTGTCCTTGCCATCGCATACTGACAATGGAACACCCGTTCGGCTCCTATGTCAAGAACATTCGTTCGATAAATTTTGACTTCAAGATCGTTCGGCCAGGTGTGTCAGGGGTTGTTGAGGTCGCGGGCGCGGAAGGTGTCGCAGCTGTCGACCTGCCCGGTGTTGTAGCCCTCCATGAACCAGGCTTGGCGCTGCTGCGCGCTGCCGTGGGAGAACGACTCGGGGTTCACCCGCCTGCCTGCCCGCTTTTGCAGGCTGTCGTCGCCGATGGCCTGCGCGGTCTGTAGCGCCTCTTTGACGTCTTGCTCGGTGATGGACTTGATGAATGGCCGGTCGCTGCCCGGCGCGGGGATCCGCGTCGCCCAGTGCGCCCAGACCCCGGCGTAGCAGTCGGCTTGCAGCTCGGTGCGCACGCCGCCGGACTGCGCGCCCTTGGGGCTGCGCGAGGCGGCGGCGAGGGAGCCCTCGATATTGGAGATGTGGTGCCCGTACTCATGGGCGACGACGTACTCCTCGGATAAATTGCCGTTGCTGCCGCCGAGCCGCACCAGCTCCTTGAAGAAGGTCGGATCGAAGTACGCGGTGTGGTCGGCGGGGCAGTAGAACGGCCCGACCGAGCTGTCCGCCGCGCCGCAGCCCGTGTTGACCCCGCCGTGGAAGAGCTGCATCGTCGGTTTGACGTATGCCTTCCCGGTCTGCTCGGGGAGGATCTTGGCCCACACGCTGTTGACGCTGTTGCCGGTGTAGGCGATCAGGCAGGTCGCGTTCGTGTTGGCGAGGGAGGGGTTTCGTCCGCACTCCTTGAGCTCGGCCTCCAGCTGAGGGTCTTGCGCGCTCGACTGCGCGCCCGCGCCCGCGCCGTTGACGGCGTTCTGCAGCCGCCCCCCGCCGTTGCCGCCGAGCAAGAGGCCGAGCACGAGCACGATGATGCCGCCGACCCCGCCGCCGAGGGCGAGCTGCGGGCCTCGGCCCATGCCGCCTCCTCCGGTTTGGATGTCGCTCGCGTCGAGCTGGATGCCCTCGTTGAAGGTCACGGCGGTCTCCTAGGTCTGAAAAGGGTGGGCGAGCTGGATGCTACCAGAGCAAAGGTAAATCTGTTTTGATCTGGTGTTTCCCCGAGCGGGAAGCCTCTTGCGTTTCCGTCCGTCGAGGTGCAGACTAGAACGAACGCAAGAGTGACGCGCGTCATACTTTTCTGATGTTCGATGTGGTTCTCAATGAGGTGAGCGACATGTTTGAGTCCCGTGTTCTCCAGAACGAGCCGTCCTCGGCCGCAGCGGACCCCCGCGCCGTCCCGCGGGTGGTGGACCAGGTGGCGGACCAGCTCTTCGAGGCGGGGGTCCGCCATGTCTTCGGCGCGGGCGGCGAGCATGTCGACGACCTCTACGACGCCGTGCAGAGCAGGGCCGGCATGACCGCGGTGGTCGCCAAGCACGAGTTCTCGGCGGCGGCAATGGCGGACTGCTACGCCAGAGTCGGCGGGCGGCCCCGTCCGGTCTGGGGCCGCAGCGAGTCGGTCGGACGGGTCGGGGTCGTCATGGCGGGCTCGGGAGGCGGATGCCTGAGCCTGGTCCCCGCTCTTGGCGAGTCGTTCACGAGCAGGGTGCCGGTGCTCGCGCTCGTCGGACAGCCGCCCGTCAACGCGGCGGGTTTCGGGGCGTTCGGCGACGGCAGCGGGCGGACGGGGAGCCTGGACGTGGCGCAGGTGCTGCAGTCGGTCTCCGTGTTCTGCCGACGCGCGCAGGACCTGTCGCTGGTCGCGAACCTCGTCGAGCAGGCGCTCGAAATGGCGCTCCGGCTGTCCGGGCCCGCCGTGGTCATCTTGCCGAAAGACATCCAGCAGACCCGGCTGCCGGGCAGGCCGCGCCTGCTGGCCTCGTCGTCCCCGGCGGGGAAATTGCGGGCGAACGGGCTCGGCCTGATGGGGTTCGCCACCGAACTGGCGAAAGCCGCCCCGAAGGTCGTCATCATCGCGGGAGAGGAGATCGGCAGGCACGGCGCCCGCGCGGAGCTCGCCGAACTGGCCCGTGTGCTCGGCGCGAGCGTGGCCGTCGCCCCGGAGGCGAAAGACGCGATCAGCCCGGCGGACCGCCACCTCATCGGGGTGGCGGGCAGCATGGGCCATCCGCAGGTCGGCGAAGCGATCCGGAGGGCCAAGGTGTGCCTGCTCATCGGCACCAGGGCTCCGGAGCAGACCCGCTGCGGCCTCGAACAGGCGCTCAAGGGCGTGGAGGTGCTCTCCCTCGGGGAGCGTCCGCCGCACATCGAAGCGGCGCATCTGCTCACCTCGGACCTCCGAGGCACGCTGAGGGTGCTGTGCAAGGCGCTGCGGCCGATGTCCCAGCACCGCCAGCCCGAGCGCCACGCGCCCTCGGCGCTCCCCGTCCCCGCCCGCTCCGGCCACGGGATCAGCCACGCGGACGTGGTCGCCGCGTTGGACGAGGCGGTCGGGCAAGGCGCGGACATCGTCGTGGACACGGGGAACATCGGGGCCTCGTGCCTGCACCGGCTCCCATGCCGGGAAGAGGGCAGGTTCGTGGTCGCGCTCGGAGCCGCCACGCCGGGCTACAGCTTCGGCGCGGGGATCGGGTGCGCGTTCGCGAGGGGCAGGCGCACGTTCGTGGTCGCAGGGGACGGGGCGTTTTACGCGCACGGCATGGAATTGCACACTGCGGTCGAGCACGAGCTTCCGATCACGTTCGTCATCTGCAATAACAACGCGCACGGCAGGAGCGTGGTCCAAGAGCAGCTCTTCCATTCCGGCGGGCACGGCCGCTACCGTTTCCGGCCCGCGTCGATCGCGGCCGGCGTCGCGGCGATGTTCCCCGGCCTGCCGGCAGCTTCGGCGCGGACTTCTTCGGAGCTGCGCAGCGCGTTGGCGGAAACAGCGGAGGCGGACGGTCCGGCGCTCGTGGAAGCGCTCTGCGACCCGGACGAGATCCCGCCCTTCCTCCCGTTCCTCTCGGCGCTGGCGTAGCAGGCCCCGCGCTCTCAGCAACCGCTCAGCCTGTCTTGGCAGGATGGCACGGTGCTCAACCCAATGACGTACCACCTCGGGACGTTGGCGGCCCAGCCCGTCGTGTCGTTCGCCATCTCTGCGGGCAGTCCGATGATGCGATACCGCAACGGGATCAAGATCCAGCAGGGCTGGTTCCCGTGGGTCGTGGAGATCCTCGCGGTCACCGCGCTCGCCTACGCGCTCAGCGGCCGCGACAGGACCAAACGGTGGTGGCTGTGCTGGGTCCCGGTGGCCGCGCTGGTGGCGTTCGGCGTGCTTTGGGCGGTGTACCATTACATCGAGGAGAACGGGCTCGCGGGGGATCCCGCGCCGAGCGCGCTCTGGTTCTGGGTCGGCGTGTCCGGGGCCGCGCTCGCGGTGCTCGTCCTCGGCTGGCGGGGGCAGTGGTGGGGAAGGCGCGCGGTCGCGCTCCTCGCGGTGCCGCTGTGCCTGCTTTCGACGGGCGTGGTGGTCAACCAATGGGTGGGGTACTACAAGACTTTGGAACAGGCGTGGGACGAGCTGACGGCGGGGCCGCTGCCGAACGAGGTGAGCGCCGCCGACCTCCCGGCGCTGCAGGGCACCACGCAGACCGCGGGGCGCGTGGTGCCGGTGGATATTCCGAACGACGCGAGCCGGTTCACCCACCGCACGGAGTACGTGTACCTGCCGCCCGCGTGGTTCGCCTCGAAACAGCCGCCGCAGCTGCCGGTGGTCATGATGATCGGCGGCGAGTTCGACACGCCGTCGCACTGGATCCGCGTTGGCGACGCGGCGGACATCGCCGACAAATTCGCCGCCGAGCACGACGGCAACGCGCCGATCATGGTCTTCGTGGACACGAGCGGGAGCTTCAACACCGACTCGGAGTGCGTGAACGGGCCGAGGGGCAACTCCGAGGACCATCTGACGAAAGACGTCCCGCCGTACGTGGTCTCGAAATTCGGCGCGAGCGAGGATCCCGCGAAATGGGGGGTGGTCGGCTGGTCGATGGGCGGGACGTGCGCGGTGAACCTCGCCGCTCGCCACCCGGATCTGTTCAGCGGCTTCGTGGACATCGCGGGGGACATCCGGCCGAGCGCTGGGGACGAGGCGACCACGGTCAAGCATTTGTTCGGCGGCGACAAGGCGGCCTACGACTCGTACGCCCCGCTCAACGCGATCAACGCGCACGGGCGTTACGACCGCACGGCGGGCTGGTTCCAGACTTCCAGCACGCCGATGAAAGCGCCGAAAGGGCAGAAGCCGAAACCGGCGGCCGCGAACGCGGGGAACGTCGGCTTCGGCGGGTACGACCCAGGCGGGTTCGCGGGGTCGGGCGACTACCTCGGAGCTGCGCGGAAGCTGTGCCATGCTGGCGAGCAGCACGGCATACAGTGCTCGGTGATCGTCAAACCGGGCAGGCACACGTGGGATTTCGCCTCCTCGGCGTATCGAGACGCGCTGCCATGGCTGGCCGGGTATCTTGGTACTCCGGGTGTGCCGCCGTCGCCGTTGCCGGCTTCCACGCCAGCGACTCAGTAGGCGCCTGTTTCTGGAGTTGTCCGGTGGCGCGCAAGGCTTGACCTGATGATCGGAGTGTTCTTTTTGTTGTTTTCGAAGTCTATGGGCAAGGTCGTCGGATGGCTCCGGGCGTTCGGCGCGCTCACGATCTTGCTGGCTCTGCTTGCGAGCAACACGCCTGGCCGGATCGGCCTGATCCCGTCCGCCTCGGCGGACCCCGAGGTCGAAGATCCGATCCCCGCCGCGATCGACGAGAAGGGGCTCGACGCGCTGCGAGGCGTCCCGCAGCCGCTCGGGAAGCTGGTCAGGGTGGACATCCCCGACACGGTGAGCCATTTCCCGCACCGGCCAGAATACGTGTACCTGCCGCCCGCGTGGTTCGCCTCGAAACAGCCGCCGCAGCTGCCCGCAGTGATGATGATCGCGGGGCAGGGGGACTCGCCGGAGTATTGGGCGCGCAACGGCCAGGCCGTGCAGATCGCGAATGACTTCGCCGCCGAGCACGGGGGGAACGCGCCGATCCTGGTCTTCGTCGACTTCGGCGGGTACTCCAACGCCGACACAGAGTGCGTGAACGGGCCGAGGGGCAACGCCGAGGACCATCTGACGAAAGAGGTGCCGCAGTTCATCGTGTCGAAATTCGGCGCGAGCCCTGCCGCGAGCAGCTGGGGCCTCGTCGGCTGGTCGATGGGCGGCACGTGCGCGGTGACCCTGGCGGTGACCCACCCCGAGCAGTTCAGCGGGTTCGTGGACATCGTCGGCTTCCTGCGCCCGTCGCTCGGCGAGGACGCGGACACCCTCGGCGAGCTGTTCGGCGGCAACAAGGCGGCGTACGACCAGCACGACAACCTCGCGGTGATGGCGCAGCGCGGCCATTACCCGCGCACCGCTGGCTGGTTCCAGGTGACCGGCCATCCTGGCCGGGTGAACGAGGCGAAGTCGGATTCGGACCCGAACGTCTGGGTCGACCCGGACTCGACCAACGCGGCCACGACATTGTGCGAAGCCGGGCGGAAGGTCGGCATCGCGTGTTCGGTCTATGTCGGCCCCGGCAGGCACTTGTGGCCGTTCGCGCGTTCCACGTTCGCGGACTCGCTGCCGTGGCTCGCCGGCTACCTGCACACCCCCGGCGTTCCGGAGATCCCGCTCGTCCCGTCCGACATCTGAGCCGCAGCCCCGCCTGAGCGGAGGGCTAAAGCGTTTTCGTCACTTTGCTGAGCCCGCGCGGGGAGTCGGGGTTTTCGCCGCGCAGCAGCGCGAGGCGGAGCGCGAGCGCCTGCGCGGGCAGGACTTCGAGCAAGGGGGAAGCCGCTTCTGCGACCGGGCCGGGGAGGACGATCCCGGCCCCGGCGGCGCGGACGCTTTCCTCCGATCCGAGGCAAACGACGTCAGCGCCTTGGCGGCGCAGCTCCGGCAGGACGCTCCGCGCGGCCTCTCCGCCTCTGCCCTCGGCGGCGACGAGCAGGACGGGCGTGAGCGCGTCCAGCGCCGCGAGCGGCCCGTGCAGGAGATCCGCGGCGGAGAAGGGGAGCGCGAAGAGATAGCTCGTCTCCATCAGCTTGAGCGCCGCTTCTTTGGCCGTGGCGGACGAGTAGCCCCGCCCGACCGCCACCGCGCGGGAGGCGAAGCGGTAGCGCTCGGCGAGGCGGACGACCGCTTCCTCCTGCCTGTCGAGGAGCTCGCGCGCCAACCCCGGCAGCGTCCGGGCTGTTTCGTCCGTCTCGCCCCGGAGCGCGCCGACCAGCGAGTGGAGCGCGAGGAGCTGCGCGGTGTAGGACTTGGTCGCCGCCACGGCCCGCTCCGGTCCGGCGAGCACGTCGATATGCTCGTGCGCGGCTTGCGCCAACGGCGAGCCGGAGGCGTTGGTCACGGCGAGGGTGAGCGCGCCTCCCTCGCGCGCGGCGGCGAGAGAGCGCGCGAGATCGGGGGAGCCGCCCGACTGGCTGATTCCGATGACGAGCGCCCCGGCGTAGTCCGGCCGGGCTCCGTAGACCGTGAGCGAGGCGGGGGACGCGAAGCCGGCCGGGACGGAGAGGAGCGTTTCGAACAAGTACTTCGCGTACAAAGCCGCGTGGCCGCTCGTGCCTCGGGCGGCGAAAATCACATGCTTCGGGCCGAATTCGGCGATCCGCCTCGCGGCCCGGACGACGGATCCCAGCCCGTTGGCGAGAAAACGCGACCAGGCCTCCGGCTGCTCGCGGATCTCGGCTTCCATCAGCGAGCCGGGAGCGCTCATCGGTTCCTCTCGGCGAGGATCAACGCCCCGTGCGCTGGCGGTTTGTCGAGCACGGACACCTCTGCGAACCCCGCGTCGAGCAGTTTCGCGCGCACCTCGTTTTGGAACGAGGAGGTATAGGTGAGCAGTCCGCCGGCCAGCACGACTTCCAATGTACCGGCAATCGGCTCCTGCCCGAGCCGGTTGCGCACGGTCTGGGCCAGCTCGAGCAGCGCGAGGGCGGCCCGCTCCCGAATACGCGCGGCGGACGGCTCGCCTTGTTCGGCAAGGGCGAGGACGAGCTCGGCGCGCTTGGCCCACGCCCGACGCTCCTGCTGGGCGTACGCGTGGTCGAGCAGCTCGATCGCGGAGGCGCAGCCGCAGTGGCGCAGCAATTGGCGGCTCAGCTCGTCGTGGCCCTCGCCCCGGTCGTCGGCCCGCAGCGTGTGGCGGACCGCCTCGCGGAAGATCCAGAACCCGCTTCCCTCGTCGCCGAGCAAGTACCCCCAGCCGCCCGCTCGCGCGCTCTGCCCGCCCGGCGCGACGCCGAAAGCGACCGAGCCGGTGCCCGAGAGCAGCGCGATCCCGGTGTCCTTGCCCGCGGCGGGGAGCAGCAGCTCGGTGTCGTGCGCGGCGGAGACTTTCGCTCCCGGCGCGCGTTCGCGCAGCATCGCTTTGAGCAGGCCGATCTGCCGCTCGCTGTCCGCGCCCGCCGCCCCGACGCAGATCGAGCGCACCGCGCCCGTGTCGAGGCGGGCGAAGATCTCGTCGAGGCGCTGGCACACCAGCTCCTGGCTGACCGATTGCAGATTGGCGCTGCCGGTGGTGCAGTCCAAGACGACTTCGCCGTCCCTGGCGGCGATGACGTGGGTCTTCGATCCGCCGATGTCGATGCCGACAGCGATGCCCATGCCGCTCATCGGCGTCCTCGATTCGCGTTCCCCTCGGAATTCTTCTCGTCAGATTGGGGCGAGGGCTCGTCGGGCCACTGCCGTTTGCCGAAAAATTTCGACGGGGCCCCGTTCGCCCAGAACCGCTCGATCTCCTCCACGTCGCGTCCTTTCGTCTCCGGGGCGAGCCGCCAGACGAAGCCGAAAGCCGCCGCCGCGACGGCGGCGAGCAGCGCGAACGTCCCGGCTCCGCCGAACGTGTGCAGCACGGTGAGGAACTGCCACGAGACGACGACATTGGCCGCCAAATCGGCGGTGAGCAGGGCGCTGGACCCGGTCGAGCGCAGCCGGGCGGGAAAACTCTCGCCCGCGTATGCCCAGATCAGCGCCCCGAACCCGAAGGTGAAGCCCATCGTGAACGCCGCCGTCCCGACGAAGCCGAGCACGCCCTCCCAATGGCTGAACCGGACCTCGGCCTCGGGATGTCCGGCCGCTGTGTTTCCCAAAAACAGGACGGAGAGCAGGACGCAGGAGGCGGCCATGACGGCGATCCCGGTCAGCAGCACCGGTCTGCGTCCGAGCCGGTCGACGACCGCCATAGCGAGGAGCACCGACGCGAGGCTCGCCGCCTGCACCCCGGCGGAGACGGTCAGCGCGTCGTTCTCGCCGAAGCCCATCGCCTTGAAGATGGCCGGACCGTAGTAGACCACCGCGTTGACACCAGTGAGCTGCGCGAACGCCCCGAGTCCGACGACGAAGACGAACCCCCGCGCATACGGGGGGCGCAGGATCTCCCGGATCCTCGTCCACGTCGGCCCCGTTTCTTCCGGAGCGTTCGCCGGTTCGGGCAGCGACATGAGCAGGACGCACGCCAGCACGGCGGGGATCGCCGCGACGGCGAGCACGGCGCGCCACGCCTCGTGGCCGCTCGCGACGCGGGCGCAGAGATAGCCGAGAATGATGCCGCAGACGCAGGCGACCTGATACGAGGCCAACAGCGCGCCGCGCCGCCGCGTCGGGGCGGACTCGGCGACGAAGACCGGCACCGCCACGATGGACACGCCCGTGACCAGGCCGACGAAGAACCGCGCCACGATGAGCGGACCGAGCCCCCAAGCGAGGGCGGAGAAGAGAGAGAACACCGCGAAGCCCGCAGCGACCAGCAGGGTCGAGCGCCGCCGCCCGGCTCTCTCGATGAAGGGCGAGCCGAGCGCGGCTCCGAGAAGCTGGCCGACCACGGCGGCGGTGGTGAGGGTTTCTTTGTGCGCGTCGTCCAGCTGGAACTGATGCTCCAACATGAACAGCGTGCCGCCGATGATCGAGCTGTCGTACCCGTAGACGACTCCGAGGGCGATGGTTGTGGCGGCGAGCGCGCGCACCGAGGCTGGCATTTGTCGATTATCCGCTATCGCCCGCCGAGCGGCAGCGGAGGGAGAAACCAGAAGCGCCCGGCCCTCGGAATATTCCGAGGGCCGGGCGCTTCTGGTTTCGCGAGGCTTAGTTCTCGCTGTCGTTCTCCGCCGGAGCGGGGTCGGTCGCGGGAGCGGCCTCCTCGTTCACGTCCGCGGCCGAGGGCTGCTCGTCGTAGTTCGGCATCAAGTCTTCGCCGCAGTGCTTCTGGTAGAGGCCGTTGAAGCCCTGGAACGCTTGGATCGCGTTCTTCACGGTGTCGAACATCGTGTTCGCCAGCTCGTTCATCGGGGGACGGGGCGCGAGCGGGTTGGAGGCGTTGTCGAACGAGGTCGCCGTCTCGTCGTTCACCTGGGCGAGGTTGTCGGCGGAGTCCCGCAGGTCTTCCAGCTCGATCCCGGCCTCGGCGGCGCGAAGCTCGCCGCTGGACTGGCGAAGCGAACGCGAGAGGTCGCGAGCCTTGAAGAACAGGTCGATGATGTTGACCTGGCCGGTCTCAAGCTCCGGGTTGTCCGGGTGCGGCAGAGCGGGGGAGATGGTCTGCGCGATGCCGTGGATTTTGTCCATGTTGGCCGCAGAGTCGCGCGCGGCGGCGCCGAGAGCGTCGCACGAGGACTGGGCTTCCGGGGCGGGGTCGGCGTGCGAGAAGGCGGCGACGCCGAACCCGGCCACAGCGATGGAGCTCAACAATGCGGTGGTCGCGCGAAATGCTTTTATGGACAACTTCGACTCTTTCAGGTATCTCGGCTCGTTCAGCCGTCGGTATCGACTTGGCTGGACGCGCAGCGGTTCGTTGCAGGGCCAGCTTTGGCACTGGTGAACTAGGCACGTCCAGCCAAGATCAGACAACTTGATGTCATCGCCGTCTCCTCGTCTGCGCGTCGCTCCGGCATTCGGCGAAAAACCCGTGCCGGAACGGTAGCTCTCCTGTGCGCCAGTTCCTTCCGGACACTACCATAAACGAACTGGGGTTTTTATAAAATCCCAGTTCAGCAGCCTTACGTTCACAGGAAACTCCCATGAAAGGGCTGGAATCGGACTACTGTCCGCCGTCGTCCTCGGGAGCGGGAGCCGCATCGTCGGCAGGGGCCGGAGCCTGGTCGTCCTCAGGCGCGGCGGCCTGGTCGTCGGCAGGGGCCGGAGCCTGGTCGTCCTCGGGAGCGGGAGCCTGGTCGTCCTCGGGAGCGGGAGCCTGGTCGTCCTCAGGCGCGGCGGCCTGGTCGACCTCTGCCGCGGCGGCGGACGGGTTGTCCCAGTCCGGGCGCAAGTCCACCCCGCAGCGAGCGGAATAGAGGTCGTTGAAGTGGTGGAACGCGTTCATGGCGTCGCCGAGGTGCTGCATGATCTGCTGCGCGGCCTCGTCCATGGGCGGGCGCGGGCCAAGGATGTTGGAGGCGGAGTCGAAGGCCGCCGCCGTGTCGTCGTCCGCTTGCGCGAGGTCGTCGGCGGCGGAGCGCAGGTCGTCGGCTTCCACGCCGCCCTCGGCGGCGCGCAGTCCGCCGCTGGCGTGGCGCAGCGATCCGGAGATGTCGCGCGACTGGAGGAAGAGCTGGATCATGTTGACCTGGCCGGTCTCAAGCTCCGGGTTGTCCGGGTGCGGCAGCGCGGGAGCGATCGTCGGGCCGATGTCGTGGATCTTGCTGACGGCGATGGCGGCGTCGTTGGCAGGGCCTGCCAACGAGTCGCAGGCCGACTGGACGTCTTGGGCTCCTTCGGGAACAGGCGCGGCCGCCGAGAAGGCGGCGACGCCGAGCCCGGCCGTGGCGAGGGAGCCCACAATGGCCGCTGCCATGCGAGATGTGTTCTTCATAGAGATGTTGGCTCTTTCCGTGTTCTGCACGCGTCGGTGTACTTCGGGAAAAGCCTGGCATGAGGGCGCGGAACACGTCTAGCTGTGTGTGAAGTCTTGACGCTATCGTTGTTTTTCGCGCATTGATCGTCACCGGATCGTCATCATTCGCGAGTGTCCGCGCGGTGTCCGGACCAGCACGCTTGCAGAGCTTCCCCGGTCAGAGGGCGGGGAAAATGGTTCTTCCCATTGGCGGCGCTCCGGTAGAATGAGCGCCCGTGATTGTGGCGAACGACCTGGAAGTGCGAGCTGGGAGCAGAACGCTGCTCTCGGCGGCGGGGGCGGCGCTTCGCATCCAGCAGGGCGACCGGATCGGCCTGGTGGGCCGGAACGGCGCGGGCAAGACCACGACGATGCGCATTCTCGCGGGCGAGACCAAGCCGTACGGCGGGACCATATCCCGCACCGGAGAACTCGGCTATCTGCCGCAGGATCCGAAAGAGGGCGATCTGTCCGTCCTCGCGAAAGACCGGGTGTTCTCCGCGCGAGGCCTGGACACGATCCTCCGCGAGATGGACAAGCAGCAGGTCAAGATGGCCGAGGTGGTCGACGAGCGCGAGCGGGACCGCGCCATTCGCGCGTACGGCGAGCTGCAGGAGCGGTTCGAGGCGCGGGGCGGCTATCTCGCCGAGAGCGAGGCGACGCAGATCTGCGTCCGCCTCGGCCTGCCCGAACGCGTGATGCAGCAGGCCATCGGCACGCTCTCCGGCGGGCAGCGCCGCCGTGTGGAGCTCGCGAGGATCCTCTTCGCGGCGACCGAGGGCGGCGACGGGTCCGGCACCACGCTCCTGTTGGACGAGCCGACGAACCACCTCGATGCCGACTCGATCACCTGGCTCCAGTCGTTTCTCCAACGCCACGAGGGCGGCCTCTTGCTCATCACGCACAGCGTGGAGCTGCTAGACGCGGTGGTGAACCGGGTCTGGTACCTCGACGCGATGCGCGGCGAGGCGGACGTCTACAACACGAACTGGAAGACGTACCTGAAGACCCGGGCGCTGGACGAGGAGCGCAGGCGGCGCGAGCGGGCCAACGCGGAGAAGAAAGCGAGCGCGCTGCAGAGCCAGGCGGCGAAGTTGGGCGCGAAGGCCACCAAGGCGGTCGCGGCGAAGAACATGGCGAGGCGCGCGGAGCAGATGCTCGCGGCGTTGGAGCCGGACCGGATCGCCGACAAGGTCGCGGACATCCGCTTCCCCGACCCGGCCCCGTGCGGCAAGACCCCGCTCATGGCCGAAGGGCTTTCGAAGAGCTACGGCTCCTTGGAGATCTTCGCCGGGGTGGACCTCGCCATCGACCGAGGCTCGCGCGTGGTGATCCTCGGGTTCAACGGCGCGGGGAAGACGACGCTCCTGCGGCTGCTCGCCGGGGCGGAGACCCCGGACACCGGCGCGGTGATCCCCGGCCACGGCCTCAAGATCGGGTACTTCGCCCAGGAGCACGACACCATCGACCCGGACGACTCGGTCTGGGACAACATCCGCCACGCCGCCCCCGACGCCCCCGAGCAGCGCTTGCGCGACCTTTTGGGCCAGTTCATGCTCACCGGCGACCAGCTCTCCCAGCCCGCCGGGACGCTCTCGGGCGGCGAGAAGACCCGGCTCGCGCTCGCGGGCCTGGTCTCCTCAGGCGCGAACGTGCTGTTGCTGGACGAGCCGACGAACAACCTCGACCCGGCTTCCCGCGAGCGCATCCTCGGCGGTCTGCGCAAGTTCACCGGGGCGATCATCCTCGTGACCCACGACCCCGGCGCGGTGGAGGCGCTCGCCCCGGAGCGGGTCATCGTCCTGCCGGACGGCACCGAGGACCACTGGTCGGCGGATTACCTGGAGCTGGTCGAACTCGCCTGATCTTTCCTGGGGTCCGTGCGGCGTTCTCGGCTCCTCGCGCACCCGCTCGTTCCTCGCTGCTCTGAACGATCAGACTGCCGCAGACGAGCCCGCCGCGCCGTTCGTGTCGGGAGCGCGGATCCCCGCGCAGCTGGTGGGCGAGGGCGTGCGGTTCACCCGTCCGCTCACGTTTTTGGCCGGAGGGAACGCGCCGGAGCAGTCCGTGCGGCGTTGTCGGAGCCGAGAGAGAGCCGTGGGCAGCCGGAAGATTGTTAGCATCGATAGCTATGAGATTGTCGCCTATGAGAAAAGCCAGAAGATGGGCCCGTCCGGCGTTGCTCGCCGCCGCGTTGTCGGTCGCTCCCGCTCCTGTGGCCGCCGCCGCGCCCGATCAGCACGCCTGCCAGGCGCTGCAGGCGGCGGGGCCGACGTTCCGTGATCTCGACCAGAAGCGCGCCGCGTTGCAGAACCAGTTGAAAGCGTTGCACGGCTCGCGCCCGCAGCAGGGCGATATCGACAAGTGGCGCGACCTGCAGCGCCAGCTCGGCGGGTTGTTCCGCGACAGCCAGCAGCTTTTGGAGCGGACCGCCGACGGCGTCGGCAACGACGACGCGGAGCAGGCGCTGCGCGACCAGGCTTCGGCCTACCAGGATCTCGCGGACGTCCAAGACGAGATCGTCTCCTCCGACGACACGGACGGCGTGCCGGAGGACATCACGGACAAGTTCAACGCCGCCGCCGCTCGGATCGCCCCGGCCGCGGACCGGCTCAACACCGTCGAGCGGGACGTCTGCGCGAGCAGCTGAGTTATTTCGGGAGCGGCGCGCGCAGATCCCGCTGCGCCGCGCCTGCCTGCGGCGAGGCCGATGGCCGAGGCTCCGGCAAGGCCGCCGGTGGCTTCGGCTTCGAGGATCAGCCCGGTCCGGTTCCCGTCGCGCGCCGCGCCCAGGATCTCCCGCTCCTCGCCGCGGACGAGGAGCGTCATGTTCTCGGTGAAGGACTCGGGCGCCGTGATCGGTCCTCATTCCTCGATGGTGTTTTCTTGTGGGTTCGGCTCTCTGGCTTCAAGTCGGCTTGAGGCCAACTTTTTCGGGCCTCGCGGAGCCGGGAAAGCGGGCCGCGCGGAGCCGGGAAAGGGTGAGTTCTCGATCACTTGGTTATTGACCCTCCTCCCAACATCGCGCTACTGTAGAGAGGGTCTTGATGCCGTACGTCGAGCCCCAGGAGGTGCGCAATGGCGCCAGCCCAATCAAAATCTCCCATCGCGAAAGACTCGGCGCGCGCCGTGAAGGGCGCGTCGGCGAAAGCGCCTGCGGGCAAAGCGAAGACCGCCGCCGCGCTGCGGCGCAAGGGAGTGCGCGTGCTCGGCTCCGACCGGGCCGAGCTCCAGGCGGACCTGAAGGCGAAGTACGAGGCGGGAGCCAGTATCCGCAGCCTCGCCCAAGAGACGGGCCGTTCCTACGGCTTCGTCCACAAGGTGCTGGTCGAGTCGAAGACGGCGCTGCGCGCCCGAGGCGGCGCGCACAATGTGGAGCCCGAGCCCGCGAAAAAGGCGAATAGCAAGAAGAAGTAGCTGCGCGCGCCTCGTCCGTGCTATATCTAACGGATGGGGTGTGTTCGGTTCTCGGCGGTAGTGGCAGTCATTGCCGCCCTTGTCCATTTTCCGGTCCGCGCTGCGGCTGATCCTGCCCCGTGCGGCGTGGTGACGGGAGGCGGCGTGCATGTGGGCGGAGATGTCGTCAGCCATGTCCGCGTCGCCGAGCACGAGGGCTTCGACCGTGTTGTCTTCGAATTCGCCACACTTGCGAAAGCCGGCGACCCGGAAGCCGACGACGCCAAAGCCCCTCTTGCGTCGGCGAAACCCGGATCGGGAGTTCCGCAGTATGCGATCAATGTCGGGGGCCTGGCGGGATCAGCCCAGGACCGAGAGGCGGGACCAGGCCGGTGTATGGCTCGGCTCTTGTCGACGTCCTCTTCAAAGGCATTGCTTGGACCGCTGGGATCCGCTACCCGGAGCGCAACGGCCCGGTGCTGGATTTGCCGCTGGTCAAAGAGGTGGCGCATGGCGAGCTTTTTGAGGGGCATGAGGGCTTCGGAATCGGGCTCGGCGAGAAGCGCTGCCCTTCGGTCGCCGAGCTGACCGATCCGCCTCGGCTGGTGCTGGACTTCCCGCACTAAGCCCGGCCGACGTCCCAGAGGTGGTGGACAGGGTCGTGGATGAAGTAGCGGGCTAGCGACTCGACCGTGAACGCGCTGCCGTCGCCGCGCAGCCCGCGCCTGCCGAGCGCGCTGTCGGGGACCGCCTCGAAAGCCGACGCAACGGCTTCTGCGGCTTCGAGCAGCTGCGCGAGCACCTGGCCGGGATCTTGCTCGCCGTAGCGGTCCTTCTCGGCGGTTTTGTCCTGGTCCCAGTTCGGGAAAGACGGCTCGTCCTGTTCGAGCATCAGGGCCAATCGCGCTCGGAAGATCCGGAACACATCGCGCACATGCGCCCCGTATTCGAGGGCGGACCAGGTGCGTTCGTCCGGGCGGACGCGGACGTCCTCGCGCGCGAGCGCCGCCCGCCAGCCTTGCGAGTTCTCCCGCACGAGCCCAGGTATGGCGCGGAACGCGATCTGCGAGGTTTCGAGGCCGCAGTCGGGGCAGGGGCGTTCGAGCACCCAAGTCCAGTTTTTCGTGTCAGGAACGATAGCCACGCGCACAAGGTTATAGTGACCTCGTGTTCTGGGGTCGGCATTTTCTTTTTGTCCTGAGGCTTGCCGTGTTGGTGGCAAGTTTTGTGCTGGCGAGTTGCGCGCCAGGCGGGGAAAGCTCACGTCCGAGTCCGGATGCGCGCGCCTCGGCCGACGTGGATCCGGTCAGGGCAGAAGTGGAGCAGGCCTTGCGCCAGGTTGACTTCTGCGGTTTCGTCGACCCGGACGCGCTCCACGCCGCTGTCCCGACGTTGGCCTCCTACGGCCACGCGAGCAGCTACAGCTTGTGTTCGCTGAATTTCGCAGATGCGGGTCCGGCCCAGATCAGGGGTTTCGTCTCGTTCACGACCGTGGGACCGCGCCCCAGCCTTCGGAGATGGGCGGGGAGCCGTTCGATGTGGACGGGATAGAAGTGCGCCGGCTTTTCAGCTCCACGAGCAACCGGGGCGCTTGCAGGTTCTTCTTCGACCTGAAACTCGGCGATCTGCCCTCCGCGCCGAGAGATCCGGAGACTGCGGGCCGAATGAGTTTGTTCCGGGTCGAGGCGGGCGCGTACTTGTACGAGCGGGACGAGCCGAGCGAGTGGAACAACGCGCGGCTGTGCGACGCGGGGAGGGCGATCGCGACGGTCGCAGCCCAGGTCTGGGCGAAGCGGCTGCCGATCTGGGAGCCGCAGGACCAGCTCGCGAAATTCGCCAAAGCCGATGCATGCTCCTTGTTCCCGAAGCTGCGCGGGTTCGCGGGCTACGACCCCTATGCGTTCGGCGGCGGGCCGAACACGTGCGTCTTCGGCGAGCCGTCTGACGCGCGGAGAGTGGTCTTGACCCTCAAGCCGCTCACAGCGGACGACCTGAACGGCCGCAACGCGATAGGCCAGCTCAACAAGGAACGCGCCGTCGAACGACGCGACGGGGTCGAGCTGCACGTCATCCAGCATCCGAATTCCGACCGCAAGGATCTGTGCGAGGTCGTGGTCTTCCTTGGCCGGTCCTTCGCGCCGGTGTCGTTGCACCCCGGCGAAGCCGTTGCGGGCACGAGCGGCCTCATCACGCCTGGGGCTGTGGCCCAAGGCCTTTGCGGGGATTCGCTCAAAGACGTCGCCGTGGCCGCCGCGAAGAGGTTCGCGGCTTAATCGGCAGACGGGTTCGGCACTCGGATCGCGGTCTCGACCATGTCGAGGACGGCGTCGAGCCGGGAGGTGTCCTCGCCGCTGGCGAGATGGCTGACCAGCCCGTCGAGCATGAGCTGCAGGTACTCGTAGAGCACCTCGACCGGGATGTCGGCGCGCACCCTGCCGTCGCTCTGCTTGCGGCTCAACCGGGCCAGAGCCGCCTCGCGGACCGCGGTGGAGCGGTGCGTCCAGCGCTCGCGGAACTCCGGCTCGGTGCGCAGCCGCCGAGTGATCTCAAGCCGGGTGGTGAGCCACCCCAGCTCCTCGGGCCTGCGCAGCAGATCCCGCATCACCTGGACGAGCCCGTGCGAGGAGGCGAGCTGCGCCATCCGCTCGTCGTCCTCTTTGGCGAGGGCGAAGAACAGCTCCGCCTTGTCCTGATAATGGTGGAAGATCGCGCCCCGAGAGAGCCCGGTCGCCGCTTCGAGCAGGCGGACGGTCGCGCCGTCGTAGCCGTGCTCGGCGAAGCAGCGCCGGGCCCCGTCGAGGATCTGCCCCTTCGTGGCGGCTATGCGGTCGGGGCTTACCCTAGGCATGTCCGACACGCCCAGCTGGCGAGCTGCTGCGTTGCTCCTCGCCTCGTGTGCCCATACCGCCTCCGTGCGCCACGGCTCGGTGCGCCTTGCATCTCATCCACCTGGACGGCCGGAAGCTCTTCGACTACCCGGCGGCGATCATGTTGCGGAGGACGTACTGCAGGATGCCGCCGTTGCGGTAGTAGTCCGCCTCGCCGGGGGTGTCGATCCGCACCACCGCGTCGAATTCGACCTTCGAGCCGTCTTCCTTGGTCGCCGTGACGTGGACGGTCTTCGGGGTGACGCCCTCGTTGAGCTTCTCGATGCCGCTGATGTCGAAGACCTCGGTCCCGTTCAGCTTGAGCGAGTACGCGGACTCGCCCTTGGGGAACTGGAGCGGGATGACGCCCATGCCGATGAGGTTGGAGCGGTGGATGCGCTCGAAGCTCTCGGTGATCACGGCGCGCACGCCGAGCAGCGTGGTGCCCTTCGCGGCCCAGTCGCGGGACGAGCCCGAGCCGTACTCCTTGCCGCCGAGGACGACGAGCGGGATGCCGGCCTTCTGGTAGTTCACCGACGCGTCGTAGATGAACGCCTGCGGGCCGCCCGGCTGGGTGAAGTCGCGGGTGTACCCGCCGGAGACGCCGTCGAGCAGCTGGTTCTGCAACCGGATGTTCGCGAAGGTGCCCCGGACCATGACCTCGTGGTTGCCCCGCCGCGAGCCCAAGGAGTTGTAGTCCTTGCGGTCGACGCCGTGGGCGTCGAGGTACTGCGCGGCAGGGGTGCCCGGCTTGATGGACCCGGCGGGGGAGATGTGGTCGGTGGTCACCGAGTCGCCGAGCAGCGCGAGGACGCGGGCGCCCTTGATGTCCGCGACCGGCGCGGGCTCGAGCGGCATGCCGTCGAAGTACGGGGCCTTGCGCACGTAGGTGGAGGAGTCCTGCCACTCGAAGGTGTCGCCTTCGGGCGTGGGGATGGAGCGCCAGCGCTCGTCGCCCTTGAAGACGTCCGCGTACGACTTCGTGAACATCTCGCGGTTGATCGTCGACTTGATGGTGTCCTCGATGTCCTTGGGCGCGGGCCAGATGTCCTTGAGGTACACCGGCTGCCCGTCCGTCCCGGTCCCGAGCGGCTCGTGCTCGAAGTCGAAGTCCATCGTCCCGGCGAGCGCGTATGCGATGACCAGCGGCGGAGAGGCCAGGTAGTTCATCTTCACGTCGGGGGAGATGCGGCCCTCGAAGTTCCGGTTGCCCGAGAGGACGGCGGTGACGGTGAGGTCGTTGTCGTTGATCGCCTTGGAGATCGCGTCGGGCAGCGGCCCGGTGTTGCCGATACAGGTGGTGCAGCCGTACCCGCCGAGGTAGAAGCCCAGCTTCTCGAGGTACGGCCACAGGCCGGCCTTCTCGTAGTAGTCGGTGACGACCTGGGAGCCCGGAGCCATGTTGGTCTTCACCCACGGCTTGGAGGTCAGGCCCTTCTCCACGGCGTTCTTGGCCAAGAGGGCCGCGCCGAGCATGACCGAGGGGTTGGAGGTGTTGGTGCAGGAGGTGATGCCCGCGACGACCACCGCGCCGTGGTCGAGGATGAACTCGCCGTGCTCGTCGGACTTGACCAGCACCGGCTTGGACGGTCGGCCCTCAGAGCCGTTCGCGGCGGAGAACACCGGCACGGCGTCGTCGTCGGCGAAGGACAGCTTGGCCGGGTCGCTCGCGGGGAAGGACTCCTCGACCGCCTCGTCCAGCTTGGTGTGCGGGGTCGGCTGCTGCTCCTCGACGTAGTTGTGGATGTCCTTGCGGAACGCCACCTTCGACTCGGAGAGCAGGATGCGGTCTTGCGGGCGCTTCGGGCCTGCGATGGAGGGCACCACGGTGGACAGGTCCAGCTCCAGGTATTCGGAGAAGGCGGGCTCGTGCGCGGCGTCGTGCCACAGGCCCTGCTCCTTGGCGTAGGCCTCGACCAGCTTGAGCTGGTGCTCGTCGCGCCCGGTCAGGCGCAGGTAGTCGATGGTCTCCTCGTCGATCGGGAAGATCGCGGCGGTGGAGCCGAACTCCGGGCTCATGTTGCCGAGGGTCGCGCGGTTCGCCAGCGGCACTTCGGCGACGCCAGCGCCGTAGAACTCGACGAACTTGCCGACCACGCCGTGCTTGCGCAGGATCTCGGTGATGGTGAGCACCACGTCGGTGGCGGTCACGCCCGGCTTGATGGAGCCGGTGAGCTTGAAGCCGACCACGCGCGGGATGAGCATCGAGACCGGCTGGCCGAGCATCGCGGCCTCCGCCTCGATGCCGCCCACGCCCCAGCCGAGGACGCCGAGGCCGTTGACCATGGTGGTGTGCGAGTCGGTGCCGACGCAGGTGTCCGGGTAGGCCTGGCCGTTGCGGGTGAAGACCGTGCGGGCGAGGTATTCGATGTTCACCTGGTGGACGATGCCGGTGCCGGGCGGGACGACCTTGAAGTCGTCGAAGGCGCCCTGGCCCCAGCGCAGGAACTGGTAGCGCTCGGCGTTGCGCTCGTACTCCAGCTCGACGTTGCGCTCGAAGGCGTCGGCGCGGCCGAAGACGTCGAGGATGACCGAGTGGTCGATGACGAGCTCGGCGGGGGAGAGCGGGTTCACCTTGTTCGGGTCGCCGCCCAGCTCGGTCACGGCCTCGCGCATGGTGGCGAGGTCCACGACGCACGGCACGCCGGTGAAGTCCTGCATGACCACGCGGGCCGGGGTGAACTGGATCTCGACCGAGGGCTCGGCGGAGGGGTCCCAGTTGGCGAGGGCGTTGACGTGGTCTTGGGTGATGTTCGCCCCGTCTTCGGTGCGAAGAAGGTTCTCGGCGAGGATCTTGAGCGAGTAGGGGAGCTTTTCGAGGCCTTCGACGCGGTCGAGGCGGAAGATCTCGTACTCCTGGTCGTCGACCTTGAGGGTGTCTCGGGAGTTGAAGGAGTTGATGCTGGCCATAGTGGACCTCCTTATTCGGCATCCGGCGCGCAGGAACATGCCTCTCGCATCGGATGACCCAGGGCTGGTGGGACGGGAACCATCGTAACAGTACAAGCATACTGCTATGTGCGGGGGTGCGTCAACGCCGATCCGGGCGCGGTCGCGGCGGATCTGCGTCGGCTGGCGGTACGATGCACGTCATGAGTCCATGGCCGCTGAAGCAAGACCTGCCCGCGGGGGCCGATCCTGCGGCGATCCGCGCGGAGCTCGCTCGGACCGGCGTGTACGCGGGCCCGGCGGACCGGCCGGGCCTGGCCCAGGTCGTGGCGCGGGCGAAGGGGCAGGGCCTGGACTTCGAGGTCCTCGTGCTGCCGCCGGGCGATTACGTCCCCACGCAGTTACGAAACCTGGCGACGGAGGTGGCGGGCTCGGATCCGGTCACCGTGCTGGCCGTCGCGCCGGGCTACGCGGGGTCCTACTCCGCGAGCATCTCCAGGGCGCGGCTGGAGAACGCGCAGGACGAGCTCGACGGGAACCCGACGGTCGCGGCGAACCAGTTCCTCGACCGGTTGCTCGCCCCGAGCGTCTCGTGGACGGAAATCACCGCCGTTTTGTCCGTCTTGGTCCTCGGCGCGGTGGTTGTGGCGAGGCTCTCACAAAAATGCAGACTCGTCTCGCGGAAATTCCGGCCGGGCTCGCGGGAAGGCGGGCGAGGCGCGGTTTCGGAGCCCGAGACCGCCGTGAACAGCGGACAATAAAATTACCTTTCTGTAATTCTCTGCGTTAATCCGAAACGTTGATTGCGAATTCCCTTTCTCATTTCCGATTGTTTTATAAACGGCAGTCGGCAAAGCGTTATAGATCCGTTGCCAGGGTTGCGTAAGTTGCTCTTGGAACGCATGGTGTGCGTGTGAAAGACTGAAGAACGTCTGCTCGAGCGCTGGGCGCGGTGCCGGTGCGAGAAGGCTCGCCCGGAGGGGGCGGACGAGGCCGACGACGGCGTGACGTAAACGGCGTGACGTAAGGAGATGAGGTGCAGGTGGCTGGCAGGAAGATTTCGGACGAGGAGCCCGCGCGGGCCCACGGCCGCCCCGGCGCGTCGAGGCGCGCGTTCGTCGCGTTCGGCCTCGCGGCTGGGCTCCTCGCGGCCACGCCCTCCTTCGCGGCCGCCGACCCGGAGCCGCCCTCGGACGGCATGCCGGGGCCGGAGGCTCCGGCGGCTCCGGAGGGCGTCGAGCAGCAGCTCGCGGCCCAAATCGCAGCGCAAGACCCCGAGTTCGGCCGCTACATCTACTACGGCCCCACGCCCGCCGCGGCTCAAGCGCCGCCGCCCCCGTCGGGCGGCGGATACGTGCCGAGGCTGTACGGCCCGCAGGCGATCGAGACGGTGATCCGGCGCGGCCTCACGCAGCTCGGCCACATCTACTCCTGGGGCGGCGGCAGCGCGTACGGCCCGTCCAGGGGCGTCCGGGACGGCGGCGTCGCCGACAGCTACGGCGACTACAACATCTCCGGGTACGACTGCTCCGGCCTGATGGTCTTCGCTTTCGCCGGCGCAGGCGTCCTCCTGCCGAAATACAGCGGCAACCAGTACCGATCCGGCAGGCATGTCCCGGCGGCGCAGATGCGGCGCGGCGACATGATCTTCTACGGCCCGAACGGGACGCAGCACGTGGCGCTTTACCTCGGGAACGGCTGGATGCTCGAGTCGCCCGAGTCGGGGGAACGGGTGCACGTCACCAGGGTGCGCACGCCGGGCATGTGCCCGGACGTCGTCCGATTGTTCTAATCGCCTTCCATTAGCCGATGCTTTATGTCGCGCTGATGTTCGATATCCGCTGAATTGCGCTTCCTGAAAAAGCCGCGCGGCCAGCCTGTCCTATCGCCGATTTCCGAACTCGCGCTCTCCTGATTTCTTTTTTTATAAAGCCGCGCCGGAGCAAAGCGTTATCGACATGTTGTCGGAGATACGCATGTTTTTCCTGATGTCTGTGGTGTTTCTGTGAAAGACTGACGCATATCCGAACAACGTGAAGCGCGGAGACGACACACGAGAGTCGCGCAGGCGAGGAGAACCATGACACAGACGGCCAATTCCAAGGCGGAAGCTGCCGCGCTGGCGCGCGCGGACCGCCAGATCGGCTCGCTGCGCCGCGCGATTGCCGCATTGAGCGTGTCCGCGGGCGTCGTGCTCCCCTCCATGCAGCTCGCAGCTGCGGAGCCGGCTCCGCAGCCGGACGGCGACGTCGCGGCGGCGAACGCCGAGGTGGACCGCGACCAGCGCGCCTTGGGCGACGCGGTGAGCGAACTGGCCGCCGCGAACAGCGAGATCGACCGCCTCGACGGGGCGGTCGAGGCGAAACAGCAGGCCGCGAACAAGGCCATAGAGGACTTGCGGGCCGCCCGGTCCTCCGCCGACGAGGCCCGCAACCGCGCAGGCGCGGCCCGCGACGAGCTCCGGGGCGCGCAGACCCAGGTCCAATCGGCGCAAGACCAGGCGGACTCCTTGGTCCAGCTCATGTACGCCAACGGATCCGCGCTCTCGCCGGAGCTGGCCCTCATCGGCGCTCCGAGCGTGGCAGACGGCCTGGACCGGGCGGCGGTGGTCCAAATGATCGCCTCGGACCAACGGCGCGTGCTCGACGAGGTCCGGCGGGCGCGCAACGACGAGGCCAACCGCGCGGCCGCGGCGAACGCCGCCGACCGATCGGCGCAGCAGGCCGTCGCCGACGCGGAACGCGCGAAGCAGGACGCGGACCGGGCGGTCGCCGAGGCCAAGGCCGCCTCCGACTCGCAACTGGCCAAACGCGACGAGCTCGTTCGCGCCCGCGACGAGGCGCAGCGCAAATTGGACGAGGCGAAAGACTCAGCCCGAGCCCTCGCGGACCAGCAGGCGAAGGCGCAGCAAGCCCCGGCCACCTCTGCCGCCGCGTCGGCGGGCGAGCAGCAGGCTCCCGCGCCGACGGGCGAGCAGCAGCAGGCTCCCGCGCCGCCCGAGCAAGGGCCCGCGGCCGCGCCGGACGTCGAGCAGCAGCTGGCCCAGCAGGTCGCCGCGCAAGACCCCGCCCTCTCCCAGCTGATCCTCTACGGCGCGACCCCCGCCGCTGCCGCCGCGCAAGAGCCCCCGCCCCAGGCGGGCGGATACGTGCCGAGGCTGTACGGCCAGCAGGCGGTGGAGACGGTGATCCGGCGCGGCCTCTCCCAGATCGGGCGGATCTACTCCTGGGGCGGCGGTTCGGCCTACGGCCCCACCCGGGGCATCCACGACGGCGGCGTCGCCGACCGGTACGGCGACTACATGATCTCCGGGTACGACTGCTCGGGCCTGATGATCTACGCCTTCGCGGGCGCGGGCATCCTCCTGCCGCACTACACCGGCTACCAGTACCGGGCGGGCAGGCATATTCCGGCGGCGCAGATGCGCCGGGGCGACCTGATCTTCTACGGGCCGAACGCGAGCGAGCACGTCACCCTCTATCTGGGCAACGGCTGGATGCTCGAATCGCCGCAGTCGGGCGAGCGGGTCCACGTCACCCGCCTGCGCACGGGCGGGATGTGCCCGGACGTCGTCCGCATGTTCTGATCCGCTGCGCCGCCCCTAGGCCGGCGCGCCGGGCGGCCGGTCCTTCGCCCGCTGCCACGCGGCGCGCAGCTCGTCGGCTCCGACGCCGAGCAGCGGGGCGAGCGCTTCGGCTCTTTGCGGGGTGAGCGGCGTTCCGCCGCGTTCGAGCATGGACAGGGCCGTCGTGCTCATCCCTGCTGCTTTCGCCAATTGCGGCTGGGTGAATCCGGCGAGGATGCGCAGATCTCCCAACGTGCGCTTTTCGGGCGGGATGACCACGACGCGACTGACTGGAACGCCGAGGACGGCCAGCGCTGCGCTGAGCTTGTCGATGGTCGGTAGGACTTCGCCGCTCTGCCATCTTCTCAGTGTGTTCTCCCCGATCCCGGAGAGCCTGCCGAGGTCGTGGTTGCTGATGCCTTTGCGCTTGTACTCGAGGCGAGCTTTGGTGAATTCGCTATGGCGGAAACCGCGCAGGATACGACGGCTCACACGCTACCGCTCAGATCGCCTGGTCCCATGCACCCATGCTCGGCACGTCGACAATGATCGTCACGTATGGATGAAATAAATGGCGGATACAAATGTTTGATGCGAAGTGGCGGACGCGGCCACCGGCCTGTATGATCAGCGCAACAGGCGATGTCACCGATAAGGCAGGACATGATGATCCACTTGAACAACGATTTCGGGCGTGCCCATCCCGGCCCGGATCTTCGCGCGTCCTGCGGCGCGCTCGACGGGGCGCGCCGCCGTGGCTAGCTACGAGTACTACGTCGCGCGCGGCTACGACGCCGCGACGGCGGAGGCGTTCGCGAAGGCGGAGGCGTTCGCGAAGGCGGACGAGGAGTCGCCTTGGCCGCCTTCGCAGTCGGCTCCGCCCGTCGCCCCGTTGGACCCGCAGCCGGGGGCGTTTCCGGTGAATCCCGCGTTGTGGTTCGAGGGGCAGAATCCGCGGACACCGCCGCCCGCGCCTCCGGGCGGGGCACCCCCGGAGCCGGGGCGGTTCGTGGATCTGGGCCGGATGGCCGAGGCCGAGCGCGACGAGGCGGAGCTGGTCGAACAGCGGGTGCGGGCGTACCGGGAGAGCCAGCCCCCGGTCAAGCCTGATGAAACGAAAGAGGTCGGCGGCATGAAGATCGACGTCTATCTGGACGCGAACGCCCGTGAGGTCAACCGCCGCGAGGCCGCGGTCAAGAAAATCCGAGAGGGAGGCCGCGCGTGAAGCTCGACACCGAGAAGGCGCGTCAATCCGGCCGGGAGGTGCTGGCGGCGAAAGACGAGCTGTCGGGCGACGGCACGCCCGACAGCCTGCGGGCGGCGGCGGAAGGCGTGAAGGGGCTGGCGCTGCAGGACGCCCTCGCCGCCTGCGCCGAGGGCTACGAAGGGTTCAAGACCCGGTTCGGCAACGAGCTGGACTACATCGGGCACACCGTCATCGCGGCAGCAGAGATCATCGACATGACCGACGAGGCAGCCCAAGCCTCGATAGCCAGGCTGGACATCCCCGGATGAGCGGACAACTGACCCGCCCCTTGCTGGACGCGCTCAACCCGGAAGCCCTCGGGGACCTCGCGCAGGCGATGCGGACCAAGGCGCAGCAGTACGAGCCCCAGCAGTCCCAGTTCCCGCGCCGTTTGAGATTCCCGGCTGGCGGGGACGAGTGGACCGGCAAAGCGTCCGACGCGCTCCAGCAGCGCGCGGGCCTGGTCGCCCGCACCTACGGCGACACGACCCACGCCCTCGGCGCCGCGGCGGGCCAATTGGACCAGGCGCAAGGGTTCATCTCGGACAGCAGGAAGACCGCGCGCCAGTTCATCGGCGGGGTGGAGGACAAAGACGTCACCCTCGGGACCGGCGACGGGAAGATGTGGCCGTGCGGCAAACCGTTCCAGGTGGCGGACGACTTCACCGTGCAGGTCAAACCGGGGGCGGTCCCGGCCGGGGCCCCGTACCAGATCGGCGAGCTGCTCAAGCTCATCGCCTACGGGTTCACCGAGGACATAAAACGTCTCGTCCAGCAGCTCGAAGACCTCGGCCAGACCTGGGCGGGGAAGATCAAAGAGGCACTGGACCTCTCCAAACTCGCGCTTGACTCCAAAGGCCAGCCCTACCAGCCGTACGACCCGAGCAGAGCCGCCCACGAGCAAGCCGCCGCCATCGCCGACGGCACCATGGACATCCCCTCGGACCCCAAACAGCTCCACGACCTCTGGCTGCAGCTCAGCCCCACGGAGAAAGACGCCATCTACGACCGCTACCACGACATCGGCAACCACGGCGGCATCCCCTTCGATGATCGGGACCATTACAACCGGGCGAACCTTGACCGGATGACGAAACACGCGGAACAGGAACTTGCCGCTATCAACCAACACCCGCCCGAGGTTCCCATCAGCGGAGGAAAGGACGCCGAGCAGTACGAGAAAGACTGGGCGGCTTGGCAAGCGAAACGCAAGGCCCTGCAGCAAGAGCTGGACGGCTACAACAACATCCGGGCGACCCTCGACCGCAGCGGCAAAGACGGGGTGCCGCGTTTCCTCGGGACTGTGGACGACAAGGGCCATGCCGCCGTCGCCCTGTACAACCCCGACAGGGCGAGAGACACCGCCACCGTCGTGCCGGGCACTTTTTCGGACCTGAGCACGCTAGAAGCCTACGACCAGCATTCACAGGACATCATCCAGTCGGCTATCAAGGCATCTCATGGGCAGCTGCACGAGGGTGACGTGTCGGTGACGGAGTGGTTAGGCTACGACCGACCCATGACCATCTCCGGCATCGAGGGCACGTCGCCGTGGGCGGGCGACCCGGATCCCGCCCTGCGCGGCGCGAAGGCGTTGGACGACTACCAGGCCGGTATCCGCGCCTCCCATGACGACGCAGCCGCTGGTGGCCGCTCTTACAACACCGTCATCGGGCACTCTTACGGCACCACCGAGGTCGGAGCAGCCGCCACGCACGGGAACCATCTAGACGCGGACGCGGTGGTGCTTCTCGCTAGCCCCGGCGCGTTCGCGGACAACGCGCACGGCCTCTCCCTTCCCGAGGGTGCGAAGGTGTTCGTCGGCAAATCCTTCTTCGACCCCATCGACATCGCCAATGTCGGGGCCGCTGTCGGGCTCAGCGACCTCGGCAGCGACCCCTCGCTGTGGGACGACGCGTATCGTATCGACGCTGGCCTCGGCGGACACAGCAGCTACTGGGACCCGGACAACCCCGCGATGAAGAATCTCGGCCAAATCATCACCAGACACGACGGGAGCAACGGTGTCACCCCGTACTAACAACCCCATCGCTCACAAGTCCATCGCGAGAGGCGTGGCGCTGTTGTTTGCAGTCGTTCTCGCCATGGCCGGATGCGACCGGATCGCCCAGTACCTAGGGCCGGACGACCGTCCGCCGCCCAACGTGAAAGGAGCCCCGATGGAGCCCATGCCGACCACGAGGCAGCAAGCGCAAGACGCGGTGTACCGCTATTACCAGAAGACATTGCGCGAACTGCCGGACGGCTACGCGCTCGACAACTCCCGCTACGGCGCGGTAGGAGCGACGGTGAGCGCGTGCAATGACTACGAACCTCCTAACACCGCCCCCGCTAAGTACCACGATGCGCGGACAATCATCGCCCCGCCTGGAACGGACAATCTTGCGCTCGTGGTCAAAATTGGGGAGATCTGGAAGAACTGGGGGTGGCGCGTCGAAGAGCGCGACGGATTTAACAAGCCCAATCGATTCGGGATCGCCCCGGACGGCTACGTGCTCCATGTCGAATCGGATGCCCAATACCCTGTGATGTTTGAAGGCAGCTCACCGTGCTTCACCGGTGATAAAGCCCGATATGACTACATCCCGATCCCTACCCTCATCACTCGTGACGGCCCACAGTATGCGGCTCCTGCGAAACCTCCAGAGGTGTCGGAGTCGCCGCGTAGGGTTTTCAATTGGTGATCGTCTGGTTTTGTTGGGCGCCGGATGGGGGTGGTTTGTGCGTGCGGCGGGGGTGGTGGTGATGTGGTCTCGTGCTGCGGTGGGGGTTTTGGCGAGGGGCGTGGCGCTTGCCTCCGCGCTGCTTGTCGTTGGTTGCGGTCTCCAGCCGCGACCGGCGCAGGATAGTCACGCTGCGTCTGCCTCAGTATCGCAAGGACAGGTTATGATCCCCGCCCCGCACGTCGAGAGCCAGCAGCAAGCCCAAGAGACCTTGTACGGGTACATGCGAAAAACCCTTGAGGCGCTCTCGGCGGGCATTGACATTGAAAGCGCCCATCCCTGGCAAGGAGGGAGTACAGGTGCTTGCGATGACCGTATTGACCAGGAGAACGCGCCTGTCAGTTATTCAGATTTTCGAGGAATTCGCGCTCCTGCGGGAACCGACTACAACGACTTGATTCTCAGATTTGGTGATGTTTGGAAGGGCTGGGGTTGGCGTGTTGTGGAACGCAGCGGGGACAACAAGCCTAACCGTTACGCTATCTCGCCGGATGGCTACATACTAAGTATTGAGGCTGGTAATCCGGTCGGCTATCCACCCACAATGCTCGGCAGAACACCGTGTTTCTCTCCTAAGCTCCGTGACGATCACGTTCCGAAACCGCGAGTGATCACTCGTGACGGCTTGCAGTACGACGAGCCTGCGGAGTCGCCAGGGGTGTCGGAGCCGCCGCATAGGGTTTTCAATTGGTGATCGTCTGGTTTTGTTCGGTGTCGGATGGGGGTGGTTTGTGCGTGCGGCGGGGGCGGTGGTGATGTGGTCTCGTGCTGCGGTGGGGGTTTTGGCGAGGGTTGCGGTGCTTGCCTCCGTGCTGCTTGTCGTTGGTTGCGGTCCCCAGCCGCGACCGGCGCAGGATGGTCACACCGCGTCTGCCTCAGTATCGCAAGGCCAGATCATGATCCCCGCCCCGCACGTCGAGAGCCAGCAGCAGGCCCAAGAGACCTTGTACGGGTACATGCGAAGAACCCTCGAGGGGTTGCCGGATGGTGTATCCATCTTCAGCGCTCACCCATGGCAAGGAGGGAAAACAAGCGCTTGCGATGACCGCATCGACCAGGAGAACGCGCCGATCACCTATCACGATACTTTCGACATGAAGGTGCCGATAGGCACTGATCATGATGCACTGATTGGAAAAATCAGGGATCTCTGGAGGAGCTGGGGTTGGCGCGTCGAAGAGCGTGAAAGTGATAGCAGCCCCAGCTGGTACGGGCGCTCGCCAGACGGATACGAGTTAAACGTCATGGGATACGCAGGAAGGCTCGCCGGGTACCCGCCGACTTTCGGTGGACGAAGCCCGTGTTTCTCTCCTAAGCTCCGTGACGATCACGTTCCGAAACCGCGAGTGATCACCCGTGACGGCTTGCAGTACGACGAGCCTGCGGAGTCGCCAGAGGTGTCGGAGCCGCCGCATAAGGTCTTCGACTGGTGACGGGCGATTCCCCTCCAGAAGGGCGTCCGTCACGGGCCAGCCGACTTCTTCAGTATGCGATATGGCTGGTGGCGGTGAGCAATTTCCTCACCTGCGGCACGTGTTTCCTCCTGGCCGGAGATCCCGATTATTGGACGGTCGATTCCAATGAGTACGTGTCGCGGAAGCTCTGGGCGGTTGTCGGGATGCGGGCGGCCGGGGCCGCCTCGTACGGACTTCTGGCGCTGGCGTTCGGATGCGTCGTGGCCTCGGCCCGCCGTCCCGAGCGCACGAGTCCGTTCCTGCGGTTCGTTGCCGTATTCGCGGTGTGCGCCGCGCTCGTGCCGGCGTATCTCTCTATGTTTCTGGTCGTCGGCCCTTAATGCGCAAGACGGAGCCGCACGAGGTTTCCACTGGGGGCGGGCTTCCTGCGGCCTCTGGCGTGCGCTTCCGGCGCGTTGTCGCCCTTTTTGGCTAGGATGTCCGTCAGCGGGCTCTCAGCTCTCGGGAGTAAGCTGTCGGTTTCGGCTCAAGCTGGCGCGCGGGCCGAGGTCTGCGGTCGTGACGAGCGTGGGCGATGATGAAGATCTGGAAAGGCGATAGGGCTGTAGTGAGCACAGATATCCAGGCGCAGGTGGCTAAGGACGCGAAACTCCTCGAGGAGACGATGTTCGAGGTCAAGCGTGTGATCGTGGGGCAGGAACAGCTCGTGGAGCGGATTTTGGTGGGATTGCTGGCCAAGGGGCACATCCTGCTCGAAGGCGTGCCGGGGGTGGCGAAGACGCTGGCGGTGGAGACGTTCGCCAAAGTGGTGGGCGGAAAGTTCTCCCGTGTGCAGTTCACCCCGGACTTGGTCCCCACTGACTTGGTCGGCACGCGCATCTACCGGCAGGGCCGGGAGGAGTTCGACACCGAGCTCGGCCCGGTCGTGGCGAACTTCGTGCTGGCGGACGAGATCAACCGCGCCCCGGCCAAGGTCCAGTCCGCGCTCTTGGAGGTGATGGCCGAGCGGCATGTGACCATCGGCGGGCAGACCTACCCGATGCCGAGCCCGTTCCTGGTCATGGCGACGCAGAACCCGATCGAGAACGAGGGCGTGTACCCGCTGCCGGAGGCGCAGCGCGACCGGTTCCTGTTCAAGGTGCTCGTCTCCTACCCGACGGTGGAGGAGGAGCGGGAGATCATCTACCGGATGGGCACCAAGCCTCCGACCCCCCGCCAGGTGCTGGACTCCGAGACGCTCCTGCGGCTGCAGGAGACCGCGGGCGAGGTCTTCGTGCACCACGCTCTGATCGACTACGTGGTCCGGGTGATCGCCGCGACCCGCGACCCTCGGGCCCACGGCCTGCCGGACGTGGCGTCCTGGCTGTCGTACGGGGCCTCCCCGCGCGCGACGCTCGGCATCGTCGCGGCGGCCAGGGCGCTTGCGCTGGTCCGGGGCCGCGACTACGTCATCCCCGTCGACGTGGTCGAGGTCATCCCCGACGTGCTGCGCCACCGCCTCGTGCTGAGCTACGACGCGCTGGCGGACGAGGTCACCACCGAGCACGTCATCGCGCGGGTGCTCAAGACCATCGCCTTGCCGCAGGTGAGCGCGCATCAGGCCCCGCAGGGCGCTCCGGTCCCGCCGCAGGTCGGCAATGTGGCCGGACAGTTCGCGGGACAGGCCTGACGTGCCGCAGAGCACCCCGTCGTTCGCGCAGGGCACGTTGCGCAACCCGAAGCTCGCGGCGGCGCTGAAGACGCTGGAGCTGACCGTCAGGCGCAAGCTCGACGGCCAGCTGCACGGCGACCACCTCGGCCTGTTGCCCGGACCGGGGTCCGAGCCGGGCGACTCGCGCGTGTACGTGCCCGGCGACGACGTCCGGCAGATGGACTGGTCGGTGACCGCCCGGACCACGCATCCGCACGTGCGGCAGATGACCGCGGACCGGGAGCTGGAGACGTGGCTGGTGGTGGACCTCTCCGCGAGCATGGACTTCGGCACGACGAACTGCGAGAAGCGGGACTTGGCGGTGGCGGCGGCTTCGGCGATCGTGCATCTGACCACCGCGCCGGGCAACCGGCACGGCGCGATCATCGCGACGGGGACGGACATCATCCGGGTGAACGCCCGCTCAGGCAGGCAGCACGTCCAGAACTTGTTGTCGACGATCGCGACCACCCCGAAGTCCGTCGAGGGCAGGCGGGGGAACCTCGCGCAGGCCATCGACGCCTTGCGCCGCCCGCAGCGGCGCAAGGGGCTCGCGGTGGTCATCAGCGACTTCCTCGGCCCGGTGGACTGGGACCGTCCGCTGCGCGGCGTCGGCGGACGGCACGAGGTGCTGGGGATCGAAGTGCTCGACCCGAGGGATCTGGAGCTGCCCCCGGTCGGCGAGGTCGTGCTCCGCGACGCGGAGAGCGGCGAGATCAAGTCCTACCGGGTCACCGACTCGCTGCGCCAGCGTTTCGCGGAGGCCGCGCGGGAACACCAGGAAGCCGTGCACCGGGCATTGCGCGGAGCAGGCGGGGGCGTGCTGTCCCTGCGCACCGATAAGGACTGGATCGCGGAGATCGTGCGGTTCGTCGCGGCCCGTCGTCGCGGCCTGGTGAACGGGGCGGCGTGACGCTGCTCGCGGAGCCATTCGGCGGTCCTCTCCAGTTCCAGCCCGATTGGGGCAATCCGTTCGCCCCCATGCACCCCTGGTGGTACCTCTTCGCGATCGTGGTGGCGCTCCTGCTGGCGCTCTACGTCGTGGCGCGGGTCTACCTGCGCTCGCGCTACTTGCGTTTCGCGAACACCGAGATCCTGGACAAGGTCGCGCCGAAGCGCTCGAAGTTCCTCACGCACGTCCCTGTCGCGGTGTTCCTCGTCGGGCTGTTGCTGCTGACGGTGGCGCTGAGCGGTCCGACCACCCTCGCGAAAGTGCCGAAGAACCGGGCCACGGTCGTCTTGGTCATCGACATCTCGCTCTCGATGATGTGCGACGACGTCCGCCCGACGCGGGTGGACGCCGCCCGGCAGGCCGCGATCAAGTTCGTCGACGAGATGGAGCCGACGCTGCAGCTGGGCCTGGTCACGTTCGCGGGGACGGCGCAGACGCTGATCGCGCCCTCCTCGGACCACGAGGTGGTCAAACGCGCGCTCGACGACGCGATCCGGCCGGACAAGCTCGCGGCGCGCACCGCCACCGGCGAGGGGATCTACACCGCGCTGCAGCAGATCGAGACGCTCAAAGGCATCCTCGGCGGCGCTTCGAAGGCCCCGCCCGCGCGCATCGTGCTGGAGTCCGACGGCAAGGAGACCGTCCCGGACGACTTGAACGCGCCGCGCGGCGCGTTCACGGCGGCGAAAGAGGCGAAGGCGAAGGAGGTGCCGATCTACTCGATCTCGTTCGGCACCGCGAGCCCGATCCCGTACGTGAACATCCAGGGGTCGCGGGTGCCCGTCCCGGCGGACGACGCGTCGCTGCAGAAGGTGGCGGAGCTGTCCGGGGGCAAGTTCTTCACGGCGAGCTCGCTCGACCAGCTCACCGATGTCTACAGCTCGTTGAACGCGGAGATCGGGTACGACCTGGTGAAGCAGGAGTCCTCCCGCGCGTGGATTCTGGCGGGCACGCTCCTGGTGATGGCCGCGGTGGCCTCAAACTTCTTCCTCGGCCGCGCGCTGCCCTAGCGCGTCGTCCGTTTGCGCGTCGTCGGCTTTCGACAGCCGGGCGTTGATGGCGAGCCCGACCAGCCCCACGGTGATGCAGCACGCGCTGACGAGGAAGAACTTCGGGTCGAAGTGTCCGGTCGTCGCGTCGCCCAACAGGACGACGGCGGTGGTCATGGGGATGAGCCCCATGAACGAGGCGAGCGTGTAGGGGACCAGGCGCACCGTGGACACGCCGCACAAGTAGTTCTGCAGCGCGAACGGCACCGGGGCGATCAGGCGCACCGACCAGACGGCGAGCCAGCCGCGTTGGCTGAGCTGCTGTTGGACGTGTTTGGCGAGCGGATGGCGGATATAGGACTGCACGCGTTCGCCCGCGATCCGCCTGGCGAAGAGGAAGGCGAGCACGGCGGCGAGCGTCGAGGCGGTCACCGAGACGGCCACTCCCAGCAGCGACCCGTAGAGCAGGCCGGACGCGAGGGTGAAGATGGTGCGGGGGACGGGGGTGACCGTGATGATCGCGTAGGCGGCGAGGAAAACGAGCAGGCCCACCGCGCCGAAGGACTGCGCCCAGTCGCGCATCACGGCGGGGGACGGGATCGGGAGCCAGAACACGCAGGCCGCGGTGATCGCGGCGCAGACCCCGAGGAACGCGAGGGTCCGCCCGGACGGGCGAGGGGCGAGCTCGACGGCGATTGCGGCGCGGCGGCGCGCGTTGTTGATCAGAGGGGCCCATCGAGACATGACTGTCCAGCATAGGATGTAACCCATGCTGGTGCGTAGTCCATATGATGGCCGTGTTGTCGGGGAAGTCGCCCTCGCGGACGACGAGGAGGTCGAGCGTGCCGTGTCCGCCGCGCACGCGTTGCGCCGCGCGGCGATTCCCGCGCACGTGCTCGCCGGGGCGCTGCGGCAGATCTCGGACGAGATCGCCGCGCGGGCGGACGAGGCGGCGGCGATCTTGACCGCCGAGAGCGGGAAGCCGGTCCAGTGGGCCAAGGCGGAGGTCGCGCGCGCGGTGTCGACGTTCGGCTGGGCCGCGCAGGAGGCGCGGACCTTCTCCGGAGAGCTGCAACGTTTGGACACCGACCCCGGCGGGGTCGGCAGGCTCGCGATCGCCCGTCGCGCCCCTCTCGGCCCGATCCTGGGCATCACGCCGTTCAACTTCCCGCTGAACCTGGTCGCGCACAAAGTCGCGCCCGCGCTCGCGGTCGGGGCCCCGATCATCGTCAAGCCCGCCCCGCGCACCCCGTTGGCCGCGCGCTTCCTCGCCGAGATCGTGGCGAAGACCGACCTGCCGGACGGCATGTTCGCGGTGCTGAACGTCTCGAACGAGCAGACGATCGCGCTCGTGCAGGACCCGAGGCTGCCGGTGGTCTCTTTCACCGGGTCGGTGCCGGTGGGCTGGTCGATCCGCGACAGCGCGCCCCGCAAGAAAGTGATCCTGGAGCTGGGGGGCAACGGGGCCGCGGTGGTCTGCGCGGATTGGCGCAGCGAGGCGGATTTGGACTGGGCGGCGAGCCGGATCGCGACCTTCTCGAACTATCAGGCGGGGCAGTCCTGCATTTCGGTGCAGCGGGTCTACGTGGACCGGTCGTTGCACGACGATCTGCTCCAGCGCATCGTGGCCAAGACCGAGGCGCTGGGGACGGGGGATCCGGCGGACGCGGCGACGCAAGTCGGCCCGCTGATCGACGAGGACTCGGCCAAGCGGGTCGAGGCGTGGGTCGAGGAGGCTAAAGCGGACGGCGCGCGCGTGGCGACCGGCGGGGTCCGGTCCGGCACGAGTTACGCGCCGACCGTCCTGACGAACGTGCCGGACAATGCCAAAGTCGTCGCGGAGGAGGTCTTCGGCCCGGTGGTGTCGGTGTTCGCCGTCGATTCGACGGACGAGGCGTTCGCCAAGGTGAACGACTCCCGGTTCGGATTGCAGACCGGAGTGTTCACCCACGACTTGCAGCTGGCGTTCCGCGCGGGGCGGGAGCTCGAAGTCGGGGGAGTGATCGTCGGCGACGTGCCCTCCTACCGGGCCGACCAGATGCCCTACGGCGGGGTCAAGGACTCCGGCGTCGGGCGCGAGGGCGTGCGCAGCGCGATGCACGACCTCACCGAAGAAAGAGTCCTCGTCCTGACCGGGGTGTGACCCGCCGCCCAGGAGCGATCTGCCGCGTCGTCGGCCGCTCGTGCGCACCGCGCGGCCTTCCGCCTTGCGCCGCGGCTATCGGGGTCGACGGGGGCCTGGCGAGGGCCGCTGGCGCGGCTCTCGAATCTGCTAGCGCAGAATGCTTGCAAGTGCTAGCAAGGCGCGCTAGCATGGTGGCATGGGTCGAGAGGTCAAAGAGATCTGGGACATCCGAGAAGTCGGAGACATCGGTGAGTTCATCCGGACTCAGCGGGAGCTGGCGCAGGTCTCGTTGCGCCAATTGGCCCAACGGGCTGGGGTCAGCAATCCGTACCTCAGCCAGATCGAACGAGGTCTGCGGAACCCGTCCGCCCAAGTGATGGGGCAGATCGCAAAGGCTTTGCGGCTTTCGGCGGAGGCCTTGGGAACGCAGGCGGAGCTGCTGGCGGAGCGCGAGCCGAGCCGGGTGCGCGAGGCGGTGCTCGCGGACGAGTCGATCACCGAACGGCAAAAAGAAGCGCTGGTCCAAGTGTACGAAGCGTTTGTCCAGGAGACCTCACGTGCGCGGGATCTCCTAAGAGATCAACCCAACCACCACAACAAAGGAGATTGACATGGCTGAGAAGACTGAGAAGAAGAGCACCCCGTCCCTCGACATCAAAGCCCCGTTCTACGCGGCGGTCGGCGTCGGCGACTTCGCGCTCGCCGCGGTGAACGACATCGTGGAGAAGATCCGCGAGACCGCAGAAAGCGCCACGAGCGAAGTGCTCGCGAAGGTCAACGAGGCGCGGGACAAGCACCTGCCGGAGAAGGGCGAGAAGGCCGAGCCGATCGGCGACATCCGCGACCTGGTCGCCAAGTTCTCGCCGGAAGAGCTGCGCAAGGTCGCCGAGGCGTACAGCAAAGTCGCCCTCGACATCTTCAACCTCCTCGCGGAGCGGGGCGAGGAGGCCACCAAACGTCTGCTCAAGCAGTCCGAGGTGCAGGACGTGAAGAAGGCCGTCGCGGACAAGGTGGACGAGGTCCGCGAGCTCACCGACGATGCGCTCGGCAAGGTCGCCAGCGGCACCCGCGCGCTCGGCGAGCAGGCGAGCAAGGGGACCGGGACCGGCTCCACCACCCGCCGCTCCGCCGCAACGAAGAAGGCCGACTCCGCCGAGAAGTGAGCGAGGCGGGCCCGAACGCCGCAGGCTCTGGCCGTCGTCACGACGGCCAGAGCCTGCGGCGTTCGTGGGTTTTGGCATAATCAGCGATGTGAGTGCATTGCTTCGTCTGATCCGTTTCGCGCTCCCGCCTGTCGGCGCGCTCGCGTCGGTGGCAACTGGGGGATTGTTGTGGCCGGTCAAGCCCCAAACCCGCGCCGACTTCGCCCCGCCGAAGCACCCAGGGCGCGAGTCCTGGGTGGAGAGCACGGGCGGGGTGCGCCTGCGCGTGGTGGAGTACGGGCCGGCGGACGCGCCGCCGCTCGTCTTCGCCCACGGATGGACCTGCACCGCGGAGGTGTGGCTGCCGCAGGTGCACGCGCTCGCGGGGGAGTTCCGCGTGATCGCCTACGACCAGCGGGGGCACGGGCAGAGCGAGGGCGAATCGGGGCCGTTCCACGTTGACCTGCTGGGCGACGACCTCTCCGCCGTGCTGGGCCACACGTTGCGCGAGGGCGAGCGGGCGGTCGTCGCGGGGCACAGCATGGGCGGCATGACGATCATGTCCTGGGCCGCCCGTTACCCCGAGGAGGTGCCGCGCCGCGCGAAGTCGGTGGTGCTCACCGCCACGGCGGTGCGCGAGCTGCCCAGCAGGATCAAGATCCAGCCGTTGACGTTGTTCAGCTCGGCGGGGGAGGAGACCATGAAGAAGGCGGTGTCCGCCTTGAGCGCCGCGCTCTCGGCCCCGCTGAACCTGTGGCTGCTCCGCAGCGCGTGGGCGACGCGGTTCCTCGTCCGGCACAGCGTACTGTGCGCCGAGGCGAGCGACGCGGACGTGGACCGGACCGCCGAGATGGCCCTCACGTGCGCGCGTCGGTCGAGGGGCGGTTGGTTCCAGGTCTTGGCGTTCGCCGACCTCGTGGCGGGCCTGAGGAATCTGACCGTGCCGACGGTGGTGGTCGCGGGCCTGCAGGATCGCCTTCTGCCGGTGGAGCACAGCTACGAAATGGCGGCAGAGCTGGTCGAGACCGGCTGGCTGGAGCGGTTGGTCGTCGTGCCGGGGTCCGGCCATATGGTCCAGCTGGAGGCGACCGAGCAGTACAACGCGCTGCTGCGCGAGACCGCCCGGACTGCGTCCTCGGCGACAGCGGGAGCGGGGCGGTGAGCGGGCTGCGGCGCGCGGATGTCGCCGCGATGGTGGAGCACACGCTGCTCAAGCCGGAAGCGCTCGCGGAGCACGCAGCGCAGACTGTGGCAGAAGCGCAAGCGCTGGGCGTGCTCGGCGTGTGCCTCTCGCCGTCCGTACTGCCGGTCGAGGCGCAGGGGCTTGTGCTGGTCACGGTGGTGGGCTTCCCATCCGGACGGCACCACGCCGAGATCAAGGCCGCCGAAGCGGCGCTCGCCGCCCGTCAGGGGGCGCAGGAGATCGATATGGTCGTCGACCTTTCGAACCCGCTCGTCGGCGACTACGAGTCGGTGGAGCGCGAGGTCGCCCTGGTGCGCGCGGCCTGCGGCGACGCGCTGCTCAAGGTGATCATCGAGTCGGAGGCGCTGCTCACGCTGGCCCCGGACGGCGCGAGCGCGGTGACCGAGACCTCACGGGCGGTGGAACGCGGCGGCGCGGAGTTCGTGAAGACTTCGACGGGTTTTCACCCCGCGGGAGGGGCAAGCGTCGCGGCTGTCTCGCTGATGTCGGCCGCGGTCAGCTCGCGGGTGCGGGTGAAAGCAAGCGGAGGGATCCGCACCGCGGAGCAGGCTCGCGCGCTGATCGAGGCCGGGGCGCACCGCCTCGGCTTGTCGGGGTCGCGCGCCGTCCTCGACGGGTTCCCCGTGTGAACGCTCGCCTGAGGGCGAAGAGAAAAGGAGCCCCGCCGGTCGGCGGGGCTCCTTTTCTCATTCTCTTCGCTCTCGCTGGTCACTCCAGCCAGCGCAGCGCGGAGCACTTGGTCCCCTTCACGAGGGGAGCGTCGTCCGCGTAGAACTGGAAGACAATCGAGTCCTGCTTGACCTGCACGGATTTCGCCTTCAGCCCCATGGGGTAGCTCGCGACCTTCTTTGCGACCTGTTCGATGGCGGGCCGGGCGATCGAGTTCGCGAAGCCGGACACGTCGAACCCGATGAAGTTATGGGCCTCGGGCAGGTCGATGCTCTTGATCCTGATCTGCAAGTTGTGCTGCTTGTCGACCTCCGGCTGCACGATGATGACGGCACGGGCCTGGAGGATGCCGATCTTGCCGTTCACGTCGATGTCGAACTGGTTGTGCTCCGGATCGAGCTTGACCGAGTTGACGGAGGTGATCGGGGATTCGGTCTGGCCAGGGTCCTTCAAGTCCCGGTTGGCCAAGGTCTGCCGGATCCCTTCGGCGGTCCACGTGACTTGAGTGGTCATGTGGCCGACGGAGCCGCCGCCTTTGGTGACGTGCACGTCTTCCAGGTGGGCGATGATGTCCAGCCCTTTGATGGCCTCTTTGAGCTGCACCTCGCCGTTGCGGTCGTACTTGTCCACCGCGCTGTTCTTCGCGTCCACCGAAAGGTAGGGGATTTCGTGGTCGAGCAGGCTCGCGAGCAGGAACTTGCTGTGGTCGTAGTCGACCTTTGCCTTCGTGTGCAGCACGTTCTCCGCAGCCTCGTCGGCGCACACGGCGAGCAGGTGGCGGGCGACCAGCTCGCCTCCGAGCACCCCGACGACGCCGAGCAGCAGCAGGACGACAAGGCTGAGCACAGCGGTCTTCAGCCCGAATCTCGACGGCCGAGAGCCAGGCGCGGCTCCGGGCTCGTCGTCCGCGTCATGCCCCTTCGAGGAAGCCCCGCCGGTCGTGACGGCGGCGGCTCCGGCTGCGGCCGGCGGGAGCACGGCCGTCTCGTCGGAAACGCTTTGCTCGGCCTGGTCCGGCTCTCTCCGGCCTTGCTCGGCGACAGGCAGCTCCGTCGTGGCTTCGGTCGGTGCGGGGGCGGGGAGTTCTTCGGTCAGGTCCGCCCCCTCTGGCTCGACGGCGGGCAGGACGGTCGTCTCGTCCGCCACGTCGCGCTCCGCCGGGGGAGGTTCGGAGCCGAGGCCGGCGGGATCGTGTTCGACGGCAGGCAGGACGGTTGTCTCGTCGTCTGCGGCGGGCAGGACGGTCGTCTCGTCGTCTGCGGCGGGCAGTTTCTCCGTCGGCGGCTCTTCCTGCGCATCGCTCTCGGGACGTTCGACGTCCTCGCTCGCGCTGGAGCTGTGCTCTGTTGGCTCTTTCGGATCGGAATCGTTCGACTGGCTCATCGAGTCAGCACTTTACCAGTGCTCGCTGGAGGGGGTTCCGCTTGAGAACAGGCAGCGCGGTCCGCGCCTGGTCGACGACGTCAAGATCGATTTCGACGACGAGCAATTCTGGCGCGGCTCCGGCCTCCCCGACCACTTCGCCGAACGGCGAGACGACGCGGCTGAACCCGATCCCCCTCGGCGCGGACGAGTCCGCCGCCGCCGCTCCGGGATCCGCCTGGCCGCAGGCGAGCACGTAGGAGGTGCTGTCCAACGCGCGGGCCGCCGTCAGCAGGCGCCACTGTTCGAGTTTGCGCGGCCCCGAGCCCCAGGAGGCGCTGACCACGAGCGCGTGCGCGCCGAGCCGGGCCAGCTCCTGGTACAGCCAGGGGAAGCGCACGTCGTAGCACGTTGTGAGCCCGATCCTCGCCGGACCGAGGTCGAACACCACCAGGTCGCTCCCCGCCTCCACGGTGCGGGACTCGAGGAATCCCAGCGCGTCGAAGAGGTGGATTTTGTCGTAGGGCCAGACCTGCGCGCCGTCGGTGGCGATCAGGGTGTTGCGCACCTTGCCCTCTCCCGCTTCGGCGGGGGAGAACATGCCGACGACGATGGCGACGCCGAGTTCGGCTGCGAGCGCGCGGATCTGCGCCGCCCACGGCCCGTCCACCGGCTCGGCGACCGGGGCGAGCGGTTCGCCGAAGCACCGCATGCCCGCCTCTGGGAAGACCACGAGCTGCGCGCCGCGCGCCTTGGCGGCGCGGGCGCTCTCCGCGATGAGCGCCGCATTGGCGGCGGGATCGGGCCCGGAGGAGATCTGCGCCAGCGCGACGCGCAACAGGGCCATCAGCTCACCAGGTCTGGATGATGTCGGCCGCGCTCTGCGCGAGGCGCTGCGCGGCCGTCCTCGGGTCGTCCTCCGAGGGGCGCCAGCCGTTGTAGAAAGCGTCCACTTCCTCCTGGGTCCAGGCGGGCGGGCGCGGCGAGAGCCACTGGCACAGGTACTCGGCCTCGCCCCGGACCAGCTCTTTGAGGTTCACCAGGATGAGCTGCTCGAGCTTGGGCCCGAGGACCGGCACGAACACCCGGATGTTCATGCTCCTGCGGATGAGCGTCCCGCCGGAGCCGTTGTCGACCAGGCCGACGCCGCTCTCCCGCATCGTGAGCGTGCCGCCGAACTTGCCCGGCGCGGCGGGCACCGAGGCGGAGAAGGCTCCGTTGTTCCCGTCCTCGTCCGCGAGCCCCGGCCGCAGGAATTTCTCCTTGCGGGTGATGTGCATGTCCACCTTCATGATCGACTTGGCGATCGGCGGGAGGTACTCGCGCGGCAGCTTCTGCTTGACCTCGATTTCGACGTAGTCGTCGGTCTTCTCGAAGCTCACGACCTCCGACTTGTCGGTGAGCTGCAGCCACAGCTGCATCAGGTCGTCCCAGAATTGCTGGTCGGAGAGGCCTTCGAAGACCCGCTCGGGAGGATGCCGGTACCGGACGGGGAGATGCAAGGTACGTGCCATAGTGCTTGTAGCTTACTACTGCGCCCGTAGGGGGAACTGGCCTAGTGCTCGGCCAACCAGGCGGTGGTGAAGTCGCGCTCTTTGTCGAGAAGCTCCACGACCTGGCCGGAGAGGTTGGACTCGATCTTCGCGCCGAGGAACGGGATGCTCACCTTCACCTCGCCGGTGTAGCTCACAGCGGAGCCGCCGCCGGTCGAGGTGAGCTTGCCCTCGCCGCGCACGCGCGCGGGGGTGCCGGGGACGCTGACGGTGTACCAGCCGACGGCGTTGCCGTCCTTGAGCGGGCTCCAGTGCTCGCTGCGCTCGATGACCAGGTCGCCGCTGCGGATCTTCGCGATCATCGGCGGAAGCTCGTCGGCGGGGATGATGTGGCTGGAGCGGACCGAGAACCAGCCTTCTTCCACGGGCTCCCCGTCCGGGTCGGGCCCGAACGCGAGGGTCGAGCCCTCGCCGCCGACCTCGTTGATCCGGTCCGTCCAGTAGGCCTGGCTGGTCAATACGTCGTGCAACCGTTTCGAGTCGACAGAGAACTCGGCGGAATAGTCAATAGGTGTCGCCACTAGGGCAGGCTACCGTGTTCAGTCATGGAAAGCGCGCAGCTCCCCCGAAAATTGGCCGATCTTGGCGCTCTGACGCGCAAGGACGCGACGTTCGCGCAGCTCACAACCTTGCGGGTGGGCGGGTCGATCGGGCTGCTCGTGGACTGCCCCGACCGGGAGATCGTGTTCGGGGCCGTCAAGGAGCTCGCGGACGCGCAGGTGCCGACGATCCACCTCGGCGGCGGCAGCAACCTGGTGGCTCCGGACGAGGGCTGGCCGGGCGCGGTGCTGCGCGTGACGAGCGAAGGGCTCTCCAGCGCGCTCGACTCGGACGGAGCCCTGGTGCTCGCGGACGCGGGGGTCCGCTGGGACGACCTCGTCGCGTTCGCCGTCGAGTCGGGGCTCGGCGGGCTGGAGTGCTTGTCCGGCATCCCCGGCAACGTGGGGGCGAGCGTGAAGCAGAACATCGGCGCGTACGGCTCCCAGCTCTCCGACTGCCTTGTCGAGGCCGAGCTGTGGAACTGGAGCACCGGGGAGCACCGCTGGGCCTCGGCGGAAAGCTTGCGCTTGGGCTATCGCTCCTCGGCGATCCGGCACGAGGAGTGCGTCGTCGTGCTGACGCTGCGCCTGCGGCTGACCTCGGACGGGCTGTCCGCGCCGATCCGCTACCGGGAGCTTGCTTCGGCGGTCGGGGTCCGAGAAGGCGAGCGCGCGCCGGCGCGGGAGGTCAGGGACGCGGTGCTGTCCTTGCGGGCGGGCAAGGGGATGCTGCTGGACGAGGGCGACCACGACACCTGGAGCACCGGATCGTTCTTCGTGAACCCGGTGCTGCCGCTGGACGAGGCCGAGCGGCTGTTCCCTCGGGCGAAGCGCCCCGAGCGCATGCCTTGGTTCGTGGAGGGGGAGCAGGTGAAGCTCTCGGCGGCCTGGCTCATCGAACACGCCGGGTTCGGCAAGGGCTTCCCCGGCGAGGACGCGCCGGCGCGGCTGTCCGTCAAGCACACGCTTGCGATCACGAACCGGGGCGCGGCAACCTCGGCGGACGTGCTGACGTTGGCCGGGCGAGTCCGCGCGGGGGTGCGGGAGGCGTTCGGCGTGCGTTTGGAGCCCGAGCCGATCATCCTCGGCAAAGGCCTCGACTAGTTTTGCTCGGCCCCGCTACGCCTTGATCGTGGACGCGTCGATGACGTAGCGGTAGCGGGCTTGTTTGTCGAAGACCTTCTTCCAGGCGTCGCTGATCTGGTCGGCGGGGATCACCTGGATCTGCGGGCCGATCTTGTGCGCGGCGCAGAAGTCGATCGCCTCCTGCGTCTCCCGGATGCCGCCGGTGTTGGAGGCGGCGATCATGACTTGGTTGCCGAAGGTCGACATCTGCCCCCACTCGTTCGGGGTGCTGAGCTTGCCGAGGCCGACGCGGCAGAACACGCGCTGGCGCTTCATCAGCGGGTAGTAGGGCTCGAGGTTGTGGGCGTAGGGGACGGTGTCGAGGATGAAGTCGAACGATCTGCGCATCCGGTCCATTTGCTCTTTGTCCTCGTTCACGACCACCGTGTCCGCGCCGAGCCGTGCGGCGTCGGCGACTTTGTCGGGCGATGTGGTGAACGCGACGACCTCGGCCCCGAGCTTCTTGGCGACCTGCACGGCGAAGTGTCCGAGCCCGCCGATCCCGACCACGCCGACCCGCCAGCCCTCGCGCACGCCCCAGGCCCGCATCGGCGAGTACACCGTGATGCCCGAGCAGGCCATGGGGGCCACCTGGGCCAGATCGACGCCGTGCGGCGCTTTGAGGACGTACCGCTCGCGGACGACGATGCTGTTCGAGTAGCCGCCCTGGGTGTAGCCGCCGGGGTCCTGCGATTTCGCCCCGTAGGTGTGGGTGTAGCCGTTGAGGCAGTACACCTCGTTCCCCGAGACGCATTCCGCGCAGTGGCCGCACGAGTCGACCACCGTGCCGACCGCGACCTCGTCGCCCGGTTTGAACCGGACGACCGCCGAGCCGACCTCGGCGACGACCCCGGCGATCTCGTGCCCCGGCACGAGCGGGTAGGGCGGCGTGCCCCAGTCGGCGTGCCCGAAGTGGACGTCGGAATGGCAGACCCCCGTGTACTTGATGTCGATCCGCACGTCGTCGGGCCGCACCGCGCGGCGTTTGAAGGAGATCGGGGAGAGGTTCCCCGTCCCGTCGTGCGCGGCCCAGCCTCGGGCTTCGGTCTCGCCGGAGGCGGCGGCGGGGCCCTTGGGGGCCGTCGCCGAGGCGGAGCCGTCGACGGAGGAGGACTCGCCCAAGGGGTTCGGCTTGGTCGAGCAGGCCGCCGCGCCCGCCCCGGCCACCGCCGTGGCGAGCGCCGCGCCGCGCAAGAAGACACGCCGGTCGACCCCGGCCGAGGGCGGCCCCGACGGGGCCGCTGGTTCGGTACCCTGGAACTCGTCGGACTGCTGGTCGGGCATCTCGTCTCCTTCGTCAGGGGCGATCAGAATATTTCGATGTTCGCATGCATTCTACCGAAGAAAAACTAGGTTCTCCGTGGAGAGCCGCCCGCGACGTTCATGGAAATCCCTGCTCGCTGGGCTCGCAGGCATTTCCATGAAGCTTTCGTGTCGGTGGCGGCACGAAGCGGTCGCGAGGAGGTAACCTTTCTGCCGTGGACGGACATCTCCGTAGATTTGCTGAGGGGGCCGCGCGCTCTTGGGAGGCCGCTCCCGTTCCCCGGCGCGTCGCCTTGGTCGCCCTCACCGGCGTGACGGCGTGCGCGGGCTTTTTCTCCTGCGGACACCCGGAAGAAGAGGGCCGCAGCCCCGCGAGCTCTTCCGCCGCGCCCAAAACAACGGCGAAACTGGTCTTCGAGCCCGCCGACGGCGCGAAAGACGTGAGCCCGGCGAGCACGGCGAAAATCTCCGCGAGCGGCGGAACGCTCGCAGAAGCGAGGCTGATCAGCGACGACGGGAAGCTCGTCGGAGGGAAGATCGGCCCGGACGGCACGAGCTTCGAGACCTCCGCTTCGCTCGAATTCGGGCGCAAGTACCTCTTCACCGGGCAGGCGAAAGGGCCGGACGGAACCCCCGAGCCCTTCCTCTCCTCGTTCTCGACCCTCGACCCCGACAAGGTCGCCGAGGTCAACGTGAACATCGGCGACGGGCAGCCCGTCGGTGTGGCCGTGCCGATCATCCTGCGCTTCTCCGCGCCGATCAAAAACAAAGCCGCCGTGGAGCGCAAGCTCAAGGTGACCTGCGAGCCCGCGACGGAAGGCTCCTGGGCCTGGCTGCCCGACGCGGTGGGGGAACAGGCGCACTGGCGCACCAAGGAGTACTTCGAGCCGGGCACGAAGGTGCATCTGGAGGTGCCGCTGTTCGCGGAGGACTTCGGCGACGGCGTCTATTGCGGGACGCAGACCCTCACCAGCGACTTCACCATCGCGCGCCACCAGCTCGTGCAGTGCTTCGTGCCCTCGCACCGGATGCAGGTGCTCCGGGGCGACGCGGTCATCATGGACTTCCCGTGCAGCTACGGCGAGGGCAACGAGGTCCGCAACACCACGCGCAGCGGCATCCACGTGGTGACCGAGAAATACGCCGACTTCTACATGTCCAACCCGCCGTACTACTACAACGCGCACGAGCGTTTCGCGGTGCGGATCTCCAACAACGGCGAGTTCATCCACGCCAACCCGCAGACCATCGGGGACCAGGGGAGCACCAACGTCTCGAACGGCTGCGTCAACCTCTCGCCCGAGAACGCCCAGCAGTACTTCAGCTCGGCGCTCTACGGCGACCCCGTGGAAGTCACCGGAACGTCGGTGCAGCTCTCCCCGTCGGACGGCGAGATCTACGACTGGACCTACGACTGGGAGACTTGGCGGGGCATGAGCGCTCTGAGCTAGCTCCGAGGCCCCTCGCTTCCGGCTTGCCCCCGCCCGTCAGGAGGGCCGGGGGCGTGCGGGTGGCGGGGTTGCCCGAAGGCCGGGTCTGGTTCGCGGCGGCGGGGTAGAATGGACGCGGTACCCCGGAATCAGGAGGCGCTATGGCTGGCTACACCACTCGCGCGGTTGTGTCGGCGTTGTGCCTCGCCGCCGCTCCGCTCTGGGCCTCGACCGCGCAGGCGGGCCCGCCCGGTTCGCCGGGATACTGCCCGGGCGACGGTTTGATGCACGACTGGGACACGGGACAGGCGTTCGCCCCATGCCCGATCGGCGGGGGGCTGGTGTACACCCCGAAGGGCAACGTCTGGGTGGACCGCAACGGCACGGTGCACCCTGCCGCGACCCCGCAAGGACAGGGGCAGCGCAACGGGCCCTACCCCAACGAGTACTCGCCGGACAGCGACGGCGGGCCGAACCCCCGGCCCGCTCCGGTCCGGCCCGGAGGCCCGCCGCCGATGCCGCAGGGGAACGCCGGGGCGATCGGCGGAGGGCCGTAGCCGGGCGGGGCTCTCGAACAAGCTTTCGCGAAACGCGGATCGGGTTGTCGTCAAGAAGGGTTGCGTTTCGGTAACGTCGATGTCCTCATGAACGCGTCCGAGCAGATTCTCCATGGCCTCAACCCGCAGCAGGCAGAAGCGGTCGTCCATCTCGGCGCGCCGCTGTGCATCATCGCGGGCGCGGGGTCGGGCAAAACCTCCGTCATCACCAGGCGCGTGGCCTGGCTCTTGGCCGAGCGGCAAGCGAGGCCGGGCGAAATCCTCGCGATCACCTTCACGAACAAGGCGGCGGGCGAGCTGAAAGAACGTGTCGGAGCCTTGGTCGGAGGCCGGATGTGGGAGATGTGGGTCTCCACCTTCCACTCCTCCTGCGCGCGTTTCCTCCGGGCCGAGGCGAGCGCGGAGGCCGGCTTCGACCGCAACTTCACCATCTACGACTCGGACGACTCCAAACGCCTGCTCTCGATGGTCGCGGAGGAGCTGGAGCTGGACTCGAACCGGTTCCCGCCGCGCATGCTGGCCGCGAAGATCGGCGATTTGAAGAACGAGCTGATCACCCCCGAGGCGGCCCTCGCCGGGGTGGAAGACCCGTTCGACCTGCTGCTCGGCCAGGTGTACCGGCGCTATCAGGAGCGCTTGGCCGCCGCGAACGCGATGGACTTCGACGATCTGATCATGCGGGCGGTGCAGCTCTTGCAGACGAACGACGAGGTCGCCGAGCGCTGGCGGGCGAGGTTCCGCCACGTGCTCGTGGACGAGTACCAGGACACCAACCACGCCCAGTACGTGCTGATCCGCGAACTCGTCGGCGCGGGCGCGGGCACCCAGGTCGGGGCGGAGACCTCGGCCTTGACCGTGGTGGGGGACTCGGACCAGTCCATCTATCGGTTCCGGGGCGCGACGATCCGCAATATCGAAGAGTTCGAGCGCGACTTCCCCAACGCCCGCACCGTGCTTTTGGAGCAGAACTACCGCTCGACGCAGAACATCCTCTCCGCCGCGAACGCCGTCATCGCGCACAACGAGGGCAGGCGGGAGAAACGGCTGTGGACCGAGGCGGGCGACGGCCGGCAGATCGTCGGCTACGTGGCCGACCACGAGCACGACGAGGCGGGCTTCATCGCGACGGAGATCGCCGAGCTGGTCCGCGCCGGGGCCAAGCACGGCGACATCGCGGTGTTCTACCGCACGAACAACGCGTCGCGCGTGTTCGAGGAGGCGTTCATCCGGCACGCCGTGCCGTACCGGGTGGTCGGCGGCCAACGCTTCTACGACCGGAGAGAGGTCCGCGACGTGATCGCTTACCTGCGGGTGATCGCCAACCCGTCCGACGCGGTCAGCCTCACGCGGATCATCAACACGCCGAGGCGCGGGGTCGGCGACAAGGCGCAAGCGCAGATCGCGTCGTGGGCTGGGTCGCAGGGGAAGACCTTCTGGGAAGGGTGCCAGGCGGCGGCCGAGGGGGCGATCCCCGCGCTCGCGGCCCGCTCGCAGCGGTCGGTCGCGGAGTTCGTCGCGATGCTCGCCGGACTGCGCGACGAACTCTCGGCGGGCGAGCTGACAGTCGGCGAGCTCGTCGCCCAGACGGTGGAGCGCAGCGGCTACCGGGCGACGCTCGCCGACAGCACGGACCCGCAGGACGGCGCGCGGCTGGAGAACCTCGACGAGCTTATCTCCGTCGCGGTGGAGTACGGAGAAATGGCGGCGGGGCAAGAGGGCGGCGCGGTCGCGGACGGCCTGGCGGGAGAGCTCCGGGTCGCCCTGCCACCGGAGGAGGAGGGCGAGAGCGGGGCGGACGGGGACGCGGGCGTGGCCAAATTGCGGGACTTCCTCGAGCAGGTCTCGCTCGTCGCGGATTCGGACCGGCTCCCGGAGGGCGGCTCGGAGTCGGGCGTGGTCACGCTTATGACGCTGCACACCGCGAAAGGGCTGGAGTTCCCCGTGGTGTTCATGACCGGGCTGGAGGAGGGACAGTTCCCGCACCTGCGCTCGCTCGGCGATCCGGTCGAGCTGGCCGAGGAGCGCAGGCTCGCCTACGTCGGGATCACGCGGGCGCGGGAACAGCTGTATGTCAGCAGGTCGCTCACCCGCACGTTCCGGGGTTCGCCGATGACCAACCCGCCCTCCCGGTTCCTGATCGAAATCCCGCCGCACCTGGTCTCGTGGCGGCGGGGCGAGCCCGATCAGACCTGGGCGGGCTTCACCAGGAGCGACTTCGGCTCGGTGTCCGCGCCGAGGGCCGAGAACGCGGCCCCGTTCCGCAGGCCCGCCGCCGAGCGCGGCCCCAGGCCAAGGCCGAACCTGCGCCACGAGAGCTTCGAGGTCGGCGACCGCGTGAACCACGACAAATACGGCCTTGGCAAGGTGGTCGCGAGCAGCGGGCACGGCGCGGCGGCCACGGTCACCGTGGACTTCGGCAGCAGCGGGACGATGAAGCTGATGCTGATCGGCGGCGTCCCCATGTCCAAACTCTGACCTCGCTCAGCTCCGCGCGTGGACCTCACGTCGCGGTTGTTGGAGCAGTTCGTCGTTCTTCGCCGAGGAAGGCATTTCGGACGCGCAGCGGACTTTCTGGCCGCAGCCCAGCACATCGTCCGCAGAGCGCAACGTCCAGCGTCTTCTAGTGCGGGGGCGCGCCGCGCGCCGCGTTGGCGAAAAAGGGAGAAAAAGGAACGGAAGCGGGGGCCGACCGGAGGGGCCGGACGCTTGGGGCGGCGCTACTGCTTGCTGGCGGGAGAGCCCGCGACGTACGGCGTGCCGTCGAACTTCACGCCGCGCGCGGCGAGCCAGCGCACGGGGTCGACCTTGTCCTTGCCGCCCAGCCAAATCTCAAGGTGCAGGTGCGTGCCGGTGGAGAACCCGAGGTTGCCCATTCCGGCGATACGGTCGCCCGCGAGAACCTTCTGGCCCGCGCGCACGTAGATCGCGCTGATATGGCCGTAGACGCTGATCGTGCCGTCCTCGTGCTGGATGCGGATCCACTGGCCGAACCCGGAGGCGGGGCCGGCCTCGACGACCGTCCCGTCCGCGACCGCGACGATCGGGCTGCCGTACGCGCCCGCGATGTCCGCGCCCGCGTGCAGGCTGCCCCAGCGGTAGCCGAAACCGGAGGTGAAGGTGCCGAAAGCGGGGGCGGTGTACAGGGGGCGCAGATGCGCGGCCTCCTGCTGCTCGCGCTCTTGCGAGAACTGCGCGCCGGTGGCGAGCTGGTCGAGGTAGCCGGAGAAGTCGGCGCGGGGGATGACGGCGACTTGGTCGTCAGCGCCCGCGCCGCCGACGAGCTGGCCGTCGGTGGAGACAGCGGTCAGCTGGGTGGTGACGGAGTTCTGCGCCGCGTTGCTGGATTTGGCGGACTCCAAGCCGCACGCTCCGGTGAACGACGCGCCGACGATGACGGCTCCGATGCCGACGGGGGTGACTCGCAGCGAGCGGGCGCGGTGGGCGGTCCGGGCCGAAGCCTCGTCGTCCTGGCCGCCGTGGACCTTGGCCACCAGCTCGGCGACGGAAAGCGGGCGCTCGGCGGAGGCTCCGCAATGCGCGGCGCGCCGCAGCGAGAACTCCTCGTCGGACTGCCCGGCGTGCCCGAAAGCCTGCGCGGAGCCGGTCTGCTCCGGCGCGAACTGCTCGGATCCGAGCTGCGCGACGGACGAGTCTTGCGGGATATCGGCCATCCGGAAAGGCGCATACGCGGTTTGTTCCGTGCGCTTCGCGCGACGCGGCAGCATGAACACCGCTCATTTCCTCCTGAGATTAGCGCCGATAGGGGTTTTCATTCGGAGACCTGCTCTACCTGGGAACAGGCGTGTGGAGTGTGACCCGTGTCGCCACGCGGCCGTGATCGCTCCGTGATTCTGTCCACAGGAGACTAGCCAAACCCACAGAGGCGGCGCAACTTCTCTGGTGCGTTCTTACAAATTTCTTATGAACTGTCTGAGTCCGAGCTGTGTCGTGGATATGCGAGGCGGGCGAGGTACCGTCAAGGGCGATGTCCGCGCTTCTTATCGCCCACCGCGCCGCAGGCTGCCTGAGCCTCGCGGCGGGGGCGCTGAGCGTGCTCGGCGGGGTCGGCCCGCTGCTCAAGGTGCGCTCTGCTTCGGCGCTTGGCGAGATCCTCGACAGCGGCCCTGTGCATTCCCCGGCTGTGCTCTCGGCGCATTGGGCCGCGCTCGCGGGGGCGTTCTTGCTCGTGGCGGGGATCGGGCTCCTCGTGCCCGGCCGCGCGCAGCGGATCCGCCCCGCCGCCTCGGTGCTGTGGGCGGCCCCGGTTCCGGCTGCGCTCTCGGCGCTGCGCACCGCTTCGTCCGCCGTCGAAGCCGCGCAGAGCCCTGATCCGCTCATGCGGCTCGCGGCTCCGACGCTGGCGTTCGACTGGGGCGCTTGGCTGCTGGTGGCCTCGGTTGTTTTCGCCGGGGCCTCGGGTTTCGCCTGCCTGGTCGCGGGGGTGCTCGACCGCGAGGCGTGGGAGCACGCGCGCGAGCTTGCCGAGGCGGCCCGGGCCGAGAAGGGCAAAAGGCGCAAGGCGCGTCGCGAGGCGGCGGTCGAGGCGGACCCGCGCGAGCGTCCGCCCGACCGCCGCGCCGTCGCGCTCTACGCGGCGGCGGGCGCGTTCGGGGCGTTGGGCGCGCTGTTGCCGCTCTATGTCGGACCGGGGTTCCGCTCGACCTGGCTGCCCGACGTGCCGTTCGCCTCGCAAGCGTTCGGACAGTTCTTGCTCGCGCTCGTGGTCGCGGCCTCGGCGGTCGTCGGCGTGCGGTCGCGCCGGAGCAGACAGCCCGCGCTGTGCGCGGGCTGCGCGCTTTCGTTAGTGGCGTATGTCGCTGGCTACCCCTTCCTCTCGGGCAACGTGCCGGGCTCGACGCCTGGTCCGGGGTTTTGGGCCGGGCTGGTCGGCGCGGCGTTGTTCGCGGCGGCGGCGGGGGTGGCGGCAGACCCGACGTCGCGGCTTTCTCGGCAGTCGCTAGGCTCCTTGCGACGAGATCAGACAAAGACATAGGCGGTGAGCATGGATCTCTTCGAGTACCAGGCGAAGGAGCTGTACCTCAAGCACGGGGTGCCGACCACACCAGGGGCGGTGACCGACACCCCGGAAGGGGCTCGGGAGATCGCCGAGCGAATCGGAAAGCCTGTGATGGTGAAGGCCCAGGTGCAGGTCGGAGGCCGTGGGAAAGCTGGCGGGGTCAAGTACGCCGCCACCCCGGAGGACGCGTACGAGCACGCGAAGAACATCCTCGGCCTCGACATCAAGGGGCATGTCGTCAAACGGCTGCTCATCGCCGAGGCGGCGGACATCGCCGAGGAGTACTACTTCTCCTTCCTCCTTGACCGCTCTGTCGGAGGCTTCATCGCGATCGTCTCCTCGGCGGGCGGCATGGAGATCGAAGAAGTGGCCCACACCACTCCGGAGAAGGTCGCGAAGATCCCGGTCGACTACAACGCGGGCGTCGACGTGGCCAAGGCCCGCGAGCTCGCCGTGGCGGGCGGCCTCCCTGAGGCGGTGCTGGACAAGGCCGCGGTGACCATCTCGAAGCTGTGGGAGGTCTTCGTGAAGGAGGACGCCACCCTGGTGGAGGTCAACCCGCTCGCGCGCACCACGGACGACCAGATCCTTGCGCTGGACGGGAAGGTCACCCTCGACGGCAACGCCGAGTTCCGCCACCCCGACCACGAGGAGTTCGCGGTCGCAGTGGAGCAGGACCCGCTTGAGGCGAAGGCGAAGGCGAACGACCTGAACTACGTGAAGCTCGACGGCCAGGTCGGCGTCATCGGCAACGGCGCGGGCCTTGTGATGTCCACGCTCGACGTGGTCGCGTACGCGGGGGAGGGCCACAAGGACGTGAAGCCCGCGAACTTCCTCGACATCGGCGGCGGCGCCTCGGCCTCGGTCATGGCGGCGGGCCTGGACGTGATCCTGGGCGACGAGCAGGTCAAGAGCGTGTTCGTCAACGTCTTCGGCGGCATCACCGCCTGCGACGCGGTGGCGAACGGCATCGTCGGCGCGCTGGACACCCTCGGCGACACGGCCACCAAGCCGATCGTGGTGCGGCTCGACGGCAACAACGTCGAATTGGGCAGGCAGATCCTCGCCGAGCGGGCGCATCCGCTCGTGACCGAGGTGGGCACCATGGACGAAGCTGCGGACAAGGCGGCCGAGCTGGCCGCGGGCGAGTAACCGAAGGAAACAAGGGACTAGAGAAGCAATGTCTATTTACCTGAACAAAGACTCCAAGGTCATCGTCCAAGGCATCACCGGCGGCGAGGGCACCAAGCACACCGCGCTCATGCTCAAGGCGGGCACGCAGGTGGTCGGCGGGGTGAACGCCAAGAAGGCGGGCACCACGGTCGCGCACAAGGGCAAAGACGGCAACGATGTCGAGCTGCCGGTGTTCGGCACGGTCGCCGAGGCCATCGAGAAGACCGGGGCCGACGTGTCGATCGCGTTCGTGCCGCCCGCGTTCACCAAGTCGGCGATGATCGAGGCGATCGAAGCCGAGATCCCGCTCTTGGTGGTCATCACCGAGGGCGTGCCGGTGCACGACACCGTCGCCGCCTTCGCGCATAACAAGGCGAAGGGCTCCAAGACCAGGGTCATCGGCCCGAACTGCCCCGGCATCATCACGCCGGGCGAATCGCTCGTCGGCATCACCCCGGCGAACATCGCAGGCTCCGGCCCGGTCGGCTTGGTGTCCAAGTCCGGCACGCTCACGTACCAGATGATGTACGAGCTGCGCGACTTCGGCTTCTCCACGGCCATCGGCATCGGCGGCGACCCGGTCATCGGCACCTCGCACATCGACGCGATCAAGGCGTTCCAGGAAGACCCGGCCACCGAGCTGATCGTGATGATCGGCGAGATCGGCGGCGACGCCGAGGAGCGCGCGGCGGCGTACATCAAAGAGAACGTGACCAAGCCGGTCGTCGCCTACGTCGCGGGCTTCACCGCCCCCGAGGGCAAGACCATGGGCCACGCGGGAGCCATCGTCTCCGGCTCGGCGGGCACCGCTGAGGCGAAAAAGGCCGCGCTCGAGGCGGTCGGCGTGAAGGTCGGCAAGACCCCGTCGGGCACCGCGGCGCTCGCACGGGAGATCTTGACGGGCAAAGCTTGATCATCTTTGATGCCGGTGTGGCGTAGGCTGATGGCTTGTATTAACGTCAGAGGCGCTGAAAAGGTTCAGTGCTGTGCACTTGAGATTTGAACGAGGGAGATTCGCATGAGCTATCCACAGCAAGGTTACGGGGCGCCCCCGCAAGGCGGGTATGGAGCGCCCCAGGGCGGATACGGTCCTCCCCAGGGCGGATACTACGGGCAGCAGCCCGGCCCGTACGGCGCGCCGCAGGCTCCGAAGGCCCCCGCTGATCTCGGCAAGGTCTTCGGCCTCTCGGTGCTCGGCGTCGGCGCGTTGATCGGCCTGCTGCATTTCGTCGCGGTGATCCTCGGGGATCTCGGGCCTGTGCTCATCGCGCCGACGGCGGCGGTGGAGTTCGCCGCGGCGCTGGTGGTCGGCTTCGGCCTCGCGGCGAAGCCGGCCCAGAAGAACACGGTCGTCGTCGCGGCGCTCAGCGTCGCAGGCGCGCTGACCGGGCTGGTCGCGGTGATCCAGGTGTTCGCCGCCGCCATCCAGCCCGACACGACGACGCTGGTCCTGGTGATCGTCGTCTTCGTGCTCGCGCTGATCCAGGGCGGCCTCGCCTCGGCGGTCGTGTTCACCGACAAGGGCGACGAGGACCTGGTGAAGACGGAGCTTCCGCCTTCGCAGACCCAGGCGAGCCCGTACGCGGGCCCGCAGCAGCCGATCGGCCCGCAGTCCTACGAGGCTCCGCAGCAGCCGTCCGCCCCGCAGCAGCCGTCCTACGCGCAGGCCCCGGCCCAGGCGCAGCAGTTCGGACAGGGCCAGGCCGCGGCTCCCAGCCCGTACGCGAGCCCTGCTCCGGCTGCCCCGCAGCAGCAGGCCCCGCCCGCGCAGCAGGCTCCGGTGGCCCCGCCGCCCGCCTCCCCCTACGGCATCCCCGCCGCGGGCGCGGGCGCTCAGCCGCCCGCCGCGCCCGGCCAGCCGCAGATCAACCTTGGGTTGGGGGAGCCGCCCCGCGCCCACTGACTGGGGTCCGCGCGGCGCGCGGGACTCTCCTGCCGACAATGCGCACAGTTCAGGCTCGCCGTTCGCGGCGAGCCTGAACTGTTTCTGGGGGAGGGTCTGCGATCCTGGTCGAGATGGTCACTCGTACGGTTCCTCGCGCGGCGCTCAGAAAAGACGGGGCGAAGCCGAACAGGACACGTGTCCAGAATTCGACGAGGGACGACGCTTCCGGGCTGAACCCGAACGCGCTCCGCGTGCTTCGGGACGTGTTGGTCTGGTCCGAGTCGAGGACTGCGCGGGAGCCCCGCTCGCTTTTCACCGTCGCGTTCGCCCCTTCTGGCATGCTGCTCGGCCTGGTCGCCGCGATCTCCCTGGTGGCGCTGGTGAGCGTCGACAGCGATTTGCAGGGGGCGTTCGGGGCCATCGCGTTGATGTGGCTCGCGGTGCACCAAGTCCCGATTTCCATCGCGGACAACACGCTCGGCGCGCTGCCCCTCGCCCCGACGGCTTTCGTCATGCTCTTCGTGGCCAGGATCTCGGCGCAGGCGGCTTCGACTCGGTCGACGTCGCGGGACTTGCGGCAAGTGCTCGCGGCCGCCATGGGCGGGCCGCTTGTGATCACGATGATTCTGCTCGCGACGGCGAAAGACGCGGCGACGGTCGTCCCGCTCAACGCTCCCGCGCCCGCCCCGGCGCTGGCCTGGGTGACCGGGGTCCATCTTGTCGCGTCCGGCCTCGGAATCCTGTGGTCGCGGCGCGAGGCCGTCGGCGAGGCGCTCCCGAGCTGGGGCCCCGCCGCTCTGCAGCTCGGGGTCCGGGCCGGCCTCTGGCTGTTCGTCCTCGGCGGCGGGCTGACCGTGCTGAACATGGTCGCGCATTGGGCCAGGCTCGCCTCTGGGTTCGGCGCGGGCTCTGACGGCGTCGGACTGGTCGGCGTGCTGCTGATCAGCGCACTGTACTTCCCGAACGTCATGGTCTCCGGGACCGATGTGCTGCTGGGCGCGACGGTGCGGATGGGCGGCACGTCCATCGGCCTTGACCACGCGCAGATCGGACAGCTCCCGTTGCTGCCCGTTTTCTCCCCGCTCGTCTCCTGGCATTTCGGGAAGGCCTCGTTCGCGGCGCTCCTGGTGCCCGCCCTGGTCGGCGCGTGGCTCGGCGGCGAATGCGCGGGCAAGGCTCGGACGGTGACGGCTTCGGCGCGCTCTTCTGCGGCGGCCGCTGGCGTCGCGGCGACGCTCGTCCTCCTCGTCTCCGCCGCCGTGTGCGGCAGGGTGGCGGTGCTCGGCTCGTGGTCGGTGAATCTGCCGCTCGTCTGGGGGGCGGCGTTCGTCCTGCTCGCGGCTCCCGCCGTGGCCGTGGCCGTCGCCACCACCGCCCCAGCCGCGCTGCGCGAGCGGCCCGAGCCTGCCGTGGTCATCTCCCCGGCGCGGGAGGCGAACTCCTGGGCGGAGGGCGAGGACGAGGCGGAGGAAGGCGCTGGCGAACCGGCGGAAGCCGAGCCGGACGCGTCGGACGAGCCCGCCGAGCACGCCGCCGAGGAAGCCGAGCCCGAGGCCGAGGGGGAGGAGCGCGCCGAGTAGGATCTGCTGGTGACCCATGAAGGTTCCGAGATTCCTCGATCAGCGCGTATCGCTGTCCTCGCCTCTGGGACCGGCAGTCTCTTCAGATCCCTCCTTGAAGCCGCGTCGGCCGATGGCTTTCCCGGCCAGGTGGTCGGCCTCGTCGCGGACCGGGCCTGTCTCGCGGAGTCCATCGCCAGTGACGCGGGGGTTCCGGTGCAGCGGGTGGATCCGAGGGCGAGGCCGGACCGCGCCTCCTGGGACAAAGCGCTCACCCGCGCCGTGGCTTCGACAAGCCCGGACGTGGTGGTCTGCGCGGGGTTCATGCGGGTGCTCGCGAAGGTCTTCGTCGACCGCTTCCCCGACCGGATCGTGAACTCGCACCCCGCGCTGCTGCCCTCGTTCCCCGGCGCGCACGCGGTGCGGGACGCCCTCGCCTACGGCGTGCGGGTGACCGGGACGACGGTGCACCTGGTGGACTACGGCGTGGACACCGGGCCGATCCTCGCGCAGGAGCCTGTCCCGGTGCTGGCGAGGGACACCGAAGAAACGTTGCACGAGCGGATCAAAGAAGTCGAACGGCGGCTTTTGCCACAAACCGTGGCAGGGCTTATCACCGGCGCGGTCGCGCCGGCACATCGGAAGGAGCTGGATCGTTGACGGACGTTGAGCGGCGGGGGATCCGCCGGGCGCTGGTGAGCGTTTCGGACAAGCGTGGGATCGCAGAGTTCGCGGCCGGCCTCGCGCAGCGCGGGGTGTCGTTGGTCGCCACCGGCTCGACGGCCGCCCTCATCGAGGGCGCGGGCGTCGCGGTCCAACGGGTCGAAGAGCTCACCGGCTTCCCCGAAGTCCTCGACGGCAGGGTCAAGACGCTGCACCCGAAGGTGCACGCGGGCGTGCTCGCCGACACCAGGCTCGCCGCCCACCTCGAGCAGCTGGAGCAGCTCGGGATCGAACCGTTCGACCTGGTCGTGGTGAACCTCTACCCGTTCTCGGCCACCGTCGCCTCCGGGGCGGGGTTCGAGGAGTGCGTCGAGCAGATCGACATCGGCGGCCCTTCGATGGTGCGGGCCGCCGCGAAGAACCATCCGAGCGTGGCCGTCGTGGTCGATCCAGGGCTCTACGACGAAGTGCTCGCCGCAGTGGACGCGGGCGGGTTCGACCTGGCGAGGCGGCGGCAGCTGGCCCAGCTCGCCTTCCAGCACACAGCCGAGTACGACTCCGCGATCGCGAACTGGTTCTCCGCGCAAGAGTCCGGGGACGAGCCGCCCGCATGGGCGAGCCTCACGTTGCGCCGCGCGGATGTGCTCCGGTACGGGGAGAACCCGCACCAGCGCGCCGCGCTGTACGTGAACGCGACCGCGCGCTCCGGGCTCGCGCAGGCCGAGCAGCTGCACGGCAAGCAGATGAGCTACAACAACTTCACCGACGCGGAAGCTGCGCTCCGCGCGGCAGGAGAGCACGAGGGCCCGGCGGTCGCGATCATCAAGCACGCCAACCCGTGCGGGATCGCGGTGGGCGAGACGGTCGCCGAGGCTCATCGCAAGGCGCACGCCTGCGACCCGGTGAGCGCGTTCGGCGGGGTGATCGCGGTCAACCGCGAGGTGGACGAGGCGCTGGCGGGGCAGATCGCCGAGATTTTCACGGAAGTGGTGGTCGCCACCGGCTTCGCCCCGGCGGCGCGGGAGATCCTCTCCCGCAAGCCCAGCATCCGGCTCATCGTCGTCCCCGAGGTGCCTCGTCCGGGCTGGCAGCTCAGGCCGATCCCCGGCGGGGCGCTCTTACAGCAGTACGACGACCTCGGCGCGCCGGGGGACTCCCCGTCCGCCTGGCGGCTCGCGGCGGGCGAGCCCGCCGTCGCGGCGACGCTCGCCGACCTCGCCTTCGCGTGGCGGGCGTGCCGCTCGGTCAAATCCAACGCCATCGTGCTCGCGCGCGACCTCGCCACGGTCGGAGTCGGCATGGGCCAGGTGAACCGCGTGGACTCTGCGCGGCTCGCAGTGGCTCGCGCGGGGGAGCGCTCGCGCGGGGCAGTCGGGGCTTCGGACGCGTTCTTCCCGTTCCCGGACGGGCTCGAAGTCCTCGCCGAAGCGGGAGCCAAGGCGATCGTCGCCCCTGGCGGCTCGGTGCGCGACGGCGAGGTCATCGAGGCCGCGGAGAAGGCGGGTGTGACGCTCTATCTGACGGACGTCCGCCACTTCTCGCATTAGTCCTGGGGTCTGCGCGGCGCCTCGCGGCGTTCTCGGCTTCTCGCGTACCCGCTCGTTCCTCGCTTGTTCGTACGCCACGTCGCCTGCGGCCTTGCGATACATCCGCGCAGGGCTCCCCAGGCGGGGTCTGCGCGGCGCCTCGCGGCGTTCTCGGCGCTGCGCTGTGGTTCTGTCGTTCGCGCCGTGTGACCTGGCTCGCTCCGAGGGCGCGGATCCTGGCGGATCGCGCGTCCATCGGCGATGTGAGGGAGGCGGCGGCGCAAGGAGCCGCTAGGCTAAGGACCGTCAGCCCGAGACGAGTGGGCTGGCGCAACGACGAAGAAGGAGAGGCCGCCGATGGCGAGCATTGAGGACGTTCACGCGCGGGAGATCCTCGACTCTCGGGGCAACCCGACGGTCGAAGTCGAGGTGCTGCTCGAAGACGGCAGCGCGGGACGGGCCGCGGTCCCGTCCGGGGCGTCCACTGGCGAGCACGAGGCGGTGGAGCTGCGCGACGGCGGGCCGCGTTACGGCGGCAAGGGCGTGCAGAAGGCGGTCGAAGCGGTGATCCGCGAGCTCGGCCCCGCCGTCGCGGGCTTCGAGGCGGAGGACCAGCGTCTGGTGGACCAGGCGCTCATCGACGCGGACGGCACCCCGGCTAAGTCCCGGCTCGGCGCGAACGCGGTGCTCGGCGTCTCCCTCGCGGTGGCGAAGGCGGCGGCCAACTCGGTCGGCCTGCCGCTCTACCGCTACCTCGGCGGCCCGACCGCGCACATCCTCCCCGTGCCGATGCTCAACATCCTCAACGGCGGCGCGCACGCCGACACCGGCGTGGACGTGCAGGAGTTCATGATCGCCCCGATCGGCGCGCCGAACTTCAAGGACGCGTTGCGCTGGGGCGTCGAGGTGTACCACGCCTTGAAGGCGGAGCTGAAGAAGCGCGGCCTTGCGACCGGGCTCGGCGACGAGGGCGGTTTCGCCCCGCAGGTGGCCGGGACGCGCGAGGCGCTCGACCTGATCGACGCCGCGATCAGCGCGACCGGCCTCAAGCTCGGCTCGGACGTGGCGCTCGCGCTGGACGTCGCCGCGACGGAGTTCTTCGCGAAGGGCGAGGGCTACAAGTTCGAGGGCAAGATCCGCCAGGCCGAGGAGCTGGGCGACTTCTACGAGAGCCTGCTCGCCGACTATCCGCTGGTGTCCATCGAGGACCCGCTCGCCGAGGACGACTGGGACGGCTGGGTCGCGCTGACCGAGCGCATCGGCTCGAAGGTGCAGCTGGTCGGCGACGACCTGTTCGTCACCAACCCCGAGCGGCTCGAAGAGGGCATCATCAAGGGCGCGGGCAACGCGCTTTTGGTGAAGGTGAACCAGATCGGCTCGCTCACCGAGACCTTCGACGCGGTCACCCTCGCGCAGACCAGCGGCTACAAGACCATGATGAGCCACCGTTCCGGCGAGACCGAGGACACCACCATCGCGGACCTCGCCGTCGCGACCTCCTCGGGCCAGATCAAGACCGGGGCCCCGGCGCGCAGCGAGCGCGTCGCGAAGTACAACCAGCTGTTGCGCATCGAAGAGGGCCGTCGGCGACGCGGCGAGGTACGCGGGGGAGCTTGCCTTCCCCCGCTTCGAGAAGGCGTGAGAGAGGCCGCATGTTCCAAGCGATGTTCGCCCGCCGGGCCGTGGTGCTCGCGCTGGTCGTCTGCGGGCTCGCGCTGACGTTGGCCGGGCCGTTGCGGGTGTACCTCACCCAGCAGCATGAGATGGCCCAGCTCGCGTCGCAAGAGCGCCAGAAGCAGGCGGCCATCGACACACTGCGGTACCAGCGGGCGCGTCGCGACTCGAACGCGAACGAGATCATCCAGGCCAGAGGCATGGGCTACGTCTTCCCAGGGGAGACCCCGGTCCAGGTGATGCTCCCGTCGCACGGCGAGCAGCAGTCCGTCCCGGCTGCCGCCGAGCGCAAGAAAGAGGGCCCGTGGTACGGGCAAGTATGGTCCTCCATCACCGTCCCCTCCTCGTGATGGCCGGGTTTTGACCGATCAAGCTTGTTTTTGTTGAGGTGGTCGCGTTTATGGTTTCTGAAGAAGACCTCGCCGTCATCGCGGAGCAGCTCGGGCGCGTGCCGCGCGGAGTCCTCGAAGTGTCCTACCGGTGCCCGGACGGCAGCCCTGGCGTGGTGCTCACGAGCCCTCGGCTTCCGGACGGCACGCCGTTCCCGACGCTGTACTACTTGACGGACCCCAGGCTCACCGCCACAGCGGGCCGGTTCGAGTCGGTGGGCACGATGGCGATTCTGGCCAAGGCATTGGCCTCGGACCCGGCGCTGGCCGAGGGGTATCGGAGGGCGCATGAGGCGTTCCTCGCGAAACGGGACGAAGCGGCCGACCGCGCGGGCACGTCGCGGCTGGAGGGCACGTTCAGCGCGGGCGGCATGCCGGACCGGGTGAAGTGCCTGCACGCCCTGATCGCGCACTCGCTGTCGGAGGGGCCGGGGCTCAACCCGGTCGGCGACATCGCCGTGGCGCTGGGCGTCCGCGTCGCGGGGGAGCGCCAGAAAGGCGCCTGGCCGCAGGAGTGGCCGTCGCTTTCGACATGGCCCGATGTGGCAGAGCAGCTGGCGGCCGTGCATGTCTGAGGCCCGGATGCTGGGAGCCGTCGATTGCGGGACGAATTCGCTGCGGCTTTTGATCGGCGAGGTCGGACCGGACGGCGTGCGGGTCGTGCGCCGCGAGACGCGGATCGTCGGACTGGGCAGGGGCGTGGACAAGACCGGCAGGATCGCCGCCGAGTCGATGGAGCGGTCGTTGGCCGCTTTGGCGGACTACGCGGGCTTGATGCGGGAGGCCGGCGTCGAGAGCGCGGCGATGGTCGCCACGTCGGCCTCGCGTGACGCGCGGAACGCGGACGAGTTCCTGGATCGGGCGCGGGCCGTGCTCGGCGGGGTGTGTCCCGACCCGGATGTCCGGGTGATCAGCGGACGAGAAGAGGCGCAGCTGAGCTTCGTGGGGGCCACGGGAGGCATAGCGGCTCCGGGGCCCTATGTCGTCGTGGACGTCGGGGGTGGCTCGACGGAACTCGCGGTCGGCTCTGCGTCCGAGGCGGCGGGGACGGTGTCGCTGGCGATGGGGTGCGTCCGGCTCACCGAGCGGTTCGTGAGCGCCGACCCGCCGGCGGAGGCCGACCTCGCGGGGGCGCGCGCCTACGCGAGGGATCTGCTCCACGCGAACGAGCCCGCCGGTCTCACGCAGGTCCGCACGGCGGTCGCGGTTGCGGGCACCGCGCTGACCGTCGCGGCCATCGCGCTGGGCCACACGGCGTTGGAGCCGGGCCTTCTCTCGCGCGAGCGGGTGTCGGTCTCCCAGGTCGTGACGACGGCGGGTCTGCTCAGCTCGATGACCCTCGCCGAGCGGACCGCGCTCGGGCCGATGGACCCCGGTCGGGCGCAGGTCATCCCCTGCGGCGCATGGATTCTCGCGGAGGTCGGGCTCTACCTGCGCGAGCGCGCGGGGATCACTGAGTTTTTGGTGCGGGAGGAAGACATCCTCGACGGAGTGCTGCTGGGTTTGTAGCGGCGATCCGAGCCGCGGCTGGGCGCTCGTGCGCCTCCTCGCGTTATCAGCTCCGCTTGCGGGTGAGGGCGATGTAGGTGATCGTGCCCGCGACCGCCGCCGTGAGCGAACCCGCGGCGGAGATCAGCGCGGCGCGTCCCTTCGGCAACTGTTGCGCCGTGCGGGAGAGGATCCGCGCCCGCAGCGACACCGGACGGGAGAAGGAGAGCACCGGCCAGTTCCGCTTGCCCGCGGCCTTGCGCAGCGCCCGGTCGGGGTTGACGGCTGTCGGGTTCCCGACCGCGGCGAGCATCGGAAGATCGGTGATGGAGTCCGCGTAGGCGTAGCTGCCCGCGAGGTCGAGGCCCTCTTGCTGCGCCAATGCCTCCATCGCCTCGACTTTGCCCTCGCCGAAGCAGTAGAAGTCCACCTCGCCGGTGTACTTGCCGTCCTTGACGGTCATCTGCGTCGCCATGGAGTGGTCGGCCCCCAGCAGTTTGGCGATGGGCTCGACGACCTCCTGCCCCGAAGCGGAGACGATGACGACGCGGTGCCCGCGCGCTTTGTGCGCGGCGATCAGCTCGGTCGCCTCGGAGAACACCATCGGTTCGACGATGTCGCGCAGAGTCTCCGCCACCACGGCCCGCACTTCGGCGACGTCCCAACCCGTGCACATGTCCGCGAGGTGCTTGCGGAGCCGGTCCATCTGCTGGTGGTCGGCCCCGGAGAGCTGGAAGAGGAACTGCGCGTAGCTGCTTTTCAAGACAGCGCGTCGGCCGACGAGCCCCTGCTCGTAGAAGGGGCGGCCAAAGGCGAGCGAGCTCGATTTCGCGATGAGCGTGCGGTCGAGGTCGAAGAAAGCCGCCAGTTGGGACATATCTTTCAGAATAACGTCCCCATGTGGCCGACGCACCTTCCCTTGATCATCACGGGCTGTGATCAGCCTCTCGAGCCGACGAACGCTGTGACGCCTGACGCTGCGGCTTCGCCTCGGTTCGGGCTCCGCCACAAGCCCCGGTCGGCGAGGATCGGCAGCACGCCTTCGCCGAACCAGTAGGCCTCCTCGACGTGCGGATAGCCCGAGAGGATGAAGTGGTCGATCCCGAGGTCCGCGTACTCGGCGATGCGGTCGGCGACCTCGGCGTGCGAGCCGACCAGCGCCGTGCCCGCGCCGCCCCGGACCAGGCCGACCCCCGCCCAGAGGTTGGGGGAGATTTCGAGGTTGTCGGCGCTGCCCCCGTGCAGGGCGAGCATGCGGCGTTGTCCCTCGGACTCGCTGCGGGCGAGGTTCTGCTGCACCCGTGCGACGTCGGCGGGGTCGACGCCGGCCAAGAGGCGGGCGGCTTCGGCCCAGGCCTGCTCGCTGGTGTCGCGGGAGATGACGTGGATGCGCAGGCCGTAGGTCAGCTCGCGGCCCCGCTCCGCCGCGAGCGAGCGGATCCAGTCGATCTTCTCGCGCACCGCGTCCAGCGGCTCGCCCCAGGTGAGGTAGGTGTCCGCGTGGGCGGCGGCGACTCGGCCCGCTTCGGGGGAGGAGCCGCCGAAGAACACGGGCGGGACCGGGTCGGGCCTGCGGGCGAGCAGCGCCTCGTGGACGCGCACGTGCGTGCCGTCCAGGCTCACCGGCTCGTGGGAGGTCCACAGCCTGCGCACCACGTCGAGGAATTCCGCGCACCGCTCGTAGCGCTCGGCCTTCGGCAGGAAGTCGCCGTATGCCTGCTGCTCGTGCGCCTCGCCGCCGGTGACGACGTTGAGCAGGAGCCGGCCTCCGGAATGCCACTGGTAGGTGGCGGCCATCTGCGCGGCAAGCGTCGGGCTGATCAGGCCGGGGCGGAACGCGACGAGGAATTTGAGGGTCTCGGTGGACTCCACCAACAGGGCCGTGGTGAGCCACGCGTCCTCGCACCACGCGCCGGTCGGGGTGAGCACCGCCTCGAAGCCGTTCTCCTCAGCCGCGAGGCTGATCTGCTTGAGGTAGCGCAGCGTCGCGGGGCGGTCGCCGGACATATGGGTGCCATGGCCTCCGGCGATGAGGCCGCGCGAGTCGCCGTATGTGGGCAGGAACCAGTGGAAGGAGAGCGGAGGTCGGGAGGTCACCCCGCGCATGCTAGCCAGAACGCGGCGAGCGCGCCGGGCGCGATCCGGCCGAGGCTCCCACGGGCTGGCGTTTCGATTTCTTTCTCGGTGATTGCCGCGCTCGTCGCAATCGCCGCGTTCCCGGCGGTCCGGGGTCGCGGCTGCTCGGGAGGGGAACGCGCTGGCCAATCCGCACGGCAGACGGTAGACTTTCCGGCATATCCCGAAAGAGCGACAGAGCGACCAGGAGAACACGATCCACCAGAGGAAAGACGACCCCAGCAGCGGAGCGGCCCTGTGACCAGGGACCCCCGCGAAGCCCATCGGGAAGAAACTTCTCGGGAAGCGGCGACTGTCCGCCCAGTCTTGGCGGCGATCCCCACCGAACCCGGCGAAACGAGGCCAGTCCGCCGCCGGATCAGCGTCGAGCCGAAGACCATGCTGCTGCTGCTCGGGTCGATGGACGCGAATCTGCGGGCGCTCGAACAAATCCTGCCGGTCGACTTCCACGCCAGAGGCGACGTGATCTCCTTGACCGGAGCCCCGGAGGCCGTGGCCCGCGCGGAGAGCGTGGTCAACGAGCTGGTGGAGCTCGCAGAGCGCAGCGGCGCGCTCACCCCGGAGACGGTCCGCCAGGCCGCGCGCCTTCAGACGGTCACCGACGAGTCGCCCGCCCAAGTCTTCGGGCACGGCGTGCTCTCGCGCAATGGCAAGACGATCCGGCCGAAGACGCTCGGCCAGAAGCAGTACGTCGCCGCCATCGACGCCCACACCATCGTGTTCGGCTCCGGGCCCGCGGGCACCGGGAAGACCTATCTCGCCATGGCGAAGGCGGTGCAGGCGCTGGAGTCCAAGCAGGTGCGCCGCATCGTGCTCACCCGCCCGGTGGTGGAGGCGGGGGAGCACCTCGGCTTCTTGCCGGGGACGCTGCACCAGAAGATCGACCCCTACCTGCGCCCCCTGTACGACGCGCTGCGCGAGATGATGGCCCCGGAGACCGCCGCGAAGCTGCTGGAGACCGAGGTCATCGAGGTGCTGCCGCTCGCGTACATGCGCGGGCGCACCCTCAACGACAGCTTCATCATCCTCGACGAGGCGCAGAACACGACCGCCGAGCAGATGAAGATGTTCCTCACCAGGCTCGGGTTCGGCTCGAAGATGGTCGTCACCGGCGACCTCTCCCAGGGCGACCTGCCGCACGGGCGGCGCAGCGGGCTCGCCCAGGCGACCAGCCTCTTGCGCGAGGTCGACGACATCGCGGTCGTGAACCTCACCAACGCCGACGTGGTGCGCCACCGCTTGGTCGCGCAGATCGTCCAGGCGTACGAGCGCGCGGAGGCGGACGAGGAGTCGCGGCGCGCGCAGAGCGGCCAGGCGCGGACGAAGGGGGAGCCCAGATGAGCGTGGAGCTGGCCAACGAGTCGGGCCTGGCGGCCCCGGAGGGCATGCTGATCCATGTGGCGCAGTTCGCCCTGGACCAAATGCGGGTCAACCCCGCCGCGGAGTTGTCCATGCTCTTGGTGGACACGAGCACAATGGCGCACCTGCACCAGCAGTGGATGAACCTGCCGGGGCCGACCGACGTGCTCTCGTTCCCCATGGACGACGCCGAGCCGGACGGCCGTCCCGACGCGGTCGAGGCGGCGCAGACCCTCCTCGGCGACATCGTGCTGTGCCCGGAGGTCGCCGCCGAGCAGGCCGAGGCCGCCGGGCACAGCACGGAGCACGAGCTGATCGTCTTGACCGTGCACGGCGTGCTGCACATCCTCGGCTACGACCACGCCGAGCCGGAGGAGGAGGCCGAGATGTTCGGCTTGCAGGGCAAGCTGGTGGAGCGTTGGTACGCGAACGCGAAGGCGCAGGCCAAGGCGGAAGCGCTCGGCAGGAGGGACGCGAAGTTGCTGCGCAGCGTCGGTTTGGACGGCGAGGGCGGCGACTGAGCGGTGAGCGCTTCTGACTCGGTAGCCTCCGTGCTTGGCCTCGTCGTCGGAGGGCTCGGATGCGCCTGCCTCGCCGGCGTGTTCGCGAGCGTGGACGCCGCGATCAACTCGATCTCCGCGGCCAGGGTCGAGGACCTCGCCGCGGGGGAGCGCCCAGGGGCCGTCCGGCTGCTGCCGATCATCGCGGACCGGGCGCGGTACGTGAACCTGCTCGTGCTGCTGCGGCTCGCCTTCGAGATCACGGCCACCGCGCTCGTCGTCGCTGTGACCAGGGAATTCTTCAGCTTCGGCCCGAGCCTCGCCGTCGCCGCCGCCGTGATGGTGCTGGTCAGCTACGTGCTCATCGGCGTGGGCCCGCGCACCGTCGGCCGACAGCACGCCTACGAGATCGCGATCGCCTCGGCCATCCCGTTGCGCATGATCAGCAGCCTCCTCAGCCCCGTCTCGAAGCTGCTCATCCTCGTCGGCAACGCCATCACGCCGGGGAAGGGGTTCCGCGAGGGGCCGTTCGCCTCGGAGATCGAGCTGCGCGAGCTGGTGGACCTCGCGAAGGAGCGCGGCGTGGTGGCCGACGAGGAGCGCCGGATGATCCAGTCGGTCTTCGAGCTCGGGGACACGACGGCGAGGGAGATCATGGTGCCCCGCCCGGACATGGTGTGGATCGAGGCGGACAAGACGGCGGCGCAGGCGATCTCGCTCGCGGTGCGCAGCGGCCATTCGCGGATCCCGGTCATCGGCGAGACGGTGGACGACGTGGTCGGGGTGGCCTATCTGAAAGACTTGGTGGAGCACACGATCCAGAGCGCGGACGGCGAGCTGCGGGGCAAAGACGGCCAGGCGGCTCCGGTCTGCGAGTTCATGCGCGCCGCCACCTTCGTCCCGGACTCCAAGCCGCTGGACAAGCTGCTGGAGGAGATGCAGCGGACCCGCAACCACATGGCCCTCTTGGTGGACGAGTACGGCGGCATCGCCGGGCTGGTCACCATCGAGGACGTGCTCGAGGAGATCGTGGGGGAGATCGTCGACGAGTACGACGAGAACGAAGTCGCCCCGGTCGACAAGATCGGCCAGAACGAGTACCGGGTGTCCGCCAGGGTGCATCTGGAAGACCTCGGCGAACTCTTGGACGTGGAGCTGGACGAGGAAGAGGTGGACACGGTCGGCGGGCTGCTCGCCCTGCGCCTCGGCAGGGTGCCGCTGCCCGGCGCGACGGTGCGCACCGACGGGCTGGAGCTGGTCGCCGAGGGCGGCCCGGACGCGCGGGGCAGGCTGCGGATCACCACCGTTCTGGTGCGCAGGCTCGACACGGACCGCGCGGAACTCCCCAAGGAGGCGATCGCGTGACGGAGGGCCGCACGAGATTCGGAGGCGCAGTGCAGCACAGGTTCCCGGAGGGCTTCCGCTCGGGCTTCGTCTGTTTCGCGGGCAGGCCGAACGTCGGCAAGTCCTCGCTCATCAACGCGCTCGTCGGCGCGGAGGTGATGATCACCTCCGCGCACCCGCAGACCACGCGCCGCGCTGTGCGGGCGATCCTCAACGCCCCCGAGCACCAGATCGTCATCGTCGACACCCCCGGCGTGCACCGGCCGCGCACCGCGCTGTCCGAACGGCTCAACGACGCGGCGGCCCAGGCCTTCGCCGAGGTGGACGTGGTGGGGTTCTGCGTCCCCGCCGACGAGGAGATCGGGCCGGGGGACCGGTTCATCCTCGACCAGGTGCGGCGCGAGGCTCCGAAGGCCAAACTGATCGGCCTCGTCACCAAGATCGACAAACGCGGCAGGGAGCGGACGGCGGAGCAGCTGCTCGCGCTCTCGGTGCTCCTCGGCCCCGAGCACGAGGTGGTGCCGGTCTCCCGGCAGTCCCCCGAGCAGTTGTCGGCGCTGACGGAGCTGCTGGTGGGGCTCATGCCGGAAGGGCCGCCGTGGTATCCGACGGACCAGGTGGTGGACGACTCGGACGAGGCGAGGGTGGCAGAGCTGGTCCGCGAGGCGGCTCTCGCCCGATTGCGCGACGAACTGCCGCACTCGGTCATGGTGGTCGTGGAGGAGACCGAGCGCAAAAAGGGCCTCTGGGTCGTGTACGCGTCCCTGTACGTGGAGCGGCCCAGCCAGAAAGCGATTGTGATCGGCGCGAAAGGCTCCGTGCTGCGGGAGATCGGAGCCGCCGCGCGCTCGCGCATCGAGGCCGCGTTCGGGACGCGGGTCCATTTGGACCTCCGGGTGAAAGTGGCCAAGGACTGGCAGCGCGATCCGAAGCAGCTCGACCGCTTCGGTTTCTAATCCCCGGCCTTCGCCTGGCGAGCCGTGCCGCATCCATGCGAATGCGGGGAAACGTCGGCCTGGTCTCGCTCGTCTCGGCACGGCCGGTTTGATAGTGTTCTGTTGAGATCGGGCGGACACGCCCAAAAGACGTAGGAGGTCAGGGCGTGAGCGACCCGTTTGAGGCGATGCGGATTCCCAAGGAGCAAGCCGCTGCCCCGTCCGCGCCGCAGCCGTCCTCCCCGCCCGTCCAAGGGCGGCCGCAAGCCCCGGTCCAGCCCGTCCCGCCGCAGGCGCGCCGGGCTGCGGAATCCGCGCAGTCGGCTCCGTTGCCCGGTCCGTCCGACGATCCCTTCGAGCAGATGCGCATCCGCCCCGAAAGCACGCACCCTGGCGCGCGCCCCGGAGCCGCGCAGCCGCTCGGCGGGGCCTCGGACGGGCAGTCGAGATCGCTTTTGGCCGACGTGCCGCGCTTGCGCGCCTACTCAGGCTCCGCCTCGCTGGGCGTGCGGATCCTCGCCCGCGCCATCGACGTCGTGTTCGTCTCGTTGATCGCGGTCGGGCTGTGGTTCTTGCTCGCCTACCTTTTGAAGGGCAAGCTCGTGCTGGACTTCAGCGTGGGCGGCTACCTCGCCTTCGCGCTCGTCTTCGTGGCGCTGAACCTGGTGTACGAGGTGCTGTGCACGCAGTTCGGCGGCAGCACCATCGGGCGCTCGATCTTCAAACTCCACGTGGTGCAGTACAACACCGGCGAAGTGATGGACACGAACACGTCGATCTTCCGCCAGCTCTTGCCCTCGGCGGCGCTGCTGGTCCCGTTCGCGGGCGTGGCGCTCGCCCCGCTCACGTATCTCTCCGCGCTCTGGGACCCCACCCGGCTCAAGCGGGACTGGACCGACCGGCTCACCGAGACCACGTGGGTGCGCCGGGTCTGAAGCCGGAGCCGAGCCCGGCGGGCTCCGCCGGGCGGCAGACGCTCGTCGGCCCGTAAATCGACATGCCGAGTCCGGCGTTGTTTGCTAGCGTCGTGGCTGTGGATGATCAAGCTGGCGGCGAGTTCGACGAAAGCCTCGCATATTTCGTCGAGCGGGCCAGCAGGGATTGGATCCCCATCTCCGTGCTTTACCACGACGTGGCGAGCATCCAGCGCGAACGGGGGCTGGCGCGAGGGCTGCGGGAGAGCATGGCATTGGGCGAGTGCCTGCTCGAGCAGCTTTTCGAGCGGGGCGTGGTCGTCGGCGACCTTGTCGAGGACGAGGGCGGGTGGCGGTTCGAGGTCTGGCGGCGGGGCCGTTCGGCCTGGCTGAAAAAGATCCGGGCGTGGCTCGTCACGAGCGGCGGGACTCCGCTGCTCGGCGAGCTCGGGTGGCTGACCTCCAGGGATATGGCGGCTTCGGGCGCGGTCCCGGACGGCGGCTTCTGCAAACTCGACGAGCAGGAGAAAGCGGAGGTCGAACGCCGGGAGCGGGCCGAGGGGGAGCTTTTCGTCCGAAGGCTCGGCGAATTCGAACCGGCGGTGCAGGCGCTGATCGACGAGGAAGCCGAGCAGGGCGACGGGTACCCCATGGGCACGTATTTGATTCTGGCCGACGTGGCGAGGTGGGTCATGGCGGAAATCGGGACCGAGCCGGCGCGCCGGCTCCTTGAGCGGATCGAGCAGGACTTCCGAGACGGGACGGACGCGGTGCGCGGCCTGATCGCCCTCGGGTTCGTCGAGTCGTCCGCGTTCGCGGGCGAAGCGGCGGAAGCAGCGCTCGCGCCGCAGATGGGCCCGATCTTGCTGGAGCTTGTGCGGGTCACCAACGAGCGCGGCATGATCTTCGGGCCGCAGATCGACCGGGTCATCGACAAGTTCGGCCTCGGCTGAGCGGGGCTCAGCGCACGTGGCGCACGGCGAGCGCGGGGTCGCCGGGGGAGAGGGAGAGTCCTTCCCACGGCAGCCGCGCGAGCCCGTCTGCCACGCGGGCGCGGGCTTCGTCGAGCCGCTCGTCCGAGACGAGCCCGCCCTCGCGCACGAGCGGGACGAGCAGCGGCTCGACGGTCAGGCCGGGCTCCTCGGCCCGAGGAGCCTCGCCGCCGAAGGGGCAGGTGAGCTCTTCGACGTAGACTCCGGAAGGACGGCTGACCCGCCACGCGGCTTTCGCCCCGCCGATGGTCTGCTTGCTGGCCGAACGTTTCGCCACCGGCACGCCTTCCACTTCGACGAGCTTGTACACCATCCCCGCGGTCGGAGCCCCCGACCCGGAGACGAGCGAGGTGCCCACGCCGAAGACGTCGATCGGCTCGGCGCGCAGCGCCGCGATGGCGTACTCGTCCAGATCCCCGGAGACGACGATCTTCGCGTTCGGCGCGCCGAGCGAGTCCAGCTGCGCGCGGACCTTGCGGGCCATGACCCCGAGGTCGCCGGAGTCGATCCGCACCGCGCCGAGTTCGGGCCCCGCCGCCGCGACGGCGTTGCGCACCCCTGCCGCGATGTCGTAGGTGTCCACGAGGAGCGTCGTGCCCTTGCCGAGGGCCGCCACCTGCGCTTGGAAGGCTCCCAGCTCGTCCGGCCCGTCGGCGGTGGTGTGCACGAGGGTGAAGGCGTGCGCGGAGGTGCCGGTGGTGGGGATGCCGTAACGGCGGGCGGCGGAGAGGTTCGAGGTGGCCGCGAAGCCCGCGATCCATGCGGCCCTCGCGCTGGCGACGGCGGCCTGCTCGTGCGTGCGGCGGGTGCCCATCTCCACGAGCGGCCGCCCGCCGCTCGCCCCCGCCATGCGCGCGGCGGCCGCAGCGATGGCGCTGTCGTGGTTGAACACGGAGAGGATCAAGGTCTCAAGGACGACGCATTCGGCGAAGCCGCCCCGGACCGACAGGATCGGCGAATTCGGGAAATACAGCTCGCCTTCGGGGTACCCGTCGACGTCGCCGCCGAACCGGAAGCCTCGCAGCCAGTCCAGCGTCTGCGCGTTCAAGAAGGGTTCCACCACCGCCAGCTCCGCCTCGCCGAACCGGAACTCGGCCAGCGCTTCGAGGAACCTGCCGGTCCCTGCCACCACGCCGTAGCGCCTGCCCTCTGGGAGGCGGCGGGAGAAGACCTCGAACACGCAGGCTCGTTCCGCCGAGCCGTCGGCCAAGGCGGCCTGGAGCATGGTCAGCTCGTAGTGGTCGGTGAGCAAGGCCGTGCTCGGGGCGCCTCCGAGGAACGGGGCATCGGCGGGGATCGTCATAGTCGATTACCCTAGAAGAGTGAGAAACGCGGCGACAACGACCCTGGCGACGGAGGCCCCGCTGCGGGAGGCTCCGCTCCGGCTGCCAGGGGAAGAGCAGGCGGCGGACAGCTCGGCCGAACCGGATCTGCCCTGGATGACCATCGTTTGGGACGACCCTGTCAACCTCATGCGATACGTGACGTACGTCTTCCAGACCGTGTTCGGCTACAGCGAGGCGAAAGCGACCGAGCTTATGCTGCGAGTGCACAATGACGGCAAGGCGGTGGTCTCCTCCGGCTCTCGGGAGAAGGTGGAGACCGACGTCGTGAAGCTGCAGCAAGCCGGATTGTGGGCCACGATGCAACAAGGCAAATAGGACGGGAAGCACGACCACTGTGGAAAGAAGTCATGGCCAGAGGTGAGATCCGGGTCGGGCCGTGGCGGCGGACCGACTCCGGCGACGGGCAACAGATCAGGATCCAGTTCGCCGAGCACGAGCTGCAGGTGCTGCGCGCGTTGTCGCGCTCGGTCCTCGGCTGGTTCGCCGAGCGCCGGCAGAGCGAGCCCTCCGACGAGCTGTCCGAGCTCACCGGCATCAGAATCGGCCACGCCGAGCCGCCGACCGGGGTGGCGCTGCGCAGGCTCCTCCCGGACATGCACCGTCCGGACGACGGGGACGGACGCGAGGAGCGGGAGACGCGCGAGCTGAACTCGGCGATGCGCAGCTTGCACGAGCCGGAAGTGCTCGAAGCCAAGGAGGGCTTCGGCAGGGTCTTCGCGGCGAGCCTGCCCGAGCACGCCGGGGAAGCGGTCCTCTCTATGGACGAGGCGCGATCCTGGGTCGCTGCTTTGAACGATCTGCGTCTGACGCTCGGCTCGATCCTCGACATTACCCCGGACACCCCCGAACAGCTCCCGCCCGGACATCCCCACGCGGCGCAGCTCGGGGTGTACCACTGGCTGACGGTCCTGCAGGAGTCGCTCCTGATCGCCCTGACGCGGTAGCCTCGGTCTGCGGTGTTCCATCGCGCCTCGCGCACCCCTGCCGCCTCCGTGCTCATGGCGGCGATAGGCTCGGGGGATGGCAGAGAGTGTCGCGGGCGACCGGATCACCGATGTCGCGGGCGTGCTGGTCGGGCACCATCACCGCGTGGATTTGGACTCGGGCTGGGCCACGGGCACAACGGCGGTGCTCGTCCCAGAGGGCGCTGTCGCCGCTGTGGACGTGCGGGGCGGGGCTCCGGGGACGCGCGAGACCGACGCGCTCTCGCCGGGCAAATCCGTGACGCAGGCCCACGCAGTGGTCCTCTCCGGCGGCAGCGCGTACGGGTTGGCCTCGGCGGACGGGACGATGCGGTGGCTTGAGGAGCGCGGCCACGGCGTCACGGCCCCGGATTGGGGCGGGGTCGTGCCGATCGTGCCGGCCGCAGTGCTCTTCGACTTGCCGCTCGGGGCGTGGTCGGCGCGCCCGGACGCGGACTTCGGCTACCGCGCGGCCAAGGCGGCTGGCGAGGCGTTCGCCACCGGGACGGTCGGCGCGGGGACGGGGGCGACCGCGGGACAGCTCAAAGGAGGGATCGGCACCGCGAGCGCGGTCGTGCGCGCGGGGGCCGCGCAGGGGGCTCGGGTCGGCGCGATTGTGGCGGCGAACTCGGCGGGATCGGTCTACGATCCGCTGACCGGCAGGCTGTGGGGCGAGGCGGCGTTCCCGGTGGCGAGGCGGACGTTCCCTGCTTTGACGGAGGAGACGTTGGCGGTGCTCGCCGAGCGGGAGCGCGCCAAAGCCGAGCAGCAGCGCATCGGGTTCAACACGACCATCGGCGTGGTGGCCGTGGACGTGGCGCTCTCCAGAGAGGCGTGCCTGCGCCTCGCGGGCGCGGCGCAGGACGGGCTGGCGCGCGCGGTGCGCCCGGCGCACGGGCCGTTCGACGGCGACGCGATCTTCGCCTTGTCGACGGGGAAAGGGCCCCGCGCCTTCGACCCGCTCCTGGAGCTGGCCGTGCTCAGCGAGCTGTGCGAAGCGGCGGCGGAGTGCGTGGAGCGGGCGATCGTGGACGCGGTCGTCTCGGCGACCTCGCTCGGCGGGTACCCTTCCCACAGCAGCCTGACCGACCCGAGAAATCCGCTGTGAACAGCGAGTTCCCCTCTTTCTCCTTGGCGTTCTGCTAAGGTTGGCACCTATGCGCCGCGCGAAGTCCGAAGCTCCGATCGGAGTTTTCGACTCCGGAGTCGGCGGCCTCACCGTCGCGCGGGCCATCGCGGAGCTGTTGCCGAACGAGGAGATGCGCTACGTCGCGGACTCGGCGCACCAGCCCTACGGCCCCCAGTCCGTCGCGCAAGTGCGCAAGCACGCCTTGGCGGTGTTGGACTCCTTGGTCGAGGAGGGCGTCAAGATGCTCGTCATCGCGTGCAACTCGGCCTCGGTGGCCTGCCTCGCCGACGCGCGCGAGCGGTACCCGGTCCCGGTGGTGGAGGTGGTGCTGCCCGCTGTGCGCAGCGCGCTGGCCGCGACCCGGACCGGTCGGATCGGCGTGATCGGCACGCGGATCACCATCGCGTCCCGCGCGTACGAGGACTCGTTCGCCGCCGTCGCGCCGCACACGCGCATCGTCTCCGCCCCGTGCCCGCAGTTCGTCGACTTCATCGAGCGGGGCGTCGTCTCCGGGCCGCGCTTGGAGGCGCTGGCGCGCGAGTACCTCGCGCCGCTCGAAGCCGCCGACGTCGACGTGCTCGTGCTCGGCTGCACGCACTACCCGTTGCTCGCCGAGTTGATCGGGGAGGTCATGGGTCCGGGCGTGCGGCTGGTGTCCCCCTCGGAGGAGACGGCGAAAGACGTGGCGCGGATTCTCGCGGCGGAGGGGGTCTCCCGGCCCGGCGCGGGGGCTCCGGCCCCAGTGCTGGTGACGCAGACCGGACAGTCGGACCGGCTGTTCCAATGGGCGGGCGACCTCCTCGGGGGCCGTCTCCTCGCGGCGGGCCCGACGGGGGCCGAGGACGCGGACGGCGCGGAGCAGGATTGGACCCGGCGCGCAGCGGTTGGATGACCATGGGAAGATAGTCAGGTGCGTCTCACCGTTCTCGGCTGCACCGGCAGCGTCACGGGTCCGGACTCGCCAGCCTCTGGCTACTTGGTGACAGCTCCGGACGCTCCGCCGCTCGTCGTGGACTTCGGCGGCGGCGTGTTGGGGGCTTTGCAGCGGCATGCCAATCCGAACGATGTGACAGTGCTCCTGTCGCATCTGCACGCCGACCACTGCCTGGACATTCCGGGCCTGCTGGTGTGGCGGCGCTACGGCCCCGACGCGGTCGGGGAGCGGGCGCTGCTCTACGGCCCCGCCGACGCCGCGCTGCGGCTCGGCGTCGCCTCGGCGGAAGTCGGCGGGCAGTGCGACGACATCTCCGACACGTTGGAGGCCCATGCCTGGGCCGAGCGCGAGCCGGTGAAGTTCGGGGAGCTTTCCGTGACCCCGTTCCGGGTCTTCCACCCGCCGACTTCCTACGGCCTCCGGATCGTCGACTCCTCGGGGGCGGTGCTGGCCTACAGCGGCGACACCGGGGTGTGCCAGGCGGTCGAGGAGCTGGCGCAGGGGGCCGACGTCTTCCTCTGCGAGGCCTCGTGGACCCACGACCCGGACAACCGCCCGGTCGGCGTGCACCTCTCCGGCACTGAGGCGGGGGAGATCGCCCGCCGCGCCGGGGTGGGCGAGCTGCTGCTCACCCACATTCCGCCGTGGACCTCGCGCGAGGACGTGCTGGCCGAAGCCCGCGCGGCGTTCAACGGCCCGGTGCGGGCGGTGCGCGCGGACGAGAGCTTCGACGTGGCCAAAAGCGGCAGCGCCGTGCGCCGTCAGACCCGCTGAGCGCGACCGATAGGGTGGTAGGCATGACCACACGCCTCGACGGCCGCCACGACGACGAAATGCGCCCGGTGAAGATCACCAGGGGATTCACCGGAAACCCGCCGGGCTCTGTGCTCGTGGAGTTCGGGCAGACCAGAGTGTTCTGCGCGGCGAGCGTCACCGAGGGCGTGCCCAGATGGCGCAAGGGCACCGGCGAGGGCTGGCTGACGGCGGAATACGCGATGCTGCCCGCCGCGACGGCCACGCGCAACGACCGCGAGTCCGTGCGCGGCAAGCTGGGCGGGCGAACCCAGGAGATCAGCAGGCTGATCGGCAGGTCGCTGCGGGCCTGCATCGACCTGGCGGCGCTGGGCGAGAACACCATCTCGGTGGACTGCGACGTGCTGCAGGCGGACGGCGGCACTCGGACCGCCGCGATCACGGGCGCGTTCGTCGCGCTCTCCGACGCGGTGACCTGGCTCGCCGCGAGCGGCAGGCTCGCCGACCCGCAGCCGATCTCCTGCGCCATCGCCGCGGTGTCGGTGGGCCTGGTGGACGGACGGGTGCGCCTCGACCTGCCCTACGAGGAGGACTCCCGCGCCGAGGTGGACATGAACGTCGTCGCGACGGACACCGGCACCTTGGTGGAGGTGCAGGGCACCGCCGAGGGCGCGACCTTCCACCGCAAGACGCTCGACAAGCTGCTCGACCTCGCTTTCGCGGGGATCGAACAGCTTGTGGTGGCGCAGCGCGAGGCGCTTGCGCTGCCGTATCCGGGAACGTTGCCCGAGCCGCCCTCTGGGGGCAAGAAGAAAGCCTTCGGTGGCTGAGGTACTGGTCGCGTCGGGCAACGCGAAGAAGCTCGCCGAGTTGCGCCGGATCCTGGAGAGGGCTGGGGTCGGCGGGCTCGCGGTGCTCGGGCTCGGCGATGTCGCCGCGTACGAGCTGCCCGCGGAGACGGGGACCAGCTTCGAGGAGAACGCGCTGATCAAGGCGAGGGCGGGCGCGTTCGCGACCGGGCTGGCGACGCTGGCAGACGACTCCGGTTTCGCGGTCGACTCGCTGTGCGGCATGCCGGGGGTCCTTTCGGCGCGGTGGGCGGGCGCACGGGCCGGCGACGAGGCGAACCGGGAGCTTCTGCTGGAGCAGATGCAGGACTTTGCGCCGGACAAGCGAAGGGCCCGGTTCGTCTCGGTCTGCGCCCTTGTGGTTCCCGACGGCCCGGAAATCCTCACGAGAGGGGAATGGGCTGGCGCGGTGGCCGAGGCGGCTTCCGGCTCAGGCGGCTTCGGCTACGACCCGGTCTTTCTGCCGGACGACGCGCGAGGGCGCACGGCGGCGCAGCTGGAGCCCTTGGAGAAAGACGCGCTCAGCCATCGGGGCAGAGCGCTCGCCGAGATGCTCCCGCACCTCGCGGCTCTGCGCTGACCGGAGACGGTCAGTTGTCGAAGCTCATGCTGCTGTCGAGGCGCAGCAGGTCGTTGCGCATCGATTCCCAGTTGTTGGTGCCGCACACGATCACGCTTTCCACGAGGTAGGTCGTGGACGGGGACGCGTCCTGGACGAAGGTGTAGCGGATGACCTCGACGACGCGGCTGCCTTTTTTCGTCGTGACTGTCACGATGCCCGCGGTCGACGGGTTCCCCTGGTAAGGGGTGTCGTTCGGCGTCTGGAGGTTGCCCGCGGCGTTGATGGAGTTCTTCGCGGCGGCGATCAGCTCTGCCGTCGGCGGGGTCTGCGACAGCCGGTACACGTCGACCGTCATGAGCGCGTACACGCCGTCGTCCGAGGGGAGCACGATCGACACCTGCTGCGAGGCTCCGTTGGTCTGCGACGGTTTCCAGCCGCTCGGGGTCCGGACGGAGACGGTCAGCCCTTGCCCCGCAGAGACGGGGGCGACGGCGACCCTTTTCTCGCTCAAATAATCGCTGAGGTCGCTCCCCGTCGCGTCCGAGCCGCCAGCGCTGCTCGATGACCCCTCTTTGCGCGTGGAGACCGGGGTGTCCACGCCGATGTTCGTGATTTGCGGATCATGCGCCAGATCGGTGTTGTTCTGCGGCAGAGACGCCTTCCCGTGGACGGTTTTCGTGCAGGCCGCACTGACTGACATCCCGAGGACGAGCATGACGATTGCGAACCCAAGCCGGAGCCTGCCACCCGGAAAAGAAGAACGCGGTGTTCCCATGGATGCCATGATCGCACACTGCTTCAGCTCTGGGCTTCGGAGAGTTCCGCATGGACTTCGCGGGTGCGTTTGCGCTCGATGAAGAAGGAGAGGAACGGCACTGTGCCCGCGATGAGGGTGACGAGCAGGCGCTTTGGCTCGAACCTGGCTTTGAGCGAGAGGTCCAGCGCGGTGATGAGGTAGACGAAGTAGAACCAGCCGTGGGCGGTGCCGATGTACTTCGCCCAGTCGGGCCGCTCCCCGCCGAAGTTGGGGATCACCAGGTAGTGGTAGACGACCTCGGCGGTGAGCACGAGCAGCCACAGGCCGGTCGCCCATGCCATCACTCGGAATCGGCGCAAGGCGGCCAGAATCTGTGCCGGGGTGTACCGGCGCGCGGTCTTCGGCTCGGTCATCGGCTGCTCCTTTCGGCAGGCGGTTGCTGCTCGGCGAGGTCGGCGAGCATGGCGTTGTAGGCGGCGAGCCCGCGATGCCTGGGTCCGGCGAGCTCGTCGGAGCCCTCGCGCTCGGGGAGCGGCGGCATCGCGGAGGACTCGCGGGACGCGGCGGTGACATCCCTGCCTTCGCGGCTCTGTTTGAGCAAGCCGAAGAAGCGGACGTAGCCGTAGACTGTGAAGACCGCGAAAAGCGGCCATTGCAGCGCGTAGCCGAGGTTCTGGAACGTGCCGCCCGCCTGGTGGAACCGGTTCCATTGCCACCACCCGAGCAGCAGGCAGGCGCAGGCCGCGGCGAACGTGAGCACGAGCATCGCCGGATGGTGGGCCAGGCGCTTGGGGCCCGGGTTCTCCTCGGCGGACATACGACCACTGTACTGGGTGCGGAACACGGGGGACCGCGCCGAGGGACCAGGCGCGGGGAGCCCGATGCGACGCAGCCGCTCTTGGCGCTTCGGATGTTAACCTGGACCGGCGAGCGTGAGTGGCGAAATTGGTATACGCGCCAGATTTAGGTTCTGGTGTCCTCGACGTGCGGGTTCGAGTCCCGCCTCACGCACATAGACTGTCGCTATGCGCATCGTCGTGATGAACTGCAACACCTCTGCGGCGATGACCGAGGCCATCGGCGCGCAGGCGCGCGCGGCGGCGCGCCCCGAGACGCAGATCAGCGCGCTCCAGCCGCTGTGGGGGCCGGAGTCGGCGGAGGGCTACTACGACAGCTTCGTGACCGCCGCCGCCGTGCTCGACCGGTTGCACACGGTGGGATTCCCCTTCGACGCCCTGGTCATGGCTGGCTTCGGCGAGCACGGCAGGGAGGGGGCGCGCGAGCTGCTCGAGGTGCCCGTTGTGGACATCACCGAAGCCGCGGCGCAGGTCGCGATGCTCCTCGGGCGCTCCTACGGCGTGGTGACCACGTTGGCCCGCGCGGTGGGCCAGATCGAGGACAGCCTGCGCGTCGCGGGCCTCTTGGACCGGTGCGCCGGGATCGTCGCGGCGGATCTGGGCGTGCTGGAGCTGGAGGGCGGAGCCGCCGTGGACGCGGTCCTCGCCGCTGCGGTGCGCGTGCTCGAGCGGGGCGCGGAAGTGCTCGTGCTGGGTTGTGCGGGCATGGCCGCGTTGGCCGAAGCGGTGGCCGAGCGGGTGGACGTGCCGGTGGTGGACGGGGTCGCCGCCGCGGTGAAGCTGGCCGAATCCCTAGTCGATCTCGGGCTCGCGACGAGCAAACGGGGCAGCTACGCCCCGCCGCGCGAGAAACGCAGGCCGGGCTGGCCGATCAGCGGGGCGTAGCCGTCAGCCGGGCGGGCAGCGCGAGCCGGCCGCGCAGGAAGCTGGGGCGCCAGCGGGGCTCCTGCTCGGCGAGGACGAGGCCGGGGAAGGCTCGAAAGAGTTCGCGGACGGCGACTTCCCCCTCGATGCGGGCCAGCGCAGCCCCGAGGCAGAAATGGACGCCGTGCCCGAAGCCGAGATGGCCCGAGGTGGACCGGTCGGGGTCGAAGCGGCCGGGTTCGGGGTATTTCGCCGGGTCGCGGTTCGCCGCGCCGAGGCCGACGATGACCAGCTCGCCCGCCTGGATCTCGACATCGCCGAGCAGGACCGGGGCGACGGTGTGCCGCATCGTGGCGACGGTAGCCGGGCCGTCGAAGCGCAAGGTCTCTTCGATCAGCGCGGGGACGCTCTCCGGGCGCGTGAGCACGCGCTCGCGCAGCCCGTCGTCGTTCGCGACGAGGGCGGTCGCTGTGGAGATGAGGTTGACGGTGGTCTCGTGCCCGGCGATGAGGAGGATGATGATCATGGAGAACAGCTCCTCGTCGGTGAGCCGGTCGCTGGGGGCGCCTCCCGCGAGCTCTGCGAGCGGGGGATCTTCGGTCGCGGCGATCAGGTCGTCCAGCAGGTCGCCCGGACCGGGCTGCGCGCGTTTGGCGGCCACGAGCTGTCGGACGAATGCTCGGAACTCCTTGTTGGCCACTTCCGCCGCGCCTTCTCTGCCCGGGGTTTGGAAGTCCATGATCTCCCTGCTCCACGCGCCGAATTTGCCCCGGTCCGCCTCTGGGACCCCGAGGAGCTCGGAGATCACGGCGACCGGGAGGGGGTAGGCGTACTGCGCGACGAGGTCCACCGGCCCCGGCGCGTCGCGCAGCGTTTGGACCAGGCCCGCGACGATCTCCTCCACCCTCGGCCGCCACGTCGCGCTCGCGTGGGCGGTGAAAGCCTTCGCGGCGAGTTTGCGCAGCCGGGTGTGTTCGGGCGGGTCGAGCCCCAAGAGCGCGGGGCGGACCGGCTCGTCGGACGGCTGGTGGCCGAGCAGGCGGTCGATGATTTTCAGGCGCGCGGCGAGGTCTTTGCTGAAGGCGGGGTCGGTGAGCGCGCGTTTGGCGAGGTCGTAGTCGATGACCAGCCACGCGGTGATCCCTCCTGGAGTCGCGATCTTGTGCACCGGCCCCTTGCCGCGCAGCCGCTCGTAGGTCGGCCACGGGTCTGCGATGAAGTCGGGGGTGACGGCGATCGTTTCGTAAGGCATGCGCCTTATTTTACTGCTTCGTCGCTGTGGGCTCGCTTATGCGTGTCTGAGAGCCCGCTGAGAAGCGCCCTGCCGTTGAAACCGCCGCAACAGGTCCGCGGCGACGCTCACCGCGATGGTCGCGGGCTCTTTTCCGGTGATCTCGGCCAGTCCGATCGGCGTGGTGATCCGCTGGAGGCTCGCCTCGTCGTGGCCGCCCTCGGATGTGAGGAGCTGGCGGAATCGAGTCCATTTCGCGGCGGAGCCGATCAAGCCGATGGAGGAGAAACGGTCCCGGCGCAGCGCCGCGTCGCAGAGCGCGGCGTCTTCGGCGTGGTCGTGCGTCATGATGAGGACGTGGCAGCCTGCGGGGAGCTGGTCGAGCACGGATTCCGGCAGGACCGGCGCGTGGTGCGCGGTCACGCGGGCGACCGCGTCGGCGAGCGCGCCCAGCCGCTCTGCGGCGAGCTGCTCGGCCCTGCTGTCGATCAGGTGCAGATCGAGGTCGTGGCGCGCGAGGATCCGGGCGAGCTCCAACCCGACATGGCCGAATCCGAAGATCGCGACGGCGGGGGGCACGGGCAGCGGCTCGACCAGGAGGGTCGCGGTCCCGCCGCAGCACTGCACGCCGTGCTCGTGGACGGCTCGGTCGCTCAACGCGAATTCGACGAGCTCCGGCTCGCCGCCGCCCGCCTCGATCAGCGCCCTGGCCCGTTCGACCATGGCCGCCTCCATGCTGCCGCCGCCGATGGACCCCCATGTCTGGCCGGCCGCGACCACCATTTTCGCCCCCGCGCCGCGCGGGGCGTGGCCGCGCACCTGCGCCAGGGTGACGAGCGCCCCAGGCTCGCGGCGCTCACGCAGCCGCGCCGCCGCGCCGATCCACACGCTGTCAGACATGGCTGAACGCGGCGCTTCGAGCGGCTTGCAGCGCCCAGAACACCGCCTCCGGCGTGGCGGGGGAGGGCAGGTCCACCGAGACCGGCCCGGCGGCGAACGCCCCCGCGGCCTGGCGCAGCGCCTCGCGGACCGAGAAGGCCAGCATGAGCGGCGGCTCGCCGACGGCCTTCGACCCATAGACGACGCCGTCCTCCGCCGCGTTCTCCAGCAGGGACACGTGGAACTCCTCCGGCATCTCGGAGAAGCTGGGCAGCTTGTAGGTGCTCGCCGCCTGGGTCAAGAGCCTGCCCCGCGTCGGCCCGTCCCCGCAGTCCCAGCGCAAGTCCTCCAGCGTCAGCCACCCGGCCCCTTGGACGAACCCGCCTTCGATCTGCCCGAGGTCGATGAGCGGCGAGAGGCTTTCGCCCACGTCGTGCGCGATGTCCACCCGGAGCAGTCGGTACGCCCCGGTGAACCCGTCCACTTCGACTTCGGCCGCCGCGGCCCCGTAGGCGAAGTACTTGAACGGCGAGCCCTGCATCGTCGCCGCGTCCCAATGCAGCCCCTCGGTGCGGTAGAACCCGGAGGCGGAGAGCTGGACCCGCTGGAGGTACGCGGCCCTGGCGAGGTCGGGCCAGGCGATCCCCTCCTCGGCGGAGCCGAGCACGCGGGCGCGGCCCTCGACGATCCGCACGTCGGACGCGTTCGCGCCGAGCAGGGTCGCGGCCACTTGCAGCAGCCGCTCGCGCAGCTGCTCGCAGGCGTTCTTGACCGCCGCTCCGTTCAGGTCCGCCCCGGAGCTCGCCGCCGTCGCCGAGGTGTTGGGCACCTTGTCGGTACGGGTCGGGGCGAGCCGCACCCAGCCGGGCGGCACCCCCAAAGTGGTGGCCGCGACTTGCAGCATCTTCGTGTGCAGGCCCTGGCCCATCTCGGTGCCGCCGTGGTTGATCAGGACCGAGCCGTCCTTGTAGACGAGCACGAGCGCGCCCGCCTGGTTGAACGCGGTCAGGTTGAACGAGATCCCGAATTTCACCGGAGTCGCCGCGATGGCCCGTTTGACGTGCTCGTTGGCCGCGTTGAAGACGGCGATCTCGCGCAGCCGCTCGGCAACCCCGCCGCGTTCGAGGACCTGGTTCCAAGCGCGCTCGATGCGCTCCGGGTGGCGCACCGGCTGCCCGTAGGGAGTGCTCTGGCCCTCGGCGTAGAAATTGCGCCTGCGCAGCTCCATCGGGTCCACCCCCAACAGCGGCGCGCACCGGCCGAGGATGTCTTCGATCACCAACATCCCCTGGGGCCCGCCGAAGCCTCGGAAGGCGGTGCTTGAGGTCTTGTTGGTTTTCGCGATCCGCCCGCGCACGTGCACGTTCGGGATCCAGTAGGCGTTGTCGATGTGGCAGAGCGCGCGGGCCTGCACCGGTTCGGAGAGGTCGAGGCTCCAGCCGCCGTCCGAGGTGAGGGTCGCCTCGAGGGCGAGCAAACGCCCGTCCCCGTCGAACCCGACCCGCCAGGCCGCGTGGAAGCCGTGGCGCTTGCCGGTCATCGTGATGTCCTGGGTCCGGGTGAGCCGGACCCGCACCGGCCGTCCGGTGAGCGTCGCGCCGAGCGCGGCGACGGCGGCGTAGCCGTGCGGCTGCATCTCTTTGCCGCCGAAGCCGCCGCCCATCCGCAGGCATTGGACGGTGACCTCGTGGTTCTTCAGGCCAAGCACGTGGGCGACGATCTCTTGGGTCTCAGAAGGGTGCTGCGTGGAGGATTGGACGAAGATCTGGCCGTTCTCGTCGACATGGGCGAGGGCGGCGTTCGTCTCCAGGTAGAAATGCTCCTGGCCCGCGAACTCGAACTCTCCCTCGAAGACGTGCGCGGCGGCGGCGAAGCCCGTTTCGACGTCGCCCCGGCGCAGCGTGGGCCGCGCGCCATGGAAGCTCTCGGCGGCGATGGCCTCGGCGACGGTGACCAGCGCGGGCAGCGGCTCCGCCTCTACCTCGACGGCGAGCGCGCCGAGCCGGGCCGCCTCCAACGTCTCGCCGAGCACCCAGCAGACCGCGTGCCCGTAGAAGGAGATCTCGTCCTGCGGGAAGAGCGGCTCGTCGTGCTTCACGCCCGCGTCGTTCACCCCTGGCACGTCATCGGCGGTGAGCACCCGGACCACGCCGGGGACAGCCAGCGCCGCGTCGGCGCGGACCGAGAGGATCCGCGCGTGCGCGTGCGCGGTCTGCACCGGGTAGGCGTGCAGCACGTCCTTGGCGCGGTGGACGAGGTCGTCTGTGTACAGGGCCGAGCCGGTGACGTGCAGGGCGGCGCTCTCGTGCGGCATCGCGACCCCGACGACGGGGTCCTCCGGGCGCTCGGACAGCGCGCTCATCGGGCCGCCGCCGCTGTGGTCGCCGCGTACTGCTTGAGCAGGCTCTGCTCCAGCATCGCCGCGCGGTAGCGGGCGCTGGCCCGATGGTCGTCCAGCGGGGTGCCCTCCTCGCGCAGGAGGCTCGCGGCCTCGCGCGCGGTCGCGAGCGACCAGGACTGGCCCTCAAGGGCGGCTTCGGCCCGGAGCGCCCGGATCGGGGTCGCGGCGACCCCGCCGAGCCCGATGCGCGCCGTGCGGACCACGCCGTCCGCGATGTCGAGGGCGAACGCGGCGGCGACCGAGGAGATGTCGTCGAAGCGTCGTTTGGCGATCTTGTGGAAGCCGGCGACGGGGGCGAGCGGCAGCGGGACGCGCACGGCGCGGATCAGCTCGTCCGGACGGCGCACGCTCTGGCGGTAGCCGGTGAAGTAGTCCGAGAGCGCCACCTCGCGTTCGCCGTCCGCGTCGACGAGGACGAGCGTCGCCTCCAGCGCGAGCAGGGCGGGCGCGCTGTCGCCGATGGGCGAGCCGGTGCCGAGGTTGCCGCCGAGGGTCGCGCTGTTGCGGATCAGCCGCGAGGCGAACTGCGGGAGCATCTGCGAGAGCAGCGGCACCGCGCCGTCCAGCGCGCGTTCGACTTCGGTGAGGGGGACCGCCGCGCCGATCTCAACGAAATCCGGCCCAACGACGAGCCGGCGCAGCTCGGGCAGCCGGTCCACGGCGATCACGAACTCGGGGCGCCTGCCCCGGATGTTGACCTCGACTCCCACGTCGGTTGAGCCCGCGACCACCGTCGCCGAGGGGCGCTCGCGCAGGAGGAGCAGCGCCTCGTCCAACGCGGCGGGCCGGAGGAAAACGTTGCCGCCGTGCTCGACGCTCGTCCGCCTCGCCCTCGGCGGCGGCGCGGAGCAGCGTTCGGCCAGCGGGTCGTCGGGGTCGGGGGAGCCGACCGCGAACGCGGCGTCGCGGATCGGGCGGTAGCCGGTGCAGCGGCAGAGGTTGCCGCTGAGCGCGTGCAGGTCGAAGCCGTTGGGGCCGACGGTCCCGTCGTCGGCTCCGCCCGCCGCGCCCCGGTCCGGGCGGTAGAACTCGGCCGCCATGCTGCAGATGAAGCCGGGGGTGCAGTACCCGCATTGCGAGCCGCCGCGCGTCGCCATCTCGCGCTGCACCGGGTGCAGCGCGGACGGCGTGCCCAAGCCTTCGGCGGTGACCACTTCCTGCCCGTCGAGCGCGGCGGCGGGGAGCAGGCAGGCGTTCACGGCGGTCCATTCGGTCTCGGCGGCGAGCCCAGGCCTCGCGACGAGGACGGCGCAGGCGCCGCATTCGCCCTCGGCGCAGCCCTCTTTCGCCCCGGTCCAGCCTCGGGAGCGGACGAAATCGAGGGCCGTGGTGTGGACGTCCTCGGCGGGGATCGGCACGCTCGCGCCGTTGATTGTGACGGTCCCGCTGACTGTGACCTGCGGATGCGTCATCCGCGCACCGCCTTTCTCGATTTGCTCCAGTCTAGTCCTCCATGGCGCCGGGGGGAGGGCCCGGGAGCGGGCGGGCCCACGGCTGTGATGATCACGCTACGCCGGGGCTGTTTCCTGCACGTTTCTTGCGACCGGGGCGTTTCAGGAGCCGAGCTGGTCGGCGAGGTCGAGGAAATCGCGGGCGAGGAGCGCGGACTCCGGCGCAGGCTCGGCCCCCGCGCCGGGCCCGAGCTCGTCGGGCCGGGGGACGAACGCGGTCTGGAAACCGAGCCGGTGCGCGGCGGCGACGTCGTAGGCGTGGCAGGCGACGAGCATGATGTCCGGGGGATCGAGGGAGAGCCAGCGGGCCGAGGTGAGGTACACCGCAGGGTCGGGCTTGAACGCCTGGAACATCTGCGCGGAGAAGAGCACGTCGAAGGGCAGGGCTCCGGCCTTCGCCGTGCGCGCGACGGCGGGCACGTCCGCGTTGGACAGCGCCCCGAGGGTGTGGCGGGCGCGCAGCCGCGCGAGGCCGGGGACGACGTCCGGCCATGGCTCCTGCTCCTCCCAGGCGAGGACGAGGCCGACGAGCTGGTCCTCGTCGAACCCGTCGAGGCCCCGTTCCGCGAGGAGGGCTTCCAGCGCCTGCCGGTACACCTCGCGGACGCTGCGCCACGCGGGAGCGGCTCCGGCTTTCGCCGTCGCGTCGTTGCCCAATGCCCGCATGTAGGCCTTGCGCCAGTCCGAGACGAAAGGCCCCCAGTCCAGGTCCGGGTGTTCGCCGCCGTCGATGGCGCGGGCTGCGGCGACGACCGAGGTGAAAAAATCGGTGCAGGTTCCCTGCAGGTCGAAGAGGATCGCTCGCGCGGTTGGGGCCATGGCCCGATCGTAGCCGCGTTCCGCCTGGTTGGTTTTTCATTAGCATCGAAGCATGAGCGAGAGCGCGAAGTCGTTGCTGCACGACGCGTACCACCGGATCCGCGAGCACGTGCAGAGCGTGGCCGACGGACTGAGCGAGGAGGCGTTGCTGTGGCGGCCCACGCCGACCTCCAACTCCATCGGCTGGCTCCTCTGGCACGCGGCCCGAGTGCAGGACGACCACGTCGCCCAGATCGCCGGCGTGGAGCAGGTGTGGACGAGGGAGGGCTTCTACGGACGCTTCCAGCTGCCGTACCCGCCGTCGGCGCACGGCTACGGGCACACCGCCGAGGACGTCGGCCAGTTCCGAGGCAGCGCGGCGCTGCTGGACGAGTACCAAAACCGGGTGCACGTCATGGTGCAGGGCTACCTCGACACGGTCACCGACGCGGAGCTCGCCCGGATCGTGGACCGCAGCTGGAACCCCCCGGTGACCGCGAGCGTGCGCCTGGTGAGCGTGGTCGACGACTGCGCCCAGCACCTCGGCCAGGCCGCGTACATCCGGGGGATGGCCGAGGACTGGTCCTCGCCCGAAGGGTGACGTTGGCTACTCCAGCCAGGAGCGCTCGGCGGAGCCGACCTCCACTTGCGGGTACGACCAGACGAGGCGGTCGACGTCCGCGATGATCTCCTCGGCCTGCTGCGCGCTGGAGGCCACGACCGCGAAGCCGAGCGCCGCGCGCTGCACGAGGTCTTGATGCCCGACCTCCGAAGCCGAGACGCTGTAGCGCTGGCGGGCTTTGTCGAGGATGGACCTGACCACCTGGCGGCGGTCTTTGAGGGTCTGCGCGTGGGGGAGGTGCAGCTCCATCCGCAAGGCGAGCACGAACATGCCGACGAGGATACGGCTGTCCGGGGCAAACCGAAAGCGAGCGTTCCTTCCGCCGATGGCTCGGGCGGGCCGCAGAAGCCGCTCTTGCGGATAAAGATCCTCGCGTCCAACAGAAAGACCTCCGCTCCGTCTGTCGCGCAGCTGTTCCGTGAACTGTTGTGGCTGGGCGTTTGCGTCGAGACTCGCCGGTCGATATGCGGACCGCGGAGAAGCGGCGGGGTTATCGTCGTCGCGTTGCCGTTCTTGCGAGCATGGATGCTCTTCTGACACACGCGATCTTCCGAGACGGAGGCCCGAGGTGGAAAAAGAACAGATGGAAAGCCTTCTGCGGTTCGCGAAGGCGTTCGACGACCGCTATATCACCGATGAAACGGTCGACGCGTGGCTTGAGATCGCGAGGGAAGAGAGATGGTCGTATCGCGATGTGCGCGAGGCGATCAAGAATCATTACAGAAGCACTCGCGACAGGATGTATCCGGTCGATGTGATTTCCGAGGTCAAAGAGATGCGTCGAGTGGTCTTCCCGCCCAGGTTTGTGGACGGCGATCCTTTGCACGAGCCCGCAAGCCCTGAATTCAGGAAGAAGATTATGGCGGAATTCCGCGCTCGCCACCGGCCGGCTCATCCGCAGCAAGAACAAGAAGCCGTGTAGTCGCTGGCGCTCTCCCGCCTCGCGGGCTTGAGCTGATGCGCCCTCGGCCGGGCGGGCCGGACTCCCCGTTGCGGGGTTGGCGGCTTTCTCCCAGTTTTGTTGCACAGTCTCGAGACGCCCTCGCGATGACGCGTATGCCATGGTCTTACAACCGATAGGCGCAGCTCGGTCAGGCGCGCACGAGTCCCGTTCAGTGGAGCGAATGATGCTTCTGCCCCTAGGGCGGTTCAGCGATCGGGTAGGAGCGCCGCTCGGCTCGTCGGAGAGCGGCTTCTCGCCCCGGCGGATTCTTCGTGTCGTCTGGCGTGATCCGGCGAGCCTGAGCCTATGGACAGCCTGGCGGGTTGGGCTGAGGGCGATCAAGCCGCAGAAGTGGTGAGATTTTACTCCGATCAAGGCCCTGGTTCAGAAGCGCGCCACGGACTTGGGATGACCCGGCTTGCCTGGGAGAGGGTCTGGATAAATATACTGTTACTGATAGTATCATATAAATTTAGTTCAAGAACTTCTCGCCAGCATCTTTGGAGGCCCCATCATGTTCGACATCATCGTCAAAAACGGGCTCTGGTTCGACGGCACCGGCTCCGACCCGGTGCGCGCGGACCTTGGCGTCCGGAACGGACGGGTGGCCGCGGTCTCCGTCTTGCCGCTGGACGAGGACGGCTGCCCGGAGGTCGTCGACGCAACGGGCAAATGGGTCATCCCCGGCTTCGTCGATATGCACACCCACTACGACGCGGAGGTGCTCCTCGACCCCGGCCTGCGGGAGTCCGTGCGACACGGGGTCACCACCGCGGTGCTCGGCTGCTGCTCGATGTCCACCGTGTTCTCTACGCCAGACGACGCGGCGGACCTGTTCAGCCGGGTGGAGGCGGTGCCCCGACAGTTCGTGGTCAAGGCGTTGCAGGACCAGAAGACCTGGGAGAACGCCGACGGCTATGTCAAGGCGCTGGACTCCTTGCCGCTTGGCCCCAACGTCAGCTCCTTCGTCGGCCACTCCGATCTGCGCGCGGCTGTGATGGGGCTTGGCCGCGCCACGAACAACTGGGTGTTGCCGACCCGCAAAGAGCTCGCCAAGATGGCGGAGCTTTTAAACGAGGCATTGGACGCGGGCATGCTGGGCCTTTCCGGAATGGACACGCCGCTCGACAAGATCGACGGGGGCGAGCACCGGTCGCGGGCCTTGCCGTCCACCTACGCCTGGTGGCATGAGCGTTTCAGGCTGATCTCGGTGTTGCGCAAACGCGGCCGCGTGCTGCAGAGCGCGCCCAACGCTATGAACCCGCCGTCGGCGCTGTTGTTTTTCGTCGCCTCCAGCGCTTGGCTCTGGCGCAAACCGGCTGTGCCGGTGAGCCTGTTGATGGCGGCGGACTCGGAGGGGGCTCCTCTGGCGCAGCTGGCCATTCGCGGCTTGGCGTGGCTGGGGAACCTCCTCTTCCGCGCGAAGGTCAAGTTCCAGCATCTCCCGGTGCCGTTCGAGCTGTACTCGGACGGGATCGACCTCCCTGTCTTCGAAGGGTTCAACGCTGGCGCCGCCGCGCTGCACGTCAAGGACCAGATTCAGCGCAATGAGCTCATGTCGGACGAGGAATACCGGAAGAAATTCCGCCGCGCGGGCAGCCTCATGGAACGGATCCCCGCCCTGAAGAAAATGCTCTATGACACCGAGATTGTCGAATGCCCCGACCAGAGCGTGATCGGCAAGAGTTTCGGCCAGCTCGCCGACGAGCGCGGCGTCAATCCCGCCGACGCGTTCCTCGACGTGCTCGTGGAGCACGGCGAGCGCAACGTCCGCTGGCGCATCACGGTTGCCAACGTGCGGTCCAAGCAGCTCGACGCCATGGCGAAAGACCGGAATTTGCAGTTGGGCTTCTCTGACGCGGGGGCGCATTTGCGCAACATGGCGTTCTACAACTTCCACCTGCGGTTCCTCAAGCGCATGCACGACCGGGTGCTCGAGGGCGCGCCGGTGCTCTCGCTCGGCGAGGCGGTGCACCGGCTCACCGGCGAGCTCGGCGAGTTCTTCGGTCTGGACGCCGGGTTTTTGCGGCTGGGGGACCGCGCGGACTTCGTGGTCGTCAACCCCGCAGGCCTCGATGACTCCCTCGCGGAGTACCACGAGGCAGAGGTGCCGTTCTTCGGCGGGCTCTCCCGGATGGTGCGGCGCAATGACAACGCCGTTTCCGTGACCGCCGTGGGCGGCAGCATCGTGTGGCGGGACGGCGAGTTCGTTCCGGGGTACGGCGCGGACAAGCAGACTGGGCGCTACCTGCGCGCTGGAGCGAAAGCATGAGCAGGCTCAGCTCCGTTCACCAATGACGGCCTGACGTTCGACGTGCTCGACGAGGGCCCGCTGGACGGGCCGGTGGTCGTGCTGCTGCACGGCTTCCCCGAACGCTCGGGGAGTTGGCGCGGTGTGATCCCGCCACTGGTCGCAGCCGGGCGCCGTGTGCTCGCTCCGGACCAGCGCGGCTACTCGCCAGGAGCTCGCCCGGAAGGCGCCAAGCATTACACGTTGGACCTGCTGGTCGGCGATGTCCTGGCGCTGGCCGACCAGCCCGGAGCCGAGGTTTTCGACCTGGTGGTCCACGACTGGGGCGCCGCCGTGGCCTGGGCGCTCGTCAGCGAGCACGCCGCCAAGGTCCGCACAGTGACCTGTTTGTCCGTGCCGCATCCGCGCACCATGGCTGCAGCCCTTTTGCGTGGCCAGCTCTTCAAGTCGTGGTACGCGGTTCTCTTCCAGCTGCCTCGTCTCCCGGAGCGGCTCGTGCGGGTTCGGGACGGGTGGGTGTTCCGCAGGGTGATGCCTCCCGTCTTCGGGATGTCCGACTCTTTGGTGCAGGAGGCTCTGACGCTGCTGCGCGAGCCGGGCGCGGCCACGGCCACGATCAACTGGTACCGAGCGGTGCGGCATTCGTCCCATCTGGAGATACCCGGACGGGTGTCGAGGCCGACCCTCTATGTGCGGAGCGACCGCGACGCCGCGCTCAGCCGTGCTGCCGCAGTGCGTACGGGCCAGTGGGTGGACTGCCCGTACCGGTTCGAGATCCTTGAGGGCGTCTCGCATTGGATCCCAGAGGAGCGGCCGAAGGAGACCGCCGCGCTGGTGCTGGAGCATCTGGCGAGCGTGCCGGTTTCGGCTCAGACGACTCCCTGATCGCCCTGAGAGAAGCGCGCGACGGCGCGATGAGACCAATTTCGTGGAGCGCAAACCCGCTGGCGGGTGAGGGGCGGCTCTGATTCGGCCAGGGCTGGTGTTGTCGCACTGGCCTTCTGCGGATATGCAGCAGACGGTGCCGTCGGGATCTCACTGGTCTCCGTCCGGTGTGGGTTTTGGCTCGGTGGCGGCGTTCGCAGCTTTCTCCCAGTTTGCCCGCGTTGACTTGGCGTATGGGAACAACGAGGCAGGACGTGGTCCGGGCGTGGGCGCGCGAGCGGCGCGAGGGACTGGAGGTCGCGGCGGCGCTGGCGGCGTTCGCGCTCGTCCAGCTGTGGCATATCACGGTCAACGGCATGTCCAACGATTTCTACGCCGCCTCGGTGCTCTCCGGGAGCCAGAGCTGGGAGGCGTGGTTCTTCGGCAGCTTCGACCCGCAGAACTTCATCACTGTGGACAAACCGGCGGGCGGCCTGTGGCTCATGGGCCTTTCGGCGCGGATCTTCGGGTTCTCCAGCGCGAGCATGCTCGTCCCGCAGGCGCTGTTGGGCGTGGCGAGCGCGTGGCTTCTCTACGCCTCGGTGCGCAGGCTCGCGAGCCACGCCTCGGGCCTGCTCGCGGTGGCGGTCTTCGCGTTGACCCCGATTGCGACGGTGATGTTCCGCGACAACAACCCGGACGCGGCGATGGTGTTCGGCATGATGGTCGGCGCGTACGGCGTGACCAGGGCGCTTGGCTCGTCGCGGCAACGGGCGGCGGTCGGCTGGCTGGCGCTCGCCGGGGCCGGGATCGGCTTCGCCTTCCTCACGAAGACCTTCCAGGGGCTGATGACCCTGCCTGCGCTGGGCCTGGCGTACCTGCTCAGCGAGAAGTTCGGCCTGGGGCGGCGGATCGCGCATCTGGCCGCCGCTGCGGCGGCGGTCCTGGTCAGCTCGGGCTGGTGGTTCCTCGCCGTGGCCCTCACGCCCTCAGACCGCAAGCCGTACGTCGGCGGTTCGCAGGGCAACAGCGAGTTGGAGCTCGCGCTCGGCGGCAACGGGTTCGACCGTTTGCTCGGCGGGGGCAAGTACGGCGCGGCACGAGGCCCGGGATTCGCGGGGCCGCCGAGCCTGTGGCGGGTGTTCGAGGACTCCCAAGGCCTGCACGTCGCATGGCTGATCCCCACGGCGCTGGTCGCGCTGGCGCTGGGCTTTTTCGCCGTCAGGGGCGAGGGGACCAGGTCCAACCCTGTCTGGCTGGCGCTGGTCCTGTGGGGCGGCTGGCTCGTCTCGGACTATTTGGTCCTCACCTATATGCAGGCCGCGTTCCACCCGTACTACGTCTTCGT
>NZ_KI391954.1 GCF_000185725.2 Segniliparus rugosus ATCC BAA-974
CGTGAGCCCCAAGCGGGCTTCGCGGCCCGGCGACCGGCGGCGGGCGGGGTTCGTGGACTCCCAGGGCGGCGGGACGATCCTGCTCGCCAGGGGCGACGTCGCGGCCCAGCTGGGCCTGCCGGTCCTGGGCGTGGTCGGCTACGCGCAGTCCTTCGGCGACGGCGTGCACACCTCCATCCCCGCCCCCGGCGTCGGCGCCCTCGCGGCGGGCCTGGGCGGGCGGGACTCGCAGTTCGCCCGTGCGCTCGCGAAGTTCGGGCTCGCCGCGGACGACGTCGCGGTGGTGTCCAAACACGACACCTCCACCCTCGCCAACGACCCGAACGAGGCCAACCTGCACGAGAAACTCGCGGCGGCGATCGGCCGAAGCCAGAGGGCCCCGCTCTTCGTGATCTCGCAGAAGAGCCTCACCGGGCACTCCAAAGGCGGCGCGGCGGCGTTCCAGACCATCGGCCTCTGCCAAGTCCTCGCCTCCGGGCAGATCCCGGCCAACCGCAGCCTGGACTGCGTGGACGACGCCATGGCCGAGCACGAGCACCTGGTCTGGCTCAAAGAGCCCCTCGCCTTCGACGGGAGCTTCCCCCTCAAAGCCGGCGTGGTCACCTCCCTCGGCTTCGGCCACGTCTCCGGCATGATCCTCGTCGTGCACCCCGCCGCGTTCCTCGCCGCGCTATCCGACGAAGGACAGCGGCAGGCGTACGCCGAGCGGGCCAGGGCAAGGCGCGTCGCCGGCCAGCGGCGCCTGCAAGAGGCCATGTGCGGCGGCGAGGCAGCCTACGCCCGACCGACAGACCGGCGCCTCGAGGGCGAAGGCTACGAGGCTGAGAACGCTTCGGAGTCGAAGCTGCTCCTCGATCCCGCCTACCGGTTGGCTCCGTCCGGCCACTACGAAGCGTAGCGGCGTGGCGATCCTCGGGATCGGCGTGGACGTGGTCGTCGTGTCCGCGTTCGCGGAGCAGCTGGCCCAGCCGGGCACGGTCATGTTGCGCAACTTCACGCCGGGGGAGCGCAACGACGTGGACCGCCGCCAGGACCCGGCCCGTCATTACGCGGGCCGGTGGGCGGTGAAAGAGGCGGTGGTGAAGGCATGGTCGGTGAGCAGGTTCGGCCGTTCGCCGAAGGAGCCGAACCTCTCGCCGCGCGAGGTCGAGGTGGTCACCGACGCCTGGGGCCGCCCTTCGGTTCGCCTCGGCTCGGTGCTCGCCGGGCATCTCGGGGAAGTCCGGGTCCATGTCTCGCTCAGCCACGACGGCGATATCGCCGTGGCCATGGCGGTCTTGGAGTTGGATCCGGCCCCGGTCGAGACCTCTGCGAGCCAGTGACCTGGTGAGAGCGCCGAGAGGGGCGTCCTGCGACAACAGCCGTCGCAGGACGCCCCTCTTGCCGTTCCCGCGAGCTGCGCCTCCTGCCCGTCGGAGTTTTCGCGCCGCAGCTTCTTCTGCCTGGAGGATGCGCCCGATAATGTTCTAAAAACTATATGGCGTAAATCATATACTATGTGTTATGGTGGGTCATGGACATCGCGAACAGCAGCTCAACGCCGCAAGGCGCAACTGTCACCCGTTCCCGCCGCACCATTCCGCTGACGACGAAAACCTCCGCCTGCATCCTGTGCGAGTGCAACTGCGGGATCAAGATCGACCTCGACGGCCGTCGGTTCGCCACCATCCGGGGCGATAAGGAGCATCCGGGATCGCAGGGATACACCTGCGAGAAAGCCATGCGCCTGGACTATTACCAAAACGACGCGGCGCGGCTGACCTCCCCGCTCAAGCGCACTCCGGAGGGGGAATACGTCCCGATCGGCTGGGACCAGGCGCTCGACGAGATCGCGGCGAAGCTCGCCGAGATCAAGGAGCGCCACGGTCCCGGCAAGCTGCTGGCCTACGCCAGCGGCCAGGGCGACCATATGGGGCTCGCGGGCGTCGCCTCGGTCATGGGCTACATGGAGTCCCCGTTCGCGTCCACCGCCCTCGCGCAGGAGAAGGCCGGCGAGGTCTGGGTGGACACCCAGATGTACGGAACACACACGAAGGGCAATTTCGAGCACGCGCAGGTGCTGTTCTTCCTAGGGAAGAACCCGTGGCAGACGCATAGTTTCCCGAAGGCGAGGCCGGTGCTGCGGGAGGCGGCCCGCGACCCCGAACGCACGCTCATCGTCGTCGACCCCCGCCTGTCCGAGAGCGCCGAGATCGCCGACATCCACTTGCGGGTGAAGCCTGGCCGTGACGCGTGGCTGCTCGCGGCGATGGTGGGCGTCCTTGTCCAGGAGGACTTGGTCGACCACGACTTCCTCGCCAAGCACACGACAGGCAGCGAACGGGTGCTTAAGGCTTTCCGCGACACCCCGGTCGCGGAGTTCGCCGAAATCAGCGGCGTCCCGGAGGAGCTGGTGCGCCGCACAGCGCGGGTCATCGCCGCCGCGGAGAGCGCGTCATTCTACGAAGACCTCGGCGTGCAGCAGTCGGCGCACAGCACGCTCGTCTCCTATCTCGACAAGATGCTGTGGATCCTCACCGGCAATTTCGCCCGCAAAGGCTGCCAGCAGTTGCACTCGTTCATGATCCCGCTCGGCGTGCCGTCGAACGGGAAGTGGTGGCGGCGTAAGAAGAATTCGGCCCCGTTGCCGTACCCGGTGCCGATGTGGGCGTACCGTGCCGTGAAAGTCGCGACGGGGGCGACGAAGCCGTTCGGCAAGCTCGCGGACCGGGCCGTCTCGGCGGCGCTCGCCTCCCCGCGTTTCGCGCCGAGGTTCGAGCGGGCCGCCAAGGCGGCGCTCGACTTGGGGATCGGCCTCGTCCCGAAGGGACTCAGGCTGATCCCGAAGCTGCCCGACGGCTCGTCGCCGGTCACCGGCGCTCGTATTATCAGCGGGCAGATCCCCTGCAACTCGCTCACGGAGGAGATCCTCACCGACCATCCGGACCGGTTCCGAGCGCTGTTCGTCGTGAGCGGCAACCCGGCGCACTCGTTGGCGGAGTCCGCGCGCTGGCGGGCCGCGATGCGGGCGTTGGAGCTCTCGGTGGTGGTCGACGTCGCGTTCACGGAGACGGCCCAGCTGGCGGACTACGTGCTCCCCGCCTCGAGCCAGTTCGAGAAGGCCGAAGCGACGTTCTTCAACTTCGAATTCCCGCAGAACGTCTTCCACCTGCGCAAGCCGGTGCTCGACCCGCTACAGGGCACGCTGACGGAGGCGGAGATCTTCGCCCGGCTCTCCCAGCGTTTCGGGATCTTGGACGAGCCGGCTCTAGAGCGGCTGCGCCGAGCATGGAAGAACGGCCCCAACAGCTATCTGGCCGCCCTCGCGGCGGCGGTCGCGGCCAAACCGTCCCGCGTGGCGATGCTCACCACGATCGTGCATGAGACGATCGGCCAGGACATGGACGAGAGCCTGCGCCCCGCAGCCATCATGTGGTTCGCGTGCATCGCCGCCATGTTCATGAACGGGAAGAGCCTCGCCCGTGCGGGATTCACCGGCAAAGGGCTGGAGCCTGCGACCAAGCTGTACGAGAAGTTGTTGAGCACCGAGACGGGTGTGGTGTTCACCCAGGACGACTGGGGCGACTCGTGGAACTACGTGACGACGCCGGGCAAGAAAATCAGAATGGTGATCGAGCCGCTGCTCCAGGAGGTCGCCACGCTCCAAGACCCGCAACGGCGGTCATGGACGAGCGCCGAATTCCCGCTTGTGCTGATCGCGGGCCATCGGCGCTCCTACACCGCGAACACCATCATCCGCGACCCCGTCTGGCGACGCCGGGGAGGCGACGGCGCGTTGCAGATCAGCAAGGTGGACGCGGCGGCCCTCGGGCTCAGCGACGGCGACCCCGCGCTGCTCACCACGAAAGGCGGATCTGTGGTCGTGACCGTCGAGGTCGGCGACATCATGCTGCCCGGCAACGTGGCCCTGCCGAACGGCATGGGCACCACGCATCCGGGCGTGCTGCGCGAGGGAGCCGCCGGCGTGGGGCCGAATGAGCTGACCAGCATCGAAGACCGGGACCCCATTGCGGGCACTCCGTGGCACAAGCACGTGCCAGCGCGGCTAGAGGCGCTGAGCGCCGCAGGCTGACGGGGCCGGTCGGAGCCACGGCTTCGCTGGTTCTCGGCGAGGTCTTCGCAAACAAAGGCGCTTGCCGCGCTCAGCGCGTGCTGTCGGCACGAGGGCGCTTATCCCGGCGGACGCTGCTGCAGCCCGACCGCGCAGGTCATCAGCGCCGTCATCTCGGCTTCGAGGTTGGGCCGGTCGCGGGTGGCTTTGGTCCGGGCGAGGTCGTTTGCGAGGGTGAGCGCGGCGTAGACGATCACTTTCGCCTCGGCGGGGGACAGCCCCCCGCCCGTTGCCCCCCGGACGGGGGAGGCTTCCCCATTCGCTGGAAGCGCCGCCATCTCGTCCAGCTGCAAAAGGGCGGTGGTCCAACACGTGACATGCGCGCGCAAGAAGTCCCGTGCCTCTTGCCCCGCCGGTCCGGCGAGTTCGACGGTGCCGATGCTCCCTGCCACGACCAGGTCCGGCGAGCTCAAGAGGGCCGAGGTGTGCGCCCGGATCAACGCTGTGAGCCGCTCGGCGGGGCCGCCGTTCTTGAGCAGGGCGAACTCGGCCTCGACCTGGCCGACGAGCCTGCGCACTCCGCGCAGGCAGACGGCGGCGAGCACGGCCTGCTTGTCCGGGAAGTGCCGGTAGACGCTGGGGCCGCTGATGCCGACGGCGGCTCCGAGTTCGTCCACGCCGACGGAGGCGAACCCTCGGGCGAGGAAGAGCTCCGAGGCCGCGCCGAGCAGCTGCTCCCGTCTGCCGCCCACGGGAAGCTCTTCGACGTGGACCGGCGCGAGCGGGCCGTCTCGGCGGACCGGCGGCGGCAGTTGGGCGGAGACGGTCCGGCGCACCACGCCGGCGAGGGCGCTCGCGTGCTTGGTCGAGGAGAGCCTGCCGGGGCGGACGATGGCGCTGGAGACCGCCGAGGCCATCGCGCGGGCCAGCATGCGCGCCTCGTCGGGGCCGAGTTCGGGGCGCAGCATGCGGATGCTGGTGGTCCAACGGTCCAAGAGCGCTCGGGACCGTTCCCGGATCGTCGCCCGCCACTCGGGGCCGAGGTGCAGCACGCCCCAGCGCCAGAGCACGGCGAGGTCCGGGCGCCCGACTGTGACGGAGGTCATCTCGATGACGAACTCGTCGAACGTCAGCTCCGGCGTCGTCACCTCTTCGAGGCTGCGGATCGCGTCGAGCACTGCCTCGCCGAGGATGGCCTGTTTGTCGAGAAAGTGCCGGTAGATCGAGGGAGCGGTGACTCCGGCCGCCGAGGCGATCTGCGCGACGCTGACATTCGGGTAGCCCTTCGCCGCGAAAAGCTCCGACGCGAGTCGGAGCAACTGCGTCTTGCGCCCCGGGGGTCGGGTGGCGCTTCGCGGGGCGGTGTTCGGCATAAGTGAACCCATGTTAGCCTACTTTTCGGCATGTCTGGTAGCACCGATCAGCGGATATAGCGGGACCGGTGAACCGAGGCTAGCATTGTGACCGACACAGTTCACATTAGGAAAGAAGGCTGTTATGCCCGAGCAGGCGTACATCTACGAAGCTCTCCGCACCCCGAGAGGCAAGCAAAAGGGCGGCGCGCTGCACAGCGTGAAGCCGCTCGACCTTGTCGTGGGGCTGTTGCGGGAGCTCAAAGCCCGCCACGGCGGGCTGGATTCTAAGACGATCGACGACGTGATCCTCGGCGTCGTCTCCCCGATCGGCGACCAGGGCGCGGTCATCTCCCGCACCGCCGCGCTGGCCTCGGGCCTCGGCGAGAACGTCCCGGGGACGCAGATCAACCGCTTCTGCGCGTCCGGCCTCGAGGCGGTGAACCTCGCCGCCGCGCGGGTCGCCTCCGGCTGGGACCAGCTGGTCATCGGCGGCGGCGTGGAGTCCATGTCCCGCGTGCCGATGGGCTCGGACGGCGGCGCGCTGTTCTCGGACCCCGCGACGAGCTACGACCTCTACATCGCCCCGCAGGGCATCGGCGCTGACCTGATCGCCACGATCGAGGGCTTCACCCGCGAGGACGTCGACCAGTTCGCGGTCTCCTCGCAGGACAAGGCGGACCGCGCGTGGACCGGAGGTTACTTCGCCAAGTCCGTCGTGCCGGTGAAGGACATCAACGGCGTGACCATCCTCGACCACGACGAGCACCGCCGTCCCGGCACCACCGTCGAGGGCCTCGGCAAGCTCAAGCCCGCCTTCACCACGATCGGCGAGCAGGGCGGCTTCGACGCGGTGGCGCTGCAGAAGTACTACAACGTCGAGCGCATCGACCACGTCCACACCGGCGGGAACTCCTCGGGCATCGTCGACGGAGCCGGGATCGTCCTGGTCGGCAGCGAGGCCGCGGGCAAGCGGGCCGGTCTGACCCCCCGCGCCCGGATCGTCGCCACCGCGCAGGTCGGCTCCGAGCCCACGATCATGCTCACCGGCCCGACTCCGGCCACGAAGAAGGTGTTGGAGAAGGCCGGGCTCACCGTCGACGACATCGACGTCTGGGAGCTCAACGAGGCGTTCGCCTCCGTGGTCCTCAAGTGGATCAAGGATCTGAACATCGACCCGGAGAAGGTCAACGTCAACGGCGGGGCCATCGCGATGGGCCATCCGCTCGGCGCGACCGGCGCGATGATCCTCGGCACCGTTGTGGACGAACTGGAGCGCCGTCAGGCCCGGTACGGCCTTGTCACCCTGTGCATCGGCGGCGGCATGGGCGTCGCGACCATCGTCGAGCGCGTCTGAAAGTAGGAGCCTAAAACAATGTCTGACTACACCAACACCATTCGCTGGGAGCAGGACTCCGACGGGATCGTCACGCTGACGCTCGACGACCCGAACCAGAGCGCGAACACCATGAACCAGGACTTCATCGCGTCCCTCCGGGCCGCCGTGGAGCGCCTGGAGGCCGAGGTCGAGAACATCACGGGCGTGGTGATCGCCTCCGCGAAGAAGACCTTCTTCGCCGGCGGCGACCTCAACGACCTGATCAAGGTGACGCCTACGGACGCCCCGAGGCTCACCGAGGAGACCAACAACATCAAGGCCTCCTTGCGGCGGCTCGAGAAGCTGGGCAAGCCGGTGGTCTCCGCGATCAACGGCGCGGCGCTCGGCGGCGGCCTGGAGATCACCCTCGCCACCCACCGCCGGATCGTCGCCGACGTGAAGGGCGTGCAGCTGGGCCTGCCCGAGGTGAGCTTGGGCCTGCTCCCCGGCGCGGGCGGCGTCGTGCGGACGGTGCGTCTGCTCGGCATCCAGAGCGCGCTGATGGGCGTCCTGCTCCAGGGCCCGAGGCTGAACCCGGCCAAGGCAAAGGATCTCGGCCTCGTGCACGAGCTGGTCTCCACGGTCGAGGAGCTCGTCCCCGCCGCGAAGGCGTGGATCAAGGCGAACCCCGAGGGCGGCGTGCAGCCGTGGGACCAGCAGGGCTACAAGATCCCCGGCGGCAGCCCGTCGACCCCGTCGTTCGCCCAGTTCGCCCCCGCGATCCCGGCGAACCTGCGCAAGCAGACCCATGGGGCCCCGATGCCCGCGCCGCGCGCGATCGTCGCGGCCGCCATCGAAGGCGCCCAAGTGGACGTCGACAACGCCTTCCTGATCGAGACCCGTTACTTCGTCTCCTTGGCCGTCGGCCAGGTCGCGAAGAACATGACCAAGGCGTTCTTCTTCGACTTGCAGCACATCAACGCGGGCGGCAGCCGCCCGCAGGGCCAGCCGAAGAGCACTCCGACCAAGGTCGGCGTGCTCGGGGCCGGGATGATGGGAGCCGGGATCGCGTACGTGACGGCCAAGGCCGGGATCGACGTCGTGCTCAAGGATGTGACCATCGAGGCCGCGCAGAAGGGCAAGGCGTACTCCGAGAAGCTCGAGGCGAAGGCGCTCTCCCGAGGCAAGACCACCCAGGAGAAGTCCGACGCGCTCCTCGCCCGGATCACGCCGACCGCCGACCCCGCCGACTTCGCGGGCGTCGATTTCGTCATCGAGGCGGTCTTCGAGAGCGTCGAGCTCAAGCACAAGGTGTTCCAGGAGATCCAGGACGTGGTGACTCCGGACGCGCTGCTCGGCTCGAACACTTCGACCCTGCCGATCACGATCCTCGCCGAGGGCGTCAAGCGCCAAGAGGACTTCATCGGGATCCACTTCTTCTCCCCGGTGGACAAGATGCCGCTGGTCGAGATCATCCGGGGCAAGAACACCTCGGACGCGGCCCTCGCGAAGGTCTTCGACTACACCCTCGCGATCAAGAAGACCCCGATCGTGGTCAACGACTCCCGAGGCTTCTTCACCAGCCGGGTGATCGGCACCTTCACCACCGAGGCGCTGCTCGCCCTGGCGGAGGGCGTCGAGCCCGTCGCCCTGGAGCAGGCCGGCCTGCAGGCGGGTTACCCGGTCGGTCCGTTGCAGCTGCTCGACGAGCTGACGCTGACCCTGCCGCTGAAGATCGCGAAGGAGACCAAAGCGGGCATCGAGGCCGCTGGCGGCTCCTTCGCGGCCCACGACGAGAAGATGATCGAGATCGTCGCCAAGCTCGTCGAGGAGCACGGCCGCAAGGGCCGTTCCTCCGGAGCCGGGTTCTACGACTACGACGCCGAGGGCAAGCGCGGATCCCTGTGGTCCGGCCTGCGCGAGGCGTTCAACTCGGGCAGCGCGACGATCCCGCTCAAGGACATCCAGGAGCGGTACCTGTTCGCCGAGGCGCTTGAGACGGTCAAGTGCTTCGACGAGGGCGTGCTCACCTCGATCCCGGACGCGAACATCGGCTCGATCTTCGGCATCGGCTTCCCGGCGTGGACCGGCGGCGTGTCGCAGTACATCGAGGGCTACGAGGGCGGCGTCGCCGGCTTCGTCGCGCGGGCGCAGGAGCTGGCTGCGGCGTACGGGGAGCGTTTCACGCCCCCCGCCTCGCTGCTCGCGCGGGCTTCGAGCTAAACGAGCGACGACAGTGGGCCGGCTCGCGACGCGAGCCGGCCCACTGTCGTCGCTGCCCTCGGCGAGGGCGGCCTGCTTTTCGGCTTCTGGCAGTGACGCACAGGACGTGCTGAAACCCCCTGCTTCGCCGCCTGCTCGGGTATGATCGTACGCATGCGTATCCGCCTGCCACGACGCTCAGCTGTGCTTTTCGCTGTTCTGCTCCCTGTGATCGCCCCTGGCTCCGCCTTCGCCGAGCCGGGAGACGACGGGGACGAGCCGGAGCGGCCGCCAGAGACCGCCGCGCAGTTCGAGCAGCGCGTGTACGGGGCTCCGAACCTCTCCCCGACGGACGGCGAGGTCGTCGGCATCGCGCAGCCGGTCTTGATCAACTTCTCGAAGCCGGTCGCCGCAGCCGACCAGGGGAAAGTGCAGGAGTCTGTCACGATCACCACGAATCCGCCCCAGCAGGGCGTCTTCTACTGGTTCGGCGACAAGCAGCTCCGCTGGCGCCCGACCCAGTTCTGGACCCCCGGCACCGTGGTCGACGTGCAGGCAGGTCCCACGCACACGCACTACAGCATCGGCGACGCCTTCGTGACGGTGGCGGACGACGCGACGCACCAGGTGACGGTGACCCTCAACGGCAAAGTGGTCAAGACCATGCCGGTGTCCATGGGCATGGACAAATTCCCGACCCCGAACGGGACGTACTACTTGCAGGAGCGTTTGCCGACGGTCGTCATGGACTCCTCGACGTTCGGCATCCCGACCACCGCCGCGCTCGGCTACAAGGTGAACGTCCAATACGCCTCCAGGATGTCTTGGAACGGCATCTACCTGCACGCGGCCCCGTGGTCGGTGGCTTCGCAGGGCAAGGCCGACGTGAGCCACGGATGCCTCAACGTGAGCACGGAGAACGCCAAGTGGTTCATGGAGAACTCGCACCGAGGCGATCCGGTGATCGTGAAAAACACCAAGGGCGGCATCCTGAGCAGGGGCGACGGTCTGGGGGACTGGAACTAATTCCCTAAGCGCAAGCAGCAATTTGACCTCTGCGCGTCATCGACATCACGCCGTTCTAAGGTTGCAGATTGGTCACAATTGTGGGGTAATTAGTGTATGACACAGACCGTGTCGCGGTCGAGCCGCGTGATGACGCCGAGCGAGACGGCGTATCGAGGCAACTGCACGACGATGGTCGGCTCCGTCTACGGGACCGGGAAGGTCGAAGCCGACGCGTTGAGACGTGCGTTCGACGCGCTTCGTGCCGAGCATCCGACGTTGGCGGGCTTCATGGAGCCCGCCGTCGGAGGCTACGAATTGGTCGTCCCCTCGCATCCGGCCCCAGGCGTGGTGCGCGTCCGCGAGGCGAGTCCGGCGCAACCCCCGTCGGGCCGCGAAGCCGTTGTGGACCCAGCGGTCGAGCTCGCCGCCATCGACCTCGCCGCCGAGGCGGGGGAGCCGGAGCGGTTCTGCCTGAGCCTCTGCGTCTACCATGGCGCGTACGACGGGCACGCGATCACGACGGTGCTGATCCCGAGGCTGCTTGAGCAGTACTCGGCAATCGTGCTCACCGGAGAGCCCATCGCGGTCGAGCCGCAGCCGATGCTGGAATCCTGCGAAACGGTGCTCACCCGCCGAGGCGTGCGTCCGACCAACGAGGTCTCCGGTTTCGAGGAAGCGCTGCGCTCGGCCCCGGTCTTCCCGGTGACGGAGGTCCAGAGCGACGAGCGCCCCCGGCAGGTCCGACTGACGTTCAGCGCGGAGGAGACGGCCCGATTGCGCGCCGTCGGCAAAGCGCGGGGCTTCTCGGTCTCCGCCGTGGTCACAGCTGTTGTCATCGACGCGATGCACGAATTCCTCGGCAGGCCGGAGGAACTCGTCGTCCCGGTGCTCTCCGTCGTGGCGATCCGAGACCGGCTCGACCCGCCCGCTCCGGCCACCGAGGGCACCGTGATGCTCGGCACGGGCGGAGCCGTCGTGACGGCGACGGCGACGAGCGACCCGCTCGAGCTCGGCGGCCAAGTCGTCGACCGGCTGGTCCGAGAGCTGCGCGACGGGGTGATCCAGCAGTCGTGCCTGCACCTTCCCCGGCTGCTCGGCGAACTCGCCGCCCCGCCGCCCGAAGCGGGCCCCGCCTCGAAGTTCCTCGTCGGGATCAGCAACGTCGGCGTGGTCTTCGACTACCCGAACCCGCCCGGCCTTGTGATCGAAGACTTCCAGGGGGTCAGCGCGAATCTCGCCGCGCAGGACTTCGGCCGTCCGGAGCTGGGCGTGGCGACCAAGCACAACTACTGGTTCATGGCATTGACGTACGGCGGCCGCCTGTCGCTGGCGTTCAAGGTCCGCGAAGCCGGTTCCGCCCCCGACCACGAGCTTCCGCTGGTTCGCGCTTTGCGCTCGGCGGCAGATCGGATCCTCGGCTCTGCCGAGGACTGATCCGGAACAGTATTCCAACACAGAGAGCGAAGGAACATTGAACAAGACCGCGATGGAGTCGGACCACCAGTTGGACGCTCGCCGCCCACTGTCTCGGTCCGAGCTCGGATGGGCCGCTCTGCGTTACTACTTCTCCGGAGTCCTCAGCGGCGAGGGGGCGCTCGACGAGGAAATCATGCGGCAGGCGTTGGCGGCGCTGACGGCGAAGTACCCGTTCCTCGGGGCGCAAGTCGTCCTCGGCGACCAGGGATTCGAGTTCGTGCTGCCAGCGGGTAACGCGGAGCCGGTCTTCACTTTCGAGAAGGGGGACGTCGACGCGCCGATCAGCCCGGAGCAAGGCTCGCTTCCCGATGGGAAGGTCGCGGGCGTTCGGGTGATCTCCGACGGGGACCGGTTCAAGATAGTGTTCATCGGCCACCACGCGGGCGCGGACGCCCGGCTGGTCATGCAGTACGGCTTCGAGCTCTTCGCCTACTACACCGGTCTGTCGCTGGGCAGCGGATTCGAAGGCGGCTCGTTCCACGGCCTGCCCTCGTCCCCCGAGCTCGTGCTCGAAGAGTACGGCGTGCCAGCGCTTGATCCGTCGGAGTATTTCCGGCGCAGCTACGGGGAGCAGGTCGCGGAGCAGATCCTCAGCAACCCCGCAGAGCCGAAGCAGCCACCGGCTCCTGCCGTCGAGGACTCGAACGCGGAGGATTCCGGCTCCCCTCGGCTCGTCTCGTCGAGCTTGCATCTGAGCGAGGAGCAGACCCGTGCGGTGAAAGACGCGGCGAAGCGCGCGGGCGTGACTGTGCACGCCGTGGTGTGCGCCGCGGCGGTGCTCGCCGAATTCCTGCTGGACGAGAGCAGCGCGCGGCGTTTCGTCGTGCTGCGCACCGCCGTGGACGCACGGGGCCGGACCGTCCCGCCGATCGGGAATCCGGCTTCGGTGACGAATTTCGCCGGGGCGAGCATCGCCCTGTTCGCCGCGCGGCGCGACGACGATCCGACCGTCTGGGCCGAGCACGTCCTCAAACAGGTGAACTCCGACACGGAGCACGGCATGGTGCCGGTGTCCGTCCGGCTGTTGCCGGAACTGCTGGGGACGTTGCAGCGCATGCGGCTGGAAGACGGGTCCGAATTGTGCAGGATCTCGATCAGCAACGTCGGGGTCATGCCGACGTTGCCCGCGCCGGAGGGGCTGCGGCTCACGACGCTGGACGCGCACATGGAAGCGGACCCGATCCCGGGGTTGATCCCCCGGTCCGGACGGACCTCCGGGAGCGAGCGCAACTACGGCGTGATGACGTACGCGGGCAGGCTGCGCATGAGACTCTTCCTCCTCGACCGCCCGCAGAGCGAGGTGGACCAGGTGATCGAGGCGCTCGGCCGCGCGTTCGCAATCGTGTCGGGCGCCGTTGAGCGATGAAGTATTCTTCCGATGTCCAGCTCTTTACTACTTTGGCCGTGCTGCGCGGGAACTGCTGAGAGCAGGTCTGGACGCCGGGCGCGGTGAAGTAAGGTTATGCGTAGCTGATACCGGGAGTATGAGGATTGGAGCCGAGTGTCGGGAACGAGGAAGCAGGGGCTTGTCGGCTTGCTGATGCGAAAATTGTGGATCCCTGCGGTCATCGCGCTCGTCCTCGTGGTCGCCGGGACTGTGGACATGCGGCTCCACGGAGTGTTCGGATCGGACAACAAGTACGCCAACGGGGGACCGCCGTTAGAGGAGCCGAGGAACCTGCACCCCAAACACCTTCGATATGAGATTTTCGGCCCGGCGGGCACGACGGCCAGCATCAACTACATAGACGAGAACGCCAACGCCCAGAACGTCCGCGTGAGCACGCTGCCGTGGTCGATCGAATTCACGATGAACGAGCTCACGTCCGCGCTGAACGTCATGGCGCAGGGGGACAGCGACTATCTCGGCTGCCGGATCACGATCAACGACGAGCTGAAAGACGAGTACGTGACGCGCATGCCTTTCGCGCAGACTTATTGTGAGGTGCGGTCCGCATGAGTGGCGCACACGCCGAGAGGTCTTTGTACGCGCGGTTGATGCGCGCCCTTTGGCCGTTGGTCCTGTTGTTCTGGGCCGCGCTGATCGTCGCTGCGAACATCGCGGCTCCGTCTCTTGAGGAGGTGGGCAAAGAGCGCGCGGTCTCCTTGTCGGCAAGCCAAGCCCCGGCGCTGATCGCGGCGAATCACATTGGCAAGACGTTCCACGAGTCCACCTCGGACAGCGCGGTCATGATCCTCATCGAGTCCGACAAACCGTTCCAGCTCGGCGACGCCGCGCACAAGTATTACGACGATGTGCTGCGCGAGTTGCGCAAAGACACGAAGCACGTCCAGAACATCCGAGACTTCTGGAGCGATCCGCTGATGGCGGAGGGCGTGCAAAGCGACGACAACAAAGCCACGTACGTCCAGGTGGTGCTCGCGGGGAACCAGGGCGAGGCGCTTGCGAACGAGTCGGTCGAGGCGGTGCGGCACGTCTTGGAGAACACCCCGCATCCTGACGGGGTGCGAGGCTTCCTCACCGGGGGAGCCGCGCTCGCCCAAGAGGGGCAGGAATCCGCGAACGCGAGCGCCAAGAATGTCAATATCGCCACTGCCGTGGTGCTTGTCCTCATTCTGATCGTCACGTACCGGTCGTTGGTCGTCCTCGGGCTGCTGTTCGTCATGGTCGGGTTCACCTTCAAGGCGGCCCAGGGCGCGGTCGCATGTCTTGGGCACTATGGTCTGATCGGGCTTTCGGCCACCGCGACGGCGATGGTCACGGCGCTCACCGTCGCGGTCGGAACGGATTACGCGATCTTCCTCATCGGGCGGTATCAGACGGCGCGCAGAGCGGGAGAAGACCGAGAGCGCTCCTACTACACGATGATCCGAAGCGTCGCCCATGTGATCCTCGGCTCGGGCCTGACCGTCGCGGGCTCGCTCTACTGCCTCAACTTCGCGCGCCTCCCTGTGTTCAAAACAATCGCCGTTCCCAGCGCGGTCGCGGTGCTCGTCGCCATCGCGGTCTCCCTGACAGTCGGGCCCGCCGTGGTCGCGGCTGGCAGCCGTTTCGGAGCGTTCGAGCCCAAGGGGCAGGCCAACACCAGGGGATGGCGGCGGATCGGCACCGTCGTGGTCCGTTGGCCGATTCCGGTCCTGGTCGCGTCGTGCTCGATCGCTCTGGTCGGCCTCCTCGCGCTGGCCAACTACCGGCCCAGCTACGACGACCGCAGCTACCTGCCGCAGAACACCCCGGCCAACACGGCCTACAAAATCGCAGACAAGCATTTCTCCATCAGCCGGATGAGCCCCGAGACGCTCATGGTCGAGACGAACCACGACATGCGCAACCCCGCCGACATGCTCGTGCTTGAGAAGATCGCCAAGTCGGTGTACCACCTCTCGGGCATCGCGCGCACGCAGGGCATCACTCGGCCCGGCGGGACCACGCCGATGGCGCACACCTCCATGCCGTACGGCATGGACATGCAGAACACGACGTCGGTCGAGAGCCTCGACTACCAGAAGGCGCGCTTGGCGGACTCGAAGAAAATGCTCGGCATGATGGACTTCCAGATCGCGAACATGGAGGCCATGTACGAGATCCAGAAGAAGATGGCCGCCATCTCCCACGAGATGGCCACCAAAGACATGCCCGACACGTTGGTGACGATGAAGGACATGGAAGACAAGATGTCCGTCATGGAGGACTACTTGCGGATGACGCGGAACATCTTCCACTGGATCGGGAGCGACTGTTACGACTGGTCGTGGTGTTGGGCGCTGCGCAACTCCATGGACGCGATGGACGGCTTGTCCACCTCGATCGACCAGTTCGAGGTCTCCTTCGAAAAGACGAAGCAGATGGACGTGCTCACGAAGCAGATGCTCGAGATGACGCCGCCGATGATCGCGATGATGAAAACGCAGCGGCTGCTCACCCAGGCCCAGTACAGCACGCAGTTCGGGCAGCTGCGACAGCGAGAGCTCTCGTTGGAGCACGCGGGCGTGATGGGGAAGGCGTTCGACACCGCCCATAACGACGACTCCTTCTACATCGGGCCGGAGACCTTCGAGAACTCGGATTTCAAGAAAGCGCTCGAGAACTTCCTCTCCCCGGATGGAAAAGCCGCCCGTTTCTATATCACGCACGACGGGGATCCGATGTCGGCAGAGGGGATGGCCCGCGTGCCCCTCATCCTGTCCACGGCGCACGACGCCGTCAAAGGCACGCCTCTGGAAGGGTCGAAGCTCTTCATCTCCGGCTCGGCGAGCATGGTGAAAGACATGCGGGACGGCACGAAGTACGACTTGATGATCGCCATCGTGTCCTCGTTGAGCCTGATCTTGGTCATCATGCTCATTCTGATGCGGAGCCTGGTCGCGGCGATCGTCATCGTCGGAACGGTGGCCCTCTCGCTCGGGGCCTCCTTCGGGCTGTCTGTGCTCATCTGGCAGGACATCTTGAATATACCGCTGCACTGGTCGGTGCCGGTGGTGTCGATCATCATCATGCTGGCGGTCGGAGCCGACTACAACCTGCTCTTCGTCTCCCGGCTTCGGGAGGAAATGCATGCCGGGCTGAACACGGGGATCATCAGGGCGATGGGAGCGACCGGGAGCATGGAGACTTCCGCCGGCCTCGTGTTCGCCTTCACCATGGGGGCGTTGATCGTCAGCGATCTGTTGACCATCGGCCAGCTCGGAACAGCGATCTGCCTCGGCATCCTGTTCGACTCGTTCGTCGTGCGAGCCTTTATGACCCCGGCCATCGCGGCGTTCCTCGGACGCTGGTTCTGGTGGCCGCAGAACGTCCGGGCGCGGCCGCTGCGCGGCACGGCTCCCGAGGCTGTGAGCTAGCGCGGCAAGAGGAAAGGCCCCCTCCTCGGAGGGGGCCTTTCCTCTTGCCGCTCCTGAGCGGAGCGGTCTCGGCTCACCAATCCCAGGTCGAAGGATCCTCTTTCGGGTACTCCTTGCACTGCTCCGTCATCCTTCTGGCGATGCCGTGGTTGCTGAAGAAGATCTTCGCGTGGTCCGCGAACGCGAGGTCGGTGAGATCGCCGAAGGTGCCGGCGATACGCTCGGAGACATCCCTGCGCGGCCCTCTGACCCCCGGCTCCATCGAGAAAAACGCCTTGGCCCAGATGATCGCTCCCTGTTGGACCTCGGGGCTGTGGACTTTGAACTCCGTCATCCACCGGGCGAACTCACGGGGGTCGGTCTTCTTCACGACGGCGAGCATCTGATCGGGGGTGCAGGTCGTGAGCAGCATGAGCTTTGGTATCGGATACTGATCCGTGGAGTGGAAGTAGCCGTCCGACCAATCGTCGTTCGGGTCTGCCGCCGCGACCTCGCCCTGCGTCAGCCCGCCAGCGCAGGCGAGGAGCAAGGCGAGACCCAAGCGAGAAGAGCGCGCGCGGCGCGAAAGAGCGGACATGTCGCATATTATGCCGCACGGGACTGGAGCCGTCTAGGCGGAACTCCGCTCTTCTTCCTGCGAAAACGCGGCGCGGGACGAGTTAATCGCCGCCGTCGTCGGCCCCGGCCGCGCCGTCGTCGGCCCCGTCGTCGTCACCGCCGCCGTTGCCGTCGTCGGGGGGCCCGTACGCGAACGCGGAATCGGGCACGACGATGCCGCCCGCGTCCACGTAGACGTCGCCGTGCGCGGTGTGGAGGGTGCCGCCGCCCCATGGGCACGCGTAGGCCTTGAAATCGGTCGGGTCGATGTAGATCCCGTGCAGGCACGGCTCGGCCGACGCGGTCGGACACGCGCCGAACACGGTCACACCAGCCGCCGCCGCGAGGAGGAACGAGAACCGGCGCATGCCTTCATGCTATATCAGCCCCGCCGCGAGGCTCCGGGCGGCGGGGGAACGGATCGAGGTGACCGGAAAGGAATAACCGATCTCAGATACGTTGTTGGTGCTGAAGTGACCTTCACTCTCGGCATAGAGATCGACCAGGAGCGAGTGCTCTCCGGCAAGCAAGTCAAAGACGTCGTCCGTCAGGCGCAGAACGCGAGGTTCGGTTACGCGGTGTTCCGCGACGCGCCCGGCGCGCACGGGCGGATCGACGCGGTTGGCCAGGCCGCGTACGCGGCGGCGTTGACGACCTCGCTCGGCTTGGTCGCCGAGGTTTCCACCACGTATAACGAGCCGTTCCACACGGCAGTGCAGCTGCAAGCGGTGGATTTCGCCTCTTACGGGCGGGCGGGATGGCTGCCCTCGCGCACGCCGGGGGCGGAGCATCCCTCAGCGCTGGGCTGGCCTCAGGCGGACGGCGAGAGCCTCGCCGTCGAGCAGCGCGACAGCGTGCGCGCGGCCCGATCGCTCTGGGACTCGTGGGAGGACGACGCGGTGATCCGCGACGTGGCGACCGGGCGCTTCCTCGACCGGCGGAAAGTCCGCCACATCGATTTCGTCGGGGAGCGCTTCTCTGTGAAAGGGCCTTCGATCACGCCGCGCAGCCCACAAGGCCAGATCCCGGTCTTCGCGAGGTCGGGTGAGCTGCCGGCCTCTTTGGCCGACGTGGTGATCACGCGGCAGCCGGAGCCCGTCGAAGGCGCCCTGACCGTTGTGGCGTTGGACTTCGACCTGGCCGGACCTGTCGGGGCCGCCGCGTTGGCGGAGCGGATCACAGAGCTGTCAGGACAGGTCGACGGCGTGCTCCTGCGGCCGAGGTCGCTCGGCGAGGACTTGCCCGCGTTCGGCAGGGCCGTGACGCCGAAGCTGCTGGAGGCGGGCGTCGTCTCAGGTCCGAGACCGGGGCAGACGTTGCGCGAGACATTGGGGCTGTCGCGCCCAGCGGCAAAGAATCCGCGCGAGTGGCAGGAGATCGCGTGACCGAGCACCGCTATCCGCACGCGAAGGTGCATTTCGGAGTGTTCGTCCAAGGGGTGAACCACACGACGATCTGGTCCGACAAGGACTCCGGCTCACAGATCGACTTCGCGACTTTCCGCGAAATCGCGCAGACCGCCGAGCGCGGCCTCTTCGACGCTTTCTTCCTCGGCGAAGGCCTGCGGTTGCGCGAGCAGCGCGGCCAGATCCACGAATTGGATATCGCGGGCCGGCCGGACGCGATCACCGAGCTGGCCGCGCTCGCGGCAATCACCTCCCGCGTCGGGCTGGTCGCCACGCAGAACTGCACGTACAACGAGCCCGCCGACCTCGCGCGCAGGCTCTCCGGGCTCGACCTGCTCTCCGACGGCAGGGCGGGGTGGAACGCCGTCACCACGGACAACGCGTGGACCGGCGAGAACTTCCGCCGGGGCGGTTATCTCGACCACCAGTTCCGCTACGACCGCGCCCGGCAGTTCGTCCAGCTCGCCAAGCAGATCTGGTCCGGCTGGACCGAGGACGGCGGCAAGGAGGTCGAATTCCGCAGCTCGCAGTTCGACGTGCGGCTCGTCCCGTCGCTGCCGCCGAGCCCGCAAGGAAGGCCGGTGATCTTCCAGGCGGGGGACTCTTCGGCGGGCCGGGACTTCGCCGCGGCGGAAGCCGATGTGATCTTCTCCGCGCACGGCTCGGACCACGCGGACGCGCTCGCCTTCGCCGACGACATCCGGGGCCGGCTGCGGTCCTTCGGCAGGCCCGAGGAGGACATCAGGATCCTTCCGGCCACGCAGGTGGTGCTCGCCGAGCGGGAGAGCGAAGTCGCGGAGAAATTCGACTGGGTGACCCGAGGCCAGGTGACGGGGCAGACCGCGCTCGCGATGGTGTCGCAGGTATGGGGCAAGGACCTCTCGCACCTCGACCCCGACGGCCCGCTGCCTTCGGAGGACCCGGTCATCGCGGAGACCTCCCAGACTATGGGCTCGGGGCAAGGCGGCAGGGATCCGCTCGCAGTGGCGGCAGGATGGCGGGCTCTCGCCGAGGAGAAGGGCGGCCTCTCCATCCGCGAGCTGATCGTGGAGACCGCCACGCAGCGGCGGACCGGCTTTGTCGGCACCGCGGCGCAGGTCGCCGACCGGATGGCGCATTTCGTCCGCTCCGGGGCCTGCCACGGGTTCAACATCTCGCCCTACATCGTGCCGGGAGGGCTGGACGAGATCGTGGACTGGCTGGTGCCGGCCCTGCAGGAGCGCGGCGTGTACCGCACTGCCTACGAGGGCACGACGCTGCGCGAGCACCTTGGGCTCAGGCCGGTCTGAGGCCGCGCCTTCACAGCTCCGAGCAGTCGGCGGACACCGCCCCGAGCCGGGCGATTCCGGTTGCGGGCGGCCCGTCACGCGCGCGAGCGCGCCGACGCGGTCTGGCAGTTTTCAGCCGAGCGCTGCGGGTCGCCCCGGCGGACGGGACGTGCGCTAGCCCGCTGCCGCGCGAGCAAGCTCCACGACCATCTTGGCGAAGCGGGGGTCGGGTCCGGGGGTCTTCGCCCGCGCGAGCCGCACGCCGAGCGATTCGGCCAGTGCTTTCGCCTCATTGTCGAGATCCCAGACCACCTCGATGTGGTCCGAGACGAAGCCGATCGGGCACAGCGCGATATCGCAGACCCCTTGCGCCGCCAGAGACTCGATATGGTCGCAGACGTCCGGCTCCAGCCAAGGGACAGACGGCGGCCCTGAGCGCGATTGCCAGACCACGTCGTGCGTGCGCTCGCCGACCGCCCGCGCGACGAGCGCGGCGGCCTCGCGCACTTGTTGCTCGTAGAGCTCGCGGCCGCCGCTTGCCAGCGGCACCGAATGCGCGGTGAACACGAGGCGCGCGGAGTCGGGCAGCGTCCGCCGCGCCGCGCGCACCGCGTCGGCGAACGCCTCGACGAACAGGGGATGGTCCCAGAACTGGGGGAGCTTTTCCAGCAGGGGAGCCGCGCCGCCGACCGAAGCGCGGGCCCGCGCGATGTCCTCGCGGTACTGCTCGTCTCCCGAGTAGCCGCCCCAGGCCGAGGTCGCGAACACCAACGCGCGCCGCACTCCGTCCCGAGCCATCCGCGCGACCGTGTCCTCGACGAAGGGATGCCAGTTGCGGTTGCCGAAGTACACCGGCAGATCCCAGGCCTCGGCGGCGAGCTCTTGCTCCACGTTCGCGATGATCTCGCGATTGAGCCTGTTGATCGGGGAGACCCCGCCGAAGTGGTAGTAGTGCTCGGCGACCTCGGCCAATCGCTCGTCCGGCACGTTGCGGCCCTCGGTCACGCGCCGCAAGAACGGCATCACCTCATCCGGCCCCTCCGGCCCGCCGAAGGAGAGGAAGAGGAGCGCGTCCGGTGGCGGCGCGTCGGTCATCGGCGACAGCTCAGCCTGCGACCGAGTGGACGCCGCCGTCGACGTAGATGATCGAGCCGGTGGTGCCGGGCAGCCAGTCCGAGAGCAGCGCGACGGCGGTCTTGGCGACCGGGGTGCGGTCCTCGACGTCCCAGCCGATGGGGGCGCGGTTGTTCCAGCCCTCGTTAAGGTCCTTCACGCCCTTGCCGAGGTTCTCCTCGGCACTGCCGATGGCCTTCATCGCGATGGTCGAGATCGGGCCCGCGCAGACCAGGTTCGAGCGGATCTTCTTCTGATGGCCGACGTTGTACGCGACGTACTCGTTCACCGACTCCAGAGCGCGCTTCGCCACGCCCATCCAGTTGTAGAACGGCACCGCCCGCGAGCAGTCGAAGTCGAGGCCGACGAGGGACGACCCCTCGCCCAGCACCGGCAGGAGCGCCTGGGCGAGTGCAGCGTAGGAGTACGCGGAGATCTCAAGGGCCGGGCCGACGTCGGCCCAGGTGGCTCCCATGAAGCTCTCGAAGGTGGGCCGAGGCGCGAAGGCGATGGAGTGCACCGCGCCGTGGATCCCGTCCGGGGCGTGCTCGCGGACCTTGTCGGCGAGGCTGTCCAAGTGCTCCCGGTTCTGCACGTCCAGCTCGATGAGCGGCGCGGGCTCGGGCAGGCGCTTGGCGATGGCCTCGACGAGGCGCAGGCGGCCGAAGCCGGTCAGCACGAGCTTGGCCCCTTCCTCCTGAGCCTTCTTCGCGATGGAGAAGGCGATGGAGGAGTCATGGATGATGCCGGAGACCAGGATGGTCTTGCCGTCGAGAAGTCCCATTGGGTGTTCCTTTTCTCTCTGTCAGGGAGTGATCAGTGGCCCATGCCCTGGCCGCCGTCGACCGGGATGACGGTGCCGGTGACGAACGAGGAGTCGGGCCCGGCGAGGAAGCTCGCCACGCCCGCGACTTCCTCGGGCTGGCCGATCCTGGCCATCGGGATGCGGGGCATGACCACCTCGAGGACCTTCGGGTCCAAGCCGTTGGTCATGTCGGTGTCGATGAAGCCCGGCGCGATGACGTTGGAGGTGATGCTGCGCGAGCCCAGCTCCCAGGTGAGCGAGCGGGCGAGGCCGACGAGCCCCGCCTTTGACGCGGCGTAGTTCGTCTGGCCCTGCGCGCCGGAGAGGCCGACGAGGGAGCCGATGAAGATGAGCCGTCCCCACTTGTTCTTGATCATGCCGCGGGAGGCGCGCTTGGCGACCCGGTACGCGCCCATCAGGTTGGCGTTGAGGACTTTTTCGAACTGCTCGTCAGAAAGTTTGATGATGAGCATGTTGGCGACGATGCCCGCGTTGGAGACCAGCACCTCGACCGGGCCCTGGTGCTCCTCGACCTGCGTGAACGCCTGGTCGATCGATTCCGTGCTCGTCACGTCGCACCGCACGCCGAACAGGCCGAGCTCCTCCGGCGGCCCGGACTCGCGGTAAGTGACCGCGACCCGGTGCCCGTCCGCCCGCAGGCGTTTGGCGATGGCGAGGCCGATGCCTCGGTTCCCTCCGGTGACCAGGACTGAACGACTGGGGGCAGCATCTGTCATGCGAGAAAACCTAACGTGCCGGACTGCGTCGAGGCAAACCGCCACGCCACGGGGAGTTTCTTGTTATGGCAAGGAACGGTTGAAAAGGAAGCTCGCGCCCGCAGCCCCCGCGACGAGGACGGTGCCGCACAACGCCCAGACCCTGCTGGACTCGGAGCGGACGTTCTCATAACCGATGTCCTCGTTGAGCGACTGGTAGATCTGGGCCAACTCGCCTTGCGATTCCGCGGGGAAGAACCGGCAGCTGTTGCCAGGGCTGTTGGAGAGGTCGGAGATCTTTTTGAGCGACTCCAGGTCCACCGGCACCTCGTCCACCTGGTTGTCGAGGGTGATCTTCCCCGCTTTGGTGCCGAAGGCGACGGTGCAGACGGGGACGTGCTTCTCTTTCGCGGTGCGGGCGGCGGCGTAGGCGCCGCGCGGGGCGTTGAGGTCGTCGGGCACGGTCTCCTTGCCGTCGGAGACCAGCACGATCCGCGCGGGCGGGGCGTGGTTCTTGCCGCCAAGCGCGCCCGCGATGGTCTCGATCTGTTGCAGCGCGGTGTAGATGCCTTCGCCGGTCGCGGTCTGCTTCTCCAGCTTGTCTGGGCGGATCATCTGGTCGATGACCTTCTTCGCGGTCTCGTGGTCGGTGGAGGGCCGCACGAGCGGCTGCGCGTTCCCCGCGAACGTCACCACGCCCAGCTGCACGGTCGGGGCCATGCCGTCCACGAACTTGATCGCGGCGGCGCGGGCGGCTTCGACCCTGCTGGGCTTCACGTCGGTGGCGCGCATGGACTCCGAGATGTCCAGCAGCAGGATGACCGTCGCCTGGTTCTTCGCGACCTGGGACACCGCCGTGGGGCCCGCGAGCGCGACCGTGAGGAACAAGAGCCCCGCCACCAGCACCGCCGAGGGGATGTAGCGGACCAGCTTCGGGCGCCTCGGAGCGATTTTGTCCAGCAGCTCGGTGTTCGCGAACTGCTCGTAGCGCCGTTTGCGCAGGATTTGCGCGCCGATGTAACCCGCAAGGACCGCTGCCACCACGAAGAGGAGCAGGTACCACATTCCGTGCATGGGCGAGAACGGGTTGCCGAACCTGTTCGAGGTGTCTGTCATCGGCGAAGCTCTCCCGGTTGCATGTGGCCAGGGTACCAGGGGAGGCTGATCGGCGGATCTGGTCTGTTGGCGGCGAATTCAACGCCGCGCCTCGATCATCAACCCGCTCTCGACCTGGTCGGCGACTTTGTCCGCGATCTCGGGATCGGGCTCGTCCTCGGCGGACAGGGGGTAGTCCCAGCTGTACCGGCCACAGATCTGCACGAGGTATGTCTTCCCGTCGTGCTCGACCAGCGCTTCGCGAACCGTGTGTTCGGTCGCGGAACAGAGAATGTCGCCGGCTCGTTGTTCGGCCCGTTTTCTGACGAACCAAGACGGATAGGCTTGATAATCGTCGGGGTCGTCGGAGACGAGAGCCTCGGTCGTCCCCGCCGCCGCGTCCGTCGACGCATGGCGATGGTCGTCGTCGAACGCGTCGCGCAGCGTCCTCGGGTCTTTCGCGGTGTAGACCAGCAGGGAGACCGAGGCGAAGGAGCCTTCGCCTGTGGGCAGGTCTTGTTGCGGCGTGCCGTATTCATTGGCGGCAAGCTCCGGCCAACCGTCGGCCTCGCGCAATGACAACGACAGGCCGGGTATCTGGTCGGGGCGCACGCCTTGGATCTGGGAAGGGGAGAGCTGTATGGGCAACTGGTCGAGCGGGCACTGCGCGATGCGGTAGAAAGAATCGGAGCCTGGGCCGTCGTCGTCGGCCCAGGCTTGGCCCGGAGCCACGAGTGCGCCGAAGCAGAGCCAGGCGACGACGCTTGCGATGACTTTTCCCACGAGACTCCCTCCCCGAACCGTTCTCGCCAGCGTAACACCCGCGAGTGCCCCGCTCGGCTTAGCGCAAGCCCCGCAACGTCGCGTCCATCTCCCACACCAGGATCTCGGCCTCCGCCGTCGCGACGACGCGCAGGGGGCCTGCCGCCGTCAGCCGCGCGGCGTCGCCTTGGCCGAGCGCCTCCGAAGCCTCCAGCGCCACCGCGCCCTTCGCGACGAAAAGATGCGCGAACGGCGCGTCCGGCAGCGTCACGGCCTCGCCAGCGCTCAGCCTGGCCACATGCAGGGCGGCGTGCGAGCTCGCGATCCGCACGGCGGCCTCGTCGCGATGTTTCGCCATCCCAGAGGCGACCACCGCGAACCGTCCGTCCAGCTCGGAGCCCCCCATCTCGGCCTGCTCGTAGCCGGGGTCGAGGCCGGTCTCGTCGGGCGGGACCCACATCTGCACGAAACGCACGTCGTGGTCCTCGCCGGGCGCGCCGCCGTTCTTCTCGGAATGCAGGATGCCTCGCCCCGCCGTCATCCGCTGGGCGAGACCGGGGACGATCCTCCCCGTGTGGCCCGCCGAGTCCCGGTGCTCCAGCGCGCCGTCGAGGACCCAGGTGACGATCTCCATGTTCTGGTGCGGATGCGTCGCGAAGCCTCTCCTCGGGCGCACAGTGTCGTCGTTGTTCACCAAGAGCACGCCGAAGTGGGTGTTGTCCGGGTCGTAATGGTCGCCGAACGAGAAGCTGTGCCGACTGTCGAGCCAGTCGAGCCTGGTGCGAAGCCGGTCGCCCGCGCGGCGGACGTCGAGCGTCATACGGACAGGCTACTCGCGCCGCTCACCAGTGGACGGGGAGGAGGAGGTTCGCGACGCGTCTGCCGTAGTGGTTCAGGCGCAGCTTGCGCGCCCCTCGGCGGATTCTGTTCATGACGGGGTTCGCGTTGTGCGGGATCGCCGAGGGCGCGCGCCGCTCTTGGAGCTCGATCTCGTCCCCGGACAGTTGCCCGGCGGCGGCCAGCGACTCCTCTTCGCTCAGGAAGTGCTGGTGCAGCAGCCATGCGTTGAGCTTCGGGAAGAAGATCCGGAAAAGCTCCGCGCCGGTGCCCATCGGGGTGTCGATCTGGGCGGGCCGCTCGACCATGCCGCGCAGGACCATGGCCGCCGCTTTCTCCGGAGTCGCGGCCCGAACGGTCTGGTAGTCCTCGGTCGGGGCGATCATCGGGGTGCGGATGAGCGGCATCCGGATGTTGGTGAACGTGATGTTGTCCGAGAAGACTTCGGCGGCGACGCAGTCGCTGAAGCCCTCCAACGCGGTCTTCGAGGCGATATACGCGGAGAACCTGCTGATGCGCGACTGCACGCCGACCGTCGTGACGTTCACGATGTGCCCGCAGCGGCGGGCGCGCATCCTCGGCAGGAGGGCCAGGATGAGCCGCGCCGCGCCGTAGTAGTTGATCGCGATGGTGCGTTCGAGGTCGTGGAAGCGCCCCAGCGTCTTGTCGGCGGTGCGCCGGATCGACCGCCCCGCGTTGTTCACCAGGATGTCCACGTGGTCGTGGTCGGCGAGCACGGTCTTGACCAGGAGGTCGGCCGCGTCGGGGTCGGTGATGTCGCAGACGTACGGGTGCGCGGTCCCGCCCTTGGCGCGGATCTCCTCGGCGACCACGTCCAAGTCTTCTCCGCTGCGGGCGACGAGCAGGACGACCGCGCCTTTCTCGGCGGATTTGATCGCGGTGGCGCGTCCGATGCCAGAAGAGGCCCCGGTGACGAGCACGACTTTGCCGACGAGCGGTCCGTCCGGATGCGGCCGGTCGAAGCGGTACGGATCGAGGTTGTCGTGCCAGTAGTCCCAGATCTTCGGGCCGTAGCTGGCGAGGGCGGGGCAGCGCACCCCGTCCGGGGCGAGGGCGGCCTCGGTCTCGGCGGCGGCGAAGGTCGTCGGAATCCCCATGAGGTCGAAGACGTCCGGCGGGATGTGGTTGCCCCGGAACCACAGGTCGCGAGCCGTGCTCAACGCCTTGCTGCGCAGCAGCGCCAAGAACGGGTCGACCAACGGCTTGGGGATGGAGAAGGCCCGCCTCGGCCCGCCGATCGCCGGGGCGAGCGCCCGGTAGAGCTCGGCGAACGGCTGCATCTTCGGGCTCACGAGGTGGAAGACGCGCTGTCCGGAGGCCCCCGGCGCGGTGGAGGAATGGATCAGCGCCACGATCCCGTCTGCGACGAAATCCACCGGGACGTAGTTCTGCGGGCCCACGTCGGGGATCAAGAGCGGCAGGAGCTTGGGCAGTTTCGCGAGCCGGGCGAGCATCGGGAAGAAGTAGTACGGGCCGTCGATTTTGTCGATCGCCCCGGTGCGCGAGTCGCCGAGCACGGCGGACGGCCGGTACACCCGCCAGGTGAGGTCGACGGCCTCGCGGACCAGCCGCTCCGCTTCGAATTTCGTCTCTTGGTACGAGTTGAAGAAGCCTTGGCCGAGGTCGAAGTCTTCTTCGGTGAACTCGCCTCGGCGATCCCCGGCCACAGCGGTGGACGAGACGTGGTGCAGCGCGGCTCCGAGCTGGCGGGCCACCGCGATCGCGTTGCGGGTGCCTTCGACGTTCGTCGCGCGGTTGACCGGCTCCGGTGCGGCCATGTCGTAGCTCGCGGCGAGGTGCACGAGATGGTCCACACGGGGAAGAGCTGCGCCGGCGGGAGAGACGTCCAGGCCGAAACCAGGCTCGGTGATGTCGCCGACCAGCGCGAAGACGCGGTCCCCGCCTGGCAAGGCGGCTTTGAGCTTGTCGAGTTTTTGCACGGACTCGTGTCGGACCAGAGCGTGGACCACGGCTCCAGGGTCGCGTTCCAGCAGCCGTGCGATGACGTTGCGGCCGATGAAACCGGTCCCCCCGGTCACGAGGTACCGCGTGGCAGAGGCGGACGGAGCATCGGGCAGGTCGGCGGGCGGGGGCGTAGACATGGGCGGGCGGCGCTCCTGGATCGTGGTTGACAACAAAGTTATAGAGCTTGTACCAGCAATCTACCGCGGCGGCGTGACACGTTATCGGCGACGGGTTTCGCGCATCTGACGCCCGATCCTTTACGCTGACATGTGTGACTTCCGTCGAACAGGCCCATGTCCCGTCGCTGAGCAGGCGCGCGCTGCTGGTCGGTGGCGCGGGCGCCGTTGTGGCGGCGGGGGCGGGAGCCGCGCTGTTCTCTTCCGATGGGCCGAGGCCCGCCTCAGGCGGATCAGGCGCGTCGGGGACCTCCGTCGCGCCGCAGCAGCATTACCCGGAGTCGGAGGAAGGGCATTTCTCCTCCGCCGCGCGCGGCGGCGTGGACACCAGGTGGAGCATCCAACGCCCGGCCGGCGTGCACTCCGTCCTGCATCCGGTGATTTTGCTGCATCGCCAGGGCGACAACCACGCGTCGCCGTTCCGGGACCTGCAGCTCTCGGAAGCGCTCTCCAGCGCGGTCGCCGCCGGCGTGACGCCGTTCGCGCTCTGCTCGGTCGACGCGCAGGCTTCGAACAATTCGGACTCCTTCTACCATCCGAGGTCCGTGCAAGGGAAAACGGTCGACTCGGGGAAAATGGTGCTCGAAGAGTTCCTCCCGCTTCTGGCTACGAAGGGGTTGGACATCTCGAAAGTCGCGTTCTGGGGCTGGGTCATGGGCGGCTACGGGGCGTTGCGGCTCGGCGCGCTCTACGAGCAGGCGCACCCCGGATCTGTGGCGGGGATCGTCGCGGTGAGCCCCGCGCTCGGCGTGCGCAATCCGCCCCTTTCGGGCTCGTTCGACGGCTCGGACGATTACCAGAAGAACGCCGTGTCCAACTACGCGGACACTTTGCGGAAGATTCCGCTTCGGATCGACAGCGGCAGTTCGGGCTCCTACGTGGACGGGGCGCGCTTGCTGATCAGCCAGCTCGCCCCCGCCCAGGTGCAAGGCGGGATCCAGAGCGGGAGCGCGGAAGACGACTCTTTCTTGAAAGCGCTGGTCCCCGACGAGCTCGCTTTCCTCGGCAAATGCTTCAACGGTCGCTGAGCAAGGGATGGCCGCGCAACCCCGCATCGAGATAGCCCGCCTGTTAAACTTTCGCTCAGTCTGATGTTCGTGGTGTGGGATATGCAGGGATTTTCAGGCGGCGGGTTACCGTTTTCTCGATCTCGGCCCTCTATGTCCGTCGTGGACATCGGGCGGAGCGCCTGAGCGCAGCAGGATGAGAAAGGCAGTGTGACCACACGATGACGATGCCCGCGCAGGGGCCAGCCCCGGTTCAGCGTCCCCCGGTTCCGCCTTCCGGACAGCAGCCGCCGCGTCCCCAGGCCAGTCCTGCGGACTTGGAGAATTCGTTGCGGGTGGTGGGCGCTATCGCGCAAGCATTCTCGCGGAAGGTGGTGGGGCAGGCGAGTCTGCAGCAGACGTTGTTGATCGGTCTGTTCTCCGGCGGCCACGTCCTTTTGGAGAGCGTGCCGGGTCTGGCGAAGACGACGGCGGCCAAGACGCTGGCGCAGGCGGTGCAGGCGCATTTCCAGCGCATCCAGTGCACGCCGGACCTGTTGCCCTCCGACATCATCGGCACACAGCTCTACGACGGCTCGAAAGGCCAGTTCTACACGGTCTTGGGCCCGGTGCACGCGAACATCGTGCTGCTCGACGAGGTGAACCGCTCGTCGGCGAAGACCCAGTCGGCGATGCTCGAGGCGATGGAGGAGCGCCAGAGCACCATCGCGGGCAAGGTCTACAAGATCCCCGAGCCGTTCCTCGTCCTGGCCACCCAGAACCCGGTGGACCAGGAGGGCACCTACCCGCTGCCCGAGGCGCAGATGGACCGCTTCATGCTCAAAGAGGTCCTGCAGTATCCGACTCCGGAGGAGGAGGACGAGATCCTCGCCCGTCTGGAGTCGGGCATTCTGAGCGACGGCAATGTGACGGCCCCGGTCGCGAGCCTGGACGACATCCGGTGGATCCAGGCCGTGGTCAACAGTATTTATCTGGATCGCTCGGTGAGCCAGTACATCACCCGGATCATCCATGTGACCCGCCATCCGCAACAGTATCTGCCGCCGAACCTGGCCGGATTGATCGAGTACGGTGCGAGCCCTCGGGGCACGATCGCGTTCTGCAAGGCGGCGCGGGCGCACGCGCTTTTGTCCCGGCGCACGCATGTCACGCCGGAAGACGTGCGGGGCGTGGCGCATCGGGTGTTGCGGCATCGGATCAGCCTTGGCTTCGAGGCCACCGCGCAGAAGGTGACCCCGGAGATGATCGTGGACGCGATCCTCGCCTCCGTGCGGGTTCCGTAGCGGTCGGTCCGAGAGAACACGACGAGGAACTCATGGGGCAGATACTCGACCACATCAGGAGCCGGGTGCTCGGGCGGGCGAAGGTCGGCAGCGCGAAGCGGCGCTCGGAGGGCCTTCTGGAGGGCGCGCACCTGTCGATGTCGCACGGGCGCAGCCAGGAGTACGACGATCTGCGGCAATACGTGCAGGGCGACGACATCAGAGATGTGGACTGGAAGGCTTCGGCGCGGTCGGGTGGCCTTTTGGTGAAGCGCTATATCGCGCAGCGCCAGCACCGGGTGCAGCTCGTGGCGGACGTGGGCCGCGAGATGCTCGGGCGGACCCCCTCGGGGGAGCTGAAGAAGGACGTCGTGCTGAACGTGCTCGGGGTGGTCGGCTTGAACTCGGCGGAGCAAGGCGACGAGATCGGCCTCACCTACGGCGACTCGCGAGGGGCGAACCTCGTCACCCGCCGCCGAGGCGAGAACCATTTGGAGATGCTCCTGAAAACCGTGCTCGACCATAGAGCCGAGCACGGCGGCAGCTCCAACCTGGTCACCCAGCTGCGGCAGGTCCGGCACCACAACCGCCAGCGGCTGGTCGTCTTCGTGGTCTCGGACGAGCCGGACATGGGCGAGGAGCTGTTGGCCGAGCTCAAGCTCCTCGCCTCGAAGCACAAGGTGTTCTGGACCATCGTCCAAGACGAGCCGTTGCTCCCCGCGCTCGCCGGGCAAGAGGGGGCCGTCGACGTCGCCACCGGCGAGCTGCTGCTGCCCTGGTCGGCGATCCCGAGGAGCGTGTTCGCGGAGTTCGAACGGGAAGAGCAGCGGCGGCGGGCGGATTTCGAGGCGAAGATGCAGACCGTGCCGGTCGCGTGGGCTCGGATTTCCGGGACGGCGGACATCGTCCGCGAGCTGACCGCCATGATCCGCAGGAGCAACCACCATGGCGCATGAGCGCGTGCTGGCCGGAGTGCCGTTCGTCGCGACCCCGACGGGGTACTCGACGTGGTGGCTGGCCATGGCCGTCCTGCTCGCCCTGCTTGTCGTCCTCTGGTGCGCCGGCGCTGTCGTGTGGACGCTGCCGGTGGCGACCTTGCGCAAAATCCCGGTGCTCCGCGACATCACGAAGACGGTGCTGCGCAAACGATTCGCCAAGACTGTCGACCGGGTCGAGCAGGGCTTTCTCTCCGGCCAGCTCTCCTCGCGGGAGGCGCATCACCGGCTCGCCCGGACGTTGCGCACCTATCTGCATTTCCAGACCGGGCAGTGGACGCAGGTCATGGGGCTATCGGACATCGAGGCCGGCGAGCTCAGGCCCGCGACGCGGGCGCTCGCGTTCGTCGCGCACGGGCAGTTCTCCGCAGAGGGGAACGCGGATTTCCGTAGCGCCGTGGTCGCGGTGCGGGAGGTCATCACGTCATGGAATTGACATGGCCGCTCGTCTTGGTCGTCGGACTGCTCGCGCTGGCCGCGACGGTCGTGCTCGCCTGGCTGTTGCCGTTCCGGGGGGCTCCCGCGAGCCTCCCTCGGGTGAGCCGTTCGTACCGCCTCACCCGTCTGCCCAAATATCAGCGCGCCCGGCGCGCGCACCGCGCTCTGGTGCTGGCGCTCGTGGTGGTCGTGCTGCTGTTCTCCGGGGCCGCTGTGTTCGGGGTCGCGCGCCCGTATTTCCCCCCGCAGACGAAGACGACGAAGGTGCAAGAGGGGGACGTGATCATCTGCACCTCCGGTTTCTTCGACCCGAACGACTCGGACCCCGCCGCGCGGAACCGGAACAGCTTGTACGCGAGCCTTTACCAATTCCTTCGGGGCAAGGTCGCCGATTTGACCAGGGAACAACTCGGCGTGAGCGCGAAAATGCAACGGCCTATCCCATTGACCGGCGACAAGACATATCTGACCGAGAGCATCGGCAGATTCGCGGACTACGGCAAGAACATCGGCGAGCTTCAAGGAAAAAAGGGCGACGACCCGGACCGGGCGCGCTTCGCGTCGGACGCGGCGCGGTTCACCGGCAGCGACTCGCGCAACAGCGTGACGTTCAAAGATTACTCGGTCAACGACCCGAAGAGCGGAGAGCGGATGCGGGGCGCGGTGTACGACACGGACCGTCTCGGGTTCTGCCTCAGCGGATTTCCAAAGTCGAAGCCGGGGGACCCGCCTCGCTCGCTGATCGTCTTTGACAAAGAAGACCGGATGCAAGACCCCAAGTACCCGTACTTGGACCACAAGAAATACAGCGAGGCGATCCGAAACCACAGGATGGCGATGAGCGACATCAAGCCGCTCTTCGAGGAGAAAGACCTCCTCGACCTCGCCAAATCGGCCAATGCCAAGGTGAGCCTTGTGTTCTGGACGGACAACGACCCGAACGACCCGCAAGCGCTCGGCCCCGGACGCGTCGGGGACAACCCGCTGGACGACGCGCACGACAGCGCGTTCAAAGCGGTGTGGCGGGAATCCGGCGGGGTCGCCTGTCGGTTCTTCGCCCCCTCCGCCCAAGGAGCCGCCGCTCCGGCCAGACCTGCGGATCAGGTGAGCGCCGACGCGCAGCGCTGCCTGCAGAGCGCGTGGGACGGGGTCGGCTGGCGCGGCATGATCACCTCGACCTTGGACGGCTCCCGTAAGGAGGCTCCGCCGATGGCGATCATGTTGGTGCTAGCCCTCAGCCTCGCGGGCCTGTACATCAGGGCGGGCGCATGACGCTGAGCCCTTTTCTTCCGGAGTGGCTTCTCGTGGCCGCTGCGGCGCTGATCGTGATCGCCCGCTCGGCCACGATGTGGCGGATGCTCCGACAGGCGCGCGGCTCCGCCCGAAGCGCGCAGCTGCGACGGTGGGGGCGGTGGGCTTCGGTCACCGCCGCATTGCTCGCTGTCGTCCTCGCGGCAGCGGGACCGGTGGCGGACGGGGAGGACGTCGTGACGGCGACGGCCAACCAGACCAAGCGCATCGACCCCACCGGGGCGAATCTCAACGTCTATCTCGTCGTCGACCGCTCGATCTCGACGCTGGCACGGGACCAGGGCCCCGGCGAGGGGACTGCGCGCCAGTCGCGGCTCACCGCGATCCGGGCGGACTCGGCGGCTCTGCTCGAAAAGTTTCCCGAAGCCCGGTTCAGCGTTGTGGACTGGGGCCGTTCCGCCGAGGTCGAATGGCCGCTTTCCGCAGACCGCTACACCCTCGGCTCCACGTTGCACGGGCTGCCCGCCTATGATCTCGGCTCCGTCTCGCCCGACGGCGACATCGCCGATGCGAGGGCGCTTTTCGACGTCGACCGAGGAGCCGCCGCGCCGCTGTTGCGGCCCATGCTCGACTACCAGCGGACCGCGTATCCGGAGCGGGCGAACGTCGTGGTGTATTTCGGTTGCGGCGAGCACGACGGCGTCCAGCGCCCGCAGACGTCGTTCGGCGACGTGGCGGGGTTGTTCGACGGAGGGGTGGTGCTCGGCTACGGCACTCCGGCGGGGGGAGAGCTGCTGACCAACGCCGGCCAGGGACAGCACCCGGTCGGAATGTCCTCCTCGGGCCAAGGCGGTCCGGCTCCGCTCGTGATCAAATACGACGAGGGCTCGATGCTGCGTCTGGCCGACGATCTCGCCGTGCCGTACGCGCACCGTCAGCTGGGGGAGAACGCATCGGCAGTCGTCGCCGCGATCACCGGCCCCGCCAAGCCTCGACCTGACGCGCAGGCGAGCGCAACGGGCTTCCCGCTCTACTGGGCGCTGCTCTTGCTCGCCTCGGTGGCGGGCCTGGCCGAATCCTATCGATTCGTCCGGGACCGCAAGCGGATGGCATGGGTGGCCAAGGCCGTGCGAGAGGGGACAGCATGACCAAGGCGCGCCTGGACCTCGCCCACTACGTCGTCTCGTTCGGCCATGGGTGCCGCCGCGCGGCGCAGAGCTTTTTCGGCTTCGCGACCTGGGGGCCGAGCCGCAAGCGGCTGCGCCAGCGCCTTCTGGTGTGGCCAGCGCCGATACTGGCGCTCTTGCTGCTGCTGTCGTTGAAGATGTGGAGTGTCGTGCACTACGGGGACAAGGGCGTGCAGGACTTCACGAGCCGCAAAGACCCGGAGCTGCAAGAGGACGTGAGCAGGCTCGAAACGGTCAACATCGTCAACTCGTGGCGAGCGCATTTCTTCCGGGCGAGCCAGCTGCTGGCTGCTCCGGGCGACCCTCAGCTGGAGCGGGCCGACCACGAGCTGGTCGTGGCGCTCGCAGGAGCCCCGCAGGACGAGTCCTGCGGGATCAGAACCGACCTCGTCGGCGTCCGGGAGCTGCGAGGAGACCAGCAAGTGGCGCAGGGGCATTTCCAGCTGGGGAAGCAGCTGTACCAGCAAGCGCTCGACTATGCGGCGAACGCCCCTGACGGCTGTTTCCAGAACGCGAAAACGCCGAACACACCGTTGCGAGACTGGTTGCAGCAAACCAAGGACCGGTTGGACACGAAGACGAAGATCGTCCAGCACGGCAAACTGTACTGGCGGGATCCGAAGTTCACGTACCCCGTCGGCGCAGGCCCCGGCGGGGTCGAGTTCGTCGGCGACGACAAACTCACCGAGGCGTGCGCCAACGCGGCGACCGACGTCGAGGAGGGGCAGTGCATCAAGGAGGGGAGAAACCTCCCGCCCCCGCCGCCGGACGACCAGCCGCCCCCGCCCGACGACCAGCCTCCGCCGCCGGACGACCAGTCGTCGTCGGACGGCTCGCCGCCCCCGCCCTCGGACGGCTCGCCCCCGCCGGGCGGACAGCCTCCGCCACCAGGAGGTCCTGGGGACAATGACGGCCAGGGGCAGGCCGACCCCGACCTCGCCGGCGACGGCGAGATCTTGCTCGGCGACGGTTCGCCCCTCGACCGCCTCGGCCAGATGCTCCAATGGGAACGGGTGCGGCAACACGACAGGGATAGGCCGAAGCAATGACCACACAGCCCTTCGCGACGGCGAACCAGTATGTGCTGACGCACGACCCCTCGTCCGCCGCGCGCAAGCGCAGGCGATGGATCGGCCTCGGGCTGGGCGCGATCGCCGTGGTCGTCGCGCTCCTCGCTTGGGCGCTGTGGCCGCAGACGCATGCCGTGCCGCCCCCTCGGCAACTGCCGCCGCCGCCATTGCCGCCCCTCGCCGAGCGGTCTTGGCACGACCTGCGTGTCGTGCTGCCGGAAGAGGACGCGTTTCCAGGGGATCTGCGGCCGGTGAAGAAGAGCTGGGAGCCGTATCCGCTCGTGCCCACCGCCGAGGACGAGTTCACAGGGAAAGTCGTCTCGGACAACATCACGTATTCGACGCCCGAGTGCGCGTACTACCCCTTAGATGCCATGAACGTCCAGACGCTGGTCTCGGAGGAGAAATACAACACCGAAACCCAGGGGTCGCAATTCGTCAGCGTGCCCAGCGACCTCGGCATCGCGGTCAAGCTCCTGAAATGGTCGAACGCCGACCGAGGGGCTGAACTGGAGTCCTGGATCGACAAATGCGGACGGTTCGACTTGGTCGAGCACTGGGACTCGGGCGGCATCTCGATCAGCCTGACCGACGGAGTCGTCGTCGAACGGCAACAGGATCCCGCGCTCGCCCAGGCGCAAGGCGTCGGGATCAAGATGTCCTCGCCCTCGATCGTCTGGCATGTCAGCGGCGTGCCGATACCGGACCAGGTCTACACCATGTCAGACGAGTACACGTACATCGCCTTCGTGCGAGGCATCATCGTGGTCGCCGATTGCAAGCAATTCCCTGGCAAACAGAATTATCTGCCCATCATGCAGAAGATGTTCCTCGAGACGTACCAAAAGGTCCAGGCGCTCCCGTAGCAGCCCTCCCCGTCCTGCGCCGAATCCCGGCGCACGCCGAACAGAACGGGCGCCCGGTTAGCCGCCCGCGCGGCGGTTGCCCGCGGCGACCGCGCCGTCCGGTTGGCTCACATCGACCTCCTGGCAGAGGTGGTCGAGCGCGTTCATCTCATTGCGCAGCTTGTTCGCGTTATAGCTGAAGTTGGCGTACCAGTCGTCGCCGGCGTTCCCCGTCGGGTTCTGGTGCACCAGGCCCGCGAGCATGCCGACGTTGGGGGCCGCGGCCGGGTCGGGTGCTTCCTCGTTCGGCCGCGCGCGCGGGGCGGGGGCGGGGGTGTCCTCGTCTTGCTGCTCGCGCAGCGACGCGGCGAACGACCCCGCCGTGTCGAAGGCCTCCTTGGCGATGCGCTTGAGCCCGGCCTCCTGGGTCTGGTGCGCCAAGTCGTTGAGCGAGCCCGCCAAGCGGTCGGCCAGCTCGATCTCTTTCTGCAGCAGGCTGTCCGGGTCGAGGTCGGCTTGCTGCTGCGCCTTCGCGGGAGATCCCTCCGGCGCGCCCTCGTCGTCTTCTTCCTCAGCAGGAGCGTCGGCCGCCGCGGCGGCGGCGTCGGCGGTCTTTTTGAGCTCTTGGTACGTCGCGTCGATCCCCGGCAACGCGGCGGACAGGGTCTCGCAGTACGGAGCCTGCGGGTCCGCTGCGGCGTTCGGGCCGAGCCCGGAGACGACGAGGCTTATCAGGCCGAGGCTGAGCAGCGGGGCGAGCGAGGAGGTCCGAGGCACAGTCATGGCACGACCATACCAGCGCAAACGAGGACGCGCGTGCGGAGATCTCGTGTCGGGGCCAGGGGCGTGTTTCCGGGTTCAGAGGTCCTTCAAACGCATCGGCCACCAGAATTTCTCGCCCAGCATGACCGCGAGCGTCGGCACGGTGAACGTTCGGACGACGAAGGTGTCGATGACCAGGCCCATGCCGATGGTGAAGCCCATCTGCGCGAGGTGCACGAGACTCGCGCCGAGCATGCTGAACATCGTCACCGCGAACACCATGCCCGCCGTGGTGACCACGCCGCCGGTGCCCGTGATCGACCGGATGACGCCGGTTTTCACCCCCGCGCCCATCTCCTCTTTGAAACGCGAGGCGACAAGCAGATTGTAGTCGGCCCCGACCGAGATCAGCACGGCGAAGACGGCCAGCGGGACCGCCCAGTGCAGCTGGAGGCCGATCAGATGCTGCCAGACGAACAGGCTCAACCCGTACGTGGACAAGTAGGAGACGACCACCGACGCGATGACGACTCCGGCGGCGACCACGCTGCGCAAGAGGAGCAAGACGATGCTGAAGATGAGCGTGAGCGCGGCGACCAGGATGATCTTCTTGTCCCGGTCGAGGATCGCGTGCGTGTCGGCGATAGTCGCGGCGCTGCCGCTGACGGTGACGACGCTCCCCTCCAGCGGCGTGCCTTTCAGCGCGGCGTCCGTCGCCTCGCCCAGCCGCGCGGGCCGGAGCATCCCCTGCGCGCCGAAGCTGGAGCTTTTGCCCATGACGATCAGCCGGGTGGTCTTCCCGTCCGGGGAGAACATGAGGCCGACGTATGGCTTGAGCCGAGGATCGGACAGAAGTTGGGCGGGGAAGTAGAAATACGTCCCCGTGCCTGCCGAGCTTCTGCCGAGGTCCTGCATGAGGCTCACCCCCATGTCGAGCTGGCTCACCATGGGCTCAATGGCCATATTGATCGAATTCGCCATATCGCGCAGCTGCACCAAAGACCCCTCGATGAGCGGGATCGAGCTCGTGGACGTGGTCATGCCGTTTTGGAGAGAAGCGGACAGGGCGGTGATCTGCCGCAGTCCCGAGCTCAACTGGCCGAGATCTGCGAGGCCGTTCAACGTGGCGTTGGCCCCGGAGCAGGCCAGGTTTTTGGCGCAGTCCGTCTGCTCGGCCAGCGAGGCGCGCACTGGCTCGGCGAGCGCGCGCAAGTCGTGGATCTGTTTGTCGAGCTTCTTGAGCGTGGCCGAGGTTCGCTCCGACTGCGCGTTCAACGCGCCCGCCTGCTGCTGGGCGCCCGAGAGTTCGGCTTTCAACTGGTCGATCAGCTCGATCGTCGCGCCGAGATTATCGGTGAGCTGGCGCATCTGTCGGGCCCGCTCCTTGATCACAAGGAGGTTCTGCGAGAGCATTTTGCCCGCGTAGCCCGCTCCGAAGGTCAGCGAGGCTTGGTCGAGGGGGGCTCCGAGCGGCCGGGTGAGCCACTGGACCGCGTTGACGTCGGGCAGCTTGGCCAACTGCTGGGCGGTTTGCTCGATGGTGCCGATGTCGGCGGAATTGCGCAGATCGTGGTCGGCCTCGATAAGCACGATGTCCGGGTACAGCTGGTGTTCGGGGAAATGCCGCTGCACGGCGCTCAGCCCTTTGGCGCTTTGCATGTTGTGCGGGATGTAGGCCAGCTCGTCGAAGTTGAGCTCGGCGGTCGGAATGGCGAGCATGCACAGGGCCAGCACCACCGAGGACGCGATGAAGATGGGTTTGGGCCAGCGGGCGATGCACACACCGACGCGCCGCCACACGGTGGCCGAACGGACGCGTCGTTTCGGCTCGAAGAGCCCGAACCGCTTCGCGCCGACGAAGAGGACGACCGGGGTGATGGTCAACGCCGACGCGGCGGAGCAGATCAGGCCGATGGCACAAGGAGTCCCCATGGTCTTGAGCAGGTCGAGCTGCGCGAAGTCCATGCAGGCAAGCCCGCCCGCCACGGTGAGGCCGGAAGCGAAGACGACGGGGGCCACGCCTTGGTACGCGGATCGGTACGCCTCGTCGATGCTCTGTCCTGCGCGTCTGCCCTCTTGGTAGCGGCCGATGAAAAAGATCGAGTAATCGGTGCAGGCGCCCATCATGAGCGCGCCCATGAGCGCGTTGGTGAACAAGGAGGTCGGCAGCAGACCTGCCTGCACGAGCAGGTTGACCAGCGGGTCGGCGACGGCGACCGCGAGGCCGACGGTGAACAAGGGGAGGACCGCCACCCAGATCGACCGGTAGACGAAGAGCAAAAGCGCGCCGATCAGCACGGCGGAAGCGATGGCGAGGCGGATGGAGTCCTGCATGACAGCATCGATCTCCTCGACCGCGCCCTGGCTCATCCCGGCGTTGTAGACGGAGACTCCGGCGGGTTTGGGGATCGAGTCGACGATCGACTGCACGGCCTGCACCGACTCGACGGCTTTCGGGCTGCCGATGTTCCCGGCGAGGTTGAGCTGCAGGAACGCCAACTGTTTGTCGGGGCTCTCGGTCGCGGCGGCCAGCTGAGGGTCCGACCACGTGTCGAAGACCGACTCCACATGCGCTTTGTCGGCTTTGAGCCGCCGCACAAGCTCCACCCGGTACTGCTGGTCGGCCTCGCCGAACGGGGCGTTCTTCTCGAGGATGAACACCGACTGGTTGTTCGAGGAGGATTCGCCGAACGCCCGCCCCATCCGCTTGAGCGCTTCCCCGGAAGCCGTGTGCACGGGGAAGAGGGGACTGCCGTGCTCGATGATCATCTGCTCGATCGGTGGCGCGATCAAGTTCAACGCAACCGCGGCGAACACCCAGAGTCCGACGACCGGCAAGGCGAACCGGGCGACGAGCGCGGCGAATCCGGAAAATTTCGAGCCGCTGGAATTCGAGTCGTTGGTCCTGTAGTCGTGCGGCATGTCGGGCGGCCTCCTCTTACTGGACTCTGGTCGACGGTTGCAGGGCGTTGAGGATGCAGATGACCGAGGGAGTGCTCCCGGTCTGGGTCTTCTCGTCGGCGACGGAGCCGTCAACGACGATTCGGCAGGTCAGGGTGCCGCCGTCGGACAGCGCCGTCACCCCTGCGGCGGATGCGATGTCGCGGGAGGTGATCTGCGCGCGCCACGGAGCTGAGCCGGTGAACCGCTGTGTTTGGCCTTCCCCGTCCAGGTAGGTGATGGTGATCGGGCTCGGGGTCGAGCTGGTCACCTCGTAGGAAATGCTCTTCGGCGGGGGCGAGAGGGTGAGCGCGGCATGCGGGGGCCGTTGCGGTTTCCGCCCTGTCTCCGGCAGCGCGACCTGGTCCCTGGTCAGCACGTACCCCGTCGCGCCGCACCATAGGGCGAGGATGAGGAGGTAGATCCAGCCGTGTCGTTTGACGAGGAACACGAGCGCCGTTTTCAGCGGCTTCGATCTCTCGAATTGCGCATCTCGGCCACCTGATGTGTCATCTGTCACGTCGAGCACGACGTTATGCTAGCACTTTTGCTAGCGGTAGCAAGCGTTAGGCCGGGAGGTCCTTCAGGCGCATCGGCCACCAGAACTTCTCGCCGAGCATGACCGCGAGCGTCGGCACGATGAACGTGCGCACCACAAAGGTGTCGATGACCAGGCCTATGCCGATGGTGAAACCGAGCTGGGCGAGGTGGAGCAGGCTCGAGCCCAGAAGGCTGAACGTCGTCATCGCGAACACCATGCCCGCCGTGGTGACCACGCCGCCGGTGCCCGCGACCGATCGGATGACGCCGGTTCTGACCCCGGCCCCCATCTCCTCTTTGAAGCGGGAGACGACGAGCAGGTTGTAGTCCGCCCCGACCGCGACGAGCACCGCGAAGACTGCGGCAGGGATCGACCAGTGCAGCTGGAGGCCGAGCAGGTGTTGCCAGACCAGCACGCTCACGCCCAGCGTCGAAAGGAACGAGATCGCCACGGAGACGATGACGATGCTCGCCGCGACCACGCTGCGCAGCAGGAACAGCACGACAGTGAAGATCACGGTCAGCGCCGCGACGAGCAGGACCTTCTCGTCATGCTCGAGGATCGTGTGCGTGTCGGCGACCATCGCGGCGGCCCCGCTCACGCTGACCACGCTCCCCTCGAGCGGGGTGCCCTTCAGCGCCGCCGTCGCGGTCGGTCCGAGCTGTCCTGCGCGGGCCATGCCGACGGAGCTGTAACTCGAGCTCTTGCCCATGACGATCATGCGGGTGCTCTTGCCGTCCGGCGAGAACATGACGTTCACGTAGGGTTTGATCCTCGGGTCGCCCAAAAGCGCGGCGGGGAAGTAGAAGAAGGAGCCGTTGCCCGCCGAAGATTTGCCGATGTCCTGCATGAGGTAGGCGACGATGCCCAGCTGGGCGACGAGGGGCTCCACGGCGGCGTTGACCGCGGCCACCGTGTCGCGCAATTGGCTGAGCGAGCCGGTGAGCACCGGAATCGAAGCGGAGGAGCTCGCGATGCCCTCGCCGACCGAGGACACCAGGCTCTGCAGCTGTTTCAGGCTCTTGGAGAGCTGGTCCGCGGTGGCGAAACCGGCGATGGCTCCGCGCGCGGCCTTCGCCGCCCCGAGGCATTCTTGATCGCCGAGGCACTGTTTGAGGTCGTTGGCCGCCGTTGTGTCGATCGCGGGCTGCAGCAGCTTGCGCAGCGCGTGCAGTTGGCTGTTGAGCTTGTTGAAATTGGTTGTGAGCTGCGAGGACGAACTCTTCAACCCGCCGGTTTGCCGTCCCGCCGCGTCAAGCTTGCCCTGGAGCCCGTCGATAGTGTCGATGATCGCGTTCAAATTGTCGGTGAGCGTGTGCAGCTGGGCGACTCGGTCTTTGATGAGCGCGGCGTTCTGCGAGAGCATCGCACCGGCGTAGCCGATGCCGTAGCCCAGCGAGGTCTGCGTGAGCGGGACCCCCGTCGGCCGGGTCAGCCACTGGACGGCGGTGACGTCGGGCATCTGGCTGACCCGTTGCGCGACCTGGTCGAGCAGTCCGATGTCCGAGGAATTGCGCAGGTCGTGCGTGGACTGGATGAGCACGGTGTCGGGGTAGAGCTGAGTCGAGGGGAAATGGCTCTGCATCGCTTGCATGCCTTCCACGCTCTGCAGCTTCTTCGGGATGAAAGCGATCTCGTCGTAGTTGAACTCTGCCGTGGGGATCGCCAGCATGAACACCGCCAGCGTCCCGCAGGCGGCCGCGCAGACCGGCTTCGGCCAGCGGGCGACCCGGACTCCGACGCGCCGCCAGATCGAGGTGGTCTCGCCGTGCTTGCCCGGATCGAACAGGCCGAACCGTTTGGCCCCGATGAGCAGCATCGCGGGAGTTGCGGTGACCGAGTACAGCGTCGCGATGGCGAGGCCGAAGGCGCACGGCAGGCCCAAGGATTTGAGGACGTCGAGCTGCGCGAAGCCCATACACGCCATCCCGCCGCTCACGGTGAGGCCGGAGGCGAGGATGACTGGGGCGACTCCTCGATACGCGGCGCGGTACGCGCGCTCGACGCTCTTTCCGGCGCGTCTGCCCTCTTGGTAGCGGCCGATGAAGAAGATCGAGTAATCGGTGGCCGCTCCGATCAGAAGGGCCCCCATGATCGCGTTCGTGAACAGCGAGGTCGGCAGGAGCGTGGCCTTCACCAGCAGGTTCACGGCGGGAATGGCCACGGCGATGACGAGCCCGAGAGTGATGAGGGAGAGGAGGGTGACCGATGGCGACCGGTAGATCAGGAGGAGCAGGATCGCGATGAGCACGGCGGACACCACCGCGAGCCAGGACGAGTCGGCGAGGACGGCGTTGATCTGATCGACCGCGCCTTGGCCCATCCCCGCGATATAGACGCGGACCCCGGAGGTTTGGGGGTCGAGTCGACGATCGACTGCACGGCTTCGACCGCGTCGTACCCTTTTGGGGAGCCGATGTCGCCCGCAAGGTTCATCTGGAGATAAGCGAGCTCTTTGTCCGGGCTTTCCACCGCCGCCGCCAGCTGCGGGTCGGACCACATGTCGAAGACCGACTCCACATGCTGCTTGTCCGCCGTCAGCAGGTGGAGCAGATCGAGCCGGTATTTCCGGTCCGCGTCGCCCATCGGCTTGTCCTTCTCCACGATGAGGACGGCCTGGTTGTTCGTGATCGACTCGCCGAATGCCTTGCCGATGCGGGCGAGCGCGGCCCCGGACTCGGTGTTGGTCGGGAAAAGCGGCCGGTCGTGCTCCTTGATCAGACTCGAGAACGGCGGGGCGACGAGGTTGAGGACGGCCGCTGCGAGGAGCCAGAGGGCGACGATGGGCAAGGCGAACTTCGCGACAAGCGAGGAGATACGGCCGTCTGGTGTCATGTAGGGCTTTCCGGCTTGGGTTTTTCAGTTTCAGACAGGGAAGTTTTCAGATGGGAAGTTTTTGGAATCCCACTAAGTTGCAGCTGACCGACGGATGGTCGCCGCTGCCGGACTTCTCGTCGACGACCTGGCCGTCGACGCTGATCCGGCAGCTCAGGGGGCCGCTTTTGGTGAGCGCGGTCACGCCTGCCGCGAAGCCGATGTCACGAGTGGTCACGATGCTCCGCCAGGGCGCTGGGCCGACGAAAAGCTGAGTCTGAGTTTTCTCGTCCAAATAGGACACCGTCACTTCTTGCCCCGGCTGCGCGAGCACTTCGTAGGTGACGTTCTTGGCGTTCGAGGAGAGGCTCAAGCTGGCGAGCGGAGGCTGCTTCGGCTCTTTATTCCCGGCTGGGAGCGCCACGTCCTTCGAGGTGAGCACGTACGTGGCCGCAGCGATCCAGAGGACCGCGATCAGGAGATAGGCCCAATCCTGAGGGCGCAGGATAGGCTCGTGCTTACGATTGGGTCGCCGAAGCGGACGCTTCGGCTGCGCTCGCGAGCGCTGTATGTCCACGCTGACATCGGCCATCTTGCTGAATATACATTAGCGCGCTGGTTCTCCAATTATAGAGAAATTATATTTAGAGAACACATAACTTAATTCATAAAAAGAATCCAAGATATAATCAAATCTTTATCATTCGCCTTCTGCGCGCACTCCCCATCGCACGCTTCCGACGGACGGCTCGAGGCTGAGCGGGCCGGTCACGAGTTCGAGCTGGCGGTCCTCCCTGTGCTCGGCGGAGAATTCCGCGCGCACCTCGACGAGGCCGTCTTGGTCGGTGTCGGTGCTGGTCATCGCGATAAGCTGGAAATCGGAGCGGCCGAGAGCCTGGAGCAGCTGCGCCCGGACCCGGATGGCGGCCTTGGGCTTGACGGTGGCGACGACCTCGTAGATCACGGCGCGGTCTTCCGGATCGGTCCGCTCGGAGGCGGGGAAGCGGTCGATCTGCAGCCCGAGCAAGCGCAGGAGGATGTTGACGGCGACGACCGCCGCTGTCCCGACGACGGCGGTGGAGTACAGGCCCGCTCCGGCGAGCGCGCCCACCGCCGCCGTGCACCAGAGCGTCGCCGCCGTGTTCAAACCGCGCACGGAGAAGCCGTCGCGCAGGATGACGCCGCCGCCGAGGAAGCCGATGCCGGAAACGATCTGCGCCGCGACCCGGGTCGGGTCGGCGGCCCCTCCGGAGAAGCCGTGAGCCGAGAGCAGCACGAAAAGCGTCGATCCGACTGCGACCAAGGCGTTCGTGCGCAGCCCCGCGCGCCGAGACCGGTATTGGCGCTCGATGCCGATCAGAGTGCCGAGCCCGACGCCGGTCACAACACGCAGCAGCATTTCCAAAGTGCTCACGTCGGCCTATACTATTCGGCGTGTCCCGGCCAGTTTTTGTGGAGCTGCATACCACTGATCCCGCTGCTTCGATCGAGTTCTATGCCGGGCTGTTCGGCTGGGAGCCGGCCCCGGACCCTGAGCACGCCTCGGGCGGGTACACGCCGCTCACGCTCGGAGGCAAGACCGTGTCGGCAATCGGCCCCGCCTATGTCGCCGGGCAGCAGCCCCAGTGGGTGGTCTCTTTCGCCACGGACGACGCGGCGGCTTCCGCGAAGGCCGTCGCGGAGCTGGGCGGGAGAACGCTGCTTGGCCCGCAGCGGGTTTTCGACCTCGGGACTTTCGTTTTTGTGGCGGACCCGCTCGGCGCGACGTTCACGCTCTGGCAGCCCGACGCTTTTCCGGGGTTCGGCGTGTGGGGGCGGCCGGGCTCGATGGGATGGGCCGAGCTGTCCACGCCCGATCCGGACCGCGTGATCGGGTTCTACGCCGACGCGCTCGGTTGGTCGGTGGACCGGGACCCGCATTACGCCCATGTGGGCCTCGGCGGCGAGCATTTCGGCGGGATCGCGCGCGGCGAGGGCGGCTGGAAGCCGTACTTCGAGGTGGCGGAACTGGACGCGACGGCGGCGGCGGCCGTCGGTCGCGGGGCCGAGACGCTGGTCGAACCTGTGGCAGTCGGGGAGGCCAGGAGGGTCGCCGTGCTGCGCGACCCGCAGGGCGCGGTCTTCGGGCTCTTCGGCAAGTGAGGGTCTGACCTCGAAATTTGCAAGTTCAACTGGTGCCGCGTAGCATAGACCAACGGCGCGCAAGGCGTGCCAGTCGGTGTTGCGCGCGGTTTCTCTTTTGAGGCTATCACTGTTTCGTCACGCGATTGGCTCGTCCTCGCCGTCCAGGGTAATCCACAAACGGCACGGATCGTGGAGGTCATGGCTAAAAAAGACGGCGCCATCGAGGTTGAAGGACGAGTGGTCGAACCATTGCCCAACGCGACATTTCGCGTTGAGCTGGACAATGGTCACAAAGTCCTCGCCCATATCAGTGGCAAGATGCGGCAGCACTACATCCGCATTCTGCCGGAGGACCGGGTCGTCGTCGAGCTTTCCCCGTACGACCTGTCCCGAGGGCGGATTGTGTACCGGTACAAGTAATGGCAAGAAAACAGGAGATCCAAACGTGAAGGTGCAACCGAGCGTCAAGCGGATCTGCGACAAGTGCAAAGTGATCCGGCGGCATGGCCGGGTCATGGTGATCTGCGAGAACCTGCGCCACAAGCAGCGTCAGGGCTAGGATCGCGGGCCGAAGGCCGAAGCGATCAAGAGACACGCAAACACCGCATGCGGCGTGGACCGACCGCATGGGAGCGCGGGACGGCAGTGCCCTGCCGCAGCCAAAGCGACCCGAAAAGCACAGAAAACTTCTCGCGCCTCCTCAGCCTCGGCTGAGGTCGCCCCCGGCTCGGAGGCCGGGGCCCCGCACCGCCTGCGGGGACGGGCGAGGAGCAGACCTCCGACGAGTGAAAGGACAGAGCCGAATGGCTCGTTTGGCAGGAGTCGACCTCCCGCGCGATAAGCGCCTGGAGATCGCGCTCACCTACATCTACGGCATTGGCCGCACCAAGTCGAAAGAGATCTTGGCCGCGACCGGCCTCTCGCCCGACCTTCGGACGAAGGATCTGACCGACGGCGACGTCGCGGTGCTCCGCGAGTACATCGAGAACTCCCTGAAAGTGGAAGGCGACCTGCGCCGCGAGGTGCAGGCGGACATCCGCCGCAAGGTCGAGATCGGTTGCTACCAGGGGCTGCGCCACCGGCGCGGGCTCCCGGTCCGCGGCCAGCGCACCAAGACGAACGCCCGTACCCGCAAGGGCCCCAAGAAGACCATCGCCGGCAAGAAGAAGGCCAGGTAAACCATGCCACCGAAGAACCGCGCCGCAGGCGTGAAGAAGGTCCGTCGTCGGGAAAAGAAGAATGTCCCGAACGGAGCCGCACACATCAAGTCCACGTTCAACAACACGATCGTCTCGATCACCGACCCCGAGGGCAACGTCATCGCGTGGGCTTCGTCCGGTCACGTCGGGTTCAAGGGCTCCCGCAAGTCCACCCCCTTCGCCGCGCAGCTGGCCGCCGAGAACGCGGCGCGCAAGGCTCAGGAGCACGGCCTGAAGAAGGTCGACGTCTTCGTCAAGGGCCCCGGCTCCGGCCGTGAGACCGCGATCCGTTCCCTCCAGGCCGCAGGCCTCGAGGTCGGCAACATCTCCGACGTCACCCCGCAGCCCCACAACGGCTGCCGTCCGCCGAAGCGTCGCCGGGTCTAGGGGAAAGGGAAAGAAACATGGCTCGTTACACAGGACCCATCACTCGCCGTTCGCGCCGCCTGCGCGTGGACCTGGTCGGCGGAGACAAGGCGTTCGAGCGCCGCTCCTACCCGCCCGGCCAGCACGGCCGCTCCCGCGTCAAGGAGAGCGAATACCTCACCCAGCTGCAGGAGAAGCAGAAGGCGCGGTTCACCTACGGCGTCATGGAGCGCCAGTTCCGGAACTACTACGAAGAGGCGCACCGCCGCACCGGCAAGACCGGTGAGAACCTGCTGCGCATCCTCGAGACCCGCCTGGACAACGTGATCTACCGCGCCGGCCTCGCCCGCACGCGCCGCCACGCCCGCCAGCTCGTCACCCACGGGCACTTCCTGGTCAACCAGAAGCGGGTGGACGTGCCCAGCTACCGGGTGAGCCAGTACGACATCATCGACGTGCGCGAGCAGTCCACCCACGCGGACCCCTTCGAGATCGCCCGCGAGCTCTTCGGCGACCGTCCGGTCCCGGGCTGGTTGCAGGTCGTCCCGGACACCCTGCGGATCTTCGTGCACGCAGAGCCCGTCCGCGAGCAGATCGACGTGCCGCTGCAGGAGCAGCTCATCGTCGAGTTCTACTCGAAGTAATCCACAGACAGTACTGTCCACATGCGACCCCACTTGGCGTCATATAGCGGGCGTCATGAAGGAGGAAATTTCCTATGCTGATTTCTCAGCGCCCCGTGCTCACCGAGGAAGTGGTGAGCGAATACCGCTCCCGGTTCGTCATCGAGCCGCTCGAGCCCGGCTTCGGCTACACGCTCGGCAACTCGCTGCGGCGGACTCTGCTGTCGTCGATCCCCGGCGCGGCGGTGACCAGCATCCGGATTGACGGCGTGCTGCACGAGTTCACCACCATCGCCGGTGTGAAAGAGGACGTCACCGAGATCGTCTTGAACGTGAAGGGCCTTGAAGTCTCTTCCGTCGAGGACGAGCCCGCGACGCTGTACCTGCGCAAGCAGGGCCCCGGCCCGGTGACTGCGGCCGACATCGTCGCGCCCTCCGGCGTCACGATCACCAAGCCCGACACCCACATCGCCACGCTGAACGACAAGGGCAAGCTGGAGATGGAGCTCGTCGTCGAGCGCGGCCGAGGCTACGTGCCGGCTGTGCAGAACAAGGACTCTGGCGCGGAGATCGGCCGGATTCCGGTGGACTCGATCTACTCTCCGGTGCTCAAGGTGACCTACCAGGTGGAGGCCACCCGCGTCGAGCAGCGCACCGACTTCGACCGGCTGATCCTGGACGTGGAGAGCAAGAGCTCGATCACCCCGCGCGACGCCGTCGCTTCTGCGGGCAAGACCTTGGTGGAGCTTTTCGGCCTCGCCAGGGAGCTGAACCTCGCCGCAGAGGGCATCGAGATTGGCGCGGTGGCCGCTTCCACGAACAACATCGCCTCGCTCGCCCTGCCGATCGAGGACCTGCACCTGACTGTGCGCTCCTACAACTGCTTGAAGCGTGAGGGCGTGCACACGATCGGCGAGCTTGTGGCCCGCTCCGAGTCCGACCTCTTGGACATCCGCAACTTCGGCCAGAAGTCCATCGACGAGGTCAAGCTCAAGCTCTACACCCTCGGGCTCGCGCTGAAGGACAGCCCCGCGAACTTCGACCCCTCCAACATCGACTTCGATGAGGACACGGCGTGGGACGGGGAAGATGAGGAAGACACCGACGATCTCGACGGAGAAGACTTCGCCGAGACAGAAGACCTGTAAGACGGCTACCCTGTAAAGGACGGCACACCATGCCAAAACCAGCTCGCGGCCCGCGCCTTGGCGGGTCCGCCTCACACGAGAAATCTATCTTGGCGAATCTCGCCACCTCGCTCTTCGAGCACGGTCGGATCAAGACGACCGAGGCTCGGGCGCGGCGGTTGCGCCCGTACGCCGAGAAGCTTGTCACCAAAGCGAAGGCGGGCACGCTGGCCGACCGTCGCGAGGTGCTCAAGGTCATTCGCGACAAGAGCGTTGTTCATCAGCTCTTCGCGGAGATCGGCCCGTTCTACAGCGACCGGGACGGCGGCTACACGCGGATCGTGAAGACCGAGCCGCGCAAGGGCGACAACGCCCCGATGGCCGTGATCGAGCTGCTTCGCGAGAAGACGGCGACGGACGAGGCCGACCGGGCTCGTCGCGTTTCCGCCTCGAAGGCGAAGGCCGAGGAGCCGAAGGCCGTGAAGGCTGAGGAGCCGAAGACTGAGGAGCCGGTCGTCGAGGCCGCAGCTGCCGAAGCAGAGCAGGCTGACTGACCTGGGGAGTTTCCCACGAGAAGTCCCGTTGCACGCCGTTCGCGGCGGGCAACGGGATTTTTCTGTTGACAGCGCCGATCCCAACACTGTCCGGTTGCGCCTGGACATCGCGTACGACGGGACCGAGTTCTCCGGATGGGCGCGCCAGCCGGGCAGGCGCACAGTCGCGGGGACGATCGAAGCGGCCTTGGGCAGGCTGTTCCAGGCTCCCGCCCAGCTCACAGTGGCTGGCAGGACCGACTCCGGAGTCCATGCCACTGGGCAAGTCGCCCATGTGGATGTGAGCGCCGAACTCGTGTCGGGCCGACTGCCGCCGGACAAGCTCGTGCGCAAACTCGCCAGAATGCTCCCCTCGGATGTGCGGGTGCTGGCCGCGCGCGAGGTGTCGAAGCAGTTCGACGCGAGGTTCTCGGCGCTGCGCAGGCATTATCGTTATCAGATCACCAGGGCCCCGCACGGCGCGGACCCGTTGCGGGCGCGAGAGGTCGTGCCGTGGGGGAGGCCGCTCGACCTCGGCTTGTTGAACGCCGCCTCGGCCGCCCTTGTGGGATTGCACGACTTCGCCGCGTTCTGCCGCCCCCGCCCAGGGTCCACAACGATTCGAGAACTTCAGCGGTTCGACTGGACCGAGGATGGACCGCTGCTCACCGCGAGGATCAGCGCTGACGCGTTCTGCTGGTCGATGTGCCGCTCTTTGATCGGAGCGGTGACCGCCGTGGCCGAAGGAAGGCGCGAGCCCGGCTGGGCCGCAGCTCTGCTCACGGCTCCGTCGCGCTCCAGCGAGATCGCTGTCGCGCCAGGGCACGGGCTTTGCCTCACCGGAGTGGACTACCCGCCGGAATCGGAGTGGGCCGCGAGGAACCTGCGCACCCGCGACACGAGAGCACCGTTGGTCCCGCCGCCAGAATGAAGGCCAGAGGCTCTAATAAACGTCCGGATACTTCTCGCGGGAGAAGTTCGCGTCGTCGTGGATGGTGTCGTTGAACTCGTCCACGATGTCGTTGAACTGGATCAGCGCGGAACGTGCCGCGTCGGCGCAGGTCTTCGCGACAAGCGCCCCGACTTCGGGCCCGGACAAGTTGGAGATCCGATGGTTCAGCGAGAGGGAAAGGAGCTTGCCCATCCCGTCCACCTCCACGGTGCACGCCTCGTCTTCGGAGGTATGCCGCACGCGGATCTTTTTCAGGGCTTCCTCGGTCGCGTACATCTTCTCAAGGCGAGCCTTCGCGAGGCGGATCACCTCTTTGACGTCGACGCCGAACTGCGGCATGAAATCTTCCGGCGTCGCCAGCTTCCTCGGCGGGGGCGAGGCGGACCGCTGCTGCGGTTCGGTCATACTTTTCTCAGCCACGTCTCCGGCACCTCCTCCTCGTCGAAGCTGAGGATCGCTTCCTCGCGGGCGAGCTGCTCTTTCGTCGGATAGCCGAGTTCGTCCAGGTCGCGCTTGGACCAAACGCTCGATTTATCCGCTTCGAGAATCGTACGATACTGGTGTTGCGCGCGCCGAGTGGCGAGATGGTTCAAACGCATGATCTCCTGGGCCAAAGCTTCCGGACTGAGCCTGCGCACTTCGCTGGTCTCGATGTGCACGGCAAGCGGCAGCCCGGACACCGAGGATTTGACCGAGATGGACCCGTTCAATGATGAAGCTAAGGACAACACGCCCTCCTTCCTCGTTGTCTGACGATAGTGTTCACGTCCCTCTTCGTGTTGTGCGCTGAGGCTTCGCGTCGTCGCGGTAAACTTTCTTACTCACGTGAGCATAACACCAAGTGAAAGAGCTCTTTTGCGGGGCGCTGGCGCTTGCCGGGGCAGGTCCGCGCCTTGGAGTAGCGCGGTCGGCCCTCCGGGTGAAGCGCCGGGGAGCGATCATTCCTCCAGGAACCGCGCTCCTGCCGCAGTCGCGCTGCGCGGGGCGGGTAAGATGAGGCACGGCTTGTCCCTCGCCCGGTCCGACTGCGGCGGGGAAGGCACCGCCGCCCCCAGGGGCGGACGGTTGAGGACGTATATAGAGGATGGAAACGGAATGCTTCTCGCGGGAACTCCGGCTAGCTCGCCGTTCCGGACGGATCGCCTTGCGAAGCGGCATGCGCTGCCAAGCGCGATTTGGTCGTGCGGCGTAGCATCTCTCCTCGTGCACTCGAGAAGCGTTTGGGGGCTTGCAGTTGACTGAGAGCAAACCGGACCAAGGCGGTCAGCAGTGGCCTGGTGCTTCGGCTTGGCCGCAAGACGGGCAAGCCGCGTGGCCGGACCCTGGTCAGTCTGCTTGGCCGCAAGCGGGGCAACCCGCGTGGCCGGATCCGAATCAAGAACAGCCGGGGCAGGGCGTTGAACATCAGGCTCAAGGTCCGCAGGGCTGGCCCGGAGCGCCTGGGGCGTGGTCGGCGCAACCGCAAGGGCAGCAGGATCCGCGCGCGGCCCACGGAGGGCACCAGCCCGCGTGGGACCAGGACGCGGCCGGGCAGCAGGGCCGCACGGGGCAGGTTCCGCAGCCGTCGCCCTACGCGTTCCCCGGACAGCCGCAGCCAGCCCAAGACCCGAGCCATGCGTACCCTCAGCAGGGGTACGATCCGAGCCAGGGGTATCCGCAGCAGGGCGGTTGGGACCAGCAGCAGGCGTACGACCCGAATCAGGCCTACCACCAGCAGGGACACGACCCTGTCCACCAGGGCGGTTGGGACCAGCAGCAAGGCTACGACCCCAGCCAGCAAGGCGGTTGGGACCAGCAGCCGGAAGCTCCGAGGGGCGGCGAGTTCCAGGGCTTCGACCAGAGCGGGGGTTTCGGCCCGGAGTTCAACACCGGCGTGTGGCAGCATGACGACTTCGACCCGATGTCGCCCTCTGTCGACAATCTCAACCTGATCAGCTCGCCGGGAAACCGGGGGCCTGGGATCGGGCGACGGCTTCGGGACGCATTCGGCAGGCAGGGCCCGCGCGACGATCTGCAGTACCGCACGTTGGTCAACCGGATCAACCAGCCGATCCAGGGCGACTACCGGATCGCGATCTTGTCGTTGAAGGGCGGAGTCGGCAAGACGACCACCACGGTGGGGCTCGGCTCCACGTTCGCCTCGCTCCGAGGCGACCGCGTCATCGCCGTCGACGCGAACCCCGACCTCGGCACCTTGGGCTCGCGTATTCCTCGGCAGAGCAACTCGACAGTGCGCGACCTGTTGGTCGACACTTCGATCTACCGGTACTCCGACGTCAGGGCGCACACTTCGCAGTCGTCCAGCCGGTTGGAGGTGCTGGCGAGCGAGCGGGACCCGGCGATTTCCGAGGCGTTCAGCGAGCGGGATTACCGCGGCGTGATCAAGATCCTGCAGCGCTTCTACAACGTCATCTTGACCGACTGCGGCACGGGTTTGATGCATTCGGCGATGAAAGGCGTTTTGGACCTCGCCCATGCCCTCGTGCTGGTCACCTCGCCAGCTCTCGACGGAGCGCGGAGCGCCGGGGCGACGTTGGACTGGCTGCTGCACCATGGGTACGACCAGCTCGTCGCGCGCACGGTTGTCGTCGTGAGCTCGTCGCGGCCGGGGTCCCCGACGTTGGATCTCAACCAGCTTCGCCAGCACTTCTTGGTGCGTTGCCGCGCGGTGCAGATCATTCCGTTCGACGACCACCTCTCCGAGGGGGCCGAAATCGAGCTCGACCAGCTGCACCGGAGCACGCGCCGGTCCTTTGTCGAGCTCGCGGCTCTGATCGCCGACGATTTCCCCATGGCGATGTCCCGCCAACAGCGCTCTCAGTATTGAGGTTCTTCCCCGCTCGCAGAACTCGCGGGGGCGTCCCCTCGTCAGCTCGCCGCGCCCTGGGCTCGTCCTCTCGCAAACGGGAGAAGCCCAGCAGGCTCCCCGAGAATCAGCGATTACTCGATTGAGCGGCACGTGATGTCTTACGGCATGGCCTTGAGGGTCTGGAGCGCCTTCTCGCACGCTGCGCCTCGGGCGTTGTTGCGGCAGCCGATCGAGATCAGCAATTTGCTGTCCTTGTGCGGGGCCACGTAGAGGAACCAGCTCGCGTTGCGGTCTGGCTGGTCGTACGAGTTGAACGAATTCGCGCCATGCTGGACCCCGAATTGCAGATTCGTGAAGTGGCCAGAACTCTCGTCCATCTGCTGACGGAAGCTTTCGCCCACAGATTGCAGGGTGGCTTGTGCGTCGATGCCTTCGTAGCTGACGGCGATCTCTGTGCAGGAATCGTTCGGATCGTGGAAGAAATGCGGGGCGGACCGGAAGGAATGCCCTTCGGAAGATCCTGGCTTCGACGACGGGCAAGCGCTGGAATTCGTCTGCTCCCAGTGCGCAGGCAACTGGAAATGAAACAGCACCGCGCCGTTCGAATCGGGGTCTTGCACTTCCACTTGCTTCGTCGTGGCTCCGGGGTCGGTCGTGATGTGCGCGGGTGGAGCGGCGACACCGTCGCTCCTCGTCGCGAACCAGGCAATCGCGCCGCCTCCGAGAACGACCACCAGCGTCATCGCAATACCGATCAAGACAGCAGGGGAGGGCGATCTCTTGGGCTCGGGGAACGAGGCTTCAATCGACGAGCTGAACGCCGCTGAAGCCAACGAGGCCGCTCCGGCCTGCGGAAGGTCAGGTTCCGGGCTCCGCTGTTCGGCGGAGGCGAGCTGCTGCGGAATATACGGGGCCCTGCCGTACCGCGGCTGCGCGGTCTGCGGAGCCTGCCGCTCGGGTTGGTACGGGGGAACGCCTTGCGGGGAGTGGGGCTGCGGATGCGATGGGGCGGCCGCGTCGCCCCGAGCCGTCGCGGCGGGCATGCCGGGAAGAGGCAGCGGGGGAGACGAGGGCTGCGCGGCGGTCGGCTTCGACGCGATGGGCGACTGCTGCGAGACGGTCTTTGGCTCGGGCGCTTCTGCCTGGCGTGCGGCGGGACCGGCAAGCCCGCGCAGGGCTCCGTCGCGCGGCGCGGCGACGATTCGGTCGAAGCCGGGGTCGTTCTGATGAATCTGCGCGACGATAGCCTCCGCGAGCCGGGGCGGCGCGTCGACGATAAGCCGGTCCAGAGTTTTCGAGCAGTCGTTCTTGCCGATCTTCTCTTGGAGCATGTCGGAGAGTTCGCCCGCGACGTCGCCTCCCATCTCCGACAAGGAGATCCCCAACTGAGGGCAGAGGCGGCGGCTCTCCACTTGCGTCCAAGCTCCGTCGCTGCTCGTGAGCAGCGAGATGTCGACCGAGCTCGCCTGCGCTTCGATGACTGCGACCACGCGCGCGGCAGGGGCGGCCAGGGCTTGGGCGAGCGCCAGGGCGCGGGGGAGCACCGAGCACCGCGCCCCGAGCTTGGCGGCGGCCATCCGGAGCACTTCGGCACGCGGGCGGCCCCACGTGCTCGGGTGGGCGACCACGATTTCGGGGTCGTCTGCGGCGGCTTTGGCCGGGAGGGCGGGAGCTAGCAGCCTCGTCAGCAAGTCGCCGACCGCGTGCGGGCGGTTGTTGAGCAGAACATGGGACACGTCGACGAGCGTCGGGAGCAATCGCACACCTGCGAGCGGATTCGTCCCGAGCGCACGCATGATCGGCTCGCCCGCGACGATCTGGTTCGGATCGGTGCTCTGCGGGTCGAGATAGCCGATCGTCGTCGGCCACTCGACCACGGCTCCGCCGTGGACGGACCGCACCACGCTCTCGGTGAGGTCGATGAGAACGGCCCCGCCCTCGGCGGGGGCCGGGCAAGCGGCCCGTCCGTCCGCGATGCGTTCATGCTGCTTCTCCCTCATCGGACTACGCCCAGGCGCGATCCTGTCGCTCCGCAAGTCGGCGAGCGTCGGATTCCATGCTCCTTTCGGGGGATCGTAGCATGTCACAAGTGCCGCACGAGGCTGAGCGGCCGACCATAAAAATTCTTCTCGGTATTGGTTGCGCGTCAGAAGGGAACCGTATACAGTGTTGCTCAGCCGGTCGTCTGGCCAGCGTGAGTCATAATAGAGATTGTCAAGGCTGACGGCAGCAACGACTTCGGCCGATCTTTTCTCGAACGGGAATGAGGGATCGGGCCGACGAGCACGAAGGGGGTATTCCTCATGTCAGGAAAAATGAGTTCGAGCGCGGATGCCATGCTCCAGCACGCGGCGCAGACGCAGGCGATGGCCGCGCAGCTCGCCGGCGCGAGCGCGTTCGACCCGAGCATGTTCCAAGCTCCGATGATGGCCGGCCTCGGCCCGATCGGCGCGCCTTTCGTCGCCGCGTACATGGCGGCAACGACGAACCACATGGCGAGCACGGCTGAGCTGATCGCCTGCATGGAGGCGCACAGCGCCGCCGTTCAAGCTTCCTCGCAGGCGTACTCCGACACCGAGAGCAGCAGCTCGGACGGCTTCAAGAGCTTGATCTGAGGCTTGACCCGATGGCGAACGCGAACTCTCCTTTCTTCGACGGTGGGGTCATTGGCTCCGGGCCAGACGACCTGCTCGGAGGCGAGGACTACAACCTCTGGGACGACACGGGCGCGAATGCGTCCCCCGCCCCTACGTCTGCCGCCATCCCGGATGTGATCGGAGCGGATCAGCAGAGCACCGAGGCCGCCTCGAATTCGGTGGACCTCGGGGCGACCGGAGACCTTGGGGCAAAGGCTCCCGAGCCGGCTGAGAAGGTCGGGGACGTCATGAGCGGCCTGCATGACGACGACCATAAGAAGGACAAGAAAGACGACTCGCTGGAACTGGGCGACGGCAAGGACGACAAGAAGGACGCCGACGCCCCGGTCTCAGACATCAACAACGCGGTCGGAGCTCCCCCGGCGTCGAACTTCGACCCGATGGGCCTCTTGCAGCCGCTCATGCAGCTCGGACAGCTCTTCGGCCAAGCTCCGCAGCAGATGATGCAGATGCCGCAGCAGATGATGCAGCCGCTGCAGCAGATGATGCAGCAGATGCCGCAGCAGATGCAATCGCTCATGGGGCAGACCCAGGGGGGCGGCGGCAGCGGCGGCTGGCAAGGCTCCGCTTCCGACTCCGCCATGGGGCATATGGGGCAAATGGGCGACACCGCTGAATCGAACAGTCAGGACATGGGGGAGCTGCTCAGCACCGCGAAAGAGGCTGGAGAGAAGGGCGAGCAGGCGGCCAAGAAGCAGGAAGACGCTATGCAGGAGGGCCAGGAGGGAAACCAGCAAGCCCAGCAAGGCACGCAAAGCATGAACCCAGCCCAGATCAGCGCTGGTGTGGCGAAGGTCAACGGAGCGACAGGCAAGGCTGTCGCAAACGCAACGCAACACGCCGGTGAGATGTCCGAGCTCGCGGGGAAAGCTTCGGAGAAGGCTATGCCGAAGCAGCCGCCGGACATCAGCAAGCTCATGGGGCCGTTGCAGAGCATGATGCAGATGCCGATGCAGATGCTGCAGCAGGCTCCGCAGATGCTCCAAGGGCTGATGCAGATGCCGCAGCAGATGATGCAGGGCGGTATGCAGGCGATGCAGGGGCTGATGCAGGCGGCGGGCAAAGGCGGCGCGGGCAATCCCGCCGCGGAGGGGCTGGATGACAGCCTCAAGGACGGCGGCAAGCTGGACGGCACCATCGACTCGACCGCGAATATCGGCGGGCTCGGCGGCGGTGGGCTTGGCGGCATCGGCGGCGGTGGCGGCGGAGGCCACGAGCGCGCGCTCTCCGCCGCCGGCGGGAGCGCCAATATGGGGGGCGGCTCCAGTTCTGGCGGCGGCCCTGGCGGCATCGGCGGCGGAGCGTCGAGCGCTGGCAGCTCTTCGCTCAGCACTCGGCCTGCGGGCATGGGCGGCGGTGGCGGCATGGGTATGATGCCCCAGCATCACGGCGCGGGCGAGAGCAAGAGCGGCTCCAAAGTTCCGGACTACCTCAAGGGCTCGGTCCTGGGCCAGAGCCAGCTCGGGGACATCCCGCAGGTCGCCCCGTCGGTGCTCGGCGCTCCGCACGAGGGCGAAGGCGAATCCGTGCACGGCTGACCAAAAATGGTAAGATCATCTCTGTGGCCGGGGTTCGCTTCGGCTCGAGAACAACTGTACAGTTCATGGGGGTGCTCTTCAGTGAGTATTCCCAGTTCAAGCCAGGGAAGGGCGAGCGAACCGAGGGGCTCGAAAAAGTTCAAAATTTTTTGAGCGATAGGGAACCTACGAGGCAGTGGGTGCGTCTAAGTAAGCAGAACGCCAGGAAGCGAGGCCGAAGGCCGATCGGAGCGGCGATCAGCATAAAGACGCTCGTGAGCAACGAGACCTGGTCGAGTGAGGGCGAGAGATCGCTCGAACGAGACCTGTGCTGACAGTTGGACACAGAGCGAGCGACAATGGTGTCACCGCGAAAGCGCTAGGCAACAACAGGCTTTTTGCGCCAAACCAGGCGCGGACCGCCGCAACCATTGGAAAGGCACCTAACTTATGTTCGTGAACGTCGAACCCGAGGCGATTACCGCCGCAGCCGCCACCCTTGAGGGCCTCAGCATGAAGCTCCAGGCTATGGTCGCCGCCGCGTCGGGGCCGCTGCAGGACATCGCTCCCGCAGGTTTCGAGGATGTCTCTATCTTCGCCTCCGCCCAGCACATGTTCAACTCGGACAACTTCCTCATGATGGCCGAGCAGTCCATCTTGGAGCTGCAGCGACTGATCATCGCCCTGAACGAGCACGCCATGCAGTACACCGCGCAGGACGCTGGCAACGCGGCGACCTTCGGCGTCTAAGCGCAATGGTGGAATTCGGGTATCGGAAAGCGAGGAGGTGACGTAAATGCTCATGGACGCGACCGGCGCGTTGCCGGAATGGCTGCGGGCTTTGTTCGACGGCAGCTATGTGAAAAGCATGCCGATGATGGCGGCGAGCATGGCCTGGCTGGAAATGGGCCAAGAGCTCGAAGAGATGAGCGCGGAATTCGTTTCCGTCCTTTCTTTCCTCGAAGCGGCATGGCAGGGCACGGCCTCGATGGCTGCTGTCACGAAGTCCATGCCGTACGCGCTGTGGATGGCGACGGCGGGCATGGAGTGCGTCGGAAACAGCACGATGTGCGCCGCGCAGGGCATGAATTACGAGACCGGCGACGGCGATATCCCTCAGCTCGAGGAAATCATCACCACGCGGCAGACGCTCCTTTCCTCGTACGCCGCGAACGCGGCGGCTTGGGGCATGCTCTCCGGTTACGTCGCAGCGTGCGAGGAAGAGATGGAGCGGTGCACGTTCCAGACGATATCCGGTTTTTCGGCGTACGACGCCGCGACGCAGGGCACCTCGCAGGAGTTCGAGTTCACTCCGTCTCCGTTGATCACTTCGGTCGGGTTCCAGAGCGAGACGATGTTCGCGGCCTCCATGGCCGAGACGATGGCCCGCGCCGCCGCGGGCGTCGCCTCGGCTGCGGAGGTGGACATGATCCTCGCGGAGGCGACCGCCCAGGTCGCGAAGAATCTCGCGCTCGCCCCGGAGCGGATGATCACGCCGTACATGGCCGACGCCATGGGCATGTTCAACATCGCGCAGGGCAACGAGCATATGGGCTTGAACGCGCAAATCCACGAGATGGAGGCGCGCGAGCAAGAGAAAAAAGGCGAGACAAAAAGCCAAGACGTTTCCCAAATGGGCCAGCAGGTCATGCAGCAGGGCCAGCAAATCGGCTCCCAAATCATGCAGGGCGTCAGCCAGATGCTCAACATGGGGCAGCAGACGGGCCAGCAGGTCATGCAGCAGGGCCAGCAGGCCATCCAGCAGGGTGTGCAACAAGGCCAGCAGATCGGGCAGCAGATCATGCAGATGGCGGGCCAAATGGGTCAGCACGGCGCGCAGTCGTCCTTTGCCAACCCGGCGCTCACCGGCCAGTACGCCAGCGGTTACTCCGCCGGTTTCGGCGGAGCGATGACCTCGCCGATGGGCGCCGGATCGGGCGCGGGCGGCATTAGGGTGCCTTCGGGCTGGGGCGGTTCCGCTCCTTCGCTCGGGCTCGGCGTGCCCGGCATGACCGGTATGAAGCTGGACGCCGGGGCGATGCGCGGAGCAGCAACTGCCGCCCAAGCGGCAGCGGGCAGCAGTCTCAGCGGCGGTGGTTCTGGCATGGGAAGCGGCGTGCAAGGCATCGCTCAAGCCGCGCAGAAAAAGCAAACTCAGGAAGAACAAGAAGAAGAGCAGAATCGTCAATATCAAATTCCTGAGCAATTCGCGGATGGACGTGTCGTCACCCCTCCGGTGATCGGCGCCTCCGAGCGGGCAAGGGCCTAATCGGAGCGATTTCTAATGAAAGATTTCCGTTGACGAAAGGAAGGCGGTTTGCTAGAATTTCTTGAACGGATGTGCCGAATAAGATCGGCACGAAAGGGTAAATAAAACGGTACGTGAATGTGTCCCGATCTTGCGTCGGGGGTACCAGTGGACGGGAATGTTCATAACGACAGCACGCAAGAAAAACAACACAGACGGTCAGGCTCGAAGCTAAACCCGGCTAGGGCATCCCGACCTTATTTCCGAATTATTGGAGGAAACAGAAATGGCAGCAGTTAATCTGCAGGACGCGACAATCCTGAGCCAGGCCGCCTCGTCGTTCGAGGAGCACCACCAGCAGTACAACGCGCTGAACGCTCAGCTTCAGGGCCTCGTGGACGACGCGCAGGGGCAGTGGCGCGGCGCGGCTGCGGGTTCGTTCGCGACCTCCGCGAACAAGTGGCACGAGGCCAGCGCGGCGATTGCCCAGATCCTGAACGACATCCAGGAGAACCTGCAGAGCTCCGGCGTCGACTACGAGCGCGTTGAGGAAGAGCAGGCCGCTGCTCTCGACCTGCACTGGTGATCTCGGATCTTCGCGGTCGCTTTTCAACTTTCAAGACATTCATCAACGCAACCTTAAGTAGATTGGGAAAGTAATACTATGGGAGACATCGCATACGACTTCGGTCATATCCAGGAGCTTGCTCAGCAGATCCAGACCGTTTCGAGCCAGATCGAGGGCCTGCTCGGCGAGATCGACACCGAGGTTCAGAAGCTGGCCTCCGGCTGGGAAGGCGAGGCCCAGGCGACTTGGCACACGCTTCAGACGAAGTGGGGCCACGAGGCTGACGACCTCAAAGGCACGCTGCACGACCTCAGCGCCAAGGTCGGCCAGGCTGGCGAGGCCATGCAGCATGCTGAGGCCGCGATCGGCAACAAGTTCCAGCCGTAATCGCCTGCACTTACGCAGTGTGCCCCGTCCCGCGTCTGCGGGACGGGGCACACTTGTTTTTAGGCTGGTGAAGACATCTGATCCCCACTTGACCGGCAGAGAGGATTGGGTACGATAGACCTACGCGCAGCGCGAGCTGTGACGGGCAGTGGGGTCATGCGGCCGGTATGGGCATAGACCTGGTTGAAGAGGGCCTGCGGGGCGAGCACCAGCGAGGACCAGGGAAGAAAGAAGGCCGGACGATTGTCTGACAAAGAGGAATCGGGCGGAATCCGCAGCTATGCTCGGAATCTCACCACTCGGAGCCAGGTCAATGGTTATCGCTTTTTGCTCAGCCGTATGGAACACGCCATTGTCCGTCGGGACATTCGAATGCTGCACGACCCGATGCGCTCGCAATACCGCTCCTTGATGGTCGGCATGGTCCTTGGCGTTCTCGTCCTCGCCGGATGCGGCATTTGGGCGTATTTCAGCCCGAACCGTCTGATCAAGCAAGAGCAGGACACGTTCATTTCCGGGCGCGATTCCGGCGCCCGGTACGTCATGGTGAACGGCAAGCTGCACCCCGTGCTCAACGCGGTCTCGGCCTGGCTGATCACGGGCAAGAAAGTGGCTCCGGTGTCGGTGAAGGAGACCGAGCTGGGCAAGTACTCGCGCGGCCCGCTGGTCGGCATCGTGGGGGCTCCGGACTCGATCATGGGGGGCACCTCGACCACGAAGTCGGAGTGGTCGATCTGCGACACGACGATGGTCGGCATCGGATCGAGGACGCAGCAGGAAAACCCGCCGAGATCCACCAAGGTTCCGGAGTACCCGGAGGGGAGCATCGAACTCTCCATCGTCGAGGGCCAGGCGCGAGGGGCCGTGCTGCCGCCCGACTCCGCGTTCCTTGTCGCGTACAACGGCAAGAACTATTTGGTCTACGGGGACGGCAAACGAGCCGAGATCAACCTCGACCCGCAGCCGAACCTTGGCGACGAGCAGCGCAGCCGCGAGCAAGCTGCCGCGAACAACGCGGTGATGTCCGCCTACCAGCTCACGGAATACCGCAAGCAGGACATCACCAAGCAGCAGCATTTCCCGAGGCAGATCAGCGACGGTCTGTTCAACTCGCTCGAGGAGCTCAAACCGATCGTCCCGCCCGAGATCCCGCACCGGGGCGACCCTCCGCCCCAGGCGCTCGGCGTGAGCAACATCCTGGTGGGCACCGTGGTCAAATCCCGGAGCACGACCAGCAACGAGGACCAGTTCTACGTCATCGAGTCCACTGGCTACCAGCCGATCACGCGGGCGATGGCCGATCTCATCCGCAACTCCAGCGACCAGATCGGCACGGACATCAAGGTGTTGCAGCCCAGCGAGCTCAACCGCCTCCAGATCGCGCACGAGCTGGACGTCGACTGGTACCCGCCGGTGCCGCCGAAGATCCTCGATCCGAAGGCTTCTCCGGTGATTTGCTACAACTGGTCGAAGTCGAGGGGCGAGGCGCAGAGCAAGGCGCGCCTGTTCATGGGCAGCAAGGAGCCGATTCCGGCGAACGGAGATCCGGTCGAGCTGGCTTCCGCGGACGGCGGCGAGACGGTCGACGCGCAAGGCGTGCACCATAACAACGGGATCGACAAGGTGTACGTCCAGCCGGGAACTGGCTTTTTCGCCCAGGGCATCGGGATCGCGCCGAACAACGAGAAGCACGGGAGCATCTTCTACGTCGCGGACACGGGGGTGCGTTTCGGCATCCAGAGCCTCTCCGACGCGTCCGCATTAGGCCTTCCCGCGTCCAGCGCGGGGGACGGCTCGGTGGGGCTGCCTGTGCCGTGGAGCATCCTCGGGAAACTGCCGCAGGGTCCGACATTGTCCCGCGCCGACGCGCTGGTGGAGCTGGACTCGGCTGTGCCGGCCAACAACCCCGCGCCGTTGTATGTGCCGCAGCAGAGCGGCAAACAAGGCGGATAGCGGCGCGCGGTCGGGGCGCGTCCTGCGGCACGAAATCTTAGAGGCGGCGAATGTGAGAAGCGAGGAAGTAACGAATGACCACTGAGGGGTTTATCCGCAAAGCGCGGATCGCGCAGCCTCGCATGCCAGGCGGAGAGATCAACCTCCAACCGCCGCCCGAGGTCACTCGGAGCATCCCCGGCGGGTTGATGCAGAAGCTGATGCCCGTGGTCATGGTCGTCGCGATGGTGGGCATGATGTCCATGATGGTCGCGACGGGCCGCAGGCAGCTGTCCCCGCAGATGTTCATCTTCCCGCTGATGATGCTCATGTCGATGGCGGGCATGACGGCGCACGGCGGCGGCAAGGCTTCGAAGGCGGCGGAGCTCAACGAGGAGCGCAAAGACTATTTGCGTTACCTCGTCCAAACCCGCGACGAGGTGCACGACACCGCGATGGCGCAACGCAAGTCCACGACGTGGTCGCAGCCTGACCCTTCGCGGCTCGTCACATTGATCGGCACGCGACGCATGTGGGAGCGCCGGACCAACGACGCCGATTTCTGCCATGTGCGCCTCGGGCTCGGCAGTCAGCGGCTGGCCTCTCGGTTGATGGCCCCGCAGACCGCGCCCCTGGAAGACCTCGAACCGGTGACTTCGGTTGCTTTGCGCCGTTTCGTGCGCACGCACTCCGTCGTGCACGACATGCCGACCGCCGTGTCGTTGCGCGGCTTCCCGTGTATCGGCTTCGACGGCGACCGCAGCGAGGTCCGGTCGTTGATCCGGTCGTTGATCATGCAGATTTGCACCTTCCACGGTCCTGACCATGTGTTGGTCGCGATCATCACTTCGGACGTGGAGGGCGAGGCGTGGTCGTGGGCGAAATGGCTGCCGCACTGCCAGCACCCCACCGCGCGGGACGGGCTCGGCTCGGCTCGGATGATTTACGACTCGCTGCACGACTTCGAGACCTCGATGCCGGACCTGAGCGAGCGCGGCAGGTTCGCCCGCAGCGCGCCTGTGATGGCGGGCCGTCAGCAGATCCTCCTGATCTTGGACGACGGTTACGTCTCCGGCGATGAGAAATGCGTCTCCGACGCGGGGTTGGACTCTGTGACCGTGGTCGACATCTGCCCTGGCAGCAACAGCCTCTCGCGCCGGGGCCTGCAGCTCGCGGTCGAGAAGGGCGCTGTCGGCGCACAGGCCGCGAACGGGCTCGAAGAGTTCGCGAAAGTGGACAACGCGTCGATCGCCGAAGCGGAGGTGTTCGCCCGTCGCATGTCGCGCTACCGCACCGCGACGGCGGCCCAGATGCTGAGTTTGGAGCAAGAGACCACCACCGTCTCGGACCCCGGGCTGATGCCGTTGCTCGGCATCCATGACGCGGGGAGCCTCGACCCGAACGTCACGTGGCGGCCCCGTTCTTCGCGCGAGCGCCTTCGCGTCCCCATCGGCTTGGCAGCGGACGGCTCGCCCTTGGAGATCGACATCAAGGAGGCGGCCGAGTTCGGCATGGGGCCGCATGGGCTGTGCATCGGGGCCACCGGTTCGGGAAAGTCGGAGTTCCTCCGCACGCTCGTGCTCTCCATGATCATCACGCACTCCGCGGACGCTTTGAACCTGGTCCTGGTGGACTTCAAAGGTGGCGCGACCTTCCTCGGCCTCGACGGGGCCCCGCAGGTCGCGGCGGTCATCACCAACCTTGAAGAAGAAGGCGACTTGGTGGACCGCATGGGCGACGCCATCAAGGGCGAGATGAACCGGAGGCAGGAGCTGTTGCGCTCCTCCGGCAACTTCGTGAACGTCGCGTTCTACGAGGCCGCCCGTATGAACGGGGCGACGAACGCGCAGACCGGGCTCCCGCTCGACCCCTTCCCCGCGTTGTTCATCGTGGTGGACGAGTTCTCCGAGCTTTTGAGCCAGCGGCCAGACTTCGCGGATTTGTTCGTGATGGTCGGCCGTCTCGGCCGAAGCTTGCGCGTGCATCTCCTCCTCGCCAGCCAGAGGCTGGAGGAAGGCAAGCTCAAAGGCCTCGACAGCCACTTGTCCTACCGGGTCGGCCTGAAGACCTTCTCGGCTGCGGAATCCCGGACCGTGTTGGGCGTGCCCGACGCATACCACCTCCCCGCGATCCCAGGCTCCGGCTTCCTCAAGTGCGACTCCGACGAGCCGAGGCGGTTCAACGCCTCCTACGTCTCCGGGCCGTACGTGCCGAAACGAGGCGGCCCGAAAACTGCCGAGGTCGCGAAGAGCGTGTACGGCGACGTCCGTCCGAAGATGTTCACCTCGGCGGAGGTTCCTATCGAACTGCCTCCGGAGCCGGAGATCCTCGAGCTGGAAGAGCCCGAGGAGGAATTGGTCGACGATTCCCATCTGATGAAAGACGGCAAGCGGATCACCCTGTTGGAGATGTGCGTGGCCCGGTTGCAAGGCCATGGCAGCCTCGCGCATGAGGTGTGGCTGCCGCCGCTCACCGACTCGCCGACGGTGGACATGCTCCTCCCGCCGGATTTCGACTGGCGCGACGACAGCAAGCGGTACGGCAACTTGATCATCCCCATCGGGACCGTCGACCGTCCGTACGACCAGCGCCGCGACAACCTCTACATCGACGTGTCGGGCGCCGCCGGGAACGTCGCGATCATCGGCGGCCCGCAGAGCGGCAAGTCCAACGCGTTGCAGACGATGATCATGGCCGCCTCGGTGCTGCACACCCCGGAACAGGTGCAGTTCTACTGCCTCGACTTCGGCGGCGGCAAGCTCTCCGGCCTCGCGAACTTGCCGCACGTCGGCTCGGTCGCGACTCGTCTGGAGCCGGATCGGGTGCGCCGCACCATCGCCGAAATGCTGACGTTGATCCGCAATAGGGAAGAGCGGTTCCGCGCGCTCGGCATCGACTCCATGCGCGAGTTCCGCCGCCGCAAGACCGCCGCGCTGGCCGCGCCTCCCGGCACGCCCGACCCGCTCGCCGACGACAAGTTCGGCGACGTGTTCCTGATCATCGACGGTTGGGCCGCGGCGAAGGACGAGGACGAGACGTTGCAGCCGAAGATCCAATCGTTGGCGACGCAGGGCCTTTCCTACGGCGTGCACCTCGTGCTCGCGACCAACCGCTGGGCGGACATCCGGTCCGCGATCAAAGACGCCATCGGCACCCGAGTCGAGCTCCGGCTCGGCGACCCGATGGAGTCCGAGATGGGCAAGCAGGTCGCGAAGGTGGTGCCGAAGAACAAGCCCGGCCGAGGCATCAACGTCGAGCAACTGCATATGCTCATCGGGCTTCCCCGGATGGACTCGCAGACGACGGACGACAACATCTCCGAAGCCGTGCGGTCTTCCGTGGAAGAGATCAAAGCGGTGAGCAAGCCGGGGGCCTTCGCGCCCGAGGTGCGCATGCTGCCCGAGCAGATGCACCGCAACAGCCTCCTCGGGCTGCTTTCGGCCGAGGACCGCACGCCGACGAAGGCGCTCATCGGCATCAACGAGAGCGAGCTGGCCCCGGTGTTCGTCGACTTCAACAGCCAGCAGCACTTCATGGCCTTCTCCGACCCCGAATGCGGGAAGACGACGCTGCTGCGCAACATCGTCGCCAGCATCATGGAGAACAGCACGCCGGAGCAATCGAAGATCCTGCTGATCGACTACCGGCGCACCATGCTCGGCGCCGTGCCGGACGACTTCCTCATCACGTACTGTTCGAGCATCGACCAGACCAAAGCGGTCATGGGCGCGATGGCGGGCAAGCTGAAAGAGCGTCTCCCGAGCGTCAACGTCACGCAGCAGCAGCTGCGAGACCGCTCGTGGTGGTCCGGCGCGGAGTACTACGTCATCGTCGACGACTACGACTTGGTGGCCACGAACCCGAACCCGTTGCTTCCCCTGGTGGACTACCTCGGCCAAGGCAAGGACGTCGGTCTGCACCTCATCGTCACACGCCGCTCCGGCGGTGTCGGCCGGGCCATTTACGATCCGGTTTTGGGCAGGCTCAAGGATTTGACCACCGACGCGTTGCTCATGAGCGGCAGCAAAGACGAGGGCCCGGTCATCGGCGGCGTCAAAATGTCGGCCATGCCGCCCGGCCGAGGCACGTACATCACCCGTGCGGGCGGCAACCAGCTGATCCAGATCGCATATATGCCGCCGCTCTAAGCCCGCGCCACCAGCGCACGGGTAGAGTATGGGCGGAATTCGCGAAACTTCGGCCTGCCGCAGCGCGGGCCGCCGAACCCTGAACGGAAACACGGATGACCCAAGCCACCGAACAGCACATCGCGTACGTCCAGCCGGGTCCGCCTCCGCCGCCTCGCCAGGTCGGTCCGCCACCGTCCAACGTCGGTTGGGCGGTCGCGGCAGTCGTGTTCTTCTTCCCGTTCGCGTTCGTCGCGTTCACGAACGCGCTGAACGTCTTCCCGCTCTGGGCGCAGGGCGACGCGCAGGGGGCGCAGGAAGCCTCGAACAAGGCGAGGTTCTGGGGTTGGTTCTCCATCGGCGCGTACGTCGTCTCGACCTTGCTCGTGCTTCTGGCATGGCTCGTCTGCCACATCGTGAAGGGGAAGTAGCTGCTGGCCCGGAACTAGGCAGTCTATGATTGAGCTTTTCCTTGTCGGCTTGGGCGGCGGAATCGGCTCAGCGGCGCGCTACGCGCTCGGCCAGCTATGGCCGAGCGTTCCAGGAGGTTTCCCCGCCGCCACGTTCGTGATCAACACGAGCGGATGTTTTTGCATCGGCGTGCTGCTCTCGGCGATTCTCGAGCGCTGGCCCAAAGCGGCTCGGCCGAGGCTCTTCTTCGGGACCGGCTTCCTCGGCGGCTACACCACGTTCTCCACCTACACTGTGGAGACAGCGCGTCTCGCGCAAACAGGACACGCGTTGCAAGCGGTCGGGTATGGCTTGGCCACAGTGGTCTGCGCTTTGGCGGCGACAGCTACGGGGGTGTGGATCGCGCGCCGTGTCTTGCGAATGGCGGGCGGAGGATCCCGATGACCTTGGCCGAGGTGTTTGTGGGAGGCGTGCTCGGAGCGCTCGTCCGTTATCTTGTCGACCGCAGTTGCCGGAGCAAATGGCCGACCGGCGTGCCATGGGGGATCGTGGCGTGCAACCTCGGCGGCGCGTTTTTGCTCGGCGTGCTCGCGGGCGCGACGACGGCGCAGGCGGTTGGAGCCACCTTCGGGATCGGTTTCTGCGGGTCGCTCACCACGTACAGCACATTCAGCTACGACACGGCGCGGCTCTGGGAGCAAGGCAAACCGAGAGCCGCGCTCGGCAATCTCCTGCTCAACGTCGCGCTCGGGCTCCCCATCGCGGCGACCGGGATCGCGGTCGGGTCGTTGTTGTTCAGCTGACCCTGGCAGGCGGGGGAGCAGGGCCGGGCCGGGTGGCGAGCGCTTCGCGCAGCCGGGTTCGCGAGGTTCGCAGCGTCCTGCACACGGAGATTCAAACCTTGTCCGCCCTTCCGCGAGGAACGCTCGTGCTCGCGCGCCCGCGCATGGATGTCCGAGATCCGCGCCGCGCGGAGCAAGCCACGCAGGCCGGAATCGAGCCAGCGACGGTGCGCCAACGATTCGCGGAACTTGTCGGCGCTGACCGGTTCGCGGCGGATCTTCAGGCCGTGCTGCGCCCGCCGTCGCAACCGACGGGCCAAGCGGTTCGCAGGCGCGCTTCCCCCGACTGCCCGCGAATAACGGGAGAGGCAAGGCAAGCGCGCGGGGTATCCCAGGAGGATCGCGGTCAGGCGGCAGTCCCCGGCACGCAGGCGCAGACGGCGCAGGACTATGCTTCCCGTCAGAGATGGGCCAGGGAGCCCGGAAGTCTCTATGGGTGTCCGTGAAGTTCGTTCAAAGGAAGGCGACGGCATGACAGAGCCGGTGGCGCAATTGAACAGCATCCCAGCAGGGGAGGAGTTCGACCATTTCGGCCCGGAGACGGGGAGGTGGCTGTACCCGAAAGGGGTGTCGTTCGCCTCGCGCTCTTTGCCGCCGGAAAGCTTGGTCGAGCCATATCAGACGTACACGGCGACCGGCGAGCCGTTCTTGCCGGGATGGGGCCTTGAGGAATCTCGGGCCGTGCCGTGGTTCGGCCAGCCCGGAGGCGGAGTCCAGTACTTGATCGTCGCGCCGCCCGGAGAGCTGCCGTGCGTGGAGAGCCTTGTGCTCATGGGGGTTTTGGAGCCGGGGAGCTGGAAATGACCAATCCTAATTTCTTTCCCGAGCCGTTGCGGCGGATCGTCGCGTCGTGGGATTACTGGGAGCAGGTCGCGGGCGAGGCTCGCCGCGCCCGCGCGGAAGCCATCGCCCAAACCGGCAGGCCCGTGCCGCCCCCCACGATGCCGATCGGCCCCAGAATGTCGCCGACCGGCGAGTTCGGCCTCTTCACGCCGCAGATCGTCTTCATCCTCGCCCAGACCCCGAACGGTTATCGGATCGACGTGCAGGACCGGGGCGCTCGCAGCCCGTGGGCGGAGATCAGCGACTTCTACGATTTGGAGAAATTCTTCGTCTGGCGGATCGGCGACATGGTGCGCCGGGAGTACGGCCTGCGGCCGCTGTCCGCTGTGTTCTACGAAGTCGGATGGCAGGGCGGGGTCCGAGCCGAGGCGGTGGACCCGGAGAACTCGCGCCTGGTCCGCTTGTTCCTCGAGGACGATCCCCAGCCGAGGGCGATGCTCGGGCTTGCGGCGGCCATCCCGTTCAGCCATGTGCTGCAGCTCGACCTAGCGGAGCTCGAACAGCACCTGCGCACTCGGATCCCGCCGCAGGCGCTCCCAGAGGGGGCCGCTCGGGCCTGACCACGGGCAACCCTGGCGCCATTCGCCAGCCAACGCGGAGGCCTGCTCGTTTCACCCGACGGTGTGCCTGCGCCCTGCGCCCGTGGCCGATGTTCTCGGCAAGATGGCACAAGGCGCGGCGCGCCCGCGATTTTCGCCAAGCCCAGCGCCACATGAGGTTTCCACGCCGAGTAGGGCGAGACCAGGGCGCGGAGGATGCTTCCGCCTTCGACTGGGCGATCGGAGCATTGCGCGCCTGTACGGGCTTGTGCTTCCGGAAGGACGAGCGCGAGGTGCTTTTCCGGCGGCGGGATAGCCGCACGGCTCGGGCTGGCCCATCCAGATCGCCTGCGGAGCCGTGCCCGTTTTCTTCCTCTTCTCCGCAGAGTCTTTCTCCGGCCTGGCGTGGAGCGTATCCTCCTGCTGAGGAGGCGTGCGATGAGCGAGTTCACAGGAGTGCCCGAGGACGCGGTCGCCTTTTACCGCGAGCTCGTTTTGAACAATGAGAAGGCCTGGTGGGAGGCCAACAAATCGCGTTACGCGACCTCCGTGCGCGAACCGATCGGGGCGTTAGTCAAGGCTCTTGAGCCCGATTTCGGCGAGGGCGCGTTGTTCCGGCCCCACCGCGACGTCCGGTTCAGCAAAGACAAATCGCCGTACAAAGACCGGCAAGGAGCCTGGATCCCAGCGGCTCCTGGGATCGGCTGGTACGTGCAGATCGACTGGAGCGGGCTCAAGACCGCCGCAGGCATATACGCGCCGAGCCCGCCGCAACTCGCGAGGCTGCGCGCGGCGGTCGCCGACGACGCGAAGGGCCGCGAGCTGGAGGGCCTGCTCGCCGCGCTGCGCGAAGCCGGCCTCGACGTGCGAGGGGAGCAGCTAAAGACAAAGCCGAAAGGATACCCCGCCGATCACCCGCGCCTGGAGCTCCTGCGCCACAAGAGCCTCGTGGCTTGGCACGAACACGGCTTCCCCGAGTGGCTCGACCAGCCCGAGGCGGCGAGCCGAGTCCGTTCGGACTGGGACTCCATGCGACCGCTGGTCGACTGGCTGGCAGTCAGGGTCGGCTCAGACTGACGCAGGACGGCCCAGCCAGGCCCGGGCGGCGACGACGAGCGCCTCAACGCCAGTGGAGAGCGTCGGCTCGATCTCCGGCGCGAAATCCGAGGCGTGGTTCGACGGCACCTGGCCCCGGTCGGCGTCGAACCGCGCCTGCGAGAAGCCGCCCCAGAACCAAAACACAGTGGGAGCGCCGACCGCGGCCCCGAAAACCCCGACATCCTCGCTGCCCGTGATCGGCTCCGACAGCTCGAAGACGCGCTCGCGGCCGAACCGCTCCAAAAAGGCCTCGGCGACCCGCCCGGTCGCCACAGGGTCGTTCTGCAACGGATCGAAACCCTCGTGGCGGACGATCTCCGGATCTTTCCCGCAGCCCGCGGCCAGCGCCTCGCCCCGCGCGATCCGCTCGACCGCCGCAAGGATCTGGTCTCGGACCTCCGGGGAGAAGGATCGAATCGACAGGCCGAGCTCGGCCTCGTCGGGAATGATGTTGTGCTTGGTCCCCGCGCGCAGATAGCCGACAGTGACCACGGCAGGGGTCAGCGCCGAAAGCTCGCGCGAGACAATCGTCTGGAGTTTTAGCACCACCGACGAGGCAAGAACCACCGGGTCGACCGTAGTCTCGGGTCGAGACCCGTGCCCGCCCCTGCCGAACAGTCGCATCGTGACCACATCCGCGCCCGCGAGCGCCACACCCGGACGGTAGGCGATCTGACCAGCGAGAAGCGGCCCCACATGCTGCCCGAGCACGACCTGAGGGACAGGTACCTTCTCGAAGAGCCCGTCCTCCACCATGGCTTTCGCGCCGGACCCGCGTTCCTCCGCGGGCTGGAACACCGCGACCACGGTGCCAGACCACTCCGAGCGGGCGCCCGCCAAGATCCTCAACGCTCCGACCAGGCAAGTGACATGCATATCATGTCCGCACGCGTGCATGACCGGGACCGTATGCCCGTCCGGATCGGTCCCGACGTCCACACTGGCGTAATCGAGCCCGGTCTTCTCCTGCACCGGCAGCGCGTCCATATCCGCGCGCAACAGCACCACCGGGCCGTCGCCGTTGCGCAACACCGCAGCGATCCCAGTGCCCCCGATTCCTGGGTGAACATCGAGGCCGAGCCCGCTGATCGCATCAAGGATCCGCCCCGCAGTGCGATGCTCTTGGAACGACAGCTCCGGATGTCGATGCAGGTCGCGATAGAAATCGGCCAAGTCGTCCACACGCTGGTCGGCGAATGTCGTCATGGGCTCAAAATACCAGGGCGAGCGGTGATAGCAGGTGTTGTGTGACCCCGAGAGGAATCGAACCTCCGACACAGGGTTTAGGAAACCCTTGCTCTATCCACTGAGCTACGGGGCCGGCGGATCGGTTTATTGACCGGCCCGAATTGGCCGATTCATGTTAGCAGGATAGCGGCGGGGGCGGCGAATTCGTTTCTTCCGGCCCGGAAGGGGTGTTTCGGAGTCTTCGAGGGGGCGTCGTGAGCCGTTCCGGGGCCGTCGCGGCGGACGCGGGCGGCCTCTAGCACGGGGGCGGTGTCTCGGGTCTTTCGGCGGCTCGGGCTGACGTTGGTGTCAGGCTGTGGGTCTGAGCCGTTCGCGGTCGATGGCGTGTTGGGCGAGGACGTTGCGGGCGAGCATGTGGCCGATCATGAAGAGGAGCTGTTTGCGCCAGGTGTGGGCGATCATCCGCTCCCCGTAGAGCGTGCGGTCGACGATGTTGTTCCAGGACTCGGAGTCCTCCCGCCATCCGTAGCGGTCCTGATAGACCCCGCCCTCGGGAGCGTGTTGCCGGATTCGTTCGGCTCGCGGCTTGCGGACGGCACAGTCCTCGTCCGTGTTGTCGAGGCGGATGGTGAGAGTCTTGCCGCACGGTAGGACGAAGTCCTGGTACCAGCGGCAGGCGTGCGGGGGCTTGTCGTTGCGGCGTTTGGCGAGGCGCTTGCGGGCGAGCCTGGTGTAGTGGACGTCGCCGGTGTCGAGCTCTCTGGACTCGTGGAGGTCGCCGTTCAGGGTGGCGAGCTGGTGGCGCCGTCCGCAGGGGCAGTCCGCGACGATCTCGAAGGGCGTCGGCGCCCCGGTCATCCGATTGACCGGGGAGAGGACGACGAGGCCGTGTTTCATCATGCGGTCGATGTGCTTGCCCCGGAACGCCCCGTCGTAGCAGACCCCGTCGACGTCCCCGTCGAGCTCGCGCACGCGCCGCAGCGCGTCCTCGACCATCTCGACGGCCTTTCCGGACTCGCCGCCGTAGCCTTTCGCGGACGGGAGGTGGGCGACGTCGAGCAGGATTCGCGCGTTGCGGGCGTCGGAGGCGCGCACGCCGATCAGGGCGAACTTCGACCCGGTCACGTAGGCGTCGGAGTCCTCGCCCGCCTGCTTGTGCAGCGCGACGTCGAGCGGGCGGCCTTGCTCCCTCCAGCGGTCGGCGGTCTTCGACAGGACGGGGCAGGCGACGACCTTCCCGTCGCCGACGATCATGTTGTGGCGCTTGGGGTCCGCAGGGGCGCCCGTGCCGTCGAAGCACCCGGCCTCTATGGCTTGGGCGACGGCGAGGTCGGCGGCTCGCTCGCGCAGCGGCCCGACGTGCTCGGAGAGACAGCCGCGCCAGGTCTCCAGCTGCCCGCGCCTGGGGGGTTTGCGGGAAAGGTCCTCGCCCGCGGCCCGTCTCGCGGCGAGGCGCACGAGGCGCCAGGCGCGCTCGGAGGCGAGCAGCGTCGCGGCGGAGCGGTGGCTGCCGGTGACGCCGCCGGCGAGGAGGACGTAGAGCAGGCCGACGAAGGCGGGGTGCTCCTTGCGCCGCCCGGGGGTGCGGGAGGGGCGCTCCGGCACGGACCGGGCCAGCTCGTGCAGGCGCGCGCTCTTCGCGGCCTCCACGAGCCAGTCGATCTCTGCCAGGGCGTTCTCGGACATCAGCTGCTCGGAGCCTCCTCGGCCCGAGCGTTCCAGTCCCAGCGCAAATCGCGGGCGGTCTGGTCGAGGGACTGGGCTCCAATGAGGCGCGCGGCCTCCTCGACGCGCCCCGTCTCGTCGAGGACGCGCCTGGCGGCCCACAGGGTGAGCGAGGCGGGGGTGACCTCGTGGTCCGGGTCCAGGCCCGCGCGGGTGAGCGCGGAGCGGGCGACGTTGAAGACTTTGATGTGCTGCCGGTGCGAGGCGCGCGGCGCGGCGAAGAGGAGGCCGGCGGGCTCGGGGACTTGCAGCCGCAGGTAGGCGAGGCGGTTGGCGACCACGCGGGCGGAGCGCTCGTCGAGCACGACCGAGCGGGGGAGGCGCCCGACCATGCCGGGCAGGGCGACGGCGCGGGTCTCGGGGTCGAAGTCCCCGGGGGCGAGGAAGGCGGCCTCGCTCGCCCAGGCACCGCAGAGCATGAGCGCGACCGCCGCGGGGCGGACCCAGGCGGGGTTGTCGTCCGCCAAGAACCGGACTCGTTCCGCCTCGTCGTCGGAGAGGGGCCGGGGCGTGCGGGTGGCGCCCTTGCGGTTGAACAGCTCGACGATCGCGGCGGGGTCCTCGGAGGTCCATCCGGCGGCGGAGGTCGCGGCGAAGAATGCCCGCAGCGCCGAGCGCCGGTTGCTCTTGGTCCGCCCGCTCACGTCGGAGGAGACCTGGCCTCGCCGGTCGCGCCCGAGGGCGTTTGTGAACGCCCCGACGAGGGCCGCGTCCACATCCTGGAGCCTGGTGACGCCGCGGGCCGCGGCGAAGCGCGCGAGGCGCCCGAGGATTGAGGCGTACTTCTCGACGCTGCGCGCGTCGAGGGTCTTCTGATCGGCCCAGGCGGCGACGACCGCGTCGACCGAGCCCGCGAGCGTGGCGGGGGTCTCGGGCGGCAGCGCCGGCGCGGGGTTGCGGCAGGCGAGCACCACCGCCTGGATCCTCGGGTCTTCTGTTTGCGGACCTGTTTCCGGGCGTGCTAAGGTCATAGGAATACCCCCTCTGGGTGGTTGATCATCGAAAATCCGGGTCTCGCCCGGACCTCCGCTCCGAGGTCCAAGTCGGAGAAGAGGCGGGATAAGACCTCGAAGCGAAACGCTTCGAGGTCTTTCTCGTTCTAGGGGCCCATCGCCGTCACCGCTTAAATCTCGATTCTCGATAAATCTAACGGGCCGAGCGTAGCACGACTCGCCGCCATTTCGCCATAGTCGATTCCCGATGTCACGCTATGATGGTCGGGACCGAGAGGAGCCGATAGTGCCGAAACCCGACGCGGCGGCCGCATTCGACAGCGCGGCGTTGCGCCGCGCCCGCGAGGCGAGGGGGCTCTCGCGGGCCGAGCTCGGACGGGCCGCGAAGACGGACGCCGAGGTCGTCGCCATGTGGGAGGACCAGGGCGTCGTGCCGACCCCGGCTCGGATGAAGCTCGCCGCGGAGGCGGTGGGCTTGTCGGTCGAGGACCTGTACAAGCCGGCCCAGGGCGGCTCGCCGCTCGCCGCTCTGCGGATCAGGGCGGGATACGGGCAGCGCGCCCTCGCCCAGCGCGTCGGCGTCTCGCAGCCGCTCGTCTCCCGGCTGGAGCGCGGCAGCACCGAGCTCTCGCAGGACGTCGCGAAGTCGTTCGCCGAAGCCCTCGGCGTCACCGTGGACGAGGTCCGGGCGGCGGCCGATGCCTCGCGCCCGGACTCCCCGGCTCCGTCCGAGCCGAGAGGGCGAGGGGGCCCGGCCCCGGTCCCGGCCGCCCCGGGCCGTCTGGGGACCACCGCGCACCTGGTCGGCGTGGTCCGGTGGGACGGCTCCCGCGACCTCGTCGCGGCGCCCGCGTCGGCCCGCCCGTGGCGGGTCTACTCCCCGCAGGGCGTGGACCTCGACGAGTCGGACGGCTTGTCGGACCTGCTCGACGGGGCCGCCACAGCGCTGCGGCGGCGCGGCTACACGGCCTTCCGCACCCACTACGAGGCGGAGGTCGTGCTCGACGGCGAGACGCTGTGCGTGCTGCGCGCGCAGGTCCAGCCGAAGAGCGAGACCCGGCTCAAGACGCTGCGGGCGCTGATCGTCGCGTTCGTCCCGGGGGCGACCGTCGGGGGCTCCCCGGTCGATCCGGAGGTCAAACGGGGGTGGCGCGACCAGCTTGAGGCGGCCCTGCCCGAGCACAAATGGGGCCAGCGGCTCGTGGTGGTCGCCGAGCCGGAGGACACCTTGCAATGGCTCGGGGAACAGGCGTGGCCCGACAAGCCCCACACGGTCATCCTGACCTCCGCCCCCGAAGGCGCGCCGCGCGTGATCGCCTTCCACGGCGGCCGGGCCGCCGCCGTCCTCGACCCGCTTGGCCGCTCGGCCGAGGTCGCGGTCGACCCCGACGAGCCGGCCACACTCGGCGACGTCGCGGCCAGGCTCGCCGCAGAGGGGAGCCCCAGAACGACCGATGGCCCCGGGATGTAGTCCCGGAGCCATCGGAGGCCGTCCGCGAGGCAACGCGGGCGAAAACAGAACGACAGGAGTTCGTATGAACATCAAAGCACATCATCAGTCGAACGTGCCGGAGCCCGCGCCGACCGCGCCCACGCCGATCCCAGGCGAAGTCGTGCCCGTCGCGGAAGCCGAGGAGGCGAGAGGCTTCGACTGGAACGGCTATCTCATTCGAGTGATCATGAACCACAGCGAGCCGTGGTTCGTCCTCAGTGATCTTTCTAAAGCGTTGGGGCTTTCTCGGAAACCGGCAGCGACAGCTGAACGGCTTGATCCCGATGGTGTACGCCAGACGTACACTATCGACTCCCTCGGCAGAAAACGGCAGGTCACGGTGATCGACGAGTCGGCCATGTACCAGCTGGTGATCCGCTCGGACAAGCCCGAGGCGAAGGAATTCCAGCGCTGGATCACCAGAGAGGTGCTGCCGCAGATCCGCAGGACGGGGATGTACCTGCCAACGACGTCGGCGGACCCGTACTCGGTGATGCGGGCGATGCTCGACCAGCTGGAGTCCGTCGACCGCAAGGCCGCTGAGGCAAAAGAGATCGCGGTCCGCGCCGGGGAGCGGACCGACCTCGTCGAGGCGAGGGTCGACTTGATCATGGGCGGGCACGGCCCTCGCCTTCGCCAAGGATCACAGCCTCGACACGTCCGGGGTCCGGTTGTCGAGGTTGGGGAGCGTCGCCGCCCGCCTCGCCCGCGCCGACGGGATCAAGCTCGAGCCGGTCCCAAACGTGAGGTACGGCGTCGTCAACTCGATGCCCGAGGAGTACTGGATGGCGGCGGCGAAACAGATCGGCCTCGTGGCCCAGCCCGACGCGCAAGCGGGCTGAGCCGCCCCTCCGCCGCCGTCCTCGCGGACCATCAGGCCTGCCCGGCCTTCCTCACTCCCGCTTCGGCAGGTGGTTCAGCGGCGCGACGAGGTCGCCGATGTTGGTCTCAAGCCCGATGGCCAGGCGCAAGAGGGCTTTGGCCGTGGGGTTGAGCTTGCGGTTCTCGTAGCGCGAGATGGTGTTGCGCGGGATGCCCGTTCGCTCGGCGAGCCCGTCCAGGGACAGCTTCCTGGCGACCCGCACCCGCTGGAGCTCGACCGCGAGCGGCGAGATGTCGACCTCGTCGCCCGCACGGGCGGCGGCAGGAATCGCTTGGCGCTTTCCTATCTCCTGGTCGTCGGGCATAAGTCCAGCATGACCGGCTTTCAGTCCGATGGGCAGCAACTTATAAGTAGACAATTCTACGTATAGGTTGATAGGCTCGCCTCCAATCCCCCAACGGAACCAGGAGCGCCCCATGGCCGAGCCGTCGCCGCCGCATCCCCAAAACCCTCCCTACGAGCCGCACCCGTACGGCTGGCCGCCCCCTGGCTGGCCCGGCTACCCGCCTGTCCAACCTGCGACGGAACAGCAGGCGACCGCGCCGAGCCCCTACGCCGACCCGTGGGCGCGACACACCTCGGCTCAGCCGCCCGGCTACCCGCCCTACGGCCAGCCGTACCCGCCGCCCTACAGCTACCCGCCGCAGCAGGCGCAGCCCGAGCGCCCGCAGGCCGTGGAGCTGCCGCCCTCCACGATGGTGTGGTCGATCATCTCGTTCGTCGCGGTGCTGTGCTCGGTCAACCCCATCGGCTGGGTGTTGGCCGGTGTCTCGATCTATTACTCGACGCAAGCGCCGAAGCTCTTCTCCGCAGGCCAGCGGGAGCAGGCGCAGGAGGCCGCGAAGAAGGCGAAGCTCTACGCCATCGCCGCGCCGGTGGTCGGGATCGTCACGGGCTGTTGCGTGGGAGCGATCCTCGCCGCCGCTTCGGGCGGAGGCGCGTCATGAGCCCCAGCGCAGCGATGGACGTGTCGCCGCAGGCCACCGCCGAGGGGTTCGACGAAGCGCTCGTGGTGATGCGCTCGGCGTGGGAGGCCACGGTCGAGGCCTCGTCCGAACGGGAGGAGCAGGACCGGCTCGCCTTGGTGATCCGCTCGGCCGCGTCAGCCCTCCAGGACGCGACGGCCCGCTCCGAGCTCCCGGACCGGCTCCGCTTCGTCGTCCGCTTCGACCCGCTGGCCGACCGACATGCGCCTGTCGAGCTCGACCTCGTCCTCGACGCCCCCGTGCTCGTCATCGACCTGCCCGACGAAGCCTGATCCGCCCATCGGCCCCGAAAGGACCAACCCATGCGAAGAATCCTCGTCCCGATCCTCGCCGCGCTGTCGCTGCTCGCTGCGCTGCGCCCGTCGGTCGCCAACGCCTCCAACGCGGCGGAGGACGTCGTGCCTGGCGTGACCATCGGGGAATCTCTGGACGACTCGACCCGTCCGAGCTTGACCTCGGCCGACAACCGCCGGTTCTGCACGCTCGCCTTTCTCGTGAGGACGTCCAACGGGGGAGCCGGAGCGCTCACCGCCGGGCACTGCGTCGACGACGCTCCGGCCTGGATTTTCCTCGCGTATTCGCCCACCGACGCCTGGCGCCCGTTCGGCCACCCGCTCATGCGCGCCTACCGGGACGACGAGGGGTCGGACGTCGCGTTGCTCGCGGTCGACCAGTCCGCCGGGATCCCGGTCGACGCGCGGGTCGGTTACAAGTACCCGGTCGGCGGCTGGGCGGACGGCGCGACGCTTGAGGCCCAGCGCCCGGAGCTGTGCGCGTGGGGCGCGATGACCGGCCTGACCTGCGGCCCGTTCCTGCGGGTCGTGGGCGGCAAGGGGCAGTTCCGGGCGCCCTCCCGGCACGGCGACTCCGGCGCGCCGGTCTTCGCGCAGATGGCCGGGGGCCAGGTGGCGGCGGTCGGGGTGCTGGACGGGAGCCCGGCCGACGACGGGGGCGTGATCACGTTTGAGCTGATCGGGCCGTGGTTGCAGAGGTGGGGCCTGACGCTGCTGTAGGCCCAGCGCCGACCACCGAGACCCGACGACACGAGAAGAGAGGACCGGCCATGCCCGAGCTGCGAATAGAGCTCGCCGACGAACAGTTCCATGACGTGGAATGCGCGGCCCTGCTCAGCGGCCGCACGCCCGAGCTGTTCGCGCTGATGGCCGTGCTCGACGAGGCGCACGGGCTCGTGCAGGACCCGTGGCCCATCTGTCAGCGCTTGAACGACCACTTCGAAGACCTGATCCGGAGGCTTAGATGACCGCCGTGCCGACGCCCCGCCCGCTGCGCCGGCTCAGCTGCGACGACGTCGCGGCCGGCTTGATGTACACCGGCGGCGGGCACTGGTCCTCGCGCGAGGAGGACGCGTCGGTCGAGGCGGCCCTCGTCGAGGCCCGTCCCGGCATGGCCGGCGACGTGTTCGACGCGGCGGGCGCGCTGCTCGCGGCGCTCGCCCGGGCCGAGTACGACAGGCCCGACGCGAAGCGGGCCGCGTTCGTCGGCACGTGCGTGTTCCTACATATGAACCGCAGGCCCGCCCCAGCCGGGCTGGACCAGGACGCGGCGTACGAGCTCGTCACGGCGGCCTCGGAGCGCCGCATCGGCGCCTTGGAGGCCGCCGAGCGGCTGCGGGGGCTGTGGCTGGGCGGCGATGGCGCGGAGGAGACGAGATGACCGAGGCGAGCATAGATTTCACCGACCAGGAGGTCGCGCTGGTCACCCGCGCCGCGCACTGCTCGGAGGCCCTTCAGCCGAAGGCCTTCGTGCGCGAGGCGGCCGTGGCCGTCGCCCGCCGCAGGCTCGCCCTCGCGGAGGCCGTGGAGCGCGTCTGCGACCGTTCACGCCCGGTCCTGGAGCTGATCGCCCGAAGCGGAGACGAGGCCCCGGAGGCGAGGCCGGCCAGGGCCGAATGGCCCCCGGTGCCGTCGGCCCCGCCTCTGGACGAGGACGAGGTCCGATGGGCCGCTCGCGCGGCGACCGGCGCCTCCCTCGCGGTGTTCGACCAGGGCGTGTTAGACGACGTCCTGGCGGAGCACGCGGTCACCGACGGCCTGGACGTGTTCGAGCGGGCGGCGACGTTCCTGGTCGGGCTCGCCACCCGCGCGCCGTTCGTGCGGGCCAATCGGAGGGCCGCGTGGGCCGCTGCGACAGCCTTCCTCGACCTCTCGGGCTTCCGCTTCCACAGCTGGGGATTCGACGAGGAGGCCGCCGTGCGGATCGTGCTCGACGCGGCGGAGGACAGAGCCGACCGGGACCAGGTCGCGCAGCGGCTCCGAGCGATCTGGCTCGGCGCCGCGCCGGCCGGGTCCGACGACGGGGCGGAGGAGCGGTGAGCGGCGCCGGCTCGCATACGTGCAGAGTGGCCTGGTCCGAGGAGGACGGCGAGCACGTCGGACTGTGCGCCGACGCCTATCCGTCGCTCTCGTGGCTGGCCCCGACACCCGAGGAGGCGCTACGCGGGATCGAAACGCTCGTCGCGGAGATCGACGACGAGACGAAGGAGAGGAGCAGCAGATGGAACCCCCGGTGAGAGCCGAGTTTTTGACCGTGCCGCTGAGCGACCACGAGCTGGCGTGGCTGCGCGAGCTCGCGCAGGACAGCGGCAAGGAGCCCGTGGACGTGTTGCGCGCGCTCCTGTCGCGCGCCACGTACGAGCTGCGCTGCCGCGAGGCGGCCTGGCGCGACCCCGCGAGGTGGACGAGCAGGAGCAGGGCGGCGATGGACGGGCGTCCGGAGACCATGGTCGAGCACGACCGGGAGACCCGCGTGACGACGATCGCGGTGGACGGCCAGCCGGTCGTCGAGGTCCGCGACCCGGTCGTCCTGCGGCGCCTGCACGCCGCCGTCACAGGCGCCGTCATCGAGACGGAGACCCCGGACGCCGTGGCCGACAAGGACGCGTACCGGCTGCTCGTGCGCCTCGCCCGCGACCTGCGCCCGGCGTGGTCCGCCGCCGCGGGGCTGAGCGCGCGCCATCCCGACACGCTCGGCCTCGTCGGCATGGCCCCGGCGGACGTGGACCGCCTTGAGGCGGTCTACCGGGGCGCGCGCTCGACGATGGAGGCCATGCGCGCCGACCACGACGAGACGAAAGAAGAGGCGTGAGCATGGCCGACGACGAGACGAAGGAGCACGAGATGACGGAACCCGCCGACACGGACGAGGTCGATCCGATCGACTGGACGGACAAGGAGCGCTGGGGCCCGTGCCACTCTGGCGTCGGGCGCGGCTGGTACCCGGCCGTGCTTGCGGCCGAACGGCAGTTGCGCGAGCTCGTCCCCGGGGTCCAGATCCAGCAGGTGAAGGAGAAGTGGGGCGGCCTGCGGCTTTATTACCACTGCCCCGACGGGACGCCCGGCGAGTCCGCGCACTTGGCCTATCTCGCCGTCGAGGTCGCCGAGGAGCGCTGCTGGGCGGCCTGCGAGAAGTGCGGGGCCCCCGGCCGCGTCCGGGACGACCGGGGCTGGCGGCTCGTGCTGTGCGACGAGCACCAGCGCAGCGTGCCCGGCGCGGGGAAGGGCGGGCGGCGCGGCCCCGCGCCGGGGCCTGGGGCCGCGCTCTCCCGCCGCTTGGCCGTGGTCCGCAAGCTGCGCGAGGCGTGTGAGGCGGCCCGCGTGCTCGCCGACCTGTGTCCCGACGAGCTCGCCGCGTGCGGCTTGACCGCGGGCGACGTGGAGGCCCTGGAGGGCTGGTGGCGCGCGGCGCTCGTCTCGCTGGTCGCGTTGGGCGCGGCGGAGGGGCTGTGAGGGGCGAGGGCGGGGCGGGGTCCTGTTATAGCTATCAGGCATGGCAATTGGCATGGCTGGTTTCGCTACCTCGCGGTTGCGAGTGTCTGCGGGGCTATGTATCTTTCAACCTGGCTTTCATAATCCCCATCACCATGCGGAGGGCTGAGATGATTACACGTGCGCGTTGCGTCGATGTCGCGCGTGCGGGGCGGTTCGCGCTGTGAGCGCGCAGCAGGGCGGAGGCCCCGGGGGCGGCCAGGTCACCGCGTCCCCGGAGCAGATCGCCGCGACGGGGAAGTTCGCGGCGGCGAAGGCCGAGGAGATCGAGTCCGGGGTGAACGGCTTCGCCTCGGAGGTGGAGGAGTTCTGCGGCTCGGGCTGGCAGGGCCAGGCCTCCGACGCGTTCAAGCCCCCGTTCGACGAGTGGAAGGCGGCGATGCTCGACATCGGGAAGGCCTTGCAGTCCACCTCGGAGCGGTTGATGTCGGCGAGCCACGAGTACGCGCAACGGGAGACGGAGAACAAGGAGCTGATCCACAAGAGCGACGAGAAGGTCCAGCAGGCCGCGCGCGAGGTCGCGCAGCTGGAGGGGAAGGGCAAGGGCTGATGCCGGGCAAGTACGTCGCCGACCTCGACCAGATGGACTCCACGGTCTCGCGCATGGAGGCGTTCGAGAACCAGGTGCAGTCCTGGACCGAGGAGATCGACGCGGAGGTCAAGAAACTGCACGTCAGCTGGAGCGGGGACGCGGCCTCGGCGCAGCAGGCCGACCATGACCGCTGGACGAAGGACGCGCAGGCGGCGAAAGAGGCCCTGGAGAAGCTGAAGGCCGTGATGCGCAAGGCGCACGAGAACTACACGGGCGCGAACACGGCGAACAAGGCGATGTGGGCAGGGTGATCGCATGGTGAAGAACGACGTGGAGTTCGCCGCGTACTCGACTTCCTCCACGCATCTGCTCGACGTCAGCTCCGGGGCGCGCTCGGCGCTGACCAACCTCGCGTCCGCGCTGCAAGGCTCCCTCGGCGGGGCCGGGGGCACCGACGAGGCCGGGCGGGAGTGGTCCCAGCAGTTCGACCCCGCCATGAAGGCCGCGCTGGAGGGCGGCGCGGCGACGGTCAACACCACGGGCAACCACTCCGGGCTGCTGCACGCGAGCGGCCTGAACCACGTGAAGGCCGACGCCGCGTCCACGATCGGCGGCGGGGACGAGTCGTTCCCTGCCGCGCCGAGCTTCACGGAGTTCACGGCCCCGTCCGTGCCATCAGCGGACGGCGGGCCGAACAAGGCTCCGATGGGCGGCATGGTCGGCAAGATCTGGTCCTGGATCGAGGACAAGGTCGGCTTCGTCTGGCCCAACGGCGACCCCGGCAAGCTCCAGTCCGTGCAGGCCGCCTGCCAGCAGGCCGCCTCGGCGATCGACGCCGCCAAGGGCGGGGTCGGCTCGGCGAAGGGCCTCATGGGCGCGCAGCAGGCCCCGGAGATCGCGGACATGCTCGGCAAGCTCGGCCTGGACGAGACCGACCTCTCGGACCTCTCCGACGGGCTGCGCGAGCTCGGGAGCTCGGCGGGCGAGCACGCCACCAACATCACGAACGCCCACAACGCCCTGTTCAAGGCCATCGAGGACTTCGCCATCGAGACGGCCGCGTGGGAGGTCGGCGGCGCGATCCTCTCGGTCTTCACGGCGGGGCTCGGGGAGGTGCTGGCGAACGGCGCGGTCGCGCTGCGCCTGGCGAACCTCGTGCGCAGGCTCAAAGAGCTCTACGAGATGTTCAAGAACGCCGTGCGGGCCACCCTCGCCGCGATCCGGGCGCTGCCCGGCAAGCTCGGGGCCAAGGTCGCCGCGATGTTCGCCCGCGGCGGCAAGGCGGGCGGGAGCGCGGTGAACGCGGAGGCCGAGCAGGCCAGGCTCGCCGCGAGGGCGCGCGACCTGCACAGCCGACTGGTGAACGCGAAGACCGGCAAGCCCGACGTCCGCGCGCAGAACAGCCGCACCTCCGCCGCGATGAGCACCAAGGAGGGCAAGGACGTCCTCGCCGGCGGCGGCAGGGACCTCAACCCCGCCCAGCGCGCGGCGGCGGGCCCGAACGACGTGGTCGCGATGCAGCCCGGGGCGCACGCGGAGGTCACCGCGATCAACGGCGCGAAAGAAGCCGGACTCACCCCTTCGCAGATTGCGGTGTCCCGCCCCATCTGCGACAATTGCCAGACCGCCATCCAAGAGAGCGGCGGGACCATACACCCCGATGGAATGGGAGCCACCTGGCCATGAGCAGCAGCTTCGACCTGCTGGACTACGGTTCGCAGGTCTACGCGAAAGTCGACGCGCTCTCCTCGGAGAAGCAGCTCCTCTTCGAGGCCGGGCTGTGCGAGGTGCTCTACACCCTCGTCGCCGCCGTCGCCAAGGACGAGGACCCGCGCAGGCTCGCCGCGTACCGCCATGGGCTCGACGTGATCCGCCGCGCGGCCCAGGGCGAGGCGCAGCCCGAGTCCGCGGTCGCGCAGGCCCGCGACGCGGTCGACTCGCTCATCCCCGACGACGACGCCCCCGGCTGGGGCTGGACCACCCCGCTCTGGCAGAACGCGGGGATCAGCGTCTACTACACGCTCGGCGTGGTGGCCGGCGACGAGGAGGCGGGCTTCCCGCTCTCGCACTACGTCGAGGCCGCCGACTACGTCGCGCAGTCCACGAGCGGGCTCGACACCCCGCTCCCGGGCATCGAGCGCGAGCCGGTCGTCGTCCAGGCGCGCCAGATCGTCGCCGACATGGTGCAGGCGTTGGAGAACATGGACCTCTCCCCGGACGCGGTCGCCGGGTACTACGGCCAGCTCGCCGGGGACGGGCGCTACCTCGCGTCCATCGCCGAGAGGCTGCGCGACGAGGCCAGGGCGCGCGGTGTCAACATCTGAGCCAGCCTTCGAGGACAGGCTGGAGGCGTGGGCGAAGCAGGCCGAGCAGGCCCAGGCCCGGCTCGCCCAGGTTCGGGGCAAGGGCACGGCAGTGGACGGCTACCTCGTGATCACGGTGGACGCGGCGGGCAAGATGCTCTCGATGACGACCGACACGCCCGTGTCGGGGCTGCACCACGAGGACGTGCAATCGGCGGTCATGCGCGCCTACCGGGCCGCGTGCGCCGACGCGGAGAAGCAGGCCGGGGCGATCACCGCCGAGCTGTACAAGGACCCCGAGATCCGCGACGTGCTCTCCAAGGCGAACCCGAGCGCCAAGCTCCCCGAGCCCCCGCGCGCCGCTCCGTCCGCGCCGGAGATCGACGACGACGAGTGGAACGACGCGAGCGCCTGGCTCCGGAAGGCGTAGGGCGAACTGTGAAATGGCGGTGGCCGGACCCCCAGCGTGACGAGTGGCGCAGAGAGGACCGGGAAGCTCGGGTGGCCAGGGATTCGGTTGCCAAATGGATGGACTTGGCCGACCAGGTGGACCTTCAGGTCCAGGGCTCGACCAGGCTCGTGTACACCTCCACGAACAAGGCTCTTGTGCTCGCGGGACAACTCGGCGTGGACATCGAGAACACGCTTTCCCTGAAGACCGTCGCGGGGGTCGACGCGAAAATCGCTCGTGGTAGTCGTGAGTCGCAGTCCAGCGGGGCGCCGCTGAAAGACCGACCGTTCGACCTGGTCCAGGCGGCCACGGACGCGCTCGCGAGGACGAAAGGCGATCTCATCCGGGTCCGCGACGCGAGGAAGAACGAGAGGCGCTACGTCAAAGTGCGGGCTTGGGCGGTGTGCGGGGGGATGGCGGCGAAGGCGGTCCACCCGGAGCACGAGGCGGACCGGCGCGTCGTTTGGTGGGCCGGAGAGGCTCCGGAGGCGTCGTTCTTCCTCGCGGGCAACGTGAAGAACTTCGTCACTCCTCTCGCGGAGGGGCTCCTCCCGGACGGCGGGGCGCCGATCCGGTGGAACCCCTCCGACTACGGCGGTTCCGACAAGATGGTCACGTACTTGGCGCGCGCCGCCGTAGAGGACGGTGACCGCGACGACGAGGTGTTCCCGGAGGACTGGACGCACAGAATGCTGTTGACGTTCGGGCTGGAAGAGCGGTGGGGGACCTCCCCCGCGATCGAGGAGGGCTGGTACGACTTCGTCTTCCGCTGCGACGACGCGAGAACCCTCGTGGAGCCCGCCGGGCTCGACGTGGTCCGGCGGCGGCACTGGAAAGACACCCGTCGGCATGTCTGTCTGGTCGGATCCCCACTCTGGGTGGCGCGGGCCGAGAGGCCGACGTACGGCTGGTACCGCGTCGGCCGCTGCCACGTGGTCTGCGACGAGTCGTACGCCGTCGAGGGCCATCCTGTCGAGCCGGGGGGGCTATTACGCGGAGCGCGAGGGGGGACGGTGGACCGGCAGGGTCGGACTGCGCTGCTCGAAGCACTGGCGGTCTGGCGCGGAGCTGCGCAGGTTCGAGCGCGAGACGATCCCGCCTCCCGAACTCGGAGCGACGCCGCCGCCGGAACCAGGCACCCCGAAGATCGACTACTGGATCACGACGGAGGCCCAGGAGTCCAGGGACCGGTCCGCCGCCCTGAACTTCCTTCGCCCTCCCGATTCGGTGATGGACTGGACGCAGCGCGCGGCCCCACACCTCGGCCAATACCTCCTCCACAGGCCCGCACGGCCGGACGGCGCGCTCGCCCGGATCGCGTGGGCGATCGGTCTGAGGCCGGTCGAGGAGTCGGCCGGGTGACGCTTTTCGACTTGTTCGCGCAAGTGTGGTCGGTCCTGCTCTGGTGCCTTGGCCTCGCGTTGGCGGGGTTCGGCGTGTGGGTCGTGTGGAAGTCCTGGCCGCGTTCGGGCACCGGCCTCGAATGGGGCCTCAAGATCGTCTTCTGGGCGCTGCTCGGGTATGCCCTCTACGGCTGCTACCACTGGTTCGCGGACCAAGTCGAACCGCCCCCGCCTCCGGAGCCGCCAGCGCGCCACCACAGCCCCTACTCCCCGTACGGGGAGAGATTGAAATGACGGTCTACAGTGTCGATTTTCGACTGGCGTATCGAGAATCGTCAGTTGGGGAAGTCCAGTCTAATTTCAGTAAACTTCCATATCAGTAATTCATATTAGTAGAAAAGCGAGGTCATTCGTGGGTGATTTGCACGTGACACGGATCAAGCGGCGTCTGCAAGACACCACATATCCGCACATCGATGTCTCGGACTTAGCAGCGCACAGTGAGAAAAACGTCGAGCAAGCACGGCTCAGTCGTGCGCTCGCAGCGTTCGTTTTGACAAAAATTGCAGGTATGAGCGATGAAGACGCGGCACGTTCTGTGACTGACGGCCCCGGCGACAACGGCATCGATGCCATCGCGTTCGTGGAGTCAGACACGCCGATCCTCTTCGTAGTGCAGTCGAAATGGTCTGACAAAGGCGATAAAGGCGCAGCTCTCGACGACATGATCAAGTTTCAGAAGGGGTTGGAGGATCTGCTCTCCATGAGATGGACACGATTCAACGACAAGATAAGAGACCGGAGGTCTGAACTAGACGACCTCCTGATGACGAGGGCGGATCTGCGGGTCGAAGTCATCTATGCATCGATGGGCACACCAGAAATTGCCGAGGCAGTGCGCGGGCACATGGACGACTACTTTGCCGACCTCAACGACCCGACCGAGGTCGCGATGTTCACCTACGCGAATCAGGGGTACATCTATAGATTATTGATCGAAGAGACCGGTTATAGCCAGATCGATCTCAGGGTGGAGCTCTCCGACTGGGGTCGGCTAGAAGGCCCTCACGATGCGGTGTACGGGCACGTGAGCGGTGCTGAGATCGCGGGGTGGCTACGCGATCATGGTGATCCACTTCTATCTCGTAATGTGCGTGTGTTCCTTCGAAAATCCGAGGTCAATAACTCTGTCCTAGAAACAGTCGCCGAGAGTCCGGAGAGCTTTTGGTATTTCAACAACGGGGTCACAGCGCTCTGTGAATCTATAGGAAAGACGCCTGCTGGCGGCCTCGAACGTCGACAGGGCACGTTTGAGTTCAAGGGCATCAGCATTGTCAACGGAGCCCAGACTGTCGGAACCTTGGCCAGCGCCCTGCGGCAGGGAAAGCGAGCGGAGTTGGATTCCGTGCGTGTTATGGTGCGGTTCATCTCGCTGGAATCTGCCCCCGAGGACTTCGGGGAGCGTGTTACCCGGGCTACCAACACCCAGAACGTGATTGGTGGCCGAGATTTTGTCGGTCTTGACCCCGAGCAGACACGTCTACGTCAGGATTTCTCCTTTGACAACCTCATTTACACGATCCGCAGCGGCGAGGAGCATCCTGCTCCGGAAGCAGGGTGCGAATTTACCGAGGCGGCGGTGGCACTCGCATGTGCACATTCCGCCGCGCTAGCGACACAGTCAAAACGCGAAGTCAGCCGACTGTGGGATGACACTTCAAGGTCGCCCTACAAGGTTCTCTTCAACGCTGGGACCAGTCACCTTCGTGTGTGGCGTCTGGTCCAGATACTGCGCGCGATCGACAACGAGCTGGATAATTTACGAAACGATCTCGACAATCGCTCTAAAGCGTATGCCGTACACGGCAACCGCCTCATTTCCCACGTGATCTTCAACCGGTTGGACATGGGGATGATTGATGACGATACCGCAGACTGGAGCTCGGTTGTGCAGCAAGCCCAAGAGATGGCTCTGCCAGTACTTGAAGCCATGAAGGAAATCGGTGAGGCCAGGTATGGGGGATATACAGCGAGCTTGTTCAAGAACGCCACCAAGACCGGCGAGCTAGCTTCGCTCACTATCAAGGCGCTCAGCTAGTCGTATTGGCCCGAGAGGTTAGGTGCGGCTCGCGGGCGGAGAACCTCCGCCGGGTGTGTACCTTGGTCCACGAGCATCGGCTCGGGACGCGGGCGGGGCTCGCCGACTGGTCTGCGACCCCGGCGCAACGGCGGCCGAGGACGATCTGAGAACGCGCTTCGCCGAATCTCTCCGTTGGCCCCTCCGCAGCCGAAGAATGACGGAAGCTCACAGCTCCGCACGGGGCGGACCGCGCTCCGCGAATCAGTGCCGCGCCTCTCTGATGACGAGTTTTGTCGTATTTCCCACATTCGGAGCGAAAGCTCGTTTTCGGGGGTGTGGAAGCGGCCGGGGAGACCTCTCGCGAGCGATGAGTCGCGAGATCGGCAGGTCGCGCATAAGGTTCGGCGTTTTCCCAGCTAGGACCGTGTCACACGTTCCCAAAACGCCATGATCACGTTCCCGTCACACGTTTCGCGTGCGTCCCGACCAGGCTCGGAGGAATTTCAGGCCAGTCCCCGGGGCCGGGGACTGGACCGTTTCGTGGATCGAAATCGGCGGCCAGTCGGGCGATGCCCAATTCTAGTGGATGGAGCAAGGGTTTCCTAAACCCTGTGTCGATCTGAAAACCCGAAGGCCCGTCCGATGTCGGACGGGCCTTCGAGTCGGGGTCTGTTTTCAGTTGTGGGCGGCTTTGAGCCCCGTATCTCTTTTTGGATGGTGTCGGCGGCCTGCTCGGTCAGTCCTCGTTTTCGTGCGGCGGTCGCGGTCATGGTGTGCTTTCCGCTGTCACGGCGACAGCGTTGCAGGTTTTGCCGCTCAACGCTCAGTTCGGGAATGATTTCGGCGTTCCCAGTTCAGGGCGGGCCGCTCGTTCGATGATTCCCATGATCGCGTTCCGCTCCCGTTTTCCACGTATGCTGTGATCCGGGCCTGGCGATTTCGATCCAGTCCCGTAGGGCCGGGTCGGGCCGTCTTGTGGATTGAAAGGCGGGTTGGCGCGCGGCGCGTTATCCGCGCACTTGGCGCTCGTTCCTGCCGGACATCTGCGAGTTCGAGGAGCCCGTCACGTGGTCCACGTGACGGTCGCCGCTTTGCAGGTTGGCGACTTCGGAGGCGGTCTCTGTTTCGTGGTGGTGGCGCTTGTCGGTGTTGCGGTAGCGCATGTACATGAACATGAAGAAGCCCGGCCCGCCGAGCAGGCACAGCAGGCCGTACCACTTGCTGTGGTCGGACGAGGAGCTGGACGAGCCCGATTGGGCCAGGACGATGTCGGCGATAGCCGACAGGTGGCTCAGAGCCATGGAACTCATGCTTGCCTTCTTTTCTCAGAACATCAGGTACGACGCGAGCGCGCCGAAGGCGGAGAAGACTTCGACCACGCCGGAGACGACCCACAGCCGCCACATGTTGAGCGGCACCGAGCCCATTGTCTCGCCGGTGCGCCCGTTGACCGCGATGTAGTGCAGGAGCTCGTTCCCGTTGCTCTTGCGCTCGTAGTAGCTGTAGAGCCAGACGGGCAGATAGGCGGAGATCCAGCGCTCGCCGCGCACGTCGATGTTCTGCTGGTCCCAGCGCACGCCCCGGTCGTAGTGGCCGAGCGTCTCCGCGGCGCGGAAACGCCCGATGTCCTGCGCTTGCAGGCGCGCCTGGTCGAACATGGAGTCGATGTCGAGATCGCGACGCTGCGAGGTGAACCCGGAAAGGTAGTTCGGGTCGTAGCGCACGGCGTTCTTGGTGTCGAACGGCATGATCGAGTTGATGATGTTGTTGGTGTTGCGGTCGGTGTGGAAGTCGCGCTTGTCGGCGGCGGACTCGATGGTGAGGTCGTCGATGTAGAGGTCGAATTTGCGCGAGACCTGGAAGACATCGTAGTCGTAGCGCGTCTCGGACCGTTCGTTGTCCCCGTTGCCGACGCGGACCGAGTACGAGCGGGTGGTGTGCTCGCCGTAGCCGGAGAATTCGAGTTCGGCGTTGAAGTCGACGATGAGATAGGGCAGATAGACTCCGACGACGTTCTCGGGGGAGAACTCGGAGATGAACTTCCGGTTCGCGAAGAACTTCCGGCTGCCGGCGAACTCGGAGATCCGCCGGATCGCCTCGTCTCGGGGGAGCGAGAAGGGCAGCACGACGTCGGGCACGGCGCCGTTCTGGATCTGCTGGTTGACGGAGAGCTTGTTGCGGCACCAGTGGCAGCGCGCTTGCACGGCGTGGCCGGTGTCGATGGACACTTCCGCGCCGCAGCCGTTGCATTTGAAGCTCACGACCTGGTCGACGCCGGGCACGACATTGCCCGCCCCCGAGCCGACCTGGCGGCCGCGCAGCTCGCTGATGGGCGAGTCGAGCTTGAACGCTTCGACCGCGTTCTGCCCGTTCCACGAGAAACGGCAGAACCGGCACACGAGGTTGCTGCTCTTAATGTCGAGGCTGATGTCGGTGGAGCCGCAACGCGGGCATTTGTTGAGCCCGTCGCCGCGCTCAGAGCCCGTCTGGATGACTTGCGGCCCGTCGTGGCTCTCGTAGGTCACTTGCGGGGCTTCGCCGGGGGCGTACCCTGCGGTGCTCTCCGCCGCGCGAGTGTTGCGCACGTCGTCCCATGTGGCTCCTTGGAACGACTCTGCGGGCGTCTCCTGGACGGCCTGAGCAGGCGGGATGAATCCCGCCCCTCCGCCAGGCGGCGGTGGGGGGCCGCCTGCGGCGGACGGGCCGTCTTGCGTCGGGTAGCCCTGCTGCGGAGGGGGGTAGCCGCCCGGCGGGAGAGGGTTCGCGCCGGGCGAGGTGTGCGGTCCTGTCATCGCTGATTAGAGCCCGAGCGCCCTGGCCTTGGCGGCTTCGTAGTCTTCCTGCGTGATCAGGCCCTGGTCGAGCATGTTCTTGTACTGCGCGAGTTTGGCCACGGGATCCTCGCTCGCAGGCGCTTGCTGCTGCGGCTGCGGGGGGTAGCCCTGCTGCTGGGGCGGGTAGCCCTGCTGCTGGGGCGGGTAGCCCTGCTGCGGCGGCACCTGCTGGTACGGCGTGGGCCCGGCGGGTTGCTGCAGGCCGCCCATCGGTCCGGAGACCGCGTTCAAGCCCATGCCCATCATCGCGATGCCCGGCGTGCCTCCGCCGGATTCGCCCGCCGCTTGGAAGCCGCGCGCGACCGACTGCTGCAGGAAGGAATTGCCCCGCGTGCCGCTGAGGGCGTCTGCCTTTTTGACGTCGGAGAGCAGCTGCCGGGTGTCCTCGTCGTACTCGATCGACGCGATGGCCACGTTGACGATGGTGATGCCCCGGCCGCTCGTCCAGCGGTAGGCGTTCTCGACCGCGGCCGAGAGCGACTGGGCGAAGCCGATGGAGTCGCCCTGGATGCGGGCCATCCGGTTGCCCTTGCTCGGGTCGTTCGTGTAGTGCGAGAACGCCGGCGCGAGCGACGAGACGACTTCGCTGAACAGCTGCGTGGCGGCGTCGTTCTCGAAGTCCGTGAAGTCGAAGACCGCGCCGCCCGGCTGCAGGTACGTGAGGGGGACGAACTGCGTGGCGAAGAGGATCGGGTCGACGATGCGCATCGTGTAGGTGCCTCGGGTGATCGCGCCGACCTGGGCCCCGAGATAGGCGTCGTCCCAGTAGATCTCGGACTGCGTGCCGAAGCGGTTGTTCGGAAGCTCGCGCAGGTTGACGTAGAACACGAGCTGCTGGCTGCCGGGCTGCCCGCCGAACTTGAAACGCTCCCACGACTGCTTGACGAGCGAGCTGACGATGCCGTCGCCCGCGAAAATCGACTGGGAGTTGGGGTCGTCAGAACGCCACTCGTAGCCGCCAGGCTGGGCGATGAAGCCCGTGATCCTGCCGTCCTGGAAGGTGAGCAGGCCGGTGCCCTCTGGGACGACGAGCTTCGAGCCGTTGCTGATGATGTTCGACGACCCGTGGGTGTTGGATCCCCGGCCGGCGTTCTGGCCGATGGGAACGCCGGGGAAGATCGCCGCAGTCGGGGCGACTTGCGGCGGGGCGACGAAATCTTTCCACTGGTCGGCCAAGGTCCCGCCGATCGCGCCGGAGAACGCCTGAATGAATCCCACTATCCTGCTCCTTGCCTTTCGGGCGACCCGAGGACGGTCCCCATAGCGCTCAGTATATGGGGCGACGAGCGGCGAGCCAACGGCCCTCTCGTCAAGCGTGTCTTGCAAGGCCCGAGCTTGTGGGCTCGGCTCGATGGCCGTGCTCCTTGGTTTGCTCGGCCGCGCGTTCCCGCTCGCCCCATCGATCTGCCGGTGTTCGCGGGTACGGCGCTCTGGCCTGCGGGCGGCGCAGCCTCGATGGCGGTCGCGATCCTGGACGAGGTGCGCGCGAGCTGCGCGAGGAGCTGTCTGGCGCTGGCCCTCCTCTTCTTTGGCGAGGGGGCCAGCGCCAGACAGCAGGTCAGAAGGAGTTCGCGATCTCGTTGTCGAGATCGCGCATGTCGCTGTTGGCCTGCGACGCGGCGGCCTGCAGTTTGTCGAGGGCCGCCTTCTCGTTCTGCGCCTTCGTGTCCCAACTGCTCTGCGTGTTGGCCCAGCTCTCCGCGCCGGCGCCTTCCCAGGCTCCTTGCAGCTGGCTGACGTCGGAGCTGATCTGGTCGAGGATGCCCTCAAGCTCTTGGGAGAGCTGTTTGACCGCTTCGAGATGCTGTTCGTTCTGCTCGTAGTTGTACCTGAGATCGCTCATGGTTTTCTCCTCCTTTTGGAATTGGCTCGCGGGATGCGTTTGCGGACCGGCTGGGTCACCAGTTGAGCTGGGCCTGTTTGAGGCCGGTGGTGTTCTCGGACTCTTTTTGGGCGAATTTCACGCCCGCGGTCTGCAGTTTCTCCTGGATCTCGGTCAGCGCCTGCACGGTCTGCGCCGAGGCGTCTTGCCATTGGTCGGCCGCTTGGCGGAAGGCGTCGCCCGCAGAGCCCTCCCAGCTGCTCTCCGTCGCCTCCACCTCCGACTGCAGCCGGCTTTTGACGGACTCGTATTGAGCCACGTGCTCGGCGAACGACGCGGCGGCCGACTCGAGGGCTCCGCTCTGGACCCCAAGGGAATTCGTCATGGTGGTTGCCCTTCTGCTCGCGGTCGCGCGGCTCGTGGCGCAAGGCGCACGACCGATGTTGTTCCGAACGGGCAGAGGCGGACAAGCGCCGACTTCCGTCGGCTCTTGTCGAGTGTTTCGGGGATGCGCCCTGCCCGAGGATCACGCTAGGGCTCCGTCGGGCGTGCGCCAAGGAGAAGAACCGCATTGGAACTATTCGGCCAGATCAGGGACGGAACGCAACAAAATGAAACGCTCGCCGAGCGGGCGGAAAGGGCCTTCCGCTCCGGCGGGGCCGCGCGGATTTCAGCTGGCGGCGGAGCCTGCGGCCACCGACATGAGGAGCGTGAAAGCGAGGTAGCAGAGGGCCGCGAGGAACGCGATCGGATTCGGAGGCGGCAGCAGGAACAACGCGCCCAACGAGGCGTCCGCGACCAATAGCGCGCCCAAACCGGACGCGGCGGCGCGCAATTCCCAGCCGGGCTCCGCGCGCGCTGAAAGGAGGGCGAACGCGAGCATGGCGATGTCCGTGGACAGCAGCAGCGCGTACACGAACACGCCGTTCGCGGGGAGGTCGGTGCGGCTTTCCACCACGAACGAGACCAGCGCGGCGGCTGCCACAGCGGCGACCAGCGCCCATGCCGAGACGTATTTCTGGCGAAAGCGCCGTGACGGCTCCGAGCCGAGCCCGTGCAGGGCGAAGAGCGGGAAAAGCAGGAAGATGTAATCGCGGATCGAAGGCGAGAGGGGGATGGCCACGATATCGTCCGAGATCAGTCCCTGCGCCCGCCAGAGCGTCCAGCCGGCCATGCCCAGCCCGAGCGCGAGCGCACGTCGGTCCCTGCGTTTGGCGAAGACGGCGAGCCAGGCGAGGGCGGCCACGCCGCCGAAGACGGACAGCGCGATGTCGGTGGCCATCTTGTCGGTTCGCGGGTCCCTCGGGGCGAAGAAACTCAGCGTCGCGACGAAGGAGACGAACACGCAGATCGCGAAGCCCATGCCGAGTGCGGGGAATGTGTCGTCTCGGACGCGCGGCCGACCGGGCTCCTCGGCTGCCTCGGACGCGGCGTTGGCGGGGGCGGTCGCCTGGTGCTCGGCTTCCATGGCTTGCATCCACAGCTGCCGGGCGCGGCTCACATCGCCGTCCAGGCGAAGCACGATGGCCTCGACGACGTCCCAACGCGGGATCGATTCGCAGCTCAACGCTCTGCCCACCGTCGTATGGCCCCATTCCGTGGTGTGCGAGATGGTCCGAAGACTGGGTTGGCCCTTGCGCAGCCGCAGCGTGCGCAGTTCTTCCCGTAACGAGTCCAGCGCGCTCCCCGGCTCTGTCGCGGCCCCGCGCTGCCTCGGTTCCGCAGGTCCGTCTTTGCGCTGGGTCACACAGGGAACATATCTCGCGATCTCGCGATATGCAATACCGTCTAGTTCCGGCCCGTGCGGTCGGCGGCGGCGATGCCGGTTCATCGGCTTGGGCGGAACTGCGCCCTTGCGTCAGAAGAGGTTATATCGGACGCGGCGACGTGGCGCGGCCGGCGAGGAGTCGGCCTGGTTGCCGATTCGGGCAGATGGCGCCCGAAGCTCCGCCGGCCTCGGGCTGCCTGGTCCCCGGCTCAGCGGCCGCCGCGAGGGCGGCGCGGAGCGGAAGAGCGTTCCCGCGCCGCGACTGGCTGCCCGTCCCGGTGCGCGGAGGGCGCGCCTTGCCGACGGGCGTGCCCTCGGGCCGAGCGGTCTGCCCCATGCGCCGCGCCGTCCTGAGGGCGGCGGCGGTTGCGGTGGCCCTGCGCGCGCGGCGGGGTCGGCGGGACCTGCACGGCGGCTGCGACGAGCGGGACTCCGGAGGGCTCGCGCGCGCCGCTGACGCGGACAAGCTCGTGGTCGCCGGGACGGACGGCGACGCCGACGACCTTGACGCCCGCCGCGCGGGCCATGGCCTCCGCGTCGCGCCGCTCGGCGGGGGCGACCAGGGTGATGACGATGCCGGATTCCCCAGCCCGCGCGGTGCGTCCGGCGCGGTGCAGGTAGTCCTTCGGGTCGGCGGGCGGGTCCACGTGCACGACCAGGTCGACCCCGTCGACGTGGACGCCGCGCGCCGCGACGTTCGTGGCGACTAAGACCGAGACGTCTCCGGTCTTGAAGGCTTCGAGGGTGCGGGTGCGGTTGTTCTGCGCCTTGCCGCCGTGGATCGCAGCGGCGCTCACGCCCACCGAGCGGAGCTGTTTGGTGAGCCGGTCCGCGCCGTGCTTGGTGCGGACGAACATGATGGTGCGCCCGTGGCGCGCCCCGATCTCGGCGACGACGCGCTTTTTGTCGTCCGGGGCGACGAAGAGCATGTGGTGCTCCATTGTCGAGACGCTGGCCGCGGCGGGGGCGGTGGAGCAGGTGACCGGATCCTTGAGGTAGCGGCGCACGAGCTTGTCCACCTGGCCGTCGAGCGTCGCGGAGAACAGCAGGCGCTGGCCGTTCTTCGGAGTCTGGTCGAGCAGCTTGATGACCTGCGGCAGAAAGCCCATGTCGGCCATTTGGTCGGCCTCGTCCAACGCGGTGATCGACACTTCGTCGAGGAAGACGGTCCGCTGCCCGATGTGGTCGGCGAGTCGGCCGGGGGTGGCGACGAGCACGTCGACACCGCGCGCGAGCTCGTCGGCCTGGCGCGAGAGGCTCAGCCCGCCGACGACGCTGGCGACGCGCAGATTGACCGAGGCGGCCAGCGGGGCGAACGCGGCGGCGACTTGGGCGGCGAGCTCGCGGGTCGGCACGAGGACGAGGCCTCGGGGCCGACGGGGCTTGCTCGCGGCTCCGGCGAGGCCAGCGAGCATCGGCAGGCCGAAGGTCAGCGTCTTGCCGGAGCCGGTCGGCCCTCGGCCGAGCACGTCCTGGCCCGCGAGGGCGGGGGGCAGCGCCGAGGCTTGGATGGGGAAGGGGGTGGTGACGCCAGCTCGCGCCAGCGCGGCGACGAGCGTCTGGGGCAGGCCAAGGCTTGCGAAAGTGGGATCGGACATGCGGCAACTGCTTTCAAAAAAAGTCGTACGTGTTCCGGCGCGAAGATCGAGAACGTCGGCGTTCGGCGCCGTCCGTTGTGAGTTCGGCGTGGATCTCGCATCGGCCCGAAAAGATATTCGCGCACGATCCCCGCTGCTAGTCGCCCGGTCTGGATACACGTCACTGTACCACGTCTGGGGCGGGGGCGGCGTGACCAATGTTTCTGTCATTCGACAGAAACATTGGTCACGGGGATTTTTCGTCGCGCAACGAGATCGGCACATTCGGGAAATCCGAGCGCAAACCCGTCGCCGGATCCTGTTTCTGTCGGTTGATAGAAAAAGATTGGAGCGGAGATGGCGCTTGTGATGGGCGACGCGGCGGCGCGGGTCGCCGACGCGGATGACCTCAAGGCGCTCGGCTACCAGCCGCAGCTGCACCGCAGCCTCGGGAGGTTCGCTTCGTTCGCCGCGGGGTTCTCCTTCGTCTCGATCCTCACGACGATCTTCCAGCTGTTCGGCTTCGGGTTCGGCTTCGCGGGGCCCGCGTTCTTCTGGGCCTGGCCCGTCGTGTTCCTCGGCCAGTACATGGTGGCGCTCAACTTCGCCGAGCTCGCCGCCCGCTATCCGATCTCCGGGGCGGTCTTCCACTGGTCGCGCAGGCTGGGCGGCGCGGTGGTCGGCTGGTTCGCGGGCTGGTTCATGATCGTCGCGCAGATCGTGACCGCCTCGGCCGCCGCCATCGCCTTGCAGGTGGTGCTGCCCTCGATCTGGCGGGGATTCCAGATCGTCGGCTCGGACTCCTCGCTCACCAGCGTGAGCGGGGCTTCCAACGCCGTGCTGCTCGGCTCGCTGCTCCTGGTGGCGACCACGGCGATCAACGCGGTCGGGGTTTCGTGGATGTCCGCGATCAACTCCATCGGGGTCAGCTGCGAGATCGTCGGAGTCGTCGCGGTGGTGGGCATGTTGCTCAGCCGCGCCGAGCGGGGCCCGCAGGTGGTGCTGAGCACCGGGACGGTCCCGCACGCGGGGTATGTCGGCGCGTTCATCGTCTCCGGGCTGATGGCCGCGTACGTCATGGTGGGGTTCGGCTCGGCGAGCGAGCTGGCGGAGGAGACGCGCAATCCGCGCCGGGTGGCTCCGCGCACCATCCGTTCGGCGATCGTCGTCTCGGCGGTCGGCGGCGGGCTGATGATCCTCGCCGCGCTGATGGCCGCCCCCAGCCTTGTCGACGGCAGGCTCGCCTCGGCCGGGCTGCCGTACGTGCTGGACCGCAAGCTCGGCTCTCCGTTCGGGAAGCTCTTGCTCGTGGACGTCGCCATCGCGGTTTTCGTCTGCACGTTGGCGATCCAGACCTCCGCGTCGCGGCTGATCTTCTCCATGGCGCGGGACGGGAAGCTCCCCGCCTCGCGGATCTTGAGCGGCGTGAACCCCCGGACCGGGACTCCGATCGTCCCCTCGGTCGTGGTCGGCTGCTGCTGCGTGCTGGTGCTGGCGGTCAATTTCGGCAACGCGGCGCTGTTCACCAGCGTCTGCAGCGTCTGTATCGCCCTGATCTACCTCGCGTACCTGTTCGTCACCGCGCCGCTGCTGCTGGGTCGGCTGGGCTGGCGGGGGAGGCGATGGGACTCGAACGCCGGGCTGTGCGACGGGGACGGCGCGCCGCTGTTCTCCCTCGGCCGGTGGGGCCTGCCGGTGAACGTGCTGGCCGTCCTTTACGGGGCGCTGATGGTGGTGAACCTCGCGTGGCCGAGGGCCGAGGTTTTCGACCCGACGGGGGAGCAGCCGCTCTTGCGCTGGATCGCTCCGGCCGCGATCGGGCTGGTGCTGGCGGCAGGGGCGGTCCTCTACCCGAGAACAGGGCGGCGGGGCGCGGCGGCTCCCGCGTCGCAGACGGCGGCCGCCGCGCCGGCGGAATAGCGCGTCGCGGCGCGCGGCGGAGAGAACGCACGAGAACAGAGGTTCACGACAAAAGATGAAGGAGACGGCGGATGGGCGCCACTGACACCACGAAGAGCGCGCGGTCGCACGCGCGGGCCCAAGCCGGGCAGGTCGCAGAGGCGATGCCGATGATCCCGGCGAGCGAGAGCCCGTGGACCCCGGACGGGGTCGAGCCCAGGTCGATGACCTGGGCGGAGACCGTGCCCGGCGGCGGATACACCGCGAAAGTCCTCGCGCGGGGCACGCGGCTGCGGCTGGTCGATCTGACCGGCAGGGGCTGCGCGAGCGTCTTGCTTTACCGGGCGGACGCGCCGTGGGAGCGGCTCAACGCGGCGGACACGCTCAAAGTGCCCTGGCAGGCGTATCTCGGACTGGGGCATCCGTTGCTCTCCGACCAGGGACGGCTGTTGGCCACGGTCGTGGCGGACTCGTCGGGGCGGCACGACGCGTTCTGCGGCGTCTCCACCCTGGCTGGGAACAAGGCGAAATACGGCGCGGGCGAAGCCTGGTCGGCGAGCCCGGCGGGCCGGGAGCTGCTGCTCGTCGCGGCGGCCAAGCAGGGGCTTGAGCCTCGCGATGTCGCGCCTTGCGTCTCGTTCTTCCACGGGGTCGCCGTGGAAGAGGACGGCTCGCTGCGCAGCACGGGCACGGCGGGGCCGGGAGCCTGCGTCGACCTGCTCCTGCACTTGCCGGTGATCGTGCTGCTGGCCACCGCCGCCCATCCGCTCGACCCGTCGCCGGAGCATCGGCCCGGCCCGGTCCGGGCGCTGGCCTGGGACGCGTGGGAGGAGCTGAACACGGCATGGAACGAGGAGCCGGAGTACCTCCGCGCCGTTGAGAACACCGAAGACGCGTGGACCGCCGCGCATCCGCGCGAGCCGCGCCCGACCGAGAGGACCCGAGCATGACTGTCACCGCTTTCTCCAGCCAGGCTGTCGCCGACCAAACCGCCGCCGGGGGCGGCGAGGTCGTGCTCGACGAGACCGTGCCGGCCCGAGCCCCGTGGAGCGCCGTCGTCGCGGCGGGCGACGTGCTCACCATCGTGGATCTGTGCGGCAACCAGGCTGTGGACACGTTGCTCTACGGGGCGCGCGACCACGCGGTCCGCTACAACGCCCAAGTCACGGTGGCCAGCCAAGGCGGCCTCTTCCTCACCGCTGGCAGTGTGTTGCGGGCGGACGACGGCCAAGCGCTGATGACGATCGTGCTCGACGAGGTCGGCGGGCACGACACCATCGGCGGAGCCTGCTCCCGCGAGTCCAACACGCTGCGCTACGGGCACCACACCAAGCATCAGCACGCCTGCGTGGAGAACTTCCTGCGCGAGGGTGCTCGGCACGGGCTCGGCAAGCGGGATCTCGTGCCGAACATCAACTTCTATATGAACGTCCCGGTGGACCAAGACGGCGTGCTCGGCATCGTGGACGGGCGCTCCGCGCCGGGGAAGCGGGTCTCGCTGCGCGCGGAGCAGGACGTTTTAGTGCTGGTCTCGAACTGCCCGCAGATCAACAACCCCTGCAACGGGTTCGACCCGACGCCGGTCCGGATGGTGGTGACCCGATGACCGCCGCGCTCGTCACGACTGAGGCCCGGCAGGCGGTCCGAACGGTCGCGCCGACCACCATGGCTGTGCGCCAGCCTGGCATGCTGACTGCGGTGCAGGACTGGCCGGGACGGGTCGGGCATTGGCAGGTCGGCGTGCCGCCGAGCGGCCCAATGGACGACCTCTCGTTCCGCCTCGGCAACCGGGTGCTCGGCAACCCGGAAGGCGCGCCCGGCCTGGAATCGGTCGCTTCGGGCCCCAGCGTGGTGTTCTCCGCTGCGACGGTGGTGTGCGTGACCGGCGCGCCCGCCGAGGTGACCGTGGACGGGCGGGCGGCGCGGCAGTGGGAGGCGGTGCGCGTGCCTGCGGGAGCGGTGCTTTCCATCGGCCGCGCCACCGGGCCGGGCCTGCGGGTCTACTTGCTCGTCGCGGGCGGGCTGGACGTGCCCGTGTTCCTCGGCAGCGCCGCGACGTTCACGCTCGGGCGCTTCGGCGGGCATCACGGACGGTTCCTCGCGGTGGGCGACGAGTTGCGGGTCGGCCCGCCGCCCTCGGCCGAGGGGCAGGTTCTGCCGGACGGGCTGGTCCCCGCGATGACCAGCTCCTGGGATCTGGCGGTGACCGAAGGGCCGCACGGAGCGCCGGAGTTCTTCACCCGCGCCGACATGGAGCAGCTGTTCGCGACCCGCTACGAGGTGCATTTCAACTCCGACCGCACCGGGGTGCGGCTGATCGGCCCGAAGCCGAGGTGGGCGCGCGTGGACGGCGGCGAGGCGGGGCTGCACCCGTCGAACATCCACGACACGCCCTACATGGTGGGCGCGCTGGACTTCACCGGGGACACGCCGATCCTGCTCGGGCCGGACGGGCCGAGCCTTGGCGGCTTCGTCTGCCCGGTGACCGTCGCCGCCGCAGACCGGTGGAAGCTCGGCCAGCTCAAGGCGGGGGACACGGTGCGCTTCGTGCCGGTCCGGGCCAGGCAGGTCGCCTCGCCGCGTTCGCTCGGCCCGACGCGCCGAGGCAATTGGTCGGCGGTGTTCTCCGCGCGGGGCGACGGGGACGACGGGGTGCTGGCCCGCCGCGCGGGGCAGGGCGGGAGCCCCGAGGTCACCTACCGGCGCAGCGGCGAGCGCGCGGTGCTGGTCGAGTACGGGCCGATGCTGCTGGATTTGGCGTTGCGCGCGCGGGTCCACGCCCTGCACCAGCGGCTGCTGTCGGCCGGGCCGCCCGGGCTGGTCGAGCTCGTTCCCGGCATCAGGTCGTTGCAGATCCAGGTGGACCCGGAAGAGCTTCCCGTGCCGACGTTGCTGGCGCGGCTCGCCGAGCTGGAGGACGACCTTGCCGATTCGGGCGGCATGGTGCTGCCGAGCCGGACGGTGTCGCTGCCGCTGTCCTGGGACGATCCCTCCGCGCGGGAGGCGATGGAGCGCTACCGGCACGGTGTCCGCGCCGAAGCCCCGTGGTTGCCGTGGAATATCGAGTTCATCCGGCGGATCAACGGGCTCGGGTCGGTCGAGGACGTGCGCGAGACCCTGTTCGAAGCCTCGTACCTGGTGCTCGGGCTCGGCGACGTGTACTTGGGCGCGCCGGTCGCCACCCCGACCGATCCGCGCCACCGCTTGGTGACCACCAAGTACAACCCGGCCCGCACCTGGACCCCGGAGAATGCCGTCGGCATCGGCGGTGCGTACCTCTGCGTCTACGGCATGGAGGGGCCTGGCGGCTATCAGCTGGTGGGGCGGACCGTCCAGATGTGGAACCACCGGCATCCCGAGCCGGCCGGGCAGTTCGAGCCGGAGGCTCCGTGGCTGTTGCGGTTCTTCGACCGGATCAGCTGGTACCCGGTCTCCGCCGAGGAGCTGGCGGATCTGCGCGCGGACCTCGCGGCGGGCCGGGGCGACGGCGGCGTGCGGATCGCCGATGGCCGTTTCTCGCTCGCCGAGCACCAGCGGTTCCTGGACGAGCACGCGGAGTCCATCGCGGCGTTCCAGCTCCGACAGCGCGCCGCGTTCGCCGAGGAGCGCGAGGCGTGGTCGGCAGCGGGGGAGTTCGCCAGGGACGGGCAGGCGCGAGCCTGATCCCCGACCGCGCCCGCGACGACAGGCGCTCTACGCTGATGCGCATGGGCACCACCGGCAGGCCGAGGTTGGCCGCGTCGCTCCGACACGGCGACACCGCTCGCGACGAGATCTTGGACGCGGCGGCGGAGCTGTTCACGACGGAGGGCTACGCCAGCGTGTCGACCCGGAAGATCGCCGAGTCCGCAGGATTCCGCCAGGCTTCGCTGTATCATTATTTCGGCTCGAAAGAGGATATTTTGACGGCCTTGCTCGGCCAGACCGTCGATGTCGCGCTGGCGTTGGCGGAGCGGCTGAAGGACGGCAGGGAGTCGGCTGCGGTCCGGTTGTACGCGTTGGCGCTCAGCGACAGCGAGCAATTGATCACCAGCAGATGGAACCTCGGCGCGCTCTACCTCCTGCCCGAGGTCCGCGCCGAACGGTTCGTCGCGTTCCAGGAGAAACGGACCGCGCTGCGCGGCTGCTACGAACAGCTCGCCAGCGCGGTGGCCGCCGAGCACGGAGCCCCGACGGGCATGCGCCGGCTTCCGTTCCGGCTCGTGGAGTCGGTGATCATCGAGAGGGCCGAGTTCGCGGGCGCGCCCGGCTCGGGGGCCTCGCCGGAGCTGATCGCGGAGGCGGCGTTGCGCATGCTGGGCTGCGCGGACGGGCTCGAGGCGATCCGAGGGCAGGCGTTGGCGTTGCTCGACGCGCCGCCGCGGGGGTGAGCCCCGGCCCTTACGGGCTCTCGCTCTTCGCCTTCTCGCGAACGGTGAGCACCAAGGCGAACCCGAGCACCATCAGAACGCCAACGTACACCACAAGGCCTTCCCAATGGTGGGAGGCGAACACCCTGCTGCCGATCAAACCTGTGACCGCGCTCCCGCCGTAGAACGAAGCCATGTAGAGCGTGGCCGCCTGCGCCCTGCCTTTGTCGACGAGCTTCGCGATCAAACCGGTCAAGCACGTGTGTCCGGCGAACCCGCCGCCTGTGATGAGGATCGTCCCGAGGACGATGGCCCCCACGGCGGGCGGGAACAGCAGCAGGACCCCGGCGAACATCACGGCGACGGCGACAAGGAGAGTGCGCCGGACTCCGGCTTTCGCCACCATCGATCCGGCCAGCCGCGACGAGAACACGCCGACCAGGTTCACGAAGAAGAAGGCGGCGTACACCTTCGGCGACATGTCGAACGGCGGCGACTCCATATGGAACGGCAGGCTGTTGTACACCGACACGTACGCCCCCATGAGGCAGAAGACGAGCAAGAACACGACGATCAGCCGAGGGTCGGCGAGGTGCGAGAGGAACATCCTGGCCTCTTTGGCGTACGACACCGCGCTCGGCACGAAGGACCGCGAGTGCGGGAGCAGGGCGATGGAGAGCGCGGCGCAGACGATCATGAGCGCCGTCATCGCGCCGAGCGCCCACCGCCACGAGCCCGTCTCCGCGGCGACCCACGTGGGCAGCACTCGGCCCACCAGCCCGCTGGCCGCCCCGCCCGCCACGTACACGCCGGTAGCAGGCATGATCGCGTTGGAGTCGAACTCTTCGCTCACGTACGCCATGGCGACTGCGGGGATGCCCGCGAGCAGGAAGCCCTGCAACCCTTCCAGGACCAAAAGCTCGGTGAACGTGCCGCAGAACGGCATGAACGCGCCGACCAGCACCGCGAGCACCGCCGAGACCAGCATCATGTTCCGCCTGCCCCTGCGCTCGGACAACAGGCTGGCGGGGATCATCCCGACCGCCAGGCCGCTGGTCGTGACGAGGACCGTGAGCTGGCTGTCCCCGGCGCTGACCCCGAGCCCCTCCGCGATCTGCGGCAGGACCCCTTGGGTGCAGTACAGCTCGGCGAACGGGACTGCGGAGATGAAGAACAGGCCGATTGTGGCCAGGCGGAACTCACGGGTCTTCGTTTGGATTTTCATTTCGTCGGAACTGCGTTCCGGCGTGACTACGGACATGGTCCCACTCCTTTCGCTTTCGTTTGCCCGCTGGCAGCGGCAGGGCGCCTCGCAGGACAGCGCGAGCCGGCGCGCCGGAAGCCGTTTACACCGGGTGCAGCTCGGTCATGATGTTGGACTGGATCCGGAAGCCGTGCGGCCCGCCTGGGATGAGCGTCCAGATCTGGCTGTCCGAATACGTGTAGTGCTCGCCGGTCTTCGCGTCGTCGGCGTTCCAGATGATGGTCACGTGGACGACGGGGCGCTCGGCGGACCCGCTGACCTCAAGGGAGACGACGTCGTAGCTCTGGTTGATGTGGTGCTCGACGTCCGCGTCGCGCAGCCGCTGGAAGCCCGCCCGGTCGCAAGCGGTGTGCCTGCTCGGGTCGTTCGGGTTGAAGAAGGAGATGACCGGCTTGTCCGTGGAGTAGAAGGTGAGCATCTCGTCCAGCGGCTCGGCGTTGCGCAGCGCGAGGAACCAGTCGCGCACGAAATCGCGGATTTCGGGCGTGAGGAGTTCGGGATTCGGCTCGGAGTCCTCCGGGAACTCGACGGGGCACGTGGCGGCGTCGGCCTTCGGGGCGAGACGGGCCGGGGTCGGCGACGGCGGGGAGCCTCCGTCGAGGAACAGCGAGAAAACGCCGATGGCAAACGCGGATGCAATGGATCTCATCATTGTTGTGGGGGAGCCTTTCAGGATTGCTGTGCTTGACATGGGTGGGGCACGGATGGTTCGTCGCCGCGCTCGACGGCAGCTAAGGCGCAGGTTTCGGTCAACGCGAGCCCGCGATCACGAGCGGTTCTTGGGGGATCGGCAGGGCGCGCGCCACGGCCTCGGAGTCTGCGCCGGGGCGGCCGTCGTATTGCAGAGGCAAAACGGCGTGCACATGGCCGTCCGGGCGGGCCACCAATGCCACCGGCTGCTTGCCGAGCTTGGACTCGAGCTCTCCTAGCGGGCGGCCCGCAAGGTCGACAACGTGCGCCTGAGCCTCGGACAGCCTCGGGGCGAGATCGTCGACCAGCTTCTTCCACGTCGCGAAGTGGTACGCCTCGCCCGGCCACAGCAACACCGTGAACTTGTCGATGGAGAGCGTCGGCTCGACCTGCGTCTGCCGCCACCCCAAGGGCAGCCGTTCCCCCTCGGTCCAGGCGCGCTTGTCGGGCTTGGGCCCGTAGTGCGTGTCCAGCTGCGTGAGCTTCGGGGCGAAATGCTTGGTCAGCAGTCCCGTCGCGGTCAGCGCGCGGTAGACGGTGTCGCGCGCGAAGATTTCAGCCGGTTTCGAGTACAAGCTCACTTTGGCCATTTTCATGGTCGTCCTCGTGACCTCTTCCACCGAGGAGCGGCGCTCTTGGTCATAGGAGTCCAGGATGTCCGGGGAGAAACGCCCCCGGATGACCCCGGCCAATTTCCAGCCGAGGTTCACCGCGTCTTGGATCCCGACGTTCATCGCCTGCGCCCCGGAGGGGCTCATCGCGTGCGCGGCGTCGCCGATCAGGAACGCCCGGCCCTTCCGGTACACATCGGCGCCGCGCACGCTGGCGTGGAAGACTCCGGCGAACCGCATTGCGCCGAGCCGCCTGTGCCCTGGGACGCGCTCGCTCAAAAGCCGCTCGAAGAATTCTCGGTCGGGGCTGTCTTTCTCCTCGTCGAACCAGTCCGGAACGCTCGCCGCGACCCGGAAGACCCCGTCGCCGAGCGGCGATATGGCCATGCTCCCCGACTTCGTCAGGAAGTACGCCGCCTCGCACGTCGTCGTCTCGCCGAGCACTTCCGCGTCGGTGATCGCGAGCTGCTTGGGCATCACGAACCCTTCGAAGCCCACCCCGATGGCTTCGCGCACGGCGCTCCCGTATCCGTCGGCCCCGACGACCCAGTCGAACGTGGAGGGCAGCGAGGCGGCTTCCGAACCGCGCAGCTCCACCTCGAACCCGGACTCGGTCTCCTTGCCCGAGACGAATTCCAGGTCGTAGTGGACCTTGCCGCCGAGGCGGTTGAAATTCTCCTCGAGGAGCTGCTCTGTCCGCCATTGCGGGATCGTGATCCCGAACGGGTAGGCGACTCCCCGCAGCCCGGTGAACTTGATGATCCCGATTCGTTTCCGGTTCGAGTAGTAATTCATCTGGTTGACGTAGTGCCCGTGCTGGACCATCGACTCCGCCGCGCCGATCCTGTCGAGCAGTTCGAGGATCCTCGGCCAGAGGACGACCGCCCTCGAATGCGGGCTCTCGCGCTTGAGCTTCGAGATCACCCAGACGTCTTGGATTCCTTGCCGCAGCAGCTCGGACCCTAAGACCAAGCCGCTCGGCCCGGCCCCGACGACCAGCACTCTCGATTGCGATCCGTTATCGGGCATCAGCGCCCACCTCCGTCAATGTTGCAGTCATAACCGGATATCCGATGCTCCGGACGGCTCTTGTCATTCTCATTTCACGAGCGCCTGAAGTGCTCTGCCGCTTGGCGACGGCCATGCTCTCTCGCATTCGTCCAGAGCCACGTCGAAGTGGCAGACGCCCAACGACATCCCTCCGCTCTCCGCTTCCTCGGCGAAGAGCGAGAACGCTCGGCCATTGCCGAGCAGCATGCCGGGGCGCTGCGCGGGCAGGAGCTGCCGGACGGCCACGTCGAGGAGCCCGCCATGCGCCACGATGAGCACGAGGCGGTCCTGATCGCCCGATCCGGCCGCTCGGAACACGCGGTCGAGCCCGGCGAGGAATCTCGCGAACACCGCTCTGCGCGTCTCGCCGCCCTCGGGGGCGTAGTCCATGTCCGTCAACAGCTTCTGGACGCCCTCGGGATGCTCTTGCGCGTACTGGGCCCTGGGGCGCCCGTCGAGCTCGCCGAGGTCCCGCTCGCGGAATTCGGCGATTTCCTCGACGGGCGCGCCCAGTTTCGTCGCGATGATGCGCGCGGTCTGCGCGGCGCGGACCAAGTCCGAGGAGAACACCTTCGCCCAGCGGCCGGGGGTCAGCGTGGCGGCGGCCGCCTCGGCCTGCTGGACTCCCGTGTCGTTGAGCGGGATGTCCACCCGGCTCCCTTGGAACTTGCCGAGCCGGTTATTCTCCGTCTCGCCATGGCGCATCAGCACAGCTCGCAAGGCTCGTCACGCCACTTTCTCTTCGAGGGAGGCCACCACTGACGAGGCTCCCTCGATGGTCATGTCCTCGGTGAGCAGGCCTTCGGGGATGGAGACGCAGAAACGCCCTTCGAGCATGACGAGCAGCTCGAGGATGGTCAACGAGTCGATGCCGAGGTCTTCGAAGACGGAGTCCGGGAAAACCTCGTCGTCCGCGAAGCCGTATTTCGTGGTCAAGGTGTCGATGATGAATGCTGCGATTTTGTTCATTTTCCATGCTCCTCAGTTGGTTGGTCGTACATTTCCGGCATTTTCAATTCGGGCCACACGAGCGTCGCCGAAGCCCAGGTGGCTCCGCCTCCGAAGGCCGTGAGCAGCACACGGTCCCCCGTGTTCAGCAGGCCGTCGCACATGCTCTCCACCAAGGCGAGCGGGATGGAGGCGGACGATGTGTTCCCGACGTTCTGGATGTTGATCACGGCGCGCTCCTTGGGGATTTCGAGGAGTTCCGCCACCGCCTCGTTGATCCGCTTGTTCGCCTGGTGCCCGACGAAGGTGTCGATATCCGCCGTCGACCAGCCGGTTTTCTTGAGCGCGGCCTGGGACGACTCGACCATTCGACGGACCGCGTGCGGGAAGACGGTCTTGCCCTGCATGCGGAACGACAGGTCGTCGGCGGTGAGCGCTCTTTTGTGGGCGCGGTGCTCGGAGCCGATCCCGCGCACCGTGATCATGTCCGCCAGGCTGCCGTCGCTGCCGCCGTCCCAAGCAAGCACCGCGCCGGGATCGGTCCGCTCGCCGGCCCGGAGGACCACAGCGCCGGAGCCGTCGCCGAAGATGACCGCGTTGCGGTCGTCGTCGAGGAAAAGGCTCGGGGTTTCCGAGGCGATCACCAGAACGGAGTCCGCGACGCCGCCCATGATGACGCCGACGCCCGTTTGCAGCGCGTACATGAACCCCGAGCAGACTGCGGCGACGTCCATCGCCGGAACGTCGACGAGCCCGATCTTGCTCGCGACCGTCGGGGCCGTCGCCGGGCAGATACGGTCGGGGCTGCTCGTCGCGACGACGACGAACCCGACAGTGTCCATGCCCGCATTCTTGAGCGCGCGGCGGCCGGACTCCGCGGCCAGATCGCTGGTCGAGACGCCCTCCTGGACGTAGTGCCGCTGTTCGATCCCGGTCCGGGTCCGGATCCACTCGTCGGAGCTGTCGATCCTTTGCGCCAACTCGTCGTTCGTCACCACTCTGGGCGGAGTGAAGGCTCCAAGGCCTGTGATCACTGCTGCGCGGTCTGCCATCCTCATTGCTCTTTCTGCTCGGTTGCGTTCTTTGCCTGCTCAATGTCCGAATGCCCGACCCTGTGGGCTATGGCCGATTCCAGCGTCACGCCGCCGACCGTCCCGATCACGTCTGTCGTGCTCCAGACGTCGCCGCCGAAGACCACCCGGTCCGGGTTGACCAAAGTGGCGTTCACCGGAACGCCGTCGCTCGTGTGGGGCCGGTGGGGGTGCTCGGCGGTCGCGGTTGTGCGACGCATCCACAGCGTGTCGCTGTTCTCCCTGCGGATCCCGTCGAAGTCGTACAGCACGGCCTGCGTGAGCTGCGACGCGGCCACCAGCAAATCCACCAGCGACGCTGACGGGCCGTACGCCGCCTCGAGCCCGAACGTGCTCGCGGCGGCCGCGCTCTCGGGATCGACCGGCAGAATATGCAGCGTCCCCCGCGCGGACGGCGCGGCGGGGTCGACGTGCACGTCCACGATCTCGTGCCGCCACGCCTTGAAGCCGTCGCCGTAGTACCGGTGCTCTGGCGGGCACAACGCTGTTGACCGGTCTTGGTACGACCATTGCCCCGACCTGGCGGGGGCGTGTGGGTGCGCCACCTCCAGACGCACGCGCATCGTGCCCATCCTGCAGCTGAAGACAGAGACCCGGAAGCCGTCGTCGAGCACGATCTCCGGAGCCGCCTTCCGCGTTGCCGTCGCCTGCAGGCTCTCCAGATCCTCTTGCGGCTTGGCCCCGGCGGCGATGTGCACTTTCCTGACCCAGCTTCGGGCGAGATCTTCGGAGTCGTAGCCCCAGCCGTGCGATCGGGCGAGGCAGAGCTCTGCGAGCTCAGCGCCAAGGATCAGCGCGTCGAGGGTGCTGAAATGGGGACGGCGCTCTTTGCCGTCTTTCTTCTTCGACCAGCTGCCCGGATACGAGAGCCCGATGGCCGCCTCGGCGTGGACCTGCCCGTCCTCGGCGCTCGTGACGCCCACGTCGTGCATCCCGTAGACCACACGGCGGTAGCCCGAGCCGAAGAACCTTTTCTCGCTCGGCCCGAGAATGTCGTCAATGGACGAGGTGATGGTTGGGAACATCTCACCGATCGCTTTCCAAATCATTGCGCCGTTCCAGCGCTGCTGTACGCCTCTTCGGCGGTTGCTCGCCATGTTCGAGTCTGGTCAAAAGTCTCTTTCCCCTTAGATACCCTGACGCTTTCAAGACTAATAAGAAAGATGCTGGACCGATGCTTTCCCAGGGGATATCCGTCAAGTCGATCCCCTGATCACAGAGGGTTTTTCACCACGTTTACTTGGCGGTCGAGAAACGGCCCTTCTGTTACGCGCGATCGTGCGCGATGTAACGAGCGCGAGCCTTGCGGGCCCGCTGGGGGCGAATATGGGCGCTGCCGAAGCGGTTCGGGGGCGCCGTCAAGGCGGCGGGCCGGTCGCGCAGCCGGAGCTGCGTCCAGCGCGCGGGCGCCCGCGTTCGGGGGCGTCCGGTCGCCTCGGACCGTTGGCGAGGGGTGTGGACGGTCATCCGATCAGCCTCTTTCCTTGCGTCCTGGGCGTTTTTTATTGAAAACGATCTGCTGGGCCGTGGTGCGCACGCAGGCCGGGGGTGCTGAAGTGCAGAGCGCTTCCTGGCGCGACACTGTTTTCTTGCATCAGTTTTCGTTTTCTGACAAAAACGATACTGACAAGCAGGGTGTGCGTCAAGGGTACGGAGGTGAGGATTGAAGATGTCTTAAAATTAGTATCTAACTGCGGTTTTTCTTAAATTTTAAGAAGGGTTCGCGCTGTGTTTTGCATCACTCGGCATGCCCGGTTTGCCTCGCCCCTTGGCGAAAGGGGCGGCGAGCGGTCCCTCGGAACGGAGGGCGAGCGTCCCCGTGATGTGTTTTCATATGCGAACAGTTGGGTTATACTTGTATTGCAAATATGTTTTCCAAGGATGGCCGGGCTGTGGTTCCAGTCTTGCCAATGAAATGAGGAGCGGTGGACGGAGGAGATTCGTTCGGGGGCCGGTTGAATCGGCTCTTCGCGGCGCAGCAGGGGAAGACGGGCGTCGAATTGTCGCTGTCGAAATTCATCGAGGACTTCAAAGAGCAGACCGGCATGGTGCTGAGCAAGGGCTATCTGTCCGATCTGCGCAACGGGCTGGCCCCTGAGCCACGGCTCGACCTCGTGCGGGCTTTCGCCCAGTACTTCGGCGTCGACCCGAACTATTTCCTCGTGCCCTCGGCCCAGCAGGCCGAGGAGATCGCCGCGCGGGGCGAGCTGGCGGGGGCGCTCCAGGCCGCGGGGGCCGCGGAGCTCGGTTTCCGCACGGCGGGTTTGAGCGCCGCTTCCCTCCGGCATATCGCGCAGATCATCGACAGCGTGCGCTCGCTGGAGGGGCTGCCGCCTGTTGGCGAAGATTCTTAGGACCGCTACTTGGCGTGGACAGCGTTGAGCGCGGGGCCGCATCGCTGGCCGAACGCCGCGCGCAACGCTGATTCGGTTTGCTCGACTGTGTGGAGCCGTTCGTCCGCGCGGAGAGCCGCGAAGCGGCGGGCCGCGGCCAGCAGGCGTTCGAGCTCGTCGCGGTAGGCGGCTCGAAAATCCAACGCCGGCGCGGCGACCGGATCGCTCGGCAGCAGCGCCGGTTTTGTTTTCGCGGCGCGCGACAACAGGACCTCGACATCGAGCAGCAGCACGATCGAGGCGAGGACCTGCGAATTGACCCGGTCGCGGGAGAGGAGGTCGGGCAGCCGCAAGGACGGTCGCGCGCCGACTGCGGGGAAGACGCGAACGCCCGCCGCGCACAGCGGCGCGAGCCTGCGATAACGGCCGACCCCGACAAGGAGGACTTGGATCGCCAGAATCGGGGCGATGTAAGCGATTCCGGCGACGTAGAGGACTCCGCCCGCGATGTGGGCGAGGAACGGCGGGAGCTCGAGCGAGACCGTGTTCATATCGGAGAGCGGGGGCAGGCCGAACACGAGTCTCATCGCGGCGAAACATCCGATCAAAGACGAGCCGAGCGCGACGAGGGTGAGCCCCAACCGAGCCGCGCTCGACCGCATTCGACGGATATGGGGGAGTATGACGCACACGACGAAGACCTTGGCGAGCAGCATGGAGAGCGCGTAGGTCGAAGAGTAGATTCTGCCGAGCTGCGATCCGGAGAGGTCGAGCATCGTTGCCGCGTCCCCTGGATCGGGGTACACCAGGGCGAAGCACACGACGAGGATCGCGCAGCCGAAGACAGCGAGGCCCACGGACACGCCGGTCTGCCGCCTGGTCAAGGCTCCGTCGCGCCAGTGCAGCACCATCAGGATGGTCGCCACGTTCCACAGGACGCCCATGATGTGGACGGCTAGCGAGGCGATGTGCTCGGCTGCCGTCAGGCCGTTGGCCTCGGCCACGTAGAACAAGGAGATCGTCAGATAGAACAGGAAGCCGAGGAGCAGCGATGCTTTCGCCCACTGGGACGAGGCGTGCCGTCGGCGCAGGAACGAGCCGACGAGGGCGATCCGCAGCCAGGCGATGAGGAAGAGCAGGGTCATGCTCAGATACCCGATCAGGTGCCAGTGATCAGAAACGGTCAATGAGATGCTCTTCTGCGAGTGTGTTCCAAATGCGTCGGGCCACCTCGGTCTCGGCGGGAACGGGGTGGCGCCATGATTCGGTTTGCAACATCCGGGTCATCTGGATCGCGAACGCTTCGGCTTCGGCCTCCCGCTCGTCCACGGGGTTGTGCCGGAGCATGAGGCGGCACTGTTCGACGGGCTGCCGGTCGCATCGAAGCGCCGAGACGCTTCGGTGGCCGAGCAAGATATGGCCGAGCTCGTGCTGGATGATATGGGATTGATGGGCTGGCGAGGCGGATTCGTCGAAGAGGATCGTGTGGGACTCCGGCAGCTCCAGCCATATCCCGAAGATCTCCGTCGCCCCGAAATCCGCGCGCCGCAGCCGCACCGGTTTGCTCAGGAGGTCCTGCGCCGCCGCGATGAGCGATTCGAGCGTGACGGCCGTGTCGCGCTCTCTGGCGAGCGTGAAGAGGGATCGGCAGGCTTCTTCGAGAGCCTGTTTGGTCGTCTTGTCCATGACGCTCCCCTACGACTACTACGCAACTGGTCGTGCCATTGGCGCGGTTTCTGGATGTCCGAGAGCTTTCAGTTTATTTCAGAACGAGCCACCGCGCGCGGAAAGAAAGATTCCCGCTGCGAAAATGTCAAATCCAGGGCCGTCGAATGCAGGGCGGCCAGGCGGGCGAGGCCGCTAGGCGGAGGCCTCTTCTTCTCCGTCCGGCTCCATGAAGGCTCGGCGCGGCTCGTCGTCCGGGTTGCTCCAGCTGCTGGGCAGCAGCGGGCTCGTCGGTCCGGATTGGAACGCTCCCCGGCCGGGGAGCTGCGTCATCCCGAGCGCGGAAGCCGCGCGCTGGGTCGGGGCCGTTCCGGCGAAGCCGATGACTCCCGCGCCTTGTGCGGAGGCTTGCGGCGCGTCGCTCTGCGCGGCGGCGGCCTCGGAGGGGGCCTTCGCGCCGTCTTCGATGAACTCGTAGCGGTATTGGCGGCCGCGCGCCGCGCCCGTCATCTGGCGCTTGCGCCGCGCCGCCGCCAAGGACGCGTCCTTCGATTGCGCCGCCGCGACGGCGTACCCGCCGGTGGTGTCGCTGGCGGAGGAAGTCGCGCTCTGGCCCGCGGCGGACGAAACCTGAACGGTCCCGCCTGCGGTGATGGCGTACGAGGGCCCTTCGGGGACGGCGGAGGCGTTCGACGGGGAGGACGCGGGCGCGTGTGACCCGGCGGGCTGCCCGGAAGCCGGGCTGGACGAGCCGAGGCCGTGCGCGGGGGCCGAGGCGGAGCCGGCTCCCGAGGCGAGGACCGGGGCGACCACGTGCGGCAGGTCGTTCCGCTGGCCGTTCGGCTCTGCGGTTGGCTCCGGCTCGGCTTCGGCGGGGGTTTCCTGCGGCCCGAGCAGCTCGGCGAATGTGCCGATGCTGCCCATGAACGCGATACCGGTGATGCTCACGCCGGTGAGCAGCCCGTACGCCGGGAACTCGACGAACAGGTGCTGCGCCGCGATGTAGCCGCCGACTGCCGCGAGGGCGAACCCGAAAAGCGCGACCGGGTTGCGCATGAGCCGCTCGATGTCCTCCTTGAGGTTCTTCCAGAGGTCGCGGTCCGAATTGTTCTCCGAGTCGTCCAGCTCAAGCCTCGCCTCGACCGCCCGCGCCAGCGCGGCGAGTTGGTTGGCCATCGCGGCGGACTGCCCTGCCTCCCCGACCCCAGGGGCGAGGAGCCCAGGGGCAGGGGGAAGCTGGGGCACAGCGGACGTCGCGGCGGTCGCGATGGCTTGATAGGTGGTCATCGCCTCCGCTGCCTGGATCCACATCCGGACGTAGTCGGCCTCGTTGAGGGCGATGGGAATGGTGTTGATGCCGAGGAAGTTCGTGGCCATGAGCAGGCCGTGGGCCGCGTGGTTCGCGGCCAGCTCGGGCAGGGTCGGCATCGCGGCGAGGGCGGCCTCGTACGCGGCGGCGACCGTGGCGTGCTGCGCGGCGGTCGCCGTGCTCGTGACACTGGCGGTGGCGAGCCAGTCGAGGAAGGGCGCATGCGCGGCGGCGAACTGTTCGGCGCTCGTCCCTTCCCACAGGCCGCCCTGGACGATGGCGAGCTGCTCGGCGAGCAGGGCGGCTGCCGTGGTGTACTCGGCGGCGAGCGAGGCCCATGCTTCCGCCGCCGCCAGCAGCGGCCCTGGGCCGGGGCCGGCGGAGAGCAGGGCGGAGTGCACCTCCGGCGGCAGCGCGAACCAGGCGGGAGCTGTCACGGTCGCCCTGCCTCTGTCGCGTAGACCTCGGCGGCGAGCGCGTCGCCCTCGGCGTAGCTGGTCGCGGTCTCGGCGATCCCCGACGCGCCCCGGCCCAATTCCGCCATGCCCTCGCCCGCCGCGCCCTGGTGCAGGAGGGCGCGCGAGCCGAACTCGGCGGCGGCGAGGAGGGAGACCGGGTCGGCGGCGGGCGGGACGACCGAGGTGATCGTCGGGGCCGAGGCGGCGTGCGCGGCGGCCAAACGCGCGGTGATCGCCTCGACGGCGGCGCTCGCGGCGAGCAGCCCCTCGGGAAGGACACGCATGGTCATGACTTCTTCTCCTTTCCGAGCGCTGTCGGCTCGGTTGTGGGATGGTTCGCGAGCCGTGCCGAGGTTTCGGCTCGGCGGAATTTGCCCGAGGATGTCTTCGGGATCCAGCCGGTGGGGGCGACGTGCACGTGCCGGGGGCTCACGCCGTGGCTGCGGTACACCCGGTCGGCCACTTCGCGGCGGATGCGCTCGCGCTCGGCCTCGTCGGCGTGGCGGGCGGACTCGACCACCATGGCGAATCCCTCGCCCGCCTCGGCGGTACGGAGCCGGACCGCGACGACATTGCCGGAGCGCACGCCTTCGACGGCGGCGGCGGCGCGTTCGACGTCCTCCGGGTGCAGGTTGCGCCCGGAGACGATGAGGATGTCCTTTTTGCGCCCGCAGATCACCGGCTGGCCGTCCTCGGTGAGGTAGCCGAGGTCCCCGGTTGGCAGCCAGCCCGCCTCGTCCGCGGCCCGCTCGAAGCCGCGCTCGGTGCGGTAGCCGACCGCGACGTTGTCGCCCCGGATCTCGAATTCGCCAGAGGAGAGGGCGGGGAGCGGCGCGCGGCGCTCGTCGACGACGCGGATCTCGCAGCCGTCGAGCGGGGAGCCGAGCGCGAGGCGCAGGCCGCCGCTTCGGTCTTCTGGCGCGGTCGGGTCGACGGGAAGCGCCCGGTAGTCCTCGCCAGCCCGTAAGAACGAGACCGCGAGCGTCGCCTCTGCCATGCCGTACGCGGGGACGATGGCTTCGCGGCGGAAGCCGAACCGCCCGCCCTCGGCGACGAGCCGGTCGAGGGTCGCGATGTCGATGGCCTCGGCCCCGCTCAACGCGAAACGGAGCGAGGAGAGGTCGTACGCCCCGTCTGGGGCTTTGCCGAGCCGACGGGCAAGGACGGCGTAGGCGAAGTTCGGCGCGGCGGTCATCGTGCCCCGGTGCTCGGTGATCAGCTCGGCCCACAGAAGCGGGTCGGCGAGGAAGTCCGACGGGGTGATCTTCACCGTTTCGAGCCCGTACACCATGGGGTTGATCAAAAAGCCCATCATGCCCATGTCGTGGTAGAGCGGCAGCCAGCTCACCACCACGTCGGACTCGGCGCTGGCCCCGGACGCTTCGATCATGGCGCGGGTGTTGGCCGCGATGTTGCGGTAGGTGACCGCGACGGCCTTCGGCGTGCCGGTGGACCCCGAGGTCAGCTGGAGGAACGCGATGTCGTCTTCGGCGGGGGCCCCGACGCGCCCCGCCGAGCCGGTCAGCAGCTCCGCGAGCCGCACCAGGCGCACGGGCAGCGCCGCGAGCTGGTCTGCCGCCGCGAGGAAGGGGTCGCCGAGCACGAGCGTCGTCGCCCCGACCGCGGCGAGCGCCGCGCGGGTGTCCTCGGCCCACACGCTCAGGTCGGAGCGGTGGTTCGGATGCTGGAGCATCGTGATCGACGCGCCTGCGAGCCAGATGCCCTGCACCAGCGGCGCGATCTCGCCGGGGGATCCGGCGAGCACGGCGACGGAGTCCCGAGGCCGCACGCCCGCGTCGGCCAGCGCGCCCGCGACGGCAAGCGCGCTCTGGTGCACCTGCGCCCAGGAGGTCCGGCCGGTCTGGTCGAACTGGGACGCGCCGAGCCCGTCGACCGGGGCGCAAGTCAGCCCGCGCCCGGTGGCCTCCGCGTTCTCGATCAGCGTGGTGAGCAGCGTGTTCATCATTGGGCCTCCGGTTCGAGGTCGAGGGCTGCTGCGGCGATCCTGCGCCGCTCCACGAGCCACACGAGGTCGCCGAACGTCTTGCATTCGAACACGTCCTCTTTGCTGAGCGTCACCGAGAAGCGGCGCTTGATCTCCGCGACGCCCAGCGCGAAGGAGAGCGAGTCGAAACCGAGGTCGGCGATGAGTTCGGCGTTGTCGTCGATCTGCCGCGCGGGCAGTTCCAGCTCGTCGGCGACGAACTCGACGAGGAATTCGCGGGTGTGCGAAGCGGTCACGGCGATACGCTCACTTTCCGATTTTTCGGCGGGTCACCAATTGGACCGGGATTTGCAGGAGGAGGAACATGCCGACGGCCACCGCCGCGCCCTTCTCGACCAGCCATAGGTCGAATTCGCCGTACATCAGCGTCGACGCGGCGGCGACGATGTGCGAGAAGGGGTTCAGGTCCACGCTGAGCTTGAGCCAGTCGGACATGAAGACCTTCGGCATGAGCGCCTGGCTCACGAACAGCACGGGCACCACGAGCGGCAGCATGGCCATCGGGGCTTGCGGGTTGAGAGTGCGGATCGCCACCAAGTAGAACAACGAGCTGTACGCGGCGGACCACAGGAACATGAGCAGCGTCAGGAACAGCGCGGTGGCCACGCCCGAGCGCAGCGGCGCGCCGAGCACGGTCAACAGGCCGATCACCACGGCCCCCGCGGGGAGGATGCGGAACATCTCGAAACCGATCTTGGCGGCCATGATCTGCCCGGTGGACACGCCGTACAGGCGCAGCCGGTCGGTGAACCCCGAGCGGATCTCCTCGATCAGCGCGCTCGCGCCGTACCCCGCGCCGACCATGGGGATCATCATGATCAGGCCAGGCGCGATGTACGCGGTGTACGAGACCAGGGGGAAGCCGGGCAGGTCCGAGACGTGCTGGAACATCGCGCGGGCGAAGATGACGATCACCACGGGGAAGACGATGGGGAACAGGAACCCGAACACCGGCTGGCGCAGTCCGACCACGACGTAGCGTTGGAACAGTTTCACAGTCGCGCTCATGCGGTTGCCTCCAGGAAGATGTCGCGCAGCGAGGAGGAGCGGACCGCGACCCGCGCCTCGCCGAGGCCGCACTGCTCCAGCGCGGCGGTGAGCTTGGCCAGCGCCGCCGCGTCCGAGGACGGCGCGGCGAGGGCGAGGGCGGCGGGGCCGGTGCGCTCGAACGGCTGGCCAGAGGCGGCAAGCGCCCGCACCGCGTCGTCGGGGATCGCCGAGTCGGCGAGGACTTCGACGGAGAAACCGTGCCCCTCGGTGAACTCGCGGGTGGCCCCGGAGGCGACGAGCCTGCCGTCCTTCATGATCCCGATCTCGTCGGAGAGCGTCACGGCCTCGTCCATGTCGTGCGTGGTGAGCAGCACGGTGCGCCCCTGGGAGCGGAGCAGTTCCACGGTGCGCCACACCTCCTCTTTCCCCTCGACGTCCAGGCCGCTGGACGGCTCGTCGAGGAAGAGCAGCTGCGGGTTGTGCGAGACGGCGAGCGCCACGTCCACGCGCCTGCGCATCCCGCCGGAGAGCTGGCCGACCTTCTTGTCGCGGTAGCTCCCGATGCCGAACTGCTCGACGAGCTCGTGCTCGCGGCGGCGGCGGTCGGCCTTGGACCAGCCCGCCATGGCCAGGCTCATCCGGATCTGCTCCACCGGCGACATCCACAGGTCGAGGGCGACCTCTTGGAGCGCGACGCCGATGAGCGGGCGCAGCCGCTTGGTCTCGGCCACCGGCACGCCGAGCACCTCGGCCCGCCCGCTGGTCGGCGGCAGCAGCGTGGTGAGCATGCGGATGGTGGTGGTCTTGCCCGCGCCGTTGCGTCCGAGCAGGCAGTAGACCTTCCCCCTTGGCACGGAGAGGCTCAGCCCGTCCACGGATTTCGTTTCGGAGCCCTGGTACGCCTTGACCAGGTCTTCTGTCTCGATGGCTGGCGCTTGGGCCGTTAGATCAGCTGTCATGCTCGGCTCATTCCTGGACTCGGGGGAGCGCGTGGCGCTCCATATGCTCTTCGAGCGGGACTCCTTGGCTCGTCACATTCAGGTCGAGCGTGGTGTTCACCGCGATGTTGCTGCCTTTGACCAGGTCGTTGACCTCGTGCAGCGTCCCGGTCGTCGGCCCGGAGACCTGCACGTCCGCCACGGTCGCCAAGAGTTCGACGGGTTTGCCGTCCCAGACCGCGCGGCGGGAGCCTTCGACCCGGAACTCGCCGGTGAGCTTGGTGCCGCCGAGGCAGGTCCCGGACAGCGCGACGCGGTCGCCCGGTTTGGTGGTGTCCGCGAGGCGCAGGCCGCCGTCGACCACGCATTGCAGGGTCATCCTGGTGTCGAGCGGGTTGAAGATCTGCATGGCGTTGAGCGTGCCCGCGTGCGGTTCCCAGGAGAACATGATCGTCTCGTACGGGAACCGGTCGTCGCCGTAGAAGAACCCGATCTGGAAATCTCCCGGCTTCGGCCCCGTCCCAAGGGTGAGCGCCCCTTCTTTGGGCAGCTCGCTCGTCTTGCCGAGGTAGGTGATGTGCCCGGAGATCTCTTGCGGGTGCACCCCGAGCATCCGGCCGATGCCAGGGTCGACCTTGTTCCCGTCCACCGGCTCGACGGGCTGCGACTTGGGGTAGCGCAGGAGCTTGTACGCGTCGGTGGCGGGCGCGGCGGAGTCCGGGTTCACCGACCCGCAGCCCGCGACGGCGGCCAGCGCCAGCGCCGAGACGAGCGGGCGCAGCGCTGTGCCGAGGCTCATGCCGCCGCCTTCGCGTCGGCGAAATAGCCTTGCAGCCGCCGGTGGCGGTGGGCGAAGAAGGCCGAGAGGATCTTGGCGAGGAGTTTGTGCAGTCCGGGGATCGGCAGGTGCGGCGCGAGGGTGACCGCGTCGGTCACGATGGTCTTCGCGCCGTCGGGCTCCAACGTGCGGTGGTGGACCCAGGTGCGCATCCCGGTCATGGCGGACTCCTCCCGGAACATGCGGCCCGGCTCGATCTGCGCGACGGTGATGTCGTCGAAGCCGAACGGGACCGCGCCGAAGAGCAGAAGGAAGCTCTTGCCGATGTGGGTGCCTGGCGCGACGTCCGCGATGGACTTGCCCCGGAACGCCTTCGGCATGGTCATCTTGAGGTAGGGGCCCATCTCGTGGTTGATGCCCTCCTGCGTGGTGACCAGCGCCCACACCTTGTCGGTCGGCGCGTCGACCACGCTGGTTTTGCGGAAGGTCGGTTCTTGCCCGCTCATGCGATCTCCTTGTTGTGTTGTGCGCTGTTGTGCGGCGCGGTGTGTTGGCTCCTGCTCGGGTCGGCGCGGAGCGCGGAGCGCGCCGATGCGGCGAGCAGCGAGGAGCGCCCGTTGTCGAAGTCGCGGGCCACGTCGGCGATGTACGAACCGCCGATGTCGATGACGGCGGGGACGCTGTCCGCCCCGATGTAGTCCGGGAGGATGTCGCCGATCTGGTGGATCCGGTCGCCGAGCAGCTCGCGGTACCACTGGAAGAGCGGCACGACGAGCGCGACGGTGACCAGCTCGACCTCCTCGCGGACGAGGTCGTCGAAGAAGGCCAGCCAGATCTGTTCCATGGCTCCCGCGCGGCGGCGGCCTTTGCGGACCCCTTGCGTCGCGAGCTCGGCGATCCGCCTGGGGTCGCGGTCCGCGAAGAACGCGTCCCAGTCCGGGTGCAGGAAGTTGCGCGCCTTGCCGTCCGGGGCGCGGAATCGCCTGCTGTCGCGCAGCGTCGAGAAGCTGTCCAGGCCGAGCCTGGGGTCCCAGCGCAGCGCGCGCAGCACGGCGACAGGGGCGTGCGGCTCGTGGCCGTCGAAGCTCACGTAGAACTCCGAGGACCGCTCCCAGCAGCGGTAATGCGTCATCTCTCCGGCGGCGCGGTCTGCCGGGCCGGTGAAGTCGTTCTGCACGCCGAAGATCTCGTATTCGACCATTTTCGCCCAGCCGAAGCGCTCGTCGCCCGACCGCAGCCGCTCGACGCGGGTTGTTGGGCTTGTCATGCGGGTCCGGCCTCCTTCCTCGTGCGCGGATCCGACAGCCGTCTCGCGCAGCGCGCGATCTCTCCGACCAGGTATCGGGCGGCGGCCTCGGTGACCAGCGGATTGACGAACGTGAGCTTGAGCGCGCTCTGGCCGAACGCGCGGGAGCGCCCGACGACGGCCGTGCCCTCCTTCGCGAGCGCGGCGCGGACGGCTGCGGTGACCGAGTCCCGCTCGGCCTCGCTCCCGCCGCCGCGCCATCGGAAGATGACCGTGTTCGTCGCGACCGGCGCGAGGAGTTCGAGCTCGTCCGCCGCGACGACGGCGGCTCCGGCCGCCTCGGCGGCGGCGCAGGTGGCCTCGATCATCGCGCCCACCCGCTCGGAGCCGAGCGCGCGCAGGGTCACGAGCACTTTGAGCGCGTCGAAGCGCCGGGTGGTCTGCAGCGATTTGTCCACCAGGTTGCGCACGTCCTGCCCGGAGTCGTCCTCGGGGTTGAGGTAGTCGGCGTGGTCGGCGAGCACGGCGAACGACTCGCGCTCGCGCACGAGCAGGGCGCTGCAGCTGATCGCCTGGAACAGCAGTTTGTGGAAGTCGACCGCGACCGAGTCGGCGAGCTCGATACCGCGCAGCAGATGCTTGCGCCGCTCGCTGTAGACCAAGCAGCCCCCGGCGCAGGCGTCCACATGGGTCCAGACGCCGTGCTCGCGCGCGAGGCTGGCGGCTTCCGCCAGCGGGTCGACGGCTCCGGAGTCGGTGGTGCCCGCAGTGAGGACCAGCGCGAACACCGGGACTTTGGCGCTGGCGCATTCGTCGAGGAGGGCGGCGAGCGCGGCGGCGTCCATCCGGCCCTCGGGGTCGGCGGGGACTTCGAGGACGGCGTTCGCGCCGAGCCCGAGCACGCGCAGCGCTTGGCGGATCGAGAAATGCGCCTGCGGGGCGCACAGCACGCGCCACGTCCCCGCGTCCAGTGGGAGCCCGCGTTCGGCGATGCTCCAGCCCGCCTTGGCCGCGAACGCGTCGCGGGCCATCAGGAGCGCCTGCAGGTTCGATTGGGTGCCGCCGCTGGTGAAGACGCCGTCGGACTCGGGGCCGTAGCCGATTTTCGCGCAGAGGCTCTCCACGACGTGCTGCTCGACGGCGGTCGCCGCAGGGGCTTGGTCGAACGAGTCCATGGACTGGTTGAACCCGCTGACGAGCATCTCGGCGGCCAGCGAGGCGATAGTCGGCGGACAGTGCAGATGCGCGAGGTAGGCGGGGGAGGCGACCGAGGCGGAGCGGTCGGCCAACAGCCCGACGGCCTCGCGCAGCGCTTGGCGCAGCCCGACTCCGTCGGCTTCGTCGAGTCCGAGGCTCGAGGCTTGCGCCTTGAGCCCTGCGTAGCCGTCGACCAGCCCCGGCGTTTTCGGGTCGGCGAGCGCGGAGCCGGTCAGGGCGACAGCCCAAGCGGCGGCCTCCTGGTAGGCGAGCGCGCCCGACCCGGCGACGAAGTCGGCCTCGAACGGCATGTGCTCCCCGCTCATGCGACCTCTCTCCTCGGCAGCTGGCGCTCGACGGCGCGCACCGCCGCGTCGAACGCGGTGAGGGCCGAGGCCACGTCGTCCTCTTCGATGGTCAGCGGCGGCAGGAAGCGCACCACGTTGTTGTGTTGCCCGCCGATCTCGACGATCAGGCCCTCCGCGAGGCAGGCCCGTTGGATCCGCGCGGCGAGCTCGGGGGCGGCGGGGAGCGCGCCGCCCGCGTCCGGTTCCGCGTCCGGGCGGACGATCTCGGCTCCGAGCATGAGGCCCGCGCCGCGCGCCTGGGCGATGACGGCGGAACCGTCGGCGATGGAGCGCAGTCCGCTCTGGAACACCCTGCCCGTCTCGGCGACGCGTTCGGCGAGACGGCTCTCACGGGCGAACCGGATGACCGCGCTCGCGGCGGCGAAGGCCATGGCGTTGCCCCGGAACGTGCCGGTGAACGCCCCCGGCTCCCAGACGTCGAACTCCTCGCGGACGACAAGGACGGAGATCGGCACTCCCGAGCCGAGCCCTTTGGAGATCACGATCATGTCGGGCTCGACGCCGCACCGTTCGAACGCCCACGCGGGTCCGGTGCGGAACATCCCGGCCTGGACCTCGTCCGCGATGAGCGGGACGGCCAGGCTGGTCGCGGTTTCGCGCAGCGCCTGGCCCCAGCGGGGCGGGGCGGGCAGCACGCCGCCCTCGCCGAGGACGAACTCCGCGATGACCGACGCGGGGGAGCGGACCCCCGTGTGCGGACGGGCGAGTCCGCGCGCAGCGAGCACGGCCAGGTCGACTCCTTGCTCGCCGCCGACGCCGAAGGGGCAGCGGTAGTCCTGGGGATACGGCAGGAACACCGTGTGCGGGGCGAGGACGACCGGCTGCTGGCGCAGGCCGCCGCCGGAGCTCGCCGACCGCGCCGCCCTCGTGCAGCCGTGGAAGCCGCCTTGCACGCCGATGTGTTCTCTGCCGCCGGTGGCGACCTCGGCGAGCATCAGCGCCGCCTCGACGGCGAACGCGCCGCTCGGGGAGCACAGATGGACCCTGCCGCGCTCGCGCAGGCCCGGCGGCAGGATGGCGAGCAGGTCCTCGACGAACTGCTCGCGGGCCGGGGTGTGGAAGTCCAGCGACAGCCACGGCTCGCCGGAGTCGAGCACGCCGCGCACGGCGTCGCGCACGGCGGGGTGGTTCCAGCCGAGCGACATCGAGCCCGCCGCCGCCAAGCAGTCCACGTACCAGCGCCCGTCCGCGTCTTTGATCCGGGAGCCCACGGCCTCCACGGGGCGGATGGGGAGCTTGCGGGAATAGGTCGCTGCCCGCGACTCCCGCATCGGGGGGAAGACGAGGCGTTCGTCGGTCATGCGGGCTCCTTCTGCGCGGGCTGTGCGGTGTCACGGGGTTTGGTGAGCAGGCGTTTGAGCGATGCGAAGAGCGACGGATCCTCGGTGGCCCAGTAGCCGCCGTCCGATGCGACCGCCGAGGCCAGCCTGCGCCGCGCCTCGGGCAGCCGGTGGTAGGCGAGGGCGGGGAAGAGGTGGTGCATGGCGTGCAGCCGCAGCCCGAGCGGGGCCCAGAGCTCGCCGAGGAGCGGGAAGCCGGGGTGGTCGATGGAGTCGAGGACCTGCTCGGGGAAGGTCATGGGCCGCTCGTCGCTCTCGTAGCGGTGGGCGGCGAGCACGCGGACCCAGTTGACGAAGACGAACACGGCGATCACCAGGTGCGCCTCCAACAGGCGCGCGGCGGGGTAGGCCCCCGCGACGAAGAGGGCCGCGAGCGCGAGCGTGTACCCGAAGCAGAGCGCCTCTTGCGCGAGCCAGGAGCGAGGCGCCTTCCCGCCAGGCAGCTCGCGCTGGAACTCCGCGTCGATCACCAGCGCCGAGGCGCGTTCGAGCAACCAGCGGCGCAGCGGCGGGACCAGCCAGCCCAGCGGCGCGAGGACGAGGAACCGGAGGACGAACAGCGGGCCCGCGACCAATGCGGTGAGCGGCAGCAGGCACAGCCGCCACCAAGGCCAGCGCGCGTAGGGGACGTACTCCCCGTCCTGCGCCGTCGCGTATGTGCGGGCGGCGTGGTGGTCCTGGTGCAGATCGTAGAAGAACTTCGGCACGAACATCGGGATGCCGCAGACCGCGTGCCAGAACACGGAGAACCAGCGCAGCTCGTCGCCCGCGTGCACGATCTCGTGGACGAACAGCACCGCGCGGTAGAGCGCGAACCCGGCGACGAGCACGCAGCCGATTCCGAGCGGGCTCGCGAGCCGGTCCGCGGGGCAGAGGAAGAACGCGCCGTAGCCGATCGTCAACGAGACGACGAGGTCGGTCCAGTAGATCCACGCGCGGCGCGGGGCGAGGTCCGCCACGAGCTCGCGGGCCTCGGCCATGGAGATGCCAAGCGCGGCTTTCGAGCCGCGCAGCTCTTCGTCGGGGTTGGCGGGGGCAGGTGAGGTCATCGCACGAACTCCGAGATCAACTCGCCCAGCGAGCTTTGCGGCAGGCCGAGCTCGCGAACGGCCCTGCTTTGGTCGTAGTACAGCTCGCGGACCATCAGCTCGACGTTCTCGGGCACGAGCGCGTCCGCCGGGTCGTGCGAGCCGACCAGGCCGCGCAGCGTCCGGTTCGCCGCGCCGAGCGCGCGGAACACCCGGTCCGGCAGCTCGCGCACCGCGTGGCTCCGGCCGGTCGCCGCGACGAGCCGCTCTGCGATCTCGCGGTACGAGAGGTTCGCGGTGGCGAGGATGTAGCGGCGGCCCGCCGTCCCTTTGTCCATCGCCGCGACGGTCCCCGCGACGAAGTCGCGCGCGGAGCACACGGCGGTGCCGCCCTTCGGGACCACGCGCAGCAGCCCGTTGGCCGCGGCTTCGGCGAGGGCGCTCCACGAGCGTTTCGGGTCCGCGCTCGGGGCGAAGACGGCGGCGGGGTTGACCACGACCGCGTCGAGCCCTTGGGGGACGAAGTCCAGCACGAGCCGCTCGCCCGCCCGTTTCGTCGCCGAATAGGCGTTGTCGAGGACCGAGTCCGCCGCCGCGAAGTCCTCGTCGGCGACCACGCCGTTCGGCGGATAGCCGATGGCGGCGGTGGAGGAGACGTGGACCATCCGCCGCACGCCGTGGCGCAGGCAGGACTGCGCCACCAGGTACGCGCCGAGGACGTTCGTGCGCCAGGCCGCGTCCGCGAGCCGCGAGCTCGGGGCGGTCGCCCCGGCCAGGTGGTACAGGCGCTCGGCTCCGCGCACGGCGGCTTCCAGGCCCGCCGCGTCGGCGACGTCGGCGGCCCGGACCTCGACATGAGGGGCGAGGTCCTCTGGCAGCTGGGCGCGCTCGAGCGGGTGGACGAGAGCGGCGACCTCCGCTCCGCCCGCGACGAGCGCGCGGACGAGGGTGAGGCCGAGGTAGCCGGTCGCGCCGGTCACAAGGATCCGCTCGGACATCACAGCGCCTTCTGGTAGACGCGATGCCGGTGCTGCGGGGGCGCGCCCATCTGGGCGACGAGCGCGTTCGACCACGCGTTGTCCTCGTGGACCCACGTGGTGGCGACGGAGCGGTAGCCGCCACAGGTCGCGGCCCGGACGATCTCGCCCGCCAGCACCCTGCCGATCCCGAAGCCGAACTCGGTCTGGACCGCGCCGATCAGGACGACGACGGCGGTGTCCACCCCTCGGATCCGCCCGCCACGGCGCGCGGCGAGGCGCAGCGCGAGGGACGGGGTGATCCGGCCCGACTTGCTGATGATTTCGTCCAGATCGGGGATCATGAAGAGGAAGCCGACGGGGCGCTCGCCGTGCTCGATGATCTTGATGATGTTCGGATCGAGCACAGGACGCAGCTCCTTGGCCATGTCCGCGAAGACCGGCTGGCTCAGCGGCACGTTCTCCGGGTGGTGCGCGAAGGAGTCGTTGTAGAGCCGGCGCACGAGCTCCAGCTCTTCGCCGAAGCGGTCCATGCGCACCGAGCGGACGGCGAGCCGTTGCGCGGCGCGCACGTCGTCGGCGCGTTTGAGCAGCCGCCGCTGCGCGTCCGGGGCCGTGCCGACGTCCCAGCGGTAGGAGGCGGTCTCGAACCTCGCGCGGTACCCGGCCTGTTCGACCAGCTCCGGGTAGAACGGCGGGTTGTACGGCTGCATGACCGTGGTGGCGCTCGTGTGCCCGCTGACGAGGAACCCCGACCTCCTCGCGCGAGGAGTAGCTGTAGGGACCGGCGATCTTCGCCATGCCCCGCGCGCGGGCCCAGGTTTCCGCCCGGTCCAGGAGGGCGGCGGCGACGGCGTGCTCCGGCGTGCTCTCGAAGAACCCGAAGAAGCCGTAGTCGCCGTAGCGGCGGACGTATTCGGCGTCGATGCTCGCGGAGATCCGGCCCACCGGCTCGTCCCCCCGGTACGCGAGGAAGTGCGCGATCTGCGCCTCGCGGTGCAGCGGGTTCTTGCGCGGGTCCATCTTCCGGCGCATCGTCTGCCGCAGGCCGGGGCGCGAGCGCGGGTCGCCCTTGTGGAGCCGGTAGGGCAGGGCGACGAAGTCGCGGAGCTCGCGGGCGGAGGCGGCTTCCCGCACGTCGAGCGCGGGGCCGCGCCCCTTGGGGGCGGATTCGCGGGAAAGCGTGTCGATCAGGCTCATGCGGCTTTGCGGGCGATGCCGAGGTCGTGGGCGAGTTCGGGGTTTCCCTTGCTCTTCCACAGCGCGCCGTCCATGTAGAAGTGGTGCAGCACGAACATGAGCGGAATGGCGAAGATGATCGTGTCCAACTGGCCGGCGAGGATCCCGAGCCCGGCGAGGAAGGCGATGTACAGGGGCAGCGCCTTGCGCTGGGAGAGCCGGGCAAGCAGCAATCCGCGCTCTTTCGGGGCAGGGCTCGCGAAGCGGGTGTTGTTCCGGGTCCAGTTGATCAGGTGGTATTGGAGGCTGTGCGTGGTCGTCGCGATGAGGATCAGCGCGAACAGGTCGGAGACCAGCAGGTACGAGAGGTTGTAGGAGACGACCGCGACCGCGAACGTGGCCAAAGCCATGGGAGGCAGCGCCTTCTGGCCCTTGCGGCGCAGGCCGAGCTGCTCGGCGGCGGCGACGGCGAGCAGGACCGCGGCGACGAGGTATCCGGCGGCGACCACCGGCGTCGGCAGAGGAGGGAAGGGGATCGTCAGCCCCGAGAAGGGCAGCCGGTTGCCGAAGAAGGTGTACTCGGAGAACTGCAGGCCGTGGCTCGCCCGATAGACCACCGGCGCGAGGCAGCAGGCGTACAGCGCGTACTTGACCTTGTCGCGGGGCCCTTTGTACCCGTTTTTCGCGGCGTAGATGTTGATGATCCCGAAGTGCTGCTTGAGCACGTGGAAAACCTGCCAGTACGCCCAGACGGCGACGAGCGGCAGCAGATGCCCGCTGAACCACAGCGCGGAGACGAGCGCCGCGACGACGGCGAAGCTCACCAGGTAATGCCGCCGATAGCGGGCGCGCTCGCGCGGGTCCAGCCACACCCGCGTCGTGGTGGTGAGGACGTGGGGGAGGTCGGAGAGCACGCTGAACCCGACCGCCGCGAACAAGAAGACCTCGCGGTGGCTGGCCGAGGCCGCGGCGAGCACGGCGGAGAGCAGCGCGCCGAGCCCGAAGACGAAGAGGATGTCGACCTTGCTGTTCACGAACCATCCTGGCTGGTTGCCAGTGGTCGTGGCGCGTTCTCCTTGCAGTGCGTCGTGGACGGTCACGGCATGCCTCCTGTGCTTCTTCGCGCTGGCTTGGGTGATTCACAGCCTATAGTAAATGAAAATCATTTGCAATAAATTTGGCCGAGAAACCCGAAGGGGAGGCGCGTCCTCGTCGCGGAGGCGGGCGCTCATCAAGCTCATGGCGATGGCGATGGCGATGGCGATGGCGATGGCGATGGCGATGCGGGGCGGCGGCTAGCCCACGCCCTTGTCTCCCGGCGGCAGGCTGCGGCGACCGCTTCGACCTCGCGCGGGGTCCGCGCGCCCCAGCCGCGCAGCATGGCGCGGCCCGCGCAAGCCGCTCGCGCCGGGGCGGCGGCTCCGTGTTGCGCAATCGTGGAAATTCCACAAAAGTGGGACAAGTCATGGATTTCGATCACTCAATGTGAGGTAACTCGGTTATACTCACCACATGTCCCGTTATGCGATCCGCGATCACATCTCGACCCTCGACCCCGAGTCGGACTACGAAGAAATAGCCAGGCTCCTCGTCGCGCACGAGTTCCCGTGGGACACGGTCCAGTCGTTGAGCTTCGCCCTCTTCCGCACGTACGCGGTGCCCTCGATCGGCGACCTGCTCTACGACACCACCGAACTGATCACCCGGACGCAGAAACGCTACGACGACACGGTGCTGATCTTGGACGCCGCCGTCGAGCACGGCATGGCCTCGGCCGAAGGACGCGCGGCGATCCGGCGGATGAACCAGATGCACGGGGCGTACGACATCAGCAACGGAGACTTCCTGTACGTGCTGTCCACATTCGTGGTGATGCCGGTGCGGTGGATCAACGAGTACGGCTGGCGGCGGCTGACCGACGTGGAGACCGCAGGGATCACGAACTACTACCGGGAGCTGGGCAAGCGCATGAACATCAAAGACATCCCGCAGACCTACGCGGCGTTCTCCGACTTCCTCGACGCCTACGAGGCGGAGCACTTCGCCTACACCAACAAGACCCGCGCGGTCGCGGAAGCCACGCTCCGGCTGCTCGCCGAGCTGCCGCCCAACAAATACGCGCCGAGGGCGCTGGTGCGCTGGTTCTCCTTCGGGCTGATGGACGACCCGCTGGTCGACGCGTTCCGCTACGAACGGCCGAGCCGGCTCGCGCGGCGGATCGCGACCGGGGCGCTGCGGCTGCGGGCGCGGATCGTCCGGCTGCTGCCCCCGCGCAAGAAGCCGTACTACTCCCGGCAGATGCCGTCGATCCAGAGCTATCCGTGCGGATACCGCGTCGAGGACCTCGGCACGTTCCCCGCTTGCCCGAGGCTCCGCGCGGGCGAGGGCTCCGAGCGGCCAGTCGCTGGCGAAGCCCGGAGCGCTTAGCGCGACCCCGCCGACAGAGCGCTCTGTCCGTTCTGCTGTGTTGCCGTTCTCGCCGGACTGAGGTCGGAGCGGTCGCAACCGGGAGGCTCCACCCGCGCGGGAGCGACGCTCGCGCCTGCGCGGGCGATGCTCTTCGGTCCCGGGTCCTTGTCGCCTGCCCTGTGAGAATTCCCTGAGTTTGCTGCCAGCACGGGGATACGCGGCTCGTGAGGGGATACTATGTGCCTGCTATGAACCAACCTGTTGTTACAAGGGCGCTCCTCGCCATGGCCTTGGTTGGCCTCTCTTGCGGCGCGCTGGCCAAGGCGGATCCGACCGACCCCACCCCGGCCCCACCTGCCCCGGTCACCATTCTGCCGCCTGCTCCGCCCTCCGCGCCCCCTGCGGCTGAGGCTCCAGCGACTCCCGCGACCCCGGCTCCTCCCGCCCCGGACGGCGCGGCCCCCGCGACCCCGCCCCCGGCTCCTCCTGCGGCTGAGGCTCCAGCGACCCCGGCTCCTCCCGCTCCGGACGGCGCGGCTCCCGCGACCCCGCCCCCGGCTCCTCCTGCGGCTGAGGCTCCAGCGGCTCCCGCGACCCCGGCTCCTCCCGCCCCGGACGGCGCGGCCCCCGCGACCCCGGCCCCGGCGACCCCCGCTCCGGACGGCGCGGCCCCGCCCGCTCCGGCGCAGGTGCACAAGTACGTCGCGTTCGGCGACTCCTACGCCTCGGCCCCGTTCCAGGATCCCGTGGACGACCCATCGGAATGGTGCCGCCGCTCGTTCAGCAACTACCCGTCGAAGGTCGCGGAAGCCTACGGCCTCGAGCGCGGCACCGCGTTCCTGGACCTCAGCTGCAGCGGCGGCACGACGTACGGGCTGACCTCCGTCGTGCCCGGCGGCCTCGGCTGGGGCGGGCAGCCGACCGCTTTGATCGACTCGATCACCCCGGACACGGACTTGGTGACGATCACGATGGGCATGTCCAACGACACGCTCTCGGCGGTGCTCTTCCGCGGCTGCGGCGGCGGGAACTGCCAGGCCAAGGTCGAAGGCACCCAGCAGCTGGCGGACATGAACGAGTTCATGCAGCGGGTCACGGACACGACCGCCGAGGCCGCGAAGCAAATCCACCAGATCGCGCCGAACGCGAAGGTTCTGTTCGTCGGCTACCTGCGCTCAGGGGCGGGCTGGTGCGAGGCGTGGGGCGCGTACAACGCCGACGACGCCGCGTACATCGACGCCCTGCAGGCCCGGACCAATGAGGCGCTGAAGGCCGCCGCGGCGCAGAGCGGGTCGCAGTACGTGGACGTGAACACGCACGGCGACCACGGAGTCTGCTCCGAGGAGCCGTGGGTGCGCGGCGACGGATCCCACTCGGGCGCGCCTATGGCCCTGCACCCCACCCCGGAGGGCCACGCGGCCGTCGCCCGCGACGTGTTGAACGCGCTCGGCCATCCGTGACCGAGGCGGACGTGCGGTTCCCGGTCGGCGCGGCGTTGGGCCGACGACGGGATCGCGTTTTCGCCTCGCCGCTCGCGAGCCCGCCAGCCGGAGGGGCCGCCTGCCGCCATCACGAGGGCTGAGCCCCGGCTGAGCCGCCTGCCGTCAGGGCGGCTCAGCGGGTTTCGACGGTGGCGAAAGCGCGGACCGGGAAGGTGCCGAACCCCTCGACGCGCGGCGGGACCGCCGTGAACGTCGCGCCGTGCGGGGGAAGCTGGCCCAGCCCGGTGAGGTGTTCGACGATGGGGATCCCCGCCGCGAGCAAGACGGAGTGCGCCGGTCGTGCCTTGCCCTGGTCGATGGCGTCGATATTGACGGAGTCGATACCGACGAGGGCCGCTTTGCGCTCGGCGAGCCAGCGGGCCGCCCGTTCCGTCAGGTACGGGGCTTGGACGGCGTAGGCGGGAGTCCCCCAATGCCGGTCGCCGCCAGTGTGCAGCAGCACGGCACGGCCCTCGACTTCGAGCGCGGCGAGATGGCCGACGTCGACGGCTCGCGCGCCGTCGCCTTCGGCGCGGACCACGACTGCGGGCAAGTCCACGAGCCGGTCCAGGGAGAGGGAGCTGAGGTCGGGGCCGTCGTGGTACCGGTGGAAAGGGCTGTCGAGATAGGTGCCCGTGTTGCCGACCATCGTGATCTGGTCGATCTGGAACTCGACGCCCTCCGCGTAGAGGCCTCGGGAGGCCGCGCGGGTGAGGTGCGCGGCGATTTGCGGCGCGGGCAGGCCGGGGTAGGTCGTCTCGCCGTGCCGGATGACGTGGTTGAGGTCCACCCTGCGCGATCTGACGGCGGGGGCGGCAAGGCCGCTTGGTCCGCCCCGCGTGCCTTTATGCGGCTCCTCGATGATCGAGAGCCGCCCGAACTCGACCTCTTCGGTCATCAAGAGGCCGAGCGAGGCGACGAAGAGCGCGGCCACTTCGTCTTCGGTCGCGCCGGGGGAGGGGACGTCGAGGCGAAAGCCTTCGACGCTCAGGCTGCCGCCGTTCGAGAAAGTCGCCTTCGCGTCGAACACCGCCCTGTATTGCGCCATGGGATGAGAATGCCACAACATGGGCGGGCGAAATCGTCCGGGGCGGAGACAGGGGCTGGCCGAGTTGATTGATAATCGCGCAAAAGGCGCGCCATATGACTTTTCCGCTGTGCACTATTTCACAATAATCGGCATGAGAAAAATACTCCGCGCCCGAGTTTGATCCGCCTCGTCGGCATTCTTCCGATATTCCTCCAGATCAGATGGTCGAGGAAGGCTCGAAGCAGGAGCAATCCATCAAATCATCGGCTTATTCGGTAAGGCGATCCTTATCGTCCGTTTCGATTAGGCTCAGACTGTTCCCGCATGTAAGCCCGTTGAATCGTCTCGCTCCGCTCTTCGATCCGAGGCGGTTTCCACGGAGTTCCGGGAATGTCCAGCGAGCTGATGCATTCATGGAAAACTGATGAATTCATGGCGCACGAGCTTCGTAAAGTCGAAGCGATTTCGGAAAATCGGAACACGACAAATCGATCAATGAGGTGCATTATGGATCTGCTGCCCGCCGCCGACGACATCGCGCTCGGCCTTGTGTACGAAGCGCTCGGCTCCGTCGCGACTTCAGAGCCCCCGGAGCTCTCCCCGGATTGGGAAATCGCCGATTTGGGGTACGACTCCGTGCAAATCCTCGAAGCGCTGACCCAGATCGAAGAGACCGTCGGCGTCTCGCTCTCGCAACAGAAGCTGATCGGCGTGCGGACGGTCGGAGACCTCGCCGACGTGGTCCGGGCCAGCCTCGCCGGAGCGTCGGAAACTCTGGTCGGTTAGGCGAGAAGGGAAGCGGAACGCATGGACGGCGCGCAACCATCGGAACGGCTGGCACTGGTCGGCATGGCCTGCCAAGTCCCTGGAGCCCCCGACGTGAAGTCGTTTTGGCGCATGCTCTTGGCCGAGGAGACGGCTTTCGGCCAAATCCCGCCGCAGCGATGGGACCACGCCCTGTTCTTCGACCCGGACGGGAAGGCCCCGAACACCGCGTACACGGACGTCATGGCCGCGATGAGCGACATCGAGCGCTTCGACCCGCTCCGCTTCGGCATCTCGCCCCGCCAGGCGGAGGTGATGGACCCGCAGCACCGGCTTTTGCTCACGACGGTCCGCGAAGCCCTCGAAGACGCCGGCTTCGACGAGCGCAGCCTCGCGGGCCGTCCGGTCGGCGTGTACGTCGGGGTCTCCACCTCGGACTTCCGCGAGCTGATCACCGCGCCGCTGCGCGGGGTCCAGCTCGGCTCGGGCGCGTTCGGCGCGAAAGCCCAGGACGACCTTCGGGCGCTCACGTCGTCGGTGCCTCCCGCGCGGGCGTTCACTATGCCGGGCTTCCTTCTGAACATGGCCGCCGCGACGATCAGCCGGAGCTTCAACCTGCGCGGGCCGTCCATGGCCGTCGACGCGGCCTGCGCCTCCTCGCTCGTCGCGCTGCACAACGCGGTGCTCGCGTTGCGCGCCGGGCAATGCGAGGTCGCCATCGTCGCGGGCGTGCATGTGAACCTCTTGCCGGATTCGCTCGTCCTGTTCTCGAAGATCGGCGCGGTGTCCAAATCCGGGGTGTGCGCCCCGTTCGACGAGAACGCCGACGGCTTCGTCCTCGGCGAGGGGGTCGGCGCGGTGGTGCTGACCAAGGAGGCGTTCCTCCCCGAGCAGGGCGAGGTGCACGCGTGGCTGCGCGGCGTTGGGTGCAACAACGACGGGGCGGGCGCCGGTCCGATGGAGCCGCAGGCCGCCGGGCAGCGCGCGGCCATCGAGTTCGCCCTCGCCGACTCGGGGGTGCGCGCGCAGGACGTGGACTACATCGAGGCGCACGGCACCGCGACGTCGGTGGGCGACGCGGCGGAGGTCGAGTCGCTGAGCGCGAGCCTGCCCCACCGGGGCGCGTTGGCGCGCTACCTGGGCAGCGCGAAGGCGAACGTCGGGCACGCCATGTCCGCAGCGGGAGTGATCGGGCTGATCAAGGCCGCGCTGGTGCTGCGCAATGGCGTCGTCCCGCCGCAGCCGAACGTGCGGGCCGAGCGGTCGGCGCTGCGGCTCGGCGAGCGAGGCTTCGCCATCGCGCGGCAAAGCGTGCCGCTGCCCGAGGTGGACCGTCCGCATGTGGCCGGAGTGAGCGCGTTCGGCTTCGGCGGCACGAACGTGCATGTGGTGCTGGAGGCCGCGCGCCCGGAGCAAACAGCCCGGCCGTGCACGAGCCGGGTCATTCCGGTCAGGGGGGCGAACGCGGGCGAGATCGAATTCCGCTGCAGGAGGTTGCTCGCGGACATCGACGCCAGCCCCGACCTCGACCTTGACCGGGTGGCGAACACGCTCGTGCGGCGGGAGGACCGGGGCGTGGAGCTTTTGATCGTCGCGGGCTCGACCATGGAGCTGCACGAGAGGCTGCGCGTCGCGCTCGCCCAATTCGATTCGGCAAACACAGCCGAACCGGCCAGCGCGGCCGGGCGGATCCCGGCGCAGATCTCCGAGGACGTCTGGTACCGCGCCGCCAAACCCGGCGCGCCGAAGCCGAAGCTCTGCTTCCTCTTCGCCGGGCAGGGCTCCCAGACCGTGCGAGAGCTGGCCGTGCTGCGCGCGCTCGAACCGGATGTGGACCAGGCGGTCCGCCGCCTCGCCGCCGCGTCCGAGAGCCCGGGGCTGCTGGACGTCATGTACCCGGCGGAGCGGACGCCCGAGACGGCCCGCGCGCTCGCCTCGACCGACCGGTGCCAGCCCGCGCTGCTCGTCACCCAGCTCGCCATGGCGGGGCTGTTGGCCAGCGTCGGCGTCGTCCCCGACGTCGTGCTCGGGCACAGCGTCGGGGAGTTCGCGGCGGCGGTCGCGGCAGGGGTGCTCGCCCCGGAGGCCGCGGTCGCCTTCGCGGCCCGCCGAGGCGAGGCCATCGCCCAGGCGGACATACCTCCCGGAGGGATGATCGCGTGCCGCGCCGACGAGGCGACCGTGCGCTCGATCATCGCGGACGTGCCCTCGGCGTGGGTCGCCAACCTCAACGCCCCGGACCAGACGGTGGTGTCCGGCTCCTCGGCGGGTTTGGCCGCCGCCGCCGAGAAACTCGCGGCAGCCGACGTCGCGGTGAAGGCCCTCGACGTCTCGCACGCCTTCCACAGCCCGCTCATCGAGGGAGCCAACGCCCAGATCGCGGCATGGGTGGAAACCTTGCGCCTCGCCGACCCGAGGACGGCTTTCGTCTCCTGCATCGACGCGCGCCCGTACCGCGACGCCCAGGACGTCCGCGACGTCTGGCGCAGGCACGCGCTCGCTCCCGTCCGGTTCGCCGAGGCGCTCGACCGGGCTCGCGGCGGCGGACAGCCGGAGGACATGGTGTTCGTCCAGATCGGCTCCGGGCGCGCGCTGCTGCAATTGGCGCGGGCTGCGGGCGTGGAGCCGGACCGGCTCTTGGCGACCGGCGACACGGGGCCCGACCACGGCAGGGTCCTCAACCGCCTCCGGGCGCAACTGCGCTCGCTCGGCTTCCCTGTGAGCCTGGCGAGTTCGACGGATTCCAGCGGGGCGCTCCTCTCCGCCCCTCCGGCCCCGGCGAAGCCGCTTTGGCCGGTCAAACAGCGGCGCGGCGGGCCCGATGGCGCAACGCGCCGCCCCGCGCCCGCCGCGCAGGCGCCCTCCGCGGCGGCCATCCCCTTGTCAGCTCCCCAACAGAAGGAAGGACCCCTCGTGCAAGAAATCGTCGCGCTGTGGCGCGAGCAGACAGCGTTGCTCGAGAAAATGCTGGGCGGCCAGGCGGCTTCCCCAGACCGAACAGCCGACCTCGCCCAGAAGGCTCCCGTCCGGCCGGAGCCGAAGCCTGAGGAACAGGCGCGTTCCGCTCTGGTCCGACCGGAGCCATCCGCTGCGGCGAACGGCGCGCAGACGCTCGCCGAGATCGCGCGGGTGGGCTCCTACGACGTGGCGAACCTCAAGCCCGAGCAGTCGCTCATCGGCGACTTGGGCTTCGACTCGCTCATGCTGGCCGAACTGTTCAACAGTTTGAAGAAATCGCGACCGGAGCTGAGCCTGCACGACCTCGAAGCCCGTGAGCTCACCGTGGCGCGAGTCGTCGCCCTGGCGGCCGGCCAGGCGGCGGCCCCCGCGACAGCCGCGCCCGAACCGCCAGCCGCCCCCGCGCCTTCGGCGGCTGCTCCGGTCGCCCGCGAGCGGGGGGGTCGCGGACTTCCCCGAATGGCAGGCGCTCGCCGAGCGGCTGCGGGGCCTCGCGGCGGGCGAGGGCGGGAACCCCTACTTCACCCTGCACGAGCGCGTCGTTGACGACACCACCCAGATGGACGGGCGGACGCTGATCAATTACTCCAGCTACAACTACCTCGGTCTCTCCGGGGACGCGCGGGTGATCGCGCGGGCGCAGGAGGCGCTCACGCGGTACGGAGCCTCGGTGTCCGCGTCGCGCCTCTTGTCCGGGGAGAAACCGGTGCACCGCGACCTTGAGGCTGCTATCGCGCGCTTGCTCAAGGTCGAGGACGCGCTGACCCTGGTCGGCGGGCACTCCACGAACGTCACCGTCATCGGGCATATCCTCGGCGAGGGCGACATCGTCCTGCACGACGCGCTCGCCCACGACAGCATCATGCAGGGCTGCCGCCTCTCCGGGGCGGTCCGCCGCCCCTTCCGCCACAACGACCCCGCGCATCTGGACGAGCTGCTCGCGAGCCTCCGGGGCCGCCATCGGCGGGCGCTGGTGGTGGTCGAAGGCGCGTACAGCATGGACGGCGACATCGCGGACCTGCCGAAGTTCATCGAAGTCGCCAAACGCCACGACGCGATGCTCATGGTGGACGAGGCGCACTCGATCGGCGTGCTCGGCCCGCGCGGCGGCGGGGTGGGCGACCATTTCGACGTGGACCGCTCCGGGGTGGACATCTGGATGGGCACCATGTCCAAGTCGCTCTCCAGCTGCGGCGGCTACATCGGCGGTTCGCGCGAGCTGATCCAGTACCTCAAGTACAGCCTGCCAGGGTTCATCTACAGCTGCGGCCTGCCGCCCGCGTCCGCAGCCGCGTCCCTCGCCTCGGTCGAAATCCTCGAAGCCGAGCCCGAGCGCGTCGCGTCCCTGCACGCGAACGCCGACTACATGCGCGCCGCGTTCGCGGCCAAGGGCCTCTCCTCCGAGGGGAGCAAGGGCACGCCGATCATCCCCTTCGTGGTCGGCGACTCCGACAGGTGCCTCAAGCTCGCCGCCCGGCTGCGGGCGGCGGGGGTGAACGTGGACCCGATCCTCTACCCGGCCGTGCCCAACGAGGCGGCGCGGCTGCGATTCTTCGTCACCGCGAAACACAGCTTCGAGCAGATCGACCAGACCGTCGAGATCCTCGCCAGCGAGCACCGAAACCTGAGCCAGGCCGAGGCGCAGGACCGCCTCGGCCAACCGGCGAACGTCTGACAAGGAGGAACGTCATGCCCAACCACGAAACCCACCGCTCCCTCGTCGAAGCCTTGCAGGAGAACGCCGCGTCCTCAGACCGGGGATTCGCCTTCGTCGGCGACGACGGCTCCGAGTCGTCCGTCTCCTTCGCCGAGCTGCTGGGCTCCGTCGCCTCGGCCGCGGCCGAGCTCGCCCGCGGCGGCGTGCGGCCCGGCGACCCGGTGGCGCTCGTCGTCCCGGACAACCGCGAGTTCGTCGTCGCGTTCCTCGCCGCCGTGTGGGCGGGCGCGGTCCCCGTCCCGCTCTACCCGCCCGCGAGCCTCGGCAAGCTGGACGCGTACGTGGAGTTCATCGGGTCGGTGCTGCAGACCAGCGGAGCCCGCCGCCTCGTCACGCCGCAGTGGGCGGACCAGGCGCTGGGCTTTGGGCCGCGCTTCGCCGAGCTGCTGGAGGCCGTCCTGCACACCGAAACGCTCGCCGAGGGGACCGCGCAGGCCGAGCCCGCGCCCCGCGCCCCCGAGCAGACCGCCTTCCTCCAGTTCACCAGCGGGAGCACCGGCAGGCCGAAAGGGGTCGTGGTCACCGACGCCTCGCTGTGGGCCAACGCGAAATCGTTCACGACCGCCATGCGCTGCACCGACGAGGACCGCTTTGTGAGCTGGCTGCCGCTCTACCACGACATGGGGCTCATCGGCCACGTGCTCGGCCCCGTCCTGTTCGGCATTCCGGCGACCTACCTCCCGACGCTCGCGTTCCTGCGCGACCCCGGGGTCTGGCTCGACGCGATCTCCCGAGGCCGAGGCACGATCTCGTTCGCGCCGAACTTCGCCTACGCGCTCACCGCGAAGAAGGCCAAACCGCCGGAGGGCGGCTGGGACCTGTCGAGCATGCGGGTGTTCGGCTGCGGGGCCGAGCCGATCAACGCGGGCGTGCTCGACGGATTCGTCGGGCGGTTCGCCCCGCACGGCGTGCGCCCCGAGGCGGTCATGCCCGCGTACGGGATGGCCGAGGCGACTTTGGCGATCACCTTCGGCAGCCCGACCGAGCGGTTCCGCAGGCTGGAGGTCGCGGGCGCGGCGTACCACGGACGAGGCCGAGTGGAGCCGGTCGAGCCCGACGCGTCCGGCGAGGACGCGCTGGTGTTCGTCAGCTGCGGCTCGGTCCTGGACGGCGAGCACGCGGTGCGCGTCGTGGACGACGAGGACCGGGAGCTTCCCGAAGGGCAGGTCGGCGACGTGCAGTTCCGGGGGCCCTCGGTGGCCGCCGGATACTTCGGCAACCCCGAGGCGACCGAGGCGGCTTTCCTCGCGGACGGCTGGCTGCGGACGGGGGACCGGGGCTTCGTCTTCGACGGCGAGCTCTACGTGACCGGGCGCAAGAAGGACGTCCTCGTCGTCAACGGCCGCAACTACGACCCGATGCAGGTGGAATGGGCGGTCGAGGAGGTCGACGGGGTCCGCAAGGGCAACGTCGTCGCGTTCTCCGTCCCCGGCGAGGCCACCGAGCAGGTCGTGGTCGCGCTCGAGGAGAGCCCGGTCCCCGCCCGAACGGGAGGGTCCGCCGCCTCTGGCGGTCGGGGCTCCGCGCGCGACGAGAAGATCAAGCAGGTCCGCCGCGCGGTCTCCGACCGCACCCGGCTCGCCCTCGCGGACATCGTCCTCCTCAGCCCCGGCCAACTGCCGAAGACCTCATCCGGCAAGGTGCAGCGCTCGCGGACCCGCGAGCTGTATCTGCGGGGCGAGCTGGCCGCCTCGGTCGTCGCCACCCGCACCCACGCCCACGCCGAGCCCGCCCGGACGTGAGCGGCCCCTCGGAGGCGACGTCCGCCGAACCGCACGCGGTCGGCTTCCGTTCGCAGCACGCCGGGCAAGCTCGCGCGGTGGTCGCATTCCCGCCCGCCGGTTCCGACGGGCGGGCGTTCCGCCCACTCGCCTCGGCGTTCGCCGCGCTCGCCCCAGAGACGTCCTTCCACGCGATCGACCCGCCGGGCCGGGGCCGAGCCGCGCGGACCCCGCCGCAGGACGTGCGCGGCTTTGCGGAGCTGGCCGCCCCGGCCGTCGCCCAGCTCCTTCCGGAGGGCTCGGACATCCGACTCTTCGGGCATAGCTTCGGCGGGTACGTCGCCCTCGAAGCCGCCCGCGCTTTGCTGCGCTCGGGCGCCGCGCCCGAGCGGCTCTCGCTCGTGCTGTTCGCCTCGGCCCCCGCCCGCCAGATCGCCAGGCTCGCCGAAGAGCTCGACGACGAGGAGCGCTGGCCCGACCGGCTCCGCTCCCTCGGCGGCGTCCCGGAGCAGGCGCTGGCCTCCCCGTTCTTCCGCTCGCTGTACCTGCCCGCGATCCGGGCCGATCTGCGCGCCGGGCGCGACTACCTGTTGTCCGCGCCGTCGTTCGCGGAACTCTCGGACGTCGAAGTCGTCGTCGCGGCGGCGGAGGAGGATGTCGTGGTGCGGCCCGAGGACATGCGGTCCTGGCTCCATTCGCTCCCCGGCGCGTGCTTCGCCACCCTGCCCTGCGGGCACTTCCCGGACGAGGCGGCGCTGCCCGCCGTCGTCGCGCTGCTGGCCCCCGCCCGCCTGTCCTAGGCATCGGAGCTGTTCGAGAGGGATTCCGCGCCGTCCCGCCGACGACTTCAGGTGGGCTCGGTCACAGTTGTCGGCGGCGAGGACTAGTGTTGCCGCATGGCGTGTCGCGCGATTTCGAGCAGGCGGCGGCGCGGCGTTTCCCGAAAGCGCCGCACGCGAGCGGAGCGCAACCTCGGCGCGCGCTGCGCCATGCGATGTGACCTGGCCTCGTTTCGGCGGGAAGGGCGCCTTTGAGCTGCGTATCTAACGAAGTTATGCCCCAGTGGAAGTGGATAAGTGATTCCCTGTTAGCCTGTAAGTGATTCCCCGTTAGCCTTGGGGATCCGCCCGAACAGCCGATGGAGGTGCCTTGGCCGAGCTCGCTTTGATCGTCGCCGATCTCGTCGCCGAGGGCGAGGCCGTCGACGGCCTGGTCGCGGATCTGCCTGCCGGGCAATGGCGCGCCCCGACGCCGTCCGATGGGTGGACCGTCGCGCACCAGATCGGGCATTTGGCCTGGACCGACGACATCGCCCTGCTGAGCGCCACCGACGCGGAGGGGTTCGCGAGGGCGGTCGCGGAGCAGGCGGACCGGGCCGCCACGCTGGTGGACGACGGAGCCGCCGAGCGCGCCGCTCGTCCGCACGACGAGCTGCTCGCGTCCTGGCGCAACGGCCGCGCTTCTCTCGCCCGGCGGCTGCTCGACGTGCCGGAAAAAGCGAAGCTGCCCTGGTTCGGGCCGCCGATGAGCCCGGCGTCGATGGCCACCGCCCGGATCATGGAGACGTGGGCGCACGGTCTGGACGTGGCCGACGCGCTGGGGGAGCCGTGGCCCGCGACGAGCAGGCTCAAGCACGTGGCGCATATCGGGGTCCGCGCCCGCGACTTCGCCTTCCTGGTCAACGGGCTCGTCCCGCCCGAGGAGGAGTTCCGGGTGGAGCTTGCCGCGCCGGACGGCGAACTATGGGCTTGGGGCCCGCAGGACGCGCGCCAGCGCGTCGCCGCGCCCGCGCTGGACTTTTGCTACCTCGTCTGCCAGCGCCGCCCGCCGTCCACGCTCGACGTGGTCGCGGAGGGCGAGGACGCGAGGCGTTGGATCGCCATCGCGCAGGCCTTCGCGGGCCCGCCCGGATCGAGGAGGGCCGCATGAGCAACGACATCCTTCGGGTCGGAAACGCCTCCGGCTTCTACGGCGACCGGTTCGCCGCCGTGCGCGAGATGCTGACCGGGGGCGAGCTTGACGTGCTCACCGGCGACTATTTGGCCGAGCTGACCATGCTCATCCTCGGGCGCGACCGGCTCAAAGACCCGAGCCTGGGCTACGCGAAGACTTTCCTGCGCCAGATGGAGGAGGGGCTCGGGCTGGCGCTGGAGCGCGGGGTGAAGATCGTCGTCAACGCGGGCGGGCTCAACCCGGCAGGGCTCGCCGCCAAGCTCCGCGACCTCGCCGAACGGCTCGGTCTCGACGCGAAGATCGCCCACGTCCAGGGCGACGACCTGCTGGACAGGGCGGCCGAACTCGGCTTCGGGTCGCCCGCCGCGGCGAACGCCTACCTGGGCGCGTTCGGGATCGTGGCCGGGCTCGACGCGGGCGCGGACGTGGTGGTGACCGGGCGGATCACCGACGCCTCGCTGGTGGTCGGCCCCGCCGCGTGGCGCTTCGGCTGGTCGCGGACCGACTACGACCGGCTCGCCGGGGCGGTGGTCGCCGGACATCTGATCGAATGCGGGACCCAGGTCACCGGCGGGAACTACGCCTTCTTCCAGGAGATCGCGGACCTCGGCCACGCCGGTTTCCCCATCGCGGAGATCCGCGCCGACGGCTCCAGCGTCATCACCAAGCACCCGGGGACCGGCGGGGCGGTGAGCGTCGGGACGGTGACCGCGCAGCTGCTCTACGAGATCCAGGGCGCGCGCTACGCCGGGCCGGACGTGACCACTCGGCTCGACACGGCGGCGCTGTCCCAGGACGGGCCCGACCGGGTCCTGGTCTCGGGCGTGCGCGGGGAGGCTCCTCCGCCGGATCTGAAGGTCTCGCTCAACACCATCGGCGGTTTCCGCAACGAGATGACGTTCATCCTCACCGGCCTGGACGTCGAGGCGAAGGCCGCGTTGGCGCAGAGCCAGCTCGAACCGCTCCTGGTCAAACGCCCTGCCGAGGTGGTGTGGAACCTCGCCCGCGTCGACCGTCCGGACGCGCCGACCCAGCAGCAGGCCAGCGCCTTGTTGCAGTGCGTGGTGCGTGATATGGACCCGGACAAGGTGGGCAGGCAGTTCTCCAGCGCGGCGGTGGAGCTGGCGTTGGCGAGCTATCCGGGCTTCGCGCTCACCACCCCGCCGGGGAACGGCTCGCCGTACGGGGTGTTCACGGCGGGGTTCGTCCCGCAGAGCGCCCTCGCGCACGAGGCCGTGCTGCCCGACGGCTCCACGGTCCCGATTCCGCCCGCGCCGCAGACCCAAGCGCTTGCCGAAGTCCCAGAGCCCGCCGTCGCAGGTCCGGGGGACCTCGGAGCCGTCCGCCGCGCGCCGCTCGGCGCGCTCGCGGGGGCGCGCAGCGGCGACAAGGGCGGCTCGGCGAACATCGGGCTCTGGGCGCGCACGGACGAGCAGTACTCCTGGCTGGTCGCGCAGCTCACCTCGGACAAGCTCGTGGAGCTGCTGCCCGAGGCGGCCGGCCTCGTCGTGCGCCGGACGGTGCTCCCCAATCTGCGCGCGGTCAACTTCGTCATCGAGGGCATCCTCGGGCGCGGGGTCGCCGAACAGGCCCGGTTCGACCCGCAAGCCAAAGGCCTCGGCGAATGGCTACGCTCGCGCGAGCTGGACATCCCGGCTTCCTTGCTCGGAACGGAGGAGCCTCGATGAGCATCTGGACCACCCCCGAACGCCTCGCCTTGCGCGAGACGGTGCGGGCATTCGCGGAGCGCGAAGTCCTGCCGAACGCCGCGGAATGGGAGCGGGCTGGCGAGCTGCCGAGGGAGCTGCACCGCAAGGCGGGGGCGCTGGGCCTGTTGGGCCTGCCCTTCCCCGAGTCCGTCGGCGGCGCGGGCGGGAACAGCGCCGACGCGCTCATCGCCTGCGAGGCGCTGCATGAGGCCGGGGCCCCCGGCGGGCTCTTCGCCTCCCTGTTCACCTGCGGCATCGCGGTCCCGCATATGGCCGCGTCGGGCGATGAGCGGCTCATCGAGCGGTACGTGCGGCCCACGCTCGCCGGCGAGCTGATCGGCTCGCTCGCGATCACCGAGCCGGGCGGCGGCTCGGATGTCGGGCATTTGACCACCTCCGCGCGTCTGGACGGGGACCACTACGTGATCAACGGCGCGAAGACCTACATCACCTCCGGGGTCCGCGCCGACTACGTGGTGACCGCCGCGCGCACCGGCGGCGAGGGCGCGGGCGGCGTCTCGCTGATCGTCGTGGACAAGCAGACTCCGGGGTTCACCGTCAGCCGCAAGCTCGACAAGCTCGGCTGGCGCTGCTCGGACACCGCCGAGCTGTCCTACGTCGACGTCCGGGTGCCCGCCCGGAACCTGGTGGGCGCGGAGAACAGCGGGTTCGCGCAGATCGCGAGCGCGTTCGTCTCCGAGCGGGTGAACCTCGCCGGCCAGGCGTACGCCTCCGCGCAGCGCTGCTTGGACATCACCGCGCAGTGGTGCCGGGACCGCAACACCTTCGGCCGCCCGCTGATCAGCCGCCAAGGAGTGCAGAACACCCTCGCCGAGATGGCGCGGCGGATCGACGTCGCGCGGGTCTACACCCGGCACGTGGTGGAGCGGGAAATCGCCGGGGACCGCGACCTCGTCGCCCAGGTCTGCTTCGCCAAGAACACCGCGGTGGAGACAGGGGAATGGGTCGCGAACCAGGCGGTGCAGCTGTTCGGCGGGCTCGGCTACATGGCGGAGAGCGAGGTCGAGCGCCAGTACCGGGACATGCGCATCCTCGGCATCGGCGGCGGCACCACGGAAATTCTGACGACGTTGGCAGCGAGAAGATTGGGATACACCGCATGACCGGAGCACGACGAGAGACGAGGGGAGCCTCCCACGAGCCCCGCGAGCGCGGGAGGAGGACGGCCTGATGACACGGTTGCGCTCCGCGCTCGACACCGCGTCCCCGGCGTACAAGGAGTCCGCAGAGGCGATGCTGGAGAAGCTCGCCGAACTCTCCGCCGAACAGGCCAAGGCCCTCGCGGGCGGCGGCCCGGAGAAAGTGGCCCGCCACCGCAAACGCGGCAAGCTCATGATCCGCGAGCGGATCGAGGCGATCCTCGACCCGGACACCCCGTTCCTCGAGCTCTGCCCGTACGCGGCCTGGGGCACCGACAACCCGGTCGGGGCCTCCTACGTGTTCGGGATCGGCAGAGTGGAAGGCGTGGAGTGCGTCATCGGCGGCAACGACCCGACCGTGCGCGGCGGCACCACGAACGCGTGGACGGTGCGCAAGGGCTTCCGCGCCTACGAGGTCGCCGCGCAGAACCGGATGCCGCTGATCTCCATGGTCGAGTCCGGCGGCGCGGACCTGCCCAGCCAGAAAGAAGTCTTCATCCCCGGCGGGCGCATGTTCCGCGACATCACCCGGCTCTCCGCCGAGCGGATCCCCACCATCGCCCTCGTGTTCGGCAACTCCACCGCCGGCGGTGCGTACGTGCCGGGGATGAGCGACCACGTGGTCATGATCAAAGAGCGCTCCAAAGTCTTCCTCGGCGGGCCGCCGCTGGTGAAGATGGCCACCGGCGAGGAATCCGGCGAGGAGGAGCTCGGCGGCGCGCAGATGCACGCCCAGGTCTCCGGCCTCGCCGACTACTACGCGCAGGACGAGCTGGACGCGCTGCGCATCGGACGGCGCATCGTGGCGCGGCTGAACTGGCGCAAACAGGGCCCCGCTCCCCAAACCGCCCCCGTCTCGCCCCGCTACGACGCGGAAGAGCTGCTCGGGGTCGTGCCGACGGACCTGAAAACCCCGTTCGACCCTCGCGAGGTGATCGCCCGGTTCGCGGACGACTCCGACTTCGACGAGTTCAAGCCCGACTACGGCTCCAGCCTCGTCACCGGCTGGGCCAGAGTCTTCGGCTACCCGGTCGGGATCCTCGCCAACGCGCGGGGCGTGCTGTTCTCCGCCGAGTCGCAGAAGGCGACGCAGTTCATCCAGCTGGCGAACCAGTTCGACACCCCGCTGTTGTTCCTGCACAACACCACCGGCTACATGGTCGGCAAGCAGTACGAGCAGGGCGGCATCGTCAAGCACGGCTCGATGATGATCAACGCCGTCTCGAACTCGAAGGTCCCGCACATCTCCCTGCTCATGGGAGCCTCCTACGGGGCCGGGCACTACGGCATGTGCGGGCGGGCGTTCGACCCCCGGTTCCTCTTCGCCTGGCCGAGCGCGAAATGCGCGGTCATGGGCGGGGCGCAGCTCGCGGGCGTGGTGTCCATCGTCTCCCGCGCCGCGGCGGAGGCGCGCGGCCAGATCGTGGACGAGGCCGCCGACGAGGCGATCCGCGCGGCCATCGAGGCCCAGATCGAGGCCGAGTCCTTGCCGCTCTTCCTGTCCGGGCGGCTCTTCGACGACGGGGTCATCGACCCCCGCGACACCCGCACAGTGCTGGGCCTGTGCCTCTCGGCCATCCACGGCGCGCCGGTCGAAGGCGCTCGCGGCTACGGGATCTTCAGGATGTGAGCGCGGGTGTGCCGATGAAGAAGATGTTGGTCGTGTTTATGGAGCCAATGAACCGCTGCGCGCTGGTCGAAGGCGCTCGCGGCTACGGGCTGTGCCGATGCGAAATGGTCAGGATGTGAGCGCGGGTGTGCCGGTGAAGAAGATGTTGGTCGTGTTTGTGGCGCTCATGAACTGCGGCGCGCTGGTCGAAGGCGCTCGTGGCTACGGGCTGTGCCGATGCGAAATGGTCAGGATGTGAGCGCGGGTGTGCCGGTGAAGAAGATGTTGGTCGTGTTTATGGAGCCAATGAACCGCTGCGCGCTGGTCGAAGGCGCTCGCGGCTACGGGCTGTGCCGATGCGAAATGGTCAGGATGTGAGCGCGAGTATGCCGATAATGTCTGTCTTGGTGGCGAACCGGGGCGAGATCGCCCGCCGGGTCTTCGCAACCTGCCGCCGTCTTGGCCTTGGAACGGTGGCGGTGTTCTCGGAAGCCGACGCGGCGAGCCCGCACGTGCGCGAGGCCGAAGCCGCCGTCCGGCTGCCCGGCAACACTCCCGCCGAGACCTATCTGCGCGGCGATCTGGTGATCGCCGCGGCGAAGGCGGCTGGCGCGGACGCGATCCACCCCGGCTACGGCTTCCTCTCCGAGAACGCGGACTTCGCGCGGGCGGTGCTGGACGCGGGCCTCGTGTGGATCGGGCCGCCGCCCAAAGCGGTCGAGCTGATGGGCTCGAAAGTCAGGGCGAAGGAGCTCATGGCCGAAGCGGGCGTGCCGGTCTTCACGAACCTCGACCCGGCCAAGGTGTCCGAGGGCGACTTCCCGGTGCTGGTCAAGGCCAGCGCGGGCGGCGGCGGACGCGGCATGCGGATCGTGCGCGAGCCCGGCGATCTCCCCGCCGCCGTCGAAGCGGCTTCGGCGGAGGCGTTGTCCGCGTTCGGCTCCGGCGAGGTGTTCTGCGAGCCGTACCTCGAGACCGCGCACCACATCGAAGTCCAGATCATGGCCGACCGCCACGGCACGGTGTGGGCGGTGGGGGAGCGGGAATGCTCCATCCAGCGCCGCCACCAGAAGGTGGTCGAGGAGGCTCCGGCCCCGCTGGTCGAGCGGATCGGCCCGGACCTGCGGGCCCGGCTCTTCGCGGCGGCCAAGGCGGCGGCGAAGGCCATCGACTACGAAGGGGCAGGGACGGTCGAGTTCCTGGTCTCGGACACGGGCGATGTGCGCTTCTTGGAGATGAACACCCGCCTGCAGGTCGAGCATCCGGTCACCGAGGCGACGACAGGGCTCGACCTCGTGGAGCTGCAATTGCGCGTCGCGGACGGCGAGCGGCTCGGCCCCGAGCCGCCCCCGTCGCGGGGGCACGCCATCGAGGTGCGCCTGTACGCCGAGGACCCCGCCGCCGATTGGCGCCCGCAGACCGGGCGCTTGCGCGCGTTCGAGATCGACGGCGTCGCGTTCGAGAACCCGCGCCCCGGCGGCGGGCTGCGCCTGGACGCGGGCTTCGAGTCCGGCTCCGAGGTGAGCCCGTATTACGACGCGATGCTCGCCAAGGTCATCGCGTACGCCCCGACCAGGGCCGAAGCGGCCCGGACGCTGGGCGGCGCGTTGCGCCGCGCCCGGGTGCACGGCCTGGTGACGAACCGGGATCTGTTGGCGAACATCCTCGCCGAGCCGGAATTCCTCGCCGGGCGCACCGACACCGCCTATCTCGACCGGATCGGCCTCGACCGGCTCGCGGCCCCGGTCGCGGACGAGGCGGCCCGCGTCCTTTCGGCGCTCGCCGCCGCGGTCGCGGACGCCAAAGCCAATCAAGCAGCGGACCCGATCCTCGCCGGCCTGCCCAACGGATGGCGCAACGTCCCGTCCGGGGAGGCGCGCAAGGTGTTCGAGACGGCGCACGGCGAAGAGCTGGTCGCTGCGTACCGGTTCGACCGGGGCCGGTTCTCCTGCGCCGACCGCCCGGACGTCTCGCTCGTCTCGGCCACCCCCGACGAAGTGGTCTTCGAGGTCTCGGGCGTGCGCAGGAGCTTCGCGGTCTCGCGGCAAGACGCAGACCCCTCCGGCTCCTCGGCGTTCGACGTGGACTCCTCCCTCGGCCCGGTGGCCCTGCGGCTGCGGCCCCGGTTCGTCGACCCGGCGGACCAGATCACCGAAGGCTCGCTCGTCGCCCCCATGCCGGGCTCGGTCGTCAAACTCGGGGCGCAGGTCGGCGAGCAGGTCGTCGCCGGGCAGACGATCCTGTGGCTCGAAGCGATGAAGATGCAGCACACCATCAATTCGCCGACGGACGGGACGCTTGTGGCGCTCGATGTGGCGGTGGGCGATCAGGTGCAGCAGGGCGCGGTGCTCGCGGTGGTGCAGGAGGCGGGCGCGTGATGGGCGACGGCTTACGAAGGAACGAAAAGAACAAAGCGCGAAGGGCTCAGGAGGTCTCATGACAACGGAATCGCAAGAACGCCAGGAGCTGCGCGCCGCGGTGAACAAGTTCGCCGCAGGATACGGCCCGAAGTACATGGAGAAGTGCTACCAGGACGGCGAATACCCCTGGGAGCTGTGGCGCGAAGCGGGCAAGCTCGGCTTCCTCGGCGTGAACATCCCCGAGGAGTTCGGCGGCGGCGGAGCGGGCATGTACGAGCTCTCCCTCGTCGCGGAGGAGCTGAACGCGCAGGGCAGCGGCCTGCTGCTCATGGTCGTCTCCCCGGCGATCTGCGGCAACATCATCAACCGGTTCGGCACGCCCGAGCAGCGCCAGCAGTGGTTGCCCGGCCTCGGGGACGGCTCGAAGATCCTTGTTTTCGGGATCACCGAGCCGGACGCCGGGTCCAACTCGCACCGGATCACCACCACGGCCAAGCGCGACGGGTCGGACTGGCTCCTGACCGGGCGGAAAGTGTTCATCTCCGGGGTGGACGTCGCCGACGCCGTGCTGATCGTCGCGCGCACCGAGGACGCGAAGACCGGCAACCTCAAGCCCGCGCTGTTCATCGTCCCGCGCGACACCCCAGGCTTCGAGTACCAGCCCATCGATATGGCCGTCCGCCTGCCCGAGCGCCAGTTCTCGCTCTTCTTCGACGACATGCGCCTGCCCGCCGAAGCCCTGGTCGGCGACCCGGACGGGGGCATCATGCAGCTGTTCGCCGGTCTGAACCCGGAGCGGATCATGGCCGCCGCGGGCGGGGTCGGCAGCGCGCGCTACGCGTTGGACCGGGCCGTGGACTACGCCAAGACCCGCACGGTGTTCAAGGCCCCGATCGGGGCGCACCAGGCGATCTCCCACCCGCTCGCGCAGATCAAGATCGAGACGGAGCTCGCGAAGCTCATGATGCAGAAAGCAGCCGTGCTCTACGACGGCGGCGACGACTTCGGAGCCGCCGAGGCGGCCAACATGGCGAAGTACGCGGCGGCGGAGGCCAGCGTGCGCGCGATCGACCAGGCGGTGCAGACCCTCGGCGGCAACGGGCTGACCGTGGAGTACGACCTTGGCACCCAGCTGGCCAACGCCCGCATCATGCGCATCGCGCCGGTCAGCCGCGAGATGATCCTCAACTACGTCGCCACCACGTCGCTCGGCCTCCCGAAGTCCTACTGATGGCGGCGCTCGTCCACATCGAGGCCTCGGCGGGCCTCGCGACGCTGACGCTGGACTCGCCGCACAACCGCAACGCGCTCTCGCCGCTGTTGGTCGATGAGCTGCGCGCGGCCCTGCGCGCGGCGGAGGAGGACCCCGCCGTGCGCGCCGTCGTGCTGGCCCACGCGGGGAAGACGTTCTGCGCGGGCGCGGACCTCGCTTCCGCGACGGCCGAGAACGCGGACTTCGCGACGCTCGGCCTCGGCCAGTTGCTCCAACAGATCCTGGAAATGCCCAAGCCGGTCATCGCGGCAGTCGACGGGCATGTCCGGGGCGGCGGGATGGGCCTGGTGGCCGCTGCGGACATCGCCGTGGCGGGTCCGAACGCGAGCTTCGCCCTGCCCGAGGCGCGGCTCGGCGTGGCCCCTGCGGTCATCTCGCTCACCGTCCTGCCCCGGTTGGACTCGCGCTCGGCGAGCCGGTACTTCCTCACCGGCGAAACCTTCGGCTCCTCAGAGGCGCAGCGGATCGGCCTGATCACCACGGCGGCGGACGATGTCGCCGAGCAACTCGCTGCGGTCGCTGCGGTGCTGGCGAAAAGCTCCCCGCAGGGCTTGGCCGAGTCCAAGCGCCTGGTGAACGCATCCATGTTAGACCGGTTCGCCGCGTTGCCCGACCTCGCCGCGCTCTCCGCGCGCCTCTTCCACTCCGAGGAAGCCCGCGAAGGCATCACCGCGTTCCTCCAGAAGCGCGAACCATGGTGGGCAGCGCGCGGCTGAGCCGGGAATATTTCGGCGTGCTGACGGTATTCTGACAAGAGACGCCCATCACAATGCGCATGCGATCATGCGGCGAACGCTGTGCCTGCCGAACGATGGTGGAGCGTGTCGGTGGGGGGTAGCCACGCTCGACCAGTCGACCGCGCGCTCCGGGCACGTCGGGGCCTACGCCTACGCCGGCGGCTGGCCGGGCCGTCCGCTCGCGGGCAGCGGCTATCCCGAAGGGCCGACCGCCGCACGTGCGGCGGCCTTTGACTTCTTCTGCGCGCCCGGCATGATCGTCTGATGGCCCACGACATCCGCCCGTACCGCGCGGCCGATCTCGCCGCGTTGGTCGAGACGAGCCGCGCCGCCGACGAGCTGTTCGCGCGGGCGGGAATCGCGCTGCCGCCGGACGATCCGTCCGAGCTCGTGGAGCGCTGCGAAGCCATCCTGGTGGCAGGCGACCCGCTCGCGGGGTTCGTCGCGGCGGAAGAGGCGGACGGGAACCTGCACATCGCACAGTTGTCGGTGCGCCCCGAGCTGGGCAGGCGCGGGCTCGGCACGTTGCTGCTCGGAGCGGCTGCGCAGGTCGCGGCGGCCGAAGGCTTCCCCGCGCTCACGCTCACCACGTTCCGCGACGTGCCGTGGAACGGCCCGTGGTACCGAGCGCGCGGGTTCGCCGAGTTCCCGAGGGAGCGGTGGGGCAGGCGGCTGCGCGCGCTCTGGGCGGAGGAGGAGCGGTCGGGCGTCGCGGTCGCCCCCCGGATCGCGATGCGCAGGCCGGTCGGCATGGGGCGGCCGCTGTCGAGAATGTGATAGCGATCACCAAGAGAGACGCTCGGACCGCTTTACATTTCGGCTCGAATGTCTAGAATGGGTTGTATTCCACACCACTCGCTGTCACATGCAGAGACAGTCCGGAGCGACGGAGGCAACGCGATGACAAGCACAGTCGAGACACAGCGCGAGCGGCCCATGCTGGCCACGGGCGCATCGCAGACCAGGGCGAAAAGGATCGGGGACCGGGAGAAGACGGCCGCGCGGCTCTTGCGTTCGGCGGTGGAGCGCAGCTACGACGCTGAGGTGGACATCGACTGGGACGAGCCGCTGGCGGACGACAAACTCTTCGTCCCCGAGCACAGAAGCTCGCTGTACGGGACCAGGCTCTGGGACAAGCTCTCCGCCGAGCAGCGGCACGAGGTGTCGCGGCACGAGATGGCGAGCATTTTCAGCTTCGGCATCTTCGCGGAGGCCGTGCTGAGCACGTTCCTGCTCCGCCACGTCCTCTCCGGCGGGCTGGCGAATGACAGCGTCCGGTACGCGCTCGCCGAGATCGGGGACGAGGCCCGCCATTCCACCATGTTCTCCCGCGCGATCAACAAGCTCGACGTCGAGCCGTACGAACTCCCGAAAGCGCTGAACCTGCTGATCAACCTCTTCACCAGCGTGCTGCCCCCGTGTGCGACCACCTGGGGCGGGACGCTGCTCGTCGAGGAAGTCCTCGACCGGATGCAGCGCGAGGCGATCCTGGACGAAAGCGTGCAGCCGCACCTGCGCCAGATTTTCAAGATCCACGTGCTCGAAGAGGCCCGGCACATCACCTTCGCCCGCGAGGAGCTGGTGCGGACCTACCAAAAGGCGAACCGTTTCACCAAGGCGTTCCACCGGTTCATGATCGCGTTCGGCTGCTCCATCGTCATCCCGGTCGTGTACCACCCGCAGATCTACCGCCGCGTGTTGGGCATCTCCCCGCTCCGGGGCGCCCTCGTGGCGCAGCTCAACCCGAACTACCGGAAGAACGCGCAGTTCATGTGCGAGCCGATGGCCCGCTATTTCCACGAGGTCGGGCTTGTCTCCGGGCGGGTCACGCTGGCGTTGTGGAAGAGCACGCGCGGGTTGCCCGACGACCTCCACGAGGAGATCTTCGGAGCGCCCCGCAAGCAGAAGGCGCCCTCGCGCATCGGCAGGGGCTTGCGCAAGCTCATCGGGGTCTGAGCCGGCCCGCCGCGTTCTCCGACCCGCCCGGCCCGCCGCGCGGGTAGCCCGCTGCGCGTACCGCTCCTCGGCGTCGTGGCGCAATTCGAGAAACGGGCGGCGAACCCGGTGCTCCGCCTCGTGGCTCCGCACTTCGGCGTGATCCGCCACAAAGGACGCAAGAGCGGGAAAGCGCACGCCACGCTCATCACACTTGTCGCCCGCGACGAGGTCTTCTCCGTCAACCTCGGGCCGAGGCAGGGCCGCGACTGGCGCAAAAACCTCGCCTCGCCCGGCGGCATGGTCCGGCATCGCGGTGCCGACGACCTGATCAGCTCCGTCGAGGCGCGCCCCGGCGGCCGGGCTCTCATGCCGTCTGCGGCCAAAGCGCTCGTCCGGGCCGGGAGCTATGTCGCCGTGCAACCGAAGGGGTGCTGACCGAGTTTCGCCTCGTGCTGGAGAAGGTTGTCGAGCCATGGCCTCTGGTCGGCGCTTGCGCTATGATTTCGTATCACCGAAATTAAAGTTTTGGCGATACGAAATCAGCTCGTTTCCCGTATGGCAGAGAGGCCACCAGCATGTACACCCTCCCCGACCTCGCTTACGACTACGGCTCCCTGGCCCCCGCGATCACGGGGGAAATCATGGAGCTGCACCACGCCAAGCACCACGCCGCGTACGTCAAAGGGGCCAACGAAGCCATCGAGCGTCTCGCGGAGGCGCGGGCCGCTCGACAATTTGCCGCATTGCCAGGGCTGGAGCGGGCGTTAGCGTTCCATCTATCCGGCCACGGGCTGCACACGCTGTTCTGGCAGAACCTCTCGCCGAACGGGGGAGGCCGGCCCGAGGGGGAGCTCGCGGCGGCGATCGACGAGTTCTTCGGATCGTTCGACGGGTTCCGCGCAGAGATGAGCGCGGCTTCGTCGACCGTCCAGGGGTCCGGGTGGGGCGCCTTGTCCTGGGACGCGCTCGGCGGGCGGCTGGTCGTGCACCAGGTGCACGACCATCACAACAACACGGCCTTGCTCAGCTCCCCGCTATTGGTGTTCGACGCCTGGGAGCACGCGTTCTACCTGCAATACCGCAATGTCAAACCCGACTACATCGAACGCCTGTGGTCGCTGGTCGACTGGGCGGACGTGGCCGAGAGGTTCGCGGCGGCGACGAGCGGAACGGGCGCGTGGACGCTCCCGTGACCGGCGCGGACCGAGGCCAGTGCTGTGCGATTGGGCCGACAGGGAGCCTTGGCCCTCGGATCGACGAAGACCGTCGAGGCCGACGTGAACAAACTGCGGAAAGGCGTCCCGCTTTTGACACGAGCGGTCGTCGGCGTGGACCGCTTCGCGCGTTGGGCCTCCAGGCCGTCTGCCAACGAGTCGAAGAGCATGATCACGCTGCTCGCGACCGGCTACAGCAGCTGGCCGCCAAGCTGACGAGCCGCGCGGCGGTCAGGCCGACAGCGCGGGCGGAAAGCGCGGGGTCGCTCCGGGCGGGGGCTGGCCCCGCCGTGCCGCGCTGTCGCCAGCGCTACTTCTTGGTCCAGCGGGCTCGGCCGTCTGTGTCTTTGGCGCAGACCAGCGCGGTGCCGTCCGAGGCGGAGGCGGATTTGCCCTCTTGGTCCTTCGTGCAGAACTTGCCGGGGCTCGGCGCGGCGGGGTCGGCGGGCGCGCTCGGGGCGTAGGAGCCGAACAGCAGCGTTGCGCCCATAGCCAGGGCGGCGGTCAGAGTTTTCATGGCACCAGCTTCCTCGAAATCGACGCGCTCCTCAGGAACGTCTGTAGCGTACATGGGCTGCGGCCGCGACGCCGGGTATTCCGACGATTCCAGGGTTTCGGCGCATGAGTTGGGGCCGAGGGCGGCGCCTTCCCGTCATTCCGCGAACTGGGAAAGCGGTCTGGGCCGCGCGTTCTAGCTCGCCGCCCCGAGCGGCAGCAAGCCCACGAGGGCGCTGACCGCCTCCGGGTCTCCGTCCACGACGATGTCGCGGCTCGCGAGCAGCTCGGAGAGGGCTCCGGCTCCGGAGATGATTGACGCGAGCGCTGCGATGGTCGAGGTGATGACGGCATCGGCGGGGCCGGGCTGTTTTCCGGGGAGGACTTCGGCCCGGCCGTCGTGGATGTGGAGCCTGGCGAAACTCCCCTCGATGTCGAAGTCGTACACGGTTTCGACTCCGCTGAGCTGGTCGGGATCGATGAGCTGCGCGATCATGGCCAGGCCCCATTCCGCCCGGTAGGCTTCGCGGTCGCCAGGGCCGCCGTCGAGCAGGTTCCTCATGCCCCACAGGGCGAGGGGGGCCATGGCCCGCGCGAGGGCCCAGCCGGATTCCGTGAGCTCGTACACGACGGAGGCGGCGGGGGGAGGGAGCTGGGAGCGGACGACCAGGCCATCTGCTTCGAGCTGTTTGACCCGCGAGGCCAACAGGCTGCTGCCGACCCCTTCGAGCGAGGTGGCGAGGTCTGTGTACCGCTTCGGGCCCGAGGCCAGCTCTCGGACGATGAGCAGCGTCCACCTTTCTCCGATGAGGTCCAGGGCGCGGGCGAGGCCGCAAAACTGCTCGTAACTGCGTCGGCTCATCCCGCCAGTGTAACAGCGAGGGGATGTTCCAAAACTAGTTACTTCAAATATTTATTGACTTACTTCAAAAATTTATGTAATGTCGCGGCATGGACCATTTGGCCTTCTCCTCCCAGCGGATCGCCACCGAGCGCGTCGGGCGCGTGCTCGTCGTGCGCTTCGGCAATCCGCCCTATCATTTGTTCGACGAGCGGACGAATATCGAGTTCGCCGAGCTGATGCGGCGGTTGTCGCGCGACCGTTCGGTCGGCGCGGTCGTGCTGACCGGCCAGGCCGACACGCTCACCCATCTGGACGTGCGGGATGTGCTCGAAGCCGTTCGCCTCCTGCCCCCGCTCGGGTACCGCAGCGCTCGCGCGGTCGCCGCCGCGGCCTCCCTCGCCAGCGGCTTCCGTCCTGTGGATCGCCTCCTGAGGGGCACCCCGCTGCGCGGCGCTATGTTGCTTCCCAGGGTGTACGGCGCGTTGCGCCGGATCACCGAGATGGACAAGCCGGTCATCGCGGCCCTCAACGGCACTGCGGTGGCGCTGGGCTGCGTGATCGCTTTGGCGTGCGACACGCGGGTCGCCGCAGACGGCGACTACGCGATCGGTCTGCCCGAAAGCGTCGCGGGGATTCTTGCGGGCGGCGGCGGGACGCAGCAATTGATTCGGACCGTGGGCAGGGCGAAAGCGTTGGAGATGCTCTTGACCGGACGGCTGATGACGCCGCGCGAGGCGTTGGCGGCCGGACTGGTGGACCGGGTCGTCCCGCCGGAGGAGTTGGAGCGGACAGCTTTGGCGGTCGCCGCCGAGCTGGCCTCCCGGTCCCCGGTCGTGGTCCGCGAGCTGAAGCGATTGGCCCGCCACACCCAGCACAAGCCCGCTGGAGCCGCCATGCGAATGGAAGCGGCGGGTTTCATCGCCGCTGTCACGCAACCGGGGACTCGCGTCGCGCTCGCGGCGATGGACTCCGCGCTGCGAGCAGCGGGCGCGCCGCCGGGGCGAGCGCGGAAGCCGCGTGGCGGGCGCACCGGGGAGGACATCATGCGTGAGAAGACCTGGAAGCTCTTGCTCCTCTTGCTCGCGGCGCAGTTCCTACTGCAAGGAGCGTGGGCGGCGTTCGACGCGGACGGGTTCAGCCGGACCGTCGCCGACTACGGGGCGACGAACGAGCACTTGGTGCACGACTACGCCGCCGCGTCGACAACGTTCGGAGCGGCGCTCGTGAGAGCGGTGTTCCAAACCAGGTGGCGGACTCCGGCATTGGCCACGTCGGCGATCTGGAGCGCTCTGCACGGACTCTCCCACATCATCGACATCGCGAAACCGCGCCACGCGCTCACCGGACCGCTCGAAGCGATCCTGCTCGTGCTCTCCACGGCGGTGTTCGCGGCGCTCGTCGCCGCCAGCGCGCGGCAAGACCGCGCCGACGGCGCGAAGGCTCACGGCAGGACAGCCGCGCACCAGGCAAAGAGAAAGGAAATCTGACGATGGAGCACGACGCGCGCCGACCGGATCCGCCGCGCCTCTCCTCGGACCCGAGAGGGTTCGTCGCCGAGGCGGAGCGCATGACCAACGCCCGCGACATCGCGGCCATCAGGCCGATCTTCGGGCCGGAGGCGACATGGACCTCGGTGATCGACGGGATCGTCATGACAGCTGCTGGCCACGACGAGATCCTGCGGAAGTGGGAGGTCATGTGCAGATTCATGGACCTCAGAGAGATGTTCGTGCGCAAAACGCTCGTCGCGAGCGGGGCTGACGTCGTCGTCAACGAATGGACCGGCGTCGTCGCGGGCAGGCCGAACGCGCGAGGGGTCGAGGTTTGGCACTTCGACGCTTCGGGGCGCGTCGACAGGCAACAGCTCTACGGCTACCTCAACACCGGCCCGGAGACGGGCGTCGCCCGCAACGCCCGCATGTTCGCGACCTCCCCGATCACGGCGGCGGCGTTCGCGTTCGCCCGGCTCTCCGTCAAATTCAATGGAAAGGGAAACTCATGAAAACCACGCACACCGAAGCCGTCGTGATCGGAGCCGGGCTGTCCGGCCTCGCCTCGGCCCGCGAACTGCGCCGCTCGGGGATCGAGGTGGCGCTGCTCGAAGCCAGGGACAGGGTGGGCGGACGCACGCTCAACCACCCGATCGGCGACGGCAAGGCCGTCGAGCTCGGCGGCCAATGGATCGGCCCTGGCCAGGACGAGATCGCGGCCCTCGCGGACGAGCTGGGCATACCGACGTTCCCCACGCACGACGCCGGCAAGAAACTGTTCGAGCACAGCGGCCATGTCGTCGCGTACAACGGCACCGTGCCGAAAGCCGGGCCCATCGGGACCGCCGAGTTCGGGATCGCGGTGCTCAGACTCGAGCGCATGGCGAAACGTGTGCCTCCCCGCGCCCCGTGGGAAGCGCCCCGCGCCAAAGCATGGGACAGGGAGACATTCGCCTCGTGGATACGCCGGAACGCTCGCTCCCGCTTCGCCAGAGAAGCCCTGACGCTCTGGAGCGAAAGCGTCCTCGCCGTCGATCCGGCGGACATCTCGCTGCTCCACGTCCTCGCCCACGCGAGCGCCCACCGAGGAGTGATCGCCTTGTGCTCCACGACCGGGGGCGCCCAGGAGCGCCGCGTCGTCGGCGGCTCCCAACGCATCGCGCTCGCCCTCGCCGAAGAACTCGCCGAATGCCTTCGGCTGCGGCAGCCCGTGCGCCGGATCGAGCACGGCGACTTCGTGCGGGTGCACACCGACCACGCCGTTTTCGAGGCGAAGCACGTCATCGTCGCCATGAGCCCGACCATGGCCGGACGGCTCTGCTACGACCCCCCGCTCCCGCCGGAACGGGACCAGCTCGCGCAGCACATGCCGATGGGGTCGATCGTGAAATGCGTCGCCGTGTACGACGAGCCCTTCTGGCGGAAGTCCGGGCGCTCTGGGCAGGCGCTCAGCGACCGGGGGCCGGTGAAGTTCGCGTTCGACAACTCTCCGCCCGACGGCAACCCCGGCGTGCTCCTCGGCTTCGTCGCGGGCGCGCACGCGCGCAGCTTCAGCCAGCTGGCTCCCGAAGTCCGCAAACAGCGGGCACTCGACTGCTTCACGCGCTGGTTCGGCCCCGAGGCGGACCAGCCTCGCGACTACGTCGAGAAGGCATGGGCGCAAGACGAGTGGGCTCGCGGAGGCTACTTCGGCTACATGCCTCCAGGCGTGTGGACAACGCTGGGCCCCGCCCTCGGCAGACCCGTCGGACGGTTGCATTGGGCGGGCTCGGAAACCTCGGGAGTGTGCATGGGATCTATGGACGGGGCCATCCGGGCCGGAAAGCGAGCGGCGGCCGAAGTCGTCGACGATATCTGCGCAGGACCGCGGCCGATGTGTCTGAACGGCGCGACCAGCGAACTTCTCGGCTGATTTCGGTTGCCGCCCGTGCAGGCGAAGCCCGCAGAGGGCGCCTCATCGGCGGCGACGCGGACCCGGCGGACCGCAGATTGAGCGCCGGCTGTGGATCATGATGGCGAAACCGGCGATGGCTCCGGCCCCGATAGTGAAGAACACGAGCGCCTGTAGCTCGGCCAAGGCGCCGTTGAGCCGTCCCGGTTTCCCGGACGAGGTCGGCGTCTCCGATCATGCACGCTGGCGGCGAGAGCGCGGGGGCAGGTCAATTCGCGACCAAGGAGCCGAAGCGAACACGCGGAGAGCGTGGGCACGGATCGATTCCACAAGCTATCGCGGATTCTCAAGACGGCCGACCGCGCCAATAGGGCACAGGCGGTTCGAGCGGAACTCCACGATGCTATGCCGCCGACTACGGGCGCGTTGATTGCGCTGCTCACAGATCTGATTCCGCAGGTTCCGGTACGGCCAGAGGGACATTGCAACCGCAGAGATATGGCCGACCGCCGCCTGAGCCTTCTCCGCGACCGAAAGGGCACCGGATCTCACGCCATCGGGAGCGTGCCTGAAATGAGTTAGCAAATGCTTTGTGCTCCACGTTTGCTCCACGAAACGCGGTTCTTAGCAGACGGGCATGGCGAGTGCCATCTATAAATAGCCCCTGATCAGGGCTTTGGCGGAGACGGAGGGATTTGAACCCTCGGCCCGGTTGCCCGGGCAACACATTAGCAGTGTGTCCCATTCGGCCGCTCTGGCACGTCTCCATCGCTCTAGCGACTGGGGAGTCTACCTGGTTCCGGGACGCCCTGTCCATTCCGATCCCGGCTCGCACGTGTTTTCGCGGTCCTCGATCATTGGGCCGACCGGGATTGGGTACAGTGAACGCCACCGCAGGAGACCTCCAGCCGCGAAACCGGGCTGGTCGACAAGCCGTCGACAGCGGGGAGGAAAGGAGACGACCGTGGTGCTGAGCATGGCAAAGCTGTCGGCCTGGTCCTGCTCTTCCGCCTGTTCCGGCGCAGGGGCCGGGGCGCGGTGAGGCTGAGCTTCAGCCTGGCGCGGCGGCTGTCCGGCTCCCAAGGCCGCGCGGGGGTGATCCACACGCCGCACGGCGAGATCGAGACTCCCGCGTTCATCCCGGTGGGCACGGCGGCTGCGGTGAAGACGGTGCTTCCCGGCCTCGTGTCGGGGCTGGGGGCGCAGGCGGTGCTCTCCAACGCCTACCACCTCTATCTGCGCCCTGGTCCGCAGTTGATGGCGGAGGCGGGCGGCCTCGGCGCGTTCATGGGCTGGCCGGGGCCGACGTACACCGACTCGGGCGGTTTCCAAGTCCTCTCGCTCGGCGCGGGCCACCGCAAGATCCTGGCGATGGACACGTCGGGGCTGGGCGCGGAGCAGGTGATCGCGAAGCCCGAGGCGCGGCTGGCGAAGGTGGACGAGGACGGGGTGACGTTCAAGTCCCATATCGACGGTTCGAAGCACCGGTTCACCCCGGAGGTGTCGATCTCGGTCCAGCGCGACATCGGGGCGGACATCATGTTCGCCTTCGACGAGTTGACGACTCTGCTGCACAGCGAGGATTACCAGCGCGCTTCGGTGGAGCGCACGTTGCGCTGGGCGCGGCGCTGCCTCGCCGAGCACAACCGGGGCGGCGGGCTGGCGACGGCCACCGGCGCGCCGCAGTCGTTGTGGGCGGTGGTGCAGGGGGCGCAGTACGAGTACCTGCGCAGGCGTTGCGCGAAGGAGCTTGTGGCGATGAGCGAGGCGGACGAGGCCGAGGGCGGGGTCGGGTTCGGCGGCTTCGGCATCGGCGGGGCCATCGCGAAAGAGCGCCTCGGTGAGATCATCGGCTGGGTCTCGGGCGAGCTGCCCGAGCGCAAACCCCGGCATGTGTTGGGCGTGGGGGAGCCGGACGACCTGTTCGCCGCAGTCGAATCGGGCGGGGACACTTTCGACTGCGTCTCGCCGACGCGCCTGGCCCGCAACGGCGTGGTGTTCAGCTGGGATGGGCGCTACCATGTCACGAACGCCCGGTTCCGGCGCGATTTCCGCCCGCTGGACGAGGGGCTGTCGAATTTGTCCGCCGGGTTCACCCGCGCCTACATCCACCATTTGTTCAAGATCCGCGAGCCGCTCGCGGGCACGCTGGTGAGCGTGCACAACATGAGCTTCTTGGTGACGCTTATGGCGAGGATGCGGGCCGCGATTCTCGAGGACCGCTACGAGGAGTACAAGGCGGAGACGCTCGGCCGGTACTACGCGAAGCGCTGAGCGCGCGGCTGCTCGGAGCCCGGAGGTCAGACCAGCTGGCCGTCGATGGCCGCCAGGGCCCGCGCGAGCTCGCCGCCTTCGAGGTTCTCCTGGACGAGTTCGCGCAGACGCGCTTCGCCGCCCGCCTCGACGACGGTCTGCGCGAAGCGCGCCATGCCCTCGTCGTCCAGCCGCCCCACGAGCAGCGTCGCGAGCTTGTGGCGGCTGGACGACGAGATCCTGGTGAGCGCGGAGAACCCGGCCATGATGGTTTCGGCTTTGCCGGTGCCGAAGCTGTCCACGATGGGCAGGAGCCGTTCCTCGGGCAGCGCCGCGAGCAGCTCCTCCAGCTTCTGCGAGTCGGTGGTGTAGGCGAGGGTGCGCGTGATCGCCTCGCGGTCGTCCACTTCCCGCTCCACCGCGAGCAACAGGTCCACGGGAGCCTGTTCCATCAGCACCGCGGCCGAGGCGTAGTGGCCGTCGGCGAGCAGGCGGCGCACCGCCGGGGCCCACACGCGGATGGGCACCACAGCCGTGAGCGTCGGCACCGTTCTCGGGTCGAGGTAGCGCAGCGTTTGGGCGACGAACGGCACCCGCAACCGGCGCAGGAGGCCGTTGAGCCGGTCGGCGTGGTCCTTGGCGAGCGAATTGGCGACGGCTGCGGCGACCATCGGCCCCACGACCTTCTCGGCGAGCGTTGCGACCACCGGGTCGGGGACCATCGGGGCGACTTTGCTGATCGCCGCGACCTGCTGCTCCTGCGCGTCGAACTTCAGATCCGAGATACGCATCCGCAGCTGGGCCAGATTCTCCGGGCCGAGCCGTTCGAGGTGGCTGACTTTCTCCAGGGGGACGCCGAGCAGGTCGGCGAGCAAATAGGTCTGCGCCCTCGCGACGAAGTCGCTCATTGTTGTCTCCTTACGCCTTCGTCGAGCGGTCAGTTGAAGAACATCGCCCGGATCGGGATGCGGATGAAGAAGGGCAGGTTGTCCAGCGCGGTCATGGCGGCCTCGTGCAGTTCCTCCTGCTCGCGGCCTTTTGCCTCGAGCACCATGATGCGCAGCTGGCGGGCCTCCTCGTCGGTGAGCTGGTCTAAGAAGTCCAAACCGCCGCCCAATGTCTCCCGCAGCCGCGTCGTGCTCTCGCTCAAGGAATCCCTGCCGTTCTGTGTCGATCAGTCCGCGTGAGTCGCGCTATGGCGGATTATAGTGCGGACGCGCCCATCAAACTCTCATACGAGGTGGCGGATGTCAAAGCGGCTCGCGTCTGCGGCAATATGGACGGCATGGCACTTGCCCCACCGTTCGCGCCGATGCTCGCCAAGGCGGCTGAAGCGGTGCCCGACCAGGGCGACCCGCCGTGTTGGAGCTACGAGCCGAAGTGGGACGGGTTCCGGGGGATCGTGTTCTGGGACGGCAGCGAGGCGCGGATCGGCTCGCGCGGCGAGAAGGAACTCACGCGGTATTTCCCAGAGCTTTGCGAGGCGTTGGCGCGGGCTTTGCCTCGGTCGGGGGTGTTCGACGGCGAGATCGTCGTGCCGCAGGTCGAGGACGGGAGGGCGTGTCTGGACTGGGACGCGCTGTCGGCCAGGATCCATCCGGCGGCGAGCCGGATCAAACTGCTCGCCGAGACCACGCCCGCGCATTTCGTCGCGTTCGACCTGGTGGAAGAGGACGGGGCGGGGTTGCTCGACGAGCCGTTCGCCGTCCGCCGCGAGCGGCTTGAGCGGCTGTTCCGCCCGACCGGCACCTGCCACCTCTCGGTGGCGACGACCGACGGCGCGCTGGCCGCGCGCTGGTTCGCCGAATTCGAGGGCGCGGGGTTGGACGGCGTGGTCGCCAAACGCCTGGACGGGCCGTACCGGCCTGGCAAACGGGACATGGTGAAGGTGAAGCATTCGCGGACTGCGGACTGCGTCGTCATCGGCTACCGGCCGCATCAGAAGGGCGTCGGGGTGGGCTCGCTCATGTTGGGCCTCTACGCGGACGGCGGATTCCACTTGGTCGGGGGAGCGGGCTCGTTCTCGAACGAGGTGCGCCGGGAGCTGTTGGAGACGCTCGCGCCGCTGGAGACCGGCGAGGAGGCCTCGGGGGAGGCGAACCGGTGGAAGAAGGCCGAGCGGGCGAAGTACGTGCCGGTGCGCCCGGAGCTGGTGGTCGAGGTCGCGTACGACCAAATGCTCCCTGGCGGGCTCGGCTGGCAAGCCCGCCAGGACAGCCCTCGGGAGGCGCGTCCAGGGAGCCGTTTCCGGCACGCGGCCACATTGCTGCGGTTCCGGCCCGACCGAGAGCCGGAAAGCTGCGGCTTCGACCAGGTGGCCGCGCCGAAGCGCTACGACGTGCGACAGATTTGGGCCGACTGATGCCGACTCGGGACAACGCCGCCGGCGGGCGGGCTCCTGCGGAGGAGGTCGAGGTCGAGGGGATCTCGGTGCGGCTGTCGAATCCGGACAAGGTGTATTTCCCAGAACTCGGCCCTCGGGGCTCGAAGCGCGCCCTCTTCGAACACTACCGCAAGCTCGCGGTCGCGGACGGCCCGATCCTGCGCGCGCTGCGCGGCAGGCCGGTCAACCTGCAACGTTTCCCGGACGGGATCGAAGGGGAGGCGATCTATCAGAAGCACGCCCCGAAGGGCAAGCCCGACTATGTCGCGACCGCGCAGGTGACCTTCCCATCGGGGCGGCACGCGGATTCCGTGGTGGTGGAGCGTCCGGCGGACGTGCTGTGGGCGGTGAACCTCGGGACAGTGACTTTCCACCCGTGGCCGTGCCACGTTCCGGACACGGAACACCCCGACGAGCTGCGGGTGGACCTGGACCCGCAGCCGGGGACGACGTTCGCTGACGCGCGCCGGATCGCGCTCGACGTGCTGCGCCCCGTGCTCGGCGAGTTCGGGCTCGCCGGAGTCCCGAAGACCTCGGGGGGACGCGGCCTGCACGTGCTGATCCCGATCCAGCCCCGGTGGGGGTTCGTCGACGTGCGCCGGGCGGGGATCGCGCTGGCGCAGGAGGTGGTGCGCCGCAGCGGCGACCGGGCGACGCTCTCCTGGTGGAAAGAGGAGCGGGGCGAGCGGATCTTCATCGACTACAACCAAAACGCGCGGGATCGGACGCTGGCGGCCCCGTATTCGGTCCGCGCGACTCCGGCCGCGACCGTCTCGATGCCGCTGACCTGGGCGGCGCTCGAAGACGCGGAGCCGGGGGACTTCACGGTCGAGAACGCCGCGGACTACGCGCTCGGACAGCCGGACCCCTTTGCGGGCCAAGAGCCGGGGTCTTTGGAGAGGCTGCTGGAGCAGGAGACGCCGCTCTTGCCGTACCCGCCGCAGTATCCGAAGATGCCGGACGAGCCCAAGCGGGTGCAGCCGAGCAAGGACAAGGACCGGAAAGGCTGACTCGCCGTGCCGCCGCCCCTGCCCCGGCTTGTCACCGGGGTTGTTGCGGCGGCTGCGGTCCTGCCCAGTGCTGCGGCTCCTGCTGGGAGCCTGCCCAATGTTGCGGGGGTTGCTGCCATTGCGGCGGAGCGCTCGGGTAGCCGCCCTGCGCGGGGCCGGGTTGCTGCCATTGCGGCGGGGCCTGGACGGGCTGCGGAGCCTGCGGCTGCGGCGCGGAGGCCGCCCGCTCGGCGAGCATCGCTTTGCGCAGTGCGACAAGCTCGTCTGCCGCCTCGGCGAAATGCACGCCGATCACGCGCAGCCGCCGGGCGAGTTGGTCAAAAAGATCGTCTGCTTCGCTCATGCTAAACGAATCTAAACCAACGCCGCGCGGCCCAGGCGAGCACCACGGCCCACACGGCGAGCACGACGACGCAGAACACGTCCAAGCGCAGTTGCAGCGCGGCGGAGAGGGCCGAGGCGAGCGCCTCGGAGGGGACGATCTTGAGCAGCCAGCTGTGCCAGCCCGGCGCGCTGGAGAGGGCGAGGCCGCAGACTCCGAGCATGAGGAACCACAGGACGTTCGCCCCCGCGAGGACGATTTCGGCTTTCACGGCCCCGCCGAGCAGGAGGCCGCCGGCGGCGAACGCGGCGGTGCCGAGCGCCAGCACCGGCACGGCGATCAGCAGCCCCTCTGCGGAGGGGCGCCAGCCGAGCAGCGCGGCGACCGTCCCGATCACGACGGACTGCAATGCGACGACGACCACCACGGCGAGGACCTTGCCCGCGATGAGCGTCCCCCGGCCCACCGAGGTCGCGGCGTAGCGCTTGAGCGCGCCGTAGCGCCGGTCGAAGGCGACGGCGATGGCCTGCCCGGTGAACGCGCTCGACACCACGGCCAACGCCATGACCACCGGGGCGACCCGGTCGATCGTGGCCCAGCCGACCGAGCCGAGCGGCAGCACGTCGATGCCGACCAGGAGCATCACCGGGATGAACAGGTTGAGCAGCAGCTGCTCCCCGTGCCGGAGGAACAGCATGAGCTCGAACTTGGTCTGCGCGGCCAACGCGCGGACTGCGGGGCTGGGCTTGGGGTCCGGCGCGAAGGTGCCAGGCGGGAATGCGGTCACTTGGCCTCCGTGAGTTCGAGGAACACGTCTTCGAGCCTGCCGCCCTGCACACGCAGCGAGTTGGCGAGCACGTCGTGCTCGGCGAGCCAGGCGGCGAGTTCGGCGACTCTGGCCGGGGTCACCTCGCCGTCGATGGCGTACTCGCCAGGGCGCAGCTCCTGCCAGCTGTGTTGCGGCCAGCGGGCGACCAGGCCGTCGAGGTCGACCCCAGGCTGCGCGGTCAGCCGCAGCCGGGACCGGCGAGCGGTCTCGACCAGCTCGGCGGGGGTGCCGGAGGCGATCTCCCGCCCCTTGGCGACGATCACCACCCGGTCCGCGAGGTATTCGGCCTCCTCGATGAGGTGCGTGGTGAGCAGGACGGTCACCCCGTCCGCCTTCAGCCGCTCCACGAGCTCCCAGACCAGCCGTCGGGCGTGCACGTCCAAGCCTGCGGTCGGCTCGTCGAGGAAGACCAGCTCCGGCCTGCCGATCAGGGCGCAGGCCAGGGAGAGCCGTTGCTGCTGGCCGCCGGAGAGCCGCCGGAAAGAGGTGCGCTTCGCGTCGTCGAGCCCGAGGACTTCGAGCAACCAGTCCGGGTCGTGCGGGTTGGCGAACTGCGCCGCCGCGAGCCGCAGCAGCTCGCCCGCCTTGGCCCCTGGGTACCCGCCCCCGCCCTGCGGCATGAAGCCGACGCGGGAGGAATCGTCGCGGGGATCGCCGCCGAGGACCTCGACCACGCCATCGTCGGGGTCGGTGAGCCCTTGGCACAGCTCAACCGTCGTGGTCTTCCCGGCCCCGTTCGGGCCGAGGAGCGCCAGCACCTCGCCCCGGCGGACGACGAGGTCCAGCCCGTCCACCGCGACCGTCTGGCCAAAGCGTTTGACCACACCTGTCAGCCGCACTGCGTCGTTCATGATGTCTCTATCCTGCGCTCTGCCTTCTTCACGCACTCCGACCAGGGTGCGGTCAGCCATTTCCATCCGAACACCAGGCCGCCGAGGGCGATTGCCGCCGCGATGCCGGTGGTTTGGCCGAAGAGCAGTATGAACGGAAGGGAGAAGCCGCCGCTGGGGTAGGCCATGAAGCTGAGCACCGTGATGATGACGACCAGCGCTTTGCGGTGCTCCGCGCGGGTGACCCACGCGGACAGCGGCACGAGCGCCCAGAGGGCGTACCAGGTGTGGATGGTGGGCAAGAGGGCGACCACGATGGTGAACGCGACGCCGATCCCGCCGATGGGGTGGATCCGCCCTTGCAGGGTCTTGAGCATGAGCCAGCCGACCGCGCAGCCCGCCGCGATGGTGGTCAGCGTCCAGGTGACCGCGATGACCGAAGGGGTGTGGTTGCCGAGGCCGACGAACTCGCCCAGGTATCCGGTGAGCCTGGCGACCACGGTCGGCGGGGAGAGCCAGTTCAGCGTCTTCGCCGCGGCCCCGAGCGTGTGCGTCCACTCGAGCCGGTATCCCGCGGCCTGGCTCAGGAGCAGGGTGACGGCGAGCGAGACGAAGCCGAAGGCTCCGCCGACCGCCCCGACCGCGAGCGCGCGTTTCGGCAGGCTCTCGCCCGTCGGGGCGGCTTTCGCCGCGAGCTGGACTCCGACGAAGCCGAGGGCGAGCTCAGCGGGCAGTTTCACCATCGCGGCCGAGGTGATGACCACCGCGCCGCCGAGGACTTCAAGGACGGCGCGGGACCGGTCGGGCCAGGCGCGGCCCTGCGGCCAGTCGGCAACGCCTCGGAGGCTGAGCTCGACCCCGACGAGCATGAGGCCGATCATGAGGGAGTCGTTGTGCGAGCCGGAGACCAGATGCAGGAAGACGAGGGGGTTGAGCGCGCCGAGCCAGAACGACTTCGCCTCGTCCACGCCGCAGCGCCGCGCCAGCCGAGGGAGCGCCCAGAGGATCATGGCGACGCCGAGCAGCGCGACCATTCGGTGCGCGAGCACCGCCGCGACGACGTGATACCCGGTCAGCTCCGCGATGAACCGGCTGATGATGAGGAAGAGCGGCCCGTAGGGGCTGGGGGTGTTCTGCCAGATGGTCGGGACCGAGCGCACGAAGACGTCCGTGTGCCCGAGCGCGTCGGCGGGGCCGAAACGGTACGGGTCGAGCCCGCGTTTCGCGGCCATGCCGTGCGCGAGGTAGGAGTACACGTCCTGGCTGAACATCGGCGGGGCGAGGACGAGCGGCGCGGCCCAGAGCACGGAGACTTTGCGCAAAACGCCCAGTCCGCCTGCCGCCGCCGAGCCCTGGAGCAAGAGGCGGCCGAGCAGGAGCCACGCCAGCACGAGAATCGCCAGCCCCACGAAGACCATGGTCGCGGACGCGGCGAGGGTGCGCTCGAAGAGCCCGAACAGCCGGACGCCGCGCACCGGATCCTGGAGGACGGGCTGGGCCCCCACCCCGAGCCCGCCGAGGGCGATGAGGATCGATCCGGTCGCGCCGAACCGCCTGATGAGGGCGAATCGGTCGGAACCAGAGACGAAAGACACGCGGGTAGCCTAGCCTGAGCGCAGAAGGACGGCGGTGCCGCTCGCCGCCGAGGGGGTTTTCCCGCCCTGTTTTCGAATTCGGCAGTGTCTTCTCGCACATATCGGGAGAAGGCGGACCGCCTTCCCCCGATATGTGGGCAGCTCGCAGCCCTCCGACCTTTGAGTTAGCCTAGCCTTTCCTTGCTGGCGAACTTCTAGTAATTGCGACACACTTGTGTTATGAAAACAGTCGACCCGGCCACGATGGAGGAGCCCGTGATCGCGGGTCCGTCGTCGCAGCACGAGGTCGGCGTGACCCGCAGGGCCATTGTCCGCCTGCTCGCCCAGCACGGTTCGCTGACCGCGCCCGCGATCGCGGAGCACCTGGAGCTTTCCACGGTCGGCGTCCGGCGGCACCTGGTCGAATTGGTCGAATCGGGCGACGCGGTCGTGGTGCAGCGCAAGCCCAAGGCCGGGCGGGGCCGCCCGCCCAAGGTGTACCAGCTCACCCCGCAGGGGCAGGACCGGCTCGGCAACGCGTATGACGAGCTGGCCCAGCTCGCGTTCCGCGAACTGCAGCGCCTCGGCGGCGAGGAGGCCGTGGTCGCGCTCGCGCGCCGGCGCGCCGACAGCATGTTGTCGGAAATCGGCCTCGACTCCCCGGACTTCCGGTCGGCGGACCCGCAGTCCAAAGCGGAACGGCTCGCCCAAGCGCTCACGTCCTCGGGCTACGCGGCCTCGACGACCCGAGTCGCGTCCGGAGTGCAGCTCTGCCAGCACCATTGCCCTGTCTCGAACGTCGCGGCGGACTTCCCCGCGCTGTGCGAAGCGGAGACCGCCGCGTTCGGCGAGCTGCTCGGCACCCACGTGCAGCGCTTGGCGACCATCGCCCAGGGCAACTGCGTCTGCACGACCCATATCCCCGTCACACAACGAGCATCGAAAGAGGAGGTCTCATGACCCAGGAACTCGCCCCGCCTGCCGCCCCAACGCAGGAGCAGGTCATCGCGGCGCTCGGCAACTACGACTACGGCTGGGCGGACGCGGACGTCGCCGGAGCCTCGGCGCGGCGCGGCCTGTCCGAAGAAGTCGTCGCGGACATCTCGGCGAAGAAAGGCGAGCCGGAGTGGATGCTCCAGGCGCGGCTGAAGGCGCTGGCGATCTTCAACCGCAAGCCCATGCCCTCCTGGGGCGGCGACCTGTCGGGCATCGACTTCGACAACATCAAGTACTTCGTGCGCTCCACCGAGAAGCAGGCCGCGACGTGGGACGACCTGCCCGCCGACATCAAGAGCACCTACGACAAGCTCGGCATCCCCGAGGCGGAGAAGAAGCGCCTCGTCGCCGGGGTGGCCGCCCAGTACGAGTCGGAGGTCGTCTACCACCAGATCCGAGAAGACCTCGAGCAGCAGGGGGTGGTGTTCCTCGACACCGACACGGCCCTGAGAGAGCACCCGGACGTCTTCCGCGAGCACTTCGGCACGGTGATCCCGGCGGGGGACAACAAGTTCTCCGCCCTCAACACCGCGGTCTGGTCCGGCGGGTCTTACATCTACGTCCCCAAGGGCGTGCAGGTGGACATCCCGCTGCAGGCGTACTTCCGGATCAACACCGAGAACATGGGCCAGTTCGAGCGCACCCTCATCATCGTGGACGAGGACGCCTACGTCCACTACGTCGAGGGCTGCACCGCGCCGATCTACAAGTCGGACTCGCTGCACTCCGCGGTGGTGGAGATCATCGTGAAGCCGGGCGGGCGCTGCCGGTACACGACCATCCAGAACTGGTCGAACAACGTCTACAACCTGGTCACCAAGCGCGCGCGGGCCGAGTCCGGCGCGACCATGGAGTGGATCGACGGCAACATCGGCTCGAAGGTGACGATGAAGTACCCGGCGGTCTGGCTGACCGGCGAGCACGCCAAGGGCGAAGTGCTCTCGCTCGCGTTCGCCGGGCCCGACCAGCACCAGGACACCGGCTCGAAGATGCTCCACCTCGCGCCGAGGACCTCGTCGAACATCGTGAGCAAGTCGGTGGCCCGAGGCGGCGGCCGCACCTCCTACCGGGGCCTGGTCGGCGTGCACAAGGGCGCGGTCGGCTCCAAGGCGACGGTGCGCTGCGACGCTTTGCTGGTGGACGACGTCTCCCGTTCGGACACCTACCCGTACGTCGACATCCGCGAGGACGACGTGACGATGGGCCACGAGGCGACGGTCTCGAAGGTCAGCGAGGACCAGCTCTTCTACCTGATGAGCCGGGGCATGACCGAGGACGAGGCGATGGCCATGGTCGTGCGCGGGTTCATCGAACCGATCGCGAAGGAGCTGCCCATGGAATACGCGCTGGAGCTGAACCGGCTCATCGAGCTGCAGATGGAAGGAGCGGTCGGCTGATGACTGCGGTGCTGCCCCTTGGCGAGCGGTTCGTCTCCCGCGATCCGGAGGCTTTCGCGGCCCCGTCGAGCCACGAGGAGAACTGGCGGTTCACCCCGCTCGCGAAGATCCGCGAGTTCTTCGAGCCGTTCGCCCCGGACGGGGCTTCCAGCGTGGAAGTCGGACCTGTGCCGGCCGGCGTCACGGTCGAGACCGTTCCGGTCGCTTCGCTTGCCGCGTTCGGCGCGGCGTTGACCCCCGCCGACAAGGCGAGCGCGCTCGCGATGGCGCACGCGGGCGACGGCGGGCATGTCGTGGTGGCGGAAGGAGCTTCGCCGGACCGTCCGGTCGTGCTGTCGCGCGTCGGCGCGGGCGGGCGCTCCTACGCACATCACATTATCGAGGTCGGAGCCGGAGCCGAGGCGACGATCGTCGCCGAGCATTCCGGCCTCACCCAGATCGCGGCGAACGTCGAGCTCATCATCGGCGACGGTGCGCAGTGCACCTTCATCGTGGTGAACGACGAGGAGTCGGGTTCCACCAGGCTCGCCTCCTACGCCGCGCTCTTGGGCCGGGACTCCCGGTACCGCTATGTGGAAGTCGCCCTCGGCGGCTCGCTCGTGCGCACCGTCCCGACCGTGCGTTTCGCGGGGCCTGGCGGGCACGCCGAGCTGTGCGGGATCACGCTCGCGGGCGACGGCCAGCATCTGGAGTCGAGGCTTTTCGTGGACCACGACCAGCCGAACTGCTCCTCCAACGTGCTGTACAAGAACGCGCTCTTGACTTCGGCGGCGCGCACGGTGTGGGTGGGCGACGTGCGGATCCGTCCGGAGGCGACCGGCACGCAGACCTACGAGCTCAACCGCAACCTGCTCCTCGCGAAGGGCGCGCGCGCCGACTCGGTGCCGAACCTGGAGATCGAGACCGGGCAGATCGTCGGGGCCGGGCACGCCAGCACCACGGGCAGGTTCGACGAGGAGCAGATGTTCTACCTGCGCTCGCGCGGCATCCCCGAAGACGAGGCGCGCAGGCTCGTGCTGCGCGGATTCTTCGGCGAAGTGCTCGCGAAGATCCCCGAGGAGTCCGTCCGCGCGCGCGTCGCGGAGCTTGTGGAGAACAAACTCGCCCAGGCGGGCGTGTAAGGCTTATACGTAGAGAAGGAACGAAGGACCTCAATGTCTGTTTTGCCAGGATCTGTTTTAGAGATCAAAGACCTCCGCGTCTCGGTCAAGCCCTCGGACGACGCCGACCTCATTCCTATCCTGCACGGAGTGGATCTGACCATCCGCTCCGGCGAGACGCACGCGGTCATGGGGCCGAACGGCTCCGGGAAGTCCACCCTCTCCTATGCGATAGCGGGGCATCCCCGCTACGAGGTGACCGGCGGCTCGATCACCCTCGACGGCGAGAACGTGCTGGAGATGAGCGTGGACGAGCGCGCGCGGGCCGGACTCTTCCTCGCGATGCAGTACCCGGTGGAAGTGCCGGGGGTGTCCACCGCGAACTTCCTGCGCACTGCGGCCACTTCGACGCGGGGCGAGGCTCCTGCGCTGCGGCATTGGGTCAAAGAGGTCAAGGCAGCGATGACCGAGCTTGGCGTCGACTCCTCCTTCAGCGAGCGCAGCGTCAACGAGGGGTTCTCCGGCGGAGAGAAGAAGCGGCACGAGATCCTGCAGCTCACGCTCCTCAAGCCGAAGTTCGCCATCTTGGACGAGACCGACTCCGGCTTGGACGTCGACGCGTTGCGCGTCGTCTCCGAGGGCGTGAACCGCTATCAGGAGCGAGAGCAGGGCGGCGTGCTGCTCATCACCCACTACAACCGGATCCTCAAATACGTGCGCCCGCAGTTCGTGCATGTCTTCGCGAAGGGCCGGATCGTCGCCGAGGGCGGCCCCGAACTCGCCGAAGAGCTGGAGTCGACCGGTTACGAGAGGTTTCTGAAGGAGGAGGTCAGCGCGTGACCCAAGCCCCTGTGGCGCTCGACGTCGAGTCGATCCGCGCGGACTTCCCGATCCTGGCGCGCACTGTCCGGGGCGGCAAGCCGCTCGCGTACCTCGACTCCGGGGCCACCGCGCAACGCCCGCTCCAGGTGCTCGACGCGGAGCGGGAGTTCCTGCTGACTTCGAACGCGGCAGTGCACCGGGGCGCGCACCAGCTCGCCGAGGAGGCCACGGACGCGTACGAGCGGGCGCGGGCGCTCATCGCCGGGTTCGTCGGAGTCCGCGACCGCGAGGTCGTCTTCACGAAGAACGCCACCGAGTCGCTGAACCTGGTCTCCTACGCGCTTGGCGACGACCGCTTCTCCGGCTTCGTCGTCGGGCCGGGCGACGAGATCGTGATCACCGAGCTGGAGCACCACGCGAACCTCGTGCCCTGGCAGGAGCTGGCCCGGCGAGCCGGGGCGACGTTGCGCTGGTACGGCGTCACCGAGGACGGCCGGATCGACCTCGACTCGTTGGTGCTCACCAACCGGACGAAGGTCGTCGCGTTCACGCACCAGTCGAACGTCACCGGCGCGATCTCGCCGGTCGCCGAACTCGTGCGGCGCGCCCGCGAGGTCGGCGCGCTCACCGTGCTCGACGCCTGCCAGTCCGTCCCGCACATGCCGGTGGACTTCGCCAAGCTCGGCGTGGACTTCGCCGCGTTCTCCGGGCACAAGATGCTCGGCCCCTCCGGGGTCGGCGCGCTGTACGGGCGCGCGGAGCTGCTCGAAGCCATGCCCCCGTTCCTCACCGGCGGCTCGATGATCGAGACCGTGACCATGGAGCGCTCCACCTACGCGCCCCCGCCGCAGCGGTTCGAGGCCGGGGTGCCGATGACCTCGCAGGCGGTCGGCCTCGGGGCCGCCGTCGAATACCTGTCGAAGGTCGGCATGGCCGCCGTCGCCGCGCACGAGCACGCGCTCGTGGAGCACGCCCTGTCCGCGATCGGCGAGCTGCCGGGCGTCCGGATCATCGGGCCGACCACGGCAGACCCGTGCTCTGCCTCCGTCGGCGGGCGAGGCGGGGCGGTGTCCTTCGTGGTCGACGGGGTGCACGCGCACGACGTCGGGCAGGTGCTCGACGACGAGGGCGTGGCGATCAGGGTCGGGCACCACTGCGCCTGGCCGCTGCACCGCCGCTTCGGCGTCGCCGCGACGGTGCGGGCCTCCTTCGCGCTGTACAACACCCACGACGAGGTGGACCGGCTCGTCGCCGGGATCCGCCGAGCGCAAGAGTTCTTCGGAGTCTGAGACCGATGCGATTAGACCAGATGTATCAAGAGGTCATCCTCGACCACTACAAGCATCCGCACCATCGAGGGCTGCGCGAGCCGTACGGCTCCGAGGTGCACCACGTGAACCCGACCTGCGGAGACGAGATCACGTTGCGGGTCGCGGTCTCGGCGGACGGGGAGCGCGTCGAGGACGTCTCCTACGACGGGCAAGGCTGCTCGATCAGCCAGGCCGCCACCTCTGTCCTCGCCGACCAGGTCATCGGCCAGAGCGTCGGCGACGCGCTCAAATCCGTGGCCGCCTTCAACGAGATGATCTCCTCTCGCGGGGAGATCGAGGGCGACGAAGACCTGATCGGCGACGGAGTCGCCTTCGCGGGCGTCGCGAAATACCCGGCGCGGGTGAAATGCGCCCTCCTCGGCTGGATGGCGTTCAAGGACGCGTTGGCGCAAGCGGTGGAAAGCACAGACAAGGAGGGCGTGGCATGACCGAAGTTCCGTCTCAAGAACAGCAAGCAGAGGACGCGCTGATCGGCGAGCTCGAAGAAGCGATGCGGGACGTGGTTGACCCCGAGCTCGGGGTCAACGTCGTGGACCTCGGCCTGGTCTACGGGTTCACCGTCGAGCGCGGCAGCAACGACGAGGGCGGGGAGCGGACCACGGCGCTTCTGGACATGACCCTCACCTCCCCGGCGTGCCCGTTGACCGACGTCATCGAGGACCAGTCCTCCTCGGCGTTGGTAGGCTCGGGCCTGGTGGACGAGCTCAAAATCAACTGGGTCTGGACCCCGCCCTGGGGCCCCGACAAGATCACCGAGGACGGGCGCGAGCAGCTCCGCGCCCTCGGCTTCAACGTCTGAGCGGACGGTCCCTGAACCGCCTCCCTTCCGTTGCCCTGATGGGCGCAACGCTTCCGTGAACCAGAACTCTAGGGTACGGGAGCCGTTCCGGTTGTAGCTGTAACGGCATTATGTTAGGGTCTCCCGAATCGACTGGATACTGCATAGACCTGGGAAGTAGTTCGAATGGGAGAATTGAAAGCCTCCTCGGAGCAAATCACGGCTTCGAGCCAGTTCGCGTCGGGCAAAGCGGGGGAGATGGAGAGCGGGATCAGCTCGTTCTCGGCAGAGGTGGACGCGTTCCTCTCCGGCGGCTGGCAGGGCCAGGCATCCGAGGCGTTCCAGCCGCCCTTCCAAGACTGGGTCGCGAACGCCAAAAAAGTGCAGCAGGCGCTCTCGGACATGGCCGACCTGCTCGCCCAAAGCGCCAAAGAGTACGCGAGCCGGGAAGAGCACAACGACGACCTGATCAAGAGCGTTCAGGTGAAGTCCTCGGGGTTGAACTTCTGATGGCGCGCGATTTCAAGGTCGATCTGTCCCACATGCAGCAGACCATCGACAAGATGACTCAGTTCACCGCACAGGCAGAGTCGTGGTGCCAAGAGGTGGATGCCGACGTCCAGTCGTTGCACGGCACGTGGTCGGGGGAGGCCGCGTCGGCGCAGAAGGCCGCGCACGACCAATGGGTCGCGGGCCTGAACGCGATGAAGGCGGACCTGGAGAAGCTCAAGAAGATCGCCCAGGACGGGCACGCGAACTACACCGACGCGGGAAACAAGAACAAAGAGATGTGGAGTTTCTGAGGTGACCTATTTCGTCGTCAACCCCAGTGACTACGCTACTGCGGCGAGCAAGATGGACGGGGTGAACTCCTCGGCGCGGGCTGCTGTCCAGAGCCTTTCCGGAGGGCTTGGGGGATCGGGCGGCATGGCTGGTTCGGACAAGCCCGCGCAGAGCTTCTCGGAGAAGTACGATCCGGCGGTCAAGCAGGCGCTGCAATCGGCGGCGAACGTGATCAACACGGCGGGCCTCTACGCGACGTTGCTGCACGCGACGGGCACGAATCACGCCGAGGCGGACGGAAGCTCCACCATCGGCGGCGGGGACTCGTCGTTGCCGGGGGCTCCGTCGCCGTCGGAGCTCGCCGTGCCTTCCGTGCCTGCCGCGTACGGCGGCCCGGAGAAGGAACCGGACAGTTTGATCGGGCACATTTGGCATCTGATCAAGGACTACTTGATGGGCTACGTGTGGCCGAACGGGGATATCGAGAAGCTGAGGGCGGCCGCGTCGACATGGAAGACGGCCTCCTCCTCGATCCGCTCGGCGGCGGACGGCATTCCGGCGGCGGTGGCGCTCATCAACGCGCAGCAGGCTCCCGAGGTCGCGCTCGCGGCGCAGAAGCACACCGACCTGAAGAAGGACCTCGACAGCCTCGTGGAGGGCTGCTCCGCGTTGGGCGACTCATGCGAGCAGTACGCCCAGTTCATCGACGACGCGCACCAAGAAATTATCGAGCTCTTGCTGCAAGCGGCGGCAGAGACGATCGCCATCGAGACGGCGAGCGCGGTGTTCGCGGTGTTCTCCCTGGGGGCCTCGGAGGTGGCGGGCAACGCGACGGTGATCGCCCGATTGATGAATTACGCTCGGCGGGTCGTCGAGATCATCAAGGGGCTGATCGCCAAGGTCGCCAAGCTGGTCGAAAAGCTCGCCGAACTCGCCGCCAAACTCGGCAAGCTCGTCGTCAAGGCAGGCGGGAAAGTGGGGAGCAAGGTCGAGAAGGCGACCGACTCCGCCCGGTCGATGCTTTGCAGGCTGTTCGGCAAAGACCCGGTGGACATGGCGACGGGCGAGCTGCTGTTGGAGGATGTCGACCTCGAACTTCCCGGGGTGCTGCCGCTGCGGATCTCGAGAACCTATCTGTCTTTCCACGACGGCGGCCGGATTTTCGGGCCGCGCTGGTCCTCCACGTTGGACCAGCGGCTCGAAGTCGACTCCGAGGGCGTGGTCGTGGTCTGGGAAGACGGGGTGCTGCAATGGTTCCCCCATCCGGAGCGCGATGGCACGCCGGTCTCGGCGCCGCGCGGCCCGAACTGGCGGTTGCGGCTCAACGCCCAGGCGGGCGCGTATGAGCTGGTGGAAGCCGCGAGCGGGACGACGAAGGTGTTTTCCCCGGCTCCATCCGAGATCCCAGAGGACCGGGTGGTGGAAGTGCCGTTGCGCCAGCTCCGCGACCTGAACGGGAACCACGTCAAATTCCGTTACGACCAGCAGGGCCTCCCGGCGCTGCTGGAGCATTCCAGCGGCCATACGGTGCATGTGCGGCGTGCGGGCGGCTTGGTCGTCGGCCTCTCGCTGGCCTCGTCGGCGGGCGCCGAGGCGGTCGGGTCCTACCCGACGAGCGAGGCGGGCGTGGTTCCGATCGTCAGCTACGAGCGCGACCGAGCGGGGAATATCGCCGGAATCCTGAACGGCGCGGAAGGACGGCTGGCCTACAACCACGACGCGGAGAACCGGCTGACCCGGTGGGTGGACCGCAACGGCGTGCGGTTCGACTATGAGTATGACGACCGGAACCGATGCGTGGCGCAGGTCGGCACGGGCGGGGTCATGGAGAACACCTTCGAGTACCTCTCCACCCCGACCGGCGGCGTCACGATCAACACGGACTTCGCGGGAGCGGTCACCCGGTACGAGACGAACAGCCGGGCACAGATCGTCGCTGTGACCGACCCACTTGGGCGGATCACCCGCACGGACTGGGACAACGCCGACCGCAAGCTGGCCGAGACGGCTCCGGACGGCGGACGCACCGTGTGGACCTACACCGAAGCCGGGGACGTGGCATCGGTGACCCGCCCGGACGGCGCGACCGCGACGTTCGAGTACTCGGCCCCCGGGCGGCTGTCGCGCAGAACGGACTTCGACGGGGCGGTCTGGTCGTACGAGCACGACAAGCACGGCAGGCTCATCTCGATCACCGACCCCTCGGGCGCGACGACTCGAATCCAACGCGGAGCCACGGGCGCGGAAGTCGCTCTGGTCGACGCCTTGGGCGCGGTCACCCGCGTCGAGGTCGACTCCTCGGGCCTGCCCGTCGCGGTGATCAGCCCGACCGGCGCGAAGACCTGCTACGAACGCGACCTCTTCGGCAGGGTGGTGCGCGCCGTGGACCCCGTCGGCGGGGAGACACGGATGCGTTGGTCCGTCTCGGGCGACCCGTTGGAGCAGACCGGCCCGGATGGCGCGACCAAACGCTGGACGTACGACGGCGAGGGGAACCTCGTCTCGATCACCGACGAGATCGGCCAGGTCGTGCGCGCCACCTACCAGCAGTTCGACTTGCTGCGCTCGACCATCGAGGCCGACGGGACGGAAACCCTCCGTGAGCGCGATCCGGAGCTGCGCCTCACCTCAGTGACCAACCACGCGGGCCTGCGCTGGGAGTACGAGTACGACGCGGCGGGGGACTTGGTCCGCGAGAAGGACTTCAACGGACGGGTCGTCACACTCGAACGAGACTCGATGGGGCGCGTCGCGCGCCGTGTCAACGCCTCCGGGCAGTCCGTGCGGTTCGAGTACGACCAAGCGGGCAACCTGGTCAAAGAGGTCACGGACACCGGGGAGACGACCGTCTGGACGCACGACCTCGCGGGCAGGGTCGTGTCCGCGACGAGCCCCGGAGCCACCGTGGTGTGGGAGCGGGACGCGCTGGGCCGGGTGGTCTCGGAGTCCGTCGACGGCAGGGTCGTGCGGTTCTCCTACGACGTGGCGGGGCAGCGGGTCTCCTCGACCGCCCCGTCCGGGGTCGTGACCACGTACGCGTACGACGCGGCGGGCGACCTCGTCGGGCAGACCGTCGCCGGGCTCCCGATCGAATTCGCCCGGGACTCCTTCGGGCGTACGGTGCGCCGCTCCTACGGGCAGGCCGTGCGGATCGACCGGGCCTACGATGTCGCGGGAAGGCTCGTGCATCAGCGCGCCGGGCACGGAGCCGCGTCGGTCTCGGAGCGGCGATGGGCCTACGACCCCGCCGGGCGCGTGGCCCGCGCGCTGGACCCGTTGCGCGGCGAAACCCGCTACGCCTTTGACGCGCGCAACCGCATCACCCAGGTCATCGGCTCGGACCCGCAGCAGGCGTGGAGCGAGCGGTACGCCTACGACGCGGCGGACAACGTCACCGGCATGCAGACCGCGCAGTTCTTCGGGAACCTGCCGGACAACCCGGTCGGCCCCGGGGCGGTGGCCTACGAGCACGAAGGCACGCTCTTGACCCGCGCGGGGCGCTCGCACTACGTCTACGACGCGGACGGGCGGCTCGTGCGGACGACCGTGACCAAGCCCGACCGCAAGCCGGACGTCTGGCACTACCGCTACGACGCGTACGACCGGCTGGTCGAGGTCGCCACGCCGGACGGCTCCCTGTGGCGGTACGCGTACGACGCGCTCGGCCGTCGGGTCGCCAAGCGGCAGTACGACGGGGCGAGGCCGGACGCGCCGGTGTCCGAGACGCTGTTCGCGTGGGACGGGGACCGGCTCCTCGAGCAGTCTTCCCAGGCCGACTCCGGCGCGGAGTCGCTCACCTGGTCCTACGACGAGGGCTTCGCTCCGCTCGCGCAGATCCGCACCAGCGACGAGCAAGGCGCGGTGGACCGGCGCTTCTACGCCATCGTCACAGACTTGGTCGGCGCGCCGACGGACTTGTACGACGCGGCGACCGGACAGCTCGCCGGTACAGCGCTCTCCACGCTTTACGGGCAGCAGCGCTGGCACCCCGAGTCCACGGCGACCACGCCGCTGCGGTTCCCCGGCCAGTACTTCGACGCGGAGACAGGGCTGCACTACAACCGGCACCGGCATTACGACCCGTGGACCGCGCGGTACACGTCGCCGGACCCCTTGGGCCTCGCGCCCGCCCCGAACCAGCACTCCTACCCGCACGACCCACTGACCTGGATGGACCCGTTAGGGTTATATGGCTGCAAAGATATTGAAGATATACTCAGAAGCGGCGAGAGGCCAGTGAAAGGCGGAAGGACGCATGCTGGTCGAGAGTATCAAAAGCATATGGATAGAGGTGAGCTTCCGCAGGTACCTGGTAAGCAGCTCGATCAGGCGGGACAGAAGCTTCTTGAAGATATACTAAGACACCCGCAAGCAAAAACAACGCCTATTAACGGCGGAAAATTCGCTGGAGGAAACTATGTGGTGAGACCCGATGGTTTAGGGGCCGCCGTAGATTCTGGCAAGTTATTCCAATATTTCGGGAAGTTCGCTTATTAGCATGACTGTGTTAAATCCAATCGAAGAATATTCTGATTTTGACTCGATCACAGATAGGATCAAAGGGTCTAAGCTTGTTGGTGTTCGGTACACCGCGGGAGATCGTGATGGAGATAGGGGGGAATCCCCTCCTGTATACTCTAATGAAAGGGCCACCGAACTCCGGGCGGACATCGAACTATTTTTTGACGCGAGAATTTCGCTCGCAATTCAGTGGGCTATGCGAGGATTTGATTACGGGCTCAGTTTGAAGATCGAAGAAAATGTTTTTTGTGGTGACCTTGATGAGGATTGGTATCTGCCCTGGAAAAGCGTGCTTGGAAGGGAGGTGAGAGGAGTCCGTTCTGCATGGCTTAAACCATCTAACAGTTCGATCTATGCCCTATGGTCTGTTGCTTTCGAGTTTGATTCAGAAAATTCCGTAGCGATTGCTTTGGGAAGGATAGAAGATGACGACTCGGTTGACTTCTCTCCAGATAGTTTGGTAGTTTTCTGGGGATCCAAATATGCAAGCGCGTACAAGGTGCCCGATTCGACTGGTGATGCATATGGAGGGTACGGAGAGCCTGAATTTTCGGAATCTTCCTAATGTGAGGGAGTATATCGTGAGAGAAGAGAGTCGGATGCGCTGTCGTGACTGGCATGAAGCGGATAATTTTCCCGACGTGGTCGAGATCTGGGCGTAAGATTAATTTGGGCGATGCGCTTAAATTAATTCCGGATAACGACTAGATGTGGTCAGTGATCGGTTTCGAAGGGGTTGGCAAAGCCTCAAAAGATTTCGACATGTCAGAGTTCGGTGATATTACAGACGGGTCTGTCGGATATGTCATGAATTGGTCTGAAGTTCGCGAATTCTCCTTTGGGATTGAAGATATTCATGAGGGGGTTTTTCTGGCAGTCGAGCAGTTGAAAGATTTGGTTCCGGAAAAAATTCAATCAGGGGAACTCGTTAAGCAGATCTGTAGGTTGGAGCATTTGGACAGTAGTGAGTGGGAAATAAGGCTTTGTCCAGAATTCATAGACGAGGCGAAGGTTGCTGGAGCTATAGCGGAGCTGCTTGCGCACTAAGGTGTCTGTCTTGCTGGTATGGGATGTTGAGAGACAATGGCTCGGCAATTGGGGGCTCTCGCGTGGCGCGGTGATCGAAAGGAAAAATGCGCTATCTGACTCTCGCTGCGGATTTTCCGAGTCCTCATATTGGGGACCTCGACGGCCCAGTTTCTTTGTCTGCCCTGGGGGTGTCTTCGGGCTTGATTGAGAGGATTGAGCATTGGAATTCTCAATACCAGGATATTATTCCTCTAGAGATGGAGGAGGGTTGCGGGCAGAATCGGCTGCTATGATCGACCGGCTCGATGAAGAAGGGTTAGATCTTTGTCGCCGTATCGCGCTTGAAATGCCCGGTGATATCAAGATCGAGTATTATAGCGAGGGCTTGCTTCGGAGGGTTTACCCCAAGTAGAATGCGGGAAATGCTTATGCCGCGTGAGCGAGTTCCGAGGATTTTTCTGGCGTGTGGAATTGAGAGAGGTTGAACGATGGCTGACGAGAACTCAAAAGTCCGCGACCTTGAGGCGGAGATCGCTGAGCTGCGGGCGAAGCAGGCTCGGGCGCAGGCGAAGCTGGCCGAGGTGCGTGGGAAGGGGACCGCGCACAACGGGCACATCGTGTTCGAGGTGGACGCGGGCGGGAAGTTCCTCGACCTGAAACTCAACCCACAGGCGGGGGAGCTGCGGATCGAGGATCTGGAGAGTTCGATCAAGGCCGCCGCGCGCGCGGCGGTGGCGGACGCGGCGAAGAAGGCGCAGGAGGCGATGGCGGAGCTGACCGGCGATCCCAGGATCGCGAAGGCTGTGGAGAGCATCAAGGGGTTCACGGGGGAGGCGGCCAAGGCTCCGGCGCCGAAGGCTTCTGTCCCGAAAGGGCCGCAGCCTGGCGACGAGGACTACGAGCAGCCGCAGTCCTGGCTCGAGCGCGCGTAGGTCTCAGGCGCTCGCGCTCAGTTGTCGTCGTCGGGCGCTGCCGGGCTCTTGCCCGCGGGGCCGGCTCCGTGGGAGTCGTCGTCGCTGTTGAAGCCGGTGTCGCCGAGCGCTTTGTTGAGCCGGATCACTCCCTTGCGCACGGGCTCGGGGATTTGGCCGTCTTCGCCGTCCTTGGCGACTTTGCCGAGCACGCCGCCGATGGCTTCCCGAATACCGTCGCCGCCTTCGCCCTGCGTGACGCGGCCCAGAACGCCGTCGACGGCTTGGCCGATCCCGTCCCCGCCGCCGCCTTGGGCGACGCCGTCCAGGATGCCGTTGACGGTTTCGCCGACGCCGTCGGCGCGGCCCTGCGTGACATCGCCGAGGACGTCGTCGATGGTCTGGCCGATGTCCTGTTTGTTGTCGTTGGTGGTCGGGCCGCCGATGCCCGCCAGGGGGCCGCTGACGTAGGGGTTTCTGATGTTGCGGTGCTCGTCGTCGGAGGGCTGGTCGTCGGTCGCGTCGTCCTCGGGGTCGGTGTCTTGGAGCAGGGGCGACGTTCCGGGCTTGGCCGGGGCGGGGCTGTGCGGGTCGGCGGCTGCCGCCGGGCTCGACCAGAAGCCTGCCGCCGCGGCGAGCGCGAGCAGGGCAGCGGCGGAGCGGCGCTTCGAGGATGTGTCCGGACCGGAAAGGTTCATGGGTCTCTCACTTCTTTTTGGTTGTGGGATGGCAACGAGTGTAGCCGTGAAAGCTGAGTGACGGGTGTGACGGACCCTTAGCCATTAGAGGTCATTATGCTATATTTCATAGAGCTTTCGAGGTGGGCCGAGAGAAGGAGTCGCATTGCTGGAGCAAGATCGCATCGCGCATCGCGCGATCGCGCAGGACAAAGGTGTGGTCCGCACCGGTTTGCTGATCGCGTTCGTCGCGGCGTTCTTCACGCAGAACTCGATCGCGCTGCCGTATGTCGCGAAGAACGGCCTGCGGTCGGCCCGCGACTTCTTCGTGGGGGACATCTGGAAAACCACGCCGGGCAAGTTCGCGATGGTGGACTTGGGCTTGGTGGTGGGGGGATTCCACCTGTGGGCGTTCGCGGACGCGAAGCGGCTCGGCGTCCTCCGTTGGTGGGCCGCCTCGTTCGTGCTGACTTTCACCGTGGGGATCGGCACGGCCATCCCGTTCTATTGCCTGGCGCGAGAGGGCGCCGTCCGGTAGGGGGGCGCGCCCGGTAGCGGGGCTGGCTAGGGTTTGGCGGGCTGGTTCCCAGGCGGCCGGGACAGGACCTCGACGAGGGGGCGCAGCTCCGGGATCTGGGCCGCTCCGGCGAGGGCTTCTTCCAGGGTCGCGTCGTGCGTGGGCGTCGCCCCGACGAGGAGCCGTCGCCCCTCGTCGGTCAGCTCGGTGTAGATGCCCCGGCGGTCGTCCGCGCAGAGGAACCTGGCGAGCAGGCCGCGCTCTTCCAGCCGGGTGACCAGGCGGGTGGTCGCGCTGGACGAGAGCGCGGCGGCGCGGGCGAGCTGCGCCATCCGCATGTGGCGGTCGGTCTGCCTGCTGAGCGCGTCGAGCACGGTGAACTCGACGACGGAGAGCCCGTGCTCGCGTTGCAGGGCTTGTTCGAGCGCGGATTCCAGCGCCCCGTGCAGAGCGGCGAGCGTGCGCCAGCCTCGGGCGCGGATCTCCACGGCGTCGTCGGAGTACCCCATGGCGGCTCCCTCCTTCCGGGTCGGCGATCGGATTGCCAAGCCTCTCGCGTGAGTGCGATCTCACATCCTAGCATCTTGCGCTATTAGTCGGCGTATGCAACTATATTGCAAGGCGTGTGCAATTAATGCGCAAGCAATATTAAGCGAAATATTATATATTATTTAGCATCGGCAGACGGAGGAGCGCCCATGCCACTTGGCCTCATCGCACTCGCCATCGGCGGTTTCGGGATCGGTCTGACGGAATTCGGGATCATGGGCCTTTTGCCGGAGCTTGCCCGCGATTTCGCCGTTTCCGAGCAGACCGCCGGATACTTGATCTCGGGCTACGCGCTCGCCGTCGCGGTCGGGGCCGTGCTGGTCACCGCGCTGGTGGCCCGGTTCGACCGCAAGCGGACGCTGCTCGGGCTCATGGTGCTCTTCATCTTGGGCAATTTGCTCTGCGCTATCGCGCCGACCTTCGGGGTGATGATGTTCGGCAGGGTGGTCGCCGCGCTCTGCCACGGCGCGTTCTTCGGGTCGGCGCGGTCGTGGCCGCGAGCATGGTCGCCAAAGACCGGCAGGCCGTGGCCGTCTCGATAATGCTCGGGGGACTGACGCTGGCGAACGTGCTCGGCGTGCCGCTGGGCACGTTCCTCGGCCAGCGCTTCGGCTGGAGCGCGAGCTTTTGGGCGATCACCGCCATCGGCGTGGCGGGCTTCGCCGCCATCGCGTGCCTCACCCCTTCGGGCGGGGCGAGGGACGCGGCGGGCGGGTCGTTGCGCGCGGAGCTGGCGGGGCTGCGGTCCGGGGAGGTCTGGCTCTCGATGGGGCTCATCGTGTTCGGCTGGGGCGGGGTCTTCGGCGGCTTCTCGTATATCGCTTTCACGCTCACGCAGGTGGGCGGATTCGCGAGCGCCACCGTGCCGTGGCTCTTGATCCTGTTCGGGGTCGGCATGTGCGTCGGGAACTATCTGGGCGGCAAATCCGCGGACGCGCGGCCCACCGGGGCGCTCGTGACGGCGTTCGGCGGCGTGGTCGCGGTGCTCGTGGTGTTCGCGCTGGCCGCAGATGCGAAACCGGTCGTCCTCGTGGCGCTCGCCCTCCTCGGAGCGTTCGGATTCGCGATGTGCCCGGCGTTGCAGACCCGCGTCATGCGCGCTTCGGCCGAAGCCCCGACGCTGGCCTCTGGCGCGAGCGTCGCAGCGTTCAACGTCGGCAACACGCTCGGCCCGTGGCTCGCGGGCCTCGCCATCGGCGCGGGCTACGGCTTCGTCTCGCCGCTGTGGGTCGGCGCGGCGATGACGGCGCTGGCGTTGGCGGTCCTGATCGCGGACGTCGCCATACGGGCGCGCGGCGGCTCTGAAGCAGCCGAGCCCGTCCTGGCCTGCGAAACGGCTTGATCCGCCCAGGCGGGCGGCAGAGCGGACCCGATGGCGGAACGTTTGATCCCCGACATGTCCTACAGCGTCGCCGACGGTAGGCTCGGAGCATGACTTTCGACCATCGAGCCCGGCGGGAGGCGCTGCGGGCGGCGCTCGCGGAGCGCGGCCTCGAAGCCCTGCTCGTCACCGACCTCGCCAACGTCCGCTACCTCTCCGGCTTCACCGGCTCCAACGGGGGCCTTTTGATCGACGCGCGCGGCGAGGAGCAGTCGCGGATCGCCACCGACGGCAGGTACACCACGCAGGTCGCCGAGCAGTCCCCGGACCTGGTCGTCCTGAACGCGCGCGGAGTGGCGACCGCCTTGACCGCGTTCGCCGCGAGGCAGAAGACGCGCAGGCTCGGCATCGAGAGCCACATCGTGACCCTCCAGCAGCACCGGGCGCTGGTCGCGGCGGCGGGCCAGGCCGCCGACCAGGTGGCGTTCGCCGCCCCCGAGCTCGTCCCGATCGCGGGCGTGGTGGAGCTGTTGCGGGTGGTCAAGGACCCGCACGAGGTCGAGGCGCTGCGCAAGGCGGCGGAGATCGGGGACAAGGCGCTCGCGGCGCTGCTCGCCAAGGGCGGGGTGCGGGCCGGGCGCACGGAGCTGGAGGTCGCGCGGGACCTCGAATCCCTCATGCTGGACTTCGGCTCGGAGGGCCCGTCCTTCGAGACGATCGTCGCGGCGGGGCCGAATTCCGCGATGCCGCACCACCGGCCCACCGAGGCGGTCTTGGCCGCCGGAGACTTCGTGAAGATCGATTTCGGGGCCATGTGGCTGGGCTACCACTCCGATATGACCCGCACGTATGTGCTCGGCGAGCCCGCCGACTGGCAGCGCGAGGTGTACGAGCTGGTCCTGGCGGCGCAGGCCGCGGGACGAGAGGCGCTCAAGCCCGGAGTCGAGCTTAAGTCGGTCGACGCGGCGGCCCGCGACATCATCGACGCGGCGGGGCACAAGGACCACTTCGACCACGGGCTCGGCCACGCGGTCGGGCTGGACATCCACGAGTCGCCCGCGCTCTCCAAGCTCTCCGAAGGACTGGTGCCGGTCGGCTCGGTGCTCACCGTCGAGCCCGGCGTCTACCTGCCCGGCAAGGGCGGGGTGCGGATCGAGGACACCCTGGTGGTCGGCGAATCCGAGAACCTGCTTTTGACTCTCACCGACAAGGCGCTTACCATCCTGGAGCCGTGACCTGACGGGTTCTCGAGCCGATAGGCTCCTGTCTGGCGGCAACAGACGAACGACGAAGAAGAGATAGAGACCTTTATGGCTTCCACGAGCGATTTCAAAAACGGCCTTGTGCTTTCCCTCGACGGCGAGCTCTGGCAGATCACAGAGTTCCAGCACGTCAAGCCCGGCAAAGGGCCGGCCTTCGTGCGCACCAAGATCAAGCACGTGGTCTCGGGCAAGGTCGTGGACAAGACTTTCAACGCCGGGGTGAAGGTGGACACCGCGACGGTCGACCGCCGGAACATGACCTACCTCTACAAAGAGGGCGAGGATTTCGTGTTCATGGACGGGGAGACCTTCGAGCAGGAGCCGATCTCCCCGACGGTCCTCGGCGACGGCGCGAAGTACTTGCTGGAGAACACCGAGGTGCAGATCGCGAAGCACAACGGCACGCCGCTTTTCGTCGAGCTGCCGACCACGGTCGAGCTCGTGGTGTCGCACACCGACCCCGGCCTGCAGGGCGACCGCTCCACCGGCGGGACCAAGCCCGCGACGTTGGAGACGGGCGCGGAGATCCAGGTGCCGCTCTTCATCAACACCGGCGACAAGCTCAAGGTGGACTCCAGGGACGGGAGCTACCTCGGGCGCGTGAACGCCTGAGCGCCTTGTCCGACCCCGCGAAGTCCGACTCCGCGAAGCGAGCGGGATCGCGCCGCAAAGCGCGGCTGCGGGCGGTGGAGCTGCTTTTCGAGGCGGAGGCCCGCGACCTCGACCCCGCCGAGCTTGCCGCCGAGCGTTCCGCCGAGCTGGTCAAGGATCTTTCCGCGCCTCAGCTCACGCCGTACGCCCTGGTCGTCCTCGAAGGGGTTCGGGACCATCTCGAAGTGGTGGACCAGACCATCAGCGACCATTTGCGCGGCGACTGGTCGCTGAACCGGCTGCCCGCGGTGGACCGCTCCATCCTGCGCGTCGCGGTGTGGGAGCTGCTGTTCGCGCCGGAGGTGCCGACCGCCGTCGCGGTGGACGAGGCGTTGGAGCTCGCGAAGGGCCTTTCGACGGACGAGTCCCCCGGGTTTATCAATGGGGTGCTCGGCCGATTGGTGGAGCTGGCCAATCAGATCCGAGGAGCCGCCGAAGCCGGGGGCGAGGCGCTGCCGCCGGAGTGAGCGCGCCCGCCGTCCCTGTCGCGGAGCGCCTGGGGGGATAGTAGGCTCATAACCATGTCTGACGAAGCGGTCAATTCTGTCACCACGGCGGCGAAGGCTTCGCCAGAGCGGGCGCGCCGGGTCACGAGCGGTCCGGTGGACCTCGCGGTGTTCGAGCGGGGGGATCCGAAGAATCCCACGGTGGTGTTGACCCACGGCTGGCCGGACACGCACCATATGTGGGAGCAGGTGGTCTCGCTCCTCGAAGACCGGTTCCACCTCGTCTCCTACGATTCACGGGGGCACGGGCAGAGCACGAGCCCGAAGAGCTTCCGCGAGTGGCGCATGGTCGATCTGGCCGACGACATTTTCGCGGTGATCGACGCGGTCAGCCCCGACGAGCCGGTGCACCTGGTCGCGCACGACTGGGGCTCCTGCGCGAGCTGGGAGGCGGTGGTGCAGGACCGCGCGAAGGGCAGGATCGCCTCGTTCACCTCGATCTCCGGGCCGAGCCTCGACTACCTAGGGACGAACCTGCGCGAGGTGCTCGCCGGGCTGCAGCTGCGGCGGCTGCCCTGGGTGGCCAGCCAGACCGCCTCGCTGCTCTACCAGATCTTCTTCCACATGACGCCGCTGCCGCAGGCGCTCTTCGCCGCCGTGCTGGGCAAGCCGGCGAACTGGCGGCGCTTCCTGCGGACGATCGAGGGGACCCCCGCCGAGCAGGTCAACTTGGCCCCGACCTTCGGCAAGGACATGGCGAACGGGCTGCGGGTCTATTGGGCGAACTCCTCCCAGGCGGCGTTCGGCTCCCCGAACCCCCGGCCCACCGAGGTGCCGGTCCAGCTGATCGTCAACCGCAACGACGTGGCGATCCGCGCGGAGACATACGACGACTACCCTCGCTGGGCCTCGAAGCTGTGGCGGCACGACCTCTCCACGGGGCATTGGGTCGCCTACTCCAGGCCCCAGGCCATCGCCACGTTGGTGCGCGACTTCGTGGACGGGCTGGACGGCAAGCCGTCCAGGGTGTTCGCCAGGGGCGAGGTCGCGAAGGGCGCGCCGAAAGGCGACTTCGCGGGCAAGCTGGTCTCCGTCACCGGCGCGGGCAGCGGCATCGGGCGCGAAACCGCGCTCGCGTTCGCGCGGGAGGGCGCGGAGCTGGTGCTCAGCGACGTGAACCTCGCGACGGCGCAAGAGACCGCCGCGCTGATCGAGAAGGTCGGCTCCGTCGCGCACGCGTACCAGCTCGACGTCTCCGACCTTGACGCGCACGCGGCCTTCGTCGACCGCGTCGTCGCCGAGCACGGGGTCCCCGACGTCGTGGTCAACAACGCCGGGATCGGCTTCGGCGGCCTGATCGTCGACGCGACCGAGGCCCAGATCGACAAGCTGCTCGGGATCAACCTGCGCGGGGTGATCTCCGGGTCGAAGCTGTTCGGCAAGCATATGGCCCTGCGCGGACTCGGCGGGCACATCGTGAACCTCTCCTCGATGGCCGCGTACAGCCCGCAGAAGGGCATCGGCCTCTACGCGACGAGCAAGGCGGCCGTGTTCATGTTCTCGGACGTGCTGCGCGCGGAGCTGCACGCGGCGGGGATCGGGGTGTCGACCATCTGTCCTGGCATCGTGGACACGAACATCATCCGCACCACGCAGATCGCGGGGGCCTCCGAGGAAGAGCGCCTTGAGCGGGTCGGCAGGCTCGACAAGCTCTACCAGGCCCGCCGCTACACCCCCGACAAGGTGGCCGAGCAGATCGTGCGGGCGGTCAAGAAGAACAAGTCCGTCGTGCCGGTCACCCCGGAATCCCGTCTCGGCTATCTGCAGTACCGCTTCGCCCCATGGCTCTCTCGTCTGATCGCCCGGCTCGATATCTTCTAGCCCCGACGGCGATCTGCGGCGACACCCTCGGCGGCACTAGTATGAGTGCCGTAACTCATACAAATTGAACTAGGTGATGGAGGACGCGCGATGCGAGGCACGATGTCGGGCGGTCGGCTGAGCGTCGGCACGATTCTGCAGTACGCCCGCGATGTCCACGGCGACCGGTTGATCGTCACGAAAACCGAGTCTGGCGAGACCACGCGGACCTTCGCGGCTTCGGTGGAGCGGGCCGCCAGGCTCGCCGGGGCGCTTCGCGGGCTCGGCGTCACGGGCGACCAGCGCGTCGGCACGTTCCAGTGGAACAACGCCGAACACGTCGAGGCGTACTTCGCCATCCCGGCGATGGGCGCGGTCCTGCACACCTTGAACATCCGCCTCGCCCCCGAGCAGGTCGCCCAGATCGCGAACCACGCCGAGGACGAGGTCGTCATCCTCGACGCGAGCCTTGTCGCGCTGTTCGCCAAAGCGCTGCCGTCCATGCGCACGGTCCGACACGTCGTCATCTCCGGAACGCCGTGCGCGGAAGACGCCGCCGTCTTCGCCGATGCGGCGGCCGCTTCTGAGTCGCAGGTGGAGCTGCACGACTACGAGGATCTCCTCGCCTCGGCGGAACCGTTGCGCGAATGGCCGGACGTGGCCGAGGAAGCCGCCGCCGCGATGTGCTACACCTCCGGCACCACGGGCGATCCGAAGGGGGTCGTCTACAGCCATCGGTCCGTGTACCTGCACTCGTCGGCGGTGACGACCGCGAGCCTGCTCGGATTGTCAAGGACGGACCGGGTCCTGCCGATCGTGCCGATGTTCCACGCCAACGCCTGGGGCCTGGTGCACGCGGCCTTCCTCTCGGGGTCCGACCTGATCATGCCGGGCCAGTTCCTCAGCGGCGGGGCGGTCGCCGAGCTCATCCACAAGCACCGGGTCACGCTGTCCTCCGGGGTGCCGACGGTCTGGACCGACGTGCTCCGCTACGCGCGCGAGCATCCGGGGGCGGTCGATTTCTCCTCGCTGAGGACGCTCCAGTCCGGCGGGTCCGCGGTCCCGGTCTCGCTCATGAAGGCGTTCCGGGCCGAGCTGGGGGTGGACCTCATGCAGCTATGGGGCATGACCGAGACCTCGCCGGTCGCGACCACATGGGTCCCCCGGCCCGATCTCGACCCGGACAGCGACGAGTACTGGCGCTACCGGTCCTACGTCGGCAAGGCGGCTCCTGGGGTCGAGCTGCGGATCGTGGACGATCAGGGCGAAACCGTCCCGCCCGGCGGCGGGGCCGGCGAGATCGAGACGCGCGGACTGTGGGTGACCACCAGCTACTACCGGGTCGAAGCCCCGGAGAAATTCCACGACGGATGGCTACGCACCGGCGACGTCGGCGAGCTGACCGAGGACGGCTACCTCGTGATCTCGGACCGCACGAAGGACGTCATCAAATCCGGCGGCGAGTGGATCAGCTCGGTGGACCTGGAGAACCGCCTCATGGCGCATCCGTCGGTGCGCGAGGCCGCCGTCGTCGCCGTGCCGTGCGAGATCTGGGGCGAGCGGCCGTTGGCCTGCGTCGTGCTCGCGGCCGCGAGCACGGCTTCGGAGTCGGAGCGGATCGAGGAGCTGCGCGCCTATCTGGCCGAGAGCTTCCCCCGCTGGCAGGTGCCGGAGCATTGGGCGTTCATCGACCAAGTGCCGCGCACTTCGGTCGGCAAGTTCGACAAAAAAGCGTTGCGCCTCGAACGGGAGAAGGGCGGGCTGGCGGTGACCTCCGTGCCAGGGCCGAAGCGTCGGTGAGGCCGCGCCGCGTGGTATTCTGAGCCCCGTTCGACGTCCTTTAACGGTCCGTCCAGTGAGGCGGACAAGGAAGTCAGGAGCATGACACCGAACTCGCCTTCCGAAGAGGCCCCGCCCGCAGGCGGCAGCGGCGCAGCCCAGCCAGCCGAGCGGCTGTTGCTGGACGCCTCCGACCTCTCCCGTTGCGTGGCGCGGATCGCCCACGAGATCATCGAGACGACTTCCCCCGGCAGTCCGGGCTCGCCCCCGGTCGTGCTGCTCGGGGTGCCCACCCGAGGCGTCGCGCTCGCCCGCAGGCTCGCCTCGGAGGTCGAGCGCTTCTCGGGGGAGCGGGTGCCTGCCGGGGCGTTGGACATCACCTTGTACCGGGACGACCTGCGCGAGCGCCCGAACCGCCCGCTCGGCGCGACGGAGATCCCCTCTCCCGGCGTGGACGGCTCGGTGGTGATCCTGGTGGACGACGTGCTGTTCTCGGGCCGCAGCGTCCGGGCCGCGCTCGACGCGCTGCGCGATCTCGGCAGGCCGGCCGTGGTGAAGCTCGCGGTCCTGGTCGACCGGGGCCATCGTGAGCTGCCGCTGCGCGCCGATTACGTCGGCCGCAACATCCCCACAGCGCGCTCCGAGGGAGTCGCGGTGCGCCTTGTGGAGCACGACGGACGCGACGAGGTCGCCCTTATTTCGCCTCGGAGCGGCGCATGAAGCACCTTTTGGCCATCGAGGGCCTCACTCGGGACGAGGCGACGGCGCTGCTCGACGACGCCGCCCACTTCTCCCATCTGCTCGCCGGACGCGTGGTGCGCAAACTCCCCACGTTGCGCGGGCGCACCGTGGTCACGCTCTTCTACGAGAACTCGACCCGCACCAGGGTCTCGTTCGAGATCGCGGGCAAATGGATGAGCGCGGACGTGATCAACGTTTCCGCCTCCAGCTCCTCCACGGCCAAGGGCGAGTCGTTGCGGGACACGGCGCTGACGTTGCGGGCGGCGGGCGCGGACGTGATCGTGGTCCGCCATCCGGCCTCCGGGGCGGCGCAGCGGATCGCGCAGTGGACCGCCGAGCCCGGCGGCGGGGGGCCTTCGGTGGTGAACGCCGGGGACGGCACGCACGAGCACCCGACTCAGGCGCTCTTGGACGCGCTGACGCTGCGGGAGCGGCTCGGCGCTCTGGAGGGCAAGCGCGTCGGCATCGTCGGCGACCTCCTGCACAGCAGGGTCGCCCGCTCGGGGGCGCGCCTGTTCGCGCTCCTCGGGATGGAAGTCGTGCTCGTCGCTCCGCCGACGTTGATCCCCGCCGGCTTCGAGGGAGGCGGGATCCGGGTCTCGTCCCGGTTGGACGACGAGCTGGGCGGCTTGGACGCGGTGATGGCGCTGCGGTTGCAGGCGGAGCGGATGAACGGCGGCTTCTTCCCGTCGCTGCGGGAATATTCGACGCTGTACGGGCTGAGCCCCAAACGGCTTGACCAATTGAAGGAGGAGGCCGTGGTCATGCACCCTGGGCCGATGAACCGAGGCGTGGAGATCTCCGACGCCGCGGCGGACTCGGAGCGCTCCACGGTGCTCCAGCAGGTGCGCAATGGCGTGCATGTGCGCATGGCCGTCCTCTACCGGTTGTTGGCGGGGGCTCCCAGCCTGCCGGCGAGCGAGGCAGTGCCCAGCCCTGCGGCGAAGGAGGCGGTGCACCAGTGAGCGCGACGAAGCGTGAGGGGGGCGGCCAGACCGAGCCCAGCGAGTCCGTTCTGATCCGAAACGTCCGTCCGTACGGCGAGGGCTCGCCGGTCGACGTGCTCGTCCGAGACGGCGTGATCGCCGAGATCGGCTCCGCGCCCGCGCCGGACGGAGCCGAGGTCGTCGACGGCGGCGGGCATGTGCTCCTGCCCGGCCTTGTGGACCTGCACGTGCACTTGCGCGAGCCCGGCAGGGAGGACGCGGAGACCATCGCCTCCGGCTCGGCGGCCGCGGCGGCCGGCGGTTTCACCGCCGTCTTCGCGATGCCCAACACCGACCCGGTCGCGGACACCGCGCTGGTCTGCGACCACGTTTGGCGGCGCGGGCAGGAGGTCGGCCTCGTTGACGTGCATCCGGTCGGCGCGGTCACCGTCGGGCAAAAGGGCGAGCGGCTCGCCGAGATGGGCATCATGGCGGCGGGCGAGGCGAGGGTGCGGATCTTCTCCGACGACGGCTTCTGCGTGAGCGACCCCCTGGTGATGCGCCGGGCGCTGGAGTACGCCTCGGGCCTCGGAGCCCTGATCGCCCAGCATGCGGAAGACCCCAGGCTGACCTGCGGCGCGTGCGCGCACGAGGGGCCGACCGCTGCGCGCCTCGGCCTCACAGGGTGGCCGCGCTCGGCGGAGGACTCGATCGTCGCGCGGGACGCGATCCTCGCCAGGGACGCGAACGCGCGGGTGCATATCTGCCACGTTTCCACGGCGGGCAGCGTGTCCGTGCTGCGGTGGGCGAAGGAGCAGGGGATCGCCATCACGGCGGAAGTCACCCCGCACCACTTGCTGCTCGACGATTCGAGGCTCGAAGACTACGACCCGGTCTACAAAGTGAACCCGCCGCTGCGCGAGGAGAGCGATGTCGCGGTCCTGCGCCGAGCGCTCGCCGATGGCGTGATCGACGCGGTCGCGACCGACCACGCCCCGCACGCGGCCCACGACAAGGACCGGGAGTTCGCGCTCGCCCGCCCCGGCATGCTGGGCTTGGAGACCTCGCTGCCGATCATCCTGGAGACGATGCTGCGCCCCGGCCTTTTGGACTGGCGCGGGGTCGCGCGGGCGATGAGCGAGAAACCTGCGCAGATCGCTGGCCTCGCCGACCACGGCAGGCCCATCGCCGTCGGCGAACCGGCGAACCTCGTGGTCGTGGACCCGGACTTCGAATGGACGGTGCGCGGTTCGGAACTCGCCAGCATCGCGACGAACACGCCCTTCGAGGGGATGCGGCTGCGCGGCAGGGCTGCGGCGACGTTGCTGCGGGGCCGGATCACCGCCCGCGACGGACAGGCCGCGCGGCAAGAGGAGCGGTCGTGGACGTGAGCTATCTGGTCCAGACGCTCGTGCTGCTCCTGCTGCTCGTCGTCGCGGCGTTGGCGATGCGCCGAGGCTGGACCCGCCGCCAGCGCGCGCAGCGGGTCCGGTTCGGGAACCTGCATCCGACTCCGCCGGCCGACAAGCGCGGGGAGGTGCTGCTCGGCCCGGTGAGCGGGATCTACATCGGGAGCTCTTTCGCGCCGAATTGGCAAGAACGGGTGGCGTGGGCCGGGCTCGGGCTCCGGTCTCGGACGACGCTCACCAGCCAGACCGGCGGATTCCTTTTGGACATCGACTCGCCCGGACAGCCGGACGGGCTCTGGATCCCTGCGGCGGCCGTCGTCGCCGTGCGCTCCGAGCGCGCCGCGGCGGGAAGGTGGCCCGCGAGGGCGCGTTCGGCGTGATTCGCTGGACCCTGCCCAACGGAACGCTCATCGACACAGCGTTCCGCGCAGACGATCCCTCGGCGCAAGCCGCATGGCTCAGCTCGAACGACCAATCAGGAAGGGTCAGATGAACAATACTGCCGTATTGGTCCTTGAAGACGGGACCGTATTCCCCGGCGAGCGGTTCGGCGCTGCAGGGCAGACGCTCGGCGAGGCAGTTTTCTGCACGGCCATGACCGGCTACCAGGAGACCCTGACCGATCCGAGCTACCGCCGTCAGATCGTCGTCGCGGCGGCCCCGCAGATCGGCAACACCGGCTGGAACAACGAGGACTCCGAGTCCTACCGCCCCGACCAGACGCGGGACCGGATCTGGGTGGCCGGGTACGCGATCCGCGACTTGGCCCGCAAGGCTTCGAACTGGCGGGCCGATGGCGGCCTGGAAGACGAGCTGAGCAGCCAGGGGATCGTCGGCATCAAAGGCGTCGACACCCGCACAGTGGTCCGCAAGCTGCGCAATGTCGGTTCGATGAAGGCCGGAATCTTCTCCGGGGGCGACTTGCCCGCGGCTTCCGAGGCGGTGGCGATCGTCCGCGAGCAGCCGCCCATGGCGGGCGCGGACCTGGTGGGCGAGGTGACCACGCCGCAGTCGTACGTCGTCGAGCCAGAGGGCGAGGCGCGCTTCTCCATCGCGGCGCTGGACTTGGGGATCAAGACGATGACCCCGAGGCTGTTCGCGCAACGCGGCGTCCGGGTGCACGTGGTGCCCGCGAGCACGAGCTACGCGCAGATCAAACAGCTCGGCGTGAGCGGCCTGTTCGCCTCGAACGGGCCGGGCGACCCTGCGACGGCGGTCGGCGTGGTCGAGACGCTGCGCGAGGCGCTTGGTGACGGCCTGCCCTTCTTCGGCATCTGCCTCGGCAATCAGCTGCTGGGCCGCGCCTTCGGCCTGTCCACCTACAAGATGAAGTTCGGCCACCGAGGCATCAACATCCCCGTGATCGAGCATGCGACGGGCCGGGCGATCATCACCGCGCAGAACCACGGGTTCGCGTTGGAGGGCGAGGCGGGGCAGCGCTTCGACACCCCGTTCGGCGAGGCGCTCGTGACCCACACCTGCGCGAACGACGGCACTGTCGAGGGCGTGGCGCTCGCGAACGGCCGGGCTTTCTCGATGCAGTACCACCCCGAGGCCGCGGCGGGCCCCCACGATGCGGCGGATCATTTCGACCAGTTCGTGGGGTTGTTGGGCGCACGATGAGAGATATGACCGGTCAGGATCGGAGCCAGCGGAACGAACCGCCCAGCGCCGCCGCAACGTTCCTTGGCGCGTAGGCGATGAGTTCGGCCGTTCTCGCGGTGGGCCTCGCGCTGCTCTCGGCCCTGCTGTTCGCGGCGGCTTCCGCTGCGCAGCAGAGCGTGGCCGAGGACGTGCCGCAGGAGCGCGCGCAAGGGCTCGCGTTCCTGCGCGTGCTCGTCACGCAGCCGCGTTGGTGGGCTGGCGTGCTCGGCGACGGCGGCGGGTACCTGGTGCAGGCGGCGGCGCTGTCCGTCGGCTCTCTGCTCTTGGTCGCCCCGCTCCTGGTGGCCTCGCTGCTGTTCGCCCTCCCGATCTCGGCGGCGCTCACCCGGCGGCGGCTCTCGGGCCGCACGGTGCTGCTCGCCTCGGTGCTCACGGCGGCTTTGGCGGCGTTCCTGGTGCTCGGCCGTCCCGACGAGGGGTTGGACTCGGCTCCGCTGCGCCAGTGGCTCATCGCGTTGGTCCCCGCCGCCGTCGCGGCGTGCGCGTGCGTCGTGTGGGCGCGGCTCGCCAGCGGAGCCACCCGCGCGCTGTTGTTCGGGACCGCGGCGGGCGTCTGTTTCGGGATGAGCGCGCCGCTGACCAAAGCGATTGTCGCGGTCGGCGCGGACAATCTCCTCGCCCTGCCGCTCGCCTGGCAGACGTGGGCGCTGGTCGTCACCGGGGCAGGAGGCTTCTACCTGCAGCAGTTCGCGTTCCAGTCCGGCGATATCAGCGCCTCGCTGCCCGCGTTGATCGTCGCGGAGCCTTTAGTCGCAGCGCTGTGCGGGTCGGTGGTGTTCAACGAGCGTTTGCGCGTCCACGGGGCGCAGTGGGCGCTGATCGCGGCATGCGTGCTCGTCATGATCACCACCACGGTCGGCCTGGCCAGATCCCAGGCCGCGAGCGAGGCGAGGGCGTGAGGATGATTCGGCAGTTGCTGCTCGTGGCCCTGTTCGGATGCGCTGCCGCGCCGAGGGCTGCCGCGGATCCGCAGTTCCCGGATTTGGACGGCTTCGCGGCGGTGGACGAGGCGGCGTACAACACCTACCACACGTACGGCACGCCAGGATGGCAGTTCGCGGCTCCGGGCGGGACGCATTGCCGGTACACCGTGAACGTGCGCGGGGGCGCGCTCAGTCTGATGTGCTGGGGCGCTTTGCCGGGGGCTCCGGCGGGCCAGAACGCGGTTTCCCTCGCCACGGGAGGGGCGGACTTTCGTCCCGCTGCGTTCACGAAGTCGAGCGTGCAGACGTACGGATACCGGGATGACGGCTATCCGGGGATGCCTCGCCCGACTCCCATCACAGAGCGCGATTACCCGCCGCTGCCGCAAGGGCAGAAGCTTGTCGTGTCCAAGATGGGGGCGGTGATGACGTGCGCGGTGGGCGATGGGGGAGCGACGGCATGCCAGGTCGAGCTCCAGCGCGGCGAGGACCAGGACGAGCAGCGCCACGGCTTCGTGCTCTCGCCCGAAGGAAGTTGGACGTTCTAGATGATCGCGATCGTCCTCGCCCTGATCGGGGCGATCAGCTACGGCGTGGCCGACTTCGCGGGCGGCGTCGCCGCGCGGCGGTCCCACGTGCTGTGCGTCGTGACGATCAGCGCTCCGGCGAGCCTCGCCATCGCGTGCGCCCTCGCGCCGTTCCTCGGGGCCGACTTCAACCACGGGGCGCTGGTGTGGGGCGCGCTTTCCGGCGTGGCATCGGCGGCGGCGTTCAGCCTGCTCTACGTCACGCTCGCGATCGGGCCGATGACGGTGCTCTCCCCGGTCACCGCCGTGGTCAGCGCGGTTTTGCCGGTCGCGGTCGGGGTGCTCTCCGGGGAAGTCCTGTCGCCGAGGTCCTGGCTCGGCATGGGACTCGCGGCGGCCGCGGTCGTCTTGGTCGCGCGGGGCGGGGAAGAGGACCACACAAGGCCGAGCCTGAGGGGGCTCGTGCTCGCGTTCGGCTCCGGTGTCGCTATCGCGGTGCAGCTCATCGCGCTCAATCGGGCCCCGCATGGCAGCGGCCTCGCGCCGCTCATCACTGGCAGGGCGGTGGCGAGCGCCATCCTGCTCACCGCGGCCTTGCTGTCGTGGCGGAAGCTGCGCGGCAAGCCGTTGGCGGTCGCCCCGGCTCTTGCTGCGGGGGTGCTCGACGAGCTTGCGAACATGTTCTTCTTGCTCGGCTCCCGCTCGGGGCTGCTCAGCGTGACCACGGTGATCATCGCGTTGTATCCGGCGGCGACGGTGCTGCTGGCCTGGCTCGTGCTGCGCGAGCGGGTGGCCAGGATCCAGCAGGCCGGTTTGGCGCTGGCGGCGGGCTCGGTGTGCCTTCTCGCGTTGGGATGATGCCGGGAATCCGGCGGAAAACCCCTCCTTTTTCCTTGTGAAGTGTGGCTCTTTCGGGAGAGTCGAATGTGTGGGCGGGACGATGGGAGCCGCTGCGGAGGAGTTGTTCCCCGGCCTCCGGCCGGATGCGAGCGTCTGGGCGCGGTGTTGTCGGCCCGGAAAGCCGCGCAACCGCCTTGTGCCCCAGGCCAAGCCCGTCACCCTGGCCGTGGACCTCTTAGTACTCGCGGGATTCGTGCCCTCTGACCTCTCCGATTTGCCCCAATCCCGACGGCGCCATCACATGGACATCGCCCGGCGGCGAGACCGACCCGACAGGCCCCGGCTGCAACACGCTGCGAGCAGCGCGTGCGCCCGGCTCAGCGCCTCGACCAACGGCGCGTCGCCCTCGGCTCGGCGCGCCATCCCGTTGGGCCAGCCCAACCGGCCTGCGCGACACCAACAGGATGATCTTGAGTCGCTACACTCGGTGCTATGAGGATTCGCGGGGCGCTCATCCTGGCTCTTTTGCTCGGGCTCGCAGATATGCCGCAGGCTGTGGCCGTCCCGCAGTTCCCGGACCTCGACGGCTATGCGGCGGCGGATGTCAAAGACTACGAGACCTACCACACCTACGGGGTGAACGGCGTGCAGTTCGTGACGCAGGACGGCGTGCGCTGCCGGATGCCGACCTATTCACGGGGCCCGGCGTACTGGGCGAAATGCTGGGGCCCGTTGCCGGGGGTCTCGCACGGCGAGAACGCGGTGATCGCTCCTGATACTTCGACGGGCTCGGACGGCCAGCGCTCCTTCGGCACAGCGCTGAAGAAGACGGACCTCGCCGGTTTCGAGACGGCCAACCAGCTCGAAGGCCCAGGCCATTTCGTGCAGCGGCCCATCGACCCGGACTCCTATCATCTGCTCGCGCCCGGGCGCAAGCTTGAGGTGGGCTCTGCGGAGTTCGGGGCGACCTGCGCCGTTGGCGAGGCCGGGATGGTCGCGTGCGTGGCGCATTGGAGCGGAGACTACGGTTTCGTGCTCTCGCGCGAGGGCAGCTGGACGTTCTGAGCCGATCACACCTCGGCCGAGCAGATCTGGCTGCCCATGTCCACGGGCACTGGCGAGGGCATCCCCGCGAAACCGATGTCCAGCGTGCCGGAGCAGAGGACCTGCCCGTCGCGCACGATCTCGCCCCGGACGGCTCCGACGCTGCCAAAGGCCGCCCCGGCGAGCAGATACGCCTTGGTCCCTGCGGGCAGAGTCGTTTCTTTCTGCCAGGCAACAAGCGGGTTTAAAAACACGCTCTCCATCCTTGGCGGGCCTGCCTCGTCTGCGTGGTACCAGACCAGGGCGGGCGTTGGAGCGGCCTGCGAGGTCAGCCGGTACACGATGGCGACCTGATCCTCGTCGTCGGCTCGCGCGGCAGGGGCGAGGAGGCAGGCGGTCGGGCCGAAGCCAAGGAGGAGACACGAAAGAACCTTCGGAACCCACGAACCAGTCATATCCGCAGAATACAGCCTTACCGCAAGGCGAGGCCGGTGCGGACTTGCTCCGCGGCGGAGTCGAAGTCGGTTTGCGCGGGCAGCGGGCCGTCCCCCCGGTCGGGGAAGGACGGCGGCGAGACGGAGCTGTGCACGGTGATCAGGTAGGCGTTCGCCGGAGTCTTGACCGCGATCTCCCGCTGCGATTCCTCCCGCTGGGAGCAGACGCGGCCGTCGGCGAGCCGATATATATCGCGCACTCGCCGGAACCAGGACGGGAAGCCCTGATAGTCGGCGGCGGAATCCTGGACGATCTCGATCGACCAGCCTTCTTCGCCCGGCCGAGGCGGCATGGAGACGTGCACATTGTTGGTTTGGTCCTTGCGGATCTCGGCTTCGAGGCTTTCGCCGGTCTTCGACCGCTGGACGGAGACGTAGAGGCTGCTGCGGGCGGCGTTGCTCGGCTCGCGGCGTTGGGTCATGAAGAAGGGGCCTTGGGTTCCGACAGCGGGCGGCTGCCAGCCGTCGCCGACGCGGAGGTCGAGCGCGAGGTCCGAGGGAAGCGCCGCTCCGACCTGCTCCGCCGAGGCGGGGGCGCTGAGCAGGAGCGTCGCCTGCCCCCACAAATAATGATCGGGGCATGGCGGGTCCGCCTCGGCGCTCTCCTCTGGGAGGGCGAAGCAGGATACGAGGAGAACCGCGGCCGCCAGCAGGGATCGCGCCATTCCAGAGATCCGCTGTCCGCCCATGTCACGGAGCATACTCCCGAGAGGATCCGAGCCCGGCTCGGCTGCTGCTAGAATCAGGCCGTTCGACATCCTTTAACGGACCGTCCAGTGAGGCGGGAAAGGAGGTCTCGACGTGCCACGTCGTGCCGACCTGAAACTTTGTTCTTGTAAGTGCTGTGTCGTGATTGGCTCCGGCCCCATTGTCATCGGGCAGGCCTGCGAGTTCGTCGGCGTTGCCGACAGGGGAGGGGTTCGCTGATGCCACGTCGTGCCGACCTGAAACATGTCCTTGTCATTGGCTCCGGCCCCATTGTCATCGGGCAGGCCTGCGAGTTCGACTATTCCGGCACGCAGGCGTGCCGGGTTTTGCGCGCGGAGGGGGTGCGCGTCTCGCTGGTGAACTCGAACCCGGCCACCATCATGACCGACCCGGAGTTCGCGGACGCCACCTACATCGAGCCGATCACGCCGGAGTTCGTGGAGAAGGTCATCGCCAAGGAGCGCCCCGACGCGATCCTCGCCACGCTCGGCGGGCAGACCGCGCTCAACACGGCTATCGCCCTCTACGAGAACGGGGTGCTGGAGAAGTACGGCGTCGAGCTCATCGGGGCCGACGTGGAGGCCATCCAGCGCGGCGAGGACCGTCAGCGGTTCAAGGACATCGTCACGAAGATCGGCGGCGAGTCCGCCCGCTCGCGGGTCTGCTACAGCATGGCCGAGGTGCAGGACACCGTCGCAGAGCTGGGCCTCCCGGTCGTGGTTCGCCCCAGCTTCACCATGGGCGGGCTCGGGTCGGGCCTGGCGCGGACCCAGGAAGACCTCGAACTGATCGCGGGCGCGGGCCTCGCCGCGTCGCCCACCGCGAACGTGCTCATCGAGGAGTCCATCTACGGGTGGAAGGAGTACGAGCTCGAGCTTATGCGCGACGGCAAGGACAATGTGGTCGTCGTCTGCTCCATCGAGAACTTCGACCCGGTCGGCGTGCACACCGGCGACTCGGTCACCGTCGCGCCCGCGATGACCCTCACCGACCGCGAGTTCCAGCGCCTGCGGGACCTCGGCATCGCGATCCTGCGGGAGGTCGGCGTCGCGACCGGCGGCTGCAACGTCCAGTTCGCGGTGAACCCGGCCGACGGCCGGATCATCGTCATCGAGATGAACCCCCGTGTCTCGCGCTCCTCGGCGCTGGCCTCGAAGGCGACGGGCTTCCCGATCGCGAAGATCGCCGCGAAGCTCGCCATCGGCTACACCCTGGACGAGATCATCAACGACATCACCGGCGAGACGCCGGCCTGCTTCGAGCCGACCCTGGACTACGTCGTGGTCAAGGCGCCCCGCTTCGCCTTCGAGAAGTTCCCCGGCGCGGACACGACGCTCACCACCACGATGAAGTCGGTCGGCGAGGCGATGGCCATCGGCCGCAACTTCGCCGAAGCCCTCGGCAAGGCCATGCGCTCGCTGGAGACCAAGGCGGTCGGCTTCTGGACGCTGCCCGACTCCGGCAAGAGCGCGGCGGAACTGTTGGACTCCCTGCGGACCCCCACCGAGGGGAGGCTGTACCAGATCGAGGAGGCGTTGCGCCTCGGCGCGAGCATCGAGCAGGTCGCGGAGGCTTCTGGGGTGGACCCGTGGTTCCTCGCCGAGATCGAGGGCCTGGTCGAGCTGCGTCGCGAGCTCGAATCCGCCCCGGTGCTCACCGCCGAGCTGCTGCGCCGGGCCAAGCGCGCCGGCTGTTCGGACCGCCAGCTCGCGGCGGTCCGCCCCGAGCTGGCGGGGGAGTCGGGCGTGCGCCTTTTGCGCCAGCGCCTCGGGGTGCGCCCGGTCTTCAAGACGGTGGACACCTGCGCCGCGGAGTTCGAGGCGAAGACCCCGTACCACTACTCGGCCTATGAGCTCGACCCGAACGCGGAGACCGAGGTCGCCCCGCAGCGCGAGCGGTCCAAAGTGCTCATCCTCGGCTCCGGCCCGAACCGGATCGGGCAGGGCGTGGAGTTCGACTGCTCCTGCGTGCACGCCGCGCGGGCGCTTTCGGCGGCGGGCTACGAGACGGTCATGGTGAACTGCAACCCGGAGACCGTGTCCACCGACTACGACACCGCCGACCGGCTCTACTTCGAGCCGCTCACCTTCGAGGACGTGCTGGAGGTCTACCGCGCCGAGTCCGAGTCCGGGACGATCGCCGGGGTGATCGTGCAGCTCGGCGGGCAGACTCCGCTCGGCCTCGCCGAGGCGCTCGAGGAGGCGGGCGTGCCTATCGTCGGCACGGGGCCCTCCGCCATCGCTCTCGCGGAGGACCGGGGCCAGTTCGGCGAGCTGCTGGGCTCCCTCGGCCTGACCGCGCCCAAGTTCGGAGTCGCCACCAGCGCCGCGCAGGCCGCCTCGGTGGCCGACCGGATCGGCTACCCGGTCTTGGTGCGGCCCTCGTTCGTCCTCGGCGGCCGGGGCATGGAGATCGTCTACGACGAGGCCTCGCTGCGCGGCTACGTCGAGCGCGCCACGGAACTCTCGCCAGCGCACCCGGTGCTGGTGGACCGCTTCCTCGAAGACGCGCTGGAGATCGACGTCGACGCGCTCTGCGACGGGGACGAGGTCTTCATCGGCGGGATCATGGAGCACATCGAAGAGGCGGGCATCCACTCGGGCGACTCGGCGTGCGCGCTGCCGCCGGTGACGCTCGGCCGCGCGGACATCGCCGAGGTGCGCCGCCAGACCGAGGCGCTCGCGCTCGGCATCGGGGTGCGCGGGTTGATGAACGTGCAGTTCGCCCTGAAGGACGATCAGCTCTACGTCCTTGAGGCGAACCCCCGCGCCTCGCGCACCACGCCGTTCGTCTCCAAGGCGATGGCGCTGCCGCTCGCGCAGTGCGCCGCGCGGATCATGCTCGGCTCCACCATCGCGCAGCTGCGCGGCGAGGGGCTGTTGCCCAAGGCGGGGGACGGCGCGGACTTCGACGTGGCGGCCCCGGTCGCGGTCAAAGAGGCGGTGCTGCCGTTCAGCCGGTTCCGCAAGCCGGGAGGGGAGGGCCTTGACATCCTGCTCTCCCCGGAGATGAAGTCCACCGGCGAGGTCATGGGCATCGACACCGATTTCGGACGCGCCTACGCGAAGAGCCAGTCCGGGGCATACGGCGAGCTGCCGACCTCGGGGAAGGTGTTCGTGTCCATCGCCAACCGGGACAAACGCTCGCTCCTGCTCGCGGTGTCCCGGCTCGCGTCGCTCGGGTTCTCGATCGTCGCGACCGAAGGCACCGCGCACATGCTGCGCCGCAACGGCATCGACTGCGAAGTCGTCGCCAAGCATTCCGAGGTGCTCGCCGCCCGCGAGCAGGGGCGCGAGAGCCCGAAGAGCATCGTGGAGGCCATCCGCGCCGGCGAGATCGCCATGGTGATCAACACGCCCGCGGGGCATTCCGGGACGCGCAGCGACGGCTACGAGATCCGGGGCGCGACCGTGGTCGCCGACATCCCCTGCGTGACCACCGCGCAAGGCGCGAGCGCCGCCGTGCAGGGCATCGAGGCGCGGATCTCCGGCGACATCGGGGTCCGCTCCCTGCAAGAGCTGCACGCGAGCATATGGGCCGCCCGTGACTGAGCCGAGCTTCAACGACCGCGCTCGGGACGTCGTCGCCGAGCGGGGGCACCTCTGCGCCGGGGTCGACCCGCATCCCGACCTGCTCGCGGCGTGGAATCTGCCGAACGACCCGTCGGGCCTTGCCGTCTTCGCGCAGCGGTGCGTCGACGCGTTCGGGGACTTGGCCCCGGCGATCAAATTCCAAGTCGCCTTTTTCGAGGCGCACGGGCCCGCCGGGCTCACCGCGCTCCAAGTGGGCTTGGATGCGGCGGCGAAAACAGGAGCCCTGGTGATCGCCGACGCGAAACGGGGCGACATCGACTCGACCCTGCAGGCGTACGCGCAGGCCTGGCTGGCTCCAGGAGCGCCGTTCAAGGCCGACGCGGTCACCTTGTCCACGTACCTCGGCGCGGGGGCGCTGCGGCCCGCTGTGGTCGCGGCAAGGGAGGCGGGCCGGGGCGTGATCGTGCTCGCCGCCACCTCGAACGCCCAGGCGCGGGCGGTGCAGTCCGCCCGGCTCGCCGACGGGCGCACAGTGGCGCAATCGGTGGTGGACGAGGTCGCCGGGTGGAACCAGGAGCCGACGGGCCCGGGCGGCGTGGTCGTCGGAGCCACCTTCGACCACGGGCTCGACCTCTCGGCTCTGAACGGGGTCGTCCTCGCGCCGGGACTCGGGGCGCAAGGAGCCACCGAAGCGGACGTCGCAAGGCGCTTCCCGGTCGGGCGGGAGCGTCTGCTCGCGGCCGCTTCCCGGTCGTTGCTGCGCGCGGGCCCAGCTGTCGGCGCTCTGCGGGACGCGGCGACACGAGCGACGGACGCGCTGGCCTCGGCGTTGGGATCCTGAATCACCGAATACTGCGGAGATAGGCGAGTAAACGCCATTCTACCTGCGCATTTGCTGTGATCTGGTTGATCGCGGGGAAAATCTCCGCCGATTCGGCAGGACGCTGACCCGCGAAAACAGGGGGGTCCTCCCACAATCGCGCAGACCGAGCAGGTACGGTCACTTTCCGGCTGGCTAAGACGGCCTAGAACACGATGTAGACGAAATCGAAGATACGGAGGCAAGGTGGCTCTTCCCCAGTTGACGGACGAGCAGCGTAAAGCGGCGCTGGACAAGGCTGCTGCGGCCCGCAAGGCCCGCGCGGAGCTCAAGGAGAAGTTGAAGCAGGGCAAGGTGAAGCTCGCCAAGGTCCTCGAAGACGCCGAGCAGGACGACGTCCTCGGCAAGATGAAGGTCTCCGCGCTGCTGGAGTCCCTGCCGAAGGTCGGCAAGGTCAAGGCGCAGGAGGCGATGACCGAGCTGGAGATCGCCCCGACCCGTCGCCTGCGTGGGCTCGGCGAGCGTCAGCGCAAGGCGCTCTTGGCCAAGTTCGGCGGCTAATGTCGGCCCGTCAAGGGCGTTTGGTGGTGCTGACCGGGCCGAGCGGCGTGGGGAAATCCACGATCGTGGCCCGGATGCGCCAAATCATGCCCGAACTTCGAGTGAGCGTCTCGGCGACCACGCGCGAACAGCGTCCCGGCGAGCAGGACGGTGTGGACTACTACTTCGTCACGCCCGAGCGCTTCGACCAGATGGTCGCGAATGACGAGTTCCTCGAATGGGCGAGCATTCATAAAGGCCTGCACCGCTCCGGCACCCCCGAGGCTCCGGTGCGGGCGGCCGTCGAGCGCGGCTTTTCCGTGCTCACAGAGGTGGACCTCGGCGGCGCGCGAGCCCTCAGGGCTCGCGTCCCCGAGGCCTACCTCGTCTTCCTCGCCCCGCCGAACTGGGACGAGCTGGTGTCCCGGCTTCGCGGGCGGGGCACGGAGACCGAGGACGTGGTCGCCCGTCGTTTGCAGACTGCGCAGGTGGAGCTCGCGGCGCAAGGGGAGTTCGACGAGGTCGTCGTCAATCAGGATGTGGAACGGACTGCGGAGGATCTGGTATCGTTGATCCACCGACTTGAAGCTTCGCCGGAGGGTTCCGCCAAGGAATCGTGAGGCGGGCCCACCCCAAACCCAAGGAGCTATGCAGATGAGTGACGCGCTCGTTTTCGACCCGCCGCAGGGCATCACCAACCCGCCGATCGACGAGCTGCTGGAGCACGTCTCCTCCAAGTACGCCTTGGTGATCTACGGGGCCAAGCGCGCCCGCCAGATCAACGACTACTACACCCAGCTCGGCGAGGGCCTGTTCGACTACGTCGGCCCGCTGGTCGAGCCGGGCTTGCAGGAGAAGCCGCTCTCCATCGCGCTGCGCGAGATCCACGAGGGGCTTTTGGAGCACACCGAGGGCCAGCAGCAGTAAGGCCCGAGTCCCGCGCGGCGGTCTGCCGCGTCCTCGGCCCCCCGCTCGCAAGGCTCGTGCGAGGCGCCCCCGCGTCGCGTCCTGCGCTCGTTTTTCGCTTTCCCGTATGCCGTGTCGCCTGCGGCCTTGTATCTCATCCACGCGGTTCCTCGGGAGTTTCGCGGTGCTTGCGTTTCGCGGTTGGCCGCGTCGGCGTTCGATGTCCGGTGCTTTTGCCAGCTGTTCGCAGGTCTGATTCAGCCGCACCGTAGACTGGGGTTTCATGACGAGTCGGAAGATTGTGATCGGCGTCGGCGGCGGCATCGCCGCGTACAAGGCGTGTTCGATCATCCGGCGCTATGTGGAGGACGGGCACCAAGTCCGGGTTCTGCCCACCGCATCGGCGCTCAAGTTCGTCGGCGCGGCCACGTTCGAGGCGCTGTCCGGCCATACGGTCAGCGCGGAGATCTTCGAGGACGTGCCGCACGTGCCGCACGTCCGATTCGGCCAGGAGGCCGAGTTGGTCGTCGTCGCGCCCGCGACCGCGGACTTGCTCGCGCGGGCGGCCAACGGGCAGGCCGACGATCTGCTCACCGCGACGCTGCTCACCGCCAGATGCCCGGTGCTGTTCGCCCCCGCGATGCACACCGAGATGTGGGAGCACCCCGCGACCCAGGCGAACGTGGCGACGCTGCGCGCGCGGGGAGCCGTGGTGGTCGAGCCCGCCTCTGGCAGGCTCACCGGCGCGGACAGCGGCCCTGGGCGGCTGCCGGAGCCGGAGGAGATCGCAGCGCTCGGCCAGCTGCTGTTGGAGCGGCCCGACGCGTTGCCGAGGGACCTCGTCGGGGTTCGCGTCCTCGTGACCGCGGGCGGCACGCGGGAACCGCTCGACCCGGTGCGCTTTCTGGGCAACCGAAGCTCGGGCAAGCAGGGCTACGCCGTCGCGCGGCTCGCGGCCCAACGCGGGGCGAAGGTCACCTTGGTCGCCGGGACGACGGCGGGCCTGCCCGACCCCGCCGCGGTGAAGGTGGTGCGCACGACCACCGCGCAGCAGATGGGGGAGGCCGTGGTCCAACTGGCGGGCCAGGTGGACGTCGTGGTGATGGCGGCCGCGGTCGCCGATTTCCGGGCCAAGGCCGTCTCGGCGACGAAGATCAAGAAAACCGGCGAGGAGCCCGAGCCGGTGATTTTAGAGCGCAATGAGGACATCCTCGCCTCGCTCGTGGCGACGCGGAAACGGGGCGAGCTGCCCTCGGACCTGACGATCGTCGGGTTCGCGGCGGAGACGGGGGACGAGCGCGGCGACGTGCTTTTCCACGCGCGGCGCAAACTGGCGAGCAAGGGCTGCGACCTGCTCGTGGTCAACGCGGTGACCGAGGGCAACGCGTTCGAGGTGGACGAGAACGCGGGCTGGATCCTCGGCACGGACGGGACGGAGACGGCCCTCGCGCGGGGGTCGAAGGCGGCAATCGCGAGCCGTGTTCTGGACGCGGCGGCGACCCTGCTTTCTCGAAGCGAGTAGTATGGCCCCGTTGGTTGCCAGCGCGCAATCAATCGCAGGAACACGGCGCGGCAGGAGCCCTTGCGGCCGGACGTAGTTGGCTATGGTGAGCCGCTGCCCGTGTATTGCGGTGGCGGCAGCCGGATACATGCACGGAGGAGAAGAAGATGAGCCAAGCAGGATGGCGGCTGTTCACCAGTGAGTCGGTCACAGAGGGGCACCCCGACAAGATCTGTGACGCGATCAGCGATTCGATCTTGGACGCCTTGCTGGCGCAGGACCCCGCCTCCCGCGTCGCGGTGGAGACGTTGGTGACCACCGGCCAGGTGCACGTCGCGGGCGAGGTCACCACGAAGGCGTACGCGGACATCCCGCACATCGTGCGCGAGAAGATCCTCGACATCGGCTACGACTCCTCCTCCAAGGGCTTCGACGGGAACTCCTGCGGGGTCAACATCGCCATCGGCGCGCAGTCCCCGGACATCGCCCAGGGCGTCGACACGGCGTACGAGTCGCGGGTGGACGGGCTGCTCGACGACATCGACAAGCAGGGCGCGGGAGACCAGGGCCTCATGTTCGGCTTCGCGACCCGCGACACCCCCGAGCTGATGCCGCTGCCCATCTCGTTGGCGCACCGCCTCTCCCGGCGGCTGACCGAAGTCCGCAAGACCGGCGTGCTGCCGTACCTGCGTCCGGACGGCAAGACCCAGGTGACCATCGAATACGACGGCGACAAAGCGGTGCGGGTGGACACGGTGGTCGTCTCCACCCAGCACGCCGCCGACATCGACCTTGACAACCTCCTCGCCCCGACATCCGCAAGGCCGTGGTCGAGCCCGTGCTGCAGGGCGCGGCGGCGGACGGGCTGGACGTGTCGGACTTCCGGCTCCTGGTCAACCCGACCGGAAAGTTCGTCCTCGGCGGCCCGATGGGCGACGCCGGGCTGACCGGCCGCAAGATCATCGTCGACACCTACGGCGGGTTCGCCCGCCACGGCGGCGGCGCGTTCTCCGGCAAAGACCCCTCGAAGGTGGACCGCTCCGCCGCGTACGCGATGCGCTGGGTCGCGAAGAACGTCGTGGCGGCTGGCCTCGCGGACCGGGTGGAGACCCAGGTGGCGTACGCCATCGGCAAGGCCGCTCCGGTCGGCCTCTTCGTGGAGACCTTCGGCACCGAGCACGTCGACCCCGTGAAGATCCGCGCCGCGCTCAGCGAGGTCTTCGACCTGCGTCCTGCCGCGATCATCCGCGACTTGGACCTGCTGCGCCCGATCTACGCGCCGACCGCCGCATACGGCCACTTCGGCCGCACGGACGTGGAGCTGCCATGGGAGCAGACCGACCGGGCGGACGCGCTGAAAGCCGCGGCCGGCCTCTAAAGGCTCACCGCACCGAGGAAGAGGCGTCGACAGTCATGTCGACGCCTCTTCCGCCTCTTCCACGATTTCCTCCGTCACGAGCTGGAAGCCGCCGTCGTGGCGCTCCAGGCCGTTCACGACGGCCTCTTCGACGAGCGCGCTGCAATGGTTCTCGCGCAGGATCACCGGGTCGACGCGCACGTCCCGGTACAGCGCGACGCAGAGGAAGACCATGACAACGGCGAACGGCAGGGCGACCACGGTCGTCAGCGCCTGGAGCCCGTTCAGCGCGCCGCCGAGGTCGTCCGGGTCGGCGATGACGAGCATGATGACGGCGACGGCCCCGGTCGCCGCGCCCCAGAAGATCACCGTCAGCCGGGAAGGCTCGATGCTGCCTTTCTCCGACAGCGTGCCCATGACGATCGACGCGGCGTCGGCTCCGGAGACGAAGAAGATCGCGACGAGGACCATCACGAGGGAGGTGACGGCCGACGCGAGCGGGTAGTGGGCGAGCAGGTGGAACAGCGCGAAGTCCGCGTCGACCGTCCCGTTCGGCTCGGTCAGGTCGTGCGTCTGGCGCTGCTGGTCGATCGCCGCGCCGCCGAACACGACGAACCACACGAGGCTGACCAGGCTCGGGACGAGCAGCACGCCGGTGACGAACTGGCGGATGGTGCGGCCCCGGCTGATCCTGGCGATGAACATCCCGACGAACGGGGTCCACGAGATCCACCAGGCCCAGTAGAAGATCGTCCATTTGGACAGCCATGTCTCCATGGTCGGGCCGCCTGCCGCGCCGGTCCGCGAGGCCATCTCCGGCAGCATCCCGATGTAGTTGCCAAGAGCTTGCGGCAGGAGGTTGAGCATCACCAGCGTGGGGCCGGCGAGGAAGACGAACAGCGCGATCAGCACGGCGAGCACCATATTGATGTTCGAGAGCCACTGAATGCCCTTCGCGACCCCGGAAACAGCCGAGACGACGAAAGCACAGGTCAAAGCCGTGATGATAACGACGAGCCCGGTTTTGCCGATGGAGCCGGCCCAGCCGTTGAACTCCACGCCCGCGGCGATCTGCAACGCGCCGAGCCCGAGCGAGGCGGCGGAGCCGAAGAGGGTCGCGAAGATCGCCATCATGTCGATGACGCGTCCGCCGAGGCCGTCGGCGCGCCGGCCGAGGATCGGGCGGAACATCGACGAGACCAGCTGCGAGCGTCCTTTGCGGAAGGTGCCGTACGCGATGGCGAGGCCGACGACGGCGTAGATGGCCCACGGGTGCAACGTCCAGTGGAACAGCGTGGTCGCCATCGCCACTTTGACCGCTTGCGCGCCCTCCGGCTTGGCGATCCCCGGCGGCGGGTTGATGAAATGCGACAACGGCTCGGCCGCTCCCCAGAACATCAGGCCGATGCCCATGCCAGCGCTGAACATCATCGCGATCCAGGAGACCGTGCGGAACTCGGGCTCCTCGTCGTCCGCGCCGAGCGGGATCTTGCCGTAGCGGCTCGCGGCCAGCCAGAGGACGTAGACGACGAACGCGGACGAGATCAAGACGAAGAGCCAGCCCGCTCGGGTGATCACCCAGGACTGCGCGCTCGTCGCGGTCGAGGCGAGCCCTTGCTGGTCGAGGACGCCCCAGGCAACGAAGGCCAACGAGCAGAGCGCGGTGAAGCCGAACACCAGCCGGTCGAGTCTCCGTTTGGCGGCATGTCCGATGTTTTGGGCCGTGTTTGGCGCGTTCAGATCTGCGTCCTCTCGCTGAAATTTATGCAGCCGATGGCGTGGTTTCGCCGTCGATTTTTCGACCAGGCTGCGCTGTGCAGATGCCTTGAGCTTATCGAATAGGGTTATTACTGCTGGTAACCAGGTGTGCCAGGAGTATTTGTTTTATGCTTTGACATGCAGATTATTCGACGCCTTGCGGCCAGCCGGGCTACGCTGGCGGCGGCGGTGGCGGACGGTGTCGGTACCGTGATGCGGTGAAGACGACCGGGCTGACAGTGGCGCAGTCGTTGCCCGTGGCGAAGGTGCTGCCGCTCCTCGGCCCCGCGCACCTGGACCGGGAGTTCGACTACCTCGTGACCGCCGAGCAGGACGAGGCGGCGCAGCCGGGCGTGCGCGTGCGGGTGCGGTTCGCGGGGAGGCTCGTGGACGGGCTCTTGCTGGAGCGCGCGCAGCGCAGCGACCACGAGGGCCGCCTGGCGCCATTGCACCGCGTGGTCTCGCCCGAGCGGGTCTTCCCCGCAGAGCTTCGCGCGCTCGTGGCGGCGGTGGCGGCGAGGTACGCGGGCACGCGCAACGAAGTGCTGCGCCTGGCGATCCCCCCGAGGCACGCGCGGACCGAGGAAGCGGCTCCGGCGACCTCCCGGCGCACGCAGCCACTGAGCGGCCAGGCCGACGGGTGGTCCCGCTACGAGCACGGGGCCGCGTTCGTCGCGGCCTTGGCCGAGGGCCGCGCGCCGAGGGGGGTGTGGTCCGCGCTGCCGGGGGAGTCGTGGGCCCGCCGGTTCGCGGAACTCGCGGCTGTCGCCGCGAGCCGGGGCCGCGCCAGCGTGCTGGTGGCTCCGGACGGGCGGGACGTCCGGGCGTTGTCCGAGGCGTGCCACGAGATCCTCGGCCCGCGCGCGGTCGCGGTCGTGACGGCGGAAGCCGGGCCGTCCGCGCGGTACGGGCAGTGGCTGGCCGCGCTGCGCGGCCAGGTGTGGTGCGTCGTGGGCACCAGAGCCGCCACGTTCGCGCCCGTTCCGGACCTCGGCCTGGTCGCGATCTGGGACGACGGCGACGAGAGCCATCATGAGCAACGCGCCCCCTACTACCACGCCAGGGAGGTCGCGATCCTGCGCGCGCAGGAGGCGGGTTGCGCGTTGCTCGTCGCAGGACACGTCGTGACGCCGCAGGGCAGGCTCCTCGTCGACTCCGGCTGGGCGCACGGGATCCACGCCGGGCGCGCGGAGCTGCGGGCCTCGGCTCCGCGCGTCACGGTCGCGGGGGAGAGCGACTTCGAGCTGTCCCGCGACCCGCTTGCCCGTTCTGCGAGGTTGCCGGGCTCGGCGTTCCAGGCGGCGCGGGCGGCGCTCCAGTCGGGGCTCCGGTGCTGGTGCAAACGCCCCGCAAAGGGTATTTGGCGGCGCTCTCCTGCGCTCGTTGCCGGGCGGCGGCGCGGTGCAGGCATTGCCATGGGCCGCTTGCTCTGGGACGTGAGGGGGAGATGCGATGCGGCTGGTGCGGCGAGCCCGAGCCGAATTTCGTGTGCGCCGCGTGCGGGGCGCGCAGCGTCCGGGCCGGGGTGAAAGGGGCGGAGCGCACGGCCGAGGAGTTCGGCCGCGCGTTCCCAGGGGCGAGGGTCAAACAAAGCTCAGGGGAGCGGATCGTGGATCGCATACCTTCGTCCCCGATGCTGGTCGTCGCCACTCCCGGCGCGGAACCCCACGTCGCGGCCAAAGGAGAGGGGGAGCCGGGCGGGTACGGGGCCGCGATCCTGCTCGACGCGTGGCAGCTGCTCGACCGCCAGCATCTTCGCGTGGTCGAGCAGGCCGCCCAGGTCTGGTTCCACGCCGCGTCGCTGGTCCGCCCTTCGGCGCAGGGCGGCAGAGTGGTCATCACAGCGGACGCGTCCTCCCCCGCGGTGGAGGCGCTGGTCCGATGGGACCCTTGGTGGCTGGCGGAGCAAGAGCTCGCCGACCGCGAAGAGCTCGGCTTCACCCCGGCGGTGCGGATGGCCGCGGTCGAAGGGGAGGCCCAAGCGGTGGAACGTTTTCTCGCTGTCGCGCGGTTGCCGGAAACGGCGGACGTGCTCGGTCCAGTCGAGTTGGACGAGGACGAGAGCGGGCAGCAGGTCCGGATGCTGATCCGAGTGCCCCGCAGGCAGGGGCCGGCGCTTTCTGCGGCGCTGCGCGAGGCGCGGTCCCTCGTCTCGACCAGAGGCGAGGGCGAACACGTCCGGGTGAAGGTCGATCCCGCCCACATCGGCTGACCCTCGGAGCCCGCGCGGCGGTCTGCGGCTTTGCCGTTCGCGTAGCGTGGACGCCATGCCTTCTCCTGTCGTTGGTTTCGATCTCGATCTGACTTTGGTGGACACTCGTGCCCGGATTCTTTTCGCGGCGATGGCCGGTTTCGCCGACCTCGGAGTCGAAGTCGGGGAGGCGGACCTGGTCCCGCTCCTGGGCTTCCCGCTCGCGCACAAGGCCGCGCAGTTGGCCCCGCGCCTTGACCCGGAGGCGTTCACGCGGCAATACCGGCTGCATTACCGCTCCGACCGGGCCCCGTCCTGCCCTGCGGCTCCGGGGGCCGCAGCTGCGCTCGACGCGGTGCGCGATCTCGGCGGGCGGTGCGTCGTCGTGTCGGCCAAGGCGGAGTTCCTCGTCCACGAGGCATTGGCGCACGCGGGGTTGGCCAAGGCCGTCGACGCGGTGCACGGCGGGGTGTTCGCCGAGGGGAAGGCTCCGGCGTTGCGCGAGGAAGGGGCGCACGTGTACGTGGGGGACCATCCGGGCGACGTCGTGGCCGCGCGTGTCGCGGGTTGCGCGGCGGTCGCCGTCGCCACCGGGGCCACGGAAGCCGACGGCTTGCGGTCGGCCGGAGCCGACGTGGTGTTGCGGACGCTGGAGGAGTTCCCGGCCTGGTATCGGACCCGTGTGAGGTAGCCCACATCGATATATCGATAAAACTCTTGACGGAAGAAAATGTCGATGTATATTCGATATATCGACATTGTATCGAATGTCGGCCAGAGACGGAAACGAAGGAGAAAATTATGTTCAGACCAGTGTACTTCGACGCGTTCGACCGGATTCCGGCGGAAATGATCGACGGGGCCCGTCGCGCGTTCGCTGCCCGCGCGGCGTTCCGGCGGCCAGGCTCCGCCTTCGAGCGGCCGAGCTTCGGCTTCGGCCCGGCAGGACGCAGCTGGGGCTCCGGCCGGGGGCGTGAAGGCGGCCCGCAGTGCGGCCCTGGGGGCTTTGGCCCCGGCGGCTTCGGGCCTGGCTTCGAGCCGTTCGTCGGCCCGGGCTGGGGCGGGGCTCCGCACGGCAGGGGCCGAGGGCGTGGGCACAAGCGCCGCCACCACGGCCATGACCGGCGGAATTTCGACCTCCGCGCGGCGATCCTCACCCTCCTCGCCGAGGAGCCGCTGCACGGCTACGAGCTCATGCGGCGGATCAGCGAGCGCTCGAACGGAGCCTGGCGGCCGAGCCCCGGCTCGATCTACCCGGCTCTCGCGAAGCTCCGCGACGAGGGCTTCGTGCTCATCGAAGAGCAGGATGGCCGCAAGACCGCCAAGCTCACGGAGGCGGGCCGCGCGCACGTCGCCGAATTCGGAGCCGAACTGCGCGAGGTGTGGGCCGATTCGGACGAGCCCGATCCCGCGCGTGACTTGTGGGCGGAAGGCCGCAAGCTCATGGGGGCGCTACAGCAGCTGGTCGTGATCGGCGACCCCGATCAGAACGACAAGGCCGTGGAGATCCTTTCTGGCGCGCGGCGCAAGCTGTACGCGCTGCTCGCCGACGACGCGGAAGCGGAGCCGGATGAGAAGCGGTATTCCGAAGACGGTTGATCGCTGACCTGCCGGGCGGCGTTGGCGACGTAGAATCGACGTCGCCAACGCCGCCCGGCGTTCCCGATGAGAGGAGATCGAGCATGCGACTCGTGTTCGCCGGAAGCCCCGAGGTCGCGGCGGTCTCGCTCGCGAAGATCCTGGACGAGGGCAAACACGAGGTGCTCGCGGTCGTCACCCGCCCGCCCGCCCGCTCCGGTCGCGGCCTCGCCCGCAAACCGTCCCCGGTCGGCGCGCTAGCCGAGGAGCGCGGCGTGCCGGTCCTCGCCCCGACGAGCGCGAAAGACCCGCAATTCCAGGAGGCGCTGCGCGAGCTCGCGCCGGATTGCGCCCCCATCGTCGGGTACGGGGCGCTGATCCCCCCCGCTTTGCTCGCCGTCCCGAAGCACGGCTGGGTGAACGTGCACTTCTCCTTGCTGCCCGCCTGGCGGGGAGCCGCGCCCGCGCAGGCCGCCATCGCTGCTGGCGACGAGATCACCGGCGTGAGCACCTTCCTCCTTGAGGAAGGGCTCGACACCGGGCCGGTGTTCGGCCAGGCGACGGAGCGGATCAGGGACACGGACACGGGCGGCGCGCTGCTCGACCGCCTCGCGGAGTCGGGCGCGCAGCTCTTGGCCACCACGCTCGCCGGGATCGAGGCGGGCGCGCTGGCTCCTGTGCCGCAGGCCGAGGACGGAGCCTCGTACGCCTCGAAGATTTCCGCCGCAGACGCGCGGGTGCGCTGGGATCTCCCGTCGCATGTGGTGGACCGGCGGATCCGGGCGATGACGCCCGCGCCGGGGGCATGGACGCTCCTGCACGACAAGCGCCTCAAACTCGGTCCGCTCGCCAAGGCGCAGGAAGCAGTCTCCGAACTCGGACCGGGCGAGCTGCGGGCGACGAAGTCGGCGGTCTATGTCGGGACCGGTTCCGAACCGCTCGTCCTCGGCGAGGTGCGGCCAGAGGGCAAAGGCCCGATGCGCGCGACCGATTGGGCGCGAGGGGCGCGGTTAGAGCAAGGCTCGTGTTTCGCGTGAGCCAGACGGGCTCACGCGCCTAACGCTTCCAGCGACCGCGCTTGGAGACGATGTCGACGACCAGCCACAGCGCGGTGATCGCGGCGAATGCGATCAGCCAGACGTCCTCGACATGGCCCTTGTGGTTGCCGATGAGCATCACGAGCAGCGAGGCGATCGTGGCGAGCGCGATCCAGCGATAGGCGTTCGGGTACTCGCCATGCCAGCCCCACTGGCCGGAAGGCTCCTCCGCGAGGTCCACCTTCGGGGCTTCGTACCAGCGCGCTTGCGCGGGATGCGGCGCGTGCTCGTCGTGGTGGGCTGGGAGGGCGGGCGCTTCGGTCTGCGACATGCGACTAGTGTACTTGGTGATGAAGCCGCGCCGAAAAGTCCCGTCGAGATTCGCGAGCGCCCTCGGGGCGGGCGTTTTGAGGGCGGGCGCGGTGGCGGCGGCGCTCGGGCTGTCGGGATGCTCGATGCCGTTGCCGGACAACACCAACGACTCGCGCGGGGTTTTCCCCTACCACGACAGGGACAACTGCGGGTTCACGGTGAAGTACGACCTGGCCCCGATCCGGGCGGTGACGCTCACGCCCGGCGCGACCGACCTGCTCGACGCGCTCGGCCTGTCGAAGAGCATCGTCGCGGCCAACCTCGGGCCTGACTTCGCCAAAATCCGAGCAACGAACGCCGACTTCGTGTACTCCGGAACCATGGCGGGGATCACCGGCCACGTGCCCGCCCAAGACCCGATCGCGGGCGGAGCCCCGCTGCGCGACGGCCTGCGGGCCTACGACCATCCGACGCATATCAGCGTCCTGTCCTGTCCCGGCCACCCGCAGACTCTCGACACGGTGTATCTCGAGGTGGCGACTATTGGCGATATTTTCGGCGTGCCGAAAGCCGCCGCGAAGCTGATCTACGATTGGCAGAAGACGTTCGAGCAGTTGGGCAAGCGGTTGCGCGGCCTGCCCAAGCCGAACGTGGCCATTGTGGACGCGCGGGGGCAGACCCCGAAGCTGGCCGGCCCGGCTTCGATACCCCAAGCGCTGCTGTCGTACGCGGGCGGCGCGAACGTGGCCACGGGCGAGGGGCAGTGGATCGATTCCGACTGGGCCTCGATCAAGGAAATGCAGCCGGACGTGCTCCTGCTGGTCAAAGGCTCCACGCCGCCGGCTGACGCGACGCTCGCGCAGAAGGTCGAAGGCATGGGCGGCTTGGACGACGGCCTCTTCGAGGCGGGCCCGAAAGTCCCCGAACTCGCGCAGTTTTTGGCGAAGACGTTCCATCCGGACAAGTTCTGAGCGTTAGACCGCCAGCTCGACCTCGTACTCCTCCAGCCACGCGTTCAGGCGGGTGGGGATCTCCGTGTACGCCAGCCGTTGCAGCATGGTGTATGGCTCGGCGAGCGGAGTCGCCAGATGCTTTTCCACCGCGTCCAGGTCGAGCAGCGGCCGGGCGGGAGCCTCCGGCCGCCGCGCGATCTCGCCAAGGTCGTCGCGGATCGCCTGGTCGTAGCTGAGGTCTTGCGCGGAAGGGTAGGGCACTTTGCGGCGCTCCACGATGGACTCGGGCAGCACGTCCTTGGCCGCCGCGCGCAGCAGGCTCTTCTCGTTGCCGTCGAAGACCTTCATCGACCACGGCGTGTTGAACACGTACTCGATCAAACGGTGGTCGCAGAACGGCACGCGGGCTTCGAGCCCGACTGCCATGCTCATCCGGTCCTTGCGGTCGAGCAGGAGCGGCATCCACCGGGTCAGGTTGAGGTAGAGCGCGACCCGCATCCGTCGCTCGAAGGGATCCTCGCCGGGGATGCGCGGCACCTCGTTCACAGCGGACTGGTACTGCTCGGCGATGTACTCGGTCAGTTGCAGCTGGTCAGCGAGCTTCGGGTCGAGGAATTGCGCCGCGCGCTCCCCGACGGGGAAGTCGGCGATGCCGTGCCACGGGAAGGTGTCCGCCTGCACGGCTCTCGGGTCGTGGTTCCACCGGTAGCCGCCGAAGATCTCGTCGGCCACCTCGCCGGAGAGGGCGACCGTCGAGTGCTGCCGGATGGCCTGGAACAGCAGGAAGATCGACGGGTCGTGGTCGGCGTCGCTGTAGGGGAGGTCCCACGCGCGCAGGACGGCTTTGCGGACGCCCGCGTCGGCGATCTGCTTGGTGTCGAGCACGATATTGCTGTGGTCGGTGCCCGCGTGCCGGGCGAGGTCGGCGACGAAGGGCGCGTCCGGGGTGGTGTGCAAGAAGCCCGGCCGGAAGTTGTCGCCGTGCTCGGCGAAGTCGACGGAGAACGACTTCACTTTGCCGCCGCCGTTCGCGTCCAAGGTGCGTTGCGCCAGCGCGGTGATGGTGCTCGAATCCAGCCCGCCGGAGAGCAGAGTGCACAGCGGGACGTCGGCGATCAACTGCCGGGCGACGATGTCGTCGAGCAGCCCCCGGATCGTGGCGATCGTGGTCGGCAGGTCGTCGGTGTGCTCGCGGACCTGGAGTTCCCAGTATTTCTGCTCGACGAGCCCGTCCCTGCCGACTTTCACAAGGTGGCCGGGTTTGACCTCGTGCATCCCGCGCAACGGGGTCTGCCCCGGAGTGCGGAAAAAGCCCAGGGTGTCGCGCAGTCCGTCGAGAGTCAGCTCGCGCGCCGCGGCGGGGTTCGCGAGGATCGCCTTAGGCTCCGAGCCGAACAGCACGCCGTTCGGCAACGGGTAGTAGAAGAGCGGTTTGACCCCGAGCCGGTCGCGGACGAGGAACAGCTCCTGCCTGGCAGAATCCCACACCGCGAAGGCGTAAATGCCGTTGAGGCGCTCGATGAAGCCGAGCCCCCACTGCAGGTACGAGCGCAGCACCACTTCGGTGTCGCTGCGGGTCTGGAACCGGTGGCCGAGCCGGACCAGCTCTTCGCGCAGCTCGGTGAAGTTGTACACCTCGCCGCTGTAGCTGAGCACGGCGAGCGGTTCGCCGTCCGGCCCGGTCTCGGGGGAGAGCATGGGCTGGCGGCCGCCTTCGAGATCGATGATGGAGAGCCGCCGATGCCCGAGCGCCGCGTGCTCGCCGACCCACAGGCCCTCGTCGTCCGGCCCGCGCAGAGCCATGGTGTCGGTCATCTTTTGGGCGATGGCGACCTGGTCCTTCAGATCTCGCTGGAAGTCGACCCAGCCTGCGATTCCGCACATGTGCGTTCCCTTTCGTGTGTGCTTTTATGAGTTCAGCGTGAGGTCAGGACGCTGCGACAGCGTCTGGTTCGGGCAGATCGTCCGTTTCGGCTTCTGCCGCGCAGCCGCGCATGCGGTGCGAGATTTCGGAGAGGACGAGGGCGGCGGCTCCGAAGGCCGCCGCGAGGAAGGTGACCGAGCCCGCGCCGAGCGCGCTCAGGCCGAAGCCTCCGATGATCCCGGAGAGGGAGATCGCGAGATAGATGGACGTGGAGTGCAGCGAGGCGAGGATCGCCGCCGCCTTCGGGCGGATGCTGATCAGCCGGAACTGCTGGGGGGCGGAGACCGCCCAGCCCGCGTAGCCGTACACGGCGGTCGCGAACAGCGCGGGGCCGAACGAGTTTTCGGCGAGCGGCATGGCCACGAGCAGCGCGATGAGCAGGAGCAGGGTGCTCGCGACGACCCAACGCGGGCCGAAACGGTCCGCGAGCACCCCGGACACGTAGTTCGCGACCACCCCGACCAGGCCGTACACGAACAGCAAGGCGGCAAGACGGTCGCCCGAGCCGCCGGTGGCCCCTGCGAAGATCGCGCTGATGTAGGTGTAGACGATGTAGATCGCGATGAAGGCGCTCGTCGTGGTCAGCAGGGTGACGAGCACCTTGCGGTCCGCGAGCGGGGCGAGTTTGCTCCGCAAGCTTTGCTCGTCGCCGTCCTCGCCGGAGCCGACTTCCGGCACCCAGAGCGCGAGCGCCGGGGCGGCGAGCCCGGCGAGGAGGACGACGAACCACATCGTCGCGTGCCAGTCGAACGAGTTCGCGATGATCGTGCCGATGGGCGCGCCGAGCGACATCGCAACGGTCATTCCGGTGAACACGATGGCGATGGCCTGGCCGCTCCACTTCGGTCCTGCGATGGCGGCGGCGGTCGCGGCGGCCCCGGGGATGAACAGGCCTGCGCCGAGCGCGGCCACCGCCATCCCGACGAGCACCTGCGGGAACGAGGTGGCGAGCGCGGCGACGACGTTGCCCGCGAACACGGCGGCGATGCCCGTCAGCAGGACGCGCTTGCGCGGCCAGGCGGCGGTGAGCACCGCGAGCACCGGGGCCGCCAGCGCCGAGGTCAGGGCGAACACGGTCACGACTTGCCCCGCTGTGGCGACGGAGAGCTGCAAGGAGCTGCTGAACTGAGGGAGGACGCCCGCGAGCACGAATTCGTCGGTGCCCGCTGCGAATGCTCCGAAGCCAAGCGTGCCCACTTGCCAGAGCGCTGCGGGAGTCTTCTCAGAGCTAGCCATCAGATCCTCGGTTGTCGTCGAAATGCCGGCAGCCTCGAGGCCGCCTCCCGCCACGCTAATTGGGCCGTCCGAAGGCAGGGCCATTCCGTTTTGTTCTCTGTCAATTGACCGGTCTTTTGTCAGTTCGCGGAGTTTCGCGCACGCCAAGCGTGACGGACCTGCGGCAGACTTGACGGAATCCGGCGGCCTTGACGGAATCCGGCGGCGGCTCCCCGGACGGGCGGGGGACTGGGGCATCATGGGCCCATGCGCGCAGCCTTTGTCGAAAAGCTCGGCCCTGCGGAAAGCATTCGGCACGGCGAGCTCCCGACGCCCCGCCCCGGCCAAGGGGAGGTGCTGGTGCGCGTGTCGGCCGTGTCGGTGAACCCGGTGGACACGTTTGTGCGCTCCGGGCTGTACGCGACGGAGATCCCCTTCCCGTTCGTCATCGGCCGAGACCTCGTCGGCGCGGTCCACGAGCTCGGCGAGGCGGTGACGGGTTTCTCGGTCGGCGAGCAGGTCTGGTGCTCCAGCCTCGGCCATGCGGGCAGGCAAGGGGCCGCCGCCGAATTCGCCGTGGTCGGCCAGGACCGGCTGTACCGCCTGCCCGACGGCGTGGACCCGGTCGTCGCCGTCGCGGCCGCGCATCCGGGGTCCACCGCGTATCTCGCGGTGCATGAGCACGGAAGGGCGCACGCGGGCCAGACGGTGCTCGTCGTCGGCGCGGGGGGGAACGTCGGGACGGCTGTCGTCACGATGGCGGCCAAGGCCGGGGCGCGCGTGGTGGCGGTCGCGTCCAGCGCCGACGAGCAACGCTGCCTGGCCGCGGGGGCGGCCGAAGTGCTGGACCGGCGCGGCGACTGGCAGTCTGAGGCGCGGGTCCGCCACTCGGACAAGGTGGACGTGTACGTGGACGCGTTCGGCGAGAACGACCTCGGGCTCGCCGTGGACCTGCTCGCGCCAGGCGGCAGAATTATCGTCCTGGCCGGGGCGCGCAGCGCGCCGGTGCTGCCGCTGGGCAAGCTGTACATGCGCGACGGCTCCGTCATCGGCTTCGTCATCAGCCGCGCGAAGCCCGAACAGCTTGGCCGCGCCGCCGCGAAGGTCGGCGAGCTGCTCGCGGCCGGAGCCTTGGCCCCGAAAATGATCAAGACGATGCCGCTGTCCGAGGCCGCGACGGCGCACGCGCTCGTCGAGGCGGGCGGCATGAGCGGCACTCGGCTCGTCTTGTTGCCGTAGCTGAAGCCGGTCCGCTCTTGTAACACGCGGGTCATCGGGGGGTATTTCCGGCGGGGGAGCATCGTCGTTGGCCCGCAGTTCGGCGAAGAGGAGTTTCTTTCATGCGTCACGGCGATATCGCCTCCAGCCCCGACACGGTCGGGGTCGCGGTGGTGAACTACAAAATGCCCAGACTGCACACGAAGGCGGAGGTCTTGGAGAACGCGGGGAAAATCGCGGACATGGTGGTCGGCATGAAACAAGGCCTGCCCGGCATGGATCTGGTGGTGTTCCCCGAGTACTCGACCCAGGGCATCATGTACGACGAGGCGGAGATGTACGCCACCGCCTCGGTGGTTCCCGGCGAAGAGACCGAGATCTTCGCCAAGGCATGCCGCGCGGCGAAGACGTGGGGGGTGTTCTCGGTGACCGGGGAGCGGCACGAGGAGCACCCGGACAAGCCGCCCTACAACACCCTCGTCCTGATCGACGACGGGGGCGACATCGTGCAGAAGTACCGCAAGATCCTCCCCTGGACCCCGGTCGAGGGCTGGTACCCCGGCAAACAGACCTATGTCTCCGCCGGGCCCAAGGGCCTGCAGGTCTCGCTGATCATTTGCGACGACGGGAACTACCCGGAGATCTGGCGCGACTGCGCGATGAAGGGCGCGGAGCTGATCGTCCGTCCGCAGGGCTACATGTATCCGGCCAAAGAGCAGCAGGTGCTCATGGCCAAGGCGATGGCATGGGCCAACAACTGCTACGTCGCCGTCGCGAACGCGACCGGCTTCGACGGCGTGTACTCCTACTTCGGGCACTCCGCGATCATCGGGTTCGACGGGCGCACGCTCGGCGAATGCGGCGAAGAGGAGTACGGGATCCAGTACGCCCAGCTGTCGGTCTCAGCGATCCGCGACGCCCGGCGCAACGACCAGTCGCAGAACCACTTGTTCAAGCTCCTGCACCGGGGCTACACCGGGATCCACGCGGCGGGCGAAGGGGACAAGGGAGTCGCGGAATGCCCCTTCGACTTCTACCACCAATGGGTCAACGACCCGAAGACCGCGCAGAAGAACGTCGAAGCCATCACCCGCGACACCATCGGCGTCGCCGATTGCCCGGTCGGAGACCTTCCGGTCGAACCGGCTTGAGCGGCCCGCTTATCGCTGCGCGGGCGGCGGCCCGTCCAATCCGTCGGCCAGTTTCGGCCCTCGGGACAGTCCGGCGACCACATGCGCGACCGAAGCGAGCGTGGTGTGCCGATGCCACCCGGTGAACGAGCGGCCGGAGAAGTCCCGCACCCCGACCTGGTCGGTGATCTCCCAGAAGTCGGAAGCGGCCCGCTCGGTCAGCGAGATACGCTCGAGCTGGGTCATCGCGCAGAAGCGCCGCATCGTGGTCAGCCAAAGATCCGTCGGGCGCCCGCGCTGGCCCACCTGGGTCAACGACATCAAGACCAGGGGGACGTGGCGCCGGGCGGCCGCGTCGAGCTCCGGCAGCCCGACCCTGGCCGAGGTCAGCAAATAGCCCTTGCCCCGGTACACGCAATGCTCCTCGCGGCGCGAAGCCTTCGCCGCTTGGGCGATTTGCACCGCTGAGGCGGTCTGCCGGGAGAAACCGGCCAAGGCCGGGTCGGTCACGACCAGCGGCAGATTCGCCTCGACCCTGGTCGTGATGGAAGCGGCCACTCGCTTCCCGTCCTCTCCGACCGTGGTGAAGTTTTGGCTGGAGAGCAGCATTTTCGCCGCGTCGTTCGAACTCACGCCATGCACGTCGTAGACGACAGGCAGGGCAGAGGCGGAGACCACCGAGGTGAGCGCGGGGGCGAGCTCTTGGTATCCGGCGACCGCGCATTCCGCCACCGACTCCAGCGGGTGGTCGTCGGGCACGCCCGCCTTCAGACGCTGTTCGGCGCTCTGGACCCATTGCTTGCCCAGGTGCAGCCGCCAGCCCATCGGCGCGGCAAGCTGCTCCGAGCCGAGCCACGCCCCGACGGCCAGCTGGCCGTGCACCGAGCGTCCCTCGGTGGGGCAGAACCGGGTCGCGACTCCGACGGAGTGCTTCCCGGCCTTCGGGATGATCATGGGGCGCATCACCCATGCGACCGGAGCGAGCGTCCGGGCTGTGTAACGGACCAGATCCTCGCGCAACGGCTGCCAATCCCAAGTGGAGCTATTGATGAAGTGGTGCAGATTCTGCTCGCCGGCGCCTTCGGCCGCCTGTTTCTCCATCCACGCGGCGATGTTCCTGGTGGACTTGCGGCCGGGGACGGAGAGCAGGCCCCGGATGTACTCGGCGCCTTTGCCCCGCTGGTCGCTGCGCGGCAGCGAGCTGAGCACCTCCGAGCAGATTTGGGCGATGACAGTCTCGGTGGAATCGGTGAGCAGCGGCGCCGCCTGCTGTTCGAGGGTGAGGGCCAGAGGAAGAGACACGGCCTGAGCCTCCTTATTGACGAGATGGTTGCTGATGCGATCCGTCATCCAGGATGGTTCATGGCCCGCTCTCCGGGGTAGGTGTTGCCGCCACACAACTTCGTCTCGAAATGAGCGTCCCGCACCACCCGGCCCTGGCTGACGGCGAGCTCCAATCGGCGAACCTGACGAACTTTCGGCTGACTGATGAATCCACATTTGGATCGTCTACGGCTCCCCGAAATCAGGACAGGATGGCTCCTGTTGGACAAAGCGTCCGTCAGTCCAGAGCCGAAAGGAGACGCCCCGAATGTTGAGCAGGCGGACCGTGTTGGCGAGTGGCCTCGTGCTGGGCTTCAGCGCGTTCTCCGCTCATTCCGCTTTCCGGGGCGCGCTTCGTTCCGCCTCGGGCGCGGCAGCCCCGATCGTCGGCATCTCGACGGGCTCGGTCCGAGGCCTCGCCGATGGCTCGACGCTCTCCTTCCTCGGCGTCCCCTATGCCAGCGCGCCGGTCGGCGCGCTGCGGTTCCGCCCGCCCCGGCCCGCGAAGCCGTGGACCGGGGTCCGCGAAGCGACGGCGGTCGGCCCGCAATTCCTGCAAATCGCGCGCTCGGACAACGAGCAGGAAGACGCGCTGACGGCCAACGTGTGGACCCCGGCGCTGGGCGGCAAGGCCCCTGTCATCCTCTACATCCACGGCGGCGGCTGGATGGTCGGCAGCGGCGGCCTGCCGCTGTACCACGGCGAGAGGCTCGCCCAGCGCTCCGGTTGCGTCGTGGTCACGTTCAACTACCGCCTCGGGGCGTTCGGGTTCTCCGCGCACCCCCAGTTGGCAGACCCGGAGACCGGACACGACGGCAACTGGGGCCTTGCCGACCAGATAGCCGCGCTGCGCTGGGTCCGAACGAACATCGCGGCGTTCGGCGGCGACCCCGAGAACATCACGCTCGTCGGCACCTCCGCAGGAGGGGCCAGCACGTGGCAGCTCGCGGTCAACCCGAGTTCCGCCGCGCTCTTGCGCCGGGCCGTCTCGATCAGCCCAGGACATATCTGGAGCCCGTACGTCAGCCTGAACCGCGACGACGCAGCCCACGTCTTCGACTTGGCGGCTGCGGCGTTCGGCACGACCGTCCCGGGCCTTCGGGACGTGCCAGCAACCATGCTGCGGGACTGGTGGGGAGAGGCGTTCGGGCGCCCGCTCGGCGAGCGCGTCGTGGGAAGCGGGCGCCGCTACCGAGGCTCGATCGCGGGCGACGAGTATTTCGCCGTGCAAGACGGCGAGGCCCCGGCCCCGAAGATCCCGATGATGGTCGTCCACACCTCGACCGAGGGCTCGTTCTTCACCGACCCGGACTACATTCTCCCGATCCCGCCGCCTCGGAACGAGGCGGAGCTGGCGGACCGGTTCTACGACACGCTCCACGAGGCGCTGCCCTCGGTCTCCATGGCCGAAGCCCGCGACGGCGTGGCCGCGTACCGCTCGGCGGCACGGCAGGAGGGCAGGCCGGACGACCTCGTGTCCTTGTGGTCCGAAATCGTCGGCGACGCCACGATCCGGCACCAAACCCTGCGGATCGCGCAACGGACGGCTGCGGAGCGGGCCGCTCCGATGTGGGTCATGGAGTACGCGCACCCCGTGCAAGCCCCATGGCGCGGCGTGCCGCACGAGGCCACCTCGCCGTTCCTCTTCGGCACCTACCAGAACTCGGAGCTTGCCCGGAAATTCGGCTCCGGCGAGCAAGAGCGCCACGTCTCAGAGACGTTGATGGACCTGGTCGGCTCATTCGCGAAGAACTCGGAGCCGACCGCTCCGGGCGTTCCGCGCTGGCCGGCCTTCACCGAGGAAGACCAGACGGCCCTCGTGCTCGCGGGCCCGGAGCGCACCGAGATCCGCCCGCCGGCGAAAACCAGCCAGCTCGCCTTCCTCGACCACCTCGGATGGGGCAACTCCGCCGGATGAACTCAATACGCACAACCGAAAAACGATCTGAACGATCGCCGCAGGCGCTTCGAAAGGAACTAGAGCCATGCCACTTGCAACCACAGAACTGAGCACGAAACCTGCTTTGCAGCAACCCGCTTGGGAGGACGAGGACCACATCGCGGAAGTGCGGGAAGAGCTTTCCGGCTTCCCGGCGCTGGTCGGCGCGGACGAGGTCCGCACCCTGCGCGAGCTGCTCGTCACCGTGGCGCAGGGGCGGGCCAACATCGTCCAAGCCGGCGACTGCGCGGAAGACCTCGCCGAGTCCACCGCCGCGCACGTCGCCCGCAAAGTCGGCATGCTGAGCATGCTCGCGGGCTCGATGCGGATGGCGAACCACAAGCCCGTGCTGCGCGTCGGCCGGATCGCGGGCCAGTACTCCAAGCCCCGGTCCAACCACACCGAGATCGTCGGCGGGGTCGAGCTGCCGGTGTTCCGGGGCCAAATGGTCAACGGCCACGCCCCGAACGCCTCGGACCGCAGGCCCGACCCCACGCGCCTGCTCTCCGGCTATTGGGCCGCGAACCGCGTGCTGCACCACCTCGGGTGGCGGCGGCCTTCCTCTATCGCGATCATCGAGCCGCCGGTGTGGACGAGCCACGAGGCGCTCCTCTTGGACTACGAGCTGCCGGCGCTGCGCCGGGACGCGGAGGGCAATCTGGTGCTCACCTCCACGCACTGGCCGTGGGTGGGCGACCGCACGAGGGACATCGACGGCCCGCACATCTCCCTGCTCGCCCGGATCTCCAATCCGGTGGCCTTGAAGGTCGGTCCGTCGATGACTGTCGAGGAACTCCTCGAACTCGCCGAACTCCTCGACCCCGACCGGGTGCACGGCAGGCTGACCCTCATCTCTCGGATGGGCGCGACCAGGGTCGTGGACCGGCTCGGCCCGCTCGTCCAGGCGGTCGCCGAAGCGGGGCATCCGGTGATCTGGCTCTGCGACCCGATGCACGGCAACACCGCAGCCGCTCCGAACGGTTTGAAAACCCGCTACCTGACGAACATCCTCGCCGAGGTCCGCGCGTTCCGCGCCATTGTGGCCGAGCACGGCGGCGTCGCGGGTGGCCTGCATCTGGAGGCCACCCCGGAGGACGTGCTGGAGAGCGTCGCCGACGCGGAAGCCGCCGCCGACCCGGCGTTCGGCGAGAAGTACCTCACGCTCTGCGACCCCCGGCTGAACCTCGCCCAGGCGCTCGAGGTGGTGCGGGCGTGGTGAGCAACATGGCCGGAAACCAGTCCGAGACGAACATGAGAGGGAGCGGAGAATGAGCCACCAAGAAGTCGCCATCGTCACCGGAGCGGCGGGCGGCATGGGAGCCGCGATCGCCGGACGGCTCGCCGAGGACGGCCTCGCGGTCGTCGCATCGGACGCGAACGCCGATGGCCTGGCGGAAGTCGTCGAGAAACTCCGCGCGGACGGGCACGCGGTCCACGCGAAGCCGTTGGACTTGCGCTCCTGCGCGGCGGTGGAGCAGCTCGTCGACGAGGCCGAGCAGATCGGCCCGATCCAGTCGCTGGTGAACGCGGCGGGAGTGCTGCGCATGGGCCCGACAGTCGAGTTCTCCGACGAGGACTGGGCGGCGACCTTCGACGTGAACGTGACTGGGACTTTCCGGATCTCCCGCGCGGTGGCGCGGCGGATGATCCCGCGCGGTCGCGGGGGGATCGTCTCGGTCGCCTCCAACGCCGCGCACGTGGCCCGCAAGAACATGGCGGCGTACGGCGCGTCGAAGGCCGCCATGGAGTCGTTCACGAAGTCCCTCGGCCTCGAGCTCGCCGAGCACGGGATCCGGTGCAATGTGATCGCGCCCGGCTCGACCGAGTCGCCGATGCTGCGGGCGATGCTCGGGCCGTCGAACGACGCGGTGATCGGGGGCAACCTCGCCGACCACAAGATCGGCATACCGCTGCGCAAAGTCGCCCAGCCCGCCGATATCGCGAACGCCGCCGCGTTCCTGCTCTCCGACCTCGCCGCGCACATCACCATGCACACCTTGGTGGTCGACGGCGGGGCGACGTTGGGCGTGTGAGACCCGCGCGAACGTCGTAAGAACAACGAAGGAAGGAAGGCCGCTCTATGTCCGCAGCATTGGCAGACGCGCCGCAGAAGCCAGGAATCCCGGCGATCGAGCCGTACGCCTTGCCGAAGGCGCACGAATTGCCGCAGAACACCGCGCGATGGGAAGTGGACCCCGCTCGCGCGGTGCTGCTCGTCCACGACATGCAGCGATACTTCCTCGCGCCGTTCCCCGAGCCGGTGCGCTCGGAGCTCGTCGCCAACGCCGCAGCGCTGCGTGAACGCTTCGCGGCCAGCGGCGCGCAGGTCGCGTACACCGCGCAGCCCGGCTCGATGAGCCCCGAGGAGCGCGGCCTGCTCAAAGACTTCTGGGGCCCCGGCATGAGGGTGGACCCTGAGCACCGCCTCGTCGTCGACGAGCTGGCTCCGAGGCCGGGGGACTGGGTCCACACGAAATGGCGCTATAGCGCCTTCCACCGCAACGATTTGCTGGGCCGGATGCGCTCGGCCGGCCGGGACCAGCTCGTGGTCTGCGGCGTGTACGCGCACGTCGGCGTGCTTATGACCTGCGTCGAGGCGTTCACCAACGACATCGAGGCTTTTCTCGTCGCGGACGCGACAGCGGACTTCGACCGCGAATCGCACGACCTGGCCATCTCGTACGCGGCCAAACGCTGCGCGGTCGTCGTCCCTTCCGAGAGACTGCTCTACTAGAAAGGACGGCTCCATGAGCGAACGCCTGCTCGACCTCGTCTTCAGCGAAAATCCGCCCCCGTTCGCGGTGCTCTCCCGCCCCGAAACCCTCGGGCACGACAGGCTCGACGTCCTCGTCGGCGAGATGACCGCCGTTCCCACGCTCGCCGATTTGCCAATCCCGGAGCCGGGCCGAGGCGTGCCGGGCCAGCACGACTTGCTGGCGCTGATCCCGTACCGGCAGATCGCCGAGCGCGGTTTCCAGGCTCCTGAGGACGGGGCCGCGTTGCAGGCCATGCGGGTCGCCGCTCAGGCCGTCGTGCCCTCCGAGGAGTTCGTCCGTCGCGTGCCGCCGGTCAAGCTTGGGCTCGAGAACGGAGCTTTCGACCTGGACGACGAGCAGTACGCGGCGGGCGTGCGGCGGATCATCGAGGAGGAGATCGGTCGGGGAGCGGGCGCGAACTTCGTCTTCAAGCGCACCTTCATCGGCCAGCTGCAGCAGTACTCGACCGCCACCGCGCTCGCGATCTACCGCAGGCTCCTCGCGATGGAGCGCGGGGCGTACTGGACCTTCCTCGTGCACACCCGCGAGGCGACGTTCATCGGAGCGACCCCGGAGCGGCATATCAGCGTGAACAACTCGGTCGCGGTGATGAACCCGATCAGCGGCACCTACCGCTATCCGGCGGAAGGCCCGACCTTGGAAGGCGTGCTGAGCTTCCTCGACGACGCGAAGGAGACCGACGAGCTCTACATGGTGGTGGACGAGGAGCTGAAGATGATGGCGCGAATCTGCCCCGAAGGCGGCCGCGCGCAAGGCCCGTTCCTCAAAGAGATGGCGCGGCTCGCCCACACCGAGTACCTGATCACCGGGACGACCGACCAGGACCCGAGGGCCGTCCTGCGCGAGACGATGTTCGCGCCGACGGTGACCGGAAGCCCGCTCGAATCGGCCTGCCGGGTCATCGCCCGCCACGAGCCGCTCGGCAGGCGCTACTACAGCGGCGTCGTCGCGCTTTTCGGGACCGATCAGCTCGGCGGGCGGGCGTTGGACTCGTCCATCCTGATCCGGACCGCGGAGATCGACAGGACGGGCAGGTTGGAGTTCGCAACGGGGGCGACCATCGTGCGCCACTCGAACCCGCTCGGCGAGGTCGCCGAGACTCGGGGCAAAGCGGCGGGGTTCCTCGCCGCCATCACCGGCGACGTCCGCCCGAGCTTGGGCGCGCACCCGGAGGTCCTTGCCGCGCTCGCGAAGCGCAATACGGACATCGGGGATTTTTGGCTCGGCCAGGTCGCGGCGAGCGAGCTGTGCGCGGCGGCCGCCGGGCATCGCCGCTGCGGGCTTTTCTCCGGGCTCTCGGCGATCATGGTGGACGCCGAGGACAGTTTCACTTCGATGATCGCCCTGCAGCTGCGCTCGCTCGGCCTCGCCGTCGACCTCGTGCGCTTCGACGACGCGGACGGCTTCGGCGCGCTGCTTTCCTCCGGCGGCTACGACTTGGTCGTCATGGGGCCTGGGCCCGGCGATCCGACCTCGCAGACCGATCCGAAGATCCGCACGATGCGCTCGCTCATCGCCGAGGCGCGAGCGTCCGAGCTGCCGTTGCTCGCGGTGTGCCTCTCCCACCAGATCCTGTGCGACCACCTTGGCTTGCCGCTGGTGCGCAGGCCGTCCCCGAACCAGGGCAAGCAGTTGGAGATCGATCTGTTCGGCAGGCGGCGCACGGTCGGGTTCTACAACGCCTACGCCGCCCAGCGCCCGCCGCTCCTTTCCGAGCAGGCTCCCGAGCTGGAGCTGGCGGTGGACGAGGAGACCGGCCAGGTGCACGCGCTGCGCGGCCGGGGGCTCGCCTCGGTGCAGTTCCATCCCGAATCCGTGCTCACCAGAGACGGCGTTGGGATTTTCGCCGACCTTTTGCACTGGTTGTTCCCCGAGGGCGGGACGGCTGTCGAGCTGTCCGCGCTCCGAGGGGCCGAGGGCTAGCCCGAGGGCTCGGGTGAGCACGGCGCTCGGGACGGCGGAGGACGAGCAACTGGCCAAGAGCGGGTGGCGGCAGGAGCGCTTCACGCGCCCGCTGCTCCTGCTGCTCGCCGCCCAACGCGACGCCGCTGGTGCGGCCGATGCGCGGGGCTCCGGCCGCACCAGCGGCGTCGCCCGACACGGCAGTTCCAAGGGCCTCTAGGCTTTGTCCATGACCACCCGTGTGCTCATCTTGGGCTCCACCGGCTCTATCGGGACGCAGGCCCTCGACGTGATCGCCCGCCATCGGGACCGGTTCGAAGTGGCAGGTCTCGCCGCAGGGGGAGCACGGGCCGGGTTGTTGGCGCAGCAGGCAGCCGAGTTCCACGTGTCCCGAACGGCCACCGGGGCCGACGGCATGGCCGGGGTGCTGGACCTGATCCGCGAGACAGAGGCCGACGTGGTGCTCAACGCCATGGTCGGCGCGGTGGGGCTAGCCCCGACCGTCGAAGCGCTCAAAACCGGCGCGCGGCTGGCGCTCGCGAACAAGGAGTCGCTGATCGCGGGCGGCCCGGTCGTGATGGAGCTTGCGAAGCCCGGCCAGTTGGTCCCGGTGGACTCCGAGCACTCCGCCCTCGCCCAATGCCTGCGCTCAGGGACGGGGCAAGAAGTGGCGAGCCTCGTGCTCACCGCCTCCGGCGGACCGTTCCGGGGGTTCTCCCGCGAGCAGTTGGACGCGGTCACCCCCGAGCAGGCGGGCAAGCACCCGACCTGGTCGATGGGCCCGATGAACACGCTCAACTCCGCCTCGTTGGTGAACAAGGGGCTCGAACTTCTCGAAGCGCACTATCTTTTCGGCCTGCACTGCGACCAGATCGAGGTGACTGTGCACCCGCAGTCGGTCGTGCACTCCATGGTCTCGTTCGTCGACGGCTCGACGATCGCCCAGGCGAGCCCGCCGGATATGCGGCTGCCCATCGCGCTGGCGCTGTCCTGGCCGGACCGGCTGTCGGACGTGATCCGCCCCGTTGACTTCTCGAAGGCGCACACGTGGACCTTCGAGCCGGTGGACGACGCGGCGTTCCCCGCCGTGCGGCTCGCGAGGGAGGCGGGGAAGGGCGGCGGGTCGCTCCCTTCGGTCTACAACGCGGCGAACGAGGAGGCCGCGGCCGCGTTCCTCGCCGAAAAGCTCCGTTTCCCCCAGATCGCCGAGGTCATCGAGGAGGTCTTGTCGAGGGGATCGCAGTGGGCCGTGAAGCCGGGTACTCTTGAGGAGGCGCTCGAAGCAGACCGGTGGGCTCGCGGCGAGGCGCGACGCGTTCTGGTGAAAAAGGAGTAGTGCCCGAGTTGTTCGTCTTTGGAGTGGTGCTTTTCGCGCTCGGCATCCTCGCCTCCGTCGCCTGGCACGAGTGCGGGCACATGTGGGCAGCGCGCGCCACCGGGATGAAAGTCAGGCGGTACTTCGTCGGGTTCGGCCCCAAGATCTGGTCGATCCGGCGCGGCGAGACCGAGTACGGCTTGAAGGCCATTCCCGCAGGCGGGTTCTGCGACATCGCGGGGATGACGGCGATGGACGAGCTCGCCCCGGACGAGGAAGACCGGGCGATGTGGAAGCAGAAGCCCTGGAAGCGGGTCTTCGTGCTCGTCGCCGGTCCCGCGATGAACTTCATCCTCGGCGTCGTGCTGCTCTACATGGTCACGCTGGCGTGGGGGCTGCCGGGGATGTCCCGCGTCTCGGGGGTCTTCGTGCCGAAGTTGGAATGCGTCGCGCCCACCCAGCTCGCCGAGGACGAGTTCGCCCGCTGCGAGGGCGCGGGGCCCGCCGAGCGCGCGGGCATGCGGGCGGGGGACATCGTCACGGCGGTGAACGGCGTGCATGTCGCGAGCCCGCCCGAGCTGATCAAGGCGATCGCGGGAGCGCCCGGCGCGGTGCGCTTCGACGTGCTCCGCGACGGGAAGGCGCTCTCGTTGGAGGTGACCCCGGAGCGGGTCTCGTGGTTCGACTTCGACCCGGCCACCGGGAAGTACCGCTACGACCCTGCCACCGGGAAGCCGGTCATGCGCGAGCTGAGCAAGGTCGGCGTGCGCGTGGCCCCTGTCGATTCGATCATCACCCGGTACAACCCGGCGACCGCCGTCCCCGCCACGTTCGAGTTCACCGGGATCATGTTCGAGAAGACCTGGGAAGGCATCACCAAGATCCCGGCCAAGGTCGGCGCGGTGGTGCGTTCGCTCGGCGGCGGGGAGCGCGACCCGGAGACTCCGATGAGCGTGGTCGGCGCGAGCCGCATCGGCGGGGAGCTTGCCGAACACGCCGACAAGAACGACGGCGCGTGGCCGACGTTCGTGCTGCTCTTGGCCAGTTTGAACTTCGTGCTCGGCATCTTGAACCTGCTGCCGCTCGTGCCGTTCGACGGCGGGCACATCGCGGTGGTCGGCTACGAGAAGGTCCGTGACAGCGTCCGCCGGCTGCGGGGCAAGGCGGCAGGCGGTCCGGTGGACTACCTCAAGCTCGCCCCGGCGACATATGTGGTGCTCGCGGTCGTCGGCGTGTACATGGTGCTCGTGCTGGCGGCGGACGTCATCAACCCGATCCGGCTGTTCTAGTTCCCGCCCGGTCCGACAGGCCGAACGATTAGACTGTTGCCATGACTTCCGTCGAACTCGGCATGCCCGCCCCGCCAGCCCAGGTGCTCGCCCCGCGCAGGCGGACCCGGCAGCTCAGGCTCGGACCGGTCGGCGTGGGCAGCGACTCCCCGGTGTCGGTGCAGTCGATGACCACGACCAAGACCCATGACGTGAACGCCACGCTGCAGCAGATCGCGCAGCTCACCGCGGCGGGCTGCGATGTGGTCCGGGTGGCCTGTCCGCGCCAGGAGGACGCCGACGCGCTGGCCGCCATCGCGAAGAAGAGCCAGATCCCGGTCATCGCCGACATCCATTTCCAGCCCCGCTACATTTTCGCCGCCATCGAGGCGGGCTGCGCGGGCGTGCGGGTGAACCCCGGCAACATCAAGGAATTCGACGGCAGAGTCAAAGAGGTGGCGCTGGCCGCCTCGGACGCGAAAACCCCGATCCGCATCGGCGTCAACGCGGGCTCGCTGGACCCGCGCATTCTCGCCAAATACGGCAAAGCCACCCCGGAGGCGCTGGTCGAGTCGGCGCTGTGGGAGGCGGGTCTGTTCGCGGAGCACGGCTTTTTCGACCTGAAGATCTCGGTCAAGCACAACGACCCGGTGACCATGGTCCGCGCCTACGAGCTTCTGGCCGAGCAATGCGACTACCCCCTGCACCTCGGCGTCACCGAAGCGGGCCCCGCATTCCAAGGGACGATCAAATCCGCCGTCGCCTTCGGCGCGCTGCTCTCGAAGGGCATCGGCGACACGATCCGGGTCTCGCTCTCCGCGCCCCCGGTGGAGGAAGTGAAGGTCGGCCAGCAGATCCTGATGTCCCTCGGCTTGAAGGAGCGCACGCTGGAGATCGTCTCCTGTCCGAGCTGCGGCCGCGCGCAGGTCGACGTGTACACGCTCGCGGAGCAGGTCACAGCGGGTCTGGAGGGGATCGAGGTGCCGTTGCGGGTCGCGGTCATGGGCTGCGTGGTCAACGGGCCGGGCGAGGCGCGGGAGGCCGACCTTGGCGTCGCGTCCGGCAACGGCAAGGGGCAGATCTTCGTCAAGGGCGAGGTCATCAAGACCGTGCCAGAGCACCTTATCGTCGAGACGCTGATCGAAGAAGCCCTGCGCATCGCGGAGGAAACCGGGGAGCGAGGCTCCCCGCAAGTCACTGTGAGCTAACAGCAAGGTCACGCGGTCTCGGTGCGCCTCTTCCGAATAAGGCGCGAAAAAGCTTACCATCTGCGGATATGCGGAGCCCTTTGTGTCGAGCGGTCGTGCTTGCGCTGGCCGTGCTGCTGCCGGTCGGGATGACAGCCTGCACGCCCAAACCGGTCGGCCCGAACCCTGAGGCGCTGAAATTCCTCGGTTTGCTCGCCAAGCACAAGACGCGGGAGGCCGCGGACCAGACCGACTTCCCGGACCGCGCCGTCCGGGCCATCGACCAGATGTGGAACGGGTTGCAGGCGAGCGCGTTGACCGCGCGGATCGGCGAGGCCGAGATCAGCGGCGACACCGCCAAGGTCGGGTATCACTACGAGTGGAGCCTGCCGAAAGGCAGGGTCTGGGCGTACGACGGCAAGTTGCACCTTGGCAAGATCCGGGGCGAATGGCGAGTGCTGTGGACGAACACGGACCTGCATCCCAAGCTCGGCGACACGCAGACCGTCGCGTTGCGCGCCTTCGCCCCTCCTCGAGCTTCGGTGATCGAGAGCACAGGCTCCCCGTTGCTGGTGCCGGGGACGGTGACCCGCATCCTTTTCACCCCCAAAGACGTGCGGCTTCCTGACACCGTCACTTCGGTCGCCAAGCGCATTGTCGACGCGCTCGGCGACCTCGCGCCCGAGGGGTTGACCGGCCAAGCCCTCGCCGAGCAAGCGACCGCGGCGGGGAAAAAGGCGTACGGAGTCGTGCTGCTCCCGAACGACAAGGCGAAGCCGATCCTCGACAAGATCGGCATGATCTCCGGGGTGGGCTTCAACCAGGAGTACGATCTGGTGCCCACCGATGTGAACTTCGCGCCCGATCTGGTCGGACAAGTGAAGAAGCAGGCGCTCGCCGAAGTGGACGGGAAAGCGGGGTGGCGAGTGGTCACCGTGAACGCAGACGGCGTCGAGTTCGACGTGCTCCACGAGACGCGGTCGCAGCCGTCCCCGGCGATCATGCTGAGCATCGACCGCCGCGTCCAGGACGCGGCGCAGCACGCCGTCGACAGCCGTGGCCTTGCGACCATGATGGTGGCGATCCAGCCGTCCACCGGCCATATCCTGGCCGTGGCGCAGAACCGCGCTGCGGACGAGGCCGGAGTGCTCGCGACCCAGGGGCAGTACCCGCCCGGCTCCACCTTCAAGATCATCACCGCGAGCGCGGCGATGGCGCAGGGCCTGGCGAATCCGGAGTCGTACGTCGGCTGCCCCGGCCGGGTGGACATCGGCGAGCGCAGCATCCCGAACGAGAACGAGTTCAGCCTCGGAGCCGTGCCGATGCGCACGGCGTTCGCGCACTCCTGCAACACCACGTTCGCGAAGCTCGCGAGCGAGATGTCGCCGGACGCGCTCACCCGCGCCGCGGCCTCGCTCGGCCTCGGCGTGGACTATCAGATCCCGGACTTGACGACGATTTCCGGTTCGGTGCCCAAAGCCGACGATCTCACCATCCGAACGGAGGACGGCTTCGGGCAGGGCATGGTGACGGTCAGCCCGTTCGGCATGGCGGTGGTGGCCGCGACGGTCGCGCACGGCTCGCCGGTGGTCCCGGTGTACCGCCTCGATTCCCCGACCCAGGTGTCAGGAGACCGGCCCGAGCTGAGCCCGGCCATCGTCGAAGGCCTGCGGCCGATGATGCGCCAAGTGGTCACAGCGGGCACCGCGACGCATATCGCCGACTGCGGAGAGGTCTACGGGAAGACAGGCGAGGCCGAGATCGACGGCGGCTCGCACGCGTGGTTCGTGGGGTATCGCGGCGATGTCGCCTTCGCGACGCTCGTGGTCCGAGGCGGGAGTTCGGAGGCGGCGGTCGCGGTCACCAAACTTTTCCTCAAGAGCATCCCCGACAGCGACTTCTAGCCGCGCCGGCTTCGGCTCGGATCGCGATCTGCCGCGCAGACCCCGGCAAGGGGAGGGCCGGGAGACATGCGCTGTGCGGGGCTCGGACTGAGTACACTGGCATGCTATGACCCTCCCCCACTCGCAAACCTCGTGGGCGACGCCCCCGGCGCCCCGCAAGCCGCTGCGACCTGGCAAGCCGAGCCCGATCCTGACCGTGCCGGACTCGATCGTCAAACCCGAGTACGTCTGGAAGCCGACGGCGAAAGAGGGCAGCGAGCCGTGGGTGCAGACCGAGGAGACGATCGCCGCCGTGCGGGTCGCCTCCAAGATCGCCGCAGGCGCCCTCGCCGAGGCGGGCGCGGCGGTGCGCCCGGGGATCCGGACCGACGAGCTGGACCGGATCGCCCACGACTACATGGTGGACCACGGCGCGTACCCGTCGACCCTTGGCTACAAGTCGTTCCCGAAGTCCTGCTGCACCTCCCTCAACGAGGTGATCTGCCACGGCATCCCCGACTCCACCGTGGTCGAGGAGGGCGACATCGTGAACATCGACGTGACCGCGTACATCGACGGCGCGCACGGGGACACCTGCGCGACTTTCTTCGCGGGCGAGGTCTCGGACGAGGCGCGTCAGCTGGTGGACGTGGCGCGCGAGGCGCGGGACCGGGGCATCAGGGCGATCCGGCCGGGCAGGCAGCTCAATGTCGTCGGCCGTGTCATCGAGGCGTACGCGTCGCGGTTCGGCTACAACACGGTCCGGGACTTCACCGGACACGGCATCGGGACGACGTTCCACAACGGGCTGTCCGTCTTGCACTATGACGCGCCGCAGGTCACCACGGTCATCGAACCGGGCATGGTCTTCACCGTGGAGCCGATGATCAACGCGGGCGCGCTCGACTACGAGATCTGGCAGGACGGCTGGACCGTGGTGACCAAGGACAAGAAGTGGTCCGCCCAGTTCGAGCACACGATCCTGGTCACCGAGGACGGCGTGGAAGTCCTGACCGCGCTGGACTGACCCCGCGCGGACGAAGCGCGATCAGATCCAGATCCCGGCGGGGCTGTGTCGTCCGCGACCAATGCGACGCGGCCTTGGACATGCTGGCCAAGTCCTTTTCGACGAGGCCACGCCATGCCGCATGGAAATCGAACGGGACATCCGCGCGCTCGTCGGACAGGCGGGCGGCCTGAGCCGCCCGAGCCGTTATTCGGCTAAAAGCTCGAGGACGAGGGCCTCGTCGTCCACTTCGTCGGGCCATCCCGGATATTCGGGCGGAGTGTTGCCGAACGCGGGGCACCGGCTCTGGTGCTCGCACCATTTGCACAGCGGCCCAGGGTTGGGCCGGAAGTCGCCGGTCCGCCCGGCGGCTTGGATCGCCCGCCAGATGGCGACGAGCGTGCGGCTGAACCGGTCGAGCTCGTCGGGCTCGGGCTCGTAGGTCAGCGTGTCCCCTGACCCCAGATACATCAGGCGCAGCTCGTTCGGCACGACCCCGCGCAGCTTCCACAGCGCCAGCGCGTAGAACTTCATCTGGAACAGCGCTTTGGCCTCGTAGAGCCCGCCCGGCGCGCGCCCGGTCTTGTAGTCGACCACGCGGAGCTCGCCGCCCGCGAGCTCGTCCACCCGGTCGACGAACCCGCGCAGCGGCACGTCGGGCTCCAGTTCCACCTCGACCCGCAGCTCGCAGGCGTGCGGGGTGACGCTGGCAGGGTCTTCCAGCGCGAAATATCCGGCCAAAAGGGTCTTCGACTGCTCGAACAGCTGCTCAAGCCCCTGTTCGTCCAAATCGAGCCGGTTGTCCTCTGCCATCTCGCCCGACACCCGCTCCCACGAGGGGGCGACGAGCCCGTGCGCGGCGTCCAAGGTCCGGGATTCGGCCGGCAGCGCGAGGAGGTCTTCGAGCGCGGCGTGCACGAGCGTCCCCCGGACCATCGCCAGGGTCGGCGGCTGGGGGATGCGGTCGATGGCCCGCAGCCGGTACAGCAGGGGACACTGGCGGAAGTCGCTCGCCCGTGAGGGGGAGAGCGCCAGTCTTCTGCTCGGCGAAGACTCGACGGTTGATTTCGTCATGGCTCGAGCCTAGCGAGGCTGTCCGACAACCACCGAACGAAGCGCGCGGATCGATGGAACCGAATATCGGGCGGACGCGTCTAATCCAGCAGCCGCGGAGCGGGACGGACACGGAGCGGGACGGACACGGAGCGGGACGGACACGGAGCGGGACGGACACGGAGCCGGACGGACACGGAGCCGGACGGACACGGAGCCGGACGGACACGGAGCCGGACGGACACGGAGCCGGACGGACACGGAGCCGGACGGACACGGAGCCGGACGGACACGGAGCCGGACGGACACAACGGGCATTGGAGGCCGACAGTGCGGAGCATTTTCAAACGGGCGGCGCTCGGCGCGGCCGCGATGTTGCTGCTGGGCGGGCAGTGGGCGGCGGCCGACCCGAGCGGAGGCGGCAAGCCGCCAGAGGTCAAAGACTTCTGGGCCGTCAAAGTCGGCTCCTACAAGCTCCTTCCGGACGGACGTGTGGACAAGCGGGACGGCAGCGTCAAAGGCTACGGCAAGTCCATCGGGGCCGCGATGGAGATGGCGAAGAAACGAGCGGCGGCCAAACACGAGGCCATTGGCGCGCCTTTGCAAACGTTCGGGCCGATGACCTGGGACAAAGCGATGGCGAAAGCCGGTTTGCTCTGAGACTTCCCGCACAGTGCGCCTCGCCGTTCTTGATCTTGGGGAATTTCTCGCGCGTCATGCGGTATCTTGATCCGTACCACAAGGGGGTGGGTTTCGGCAGGGAATTTTTTATTGGAAGGGGCTAGGATGAAGATTGTTCGCGGGTTGGGTTCGATCGCGGCGATCGCAGGGGTGACGGCAAGCGTGTGGCTGACGGGTCAGCTCATGGCGAACGCGGCTCCGGGCGAGGGCGAGTACCAAGTGCAATGCGATGTGTACTCCAACAGCGGGTTCGGCGGCCCGTTCGGCGGCGGAGGGGGCATGCCGGTCGGCCAGGTCATCGGCATCGGTTCGGACGAGGGGGAGGCGATGCAGGACGCGCAGCGGAAAATGTGGAGCTACATGAACCCGTACCTGTCGAACTGTCACCCCATCTGATTGGCCGACCTGGTTCAATAGAGCCGTGTGGAAATGCGGAACGTTGGTCGCGGCGGTGGCGCTCGGGGCCTCTCCCGCTCCGCTCGCCTCTGCGGATCCGGTCGTCCTGAGCTGCGAGGTCTGGGGCTCGGGCGGCCCGGACAACGTCCATTTGGTGGGGTACGCGCAGGGGATAGGGGACACGCGGGAGGCGGCGCAGGCCGACGCGGAGCGCGATATGCGCTCATCGTACGGTTTCGGGCCGCACCTCGGGCATTGCGCGCCCGCGATCTAGCGGCGGCGCGAGCGGGACGCGGGCGGCGGCATGCCATGATGGGCGCCGTGATTCAAGCCGATAAACCCTCTGGCCCGTTTCGCGAGGGCGAGCGCGTGCAGCTCACCGACGCGAAGGCGCGCAAGTACACCGTGGTGCTCAAGGCGGGCAAGACCTACCACACCCACCACGGGGCCATCGCCTTCGACGACCTCATCGGAGTTCCCGAAGGCAGTGTCGTGGTCGCCGCGTCCGGCGCGGAGTACCTGGCCTTCCGCCCGCTCCTCGCGGACTACGTGCTCGCCATGCCGCGCGGCGCGGCCGTCGTGTACCCGAAGGACGCGGGCCAGATCGTCATGGAGGGCGACATCTTCCCCGGCGCGCGGGTGCTGGAGGCTGGCGTCGGATCCGGGGCGCTGACCTGCTCGCTGCTCCGCGCGGTCGGCCCGGCTGGCGAGGTGATCTCCTACGAGATCCGAGAGGACCACGCGCAATTCGCCGTGGCCAACGTGGAGCGCTTCTTCGGCGGGCTCCCGGACAACTGGCGGCTCACCGTGGCCGACCTGGCCGAGTTCGACCCGGAGCAGGGCGGCGGCCAAGTGGACCGGGTGGTGCTCGACATGCTCGCCGCGTGGGAGACGTTCGACGTGGTGGCCAAGGCGCTCGTCCCCGGCGGGGTGCTCGTGGTGTACGTGGCGACCACGACACAGATCTCGAGCGTGGTCGAAGCCTTGCGCGCGCAAGGAGTGTGGACTGAGCCGAGGATCTGGGAGAGCCTGGTGCGAGAATGGCAGGCGGTCGGCCTTGCGGTGCGTCCTTCGCACCAGATGCGCGGGCATACCGGGTTCCTGGTCAGCGCGCGTCGGTTGGCGGACGGGGTGTCGGCTCCGAAGCCGCATCGTCGGGGACGACAGCCGAACGCCGTCCCGCAGGAGAAAAACGCCGCCACGCAGGAGCAAGTGGAGCATTCGGCCGCCGACCGGTGAGGAGCCGTTTCACGTCGCTTTGCGCCCAATAGCGGCTGGATCCCGCGCTGAAGGGCCCACCGTTGGAACCGCGCGTTCATCTTTGCTTTGACGGGCGGTTCCGCTGTGTCAATATGATCACTACCACATGGAGAGATTGGCCGGTCGCGCGCTCCGTTCCGACGCCGGAGGCGATTCACCGGTACGGTGGTAGAACCAGCGCTGTAAAGCGACACGCCTGACAAGGGAGTGGTGAATATGAGCACCTCGGATCGCACGGACTACGACCCCTTCGAGGAGTCGGGCGCGCACAGCGGCCCGGACGACCGGATCGGCGCGGGGCGCCTCTCTCGGCAGCCTGAATCGAACGATCCGGCCGAGCTTCGCGAGAAGATCGACGTGCTGACCAAGCGGAACGCGAAACTGCTCGACACGTTGCGCGACGCGCGGGCGCAGCTGGTCACGCTTCGGGAAGAAGTGGACCGGCTCGGCCAGCCCCCCGGCGGCTACGGCGTGCTCCTCGGGGTCAACGACGACAAGACTCTCGACGTGTTCACCTCCGGGCGCAAGATGCGGTTGGCCGTTTCGCCCAACGTCGATCCCGTGCTGCTGCGCAAAGGGCAGACCGTCCGCTTGAACGAGGCGCTCACCGTGGTGGGCGCGGAGCTGTTCGAGGCGGTCGGCGAGATCTCCACCCTGCGCGAAGTGCTCGAGGACGGGCACCGCGCGCTCGTGGTCGGGCACGCCGACGAGGAACGCGTCGTCTGGCTCGCCGACCCGCTCACCAAGAAGGAGGACGACGAGGAGGGCGGCTTCCGCCACTTGCGCCCGGGCGACTCGCTGTTGGTGGACACCAAAGCCGGGTACGCGTTCGAGCGCATCCCCAAGGCCGAGGTCGAAGACCTCGTGCTCGAAGAGGTGCCGGACGTCCAGTACGAGGACATCGGCGGGCTCACCCGGCAGATCGAGCAGATCCGCGACGCGGTGGAGCTGCCGTTCTTGCACCGGGATTTGTTCAAGGAATACTCGCTGCGGCCGCCGAAGGGCGTGCTGCTCTACGGCCCTCCTGGCTGCGGCAAGACCCTGATCGCCAAGGCGGTCGCCAACTCGCTCGCGAAGAAAATCGCCGAAGCGAGGGGCGAGGACTCGCGCGAGGCGAAGTCGTTCTTCTTGAACATCAAGGGCCCGGAGCTTTTGAACAAGTTCGTCGGCGAGACCGAGCGTCACATCCGGCTCATCTTCCAGCGTGCGCGGGAGAAGGCGTCCGAAGGCACTCCGGTGATCGTCTTCTTCGACGAGATGGACTCGATCTTCCGCACCAGGGGCTCCGGCGTCTCCTCCGACGTGGAGACCACGGTCGTCCCGCAGTTGCTCGCCGAGATCGACGGCGTGGAGGGCCTGGAGAACGTCATCGTCATCGGAGCCTCCAACCGCGAGGACATGATCGACCCGGCGATCCTGCGCCCAGGGCGGCTCGACGTGAAGATCAAGATCGAGCGTCCGGACGCCGAGGCCGCTGTGGACGTGTTCTCGAAGTACCTGGTGCCGGACCTGCCGCTCAACGCCGACGACCTCGCCGAGTTCGGGAACGACAAGGCCGCTTGCGTCGCCGCGATGATCGACCGTGTCGTGGAGCGGATGTACGCGCAGAACGAGGACAACCGGTTCCTCGAGGTCACCTACGCCAACGGCGACAAGGAGATCATGTACTTCAAGGACTTCAACTCGGGCGCGATGATCCAGAACGTCGTGGACCGGGCGAAGAAGTCGGCGATCAAGTCGGTGCTGGAGACCGGGAAGCCCGGATTGTCCATCCAGCACCTCTACGACGCCATCGTGCACGAGTTCGCGGAGAACGAGGACCTGCCGAACACCACGAACCCGGACGACTGGGCGCGGATCTCGGGCAAGAAGGGCGAGCGGATCGTCTACATCCGCACGCTCATCTCGAACAAGCAGGGCACGTCCGGCAGGGCCATCGACACCGAGAACAACACTGGCCAATACCTGTAAGCGGCGGCGCGGGAAAAGGGATGCGCGGCGCAGCGCATTCCTCTAGGGTTCGTGCATGCCCGAGCACTGCTGCGACGCGATGGCCATGCGGGTCGACGCCACCTGCGGCCAGCACAAGGATCCGTTCGACTGCCCGGATGCTTTGGTGCACTACAGCGCCGCGCTGCGGGAATACGGGCTGATCATCCACGACGGCGGAAGCTCGTTCATCGTCATCCGGCACTGCCCGTGGTGTGGACTGCGTCTGCCGGAGGGCGCGTAGGCTGGCGGTATGACGACGCACCAATTCCAGACGAAACTCGAGTGGAGCGGCTCGACGGCGGGCGATTACCGCGAGTACTCGCGGGCCCACACGGCGGCGAACCCTCCGGCGAAGGCCGAGCTGCGGCTGAGCTCGGCGCCGGAGTACGTCGGCGAGGCCGACTTGCTGAACCCGGAGCAGCTGCTGGTGACGGCGGCCAGCTCCTGCCACATGCTCTCCTTCCTCGCGCTCGCGAACCGCAAAAAGATCGACGTGCGGGCGTACGAGGACGACGCGTTCGGCGAGATGCCGTCGGACTCCAAGCCGGTGCGGATCACCAGGATCACGTTGCGCCCGGTCATCACGGTCGCGCCGGGCACGGACCACGCGCTGGTGGTCGAGCTCGCCCATAAGGCGCACGACATCTGCTTCATCGCGAACTCCATCAACTCCGAAGTGGTGGTGGAGCCGAAAATCGTCGAGGCTTAGCTCCTCCCCGCCAGCGCCCAGACAACGCTTGTACAGTCATAGCTCATGAGCAAACTGGGAACGACCCTCTGGAAGGCGCTCTCGTGGCAGTCCGGGCGTGAGCAAGGGCGCTCGGCGGGCGCTGCGAAGTCGGCGAGCGAGCACGAGGAATGGGCGGCGGGGCTCTCGGACGAGGACATCGCGAAAGAAGCCGCCGAGCTCGACGTCTTCGGCTCGGCGAAGGACCAGCACCGTTTCCTCGCTCTGGCCCGCGAGGCGGCGGAGCGTTCGGTTGGGCTGCGGCCGTACGACGTGCAGCTGCAGGCGGTGCTCCGCCTCTTGGCGGGCGATGTGATCGAAATGGCGACCGGCGAGGGGAAAACTCTGGTCGGAGCCATCGCTGCGGCGGGCTACGCGCTCGCGGGCAGGCAGGTCCACGTGATCTCGGTGAACGACTACCTGGCCCGCCGCGACGCGGAATGGATGGGTCCGCTGCTGACGCTGCTCGGCGTCGAGCACGGCTGGCTCGACGAGGACACGGCCCCGGAAGAGCGAAGGGCGGTGTACGCGAAGCCGGTGGTGTTCGCCTCGGTCAACGAGATCGGTTTCGACGTGCTGCGCGACCGGCTGGCCTACGAGGCCGACGAGCTGATCGCGCCGACCCCGGACGTGGCCATCGTGGACGAGGTGGACTCGGTGCTCGTGGACGAGGCGCTGGTGCCGCTGATCCTCGCGGGCGCGACGAGCGGCGAGCGGCCGTCCGATGAGATTATGGCGGCGGTGGAGGACTTGCAGCCCGGAGCGCATTACAGCGTGGACTCCGACGAGCGCAACGTCTTCCTCACCGAGCGAGGGGCCGCGCGGGTGGAGGAGCGCCTCGGCGTCGACCTCTACGACGTGGAGCACGTTGGGACGACGCTGGTGCAGGTGAACCTCGCGTTGCACGCCAGAGTCCTCTTGAAGCGGGACGTCCACTACATCGTGCGCGACGGCAAAGTGGAGCTGGTGAACGCCTCTCGGGGACGGGTGGCGAAGCTGCAGCGCTGGCCGGACGGGCTGCAGGCCGCCGTGGAGGCCAAAGAGGGGCTGGAGCGCACCGACGCGGGCGAGGTCATCGACACGATCACCGTGCAGGCGCTGATCCGCAAATACTCGACGGTGAGCGGCATGACCGGCACCGCCCTCGCGGCGGGGGAGCAATTCCGCCAATTCTACGATCTGCGGATCTCGCAGATCCCGCCGAACACCCCGAACATCCGGGAGGACGAGCCGGACCGGGTGTACGACACCGCCGCGCATAAAGTCGCCGGGATCGTGGAGCTGGTCCGCGAGGCCAACGAGGCGGGCCAGCCGGTCCTCATCGGCACGCACGACGTCAAGGAGTCCGAGGATCTCGCGGCCCGGTTGGGGAAGGCCGGGGTCGAGCCGGTGGTGCTCAACGCGAAAAACGACGCCCAGGAGGCCTCGATCATCGCCGAGGCGGGCGCGAAGGGCGCGGTGACCGTTTCCACGCAGATGGCCGGACGAGGCGTGGACATCCGGCTCGGCGGATCGGACGAGCAGGGCTACGAAGAGGTCAAGAAGCTCGGCGGGCTGCTGGTCGTCGGCACGGCGCGGCATTCCACCGAGCGGCTGGACTTCCAGTTGCGGGGCCGCGCGGGCCGCCAGGGCGACCCCGGCCGGTCGGTGTTCTTCTCCAGCATGGAAGACACCGTGGTGACGCGCAACGTCAACCCGCCGAAGAGCCCGTTCCAGCCCGGCGAGGACGGGCGGCTGGCCCAAGCCAAGGCGTTGGAGCTGGTCGAGCACGCGCAGCGCGTCGCGGAGGCGGCGATGCTGCAGGTGCACGCCAGCACGTGGCAGTACAGCCAGCTGGTGGACGTGCAGCGGGACATCGTCGGCGAGCGCCGCCACGAATTGTTGACGACCGAACGGGCGTGGGAGGAGCTGTCGGAGGCGGACAAGAAGCGGGCCGAGGAGCTGCGCGCCGCCGACATCTCGGAGGAGACGCTGGTCACAGCGGCCCGGCACATCATGCTCCACCATCTGGACCGGTGTTGGATCGAGCATTTGGCCTTCCTCTCGGATTTGCGCGAGAGCATCCATCTGCGAGCGCTCGGCAGGCTGAACCCGCTCGACGAGTTCCACCGCAGCGCGGTGGAGGCGTTCAAACGTCTGGCCGAGGACGCGGTGGAGCGCGCCGAGCGGAGCTTCGCGACCATCCCGATCACCGAAGACGGGGTCGACTTGGACGCGGCGGGCCTCAGGCGCGCGCACTCCACGTGGACGTACATGGTGCACAACAACCCGCTCAGCGAGGCAGGGCAATTGCTCCAGTCGCTCGGTCTCAGCTGATCGGGCCGACGATGGACGAGCGATCGGGAGAGCTGAGCTCAAGGGTGCTCACCGTGCCCAACCTGCTCAGTTTTCTGCGTCTGGCGGGCATTCCGGTGCTCTGCTGGGCGCTCGCCGCGCACCACGACTTGCTGGCGCTGATCGTGCTCGTGATGAGCGGAATCACAGATTGGGCGGACGGCAAGCTGGCGCGGCTGCTCGATCAGTCGTCGAAACTCGGCGCGCTGCTTGACCCGGTCGTCGACCGGCTGTACCTGGTGGTGGTGGCGGTCGGATTCGCGGCGCGGGACATCGTCCCGTGGCCGATCATCGCGGGGCTCGTCGCGCGGGACGTGGCGCTCGCCGTCTCGGCCGCGTTGCTCGGCCGCAAGGGCTGGGAGCCTCTGGAAGTGCTCTATCTCGGGAAAGCGGCCACATTCGCGCTGATGTCGGCGTTCCCGTGGCTGCTTCTGGGCAGGCTCGACTCGCCAGTGGCGGTCCTGTCTTCATCGCTCGGATGGGCCCTACTAGGCTGGGGTGGCGCGATGTATCTTTGGACGGCCATCCTTTACTGGTGGCAAACCGTGGCGACACTGCGCACGAGACAATGAACGAGACGACTGAGCTTCCTCCTGCGGGAGCCGAGAGATACAGGGAGCGCCCACGTGACTGAGCACAGCACCCCGGCAGACTTGCGCTACGCGACGGACCACGAATGGGTCCACGAGCTCGGCGGCCAGGTCGTGCGGATCGGCATCACCGATTTCGCGCAGTCGCAGCTCGGCGATCTCGTGTACGTGAAGCTGCCGGAGGTCGGGACGGAAGTCTCGGCTTCCGATCCGCTCGTGGAAGTGGAGTCCACCAAGAGCGTCTCCGACGTCTTCGCGCCGGTGAGCGGCACTGTGACGAAGATCAATGACGCGCTGGAAGGCGCTCCGGAGTTGGTCAACGCCCAGCCGTACGGCAGCGGCTGGTTGGTGGAGATCACCGCCTCGGACGGCGCTGTTTTGGCGGGCGAGCTCGGCGGCCTCCTCGACGCCGAAGGCTACCGCGCGATTACTGGTTGATCTCGGGGCGCTACATTGCCGCGATCTCCGGACTGGAATACTGTAGGCATGCTCGGCATGCCGAGCCCCAAGCATCGGGCCCGCAGTTTAGGGTAGGTGTTGTGTGAGTGACGAAGGAGCTATGGTGACCGATTACAACAGACCAGAGCAGGGCGCACCCGAGGCGCCGGTTGAGACCACCTCTCTGTTCCGCTCGGATTTGATCGGCGAGATCGAGTCCGGGGCCACCACGCCTTCCAGCGAGACGGCGATCCCCGGCGTCGAAGGCCTGCCTGCGGGCGCCGCCCTTCTGGTCGTCAAACGCGGGCCCAACGCGGGCTCCCGCTTCCTCCTGGACCAGGACACCACCTCGGCGGGCAGGCACCCCGACAGCGACATCTTCCTCGACGATGTGACCGTCTCCCGCCGCCACGCCGAGTTCCGGCGGGCCGAGAACGGTTTCTCGGTCGTCGACGTGGGCAGCCTCAACGGCACCTATGTGAACCGCGAGCCGGTGGACTCGGCGCTGTTGTCCAACGGCGACGAAGTCCAGATCGGGAAGTTCCGGTTGGTTTTCGTCACCGGCAGCTAGTTCCACAGGCCGATGTGGCGGTCGGCTGCGCCCCGGCGCATTCCTCGCTTTCCCCACATCGGCCACCACTGGGGCAGGGGTCAAGTTCTGGACCTGGCGCGCGGAATACTCTCAGCGAGTGTCGGTGGTTTCGCCTAAACTGGGGTGACGGGCCAGCAGACGGCCCGTCACAAATGCGGAGGTTGGCAACGATGAGCAAAATGCGGGTGGTCGGCATCCGGGTTGAGCAGCCGCAGAACGAACCGGTGTTGTTTCTGAGGGAAACGACAGGCGACCGTTACTTGCCGATTTGGATCGGGCAGGCCGAGGCCGCCGCGATCGTCATCCATCAGCGAGGGACTCCGGTGACGCGTCCGTTGACACATGATTTGCTGCGGGAAGTGATTGTCGCCCTTGGGCACGAGCTGCGCGAAGTGCGGATCACCGACCTCCAGGAGGGCACTTTTTTCGCCGACCTCGTCTTCGCCGACGGCGTGCACGTCTCGGCCCGCCCCTCCGACTCGGTCGCGCTCGCCATCCGGGCCGGAGTGCCGATCTACGCCGACGAGAAGGTGCTCGCCGAAGCGGGACTCTTCCTCTCGGACGAGGAAGTGGAAGTGGTCGAAGGCGCGAAATCGGAGTCCGATGTCGACGTCCCGGAGGAAGAGCTGGCCAAGTTCAAAGAATTCCTCGACTCGGTGAGCCCGAGGGATTTCACCGCCCCCGAGGGGGAGTGACCGTGGACGCGCACGGGGGGAGCCCTGCGGCGCGGCGGCGCTGTGCAAGCCAGACGGCGATTCTAAGAAAAAACTGTGAAATCACAGCGTTGTCACATGTTGATGCGGCGCTCGGGCGGCGGGCGTGGGCTGTTGGCCGTTGCCTCCCAGGGACCGTACCCTCAACGAGGCAAGCAAGACGCACGATGGGAGATCATCGCCGGTGAACGATCGGGTGAAGTCGGGTTCGACGAAAAAGGACGAGCCGACCAGTGAAGAACAGGGGCTCTTTCCCTTAGAGTCGCTCGGCGCGGCAGCGCCCGCCTCCTCGGACGAGGCGGTCGACCTCGAACTCCTCGGCTATCGGGCCCCCGTGGCGAGCGAGGTCGCCGGGATCACGTACCGCCAGCTCGACTACTGGGCGCGCACGGGGATCGTCGTCCCCTCGGTGCGCGGCGCGGTGGGGTCGGGCAGCCAACGGCTGTACTCCTTCAAAGACATCCTGGTCCTCAAGATCGTCAAACGGCTCCTCGACACCGGGGTCTCGCTGCAGAACGTCCGTCTCGCTGTCGAGCACCTGCATCAGCGCGGCGTCAAAGAGCTTTCGAACGTGACCCTTTTCTCCGACGGGGTCGGCGTCTACGAATGCACCTCAGGGGAAGAGGTGGTCGACCTCCTCCGGGGCGGCCAGGGCGTGTTCGGCATCGCGGTGGGCGGAGCCATGCGCGAGCTTTCCGGCGCGGTCATCGGCATGCAGTCGTTCCGCGTCGACGTTGAGGACCCCGAGCCCAGCGTCGAGGACGAGCTTTCCGCGCGCCGGAAGTCGAAAACGCGCGTCAGTTAGAAGTTCCCGCCGAACCTGGGATTTGGCGGCGCGCGCTAAACTGGGGAGTCTCGTTACCCCTACCCTTGGAGGCTTTTTTGAGCGCTGCGACCGGGCGTGTGTTCGCTGATCGGCATATTGGGCCGAACGAGGCGGAACTCGCGAAGATGCTCACCGAGCTTGGCGTGGAGAGCTTGGAGGCGCTCGCCGCGCAGGCCGTGCCGGGCTCCATTCTCGACGCGGCCCCCGGTTACGGCCTCGGGGCCTCGGCGGAGCGCGAGTTCCCCTGGGGCCAGGCGGAGCACGAGGTGCTCGACCAGCTCACGAAGCTCGCGGGGGAGAACACCGTCGCTGTCTCGATGATCGGCCTCGGCTACTACGACACCATCACGCCGACGGTGTTGCGCCGGGCGCTGGTCGAGAACCCCGCTTGGTACACGGCGTACACCCCGTACCAGCCCGAAATCAGCCAAGGGCGGCTCGAGGCGCTGTTGAACTTCCAGACCATGGTGAGCGACTTGACCGGGCAGGAGATCGCCAACGCGTCCATGCTGGACGAGGCGACCGCCGCTGCGGAGGCTATGACGCTCTTGCGCCGGGCGAGCAAGAGCAAGTCCGACCGCCTCGTGGTCGACGCGGACTTGTACCCGCAGACTCGCGCGGTGCTCGAAACCAGGGCCGAGCCGCTGGGCATCGAGCTGTTCGAGGCCGACCTCGCCAAGGGAGAGGAAGGGCTGCCGCCGGGGGACTTCTTCGGCGTGATCCTCCAGCAGTTCGGCGCGAGCGGGAAGCGCTTGCCGGTGAAAGATATCGTCGCCGCCGCGCATGGCCGCGAGGCGCTGGTGGCGGTGGGGACCGACCTGCTGGCAGCCACGCTCGTCGCCCCGCCTGGCGAGCTCGGCGCGGAGGTCTGTTACGGCTCGGCCCAACGCTTCGGGGTGCCGCTGGGGTTCGGCGGGCCGCACGCCGGGTTCCTCGCCACCAAGCAAACCCACGCCCGCCAGCTCCCCGGCCGTCTGGTCGGCGTCTCGGTCGACGCAGACGGCCAGCCCGCTTACCGGCTCGCGCTGCAGACCCGCGAACAGCACATCCGCCGCGAACGGGCGACGAGCAACATCTGCACCGCGCAGGTGCTCCTCGCCATCCTCGCCGCGATGTACGCGAGCTACCACGGCCCGGACGGGCTCAAAGCCATCGCGCGCCGGGCGCACGGCCACGCGGAGACGATCGCGGCCTCCCTCGGGGACGCGCTGGTGCACGACCAGTACTTCGACACCGTCCTCGCCCGCGTGCCGGGCCGGGCGGAAGCCGTGGTCGCCGCCGCGAAGCGGAGCGGGATCAACCTGCGTCTGGTCGACGCGGACCACGTGTCGGTGTCGTGCGACGAGGCGACCACCGAGGCCCATGTCGCGGCGGTGCTCGACGCGTTCGGGGTCGCACAGGCGGAGCCCCGCTGCGCGGAGGTCGCGGACCGGACTTCTCCGTACCTCACGCATCCGTCCTTCAACCGCTACCACAGCGAGACCGCGATGCTGCGCTACCTGCGCGAGCTTTCGGACAAGGACATCGCGCTCGACCGCTCGATGATCCCGCTCGGCTCCTGCACGATGAAGCTCAACGCCGCGGCCGAGATGGAGCCGATCAGCTACGCGGGCTTCGCCGGGATCCACCCCTTCGCGCCCGAGGCCGACACCGTCGGCTACCGCGCGATGATCAAGGGGCTTGAGGACGAGCTCGCGTTCATCACCGGCTACGACCGGGTGAGCTTGCAGCCGAACGCGGGCAGCCAGGGCGAGTTCGCGGGCTTGCTCGCGATCCGCGAGTACCACCGCAGCAGGAACGAGCCGCACCGCGACGTGTGCCTTATCCCGTCCAGCGCGCACGGCACCAACGCCGCCTCGGCGGTGATGGCGGGGCTTCGGGTCGTGGTGGTCGCCTGCCGCGAGAACGGCGACGTGGACCTGGACGATCTGAAAGCCAAGCTGGAAGTCCACGGCGAGAAGCTCGCCGCCATCATGATCACCTACCCGTCCACGCACGGCGTGTACGAGGTGCAGGTCAAAGAGCTGTGCGGCCTCGTGCACGACGCGGGCGGCCAGGTGTACATCGACGGCGCGAACCTCAACGCGCTCGTCGGCCTCGCCCGGCCCGGCCACTTCGGCGGCGACGTGAGCCATCTGAACCTGCACAAGACCTTCTGCATCCCGCACGGCGGCGGCGGCCCCGGAGTCGGGCCGGTCGCGGTGCGCGAGCATCTCGCCCCGTTCCTGCCGGGCCACCCGTTGCGCCCGGAGCTCGGCGACGGGCGCCCGGTCTCGGCGGCCCCGTTCGGCTCCGCGTCGATTCTGCCGATCAGCTGGGCGTACGTCCGGCTCATGGGGTTCGAGGGGCTGCGCAGGGCGACGCTTGTCGCGATCGCGTCGGCGAACTATCTCGCCAAGAGGCTCGACCAGCACTTCCCGGTGCTGTTCACCGGAGCGAACGGTCTGGTCGCGCACGAGTGCATCCTCGATCTGCGGCAGATCACCAAAGAGACCGGCGTGACTGCAGAGGACGTGGCCAAGCGCCTCGCCGACTACGGCTTCCACGCCCCGACGCTCTCCTTCCCGGTCTCGGGGACGCTCATGGTGGAGCCAACCGAGAGCGAGAGCCTGGAGGAGCTGGAGGCGTTCGTCGCCGCGATGACGGCGATCAAGGGCGAGATCGACCAGGTGGCGCGCGGTGTGTGGACCGCGGAGGAGAGCCCGCTGCGCGGAGCCCCGCATACCGCAAGGGCGGTCACCGCCGATGCGTGGGACCGGAAGTACTCGCGCGAGGTGGCGGCGTACCCGAAGGTGGCGACCGCGCGCCCGAGGCCGAAGGTGTGGCCAGGCTCGGCCCGCATCGACGGGGTCGCGGGGGACCGCAACCTGGTGTGCTCCTGCCCGCCGCTTGAAGCATATGCGGAGTGACGCCGACGGGGGCAGGAGCTTTAAAACCATCCAGGAAGGACCGGTCGAGGAACCTGAGATCGAGTCTTTGACCAGCAGCTTCGGGTAGAACCGGACGAGCCGGATGCGTCAGCGCTAGCCGAGCGCGATGAGCTGCCCGCCCTGCGCGAACACGATCTGGCCGCCCGGCGCGACGGAGATCCCCGGGGAAGGTCCGGGCCGCAGGTCGGGCAGCTCGGTTGTCGAGCGCGTCGCGCCCGTGCCCGCGTCGAAGCGCAGCAGCGCCGACCCAGTCCCGCCGGGCGAGGCGATGAGGACGAAACCGTCGCTCGCCCCGGTCAAGGTCACAGGCGAGAGGCAGCGCAGGTCGTCGCGTTTCCAGAGCTGTCCTTTGTCGGTGTACGCGGCGAGCGCGGCAGGATCGGAGCCCGCGCCGAGGATGGTCGTGCCGTCCGGAGCCATCGCGGGCACGCTCGTCCCGGCTCGCCCGGTGGGCGCGCTCCAGAGTTTCGCCCCGCTGTCCATGCGATACGCGGAGAGCTGGCCCCCGCCGTCGACCGCGACAACGGCGGCCCCGTCCGCGCTGATCACGGGTGTGCCGAACGGGCCGGAATGTTCGGCGGTCGCCCGCCAGTCCACCCAGAGGCTCTTGCCCGCCGCGTCGTAGCGCATCCCGACGAGCTGGGCCGCTTCGGCCCCCGGCGGCCAGAAGCTCAGCACGAACCGTCCTGAACGGGAGTCGTAGGCGGCAGGAGCGGCGACGGGGCAACGCGGGCCTCGGACCGCGCAGTCGGCGAGGCCTTGCGCCGAGTCCGCGCGATTGGACACCGGCACGAGTTCGATCGGCGGGCTCGTCGTTCGCCCGTTGACGGTGTCGAGGACTTCGATTTGCCCGAGGTGGGTGACGACGAGGAGGTTGCCGTCCCCGGTGAAGGCGGAGCCGACCGGGGTCCCGAGAACAGGATCGCTCCATTTCACCGAGTCGTTCTGGGCGAGGGCGGCCACGGTCCCGGCCTGCCCGAGATACGTGGTGTCGAATTGGTCCACCAGCGGGGTGGACAGCTCCACGCCGAGATAACGGCGCAGGCACCAGCGTTTGCGCCCGTCCGCGAGGTCGAACGAGAACGTGTTGCAGCCGGACTCGGTGAGCGCGGTGACCCCGACGAAGCCGCGGGAGGAGACCGACGGCTGGGCGTAGCTCTGGCCGAGCAGCGGGCGGGACCAGAGCACCGCGAGCCGCTCGGGCGGCAGCTGGTCGGCGTGGCCCGAGTTCCGGCCGTCCCCTCGGGCTCCGGGCCAACCCTCGGAATAGCCCCGCCGCACCCACGAGTCGTCCTGGCACGCGGCCAGTCCGGCCACGAGCAACAGCGATATCAATATCCGGCGCATCGGGTCGAGCTTAGTGGTTTGCCGTCTTCGTGTTCGCCACGGTCCAATTCGCCGCGACGTGCTCGGCGAGTTTGCGCAGTTGGTTCTCCGCGTCGGTGAGCGCGAGGTCGACCGAGCCCGCGAACTCGCTCATCGAATACGCGTCCGCGATGCCCGCGATGCGCGCTTGCGCGGGGTCGAGCCGCACTTGCCCGGCGAGCGCGATCGTCCGCGCTCCGGCCCGAGCCGCCGCTTTCGCGAGCGCGGAGACGACTTTGCCCCGCACGGACTGATCGTCGAGCCTGCCTTCGCCGGTGATCACCAAGTCGGCGCGGGCCAGCAGCGCGCTTTGGCCGGTGCGCTCGGCGATCAGCTCCGCGCCAGAACGCCGCGAGGCTCCCAGCGCGAACAGCGCGGCTCCGAGCCCGCCCGCCGCCCCGGCCCCTGGCAGACTGGCCACATCGCGTTTGACGACGCGCTGGAACTCGGCGGCCGCCGAGGACAGCCGCGCCTCGAGAAGTTTGACCGTCGCCGCGTCCGCGCCTTTTTGCGGGCCGAACACGCGCGCAGCGCCGGACGGCCCCAGCAGCGGGTGCTCCACGTCGGTCGCGGCGATCAGCCCCACCCCGGCGAGGATGCCCCTCGCTTGGGCCAGCCCGCCGAGCACCGCGAGCATCCCTGCCCCGGCGTCCGTGCAGGACGAGCCGCCGAGCCCGACGACGATCGTCGTCGCGCCGTAGTCGACCGCGTCGACGATGAGCTGGCCGACGCCCCGGCTGTGGGCGGCGAGCGCGGTCTCGGGCGTCGGGGGGCCGTCCAGGAGGTGGAGCCCGCAGGCCTGCGCGCACTCCAAATAGGCGACGAGGTGTTCGGAGTCGCCGACGGCGTCGATCAGCCAGCGGGCCTTTGTCGCGGCCCCGAGCGGCCCTTGGACGAAGGTGGTCTTGCGCGAGCCGAACTGCGCGGCGAGCACGCTCACGAAACCGGGGCCGCCGTCGGACTGCGGGGCGAGGGCCAGCTCGTCCGCCGGGCGCGCCGCCGACCAGCCTTCGGCGATGGCCCTCGCGGCTTGGGCCGAGGAGAGCGTTCCGCCGAACGAATCAGGAGCTATGACCACTCGCATTTTTGGAGTCTATTACTCTTTTTCCCGATATGACGAGCATGTGGAACGCCCCGTTGCGCGAACGCTGGCGCGGCGAGCGGCTGCGCGACGAGAAGCAGGCGAAATTTCTGACGCTGGCCTCGCTGAAATGGGTGCTGCGCAACCACGCCTACACTCCCTGGTACTTGGTGCGGTACGCGCGGTTCGCGAAATTCAAGCTGCTGAACCCGCACGTGATCACCAGGGGCATGGTCTTCCTCGGCAAAGGCGTGGAAATCCACGCCACACCGGGCCTCGCCCGCCTGGAGATCGGCAGATGGGTGCACATCGGGGACGGCAACGCGATCCGCGCCCACGACGGGTCGTTGAAAATCGGGGACAAGACGGTGTTCGGCAAGGACAACGTCGTGAACTGCTACCTCGACATCGAGTTCGGCGAATCGGTGCTGGTGGCGGACTGGTGCTACATCTGCGACTTCGACCACGTCATCGACGACATCACGACGCCGATCAAGGACCAGGGCATCGTCAAAGGGCCGGTGCGGATCGGCCCGGACACCTGGATCGCCGCGAAGGTGAGCGTGCTGCGGGGCACGCGGGTCGGCAGAGGCTGCGTGCTCGGGGCGCATGCCGTGGTGAAAGGCGAGGTCCCGGACTTCTCCATCGCGGTCGGCGCGCCCGCCCGCGTGGTGAAGAACCGGAAAGAAGCCTGGGAAGCCAAGGCCGCCGAGCGCGCGGCGCTGGCGAAAGCCCTCGCCGACATCGAGCGGAAAAAACCAACGGCGCGGCTGGCGAGGAGTAGAGCGGCTACGTCGGGATCGGGGCGGCGCGGAATCTGCTCCGCCGCCACCAGGGCAGTTGGAGCCAGGCGCGCTGCTTGGCGCATAGTTCCGCGATCTCAGCCGCCCCGTCCTGCACCGCGCACAGCCGAGCCGCGATCTGGCCGACAGCAGACTCCAACGCCGCGCCCTCCTCGGAGTCGAAGCCGCTCGCTGCGACGACCGCCCTGTCCAGAGTGTCGACGGACTCGGCGAGCGCCCGCCACACCGCCCCGGCCTTGCGCAGCCCGTCCGGCTCCACGACGGCTTGGCCCAACGCGGACGGCGGCGGCGCGATCCGCATTTCGACCACCTCTTTGACCTTCGCCGCATCCGGCAGGAAGCCGCGCCCGCCGCCCGCGCCCCACTCCGTGATCTCCCAGTTCCGGCCCGCCTGGCGGACGGACCTGGTGAGCAGGCCCATGGCCCGGAGGCAGTCGCCCGCGAGCAGGAACACCGCCTGCGAGCGCAGGTCGTACTGCTCCGCCCACTCCCGCTCTTTGCGCCCGGCGAGCGGGCCGACCCCCTCCAGCGCCAATGCCGCCGCGATCAACGCCTTGAGCAGGTCCTCGTTCGCCGCAACGAGGACATCCGCGAGGAGGTAGAGGCCGACGGGGGAGAGGTGGCCGTACAACCCGGCCTGCTCCGCCGCGTCGGCGGCCGCCGACGCGGCTTCGGACCGCTCCGGCTGGGTCTCGGCGAACAGATCCGCGCGGAACATGCGGGCGTTCATCCGATCGGCTCGCGCGTACGCCTCCCTCGCGGCGCGCACCCCCGCGCCCAGCTTGGCGAGGCGCAGGGCGACGTCCTGCGCGCGCTTGAGCCAGAGCCGGTGCTCTGCCGCATACCCGGAGCCGTCTTCGCCGAGATGCCGCTCCGCCTGGCCGATCAGCTCGTCCCGACCTGCCAGCGCGGCCTTGAGCTCTTCCTCTTGCGCCTGGAAGTGCGCGGCGGCGTGCTCCATCAGCTCGAAGAGCTCCACCTCCGTCCAAACTCGATCCGCCGTCCCAGACGGCGGCTGCGGCGCTCCCCGCGCCGAGTCCGCTGCGGGCAAGAGCGCGAGGATGGCGAGCTCTTCGTCCAAAAGCGCGCGGGCTCTCCCGTCTGCCAGCTCCCATTCCGCGCCGAATAGGGTGGCGGCTTCCCCCGCCCACAGCTCCCACAATCGGTCGGCGACGAGCCGGGTCCGGTCGAATTGCCCCCTGGTCCGAGCGTTCTGCTCGTTCAGCGAGGCCACGATCCGCGACCAGCTCTGATCCTCAGCCACGGGAGCCTTGTTCCCGCCGAGCGTACTGCGCTTCGACCCCGGATTTCTCCCCGATCCACCAGTCCCGGTGCTCCCGGTACCACTCGACCGTCTCGCCAAGGGCGGCGCGGAAGTCGGTTTTGCGCGGGCTCCAGCCCAGTTCCGCCGTCAATCTGCCTGCGTCGAGCGCGTACCTGCGGTCATGCCCTGGGCGGTCGACGACGAGCTCGATGCGCTCCGGGTCCGCGCCGACGAGTTCGCACAGCAGCTGCGCGACGGCGAGGTTGCCCTGCTCGTTGTCGGCTCCGATGTGGTAGGTCCGGCCAGGCTCGCCCTTGGCCAAGATCGCCCACACCGCGTCGTTGTGGTCGTCCACGTGGATCCAGTCCCGCACGTGCTTGCCGTCCCCGTACACCTTCACCGGCCCGCCGAGCAGCAGGTTCGTGATTTGGCGCGGGATGAACTTCTCCACATGCTGCCATGGGCCGAAATTATTCGTGCAGTGCGAGACGGTGGCCTCGATCCCGAACGAGCGCACCCAGGCGCGCAGCAGCAGGTCCCCGCTCGCTTTGGACGCGGAATAGGGGCTCGACGGATTGAACGCGTCCCCTTCGGCGAAGCGCCGGTCCTCGCCAAGCTCGAGGTCCCCGTACACCTCGTCGGTGGACACCTGGTGCAATCGCGCCCCATGCCGACGGACGGCTTCGAGCAGGGCGAAGCTGCCGAGGACGTTGGTGCGCACGAACGAGCCGGGGTCGGTGAGCGCATGGTCGTTGTGCGTCTCCGCCGCGAAATGCACCACCGCGTCCGTCTGGCGGACCAAATCGTCCACCAGCGCCTCGTCGGTCACGTCGCCTTTGACGAACTCGATCCGCTCCGCGACCGCGCCGAGCGTGTCCGCGTTCCCCGCGTAGGTGAGCGCGTCGAGGACGACGATGTCGACCTCTGGCCGGGTTTGCAACGTCCTGTGCACGAAATTGGCCCCGATGAACCCGGCTCCGCCGGTCACGAGAAGCTTCATGCGCCCCAGTATCGCAGAAGCGCCGCCGCCGTCGCGGAGCCCGTCGCAGGAAGCCGCGACGGGCTCCGCAGGGCGCTTCCGGTCGCGCGGAACGCGCCGAGCGGCGATGATATTGCGATGACTGCGATCCAAACTCCTCCGGCGCGGGGGGCCGGGCAGAGCCCTTCGCTGGAGTTTTGCACCGTCCACGGCTATCGGCGCGCCTACCGCGTCGCCGGCTCCGGCCCCGCCGTGCTCCTCATCCATGGCATCGGCGACAACTCGTCCACCTGGGACGAGGTGCAGACCGCGTTGGCGAGCCGGTTCACCGTGATCGCCCCGGACCTGTTGGGCCACGGCAAGTCGGACAAGCCGAGGGCGGACTACTCCATCGCCGCGTACGCCAACGGCATGCGCGACCTTTTGTCCGTCCTCGGGATCGACCGGGTCACCGTGGTCGGGCATTCGCTCGGCGGCGGGGTGGCGATGCAGTTCGCGTACCAGTTCCCCCAGCTCGTGGAGCGCCTGGTCCTCGTCGCGGCTGGCGGAGTCACCAAGGACGTGAACATCGTGCTGCGCGTCGCCTCGCTGCCGTTCGTCGCGGAGTCTCTGCCGCTCCTCCGCCTGCCTGGCGCGCTGGCTTCTTTGCGGTTCGCGGGGGACGCGCTCGACCGGATGCTGCGGACCGCGGGGCTGCAGCTCGACATCCCCGACGTGGTGCGCATCCTCGCGGACCTGCCGGAGCCGACCGCGTCCTCCGCGTTCGCGCGGACGCTGCGCGCGGTGGTCGATTGGCGCGGGCAGGTGGTCACCATGCTCGACCGATGTTATTTGGCCGAGTCGATCCCGGTGCAGCTGGTCTGGGGGACGCAGGACCAGGTCATCCCGGTCAGCCACGCCCGACTCGCGCACTGCGCGATGCCGGGCTCGCGGCTGGAGGTGTTCAAAGGCTCCGGCCATTTCCCGTTCCACGACGATCCGGCGCGTTTCGTGCGCGTGGTGGAGGAATTCATCGAGACCACCGAGCCAGCCGAGTACGACTCGGAGCGGTTGCGCGCCATGCTGCGCCACGGCGCGCGGGAGGAGGACATCGCGGGCTCGGCCGAGACGCGGATCGCCGTGCTCGACGCGATGAAGCACGACGAGCGCGGCGCGAGCTGACCGCAGGCTCCCTGATAGTCTTCACCGTATGCGAGGCGTCATCCTCGCCGGTGGCGCAGGCTCCCGGCTGCACCCGATCACTTTGGGCGTGAGCAAGCAGCTCCTCCCGGTGTACGACAAGCCGCTTATTTATTACCCGCTGACCACGCTGATCAGCGCGGGGATCACCGACATCCTGATCATCACCACGCCGCAGGACGCTCCCGCCTTCGCGCGGCTCCTCGGCTCGGGCGAGCAATTCGGCGTGCGCTTGAGCTACGCCGAGCAGGCCGAGCCGAAGGGCATCGCCCAGGCGTTCGTCATCGCGAAAAAGCATATCGGCGGTGGCGACGTGGCGCTCATCCTCGGCGACAACATCCTCGCCGGAGCCGGTCTTGAGCCCGAGCTGGAAGGCCCGGCCTCAGCCCCGCTGCGCGGCGGCGTCGTTTTCGCGTACGAGGTGTCCGACCCCGGCCGGTACGGCGTTGTGGAGTGGGACGAGGACGGCAACGCGGTGGGCCTTGTGGAGAAACCCGCGAGGCCGAAGTCGAAGCACGCCGTCACCGGGCTCTACTTCTACGACAACGACGTGGTCTCCATCGCGCAGGAGCTGCGGCCCTCGGCGCGGGGGGAGTACGAGATCACCGATGTCAACCTCGCGTACCTCGCGGCAGGGCGGCTCTCGGTCCGCGTCTTGCCGAAGGGGTCCGCGTGGCTCGACGCGGGCACGTTCGACTCCCTCCTCGAGGCGGGGAACTACGTGCGGGTGATCGAGGAGCGCCAGGGGCTGCGCATCGGCTGCCCGGAAGAGGTCGCCTGGCGGCGCGGGCTCATCGACGACGAACAACTCGACCGCGCGGCGCGAGCGCACGCGAACTCCGGGTACGGCGCGTATCTGGCGACGCTGCTCGCCCACCCGAGGGCGAAGGAGACAGGACAGTTATGACGCAGTGGCGGGAATTGCCCATCGCAGGGGCTTGGGAGATCACGCCCGAGCTGCACTCGGACGACCGGGGCGTGAACGCGGAGCTCTTCCGGGCGGGGGCCACGCGCGAGGCGACCGGCCGGGACTTCACGACGGCGCAGGTCAACTGCTCAGTCTCCAAGGCCGGCGTACTGCGCGGGGTGCATCTGGCCCTTGGTCCGGACGGAACTCTGGCCGGGGGCCAGGAGAAATACGTGACTGTCGCTTCGGGCAGCGTCTTCGACGTGGTGGTGGACCTGCGCTCCGACTCGCCCACCTTCGGGAAATGGGAGGCGGTGCTGCTCAGCGGCGAGCGGCGCAACGCGGTGTTCCTCTCGGCGGGGCTCGGGCACGCCGTCCTCGCGTTGACGGAGGACACGGTCTTGCTCTACCTCTGCTCCAGCGAGTACGACCCCCGGCTGGAGCGCTCGGTCGACGCGCTCGACCCGGCGCTCGCCATCGCCTGGCCGAGCAAGGACGCGCACGGCCACGCGATCGAGTTCTTGCGCTCCGAGCGCGACCACGCGGCGCTGCGCCTCGCCGAGGCCATCGCCTCGGGGACGCTCCCGGAGCGCTGAGCGCTTAGGCGCGCCGCCCGCGCAGCAGCCGCCAGCTCAAGCGGGCGGCAATGAGCGCCGCGACGACCGGGGCGGCCCACACCGCGAGCCAGGAAATCGAGGTCACCACCCATCGCACGGTGGCGACGAGGTCGGACCAGCCGGAATGCAGTCCCGCGCTCACCCAGCCGCGCTGCGGCTCTGCGGGTTTTTTCCCGAGCAAGGTGAGGGTGAGCGAGACGGTCTGCGTCCGTTTGTCCAGCCCCTGCTGCTGGCGTTGCAGCTCCAAGAGGCGCGAATGCTGGGCGGTGAGCTGGTTCTGGACCTTGACGAGGACATCGGGGTCGTTCGTCTGCGCGCGCAGCTGCTCCAACCGTCCGATCGTGGCTTGGACGTCCGCAAACTCCGCCGCGAGGTCGGTGCTCTGCTGGCTGGTGTTCGTGGACTGCGAGTTGGCGTACGTGACCTCGCCGAGCGCCCGGAGCCGCGAGACGGCCTGGTCGAACGTGTCGACCGGGATCTGCAGCCCCAAGGCGACGTAGCCGCTGTAGTCCTTCGCCTTTTCGGCGGTCTTGGTCGGATCGACCTCCCGGACGTTGTCCCCTTCGTTCTGCTGCTGCACGGAGGCTCCCGACTCGGCTCCGATCCGCAGCGCGTCCTCCTTGGCCTTCTTCAGGTCGCCGGTCTCCACCCGGAGGGTCTGCGTTGTGGCCATGGAGGGGGAGGAAGGAGCGCTCGGAGCCCAGTTGGGGCTTGCTCCCCTCGGGGTCAGGGGCACACCAGGTATGCCCGAGTCCATATACCCAGGGCCGGAGTCGGCCTCCGCGTACGCCTCGGGGGCGGCGCGTTTGCCCGACTGGCTCTCTTTGCCGTGCGAGGGGCCGTTGATCGAGCCGCCGTGCTCGCAACCGGCGAGGGCGGGCACGACCGCGAACGCCGCGAGCAGGAGGAAAGCGGGCAGGACGGTTTTCGCGGAGGAGCGGTTCGGCCGAGTGCGGTTGAGGTTGCGCCGGAACATGCGAGCACTGTAGCGCCGTCCCCTGACGCCGAGCTGTGAGGCGCGCGAGTAAGCTCGGCCCATGTCGTTCAGGGCCAGCGCGCTCAGTGGTCGGTACGTCCCGTTGCCGGAGGACAGGGCGCGGGTGCTGCGCGCGGCCCCGTTCACGTATTCGGCCCAGGGGGCGACCAGGGGCGAGACGGACCGGCAGAGGTTCTTCCTGCCGCTCGCGGCCTCGAAGGCGATCGGAACTGGCGAGGCGCGTTTCCATCGGGCGGCGGCCGCCGTGCTCACCTGGCAGGCGCAACGGGGCGCCGGGATCACCGTCCGGGCCTCTGCGTCCTTTGTCGCCGAGGGCGAGGTGGTGGACCAGCGCGTCGGCCCGGTCTCCGCGCCCTGCCGGGTGGTGTACGTCGTGGACGAGCCGCGCCGCAAGGGCTTCGCGTACGGCACTTTGCCGGGGCATCCAGAGCGCGGGGAGGAGCGGTTCCTCGTCTCTTGGGACCCGCAGACGGACGAGGTCCGCGTCGAGGTCAGCTCCATCTCGTTGCCGTCGGGGCCATGGCTGCTCGCGCTGCCCGTCCTGCGCGTCGTGCAGCGGTTTTTCGTGCGGCGCTTCCTCCTCGCCGTCGAGCGGGCCTCCCGCTAGGGAGAGCGGTGTGGCTCGGGTTTTCTGCGAGGCTGCTGGGAATTCTCAGGTTTGGTTGGGCCTGCTGGTGGTGGGGGGTTATGATCCGTTTGTCTCGCGAGGGGGTCTCCCGCGCAGGGATTGATCACACGACATCGAAATGGAGTTCGCCCTATGGGTATTTCCGCTATTCCGTCTCGTCGCGCCTTGATCGCCGCGCTGGCCGCGCTGGGTCTGCCGGTCGCCGCTGGTTTCGCGGTGTCCGGGTTCGCGCCGTCGACTTTCGCCCCGCAGGCCACTGCTGCCGCGGCCGCGGACGAGGACGGTGACGACGCTGGTCCTGCCGACACGGACGACGACGCCGCTCCTGCGGACGAGCAGGCGGGCGAGGAGGCCGAGCCTTCGGACGACCTGCCGTTCTGCGACGACCTGGCGAAGGACGAGCGCAAAGAGGCCAAGGACAACGGCGAGTGCAAGGACCGCCCGACCAGCAGCTCGAAGACCTCGTCCAGCACGCCGCAGACCACGGTCACCACGTCCTTTGTGACCTCGACGCCGCCGCCCCGGACGCTGGGCACGGCTGGCCCGACCCACTGAGGTCCGAACTGTGACGGCGCGGGGGCCGAGACGACCGGTCTCGGCCCCCGCGCTGTTCCTGTCTTAGCCCCGGGCCGTCTCGGGCTCCTCGGCTTTCCTCGGCGCGAAAGCGTGCGCCAGCGTCACGCAGGTCACGGAGGCCGCCGCGACGGCGGTGACTCCCGCGGTCGCCGCTCCTGCGGGAAAGACCCGCAGGAGCAGGGCTCCAACGCCGGCTCCCGCCATGATCATGCTGATCGAGGCGATTCTGCGCCATGGCTTCGGCCGAGCGCCGGCTCCGAACCGGCTTTCCGAGGCGAGTTGGGTGATCGTGGTGGTGAGCACCGTCGTGGTCAAATCGGCCATGCCTATGATGCGCACAGTCGCGTTCTGCAGGCCGAATCCGACGGCGAGGAGAGCGATGAAAACGGAGGTCAACGCCAAATCCTCGCGGAACCGGGTGGTCAAAGCGAGGAGCGCGGCGGTGAGCAAGAGGAGCGCGTGCAGGCCCCAGACCGCCGTGTGCCAGTCTCGCGGCCTGTGGCGCAGCGAACGCCACAGCCTGCCGCCCGCGGCCGCTCCGCACATGTAGGCGACGAGCGAGACGAAACTGCCCAGCGCGTTCCGGCCGGAGCCGTCCGCGACGCTCACGCCGAGGAACACGACGTTGCCGGTCATATTCGCGACGAAGACGTGGCCGAGCCGCAGGAAACCGACCGCGTCGATCAGCCCGGCGGTGAACGTCAGCACCAGCAAAACAGCCACAGTGGCCCGTTCGCCGAGCGGAGAGTGCATGCTGTGAGCTTAGCTTGAGCCGGTACAGTGGCAGAGGCCGCCGAACGGCGCTCTGCGAAAGGAACAGACTCATGATGCCCAGAAGATTCTCCCGAAAAATGTTCTGCGCCGTCGCTGTCGCCGCGTTCGCCTCGGGCGGCGCGGCCGGCTGCGGGAAAGACGATTCGGGGAATGGCTCCGCGAGCGAAGCGAACGGAGTGAAGGTGACATACGAGATCAGCTCGACCACCGCCAAGCCGTTCCGGGTCACCTACATCGAGAAGACCGACTCGGACAGCGCGGCGGACCTCGAGAAGACGATGGCGACGGCCACGGCGGCCTCGTCGTGGAAGAAAGAGGTCGTCCTGAGCAAGGGGACCGACTACGCCATGGTCGTCGTGACCCCGGATCTGACCAACTTCGACACAGCGACGAGATATTCCTGCAAGATCGTCGCGGACGGGAAGACCGTGGACGAGAAAAAGGACCAGCAGGGCGTCATCGGCTGCGCCGGGCTCAAGCTCCGGGACCAGGTGAAGAAGGCGGGTTCCTCGTCGTGACCGTCTGTCGTTCGGCCCTTGCCCCGACGAGGAGCGCCGCGGCGCTCCTCGTCGCCGCGCTCGTCGCGGCTGTGGGGCTCTTCGCCCCCAGCCCGGCCTTCGCGGACGGGGCGGGGGTGACCTACGAGGTCACCTCGTCCGGCAGCAAGCCCTTCAAGGTGATGTACGTGGTGGCGACTGACGCGGACGACCTCAACCGGACGCATGAGAAAGCCGAGAGCGAGACGGTGGGCTCGCCGTGGCGCAAGGACGTGTTTTTGAGCCTCGGGGCCGACTACGCCATGGTCATGGTCATGTCCGACCCGGCGAACATCGATCCGACGGCGAAGTTCAGCTGTAGGATCTCAGTCGGTCTCCAGCAGATCGACGCGGCCTCCCAGCAGGGCATGGCCGGCTGCGCGGGGCAGAAGGTCAAAGAACGGCCCAGGAACAGATAAGCCGGGTCGGCGTGGCAGTCGGAGCCGACAGCTTGCGGCAGGCTCGGGCGAATTGTGAGGGAGTGAAGTGAGCACAGAGAGCTGGATCGTCGTCGCCGTTGTCGCGGTCCTTCTGATTTTGGCGGCGGCGGGCGGCGCTCTGCTCGTCTCGCGCAAACGGAAGATCAGCCTCGCCCCGAAGGCCGATTCGAAGCCGGAGGCTTCGACGTACCAGGCCAAGGGCGGTTTCAGCTTCAGCGAAGGGGGCTCCGGCGCGACGACGCTGGAGCCGCCCCCCGCGAGGATTCCGGAAGCTCCCAAAGAACCGGCGAAGGTCGAGGCGACGAGGCCGGGGGACCAGGGCGATGAGATCCAAGGCGCGCCGGGCCGCGGTGCGCCGGAAGAGAGGGACACGAGGGGGGGAGCGGAGCCAGAGACCGAGGCCTGGGCCCCGACGGGCCTGCCCGGGGTGGGGGACGACGCCTCGACTCCGGTGGACTCGCCCAAGCCCACGCTGCGCGACGTCAAGCTGCCCGAGCCGACAGCGGAGCCAGAGCCAGAGGCCGCTGAGCCTGAGGTCGAGCCAGAGCCCGAGCATGTCGCCGAGCCGGAGCCGGAACCCGAACCTGTTCTTGCGGAGCCCAAGGCGGAAGCTGCGCCTGAGGAGCCCCCGGCGGAGGAGATCGTGCCCTCGGGGGAGCGGTGGGGCAATTTGCGCGGCAGGCTCGCGCGGTCGCAGAACAGCGTCGGTCGCGCCCTCGTCGGCCTGCTCGGCGGCGGCGACCTGGACGAGGAGTCGTGGGAAGATGTCGAGGCGACGCTGCTCACCGCCGACCTCGGGGCCAGCACCACCGAAGGGGTCATCGAGAAGCTGCGCGAAGCCCTCGCCCGCTCGGAAGTGCGTTCCGAGGCCGAAGCGCGGGCAGTGCTCAAAGACGTGCTGGTCGCCGAGCTCAAGCCGGAGTTCGACCGCTCGGTCCGAGCGTTGCCGCACGCCGACCGGCCGTCGGTGGTCCTCGTGGTCGGAGTGAACGGCACCGGGAAGACCACGACCACCGGCAAGCTCGCCCGTGTGCTGGTCGCGGACGGGCGCCGCGTCCTGCTCGGAGCAGCGGACACGTTCCGCGCGGCGGCCGTGGAGCAGCTCAAGACCTGGGGCCAGCGGGTCGGGGCCGAAGTGGTCGCGGGGGCCGAGGGCGCAGACCCGGCTTCGGTCGCCTTCGAGGCTGTGAGCCGGGGGGTCGAGGCCGGCGCGGACGTGGTCCTCATCGACACGGCGGGCCGTTTGCACACCAAAACCGGCCTGATGGACGAACTCGGCAAGATCAAGCGCGTTGTCGAGCGCAAGGCGGGGGTGGACGAGGTGATCCTCGTCCTCGACGCCACCATCGGCCAGAACGGGCTTCTGCAGGCGAAGGTCTTCTCCGAGGTCGTGGACGTGACCGGCGTGGCGCTCACCAAGCTCGACGGCACCGCCAAGGGCGGCATCGTCTTCGCCGTGCAAAAGGAGCTTGGCGTGCCGGTCAAACTGGTCGGCCTCGGCGAGGGGAAAGACGACCTCGCGCCGTTCGAGCCGAACGCCTTCGTCGACGCTTTGCTGGGGTAGTTCCTCGCGTTAACGCCTCTGTAACATGATCATGGCGTGACCGCAATATGCGTTCTGCACTCTGCTCGGAGGTCGAAGCCGACCGAACTCGCCCCGCGCGAGCCCGACCCCGATGGAGGTAATGCGTAGTGCCCCCGAGTTTCAGTGCAGGCGACACCGCGTGGCTGCTCGTCAGCGCCGCCCTGGTCATGCTCATGACCCCAGGCGTGGCGTTCTTCTACGGCGGCATGGTCCGGTCGAAGAACGTGCTGAACATGCTCATGATGACCATGAGCGCGCTCGGCGTGGTCACGATTCTGTGGGCGTTGTACGGCTACTCGGAGGCGTTCGGGGACGACACGTGGCATTTCTTCGGCAGGATCCCCCAGTATTTCGGCCTGAAAGGGCTGATCGGGAAGGACGCGGACGGCGCGGCGGTCCCGATGTCCGGCACGACGCCGCAGATGGCGTTCGTGGCCTTCCAGCTCATGTTCGCGATCATCACCGTGGCCCTCGTCGCGGGGGCGGTCGCCGACCGGCTGCGGTTCGGCCCGTGGCTGCTTTTCTCGGCGCTGTGGGCCACACTGGTGTACTTCCCGGTCGCCCACTGGGTCTTCGACTTCAACGGGAAGGACGACAAGGGGAACATCGTCCACCACGGCGGCTGGATCGCGAACCAGCTGCTGGCCATCGACTTCGCGGGCGGCACCGCCGTCCACATCAACTCGGGCGTGGCGGGCCTGGTGCTCGCGATCATCCTCGGCAAGCGCAAGGGCTGGCCGAAGACCTCCATGCGCCCGCACAATCTGCCGTTCGTCATGCTTGGCGCGGGCTTGCTCTGGTTCGGCTGGTACGGATTCAACGCGGGATCGGCGCTCACCGCCGGAGCGACCGCCAGCACGGTGTTCGTCACGACGACCGTCGCCACCGCCGCCGCGATGCTCTCCTGGCTGCTGGTGGAGAAGCTCCGCGACGGCCACGCCACTTCGCTCGGCGCGGCTTCTGGCATTGTCGCGGGCTTGGTGGCGATCACCCCGTCCTGCTCGTCGGTGAACGTGCTCGGCGCGCTCGCCATCGGCGCGGCGGGCGGCGCGGTCTGCGCGGTAGCCATCGGCCTGAAGTACCGGCTCGGCTACGACGACGCCCTCGACGTGGTCGGCGTGCACATGGTCGGCGGCATCACCGGAACCCTCTTGGTGGGCCTGTTCGCCGCTCCGGAAGCGCCTGCGGGGATCAAGGGGCTCTTCTACGGCGGGGGCTTCGACCAGCTTTGGCGCCAGGCCGTCGGCGCGGGCGCGGTGCTCCTGTACTCGGCAGCGGTGACCGCGGTCATCGCACTGGCGATCAAACACACCATCGGCCTGCGCGCCGACCCAGAGGGCGAGGCACGAGGACTCGATGAGAGCGAGCACGCGGAGTCCGCGTACGATTTCAGTGCCGTCGGCTCAGGCTCAGCAGAACGGCGGGCGTTCGCTGAGGCCGGATTAAGGAGTGAATGAGATGAAATTGGTGACCGCGATCGTCAAGCCCTTCACGCTCGAAGACGTGAAGACCGCGCTGGAGCAGTCCGGCGTCGTCGGCATGACCGTGAGCGAAGTGCAAGGCTACGGGCGGCAGAAAGGTCACACAGAGGTCTACCGAGGCGCGGAGTACTCCGTGGATTTCGTGCCGAAGGTCCGCGTCGAGGTGATCGTGGACGACTCCGCGGCGGACCAGGTCGCGCAGGTGATCGTGGACGCCGCCCGCACCGGCAAGATCGGCGACGGCAAGGTGTGGATCACGCCGGTGGAGTCGGTGGTCCGCGTTCGGACGGGCGAGCGCGGCACCGACGCGCTGTAGCGGGCCCGCACGGCGTTCTCTGCCTGTTCCTCGCTCTTTCCAGCGAGGTTGGACATCGGGCCGCCGCGCCTGTCGGCCGCTCCTTCCGCGCTCTGTCGCGCCGTCTCCTTACACTGAGCGTATGAGTCATGGCGCGGCGGTCGGCCTTCGCGACAGCGTTCGCTCGCTCGTCGCCTCCGAGCTCCCTGCCGCCCAGCTCCGAGGCGAGCTGCAAGGATTGCTTGAGGGGTGGCTCGCGGATCTGGCGGCGGGTTTGGGCGTCGGACCGGGCTCGGGCCTCGCCCTGGTCGCTGTCGGCGCGCTCGGTCGGGGCGAGTTCTTGCCGCATTCGGACCTCGACCTGGTGCTGTTGCATCGGGACCGGTCGCCGGACGAGGTCAAGGCCGTCGCCGAGGGGCTGTGGTACCCGATTTGGGACGCGAACATCGATCTCGACCACGCGGTGCGCACGACGGACGAGATGCTCGCCGTGGCGCAGTCGGACCTGCGCGCCGCGCTCGGCCTGCTGCGCCGCAGGCTCGTCGCCGGCGACGAGGACTTGTACCGCGCCGCCGTCGACCCGGTGCTGCGCAGCTGGCGGCGCAGCGCGCGCGAGCGCCTGCCCGAGCTGCTCGGCAGCGCGCGGGAGCGGTGGAAACGGTTCGGCTCGGTGGCGCACCGCGCGGAGCCGGATCTGAAATCCGGCAAGGGCGGCACCAGGGACGCGGAGCTGCTCGACGCGTTGGCGCTGGCCCAGCTCACCGACGGCGTGCCCGCGCTCACCGACGAATCGCCTGGCGGCGGGTTCGCGCGGGCGTACGCGGACTTGCTCGATATCCGCACGCAGCTGCGCCGGGTCACCGGCAAGGGGCGCGACCAGCTGCTCGCCCAAGACGCGGACGAGGTGGCGGCGGGCCTCGGAGTCGGCGACCGGTTCGATCTGGCGAGGGCGCTGAGCGGGATCGGCCGGACGGTCGAGTATTGCGTCGAGGTGGGCCTTCGGGTGGCGCACAACGCGGTGTCCGCGCCAGACGCCCGGCAGCGCCGTCCTTTGGGGGAGGGCGTGGTCGCCCATGGCGGCGAAGTGGCCTTGGCCAAAGAGGCGCGTCCGGATCTCGGGTTGGTGCTTCGAGTCGCCGCGTCCTCGGCGGCTTCGGGGCTGCCGATCAGCCAGGCCACGCTCTTGCGGCTCGCCGCTTCGGACGTGAGCCAGCGGTGGACGCGGGAGATGCGCCAGAACTTGCTCACCGTGCTCGGCGCGGGCAGTCGGACCGTGCGGGTGGTCGAGGCGTTGGACCGGACCGGGCTGTGGGAGCGGATGTTCCCCGAATGGGATGCGGTGCGCGATCTGCCGCCGAAAGACCCTATCCATGTCTGGACCGTCGACCGGCATCTCGTGGAGGCCGTTGTGCAGGCTTCTTCGCTGACCACGCGGGTCGCCCGCCCGGATCTGCTGCTGATCGGGGCGCTGCTGCACGATGTGGGCAAGGGGCGGGACGGGGACCACAGCGTGATCGGGGAGCGCCTGGCCCGGCAGATCGGCGAGCGTTTGGGCCTGCCCGGCGTGGACGTGGACCGGCTGGCGGTTGTGGTGCGCCAGCATTTGCTCTTGCCGACCCTTGCGATGCGCCGAGATGTGCGCGACCGGGCGACCGCCGAGCTCGTCATGGCCGAGATAGGCAAGGACGAGGTGGTGCTCGAAGTGCTCGCGGCGCTCTCCGAGGCGGATTCGTTGGCGACCGGTCCGGGCGTGTGGGGCGAGTGGAAGGCGCGGTTGATCGGTGAGCTTGTCGCGAGCTGCCGCAGGCTCTTGGCGGGAGAGGACGGCGAGCAGCAAGCCGAGGCCGCTCCTTCGGCGCGGCTGACGGACCGGGCCGAGCCGTTGCTCGCCCGAGCCAAAGAAGCCCGCGAGCTGCCCGGTCGAGTGCTTGTCGAATGGGCATGGCAGCCGGGAGAGGCCGATGGCGGGGCGGGGGAGCTCATCATGGTCGCCCCCGACTCCATCGGCCTGCTGGCCAAGATCACCGCGGTGCTCGCGCTGCATGGTTTGCGCTGTCATCGCGCCGAACTCGCCGAGACCGAGGGGTTCGCGGTCGCGGCGTTCGCGGCGAGCCCCCGATTCGGCTCGTTGCCTTCGGCGCAGATTATCCGGCAGGATTTGCTCCGCGCGTTGGGCGAGGGCTGGGATGTGCTGGAGGCGCTTGCCGACCGGTCGCGGAAGGAGGCGGAGAACCGGGTGCGCTCGGTCCTGCCGGTCGCCGTGCCGACTGCGTCGCGGACTGCCGCGCCGAAGGTGTTCTGGCTACCGGGACCGGCCGAGGACCAGGCTTCGGTCGAGGTGCGAGCGGCGGACCGGGTCGGGCTGCTCGCCAGCTTGGCCGCCGTGTTCGCCGAAGCAGGGGTGAGCGTGCTGGAGGCTCGGGTGGAGACGTTGGGGCTTTCCGTGGTCGACGTGTTCGTGCTGCCAGCCGCGCAATTGCCCGAAGATCTCCGCAAACGGCTCGATGCCGATCTCATGGACGTGTGCAACGCTATGTAGCTTCCGCTGTGGCGCAGATTACAATGGGCGCATGATGATCGATGGAATCTTCAAGATGGGCCTGCGCATCGCCCACCGAGGGGCTCGTCTTGGCATCGATGCGGCCCAGGCTGGCCTTGACCTCGCGAAAGCTGTGATCAACCTGCTCGACCCCGAAGCCGAAGGCAGTCAGACGAAACAGGATCAGATCGGCAACCTGCTCGACGCGCTGGAGGCCATGGTCGGGCTGGTCGGCGCGGATCGTCCGCTCGGGGAGGCGCTGCGTCCTGGCGGGGCGATCGATCGGCTTTTCTCCCAAGGAGGTCTGATCGACCGGCTCGCCAGCGCAGACGGGCTGCACGCGGTGATCAAAGACGCGATTGCCCCGGAGCTCGCGCAATTGGACGGGACCATCAACGATCTGCGCCAGGTCGCGGAGAACCTCAACGCCGCCGCCACCCCGCTGGGCAGGGTGGCGGCGCGGGTGCCGAAGTTCCTCCGCAAGCCGTTGCCGTACGAGCTGGAGCAGCAGGAGGAGCCCGCCGCGCGCGCCGACTTCGCTGCGGAGCACGGCTCGCCCATCGCGCAATTGCGCGACGACGGCCACGCCCTTGTGAATCCGAATCTGTCGCAGGGCGGCGCTGTCTCCGCGAACGGCAACGGACATCTCAACGGCAGCGGCCATCTGGGCGGCAGCAACCCGCGCGGCTGAGCTGCGCTAGTGCAGCTTTGACGGGTCGGTCTCCCAGGAAGAGCCCGCGACACCGGACCCGAGCGGGCCGGGGTTGGCCAGTCCGGAGCGCGTGACCGTCTCGGTCGTCACCTCGGCGGGCAGGCCTTGCTCGCGGGGGATGAGGCGTTGTGCCTTGCCCCAGTCCACGCCCAAGGCTCCCTTGAGATAGGTGGGCATCGTGACGGCGTGCGCCACGGACTCGACGATGCCGCCGGGCCCGCCGCCGAAAGCGTCCATCCACGGGCGGAACGCCGAGTCGGTCACCCGGTCCGGGGAGATGTGGTACTTGGGCAGCTCGATGACGCCGTTGCGATAGCCGAAGGGCCGCATGCAGGGGAAACCGAGCCCATCCTCCCAATCGGCGAAGACAGGGTCCGTCCGTCCGACGACCTGCTGCAGGGTGGCGAGTTTGGGGACCCTCGGCGGGGTGAGCGCGATCCACTGGCTGGGGCCGGGGAGGTCGAGGCGCACCTTGACCCGCACCGCCTTCGCGTTCTTCGGGATATCGCCAAGGCGCAGATCGCGCCAACCCGGCGCGCGGTCGGCCGCGATCATGGCGACCGAAGGGCCTTGCGCCTTGTTCTTCGACGGGTCGTCGTGGAGATCTCCCCCGCTTGCGGGGGAGAATTCGAGCTGCACCGCGCTCGTCGGGAAGTAGCCCACTGCCGCCAGCGTTATGAGAGCAGGGTTCTCGGGGAGCCGGTACCAGCGGCTGGTCAGCTCCGCGAGCGGCGGGACCGCGCCGGCCGCGCCCGCGCTCTGCCCGGTGGCGCTGATGACCAGCGGCGTCGCCTTCGGGTCGAGGCCGAAGCCGATCAGGTCGGCGGGGTCGGCGGGCGGGACCGGATGGAGCGGATCGACCGTCGGCCCGACATCGGGCAGGTTCGCCTGGGCCAAGAGGCTCTCGGTGTTTTGATCGTGCGGGGTCGTGATGGCGAAACCTCGCGCGCCTTCGCCGAGGAGGGCGTCCGCCGCGCTGCCGGAGTCCGAGACCGGGCGCAGGATCGACTTTTGCGGATCCGTGTCCACGAGCACCGCGTCCGCGAGGCCGCATTCGCCTCGGCCCGCGACGGCGGAGACGCTCCGCGCGCCTGTGCTGTAGCTGACCGTCGCGGCCTGGACCGATGTGGCCCCGAGCTCGACGACGAGGGTCAGGAGCGCGCCGATCAGGATGCCCGAGGCGATGAACCGGCGGTCCAGCAGCACGCGGCCGAGCCGCCCGCCGTTGCCGAAGAGATGCAGGAAGAACGCCACCGCAAGGGCGAGGCCGCCGAGGTAGTAGAAGACGGTGCCGAGGCTGACTCCGAACCGGATCGCCGTGGTCCGGAACGGAGCGCCGTAGCCAGCCGGGTACCACCAGTCGTTCGGCGCGGTGTAGGTCAGGCCGATCAGGAAGAGCAGCGCCGCCGCGTACACCGCGCGAGTGCGGGCGGTGGCGATGGCCAAGACCGCCGCCGCGCCGGCCGCGACGACTGCGGCCCCGAGCCCGGCGAACGCGCCGAAGTGGTGCGTCGGCTTCGTCGGGGTGAGCATCAGACAGAGCAGTCCGACGAACGTGAGGCCGACGATCCTGCGGGTGGGCCCCACTCGCAGATCCAGCCGGGCGTGCCGTCCGAGCCGCGCGGTGATCGCCGCGCGCCAGAGGATCCCGGCGACGACAACGAGCACGAGCAGCATGATGAGCATCGGGAAACGACGGGAGAACGCGCCGTCCGGGGAGAATCCCATGAGCCCTTGGTAGCGGGCGATCTCCTCGTACCAGTGCAGCCGGGGGCCGACCACGATCTTCGCCGCCGTCGCCGCGCGGAACGCCCCGTAGGAGATGCGCCAGAACCCGATCAGGCTCACCGAGCAGAACGCGGCTGCGATGGGAGCGAGGATCGCGGCGTACGCAAAGACCACGTGGCCGCGACCGCTGCCGGGCATAAGCCGCGCCGCCTTCTCCTTGAACAGGCGGAGCAACGGCCGCGCGGCGAGGATCGCGGTGAAGTACACCATCGCTCCGGTGGGGCCGCAGGTCAGCGTGGCCGACGCGGTGATCCCGGCGAGACCGATCGGCAGGAGCCTGCGGGCGGTGATCCCGTGCTCGACCAGCGCCCAGGTGCCGAGGACGCCGAGCGCGATCCACGACTCCGGGCGCAGCCCGTTGTCGTACGCGAGCACGAAGCAGAGGAACACGAGCGCGGCGGACCAGCCGCCGATCAACGCGGCCGCCTTCGAAGTCTGTCGCAGCAGCCTCGGCAGGACGAACCGGGAGAGAACGATCCACGTGCCGAGGTTCACGAACAGCGTGGGCAGGCGCAGCCACGGACTGGAGACTCCGGTCTCCGTCATCAGCTTGATGATCTGGTAGAACCAGCCGACCGGATCGTCGGGCGCGCCGAAGTAGCGGTAGTAGTTCGCGATGTAGCCGCCGTCTTTGGACGCTCTGGCCATGGTGGCCAGGTAGTTGTCGTCCGGGGTGTTCGCGCCGATGACATGCCAGACCGCCAGCGCCGAGGCGACCACCGCGTCCGCCGGCCGGGGCGTGAGCAGCAGCCGCCATGGGATCGGCCGCCGGCTCGGTCCGCGCCGGTCGCCGAGCGCGAGCGCGATGAGCGAAATCAGGAGCAGGACCGAGGTGGCGACGAGCACGCCGAGCTTGAGCGGGGTCGGTTCGGTGAGGAAGCGGGAGTCGACGACGGCGTTCGCCCGGAGCCCGGCGAGCGCCTGGTCGTCCCGCGCGCCGGAGAGGTCCGTGTAGAACCCGACGATCTGCGGGCGAAGGTTGGCCCCCGTGCGATGGACGGACACGGCGGGGGCCCCGTGCGCTTCGACGGCGGTCTCGCTCCGTGTGGAGCGCACGACGAGCGCTTGGCAGCCGGGGTCCGCGAATTTCGCCGCGTCGGCGGTGACCAGTGTCTCGCCCCGCAGGACGACTTGGAGGCTGCGCGCCCCTTCCGGGCCGACCACGCGGACGACGAGCCCCCGCGTGGTCGCGAGCGAGGAACTCGCGGGAATGGTGGAGAAGATCGTCGTGTCGCCGGGCGCGGCGGCCTTGTCCGCCACGACGCGGCACGGGACGCGCAGGTCGAAGGATTCGGGGAAATACGACAACAACGGCGCGTTCGTGTTGCCGACCACTCGGCTCGGCCAGGTCAGCGCGGCTGTGCGCTCCTTGACGGGCAAGAACGGGACGGCGACGGCTCCGAGCACCGCCAACACGCCTGCGAGGAGCGCGACGACAAGGGCTGCGGGCGGGCGCTTCGGCTGGTCGGGCGAGGACAGGGACGATGTTGACACGGACATTGATCGTACGTTGGAATCTGGCTGCGCGGGACGCGCCGCGCTTTCGGAAATTTCGCTAGGCTGGCTAAGTGACTGTTCCAGTTCTTACTCTCAACGACGGCAAAACCATCCCCCAGCTCGGCTTCGGCGTGTGGCAGGTCCCCGACGACGTGGCCGAGCCCGCCGTGGCCAAAGCCCTTGAAGTCGGGTACCGGCATATCGACACCGCCGCCGTGTACCTCAACGAGCGCGGCACCGGAAGGGCTCTCGCGAAATCGGGAGTGCCGCGCGAGGAGCTGTACGTCACGACGAAGCTGTGGAACGCGGACCAGGGCTACGACAGCACCCTCAAGGCGCTGGACGCGAGCCTCGAACGCCTCGGCCTGGACTATGTCGACCTGTACCTGATCCACTGGCCGCTGGCGAAGAAGGGCTTGTTCGTCGACACCTTCCGCGCGTTCCAGAAGGCCAAAGAGGACGGTAAGGTCCGCTCCATCGGCGTGTCCAACTTCCAGGAGCCGCAGCTGCGCCAGGTCGTCGAGGAGACCGGAGAGACGCCGGTCCTCAACCAGGTGGAGCTGCATCCGCATTACGTCCAGGCCGCGCTGCGCGAGGTCCACAAGAAGCTCGGGGTCGCGACCGAGGCGTGGAGCCCGCTCGGCAAGATCCGGGTCGGCGAGGAGCTCGACCCTGCGATCAAGCAGATCGCCGAATCCGTCGGCAAGTCCCCGGTCCAGGTGATCCTGCGCTGGCACTTGCAGCTGGGCAACATCGTCATCCCGAAGTCGCAGACGCCCGAGCGCATCGCGGCGAACTTCGAGGTTTTCGACTTCGAGCTCACCCCGGAGCAAGTGGCGCGGATCAGCGGCTTGCCGGAGGAGCCGAAGCTGGGCCCGGAGCCTGACGAGTTCGACTTCGACGGCTGGCCAGCCTGACCGCCCAGACGGCGATCTCCTTCGCTCAGCGGCCCGGCAGGGGACACCCCTGCCGGGCCGCTCTTATTCCCGGCGTGATTGGATGAAGAGATGAGCATTGCAACCCAGACCGCGACTCTGCACACCAACCGCGGCGACATCGTCGTCGAGCTCTTCGGCAACCACGCCCCGAAGACGGTGGCGAACTTCGTCGGCCTTGCCTCCGGCGAGAAGGAGTACACCGAAGAGAACGCCTCCGGCGAGCTGGAGGGCCCGTTCTACGACGGCTCCGTCTTCCACCGGGTGATCGACGGCTTCATGATCCAGGGCGGCGACCCCACCGGCACCGGCAGGGGCGGCCCCGGCTACCGCTTCGAGGACGAGTTCCACCCGGACCTCAAGTTCGACAAGCCGTACCTTTTGGCCATGGCGAACGCGGGCCCCGGCACGAACGGCTCGCAGTTCTTCATCACCGTCGACGCGACCCCGCACCTGAACCGTCGGCACACGATCTTCGGCGAGGTGGTCGACGAGGCGTCCAAGAAGGTGGTGGACGCGATCGCGACCACCGCGACGGACCGCAACGACCGTCCGGTCGACGCGGTCATGATCGAGCGGGTGACCGTCCAAGAGGCCTGATCGCGCCACTGCGAGGAACAGCAAGACGGGAGCCGAGTGTCCTAGGACACTCGGCTCCCGTATTCTTGCCCGTATGAGCGTTCCGACGTTGTACTTCACATTCCAGGGCGACCGGCTCGCTTACACCCGGCAGGGCTCGGGGTCTCCGGTGCTCTTCTTCTCCAATATGGGCTCCACGAAAGAGTCATGGGTCCAACAAGCCGAGGCGTTGCGCGACAAACACGAGGTGATCTCGCTCGACCATATCGGGCTTGGCGAGTCGGACATCCCGAGCTCCAGCTACTCCGTGGAGAAATACGCGGCGATGCTGTCGGCGTTCATCGACCATCTCGGCTTCGACCGGATCTCCGTCGTGGGGAACTGCATGGGGAGCGCGATGATGCTGCTCCTCGCCGATCGGAGGCCGGAGAAATTCGACAGAATGGTCATCATCAACCCGGCGAGCGCGCAGACGCTCGGCAGGGGAGCCGTCGGCAGGCTCTCGCGTGTGCTCGCGATATTCCCCCGCCCGATAATCTGGCTGTCGCGCTTGTTCTGGGTTCCGAAGCTGTTCGGCAGGTTCGTGGTCGCGCTGCAGTACGCGCCGCGCGGGTGGTGGCGGGGGCTGGTCCAGCAACCCCCCGGAGCGGAAGCCATCGCGGCCACCTGGAACACGCGGGGCAGGGCTGGCGCGATGATGGAGATCCTCTCCGACCCCGTGCAGCTCGGCCTGGTGGACCGGATCGAGCCGGGCCCGGACTTTCCGCCGTGCATGGTGGTGTGGGGCGAGTCAAACCATGTGCTCTCGGCGAAGGCCGGACGCGAGCTCAACCGCACGCTGCGCCCGGAGCGGGAGGTGTTCCTGCCGGGACGCGGCCACCTGCCTATGATGGAGAGCCCCGAGGAGGTCACCGCGCTGATCGACAGTTTCCTCAGCGCGCCCCGGTCGGAGCGGGCCGGGCGGTCGGTCTCCGCCGAGGCGTGAGGCCGGGCCGTCCTTAGCGCTCAGGCCCTGTTGTTACAGTGATGCTATGAGCGTATGGGGGCGAGGTCTCGATGATCGCGGCGCAGAGGAAGGCTCCGAGGTCGTCGAAGGGGACTACAAGCGTTTCGCCGACGGTTGGACCGGTGGAATCGGAACGGGAGGAGCGGGACAGTCTTCCCCGCCGAAGCTCCCGCCTCCCCAAGGAGGCTTGCCATCGCTTGTGATCGCAGAGGACCCGCTGGCGGAGGAGACGGCGTTCGACAGCGAGAAAGGCCGCGTGACGGTGCATTTCTCGGCTCCGACTCAGCAGTGAGCGGGAGGTTCGTCTTGCGCTGCGGCCTGGTCAGCGCTTGCGCTTCGCCTTGAGGTAATCGCCGACGACGGCGGCTCCCAGCCCGTCGGTGGTGGTGGCCACGACGCGTCCGCCGACTCGGCGGGCAACCTGGTCGAGGAAGTGCGCGAGGCCGGGATCGTCGCCGAGGCGGACGATGGTGCTCTGCGCGCCGAGCCTCGCCACTTGGTCGAACGCGTCCAGCGTGAGGCGCAGGGTCTCTCGACTGGTGGGGTAGTGGAAGACCGACTCCCCGTCCCGCTCGTCCAGATGCGCGGTCGGCTCGCCGTCGGTCACGACGAGCACCACCGGCTGCGCGTTCGGATGCCGACGCAAGTGCTTGAGCGCGAGCAGCAGCCCGTGGTGCAGGTTCGTGCCTTGCTGGTACACGCCGTCGAGCGCGGCGAGTTCGGCCGAGGTGAGCACCTGGGCGGTGCGCCCGAAACCGATGATCTGCAGGTCGTCGGAGCGAAAGCGCGTCGAGACGAGATGGTTCAGCGCGAGCGCGGTGCGCTTCATCGGCAGCCAGCGGTCCTCGACCACCATGGAGAACGACGTGTCCACCAGCAAGGCGACGGCGGCCTGCTGGCGCGCCTCGGTCTCCTGGATTTCGACGTCGTCCACATGCAGCCGGATCGGGGGCGCGGCGGAGCCCTCCGAGACCGATCGGAGCACGGCGTTGGTGACGGTCTTCGAGATGTCCCACGGCTCAAGGTCGCCGAACTGCCAGGGGCGGGACTGCCCGGTGGGCTCCCCGGCGGCCCCGGCCCGCCGGGTCTCCCTCGCCCCGGCGCGGGCGCCGAGTTCGCCGACCAGATCGCGGAACGCGGCCTGGCCGAGCTGGCGCATCGCCTTGGGGGAGAGCCGCCACTGCCCGTCCGCGCCCCGGTCTAAGAAGCCCTGCTCGAGCATGGCCCGCTCCAGCTCGGACAGTTGGCGCAGATCCTCCACCGCGTCCTCGCCGAGCTGGCGTCCGAGCGCGTCGAGGTCGACATCGTCCACCCTGGCCCCGTCGTAGCCCTGGGAGAGCGCGTCGGTGAGCTGCTCAAGCTCCGCCACGTCCGCCATCGCACGGGCTCCGTCGCCGAGGCCGAGCGGGGTGTCGCCGTCGAAATCCTCGCCGCCATGCCAATCCTCGCCGGGCCGGGCGTTTTCCAGGTGCCGGTTGAGCTGGTCGAGCGCGTTCCCGAGTTCGGGCGTGCCGAAAGCCTGCTGGGCCAGCGCGTCGAGCTCGGCGCGCTGTTCGGGGGAGAGGCTGTTGCGCAGCCGCCGGGCGGCTGCGGCCCGTTTCGCGAGGACGTCGATGAGTTCTTCGATGTTGCGGGGGCTTTCGGGGAACAGCCTGCCGTGTTCCGCCATGAACGAATGGAAGTCGTCGGAGACGTCCTGGCCCCGCGCGTGCTTGTCGAGCAGCGCGTTGAGGTCGGCGAGCATGCGCCGCACGTGGTCGCGGACCTCGGGGTCGTCCGCCTCCTGCAACCACTGCTTCATGCCGTCGAAGTATTGGTCGAGCATCTCCTGGCCGAGCAGCTGGCCGATCTTCTGATAGGCCTGTTGCGCCTTTTGGCTGCGCCAGCGGTAGCTCTTCAACTGCTGGACGGCCTTGGCGGGGGAGGAGTCGAGCGCCATCAGCTCCATTTCCTGGAAGCGCGCCGCGTCGTCCAGCGCCCGCGCCAGCTCCTTGCGCTCCTCCAGGATCGCTTCGTCCAAAAGGTCTTTGACCTCTTGGAGCGTGCCGCCGAGGTTGTGCTTGGCGAGCAGCTCGCGTCTGCGCCGATGCGCCCCGGCGGCGAGGTCGTCGAGCCCCTTGCGCCCGCGCAGCCCTCTGCGCATCAGCTCGGAGAGCGCTCGGCGCGGCGAGGAGCCCGCCATGACCTGGTCGCCGACCTGGGCCAACGCCTCACGAAGGTCCACCGGAGGGGCGAGCGGGTCGGGCCCTCCGGTGTAGCGGCCATACCTCGAATTACCCATACAGCCTCGCGTTACTCATGCTGCCTAGCCATAGACGGAAGTCTTCGCGTCGGAGACTTTGTCGAGCCTGCGCGCCAGGTAGAGCGCTTCGAGGGCGAGTTCCACCGCGCTGGCCCGCTCGCCGGTGCTCGACGCGCCGAGCTGGCGGGCGATCACGTCGGTCACTGCGAGGTTCTCCACGGAGGCGAGGACGTCCTTCGCCGGGATCAGCTCCCCGGTGGTCACCGTCTGCCCGTTCTCCACGGCGGTCAACAGCGGCCCGACGTCGGCCCCGCCGAGCGCCCTGCGCGCGATGTCGGCGGTCGCCCTGCGCAGCAGGTGGCCGAGGACTTCCTGCTCGCGGCCCTCTTCGCCGGATTCGAACTCGATCTTGCCGCGCAGCACGTCGACGACGACCCCGAGGTCAACGACGCGGGCCACGGCCTCCTCCTCGCCGGTGAGGGTCGCCCGGCGCAGCGCGGAGGCGGCCACGGTCTCGGCCGCGGCGATGGAGAACCGGGCGGAGACTCCGGAGCGCTGGTCGACGGAGCTAGACTCGCGCAGGAGCTGGGTGAACCGGGCGACGATCTCTGCCAAGTACCTGGGCACGCTCGCGGCGAGGCCGGCCTCCTGCTCGATCACCGCCACCTCCGCGTCCAGATCGGACGGGTAGTGGGTGCGGATCTCGGCCCCGAACCGGTCCTTGAGCGGCGTGATGATCCGCCCTCGGTTCGTGTAGTCCTCCGGGTTCGCCGAGGCGACCATGAGCACGTCCAACGGCAGGCGCAACGTGTGGCCGCGCACTTGGATGTCGCGCTCCTCCATGACGTTGAGCATGGCGACCTGGATCCGTTCGGCGAGGTCGGGCAGCTCGTTGATCGCGACGATCCCCCGGTGCGCGCGGGGGATCAGGCCGTACGCGATGGTGTCGGGGTCGCCGAGGCTGCGGCCCTCGGCGATTTTCACCGGGTCGATGTCGCCGATCAGATCGCCCACGGAGGTGTCCGGGGTCGCGAGCTTCTCGGTGTAGCGCTCGGAGCGGTGCTTCCAAGCGACGGGCAGCTGGTCGCCGTGCTCCTTGGCGCGGCGGATCGACGCGGGCGTGATCGGCCGGTAGGGGTGCTCGCCCAGCTCGGAGCCCGCGATGACCGGGGTCCACTCGTCGAGCAGGTTCGCCAGCGAGCGCAAGAGCCGCGTCTTGCCCTGGCCGCGCTCGCCGAGCAGGACGAAGTCGTGGTGCGCGAGCAGCGCGCGCTCAAGCTGGGGCAGGACGGTGTCTTCCAAGCCGAAAAGGCCCGACCACGGGCTGCGCCCTTCGGCCAAAGCCGCCAGAAGGTTCTCCGCGATCTCTTGTTTGACCGACCGCTCCCGGTGCCCCGAGGCTCGGAGTTCCCCCAGGGTCGCGGGCTTGGTGTGCTCCTCAACTGTCACCTGACCAGCCTACCGCCCGCAGCCCGCCCGCGCAGTATGCCAGCGGCGTATCCCGCTTCGGCGCGGCCGCGCGCTAGTGGTACTCGGTTTGGATGCCCACGATGTCGATCGTCGTCGCGAGCGAGTCGTAGGCCCCGGTGAGCATCAGGATCTCGATGATCTGCGCTTCGGTGAAGTGCTTGGCGAGTTCGGCCCAGTCCGCGTCGCCGATCGCTTTGTCCTTCACGAAGCCGTCGACCGCGGTGAGCAATGCTTTCTCCTTCGCGGACCAGCCTGGAGCCGAGGGGCCCTCGGCGACTCGCGCGCGCTCCTCGTCGGTGACGCCGGCCCGTGCGCTCATCCGGATGTGGTGGTTCAGCTCGTAGGCCGAGCCGCGCAGATTCGCCACGCGCAGGATCACCAGCTCCACATTCCGGAGCCGGATGCTCGAAAGGCCTTGGAAGTACCCCGTGTAGCCGATGAAGAACGGGAAAAGGCGGATGTTGCGACCGAGGGTCGAGATGACGCGGAACTGGGAGATCCGCAAGCGGCGCCGTCCCGCTTGGTCGATGACCCAGGCGAGCGGGCCGATTTTCCAGAATCCGCCTGGCGCGATACGCGGTTGGGCTGTCGTGGCCAAAGCCGTCTCCTCATCCGTATAACAATGTATTGAACAGGGCCAGCCTACACGCGCATAGCTGCGAGAATGCGCCGCGTACACCGCAAAGACTCCCCAACATTGATGTATGGTTTAACCATGAGCCCAACAGCCGAGCCTCCACCAAGTCCTCTGGCACTCGCTGTTGCGAATCAGATCCGCGCGGAGTTCCGAAGGCTCGGCAAGCCGGTCTCCGGTTTGTTCGGAGTGCTCGGCTCGCGCAACTATGTCGATCAGCGGCTGGGCAAGCATGTGCGCCGCGCGCTGACGGTCAGCGAGCTCGAACAGCTCTCCGACATCCTCGGCATGAGCCCGCTGGTGCTGCTGCGCCGCGCGATGGAGAACATGCCGTCCAATTCCCTCTCCGCGTTGCGCACCCCCGGCGTGCTCGTCGAACTCGGCCACAGCGGCTCGTCCGCCGAGGCCGAATGGGTGGCGCGCGAATACCCGACGCGGTACTCCAAGGGCGGCGAGGACGACGTGGAGGAGTAGCCAGGGGCTGCCCTCCGCTCCGCTCGCGGTGGTGTTTGCCGTGGAGTCCTCACCGATTGCCTGGAGCGGACTTGAGCGCCGACAGCAGTTTTCTGTGCGCTCGGCCATATGCTTCGCCGTCTTTTCACGAGGCAGAAACCATGCGGCAATCGCTCTGCGATCTTGGCCGACGAGGCTCGGTCTCGTGCCCGCTTACCGATTCCGCTGCGCGGAGTGCGGCGAGTTCGAGGAAACGATCCCGCTTGCTTCGGACAGCTCCGTCCGACCCTGCCCGAATTGCTCGGCCTGCGCCCGGAAAGTGTTCGCGCCGATAGCCCTGGGCAGGGGGAGTTCGGTCGGCATGAGGCTCGCCGACCGCACACGGGAAAGCGCGCACGCCCCCGCCGTGGTGTCCGGGCCGCCCGCGCGGCCCGTCCGCCGCGCGGGAGCCGATCCGAGAACCGCGAAACTCCCCAAGCCCTAGAGAGGCCGTGCCATGCCCGACGTCGTGTTCCCCCTCGACTCAACGAAATCCTTCACCGAGCAAGAGATCGTCGGGCATAACCGCTGGCACCCCGACATCCCGGCGGCGGTCTGGGTCAAACCCGGCGACTCGTTCCGTGTGCACTGCAGGGAGTGGTTCGACGGGGCGGTCCAGAACGACGACTCCGCCGAGGACATCAAGCACGCCCCGCTCAACGGCGTGCACGTGCTGTCCGGCCCGATCGGCGTGGAGGGCGCGGCGCCCGGCGATCTGCTGCTCGTGGACATCCTCGACGTCGGCCCGATCCCGCAGGAGGACTCCGGCCCCCTCGCAGGGCAGGGCTGGGGCTACACCGGGATCTTCCCGACCAGCAACGGCGGTGGCTTTCTCACCGAGCAGTTCCCCGACGCGTACAAGGCGGTCTGGGATTTCTCCGGGCAGACGGCGACGAGCAGGCACGTTCCGCATGTGAGCTTCACGGGGATCGTCCACCCAGGGCTCATGGGCACCGCGCCTTCGGCGGGCCTGTTGGCGAGGTGGAACGCCCGGGAGGGCGCTCTCATCGCGACCGATCCCGAGCGGACGCCGCCGCTCGCGCTGCCCCCGGAGCCGGAGAGCGCCATCCTCGGCTCGCTCGCTGGCGCGGCTTTCGACCGGGTCGCCGCCGAGGCCGCCCGGACCGCGCCGCCGAGGGAGAACGGGGGCAACCAGGACATCAAGAACCTGACCAAGGGCACGCGGGTGTTCTACCCGGTGTTCGTGGACGGCGCGAACCTTTCGGTCGGGGACTTGCATTTCTCGCAGGGCGACGGGGAGATCACGTTCTGCGGGGCGATCGAGATGGGCGGGTTCATCGACTTGCGGGTGGAGGTGATCAAGGACGGCATGGCGACGTACGGGGTGTCCGAGAACGCGATCTTCGTGCCGGGGAACACCGACCCGCAGTACTCGCAATGGCTCGCCTTCTCGGGCACTTCGGTGACCCTGGACGGGGAGCAGCGGTACTTGGACCCGTTCCTCGCCTACCAGCGGGCCTGCCTGCACGCCATCGACTACCTCACCGCGTTCGGCTACGCCCCGGAGCAGGCGTACATGATCTTGGGCGCGGCTCCGATCGAGGGCAGGCTCTCCGGGGTGGTCGACATCCCCAATGCGTGCGCGACGGTGTATTTGCCGACGGCGATCTTCGACTTCCCCGTGGTCCCGTCGGCGGCCGGGCCGGTCAAGATCGATCCGGGGATCGGAGTCCCGAGAGCGTAGGCACCGTAAGCTGGGGGGATGCTCGAGACCCCGTCGAAGTTTTTGGCTGCTGAGGAGATGTGTCGGTGAGAGAGGCTGGACTGCGCGGAACGCCAAAAATTTCGGCGGGAACCCTCGTCCTCGCCGCCACCCCGCTCGGCAACCCCTTGGACGCAAGCCAGCGGCTGAAAGACGCGCTCGCGTCCGCCGAGGTGGTCGCGGCAGAGGACACCAGGCGGGCGAAGGATTTGGCGCGGGCGCTCGGGGTCAGGATCGAGGGGCGGCTGGTGAGCTTCCACGACCACGCCGAGGAGCAGCGGACCGAGCAGCTCGTGGCCGAACTGCAGGACGGGCGGACGGTGCTCGTCATCAGCGACGCCGGGACCCCGCTGGTGAACGACCCTGGTTTCCGGCTGGTCCGCGCGACGGTCGCGGCGGATCTGCCGGTGACCTGTTTGCCAGGGCCTTCGGCGGTCACCACGGCGCTGGCGCTCTCGGGGCTGGCCACCGACCGGTTCTGCTTCGAGGGGTTCGCCCCGCGCAAGTCGCAGGCCAGACGCGCCTGGTTCGCCGAGCTGCGCGCCGAGCCGCGCACCTGCGTCTTCTTCGAGGCACCGCACCGGCTCTCGGAATGTCTCGCCGACGCGGTCGCCGAGCTTGGGGCCGGACGGCTCGCCGCCGTCTGCCGGGAACTCACCAAAACTTACGAGGAAGTGCGCCGGGGCACGCTCGAGGAACTCGTGGCATGGGCCGGGGACGGGGTCAGGGGCGAGATCACCGTGGTGCTCTCCGGGGCGGAAGCCGGTCGCGCGGACATGCCGGGCCTGGTGCGGAAGGTGGAGCAGTTCGTCGCGGCGGGGGCCCGGTTCAGCGACACGGTGTCGCTGATCGCCGCCGAGGCGGGCGTGCCAAAGCGCGAGCTTTACGCGGAGGCGGTGGCCGCGCGCAAAGCCGAGGCGGACTGACCGCTGGAGCTGGCGCTGACAGTGCTGGCGGCCTTGTCCAGACACTCCTGCCATTCCTGCTCGGGGTCGGAGTCCGAGGTGATGCCGCCGCCGACCCCGAGGCGCATCGACCCGTCCGGGGCGATCGACACTGTTCTGATCGCGACGTTGAGCTCCAGCCCCTGCGCGGGCGAGGACATCCCGACAGCGCCGCAGTACATGCCGCGACCGTCGGGCTCCCAGCCCGCGAGCAGCTCGCGGGCTCGCCGCTTCGGCGTGCCGGTGACCGACGCGGGCGGGAACGTCGCGGCGACCAGCTCGGCGTCGGTGACCGCCGGATCGAGTTCGGCCGCCACGCTGGAGACCAGGTGCCACACGCCGGGGGCCTCGCGCACCTCCAGGAGCTCGACGACTCGAACCGAGCCGGTGCGGGCGAGCTGGCCGAGGTCGTGGCGCACTAAATCCACAATCATCACGTTCTCCGCGACGTCCTTGGCCGACGAGCGCAGCAGCGCCGGGTCCAGCCGTCTCGGCAAGGTGCCTTTGATCGGGCTCTCCACCACGCTGGCGCCGTGCCTGCGCAGGTAGAGCTCGGGACTGAAGGAGGCGACAGCTCCCCACTCGCCCGCGAGGTACGCGGCTTTCGCGGGCGTCTGGGACTCGGCGACGGCGAGGAAGAAGTCAAGCGGATCGCCCCGCAGCTCTCCTTTGAAATACGTGGTCACGCACGCTTGGTAGACCTCGCCGTCGGCGATGGCCGCCAGGCATTCGCGCACCGCGCGGTCATGGGCGGCCCGGTCGGGCTCCGTCCACGCGCAGTCGAACGGCCGCGTTGCCCCGCCGGCCCGGACTGCCGCCGCCCGAAGCTGCGGCGGACACGGCTCGTCGGCCTGGGATTCGAACCACCAGCAGCCCGCCTGGTCCAGACGCAGCACACAGTCCGTGAACCCGCCGACTCGGACCGGCAGGCCGTCGTCCCCGGCCCGGTCCGGATAGGCGAGCGCGCCGATCCAACCGCCGCCAATCGCAGCGCCGGACTGGTCCTCGCGGCGGCGCTGTTGGTCCTCACGGGCGCCGGGCCCGAAGTCGGGCAGCGGCGCGTCGGGGGCGGCGGCCAGGCTCGGGGCGAGCACGGCGCGTGAGCCGAACCAATCCCCGATCAGCGCGGCGGGGGGAGCGGAGCCGGACCGCTCGGCGAGCTGGCGCAAGGCGCGCAGCGCCGAACCGGGGCTGACGCCCTCACCGAGGCATTCGACGCGCATGCAACAAGAGTGCCAGAAGGATTAGATCGCGTTGAGCTTGCCGGTGGCTTCTCTGATCAGCTTGACCAAGTCGTCTGTTTGGCCGGGGCCGCCAGTCGCCTCGATGGCGATGTCTCGGGTGATCGCGACAATCGCAAGGCGGGGGCCGGGGCTCGCGGGGGACTGAGTGGCTTCGAGCTCAAGCGCCCCGATGTCCGCGTCGACCCCGGTCACCAAGACGGGCTTGATCGTGAACGAGACGGAGCTGCTCGTCGGTGCTGCCCCGTCGGCTCCGCCAGCGGTCAGCGTGACCGATGGACAGGATTTCGCGAGGGCGCGCATGGCCGATGGGTTGAACATCGTTCCGAATTTGCGGACGGCGCGGAAATTCACGGTCGGGGACGAATAACTTCGGCCGAGACTCGCGTCCACAGAGAGCAGCGTCTCGCTGCCCGGCTCCGGATGGATCCTGCTGTGGACCGAGGCGAGATAGTCCTGCTGGCACGACGCGGGCGTCACAGCAGGAGGGGCTTGTTTGCTCTGCTGGGATTCGCGCTGGCCGCTCGGGCCGTGGAAGTCGACCGCCCAGCCGGGGAATGCGCTCTCGAATTCGGATTTCGAAGGCAGCGCCTGTAGCAGCCTCCCGACGTTCTCGGTTTCGAGCGAAGTTCTGCTGTGATCGCGCCCGTTGTTTTGACCGTGTTGGCCGTTTTGGCCGTGCTGGCCGCACGAGACCGCAGCTGCGAGCATGACGGTCACGGCGAGCGCGCTCGCGCCCTTGGCCATGCGTCTGCGCGGCGGAGCCGTTCGCCGGGGGTCGGGAGGTTCGGTCACAGCGATCACCCTAATGCGTTGAGCTTGTCCACCGTCTGCGCGACAAGCCGGACCAGCAGTGCCTTCTGGTCGTCGCCCGATTTGGACACGATCATCGAGCTCGCGGAGATCAGCAGGCCTTTCGTCGTCGCGTGGACGACCGCGAATCGGATCTGCGCGTCGTTCGCGCGGACGACCGTCGTGCGGCCGGCGGCTTCGCATTTGATCTCGCTCGTGTCGATGGGGGAGGAGGTGAAGTCGGTGCGCATCGTCTGCCCTTGCATGACCATCTGCGCGGTGACCTCTTTGCACGACCGCAAACTGTCTTGGACCCTTCGGGGGGCTCCCCAACCGTTCGCGCTCTTCGTGGCGAAGAACACGATGGAGCTCTGGTCGAATTCGCCCCTGTCGTCCGGGATCATGGCGATGGCGCTTGAGACGAACTCCCCTGGGATCGACGATCCGGGCGCGGAGACGAAACCTTCGGCGAACGCTTGGCACTCGTTCGGAACGACCGCGTTGATCGCGGTGTCGGCGTCGTTGAGCCCCGGCAGCGCCACGGGACGGGTGTCCTGTCGCTGCACGTGCCAGCCTGTCGGAAAGTCCGACTCGAGAGGCATCGCGCTCTTGAGCACGTCCGCCGCCGCGGACGGAGCCGGACGGTCGTTCCGGACGGGAGCGGCGTGCTCGGTGGCCCGTGCTCCGCAACCCGAGGCGAGCAAGGACACGCTGAGCGCCGCGAAGAGAGCGCCAGGGCCGACCGGCCCTGGCTTCCGGCGCTTCGCGGGGTGCGGTTGTGCGATCATCTCAGGTTCCTGCCTTGCCCTCGCTGTTGTCTTCGTCACGCAATTATCTACCTAATCCTGGTAAGGACGCTACAGTAACTTTGGCGGTTCGGCATCGGTCGGCAAAAGCCCAGTTCGCAGCATATGGCACGTATGCCATATATCGTATTTTTCTGGCGAAAGTCATGGGAATAACGCTCAGAGGGCGTCGATTTTGCTCACCGTCTGATTGATCAGCTTCACGAGGAGCGCCTTCGGATCGTCGTCGGGGTCCGAGCCGATTTGGTCGGTCGCCACGATCAGGACCTCGCGAGTCTGCGCGCTGACGACGGAGATGGAAGCCGTCTCGCCGCCCGCGCGGATCAGGGTGGTCCGTCCGGCCGCGTCCCCTTTGATCGCGCTTGCGTCGATCGGCGTGGAGGTGAAAGTCGCGGTGCTCGCTGTGCCGCTGAACGCGAGGTCCGCTGTGACTGCGGCGCAGTCCCGGAGATTGTCGCGAATCTTGGCCGGGTTCTCCCAGTTCCGGGCTTTCCGCACGGCGATGACGGTGACGGTTCTCGTCCCCGCTCCCGGCGTCTGCGCGGAGACGCTCGCGATGAACTCTCCGGGGATCGAGGATCCCGGAGCGGAGACGAAGCTTGCGACGAAGTCGAGGCACTGGCTGGGCGTGACCGAGCTGATCTGGGTGTTCGTCCCGCTGAACCCCGGAAGGACGGCGAGGGGGGTCGACTGCGTCTGCACCTTCCAGCCGTCTGGAAAGTCGGTTTTCGTCGGCATGGCGGCCCGCAGCCCGTCCAGCTGGGCGTCTCCCAGGCTGGTTTTGTCGTCCGGGCTGTCCGCCGGACGACGCGCTGGCGAGTCTGTTCCGCAGCCGCTCGCGGCCAGCGCGAGGGCGGCGGCCGCGACGAGGAGTCCGCGAGCCCTCATGCGTCTTCCTTGGGCAGGGCCAGCCGGGGGAACACGGCATGCGGCTCCGGGAGCGCGAGGCCCGGCGAGATCCGGGAGGCCAAGTCGGCGAACGACCGGGCGGCGGCTTCCTGCCCGAGCAGGTCGAGCAGCTTCTCCGTCGCCTGCGGCATCGCGGGCTGGAGCAGGATCGCCGCCTGCCTGACCACCTCTGCGGTCACGTAGAGCACGGAGCCCATCCGGTCAAGGTCTTCTTTGAGCGTCCAGGGCGCTTGGGCGGTGAAGTACCCGTTCGCCTGCGACACGAGGTCGAACACCGCCGCCAGCGCCAGGTCGGGCCGCTGCGCCTCGAAGTGCGGGCGGTATTCGGCGAGCAGCGCGTCCGCGCGGCCGAGCAGCGCCTCGTCCTCGGCGGAGAACGCGGCGGGCCGGGGCACGGCTCCGCCGAAGTTCTTCGCGATCATCGTGAGGCACCGCTGCGCGAGGTTGCCGAGCCCGTTGGACAGATCCGCGTTCGCGCGAGTCACGATCGCCTCGTCGCTGTACGAGCCGTCTTGGCCGTACGGGATCTCGCGCAGCGCGAAGAACCGCACCGCGTCCTGGCCGAACGTCTCGACGAGCCAGAACGGGTCGAGGCCGGTGCCAGCCGACTTGGACATCTTCTGGCCCTTGTTCAGCACGAAGCCGTGCCCGAACACCCGCTTGGGCGGCTCGAACCCGGCGGAGAGGAGGAACGCGGGCCAGTACACGGCGTGGAAGCGGGTGATGTCCTTCCCGATGATCTCCAAGTCCGCGGGCCAGAACTTCGCGACGTTCGCCGTGTCGTCGGGGAAGCCGATGGCCGTCAAGTAGTTCGTGAGGGCGTCCACCCACACGTACATGACGTGTCCGGGGGAGTCGGGGACCGGCACCCCCCAGTTGAAGCTCGACCGGGATATGGACAAATCCTTCAGGCCTTGCGACACGAAGCTCACGATCTCGTTGCGCCGGGATTCGGGGCCGATGAACTCGGGATGCTCCTGGTAGAGCTGGAGAAGGCGGTCCTGGTACGCCGAGAGCCGGAAGAAATAAGTCGACTCCTCGGTCCAGGCGACCGGCGTCCCGGTGGGTATGGCGATCCGGACTCCGTCCTCGCCGAGCTGGGTCTCCTCCTCGCCGTAGAACGCCTCGTCCCGCACGCTGTACCAGCCCGCGTAGCGCCCCTCGTACACGTCCCCGTTCGCGGACATCCGCCGCCAGAGCTCCTGGCTCGCCTTCGCGTGCGCGGGCTCGGTGGTGCGGATGAACCGGTCGTACGAGCTTCCCAGCGCGGCGTGCAGCTCGCGGAAACGCTCGGCCACCCGGTCGACGAAAGCCTGCGGGCTGACCCCTTCTTTCTCGGCGCTCTGCTGGACTTTCAGCCCGTACTCGTCCATGCCCATGCTGAAGAAGACTTCTTTGCCGTCCAATCGGGCGAATCGGGCGAGGGCGTCCGCCGAGATGAACTCGTACGCGTGCCCGAAGTGCGGCGTGCCGTTCGCGTACGTGATGGCGGTGGTGATGTAGTAAGGGGTCCGCGTCATGGTGCTCTAAGGGTAGCTGGCCCCGACAGGGAAGTTCCGGATAAGCTCGTTCGGTGGCAAAGTCCAAGTCCAAAGAGCCTCCGCCGCCGCCCGAGCCGGTCGGCGCGCTGGTCGACGCGCACACCCACCTCGACGCGTGCGGCGCGCGCGATGCCGAGTCGGTCGGCCGGGTCTTGGACCGCGCCGAGGCGGTCGGAGTCGGCCGCGTCGTGACGGTGGCGGACGGGCTGGACTCCGCCGAGTTCGCCGTGTCCGCGGCGCACTGGGACCCTCGGGTGTGGGCGGCGGTGGCCGTGCACCCCTCGCGGGCGAACGTCCTTGACGAAGCCGCCAAGACGAAGCTCGAAGCCCTCGCCCGCGATCCGAGGACCGTGGCCGTGGGGGAGACGGGCCTGGAGTGGTTCTGGATCGGCAGGCTCGAAGGCTGCGCGAGCAAAGCGGAGCAGTTCGAGGCTTTCCGCTGGCACATCGATCTGGCCAAGCGGGTCGGCAAGCCTCTCATGATCCACAACCGCGAGGCGGACGAGGACCTGCTCGCCGCGCTGGACGCGGAAGGGGCCCCCGAGGCCGTGATCATGCACTGCTTCTCCTCCGACGCGAAGATGGCGCGCGAATGCGTGGACCGGGGCTACGTGCTGTCCTTCTCGGGCACGGTGAGCTTCTCCAACGCGGCTTCGCTGCGTGAGGCGGCCCCGTTGGTCCCGGACGGGCAGCTGCTGGTGGAGACGGACGCCCCTTTCTTGACCCCGCACCCGTATCGCGGAGCCCCGAACGAGTCCTATTGCCTGCCGTACACCGTCGCCGCGCTCGCCGCGCTTCGCGGTGTCGAGCCCGCCCAGCTCGCCGAGACCAGCACCGCGACCGCGGAGCGGGTGTACGGCTTGGGCGCGGCGCGAACCCCGGCTGGCGTTTAAGAATTCTCAGAGAAAATCCTTCACGCTAGCGCGTTGACCAGTCACATGGGTCACACGCGCCCCGTGTGTCGCATTCTTTCGCTTGCCAACGTTCGCCGAGGCTCGTTATGCTGTCGTAATTATCGATGATCGCGAAGAAACAAGCACGCGGCGGAGCCTTTCAGGCGCGCCGCATGGGAGAACGATGACCGACGAGAACGATTCCAGCCGAACCGCCGCGAGCGATCAGGCTCAGCCCGGCGAGACCAAGCCCTCCCGGTCCTTGCGGGAGCGGCTGGCTCTGCGGGGCGCCGTCGGGGCGCTGCTCCTCGCCATCGGCGCGAGCGGCGCGTTCGTCCTCGCCAACCGTCACACCGTCACCATCGACGTCGACGGGTCCGCTCGGCAGTTCACCACCACGAAGGGCAATGTCGGCGAGGCGCTCGCCGAGGCGGGCTACAAGCTCAGGAACAGCGACAGGGTCAGCCCCGCGTTCGGCTCGCAGATCGTCGACGGGCAGCGGATCACGCTCGCCCGCGCCCGGATCCTGCGCGTGATCGCGCTCGGCCCGGACGGGAAGCCGGTGTCCGACCGCAATCTCGTCACCACGCAGAGCACCGTCACCGCCGCGCTCGCCGAGCACGATCTGACCACGACGGACGGCAGCGTCGGAGCCATCGGCGACGAGCAGATCCCGCTCGGCGGCCTCGTCGTCAAACTGCGCTCGCCCCGGACGATCACCGTGTCCGACGGCGGAGTCTCGCATCAGGTGCGCGTCGTCGGCGGCACGGTGCGCCAGGTGCTCGACAGCGCCGGCGTGCGCCTCGGAGCCCAAGACTTCGCCACCCCAGGGCTCGACGCGTCCATCGACGGGGTGCAGGCGCTCGCCGTCAACCGGGTCGAAGTGAAGACCGAGACGGTGACCGAGTCCTATCAGCCGGAAGACCAGCTGATCAAGGACGAGTCGAAGAACTTCAGCTGGTCGCAGCTCGACGATCCTGGCTCCGAAGGCTCCCAGCGCGTCACTTACTCCATCCGGTACGTCAACGGGCAAGCCGTGGAGCGCACGCCGCTGGGGCGCACTGTTCTCGAAGAGGGGCGCGCCAGGGTCATGGAAGTCGGCGCGAAGCCGGGCACGGAAGTGCCCCCGGTGCTCGACGGGGCTTCGTGGGACGCGTTGGCCTCATGCGAGTCCGGCGGCAACTGGCACATCAACTCGGGCAACGGCTTCTACGGCGGCGTGCAGTTCGACTTCGGCACCTGGATCGCCCACGGCGGCCAGAAATACGCGCCCCGCGCGGACCTCGCCACCCGAGAAGAGCAGATCGCCATCGCCCGCACCACCCAGCAGGCCCAAGGTTGGGGCGCGTGGCCGGTGTGTTCGATCAAAGCCGGCCTCCGCTGAGCGAGCCGCCTCCGGTTCAGTACCTCGGGATCGGGCACGTCCGTGCGCTTGCCGGACAGCTCGACGTGCGTCCGACGAAACGGCTCGGGCAGAACTTCGTCCACGATCCGGGGACGATTCGGCGCATCGTCGCGGCGGCGGGTTTGCGGCCTGAAGATTCGGTGTTGGAGATCGGACCAGGGCTCGGCTCGCTCACGCTCGGCTTGCTGGACGTCGCCCACGACGTGACCGCCGTGGAGGTGGACCCCAAGCTCGCCGAGGCGTTGCCGAGGACCATCGCGGAGCGGGCTCCGGGCAGGCAGTTCCGGCTTGTCGTGAAGGACGCGCTGCAACTGGACGCCGCCGACCTCCCGACAGCGCCGACCGCGTTGGTCGCGAACCTGCCCTACAACGTGGCCGTCCCGGTCTTTTTGCGCGCGCTGGCCGAATTCCCGAGCATCCGCAGAGCGCTGGTCATGGTGCAGTTGGAGGTCGGGCAGCGATTGGCGGCCAAGCCGGGCGCGCGAGAGGGGGGCGTCCCCACGCTGAAGACCGCCTTCTACGGCGAAGCCGAACTCACGAACAAGGTCTCGCCCGAGGTGTTCTGGCCGAGGCCCAATGTGGACTCGGCGCTGGTGCGCTTCACCCGGCGCGAGGACTCGCCGTGGCCGACCGACGAGCAGACCCGGCAAGCGGTGTTCCGCCTCATCGACGCCGCGTTCGCGAGCAGGCGCAAGACCCTCGGCGCGGTCCTCAAACCGTGGGCGGGTTCCCCCGAGGAGCTGCGTCGGCGGCTCGAAGCCGCAGGCGTGCCCGGTTCGGCCAGGGGCGAAGAGCTTGGCATCGAGCAGTTCGTGGCGCTCGCTCTGGCGTGATCAGCCTGACGTCGGGACGTGAGTTTGGCCGGTCCAGCGGACGCGATAGTGGCGGCAGGGTGTGTTTTAGCCGGGGTTGGTGGTGTAGTGCTGGCCGGTGGGGGATGTCCATGTGATGGTGCCGTCTGGGTTTTGTGTGTCTCGCCATTTGCCGTGGGTTTTTGCGCGGTGGTGGTGTCGGCAGAGTCGTTTTATGTTTTGGGGGACGGTTTGTCCGCCTGATGCTGGGTTGTGGTGGTTGAAGGGGTGCGTATGGTCGAGTTCTGTTCTCGCTCGGCGGTGGCAGCCGGGGAATCGACAGTGTTTGTCGCGGGCGTTGACGTGGGTTTCGACCGCCTGGGTCGGTTTGTACTGTTCGGGGTGGTGGTGAAGCGGATGGTTTTCGACGCTTTGGCCAATTTCTGTGCCAATTCGGGGTCGATGGGTGATCCGTCGAGCCAAGCGGGGAGGTCGGAGAGGTTGGCGAGGACGGCGAGGTCCACGACGAGTTCGACGGGTTTGGCCTGCGGCACAGGCCTTTGCGCCGCTTTGCAAGTGTCGCGTCCGCATTCGCAGCGGAGTTTGTCTTCCCCGTGCCCGACGAGGGCGGCGAGCGCGTCGCTCCGGCGGGTCCACATCGCTCTGGGGTCTCCAGGGCAGACGGTCCTGGCGACGGCGTCGAGCCGGTCTTTCACCATCGCGGCTTCCATGAGGGGCATGGCGCCCCAGATTTTCGCCATCCCGTCCCCGACCGGCTGGAAGAACAGGCCGCGTTCCGCGTGCGCCTTCTCGCGGCGCTCGCGGGTCCATTCGGAGTCCCAGCGGATGTATTGGGCTTCGATCAACCCTTGGATCTTGGACTGCGAGCACAAACGCCAACGCGGAGCCCGCTCCGCCAACCACGCGTCGAGCTTCTCCCGCCACCCCGCAGGGGCGGACTCCAACGACTTGCCCACCAAACGGGCGGTCTTCGCCGTGACCTCCCCGGCGGCGAGCCTCGCGCCGAGCTTGGGGTAGTGCTCGGTCATGTTCTCCGCGAACACCAGCATGCCCTTCGCCTCGCGAGAAGAGACACCGAGCGCCGGGGCCAGCTCCACCAACGCCGCCTCACGAGCCGAAAAGGTGAAGATCCCCTTCCCCAAGACCTTCTCCTCCACGGCCTTCCGCTGTGCCACGTCCTCCGCGACAGAGACGACGACCTCCGCCTTCAACGACAACAACACAGCCTCAGCGCGCTCGATCTCCGCGAGCGCCGCGAACCTCGCCTTCGGCCCCGCGCGCAACCCTTCCCGGAGGCTCCTGACTCTCTCCTCCGACACGATCCCCGCAGTCCCGCTCATACATTCGATTCTACCAGAAAGTGCCGCACGTCACAAGGGGAAATCGAGCGAAGGATAAGGAGGGAAACCGTAGTTCCGGTCAGGGGCGCAGCACGTCCGCGCCGACGAAATCGCGCAGCGCTTCCGGCACGATGACGCTGCCGTCCGGCTGCTGGAACTGCTCCAAGATCGCGATGATCGTGCGACCGATCGGCAACGCCGATCCGTTCAGAGTCGCAGGCCAGATCCGTTCGCCGTCCTTGCCCTTCACACGCAGGCCGTTGCGGCGGCTCTGGAAGTCCGCGCAGCTCGACACGCTGGAGATCTCCCGGTACAGCCCCTGGCTCGGAATCCACGCCTCGATGTCGAAAGTCCGCTCGGCGGTGAAGCCCAAGTCTCCGGCGGGCAGGTCGATCACCCGGTAATGCAGCCCAAGCTCCTTCAGGCACCGCTCGGCGTGGCCGAGCATCAGCTCCTGCTGCGCGGCGGCCTCCTCGGGCAGTACGACGCGCACCAGCTCCACCTTGCTGAACTGGTGCTGGCGCAGAATGCCTCGGGTGTCTTTGCCGTAAGAACCCGCCTCCGAGCGGAAGCAGTTCGAATGCGAGGCCACGGCAAGCGGCAGTTGGTCGGCGCTGAGGAATTCTCCGGAGTAGTAGTTCACCAGCGGCACTTCCGCCGTCGGGATCAAATAGCGCGCTTCCTCCCCGGAGACGCGGAAGAGGTCGCCCTCGAACTTCGGCAGCTGCCCCGAGCCCGTGAGCGTTTCGGCGGTGACGATGAGCGGCACGGAGAACTCTTCGTAGCCCTGCTCTTTGGTGTGCAGGTCGAGGAAGAACGTCGCGAGGGCCCGTTCGAGCCGCGCGCCGAGCCCTTTGAGCACCGAGAACCTCGGCCCGGACAGCTTGGTCGCCCGGCCGAGGTCGAGGACGCCGAGCTTTTCGCCCAGCGTGACGTGGTCCTTCGGCCCGTCCGGGTAGTCGGCGGGATCGAAGACGGGAGGCTCGCCGACCACTCGGACGACCTGGTAGTCCGATTCGTGCAGCCCTTCGGGCGCGGCGTCCGAAGGCAGGTTCGGAATGCCGAGCAGCTCCTCGCGCAACCGGGCTTCGAGGGCGTCCAGTTCCGCCTCGGCCTGTCGGACCTGCTCTTTCACCGCGCGAGCGTGCTCGGCGTGCGCCTGCTTGTCCACCGCGTCCTTGCCGGCTTTGCCGAGCGCGCGGACTTCCGTGCGCAGCTCGTCGGCCTGCCTGCGCAGGGACTTGCGCTGGTCGCGCAGGGCGCCAAGGCCCGTGATGTCGAGCTGGTAGCCGCGCCGGGCGAGCTTCGCGGCAGCTTCCGGAGTCAGGAGGACATCGAGGTCGTGCATGAGGTGAGAGCCTACTGGGCCGCCGCCGTGCGGCCCAACTGATTTCCCGAGCGTGTGATCTGGCAGGCTCTTCACCCATGAACCCGTCCACACTCCAAGCCCGGGTGCTGGTCGACGAGTTCCTCCGAGGCGGGGTTCGCGACGCAGTGCTTTGTCCGGGGTCGCGCAACGCCCCGCTGTCCTTCGCCCTGCATGAGGCGGAGCGCGCGGGCCGAGTGCGGTTGCACGTGCGCATCGACGAGCGTTCGGCGGGTTTCCTCGCGGTCGGGCTCGCGGCGGCTTCTGGCGCGCCGGTCATCGTGGTGATGACCTCGGGGACGGCGGTCGCCAACCTCGGGCCTGCGGTCTGCGAGGCCAACTACGCGCGGGTTCCGCTGATCGTGCTGAGCGCCAACCAGCCCTACGACGTGCTCGGCTCCGGGGTGAACCAAGTGATCGAGCAGCTCGGCCTCTTCGGCACCCAGGTGCGCGAGTCGGTCTCCGCCGGGCAGGCCGACTTGTCCGCGCGGTCCGGCAGCCAATGGCGGGCGCGCGTGGTCAGGGCGTTGTCGGCGGCGACCGGCGCGCGCAGCGGCAACGCTGGCCCGGTGCAGTTCGACGTCCCGTTCCGCGAGCCGCTGGTCCCAGAGGTCGAGGCGGAAGATCTGGAGGGCTACCAAGGAGGGGCGTTCGCGGGCCGGGCGGACGGCGGCCCATGGACCCGGATCCCCGAAGGCGGCTTCGAGATCCCGGTCGAGATCGATCTTTCCGTGGACACCGTGGTCGTCTCCGGCCACGGCGCGGGGTCGCATCCGGAGCTCGCCGCGCTGCCGACCGTCGCGGAGCCGACCGCCCCCGTGCCGCAAAACCCGCTGCACCCGTTCGCGGTCCCGCACGTTGGGGCCAAGCAGGCGATCATCTGCGGACGCCCCACCCTGCACCGGCAGGTGTCCGCCCTCCTCGCCGATCCGAACGTCCGGGTCTACGCGTTGACCACCGGCCCGCGCTGGCCGGACGTCGCGGGCAACGTCGCGGCCACCGGCACCCGTGTCGTCCCGGTCGGCCAGCCGTCGCCGGCGTGGCTGGAGCTCTGCTCCCGCGCCCAGGCCGCCGCGGCCGCATCGGTCGGCCAAGCCCTGGCGGCAGAAGGCGCGGCCACCGGCCTGCATGTGGCCCGAGCGGTGCTCGCCGCGCTGCGGCCGGGCGACCAGCTCGTGCTCGGGGCCTCGAACCCGGTCCGCGACGTGGCAATCGTCGGCCAGATCCCGCACGGGGCCTCGGTGCGCTCGAACCGGGGCGTGTCGGGCATCGACGGCGTGGTCTCCACTGCGGTCGGGGCCGCGCTCGTCCATCAGGGCCGCACGCTCGCGCTGATGGGCGACCTCACCTTCCTCCACGACATCGCAGGGCTCATGATCGGGCCGAGCGAGCCCACGCCGCGCTCGCTCACCATCGTCGTCGCCAACGACGACGGCGGGGGCATTTTCGAACTGCTGGAGCAGGGCGGCCCGGAATACCGGGGCGGGGCGTTCGGGGACGCGTACGAACGGATCTTCGGCACGCCGCACGGCAAAGACATCGCCGCGTTGTGCGCCGGGCTCGGCGCGACGCACGTCCTCGCCGCGCCGGGCGAGCTGCCCGAGGCGCTCGCCTCGGAACCCGGCTGCCTGCGAGTGGTCGAAGTCAGGACGGACCGCTCCGCGTTGCGGGAGCTGCATCGCGCCATGAAAGAACTCGACCTCCGATGAGCGTCCGGACGGCCACCTGGGTGTGGCGGGGCTTCGCCTCGGTCGGAGTCCTGGTCACCGTCATGTGCGGGCTGCTGCTCGCGGGGACGTGGCAGGACAATCGGAAGATCGACGCGGACTCGGTGACGACCCGCGCGGACGTGGTCTCTGCGGACTCGAACAAAGTGGTCGTGCGCTACGTCGCCGCTGCGACACCGAGCCTGCGCACGAACGGGCTGCTCTCGCCGGGCGGAGTGTTCGGCCTCATCACGACGGACGTGCCGCAGACGGGGGAGGGCGTGATGGTGCAGTACTCGCGCTCGCACCCCGATCTCGTGCGCGTCGCGGACCGGGGGTTCGGCTGGTCCGCGCTTCGGGTCGCGTCGTTCTTGGCTGTGGTCTGGCTGCTGGTGGCGGGGGCGAAACTCGCCCTCTGGCGGCTCGGCAGGGACAGCTGAGCGTCGTTATTCCGCCGGGACGACCCACGCGCGCAGCGCCGCCGCGATTTCCATGAGGTCCAGAGCCCCGGCCGCCGCGCCGATGACGAGGTCGTACGCGTCGTCTTCCGGCGCGTCGAGATCGTGGCCGTTGATGGCGAGGAACGCGTACGCGCTGAGCCAGCTCAGACGCTTGTTGCCGTCGACCAGCGCACGATTGCGAACAATGGACTGGAGGAGCGCGGCTGTTTTGGTGACTAGGTCCGGGTACGCGTCCATCCCGAAGACGCTCGACCTAGGTCGGGCGCAGGCTGCGTCGAGAAGTCCGAGGTCGGCCACCTGAAGGTTGCCGACTTCTTCGCAGATGGCGAGCAGGTCCTCCAGGACGAGATACCGGGTTTCCGATGTATCGGCCATGGAGCCGTCATTCTGCTAAGCGGTCGAGCAGCGGCCCATAGCGGAGGATGGCTTTCCTTGTCACGGAGCGGATCTCGCTGTCGCGGGACAGCCGCGATGCCCGGTCGGCGATCGCGCGGATGACCGCCTCCTGCTTGCTGAGCCCTTCGCGCGCGGCAAGGTCGGTGAGCATGCGGTCTTGTTCCTCGGTCAAACGCAGCGTCATGCTCATGACCCCATGATACCGGAATGGTATCAACGGCGCAGCGTCTTTTTGAGCGCCCCTCGGGAGGCGCTTTCCTCAGCCGACGTGCTCTTTGTCGCCCATGACCACGCCTTCCCGCCTTGGGTCGGCTCCGCCCTCCCACCCGGATGCGACGCGCCGGATCGCGGACAGTCCGGAGTCTTGCGGCTCGACGTCGACCGTGTGCCCCAGCCTGCGCAGCGCGGCGACCAGCGGGTCGCGCGCCCCGCCGTCCGCCGGGTCCACGAGCGGGTGCTCCCCGCCGAGAGAGGTCGTCGGCGAATTGCTCGCGCCGAAGTCGGCCATGCCGACCGCCTGCTGCGGGTCGAGGCCCCAATCCAACAACGCCACCAGCGTTTTGACCACGTACTGGATGATCGTGGAGCCGCCGGGGGAGCCGAGGGCGTCTTGAAGATCGCCGGATCGGGGGCCGCCCGCCCCGAACACCAAGGTCGGCGACATCGAGCTGCGCGGTCGTTTGCCCGGCTGGACGCAGTTGGCGACGGGGCGGCCCGCGTCGTCGGCCGGCTGCGCGGAGAAGTCGGTGAGCTGGTTGTTCAGGAAGAACCCGTCCACCATGTGGTACGACCCGAACGCCGATTCGATGGTCGTGGTCATGCTCGCGGCGTTGCCGAGGGAGTCCACGACGGTGATCTGGCTGGTGCCGTGTTCGTGGCCGGGGGCGACGGCGAAATCGACGGGGCCGAAGTCCCCGGCCGCCGCGAGGCCCATGCTGCGGCCGGGGTCGACGAGCCTCGCGCGCGCGGCGAGGTACGCGGGGTCGAGCAGCTTCGCGGGGGAGCCGCCCGGCGGCGGGACGAAATCCGGGTCCGCTAGATATTTGTCCCGGTCGGCGTACGCGAGCCGTTCGGCCTCCGCGACCAGGTGCACGGCGCGAGCGTCGGGCCGCCCGCCGCCGTCTCCGGCGGGGCGCAGGGCGCGCAGGTCGAAATGCGAGAGGATCCCGAGCGTCTGCGCCACTGCGATCCCGCCCGAGGACGGGCCGGGCATTTCGCAGACTTGGTTCCCCCGATAACCGGCGCAGACGGGCTCGCGTTTCTTCGCCCGGTACCCGGCGAGGTCCGCGAGCGTCATCAGCCCAGGGGTGCGTCCGCCCGCCGTCGATCCGACGGAGGCCACGATGTCGTCGGCGATGGCCCCGGTGTAGAACGCGTCAGCGCCCTCGTCGGCGATTGCCCCGAGGGTCTTGGCGTACGCGGGGTTCGTCACGAGTTCGCCCGCCGCTTTCGGGCTCCCGTCCGGGTGCAAGAGGTAGGCGCTGGCCTCGGGGTCCAGCCGCAGGTTCGCGGCCTCGGGAGCGAGCACGTCCGCCATGCGCGGACTGATCGGGAAACCGTTGTCGGCGAGCGAGACAGCGGAGTCGAAGAGCGTGCGCCACGGCTTCGCCCCGTGCTCGCGATGGGCGAGTTCGAGCAGGCGCAGCACGCCGGGCACGCCGATGGCGCGACCGCTCGCACGCGCGCTCGGTTTCGGCCCGGTCCGGTCGGAGCCGCTGATCCAGCGCAGGTAGTCGCCGGTCGCGGCGGCGGGGGCGGTCTCCCGCCCGTCGTAGGCTTCCAGGACGCGCTTGGCCGCGTCGTAGTAGAGGAGGAACGCGCCGCCGCCGATCCCCGAGGACTGCGGCTCGGCGAGGCCGAGCACGGCCTGCGCCGCGACGAGCGCGTCCGCTGCGGTCCCGCCGGCGCTCAGCGTCTCGCAGGCGGCTTTGCTGGCGAGCGGATTCGCCGTGATCACCATGTAGCCGCGCGTGTCGACCGCTCGCATCCCGGTCCGGTAGCCGTTGGCGTGCTCCGGGTGGCTCGCGATGTCGCCCCCGCTCGCCGCGCCGCTTTTCCGCAGAAGCGTGCCGGGGCTGATGTCCGCGCAGGACGGGAGCTGGGCCGGGGCTTTCGGCGAGCAGCCGACGCAGCCCGAGAGGAGCAGGAGCGCGACGAGGAGCGGCTTCATGCCGACACGTTACACGGGCGCGCGGCTCGGCTCCCGGCGTTGGATCAGGCCGTCATCGCGGGGGCAGCTGCGCGGGGATGCCGTCGGTGGGCAGCGCTCCGCACGAAGCCTGGTACGCGTTCTGGAAATGCACGAACGAGGCCAATCCGCGTTGCGCGAGATCCGTGAGCTGCTCGTTCGCCTCCGGGCGCAGCGCGGAGAACGGGTCGGCGAGGTAGCTGTCGATGGCACCGGTGCCCTCGTCGACCATATCGGCCAGCTGGACGGTCGAGGCGTGCAGCTTCGGCGCGGTGATGCCAGGCTCCGCGTCGCGCAGCTCGCCGCCGGTTTGGTGCAAGGACGAGGAGAGCTCTTGGCCCTTGCGGTAGAGGCCGACCGGGTCGTTCTGCCACGCCATGACGTCGACCTCGCCCGTGGTGCCCGCGAGGTCGTGGTACTGGGCTTGCAGGGAGACGAGGCCGGGGAGCGCCTCTTGCAGCGCGGCGCACGAGGCAGCCGCCGAGGCCGACTCGGCGTGCGCTGGGGCGAGCCCTGCGAGCGGGGCGGCGAGGGCGAGTGCGGGGAGGAAGTGGAGTTTCATGATGCCTCCAGTTGTGGGGCGCGCAGCGCGTGGTCGTCTGCGCGGCTGCTGGCGAAGGCGGCGGCGCCGACTGCCCAGGGTGAAGTGATATGTGTCACATGTGCGCCAAAAACTACTGTACTCCGAGGAGCCGGTGTTTGTCACTGCCGAACACCGGGGCGGATACGCTACGCGAATGAGAATCGTCGTGCTGCCCGGCGACGGGATCGGCCCCGAGGTGGTCGAGGCGGCGTTGCCCGTGGTCGCGGCCCTCGGCCTGCCGTGGGAGCTGCGGTTCGGCGAGATCGGCTGGTCGTGCTGGCGGCGCGGGGGCGACCCGGTGCCCGAGGCGACGTGGCGGCTGATCGAGGAGTCGGACGGCGGCCTGCTCGGCGCGGTGACGAGCAAGCCGGAGCGTGAGGCGCAGGCCGAGCTTGACCCGAGCTTGCGCGGGAAGGGCCGCGCGTACGTCTCGCCGGTGCTCCAATTGCGCCAGCGGCTCGATCTCTACGCGAATCTGCGCCCGGTCGTGGACTTTCGGGGCCATGCCCCGCGATTCGACTACGTCATCGTGCGGGAGAACACCGAAGGCCTCTATGCGGGCTTCGACGTCGCCGACGTCCAGGGCGAGCTGTGGGATCTGGTGCGGCGGCATCCGAACGCGGCGCGCTCGGGGCCGGAGGGGGTCCGGGTCGGCCTGCGGCTGCAGACCGACTTCGGGACGGATCGGATCCTCCGGTTCGCCTTCGGCCTCGCCCGCAGGGAGGGGCGGGGGAGGCTCGTCGTCGCCGACAAGCCGAACATCCTCCGCGCGAGCGGCCTGCATTTGCACGAGCGGATCGCGCTCGTCGCGCCGGAGTATCCGGAGGTGCGGGCCGAGGTCCAGAACGCGGACGCGGTGGCGATGCGGCTGGTGGCGGAGCCGGACGGATTCGAAGTGATCGTCGCGGAGAACCTGCTCGGCGACGTGCTCTCCGATGTCGCGGCGGGCGTCGCGGGCGGGCTCGGCCTCGCGGCCAGCGGCAATATCGGCGCGCGGTGGAGCTATTTCGAGCCGGTCCACGGCAGCGCCCCCGATATCGCCGGGCGGGGGATCGCGAATCCGCTTGGGATGATCCTGTCTATCGCGGGTCTTGCCGAGCACTTGGGCTCGCGGGCCGAGGCGGTCGCGTTGCGCCGGGCGGTGCGCGCGGTGGTGGCGCGCGGGGTTCAGGTCACGGCGGACCTCGGCGGCACGGCGACGACCCGGCAGGCGGCGCAGGCGGTCGTCGCGGCGCTCGGTTGAGCTAGTACGTCTGTCTGCTCAGGCAGACCCGCTCGAAAGCGCCACGAGCGAGATCGGACGAACTGGCCACGAAGTAGATCGAACCTGCGTCGCCCCAGCTCCATCCCTCTGTCATGGTGAAGCGCGCGGTGCTGCTCAGCGAGGCGGGGACGACGCTCCCGTCGCATTCGAGCTGGAGCAGCAACCGCATGTCCGCTTCGGCGATGGCGTAAGGCGTGTGCTCCCATTCGCGGTGGATGTCCTCGAAGATCGGAATATGTGTTTGGACCGGGTACGGCCAGCCGCCGACGAGATGGGGCGCGGCGGCTGCCGGGCGGCGCGGGCGGGCCGGTCTGGAGGTGCGCGGCGGGTTTGCGAAGCGCCCAGAACTGTTCCGCGACCTCGTTGCCAAGATGCTCCCGTGCCAGCTCGAGGAACGCCGCTTCTTTTCCTGCCCGTATTTTCATAGCCAGAGTCTATGTCGGTCGAGGGGACTATAGTTGCACTATGACAACCAATCATCCCTCCGCGCGCAGTGACAACGATTCCTGGGACATTGTGTCGAGCGTCGGCTTCACGGCCCTGAACGTCGCGTCGGCACGGGCGTTGCAAAGCAGGCGCGCGCAGCCGCTGGCGAGCGACCCGTTCGCGGAGGCGTTCGTCAAGGCGGCCGGCCATCCCGAGACGGAGGCGCAGCTCGCGAACGCGGGCGCGGAGGAGGATTGGGACGAGCGGACAGCGTTGTGGGCGGACTTTTTCGGCTCGCGCACCCGTTATTTCGACGAGTACTTCGCCGCCGCGCAGACGCCGCAGATCGTGATCCTCGCGGCGGGGCTGGACTCGCGGGCCTACCGGCTCCCGTGGGCCAGAGGCTCGGTGCTTTTCGAGGTCGACCAGCCCGAGGTGCTGCGGTTCAAGGCGGAGGTGATCGGCAAGCTGGGGGCGCAGCCGCTTGTGGAACGCCACGAGGTCGCGGTCGATTTGCGGGACGACTGGGCGGGCGCGTTGCGCGGAGCCGGGTTCGACCCGGCGAAACCGACGGCCTGGCTCGCCGAAGGCCTCTTGATCTACCTGCCGGGCGCGGCGCAGGACGCGCTGTTCGCGCAGATCTACGAGTTGTCCGCGCCGGGAAGCCACATCGGCGCGGAGAACGGGTTCCGCCCCGGCGACATCGCGCGGATCCGCGAGGCGGCGCAGCGGGGCGCGGCGCTCAGCCCCGGCGAATCCGACTTCGACGTGACCACGCTGTGGTACGACGATCCGAGGGAGGATCCGCAGCAGTGGCTCGGCGCGCGCGGCTGGGCCGTCGCGCCGGTCGGCCGGGCGGATCTCGCCGCCGCGCAGGGCAGGCCGTTCCCGGAGCTGTTCGCCCAGTTGTGGCGCACGAGCGGATATTTCACCGCACAGCGTCGATGAGCCGGGAGCGCGCTAGCCTTATTGACGTGACCATCCCGGCGATTGCTCCTCGGCTCAGCGGAGGCGTCGCGCGTCCCGCCGCGGGGACCATCCCGACCGAGCCTGGCGTCTACCGGTTCCGCGATCCCGACGGGCAGGTCGTCTACGTCGGCAAGGCCAAGAACCTGCGCGCCCGGCTGTCGAACTACTTCCAAGACCTCTACGCCCTCGCGCCGCGCACCCGGCAGATGGTCACGACGGCCTCCACCGTGGAGTGGACGGTGGTGGCCACCGAGGTCGAGGCGCTGCAGCTGGAGTTCAACTGGATCAAGGAGTTCGACCCCCGGTTCAACGTCCGCTACCGCGACGACAAGAGCTACCCGATGCTGGCGGTGAGCCTGAACGAGGAGTACCCGCGCCTGTTCGTCTACCGCGGCGCGCGGCGCAAAGGCGTCCGGTATTTCGGCCCTTATTCCCACGCCTGGGCGATCCGCAACACCGTCGACTTGCTGACCAAAGTGTTTCCCGCGCGGACGTGCTCGAACGGCGTGTTCAAGCGGCACGGCCAGATCGGCCGCCCCTGCTTGCTCGGCTACATCGGCAAATGCGCCGCGCCTTGCGTCGGGCGGGTGAGCGCGGACGAGCACCGGGCGATCGTGGAGTCGTTCTGCGACTTCCTCGCGGGCGGGGCCGACACGTTGGTGCGCGACACCCGCAAACGGATGCTCGCGGCTGCCGACGAGCTCGATTTCGAGACGGCGGCCCGGTTGCGCGACGAGCTCGCGGCGCTGGACAAGGCGCTGGAGCATCAAGCCGTGGTGTTCGCGGACGGCTCGGACGCGGACGTGGTGGCCTTCGACTCGGACGATCTGGAAGTGGCGGTGCAGGTCTTCCAGGTGCGCGAGGGCCGGGTGCGGGGCCAGCGCGGCTGGGTGGTGGACAACGTGTACGGGGATTCGGAGAACGCCAAGGGGGAGATGGTGGAGGAGTTCCTCCTCCAGTTCTACGGCGACCTCGCCGAATACGCGGCGGCGACGGACCGGTTCGGGCGGTCCGCGCGGTTCGTCGCCGCGCCGCGCGAGATCCTGGTCCCCGAGCTGCCGGACGACGTCAAAGGCGTCACCACCTGGCTCTCCGAACTGCGCGGCAGCGCGGTGGCGTTGCGGGTGCCCCAGCGCGGGGACAAACGCAAGCTCATGGAGACGGTCGCCCGCAACGCCCACGAGGCGCTGGCCCAGCACAAGCTGCGCCGCAGCGGGGACTTCACCGAGCGCTCGGCGGCGTTGCAAGAGATCTACGAGGCGCTGGACCTGCCCGCGCCGCCGATCCGGATGGAATGCGTCGACATCTCGCACGTCCAGGGCACCGACGTGGTGGCTTCGCTGGTCGTCTTCGACGACGGCCTCCCGAAGAAAGCCGACTACCGGCACTACACGATCAAAGGGGCGGACGGCGTTGTCGGGAACGACGACACCGGGAACATCGCGGAGGTCGTCCGGCGACGGTTCGCGCATCGCCAGTCCGAGAAGGGCTCCGACTCCCGCCCCGATCCCGGCCTCCTGGTCATCGACGGAGGACAGCCCCAGGTCAGGGCCGCGTTCGAGGCGCTGGTCGAAGCCGGGGCCTCCGACATCCCGGTGGTCGGGATCGCGAAACGCCTCGAAGAGCTGTGGCTGTCCGACGAGGACGACCCGGTGATCCTGCCGCGCCGCAGCCCCGGCCTGTTCCTCTTGCAGCGGATCCGGGACGAGGCGCACCGTTTTGCCATCGGCCACCACCGCAGCAAGCGCTCGAAACGGATGACCGCGTCGGCGCTGGACGAGGTGAAAGGGCTCGGGGAGCATCGGCGCGCCCAGCTGGTCAAGCATTTCGGCTCGGTGCGCAAACTCTCGGCCGCGAGCGCGGAGGAGATCGTGGCGCTGCCGGGGTTCGGCCCGGTCCTCGCGGCTTCTGTGGTCGCGGCGCTGCGCAAGGCGGAGCCGAGCACGGCGGCGTTGGACGGGAAAGGCGACACTGCGGGAGCGGCCTCATGACGGAACCGGAGAAAAAGCTTGAGAGCCCCGCGATCGAGGTCCTTTTCCTCACCGGACTCTCCGGGGCGGGCCTCGGCACCGCCGCGAAGATCCTCGAAGACGTCGGCTGGTACGTGGCCGACAACCTGCCGCCGCAGCTGGTCACCCGCATGGTGGAGATCGGCCTGGACCCGCAGACCCAGATCCCGAGGCTCGCGGTGGTGGTGGACTCGCGGACCAGGGACTTCACCGGAGACATCCACTCCCTGCTCGCCGAGCTGCGCGGCCAGGGCCTTGATCCGAAAGTGCTCTTCCTGCAAGCCTCCGACGAGGTGCTGATCCGCCGGTTCGAGCAGGTGCGCCGCCGTCATCCGCTGCAAGGCCAGGACACGTTGGCGGAAGGGATCAAGCGGGAGCGCAACCTGCTCGAACCGCTGCTCGCCGAGGCGGACTCGATCCTCGACACGTCGGTCTCCTCGGTCAAAGAGCTGCGCGACATGGTGGAGCAAGAGTGGGGCGGTTCGGCCGCTCGGGCGAAGACCAGCGTGACGGTGCAGTCCTTCGGGTTCAAATACGGCCTCCCGCTCGACGCGAACATGGTCGCCGACGTCCGGTTCCTGCCCAACCCGCACTGGGTGCGGCATCTGCGCGACCACACCGGGCTCGACCACGAGGTGTCGGAATACGTGCTGGGCGCGCCGGGGGCGAGGGAGTACCTGCGGACGTACCACGAGCTTTTGCGCCTGATGCTCACCAGCTACCGCAAGGAGGCGAAGCGCTACATGACGATCGCGGTCGGCTGCACCGGGGGCAAGCATCGCAGCGTGGCGATGGCGGTGGCGTTGGGGGCGCTGATCGGGCAGGACGACCAGCTGACCGTCCGAGTGATCCACCGCGATCTAGGGCTGGAGTGACGATGGCCCGGCACGCGCACGCCGCTCCGGAGCCAGCCGCCAGGAGGCTCGCGGTGACTGCGCTAGGGGGCGGGCATGGGCTCTACGCGACGCTTTCGGCGGTTCGGCGGCTCACCTCCGACGTGACGGCGGTGGTGACGGTGGCGGACGACGGCGGCTCCTCTGGCCGGCTGCGGCACGAGCTCGATGTGATCCCGCCCGGCGATCTGCGGATGGCGCTCGTGGCGCTCGCCCCCGACGACGGCGAGTCGGGCGTGTGGGCCCAGGTGCTCCAGCACCGGTTCGGCGGGGTGGGGGCGCTGGCCGGGCATCCGGTCGGCAATCTCCTGCTCGCCGGGCTGGCCGAGGTGCTCGGCGATCCGGTCCGGGCGCTCGACGCGATGGTCCGGACCTTCGGGATCCAGGGCCGGGTGCTGCCGATGTCGACCGTGCCGCTGCACATCGAGGCGGAGGTTTCGGGCATCGAGGAGGACCCTCGCCTCATCCGCCGGATCCGAGGCCAGGTTGCGGTCGCGACGACACCGGGTAAAGTTCGAAGGGTAAGGCTGCTGCCGATGGAGCCGCCAGCCTGCGCGGAGGCAGTCGACGCGATCCTGCGGGCCGACATGGTCGTGCTCGGGCCGGGGTCGTGGTTCTCCAGCGTGATCCCGCATGTGCTCGTGCCACAACAGCTGCGCGCGTTGACCGCGACAGCGGCGCGAAAAGTGCTCGTGCTGAACCTCGCCCCTGAACCGGGCGAGACCGCTGGCTTCTCCACCGAGCGGCACCTGCATGTGCTTTCACAGCATGCTCCAGGGTTGACCGTGGATCATATTGTGGTCGATGCGGCCTCGGTGCAGGACGGAATGGAACGCGAACAGCTCGCGCGGGCGGCGGCCCGGTTCGGGGCGCGCCCCACGTTCGCACAGGTTGCGATCCCAGGGACGCATCAGCACGATCCGAAGGCGCTCGCCGGAGCGCTCGTGGAGTTGATAGGGCAAGAGGACGGTGTATGAGCAACGGGATGACGACGGATATCAAGGACGAGCTGTGCCAGGTCCCGCTTGGGACGCTCGCGGCCCGCAAAGCGGAGGTGGCCGCCGTGCTGCGGTTCGGCGGCGGCCTGCAGATCTTGTCCGGGCGGATCGTGGTGGGCGCGGAGCTCGACCACGCAGGATCCGCGAAACGGCTCCGCGTCGGCCTGCACGAGCTCCACGGCGCGGCGAGCGAGGTCCACGTCCTGCCGCCAGGCGGATCGCATAAGTACCACCGGTACGTGGTGCGTGTGACTCGGGGCGGGGAGATGCTGGCCCGTCAGACGGGGATGATCGACAACCAGGGCCGTCCGGTGGTTGGGCTGCCCGCCGCCGTGGTGAACGGGAGCCTTGAGGACGTGGAGGGCGCTTGGCGGGGCGCTTTCCTCGCCAGCGGGGTGCTGGCCGCGCCCAGCCGGACCGCCGCGCTCGAAATCGTCGCGCCGAGCCCGTTGGCGGCGCTGGCGCTGGTCGGCGCGGCCCGCAGGCTCGGAGTCCAGGCGAAGTCCCGCGAACTGCGCGGCCAGGACCGGGTCGTGGTGCGCGACGCGGAGGCGATCGGCGAACTGCTCACCCGGATGGGCGCGAAGAGCAGCTGGAAGGTGTGGGAGGAGCATCGCCAGCAGCGCCAGGTCCGCGCGGCTCCGCAGCGGCTCGCCAATTTCGACGACGCGAATCTGCGCCGCTCGGCCCGCGCCGCCCTCGCGTCGGCGGCCCGAGTCGGACGGGCCATCGAGATCCTCGGCCCCGAGGTGCCCGACCATCTGCTGGTCGCGGGCAAGTTGCGCATGGCCCATAAAGAGGTGTCGTTGGAGCAGCTTGGCTCGTTGTCCGACCCGCCGATGACGAAAGACGCCATCGCCGGTCGGATCCGCAGGCTGCTGTCGATGGCGGACAAGGTCGCCTCGCAGCGCGGCATCCCCGACACGGAGTCCGCGGTGAGCCCCGATCTGTTGGAAGATGAAGACTAAGGGTTCCCTGGTCCTGGCACTCCTCGCAGTGCTCGTTCCTGTCCCGGCCCTCGCGGACGAGGCGGGGCCGGAGAAGATCATCGTGGACACCGACTTCGCGACCATGCTGGACGACGGCCAGGTGGTGGCCATGGCGGCGCAGTTGCAGGCGGAAGGCAAGGTCGATCTGCTCGGGATCACCGTGGTGACCGGGGACGAGTGGCGAGACCAGGAGATCGCCGAGGCGGTCAAGGCGACCGAGCGGCTCGGGATCGGCGACACGGTCGGGGTGTACCCAGGGGCCGACTACCCGCTCGACCACGGCAGCGCCTCGGTCGCGGCGGACGCGGCCGCCCTCGCGACGGGGGACGGGTTCGTCGGGGCTTGGGGCACGAAGAAACCGAAGTCCGAAGCCGACCTGGTCCCGCCGCCGGACGGATTCGCGGCGCGTGTCGCCCCCCGAGCCGAACGCGCCGTCGACTTCATGGCCGACCAGCTGCGCGCCCATCCGCACGAGGTCACGATCGTCGCGATCGGGCCGCTGACCGATCTCGCGCTCCTGGCCAACGCGCATCCCGAAGCCATCCCGCTCGTCAAGCGGATCGTCATCATGGGCGGCGCGTTCGACGCGCCGGGGAACAGCACGGCGAAGGCCGAGCTGAACTGGTGGTTCGACCCGAAGGCGGCGGACGAGGTGCTCAAACTGCCGGTTCCGGCGGTGATCGCCCCGCTCGACTTGTCGAACACCGTGCCGCTGACGAACGAGGTCTACCGGCGGATCGCGTATCCGCCGCGCCCCACGGCAGTCACCGGGCTCTACCGCGAGATCGTCGGCGCGGGCTTGAACGGCAGCGGGGGATACGAGGAAGATCCCGGCTACACCCAGCCGCTATGGGACGAGCTGGCGCTGGCGTACGCGGTGGATCCGAGTTTCGCGACCGAGCGGCGCGTGGTGTGGCCGACGGTGGGCACGAAGACAGGGGCGGACGACGGCTCCGTTTCCTACAGCGCGCACCCCGTCGCGGGGCGGCGGCCGGTGACAGTGCTCACTCAATTCGACAACAACCGGTTCTACGACTGGTACGTCGATCTCATGACCAGGCCCGTCCCCGTCACGGGGTAGGGGTGTCTGCATGGCGCGCGGAGAAAACCACTAGGCTAGGCGGCGTATCCGCATCACTGACTCACAACTGACTTACGAAGGAGTTCGCACGTGGCCATTCGAGTAGGCGTCAACGGTTTCGGACGGATCGGCAGGAACTTCTTCCGGGCGGCGCACGCGGCGAAAGCGGCGGGGCGCGCGGACTTCGAGATCGTCGCCGTGAACGACCTCACCGACCCGGCGCATCTCGCCCACCTCCTCAAATACGACTCGATCCTGCGCCGCTTCCCCGAGGAAGTCTCGGTCGACGGCCAGGACATCGTCGTCGGCGGCCAGAAGATCCGCGCGCTCGCGATCAAAGAGGGCCCGGCGGCGTTGCCATGGGGCGAGCTCGGCGTGGACGTCGTGGTCGAGTCCACCGGCATCTTCACCGACGCGGCCAAGGCAAAGGGCCACCTCGAAGCAGGGGCCAAGAAGGTCATCATCTCCGCCCCCGCCACCGGCGAGGACCTGACCGTCGTGCTCGGGGCCAACGAGGACAAGTACGACGGCAGCCAGAACATCATCTCCAACGCCTCCTGCACCACGAACTCCATCGCGCCGGTGCTCAAGGTGATCGACGAGGCCTTCGGCATCGTCCGGGGCGGGCTCACCACCGTGCACGCCTACACGCAGGACCAGAACCTGCAGGATGGTCCGCACAAAGACCTGCGCCGCGCCCGCGCCGCCGCGCTCAACATCGTCCCGACCTCGACCGGAGCCGCCAAGGCCATCGGACTGGTGCTGCCGCAGCTGGTCGGCAAGCTCGACGGCTACGCGCTGCGCGTGCCGACCCCGACCGGCTCCATCTCCGACCTCACCCTCGACGTCGAGAAGGAGGCCACGGTGGAGTCTGTGAACGCCGCGGTGAAGGCCGCCGCAGAAGGCCCGCTCAAGGGCATCCTCAAGTACTCGACCGACCCGATCGTCTCCGGCGACATCATCGGCGACCCGCATTCGAGCATCTTCGACGCGCCGCTGACCAAGGTCGTCGCTGGCCAGATCAAGGTCGCGGCCTGGTACGACAACGAGTGGGGCTACTCCAGCCGACTGGTGGACCTCATCGGCCTGGTCGGCAAGTCCCTGTCCTGAGAAGGGGTTTCGACGCATGGCGATTTCCACGCTTGAAGACCTGATCGCGTCCGGAGTCTCCGGGCGCGGCGTGCTGGTCCGTTCCGACCTGAACGTGCCGCTGGACGGCCCCGCGATCACCGACCCCGGCCGGATCATCGCCTCGGTCCCGACCATCAAGAAGCTCGCCGAGGCGGGAGCGAAGGTCGTGGTCGCCGCGCACCTCGGCCGCCCGGACGGCTCCCCGGACCCGAAGTACTCGCTCGCCCCGGTGGCGGCCGAGCTCGCCGAACGGCTCGGACGGCACGTCCAGCTCGCGGGCGACGTGGTCGGCCAGGACGCGCTCGCGCGTTCGGAGGGCTTGACCGACGGCGACGTGCTCCTGCTGGAGAACGTGCGCTTCGACCCTCGCGAGACGAGCAAGGACGACGCGCAGCGCGAGTCGCTCGCGCGCGATCTGGTCGAGCTGGTCGGCGAGGACGGCGCGTTCGTCTCCGACGGCTTCGGCGTGGTGCATCGCAAGCAGGCCTCGGTCTACGACGTGGCCAAGCTCCTCCCCGCGTACGCGGGCGACCTGGTCGCCGTCGAGGTCGGCGTGCTCCAGCGGCTCACCGAGTCCCCCGAGCGCCCGTACGCGGTCGTGCTCGGCGGCTCGAAGGTCTCGGACAAGCTCGCCGTGATCGAGAACCTGGCTCCGCGCGTGGACACGTTGGTGATCGGCGGCGGTATGGCGTTCACGTTCCTCGCGGCACAAGGCCACTCGGTCGGGGCCTCCCTCTTGCAGGAGGACCAGATCGAGAACGCCAAGAGCCTCTTGGATCGCTACGGATCGGTGATCAAGCTCCCCGTCGACGTGGTCGTCGCGGACAAGTTCGCGGCGGACGCGCGGACGCAGAACGTCGCCGTGGACGCGATCCCGGACGGCTGGATGGGCCTGGACGTCGGCACGGCGACGCACAAGTTCTTCGCCGCCGCGCTGCTGGAGTCCGGCGGGTCGGGAGCGGCGAAGACGATCTTCTGGAACGGCCCGCTCGGCGTGTTCGAGTTCCCGGCGTTCTCCTGGGGCACGCGCACCATCGCCGGCGCGATCGTCGAGGCGACCGCCATAGGCGCGTTCAGCGTGGTCGGCGGCGGCGACTCCGCCGCTGCGGTGCGGACGTTGGAGCTGGGCGAGGACGACTTCTCGCACATCTCGACCGGCGGCGGCGCGTCCCTCGAATTCCTCGAGGGCAAGACCCTGCCCGGCATCGCCGTGCTCGACCGCTAGAGTCGTCACCTATGACTTCTGCGGCGCGCAAGCCCCTCATCGCGGGCAACTGGAAGATGAACCTCAACCATTTCGAGGCCATCGCCTTGGTGCAAAAGCTTTGCCATGCCCTCAAACCGGAGCACTTCACCACGGTGGACGCGTCGGTGCTCGTCCCGTTCACGGACATCAGGAGCGTGCAGGCGGTGGTGGAGTCGGACGGCTTGCCGGTGAAATACGGCGCGCAAGACCTCTCCCAGCACGACGCGGGCGCGTACACCGGCGAGGTGTCCGGCGGGTTCCTCGCCAAGCTCGGCTGCGCCCAGGTCGTCGTCGGCCACTCCGAGCGCCGGGCGTACCACCACGAGACCGACGAGCTGGTGGCCGCGAAGGTCAGGGCCGCGTTGCGCCACGGGCTGACCCCGATCCTCTGCGTCGGCGAGGGCGAGGACATCCGCGACGAGAACGGGCACGTGGTCCATTGCTGCGACCAGCTCCGCGCGGCGCTCTCCGGTCTGTCCGAGGCGGAATTGCTCCAGATCGTCGTCGCGTACGAGCCGATCTGGGCGATCGGCACCGGCAGGGTCGCGAGCCCGAAGGACGCGCAGGAGGTCTGCGGCGCGCTGCGCAAGGCGCTCGCCGAGGTCGGCGGCGACAATGTCGCCCGCGCGGTGCGGATCCTCTACGGCGGGTCGGTGAACAAGAGCAACGCCGCAGAGTTGTTGGCGGAGCCCGATGTGGACGGCGCGCTGGTCGGCGGGGCTTCGCTCAAGGTCGAGGAGTTCGCGGCCATCATCGCGTTCGCGTCGCTGGCCGCCAAAGCCCAATAGTCCGGCCGAGCAGCCCGCTTACCCCAGCAGTTTCGCGCGCAGTCGTCCGAGCACCTGCTCGTCGAGGCCGAGCCCGCGCCGCAGGTACTCGTCCACCGTCCCGTAGTCCCGCTCGACCTGGGCGAGGCCGGTGCGCAAGTAATCCGGGTGCACTTCGAAGATCGGGGCGCGCGCGTTCGCGGCCTCCGGGCCGTCCTGCGCGTGCGCCTGCTCCAGGCGGACGCGGTTGACCTCGGCGAGGAATTCGTTGCTGAGCAGGTAGTCGGCGAAGATGCCGGATTCGGGCACGCCCGCGATGGACAGCAGCATGGCGGCGGTCCATCCGCTGCGGTCCTTGCCGTAGGAGCAGTGGAAGACCACCGGGCCCTCCGCCTCGGCGAACGCGTGGAACACGGCGCGGAATTGGTCGCGCTGCTCCGCTTCGGTCACAAAGCCCCGGTTGAGCCGTCTGAGGGACTCGCGCGCCTCGTCGGGGTCCGGGATGTGCCCGTACACCGCCTGCTCGGCTTGGGTGCCTGCGCCGAGGACGCTGATGTGCGCGTATCGCGCGCCCTGCGGGACCCGGTCGGGCCTGCGCTCGGCCTCCCACGTCGTGCGCAAGTCCACGACGAGGGAGACGGGGAGGCCGGCGAGCTGCGCGCCCTCGGTCTCGTCGGGGTCGAGGGTGCCAGACCGGTAGAACTGGCCGGGGCGCAGCGCCTTGCCGCCGAAGCCGACCAGCGGTCCGGGGTGCCCCGCCGCATCCCGGAAATTCACCACGCTCGTCAGGCTCAGGCGGTCTGGCGCGGCGCGATCCAACGCTTCGAGTGTCATGTGGGTCACCATAGCGGAAAAAGATTGCGCGCGGGTTGCCCCCCGCTCGCAGAACTCGAGGGGGATGGCGCAGCAGGTCGTCATCTGGGCCGGACGGATGGGGTAGAATAGCCCGCCGTGAGGTTAACGCTTGAGATCACCATTCTGGTGAGCAGCTTGCTGCTGGTCCTTCTGGTGCTGTTGCACCGGGGGAAAGGCGGGGGCTTGTCGTCCCTGTTCGGCGGCGGCGTGCAGTCGAGCCTCGCGGGCTCGACGCAGGCGGAGCGCAACCTGAACCGGATCACCATCTTCGTCGGCCTTGTCTGGTTCGTCGCGATCACGGGGATCAGCTACCAGATCAAGCTCAAGACCGAGCAGGACGAGCGCAGGGCCAACGACCCCGGCTACTCCGCCGGGATCGGCGGCGGCATGGGCTCCGGCGGCGCGCCGCAGATGCCCCCCATCGCGCCGCAGCAAGTCCCACAGGAGCAGCCGCCCGCCCCCGCGAACCCGCAGGAACAGCAGCCTCCCGCGCCCCCGGCTCCGCCGTCCCGCTGATCGCTCGGGTGGCGAGATGCCCGGCAGCCGGGAATACTGGGCTGTGTGACTGACGCGGTATCTTTGTTCGACCCGAACGATCCGGAACGAATCGCCACCGAGCCGCTGCGCGAGGACATCCGCCTCCTGGGGCGGGTGCTCGGCGACATCATCGCCGAGCAGTCCGGGAAGCATATTTTCGATCTTGTCGAGCACGCTCGCACCGAGTCGTTCCGGGTGCGCCGCTCGGAGATCGACCGCGCCGAATTGGCGGATTTCTTCGCGAACGTGGGCGTCGACGAGGCGATTCCGGTGGTGCGGGCGTTCTGTCAGTTCCTGCTGCTCGCCAATCTCGCCGAGGACATCCACACCGAGCGGCGCAGGCGGGTCCACGTCCAGGCGGGCGAAGCGGCCCCGGACAGCACGTTGGCGGCCACCTGGCGCAAGCTCGACGAAACGCCGCCGGAGGCGGAGCGGGTCGCCGCCGCGCTCGTGGGAGCGCTGGTCGCCCCGGTGATCACCGCGCACCCCACGGAGACCCGCCGGCGCAGCGTCTTCGAGGCGCAGGGCCGGATCACCGAGCTTATGCGCTACCTCGACCGGACCGCCCTTGATGAGAGCGAGCGAGAGGAGACGGTGGCCGAGCTGCGACGGCACGTGACCGCGCTGTGGCAGACCGCGATCACCCGCCTGTCCCGCGTGCGCATCCAGGACGAGATCGAGATGGGCCTGCGGTACTACCAGGCTTCCCTCTTGGAGATGATTCCGAAGCTGAACTTGGCCGTGGACCGGGAGCTGCGGGAGCGTTGGCCCGACGCGCGGCCCGCATCGGCGGAGCCGATCGTCCGGCCTGGCTCGTGGATCGGTGGCGACAGGGACGGCAACCCGAACATCGACGCGTCGGTGGTCGTGCGGGCGAGCCACCGCGCGACTGCGGTGGTCCTTGAGCACTACCTCAACGAGCTGGTCCTGTTGCAGGACGAGCTCGCGATGTCGCGCCGCCTCGTCGCGGTGAGCGACGCGGTGGCGCAGCTCGCCGCGCAGGCGGGGCCGTCGTCCGAGTGGCGGGCCGACGAGCCGTACCGGCAGGCGCTCTACCGGCTCCGAGCGCGGTTGTCGGCTTCGGCGCTGTACTTGCTGGGCGGGCCGGTCGAGCATTCCTCCGATCCGGAGGGCGCGCCGCCGTACGCGACCCCGGAGGAATTCCTTGTCGACCTCGACGCGCTCGACGCGTCGCTGCGCGAGCACCACGGGACGATGCTCGCGGACGGGCGCCTCGCCGTGCTGCGCGAGGCGGTCGCCACCTTCGGCTTCCACCTCCAGAGCCTGGACCTGCGGCAGAACTCCGAGGTGCACGAGCAGGTGGTGGCGGAGCTTTTGTCCTGGGCTGGGGCGTGCCGGGACTATGCCGAGCTCGCCGAGGACGAGAAGGTGCGGCTCCTGACCGCCGAGCTTTCCACTCGCCGCCCGCTCATCGGGCCGCACGCCGTTTTCAGCGAGGTCGCCGCGAAAGAACTGGGGATCAACAGGGCTGCGGCGACGATCATCCGCGCGCTCGGCCCTGCGGCGATCCCGAACTACATCATCAGCATGTGCACGTCGGTGAGCGACATGCTCGAAGTGCTGCTGCTGCTCAAAGAGGCGGGGATCTACGACCCGGGCTCCCCGGACGAGCCGCCGACCTGTCCGATGAACGTGGTGCCGCTGTTCGAGACCATCGAGGATCTCCGCCAGTCCGCAACGACGCTCGTCGCGACGCTGGAGGTGCCGCTGTACCGGGAGCTGGTGGCGGGCAAGGGCATGCTGCAAGAAGTCATGCTCGGGTACTCGGACTCGAACAAGGACGGCGGCTACCTCGCCGCCAACTGGGCGTTGTACCGGGCCGAGCTCGACCTGGTGGAAGCCGCGCGCGCGACGGGGATCCGGCTGCGGCTCTTCCACGGCAGGGGCGGCACCGTCGGGCGGGGCGGCGGCCCGAGCTACAGCGCGATCCTCGCCCAGCCCCCCGGCGCGGTCGCGGGGTCGCTGCGGCTGACCGAGCAGGGCGAGATCATCGCCGCGAAATACGCGGAGCCGCGCCGCGCGTATCGGAACCTTGAGATCCTGGTCGCGGCCACGCTGGAGGCCTCGCTGCTCGACGTCGAGGGACTCGGCGAGGAGGCGGAGGAAGTGTACGCGCTCTTCGACGACCTCGCGGAGCGGGCGCGGGTCGCCTACAGCGCCCTCGTCCACGAGACCCCCGGCTTCGTGGAGTACTTCCTCGCCTCGACCCCGGTGTCGGAGATCGGCGCGCTCAACATCGGCTCGCGCCCCGCCTCGCGCAAGCCGACCGCGTCGATCCGGGACTTACGGGCGATCCCGTGGGTGCTGGCGTGGTCGCAGTCGCGCGTGATGCTGCCCGGCTGGTACGGCGTGGGCACGGCGTTCGAGGAATGGGCAGGGGACGACCCGGCCAAGCTCGGCAAGCTGCGCGAGCTCAACGAGCGGTGGCCGTTCTTCCGGGCCGTGCTCTCCAACCTCGCCCAGGTGCTCGCGAAGTCGGACCTCGGGCTCGCCGCCCGCTACGCGGAGCTGGTGCCCGACGTCTCGGTGCGCGAGCAGGTCTTCGGCGCGATCCAGGACGAGCACGCCCGCACGCTCAAAATGCACGCCGCGATCACCGGCACGAACGACCTGCTCGCGGACAACGCGGCGTTGAAACGCTCGGTGTACAACCGTTTCCCGTACCTCGAACCGCTCAACCATCTGCAGGTGGAGTTCTTGCGCCGCTACCGCGCGGGCGACCAGTCCGAGCGGGTGCGCCTCGGCATCCATTTGACGATGAACGGCTTGGCCACGGCGCTGCGCAACAGCGGGTAAAGCGCCGGGCAGTACGGCGGGCAACGGAGGGGGGAAATAGCATGATGGCCGTACAAAGTCGCGAGAAGCAGAGAAGCGCGAGCCGCATGGAGGCGCGAGATGGCAAATGACAGCGAAAGCTGGGAGCCGCTGTCTTTCGACTCTGAGGGGCTGCGCGGACGCTTGGCGAAAATCCTGGTGGACGATCCGGTCAACAGCGGGCTCAATCCGGCTGACCTGCCACCGGGAACCACAGAGGTGGTCATAGTCGACGACACCCCGGATGTCACCGCCGACCTCGCCGTGCATCCGGTGGGACAACCGGACAAGATCGCCATAGTCCATTACAACGCCCTCGCCGTCCAGGCTGGACGGGACTGACCCTCGCTCGATGGCGACAGCGTGATGTTCTGGGAGCGTGTCTGAGATGGACGTGGTGGTCGGGTCGGCGTGCTGCGCCGGTTTCACGGCGCTCGCCGTCATATCGTTGATCGGCGGTCTGGTCTTCCTCGCGGTCAAACAGGTCAAGGACGCGCAGCGTCGCAGACAGGCCGAGATGGCCTACAACTGGGAGTTCGCGCGGCAGGCTGGCTGGCGGTACGCGCCCGAGGTCGGCGGGCTCTGGCGGCGGTACTCGGGGCCGCCTTTCGGGCGGGGCGATCGTCGCAGGGCCTACGACGTGTTCTCCGGGCAGCACCGTGGCCGCCCTTTCACGGCTTTCGAGTACTCGTACCAGATCACGACCGAGACCGGCAGCGGCGATACCCGTTCCACGACGACCACCTATCGCTTCATGGTCGTCGTCGTGGCGACCCCCGCCTGGCGCCCGACGCTGCAAGTCACCTTGGAGGGGGTGGGCTCGAAGATCGCAGGATTCTTCGGGTCGCGAGACCTGCAGCTGGAGAGCAAAGCCTTCAACGACCGGTTTCTCATCGCGACCGACAATCCCCGATTCGCCTACGACGTGCTCGCGCCGACCACGATGGAATGGATGCTCGCGGACTGGAGATTCGGCATGTGGCCGTTCCGTTTCGCGGGCGCGGAGCTGGCCACATGGTCGCCGGGGAGGCTCGATCCGCAACAGATCGGGCCTCGTTTGGAATGGCTGTGCGAGATCCTGGACCGGACGCCGAGGTTCGTCTGGGGCTCGAGCTGAGCTTGTTACAGTGGCCGCATGTCTTCCATCATGGCGGTGCTGGTCGCCGGATCCTGCTGCTTCGGCCTGGTGGTGCTCGCCGTGCTGGTCGGAGTCTGGGCGAGCTATAACGGGTTGGTCCGGTTGCGGAACACGGTGCGGGAGAGCTGGCGGCAGGTGGATGTGGAGCTGCAGCGCCGTCACGACCTCGTGCCGAACCTGGTGCAGACGACGGTCGCGGCGGCGCAGTTCGAGCGCGGCGCTATCGAGCGAGTGGTCGCCGCGCGGAACTTCGCGGTCGAAGCTTCGGGGTTCAGCGGTTCCGTCGCGCGCGCCGCGTACGCCGAGGGACAGCTCAGCTCCGCGCTGCGCGGGTTTTTCGCTGTCGCCGAGTCCTATCCGACGTTGCGCTCGAACGCGAACTTCGTCCAGCTCCAATCGGAGCTCGCGAACACCGAGGACCGGATCGCGGCGAGCCGCAGGTTCTATAACGGCAATGTGCGCGAGCTTAACGTCAAAGTCGAGTCGTTCCCCTCGAATTTGATCGCCGGGGCATTCGGGTTCCAGCAGAGCGAATATTTTGAGCTCGACGACCCCGCCGCGCGCCAGCGTCCCGATCTTTCGGGGGCGTTCGACGTCCTGCGCCCGCCGCAAGGATAACGTGAGAGGCATGAAAGCCGATCCGAAGGCGCAGCGCGAGCTGCTCGACGTCGTGGCGCTCGACACGCAAGTGCGTCAGCTGACCCACCGTTTGCAATCCCTCCCCGAAGCGGGGCAGCTCGCCTCGGCCAAAGCCGCAGCCCAGACCGCCGCCGACGAGGCCGCTGTCGTCGCGATGCGGATCGAGGACGTGGACCGGGAGATCGCCAAGCGCGAAGGGGACGTGGACGCCGTGCGGCAGCGGGAGGAGCGGGACGAGCAGCTGCTCAAGTCCGGCTCGTTGGACTCCAGGGTGCAGAACGACGTCCAGCACGAGCTCAGCAGCCTGCGCAAGCGCCAGGCTGCATTCGAAGACGAGCTGCTCGTGCTCATGGAGCGGCGTGAGGAGGAACGGGCAGTGCTCGCCGAGGCGCAGGCGCGCAGGTCGGCCGCGGATGCTGCGGCCGAAGCCGCCGCCGCGGCGCTCGCGGAGTCCGACCAGCGGCTGAAAGAGCAGCTTCGCGCCGCCGAGGCCACGCGGGCGGAACGCACTGCGCGGCTGAAAGACCAGTTCGGGGCCGCCGAGCTGTTGGGGCTCTACGAGCGGCTGCGCGCGCGGGGGACTGCGGCAGGGCGGTTGGACGGACGGCGGTGCGGAGCCTGCCGGTTGGAGCTCACCCCGGTGGAGATGTCGCAGATCTCCTCGTCCGCGCCCGACGACGTGGTGCGGTGCCCGGAATGCGAGGCGATCTTGGTCAGGACGGGTTCGTAGATGCGAGTGGTTGTCGAGGCGGACGGCGGTTCGCGGGGGAACCCCGGACCTGCCGCGTACGGCGCGGTGGTGCTCGACTCCGAGGGGTCCGGCGCGCGGGTGCTCGCGCAGCGGGCCGAGCGGATCGGCAGGGCGACCAACAACGTCGCCGAGTACAGGGGGCTGGTCGCTGGCCTTGAGGCCGCCAAAGAGCTCGGCGCGCGGCGCGTCGCGGTCCGGATGGACTCGAAGCTGGTCGTGGAGCAGATGTCGGGCCGGTGGAAGATCAAGCACGAGGACATGCGGGAGCTGGCGAGCCGGGCCGCGGCCTTGGCCAGGGGATTCGACGAGGTGAGCTACACCTGGGTGCCTCGGGAGCAGAACAAGCGGGCCGACGCGCTGCTCAACGCCGCTCTCGACGGGAAAGAGGTCGCGGGGAAGGCGGAGGCCGCCGAGCCGCCGAAGCAAAAACGGGAGGCCGTCCAGGAGCAGCCCGCCGCCAGCTGGGAGCCGCCGAAGTCCGCCGCGACCAGGCTGCTCTTGGTCCGGCACGGGGAGACGGAGGCTTCCCGCGTGTTCCGCCAATGCGGGCGGTCCGACCTCCCGCTCACCGAGCAGGGCATGGCCCAGGCCCGCTCGCTCGCCGCTCGGCTCGGCGCGCAGAGGGATATCGCGCGTATCTACGCCTCGCCGTTGCTCCGGACGGTGCAGACCGCGGCGGCGGTGGGCGACGCGCTCGGCTTGCCCGTGGTCGAGGACGAACGGCTCATCGAAATGGACTTCGGCGAGTGGGAGGGGCTGACCGGCCAGGAGATCCAGGCGCGCGACCCCGGGCTGCGCGAGCGGTGGCTCGCCGAGCCGACGACAGAAGCGCCGGGCGGGGAGAGCTTCGCCCAGGTGGCGGCCCGCGTGGATGAGTTCGTCCGCGACGTGGTCGAGCGGCATCCCGGCGAGAACATCGTCCTGGTCTCCCACGTGACCCCGATCAAATTGGCGCTGAAGTCCGCGCTCGGCAGCGGCTGGGAGCTGTTGACGAGGTTGTTCTTGGACGTTGCGTCGCTGTCGGTCGTCGACCGCGCCCCGTCGGGCCGCAGTTCGGTGCGGCTGGTCAATGATATTTCGCACTGGCAGCATTGAGCCCTGCCCTCAGGGACCGGGTACTATCTTCTCCGCGGCGAGCTGGCCAAGCGGTCGCGGCTTCGGAGACAGGCGGGCAGGTCGCGCCGGGTCCGAGGTCGAGGAAAGTCCGGACTCCACAGAGCAGGGTGGTTGCTAACGGCAACCCGAGGCGACTCGCGGGAAAGTGCCACAGAGAACAGACTGCCGGCGCGTGGCTCGCCACGGAGCCGGTGAGGGTGAAACGGTGCGGTAAGAGCGCACCAGCGCCCCGGGTGACCGGGGCGGCTCGGTAAACCCCACCTGGAGCAAGGTCAAATGCCCGCACCCTCGCGGTGCGGGTGCGCAGGCGCTCGAGGGCTGCTCGCCCGAGCTTGCGGGTAGACCGCATTCAGGCGTCCGGCGACGGGCGTCGCAGATGGATGGCCGCTCACGACAGAATCCGGCTTATCGGCCAGCTCGCCGCTCCAGGTTCCGCCTCGCGATCACGAACGCCTGGGCCGCGGTCTCGCCCTGCGCCGCGTCGCGCTCGCGTCTGGTCGTGGCGAACACATCGAACCCGGCCGCGCGCAGTGCCTCGTGGACCGCCGCCACGTCGTGCCGGAGGAACCGCAGCGCCACCGAATGGCCGAACGCCTCGTCGAGGTCGAGGGCGGGAGCCTCGGTCTGGAAGGCGAGGAGCAGCCAGCCGCTCGGGGCGAGGACCCTGCCGAATTCGCCGAACAGCCCGGCCAGCTCGTCGGCGGGGGTGTGGACGACGGAGTACCAGGCGCATACGCCGTCGAAGGCTCCGTCCGGATAGGGCAGCGCCGCCATATCCGCCGTGGCGAAGCGCAGTCCAGGGTGCCGCTGTCGGGCCAGCGACACCATTTCGAGGGAGAGGTCGACCCCCTCGACGGCGAGACCCGCCTGCGCGAGCGCGCCCGCCGCATGCCCGGGGCCGCAGCCGGCGTCGAGCGCCGCCCGACCGCCCGATTCGCCGACCAGCAGGGCGAACGCGTTCAGCGTCGCGCGGTCGAGCGGTTTGCGGTCGAGTTCGTCGCCGAACGCGTCCGCGTAGTCGCGTGCGATCAGATCGTAATCCTCAAGAGCCATGGATTAGCCGACGAACGGTTGGAATCCCTCGCCGACTCCAGGCCCGATGGCTTCGAGGACCGCGTCGAGGTTGGAGCCGAGTTCGGTGCCGCAGGCGTTCTCCTTGGTCTTCAAGGCGGTGGTGACGAGGCCGACGATGCGGTCGCCGACGAAAACAGGGGCTCCGGAGTCGCCTTCGCTCGTGCAGAACTCCGCTCTGTGCTGCCAGTCCTGCACCTCCGTGACGGTTCCGCAGACATTGCTGGTCGTCCGACCGGACTGGCACGCCTTGTCCCCGACCTTCGGAGCCCCGCCGACGTCCGCGACTTTGACGTCATTGCCGCCGACGCGGGCCGCCGCGCTCGGGACGACCTTGGCTTGGTCGAACTCGATGATGGCGAAGTCGATGTCCTCGTGCCACGGGCGGCTCATGTCCATCTCGGCGGGAATGCCCATGTCGTGGTGGACGCGGACGACTTGGCCGAGTTGGCCGAGCCTGCCGACCAATTCGGAATACACGACCCGCCCGATCCTGGCGCAATGGCCCGCTGTGATGCCCACGAGGCGTTGCTCGTCGTCGTAGCCGATGGCGGTGAGCCTGCACGCCTCCATCTGGATCTCCTCGCCAGAGGTCCGAGGGGTGCCGCCGAGCATGAGCGGGGCTCCGGGCGCGAGCGAGACCTGGGTCGGCTCGGCGGTCGCGGCGGGCAGCGACCAGACCCCGGCGAAAGCCAAGGCGAAAACTGTTGCGGCGAGGCGGTTGGGCATGGGGCCTCCATTTCATGCTTGCGGCGCGGTTGCTCGACCGCGAAGTGCGCTCAGGGTACCGGTTCGCCGATGTTCCGCTGGAATGTGACACCGCCGTGACGGTTGCCGCGACACGCCGACATGAACATGACGGAAGCATAAAGAAGAATCTTCGGACTTGACCAGACGCCGCGCGCCATGTGTAATCACACATGTGTCATTTAGAAGCGAGGACGACGCGAACAGTGTCGCAGCACTGGATGAGACGCGCACCCAGACAACAGCAGTAGACCATCCGTTCGAGAACATGTCAACCAGGCGCGCCACGACGGCGACGGCTCGGGAATCCTGACGAGAGAGTAGCCGAGGGACCACATGAAAGACTCGCTTGACATCACCCAACAGATCTTTCTCGCCATAGCCGAGGAAGAAGGCACAGGACAGTGGCAGGAGAACGCGCTGTGCGCCCAGACCGACCCGGAAGTCTTTTTCCCAGAGAAGGGCGGCTCCACGCGGGAGGCGAAGCGCATCTGCTTGAACTGCGATGTCAAAGACGAGTGCTTGGAGTTCGCGCTGCAGAATGACGAGCGCTTCGGGATCTGGGGCGGCCTGTCCGAGCGCGAGCGCCGCAGGCTGCGTCGGCGACTGGCGTAGAGCCCTTCACGTCCAAGGCGGCGATCCGTCCCGGCCCCGGACGAGACACAAGGCGCGCCGAGTCAGCGCGCCTTGTGAACTGTCGTCTGGAACACAAACGAGCTAGTAGTCGTACGTCGTGCCCTCGGGGTCGATCGCTTCTTCCGTCAGCCCGAGGTACGTCGCGATTTGCCGCACCAGGACGTGGTGCAGCAGGTCGACCAGCTCGTCCGGATCCTCCGCCCGGTCCTCAAGGGGGCGGCGGAACAGCACGACGCGGGCCCTGGTGTGCCTGCCGGAGAGGTCCACGCCTGCCGGAATGAGCCGGGCGAGCGGCACGGGGCCGTCCGCGGTCACTTCGGGGGGCCATTGCACGAATTGCTGGTGCAGCGGGTGCATCCTGGGGACGTCGTCCACCGCGATGTCCAGTCCGACGAGGTGGTCGTGCCAGCGTTGGTCGATGGGGGAGAGCGCTTCGAGGACGAGCGAGTCGAACTTCTCCCGTTTGCTCCGCCACGCCGGAAGCTGCTGCGGCACGAGGTCGCCGCGCAGGTCGCGGCCTCTCCGGTTGGCCCGCCGGGTCACCCGCCCCGAGAGCCCCGTGTTTTGCGCGGCCTGCCCCGGCCCGACTTGCCGCGCGCGCTGGCGGCGTTGGTTGTTGGACGCTTGATGGCTGTGCGAAGGTCGAGCCGTCATCGCTTTATTGTAATCCCTCCGGGGCAAGTTGATACCGACACTGTCACAGTCGAGTCGCGCCATGCTCTCTTGGACTCGCGTTTCGGGGCTGAGGCCGCTACGCTAACCACCCGTGAGGATTCCACGCCGCTGCTCCAGGCCCGGTTGCAAGATGCCTGCCGTCGCGACATTGACCTACGTCTACGCCGAATCGACGGCAGTCGTTGGGCCGCTCGCCACGAACGCCGAGCCGCACGCCTGGGATCTCTGCGAAATCCACGCCCAACGCATCACCGCGCCGAAAGGCTGGGCGATGATGCGCTGCGAGGGCTCGTTCACTCCGGTCCACGCCGAGGACGACGATCTGACGGCGCTCGCCGAGGCGGTCCGCGAGGCGGGCCGAGGGGAGCGCAAGTCCCGTCCGGCCCCGCCCGCGGCGAGTTCGACGGGGCGCCGAGGCCATTTGCGCGTCGTTCCGGACCCGGTCGACGCGGAATGACCGGCGGCGTGCGCACCCCAGAAGCCGTCGCGGCGGTGGTGAAGGCTTACGACGTGCGGGGCGTGGTGGGCGAGCAGATCGACGAGGCGCTGATCGAAGACCTCGGGGCCGCGTTCGCCCGGCTCGTGCGCGGCGAAGGCGCGACGAGCCTGGTGATCGGCTACGACATGCGCGATTCCTCCCTCCCGCTCTCGGACGCGTTCGCCAAAGGAGCCCTCGAGCAAGGGCTCGACGTCACCAGCATCGGGCTGGCCTCCACCGACGAGCTGTACTTCGCCTCGGGGATCCTGGACCGGCCCGGCGCGATGTTCACCGCGAGCCACAACCCGGCGAAGTACAACGGCGTCAAGCTCTGCCGGGCGGGCGCGAAGCCGGTCGGCAAGGAGACCGGGCTCGACCAGATCGCAAAAGCGCTCGTCGCGGGCGTGCCGGGCGCAGACGTGCGTCCAGGCGAGAAGTCCACGAAAGACGTGCTCGCCGAGTACGCGCAGTATTTGCGCGACCTCGTCGGCCTCTCCGCCATCCGCCCGCTCACCGTCGTGGTGGACGCCGGGAACGGCATGGCCGGGCACACCGCGCCCGCCGTGCTCGACCCGGTCGAAGGACTCACGATCATCCCGCTGTTCTACGAGCTCGACGGCAATTTCCCGAACCACGAGGCGAACCCGCTGGACCCGAAGAACATCGTGGACCTGCAGGCGAAGGTGCGCGAGACCGGCGCGGACCTCGGCCTCGCCTTCGACGGCGACGCTGACCGCTGCTTCGTGGTGGACGAGCGCGGCGAGGCGATCTCGCCCTCGGCCATCACGGCGCTGGTCGCGGCGCGCTCGCTCGCGAAGAGCCCAGGGTCGGTGATCATCCACAACGCCATCGTTTCCCGCGCCGTCCCGGAGCTGGTGCGCGAGCTTGGCGGCGTCCCGGAGCGCACGCAGGTCGGGCACTCGTTCATCAAACAGCGCATGGCGGAGACTGGAGCCGTCTTCGGCGGGGAGCACTCCGCGCATTACTACTTCCGCGATTTCTGGGGAGCCGACTCCGGCATGCTCGCCGCGCTGCACGTGCTCGCCGCGCTCGGCGGCTCGGACGGGACCGTGTCCGAGCTTATGGGCGGCTACGAGCGCTACGCGGCCTCCGGTGAGATCAACTCGACCGTCAGCGACGCGAAGTCGGCCATCGCGCGGGTGCTCGACCGGTTCGCCGGGCGCGCGAAGTCCGTGGACGAGCTCGACGGCGTGACGGTGGACCTCGGCGGCGGGGCGTGGTTCAACCTGCGCGCCTCGAACACCGAGCCGCTGCTGCGTTTGAACGCCGAGGCCCCGGACCGGGCGGCAGTCGACGAGATCGCGCAAGAAGTGCTCGGCGTGATTCGCGCCGAGTAGCGGCGCGGACGCTCAGCCCTCAGCGGAATGCCGTCCCTGAGCAGCATCTTCAAAGAGCGATTCGAGTTTTTTCTGCTATCCTGCCAGGATGACCGGCATGGTTGACCTCACAAACGCACCCGCCGCCGAACGCGCGGCGATGGTGTTGTTCGAGGTCGCGGCCCATGGCGGAGCGCAGGCGCGGGCAATCGGCTCCGCCTCGGCCAGCGGCGCGCTCGCCGAGCTCGAATCGTTGCGGCCAAGGGCGCTCATCTCTGTCACGGGATCTGGTGACGTGGCTCATGGAGCCGATGTCTTCGCCGCGATAGCCGGCGCCGACTGGGACATCCCCGTGGTCCGCTCCCCCCGGTTGCCGTCCTGGGCTGGGCCGCTCGACGTGCTGCTCGTCGCAGGAGCCGACTCCGGGGACCCCCTGCTCGTCGAAGCGGTGTCCACGGCTTCCCGCCGAGGGGTCGCGACCGTGGCCTCCGCTCCGCTGGAAGGCCCGTTGCGGGCCGCGGCCGACAGCCGGGTGATCGATCTCGCGCCCCGCCTCGCCGGCGGCGATTCCTTCGGTTTCGTCCAATCCCTCGCGGCGCATGTCGCGGTCGCCCGCGCGGTGCGTTCCTCCCGAGGCGGCTCGCTCGTGGACCTTTTGGCCCTGGCGGACCAGATCGACGAGGAGATCTTTTTGGCCCATCCGTCCCGCCCGATCTTCGAGAACCCGGCTCGGGCGCTCGCGGAGCGGATGCGGGGGCGGCGCGTGGTGCTCGCCGGCGACGGCTCGGCCGCGGCCTCCGTCGCCCGGTACGGGGCCGGCGCGCTCCTGCGTGTCGCCGGGGAGCCCGCGCAGGCCGTCGATCTGGCGACGGCCCTCGTCGCGGGCGAACGGCTGGCATCGGTCGCGCTGACCGGGGAAGCCGCCCTGTTCCACGACCCGGAGCTGGACGGCCCCCTGCCCGCCGCGCCGAGAGTGTTCGCGCTCGCTTCGGCCCAGAGCCGCTGGGACGTCGAGGCTCAGCTCAGGCGGTTGCCAGACGCCGAGTTAGTGATGGCGGAGGCCTCGACGGCAGAGCCGTCGGCCCGCCGCTTCCCCCGGCAGGAGGAGTTCGCGGATCTGCCGCAGTTCGCGGTCCTCGCGCAACGCCTCGCGCTCGCGTCGGTGTATTTGAGGTTGGGCGAGGAACGCTAATGCGCAAGCTGCATGGACAAATGCGGCATTACCCCTGGGGTTCGCGCACGCATCTCGCCGAGCTCACAGGCAGGCCCGCTCCCAGCGCCGAGCCGGAGGCCGAGATCTGGTACGGCGCGCATCCCGCCGAACCGTGCACGCTCGGAGCCGACCCGAACGGCGAAGACGAGGGGCGCGTGCTCGCGGACTTGATCGCCGCCGACCCGGCACAGCAGCTCGGCGCGCGATGCGTGCGGCAATTCGGCGCAGAGCTGCCGTTCCTGCTCAAACTTCTCGCGGCGGGCGAGCCGCTGTCCCTCCAAGCGCACCCGTCCGCCGAGCAGGCGCAGGCCGGTTTCGAGCGGGAGAACACGCTGGGCTTGGCGCTGGACGACGCGAAGCGGAACTACAAAGATCCACGGCACAAGCCGGAGCTTCTCGTCGCGCTCACCCGGTTCGACGCGTTGGCCGGATTCCAAGACCCCAGGGAGACACTGGGGCAGTTGGCCCAGGCCGGGCTGCTCGAGCATCTGCCCGAGACCGTGCTGCTGCACGACGAGAACTTCTGCGGCCTTGTGCAGCGTTGGCTGTCCATGCCAGTCGAGGATGTGGCGCGCAGAGTGACGGCCGTGCGCGAGCGGAACCACGCCACAGGGGCCGCGTTGGCGCAGCGCTACCCGCAAGACCCCGGCGTGCTCATCGCGCTCCTGCTCAACCGCATCGTCCTGGAGCCGGGCGAAGGCCTCTTCATCCCGGCGGGGGTGCTGCACGCGCATCTCGGCGGACTCGGGGTGGAGATCATGGCGAACTCGGACAACGTCCTGCGCGGCGGGCTCACCGCCAAACACGTGGCCGCGGACGAGCTGCTCGCGATCGTGGATTTCGAGCCGATCCCGCCCGAACGTCTGGTGGTCGGAGGCGAACAGCGGCCGACGTCTATCGAATTCCCCGCCTTGGCGGCGGAGTTCGAACTCGCCATGTACCGCCTCCCCGCGGGCGTCGCCAGAAGCGAGCCTGAAGCCGATGGGCCGAGGATCCTCCTCTGCGTCGAAGGAAGGGCAGAGGTCCACGTCAGGGGGAGCCGGGAGCGCCTAGCGCCGGGCGAAGCCGTGTGGCTGGCGGCGAGCGACGCGGAAACACGGATTTTCGCGCATGTGGACAACACCACAGTGTTCCTCGCGTCGGTACCCGGTAGGCTTCCCACTCATGTCAGCAGAGGGCGGCCGTAAAGCGATCATCGCGGCGTTGGCCGCAAATCTCGGCATCGCAGTGGCGAAGTTCGTCGGATACGCGCTCACGGGGTCTTCCTCGATGCTCGCCGAGGGAGTGCACTCCGTCGCGGACACCTCGAACCAAGCGCTCCTGCTGCGCGGCCAGGCCGCCGCGAAACGGGCGGCGGACCAGCAGCACCCGTTCGGGTATGGCCGATCCCGGTATTTCTACGCGTTCATCGTGGCGCTCGTGATCTTCGTGCTCGGCGCGATGTTCGCGATCCTCGAGGGCGTCGAGAAGATCCACGAGCCGCACGAGCTGGAGAACCCGTGGATCGGCGTCGTCATCCTCGGCGTCGCGGTCCTGCTCGAAGGCTACAGCTTCACCACCGCGTGGGGCGAGTCCCGCAAGAGCATGGGCGGGCAGTCGCTGTTCCAGTTCATCCGGCACACCCGCAACCCGGAACTGCCCGTGGTGCTTCTGGAAGACGCGGGCGCGCTCGTCGGCCTGATGCTCGCGCTCGGCGGCGTCGGGATGTCGCTGATCACCGGCGACCCGGTCTGGGACGGGATCGCCACCCTCTGCATCGGCGTGCTGCTCGCGGCCATCGCGCTGGTCCTGATCGTGGAAATGGGCAGCCTGTTGATCGGCGAAGGAGCCACCCCCGAACAACAGCGTCAGATCCTGCTCGCCCTGCAAGAGGGGCCCGAGGTCGAGCGCGTCATCCACTGCCGGACCCTCTACCTCGGCCCCGAGGAACTGCTCGTCGCGGCGAAGGTCGCGGTGTCCGGGGCCTCGGACCTCGCGACCGTCTCGAAAGCGGTGGACGCGGCGGAGGCCAGGCTGCGCGAGCGGCTGCCGGAGATCGATCTCATCTACATCGAGCCGGACGTGGACCGGGGAGCGCGCCCGCAAAACGCGTGACTCGTGGGGCCAATGGGAACCCGCTGCAGGAACGCGCTCGGCCTTAGTGACAATAGTCTCATGCCGAAACTCGAAGAAGCGGTTGCCGCTCTTTACAGTAAGAAGAAAAGTTCGTGGTCAAGGGCTGGTGACTTAGCGAAAGACTTTTTGCGCGAAGTGGTCATGGGCGCGGATCCAGCTGGAGAGTACGGGTACTCGATCAGCGAGCCGCGCATCAAGAACCAGGAACGCGCTATAACGAAGCTTCGAGCGCGAGTCGACGGCATTCGGGAGGAAGATCTGGCGCAGAAGGTGGAGAGTCTCATCAGCGACTGGGTCGGGGTGAAGCTCACGTGCAATAACACAGACGAAGCGAAGGTCGCTATTGCCAAGCTGCGAAGCCTGTGCCAGTCAGGGAAGAACATCACATTCGCGCAAAAGAGGGGCAAAGACGATGTGGTGGACTACATCGCGCAGCCGAAAGAATCAGGCTACCGGGCTTTCCACGCTGTGTTGGTCATGCCCGTCTTGGCTCCTGATGGCGAGTTTCCTGGGGTCAAGGTCGAGGTGCAGATAAAGACTCGACTGCAGGATGCCTGGGGAGAGCTGACGCATGAGAACTTTTACAAAAATAGCGATGGCTCGGAGCCCACAGCGTTCCACAATGCGTTGGCGAAGACCATGGCTGACCTGCTTGCTTCTGTCGACGAACTTGCGCAGAAGGTCGCCGACGACATCAAAGCGCAGAACGCGCGGGCCATTGCCCAACCGCGCAGCAAAGCGGAGTTGGTGACAGTGGTACGCGTTGAACCAACGTTTGCGCTGGTATCGGCAGAGGACGGACGGCAGGGGCTTATTCGCGCGTCGTATCTCAGGGCGCTGCTCGCTGAGGAGAAAACGATCAACCCGGACGAGTACATCAGTGTCGATGACCATCTCGAAATGGGTGCCAAGCTGTGGGCGCTTCGCGAGGCCGCAGAGAATGAAAAGCTCTATTTCAACCCCACTAGTCTCGGTGCCGACAGGTAGACGATTTGTTCTCGGGGCTCGGGACGGGCTCTTCGGATGTGGACCGGGGTCGCTAGACTGCAAGCATGGATCCTGCTCCTGAAGTGCTGTTACGTCCGCTGGAGCGTCCAGATCTGCCGTTCGTGCACCGGGTGGCGAACGATTCGCGGGCCATGTCGTACTGGTTCGAGGAGCCGTTCGAGTCCCTTGCGGAGCTGGTGGACATCTACGAGCGGCACATCCACGATGTGCGCGAGCGCCGGTTCATCATCGAGCGCGAAGGCCAGCAGGCGGGCGTCGTGGAATTGATGGAGATCGACTACATCCACCGCAACTGCGAGTTCGCCATCGCGATTGTGCCGGAGTTCCAGGGGCAGGGGATCGCGTACGAGGCGACGCGGGCCGGGATCCGCCATGCCTTCGACATCCTCAACCTGCACAAGGTGTATCTGCTCGTGGACGTGGAGAACGTCAAAGCCGTCCATGTGTACGAGAAGGTCGGCTTTGTGGCGGAAGGCGTGCTCCGCGAGGAGTTCTTCGCTTCGGGCGGGTACCGTGACGCAGTCCGGATGGCGATTTTCCAGCGGGACTACTGGGCGCAGGCGGAGTGATCAGCCTGGTGCGGGGGATAGTGACGGCAGGGCGTGTTTTAGCCGGGGTTGGTGGTGTAGTGCTGGCCGGTGGGTGATGTCCATAGGATTGTTCCGTCTGGACTCTGTTTGTCTCGCCATTTGCCGTGGGTTTTTGCTCGGTGGTGGTGTTTGCAGAGTCGTTTTATGTTTTGGGGGACTGTCTGCCCGCCTGATTCTGGGTTGTGGTGGTTGAAGGGGTGCGTATGGTCGAGTTCTGTTCTCGCTCGGCGGTGGCAGCCTGGGAATCGACAATGCCCGTCGCGGGCGTTCACATGGGTTTCGACTGCTTGGGTTGGTTTGTAGTGCTCAGGCTTGGTGGTGAAGCGGATGTTCTTCGCGGCTTTCGCCAGTTTCTGGGCGAGTTCGGGGTCGATGGGTGATCCGTTGAGCCAAGCGGGGAGGTCGGAGAGGTTGGCGAGGACGGCGAGGTCCACGACGAGTTCGACGGGTTTGGCTTGGGGCGCGGGCCGGTGGGCGGCCTGGCACGTTTCTTTGCCGCATTCGCAGTGGAGTTTGTCTTCCCCGTTCCTGGCGAGGGCTGTGAGCGCGTCGGCCCGGCGGGTCCACATGGCTCTCGGGTCTCCAGGGCAGACGGTCCTTGCGGCGGCGTCGAGCCGGTCTTTCACCAGGGCGGCTTCCATGAGCGGCAGGGTGCCCCAGATTTTCGCCATCCCGTCCCCGACCGGCTGGAAGAACAATCCTCGTTCGGCGTGCGCCCGCTCGCGCCGCTCGCGAGTCCATTCGGAGTCCCAGCGGATGTACTGGGCTTCGATCAACCCTTGGATCTTCGATTGGGAGTGCAACCGCCAACGCGGAGCCCGCTCCGCCAACCAGGCGTCGAGCCTCTCCCGCCACCCCGCGGGAGCGGACTCCAACGACTTGCCCACCAAACGGGCGGTCTTCGCGGTGACCTCCCCGGCGGCGAGCCTCGCGCCGAGCTTGGGGTAGCGCTCGGTGATGTTCTCCGCGAACGACAACATGCCCTTCGCCTCCCTGGACGAGACCCCGAGCGCCGGGGCGAGTTCAAGGATCGCCGCCTCACGGATCGAGAACGAGAAAATCCCCTTCCCGCCCTGACGCTCCTCCGCCAGCTTCCGCTCGGCGATATCCTCCGCGACGGAGACGACGGCCTCCGCCTTCAACGCCAATAACACAGCCTCAGCGCGCTCGATCTCCGCGAGGGCCGCGAACCTCGCCTTCGGCCCCGCGCGCAACTCCTCCCGGAGGCTCCTAATTTTCTCCTCCGACACGATCCCCGTCGTGCTGATCATACGTTCGACTCTACCAGAAAATGACCCAGCTCACAAGGAAAAATCGAAAGATATTTCTACCCTCGACAGACCCTGGTCGGGTGCAGGCGAGGGGGTTAGAACGTCCAGCTGCCGTGTTTGCTAAGCACGAAACCGTGCGGAGGGAAGCGCTCTTGCCCAAGGCTCTGCCTTGCCCGGCACGCGAAGAGGAATGCGTTCCCATCCCCGCTGCCGCAGGTGAGCAGAATGGCCGGGACGTTCAGAAACACCTGGAACTGCTTCCCGGTGGAGAAATGCGGGAAGTCGGCGGTGTTCCCCACGTTGTTGGCCCCGTTGAGGAACCGGACGGTCGGCTCGTTGTTGCCCTCGATATCGATCCGGGCGACGTTCTCCCCGTTCGGCATGCCGGGCAGATCGCCGACGCAAGCGACATCCGCAGGAGGCATCTGGAAATTCCCCCAAGCCTGCAACCGCAGGCGGCAGTACACCCCTTCGGCGGGGGAGAAGATGTTCTCGACCGGCCATTGCTTCCCATCGGTCGGGCTGAAGCCGTCCGGGTACTTGACCGCGGTCATCGGCAGCGAGTCGATATCCGGGAACTCGGGGTCGGCTCCCGCCGGGGCGGCGGGGAGCGCGAATGCGGCGCAGGCCAGCGCGAGGAGGAGCTTCTTCATCGGTCGGCCCGGCCCGTCATCTCCACGAGGAGCCTCGTGAGCGGGATTTTCGTCGGCGAGTATTCGCAGACTTTCGCCTGCAGCACCAGATTATTCCGCATGATGCTGGCGAAGTCGCACTGCCAATGGGCCTCTTGGACCTCGTCTTTGTGCCAGCCGATCCCGTTGCCTGCGGTGACGAGGTCTTTGAACGCCCAATGCTCGGGGTCGCTGCCCCCTGCGGGGAAGGTCATCTCAATGGGCTTGCCGAGCGCGAGGCAGTTGCGCACGGCCGAGGTCACCGCGTTCTGCGCCGCTGTGGCTTCGGCGGCGCTGTCGAAGACCCCGACCACCTGTTTGACGAAGTATCCGCCCTTCTCGGGTTTGTCCCGCATCAGCGAGATCCGGAAGCCGGTCAACCCGTTGCCGCCGAACGTCGAGGGCAGGCCGATATCCGCGGCCTCGGCGCAGGCAGGGGTGTCGGTCTCGAAGTCCTGGTAGGGCTCGTCGGAGGGGTTCTCCATCGTGACTGGAGCCCCGACCACCGTGTTGACTTCATCGACCGAGAGCAGGATGCGCGGAATGTCGTCCGGCTTCGCGGGCTCGGCGACGGCAGGAGGGGCGATGAGGACAGCGCTGAGCATCGCCAAAACAGAAATCCCACGAACCCGAACAGTAGCCATACCTGCTGATGGTAGCGGCTGCGGCCAAGGCTCAGCTGGTCGGAGCCGGTTCTGGGGCCGGGAGCTCGGGGGCCGCCTGCGGGATCCGGGCGACCATGGCGTTCAGCAGCTCCGTCGCCGGTCCCTTCGGCGGCGGGGTGCGCTCGCAGACCAGCGCCTGGAGCAGCGCGTTGTCCTGCGCCTGGCTGACGAGGCCGCATTGCCAGCCGTTCTCCTGGTTCTCGACTTTGCGCCAAGAGATCCGGTCGGCCGCGGCGTTCATGTTGACGAACGTCCAGTCCTTGCCCGCGCTGCCGGAAGTCGTGTCGTCCTCGCGCGCGGCGAGGCTCTGGGCTTTCAAACACGCCGCCGTGCGCGTGATGAGTTCGCCTTGCGCGGCGGCCGCCGCCGCCGAGCTGCCGAAGACCCCGACCGCCTGTTTGACGATGTGGCGGCCATCCTCCGAGTCGTCGCGCAGCAGCGAGCCGTGGAAGCTTGTGAGGTCGGGGCGGCCGAAGATCCGGGGCGTCCCGACGTCAGCCGCGTCCGCGCAGGCCGGGAGGCTGGTTTGAAAGTCTTGCCGAGGCCCGTCGAACGGGCTTTCCGTCGTGAGCGGGAGGGCGAGCAGGGCCGCCGCGTCGGCGATCGGCAGGACGATCTGGCTCGCGCCGTTGGAGGGCACGGCGGCGGCTCCTCGCGTTGCGGCGAAGGCCCCGGACACGCTGAGGATGATCGCGCAGACGAGTCGTGCGCGGGATCGACTGATCCGGAGAAGGCTCATGCCCTCTGATGGTAGCCGTTACACGCTCTGGGCGACGGGCTGGACAGCAGGCTGCACAGCGGATTGGACGATCGGCTGCGCCAGGCGCGTCGGATTGGTCCGGCCGCGCAGGACGATTTCCTCGCAAAGCTCCCACTTCGCGGCCTCGGACGTCGCGGAGCCCGCGGCCTCTGTCGCGGCGAGCGCCGCTCCGGAGGCCAGCACCCGGCCAGGCTTGGTCTTGGCGAGTTCGCACAGCCGGGAGGCCTCGTTCACCGGGTCTCCGATCACTGTGTACTCGAACCGCTGGTCCGAGCCGATGTTGCCCGCGACCGCGATCCCGTACGAGACGCCGATGCCCGCCTGGAGTTCGGGCACCTCCTTCGCGAGGCGGCGGCTGATCGCGCGGGCCGCCTGCAAGGCGCTGCCCGACGGGTCTTCCAAAAGGGAGGGCGCGCCGAAGACGGCGAGGGCCCCGTCGCCCTCGAACTTGTTGATGAAGCCGCCGCGTTTGTCCACTTCGGCGACGATCACTTTGAAGAACCGGTTCAGCAGGCGCACCACTTCGATCGGCGGACGGGTCGCCGCGATCGTCGTCGAGCCGATGATGTCCACGAACAGCACCGCGATGTTGCGGTCCTCGCCGCCGAGCTCGGGGGCCTGGGTGAGCGCGGCGCGGGCCACCTCTTTCCCGACGTGCCTGCCGAAGATCTCACGGATCTCCTCGCGCTCCTGCAGGCCGTGCGCCATGACGTTGAACCCGCTTTGCAGCTCGCCGACCTCCGTGCCGTCGTAGACGACGACCCGCGCGGCGAAATCGCCCTGGCTGATGCGCTTCATCGCGTTGCGCAGACCGCCGATCGGCACGGTCACGGCACGGATCGTGAGATACGTGACGTACAGCCCGGTGACGAGGGCGACCACGCCGAGCGAGAGCACCACGACCGCGAGGCGGTCTTTGGAGACTGTGTCCACCACCAGCGCGTACACGGCGAGGATCATCAGGACGAGGATCGGCACGGCGGTGGACAACGCCCAGTAGACCAGGCTGCGGCGGGCCACCCCGCTGCGCTGGCGCAGCTGGACGGACTGCAGGGCGAGCGCTGCGATGGGCCGGAGCGAGAACTCGGTGAGCAAGTACGCGATGGTGCAGACGAGGATCGCGGACAAGATGGTGCCGAGCAGGATCTTCCAGATCAATTCCGGGTACACCAGCCCGTAGAGCAGGGTGAACAGTCCCGCGCCGATCCCCCAGAGTATCCCCTGCACCCGGGTGAGCCGCCAGGGCACCTCGAACACGCGGCGGGCCTCCTGCTCGGAGGGGGTCCGCTCCGCGTTGGCCCAGTCCAGCACGCGCAGGCTCTCGACTGTCCCCATGATGGCCCCGATGACGACGGCGAACATCAGGTACAGCGGCAGCGCGACGAAGTTGATCAGGATCAGGTTGCCGTCGAACGGGTCGAACGGTCCGGGCAGGACGGCTCCGATGAGCGCCATGTCCAGGAACATGCCGCCGATGTTGGCGATGATGATGGAGGAGGACAGGAGGAGCTGCACCCGGATCCGACGGATTCGGGCGTTCTCGTCCGGCCTGCCGAGCAGGCGCGAGCCGAGCGGGGCTGCGCTCGCGCGGTCTGTGCTCATGGGATGAGACTACCGGGGAGCGCAAGAGGGTAGGATCGCCCGGTGCGTTTGGTGATTGCGACATGCGAGGTCGAATACGCGGGGCGCCTCGCGGCGCGGTTGCCTGCGGCGAAGCGCCTGATCGTCGTGAAGGCCGACGGCTCCGTGCTCGTGCATTCCGACGGCGGCTCGTACAAGCCGCTGAACTGGATGTCCCCGCCGTGCTGGCGCACCGAGACCGAGGCCGGCTGGACGGTCGTCAACAAAGCGGGGGAGGAATTGCGGATCACCTTCCTCGAGGTGGAGCACGACTCCGAGCACGAGCTCGGCGTGGACCCCGGCCTGGTCAAAGACGGCGTGGAGGCGCAGCTGCAAGCCCTGCTCGCCGAGCGCCTTGAGGCGCTGGGGCCGGGCCTGAGCCTGATCCGCCGGGAGTTCCCCACCGCGATCGGCCCGGTGGACCTTTTGTGCCGGGACGCTGCGGGGCAGGTGGTCGCCGTCGAGGTCAAACGCATGGGCGAGATCGATGGGGTGGAGCAGCTGACCCGCTACCTTGAGCTGCTCAACCGGGATCCGACCCTCGCCCCGGTGGCGGGCGTGTTCGCCGCGCAGAAGATCAAACCCCAGGCCCGCGTTCTCGCCGAAGACCGGGGCATCCGGTGCGTCGTCGTGGACTACGGCTGGCTGCAAGGCCAGGACGACGCCGAGGGGAAGCTGTTTTGATCCCTCAGCTCAAGCAGTAGGCGGGGGAAGGGCTCGTTTCTTCGCCTCCGGGGACGCCGGTCGTCACCGGTGACGCCGGTTTCGACGACCGAGCGCGGGAGCGATGCGGATACGCTCGTGCGAGCGCGGAACACTGTTTTTCCTCCTGGTCCGGCTCTGCCATGGTTGAGCCCTGTCCCGGCCGAGACCCTTGCCCGCGAAGGGTGGCAGGCAGCGACGGGACGCCTTAGACTTCTCCTCCCGTGCGCACACTCCTGGCTTCACCGATGCGGATCGTTCTAGCGCTCGCCTCGGTCGCGCTTCTGGTCGCGGCAGGGATCGTGTGGCGGCTGCGCGACCAGGCTCCCGACTCCGGGCCGAGCCGCGCGGTCGCCGCGCCTGAGTCCTGGATCCACACCGCCGACCGGTACTCTGACGACCCCTATGCCCGCGTCTTCCTCGGCAACGGGAGGATCGGCACAACGCTCGCCGGGGTCGGGCAGGGGTACGAGTCCTTCCCCGGCCGGTTCGGCTCCTATCCGCTGCTCGCCGAGCGGTACACGGGGACGTTCGTCGCGGGGTACTACGACCGCTTGGCGGTCACGCACCAGGTCGCGCAGTACGGCGGCGACGAGGACATCGTGGCGCTCCCGGCCTGGTCCGGATTATCGGTCGAGGTCGGGGGCCATGAGTACGCCCCTGGCGTCGATCCCGCGACTTTGTCGAATTTCCGGCAGACCCTCGACGAGCGCGCGGCGGTCGCGACCACCGAGGTCACCTGGACTCCCGATCCCGCCCATGCGCTCGACCTCGTGTATCGCGCGTTCGTCTCGCGGGCCGAGCCGAACCTCGCGGCGATCTCGGTCGAGGTCAAGCCCCGGTTCTCCGGCCGGATCACCGTCGCCGACCTCATCGACGGCCGCGCGATCCGCCATGCGCGGCCCGAGGGCAATGCCCGCTACGCCAATCCGCTCACCGGCACCGTCGTGGTCCGAGCCGAGGGCGAGGGCGGCAGGCTCGCGGCGGTGTCCTCCGTGTTCGCGCCGGCCCAAGGCTCGAGCGCGGCGACGGCCTCCGATGTCGGAGCAGGCTCCGCGAAGACCGCCGTGGACGAGCAGGTCAGCCCGAACCAGACGTACACGTTCACGAAATACGTCGGGATCGCCACCGAGGACGATTCCCCCGATCCCGAGGGCTTCGCGCGGCAAGCCGCCGCGCACGGCGCGGAGGAAGGCTGGGACAAGGCGTTCGCGGCGCATGAGCGCGATTGGGCGGACCTGTGGGCCTCCGACATCGTCACGCCGGGCGATCAGGACTTCCAATCCTGGATCCACAGCTCCTTCTACGCGCTGTACTCCAGCGTGCGCGCCGGAGCGCGATGGTCGGTGCCGCCCGCAGGCCTCTCCTCCGACGATTACGCGGGCTGGCTGTTCTGGGACGCGGACACCTGGATCTTCCCGACCTTGCTCGCGACGCACCCCGAGCTTGCGAGCGCAGTGGTCGATATGCGGGCGAACGCGCTGGACCAGGCGAAAGAGAACGCGAAAGCCTTCGGCTACCAGGGCGCGGTCTACCCGTGGAACAGCGGGCCCGCGATGCGCTGCCCGCCGAACAGATACAAATGCGACTGGTACGAGGAGCATTTGGAGAACGAGATCGCGCTCGCGCAATGGCAGTACTACGCCGCGACCGGAGATAAGAACTGGCTGGCGCGCTCGGGAGCCCCGGTGATCACATCGATCGCCGATTACTTGGTCTCCAGGATCGGCCCGCCCGACGCGGACGGCAGATACCACTACCGCAAAGCGGCGGGCGCGGACGAGTACGTCGAGAACATCGACGACCACGCACTGGCCGTCGCGGGAGCCAAGAACACGCTTCACCTCGCCCAGCGCGTCCGGGAAGCCCTCGGCCAGCGGGGCGATCCGAGGTGGGCCGAAACCGCGGACCGCCTCGCGATGCCTCCGGACATCGCCCCCGGCGTTCCCGCCGAGTACGAAGGCTACGCGGGCAAACAGATCAAGCAGGCGGACACGGTGCTGCTGAGCTACCCCTTCGACTACCGAGGGCCGGGGTACGACGAGCAAGCCACCGTGGACTACTACTTCCCCCGGACCGACCCGACCGGGCCGAACATGACGAACGGGATGGGCGCGATCCTCGAAGCGCAGCTCGGTCGGCCGGGATGCGCGACGGACACGTTCCTCGACCAGGCCTCTGGCCCGTACGTCAAGGGCCCGTTCGCCATGTCCGCCGAGGTCGCTCCGGACACGGCGGGCGGCAAACTGGACCCGGTCTGGGGCCGCAACGAGGCCGCGTGGATCTTCGTGACCGGGCAGGCGAGCTTCCTGCAGGCGCTGCTGATCGCCCCGACCGGCGCGCGGTTCGACGAGGACGCGTTGCGGCTGAACCCGCTTTTGCCCAAACGGTTCGCCCGAGGCGGGCTGCGCATCACCGGCTTCGCCTACCGGGGCAGCAAGCTCGACATCGAGATCGGGCCGAAGGACACCACCGTGCGCCTCGTCTCCGGCGGTCCGACGCAGATCGCCGCCCCAGACGGGCGCGGGACCGTGGCTCCCGGCAAGCCGGTGACGCTCGCGACGCGCCGCCCGGACCTCGTGCCCAGCGACAACCTCGCGCTGTGCCGCCCGGTCGCCTCGACCGAGGGCGCGTACAACTCCCTGCCGAGCGCCGCCGTGGACGGCAGCGCCGCGACCGTGTGGCGTGCGGCGGGCGACGAGGCGACGCTCACCGTGGACCTCGGGGAGCCGCGCCCCGTGCGTGAGATCGGCCTCGACTTCGGGCCGACCCCGCCGGGAAGCTCCGTCCTCGAAGTCTCGCAGGACGGAAAAACATGGACGGCCGTCGAAGCCCGCCCCCCGGCGGGGACCACGGCCAGGATGGTACGGGTAACGCTGCGCGGGGTTCCCCCGGCGAGCGGGCCGACCGGCATCGGCAAGGGGTCGCAGCCGACTCTGACCCTCGCCGAACTCTCCGTGCGCTGATCCTGGGGACTGTGCGGCGATCCTGATTTTGACTACTGTGGTGGCATGGCCAACACTTTGCAGGATCCGCGAGTCGTCGCCGCTTTAGACCGCATGTACACGGCTTCGGCGGAACAGCTCGCCCATTTCCGCAGCGGCGGGGCGCAATTCCCCGATCTCCAGTCGTCGCGCAGCGTGCATGAGCGGTCCGAGGCGGCCTCGGACATCTACATGCCGGTCACGCCCCAGACCGGCAATCTCTTGTACTCGCTCGTCCGGGCCGCGCGCCCGACCATCGTTGTCGAGTTCGGCATGTCGTTCGGGATCTCCGCGCTGCACCTTGCCGCCGCTGTGCGCGACAACGGAGTGGGCCGCGTCGTCACCACCGAGCTTTCGGAGAAAAAGATCGCCGCCTCGCGAGCCGTGTTCGCGGAGACCGGCTTGGACGACCTCATCACCATCTTCGAGGGCGACGCCACGCAGACGCTGTCCGACCTCGCGGGGCGAGTGGACTTCCTACTGCTCGACGGCTGGAAGGACCTCTATCTGCCGGTGCTGCGCCTGTTGGAGCCCCAGCTCGCCCCCGGAGCCTTGATCGTCGCCGACAACACCGAGCACCAGGGGCTGGAGCCGTATTTGGAGCATGTCCGCGACCCGGCCAACGGGTATGTGAGCTCGAATTTCGTGGTCAGGGGCGAAGACGGGATCGAGATCAGCAGCCGCGCGGTGTGACTGGATCGGTCCGCCGCGCGGAATGTGATGCGGATATCAGCGTTATGGCATGATGGGGAGATGGCATATGCATTAGAAGAAGGCCGCGCGACGCGCGAAGTCGGCCTGCAAGCGGTGAGCGGCGTTGCCGACCCTCGGTTCCATTCCCTCGTCCGGGCGTTCGGGAAGGTGTTCGCCAACGCCCGTCCCGGCGGCGGAGCGCTCGCGGTGTATCTGCGCGGCGAGCCGGTCGTGGACGTCTGGGCGGGGACGACCGACGAACTCGGCGCAAGCCCGTGGGAACGAGGCTCGGCTCCGATCATCTTCTCGGCCTCGAAAGGCCTTTCCTCCCTTGTCGTCCATCGTCTCGCGGACCGGGGGCTCATCGACTACGACCGCCCGGTCGCGGCGTACTGGCCGGAGTTCGCGGCGAACGGCAAGGAGTCCGTCACCGTGCGCGACGTCCTCGTCCACGAGGCCGGGCTGTCCCAGCTCCCCGGAATCGCGAACAACGCCAACGAACTGCTCGACCACCGTCTCATGGAGCGCCGTCTGGCCGCCGCGCCGCGCGACCGCTTCGCGCGCAAGCCCGCGTATCACGCGCTGACCATCGGGTGGCTGCTCTCCGGGCTCGCCCGCGCGGTGACCGGGAAGGACATGCGCGAGCTTTATCAGAGCGAGCTGGGAGCCCCGCTCGGGATCGACGAGGTGCATTTGGGCCGCCCGCCCGAGGACAGCCCCGTCCATCTCGTGCCGCTGGTCGACCCGTACAACAGATACGCCAAGTTGTGCAACGACCAACTGCTCGACGCTCTGTCCCGCCGCAGCAGGACCAGGGCGATCGTCGACACCGCCTACGCCGGTTCCGGCACCGCGCGGCTCCTCTGCGAGCCGCATACGGCGGGGGTGGACGCGCAAATGCCCTCGGCCAACGCCGTCGCGACCGCGCGGGCGTTGGCGAAGATCTACGCGGCGGTCGCTGGCGACGGCAGCGTCGACGGGTTCCGGCTGCTCTCCCCGGAATCGGTCGCCCGGTTCCCGCGCAAACTCGGCTTCCGCTTCGACCGGGTGCTGGGAGTCCCGATGATGTGGAACATGGGCTTTCACTCGACGCCGCTGCCGGGGCTCGCCAAAGGCTTCGGCCATGTCGGCCTCGGCGGCTGCTTCGGCTGGGCCGATCCCACGCGGCAGCTCTCCGTCGCGCTTGTGCACAACCGACTGCCGTCCACGTTCGTGTACGACCTCGGCGTGTTCGCCTGGGCGGTGCCGCTCGCCCTGCGCGCCGCGCGCCGGTAGCCGAATTGGTCCGTATCGGAGTTTCCAGCTCCGGTCAGGCCGGTTTTTTCGCGGCCTTCGGCTCGGCTTGCTGGGACGTTGTGGGTTTGGCCGGCGTTGTGGGTTTGGCTGGCGCGGGAGTCGTGGTCGGCGCTGCCTGCAGGTCGGCGGGAGCCTGCCCGCAGACCCGGTTGTGGTTGATCTGGTAGAAAACGATCGCGCTGGTGATGTTGAAGCCGAGGGAGCCGAGCTTGAACAAGTTGGGGCTGCCGGATTGCATGGCGGCCATGTCCGACGCGGCTTCGGTGACAGTTGTGGCGAGCTTGTCGGTCGAGCTGCGCAGCGAAGCGTCCTTGACGGTCGGCGAGGCGGTCTTCAGCTCTCCGCCGAGGTGGCGCAGCGAGTCTGTGATGTTCTGCAGATTCGCGACTCCGGGCGAGGCGGCGGTCGCGGCGCTGGTCGAATCCTTCTGCTGACCGCCGGTCATCTGGCTCGGATTGGCGATATACGAGCCCGCTTTGTCCCGTAGGTCGTCGATCTCGGGCTGCACCTTGCTCAGCGCCGAGCACGAGACATCGGCGGAGTCTGCGACGGGCGGAGCCGCAGGGTCAGCGCCGCTTGCCGGGGCGGTGAAGACGAGCGTCGACGCGCCCGCGACGAGCAGAGCTGTCGGAACTTTTCGGGAAATTGGTTTGCGCATGGCAACTATCGAAGCGTTCGGGGGGCGATTCGGCGGCGCGCCTCGCGAGGCGTTACCCATCCGCGTCGAAGCCACAGCCTGGCCGTGAGAAAGCATCGGGCGGGCGTTCGGCGGGACGGGTTGATCGAACTAGCAGCGGGGGGTCGCTTCGGCTATGATTCCTGGGTCTCAAGCGCGTGTAGCTCAGATGGTTAGAGCGCTGGTTTTACACACCAGCGGCCGGGGGTTCGAATCCCTCCACGCGCACTCGGCCGCGAACCCGATCGGCGGGCGGCTCACACCAACGCGCCGCGCTCGCGTTCGCGGGCGAGAGCGCGGTCGCGCTGTTCCTCGAACTTCGGCACGCGGACGGTCTCAAGGTTGTGGATATAGGCCGCGAGCTCTTCGCGGGCCTGCTCGCCCCGGCAAGTGAGGTCGGTCCGGTCGAAGACGCACCAGCGTCGCAGGATCGGTTTGACCACTTCGTCGAGATGCTGGCGCAGGTCGTAGATGCCGTGCTTCGCCATGAGCACGCCGTTGCGCCGGAAGTTCGGCATTCCGGCTCCGGGCATCTGGAAGTTCGTCACGACTGCGGCGAGCGCTTCCATCGCCAGATCGGGCACGGCCTCGAAGGTGGCCTCGTAGAGGTTCCGATAGAAGATCATGTGCAGGTTCTCGTCCGCCGCGATCCGTTGCAACATCCGCTCGGCGACCGGATCGCCGCAGATCATCCCGGTGTTGCGGTGGCTCACGCGAGTGGCGAGCTCTTGGAACGAGACGTAGGCGAGCGTATGCGCGAAGATCTCGGCGGTGCCTGGCGGGATCGACAGGATCGGGTCGAATCCGTTGGTCATGTGCGTCATCCGGTCGTTCTCCAGCGCGACCGGGTCGACTCCCCGTGTGACGATGAGATAGTCGCGCATCACGATGCCGTGGCGGTGTTCCTCGGCTGTCCATCTTCCGACCCAGACGCCCCACGCGCTCTCTCTGGTGAACGCCAGCGCGATGTCGCGGTGATAGGAGGGCAGGTTGTCTTCGGTGAGCAGGTTCACGACCATGGCGGCTTTCGCCAATTCGGAGAGCGTGGACTGCTCCGGATCCCAGTCCACCCCGCCCATCGCGGCGAAATTCCGGCCTTTGTCCCATGGCACGTAGTCATGGGGATGCCAGTGCTTCGCCGCCGCCAGATGCCGGTTCACCTCTCGCGCTGCGACGGGCTCCAACTCGCGCAACAAGTCTGCTTGGGTCAGGCTTCTCCCCACTGGCACTCCTTTTTCGAATTTTGGTCGGGCGCGGTGTTCGGCAATTCGTCGGCCACGTCGTTAGAGCAAGCTCGAGGGCGAAATATGGCGTGCGGCGTTTGTCAGTCACATCTCAAGATCTCGGAGAATGTGACTGGAGGCATATGCTACCAGCGGTATCCAAAAAATGCGCGGAAAGGTCGAGGCGCGCAGAAATATGGACTGACCTGGGTGTGAGCGGGCGTGATCAGCGCCCGCTACCAGAGCTTCACAGAACCCTTGCCGATGGTGAATCCGTGGCCAGCGGTGTTCGCGCATGTGAGGGTCGCGCCCTGCTGGCCGCACGTCACGGTGACGCCGTGGTCGGGATCCACCTGCAGCACGAGTTTCTTCCCGTCTGCGAGGGCGGGAGCCGAATCGGGCCAGTCGCCGGCCAACAAGGTGTGGCACGCCTTCTGCCGGTAGTCCCCGTCCCATCCGACCAGGCTGGACTGGGCTCCTTCGGGGTCTTGGTCGCGGTGGAGGTCGCAGACCGCGTTCGGGTTCCACGCGGGCCCGGAGTCGTCTGTGACGTGGCAGAAGCCGTTCTCGCCCGCGACGAACCGGCACACCGCGTTCCCCGAAACGGCGGAGAACGACCAATGCCCCGATCCGTTCGTGAAGGCGGAGGGGTCGCCGAGTTGGAGGTCGCGCAACTCGGGGGGCTCGTTGGTCGTGGCCGGGGCCGAGGACGGGCTTGGGCTCGCAGAGGTCGGCTCGGCGCTCGTGCTCTCCGGGGTGACAGTCACCGTCGCGGTCGCGATCGTGACGCGGTCGCCTCCGGCGATCAGCCCGCAACCGGCGCTCAGCATGAGCGGAATCAGTCCGATCGCGAGTCGGAGGGGGCCGAGGCCGGTCAAGGGGCCGAGATGGGGGACGCCGGACGAATGCACAGTTGCCTATTCTAGGCTTCACCAGATGCGTTGGAATCGGCTCGCGCCGCCTCTCGTTGTTCTCGCCGCCCTGGCGGGAGGTTGCTCCGCCCCGGCCCCGCCCTCGGACCCGTCGAGCGTCCCCGCCTCGTTCGCGCTGGCGAGGCAGGATTTCCCGGAAGGGTACGAATTCCACGACGACCGGGATCTGCGCGAGCTCGACGTGGTCGAGCTCGGCGCGAAAAAGAAGGACCGCCGCCTCCCCGACTATTCGAAACTCACCCTGGACCATCTCTCGACCGAGCAGCAGGCCTGCGCGCTGCTGATGGACGTGGGGCGCCGCCCCACGTACCACACTGCGGCGGGGCCGGTCGCGCCCGCGCCCGCCCACACCCGCAGCTCGCTCGGCATCGACCAGCGGGTCTCGACGACGCTCGTCTTCGTCGTGACGACAGATCCTGTTCCGCTCGACCAGTACCGGCAGGCGCTCGCCGGTTGCGGTCGGTTCTCCGTCAAATCGGAGAGAATCGGGCCGGGGCAGGGGGGCATCGTCCCGGCGGAGGCTCCGGACGGCGGTCTCGCGTACACGCTGGAGGCGCAGCTACAGGCGCCCTCGGGCATTGAGTACGCCTTCTCCAGGGTGCTCATCGCCGTGCCGGTCGGCCGAGATGTCGTCTTCGGCTCGGCGAGCCGGACGACCAGCGTCGAAAAGGGGAAGGAGCCGTTGGACCAGACGACGCTCCGCGCGATGCTGCACAAGCTGGTCGACAAGGTGAAGGCGGGCTAGAGCAGCCCTCTGACGAGCTCGCCGACGAGATCCGGGCGATGTTCGAGCACCATGTGGTTCACATCGACGCGCAGCAGCGAGAGGTGCTCTCCCAGCAGCTCGCCGAGTTCTTTCTCGTACGCCGGGCTGAGGTACGGGGGCTGGATCTGATCGGCCACGACCACTGTGGTGGAGAGCCCGTCGGGCGGGAGGGCCCAGGGCCGGGCGAGCTCGCTCCAACTGGTGACCAGCGCGGCGGGGGAGAACCGCCAGGCCACGCGCCCGTCCGGCAAGGGGACCAGATGCTCGTCCAGCTCGGCTTCGAGCGCCTCGTCGGGCAGCGCGTACCAGGCGTCGGATTTGTTCGCGGCGGCGGCCTCGTCGCGGTCGGCGAACGAGTGGTGGTCGACGGACCAGTCGGCGGACTCGGTGAGCTGCTCCCGGTCGGTGCCGATGGCAGGGTCCAAGAGGAGCAGAGCCTTGACCAGATCTGGGGCCTGGTTCGCGAGGTGCACGGCCAGTCGGCCTCCGTACGAGTGGCCGACGACCACGGCGGGCCCGCTCGCGTGCTCGCGCAGGGTGTCCTCTAGCGCGTCTACTTGGGCCTCGATGCTCCACGGCGCGGTCCACGAGGAGCGGCCGTGGCCGAGCAAATCCGGGGCGATGACCCGCGCGTGGGGCGTCTGCGTTGCCGACCACCGGCGGAAACGGCCGCCGTGACCGGTGACTCCGTGGATGGCGAGGACGGGCGGGCCGTCCACGGGGCCGAAAAGGTGCGTGTGCAGCAGGGGCATGCCAGCAGGAACTCCATGATCGAGCGGTCTATTCCGCTCAATTGGAGCACAAGCGGCCCGATATGTCTGACAAGGGATTCTCGCTCGCGAGCGCGCGGAAGCGCCTGTCCGGGGCGGGGTCTTTCGCGGGATCATCCTCGGCTATGAAACTGACCGCCGCCGCTGTGCTGTTCTCCGCCGTCGGGGCTGCGGGCCTGTCCTCCTCGGGGCAGGCCGCCGCGGAGCAGGACTTCCACCCGATCTGGTGTCCGCAGGCCACGACGTATTACATCCAGCTGCGCGAGGCGTTGGACCCGTTGCGCGCCGCCACGGTCGCGCACGACTTGGATATCGCGAAGGCGAAGCGTCAGGCGGGCCAGCCCAAGCCGGCCAAGCCCGCCCCGAACGTGAACAGCAACCCGGACCAGCCGCCCTACACCGAGGACGGCAATCCGCTGCGCCCGCGTTACAGCGAGCCCCACTCGCTCCCGCTCCCGCAACCCCCGGCGGACCAGCCCTCGGACCCGGCCTCGGCGGCTCCCGCCGCCCCGACCGGCCCCGCTCCCGCCAAACAATGGGCATGGGGCGACCCCGAGGTGCAGGACGCGGTTGACCAGTTCGAGGAGAAGTCCCCGCTGCTGTTCCGCCGGATCAACACCCTGGTCGCTATGACTTGGTGGGCTGAGCTGCAAGACGCGGGGAGCGCCCTGAGCGAGAAGTTCGGCCAGATCATCGGCGACGAGCGCGAGGAGGTCTCCGCGCAAGACCTCACGCGGGACTGGATCTCGCTCGAAGAGCAGTACGACGTCGTCAAGAACCTCTGCATCGGCTGGGGCGAGACCGCCGTGCCCGGCGTGCATCCGCCTGGCCAGCCGGAATGGCCCGAAGGGTCGAGCCCGGACACGGCCCGCCCGCCAGGCATCGAGAACACCGCGTGGCCGCACACCCCCGGCTGGGTCGACGTGGACGTGCCGGACCCGGACGACCCCTCCGCCCCGCCCTCGCCGCACCGGCCCTTCACGCCGCTCGCGGAGACCAACCAGACCCCGCTCGCGCCCCCCGGCTGCGAGCGCTACGACTTCCGCGCAGGCGGCATGGCCCAGAACGGCGGCTGCCCGAACGACCGAGCCGACGAGCCCGAAGCGTCGGACGGCTCCAGCGACTCCGAGGATTCCGAGGAATAGGCCGAACAGGCCGGGAGAACGCGCCGACGCTCGGCTATGCTGAGCGCTGTTATGTTGAACACCGTGCGGATCACGTTCTCCCGGAGGAGGGCCGCCATGGCGGCCCTCGCGCTCGTCGCGCCCGCAGCGCTCCTCGCCCCGCCGCAAGCCGAAGCGCGGCCCAACTGGTGCGAGATGAACCGGGGCGTGACCGGTATCGTGCAGCGCGATGTCGACCACTTGCGGGCCGCCATGGCGAAGCCGGGCTGGAGCTGGGACGACCCTGTGGTGCAGGAGGCCGTGGCGTGGGTCGGCACGGACCTCTCCACGACGATCAACCGGCTCGACCGGGTGACCGGCGGAGCCGCGCAGGGCAACATCTGGGTGAACGACCCGAACCCATGGGACGACGAGTACGGCGAGTACGCGGACCTGCTCCGCGAGCTGGACGGGTCGATTGACGACCAGGCGGACGCGGGGACGCTCAAGGCGAACCTCGCCGCCGTCGAGTCCAAGACCCGCGAGCTCGCGGCCAACTGCGACGGCGCTCCCGTCCCGCCCGACGCGGGGCCGATCCACCCCAACCCGCCTTTCAACTGATTCCCCGTGCTCCGCGCGGATTCCCCAGGAAATGTGGGTTCGCGGAGTGATCGGGCTCATTTGCTCTTCCGAGGCCGAGCGGGTACTCTGATGCCTCACACGTGTGTTTCGCATGTCGGCGCTTCGCCGGTATTGAAATGCGGCTGCGAGTCTCGGAATAACTAAAAACTGTCCTTGACCTGCTGCGAGTGTAGCTAGCTTGACCCTTCAACTCAAAGAAACATCCGGAGTCCCCGAACCTTATGCCAACCCCTACGACCACCTCCCCTGCTGTCGCCGTCAATGATGTCGGGAGCACCGAGGACCTCCTCAAGGCCATCGACGCCACGATCAAATACTTCAATGACGGGGACATCGTGTCAGGCACGATCGTGAAAGTCGAGCGCGACGAGGTCTTGCTCGACATCGGTTACAAGACCGAGGGCGTCATCCCGTCCCGCGAGCTGTCCATCAAGCACGACGTCGACCCGAGCGAGGTCGTCTCGGTCGGCGACACCGTCGAGGCCCTTGTCCTCACCAAAGAGGACAAAGAAGGCCGGCTCATCCTCTCCAAGAAGCGCGCCCAGTACGAGCGCGCCTGGGGCGAGGTCGAGGCGCACAAGGAGAAGGACGAGTCCGTCAAGGGCGTTGTCATCGAGGTCGTCAAGGGCGGCCTGATCGTCGACATCGGCCTGCGCGGCTTCCTCCCGGCCTCCCTCGTGGACATGCGCCGGGTGCGCGACCTGCAGCCGTACATCGGCAAGGAGATCGAGACCAAGATCATCGAGCTCGACAAGAACCGCAACAACGTGGTGCTCTCGCGTCGGGCCTGGCTGGAGCAGACCCAGTCCGAGGTGCGCACCGAGTTCTTGAACCGCCTGCAGAAGGGCAACATCAAGAAGGGCGTCATCTCCTCCATCGTCAACTTCGGGGCCTTCGTGGACCTGGGCGGCGTTGACGGCCTCGTGCACGTCTCGGAGCTGTCCTGGAAGCACATCGACCACCCCTCCGAGGTCGTCAAGGTCGGCGACGAGGTCACTGTCGAGGTGCTCGACGTGGACTTCAGCCGCGAGCGTGTTTCCCTCTCGCTCAAGGCGACGCAGGAAGACCCGTGGCGGCACTTCGCCCGGACCCACGCCATCGGCCAGATCGTGCAGGGCAAGGTCACCAAGCTCGTCCCCTTCGGCGCGTTCGTCCGCGTCGGCGAGGGCATCGAGGGCCTTGTGCACATCTCGGAGCTGTCCGAGCGCCACATCGAGCAGCCTGAGTCCGTGGTCGCGGTGGACGACGCGGTGCTGGTGAAGGTCATCGACATCGACCTGGAGCGCCGCCGGATCTCGCTGTCCATCAAGCAGGCCAACGAGGACTACCCGGAGGAGTTCGACCCGGCGCGTTACGGCATGGCCGACTCCTACGACGACGACGGCAACTACATCTTCCCCGAGGGCTTCGACGCGGAGACCAACGAATGGCTCGAAGGCTTCGAGACCCAGCGCGCCGAGTGGGAGGCCCGTTACGCGGAGTCCGAGCGGCTGTGGAAGCTGCACGGCGAGCAGATCGAGCGTTTCGCGGCTGCCGTCAAGGCCGCCCCGGCCCGCAGCGGCTCCAACGGCCGAGGCCGGTCGGATTCCGGCGAGCCGGAGTCCGGCTCGCGGCTCGCGAGCGACGAGCAGCTCGAGGCGCTTCGCGAGAAGCTGGCCTCCAAGGCCTAACAGCCACAAAACGCCGATGGCCGCCTGTTCCGACAGGCGGCCATCGGCGTTTTCGTCGGTGTGCTCCGATAGACTCCCCACATGCTGAAAATCGGCCTCACCGGAGGGATCGGCGCAGGCAAATCCGCCGCAGCGCAAGCATTCGCGGAGCTTGGAGCGCTCATCGTGGACTCGGACAAGATCGCTCGGGAGGTGGTGGAGCCGGGCACCCCTGGGCTCGCGGCGCTGGTCGAGACGTTCGGGGCAGACATCCTCGCCAAGGACGGGACGCTGGACCGCCCGAAGCTCGCGGCGAAGGCGTTCGGCGACACGGAGTCTGATGGAGGCGGGGGGCCCGCGCGAAGCTCAACGCGATCATGCATCCCCTAGTGGCGGCCAGAGGAGAGGAGCTCATGGCCGCCGCGCCGCCCGAACAGATCGTGGTCCGCGACATCCCCCTCCTCGTGGAATTGCACCTCGCCCCGTTCTTCCATCTCGCGGTCGTGGTGGACGCGCCGATCGAGGAGCGGCTGCGCCGGTTGACCGAGGCGCGGGGCATGAACCGGGAGGATGCGCTCGCCAGAATCGACGCGCAGGCTTCCGACGAGCAGCGCCGCGCGGCCGCCGACATCTGGCTCGACAACAGCGGCTCGCCCGAGGAGCTTCGCGACCGGGCGCGGCGGCTCTGGGCCGAGCGCCTCGAACCGTTCAACGCGGGCCTTTTGACGGGCGAGCGTCTCGCGGGCCCCGCGTACGAGCTTGTCCCGCACAACCCGGCATGGCCGGTCCAAGCGGAACGGCTCATCAACCGGATCAGGGTCGCCGCAGGCGAGAAGGCGATCCGGGTGGACCACATCGGCTCCACCTCGGTGCCGGGGCTGATCGCGAAAGACGTGATCGACCTGCAGCTCACGGTGGCCTCCTTGGAGGTCGCGGACGAGCTTGCGGCCCCGCTCGCCAACGCTGGGTTCGTCAGGCTCGACCATATCGACCACGACGACCCGCAGGGCGCGGCCCTCGCCTCGGGGGAGGCTCCCGACCAGTGGCGCAAGCGGTTCCACACGTCTGCGGACCCAGGGCGGCAAGCGAACCTGCACCTGCGGGTGGAGGGTTGGCCGAACCAGCGCTTCGCGCTGCTCTTCCGCGACTGGCTGCGCGGGAACCCGGCTGTGGCGGATGAGTACGCCCGGCTCAAACAGCGCGCCGAGGCGCGCGCTCGGGAGACGGACGACCCTGCGGACGGCTACTACGAGGTGAAAGAGCCATGGTTCGCCGCCGCGTACCCGCGCGCTCTGGCGTGGGCGGAGCGGACCGGCTGGCGGCCGTGACGGCCACGGACAAGACCGCGACCCGGCCGCCGAAGATCCCGGCCCGCTTGGATGTGTATCCCGAGCCGGGGGAGCAGGTCGACTGGTACGACAACGACTTCAGCGCGCTGGACGTGCGGGGCGCGCTGCTGCCCGCGCTCGGCGACGAGTTGCACGGGCTCTCCTTCCGAGCCTCCCGCCTCGTCGAAGTGAACCTCGTCGGAGCCACGCTCGCGCAATTCCGGCTGCTCGACGTCGAGCTGGTGCGGTGCGATCTGTCCGGGGGAGTCTGGGACAGCGCCTCGCTAGAGCGGGTGGTGTTCCGCGATTGCCGGATGACGGGTCTGGCGCTCAGCGGGGCTGCGCTCACTGACGTGCGGATCGAGGGCTGCGGAGCCGAGCTGATGAGCTTGCGGATGGCCAAAGCAAGGCGGCTGCACGTGGAGTCTTCGATGCTGCGCGGGGCGGACTGGAACGAGGCGGCGCTCGCCCAGTCGCGCCTGGTGCATTCCGACCTACGTGGCGCGAGCTTTCAGCGCGCGCAGCTGCAGGACGTTTCGCTGCACGGGTCGAAACTGGACGACATTGCCGGGGCCGGCTCCCTGCGGGGGGCGCGGGTCTCGCCAGACCAGGCGATCATGCTCGGCGGGCTGCTCCTCGCAGAGGCCGGGATCGAGGTCGAAGACGCGCACGGTCTGTCCTGACGCTCAGAAGATGTCGTCGAAGATCTCGTCGACGACTTCCTCGCCGACCGCGAACCCGGCGCCCATGGCCATGGCCTGCCCGAACCCGCTGCCCATGAGCCGGTTGAAGAAGCCGCCCTGCTGCGGTTGGCCCTGGGGGTACCCCCCGCTTGCGGGGTGGGGGTACCTCCCGCTTGCGGGGGAATAGTAGGCCGCGGCAGGAGGCTGGGCGTACTGCTGCCCGTACGGAGCCGGGGGCTGCGCGTACGGCTGCGTGGGGGGCGGCGGCATACGGAGCCGCGTACGGAGAACCGGCGAAGTCCCTGGCAGGGGCGGGCCCGGCCGCCGCTCGCGCCAGATCGAGAGCCAGCCGCGACTGCTCGTTGATCGAAAGCGTCGCTTCCCGCAGGTCGAGCTGCCATTCCCTGGCGTTCAGATCGCCGAGGTCGGCGGAGGCCTTCAGCTTGTCGGCCAGCCGGATGAGCAACGTCGAGGACTGCGACTGGCGGTCGGCCAGCGCGGTTTGGGTCTGCGAGAGCACATCGGGGTTGCCGAGCCCCACGATGTTGACCAGGCTCGCGGCGAGGCTGGACTCCTCACGGACGGCCAAACTCGCCTCCCGCAGGTCGAGCTGCCATTCCCTGGCGTTCAGATCGCCCGCGTCGGCGGCCGCCTTGAGCTTGGCGGCGAGCCCGTCGAGGAGGCTCGTGGCGGTGTTGCTGCTCTGGCGCAGCTCGGCCTGCGCTCTCGCGACTGCGCTGGTGTCCATCTGCGCTGTCCTTCCCTTCGTTCCGGGGCCTTCTTGCTGAAGGGGGAACGAACCAGGCCGACGACAAGTTCCCGGAAACGGGCAGGGGCCCCGCCGGACGCGTCCGGCGGGGCCCCTGCGAGCAGCGCGGCTCAGTGGCGGGTGTGCTTCTGCCACTCCGGGGTGTCCGGGTCGGAGATATCGCGCTGTTCGGGCTCGTCGCCCAGGCCGAGAGCGCCGTTGAGGTCGGCCGCCTGCTCCGGGTGTTCGGGGTTCGTCACGATATGCCTTTCCAGTCGGATCCGGGCTCAGAGCGCCGGAATGGTGAGTTCTTGTCCGACGTTGATGAGGTCGGGGTTGGCGATGCCGTTGGCCTCGGCGATCTGCGGGTAGAGGTTCGCGTCGCCGTAGAACTTCTGCGCGATGGCGGAGAGGGTGTCGCCGCTCTCGACGACGTAGGTCTGCGGCTCGGGCGCGGCAGGCTCCTCCTCGACGACCTCTGCGGCCGCGGGGGTCGGGACGATCGGCTTGTCCGTCACCGTGCCCGAGTTCCACAGCGCGGAGCCGTCCGCGCCGTAAACGACGAGGTTGCGGTCGTTCTGGAGCTCGAGCCGCACCTGGCCAGAGGTGCCCGTCGCCCACTTCGACTCATTCGAATCGGTGTAGAGCACGACGTTGCCGTCGGTCTGCACCTCGAGCCGGGACGCGCCGGTGCCGTTGGTCTGCGTGGACCAGACCGGGGTCGAGCCCTCGGCGAGGACGAGGTTGCCGTCATCCTGCAGGGTGAGGGTGAAAACGCCGTTGTCAGAGGAAAGGCTCTGTCCCTTGGCGAGGGACTGGCCGGCTTGCAGAGTTGCCACGATGCACCTTTCGATGGGTTGAATACAGGGTGCTGCACTCGCCGGTCGGCAGGGTCGTCCGCCCGTCGGGCGCGGCGAAGCACAAGCTACCAGAGCTTGCTGGCCGCCACGAGGCGCCCGGAGGTTGTCGGTTTGTTGTTCAGCTCGGGTTCACGGTTGTGTTCGGGCCTTTGCCGGCTCCCGATCTCGCCATGGAACCAATGTGACCTGGATTACGTCTTATTGCAGAGGAGGATAAAGGCGACACGCCCCTCCTTGTGCGGAACAAGGCGGAGAGACGGTGGTGGGTTGTGGCTGAAGAGGGAGAGGAGCTGTGCCGATGCTCGCGGTGCCGGATGCGGCAGGCCGGGCGGCCTCGGTGGGCGGCCCGGTGCTGCCCCGGCGGGAGCGGGGTCTGGCGGGAGACGGACACGGGCCGCCCGAGGCCGCATCCGTCGCTCGCGCCCTGCCCGGAAGGCAGACGGCGATGATCCGCCGGATCCTTAGACGCTGGTTGCGCGAGATTGGGGGCGGGTGCGCCGAGCGAGAAAGCCGATCAGCGCGAACGCCACGAGGAGGGGCGCGCCCACGTACGCGGCGATCGCCGCCCAGCCGCCTCGGCTGTATGCGAGGCCCCCGAGCGCGCCGAGGAACGAACTGCCGAGGTAGTAGCAGCACAGGTAGAGCGACGAGGCTCCCGCGCGGTTCGTGACCGCGATGGCGCTCACCCATCCGCTGGCCGCCGAATGCGCCGCGAAGAAGCCAGCGGTGAAGAACAGCATGCCGACGAGGACCGCCCACACCGAATCCGGCAGGGTGATCGCGAGCCCAGCCGCCATCATGGCGGCGGCGAGACCGAGGACCTTCGGCCTGCCGATCCGGTCGGCCAGCCTGCCCGCCTGCGCCGAGGAGAACGTGCCCGCGAGGTACAGGAGGAACACCAGGCCGACCAGGCTCTGCGGCAGGCGGAAAGGCGCTGCGGCCAACCGGTAGCCGAGATAGTTGTAGACCGTGACGAACCCGCCCATGAGGATGAACCCGAGGGCGAACAGGCACACGAGCGCGGGATTGCGCACGTGGCCGAGCAGTCCTTTGGCCACCGTCCAGAGCCCGACCGGCTCCGGGCGGAAGAACCGCGACCGAGGCAAGGCCCGGATGAACACGAGGGTGAACACGAGGGACACGACGCTCGCGATCTCCATCGCGTACTGCCACGGCACGACATCGAGGGCGAACGAGGGGACGAGCCTGCCGATCAGGCCGCCGAGGCTGGTCCCCGCGACATAGCGGCCCATGGCCCGTCCGAGCGAGTCGCCGTGGATCTCTTCGGCGAGATACGCCATCGCAACGGCGGGCACCCCGGCCAGGGCGAAGCCTTGCAGCGCCCGCCCGAAGAGCAGCGCCCCGACGGTGGGGCTCAGCGGCAGCAGGAGCCCGATGACGGAGGCCGCGAGCGCCGAAGCCGCCATGACCCTGGTGCGCCCGTACCGGTCGGAGAGGACGCCCGCTGGGATCAGCGCCAGGGCGAGGAAGCCGGTCGTGAGGGACACGGCGAGCGCCGATGTGGCGGGCGCGACCTTGAAGTGCTCGGAGAACGCGGGCAGCAGCGCCTGCGCGGAATACATCGACATGAAGGTGGTGAGCCCCGCCGCGAACAAGGCCAATGTGATCCCCCGGTATCCGGGTGATCCGTGGGCGTGCGGCTCTTCGGGGCGGCCGGCCTCGGCCGCGCGGCTGATCGTGGTCTCTTGGCACGTGGTCATGGCGCCTCCTCGATCTTCATCTTCTGCCGAGGAGGCGGACGGGGGAAATGCGCGAAGCCGGGGGAATCGATGCCGCCAGGGAATAAACCGGGGTCGGCCAGCCGGGCGGGCGAGGCGGGCGTGAGCACCGTCACGAAGTTTGTCCGGCCATGCGCGCGGCCTCGTGCCGAGGCCGTCGCCGAAAACATGTCGGTGGCCCTGAGTACCCTGGTGCCATGGCTTTTGCGAGCGAGATGGACCACGAGCACGAGTACCCGCTTGGCGCGGTCCCGCCGGGCATGCTCGCCGAGGTCCGCCGTCTGGAGCAGCCCTTCGAGGTGGTCAGCGAGCACCAGCCCGCGGGGGACCAGCCGAGCGCCATCGCGGAGCTGCAGCGCCGGGTGGAGGCAGGGGAGCGGGACGTGGTCCTGCTCGGGGCCACCGGCACCGGAAAGTCGGCGACGACCGCCTGGCTCATCGAGCGCCTGCAGCGCCCGACTCTGCTGATCGCCCCGAACAAGACGCTCGCCGCGCAGCTGGCGAACGAGCTGCGCGAGATGCTGCCCAAGAACGCCGTCGAGTACTTCGTCTCCTACTACGACTACTACCAGCCCGAGGCGTACATCGCCCAGACGGACACCTATATCGAGAAGGACTCCTCGATCAACGACGACGTGGAGCGGCTGCGGCACTCGGCGACGCGCAGCCTGCTCTCCCGTCGGGACGTGGTCGTGGTGGCCTCGGTGAGCTGCATCTACGGCCTCGGCTCCCCGCAGTCCTACCTCGACCGCTCCGTGCTCCTGGTCAAAGGCCAGGAGGTGGCCCGCGACCAGCTGTTGCGCCTGCTGGTGGACATGCAATACGACCGTAACGACGTGGCGTTCACGCGGGGGACGTTCCGGGTGCGGGGCGACACGTTGGAGATCATCCCGGCGTACGAGGAGTTCGCGGTGCGGATCGAGTTCTTCGGCGACGAGATCGACGCGCTCAGCTACCTCAACAAGCTCACCGGCGACGTGGTGGCAGAGGTGGACCAAGTGCGGATCTTCCCCGCGACGCACTACGTCACCGGGGAGGGCCGGATGGCCCAAGTGATGGAGGCGATCCGCCAGGAGCTCGCCGAGCGGCTGGCGACCTTGGAAGCGCAGGGCAAGCTCTTGGAGGCGCAGCGGCTGCGCATGCGCACCGAGTACGACCTTGAGATGATCCAGCAGGTCGGGTTCTGCTCCGGCATCGAGAACTACTCGCGGCATATGGACGGCCGCGGCCCCGGCACCGCCCCCGCGACGCTCTTGGACTACTTCCCAGAGGACTTCCTCACCGTCATCGACGAGTCCCATGTCACGGTGCCGCAGATCGGAGCGATGTTCGAGGGCGACATGGCCCGCAAGCGCAACCTCGTCGAGTACGGCTTCCGGCTGCCCTCCGCCGTGGACAACCGCCCGCTGACCTGGGAGGAATTCTCCGAGCGGGTGGGCCAGACGGTGTATCTTTCGGCCACCCCCGGCCCGTACGAGCTGGGCCAGGCTGGCGGCGAGTTCGTGGAGCAGGTGATCCGCCCGACCGGGCTGGTGGACCCGCACGTGGTCGTGAAGCCGACCCAGGGGCAGATCGACGATTTGGTGCACGAGATCCGGCTGCGCACCGAGCGCGACGAGCGGGTGCTGGTCACCACGCTCACCAAGAAGATGGCCGAAGACCTCACCGATTACCTCCTGGAGCTGGGCATCCGGGTGCGCTACCTGCATTCCGACATCGACACCCTGCGCAGGGTGGAGCTTCTGCGGGAGCTGCGCCAAGGGGAGTACGACGTGCTCGTCGGCATCAACCTGCTCCGCGAGGGTCTCGACCTGCCGGAAGTCTCCCTCGTCGCCATCCTCGACGCGGACAAGGAAGGCTTCTTGCGCTCGACCACCAGCCTCATCCAGACCATCGGCCGCGCCGCGCGCAACGTGAGCGGCGAAGTCCATATGTACGCGGACCGGATCACCGACTCGATGCGCAACGCTATCGAGGAGACCGAGCGCCGGCGCGAGAAACAGATCGCCTACAACCTCGAGCGGGGGATCGACCCCAAACCGCTGCGCAAGAAGATCGCCGACATCCTCGACCGGGTCTACGAAGAGTCGGCGGACACGGCGGACGCGGAAGCGAAGAACGGCAAAGCCGAGAAAAAGACCGCGAAGAAGAAAGCGGCGGGCGGCACCCCGAAGTCCGACCTGGAGGCGCTCATCGCCGAGCTCAACGAGCAGATGCTCTCCGCGGCCCGCGAGCTGCGCTTCGAGCTTGCGGCGCGATTGCGCGACGAGCTTGCCGAATACAAGAAGGAGTTGCGCGGCATGGAGGCCGCCGGGGTGAAGTAGGCTCAGCCCCGCCGGACGCGTTGGGCCATGCGGTCCACGATGGCGGTCACCGCCGGGCCGGGGTCGCGGAACAAGCTCTCCGCCTCGGCTTGGAGCACGACGTTCCCGACCGATCTAGCTTCGGCGTATGTTTGCGAGTCCACACCGCCCGGAGCGTAGAAGAAACTCGTCCGCCATCGGACCGCTTCCGGGAGCGCGGCGTCCACGGTGGTCTTGGCCGCGCAGGTCTTGAGGCCTTCGGCGATACGGGCGAAGGCTTCTCGCGCGGTCTGCGGGTCCGGATAGACGGCGACGACGAGATGCACCCCGGCGTTGTTCGTCCCGCCGATGGCGAACAACGAGCGAAACGCGGTCCAGTTGTCGCCGAACGAAGCCGCGCTGCCGAGCCACGAAGCATTGCCGCACGGGCTTTTATCAGGGTTCGAGGAGTCGGGCCGCCGAGCCGCGTTGGCGGTTTCGGCGTGGAATTCGCCTGTGCTGGCGGGGTTGTCCTGAGCCGAGATCTGGTCGAGCTCTGCGCTGCTCAGGATGACGCTGTCGATCCTGTCGGCGGGGAAGAGCGCCGGATCGGCTGCCGCTGGCGCGAAAGCAGCCAGCAGCGACGCGAGCGAGCCTGCGAAGCGAACTCGGAGCATTGCGGTGGTCCCCCTTGTCGTCGGACAGTCCTTGTCGCGCTGGCGCGCGACAAACCTGGTAGCGATTATCCTCATGATATGACTGCCATGGATTTCGCCGAGGCCGAGCGCGCCGACTTCGCCGCCTTCCTCGGCACGCTCACGCCGGAGCAATGGGAGGCCCCGACCCTGTGCGGGAAGTGGCGGGTGCGCGACGTGGTGGCGCATGTGATCAGCTACGAAGGGCTGGGGGCGAGCGAATTGGCGAAACGTTTCCTCGCGGGAGGGCTGTCGGTGGACCGGATCAACGAGGCCGAAGTCGCTCGGGCTCGGGGGCAGAGCACGCGGGAGCTGCTCGCCAGGTTCGGGGCGAGCCTGCGCCCGAACGGGATGATGACTTTGTATGGCGGCAGGGCTGCGCTGCACGATGGGATGATCCACCATCAAGACATTCGGCGGTCGCTGGGCCTGCGGCGGGAAATCCCTGCGGACAGGCTACGCGCGACATTGAATTTCACGCTCGTGAGCCCGACTCTGCGCGGCGCGTGGCGGGTCCGAGGGGTCCGGCTCGTCGCGACCGATCTGGACTGGTCCTGGGGCAGAGGCCCCGAGGCCAGAGGCGCGGGAGAGGCACTCCTGATGGCGATGGCGGGCCGTTCGTCCGCGCTCGGCGAACTCTCCGGCCCCGGCGCGGCGAAGCTCAGCGCCAGAGCGTAGCGGGGTCGCTTGGCTCCAAAGGCGGCGGCCCGGCCAGCTCGCCTTTGGTCCGGGAGAACCGAGGGGCAGGCGCGGGCAGGGTGGTCCCGTCCACGTCGAGCAGGTTCCCCCGCGCCGCCATGTGCGGGTGCAGCGGAGCCTCCGCGAACGACAGCACCGGCGTCGTGCAGGCGTCGGTGTGCTCGAAGATCGAGGCCCACTCGTCCCTCGTCTTGGTGCGGAAGATCCCAGCGAACGTCTTGGACAGCTCGGCCCAGCTGCTCTTGTCGAGCTGGAAAGGCAGATCGTCCGCCTCCAGCCCGAGACCGGCGAGCAACTGGGCGTAGAACTGCGGCTCGATGGCCCCGACCGCGATGTGCTTGCCGTCCGAGGTCTCGTAGGTGCGGTAGAACGGGGCCGCCCCGTCGAGCAGGTTGTCCTCCCGCTCGTCGGTCCACAGCCCCGCGTCGCGGAAGGACCAGATGAAGTGCGCGAGCGCGCTGACCCCGTCCACCATGGCGGCGTCGACGGTCTGGCCGAGGCCGGAGCGCCCCCGCTCCACCAGGGCGGCGAGGACGCCCATCACGAGGAACATCGAGCCGCCGCCGAAGTCGGCGACCATGTTCAGCGGCGGCGGAGGCGGGGAGTCCGCCGGGCCGATGGCGTTCAGGATCCCGGTCAGGCCGAGGTAGTTCAGATCGTGCCCGGCGCGCGGGGCGAAGGGGCCGTCCTGGCCCCAACCGGTGATCCTGCCGTACACGAGCCGGGGGTTGAGCTTCGCGCATTCCTCGGGGCCGAGGCCGTTGCGCTCCATCACGCCAGGCCGGAACCCCTCGATGAGCACGTCGGCGCGCTCGACAAGGGATTTGACCTTGGCGAGCTGCTCGGGATCGCGCAGGTCCGCGACGACGGTCCGCCGCCCGCGCAGCTGCTGGTCCGCGTGCAGCGGCTCGGTGGGCCGCTGCACGCGGACCACGTCGGCCCCCAGGTTGGCGAGCAGCACGGCGGCGTGCGGGCCGGGGCCGATGCCAGCGAACTCCAGGACGCGGATTCCCGTGAGCGGGCCGTCGCTCATGACTCGACCCCCGCCTGCTCGCGCAGCGCGACCAAGAGCGAGGAGAAGTCCAGCTTCCCGGCTCCGTTGTCGGCGTGCTGGCGGAAGTACTTGGCGGCGAGGCGGCCGAACTCGGTGGCGGTGCCGACCGAGTCCGCCGCGTCCGAGGCCAGCGCGAGGTCTTTCGCGATCAGGGCGGTGGCGAACCCGCCCTGGTAGTCCCGGTTGGCCGGACTCGCGGGCACCGGGCCGGGGATAGGGCAGTTCGTGGTCAACGCCCAGCACTGCGCGGAGGACGTGGAGGCCACCTCGTAGAACACCTGGGGGTCGAGGCCCAGCTTCTCCGCGAGCACGAACGCTTCGCAGATCGAGACCATGGAGATGCCCAGGGCCATGTTGTTGCAGATCTTCGCGGCCTGCCCGCTGCCGTGGCCGCCGCAGTGCACCACGCGCTTGCCCATGCCCTCCAGCACGCCCTTGGCCGAGGCGACGTCCGCCTCGTCGCCGCCGACCATGAAGGTGAGCGTGGCGTTCTGCGCGCCGAAAATGCCGCCCGAGACCGGCGCGTCGATCGCGGTGCGGCCTGCCGCCCTTGCGAGTTCGGCGGCGCTGCGGGCCTGGTCGACGGCGATGGTGGAGCTGTCGACGAACAAGGCGTCGGGCCTGGTCGCGGGGAAGAACGAGGGATCGGCGTACACGTCGAGCACATGCTGGCCGGTCGGCAGCATCGTGATCACGAACTCTGCCCCGTTGACGGCTGCGACGACGTCGGGGGCGACGCGGACCCCGCTCGCCTCCGCGAGCGCGCGGGCCTGGTCGGACAGGTCGTAGCCGACGACGTCGAACCCCGCTTTGACGAGGTTGGCGGACATCGGGCCGCCCATTTGGCCCAGACCGATGAAGGCGACAGTGGTGCTCATCTTTGTGCTCCTTCGCTCACTGCATGGTGGGGATGACGAAACTCGACGCGGCGGGCCCCTCGGACCAGCGCGACGTCACGGTCTTCGTCTTCGTGTTGAACCGGATCGAGTCGGGCCCGTGCTGGCCGAGGTCGCCGAACCCGGAGCGCTTCCAGCCGCCGAACACGTGGTAGGAGACCGGCACGGGGATCGCCACGTTGACGCCGACCATGCCGGCCTGGACCCGGTCGGCGAAGTCCCGCGCGACGTCGCCGCTGCGGGTGAAGATCGCGACGCCGTTGCCGAACTCGTGCTCGCTCGGCAGGCGCAGTGCGCTCTCGTAGTCGTCGGCGCGCACCACGGACAGCACCGGGCCGAAGATCTCCTCGCGGTAGATCCGCATCTGGGGTTTCACGTTGTCGAACAAGCATGGTCCGAGGAAGAACCCGTTCTCGTGGCCGGGCACCGAGAGCCCCCTGCCGTCGAGCACGAGGTCTGCGCCCTCCGCCACACCGGCTTCGATGTAGCCGCGCACCCTTTCGAGCGCGTCCGGGCCGATGAGCGGCCCGAAGTCGGCGTTCTCATCGAAGCTGTGGCCGACCTTGAGCGCTCCCGCGCGCTCGACGAGCTTGGCGACCAGCGCGTCGGCCGTGGCCTTGCCGACCGGCACTGCGACGGAGATCGCCATGCACCGCTCGCCCGCGCTGCCGTACCCGGCCCCGAGCAACGCGTCCACAGCGAGGTCCAGGTCCGCGTCGGGCATGATGACCATGTGGTTCTTCGCCCCGCCGAAGCACTGCGCGCGTTTGCCAGTCTCGGCTGCCGTCCGGTAGACGTGCTCGGCGACCGGGGTGGAGCCGACGAAGCCGACCGCCGCCACCCTCGGATCGGTGAGCAGCGTGTTCACCGCCGCGTGCGCCCCGTTGACCACGTTGAGCACCCCCGGCGGCAGGCCAGCCTCGAGGAAGAGCTCCGCGATCCGCAACGGCACGGAGGGGTCGCGCTCGGAAGGTTTGAGCACGAACGCGTTGCCGCAGGCGATGGACGGGGCGAGCTGCCACAGCGGGACCATCGCGGGGAAGTTGAACGGGCTGATCCCGGCCACCACGCCCAGCGGCTGGCGTAGCGAGTGCGTGTCGATGCCGGTGCCGGCCGAGCCGGTGAACTCGCCTTTGAGCAGGTGCGGGACGCCCGCCGCGAACTCCACCACCTCAAGGCCGCGCTGGATGTCGCCGTGCGCGTCCGCGAGGGTCTTGCCGTGCTCGGAGGAGAGCAGCCGGGCCAGCTCGTCGCGTTCGGGCTCGACGAGCTGGAGGAATTTCAGCAGCACTCTGGCTCGGCGCTGCGGGTTCCACGCGGCCCAGCCGGGCTGCGCGGCGAGCGCGGAAGCCACGGCGGCCTCGGTCTCGGCCTGATCGGCCAGCGCCACCAGAGCCTGCACTTCGCCAGTGTTGGGGTCGTACACTTTGCCGAAGTCCCCGGAGGAACCTGTGACCGGCTTGCCGTCGATGAAGTGCCCGATCGTGCGTGGACTCGGCGCTGTGCCCATAGTGTGAACCTGCTCTCTTTTTCTGTCCCTGAGGAGATCCTACGCGTCCGCCGCCGAGCGTTGTAACGGCGTCATACCTCTCCCCGCGCGGGGCTCCGCCTGCCTGCCGCATGTTGTCGGCGGCCCGCCGTAGCATGGGCGGCATGGTCCGCTTTGTGCACACCGCCGATTGGCAGCTCGGGATGACCAGGCATTTTCTCTCGGAAGAAGCCCAGGCCCGGTACAGCGACGCGCGGCTCGCGGCGATCGGGGCCATCGGGCGGCTCGCCGAGCGGGAGCACTGCGAGTTCGTCCTCGTCTGCGGGGACGTGTTCGAGAGCAACCAGCTTTCGGCGGAGACCGTGAGCCGGGCGCTCGAGGCGATGCGCCAAGCGAAAGTCCCGTTCTACCTGCTCCCCGGCAACCACGACCCGCTCTCGGCCGGATCCATCTACACGAACGGGCAGTTCCTCGAGGAGCGTCCGCCGAACGTCGTGGTGCTGGACCGGGCTGGAGCCCACGAAGTCCGCAAGGGCGTGGTGGTCGTGGCCGCGCCGTGGACGAGCAAACGGCCGGACCGGGATCCGGTCGCCGAGGCGCTCGCGTCGGTCGAGGGATGGCGGGACGGGGACTCGGTGATCCTCGCGGCCCACGGGGGGATGGACGTGTTCCCCCACAGCCCGCAGGCGCACGGGATCATCAGACTGGCTGACCTGCGGCGCGCCATGGACAGGGTCGGGTTTGTCGCGCTGGGGGACCGGCATTCGGCGACTGAGGTCGAAGATCGTATTTGGTACTCGGGGAGCCCAGAGCCCACCAATTTCGACGATGTCGAGAAAGACTCCGGCCAAGTCCTCGTCGTGGAATTGGCCGGGAGGCAAGCGCAGGTCCGGCCGTGTCGAATCGGGGCGTGGCGGTTCGGCACGATCGAACGCCAGACGGACGGCGCGGAGGATTTGGCGGACCTGGACCGGACTTTGTCCGATCTGCCGGACAAGACCACGACTGTGTTGCGGCTCGCGTTGCGCGGCACGTTGTCGCTCACCGACCGGGCCGACCTCGACTCGCTGCTCGACCGGCAGAGCAGGAAGTTCGCAAGTCTGCGATTGTGGGAGCGGCGCACGGAGCTCGCGGTGCTGCCCGCAGACGGGGAGTTCGACGGTTTCTCCGGATTCGTCGGCGAAGCGGTCGAAGAGCTGGCGGGCCGGGCGAACACGGGGAACGAAGACGCGCAACAGGCGCTTGGCCTGCTCCTGCGGCTGAGTTCAGGGGCGCGGGCATGAGGCTGCACCGGATCAAGTTGGAACACTACCGGGGGGTGCGGGACCGCGAGGTGGTCTTCGCCGCAGACGGAGTGACCGTGGTCGAGGGGCCGAACGAGTCGGGCAAGTCCTCGATGATCGAGGCGTTGGACCTGCTCTTCGAGGCGAAGGACGCCTCGAAGACCAGACAGGTGCGCGCGATCGCCCCGAAAGGGGCTGACGCTGCCCCTTCCGTGGAGGCCGAGCTGGAGAGCGGGCCCTATCGGTTCGTCTACGCGAAGCAGTGGCTCAAGCGCCCTTCCACGACGCTCACCGTCCTCGCGCCGAAACGCGAGCAGCTCACCGGGGAAGCCGCCCATGAGCGAGCGCACGCCATGCTCGCCTCGACGGTCGACTTGTCGCTGTGGAAAGCGCTGCGCATGCTGCAAACCGCGCGGGGCCAGGTGGAAGTCGACGGCTGCCCGGCGCTGCTCAAAGCACTGGACGCGGCTTCCGGCCCGGTGACGCTCACGGGGACGGAGACGACGTTGCTCGCGCGGATCGAGGAGGAGGTGCGGCGTTACTACACACCGGGCGGGCGGGCGACGAAGGAGCTGCGCGCGGCACAGGAGAACCACGCCTCGGCAGAGGCGGGGCAGGTCCGCGCCGAAGCGGCGTTAGAGGCGGTGCGCGCAGCAGCGGAGCGGCACGATGAGCTGGCGGCCCAGGTGGCTCGGGCGGAGGCCGAACGCGAAGAGTCCGGAGCCGCGCTGCGCGCGGCGCGCGAGCATTGGGACCGCGTCGGGGGGCTCGCCGACAAGCTCGAACTCGCCAAACAGCGCGCTGGCTACGCCGCCGCGCGTTCCCTTGAGGCGCAGAAAAGCAAGGAGGAGCGAGAACGGCTGGCCGCGAGCGCGCAATTTCAGACGAAACTGCTCGCCGACCTCTCGCTTTCCCGGCGCGAGGCTCAGCTGAAACTCATCGCCGCGCAGGGCGCGTCGCGACGAGCGGCGGCGGCGTGCCAGTCGCTGCGAGACCGCCAGCAGCGCGAAGAGCTCGGGCGGGCGGAAGACCGGCTGGAACAAGCGGAGGAGGCGGCCGAATGCCTCGAGCAGGCGCAGGCGGCGCTGGCCTCGGCCATCGAAGAACGAACGGCCCAGGACGTGTTCGACGCGGCCCGGCAGGTCGAACTCGCGGAGGCGCGGGTGGAAACGGCCTCGGCGCGGATGCGGATCATGGCATTGTCGTCCGGGCCGATCGAAATCGACGGAGCGCTGCACCAGCTCGAACCGGGCGCTTCGTTGGAGCGGATCATCGTCCAGCCGACAGATCTGACCGCGCCAGGCTTCTTCACCGCCACGCTGAGCCCGGGATCGGCCGGGGAGAAAGTCGCCGACCAGCTCGCGCAGGCGAGGTCGGCGCTGGCGCGGGCGCTCGAACGCGCCGAGGCGGACACTGTGGAGGCTGTGCGCGGGCGACTCGCGGAGCGGGCACGTGCCCTCGGCGAAGCGCAGGAGAGCCGGGCGTTGCTCGCAGGGGCGCTTGGGTCGCAGTCGCTCGACAGGCTCCGAAGCGAGACGGCTCTGTTGCGGGAGCGGGTCGCGGCCGCGAGCCAACGGGACGATCAGGCTCTTGAAGAATTCGAGGAGTCCGAGGCGCAGGATCTCCCGCAGGCAGAGGAGGAGCTGGCGCGAGCGCAACGCGAAACGGCGGAGGCGCAGCGCGCGGTCAGCGAGCTTGACTTTCGTTCGGCGAACGCGGAAACCGTCTTGGCGGCCGCCGTCGACCAGCTCGCGCAGTCCCGCGAGCGCGAGTCCGACGAACAGCTCGCGCAGCGAGCGCGGGAGCTGGCCGCCGCCGACCTCGAAGCGCAGGGCCTGCTCGCGCAACTCCAAGCCCAGGTGTCAGACGAGGACGTGGAATCTGTGCGCGCCGCCTTCGAAGAGGCGCACCAGCGCGAGCGGAGCGCCACGGCCCGTGTCGCGGCGCTCCGCGAAGATCTCGCGCAGGTGAACGGACAGCTGCTCGCCAGCGCCCAAGGCGGTTATCAGGAAGCCTTCGACACGGCGAGTTCCCGTCTGGTGCACGCGAAGGAAGCGCTGGAGCGAGTCGCCGGGCGCGCCCGCGCGGCCCAGCTGCTCTGGGAGACGGTGACCGCGCGGCGAGACGCGGCCCAAAGCCGCTACGCCGCCCCGCTGGAGCGGGCGATCAACGAACTTGGCGGATCGGTGTTCGGCGACTCGTTCGCGGTGCAGCTCGACGGGCAGTTGCGCGTCGACACCCGGACCCTGCTCGGGACGACCGTCGACTTCGACTCGCTCTCGGAAGGGGCGAAAGAGCAGATCGGGATGCTGGTGCGCCTCGCGTGCGCGAAACTCGTCGATCCGCTCGAGGGCGCGCCGGTCGTCATCGACGACGCGCTCGGCCACAGCGATCCGCAGCGGTTGGCGAAGATGCGAGACACGTTGGCCGCGACGGCCGGCCAGGTGATCGTGCTGACCTGTTTTCCCGAGCGGTTCAGCGGGGTCGGCACGGTTGTTCGGCTCTGACTCGGCGGCCTGGAAGCGAGGGCCTAGAAGTTCGCCTCGGGATCGGGCGAGGTGCACACGCCGACCACGTCGGTCGCCACATCGTCGTAGCGCGCGAGATAGAGGTAGATGTCCTCGCGGTCGAGTTCGGGCATCGCGCGGATCCGGATGGTCTCGGCGAGGTTGCTCGCCCGGCTCACATAACGGTGGGCGAGGTTCGTCCACCACTGCGGGAAACCGTTGTCCGGAAGCAGGGCCACTTTCAAACGCGCCTTGCGGATCTTGCTCCAGACGTCGTCCGCGAGGTATTCCATGCCGGGGTCGTCGTAGCTCCAGCCGTCGACGTCGATGCGTTGCCGGTACGGCTTGAGCGCCGCCGCCACGTCGTCCACAGCCTTGAGCATGACTTCGCACGGGGACGAGGGCATGTCGGGAGCCGCTGAGGCAGGGACGAACGTTCCGCCTACGGCGAGCGAAGCGATCAGCGCCGCCTTCGCGAGGAGGTGTGCCATAGGCGACAGCATACTGCCTACACCGCAGGAGCCGGGCCCGGGGCGAGCTGGTTGACGAGCCCGATGATTTTATCCGGGCGCGCGTTCGTGGCGTAATGCTCGTACGCGATGTCGAGGACGGACTCGTCATCGCCTTCGAGCAGCGCCAAGAGGGCGACGCCAGCGGAGATCCTCGTGTGATCGCTCGCGTACTTCACCAGCTTCTGGTCGGCGAGCGGTTTGGCCTCCTGCTGGCTCCGTTCGATCTCCGCGCTGGTCACCGCGGCCACCACGTCCTCGCGAAGCGCGCCGATCATGTTCTCGGTGATGGGCTCGCCGCGTTTGAGCGCGCCGATCACGTCCAAGAACGCGGGCCGGTCGTACGCGAACGAAGCCTCGACGGTGTCCACGGCCAGGTCCATGGCGAGCTGGGAGACGACGTCCGCCTTCTCCGCGAGCAGGGCGGAGATCCTCCGGTGCGCGTCAGGCGCGACGGCCGCCAAACGGTGCAGCAGGTCCGTGGAGCTGTCCGCGAGCGCGCTGCCCGTCGCTGAGACAGGGTCGACGTAGCGCGGTTCGGGCGCGAGCGCGACCTCGCCGACGATTTTGTCGTTCGCCCGAAGGATCGCGGTTTGCAGCTCGTCTCGCATCTCCATGCTCGTGGCGATGGCGATCAGCCGGTACCGCTTCCCGTTCGCGCTGTGCTCCTGCGACATGGACTCGAAGTGGCGCAGCGCCTGCACGCCGGGGTCGCTGCGCCCGAGCAGCCCGCCGCGCCCGGTCGGCGGCACCGTCTCCCAGCCGAGCTGTGTCGCGCGCGGCACGACGACGCCCGGCGGAGTCCACCCCCTGCCCTGGTTGGTGAAGAAGAAGTAATGCACGATCTCGTCGGCATCCGCGTGCGCGGAGATGGCGTAGTAGGGGCTGATTCCTGGCGGGTAGTGCTCCCGCGCGGACCAGTCTGAGGCCAGCACATGGCGCAGCAGACGAATGGTCGCGTCGATCGAGTCCTGGTTGGGGTGGCTGTTGCCGAGCGGATCGATCGTGTTCGGCCCGGTGTAGCTCGTGTCAGCCAGCCATGGGGTCGGGCCTCGGGAGGAATGCCGTCCGCCTGTCGGCGCGCTTTGCCCGGCTCCGCCGTAAGGGGTCATGGGGTAGGCGCTGCCCATCGGGGCGGTGGGAGCGCCACCGGAGCCCGCAGGCGGCGCGGCAGGCGGGGCCGGTGCGGCTCCGGGGTTGGGCGGCGGGGCGGCGTTGCCCGGCGGAGCCGGGCTGAGCGGCGGGGGAGGGGGCGCTGTCCCGCCTGCCGCGCCGCCGCCGCTGGAGCCGCCGCTGAAGTTGGTCGAGCTGACATTGGCCGGAGCGGGCTTGATGTCGGAGCCGAGCGGGCCGGAGCCGGTCGCTCCCGGCGTCGTCGGTGTTGGTGTCGGCGGCGCGGCTTGTTGGCCAAGCTGCGCGGCGAGGCCCGCCACGTTCCCGCCGATGCCCGCAGCGGTGCCTGCCACGTTCCCGCCGATGCCCGCGAGGTTGCCGATGGGCGCGGCCGCTTGGGTCGCCGCGTTCGCGAGCTGGCCGAGCGGTCCTGCCGGCGAGGCGGGCGCGGGAGCGCCGCTCGTATTGCCGCCGCTTTGCGCCGGGGCGGCGTTCTGTCGAGACTCGGTGCTGTTCTGGCTGGTCTGCGTGCTGCTCGGACTGCTGCTCTGCGGGCTGGTCGAAACGGGGCCGGCTCCTTGCGGCACGGTGGACGGCAACGAGCCTGTGGCCGGCGTCGGACGGGTTTCCCCGGTCACCCCGGCCGGGTGCGCGGTGTGGTCCGGATTGCTCTGCGTCGGCGCGAAAATATTGTTCGGACGGCCGTCCTGGGGGTTCTGCTGGCTGTTCTGGCCGTTTTGCCCGTTCTGGCTGTCGTGGCCTCGGTCGCCGAAGAGGTTGTTGCTGTGGTCGCCGCCGCCACCGCCTGGTCCGCCCGGTCCGGGGCCGCCGCCGATGCCGCCGTGGCTGCCGCCGCCGCCCGGTCCGCCGGGTCCGGGGCCGCTGTCGGACAGGGTGGGCTGAGACGGTCCGGCGTAGCTAGGCTGGTCGCGCCCATCGCCGTGTCTCGGCGTGTCGTCGCTGTGCCCGGACGAGTCGTTGCCGCCCCTGCCCGACGCGTCGTGCGGCTGCTCGTGCGTGCTCTCCTGCGAGCCGTCGGGCTTTGTCGTTGTGGTGGTTTTCGCCCCGTTCGACTCGGTGGACGTGTCTTTCTTGTCCTTGGGGTTGTAGACGTTCTCGGCTTTGGAGCCGTCGCCGCGCGTGGTCGCCGAGACGAGGTTGCCGTCTTTGTCCTTGTTTGTGACGGTGGTGTCGACCGAGCCGTCTTTGTGCGTGGTCGTATAGGTGGTGTTGCCGTCTTTGTCCTTGCCCGTGACGACAGCGTCCTTGCCCGATGCGGCGGAACCGTCCTTGCCATGGACGCTCTGGTTCGGCTCGTCGATCTGCACCCCTTGCCCCTGGCCGGAGGGCGACGCGTTGGCGTTCCCGTCCGCTTTGGCTTCTTGCTTGCCGTTCTGGAAGCGGCTTGCCGCGTCTTGGGCGGAGTCGTTGATGTTGCGGATCTGTCCGAGCAGCACCACGACCAGGTCGTCCACCGCTTTGCGCGCGTTGTTGATGACCGACATCGCTTGCGGGCCGTACCCGCCTGTCCCCGAAGCGCCGCTGACTCCGAGCTGTCCGATCTGGTCGTACGCGTTGAGGACGATCCGGTTCATATCGTCCTTCGCCTGGCTGACCAGGTGGCTGAGCTGCTGGTTCTGCGAGTTCTGCTGGACCAGCTGGTCGGCGAACTTGGAGAGCGAGGTCTCGTCTCCGCTGCCGATGCTGGTGAGCAGGTCCGAAGCGGTTCCGTACGACGTGCCGGACCACCACCCGCTCGCCGCGCTGTTGATCGAGTTGAGGCCGTCGAGGGTCTGGCCGACGAGCTGCGTCAACGGGTCCCGGGTCTGCTGGAGCTGCGCGAAGAAGCTCACGTCCAGCTCGATCTTGTTATCGCCGATGATGAGGGTCGCCAATTCGCCGAATTGCCCCCCCGAGCCCGACGCGCTCGCCCCCGCCGACGCGCTGACGTTCACTGTGACCATTACTCCGTCTCCTTCAATTCCCGTAGAGATAAGACAAACCTGTCGTGGCGCTCCTGCTCGTATTCGTCAGGGAAGTACGGGCCCGTCAACTCGGGCTGCTGGTCGAGGTCGGCGAATTTCGGGGCCCCTGGGACGAGGTCGGCGAGTTCGAACGTCCCCCTGCGAAGCTCGTGCGCCTCGTCGCGCAGGTGCGCGCGCATCCTGCGCGCCCCGTCGTGCGCCATCCAGACGACGCTCTCGGAGTACTGCTTCGGCAAACGCGAGAAAATATGCATCGGAAGGCCGAACCGGTCCACCGAGACTCCCAGCTCGCCGCGCGGCGTCTCGAAATTCAAAGACAACGTCGGGCGGCCCGAGGGGCGGGCTGTCCGCTCTCCGGAGAACTCGGTCCGGATGAAATTGCGAAACTCCTCGGCGAACTCGGAGTTCGCCGCGTTCTCGGCCATCTCCGGCGGGAGTTCGCCTGGGTCGAGCAAGTCGTCCTCCTCGGACACGGTCGGGAAGAACGGGGCCGCTTCGCCGAGCCCGTTCCCGGCGGCCTCCTCTTCCTCGGCGACGATCTGCCGAGCCTGCTGCGCGGTGAGCCGAAGCGCGTGGGTCAAGTACGGCGCGAAAGCGGCGTGGTCGCGCAAAACGACTTTCTGGGGGAGCAGCAGGTAATTGGTCTCGACTTGCACAGCGCCAGCCGGGGTGGTCAGCACGATGCGTCGCCGGTGCGCGCTGTCGAGGAAGGCTTGACGGCGGTTCTGGCGCTCGATGAGCTCGTACGCCAGCTCCAGCGTGGCGGGGCTGAGCTGGGCCATCCACTCAGACGTGTCTCTGCTTGGTTCGCTCTCGTTGTGCTCGGTCACGCTTGTGCTCGCCGTTCTCGTCGAAGTGAGCACTAAGCTCCTGTTGCCGGATGCGCCGTGAGCGACTGCGCGTTGGAGGATTCGGTTTCGTCGATCTCTTTGGCCGAGGAGGTGAAGTGGCCCGCGGCGATTTCGAGCCTTCCGGAGATATGCGCCGAGCCTGCGGAGATGACCTGGTTTTGCGAGGAGACGACTTCGGCGACGGCTTTGCTCACCCGGTCGGAGCCGATGCTCGGGATCCCGCTCTGCGCCCCCGCCAGCTGGGGCAGTCCTCGAATGCCGTCCGCGAGCGCGGAGATTTTGCCGCCGGCGACGGTGGCCTGGTCGCTGTCGAAGGCGAATTCTGCGCCCTCGGCCCCTTTGCCGAGCGGAATAGTCATGCTCCATGCCCCTTTCCTGTCTGTGACCCTCTTCATCTTAGACGCATCGGCCTCGGTTTTGGTTCCCTCAGCTCCCAGCGCCCCGCATCAGCGCTTCCTTCCATTCTGGCACGCGCCGATCCGCCGCACCATAGGAGAGCGCGGACGCTCAGGACTGAGCCTTGGATGATCACAAGTTTCTAGTCTTTTATGGGATGGAAAGGCGGGCGAGAGGTCTCCTCGCCCATCTTGCCCGGACCGTGGAGGTTTGCGATCATGTCGCTATGAGCGAAGAGGGATCGGCGCGGGGCGACGACACGTCGGCGGCGTGGGCCGCGAGCGCGGGATTGCGCGCTGCGGCGGTGGTGAGCCTCGGCCTGGCCGCGACATTCCTGATGTTGGCGATGCGGGCCGTATGGTCGGAAAGCAGTCGAGGATCCGGACATTCGGGGCTGGACTGGTGGCTCGCGCTGGCGTGGACTGTCGTCGGGGTCGTGCTTGCCCGGTTGGGGAAACGCGCGGTCGAGCGCGGAGTGGAGAGCTTCGCGGTCTCGGCGAGCCTGCTTCTGTCGTTCATGACCCTGGTGCTGGTGCTGATCGGGCTCGTGGCGGCGTTCTTCTGGGTGTTTGGCTGACTGCGCGCACAAGGCGGAAGACGCGGCGGACGGGGGCGGAAAAGCCTTCGGCGCGCGTCACTGTCGTGACGACGGGACGTCTGGACCGTGGGTGCCCTCGGCAGGATTCGAACCTGCGACCTTTCGCTCCGGAGGCGAACGCTCTATCCCCTGAGCTACGAAGGCGTGTGCAGCAGTTGGGACGGTTCATCCTACCGCATTCGGGCTTTGACGCAAAAACGCTTTTCCCACGTGACGCAGAAAGGGTCCCAGCTCGTCGGCCGGTTCCCGCGCAGCCTAAGATGTTGCCTCGTGACTCCGGTGGACCAAGCGGCGACGACGCTTGCCGCATTAGCCCCTGAGGTCTGGCCGAAGCATGCGGCCCGAGGCGCGGACGGGGCCGTCCGGCTCGCAGGCGTTCGCGTGGACGAGTTGATCGAGCGCTACGGCAGCCCTCTTTTCGTGGTGGACAAAGACGATTTCACCGACCGGTGCCGCCGGTGGGCCGAGGCGTTCGGCCCCCGGAACGTGCATTACGCGTCGAAGGCGTTCTTAAGCGGGCAGCTCGCGCATTGGCTGGACGAGGAGGGCCTCGCCCTCGACGTGTGCTCGGGCGGCGAGCTGGCCATCGCGCTGCGCGGGGGGTTCCCGCCCGGCCGGATCACTTTGCACGGCAATAACAAATCGGTCGCCGAACTCCGGCGGGCGGTCGATGTCGGGGTCGAGGCGGTCGTCCTTGACTCGTTCGAGGAGATCGCGCGCCTGGACGAGGTCTGCGCGGAGCTGGGGCGGGAGCAGGACGTCCTCGTGCGCCTCACCGTCGGGGTCGAGGCGCACACCCACGAAGCCATCGCCACCGCGCATGAGGATCAGAAGTTCGGCTTCTCAGTCGCCTCCGGGGTGGCGCTCGAGGCGGTGCGCCGCGTGCTCGCGCGACCTCGGCTGCGCTTGATCGGCTTCCACAGCCACATCGGCTCGCAGATCCTCGACCTCGACGGATTCCGGCTCGCCGCCGGGCGGGTCGCCGCGTTCGCCGAAGAGGCGGTCCGGGCGCTCGGCGCGATTCCGACGCTCCGCGTGCTCGACCTCGGCGGCGGGCTCGGCGTCTCCTACCAGCCGGACGAACGCCCGCCCGCCCCTTCGGACCTGGCCGAAGCCGTCCGCAAAGAGATCGAGCAGTACCCGGCGGCGGCGGGACTTTCCGTCGCCGTGGAGCCAGGCCGGTCCGTCATCGCGTCGGGCACGGTCACCCTCTACACTGTCGGCACGGTGAAACACGTCGTGCTCGACGGCGGGGCGACCCGCACATACGTGAGCGTCGACGGGGGGATGAGCGACAACATCCGTCCCGCCTTGTACGGGGCGAAATACGACGCGCGGCTCGTCTCCCGGGTCGGCGCGTCCGAGCCCGCGCAGTCCCGCGTGGTCGGCAAGCATTGCGAGACCGGGGACATCCTTGTGCGGGACTGCCTCCTGCCGCAGGACGTCGCTCCGGGCGACGTCCTCGCCGTCGCGAGCACCGGCGCGTACTGCTACTCGCTTTCGAGCCGCTATAACGCGCTGCTCAGGCCTGCGGTCGCAGCGGTGGAGGACGGACGTTCGTGGCTCATGCTGCGCAGGGAGACCGAAGCCGACTTGTTGAGCCTGGAGGTGCCAGATGGCGAATAAGAGCGACGAGACGCGCCGCGAGATCGGAGTCGGGCTGCTCGGACTCGGCACTGTCGGGTCCGAAGTGGCGCGGGTGCTCATCGAGGACGCCGAGGAGCTGGCCGCAAGGGTGGGCGCGAAGCTGGTGCTGCGCGGCGTGGCCGTGCGCAACCTCGACGCGGCCCGGGGGGCCTCGGCGGGGCTGGTCGATCCGGCCCTGCTGACCACCGAAGCCGCCGAACTGGTCGAACGGGACGACGTGGACGTCGTGGTCGAGCTGATCGGCGGGATCAACCCCGCGAAGGAGCTCATCCGGCAGGCGTTGCGCGCGGGCAAGTCCGTCGTGTCCGCCAACAAGGCGCTGTTCGCCGCGCATTCCGCGAAGCTGTTCGAGGCGGCGCAGAAGGCCAAGGTCGATTTGTTCTTCGAGGCGGCCGTCGCGGGGGCCATCCCGGTCATCCGCCCTCTGCGCCAGTCATTGGCGGGGGACCGGGTCACCACGGTGGCCGGGATCGTCAACGGCACAACGAACTTCATCCTCTCTGCTATGGACTCGGAGGGCGACGACTACGCCGACGTGCTGCGCCAGGCGCAGGAGCTCGGCTACGCCGAGGCTGACCCCACGGCGGACGTCGGCGGGCACGATGCGGCGGCGAAGACCGCGATCCTCGCCTCCATCGCCTTCCACACCAGGGTCACCGCCTCGGACGTGCATGTCGAAGGCATCACCGAGATCACAGCGGCGGACGTCGAGTCGGCCAAGCAACTCGGCTACACGATCAAGCTCTTGTCGCTCTCCGAGCGGGTGGTCGGCGAAGACGGCAAGGAGCGGGTCTCGGCAAGGGTGTACCCGGCGCTCGTGCCGCGCTCGCACCCGCTGGCGAGCGTCAACGGCGCGTACAACGCGGTCGTCGTGGAAGCGGTGAACGCCGGCAGGCTCATGTTCTACGGCCAGGGGGCGGGCGGCGCGCCGACGGCTTCGTCGGTCGCGGGCGACCTCGTCGCCGCCGCCCGCAACGTGGTGCTCGGGCGGGCGGTCGCGAGCGAGTCGACGTACGCGAAGCTGCCTATCGCCTCCATCGGGGACGTGGCCGCACGGTATTTCGTGCGCATGCGGGTGGACGACCGCCCCGGCGTGCTCTCCTCGGTGGCCTCGGTTTTCGCGAAACGCGACGTCAGCATCGCGACGGTGCTGCAGAAAGGCGTGATCGAAGGCGGCGCGGAGATCATCATCATCACGCACTCCGCGTTGGGCAGCGCCCTCGCGGAGACGGTGCGCGAGGTGGAAGATCTCCCGGCGGTGGTCGAGGTGGAGAGCGTCTTGCGATTGGAGTTCGAGAATGACTAGCAAAGCTTGGCCGGGGCTGATCACGGCGTATCGGCAGTGGCTGGACCTCGGGGCGGCCCAAGGCTCCGCCGCCGAGCCGGTGACGCTCCTCGAGGGCAACACCCCGCTCGTCCCCGCGCCCCGGATCGGCGAGCTCGTCGGGGGCGAGGTCTGGCTGAAGGTGGAGGGCGCGAACCCCACCGGCTCCTTCAAAGACCGGGGGATGACCGCCGCGGTGACCGACGCGGTGGCTCGCGGCCAGAAGGTGCTGCTGTGCGCTTCGACGGGGAACACCTCCGCCTCCGCCGCCGCGTACGCCGCGCGGGCGGGCCTGGCCTGCGCCGTCCTGATCCCCGAGGGCAAGATCGCGGCGGGCAAGCTCGCCCAGGCCGTCGTGTACGGCGCGAAGATCATCCAGGTGCGCGGCAATTTCGACGACTGCCTGGAGCTCGCGCGCAAGACCGCCGCCTCGTTCCCCCAAGTGGCGCTCGTGAACTCGGTGAACCCGGTGCGCATCGAAGGGCAGAAGACCGCCGCCTTCGAGATCATGGACGCGCTCGGCCGGGCTCCGGACATCCACGCGCTGCCGGTCGGCAACGCCGGGAATATCACCGCGTACTGGCGTGGTTACAAGCAGTGGCACGAGGCAGGGGTCGTGCCCTCCAGGCCCAAGATGCTCGGCGTGCAGGCGGCAGGGGCCGCCCCGCTCGTGCATGGAGCCCCGGTCAAGGAGCCGGAGACGATCGCGACGGCGATCCGGATCGGCGCTCCCGCCTCGTGGGACTCCGCGGTCGCCGCGAAAGACCAGTCCGGCGGGCAGTTCCGGGCGGTGACCGACGAGGTGCTGCTGGAGGCGTACCGGCTCCTGGCGAGCAAGGAAGGCGTGTTCGTCGAGCCCGCGTCCGCGACCTCGGTCGCGGGCCTGCTCGCCGCCCACGCAGAGGGCTGGGTGCCCGAAGGCAGCCTCGTGGTCGCGACCGTGACCGGCAACGGGCTCAAAGACCCCGACACCGCGCTCAAATCCATGCCCGACCTCAAGGCGATCGACGTGGACCCCGCGCTCGTGTTGAGCGAGCTCGGCCTTGGCTGACGCGTTGCCCCTCGGGCTGTCCGCGACGGTCCGAGTGCCCGCTTCCAGCGCCAATCTCGGCTCGGGCTTCGATTCCCTCGCCGTCGCGCTCGCGATCTACGACGAGGTGACCGCGACCGTCGCGGAGAGCGGCTTGCGCGTCGAGGTCGTCGGCGAAGACGCCGACGTGGTGGCGGTGGACGAGCGGCACCTGGTCGTGCAAGCCATCCGCCGAGGGCTCCAGGCTCGGGGCTGGAGCGCTCCTGGGCTGCTGGTCCGTTGCGTCAACGCCGTGCCGCACGCGCGCGGGCTCGGCTCCTCCGCCGCCGCCGCGGTGGGGGGGCTCGCCGTCGCGCAGGCGCTCGCCGCCAAAGCGGCGGGCAGCGAGGAACTGTTGGACCAAGCGCAGCTCGTCCAGCTCGGCGGGGAGTTCGAGGGGCATCCCGACAACGCCGCCGCGAGCGCGCTCGGCGGAGCGGTGGTGTCCTGGGCCGAGGGCGGCGGACAGTACCGAGCCGCGCCGATCCGACTCTCCCCGCAGGTGTCGCCGGTGGTCTTCATCCCGCAATCGCGCGGATTGACGCATGTCTCGCGCGGCGTACTCCCGTCGCTCGTGCCCCGCGAGGACGCGGTTGCGAATCTCTCGCGCAGCGCGCTCATGGTGCTGGCCCTCAGCGCCGACCCCGCGCTGCTGTTCGCCGCGTCGGAAGACCGGCTCCACCAGCCGCACCGGGCCGCCGAGCAGCCGGAGACCGCCGCATTGGTGCAGGCGCTGCGCGACCGGGGCGTCGCCGCGATGGTCTCCGGGGCCGGGCCTTCCGTTTTGGCTTTGACTTCGGGGGACGCGGATCGGCTCGCCTGCGCCGAAGCGCCGGTCGGGCACTGCTGGGAGCGTCGGGAGGTCTCGTTCGCGCAGGGCGTCCAAGCACGGTGAGCGAGATCGGGGAGCCGCCACACCGGGGGGCTGTTGCGAGAGACGAAAAAAAGTCGGTATACTTGGCTTCGTCCAGCTAGGGACATTCTGCGCTGGGGCAAGCGACCATTATTTGTGCGAAATTTGTGCGAACAGTACTTGCGCTTGCGCTCAAGTCCGTTTGCCGTTTCGTCGATATGTTTCGATCAGCGGTTTCGTGTGTCGCAGTCCTCGCGGGACAGGCAGTGAACGTAGGGAATCATCAGCACGCAATGACGATTGACGGCTTGGTCGCGGGCCGCGTTCGCGCGGTTCAAGGAGGAAGAGAGGGCCTCGGCCCCGCGCCCGCGCAAGCCTCGCGCGAGATGAAAACCTCAGACTCAAGAAACTTCAGACTCACAAGAAAACGAAGAAAGGATCATCCGTGACTGATACGGATCTGTTGACCGCTCCGGCTTCCGGCCCGAGGTTGAACACCATGGTCCTCACCGAGCTGCGGGCGATTGCTTCCGGCTTAGGCTTGACGGGCATTTCCGGGATGCGCAAGAGCGACCTCATCGAGGCGATCGAGAGCAAGCAGAAAGGCGGCGGCTCCGAGAAGAAGGCCGCCAAGCCCGCCGAGGCTCCCGCGAAGGAGCAGGCTCCGCCTGCGCCGACCGCCGAGCAGCAGCCGTTGACGGCGCAGCCGCAAGAGGCTCCCGCCGCCGAAGCCGACGGGGGAAAGCGCAACGAGACCGAGCAGCGCAACGAGACCGAGCAGAACGGCGCGGAGCAGTCGGACGAGCGCCGCTCGTCCCGCAGCTCGCGCCGCCGCCGTTCGGGCTCGCGCCGCTCCGGCGAGGAGCAGGATCAGGACAACGCAACCCCTGCTGAGCCCACCGGCGGGCAGAACGGCGCCTCTGAGGGGAAACCCGCCGAGAACGGGCTCGCCGCGGCGGAGAACGGAGCCGCGCCGCGTTCCGCCGCCGAAGTCGATGACGACGAGGAAGGCGGGCGGGGCCGTCGCGGCAGGCGGTTCCGCGACCGCGACCGCCGCCGAGGCAGGGGCGAGCGCGGCGAGGGCGACGACCGCGTCGTCTCCGCCCCGCGCGAAGACGACGTGCTCCAGCCAGTCGCCGGCATTTTGGACCTCATGGACAACTACGCGTTCCTGCGCACCTCCGGTTACGTGCCGGGGCAGGGCGACGTGTACGTCTCCATGAACATGATCCGCAAGTACGGCCTGCGGCGGGGCGACGCGATCATCGGAGCCGTGAAGGCCCCGAAGGAAAGCGGCGGCCAGGGCGACGGCGGCAACCAGCGGCAGAAGTTCAACCCGCTGGTGCGGATCGACTCGGTGAGCGGGATCGAGCCGGATCGCGCGCTGCGCCGCCCGGAGTTCTCCAAGCTCACCCCGCTCTACCCCAACCAGCGGCTGCGGCTGGAGACCACGCCGGACCGGCTTTCCACGCGTGTGATCGACCTGATCATGCCGATCGGCAAGGGGCAGCGCGCGCTCATCGTGTCGCCGCCCAAAGCGGGTAAGACCACGATCCTGCAGGACATCGCCAACGCGATCACCCAGAACAACCCGGAGTGCTACCTCATGGTGGTGCTCGTGGACGAGCGTCCGGAAGAAGTCACCGACATGCAGCGTTCGGTGCGCGGCGAGGTCATCGCCTCGACCTTCGACCGCCCGCCCGCCGACCACACGATGGTCGCCGAGCTCGCCATCGAGCGGGCCAAACGCCTCGTGGAGCTCGGCAGGGACGTCGTGGTCCTGCTTGACTCGATCACCCGCCTCGGCCGCGCGTACAACAACGCCTCCCCGGCCTCGGGCCGCATCCTCTCCGGCGGCGTGGACGCGACCGCGCTCTATCCGCCGAAACGATTCCTCGGGGCCGCCCGCAACATCGAGAACGGCGGGTCGCTCACGATCATCGCCACCGCGATGGTCGAGACCGGGTCGACCGGCGACACGGTCATCTTCGAGGAGTTCAAGGGCACCGGCAACGCCGAGCTCAAACTCGACCGGAAGGTCGCCGAGCGCCGTGTCTTCCCCGCTGTGGACGTGCACCCCTCCGGCACGCGCAAAGACGAGCTGCTGCTCGGCTCCGACGAGTTCCAGGTCGTGCACAAGCTGCGCAGGCTCCTCTCGGGCCTCGACACGCACCAGGCCATCGACTTGCTCATCTCGCAGCTGCGCAAGACCAAGTCCAACGTCGAGTTCCTTGTGCAGGTCTCGAAGACGGCTCCGGGGCAATTGGACCAGGACAACTAGCCCGGCCGAGATCGGTGATTCGCTTTTCGGCGGACTCATATCTACACTGGAATACCGGCCGCGCTCTGCGCGTTACACACACGACCTGATAAGCCGGCCCTGACCAAGACCAGGGCCACAACGATAGGCTGAACCATGAAAGCTGGGATCCATCCCGACTACGTGCTGACGACCGTCACCTGCGGTTGCGGCAGCACCTTCCAGACCCGGAGCACCGAGACGAAAGGCGCGATCACGGTCGAAGTCTGCTCGGCGTGCCACCCGTTCTACACCGGCAAGCAGAAGATCCTCGACTCCGGCGGCCGCGTGGCCCGCTTCGAGGCTCGCTACGGCAAGCGGAAGAAGTAAGGATCAGCTGACGAGCGACGAGGTCGGCGCGCGCGTTGCGCGCGCCGACCTTTGCTTTTTGGCCTGTTGCTATGACGAATTCATTAGACGAGCTCATCGCCGAATACGAGAGCCTGCAAGAGCGTTGGGCGGACCCCTCGCTGCAGGAGGACGTCGCGGCGGCGAAGAAGGTCGGCAAACGAGTCGCGGAACTCGCGCCGATCTACGAGGCGCACGCGCAGCGGGAGGCCGCGCAAGCGGACCTCGCGGCCGCGCATGAGCTCGCGGAGCTCGACCCCGAGTTCGCGAAGGAAGAGGTCGAACGCCTCACCGGACGCATCTCGGAGCTCGACGAGGAGTTGGACGAGCTGCTCGCGCCGCGCGATCCGCACGACGGGGAGGACGTGGTCCTCGAAGTGAAGGCCGGAGCGGGCGGCGAGGAGTCCGCCCTCTTCGCGGGCGACCTCATCCGCATGTACACCAAGTTCGCGGAGCGCCGCCGTTGGCGCGTCGAGGTGCTCAGCATCGCCGAATCCGACCTCGGCGGCGTCAAAGACGCGACGATCTCGATCAAACGCACCGGAGGAGACCAGTCGCCCGCGCAGGGAGTCTGGGCCTGGCTCAAGCACGAGGGCGGGGTGCACCGCGTGCAGCGCGTGCCCGCCACCGAGTCGCAGGGCCGCATCCACACCTCTGCGGCCGGAGTCCTCGCGTACCCGGAGCCGGAAGACGCGCCGGAAGTCGTCATCGACGAGTCCGAGCTGCGCATCGACGTGTACCGCTCCTCCGGCAAGGGCGGGCAGGGCGTGAACACAACGGACTCCGCCGTCCGCATCACCCACCTGCCCACCGGCCTGGTCGTGACGTGCCAGAACGAGCGCTCGCAGCTGCAGAACAAAGCGCGGGCGATGGTCGTGCTCGCGGCGCGGCTCGAACAGCTCCGCGAGGAGAAGGCCGCCGCCGACGCGGCTTCCGGCCGCAAAGAGCAGATTCGCACGGTGGACCGCTCCGAGCGGATCCGCACGTACAACTTCCCGGAGAACCGCATCGCCGACCACCGGATCGGCTACAAGGCGAGCAATCTCGACATGGTGCTCGAAGGAGACTTAGAGCCGATGCTCTCCGAACTGCGCTTGAAGCTGAAGGCCAGCGAGTAGACTGCCGTCCGTGACGAACTCGCCGCGAGCCCAGCTCCCCAGTCTTCGCGAGGAGCTCCGCGCTGCCGAACAAGCGCTTCGCGCGGCAGGCGTGCCGAGCCCGGAGCACGACGCCAGAGTGTTGGCCGCCCACGTGCTCGGCGTGAAACCCGGGTTCGTGTGGCAAGTCGACTCGCTGTCCGAAGAGCAGCGGGAACAGTTCGATTGGCTGGTCGTCCAACGCTCCCGCCGCGTCCCGCTGCAGTATCTGCTCGGCAAAGTCTTCTTCGCCTCGGTCGAGGTGCTCGTCGGCCCCGGCGTGTTCATCCCGAGGCCGGAGACCGAGCAGCTGCACGTCTGGGCGCTCACCGCGCTGCGCGCCAGGCTCTGGGAGATCCCCGAGCCGGTGGTGTTCGACTTGTGCTCGGGATCGGGCTCGCTCGGCCTCTCCATCGCGCACAGCGTGCCGGAGTCGGCGGTGACGCTCGTGGAGAACGACCCCAAAGCGCTGGTGTGGACCCACAAGAACGTGCAAGCGGGCGCTTCCAGCGGCCGCGCCCCGGTGCGCGTGGTCGAGGGCGACGTCACCGACCAGGCGCTTTTGCCGGACGGAGCGGGGACGGTCGACCTGGTCGTCGCCAATCCGCCCTACGTCCCCTCGGGCACGCCGACTCCCCCAGAAGTCGCCGACTTCGATCCGCCGCAGGCCGTGTTCGCCGGACCGGACGGGCTCGACGTCATCGTCGGGTTGGTCGGCAATATCGCCAGATGGCTCAAGCCGGGCGGGGCGTTCGGGGTGGAGCACGACGAAGGACACGCGGACCAGGTCCGCGCGCTCTTCGCCAAGGAGGAAAGATTCCGCGAGGTCAAGACCATGAGCGATCTCGCCGGTCGCCCGAGGTTCGTGACGGGGAGGCGCGCATGAGCAGAGATCGAGCGAGGAGCGCGGCCAGATGAGCATTGTGTACGACTGCTCGACCGACCACGGCAGAGAAGCCGGGGTCGGCGCTGCGACAGCCGCCGCGCAGGGCGGGCATCTGGTGGTGATCCCGACCGACACGGTCTACGGCCTCGGCTGCGACGCCTTCGACCAGGCCGCGGTTGCCGCGCTCTTGTCCGCCAAAGGCCGGGGCAGGGACATGCCGACTCCGGTGCTCGTCGGCTCTTGGGCCACGGTGGAAGGCCTCACCGCCGCCGTCACCGACCAAGCCTGGCAGCTCATCCACGCGTTCTGGCCGGGCCCGCTCTCCTTGGTGCTGCCGGTCGCCCCGTCGCTCGCCTGGGATCTGGGGGAGACTCGAGGCACCGTCATGGTGCGCATGCCGCTGCACCCGGTGGCGTTGCAAGTGCTCGGCAAAGTCGGGCCGATGGCGGTGTCCAGCGCGAACCGCTCGGGGCAGCCGCCAGCGCGAACTGCGGCAGAGGCCAAAGAACAGCTCGGAGATTCGGTCGCCGTGTACCTCGAGTCCGGTTCCGCCCCGCTCGGCGAGCCCTCCACGATCCTCGACCTCTCGTCCGGCGCGCCGAAAGTGCTGCGCGAGGGGGCGCTGTCCGCAGAGCGGATCGCCGAAGTCCTTGGCGTCCCCGCGCTCTGAGGCGTTATGCCGCGCCTTGTGTTCGGCGGTCGGCCAGCTCTCTTCGAGCCCCCGCGAACACCGACTGGTTGACCGGGCTTGCGGCGTGATGAGCCCGGCGCTCAGGCGCACCGGGTAATGTCGCTGAGCATGTATCTCCTCGGCGTGCCATATCGCGAGCTCGCCTTGGTCTTCCTCACCGCCGCCGTTGTGACGTATTTCTTGACCGGCGCGGTCGGAGCCGCGGCGGTCCGGGCCGGGGCGGTGCACGTGCCGAGGGAGCGGGACATGCACCATATCCCGACGCCGAGGATGGGCGGAGTGGCCATGTACACTGCGGTGGTGGCGGCGCTGCTCCTCGCGTCCCAGCTCCCCGCGCTCAAGCGTGGTTTCTCGTATTCGACGGATATGGCCGCTGTGATGGTCGCGGGGGGCATCATCGTGCTGGTCGGGGCGATCGACGACCAATTCGAGCTGGACTGGGCGACCAAGCTGGTCGGCCAGCTGACTTCGGCGGCGGTGCTCGTGCTCCTCGGGCTTTCTTGGGAGTATCTCTACGTGCCGTTCAGCGATGTCGGGGTCGTGGTGCTCGACCGGCTCCAAGGCGGGCTCATCACCTGCTGCGTCACCGTGCTCGCGATCAACGCGATGAACTTCATCGACGGTCTCGACGGGCTCGCGGCAGGATTGGGGTTCATCGTCAGCGCGGGCATCTGTTTGTTCTCCATCGGCCTGCTGCAAAAGCAGGGCGGGGACGTGGGCAGTTATCCGCCCGCGCTCATCTCGGCGGCCCTCGCCGGGACGTGCCTGGGGTTCTTGCCGCACAACTTCCACCCGGCGAAGATCTTCATGGGGGATTCGGGGGCGATGCTCATCGGCCTGATGCTCGCGGCAGGGGCCACGTCCGCCTCGGGGCGGATCACGCAAGCCGCGTTCGGGGCAACCGACGGCTACGCGTTGCTCGCGCCGCTGCTGCTCGTCGTCGCGACGCTGTTCGTGCCATTCCTCGACGTGCTGCTGGCGGTGGTCCGGCGGGTGCGGGCGGGGCAGAGCCCGTTCGGCACGACGGACAAACTGCACTTGCACCACCGGATGATCGCGCTGGGGCACAGTCATCCCCGCGCGGTGCTGGTCTTCTACTTATGGGTCTGGGTGCTGACCTTCGGGGTGGTGGCGAGCACGCGTTATCCGAGGCTTGCGGTGCTCGCGTTGACGGTGGCGGGCCTGCTGACCGCAGGATTGGTCACGGTGTGGCCGAAGCTCAAGCATCCGAAGCGTTCGTGACGCTTGGGCTACTACCATTCGTAGTGGACAGCGGCGTTTTGGCTGTGGTACGCTGCACAGCGACGAGGTTATAGCAGTTCAACCGGTATCGGAGCCCGATGTCGGCTGAAAGCGCGGAGGGGGCCGAGTCAAACTTGGCGGCCAGCCCTGCCGTCGCCCCACAGACTGCTGAACCGGAAGGAGCGAGAGCACAGAGATGGCCGCTTCAGGCCCGAGCTCACGGGAGTTGATCGGTCTTGGCGCTTCTGTCGCCGGGGCGGTGATCCTGGGCTTGGTGCTCGGATACGCCCTCGACGCGCTCTGCGGCACTTCTCCAGCGCTTCTGTTCGCCGGTCTCGCGATCGGCGTGGTTGCCGCTGCGGCAGTGATCGCGCTCCAAGTCCGCCGATTCGCCTCAGCGGATCCCTCGGCCGAGGAGCAAAGCAAGGAGACATCGTGTTCCAAGGAGGCACTGGATTGAGCGAAGAGACTTCCGCTCAGCCGACCTCGGCCGAGGCCGCCTCGGAGGGGACCGCCCCGGACCATGACGGGTTCGTCATGCCCGCCGCGTCCCTGAGCCTGCAATGGCCGATCATCGTCTCGGTCGTGTTCGGGATGATTTTCGTCGCGGTCGCCAGCGCGTTGCGCCACCCGTACATGGGCGCGTTCGCCTGTTTCGGCCTTGTCCTCGGCCTCGTCAACCTTTGGCTGGTGCAACGCGCGGTCGCGAGGGTGACCGCGGAAAACAACCCGAGCAAGCAGCTCATGGCGCTTTCCTCCTTTAAGCGACTGGGCGTCATCACGCTCTTTGCGCTTGTGGTAGGGTTCCTCGACCGGCCAGATGGCCTAGGGGTTTTCCTCGGCCTGGCGGTCTTCCAGGTCGTATTTTTGGTCAACACTTCCGTGCCCGTTCTGAAAGGACTTCGCCAGCAGTCATGACTGACCAGGTTCTTCTCGCCCAGTCGCGTGTTCTCGCCGAATCCTCCATCAAGGTCGGCGAGCACTGGAAGGCCGAATTGTTCGGCCTTTCGTTCAACCTCGACACCATTATCGCCACTGTCGTCGCGGCGGCCATCGTGCTCGGCCTCGCGTTCTACTTGCGCGCGAAGGTCACTTCCGGGGTGCCGGGCGGCGTGCAGCTGTTCTTCGAAGCGGTCACGGTGCAGATGCGCGGGCAGATCGAAAGCGCCATCGGCTTGAAAGTGGCGCCTTTCGTGCTGCCGCTCGCGGTGACGATCTTCGTCTTCATCCTGATCTCCAACTGGCTCTCCGTGCTGCCGGTGCAGATCGGCGACGAGGAGCTGCTCAAGCCGCCCGCCTCCGACATCAACTACACGTTGGCTTTGGCGGTGTTCGTGTTCCTCTTCTACCACGTCGCGGGCATCCGCCGCCGAGGCGGTGTCGGCCAGCACCTCAAGCAGGTCGTTAAGGGGCACTCGCCGATCCTCTTCATCATCAACATCATCGAAGAGCTCGCCAAGCCCGTCTCGCTCTCCCTCCGTCTTTTCGGCAACATGTTCGCCGGCGGCATCATGGTGGCGCTGATCGCGATGTTCCCCTGGTACATCCAGTGGGGCCCGAACGCGGTCTGGAAGCTCTTCGACCTCTTCGTCGGATTGATCCAGGCGTTCATCTTCGCCTTGCTCACGGTCTTGTACTTCAGCCAATCCATGGAGCTGGAGGACGAGCACCACTGACCACCGGCGGCGGGCGACTCCGCCGTCTTGACACGGCTTAGCTGACAAAAAAGAAAAACCACCCGCGCAGCGCGCGCGGAGAACAGAAGGAAAAGGAACACTCATGGCTGATGTGGCAAGCGCGAACGCGACGATCACTGCTGGCGCTTTGATCGGTGGCGGCCTCATGCTCGGCGGCGGCGCGATGGGCGCTGCGATCGGTGACGGCCTGGCCGGTGGCCAGCTGATCGCCGGCGTCGCTCGGCAGCCGGAGGCGCAGGGCCGTCTCTTCACCCCGTTCTTCATCACGGTCGGCCTCTGTGAGGCCATGTACTTCATCAACCTCGCGTTCATGGCGTTCTTCGCCTTCGCGACCCCGGGCCTGCTCCCGACTGAGTAAGTAGCGAAATAGGACGCCGAAACCCATGACTCAGATGACCGCCTCCGTGCTCGCCGAAGGGGAGAAGAAGAGCAACTTCCTCATCCCCGACGGCACCTTCCTTGTGGAGCTCGTCATCTTCCTGATCGTGCTCGCGATCATCTGGAAGTTCGTCGTTCCGCCGATTCAATCGGTGCTTCAGGACCGCGAGGCGCGTGTCGCGAAGACGAACGAGGACAACCAGAAGGCGGCGCAAGCCCTTCAGAACGCCGAACGGAAATACTCCGAGGAGCTGGCTGGAGCGCGGACCGAGGCGACCGCGATCAGGGAGCAGGCGCGCGCCGAAGGGCAGAAGGTGCTCGCCGCCGCCCGTGCCGAGGCGCAAGCCGAAGCCGACCAGGCGCAGGCGCAAGCCGAAGGCGAGCTTCGCGCGCAAGCCGATCGCATCGGCTCGGAACTGAAGAGTTCGGTCGGGCCGCTGTCCGAAGAGCTCGCGGGCAAGGTGCTGTCCGCTGGCGCGGGCCAGGCGCGCGCCGACGGGTTGGCGCACGATTTCGCGGGACGGAGCTGAGCAATGGGATTGCACGTCGATAAATTCGAGTTCAACTTCGACCTTGGCGTTTTCATCGGCCAGCTGATCGGCTTCGCGGTGATCGTCTTCGTCATCGTCAAGTACGTGGCTCCGCCGATCAAGGCGGTCATGGCGAAGCAGCAGGACCAGGTGCGCCACCAGATCGCGGAGAGCGAGCACGCCGCTGCCGCCCGCAAGAAGGCCGAGCAGGAATACGCCGACGCGGTTGCCAAGGCTCGGGCCGAGGGCGAGCAGCTGCGGGCGGAGGCGAAAGAGGACTCGGCGAAGATCCTCGCCGCGCTGCGCGAGCAGACCGGGGCCGAGGTCGCCAGGGTCAAGCAGCACGGGCAGGAGCAGGCCCTGTTGCACCGGCAGCAGCTCACCCGCGAGCTGCGCGCGGAACTGGGCAAGGCGGTCCACGGCGGCGCGAGCGTCATCGTGCAGGAGCGCCTGGGGACCGACGCGGCTCGTTCCGCGAGCATTGACAGCTTCATCGACGAGCTCGAAGCGCTCGCGAACCGTCAAGGAGGCGCGGCATGATCCGTTCGACGAGCCGGAACGCGTACCAGTCGGTCAAGCAGCAGTTCGACGCGAAAGCGGCGGGCTTGAGTTCCGCGGAGCTCTCCGGGCTGTTCGAGGACCTCTCGCAGACCGCGCGTTTCTTCAAAGAGACCCACGCGCTTCGGCAGATCTTCGCCAGCTCAAGCGAGAGCGCCGACTCGAAGGTCCGACTCGCCGACGCGCTCTTCACCGGAAAAATCGGCCCCGCCGCGCTGGATGTGGTCCGCGCGCTTGCCAAAGAGGAATGGTCCACCGGATCGGACATCGTGCTCGCGCTGGTCCAGCTCGGCAACCTGAGCCTGCTCATCGACGCGGAACGGGTCGGCCAGCTGGAAGAGGTCGAGGACGAGCTGTTCCGCTTCAGCCGAGTGCTGGAGGCGAACGCCGACCTCAACGGCCATCTGAGCGAGAAGATCACGCCGATCGAGGGCCGGATCCGGCTCTTGGACCAGGTTCTCGGCGGGAAGACCACTTCCGCCACCGCGAAGCTCTTGCGCCGCGCGGTTGTCTTCCACACCTTCGACAACCACAGCTTGGACCGGACGGTCGCCTGGCTGGCCGAGCTGGCCGCTGGCAGGCGCGGCGAGTCCGTCGCGCACGTCGTGGCTGCGACCGCCCTCACCGACCAGCAGGTCGCCCGCCTCCAGGCGGTGCTGGCCAAAATCTACGGACGGCCCATCTCGGTGCAGACCGACGTCGACCCCGACGTCCTCGGAGGCCTGAGGATCACCGTGGCGGACGAGGTCATCGACGGCACCATCGCCGCGAAGCTCGCAGCCGCCTCGAGCGGGTTGCCGAACTAGGCGAACAACCAAGACGCGAACGAACGTAACACCACATACGGAATGAAGGAACGAGAAGAGACATGGCAGAACTGACGATCTCCCCAACAGAGATCCAGAGCGCGATCGAGCAGTACGTCGCCTCTTTCACCCCCGAGTCGGCTCGTGAGGAGATCGGCGAGGTCATCGACACCAGCGACGGCATCGCGCACGTGAGCGGTCTGCCCTCGGTGATGACCAACGAGCTGCTGGAGTTCCCCGGCGGCATCCTCGGCGTCGCGCTGAACCTCGAAGAGGACGCGGTCGGCGTGGTCATCCTCGGCGACTTCGAGTCCATCGAGGCGGGCCAGCAGGTCAAGCGCACCGGCGACGTGCTCTCGGTGCCAGTCGGCGACGCGTTCCTCGGCAGGGTCGTCAACCCGCTCGGCCAGCCGATCGACGGCCTCGGCGACATCGCCTCCGAGTCGAACCGCGTGCTGGAGCTCCAGGCGGCCACGGTGCTCGAGCGCCAGCCGGTTGAGGAGTCGCTCGCGACCGGCATCACCGCTATCGACGCGATGACCGCGATCGGCAGGGGCCAGCGCCAGCTGGTCATCGGCGACCGCAAGACCGGCAAGACCGCCGTCTGCATCGACGCGATCCTCAACCAGAAAGCGAACTGGGAGACCGGCGACCCGACCAAGCAGGTGCGCTGCATCTACGTCGCAGTCGGCCAGAAAGGCTCCACCATCGCGGGCGTGAAGGCCGCGCTCGACGCTGCGGGCGCGATGGAGTACACCACCATCGTCGCTGCCCCCGCCTCGGACTCCGCCGGTTTCAAGTGGCTCGCGCCGTACACCGGCTCGTCCATCGGCCAGCACTGGATGTACGCGGGCAAGCACGTGCTCATCGTCTTCGACGACCTGACCAAGCAGGCCGAGGCCTACCGCGCCATCTCCCTGCTGCTTCGCCGTCCGCCGGGCCGCGAGGCGTACCCTGGCGACGTCTTCTACTTGCACTCCCGCCTCTTGGAGCGCTGCGCCAAGCTGTCGGACGCGATGGGCGGCGGCTCGATGACGGGCCTCCCGATCATCGAGACCAAGGCGAACGACGTCTCCGCCTTCATCCCGACCAACGTCATCTCCATCACCGACGGCCAGGTCTTCCTCGAGTCCGACCTGTTCAACAAGGGCGTTCGCCCGGCGATCAACGTCGGCATCTCGGTCTCCCGCGTCGGCGGCGCGGCGCAGACCAAGGGCCTGAAGAAGGTCTCCGGCTCGTTGCGTCTGGAACTCGCGCAGTACCGCGAGCTCGAAGCCTTCGCGGCCTTCGCCTCTGACCTCGACGCCGCCTCCAAGGCGCAGCTCGAACGCGGGGCCCGCTGGGTGGAGCTGCTCAAGCAGGACCAGTACTCGCCGGTCAAGGTGGAGGACCAGATCGTCTCGATCTACCTCGCTGGCGAAGGCCACTACGACTCGGTGCCGGTCGGCGACATCCGCCGGTTCAACGCCGAGCTGCTCGAGTACTTGCACCAGCACGCGCAGGGCGTGTACGCCGCCATCGAGGGCGGCAAGGCCGCGGTCGACGGCGACCACGCCCACGCCCTCGTGGAGGCGACGGTCAAGTTCAAGCGCGGCTTCACCGCGTCGGACGGCAGCAGCGTCGTGGACAAGTCCGAGGTCGAGGCGCTTGAGCATGAAGACGCCGAGACGGTGACCGTCAAGAAGAAAGGTTGATCCATGGCCAGCATCCGTGAGCTCCGCTCGCGCATCAGGTCGGTCAACTCCACCAAGAAGATCACCAAGGCGCAGGAGCTGATCGCCACCTCGCGCATCACCAAGGCGCAGGCCCGAGTCGCCGCGTCGCGCCCGTACGCGGAGAAGATCACCGAGGTCCTCACCGCGTTGGCGAACGCGTCGTCCTCGCTGGACCATCCGCTCTTGACCGCTCGTCCCGAGCCGAAGCGCGCTGGCGTGCTTGTCGTGACCAGCGACCGGGGCATGTGCGGCGGCTACAACTCCAACGTCCTCAAAGAGGCGGAGGCGCTGTACGCGAAGCTGCGCCTCGAGGGCAAGGAGCCAGTGGTCTTCGTGCTCGGCCAGAAGGGCGTCGGCTACTACGGCTTCCGCCACCGCAAGATCGCGGGCTCGTGGACCGGGTTCTCCCAGCAGCCGGGCTACGACGACGCCGCTCGGGCGAGCAGGCACCTCGTGGAGCTGTTCCTCGCAGGTTCCGGCTCCGAGATCCCCGCGCACGACGGCTCCGGGACTATCGAAGGCGTTGACGAGCTGCACATCGTGTACACGCAGTTCGTCTCGATGCTCACGCAGCGCCCGAAGGCCCGTCGTCTCGCGCCGCTCGACATCGAGTACTCCGACGAGGACGAGCTCTCCGCCCCCGCGTCGACCAGCGCGCAAAAGGCCGAGGGCGACACGACCGAGTACGAGTTCGAGCCGGAGGCGGAGGAGCTGCTCGGCGCGCTCCTGCCGAAGTACTTGAGCTCCCGCGTCTACGCCGCGTTGCTCGACTCCGCCGCCTCCGAGTCCGCCGCCCGCCGCACCGCGATGAAGGCTGCGACGGACAACGCGAGCGAATTGGCGAAGACTTTGACCCGCCAGGCGAACCAGCTCCGCCAGGCCCAGATCACCCAAGAAATCAGTGAAATCGTCGGTGGCGCTGGCGCGTTGTCGGCTAGCGCAGGAAGAGGCTAAGAACAAGTGACCGCTACGTTGCAATCCAGCACCATCGAATCGGCGAAATCCGGAAGCGGACGCGTCGTCCGCGTCATCGGCCCCGTTGTGGACGTCGAGTTCCCCCGCGACTCCGTCCCCGAACTCTTCCACGCGCTGCACGCGGAGGTCACGCTGCCTTCCGTCGCCAAGACGCTGACGCTCGAAGTGGCGCAGCACCTCGGCGACAACATCGTGCGCACCATCTCGATGCAGCCGACGGACGGACTGGTCCGAGGCGTCCCGGTCTCCGACACTGGCAAGCCCATCTCGGTGCCGGTCGGCGACGTGGTCAAGGGCCATGTGTTCAACGCGCTCGGCGACTGCCTCGACGCGCCTGGCACGGGCCGCGACGGCGAGCAGTGGGGCATCCACCGCAAGCCGCCCGCCTTCGACCAGCTTGAGGGCAAGACCGAGATCCTCGAGACCGGCATCAAGGTCATCGACCTGCTCACCCCGTATGTCAAGGGCGGCAAGATCGGCCTGTTCGGCGGCGCGGGCGTCGGCAAGACCGTGCTCATCCAGGAGATGATCACCCGTATCGCCCGCGAGTTCTCCGGCACCTCGGTGTTCGCCGGCGTGGGGGAGCGCACCCGTGAGGGCACCGACCTCAAACTCGAGATGGAAGAGATGGGCGTGCTCCAAGACACCGCCCTCGTCTTCGGCCAGATGGACGAGCCGCCCGGCACCCGTATGCGGGTCGCGCTCTCCGCGCTGACGATGGCGGAGTACTTCCGCGACGTGCAGGGCCAGGACGTGCTGCTCTTCATCGACAACATCTTCCGCTTCACCCAGGCGGGCTCGGAGGTCTCCACGCTGCTCGGCCGTATGCCGTCCGCCGTGGGCTACCAGCCGACTCTGGCCGACGAGATGGGCCAGCTCCAGGAGCGGATCACCTCGACCCGAGGCCGTTCGATCACCTCGCTGCAGGCCATCTACGTGCCCGCCGACGACTACACCGATCCGGCCCCGGCGACGACCTTCGCGCACCTCGACGCGACCACGGAGCTTTCCCGCCCGATCTCCCAGCTGGGCATCTACCCCGCTGTGGACCCGTTGACTTCGACCTCTCGCATCCTCGAGGCTTCGATTGTCGGCGACGAGCACTTCCGGGTCGCCAACGAGGTCAAGCGCATTCTGCAGAAGTACAAGGAGCTGCAGGACATCATCGCCATCCTCGGCATGGACGAGCTCTCCGAAGAGGACAAGGTCCTCGTCGGCCGGGCCCGCCGCATCCAGAAATTCCTCGGCCAGAACTTCATCGTCGCCGAGAAGTTCACCGGCCAGCCGGGTTCGGTGGTGCCGCTGCGCGACACCATCGAAGCCTTCGACCGGGTTTGCAAGGGCGAGTTCGACCACTACCCGGAGCAGGCATTCAACAGCCTCGGCGGGCTGGACGACGTCGAGGCCGCCGCGAAGAAGCTCGCCAAGAAGTAGGAGCCGATGTCTGAGTTCACTGTCGAGCTGATCTCCGTCGAAGAGAAGTTCTGGAACAGCCCCGCGACCGAGGTGCTCGCGCGCACCACGGTCGGCGAGATCGGCGTCCTGCCCGGACACATCCCGGTGTTCGGGCAGCTCGCCGAAGGGTTCACTGTGACCATCGTCGACCCTGAGGGCGTCCGGCATGTGGCGGCTGTGGACGGCGGTTTCATCTCGGTCACCCCGACCCTGGTCACCATCCTCGCCGAGGACGCCCAGTGGGCGAAGGACGTCGACACCGCTGCGCAAGAGGCGATTCTCGCCGGAGCGCAAGAAGGAACGGGCGAGTACTTGAAAGCACAGGCGCGATTGAACGCGGCGCTGCTTTCCGAGACTGGTCGAGTCGGCGTCAGCCATTAAAGCGAGCCGGTATTCAACGGGTACGCTGAGCCTGTGAATGAGCGCACCGAGTATTTCCGGGTAACCGGAGGGGCCCGCCTTGTGGGGGAAGTCCACGTGAGCGGGGCGAAGAACAGCGTGCTCAAGCTGATGGCGGCCGCGCTCCTCGCCGAGGGGACCACGACGATCGCGAACTGTCCGGACATCTTGGACGTCCCGTTCATGGCGGAAGTCCTGCGCGGCCTTGGCTGCGGAGTCGAACTCGAAGGGGATGTCGTCCGCATCGACACTCCTGCCGAGCCGAAGTATCAAGCAGATTTTCCGGCGGTCAGGCAGTTCCGGGCCTCAGTGTGCGTGCTCGGCCCGCTGATCGCCCGATGCCGGAAGGCAGTTGTGGCTCTTCCGGGCGGAGACGCGATCGGCTCCCGACCGCTCGACATGCATCAAGCCGGTTTGCGCAAGCTGGGCGCGCATTGCTCGATCGAGCACGGACAAGTGATCGCCGAAGCGGACGATCTGCACGGGGCGGAAATTCTCTTGGAGTTCCCCTCGGTCGGCGCGACGGAAAACATTCTGATGGCAGCTGTGTTGGCGAAGGGCCGCACAGTGATCGAGAACGTCGCGCGCGAGCCGGAGATCGTGGATCTCTGCGACATGCTCAACAAAATGGGGGCGAAGATCGAGGGCGCGGGCACCTCGGTCATCAAAGTCGACGGGGTCGAACGGCTCGAACCGGTGGAGCACAACGTGATCGGGGACCGGATCGTCGGCGCGACCTGGGGCATGGCTGCCGCGCTGACCGGAGGGGATGTGCGGGTGAACGGGGTCGATCCCGAGCATTTGCGAGTTGTGCTCGGCAAACTTCGCGACGTCGGAGCAGAAGTGACCGAAGGCAAGCAGAGTTTCCAGGTCCGCCAGCAGGAGCGCCCAATCGGGGTGAACTACTCCACACTCCCGTTCCCAGGTTTCCCCACGGACTTGCAGCCGATCGCGATTGCGCTGGCCGCGGTCTCTCAGGGGGTGTCGATCATCACGGAAAACGTTTTTGAAGCGAGGTTCCGTTTCGTGGAAGAGATGATCCGGCTCGGAGCCGACGCGCACACGGACGGACACCATGCTGTGGTGCGCGGGGTGCCGCGGTTGTCGAGCGCTCCGGTCTGGGCCTCGGATATTCGAGCGGCGGCGGGTCTGGTCCTCGCAGGTTTGGTCGCTGACGGAGTGACCGAAGTGCACGAAGTCCATCACGTCGACCGTGGCTATCCGCTTTTCGTCGAAAACCTCAACCGGCTCGGAGCCAGCGTCGAGCGCGTGAGCTGAGTCCGTCCCGTCCCGGCGACCCGCCGCCTGGCGGACGGCCTCGCGCGGGATCCCTTTCCCCGACAGCTTGGGGGCCTCGAAATCGTCGAGGACCCCAAGCTTTTTCTTTTTCCCGCCCGTTCGTGAGCCCTCGTGCCAACCAGAGGCTTCCTTGCCCTTGTCTGCGAACGGCGGGGGGTGCGCCGCGCCGTTCGGCCGCCGATCGGCCCAAGTTCGCACAAATAACGCTCTGACCTGCAGAGTTGACATTCGCAAAATGACCGGTGTACATTCATCAGGCCAAAGCGAAACGCCGAAAGCAAGCCAGGCGGACACCGACCTGGCGCCCCGGATCAAAGCGAACCGGATCTGAGAAGATTGACTGAATCTGAACAGGCCAAAAACGCGAGATAACGGAGCGGGTTGACAAGCTCAACCGGATGGTGTAGACTGGACAAGTTGCCTTCGCGACAATCTCAGTGAGATTCTAGCAAGGGTGGCGCGTGTTCTTTGAGAACTCAACAGTGTGTCGACGAATGTCAGTGCCAAATTTTTGGTACGCATGCAGGAAGTCTTCAATTATATGAAGATCGAGCGCATGTAGTGACAAGCCATTCTCGAAGTATAATTCGGGAGTGGGTTCACGTCAATTTTTACAGCTAGTGAAATTTGTTTCACGCTAGCGATCTGTGAGAACAGAATAAAGTTTTCGACGATCTTGGCAGTTCTCTGCCAAAACAGTCGAGCTCAATCTTTCACGGAGAGTTTGATTCTGGCTCAGGACGAACGCTGGCGGCGTGCCTAACACATGCAAGTCGAACGATGAAGCCCTTCGGGGTGGATTAGTGGCGAACGGGTGAGTAACACGTGGGCAATCTGCCCTGCACTCTGGGATAAGCCTGGGAAACTGGGTCTAATACCGGATATGAGCTTCCACCGCATGGTGGAGGTTGGAAAGTTTTTCGGTGCAGGATGAGCCCGCGGCCTATCAGCTAGTTGGTGGGGTAACGGCCTACCAAGGCGACGACGGGTAGCCGGCCTGAGAGGGTGATCGGCCACACTGGGACTGAGACACGGCCCAGACTCCTACGGGAGGCAGCAGTGGGGAATATTGCACAATGGGCGAAAGCCTGATGCAGCGACGCCGCGTGAGGGATGACGGCCTTCGGGTTGTAAACCTCTTTCAGCAGGGACGAAGCGCAAGTGACGGTACCTGCAAAAGAAGCACCGGCTAACTACGTGCCAGCAGCCGCGGTAATACGTAGGGTGCGAGCGTTGTTCGGATTTACTGGGCGTAAAGAGCTCGTAGGCGGACTGTCGCGTCGCCTGTGAAAGCCCGTGGCTCAACCACGGGTCTGCAGGCGATACGGGCAGACTAGAGTACTGCAGGGGAGACTGGAATTCCTGGTGTAGCGGTGGAATGCGCAGATATCAGGAGGAACACCGGTGGCGAAGGCGGGTCTCTGGGCAGTAACTGACGCTGAGGAGCGAAAGCGTGGGGAGCGAACAGGATTAGATACCCTGGTAGTCCACGCTGTAAACGGTGGGCGCTAGGTGTGGGTTTCCTTCCATGAAATCCGTGCCGTAGCTAACGCATTAAGCGCCCCGCCTGGGGAGTACGGCCGCAAGGCTAAAACTCAAAGAAATTGACGGGGGCCCGCACAAGCGGCGGAGCATGTGGATTAATTCGATGCAACGCGAAGAACCTTACCTGGGTTTGACATGGACTGGAAAGCCGTAGAGATACGGCCCCCCTTGTGGTCGGTTCACAGGTGGTGCATGGCTGTCGTCAGCTCGTGTCGTGAGATGTTGGGTTAAGTCCCGCAACGAGCGCAACCCTTGTCCTGTGTTGCCAGCGCGTAATGGCGGGGACTCTCAGGAAACTGCCGGGGTCAACTCGGAGGAAGGTGGGGACGACGTCAAGTCATCATGCCCCTTATGTCCAGGGCTTCACACATGCTACAATGGCGCGTACAGAGGGCAGCGATATCGCAAGGTGGAGCGAATCCCTTAAAGCGCGTCTCAGTTCGGATTGGGGTCTGCAACTCGACCCCATGAAGTCGGAGTCGCTAGTAATCGCAGATCAGCAACGCTGCGGTGAATACGTTCCCGGGCCTTGTACACACCGCCCGTCAAGTCACGAAAGTCGGTAACACCCGAAGCCGGTGGCCCAACCTTTTAGGAGGGAGCCGTCGAAGGTGGGATTGGCGATTGGGACTAAGTCGAAACAAGGTAGCCGTACCGGAAGGTGCGGCTGGATCACCTCCTTTCTAAGGAGCACATCTCCTCGAGTACCTCTGCAAAGGCAGGTCGGGAAAGAGGCAGAGACCGCGCTCTTATCGAACGAATAAGAGGCGGAAGCTCATGGATGGAACGCTGACTTCGTTGCCGATAGATGGCCTACCCCCTCGTACCTGGGGAAATCCTTCTGGCGACTATATCGACACACTGTTGGGTCCTGAGAGAACACGCAGGCGCTTCGAGCGCCGACTCTCAGGGCATGCAATCACCGGCCTCCTCAATGCGGAGGCCGAGGGAGCCAAATCCCGCCAGTGATTGTGTGGCGTGTTGTTTGAGAACTGCACAGTGGACGCGAGCATCTTGTAATTACAAGTGTAATTTTGTAGTAAGTATGCAAGGGCATACGGTGGATGCCTTGGGACCAAGAGCCGATGAAGGACGTAGGAGACTGCGATAAGCCTCGAGGAGCTGTCAACCAAGCCGAGATTCGAGGATTTCCGAATGGGGAAACCCGTCTACGACGAAAGTCGTGGTCACCGCTGCCTGAATATATAGGGCAGAGGGAGGAAACGTGGGGAAGTGAAACATCTCAGTACCCACAGGAAGAGAAAACAACCGTGATTCCGAGAGTAGTGGCGAGCGAAATCGGAAGAGGCCAAACCTTGTACGCGTGATAGCAGGTAAGCGTTGCGTGCAGGGGGTTGTGGGACCTCACTTGTCATTGTTACCTCAATGGCCAACAGTCAGAAAACATAGTGTTAGTGGAAGCGAGTTGGAACGCTCCATCACAGAGGGTGAGAATCCCGTACACGAAAACTCTATGTCTGTTGTGTGAGGCACCCAAGTAGCAGCGGGCCCGTGAAATCTGCTGTGAATCTGCCGGGACCACCCGGTAAGCCTAAATACTCCTTGGTCACCGATAGCGGACCAGTACCGTGAGGGAAAGGTGAAAAGTACCCCGAGAGGGGAGTGAAATAGACCTGAAACCGTGTGCCTACAATCCGTCAGAGCCGCAAGGTGATGGCGTGCCTTTTGAAGAATGAGCCTGCGAGTTAGCGGCATGTGGCAAGGTTAACCCGGAGAGGGGCAGCCGTAGCGAAAGCGAGTCCGAATAGGGCGTAGAGTCGCATGTTCTAGACCCGAAGCGGAGTGATCTACCCATGGGCAGGGTGAAGCGAGGGTAAGACCTCGTGGAGGCCCGAACCCACTTCAGTTGAAAATGGAGGGGATGACCTGTGGGTAGGGGTGAAAGGCCAATCAAACTCCGTGATAGCTGGTTCTCCCCGAAATGCATATAGGTGCAGCGTCGCGCGTTTCTTGCCGGAGGTAGAGCTACTGGATGGTCTAGGGGGCCCACAAGCTTACCGAAATCAGCCAAACTCCGAATGCCGGTAAGTGAGAGCGCGGCAGTGAGACTACGGGCGATAAGGTTCGTTAGTCGAGAGGGAAACAGCCCAGATCGCCGACTAAGGCCCCTAAGAGTGTGCTAAGTGGAAAAGGATGTGGATTCGCATGGACAACCAGGAGGTTGGCTTGGAAGCAGCCACCCTTTAAAGAGTGCGTAATAGCTCACTGGTCAAGTGATTCCGCGCCGACAATGTAGCGGGGCTCAAGCACACCGCCGAAGTCGCGGCATTCATACATCGTATGGATGGGTAGGGGAGCGTCGAATAGCCTTTGAAGCTGCGGAGTAATCCAGTGGTGGAGGCTATTCGAGTGAGAATGCAGGCATGAGTAGCGAAAGCAATGTGAGAAACATTGCCACCGTATGACTAAGGTTTCCTGGGCCAGGTTAATCCGCCCAGGGTTAGTCGGGACCTAAGGCGAGGCCGACAGGCGTAGTCGATGGACAACGGGTAGATATTCCCGTACCGACGTGAAACCGCCCATGATGAATCCAGGGATGCTAACTATCCCAAAGCGTGCGTTCCTTCGGGAACAACCGTGGCGGCATAGAACCCGAACTGGTAGTAGTCAAGCGATGGGGTGACGCAGGAAGATAGCGGATCCAGTGAATGGTAGTACTGGTGTAAGCCCGTGGGGCGTGGTATAGGCAAATCCGTACCACACAAGCCTGAGAGGTGATGCGTAGCCGATGAGGCGAATTCCGTGATTCTATGCTGCCGAGAAAAGCCTCTAGCGAGGTTTCACGTTGCCCGTACCCTAAACCGACACAGGTAGTCAGGTAGAGCATACCAAGGTGATCGAGATAACCGTGGTTAAGGAACTCGGCAAAATACCCCCGTAACTTCGGGAGAAGGGGGGCCTCGTTTGGTGACCCAACTTGCTTGGTGAGCTGAGTGAGGCCGCAGAGACCAGGGAGAAGCGACTGTTTACTAAAAACACAGGTCCGTGCGAAGTCGTAAGACGATGTATACGGACTGACGCCTGCCCGGTGCTGGAAGGTTAATAGGACCGGTTAGCCGCAAGGCGAAGCTGAGAATTGAAGCCCCAGTAAACGGCGGTGGTAACTCTAACCATCCTAAGGTAGCGAAATTCCTTGTCGGGTAAGTTCCGACCTGCACGAATGGCGTAACGACTTCTCTACTGTCTCAACCACGGACTCGGCGAAATTGCACTACGAGTAAAGATGCTCGTTACGCGCGGCAGGACGAATAGACCCCGGGACCTTCACTATAGCTTGGTATTGGTGTTTGGTTCGATTTGTGTAGGATAGGTGGGAGACTGTGAAGCAGGGACGCCAGTTCTTGTGGAGTCAACGTTGAAATACCACTCTGATCGTATTGAACATCTAACCTCGGACCGTGAATCCGGTTCAGGAACAGTGCCTGGTGGGTAGTTTAACTGGGGCGGTTGCCTCCCAAAATGTAACGGAGGCGCCCAAAGGTTCCCTCAGCCTGGTTGGCAATCAGGTGTTGAGTGTAAGTGCACAAGGGAGCTTGACTGTGAGAGTGACAGCTCGAGCAGGGACGAAAGTCGGGACTAGTGATCCGGCACCGGCAAGTGGAAGCGGTGTCGCTCAACGGATAAAAGGTACCCCGGGGATAACAGGCTGATCTTCCCCAAGAGTCCATATCGACGGGATGGTTTGGCACCTCGATGTCGGCTCGTCGCATCCTGGGGTCGTAGTAGTTCCCAAGGGTTGGGCTGTTCGCCCATTAAAGCGGCACGCGAGCTGGGTTTAGAACGTCGTGAGACAGTTCGGTCTCTATCCGCCGCGCGCGTTAGAAACTTGAGAAAGGCTGTCCCTAGTACGAGAGGACCGGGACGGACGAACCTCTGGTGTGTCAGTTGTTCTGCCAAGAGCACCGCTGATTAGCCACGTTCGGAAGGGATAACCGCTGAAAGCATCTAAGCGGGAAGCTCGTTTCAAGATGAGGTTTCTCACCACCTTGAGTGGGTAAGGCCCCCGACAGATCATCGGGTTGATAGGCCGGAACTGGAAGCGTAGTAATACGTGCAGGTGACCGGTACTAATAGGCCGAGGGCTTACTACATCTAACAAGATATTATGCGTCCACTGTGCGGTTCTGAGGCAGCACGCCTGAGACTCTTTTGACAGAGAGGCTCGGCCACGATAACCTCATAGAGTTACGGTGACAATAGCGAAGAGGAAACGCCCGGTCCCATTCCGAACCCGGAAGCTAAGCTCTTCAGCGCCGATGGTACTGCATGCGGGAGCGTGTGGGAGAGTAGGACATCGCCGTACATATTTTTAAAAAAGGACCCGCTTCGGCGGGTCCTTTTTTATTTTCCGGGCACCGCCCTTCCTCGAGCGCGGCTCCCTGTTCGGCGTTTCTCGCGTCAACAGTGCGCACGCAGTGTGCAGGCGCGTTTTCGTCCAATGGTCTGTTTCGAGGTCCGCTGGCCCGGTCCAAAGTGACTCTTGCCATAGTCCGAAACAGACTTTACAATAGTATGAAACAGACCGTATGTCCTGAAGCGTACTGGGCGGCCCGGCATGAGGAGCGGCGATGACCTCGACAGTCCACAACCAATTCTTACTCGGGGATTTCGCCCCGGTCGACGAGGAAGTCACTCTCGTCGACCTGCCGGTGACCGGCTCGATTCCCGAACAGCTCAACGGGCGCTATCTCCGGATCGGGCCGAATCCGGTGGCCGAAGTGGACCCGATCGCCTACCACTGGTTCATGGGCGACGGCATGACGCACGGCGTGCGCATTCGGGACGGCAGAGCGGAGTGGTACCGCAACCGCTGGGTGCGCTCGCCCCGTGTGGCGCGGCTCCTCGGCGAAACTCCTCCCAGACGCATCGGCGCCCGCGCGGGGATGCTGCAGATCCCGCCCAACACGAATATCATCGGCCATGCCGGGCGCACGCTCGCGTTGATCGAGGGCGGGGCGGCCAGTTACGAGCTCACGTACGAGCTGGACACGGTAGGCACCTGTGATTTCGACGGCACGCTGCTGGGCGGCTACACCGCGCATCCGCATCGGGACCCCGACACTGGCGAGCTGCACGCGCTCTCGTACTCCGCGGCGAGGGGCAGAGCGGTCGAATACACGGTGATCGGCGTGGACGGCAGAGCCAAACGTTCCGTTGAGTTCAAAACCCATGGGGCGCCGATGATGCACGACTTCGCGCTCACCAACAAATACGTGGTCATCTACGACCTGCCATGTGTGCTCGACCCGTCCCAGCTCAGCCAAATGGTCGCCCCGCTGTGGTTGGCGAAGCCCGCCTCGATCGTGCTGGGGGCGTTGGTGGGCAAAGTCAAGCTGCCAAGCCCGCTTGCGGCCATGGTCAATCGGGCCCCGGTTCGAGTGGACCGGCTGCCGTACCGATGGGACCGGAACTACCCGGCTCGGATCGGTCTTCTGCCGAGGGAGGGGAGCGCGGAGGACGTCCGGTGGTTCGATGTCGACCCCTGTTTCGTCTTTCACACCTTGAACGCTTATGACGAGACGGACGAGCGAGGAAACGAACGGGTCGTGCTGGATGTCGTCCGGCATGAGAAGGTGTTCGACAGAGATCTCAACGGGCCGACGGAAGGCAACCCCGTCCTTGAGCGCTGGACCGTCGAACTGGACGGCGGGAAAGTCAGGGCCGACCGGTTCGACGACCGGGCCCAGGAATTCCCGAGGATCGACGAGCGGTTGACCGGCAAGGAGCATCGGTACGGCTACACGGTGGCGAGGTCTTCGCCCGATCTGAGCTTGGAAGCAGATTTGAGCACAGTGCTCAAACACGACTTCCAGACCGGCCGTAGCCAGGCGCGGGAGTTCGCCCCGGAGATGAGCCTCGGCGAGCTGGTCTTCGTGCCGACCGGGCGGGGAGAGGACGAAGGCGTGCTCGTCGGCTACGCGTGCCATCGGGGGCGGAGCGAGACGGACCTCGTCTTCCTCGACGCGCAGACGTTGGAGACGGTCGCCGCGGTGCATCTTCCGGTCCGTGTCCCGACCGGGTTCCACGGGAACTGGCTGGCGGACTGAGCGAGCGCGGAGGGCCGGTAGAATGGTCGAATGCCCGAAGCCGCGCGTCCTTTGTTCCAAGCGTGGTTGGAGGAGACGGCTTGCCGCCGCGAACAGCTCGGATTGCGCCGCACGCCCGGACCGAAGCCGGTCATGGCGGACCTGCTCGATTTCGCGTCCAATGACTACCTCGGCCTCTCCCAGGACCCGCGCGTGCTCGACGGCGCGACGCTTGCCTTGAAAGAGTTCGGCGCTGGCTCCACGGCCTCTCGGCTGGTCACTGGCACCACGGAATTGCACGAGGCGCTCGAAGGCAATCTCGCCGCGTTCTTCGGGAGCGAGGCGGCGCTCGTCTTCTCCAGCGGCTACCTCGCGAACCTCGCGGCGGTCTCCGCGCTGGGCGGCAGCGACGCGTTGATCGTTTCGGACGCGGGCGTGCACGCTTCCCTGATCGACGCGTGTCGGCTCTCGCGCTCGCGGGTCGTGGTCGTCCCGTCGGATTCGGTCGAAGCGGCGCGAAGGGCGCTCGCCGACCGCGCCGAGCCGAGGGCGCTTGTCGTGGTGGACTCGGTGTCGAGCGTGGACGGGAGCCTCGCGCCTCTGACCGAGCTGCACCAAGTCTGCCAGGAGTTCGGCGCGGTGCTCGTCGCGGACGAGGCGCACGCGCTCGGCGTGGTCGGGCCGGGCGGTCGCGGCCACGCGCACGCCTGCGGCCTTGCGGGGAAACCGGACGTGGTGCTCACCGCCACGCTGTCGAAGTCGCTCGGCGGCCAGGGCGGGGCCGTGCTTTCGAGCGGGGCGGTGCGCGAACATCTGCTGAACACGGCGCGCAGCTTTATCTTCGACACCGCGCTGGCCCCTGCGAGCGTCGGCGCCGCCGCGGCGGCGCTTGCGGTTCTGGCCGCAGAACCCAGCCTGGCGCAGCACGTGCGGGAGCGTTCCCTGGAGCTCGCGGAGCTGCTCGGCCTGCCCGAGCCGCCGCAGTCGAGCGTCCTCTCCGTGGTGCTCGGCGACCCGAGCCTCGCCGTCGCGGTCGCGGCGGCCTGCCGGGAGCAGGGCGTGCTGGTCGGCTGTTTCCGCCCGCCTTCCGTGCCCGAGGGCACGAGCCGAGTGCGGTTCGCGGTCAAGGCGAGCCACACGTCTGCAGACGTGCGCCGCGCCGCCGAAGTGTTCCACGAGTCGAGACGCATATGCCAGCGGTAGCGATCACCGGCACCTCCACCGATGTGGGGAAGACCGTCGTCACCGCCGCGCTGGCCGCGTTGGCTGCGCGGCGGGGGCTCGACGTGCGCGTCTGCAAACCGGTGCAGACCGGGTTGCCGGACGGCGAGCCGGGCGACGCGGATGAGGCGGCCCGGCTCGCGGGCGTGCCCTCGGCGGAGTTCGTCCGGTATCCCGAGCCGTTGTCGCCGATCATCGCCGCGCGACGCAGCGGAAGGCGGCTCTGGACCGCCCAAGAGCTGGCGGCGGAGGCCGGTCGGTTCGCGGCCGACGAGTTCGTTCTGGTCGAGGGCGCGGGCGGCGTGCTTGTGCGGCTCGGCGAGCAGGGCGCGACCCTGCTCGACGTCGCGAGGCTCCTGCGCGCGCCAATGGTCGTGGTGGCAGGCTGCGAACTCGGCGCGCTCAATCACGCCGAGCTCACCGTGCGCGCCATTCGCGCCGCCGGAGTCGAGGTCGTCGGGTTGGTCGTCGGCAGCTGGCCTGCCGAGCCGCAGCTCGCGCACCGCACGAACCTCGAAGCCTTCCCCGAGCACACGGGGGTCGGAGTGCTCGGAAAGATCCCGCGCGGCGCGGGGTCGTTGGGGCCGGGGGAGTTCCAATCCCAGGCGCTCGGGTGGTTCGAGGAGGCCCATCTCGCCGGACTATGGCAAACTAGTTCCGCCGAAGAACGGAAAAACGCGGGGGGCTATAAGGAGCGCACACAATGACCCAGGCACCAGCACGAACCGCCGGCTCGGACGGCAACCTGGACAAGAGCCCGGACTCCCTGCTCGCCCAGTGGCGCGAGCAGGTGCTCGAGGGCGGCGTGGGACTGGCGCAGGGGCAGGTGCTCGAGGCGCTGGAGTTCCCAGAGGACCGGCTTGGCGATCTGCTGCAACTCGCCCATGAGGTCCGGATGCGTTGGTGCGGGCCTGAGGTCGAGGTGGAGAGCATCATCAGCCTCAAGACCGGCGGTTGCCCGGAGGACTGCCATTTCTGCTCGCAGTCGGGCCTGTTCGCCTCGCCGGTGCGCTCCGCGTGGCTGAACATCCCCTCGCTCGTCGAGGCGGCGAAAGCCACGGCGAAGTCCGGGGCGACCGAGTTCTGCATCGTCGCGGCGGTGCGCGGCCCGGACAAGCGGCTCATGTCCCAGGTCAAGGCGGGCATCGAGGCCATCCGCGCCGAGGTGGAGATCAATGTCGCATGTTCGCTCGGGATGCTCACCCAGGAGCAGGTCGACGAGCTCGCCGACATGGGCGTGCACCGCTACAACCACAACCTTGAGACGTCGCGCTCCTTCTTCGACAAGGTCGTCACCACGCACACCTGGGAGGAGCGCTGGGAAACGCTCACCATGGTGCGCGAGGCTGGCATGGAAGTCTGTTGCGGCGGGCTCTTGGGCATGGGGGAGAGCCTGGAGCAGCGCGCCGAGTTCGCGGCGCAGCTCGCCGAGCTGGAGCCGGACGAGGTGCCGTTGAACTTCCTGATCCCGCAGCCGGGCACGCCGTTCGCGGACTTGCCCGTCGTGCCTGCGGAAGAGGCGCTCAAGGCGGTCGCGGCGTTCCGGCTCGCGCTGCCGAGGACGATCCTGCGCTTCGCGGGCGGGCGAGAGCTCACGCTGGGCGATTTCGGGGCGGAGCAGGGCATGCTCGGCGGGATCAACGCGATCATCGTCGGCAACTATCTGACCAACCTCGGCCGCCCCGTGGACGAGGACCTGGACATGCTCGAGAACTTGAAGATGCCGATCAAAGCGCTCAATCAGACGCTATGAGCCCGCGGAGCTTACGAGGGGCGGCGCGATGAGCATCGGCGGGGCCGCGACGGAGGGGGAGGGTCTCGGACCGCTCGCGGAGCCGAGGTTGCATTGCTGGCACACCGGCGTCCTCTTGTCCGAGGGCGAGGCCCCGGCGTTGTCTCCGAACGCCCGAGCGGGAGGCGAGCCGCCGAGGTTCTGCGGCCAGTGCGGCAGGCGGATGGTGGTGCAGGTGCATCCGCGCGGCTGGTCCGCGACGTGCTCCCGCCACGGCTCCGTCGACTCGGAAGTGTGGGAGCGCTTCGTTTTGCAGCAGAAACTGCGGGAGACGGCCCAGTGAGCGCGAGGGCGTTGTGGCTCCTTGGGCGGGGGTTCGGCTTTCAAGTCGTTGTCGCCGTCATCGCCGGGCTGGTCTGGGCGGTGGCCGCGCCGACCGTCGGGGCCAAACGCGTGCGCGGGGGCGACGTGGTGCCGTTGCAGCCAGGCGAAGTGCGCCACTTGTTCGAGGCGTTCGCCTGGTTGGTCGGGGTCGAGCTGGTCGCGGGAGCCGCCGCAGCGCTCGTGGTGTGGCTCATCAGCAAGCCGGTCCGAGGCGTCTGGCTGATCGGCGCGACGCTCGCGGGCGCGGGCCTCGGCGGCTTCCTCGCGGTCGAGGTGGGCGGGGCGGTCCGGTCGCTGATCTATCCGGGGCCGGGCCAAGGCCCCGGCTCGATCAGCCAGGCCGCGGTCAGGCTCTCCGAATCCGAGGTCGACGTGGCCGCGTTGGCGTGCGCGCTCGGAGCCGCCGTGGCCCTCTTCCTGGCGGCCTCCGCCGCTCCGGCGTACGGCTCATTCGTGGGCGCGGGGCGGTTTGAGGACCGCGAACTCGTCGGTGACTCGCAGCTCGCGGTCCGCGAACCGGTACACAGTGGCGGGCCTTCCGCCGGATTTGACGCTGCCGCCGGTGGGGACGAGCACGCCTCGGCGGCCGAGCACTCGGGCGAGGTTCGTGGCGTCCACTGAGCGGTCGAGCGCCGCGCTGTAGATCCGCCGCAAGGTGGAGAGGGCGAACTCCTCGGGCGCGAGCGCGAACGCGATGTTCGTGTAGGAGAGCTTCGCGGCCAGCCTGGCGCGGGCGGCTGCGGCGACGTCCGCGTGGTCGAAGCTGAGCTTGGGCAGGTCCGAGACCCGGAACCAGGCCGTGTCCGGGGGGAGGGCCGGGTCCGCTGTGGTGGGGACCAGGCCGAGGAACGCGGTCGCGACGACCCGCTCGTCGGGGACGCGGTCGGGCGCGGAGAACACGCTGAGCTGTTCGAGATGCTGGATTTCGCGGACGTCGACCTTCTCCGCGAGTTGGCGGCGCGCGCTGGCTTCGACGTCTTCACGGTCGCCGAGCGTCCCGCCGGGCAGCGACCATGTGCCCGCTTGCGGGGCTATTCCCCTCTCCCACAGCAGGACATGCATCTCGCCGTGGCGGTATTGCAAGACTGTGACGAGCACCTCGTGCCGGGTGCTATGATGGAAGCTCCGCACTTTTCGATTATAGATCGAAAAGTGCGGAGCCCGACGACACCGCCGCGACCTTCCAATGACGCAAGACGTGGACGCGAAGGATGAAGGAGCAGATGTGACCACGACGTTGAGCCACCGGCTCGAACAGTTCGACTCCCCGCTGCGAGCGGAGGTCGTCGACGGCCCCGCCGGTTACTCCGGCGTCGCGCCGGACGAGCGCTGGACGCAGGAGGTGCGCAGGCTCCTCGACCTGCGCGGCGCGGTCCTGCTCGCGCACAACTACCAGCTTCCGGAGATCCAGGACATCGCCGACCACGTCGGGGACTCGCTGGCACTCTCGCGGATCGCGGCTTCAGCGCCCGAGGGGACCATCGTGTTCTGCGGCGTGCATTTCATGGCCGAGACAGCGAAGATCCTGAGCCCGGAGAAGACCGTGCTCATCCCTGACGAGCGCGCGGGCTGCTCGCTGGCCGATTCGATCACCGCGGACGAGTTGCGGGCGTGGCGCAAGGAGCACCCGGACGCGGTGGTGGTCTCCTATGTGAACACCACCGCGGAGGTGAAAGCGCTCACCGACATCTGCTGCACGTCCTCGAACGCGGTCGAAGTGGTCGCCTCCATCCCCGCCGACCGGACCGTCCTGTTCCTGCCGGACCAGTTCCTCGGGGCGCACGTGCGCAGGGAGACCGGCAGGGAGAACTTGCACGTGTGGGCGGGGGAATGCCACGTGCACGCGGGCATCAACGGGGACGAGCTCGCAGCGCAGGCGCAGCGCAGCCCCGAGGCCGAGCTGTTCGTCCACCCCGAATGCGGCTGCGCGACCTCCGCGCTCTATCTGGCGGGCGAAGGAGCCGTGCCGAAAGAGCGGGTCAAGATCCTCTCCACCGGCGGCATGCTCGACGCGGCGCGCGCGACCCAGGCCCGCTCGGTGCTGGTGGCGACTGAGGTCGGGATGCTCCACCAGCTGCGCAACGCCGCCCCCGGCGTGGACTTCCAGCCGGTGAACGACCGCGCGAGCTGCCAATACATGAAGCGGATCAACGCGGCTGCGCTCATCCGCTGCCTCGCGGACGGGCTGGACGAGGTGTTCGTGGACCCACAGGTCGCCGACCGGGCGCGGGCGAGCGTCACGCGGATGATCGAGATCGGCAACCCCGGTTCGGGGGAGTGATGGGCCTTTCGCTGACTGGGGCCCAGCGCGAGGCGGCGCTCGCCGCGGTGCGGGCCGCGCTCGCCGAAGACCTCGCCTACGGGCCGGACGCGACGACGCTGGCGACGGTGGACGCGGCGCAGTCCGGCACGGCCTCGGTCGTGGCCCGCGAGCCCGGTGTGCTCGCCGGGGTCCAAGCCGCGGTCCTCGTCCTTGACGAGGTGCTCGGGCCGGACGGGTACGCGCTGCGCGGCGGCAAGTCGGACGGCGACCGGGTCCTGCCCGGCGACGCGGCGTTCTCGGTGACCGCGCCGCTGCGGGGGCTGCTCACGGCGGAGCGCACGCTTTTGAACCTGATGTGCCATCTGTCGGGGATCGCCACCGCCACGGCGCGCTGGGCCGACCAGCTCGCGGGCACCAAGGCGAAGGTGCGCGACACCCGTAAGACGCTCCCCGGCCTGCGTCTCTTGCAGAAGCACGCCGTGGTGTGCGGCGGCGGGGTGAACCATCGCATGGGCCTTGGCGACGCCGCGCTCATCAAAGACAACCATGTCGCTGCCGCCGGCTCGGTTGCCGAGGCTTTGCGCCGAGTGCGGGCCTTCGCGCCGCAGCTTGCGGTGGAGGTCGAAGTGGACACGCTCGCGCAGCTCGAAGAGATCCTGGCCGAAGGGGTGGAACTGGTCCTGCTCGACAATTTCGACGTGGAGACCACGGCGAAGGCGGTGGCGCTGCGCGACGAGCGCTCCCCGGCGACGCTGCTGGAATCCTCGGGCGGGCTCGCGCTCGCCAACGCGCGCGCCTACGCCGAGACCGGGGTGGACTACCTCGCGGTCGGCGCGCTCACCCACTCGGCGCGGGCGCTGGACCTCGGTCTGGACCTGGGGGAGGCCGGGTCCGGGGGAAGCGGCGCGATCAGAGCATGACCGTTCCTACGCCGCAATCGCGCGCCCCCCGCGCACGCGGCTTCGAGCTTCTTTCGTGGGCGAGCCTGGCGAGCGCCGCTTTCGCGGTCGTGGTGAGCGTTCTGCTCTTTCTCCGGTTCTCGTTTCTGCCGCTCGGAGCTTTCGGCAAGAGCTCCGATATCGACTACGACGGAGTCGTCGCTATCAGAGCCGCGTTGAGCGCGCTCGGGCTCCTCCCGTTGGTCCCAGCGCCGCTCTTCCTCGCGATCGGTTTGCGCGGAGAGCCAAACGCGGCGCGTTTGGCAGTCGGCCTGCTGCTCAGCAGCCTCGCCGGTCTCGCCGCGGCGGGGCAAGTGCTCCACGCGCTCATCGCCTAGCCGTTTGACGTGCGCTGGACCTGGACTAGAGCCACTTGCTGCGGCGGAAGCCGATGAAGAGGCTCGCGCTGACCACAGCCATGACCGAGAGCGCGATGAAGTAGCCGTAATGCCAATGCAGCTCGGGCATGTTGTCGAAGTTCATCCCGTAAATGCCCGCGACCATTGTCGAGACGGCGAAGATCGCCGCCCAAGCGGTGATCTTGCGCATGTCGGTGTTCTGCTGCATGCCCACCTTGCCGAGCGCGGCTTGGACGAGGGAGCTGAGCACTTCGTCATAGCTCGACACCCGCTCCGCGACTGCCGTGTGATGGTCGAGCACGTCCCGGAAGTAGCGGCGGACTTCCTTCGGGACGGTGATGGTGAGCGTCGGGTCGGGGTTCGCGAGGCGGGTGAGCGCCGAGGAGAGCGGGTTCACCGCCCGGCGTAGCTCCACGACCTCGCGCTTGAGCAGGTAGATGAGTTCGATCTCGGTGCTCGCGCCCGGTGTGAAGATCGACTCCTCCATGGCGTCGATGTCGAGCTCCACTGCTTCGGTGACTGTGATGTAGCCGTCCACGATGTGGTCGGCGATGCTGTGCATCACCGCGAGCGGGCCGATGGCCAGCTTCGCGGTCTGGCTCTCCAAATGCTTGCGCACGCCGGTCAGCTCGCCGTGGCCGCCATGACGGACGGTCACGATGAAGTCGCGGCCGACGAAGAGGATGATCTCTCCGGATTCCACGATCTCTTTCGCCTGCGAGATGGACTCGTGCGCGACGTATTTCACCGTCTTGAGCACAAGCTCGAACATGTCGTCGTACTGTTCCAGCTTCGGCCGCTGGTGGGCGTGGACCGCGTCCTCCATCATGAGCTCGTGCAGGCCGAAGACCGCGCCGACCGAGCGCATCTGCTCCTCGTCGGGCTCGAAGAGCCCGACCCAGACGAATCGCGATTTGGGCTGCTCCTCGCCGTTCTGCGGCAGCGGATCGCGGACCTGCGCGAGCGCCTCGGCAGGAGTGGGCTTGCCGGGCTGGCGGAAGCCGTCCACATACACGGCGCAGTCCACGACGATCCTGGATGCGCGGGGCGCGGGCTTCTTCGCGGCGGCGGACTGCGCTGCGGAGGAGAAGCCCAAGACCGAGAGCGGGGTCGCGAGGGGGGAAGGCTGCGACTCTGCTGTGCTGCGGAACCGAGAGGCGCCCTTCGGGGGGAGCGGGGGCATGGTTCCTCCTAAACGTTGCTTTACATTCGGACGTAATCGTAGAGATCGCGCGCGACCGGCTGCCCGTCGGCCGCGGCGGCCGGGTCGAGGGGTCTTCGCCGCCTCACGGTCATAGCGAACTCCTTTCCGACGTGCGACAACCTGCATCCAAACTAGCACTGGGGAGAGGGATGGAGGTTATGCTGTTCGGATATGAACGCGACCGTGATCATCGGGTGGCTGCAGGCCGTCGCGGCGCGCGCGTGGGCCGCGACGGGGCGGTGCCAACGCGCGCTGCTGGCGTGCTCGCTCGTCGGCGCGGCGATCGTCTGGGCGGACGTGCGCCAACCGGCTCCGCGCGTCGTGGTCGGAGCCGGCACGCAGATCCCTTCGCAGATCCTCGCCAGGCTCTATGTCGGCACGCTCAACTCGGCCGCCGTGCCTGCGGTCCTCGCCCCGTCCGGCAAGGCGACTTGGCAGGAGCGCCTGGCTGCGGTCGACTCGGGGGACTGGGCGGTGACCGCGGAGGAGGGCCGAGGCCTGCTCGCCGCGCTGAACCCGAGGATCCTTCCGGAGCAGAACGTCTTCGGGCTCTCCGGACAGCTCTCGGGCCAACTGCCCGAAGGGCTCGACATCAGCGACATCACCCCGAACGGGAGCGTCGCGGTGTACCGGATCGGCTCGCTCACCTACAAACACAGCAAAGGGCTCGGCGTTCTGGCGGACCAGCTCAACGCGTCCGAGCTCGCCGCCCTCGTCCACGCCGTGCAGCAGGGCGGGGACATCGACGCGATCACGGGCCGCTGGCTCATTGCGCACAATTTCAACAAGACGGATCGGGAGAAGTTGGAAGACCAGCTGTAGTGGCTTGTCTTGTTGGAATCGGGCTAGCACAGGAACAAGACGGATCGGGAGAAGCTGGAAGACCAGCTGTCGGGGCGGCTCGGAAGCCGCCGCTATTTCAACGCCAACGCCCCGACCGGTGTGCCGGAGGAGCCGGTGATCGGCAGATGCGGGGCGACGAACATGAACTCGTACACCTTGTCACGGGCGCAGTCGTCGGCGAGCGCGTCGAGGTCGAATATCTCGCCGAAGGCCAGACCGGCGTGGACGAGCAGCACGGCGTGGAGGGGCTGGTAGTACCCGATCTCGTTGGGACGGACTTCGATGCCCCAGGTATCGGTCGCGAGCGCCGCGATGTCGTGGTGGCGGATCCACGGCGCGGCGTGCAAGGAGACTCCCGGCGCGTCCCCGCCCGCGTAATCGCCCCAATTGCCGCGTCGCGCCCCGAGGAAGCCTGTGCGCACGAGCAATGCGTCCCCCGGCAAGATCTCGACTCCCTCGCTTTCGAGGCATTCCTCGATATCGTCGCTGGTGATCGCATAGCCCGGTTCGAGGGCGTCGACGCCTTTGTGCCGCGCGACATCGACCAGCACGCCTCGCGCGACCCCCCGGTCCGCGACATGCTCGGCCGAGTTGTGCGCGGACCCGGCGGCGGTCACCTCTGCTGCGGGGCGGTTGTTGTACATCTTCCCTTCCCAGAAGACATGGTTCAAACAGTCCCATTGCGTGCCGGACTGCGTCGGCATGAGCACGACATGGTCGGAGAACCCGACGCCCGGACGGGGAGCGAGGCCCATCGCGACGAGGTCCTGCCGCCCGGAGGCCACGTCGGTGCCGGTCGCCGCCGCGTACAGAATCGGGTTGAAACGGCCCCAGACCCCTGTCTGCGGGCCGTGTTGGTCGTACGGCAGGCTCAGCGGGATAGATTTGCCCTGCCGGACCAGGGAAGCGGCATGTTTGACCTGCTCCGGTCCGACGAGGTTCCAGGTCCCTGCCTGGTCGTCCTCGCCCCATCGTCCCCAATTGGAGCATTCTGCGATGTATCGCCGGATGACCGCTTCGTCGTCTGCGCCGTTTGTCTCAGCCATGGTGTTCCTCCTGGTGCGCCGGTCTATTGTGGGATGTCGCCCCATGGGGTGGGCTCCGCGTCCAAGGGGATCTCGAAGGATTTCAGGAAGATCGACGTCATCACGTAGTGGCCGACCAGGAGGGCTATCTCCGCGATCTGCCGGTCGTCGTGGTCGTCGGCGAGCGCGGCGACAACGGAGGGCGTGACGGCGTTGGCGACTGCGGCGTCCACGTATGCGATCAGCCGCGCGAGTCGAGGGTCCTCGAAGTCGACGGATTTGGCGAGCAGTTTCTCGATGTCGCTGTCGTCGACGCCGACCGAGCGGGCTATTTCCTTATGCTGCATCGCCTCGTAGGCGTTGTCGAGCAGGCCGCCGACTCGCAGGATGACGCTTTCGCGGTCCTTCGGGGGCAGCGACGCGCGCCGGAAGGACATGCCGAGGTCGAGGTATGGCTGCGCGGAAGCCTCTGCGAGCACCATGTAGCGCATGAGATTGGCGGGGAAGCGGTCGTAGACGGCGCGTTGCGCCGGAGTGAGCGAGTCGAGGTCGGGAGGGGCGGGCATGACGGCCTTTCCTGGGGGCGTTGCGACGAGTGAGAGTTAACGCAGTTGTCTTGCTTTAACTCCCACTCTAGTCCGAACGCCGATTTATCGCAAGGATTCTGCGTTAATATCGGACATATGCGCGAGGAGAGCTCATCTGTCCGCCGCCGCACGGGCGGACGCTCCGCCGTCGTGCGCGAACGGGTCTTGCGGGCGACTTTGGACGCGGTCGCCGAACATGGCGTTGCAGGAGTCGTGATCAGCCAGATCGCTCGAACGGCGGGCGTGCACGACACGACGGTCTACCGGCGCTGGCCGAGCCGCGAACACCTTGTCGTCGACGCGTTGCTCGCCTACAGCGAACAGCAGCTTCCTGTTCCGGACACCGGTTCGTTACGAGGCGACCTCATGGCGTTCGCCCTTGCGATGACGGCCTACTTGTCCACACCTCTCGGTCTCGCGCTCGTCCGGTCGTTGATCATGGTCGACGATCCGGGTTTCGACGAACAACGCGCCGCGTTCTGGCGGTCGCGGTTCGACCTGGCCCACGTGATGCTCGACCGAGCGGCCGCCCGTGGCGAACTCGCCCGTGACATGCCGCCGGATCTGCTGTTGGAGATGCTCGTCGCGCCCCTCTACTACCGGGCGCTGCTCACCAGAGAACAGACGGACGAGCGCGTCGTCGTCCCGCTCGTCGAGGCCGTCGTGTCCATTGCGGGGGCATGACCCCGGCGATCTCTCCGTCAGGCGAACGCCTGGCGAAGCAGCTCTTGTTGCTCCACCTCGTGCACCTTCGCCGAGCCCGAGGACGGGGCGCTCATCGCGCGGCGGGAGACCCTGGTGAGCTTCGGCAAGAGGTCCGGCAGAAGCTCGGGCAGAGCGAGGCCAAGGTGCGGCCACGGGCCCTGGTTCGCAGGCTCTTCCTGCGCCCAGCGGAAGTCCGAGGCGTTCGGGTAGCGCTCAAGGGCGGCCCGCAGGCGCTTGACCGGCTCGGGGTAGAGCTGCTCGATCCGGACGATCGCGATGTCCTCGCGGCCTTCCTTCTCTTTGCGCTCCGCGAGCTGCCAGTAGAGCTTGCCGCTGGTGAGGATCACCGTGCGCACTTTCTGGGCGGCGGCTTCGGTCGCGGTCGTCGGGTCGTCGAGCACGGAGAGGAACTTGCCCTCGGTGAAGTCCGCGATGGAGCTGACCGCGTGCTTGTTGCGCAGCATCGACTTGGGGGTGAAGACGATCAGCGGGCGGGTGATACCGTCCAGGCTGTGCCTGCGCAGCAGGTGGAAGTAGCTCGCCGGGGTGGACGGGTGCGCCACGGTCATCGAGTTCTCCGCGCAGAGCGACAGGTAGCGCTCGATGCGGCCCGAGCTGTGGTCGGGGCCTTGGCCCTCCTGTCCGTGGGGGAGCAGGAGCACCACGTCGGAGCGCTGTCCCCACTTGGCCTCGCCGGAGGAGATGTACTCGTCGATGATGGACTGGGCTCCGTTGGCGAAGTCGCCGAACTGCGCCTCCCACAGCGTGAGGGTGGTCGGGTTGGCGAGCGAGTAGCCGTACTCGAAGCCCATGACCGCGTACTCGGACAGCGGGGAGTCGTACACCTCGAACCGGGCGTCGCTCCCGGCTTTCGCGGCGAGGACGGAGAGCGGGCTGAACAGCTCGCCGTTGTGCCGGTCGATGAGCAGCGCGTGGCGCTGGCTGAACGTGCCACGGCGGCAGTCCTGGCCAGAGAGCCGCACGCCGCGCCCCTCCAGAAGGAGCGAGCCGAAGGCGAAGAGCTCGGCGGTCGACCAGTCGACGTTCCCGGAGCGGGACATCTCGTGGCGGCGCTGGTTGACCGGGAACACCTTCGGATGCGGCGTGAAGCCCTCCGGAAGGTCCACGAGGGCGTCGCCGATCTTCTCCAACACGGTTTTCGGCACCGCGGTGACCAGGGAGATCGGCAGCTGCTGGTCGGCCTCCACCGAGTGGCTCGGAGCGGGCGGGATCCGCTCGAGCTCCTTGACCTCGTTGAACACCCGCTCCAGCTGGCCCTGGTAGTCGCGGAGGGCGTCGTCGGCCTCTTTGATGGTGATGTCGCCTCGGCCGATCAGCGCCTCGGTGTAGCTCTTGCGCACCGAGCGCTTGTTCTCGATCACGTCGTACATGGTCGGCTGCGTCATCGAAGGGTCGTCGCCCTCGTTGTGGCCGCGCTGGCGGTAGCAGATCAGATCGATGACGACGTCGCGGTGGAACCGTTCGCGGAAGTCCACGGCGAGCTGGGCGACCCACACGGCGGCCTCGGGGTCGTCCCCGTTCACGTGGAAGACCGGGGCGCCGATGGTCTTGGCGACGTCGGTGCAGTACACGCTGGAGCGGCCCTCGTCCGGGGAGGTGGTGAAGGCGATCTGGTTGTTCACCACGATGTGGACGGTGCCGCCGATGTTGTAGCCGGTGAGGCCGGACATGTTGAGGGTCTCGGCGACCACGCCTTGGCCCGCGAACGCGCCGTCGCCGTGCAGGGCGAGCGCCATGATCGGGAACCGCTCGGCTCCGTCCTCGACCTGGTCCTGCTTGCCCCGGACGATGCCCGCGAGCACCGGGTCCACGGCTTCGAGGTGGCTGGGGTTGGCGGTGAGGGAGACCTTGATCTCGTTCTCGCCGAACATCTGGAAGTAGGTGCCCTCGGCCCCGAGGTGGTACTTCACGTCGCCGGAGCCGTGGTAGAGGCTCGGGTCGAGGTTGCCCTCGAACTCGTTGAAGATCAACTTGTAGGGCTTGCCGACGATGTTGGCGAGCACGTTGAGCCTGCCTCGGTGGGGCATGCCGATGACGACTTCGTCGAGCGCGTGCTCGGCGGCCCGGTCGATGATGGCGTCCATCATCGGGATGGTCGTCTCGGCCCCTTCGAGCGAGAAGCGCTTCTGTCCGATGTATTTGGTGTGCAAGAAGTTCTCGAAGGACTCGGCGGCGTTGAGCTTCGAGAGAATGTACTTCTGCATGTTGACGCTCAGCTTCTGGTGCCGGACCTCCACCTGCTCCTGGAGCCATTCGCGCTGCTCGGGCTCGAGGATGTGGGCGTACTCCACGCCGACGTGGCGGCAGTACGAGTCGCGGAGCACCGCGAGCACGTCGCGCAGCTTCATCCGCTCTTTGCCCTGGAAGCCGCCGACGTTGAAGGTGCGGTCGAGATCCCACAGGGTCAGGTTGTGGTTGAGCACGTCGAGGTCGGGGTGGCCGGTGCGGCGCTGCTGGTTGAAGAGCAGCGGGTCGGTGTCCGCCATGAGGTGCCCTCGGGAGCGGTACGCGGAGATGATCTCAAGGACGCGGGTGGACTTGTCCACGCCGTGCTCGACGATGTCCGAGCGCCACCGGATCGGCTCGTAGGGGATCCGCAGCGCGGTGTACAGCTCGTCGTAGAACTCGTCGGAGACGAGCAGCTGGTGCACGGTGCGCAGGAAGTCGCCGGACTCGGCCCCCTGGATGATGCGGTGGTCGTAGGTCGAGGTGAGGGTGATGAGCTTGCCGACCGCGAGTTCGGCGATGCGCTCTTCGCTCGCGCCCTGGAACTCGGCGGGGTACTCCATGGCGCCCACGCCGATGATCGCGCCCTGGCCCGCCATGAGACGGGGCACGGAGTGGACGGTGCCGATGGTGCCGGGGTTGGTCAGGGAGATGGTGACCCCGGCGTAGTCCTCGGTGCCGAGTTTGCCTTCGCGGCCCCGGCGCACGACGTCCTCGTACGCGGCGATGAACTGGCCGAAGCCGAACTCCTCGCAGTGTTTGATCGCCGGGACCACCAGGGTCCGCTTGCCGTCCTTGCCGACGGTGTCGATGGCGATGCCGAGGTTGATGTGCGCGGGGGTGACCAGCTGGGGCTTGCCGTCCACCTCGGCGAAGTGCCGGTTCATGCCGGGGAACTTCTTCACCGCCTGCACCACGGCGTAGCCGATGAGGTGGGTGAAGGAGATCTTGCCGCCGCGAGTGCGGTTCATGTGGTTGTTGATGACGATGCGGTTGTCGATCATCGCCTTGGCAGGGATGGCCCGCACGCTCGTGGCCGTCGGCACGCTCAGGGAGGCGGTCATGTTCTTCGCCACAGCGGCGGCGATGCCTTTGAGGGGGACGCTCTCGTCGCTGGCCGGGGCGGACGGCGCGGCGGGTTGCGGGGCGGGAGCCGCCGGAGCGGGGGGCTTGGGGGCGGCTGGGGCGGGGCTCTGCGCGACCGGGGCGCTGCCGTTCGAAGCCTTCGGGGCGGGCGGAGCCGCCGGGGCAGGAGGAGTCGGGGCCGGAGCCTTCGGGGCTGGCGCGGGGGCGGGCTCCGGGGCGTGGCTGCCGTTGTCGGCTCCAGCGATCGAGTCCAATGTGGAGTGGTAGTCCGTCAGGAACTCGTGCCAACTCGGGTCGACCGAACTCGGGTTCTCCTTGAACCGGTGGTACATCTCTTCCACAAGCCACGAGTTCTGTCCGAAATCGACGGTGGTCTCACTCACAGGAGCTCTCGCCCACTTTCCCTCTTGCCCACTTGCGCGGTGTGCTTGACCGGGACGGCGCGACCCGGTCCTTCAGCTCCGGTTTTGTCGGAGCGCCATTCAGAATACTCGCCTTTCTGAGAGGTTGGTAAGGCCGAGGGGGTCCTCCGATGTGGGCGAGAGCGGATCACTCGGAGGCTGTGGGGAAGAGCACTGCCGAGTTCAAGTATCCGTCTGGGTCGAAGGCCCGTTTGACCGAGCGCATCGCGGCGATCTCCTCGGGGCTGCGCGCGAGGGAGAGGTAGTCGCGTTTGAGGCTGCCGAGCCCGTGCTCGGAGCTGATGTTCCCGCCGTGCTCGGCGATCAAATCGAGCATCGGGCCGAAGACGCGGCTCGGGTCGGGGCAGCGCAGCACGTTCAAGTGCAGGTTGCCGACGCCGATATGGCCGAAAAGGACGGGGATCGCGTCGGGAGCCTGCTCGGCTAGCAGCGCGGCCGCGTCGGCGGCGAACGGGGCGACGGACTCGAAGTTCAGCGAGAGGTCGAATTTCGTCGGCGGGCCGAAGAGCTTGGTCACTTCGGCGAAGGACTCGCGGACCTGCCAGAGCTTGGCGCGCCCGACGGAGTCCTGGCTGATCGCGGGTTCTTCGACCACCTCGGCGGCGGCGAGCAACTCGGCGAGCTCGACGAGCTGTTCCCTGTCGCTCGCGAGCTCCGCCAAGAGGAGCCATTCCGCTTTCACCGGGCAGGCGAGCCCCAGCCGGTCCGACGCGAGGCGCACCCCTTCGCCGTCGAGGAGTTCGAGCGCGTCCACCCCAGGGACGTCGCGCAGGCAGACTGCCGCCGCGACGAGGTCCTCGAGGGCCGCGAAACCAGCGAGCGCGGTGACCCGGTGCCGGGGCCGGGGCCGCAGCGCCACTTCGACCGCCGTGACGACGCCGAGCACGCCCTCGCTGCCCACGAACAACGAGGCGAGGTCGAGGCCGCTGCGGTCGTCGGGGACGCGGGGGAACCGTTTGATGATCGAGCCGTCGGGCAGCACCGCCTCAAGGCCGCGCATTTGCTCGCTGGTCCGGCCGTAGCGGATGGTGTGCAGCCCGCCCGCGTTCGTGGCGACCATGCCGCCGATCGTCGCGCTGTCGCGGGCGGAGAGGTCGACGCCGAAGAGCAGGCCGTGCTCGGCGGCGAGCGAGCGCAGCGTCTGGAGCTTCGTCCCCGCGCCGACCCGGACGCATTTGTGGGTGGGGTCGACCGCGCCGACCTCGGTCAGCCGGGAGGTGGACAGGAGCACGTCCCCGCGCCGGGGCACGGTGCCGGACACCAGCGAGGTGCCGCCGCCGTGGATGGTGACCGGCGCGCCCGAGGCGCGGCATACGTTCAACACCTCGGCGATTTGGTCGGCGTCCCCCGGCCGGACCACCGCGCGGGCCGCCCCCCGGTCCCTGCCGGTCCAATCGGTCGCCCAGCCGACGAGCACATCTGGATCGGTGAGCAGGTGCGCCGTGCCGACGATGGCTTCGAGCTTGGACTCCAGCGTGGACATCTCGCAGATAGTACGCCCTGCTGCGGGGGGAGAAAAGAGGAACTTTACGCCTGGGAAAGATGGGGCTCCTGTGGCCGAATGGTGGATCTCCCGGCGAAGATCCGGTCCGCCGCCGCGTGCCGCAGGGGCATGGCCGAGGCCCGTTAGAAGATCGCGCCGGGGTTCAAGACGCCCTCGGGGTCGAGCGCGGTTTTGATCCGTCGGGACAGCGCCATGGCCGCCGGCCCGATCTGGTCGGGCAGCCAGCCTTTTTTGAGCCTGCCGACCCCGTGTTCCCCGGTGATCGTGCCGTCCAAGCGGATCGCGAGGTCCATGATCTCGCCGAACGCGCGCTCGGCCCGGCGGGTCTCGTCCTCGTCCTCGGGGTCGTGCACGATGAGCGGATGGGTGTTCCCGTCGCCCGCGTGCGCGATGACGGCGATGGTCACCTCGTTCGCCGCGCCGATGGCGCGGACCCCGTCGATCAGATCCGGCAGTTTCGGGATGGGCACGCCGACGTCTTCGAGGAGGAGGTGGCCGAGGCGTTCCACGGCGGGAATCGCGGCGCGGCGGGCGACGACGAACGCCTCGCCCTCGTGGGGGTCGGTGGTGACGAAGACCTCGGCGGCCCCGACCGCGCCGACGATCTCGGCGATCAGCTCGACTTCGGAGCCCGCCGCTTCGCCGGGGGCGTCGGATTGGATGACGAGCATGGCCTCTGCCTGGCGGTCGAGCCCCATGCGGAGCATGTCCTCGACCGCGTTGATCGTGGCGCGGTCCATGAATTCGAGCATGGCGGGGCGCAGTTTGCCGCAAATCGCGAGCACCGCTTCGCTTGCCTTGCGGACCTCGCCGAAGGTGGCGATCAGCGTGCTCGGCTTGGGTTGGGCGGGCAGCAGGCGCAGCGTGGCCTCGGTGAACACGCCGAGGGTCCCCTCGCTGCCGACGAAGAGCTTGAGCAGGGACAGCCCTGCGGTGTCCTTGATCCTCGGCCCGCCGAGGCGCAGCACCTCGCCGTCCGCGAGGACCACTTCAAGGCCGAGGACGTAGTCGGTGGTGACGCCGTATTTCACGCAGCACAGCCCGCCCGCGTTCGTGGCGATGTTCCCGCCGATGCTGCAGAACTCGTAGGAAGAGGGGTCGGGCGGGTACCACAGGCCGTGCTCGGCCGCTGCGGCTTTGAGCTCGGCGTTGAGCAGGCCCGGCCCGACGACGGCCACACGGGTGACCGGGTCGACGGCGACGGCGCGCATCCGCTCGGTGGACAGGACGAGGCAGCCGTCGACGGCGGTGGAGCCGCCGGACAGGCTGGACCCTGCGCCGCGCGGGACCACGGCGACGGCGTTCGCGCTCGCCCACCGCAGGATGCGGCTCACCTCCTCGGCGGAAGTGGGCCGGGCCACCGCGCGCGGCGTTCCTGCCTTGGGGTCGTCGGCGCGGTCGCGCCGGTAGCTCTCGAGGATGTCCGGGTCGTCGATCACCACGCCAGGCGGGAGCTGTGCCGCGAGTCCGGCGAAGAGCAGGTCCATGTCGTGCTCGCCGGGGACGGGGGAGGATGCCATGCGTCTTTTCCTAGCACTTCGCACAGGCGCGGCTTCGCGCGCGGTCGCGCAATGGCGAACGGACTGCGACGAACAGCCTGAACGTTGTTATAGTAAATGACCGGAGATTTCTGCGACGGGATCTTCGGAGCAGCGGAGCAAGGAAGGACGAACAGATGGCGCGTGACCTGAGCAAATTGCGGGGCAAAGTCGTTTTGATCACCGGCGGGGCCCAGGGCATCGGCCGTGTGACCGCAGAGGCGTTCATCGCGCAAGGCGCGAAGGTGGCCATCGGGGACCTCGACATCGACCTGGCGAAGAAGGCTGCCGACGAGATCGGCGGGGACATCATCGCCCTTCCTTTGGACGTGACCAACTACGAGCAGTTCGCGAGTTTCATCGACGAGGCGGAGAAGGCGTTCGGCCCGATCGACGTGCTCGTCAACAACGCGGGCGTGATGATCGTCGGCGACCTTGTGGACGAGTCCCAGCGCGTCACGGACAAGCAGCTGTCCATCGATTTGAACTCGGTGATCTTCGGCAGCCGGGAAGCGGCGAAACGGATGATCCCCCGGCGGACCGGCCACATCGTCAACATCGCCTCGATCGCCGGGAAGATCGGCGTCGCGGGCCTGTCCACCTACAACGCTGCGAAGTACGGCGTCGTCGGCTTCTCCGAGGCGCTGCGTTTCGAACTCTCGCAGCACAACGTCGAAGTGACCACCATCATGCCGTCCTTCATCAAGACGGGGCTGATCGACGGCATCAACGTGGAGGATGCCTTGATCCTCAAGATCGTCCGTCCGCAGCCCCCGGAGAAAGTCGCCGAAGCCATCGTGGTCTCCGCGGCGGGCCGGGGACGCAACCGCTGGGTGCCCGGCTTCGTCACGGCGCTCGACCCGCTCCTCGCCATGGTGCGCTGGTCGCCGAGGCTCACGGTGTTCGTCACAAGGGTGCTGGGGCTGAGCACGGTCATGACCGGCGGCGGGGTCGACGTCAGCGCCCGCAAGAAGTACATCGAGCGGACGACGGGCCAAGCCAAGTAGAGTTTCCGTCCGCCCAAACGGCGGTCCCCCGTCGTCATCCCCGCCGTTCCTCGCTCTTCCGCGCGCCGCGCCGGGCACCCCGGCCATGTGGATCGGCCGGGCGGCTTGGCCTTGCCGCCTTGCGATGCGTCCGTATGGTCAGCAGGGCGGCTTTGGCTTGGGCCTCGGCCTGCGGCGGGCGACCGCCTCGGCGACTCTGAGCGCGACGTCCTCGGGGTTCTCGTGCTCCCACGCCACGATGACTTCCCAGCCCTCGGCTTCGAGCGCGACGAGCTTCACGGCGTCCCGTGCTTGGTTGCGGGCGATCTTCGCGGACCAGTACTCGACGTTGCTGCCCGGCGGCCGGTAGTGCTCGGGGCAGCCGTGCCAGAAGCAGCCGTGGATCTCGACGGCGACTTTCGCGGGCCCGAAGACGATGTCGACGCTGCGCCGGCGGTCGGCCAGCGGTTTCGCGGCGACCCGGTAGCGCAGCCCCTGCGCCCACAGCAGCCTGCGGAGTTTGAGCTCGGGAGAGGTGTCGCGGCTCCGGTTGCTCAGCATCGACTTGCGGGTCGCGACGCTGGTGGCCCAGCTGCCGTCCGGCACTGTCTCGTCAGAAGTGCGACGGCGCGCCATGGATACAGCATAATGTTGTCCGCACGCCTTGATCGAGGAAAGGACCTCCGATGAGCCCAACTGGAGCCGAGCAGATCCCCGCCGCCCAAGAGATTGCCGAGGGCTATAAGACAGAGGGGCTCGCCTTGCGCCTCGGAGCCGTCCTCGTCGACGGGAAAGTGGACTCGGCCGCGTCGGTGAACCTGCCGCTCGCGACGCTCAACCGGCACGGGCTGGTGGCCGGCGCGACCGGGTCGGGCAAGACGAAGACCTTGCAGCTCGTCGCCGAGCAGCTGTCGGCGAACGGGGTCCCGGTGGTCATGGCCGACGTGAAAGGCGACCTCTCCGGCCTCGCCATGCCGGGCAAACCGGGCGAGAAGATCGCCCAGCGCGCCGAGCAGCTGGCCGACGACTGGACCCCGACCGCGTACCCGACCGAGTTCGTCTCGCTCGGCACCGAGGGGATCGGCGTGCCGATCCGGGGCACGGTCGCGAGCTTCGGCCCGATCCTGCTCTCGAAGATCCTCGGCCTCAACGACACCCAGGAGTCGACGCTCGGCCTCATCTTCCGGTGGGCGAAGGACAAGGGGCTCGACCTCGTCGACCTCAAAGACCTCAAAGCGGTCATCGGCTACCTCACCGGCGACGAGGGCAAGGCGGAGCTGAAGGCGCTGGGCGGGGTGTCGTCCGCGAGCGCGGGCGTCATCCTGCGCGCGGTGGCGAACCTTGAGGGCGACGGGGGCGACGTGTTCTTCGGCGAGCCGGAGATCGATGTGAACGACCTCTTGCGGGTCACCCCGGACGGGCGGGGCGTGATCACCCTGTTCGAGCTCGGCGACCAGTCGGCCCGGCCGGTGCTCTTCTCCACCTTCCTGATGTGGGTGCTCTCCCGTCTTTTCCAGACCCTTCCGGAGATCGGCGACGTCGACAAGCCGAAGCTGGTGTTCATCCTGGACGAGGCGCACCTCTTGTTCAAAGACGCCTCGAAGGCATTCATCGCGCAGATCGAGCAGACGGTGAAGCTGATCCGCTCGAAGGGCGTTTCGGTGATCTTATGCACGCAGCTGCCCACGGACATCCCCAATGAGATCCTCTCCCAGCTCGGAGCCAGGGTGCAGCACGCGCTGCGCGCCTTCACCCCGGAGGACCAAAAAGCGCTCGTGCGCACCGCGAAGACGTATCCGACCAGCAAGGTCTACGACATCCAGTCGGCGCTCACCTCGGCGGGGATCGGCGAGGCGATCGTCACGGTGCTCTCCGAGACCGGAGCCCCGACGCCGGTGGCGTGGACGCGGCTGCGCGCGCCGCGCTCGTTCATGGGCGCCATCGGCGGCGAAGCGATCCACGGCTCTTCGGCGCGCAGCGCCCTGTACGCGAAGTACGCGCAGACCCAGGACCGTCCGTCCGCGTACGAGGCGTTGAGCCAACCGCCCGCAGCCTCCGGCTCGGCCCAGGAGGCCGAGGCCTCCGGGCCCGCCGCGCCGCCCGAGGCGAAGCCTGCGCGCCGGGAGAAAGAGGAGCCCGGGCTGGTGGAGAAAGTGTTGGGGAACCAGGCGGTGAAGGGTTTTATGCGCAATCTCGGCTCGACGCTCGGCAGGGAAATCTCAAAGTCTCTTTTTGGTAAGGGCAGGCGGTGATCCGGCCCGGCGCGAGTACGCTGGAGCAATGACCGACGGCGACATCACGTGGGAAGAGATGTGGGCGGAGGAGGAGCTTCAGCGACAAACCGCCGCTGAAGCCGCGCGGCTGTCCGGTTCGTGGTCGGCTCCGGAGTTCCCGTCTTCTTCGTGGGAGGCCGAGCCCGCCCAGCCGATGCTCGCCCCGGAGCCGTATTTCGGCGAGCAGGCCCCGCATCACCCAGAACCGCAGCCATACTTCGAGTTCAGCGCGGATCCGGTGGGAGCACAGGAGGACAGCCAGCAACCGCCGGCGCTGCGTGTGACATTGCCATCGTCCGCCCCCGCCAGGCCGACGTGGCGCGATCCGGGCGAGGAGCGGGTCGAGGGGCTCGACGAGCTCGACTGGCAGGCCCCGCCGCCCGTCGCCGCCGAGGAGTCCGGCCCCAGCGCCCGCGAGCGCGCATGGGAGACCACGTGGGCGGACGACATCCACCGGCACCGGCCGAAGCACGCGAAATAGCGCGAAATAGCGGCGCGTCCGAGCCGGACTTGCCCAGGCGCTCTAGAGCAGATGCGGCATCTCGTGGTGGTGTCGGCGGTCGTAGAGGCTGACGCCGCCGACCACGGCAGAGCCGAAGACCAGCTCGATGGCCACCGCTGCCGCGGCGACCAAGCCCCAGCCGATGTGCTTGGACGCGAACGCCACGAGCATGCACGCGGTTGACGCGGTGACGAGCAACGCCGTGAAGTAGCCTGTCCAGGCGGCGAAGCGGTTGAGCAGATCCCATTCAGCGAAGGTGTTGCGAAGACTCATCGGAGCACTCCTTTCCTACGCCATTCAGGCTACTCCTATGTTAGATTGATCACAATAGATTGGTCAGCGCGGCGAAACAGAGGGTGCCGAGGCCGACGCTCAAGAGGGTTCGGCGGCCGAACGCGAGGTGCGCGGCCGAGGTCACCGCCACGGAGAGCGCGGCTTTGAGGAAGGACGAGGGGTCCGCCTGGACGGTGTTGCGGAACGTCGAGGCGGCGAGGATGGCCAGGAGCCCTGCGGGCATCCAGAGCGCCATCGCGGACACGAGTTTCGAGGAGCGCAACGCGCCGAGCACCGCGAACGGCGCGGCGCGCAGCGCGAAGGTGATGGCGAAGGCGATCGCCAAGGCGGCGGCGATGTACTGCGGATCAGGCACGGGCGCTCCGCCTGCGGGCGAGGGCGTAGCGGACCGCGAGCGCGGCGACGAACAGCGTCAGCGCGACGAACAGCGCCGATCCCGGGGCGAGGACCAAGGCGAGGGAGAAGCTCAGGCCCGCGAGCGCGAGCGAGGGCACGTGCTCGCGGGAGCGGCAGGCGTCGAGGGCGAGGGTGACGAACAGGGCGCACAGCGCGAACTCCAGCCCTTTGACCGGGCCGGGGAGGGCGGTGGCGACGAGCACGCCGGTGAGCCCGCCGCCGACCCAGTAGCACTGGAACGCGGCTTGCATGGCGAGCAGCCGCCACGGCGTCCACGGCCCCGGCCTCGCGGCGGTGACCGCGTACGCCTCGTCGATGAGGGCGTAGACGGAATAGAGGCGCGCGATGGGATTGCTCACTGTCCGAAGCGGGAAGGTGAAGGCGTAGAAGACGTGCCGGAAGTTGACCAGGAGCGTCGTGAGCGCGATCGTCGCCAAGGGGGTCGTGGCGGCCACCATGCCCACCAGCAGCAATTCCAGAGATCCGGCGTACACGGCGACGGACAACGCGGGGGCGATCCACCACGGCAGACCGGTTTGGACCACGAAGAGCCCGAACGCCACGCCGATGGGGTACATGCCCAGTCCGGCGGCCAGCGACAGGCGCACTCCCGCAGCGGCTTCCGCGCGCCATGTCGGCAGTCGGGCCGCCTGCGGCGGGGACGTTTGGCCGAGGGTCAGATCATTGCTCACGTTGAGCAATTTTCCCAGAAGAACGCCCGATTATTATTGTGAAGTATCGCGGCAATGCCGAGTAATATGCAATAAATGGATCTTGATTCAACAGATCGAGCAATAATCAGCCATCTGCAAGAAGACGGCCGATTGTCGAATGTCGCCTTGGCCGACCGGGTGCATCTCACGCCGGGCCCGTGTCTGCGCCGCGTGCAACGTCTGGAGGCCGACGGGGTGATCCTCGGCTATCGGGCCGTGGTCGACCCGTCCGCCCTCGACCAAGGCTTCGAGGTCATGCTGGAGGTGGCGTTGACCGTGTTCGACCGCGCGAGCGTCGAGGAGTTCGAAGCCACCATGGCCGGGTTCCCCGAGGTGCTGGAGCTGTACCGGCTGTTCGGCTCGCCGGACTATTTCGTGCGCGTCGCCACCAAGGATCTGGCGGCCTATGAGGCATTCCTCACCAACCGGGTGATGACGATCCCCAGCGTGCAAAAGCTCTCGTCCCGATTCGCGATGAAAGTCCTCAAATCGCTGCGTCCGGGCGCGACGACGAACTCGAAATGAACTGCGGGGCCGAGCGCCCTGATGGCGGATGAATTGTCGATGACATGCCCGAAAAGTCCGTGCCTTGACGCTTCCGTGCGCCGGGGGCGAGTCGGCAGGGTGGCGGCATGGCCAAATTCTCCCGTTTCTCCGCATCTGTCGCAGCCATGCTCGCCGCCGCTCTCATCGCCCCCGCGCCCGCCGCTTTCGCGTGGGGCCGCCAAGGCCACGACGTTGTCGGCGGCTACGCCGACAACCATCTGACTCCAGAGGCCAAGGGCGTGGTGGGCCGCCTGCTCGCTGGCGAGGCGAACCCGACGCTGGCGGGCGTGGCGACGTGGGCGGACGACATCCGCTCCAGCGGCTCGGAGCTGGGCAGGACCTCCGCGCCATGGCATTTCGCGGACATCGCGGACAACAACTGCGTCTACACCGACGCGGCGGGCGGCGGGCAGAATGTCGTGGAAGCGCTGCGCGAGCAGACGAGGATTCTCGCCGACACGACCGAGTCCGACGCGGACCGGGCGCAGGCGCTCAAGTTCGTCGTCCATTTCGTCGGGGACGCGCACCAGCCGTTCCACGCTGGGTACGAGAGCGACCGGGGCGGGAACGACCACCCGATCACCTACAACGGCGTCCACACGAACATGCACTCCGTGTGGGACACCCGGCTCATCGCCACGCTGGGCCTCTCGGACGTCGCCTTCGTCCAGCGCCTCGAGTCGATGCCCGACGACCAGCTGCCCGCGCCCGACCTGCAGAACGATCCGGCGACGTGGGTCCAGGAGTCTTGCGAGATCGCCATTCACGCCTACCCGGACTCCTCGACCATCGGGGCCCCGTACACCGCGCAGTACCTGCCTGTCGCGGAGCAACGCCTCCACCTGGCGGGCGAACGCCTCGCCCTGCTCCTCAACACCATCCTCACCGGATAGCCGCGCCCGCGCGCTACGCTGTGCGCATGGGCAAGCGTCGCGCGGGGTGGTTGGCCTTCGCGTTGTTGGCGGGTCTCGGCCTCGCTCCCGCCGAGGCCGACCCCCTCGGCTGCTCGGCGCGGGCTGGCTCATGGGATGCGGCGCAGTCCCGCTGTGTCGTGCGCGTCTCGGCCTCCGCGTACACCGAGTCGGTGCAAGTCCCGCTCGATCTTGACCCGCCGGTCCAACAGGCGGCGGACGACGAGCTCGCCGCGTTGCGGGCCACATTCGAGCACGACGCGGCGCGCGCCACGCCGGACCGCCCGTTCTCGCTCAGCGAGACCTACGAGCAGATCCCCGGCCCGGACGGGGTGACCAATATCGTCATGACCGTCTTCGCCGAGGTCGGCGCGTACCATCCGGTCGCGGGCTATCGGACCTTGGTGTTCAAGGGCGACCGCAGAATCGGGCTCGCGGACCTCTTTCCCGATGTCGCCTCGGCGTTGCGTGCCGTCTCCCCGATCGTGCAGGCGGACCTTGAGCGAAAGCTTTTGGCGGGACGGCCGGTCGAGGCCTCGGACCCCCTCGAGCTCAATATCGTCCAAGGCCTCGGGGCCGATCCGGAGCATTACCAGCATTTCGTCCTCGCCCCGGGCGAGGTGCGCTTCCTTTTCCTGCCGTACCAAGTCGCCTGCTACGCGGCTGGGCCGCAGACGGGGCATGTGCCGTTCGGGCAGATCCGGGACGTGCTCGCCCCAGGGCTGATCTAACTGCCCTGCCGTCATCGGCGAAAGGCCGCCCCGTCATGACGGGGCGGCCTTTCGGGAGAGGGCTGCGGCTCAGCGGGCGCCGAGGGCGGTGCCGATGGTGTCGTGCAGCGTTCCGGTGGCCTTGTTGGGGCCTTGGCTGGTGACAGTGTCGTTGTTGTCGGGGTTCCGGTAGTTGTGCCCATGGGCGTCGCCGCTGAGGTGGGCGACCACCACGGTCTCGTGCGCGGGGGCGGCCGAGGCGTACGCGGCGGCTCCGAACAGGCCGGAGAGGGCGATCAGGGCGCTGGCTGCGAAAGTTTTCATGGCGGTGGTCCTTTCTTGTCTTGTCGTCCGGTCGAGGCTTCTCGGTCGTCGGCCGTCATTCGCTTATGCCTAAATAAACCCAATCATCCAATTATTTATTCCGAAGGATCCGCAAGGTGACGAAGGTCGCACCTCGGCAGCGTTCGCCACGCCGTTCCCGGTCTCGCGCGTGAGCTTTGGCGGAGATTGCAGCCACAGGATCGGAGAGACGCGTGGAAGTGGGTCGGATCGGCGATTTGCCAGCGCACCCCCTCTTCGCGCATTTCGTGGTGGCCCTCGTTCCGCTGACCGCAGCGGCCGCCCTCGCCGCAGCGCTCTGGCACGACAAGCCCAAGCCCGCTGCGACGAGCCCAGGCCGATGGCTGGGATTCGGCTGCGGCGGACGGGCGTTGCGGCGGCCCTGTGATGATGTCCGGCATGGAAGAACATGAATTGCAAAGCTCGGCGAGGATGTTCGCGGGGGTCAGCGCCGCTCTGATCAGCTATGCCGCATGGGGCACCTGCGTGATCGCCGCGCGCGGCGTGAAAAACCTCGGCACGACGAGCGACGACTACGGCCACGAGTGGCAGTCCGGCCGCTCGCTGGAGGTCGAACACTGGCTGTACTGGACATCCGGCGGCTGGTTCCTGCTCGGATGCCTCCTCCTGTGGGCAGGCATGCGAGGACGGAAGGTCAAGAACGCCGCCTTCGCCGGGCTGCTCGCAGTCTTCCTCCTGGTCGTGGCGGCGGTGTTCGTGGTGCTCGCCATCCCGTGATGCCGGGTTGGATGTGGCAAATGTCGGGCAGGATGGGGAAATGAGACCGCCCCAGGCCAAAAATTTGCCGTGCCCCGGAGCGTACGCCGTGGGTCACCATCATCCCACCTTGGCAAGGGCGGCGCTGATGCGCTGGCGAGCGAAGAGGCCGCGCGCCGGGACAGCAACCGCGCCAAAGCGGCACCACCACAGACCTACGGCGCGGATTCGAGACCGAGAGGCGTTACGAGGGATGCGGACCTGATTGATGCCAACGGTGCGATGGCCGAGCCCCGCTGAACCCCGGCGGATTGGACCAGGAAATGCTTCGGGCCCCCGCCGCAGCGGGGGCCCGAAGCATTGACGCAAGGCAGGATCAGCCGTTGTGCCCGTGGCTGTCGCCGCTTCCCGCGGATCCGGCGTTGCCGTCCTGAAGGACCGGGCCGACGTGCGACGCTGCGACGACATCGTTCGTGGACGCCTGGACCAGAGACATGTCTGCGGGGGCGGCCGCGAGGAGCGGGAAGAAGTTGAAGAGGAAGAACATGACGGAACGCTCCTTCGGGGGATCTAGCTCTCAACGGTGAATCGCCGTTGAGAGAGGCTTGCTTTTCGGGGTCTTTTAGGACTTGGGTTTTTCGGCATCCTTCGGACTTGTCGTTCAACACAGCGAATGATCCAAACATTCCACCTATGCGGATAATCACACGACCTGCGGGATTTCGACGACCGGAGCCGTGCCCGATCCTGAAATCGTCTACCAGCATGCGACCGAGATTGGCCCCACCTGGCGGGACGTGTGGTCTTGCGCCTGGAGGGAATCGGCCGTGATCGTCCGCCCGCTCGCGTGTGCCGCGCGCTGGGTCGGCGACCGCAATCCAGAACGGCACTTTTCCGGCTTCGGCGAAGCCGGGCCTTTCGTGGAAGATGAGGGGACTGGTCCCTTGGGCGGGATGTGGAAGCGAAAACCGCCCCAGGCCACAACAAGTTGTGGCCTGGGGCGGAACTGTGCACCCGAAGGGACTCGAACCCCTAACCTTCTGATCCGTAGTCAGAGCCCGCCCGTGACAGGTGGCGATTCGGCGTGACGGGCTGGTTCGTCTTGTGCAGGCCAGGGGTGGTTTCCGTGCCTTATCGTGATGTCTCGCCTCATCTTGTTATAGATGGTGTGTGACCACGGCGTGACCACGCTGCACGTCCCCTGGCCTGGGGTTTTGAGACTATCAGTGACCACTATATTGTCAGTCTCTCGTGCGATCATCGGCGCATGAGCAAGAACGTCAAGAACAAGACCGCCGATACCGTCGAGGAGTTGACCTCCGACATGAGGGGGCTCTGGCTCGTTGTGACGCAAGGCTCCCGCCACATTTGGGATTTGGAGACGCATCCTCCGGGCTATGTGCGCGTGCCGGGTCCGCAGAGCCTGTCCGGCGCTTTCCCGATGGACAGACAGCTGGTGCGGTTGTCGCGGGTCGGGCGGTGGCCGAAGATCGGGGGCACGAGCCTGGTTTTCTTCGACGTGCCAGATGATCCGATGAAGGAGTATTGGCGGCAGTCGTCCGCCATTGCCCGGATCGAGCGGTTGCCCGACCCCAGATTCGAGGACTGTCTGTGACCCGCCTCTACCCGGTGCCGCCTGAGCAGCGGGTCGAGGTGATAGCGCTCATGCGCGGTGTCGGGGCGGCGCGCACGGCTGGTGCGCAGCTCCTCGAATCTTGGCCCGATCTCGCCGCGCGCATCGGGATCGACAGTGATTTGCTGCAGGCGTGGGAGTTGATGTTCGCCCGCTGCTACTGGAAGACCCTCGGATTCGAGGGCGAGAACAGGCTGGGCCTGGATCGGGAGTGAGCTGCCTGTACCCGCTTACCTGCGGGTTATTCTGCTTGGTCTGCTTCGCGGGTGAGTTTGTGCCCGAGGGCCTCGATGCGCATCAGCTCGGTGTCGATGCCCATCTCTCGGGAGATTTGGGTCATTTGGTCCATCACTGCGCCCCGTGCGGTGATCGCGGCTGTGAGCTCCTCGACGGGCAGCGTGAAATCCAGTGTCCGATCTGTGAGCGCCCCGAACTCCGTGATCAATGCGCGCATCTCGGCGAGTTGACGGTCCATCGCCTCCCTGTCCATCCCGCCAGCATAATCTCTCAGCGGGGCGGATGGACAGATCGGCTCACGCCTCGCTGATCCGCTGAGCGTTCGCCGCCTCCTGGGAACCGAACGCGGTCGAGGCGCGTGCCCCGACATCATGGGTGCTCGCGGCGGCACGCATGGTCGTTCGGGCTGCGCCGATAGCAGCTTGCAAGATGGCCGCATGCTCCGGGCGCAGGCCTTCGGGTTTGATGTCGGGGAGCGCATCGGCGCTTGCCCGGAGGCTGCCTGCTGATGCGGCATGTCGGCGATTTTGCTCTTCGGGGTGAAGATCGATGTCGCTCATGTGTGTTTCTCCAATCAATTCGGGTTCTCGTTGTCGTGCAATTGCACGAACGCCTGGTCCGCTAGGTATATGGCGGATGCCAAGTTCTGATTCGCCAACGAGCTGGCTATTTCGGCGATGACCCAATCCCCGTGCGCGGCCTCGTACGCAGCGGGCTGGGAGTCGGTCCAGCGCAATGCTCGGAGACGCTTGCCTGCTTCCTCCGGGTCGAGGACACGCGGCGCGTCCCAGACGAGCCGCTCCGCACGAGTGACGTCGGAGGGTTCGATGTCACTGCCTTCGCTGCGTGACCGGACGGCGGGGAGCACGTCACCTGTGGCCTGCAACTCGGCGTGCTGCTCAGCGGTTTGAACAACGAGAGCAGTCCCTTCACTGTTGCCGAGGAGGGCTTCGATTCGCAGGCCAGCGTGCGCGAGACAGATCAGTTTCACGGCGGGGTCCGTCGACCCCCACAGCACGGGCGGCACGTCCACGAGGTCGGCCAACGGGGTCATATCCTCGGGGAGTTGGACTCGGCTCGGCCAGATGCTGGCGCCGTCCGCTGTTGCGTACACCATGAGCAATCCGTGTTCGACACGGACCACGGCGACGGCGAGGGGCTGAGCCCAACCAGTGCGCTCGAACTCGGCGCGGAGGCTGCTCAACGCCCTGTGGGCGAGGGCTTCGGGCATGCTCAGTGTGTTGATGAACGATTGCGGTTCATCCTGTTGCTTGATGTTCTGTCGCTCCACTTCCGTCACCTTCTTCTCTTCCTTCGGTTGTCCGACGAGGCCGACGAAGGCTCCTGGATCAGTTCGCTCACCGCTGCGTCGTTCGGGTTGTGGGGTTGGTGCTACGGGGCTCACGGCCTGGGGCGTCGATGACGGTGGCGTGACCGGGGCCAATGGCACGGGACTGCCCGATGCCAGGGCTTGGGGCGCGACAACTGGGGTTGATGGAGCGGCGACAGGCGGTGTCGAGTTCAACGGTGTGGTTGCCACAGGGTTCGACATGGTGCCTGCTGGTCGATCCGCTCGCAACTCCGACAAGGCGGCTCGCACCGCCTCTTGTGGGGACTCCGATGATGAGAGGCGGGTGATCGGCGCTGCGACTGGAGTGTTGCTCGGGGTGCTCGAAACCGTGCTCGGGAGTGGCATTATCGGTGTTGAGGAGTCCCGACGCGGAGCCTCCCTGCCTGTGGCCTGCGCGGGCGGCGCACTGTGTTGGGCGCTGCTCGCACTACCAGAAGCCGAGGAGGACAACGGCGTGGACGGCACACCGCCGTGGCCTTGGGTCGCGGGCGTCGAGTTCAGCGGCGTGGTCGGCACACCCGACTGCGCTTGCTGCTGCACGGGAGCGGCGTTGCTCAACGGCGTTGTCGGGACGGGGTTCGACGTGCCAGGAGCAGTCGGGCGATGCTCGACAGTCGGCTCCGTATCCTCCTGGGGATCATCGACAAGCCGCTGATAATCCTTGCCCTGCTCGTGGGAGAGCTCGTCGCGGCGAGCCGTGCTCGACGCTCCCGCATAGGCAACATTCTCATCCGAGTATCTGCCGAAACGAGCTGGTTGATGCTGCTCCGGGGCGGTGATAGCCGTCTTCATGGCAGCGTCGTAGTCTGTTTTCAACCCAGCGATCTTCGCGCGATATTTCTCTACGAGGGATGCGGAACTCTCGCTCGGAGACTGCCCGTTCGCCTCCAACTCGCGGGCCTGTTTGATCGCGGCAGTGCCCGCTGAGACTTGGTCTGTGATCAGGTTCTTCGCATTCTTGATCTCAACAGCTGCTGAGTAGGCGGCGTTGGCCAGCGACTTCAAATCAGTAGCATGGGTATCGAGATCGGCAGCAGCGGCAGTGAGCTTGTCACTGACCGCCGTGCCCGTTTTTCCTTTGAACTCCTCGCCGACCTGACCTGCGTCATGGCGGCAGTCGCCAGCGGCCTCAACGGTTGTGTTGTTCGCTGAGATGCAGTCCGACTCGGCGTCCGTGTAGCTGGTCTCGCTCTCTTCGGGCCAATGCTCCCCGAGGAGTCCGTACGGGTCGTCTGGTTTGTGGATGTCGCTCATGAGGTCACCTCCGTACCGGGCAAGTGGTGTTGATATCGAAACGGTCGATGAGGTCTGGGTCGAGCTTCCCCTGCCCGCGCAAGGCCGAGATGACCTGGGTTTGGAACTTGTCGAAGGCTTCGCGAGCGGGTTTCAGCAGTTCGTCGCGGGCTCCGTCAGGTGACCGTTCCGCCCTGTCCACCATCGCCGCCCGGACTTGGAGGAGCGCTGCCCGAAGCTGCTGCAACAATGCGACAACCTGTTCCTGCGGAACCGTGGCCGTGGTGTTCGCCAAGGCGGTGGCAACGCTCTGGATCGTGGGGAGTTGGTCACCGAGCGCCTCCTCCGTCGCCCGCGATCCAGCGGGCAACGATGGTCCGGGGTCGGGGCACGGCATTCGTAGCCGGTTCCACATCTGCACCAACTCGGCACCGTTGATCGAGCCTGGAACCTTGGTCGATGCCGCGACCTGGGCCGCGTTCGCGCTACTCGGCACCGGGGTTGGGGCTGCGTGCGAGCAGCCCGCCGTCCCGCCCGCGAGGGCTAGGACGGCGAGGGCCGCGATGCTGAATCGATGGTTCATTCATCGCCTCCCGACTGTGCGCGGAGCGCGCTGAGGAAGTCGCCGCCGCCCGTCGCAGTGCCGCTCGGAGTGGTGCCCGATCCGCCTGGGTCATTGCCGCTTGTGACTCTGATCGGAGGCAAATCATCATCGGATGGCTCCGGCCAGCTCGAAGAACTGCTGGCAACTGGGGCCTGATATAAGGGTTGCTGCGGGGATGGGGTCGGCTCAGGGTCTGGATCTGGATCGTGCTTCTGGTTCACAGCGAGCCAGATTAAGCACCCGACGAACACCAACCCAAGGGCTATCGCGCCGAGACTCCCGAGGAGGTTCATCACTGGGCCTTGCGGCCCCGCCAAGATCATCTTTGTGGTGTTCATGCCGCACGCTCCTGATCGTGGTTTTCAGCGTCCGATCCTGGGACGGGAACTGGTTTGATCGGCTTCGGGGCATCAAAGCCCAGGCCGCGAAGGGCTGCTGGGGTGCTCCAACCCGTGGACACAGCAGCCTGGATTGCAGCCGCATACTCACCGCCAAGACCGTTGACCTCACCGATCCGTGGATTCAAATGCTCGGCCCGATTCGTCTTCGCCGCCGACAGTTCGGCTGCTGCACTCTTCTTCGCCGCGTCGATGAGCGCGGCAGCCCGCACCTTCGCCTCTGCGACCTCAGCTTTGCCTCGCGCGTCAGCTTGGGCGACCGTCTTGTCCGACTCCGCTGTGGCTTCGGCCAGTGCGTCTGCTGCTTCGCCGTAGAGCGATTTGGCCGAAGCCAACTCGGCCAGGTGAGCGTTCAAAACCTCTACGGGATTGCTCGTGTTCGTCATTCTTCTGTCTCCTTGACTCGATCTGATTCCTACGCCGACAACGGTTCGTCGCCGGTTGCTTCTGGTGGTCCCCCGAACTTCGCTTCCCATTCGGTCGCTGTCGAAAGGGGTTTGAACCGTCTCGGCCAGTCACCGGCCTGGAGCGCTATCAGCCTGGTCGTCGTCACTTCCAGCCGTGTCGGAATCCCCGCTGCCATCGCTCCGCACAAGGCGAGCCCGACCGTCGTGACCCTGTATCTCGGCTCGGTTTCTTTCTCCGGGTCGGGCGGGGTGACCAGTTCCGGGTAGAGGCGGCGGACCTCCTGGGCGAGGCTTTCGTTGCCTTTCGCCCCGAATTTCGCAGCCCCGACAATCGTCTTCTGAGCGCTCAGGACTGAGAGTTCGCACACTGGGATGTCGGCGTGGTCGAGTTGGCGGACGATCTCGAAGAAGAGCGCTGAGCGACGGCCCCCGCTCGGGTCGCGGCTCATATCCGCCCAAACGTTCTTCGCCATGACGACGAGTTCCGGTGGGTTCGCGATGATCGCCTGGACGAGGCGGTGGGCGTGCTCCACATGACGGCGCACGTTCTCCCTCGGGCCGTGGACGCCGTGGATTTCGTCGCTGTGCACGAGGGAGCATTTCGGCACGGCACCGTCTGTGATGCGGGCTGTGCTCACCGCCCGCACGGTGACGTCGAGGGCGAGGACTGATCGGGACATTTTCAGACTTCCCCCTCGATCCGTGGGCGTTTCGTAGCGCTCTTCACTGCGGGTTTCGGAGCCTGCGCCGCTGGTGGTGCCTCAGCCTCGGGAGCCTCGTCGGCGGGGATCAGACCACGGCGGATCGCTTCTTGCCGCACCGCTTCTTTGATCTCGTCGTCGGTCATCGCGGCCATGTTCGCGGTCGGCGCGCTCGGTTTCGGACTGTCGAAACTCAGGTCTTCGTGCAACCCCGTGGCGGTGCTCGCTTGTTGTTTTCCGAGCCACTCATCGGAGGCTGGGTCGAACTGCGCCATCCCTGGTTTCACGGTTCCGTGCTCGTCGGTCAAAGCGACAGTCGGCGTGTTCGCGACCTCGCTCAGGTCGCCCGTGCGCCACGCTGGGCTAGAGACTTTGATGCCGACTCTCGGCATGATCCACGGCACCGCCGCCGAGATCGGCTCCCACCGCTGCCACAGCGCGCGGACCTCATCGGTGGGCGGGCGGACCTCGGGTGCGGCGTTGCGGTCGAGGCTCGTGGTGCCGGGGCTCCACCCGTAGAAGGACTGGAATTCCACGATGCGACCGCTCTCGCGCTCGACCGTCAACCCTCGTCCCTGCTTGCCTTTGAGCCGTGCGCCGAGCATCGCGGCACGGTCCCGCGTCTCGGCGGTGAACGCGTCGGACTGCAAGGTGATCTCCGAGGGGGAGCCGAGCGAGGTAGTGAGGCCAAGGTTCTCTTGCCAGCTACCGGGCACGGCGCCGTCGCCTGTTTTACGGATCGTCTGAGACAGAAGCACGGCGTGTACGCGGGCTTCGCGCCCGACCCGCAAGATCAGATCGACATCGCGCAGGAAGGCGTCGCTCTTCTTGTAGCTGGTTCGGAACGCCACATCAACGGCCCCCCACTCGTCCAAGAGGAGCAAAATAGGAGGGTAGTCGAACGCTCGCGTGTCGCCCCGTTGTTTCGCCTCAGCCGCCTGCGTGTTTCTGCGCTCCATCTCCACCCGCACACGCCGAACCATCACGGCCAACTGAGCCACATCATCCCCGCCCGTGACCATCGCTACACCAGGCAACGAGCGCATCGTGGCGAAGTCGCTCACCTTCCCTGAGCCGATGAAACACGTCCAGCCTGTGACCCGGAACTGCTCGATCATCCCTCTCGCCCAAGTGGATTTTCCGCCGCCCGTGGAGCTGGCCACGAGGACATGCGGGTATTTCTTCACGGGGTATTTGAGGACGTTGCCTCTCGCGTCGGGGCCGAGCGTCCACGCCGCGTCCTGATACCTAGCGATGGCGTCGGCCCGATCCCGCACCACTGTCGCGGGCGGTTCGGGGGCAATCGCGAGGGGGAAACTGGAGGGCGCGTCGTCGAAATGCAACTGCGGATTCCCACAGCGGTCTTCGCGGATTGAGAGGTTCTCGGCGCGGACTCCTGTGTTTTTGAACGCCGCGCGCAATGGGTCGAGCCGCGCCGCCCAGGTCTTCGCGGAGTCCCCGAGACGGTGTGCGTACGTGAGGATCAAGCCTTCCTGCTCGATCTCGACTGACCGCAAAACTGGGATGGGGACGACGGTGACGCGGCGCTCCACAGTGCCGTAAACACCCGTCACGTTCTCGGTTCTCGTGGTCGATGAGGTGACGCCTGCGGCTTCGAAGAGTTCCGCCATCGCGTCGTCGTTCCGCAGTTTTTCAAGCAGGAGGCCGTAGCGTTGAGCGACTTCTGCCAGGATCGCGCGGGCCTTCACAGCCCACTCTGCGAAGGCTGGGTCGGTGGCGAGCAGCGGGTCAGTAGCGAGCAACTGCGCGGGCGCGATGTCCGTCTCCGAGACTCCTCCACCGGGTCGCAAGCCGAGCAGAGGGCCGTGATTCTTGGACGCTGCGCCGAGCCCCAAGCGGGCCGCGAGAGCGGTCGGAAGCGAGCACTTCCAATGCCTCACGATGATCAGATTCGGGTTGTTCCTCGTGCCGCCCGTCCGCCGAACGACTGGCGCGGAGAGGAGTCGTTTCTCCTCCGCAGCCGCGTCGGCGGCGATCTTCGCGGCCATCTTCTCGAACCTGTCGAGGACGGCCTGCGCCTCCTTCGGGGTGCGGTCCAGGATCTTCCGGGCCTCTGCCGCCTCGGCTTGCTCGCGCCGTAGTTGTTGCGCGAAGACCATGTCGTCACGACGCTCAGCACGACGGCGGTCGGCCTCGCGACGGCGCTCCCAATCGCTCATCGCCATCAGACCCACCCCCCGTTCCGGGCCTCCGCGTCGGCGAAATCACGAGCCCGTTGAACAGCCTGCGCGGCGCGGACTTGGGCCTTCGTGAACATCGCTTCGCCGTCCGCTTCGGCCCGCGCGAGAAGCGATTGCGCCTCCCGTTGAGCCTCGCGAAGAGGAGAGATATAGGCGTCGTGACCGCTCCCTCCGAGGCGGCTGAGGAGACCTGAAATGCCCCAGGCGGCGGCGCCGAGGATGAGGAGCGCGGCGATGATCTCGTGCCCGCCGCCGAGGAAGACGAGGGCGAACAGAACCAATGCGCTGATGCCGATTGTCTTCATCGTTCGCCTCCTTCCGGGCGGTCTTCCTGGGGCGGTGAGGACGGAGTCCTTGCCGATTAGATTTTACATGAGATTTCTCACTCTTGCGAGCTTTTTGCTCGTTTCTGAACGTGAGAAGCTGACTTGTTGACTACTCTTTCTCTCTTTTGAAAAAGATTCGACAGGTCGTTCGCGGTTTCGCGTAACGCAGGCCGTGACGCAGTCCGTGACATGAGCCGTGACGCCGTGCGTAACACGGCGCGTAACATCGCCGCGAGCCTCGGCCAGTCCGACGTGGCCTATAACATTCCCGCTGGCAGGAGCCCATATATGGGCGTGGATGGCCTCGTGTCCGGACCCCCTCCCGAGAGGGCCTGGAGGAGGTGGCGCGTAACACGGCAAATGGGGCTGGATCGAGGGGTCCGTGACGCTCCTGGGGGGCGGAATGAGGGGCGCGCGTAGCGCATCCCGTCACATGTGCTGATGTGACGAAGCTCACTGTCAACGACAGCTCTAACCAAGACCCAACCGGGGCACAAAAGGGCTCGTCAGAGCATTGTTTCCGAGAGTAGACGAGAGTAGAATTACACCTGTGTAATTCACGTCCGAACCCCAAGGAGACCCCATGACATCCACCATCACCAAGCGGCGAGCAGCGTTCGCCGCAGTCCTCTCAGGAGTCGGCGGCGTCCTGTTCGCAATCCCCGTCACCTACGTCGCCGTGAGCCCCGAGAAGGCGACTGAGCAAGCCGCCGCGCAGGCCGAAGCTCAAGCCAAATCCGACCATCTCATCGCCCAGCTCGCCGAGCGCATGACGCGCGATGAGATTGAGCTGACCGCCAACACGGACCACCCCCTCGCAACACGCCAGAAGCTCACGCCTGAGGAGCTCCGCGAGAAGCTGGGGGCCCACCGATGAATGGTTTCGCGGTCGCCGCGCTCGCTGTCCTCGGCCTCGCGCCGCTCAACATGGACGGCGGCGGGAACGATCCCTCGCCCTATGACATCCCACTCCGCGTCGGCCCCGTTTCCAAGGCCCCGCAAGAACCAGCCTCCGATTCGGACGACCCCGAATCGGAGGCACCGCGACAGTTGCCGACGCAATGCCACGACGCGGGATTCAATAGGAGCGATGAGTCGTTTCCGTGCCCCTGGACGACTAGAAAATAGTCGCGCAGAAACTGATCGAGCACCGCCGCTGAACCTGTTTCGCGGCGGCGCTCCTCGTTTTGCCCAGAGCCGAAAGGAGGGGGCGTGCGCGGTTCTCACACTCCAGCGACTTTGCCGATCAAAACAGCGAGCACGGACGACACCGCAAGGAGCAGCAACCCCGACGCGGCGCAACGCAGCGCCGACCAATCGAAAGCGGCGAGCCCGCCGAACCCGACCAGCCAACTCGCCACGACACCCAACAGCGCAACCCCAGCCGCCGCGTACGCCAAACTTCGCCGACGCGCGTCCTCGAACTGCATAGCGCTCATCAACGTGCCCGCCGCCGCGAAGAACCCGAGCACGACCAGCAGACAGTAGAGCGCCACAGCCGCCAGCACGGCAACACCTTTGCCGAATGTCAAAGACCCCGAAACCAGACTCCAGAGAAGACACACAGCACCCGCCAACACAATCCCGACGAGCAGCGCGGTGATCCAGTCGAGCCGAGCGCCCTTGCCCAGGAACCTCGGCTGCCCTCCGGTCGAACCATCCAGTGCCCGAACTCGGGGAGACCATCCCGCGCCGTCGACCCCATTCCGAAGAGCTGTGTCGATCTCCTCGAAATCCATGGCGGCGGCATGGCTGAACCACTCCGCGTCCGAAAGGCCCATCCGCCCCCTCGGCGCAGGACCATCACCCGTGTACAAGTCGCTGGAAGCCCCGTAGAAATCTGGATCGGGATAGAACCTCGCCCCCGCCCGGAGCCCCTTCGCGCGCCATTGCTTATGAAGCTGCGCCAACCCGTGCCCACGTCGAACCTCGTCGCCCACAAGCACCAGCAGATACCTCTCCGCGTCGTCGAACGAGGAGAACTCCGCGACCGTCTGCCCAAGGCCGCGCTCCTGCCGCTCCACGACCACCTCGCCTCGCGCGTCGCTCACGAAGTACAGGAACTCGCCGACCGACACACCGAACCCATCCTCACGCATGAGTCCACTCATCCCCCTTGAAAGCCTCGGCCCGAACCGTCGTTCGCGAGCAGCGCGGTCCAACCCAGCCCACTCCTCGTACACGGCGGCGAACCTAGCGAACCGTTCAGGCACAGCCCCACCGCGCCAAACGCCCCCATGCCTGGTCACAGCTCCTCCAAGACCTCAGCCAGATCGTCCTTGCCGAGCGCCAGGTACGCCTTCGCGTACTTCGCCCGCAACTTCGTCTGCTGCTCGACGGGGAGCACGGCCAGCCGAGCCGGGTCTGTGTTGTCCGCGAGGTCCGCGAGCTTCACCGCGAGCGCTGACGGGTCGTCCTTGATAGCCGCGTAGTACTCGTCGTCGGGTTTGCCGGTCCTGGTCAACAGCTCGACCACGCGCACCACACTCTCGGGGACACCTGCGCCTAAGAGGTCCGCCGATGTCGTGGCGGTGTCCTCGATGGTGTCGTGCAGCCATCCCGCCGCGACTGCCTCGGGGCCTTCCGTCTCCAATCTCGCCGCTACCCGAGACAGGTGCTCGGTGTACGGCTCATCGGCCTTGTCGGTCTGATCCGCGTGGGCGGCGCGGGCGATCCGCTCCGCTGCGGCCACAAGCTCGGAGCCGCTCAGGCACTGCTCGACCAATGAGTCATCCCCTATGCGGCTGCTCGTAGGATTGCACGCCGTCTTTCGTGATCACGGACGGCATCACCTGATAGCCGGGGCCTGGCTTCATCGCGGCGCTACCAGGAAAGTACGGGGAGGTCCAGACCATTGCCATTCCTCCGTGCGGACGCTGCGAGATGGTGACGTGGTAGGAGGTCTTGGTCTTCACGCCGCCCTCGCTCGTCCGCGCGTAGACATCTCGGTCATTAGGAGCGTCCTCGGTGTAGTCATAGGTCCAACGCCACTCGTCGAAGAGTCTCTTGAAAGAGTCGAGCACTTGGCCTTGCGTGCCTTCGGGGAACCCCCAAATCCTGTAGCTGACTTGGAAATTCCAGGTACCTTTCGGGCCGACAGCGCCACTGCCCGCGCTTCCTGCTGAACCGCCATTCGGTGCTTTGAATCCCACGGTGAGGTCGTAGCCGAGCAGTTTCGGGATTACTTTGAGGATTTCCGTGGTGTAGTGGACCACGCCTTGGCGGACGGCGGCTTCGGTCAGCTCTGTGTCCACCAGTTCGGGGGCCGTCGCGTCGAACTCCTCGCGCAGGTGCTCGTCCCACGCCGCGTGCAGGTGCCCCAGTACGTCGGGAACGTCGGAGTCCGTGATCTTCTCCCAAAGGTTCGGATCGTCCAGCGCGGGGGTGGCGGGATAGGGCAGTTTCTCCCACGCGGCGGATGAGACCGCGTAGCCTTCGAGAGTTTTTCCGTCCCCTGATCGGAGCAGCACTTGCGGCTCTTCCTCCTTCTCGGGGACGGAGAGCCAGTAACTGTAGGCGAGGGCGGCTGCTCCGTTGGACGTGCGGCGTTGGCGTTCCTCGTCGAGTCGGCGCAACAAGTCCAGGGCTTGCGTTTCTGTGAGAGAGTCCCAGTCGCCTTTGAACAGGATCTCCGAGTACAAGCCGCCGCGATCTGGCTGCCAGCCCTCCTGGCGGGAGCTGTACACGTCCACGGTCTCGTCGCCGTGTATCCGGGCAACCGCCAGCGGCTCGCCCCCGCTGAGGAGCTTCGCGTAGTACTTCGTCGCCATCCGTCAATCCTTCCAGGGCGTGCCAGGCGGGACCGGCACTTGATCGAATATAGCTCGCATGATCTCCCTCAGCCGTTGTTTCTCCTCTAATGGGGTGGTGGGGAGTCGTTCGACCTCGTAGAGCTTATGGGCCTGCTCTGCCGCGTCCAGGCTCGACCGTGTGTGGACTTGCACCTCGAACTCGACGCCATCGGGGCCTTTGAAGGTCATGTTCCGGCCCTTGTATCCCTCGCGCGCCCAGCCTGGCGGCGACTTCTGCAATGTATACCCCTTGTCAGACAAAGCTGCGGCGACAGAATTGCCGCTCGCCCAGTACCCGTCGTCGGGGACAATGGCGGTGTAGCGAACTGAGTCCTTGATGTCGGCCTTCACCTTCTCGATCTTCTCCAAGTCGGAAGGGTCCACGAACTCCAACTCGCTGTCGAGCTTGCGCGCGAGGGAGTGCTCTGTTTTCAACCTGTACTCGAATCGCTCCATGTGTCCGCCGACCGAGCTGACCGCTTCGACGACGGTTCCCGAGATCGCCGGTTCCGCAGCGACAGCACACTCGTAGATCGAGTGCGCCGTGTCGCGGGCGAGGTCGCTCGCTATGTAGGACTCATCTGGTGAGGGATGCGGGTGCTCGGTGTCTGGGCTATGTGGTCCGCTCGTGGAATCTGGACGCGGCTTGATTTCAGGTGGTGGTTCGGGGAGTTGGTCGAGCTTGTCTGCGATCTTCCCGATGTTCTTCATCTCGACGCCGCGCTCGTCGAAGTAGGCGCTGTGCGGGTCGTGGTGCCTCGGACCTGCGGGGTCGTGCCCGGTGGTGTGGACCGTGCTGCCGAACGCCTCGTGGTGCGGCATGAGGCCGTGTCCGATCCCGAGCTTGTCGAGGTGGAGTTTGCGCGCGTAGTCCACGAGGCGGATTGGGTCGTCAGGGCGGGTCATGGTGTGAACGCGCCCGTCGCCTGGCGAGAGGTGCTGACCTTTGAGCTGCAATCCGGTGACATCCGCGACCCGTAATCCTGGGCTGCCGAGGTTGAGGATGCCGTCCGCGTTGAGGCCGTGCCCGCCTTTGGCGGCTTCGCCGACGAGGACGGTGCCGTAGGAGTGCCCGGTGACGAGCAGCTTGTTCCCCTCGACTTGATTGGTGTGTTGGAGCCGGTCACAGTGGTTGCGCAACGCTCCCGCACCGGCTTTGGCGTACTTCGGGTTCGCGGCCCCGCTCCACGGTCGCTTCAAATGCTGCGGAGCATGGTAGTTCTGATAATCAACTACAGCGACATTCTCATGACCGACCTCGTATGCCAGGGAGTCATGCATTCGTCGGCTGACTTCCATGTAGCCGGGTTTTTGCTCTGGCTCCCGCAACCCACACAGGTTCTTGACGCTTCGGTCTTCGAGATGCTGGTTGAGTTTCTCGTGGCTGGTGAAGGTTCCTGGGGCGAAGACGACAGTGTGGGTAGATGTGTCGGGGTTACCGATGCTGGTGATGCTTCTGCCGTCGTGCTCGAACCCGAGAAGGAACCGTGGTGTCTGGTCTGGCCCGTAGTGGACCGAATCGAGGATGTTGTCGAGCGCGCGCAGGCGGCGTTGCTCGTCTCGGGTCAAGCCCTCGCGGTCCTGTTTGTCGCGCAGTTCGTCACGGAGGGATTCAGCCGCTTGACGGGCGTGCTGGTCCGTCTCTCTTGTGGGGAGTTCCGCGTGCTCACCGAACATCGGATGCTGCTTGAACAGTTCGGCGCGCTCTTCGGGGGTGGCGTGCTCCCACAAGTCCCGCAGCGCCTGCTTCTCGACCGGGGTGGGCTCGTCGCCGTGGAACAATGGCTCCCGACCGTCGAGCACGTCGCGGAGCATCGCCGTATGGTCGTCGGAACCGTTCTCGCGGGGTGGCACCGAGTCGTGGTGTTCCCTGGAGAGCGTGCTGTCGTTCGTATGGTAGCTATGGCCGTGTGTCGAATCCTCCGGCGAACGCCCCGTGTCACGCGGAGCCCCAGTGTCGGCCTCGCGCGATATTCCTGCGTGGTCGTCTCGTCGCGCAGATGGTTCGACCTCGGTCGTGTTGCCCTCGGCGTGCTTGGGCTCGACCGCTGGCCGTTGCTCGACAGGACGCGCCTCGGGGACGCCAGCGACTGCTCTGACTGGCTCGCTGGTTTTCGCGGTGACGGGCTCTGTGGCTTTGACCACGGGGGCTTCTCGCGTGGTGGCTGATGCTGCGCCTGCGAGGTGCTTGTCTCTGGCTGTGTTGCTGAGACTGGCGGCTGGCTGCTCGGGTAGGCGCGGGCCTGGAGCAGCTGCTCGTTCGCCGCTCGTGTTCGGGGCGGGCTGCTCTCGGCCAGTGAGCGGGCGGTCGCCGTTCGGTGATGTGGTGCGCGTTGGGTCGCTGCTCGGGACGGCTCGCTGCGGGTCGCCGTTCGGGGTGGCGCGCTGCTCCGTGCCAGGTTTTGGTTCTCCAACCGTAGAGCGCTGATCCGCAGGTGAGACAGCTTGCGCGGATTGCTCGTGCTGGTCTCTGGCCGCTGGATCTTCGCGGGGCTGGGCGACGGGGGCTGCCGTGTCGTGCCCTTGCCCGTTCGGATGTTCTTGCGCGGCGAGCGCCGATGACGGGGTTGGTTCGCCTGTACCGCCTGGTTTCGCGCTCGGGACTGCTTCGCCAGGTTTCCCGATGTCGATGTGCGGGGCCTCGTGCGCTGGTGCGGCTTCGACGGGTTTGGCCTCGGGTGCGAAGTGGGCTCCGCGCGCCCCGGCTCCCGCTCCCATGACGCCGCCGAGGAGCGCCTGACCACCGGCTCCGTCGAGGGCGTGGCTGATCCCGCCTTGGATGAGCCCACCAGTGAGTCCGCCCGCCACGGCTCCAGCGCCGCCGCCCACCGCTCCTCCAAGAGCGTTCTTCCCGAGTTTCCCGAGCAGGGTCTGCGCCTCTTTGCCCGCGACGGCGTGCCCCGCGAGTCCGCCGACCGCCCCGCCCACGGCCCCCGCCGCTGTGTCGGCGGCGAACTGTTTCACATCGAATCCGTGGCGGGTTCCTTGCGCGATCTGCAAGCCCTGCGCCCCCGCGTCCACACCTGCGCCCATCGCCGCGCCGATAGCGGCTTGCTTGGCCGCGAACTTCACGACTTGGCTGCTGGCGATCTTCGCGAGGGTCTTCAAGCCGATCTGCTCCAGAATATCCGCGACGATCCCGCGCGTGACCGCCACAGCTGCGGCTGCCTCCACTTCGCCGCTGCCGTTCCAGAAGTTCGCCGCGCACCACAGCAACTGCACCGCCAGCGCGGCGAGGGTCAAGATGATCTCGTACTTCCCGAACTGGGTGGCCTCTGCCATCGCTCGGGCTTGTTCGGCGAGCTGCTTCTGGTTCTGCTGGTCGGGGCGCAGGCTTTGTGTGACGAGCTGGTCGATGAACTCTTTGACGGCGGTCTCGATCTTCCCGCCCACAGCCTCTTCGATCAGCCCGACGATGCGCTTGAACTCGTCCCCGTCAGCCTCCAACGCGGCAGCTTCCGCGTCGAACGCATGCCCCCGCTGGGCGAGCTTATCCTCGTCGCCCTCGGGGAAGTGCATGCCCACCAGGTCCAAGACCCCGGTGAGCCAACCAGGCAGTCGCGTCGTCATCCGCGCAGGCTCCGGTCAGGCTCGTGTGTCGAGGTTGTGGGCGTTGCCCTCGTCCTTGCCCTCGACGCCATCAGCGGCCTCACCGAGCGCGACGGAGAGGGAGCGGACGGCCCCGATCAAGCCTTTCCCGCTCTCGCCGCTGGTCTGGGTCGCGGGCACATGCCCTTTGGCGAAGTCTCGTCCCGCGTCATCATTGCCCCAGGAGCCGTCCGTGGCCGCGAGCTCCCCGTCGAGCTTCTGTTTGTCGGCGTCCATCTTGTCCGCCAATGCTCCGACCGCTCGGGCGGCTTCGCGCACCCGTTCCGCCTTCATATGCAACTTGCCGTCGCTCACCGTGGTCCTCCTCGCTGCTTCTGTTTCTGTTCTTCGGTTTGTTCGGGGAAGAGTTTCGCGAAGATCCCGCTCGGGTCGAGCAGATCCCCGAGGCCCTGGTTCTCGAGTTCTTGTTTGCAGGCTGTCAGGGTCTTCGCCTGCGCGTCAGCGAGGGCTTTGTTCGCCGCATCTGTGACCGCTTTGCCCGCCTGCTCGCGGGTGAGCGCCCCGAACCGTTGCCGGTTGAACACCACCCCGGTCACGTCCTCGCCCACCACGACGACAGTCACCAAGGCTTCGGGGTCGGAGCCGCGCCCCGCCGCAGGCTCGCTGCCCGAGTCCTCCCCGCCGTGCTCCTGGCGCAGGTCGTCCAACGTCGGCATGTTCTCCATGCCGAAGCCGCCGAAAAACGCCGCTTCGGTCTGTTGCCGTTTCGCACGCAAATCCGCGAGCGCCGCGTTCAACGCGGATTGCGCGGCGCGCTCCGCGCGGTCCTGGTCCAGCTCGCGCCACTTGCGCTCCTCGAACACCGTGCTGGCGACCCTGCCCGAGAAGTCCACCGTCGCCACAGCGACACCATCGGGGTCCGACCCGGCTCCGCGCTTCGAGGCCAAAGACTCCCGCAGGTAACCGACCTTGCCTGTAGCCTTCAACGCGCCCTCAGCGAGCGCCCGCGCCTTCTTCGCCATCGCCTCGTTCCCCGGCAACGGCACACCGATCCAAGACGTGTCGGGCTCCGTGGTCATTTGAACTCCCGAGCGTCCGACTCAACCGACGACTCTGCGTCCGCCACGGTCGCTGCTGCTTCTGTCCGTTCGGCGTCGGTGAGCGCGCCGACCACGCCAACGCCATCCAAGACTTCTTGCGGGACTGTGGGGATCGCAGACAGGAACGCCTCCTTGTTCGCCGCAGCGTCCCGCAAATACTTGTTGGGGCCGACCGCCTTGCCGCCCTGCCCCTGCTGGCCGTGCATCGGAGCGCCGCCCATCGGCATACTGCCCATCCCGCCAGCGGGGGCAGCGGAGCCAGGCTGCGCGAGGGAAGACAACTGTGACGCTGGCTGCGCTTGCTGGGTTGGACCACCGCCATGACCAGAAGCGGCAGAGAGACGACGAGGCTCAGTAGCACCGCCGCCGCCCGCGCCGAAGCTGCCGCCGCCTATCGGTGCTGCGAAAGCTGCGGGAGCCGCGTCCAACGATCCGGGCAATCCCGCCTCTGAGTCGCTGACGTCCAGCGCCGCGTCAGTCCCAGCCCCGAGGCCAGCGCCGTCTTTCGGCTTCAACGCGTCCGCGAGACCGGAGGCGAGCTGGGAGGGGTCCAGTCCCTTCCCAGCCTGCCCCGCGCCTTGCGCCGCTTGCCCCGCCGCCTGACCTGCCTGCCCGAGCGCGTCCGCAGCGCCCTTCACAGCCTGTGACGGGTCCGCGCTGGTCGCGGGCGCTTCGCTGTCGTGCTGCGACTGTTGCGCGAGAGCAGCTTCCCGCTGCGCTTGCTCGGTGAGAGCTTTGAGCGCGTCGGGCGTCGGAGCGCCGCCTGGGGCTCCCGAGCGCGGAGACGCAGCGCCTGGCGCTCCAGCCACAGGAGGTAGTCCGCCAGGTGCGCCGCCTGGGAGGCGGGCGATCATGTCGAACGCGGGCAGATCACCGATAACGACATCCCCGAGCGGCAGGTAGGCGTGTTGCAGGGCCTTGGCGACCGCCTCCATCGCTTCGATCTTCCCCGCGTTGGTGCCGTCGTTCATCGACACCAGGCACGAGACCAGGGCGTCGGTGGAGTCGAACCTGCCCGTCACCTGCCCGAGCGTGTCATGGGTCTGTTGCGCGGCGTCCGCGAGCTGCTCCACGATCTTCCCGACCGCCCGAGCCTCGCCCAACGCGGAGGACGCCGCCGTTCCCGCCCATCTGGTCTTGTCGTTCGGGTCGAACCCGTCCGGGTTGATCGCCTCCTCCAACGACTTCATGAGGTCCGCGTGCCAGTCCCGCAGCCACTGCGCGGTCTCGCGCCAGAACTTCAACAGCTCCTCGCGCTTGTCTTTGCCCAGGCCGATGTATTGCAGGCTCGTCTTGTTCGACTCGAAGTCCCGCTCATACTCGTCAGCGACGTAATCCTTGTAGCTCACAATCCGCTCACACCTCGCCCTGAGTCGAGCTGGGACGGCTGCCAGGCTCGCCAGGGGCCAAGACTCTGGGGCTGCCAGGTGGCGCGGGAGGCGGTGGCGGCGCGGGCCTCTGCGCGTCCTCCATCTCCTTGCGGGCCTTGTCGAACTGGGCTTGCGCCACCTCGTCGGAGTCCTGCACATGCCCATGCCCCTCGGTCACCCGCTGCCACCACGAGTCCGACCACGCCCCAAGAGCCTTGATCGCGTTCGCCATCGCCCCGGCCTGCTCCAAGCAGCGGTCGCGGGCCTGGTCCGCGTCCGGGTTGGAACGCCCGAACGCCCACGACGCGCTCCCCAAACCAGCATCAGCCTCTTTCATCGCGCGGGCCTCCGCGTCCACCATCGCAGCCTTGTGGCGCATGTACGCCTGATGGATCCTCTCCAACGCCGCAGGGCTCTGCGTCAAACCGCCTTGCTCGCTCATCCTCAGCTCCCTTCTTGCCCGTGGCCTTGACCGATCATTTGATGCCGCACACCGCCCTCGCGTCGTTCGACGCGCCTTTGTAGTAGTCGGCGTCGTCGTCGAGCGTCGAGTCCGGGGCGTGGCTGCGGAGGTCTTGCACCATTTTCTTCACGACGCGCACGAACTCGGAGAGGTTCTTCTTCAACCCGTCGTTGAGCTTGTCGGAAAGCTGGTCGAGCTTCGACTGCAATGCGCTGGCCGCTGAGTCGAGCGCGTCCGCAGCTTCTTTCGCCTTCGCCGCAGCGTCAGGGTCATCGAGAGAAGCGCCCTGCGGGACGGACTTGTTGAACTTCTCATACGCGGTGGTGGCCGCTTTGTGCTGCGTCTTGTACACGTCGCAGGCTTGCTGCGCCGCCTCGGGACCAGACAGGCCAGCGCTGGTCGGGGTCGCGGCGACAGCGCTTGTGGCGGCTTGGCGCGGCGCGGCCTGCCCGCCACGGTCGCACCCAGCCAATGCGGACAAGACCGCCAATGCGACCGCCGCTCGTGTCATGTTCACCATGTGGTTCCTCTTCCGCTCAGGCGGGCGTTGACCCGCTGCACAACGCTCTTCCAGTCGCTCGTCGCGCACCACGCCTCATAGATCACGTCTGCGAGCGCGTCAGGATGCCCAGGAGCCGCGAACGCCGCCCGCAAAGCGAGCGCCGCACGGGCACGACCGAACTCCATCTGCGCCCCCAACGGCACCGGACGGTCCAGCACTCGCATCAGGGGTGGCACGGCTCGATCATCCCACCCCTGACCCTCGCTGCCAGGCGCAGGGGGCAGCGCCGCCGCCTGCGCTATCCACATCGAGTCGTGGCGCTGCGCGACGGAGCCCAACGCCTCGAACACGTCAGCGGGCAGCTTCTTGCGTTTCTTGAACCAGGGCACGATCTTCCCGCCCACGTACTCGTCCCTGTCCGCGAGACGAGTGGATCGCGCCGCCCACTCCGCGACCTCGAACCCCAGCTCCTTCGCGGGCTCGGGCGGCAGCGTCCGCAACGCTCCTGCGAGCTGCGGGGCCACGGCGGCGAGCCTGGTGGGCGAGAAGGCTCCTTGACGGAACTGGTCCCACCCGCCTCTTCTCGCGACAACAGCCTGTCCGCCGCGCTGCCAGGCCCACTGCTCCAAGACCGGGGGCACGGGGACGGTGGAGACCAGCGCCAGCAAACGCGGCGGCTCCCAGCCGAAATGGGTTGACCGTTCCAGCTCCTCGAACCACACCGACGCGGTTTGCGCGGCGCACGGCAAGCAGGAGGGCCAGTCGCTGAACTCCGTTTCCGGCGCGTACATCACCCCAACCGCCTGCGGCGGCACAACATCAGGGGGCAAGTAGGCGAGACCGAAGTTCGAGCACAGCATGGTGGAGAGCCCGTTGACCCCGGTCTCGGGCTGGTAGTAGACGACGGCGGCGAACTCCACCCCGCCGATCCGGCAACGGGCCGCTGTCGCCCCGACCGCCGCAGCTGCCCACGCCAGATACTCCCGGTTCCCATCTGTCGAGCCGAGCACCCCGTCATGGCCCAGCGTGTGCCCGCTCTCGCCCTGATACCCGAAACTGGAAGCGGAGAACCCAGTCCTGGACTCCAATGACGTGACAGGCGCGGACCAGCCCATATGCCCTGCTGGAGGTGGGGCGAGCGCGGCAGCGCCCATCGCAGAAGTCGTCGCGCCCCCATCCGACCACGACGCCTGCTGTTGCTGCGCTTGCTCGTGCCCGACGAGATGGTCCTCACGATGCTGCTGTTCTTGCGCGGGCTGCGGTTGGGCGGCTGCTTGCGCCCCCGACTGCGCTGTGGTCTGCGACGACGAGCGTGGCTGAGGCTGGGACGGTCGCGAGAACGGAGCAGGAGCCGAGAAGAACCCTGGACGCTCCGCAGGCTGCTGTTGGATCGGTGCAGCGTGCGCGCTCGGAGGGGGCGCATGATCGACTGGGGCGGCGGACGACACATGTGTCGCTGCGGCTGGGGCAGCCGTGCCCTGTGCTGTGGCATGGGACTCGCCACCCTGCTTTACGGACGACTGCGATGCGGGAGACGAGGATGGAGCAGATTGCACGGACTGCTCCTGGCTCGCTGGCTTCGCCTCTTGCTCATCAGACCGAGGCTGCGACTTCGCCACCGCCTCAGAGCCACCACGGCGTGCGACATCTGGCCCGTCCGCTTCGCTCTGCGGCGTGCTCGGCTCAGGAGCGAGGTGTTTCTCCACAACAGGCTTGCGGCTACGGGAACTGACATCGCCCCCGTCCTCAGAATCCGCGTTGCCAGAGTCGTCGCTTCCGCTGGCGATGGTCTTCGCGGAGTCGCGCAATTGGTCGGCGAGCTCTTTGCAGGCTTTGCGGCCTTGGGCGATCTGGTCGTTCACCTCAGCGTCGATGACGTTGGCGGGTTTGTTCTGGAGCTTGCCCCGGAACCGGATCGCGTCCACCCTGATTTTCACGGTGTTCGCGACCTGCGCCATCTTGATCTTGGTGTCGCGGATGTCGTCGGCGAGCTTCTGCGCGTGGGCGCGGTCCTGCTCCGAGGCGTCGCTGTTATTCGCGTAGTCCTGTTTGCGGCGGTCGAGGGCGTCTTGCGCGGCATAGCCGCCGTCCCCGGTGAACACGTCGACCAACAGTTTCGAGTTGGTGCCCAAAGTGTGCGAGCAGGCCAGCTCGAAGCCCCGCACATCCTTGAAGCGGTCGGCCCATTGCTGGACGAGGAGTTCGCTCAGCTCGACCCACAGCTGATCGACGACTTTGGATTCGATCTCCCCGGTGGGGCGCGGGTATGCGGCGATGCTCATAGTCCTTCCGCCGCTCTGCGTTCGGCCTGCGCGGCGAGCGCCCGTTTGATCTGGTTCTTCTCGGCGTCACCGGGCGCGAACCGGAACAACCGGACTTCGGGCAGGAACTCCTCGTCGCGTTGGCGCATGTACTCGCCGTCCGCGACCTTCGGCCAATCCGGCACCCCGTAGGTGAGGTTCAATCCGAGGTCTTCCCCGAACCCCGGCACGATATCGCCCAACGAGGGCACTTGCGCCAAGAGCGGGGAGACGACCTCAGCGCACCAGGCTTGCGCCTCGACTCCCGGCCTTCCGCAACGCCCACCCGAGCTTGCGCCCCAGCACCGGCTCGCGCTGCAAGTACACCTCGCGCACCAGGCCCCGCCCATCGACCTCGACCATCACATCCCCGACCGCAGCCGTCGTGTGCAGCGTGAACCTGTACGTGCGTTTGCGGTCGCGGTGCGCGGTGAGGTCGTCCAGGTCGTTCTTGCCGCGCCTCGCCTTCGCGCGCTCCAACAGGAGCTTCGCGTCGTGGATCGCGCCCTCCACCTGGTCGCTCAACCTCGCCCCCGTGGGCCGGTACGGCAAATCCTCCGGGCCTGGCGGGGGGATGCTCGGATCGAGGAACGACGTCGCGTGCGCGATGTAGCGCCGCGCAAGCCACATCGCCCCCTCATAGGCCGCGATGATGAACTCGCCACCGCCCACCGTCAACCGCAGCAAACCGTAGTCGGGGTCGTCCCACTGGCCGCGCTTCGGAGCGCCGCTGATGTCCACCGCCCCGGCGAACGTCGGGGCCTGGAACGACACCCCGCCCCCGACAATGAAATTCTCGTGCTGGTCGAACTCCGCGACCAGCCTGTCCCCGGCCTCCGCGATCCGAACCTCCCGCTCGTCGCGGCCCTCGTACCAGCCCTCGGGGCGCTTGCGGACCATCCACTCGTTCGCCTTGCCCTGCCACACCCCATCAGGCTCCGTCATCGCATGACCTTCCCGATGTCCTCGCCCGAAGCTGCGTCCGTGCCGGTGGTCAAATCGATGCCCTGGAAAGTCGAGGCCAACGTGTCATTGGCCTTCTCGGAAGCCTTCGCGTCCCGGTCCTGCGAAGCCGACAGCAACGCGGAGAGCGCTTCCTTGACCGCATAGCTGGCCTCGTCGTCCGCGCCGCCAAGCTCGGGCCTGCGAGACAGGGCCTCATTCGAATCACGCGAGCAGTTCCGCACAGCCTCCTGAGCCTCCAAGGCCAGCACACGAGCACGATCCGGATCGAGATAGACATCAGCCAGCGGAGCGGGATTCGACGGATGGGACGACTCAGCCACGCGCCACCGCCGAAGGAGGCAAGAGCCGCGCGAGCAGCCCTATGGGCGAGAGCATGTGTTCTCCGAATCCGAGCCGAGGCACGCTTAAACCCCAGCTCTCAACGAGCAATTCCAGGCAGCGTAACCCATTACGGTCCAGGCCGCGCGCCGTGCCCGCACGATCACGAATCCTCGCCGATGGTTCGCACGCGTCCCGCCCGATACAAGCGGGCTGCGTGCCAGCACAACCAACCGAGAACACCGAGCACCACGACCAGGACGAACACCCCCCACGCCCCGAGCAGGCTCACGACCTGCCCCTCTCGCGATGAACCTCGACACTGATCGGCGCCACATCGATATCGCTGGCACGGGGCCTCGGCAACCCATCTGATCCGACCCGCTCAGACGAGACGAAGCGACTCGTGCGCACCTCATCGTTCTCGGGGACGGCCAGGCCAGCGCCAGGCGCAGTCGGCCCAGGCTCCGCTGCTGTCGTCTTGCCCTTATCGCGGCCCATGAACTGGCCCACTGCCATCCCGACCAGGGCGAACGCCACCACCGCGAGCACGTACACCCAGGCAGAAGGCACGTGACGGTGCCCCTGACCCGCCGTGTTGAGGGCGACGGCCACGACTATCCCGACAGCCGCGCCGACCAGGATAGGGGTTGATTTGCTCATCTCATCTCCCGAAATGCCTTGTGAGCTGGATTTTTCAGTCTTGAACGAACTGAATCCTGACCTTGTCGGAATGGCCATCGACCCTGGTCACGCTTTCGACCCGCCAACCGTCGCGCCCGTAAAACGATGATTCGCTGTCGACGTTGTTCTCGTACGTCGTCACGGTCTTGTATCGGGCCATGTCAGCCCTCCTTTTTCAGTTCAGAGTTTCAAGTTTCAGTGTTTTGGACGCGGCGCGGGGCCGCGCACCAAGGGTAACCCCTCGTGGAACCGAGAAAACAAGCAGGGCATATATCGCTATAGACATGCTTTGAACTGGGAATATAAGACAAGATCGGGCCTCTCGACTTAATAACTGAATAAAGTTGTGTTTGAACGAAAACACGCCTCAGGGCGAACGTGACCGCATGTTGGCTGCCGCGACCCTGGGCTCATGACCCCTGACCGCGCCATTCGGGGCCTCGACCTCGCACCGCTCGTCAAAGCCCGCGCCAAACACAAGATGAGCCGATCCGAGCTCTCCCGCCTCACAGGCCTCTCCACGAGCACGATCCAGAAATGGGAATCCGGCGAGGTCTCCCCGAACATCGAGACCGTCACAAAAGCCGCCGCAGCCCTCCGCGTCCCGCTACGCCGACTCATAAAAGTCCCGGTCAGGCAACGCACCCTCGCGGACTGGCGTCACCTCGCCGGACTCAGCCAAACAAAAACCGCACGCGCCCTCGGCCTCACAACCCCCGCCTACGCCGCCCTCGAACGAGGCGAAACCAAACTCACCCCCGAGAAAGCCGCACGGCTCGCCCAACTACTCGGAGCAACACCCGATCAACTCTCCGAAGCATGGGCGCGGGCGCACAACCGACCCCCAGGAGCACCAGCCTAACCCCAGCGGGGGCCGTGCCAGCAAGCCATCAATTATTCGTGACGGCGTGGCTCTTGACGGCGTTCTCGACTGCTTCCCGCGCGAGATCGCTCGCTGAGACACCGAGACTGGTGGCGGCGAGCCGTAGCCGCTTCGATAACCCCCTCGGGACCAGGATTCCGACACGAGCGAATGGCGCTGGATCGACCCGGCCCACTGGTTTCGTCGCGGCAGCGATCAAAGCTCGCGCGAGGAGCGGCGGCACAGCGTTGCCGCATTGGAGTCTGGCCGAGTTCACGCCTCCGCTCCATGGGAAGTCAGGTCGGAACGATTGCAATGCGGCGCATTCCGAGACGGTGAACGTCCGCCGATCACCATCCCCGAATTCCCATTGCGGCGCACGGCGCGTGATGGTGACACTCGGCTGGTCGAGTCCGCGCATCGTCCGGCCACGCTCCTGCGCCGTCCGCGCACCAACTGGTCCGCTCCCCGAATAATTCGAGCGCTGAACCCTACCGTCCGAGTGGGCGAACACGACGCTCATCGGAGTCACTTCACCAGGCCAGGGAAGTTCGACTTTGCCGAGCCGGGAGGCGATCAACACCGCACGCTTCCTTGACTGCGGCACACCGAAATAGGATGCGTCGAGAACACCGACATCGACCGCATAGCCGAGCTGGCGTAGCCGATCCGAGTACGCCCGCCACACGGGAAGGACGGTCGGCACCTGCTCCATACACACCCACTCAGGTTTAAGAATCTTGATCCAGCGCAGAGGTTCAACGGTGAGCCGCGTCCGCCGATCAAGAGCTGGCGTGTTGCCCCGAACGGCGCTCAGCACACGATCCAACGCGGCCCTGCCCGCCCCTGACCCTGCCACAGAGAAGCTTTGGCATGGCGGGCTCGCGGTGATCCCGACGATGCCGCTGTAGTCGCTCGGGTCGAGCAAGGTGACATCCGCCTGTACGACATTGTGACCAGCCGCGCGAGAGGTCGCCGCAGCGTCAGGATCGATCTCCACGCCCACATGAGGAACACCAGGGCCGAGACCCTCCAACCAACCACCCACCCCCGAGAAAAGATCGAGGATCAAACTTGGCCGAGCTCCGCGAGCTTCTTCTCCAAGGCTTCGATGACGAAGTCCTGGAGGCTGGTGTTCTCAGTGATCGCCGCGATCTTCACCCTCCGGTGCAAGGCGGCGCTCATACGGATAGTGAGCTTCGTCGGTTCGTCGTCCATGACCAGAAATCTATCGGCCATCAAGAGGGAGGGCTGGCAAGCCAGCGTCCTCCGGCGTGTCGCCCGAAGGCTCGGAACAAAGGGGATGAGCCAGGCTCATACCCTCGACCTAGAGGATGCACGCTTGGCGTACCTCATGGTGGGCGGTCGAACCGCGAGCCCTGCCGCGAGCAAATCTGCGACCATCCTGGAAACATGCTTTGAACTGGGATTATCGTGTGTTGCGAGCAGTTTCGGGCGTAGTATTGCTCGCGGATTCCGAGGTGGGAGATAGGCTTTGACCTGGGGTTATGGTCTGTGACAGCTTGGTGGCGAGTGATTTTCGAGGAAAAGTCCTATAGAGGCCGTATGGAATATTTTCCCTCCCTCTCGTCCAGTGGTTGGAGAGAATTTTTTCAACACTCCTCCTAGCTCATATAGGGGCATAATTGCTCGTGGCATGACTATATTCCCTGTTCAGGCAGCGTTTTTGTCGCGAGCAATTCTGGTTCGGGATTTGCTCGTGGTTTCTATCGCCGCAGGTCAAGGCTTTTTTTGACGAGCCGTTTCGGTTCGGGATTTGCTCGTATGGGGCCTTGTTTTTGCTCGCGTCCGGTGTTGTCGCGAAGACTGGTGATGGTCGTCACCCTATTTGGGGTTGGTCTGGAGGCCCCGATCAAGACGATTATGATGGCCGTCATATGAAAAACCCTGCCTAGGACATGAGGCGAGGCTCACAACCTAGGCAGAGTTGAAGGAAGGGGTCAGGCGGCTTCCCGCTCACGCCTCCGAGCGGAGGCCACCGACCGCCCGTAAGCCGCCCGCGAGGCCACCACCCACTCCGGCGTGCCGATCAAAAGGTTCGGGGCGTCGCGGCGAGTCGGATACCCGAGCACCAACGTCGCCAGAATCAACTCCCCATTCGACACATACCGCCCAAGAGCGTCCTCAACAGCATGCTTGACCACATAACTCGACGGGCTCTCCTCTGTCGCCTCGTCGCAAGCCGGGTAATAACGGGCGAGATGGTCCACGACCTCCTGAACATGGCGTGCGGGGAGGTCTTCGAGAAGATCACGGCATGCGCGTTGCGCTGCCCGCCAGAGATGAATGTTGCTGGCCGAGCCCTCGACCCCGAGGGCCGACAGTTCCCCGTGGGCGAGCAGAGCGGAGCCGAGCCTGGCCCGCGTCACCTCGACGGGGGCGAGCCAGCGGGCGGTCACACCCGCAGCGGTGAATCCCCAGTCCTGGCCGTAGGGCCTGCGGCGAGCCGTCTCAGCGGCCCACACCGCAGCCGGGACGCTGACGGTCTCTTCGCCGTCCTCTGTCTCGCCGATACGGTGGCCTGCGGCGGCGAGCGCGGCTTTGAATTCGAGTCCTCCGATGTATTCGACGCCGAGGTCGTTGCAGATAAAATCCCAGAGTTCGCGGACCCTGACCTTTGGGTTCGGGGTCTCAGCTGCTGGGAACCGCTCCGCTATCGCTTGGGCCGCGAGGACCACAAGGCGCCAATCCGCCTCACCGAGCAGGGCTTTCGCCTCACCGAGGTCGGAGCACAGGTCCGGGTAGGAAGGGAGCTCGGCGGCGACATGCAGCGGATCGGGGTCATTGACCTGGCGGTATGCGGCTTTCTCTCCGTCGACGTAGAAGGATTTTTCGACTGGGAATCTCATTCCTGCTCGCCCCTAATCCGCGAAGACGGGGCGAGCAGGGATGTCGCTGATTCTCCGTGCCCGGAAAGGCTCAGTCTCAGGTTTCACCAGGGGCAGGACTGGCGCGAGAACGGCTTTCAGCTCCTCCATGGGGCGCTCGGGAGCGCCTGGTGGGGTCAGGGGGTATTTGGGCCGATTGTGGAACCCGGTGGTGTTCGGGGTGCCCCATTCGGCGTTCAATTTCGGTGTGACGTTGATGAAATCGCCCCTGGCCTGATTCTGAGCGAGAACGACGTCCCGGACCGCGAGGATGCGGTCTTTGAACGATTTCATGTTCATGTGGACTTCGTTGTTTGTCTGTCCCATCCAGTCCTTGAACAATTCGAACAATTGGCTCACGGTCATTCCGTAGTTGCATTCGGCGCCGGATCGGATGGTTTTTGGGCCGACCCATCCTTCGCCTCCGCGCGGCCAAATCCACAGGGCTTGTTGCGTGAACTCATGGGCAATGCTGATCGAGGCTTCGAATTCCCGCATCACGGTCTTGTTCGGAGGGAGGAAGCCGTCGCCGCCTTGGGTTTCGGCGCGGGCTTTCCGCTCCCGCAAGGCCATGATGAGGCGGTTGAGGACGCCCGGTAGCTCGGCTTTGAGGAGGGCGGGGAGCTTCCCGTTCATCTTCTCGCTCCCCTCCAGGGAGTGGGGGAAGGAGGCGGGGACGGCGCGGGAGAGGAACGCGCGGGAGCGTTCCCCGACCGCTGGCATTTTGTTCGCGGAGAAAATGAGCACGGCGAAGTTCTTGAACTTGAACATCCTCCCGAATTTCCTGTTCGCGTTGATCTTGTCCCGACCTGTGAGTTTCTTGAACGTCGCCACCTCTGGGACGTAATTGGCGGGCATGTCGGCGTCGATGTTCAATCGCATGCCGTACAGTTCGGCGACGGAGAACGGGTCCTCCATCTTGTGGAATTCGATGGCGGAGGTCAGGTCGCCGCCGACGAGGGCCTCCATCAGTTCCATGAGTGTTGATTTCCCTGATTTCGTGGGGCCGGTGAGGAACAGGGCTTTCGTTGGCGGGGCTGTGAAGTCGATGAGCTGGCTCAACACGGATTCCAGGATCAGGGTCTGGTCCTCCCCGCCGACGAGGGTCGACTCGCGCAGCCACGCCTCGTACACGGGGCATGTCGCTTCAGGGTCGTAGTCGACGGGGAATTGATAGGCGGACAAGTATTTCGGGTCGTGGTCGAGTTTTTCGCCAGTGACCCAGTTGAGCATGCCGTTCTTCAGGTTGATGAGCGGCTCGTCGCTCAAATCTCCGAGGACTCGGCCCTCGTTCGCGCAGAGGCCGATGAGGTGATCGCGAAGGTTGTTGCGGATCGTTGCGGTGGAATGGTTGCCGAGTAGTTTGGCGCAGAGGCCGAGGAAGCGTTCCTCGGCTTTTTCGGTTTGGAACCATCCGTCTTTGTATTGCGCGAGTCTGCCGTCTGCTGTGAGCGCGAAGGGCTGCTCTGCGGAGACACGGCGGGCGACGGTGTCTACGAGGAATTTCCCATCTGGCCCGAACATCCATTCTTGGTCGTCTTCTTCTTCGGTGGCGCCTTTGGTTTTTTTGGGCGGCCTGCGGTTGGCTGGTTTGGGGAGTGCTCGTTCGGCGAGGGTGGCGATGGCTTTCTGGCGTTGTTTGGGGTCTGGGCCGAGTCCGGCGAGGTAGTCGTCCACGCCTGTTTTGCCGCCGCCTGGGATTTGCCCGAAGCGGAGGGTGGCGGCGTTGGGGAGGGCTTCTTTGAGTTTGATGCCCGCGTCGAACACGAGCTGGTTGGAGGAGGCGTCGGCGTCCAGGACCACGACGACTTGCTTGTTCTGCGCGAGTTTGACGAGTCCTGGGGGTGCTTGGCCGTCGCGTTGCCACCCGTAGCAGCCGGGGATCGCCACGACGCTGTCCGTCACCGGCACCGCCGACGCGAGGACGTGGCCTTGTTTGGTGCCCTCAACGATCCACAAGCGGGGGCCTGAGCGTTTCAGGAGGAGCCCGTAGCGGATGCCGGTGCCGGGGAGGAACAAGTATTTCTTCGGCTTCCCCGCCTCGTCCAATGGCGGGTGGTCGGGGCGGAACTGCCACTCCACCCGCTCCTTGCCGTCCACACCCGTGAACCGCCAGCCGAAGAGAATCCCGCGCGGGTCCACATCCGGGAACGCTTCACGGAACCCTGCGGGCAAGTCTGTACTCGCCCGCGAGGAGCGGATCAACACTGCCTGCGCCACATACTCGGCGGGAAAACCCTCTTTGACGAGGTACTCCACATGCTCAGGGGTCAGGGGCACGCCAGGGAGGTCTGGGATGTTCAACGGGTCGGGCAAAGCCATGATGTGATATCCTCACTGATAGAAGTTTTGGTGACTTCGGCAAAAACTATTTTGGAGACCCCGCCCTGGTCGGCGGGGTTTTTCCATTTGTCGGGTCGTTAGGCTGCGGTTTCGGGCGAGGCGGCGAGGCCGAGAACTTCGATGAGTCCCGCAGTCGGGATTACCCATTTCTTGCCGATCCTCAGGGCGCGGACGGGGAAGGTTCCCGCGCGCAGGGCGGCGTATCCGGTCATCTCGCTCACCCCGAGCAGCTGGAAGGCGATACGCGCCTTCGTCGTGGGACCGAGGGTCTTGATCCGCTCCTCGGTCCAGGGTTCTGTCTTCATCTTCTCTGTCTCCTTGTTGGTTTGTCGTCTGATGGCGCAACCCAATCATACTCGAAAACACAATGTGTTGCACAGAATCACATCATTTTGTTAGAGTCTAGGTGGACCGACCACCCGAAGGAGCCCCCATGGCCGACGACCAGGACCAGAATTTCGCACGCCAGGTGCAACAACTCCGAGAGGAGCAGGGCCTCACGCAGGGCGCGCTGGCCCGCAAACTCCGAGAACGCGGCCTGGCGTTCCATCAGACGACCGTGCAGCGCCTGGAGTCTGGTGAACGACCGGCGAAGCTCGGGGAGGCGTTCGTCATCGCCGAAGTCCTAGGCTCCACGGTCGAGGCGATGATCTCTACCCCGAAAGCCACGGTCGAGGCGAAGGTCCAGGCGAGCTTGGAGCAGGTTCGGCGGGCGAGCCGACTCCTGCTCCTCACCGTTCGAGGCCCGTGGGAAGCCTGGCAAGAAGCCGCTGCCAACGCCGCGACAACCTGGGAGGAGGGCCAGGCGGATTTGATCAGCGAACTGCCGAAAGGCGAGTTGACGAGCACACGGATGCCGCCCGACACGCTCTTCGAGTTCCTCTCCTTGAATCCCACACGCGACCTCTTCGCCAAAGCCATGGAACGCATGGAGCAGTGCGCCAAAGGCGAGCCCATCGCTTTCCCAGAACAAGAATCACCCGACGCTGAGGAGGGCGACTCGTGAGCTGGTGCCAGCGCCCGAGACCGCCGTTCTGTCGGTGCCTCGTCGGACAATAAATTCCCAGCACGATCAGGAGGTAAAAGATGCGCGGGAGCGTGAAGAAGGCAAAAGGCGGCACTTGGTTTTACTGTGTTGACCTCGGCCCGGACCCGGTCACGGGTAAGCGTCGCCAGGAGCGTAAGCGGGGCTTCCGCATAAAGGACGAGGCTGAGGACGCTCTGACAGAGCGGTTGGCCGAGATTCGGCAGGGTGTCCACGTGGATCGCTCGATGACCACGGCCCAATACCTACGGGATTGGATCGACGCGAAGGAAGAGTCGGGACTTCGGGCGAAGACCGTATTGAGCTACCGTCAGCACATCGAGGCGCATTTGGTTCCTCACCTTGGACATATCAAGCTCAGGGACCTGCGCGCCACTCATGTGGAGAAGATGCTCAGGGAGGTCGCGAAGCCGCCGAAGGCCCCTGAGCCGGGGGAGAAGATCGCGAAGGGGAAGCGGCGGAATCCGAAACAGCTCAGCCCCAGTTCGGTGCGCCGAGTGTACGCAACTCTCAGTTCTGCGTTGGGGGCGGCGAAGCGCAAGAGGCTGATCAGTTTTAACGCGGCGGTGGACGCGGATCGTCCAGCGGCGAACAGGCCGAAGGTCCGTCCTTGGGAACCGAGAGACCTCGGGGCGTTCCTCGACCATGCGGCGGGGGAGCGGTTCGGCCCTATGTTCGAGGTCTCGGCTTTGACCGGGCTTCGGCGTGGCGAGTTGTGCGCTCTTCGTTGGGATTGTGTCGATTTGGAGCGGAACCAAATCGTCGTGCGCGAGCAGCTTGTGGCCATCCCGAGCGCGGGAATCATTTGCCCATATTGCTCCGCAGAGCACAAGCAGTTCCGGTTCTCGACTCCGAAGACCGACAGCGGGGAGTCCCGAGTGGTGGACTTGGACGCCGCGACAGTCGGTGTGCTCATGGCGCAGAAGCTCGCGCAAGACTCGGAACGTGAGGAGTGGGGAGACCTCTACGTCGACCACGGGCTCGTGTTCGCCCGAGAGGACGGGAACCCTATCCCTCCAGACGACGTGACGGAGAAGTTCAACAAGCTCACGGATGACCTCGGTCTGCGGCGGGTCAGGCTCCACGACCTTCGCCACGGACAGGCGAGCCTCATGCTCGCGGCGGGCGTTGACATGGCTGTCGTGTCGAAACGCCTCGGCCATTCTCGTCACGCTTTCACGAGCGACACGTACGCTCATTTGCTGGAAGGGGTGGGTTTGGCCGCTGCGGAGAAGGCCGCTGCGCTGGTGCCCCGCTCGGGCCGATCCAAGACTGCCCCGGAGGGGGTTTCTCAGGGGGCTGGTGACCAATCCGTGACCACGAAGCCCGTAGAAGCCTCGGAAACGAGAGCGCCCCAGCTCAGAAACGCAGTCTGAGCTGGGGCGATGATGTGCACCCGAAGGGACTCGAACCCCTAACCTTCTGATCCGTAGTCAGATGCTCTATCCGTTGAGCTACGGGTGCTTCCTCGCCGCGACGGTCGCCCGCGCGAACTATCCGATAATACGGCATGGGCCTCGGATACGCCAATTAGCTCCCGTGACGTGGTGTTTTCTCTGCCTCGGGGCGCAGGAGAACCAGGCTTAAGCCTGGTTCTCCTGCGCGTCGGCTTCTGCGTCCGCCCAGGTCTGCGGGAGCATGGGGACGGTCGGCCCGGTCTGGAAGGTGCCGTCGGGCAGTTTGGCGAAACCGGCGGCTTCGGCCTTTTGGCCGGGGGCCGCGCCCGCGAAGCCCAACAGGCCCGCGCCGATCTCGGAGGCGGAGGGGCCGGTGGACGGCGGGTCAAGGTCCATGAACCCGTCGGCGTGCATGCGTTCGCCTTCCTCCATGACCACTTGGCGGCCTCGGCCTCGGGCCCGCGCGCTCTGTCTGCGCTTGAGCGTCGAGGATTCTTTGGCGGAGGAGGCCGCGACGGCGGCCGCGGAGGAGGAGGCGGAGCTGGATGCCGGCGCGGAGGCTCCGGTGGTGGAGGTGGGCCCGAATTGCGCGCCGGGCGGGTCTTCGCCCTCCACGGCGTAGCCGTAGCCGCCTTCCGCGCCTGCGGGGGTGAACGGGGCGGGGGCGGACGCGGTGGTCGGCGTGGCCGGGGCAGGGGGGCTCGGCGTGGCGGGCGAGGAAGGCGCGGGCGAGGAGGTCACGACGGTGACCTGCTGGGTCTGCGGTTTGTCCGGGTTCTTCGGCCTGTCGGGGTTGCCGGGGTTGTCCGGATCGTCCGGCTCCCCTGCGGGGGCGTCTTGGTGCAGGCCCGTGACGGCGAGCGGGATGGCCACGCCGAGCGCCACCGGGATGAGGAAGGGGGCGGCGAGGACCACGCCCCAGAACGTGAACCCGAAGGGGATGAAGAAGGCCTCGTAGGCGATGAAGAACAGCATGCTGGCGAGCGAGAGCAAAGCCGGGCTGGCCAGGAGCGTCTCAAGCCCTTGGCGGATGCGGTCGATGAAGTTCTCCACCTGGTTGACGAGGTCTTTGAGCATCTCTTGGAGGGAGTTGTTGTCGCTGCTGTCCAGGAGGGAGCGCGCCTGCACCGCGTCGGACATGGCGTTCGCCTGGTACGGGGCGGCGGCCATGCGGCTCATCGCGCTCATGCCCGGATCGGTGATCGGCGGCGCGGCCATGGTCGTGGGCACGGCGGCGGTGGCGGCTCCGGCTGTGGCCTGGTACACGGTCATGGTGGTGGCGGCCTGGACCCACATCCGCGCGTAGTCGGCCTCGTTGAGAGCGATGGGGATGGTGTTGATGCCGAGGAAGTTGGTCGCCATGAGCGCGGCGTGCGTGGCGTGGTTCGCGGCGAGTTCGGCCATGGTCGGCATCGCGGCGAGCGCGGCCTCGTACGCGCCCGCGACGACCTCGTGCTGCGCGGCTGCTGCTGCGGCTGCGGCCCCGGATTCGGCGAGCCAGGCGAGGAAGGGCTGATGCGCGGCTTGGAACTGCTCCGCGCTCGGGCCCTCCCAGATGCCCGCTGCGGATTCGGCGAGCGCCGCGAGAAGCTCCTCGGTCGCCCCCGCGTATTGGGCGGCGAGATCTTGCAGCGCCGTCGCGGCGGCGAGCAGCGGCCCCGAACCGGGGCCGGTGCTCAACAGGGCGGAAAACACCTCGGGCGGGAAAGCCCCGAAAAATGGCGCGCTCATGCGTTTGTCTCCAATCCCAGGCCGCGCAGCAGAATCGTTTCCGCGCGGCGCACGTCGTCAATCGTGATGGTCATGAGTTCTTCGTCGGTGAAGTCGTCCACGTTCTCGGCGTGGTCGAGCCGGTGCTCGCGTTCCTCCTCGGAGCGCTCCACCAGGTTGCGGACGAACCGGCCGTTGCCGGCGATGTCGATGCTGGGGCGGGGCGTCCCGTTGTGGTCGGGCGTCGTGCCGGTGGCGAGTCTGCCGAGGACTTGGGCGAGCTCGGCCTGCGCGGGCTCGTCGAAGAGGCTGTCGCGGGAGTGCGCGAGGCGGACGGCGATCTCGACCAGTTCGGCGGGGGCGTAGGAGGGGAAGGCGATGGAGCGGGTGAAGCGCGAGCGCAGGCCCTCGTTCGCGGAGAGGAAGAGGTCGAGCTCGGCGCGGTAGCCCGCGATGATGACCACGAGGCGGTCGCGGTCGTTCTCCATGCGGGCCAGCAGGGTGTCGATGGCGACCAGGCCGAAGTCGTTCTTGGCCCCGGTGGACACCAGCGAGTACGCCTCGTCCAAGAACAGCACCCCGTCGAGCGCGCTGTCGATCACCGCGTTGGTCTTCGCCTCGGTCTCGCCGATGTGCTGGCCGACCAGGTCGGGCCGATGCACCTCGCGAATGGTCTCTTTCTTCAAGAGGCCGAGGCCGCAGTAGATCTTGGCGACCACGCGGGCGATGGTGGTCTTGCCGGTGCCCGGCGGGCCCGCGAAGACGAGATGGTGCGCGCGCTGCCCGACGGCCAGCCCGCGCTCCTGGCGGCGCAACGCCATCGCCACCGAACTCTTCAAGCGCGCCACCTGGTCCTTGACCTCGTCGAGGCCGATGAACTGGTCGAGCTCGTGCTCCGCGATGGAGAGGAGCGCCGCTTTGCGCTCTGCGGCGGCGGGGTCGATGTGGCTGTCCTCGTCCGGCTCGGTGTCCGGGTCCCACGGGTCGGTGCGCGCGTCGATCCGCGCGGCGGTGGTGGTGGGCAGGCCGAAGCTCGCGTCGCCGAGCGCGTGCTCGGCCTGCGCGTTGCCGGGGTCCGCCGCGTACAGCTCGTGCAGCCCTTCGAGCGCTCCGTCCTCGTCGCCGAGCGCGCGCAGGCACAGCGCGCGGGCCAGCGCCCCGTCGGTCGCGGCCACCGCGATCGGGCCTTGGTGCTCGTCCAGATGCGAGAGCGCGGGGGTGTGCATGCCGAGGCGGGCCAGCGCGATGCCGAGGGAGATCCGCGCGGCGTGCGCGGAGGCAGGGTCGAGGTCCGCGCTGTCGGCGACCACCGGGGTCAGCAGCGCGACGACGTCGGGCCAGCGGGCCGCGCGGTAGCAGATGGCCGCCTGGGTCCAGCGGGCGTCGAACCGCTCGGGATGTTCCTTGGCGACCTTTTCGGCGATCTCGTGCGCCTGTTCGAGCTTGCCGTTCTCGGCGAGCGCGGCGGCGAGCGCGAGGCGCAGTCCGGCGGGGTCGGCGGCGCGCAGCCGCAGGTAGAGGCCGGACTCGTACCGGAAGCCCAACGCGTCGGGGCCGAGGCCGATCTCTCTGCTCAGCTCGCCGGAGTTGGCGGAGTTCGCCACGGCGGACTCCAGCACGGGGAGGGAGAGATCGCCTGAGGCGGCGAGGCCGACCCAGGCGTCGCAGGAGTCGTGCGCGGTCCGCGCCAGCGCGGCGAAGCCGGAGCGCGCGGCGGCGAGGTCCGCAGGGCGGCGTCTGCCTCGGACTGGCAGGCCCAGCGCGAGGCAGCAGGTCGCGAAGCGGCTCACCGTCTCGGGGTTATGCGCCATCGTGTGCTCCGACGGCCATCGCCTTGCGCAGCCCGAGGGGGCGCAGGTCCGTCCACGCGGTTTCGACGAAGTCGAGGCAGGCCTGGCGCGAGTCGCCGCTCGGAGCGCCATGCTCGATCGTCCATCCGGCTGGGACGGGGGCGAACGCTGGCCAGAGGCTGCGCTGCTCCTCGTCGTTGACCAGCACGAAGAACTGACCGCGCTCGTCGTCGAAGGGGTTGACCGGCATGTGTGCTCCTTTCGTGTAAGCCAATGCTAACCTAATAAAGGTTAGCCTTAACTGCCCACCCCGTCGATTCTAGAATGCGGAGCCGAAACATGCCTGAAGTCCTCGCACGCGCCTGCGCCCCGATCCTGATGGCCCGACTTGCCGCGTCGGGTTTGCACCGAGAATACGTTGTCTATGAAAGGGGCGGAGTCTGGTGGTACGCGGGGGGGACGCTCGCGACGGCGAAACTCACGAGCGGTTCGCTGTCGCTCTCGCGCGCTGGGGAGCCGACGGTGTCCGAGCCGTGGTCCGGCGGCCCAGAAGCGGCGCTGGAGCGCGCCACGGCGTGGCTCCTCGAACACGCCGAGCGGGTGTTCGGCTGGGTCGCTTTCGAGTTCGGCGCGTACCGGCACGGACTCGCGGACCGGCTGCCGCCGGACGTGCCGCTCGCCACGTTGCTGGCCCCGGAGGTCCTGGTCAGGGTCGAAGGCGACGAGGTCGTCGTGGAGTCCGATGACGAGGCGGCCCGCGCGGCTGTGTCCCAGGCGCTGTCGGCCCCGCTGCCCGGAGCCGACCACGGGCCCACGCCGGTGGACGTGCGCCTTGACCCCTCCGACTATCGGGGCAGGGTCGCGCAGGCGGTCGCGGAAATCCAGCGCGGCGACTACCAGAAGGTCATCCTTTCCCGGCGGGTGGACCTCCCGTTCGAGGTGGACTTCCCGGCCAGCTACGAGCGGGCGCGCGAGCACAACACCCCGGCCCGCTCGTTCCTGCTCAACCTCGGCGGCATTCAGGCGCTGGGCTTTTCCCCCGAGATGGTCGCGGTCGTGGCCCCAGACGGCCTGGTGACCACCGAGCCGCTCGCGGGCACTCGCGCCTTCGGCAGGGGGGAGGACGCGGACCTCGCCGCCCGCCGGGACCTGGAGTCGGATCCGAAGGAGATCCACGAGCACGCGATTTCGGTGCGCGGATCGTTGCACGACCTCGCCGACGTGGTCGAGCCCGACAGCGCCGAGGTGGAGCGGTTCATGGTGGTGCGCGAGCGGGGCAGCGTGCAGCACCTCGCCTCCACAGTGCGGGGCAGGCTCACGGGCGAGCACGGCCGGATGGACGCCCTCGCGGCGTTGTTCCCCGCGGTCACCGCTTCGGGCCTGCCCAAGGCCGAAGGGGTGGAAGCCATCTTCCGCCTCGACGGCCCGTCTCGTGGCTTGTACTCCGGCTCGGTGTTCTCCGCCGGCCGGGACGGCAGTCTCGACGCGGCGCTGGTGCTCCGCGCGGTCTACCAGGAGGGCGGCCGTGCGTGGCTGCGCGCCGGCGCGGGCGTGATCGGCCAGTCCAGGCCCGAGCGCGAGTTCGAGGAGACCTGCGAGAAGCTCGCCTGCGTGGCGGAGCATCTCATCGCGAAGCAGTGACGCCGTCCGGCGCGCCGGTCATTCCCGGCGCATCGCCCACATCGACGGCCCGCCGAACGGCAGTTTGATCTCCGCGACCACCTGGAAGCCGAACCGCTCGTAGAGCGGGTTGTTCAGGATGTTCGAACTCTCCAGATAGGCCGGGCCCTCGATCTGGTCGAGCCGGTGCCGCAAGAGGGCCGACCCGAAGCCGCGCCCGGACGCCGTCGCGCCGATGGCGGCGAGGTACCAGTGCGGCTCTCGGGGGCGGTGGCGCATGACCGTGGCGGCGAATGCCCCGCCCCGGTACAGCCGGGCGCGCAGCGCGCCCATCAGGACGGGAACCGCGCGCAGCGTCTGCGTCAGCGGCGGGGTGAAGCCCGGCGGGTCCCAGAACGCGGCCCCGACGGCGACGCCGTCCTCGTAGAGCAGGTCGGAGCCTTCGTCCGCGCCGTGCATCGCCAGATCGAGCGCACGGAAGACCGCCTCGTCGCGTCTGGGGTCGGCGACGGTCCAACGGATGACCGGATCGCGCGCGAACGCCGTCGCGAGCACGCGGTGCGCGGCTTTGCGGTTCGTCTTGCCGATCGGAAGGATGATTTGCGTCACGAGAGCCAGTCTATCGACGCGTCTCGCCTTTGGCGCTCACCGCAGCTGGGCCGCGATGGCGCGTTTGTCCACTTTCCCCACGGGGGTCATCGGCAGCGTCGGCAGCTGGAGCAGCATGTCCGGTTGTTTCTCGGCGGAGAGCCCTCGGGCGGCGAGGAACGCTCGCAGCCGGGGCAGGTCCAGAGGCCCGGACTCGCAAGCCCCCGTGCGCAGGACGACCGCCGCGCAGATCTTCTCGCCGAGGAACTCGTCCGGGCAGGGGACTGCCGCTGCGAGGTCGATCTCCGGATGGGCGTGCAGATGCTCCTCCACCTCTTCCGCGGAGATCGTCTCGCCGCCCCGGTTGATCACATCCTTGGCCCGCCCGACGACGACGAGGTGGCCGGAGGGCAGCCGCCTGGCGAGGTCGCCGCTGCGGTAGAAGCCGTCAGGGGCGAAGGCGCGCGCGTTCGCCTCCGGGGCGTTGTAGTAACCGGCGATCGTGTACGGGCCGCGCGTTTCGAGCTCGCCGACCTCGCCGTCGGGGACTTCTGCGCCGCTCTCGTCCATCAGGCGCACCTCGTCCTGGTCGGACATGGGGCGGCCTTGGGACTCGAAGACCAGCTCGTCGGGGTCGTCCGGCCGGGTGAAGCAGACCAGGCCCTCCGCCATGCCGAACACTTGCTGCAGGCCCATGCGCCCCGCGTTCGAGGCTCGGTCGAGGCCGAGGGCTGGCAGGATTTCCTTGGCTCGCTCGGCCTCGAGCTTCGCTCCGCCGACTTGCAGCAGCCGCAGCGAGCCCAGATCGGCGGGCTCCCACTCGGCGGCGCTCGCCCATAGCCCCGCCAGCGGCGGGGTGAGGGCGGTGACGGTGACGCGGTGCCGCTCGATGGCGGCGAACGCCGCCTCCGGGCTCGGATCGGCGGCGAAGACGACCGCGGAGCCGAGGCTCATGGCTCCGAGCGCTCCGGGGCAGGCGAGCGGGAAATTGTGTGCCACGGGCAGGGCGGCGAGGTACACGTCCGATTCGGAAAGCTCGCAGACCCGCGCGGCGGCGGACAGGTTGTACAGATAGTCCCGATGGGTGCGGGGGATGAGCTTGGGCAGCCCGGTGGTCCCGCCCGACACGAGCAGCAGGGCGGGGGAGTCCGGATCGAGCACGGGCTCGCTGACGTTCTTCGCGTACGCGCGGCCAGCCGCGAGGACGACGTCCGTGGTGAGGGCGCGGACAGGGGGCGAGACCAGCTTGGCCATATGCCGGGTGGTCAGATGGGCGACGGCCCCGCAGACCCTGGTGAAATGCGCGAGTTCGGCATCGCGGTGCCCCGGCAGGCACATGACCGGCACGACGCCAGCCGTGAGTGCTCCGAACAGCGCGATGAGGAACTCAGGAGAGTTGGGGATCTGCAGGAGCGCTTTCTCTCCGGGCTCCAGGCCGAACGCGGCGAGGCCCATGGCGAACGACCGCGCCTCGTCTTCGAGTTCTCGGTAGGTGAGCGTCCGGTCGGCCTGCGCAACGGCGACGCGGTCCGGCCAACGCTCGGCGGCGCGGGTCAGGAGCGCGCCAAGGGCAATGGGCTCCGTATCGGCGTTTCCCGCCGTTGCCGGGCTCACATCGGCTCCGCTTTGCCGTACTTCCAGTACCCGACGAACGTCACCCTGCTCTTCGGCACGCCGGCGAGGTTCACCAGATGTCTGCGCAGCCCGGTCGGCAGACCGCTCTCGCCGACCACGAACGTGTGGCTGTCCGCTGCGGGCGGTTTGGCGTGCTTCGCCTCGTGCAGGGCGAGTTCGCCCGGCCTGGCGTGCGGGTCTTTGCGCGGCAGCCACGCCACCTCGACGTTCCCCAGCCCCTCGGGCAGCGGCTGGGCGTCCGCCGCGTCGGGAATCTCGATGAAGGCGCGGGTCGGCACCTGCGGCCTGTGGGTCTCCAGGATGCCCATGATCGCGGGCAGGCCCGACTCGTCGGCGACGAGCAACAGCTCGGAGCAGTCCTTTGGCGGGTTGTAGTAGCAGCCCTGGTCGAGTATCCCGAGCGGGTCGCCGGGTTTCGCCCGGTTCGCCCATGCGCTGGCCGGGGTCGTGTCGCCGTGGGCGACCATGTCGATGTCGAGCTCTGGAGCCGCGCCGCCCCGGAACGCGCGCACGGTGTAGTTGCGCACCCTCGGTTTGTTCTTGCCCATGGCGAGGAACTGCGCGTACCAGAGATTCGACGCGGTGGTCGGCAGACGAAGTTCGTTCTGCCCTTCGCGGGGGAAGAAGAGGCGGAACCATTGGTCCGCCCCGAGCGGGGCGAATTTCGCGAGGTCGGCTCCGCCGGCGGTGATGCGCCTGATGTTCGGGCTGATTTGCTCGTTGCGCAGCACTTCGAGCCGCAACACGTGCGGATTGGTCGGTTTGATCGGTTGATTCATGGGGTTCAGTCTCCTTCGGCGAGGCGGGGCAGGTCTTCGGGGGTGCGTGGCAGGCAGTAGAGCGCGATGCGCCGTTCCGGGCGGACTTGATGCTCGCCGAGGAGGATCCAGCCGCATTTCTCGAGCGCGCGGCGCATGGGCGCGTTCCGATGGTCCGGGTCGCAGATGAGGCGGCGGCAATAAGGCTCTGCCGCGAACACCTCGGCCGCCATCACTCCGATCCACCGGGACATGATGCCCCGCCCGATCAGCTCCGTTTCGCCCGTGGCGATGTGGAATCCGACGTCCCACGGGTCGGCGGGGTAGCAACGGGCGCATTCGTCTTTCGCCACACGGTAGTACTCGATGTAGCCGACCGGGCGGACTCCGTCCTCCGGCCTGCCCGCGTCGGCCATGTCGTAGTCGAGCAGGTAGGGGCGCGAGTACGCCCCGGACAGCCGGGCCCGGCTGTCCGCGCGCCACCGCTCGGCGGGCCAGCTTTGCTCCCACGTTGCGGCGAGATGGGGCCGCGCCATCCATGCCGCGATCAGCTCGGGGTCGTCGCCCTCGGGGTCGACCAGCCGGAGGGAGTACGGCGGGGGGAGCTTCGGAGCCGCCGGGGCCGGAGCCTGGCGGACCTGCTCCGAAAGATCGACGAGCTCGCGAGGGAGTGTGACGAGCGTCTCGGATCGAGGTGGCGGCATGGAGTTCTCCTCTTAAGGATGTGCTGGTCGATGGCTGGTCCGGCAAGCTAAGTAAGGCTACCCAAACAAAACCAAGGCTACCCTATGTTACGCTTTGGCTTCGACCCGCCCGCCAACGAAGCCGAAGGAGCAGATGTGACCGAGCCGCCGATCGCCTTGGAGGACATTCGGGATCAGGTGGCTGGCTTGTTGGGGGTGCCAGCCGAATCGCTCGCGCAGGACGACGACCTCATCTCGTTCGGCCTCGACTCGCTGCGCATGATGTCGCTCGCGGGCAGATGGCGCAAGCGCGGCTTCGCCGTCGGGTTCGCCGAGCTCGCCGCGAACCCGACCCTGCGGTGCTGGTGCGATATCCTGCGGGCCGCGCCAAGGCTTGAGACGCGGGCCGCGCCCGCCGCCCCCGAGCCGGAGGCGCAGGAGTCGGCCGAGCCGTTCCCGCTCGCCCCGATGCAGCACGCGCAATGGGTCGGCCGTGACGGCGGCCAGCGCCTCGGCGGCGTCGCCGCGCACCTGTACGTCGAGTTCGACGGTGCAGGATCGGGCGGAGCCGGGATCGACCCGGACCGGCTCGCCTCGGCTGTGGACCAGCTCGTCCGGCGTCATCCCATGCTTCGGGTCCAGGTCCTGCCCGACGGCACGCAGCAGGTGCTGCCCAAGCCGAAACTCCAGATCTTCGAGGCTGTGGATCTGCGCGAAGCGGACGAGGACGAGGCGAGGCTCCGCCTCGCCGAGATCCGCGAGGCGAAGAGCAGCCAGACCCTCGCGGTGCACGAGGGCCAAGTGATCGACGTCCTCCTCGTCTCGTTGCCGGGCGGGCGCAGCAGGCTGTGCCTGGATGTGGACATGATCGCGGCGGACGCGATGAGCTACCGCGTGCTCGTCGCCGATCTCGCCGCACTCTACCAGGGCGAATCCCTCGAAAAACCTCAGAAGGACTTTCGTCGGCACCTCGTCGAAAAGCTCGCGGCCTGCGATCCCGCCTCGGAGGCGGACCGGCTCTGGTGGGCCGGGCGGCTCGAGGAGCTGCCGTCGCCCCCGCAGCTGCCGGTCGTGGCCGAGGCGGACTACGCGCCGGACGCGCGCACCGTGCGCCACCATCATTGGCTCGCCCCCGAGCGCAAGGCCGCGCTGTACGCCCGATGCCACGAGCACGGCGTCACCCCGGCGATGGCGCTCGCCTCGATCTTCGCCGCCGCGGTCGGGAACTGGTCGGCGAACCCGAAGTTCCTGCTGAACCTGCCCCTTTTCACCAGGGAAGAGACGGAAGCGGGCCTGGACAGGGTGGTCGGCGATTTCACCTCCTCGGTGATGCTCGGCGTTGACCTTTCCGCGCCTGCGACGGTCGGCGAGCGCGCCCACGAGGTGCAGCGCGCGTTCCACGAGGCGGCGGCGCACAGCGCGTACTCCGGCCTCTCGGTGCTGCGCGACCTCAGCCGCCTGCACGGCGAGCAGGTGCTCGCCAACGTGGTGTACACGAGCGCGATCGGCCTCGGCGAGCTTTTCGCGGACTCGGTGACCCAGACGTTCGGGAGCCCGGTCCACATCATCTCGCAAGGCCCGCAAGTGGCGCTCGACGCGCAGGTCACCGAGGTCTCCGGCGGGCTGCTGCTGAACTGGGACGTGCGCGAGCCGTACTTGCGGCCTGGGGCGGCCGAGGCGATGTTCGCCTGGTACACCGCCGAGGTCGACCGGCTCGCGGACAACGCGGAGCAGTGGTCGCGGCCTTCTGGGGCCGGTGCGGCTTCCAAAGACCAGCGGGCGGCGCGCGATGCGCTGTTCGATCCTGGTCCGGCCCCGCAGGGCTCGGGCCAGACGCTGCACGGCGGTTTCTTCGAGTGCGCCGAGGAAAACCCCGACGCGGTCGCGGTGATCGCGCAGGACGGCACGACCACGAGCTACGGAAAGCTGCGCGAGCAGGCGCTCGCGGTCGCGGGCGCGCTCGTGGACTCCGGGGTCAAGCGCGGCGACGCGGTCGCTGTCGCCCTGCCCAAAGGCGCGGCGCAGGTGCCCGCCCTCCTCGGGATCCTCGCCGCTGGCGCGGCGTACGTGCCGGTCGGCGTGGACCAGCCGCCCGCCCGCCGTCAGCAGATGGCGCAGACGGCGGACGTGCGCGCGGTGATCGCCGCGGCCGATGAGGACCTTGCCGCGCCCGGCGTGCCGGTCGTCGCGTTCGCCCGTGCGGCCGAGCATTGCCGTCCGCTTCCCCAGCCGGTGCCCGTCACCGGGGACGATCTCGCGTATGTGCTCTTCACCTCGGGTTCCACCGGTGTGCCCAAGGGAGTGGAGCTGCGGCACGGGGCCGCGATGAACACGCTGGAAGATTTGGTCTGGCGGTTCGAGATCGCCGAGAGCGACCGTTGTCTCTCGCTGGCGGCGCTGGAGTCGGATATGTCGGTCTTCGACGTCTTCGTTCCGCTCGGCGTCGGCGGCGCGGTCGTCGTCATCGACGAGTCCTCGCGCCGGGAGCCCGCGACGTGGGCGCGACTGGTGGAGCGGCATGCTGTCACCTGCGTCAACTGGATCCCCGGATGGCTCGACATCCTGCTCGACACGCCGTCTGGCGACCTCGGCTCGTTGCGCGTCGTCCTGCTCGGCGGGGATTGGGTGAGCGTGGATTTGCCGCGCAGGCTGCGCGAGCGCGCTCCGCGCTCCCGGTTCGCGGGGCTCGGCGGAGCCACGGAGACGGCCATTCACGCGTCCGTGTGCGAGGTCGACCAGCCGCAGGACGGCTGGCTCTCGGTGCCGTACGGCCGCCCGCTGCGCGGAATGCGCTGCCGCGTGGTGAACGCGCGGGGCGAGGATTGCCCGGACTGGGCGGTGGGCGAGATCTGGTTCGGCGGCCCCGGCATCGCCGAGGGCTACCGGGGCGATGCGGCTCGCACGGCGGAACGTTTCGTCCAGCACGAGGGGATGCGGTGGTACCGCACAGGCGATCTCGGCAGGCATTGGCCGGGCGGCACCGTCGAGTTCGTCGGACGCGCGGACCATCGGGTCAAGATCAGCGGCTACCGGGTGGAGCTCGGCGAGGTGGAATCCGCGCTGCGTCAGGCTCCTCGGGTGCTGCGCGCGGTGGCGTTGGCGCTCGGCGAGCCGACCGCCCGGATGGGAACTCGGATCGCGGCCGCTGTCGCGGGCGCTCCGGGCAACAGGCCCGACACGGACGAGGTGCTCGCCGCTCTGGCCCGGTCGATGCCGCAGCACATGGTTCCGACGCAGCTGCTCGTGCTCGAATCAATGCCGCTCACGGACAACGGGAAGCTCGACCGTGCGGCGGTGCGCAGGCTCTTGGAAGAAGCCGGGCCGACGCGGAGCCAGCGGGCCCCGCGCACCAAGCTCGAAGCGGCGCTCGTGCGCATCCTGCACGACGTGCTCGGCCGCGAGATCGGAGCGGAGGAGGACTTCTTCCGTTTCGGGGTCGACTCGATCTTCGCGATCAAAGCGGTGGCGCGGATCCGCGACTGGCTCGATTCCCCGTCGGCGGCAGTCGCGGACTTCTTCGCCGCGCGCACGGTCGCAGGCTTGGCCCGACGGCTTGCGGAGAAGGACGGCGAGCCGGGGCGGCTCGAACAGGTCGCCGAGGTCTATCTCGAAGTAGCGGATCTGTCGGAGGACGAACTGCTGGCCCAGACCAACGAAGAGGAGAGCTATGCCTGAGGATCTGTTGGAGCGTCGGCGGGAGCTTCTGCGGCGCCGTCTCGCCGAACAGGGGCTGACCGCGCGGGCCGAGCAGGCCCCGCCCTCGGGGCCCTCCGCTGCCCAGCGGCGCATGTGGCTCGCGCAAAACCAAGACCCCGAGTCGAGCACGCTCAATATTTGCCTGGGCTTTCGGCTGGTCGGCGATCTGGACGCCGTGGAGCTGGGCAGGGCCGTCGCCGAGGTCTCACGGCGGCACGAGGCGCTGCGCACCACCTTCGAACTCGGCGCGGACGGGGAGCTGCGCTCGCAGGTCCACGAGGAGCTGTCTCCGGCGTTCGCGTTGCACGACCTCTCCGAGCTGTCGGAGCCCCAGAGCCGAGCGCAGCGCCTCCAGGTGCTCGCGCGGCGGGACTTCGCCCGCCCCTTCGACCTTTCGGCCGAGTCGCCGCTGCGCGTCAGCGTGTTCCGGCTCGGGCCCGACGAGCACGTCCTCGCTTTGACCGCCCACCACATCGCGTGGGACGACGACTCGTGGTCGGTGTTCTTCCACGATGTGGACGTGGCGTACCGAGGTGGCGAGCTGCCTCCGCCCGAGCCCGAGCCGGAAGCCTCCCCGGCTTCCGCGCAGAGCGTCGCGTACTGGCGCGACGAGCTCGCCCGGCTTCCCGAGCCGTTGGAGCTGCCCGGGGCGGCCGGGGCGGGCTCCGGTTCGTCCCCGCGCGCCAACCGGCACGAGGTCGAGGCTCCGGCGGAGCTGGCGGCCAGGCTTGAGGAGTTCGCGGACGAAGTGGGGGCCACCTCGTTCATGGTGCTGCTCGCCGCGTTCGCGGCAACAGTGCGCAGGCATTGCCCCGCGCAGGGCGCAGAAGCCGAGAACGTCTCGGAGTTCTTCGTCTCCGTCCCCGTCGGCGGCCGGGGCGGGTCCGGGTCGCGGATCGGTTATTTCGGCAACGTGCTGTTGCTGCGCTGCTCGGTGGACGCGGCAGACTCGTTGCGCTCGCTCGCGCGGCGCACCCGCGAGCTGTGCCTCGCCGCGTTCGCCCACCAGGACCTCGACCTGAGCGAGGCGGTGGCGGTGGGAGCGAAGGGGAGCGCGGAGGCGGCGCGCGTCGGGTTCAGCGTCCGAGGCGCGGGGGAGTGCCTGCGCATCGGCGGGATGGCGGCAGAGCGGATCGACCTGCGCTCCCCTGTGACGCAGCTGCCGTTGTCCGTCGCGGTGGAGCAAGGCGCTTCGGGGGCCGTGATCGAGGTGGAGCACCGCGTCGACGTCGTGCCGGACGAGGTTGCCGCCGGTTTCGCCCGCCGGTACGCGCGCCTGCTCGCGGGCGCGCTCGCGGAGCCCGACCGTCCGTTGTCGCAGATCGATCTGCTCGGGGCGGAACGCGCCGAAGAGATCGCCTGTTCCTGCGGCGCTCCCGCCGCGCCAGAGGCCCGGTTGCTGCACGTCCTCATCGAAGAACGGATCGCAGCCGCCCCGGACGCGGTCGCGCTGGTGTGGGACGGCGGCGAGTCGCGCTATGGCGAGCTTGGGGCCCGCGCGAACAGGCTCGCGCGTTGGCTGGTTGGCCGGGGCGTCGGCGCGGAGGACGTGGTGGCGTTGCAGCTCGGTGTCTGCGTCGAGTTCATCCCGGCCGTCCTCGCGGTGCTCAAAGCCGGCGGGGCGTTCGTGCCGGTTGACCCCGCGTATCCGCGCGAGCGGATCGAGCACATGCTCTCGGACGCCCGCCCCAAGCTCGTGCTCGACGCCAAGGCGCTCGCCGAAGCCGAGGCCGAGGCCGAAGGGCTCGCCGACCACGACCTCGACGACACGGACCGGGCGCGCCCGTTGCGTCCTGAGAACCTCGCCTACATCGTGTACACCTCGGGCTCCACAGGGAAGCCGAAGGGGGTGGCGGTGGCGCATCGGGAGATCGCCGCGCACATGCGGGGGATGGCGGACAACTACGGGCTGGGCGCTGAGGACCGGCTGGTCCAGCTGACCTCGGTGAGCTTCGACGCGTCCTTCTTCGAGATCTTCACGCCGCTCATCGTCGGCGCGAGCGTGGTGGTGCCGGAGCCGGGGGTCGCGACCGACGTCCCCGCGCTCGGCGCGCTCGTCGCCAGGCACGGGGTGACGGTGATGCATATGGTCCCGTCGCTGCTCGACGCGATCCTCGCGCTGCCAGAGGCGAGCGCGCTGCGGACGCTGCGCCGGGTGCCGGTCGGCGGCGAGGCGCTCAGCGGCGAGCTTGTGGCGAAGGCTGGCGCGCTGTGGGGCGTCGAGCTCGACAACTTCTACGGCCCGACCGAGGCGGTGGTGTGCGCGACCGGGCAGATCGGGGTCCGCCCGGCCGGCGCGGCCCTCGCCCCGATCGGCAAGCCGCTCGCCGGGGCGCGGGCGTACTTGCTCGACGACGCGCTCGAACTCGTCCCGTCGGGGGTGGTCGGCGAGATCTACCTCGGCGGCGAGCATCTGGCCCGTGGCTATTTGGGCTCGCCGGCGCTCACGGCGGAGCGGTTCGTCGCAGACCCGTTCTGCCAAGGCGCGCGGATGTACCGCACGGGCGATCTCGCCAGGCGCAACGCGGCTGGACAGTTGGAGTTCGTCGGACGGGCGGACGAGCAGGTCAAAATCCGAGGGTTCCGCATCGAGCTCGGCGAGGTGGCCGCGGCGGTTGCGGCCCATCCCGACGTCGCGCAATGCGTCGTGGTCGCGGCGGATCTGCCCGGCGCGGGGAAATCGCTGGTGGCCTATGTGACTCCGAGCGAGGGCTCGCTCGAAGTCGCGCAGATCAAGGCACAGGCCGCCACTGTGCTGCCCGCGCACATGCGCCCCGCCGTGGTGATGCAGGTCGACCGCATACCGCTCACGCCGAGCGGGAAGCTCGACCGCAAGGCGCTGCCCGAGCCGCAGGCCGCCACGTCGGTGGAGTTCCGCCCGCCCGCGACTGAGGACGAGCGCCGCCTCGCGGAGATCTTCGCCAGCGTGCTCGGCGTGGAGCGGGTCGGCGCGGACGACTCGTTCTTCGACTTGGGCGGGCATTCGCTCCTCGCCACCCGCCTCGTCGCGCGGATCCGGGCCGAGTTCGGCTTCGAGGTGCCGGTGCGCGCCCCGTTCGACGCGCCGACCCCCGCCGAGCTCGCGGCGATGCTGACGACGTGCCGCCAGTCGGCCGAGGGAGCAGCGTTGACGCGCAGGCCGAGGCCGGAGCGGGTGCCGTTGTCGTACGCGCAGCTGGCCATCTGGTTCCAGCAGCGCCTAGTCGGCGGGACGGTGTTGAACATCCCGTTCGCGGCACGGCTGACCGGTCCGCTGGACGTTGCCGCGCTCGCCGCCGCGTTCGGCGATGTGCTCGAGCGTCACGAAGTGCTGCGCACGACGTTCCCCGAAGCGGATGGCGTCCCGTACCAGCTCGTGCTCCCCCCGGCTCCGTTCGAGTTCTCCGCCGATGTCGCGGACCATGTCTTCGACCTCGCCCGCGAGCTGCCGATCCGCGCCGGGCTCGTGCGCAACGGAGCTGAGGAGCACGTGCTGACGATAGTGGTGCACCACATCGCCGCGGACCACTGGTCCGCGGGGGTGCTGTTCGCCGACCTGAGCGCGGCGTACCAGGCCCGCCTCGGCGGCCGCGCGCCGACGTGGGAGCCGCTTGCGGCGCAGTACGCGGACTTCGCGCTGTGGCAGCAAGAACGGTTCGCCGGATCCGGAAGGGACGGCAAGCCGGAATCTGCCGAGCACTTCGACTACTGGGTCGAGGCGCTCGCGGGAGCGCCGAGGCGGATTGATGTCGCCCACGACAAACCTCGGCCCCCGGTGCTCGGCGTGGCGGGCGGGTCAGTCGAGGCCAGTGTGCCTTTTGCTGTCGTCGGACGACTGCGCGAGCTCGCCCGCGCCGAGTCGGCGAGCGAGTTCATGGTGCTCCAAGCCGCTGTGGCGCTGCTTTTGCGCCAGTTCGGCGCGGGCGAGGACATTCCTATCGGCTCGCCGGTCTCGGGCCGCTCAGATCTTGGCGCGGACGGTTTGGTCGGCGTGTTCGCCAATATGGTGGTGCTGCGCGCCGATGTCTCAGGCGATCCGACCGCGAGGGAGCTGGTGCGCCGGTCGCGGCGGGTCTCGCTCGACGCGTACCAGCACCAGGACTTGCCGATCGAGCGGTTGGTCGAGACGATCAGCCCGCAACGTTCCCGCTCGTACAACCCGTTGTTCCAGGTGATGATGCATTACCGGGAGGCCGAGACCGAGCTGCCCGCGTTCGGCGAGCATCTCGCGGCGCAGATGCTGCGGCTCCCGTTCGGCACGGCGTACCTCGACTTGAGCTTCAATTTCTTCACCTCGGCGGAAGAAGTCTCCGCGAGCATCGTCTACAACACCGACCTGTACGAGCGCGCGACGGCGCAGCGGCTCCTCGCGGAGCTGCTGCGCGTGCTGGAGGTCTTCGCGGACGATCCCGACTCGCGGGTCGGGGCTTCCGCTGGCGCGCCGCTCGCGCCCGCTCCGGTCATCGAGGAGTCGTACGACGACAGCCCTCCGGCCACGCCGACCGAGCGGACGCTCGCGGCGCTGCTCGAGGAGTTGTTGGAGATCGACGACATCCGGCGCGGCGACGGGTTCTTCGCGCTCGGCGGGGACAGCGTCCTCTCGGTCCAGTGGGCTCGTCGGGCGAACGACGCGGGTTTGGCGCTCACTCCGCAGATGGTCTTCGAGCACGCCTCTCTCTCCGGCCTCGCCGCTGCCGTGGACGCGGCAGACCCCGCGCAGGAGCAGAACGGCGATCGCAGCCACGCGCCGATGAGCGTCTCGGGTCTTTCCGAGGACATGCTGGCTTCGCTCGCCGAATCGTGGCAAGCGCCTTGAACAGAGACGAAGGAGACAGAAGATTTAGGTTATGCTAACCTAATTCACCTGGTAAGGTTTCCGCTCGACACATCCATCCGCCCCCTCCGCGCGTCGTGTCGGCACGTGCCGTATCGGCGAGCGGTTCAAGGAGAAAACAGCATGGCTCTCACGCGACACCCGCAGGGGTGGGTCCGGCAATTCCACCGGCCCGCCGACCCGAACAATCCCCTTCTGCTCGTCTTCCCCCACGCGGGCGCGGGGGCTTCCGCGTACCGCGCCCTCTCCAAGGCGCTCAGCGAGCGCTTCGACGTCGTGATCTTCCAGTACCCTGGCCGCCAAGACCGGGCGGGGGAACCGGCGCTGCTGAGTTTGCCCGAAATCGCGGCCGGGGCGTTCGAGGACTTCCAGGCCGCCGGGCACCGCCCCGGCGCGCCGATCATGACGTTCGGGCACAGCATGGGCGGTCTGGTCTCGTTCGAGTTCGCGCGGCTCGCGCAGGAGCGGGGAGTCGCCGTGCCGCAGCTCGTCGTTTCGGCGGCCATCGCGCCGTGCCGCGCCGCCGAGAAACCCTCGCACCCGACCGGGGACGAGGAGATCCTCGACCATCTCGGGCGGCTCGAAGGGACCGACACCGCCATCTTCGCCAATCGGGATCTCATGCGCGCCGCGCTCCCCGCGATCAAGGGCGACTACCAGGCGTTCGACGCCTACTCCTGCGCCGAAGGCGTCAAAGTGTCCTCCCGCGTCCACGTCCTCGGCGGCGACGCGGACCCGGTCGTCACGATGCGCGACCTCTACGACTGGGACAAGCACGCAGACGACGTGCAGGTGACGGTCTTCAGCGGCGGTCATTTCTATCTCAACGAGCATATGGACGCGCTTTCGCGGCTGCTGGTCGAGGCGGCGCAGGGGCAGCAGGCTGGCACGGGGGCGGCGCGGTGACGGCGTACGCGGCGCAGGAGGCCGAGCCCATCGTGATTTCCGGCATGGCGGTCGAGGCTCCCGGCGGAGCCGCCACCCCCTCGGCGTACTGGTCCGCGCTCGCCGAAGGCCGCGAGCTGGTCGGCCCGTTCCCGCGCGACCGGGAATGGCCGCTCGAGGAAGTGCTGTCCCTCTCGCAGCTGGACGGGTGGAGCAATGTCGCCGACGCGGGCGGATTCCTCGACGATGCCACCGTGTTCGACCCCGACTTCTTCGGCATCACCAAGCGCGAGGCCATCGCCATGGACCCCCAGCAGCGGGTCGGGATGCGGGTGGCGTGGCGCGCGTTGGAGAACGCGGGAGTCAACCCCGGCGATTTGGAAGGGTCGGACGGCGGCTGCTTCATCGGGGCCTCGCCCCAGGAGTACGGCCCACGCGCGGGCGAGGTGAACGACTACAACGGATTCCGGATCGTCGGCGGCGGCCAGCTGGGCGTCGCGGGGCGGGTCTCGCACTGTCTCGGGCTGATCGGACCGTCGATGTGCATCGACTCCGCGTGCGCGTCCTCGCTCACCGCGCTGCAGCTGGCCATCAGCGCCGTGCGCTCGGGCGAATGCTCGTGGGCGTTGGCGGGCGGGGTGTCGGTGATGGGCTCTCCCGGCGGCTTCTACGAGTTCTCCAAGAGCAACGCGCTGTCGGTGGACGGGCATTGCCGCGCGTACTCGGACGAAGCAAGCGGGACGCTATGGGGCGAAGGGGCGGGCGTCGTGCTCGTCGAGCCGGAGTCGCGCGCCCTCGCGGCGGGGCGCCGCGTGTACGGGCGGGTGCTCGCCGTCCGGACGAACCACAACGGCAAAGGCAAACACATCCTCGTGCCCCGCATGCACGCGCAGCTGAACCTTTTCCGCGCGACGATCGCCGCGTCCGGGGTCGATCCGGTCGACATCGGCATGATCGAGGGCCACGGCACCGCCACGCGGGTGGGCGACCCGATCGAACTCCTCGCGCTCCAGCACGCGTACGGCGCGGCGGGATCGTCGGCGCTGGTGGGATCGTCGAAGTCGAACGTCGGGCACGCGCAGGCGGCGGCGGGCATGCTCGGCCTGATCAAGCTGCTGCTCGCGGGGGAACACGGAGCCGTGCCGCCGACTCTGTTCGCGGACAAGCCGACCACGAAAGTGGAGTGGGGCATGACCGGCCTCCGGCTCGCCGACCGGCTTGTCCCATGGGAGCCGAAAGACGGATTCCGCTACGGCTCTGTGTCGTCGTTCGGCGCGGGCGGGGCCAACGCGCACGCCATCATCGCAATGCCCGCCTGAGAGGAGGCACATCATGCACACGCACCGCCTACCAAACCGCTCCATCCCCGTGCTGCTGTCGGGAGACTCCGTCGACACGGTTCGCGCCGAAGCCGCAGCCTTGCACTCCTTCGTCGTCGGCCATCCCGAAGTCTCGGCGCAGCAGGCCGCCGACGCGGTGTTCGGCACCAGAGTCGCCCGCAGGCAGCGCGCCTTGGCCATGGTCGCCGACCGCGAGGAGCTGATCAGCGCGCTCCAAGCGGTCAAGGACGGAGTCGCCCATCCGCTTGTGGTCCAGTCGGACGCCCCCGCCTCGGCGAGGCGGACGGCCTTCGTCTTCCCCGGACAAGGAGCGCAGCGGGCGGGGATGGGCCGTGTCTTCTACGAGCAGAGCCCCGCGTACCGGGCCGAGGCGGACCGCTGCGCCCAGGCCTTCGAGGCGCAGCTCGGCATGTCGCCGCTGGACTACCTCGTGCGAGAGGACGCGCCGGAAGACGACCGCGCGCGCGTCGCCCAACCCGCGTTGTTCACCCAGATGGCGGGCCTCGCCGCGATGTGGCGGGCGGCGGGGGTCGAGCCCGCGTTCACAATCGGGCACAGCCAGGGCGAGATCGCCGCGGCTTACGTGTCGGGCATGGTCACGCTGCACGACGCGGTGAGCGCGGTGGGGGTCCGCTCGGCCTTCGCCGACGACTTCGCCGGCGGCGACTACGCGATGGCGGTCGCCGCCGTGAGCCGGGACGTCTGCGAAGAGGTGCTCGCCCGCAGCTCCGGCTGGGCGCAGCTGTCCGTCGTCAACTCGCCGAACATGATCGGCGTCTCCGGCGACCGCGAAACCCTGCAGGGCTTTGTCGACGCCCTCGCCGAACGCGACGTGTTCGCCAGGATGATCCGAGTCCGGTTCCCCGCGCACACCAGCGAGATCGCCCGCCTCGACGAGCGCTTCGCCGCCGCCATCGACGGCGCGCTCGACCACCGCGTTTTCGCCGAAGCCGCAGTCGCCTGCGTGGGCTCGACGTTCGGCGGACCCATCACGCCCGAGTTCCAGCCCGGCGAGTACTGGTTCCGGAACCTGCGCAACACGGTGCGGTTCGACAAGGCGGTCGCTTCGGCTGCGCAGCTCGGGGCCGATGTGTTCGTCGAGCTCGCCGCGCACCCAACGCTGCGCATGGCGATCCATGAGAACCTCGGCGAGCGCGCCGGGGACGAGGGCGCCGTGGTCGGCACGTCCAGCCGGACCGCTGTGGGCCTTGACGAATTCGTCCGCAATCTCGCGACATTGGCTGTGCGCGATCTGCGCTACCGGTGGGACCGGTTGCGCGAGGAGGTCCCGGGCCCGCCGCCAGCTCCGTTGGCCGATTTCCCGAACGCGCCGATGCGGCGGCTGCGGTTGTGGCTGCCGTATCGGACGGCGGGCCAGCAGCCTGTCGCCGCTCCGGCCCAGTCCCCGGCCCTTGCCGCCGAGGCGCGGCGGGAGGCCGACGGGTCCGATGCGCGCTTGCTCGCCGAGAGCTGGGTCCGGCTGTCGCAGCGTTCGATGACCCGGCCCTCCGCCATCGGCCTGATCGACCACACCGGCAAATGCGCCGCTTCGGCGGCCGCGTTGCTCGCCGCCGCCGAGAACTACGGGGCGACCGCGCGGGTGATCGAGCCGTCGGACGACACGGCCGGGCTCGACACGCTCGTCGTGCTGCTGCCTGCGGCCTCGGACGAGGAAGCCGCGACAGCGGTGGCGGACACCGCGTCGTTCTTCGGCGACCGCGCGTGGTGGCCGGAAGCCGGGGCGCGGGCTTGCTGTCTTGTGACCATCGGCGGAGAGTCCGTGACCGAGGCCGACCGGCCGCCGTCGCTCGCGCACGCGGCCGCGAGCGCGGGTTTCCGCAGCGTCGGCGTGGAGCGCCCCGGAGTCTCGTTCCGCCATGTGGACCTGGACTGCGAGCCGTTGCAGCCGGGAGCCGCCTCGGCGCTCATAGCCGCCCTGCACACGGCGGGCGAACCAGAGCTTGCGCTGCGCGGCTCGGAGGTGTACGCGAAGCGGCTGGTCGAGACGAGCCACGCGGAGCAGCCGGTCGGGCGGCCCGACCATGTGGTGATCACCGGCGGCACGGGCAAGCTCGGAGTCGAGTTCTGCGAGCACTTCGCCGCCCTCGGCGCGAAGCGGATCTCCCTGGTGAGCAGGTCCGGGGCGGCGGCGGGCTCGGACCGGCTTGACCGGATCCGCGCGGCGACGAGCGCGAGGATCGAACTGGTCGCGTGCGATGTGAGCGACAAGGACTCGGTGTCCCAGCTCGCGCGGACGCTGCAAGACGCGCCGGTGGACCTGTTGGTCCACGCGGCGGTCGATTACGCGGACATCGAGCTGGAGGACATCACGACGGAGAAGGCACGGCGCGTCTTGGACGCGAAGGTGCTGGGCGCGGCGTGGGCCTGCGAGGCATTGCCGCGCGCCCGCGATTTCCGCGTGGTGCTGTGCTCTTCGGTCGCGGCGACCATCGGCGGCCGAGGACAGGCCGTTTACGCCGCCGCGAACCGCATGCTCGACGCGCTCGCGACGAGGCTGCGCGCCGACGGTACGGCGTGCGCCTCGGTGCAATGGGGGCAATGGGAAACACATATGGACCTCGGCGCGCACGGTTTGAAGAAATTGGCGGGCTCCGGCATCCGTCCGTTGCGGCCCGCGCAGGCGCTCGCCCTCGGCATGAGCGGTTCCGCCGCGAACTTCATCGTCGCGGCCCTCGATCTCGACCAGGCGCGTTTCGTGTTGGAGCCGTACGGCTACGGCCCGCTGCTCTCCGGCCTGGTCGCGACGGCCGCTCCCGCCCAAGCCGCCGAGACCGGACAAGCCGGACCGGCCAAAGGAGGCGGGCCCGAATCGTTGCTGGCGATTTTCGCGGACGTCGTCGGCGACGGGAGCGCGGGCAGCATCAACGTCGACGCTCCGATGGTGGCGCTCGGCTTGGACTCGTTGCAAGCTTTGGAGCTGCGGCGCAGGGTCAAAACGGAACTCGGCCACGACTTGTCGATCGCCGATATGCTCGCCGGGGCTTCGGTCAAAGACCTGATGGCGCTGTTCGCCAGCCCCGAGGCGGCGCGATGACGACAGCAGCCGAGGGCGCGAAACAACAGCAGAAGGCCAGGATCGAGGACGTCCTCGCGCTCAGCCCCCTGCAAGGCGGGCTCTTCTCCCTCGCGAAGCTCGCCGGGGACGAGGCCGACATGTACACGGTCCAGCTGGTCGTCGACATCGAAGGGCCGTTGGACGCGGGCTTGCTGCGGCGCAGCGCGCAGGCGGTGCTGGACCGGCACCCGAACCTCCGCGCCTCGTTCTGGGACCGGGATCTGCCCAAGCCGGTGCAGATCATCCCGTCGTTCGCGGAACTGCCCTGGCAGGAGCTCGACATCGCGGCCGAGGATCTCGACGCGGCTGTGGCGGAGGACCGTGTCCGACGGTTCGACCTCGAACGGGGGCCGGCGCTGCGCTTCCTCCTGTTCACGCTGCCGGACGGCACGCGCAGGATGGTCTTCACCGTCCACCACATCCTCATGGACGGCTGGGCGATGGCGATCTTCTACCGGGAGCTGCTCGCCGTGTACGCGGCGGGCGGCGACACGGGAGGGCTGCCCCCCGCCCGCCCGTACCGCGACTACATCGGCTGGTTAGAGGCTCGCGACCATGCCGAGGCGCTCGCGGTGTGGCGAGAGCATCTCGCCGGGGCGAGCCCGCTCCTTTTGTGCGAGCCCGCCGAGGCTTCCTCGGAGGCGCTCGCCCCGCAGAAGCACACCGCCGCGCTGGACGAGGACGAGACCGCGCGCCTCGTGGAGTGGGCGCGGGCGCAGGGCATGACGCTGAGCACGATCACGCAATACGCCTGGGCGGTGCTGCTCAGCAGGCTCAGCGACCGCAGCGACGTGGTGTTCGGCGTGGTCGTCGCCGGTCGGCCCGCTTCGCTCTCGGGCGTGGAGTCGATGGTGGGGCTGTTCATCAACACGACGCCGTCGCGAGTCCGGATCGATCCGTCGGCTTCCGTGCGCGAGCAGTGCGCCCAGTTGCAGCGCGACGCGTCGCGGTTGCGCGATGTGGATTATCTGAGCCTGTCCGAGACGCAACGCGCCAGCGGGCACGGCACGCTCTTCGACACGCTCTTCGTGTACGAGAACGCGCCCATCGGCGATGCGACGCAGGCCGCCCTGCTGCCGGGCGGAGTCCGGCTGCGCCCGCTCGGGCTGGAGACTTTGACGCATTACCCGCTCACCGTGGTGCCGCTGCTGTTCCAGAACCGGCTCGAAGTGACGATCGAGGCGTTGCCCGGCGTATTGCCGGCCCCGGCCAGCCTGCTGGGGGAGCGGTTGCTCTCCATCGTGCGGCAGATGCCGGCATGCTTCGACGGGAGCCCCGACGACCTGGACGCGCTGCTGCCGGGCGAGTGCGAGCAGATCCTCGCGGCGAGCGTCGCCCCCGGCCTTCCCGCCCGGAGCGCTCCGGACCAGGAGCAAGCCTCCGTCGCGGAGATGTTGTGGGCGCACGCCGCGCAGACCCCGGACGCGGTGGCGTTGTCCTGGTCGGGCGGCTCGCTCACCTATCGGGAGCTCACGGACCGAGCGGCGCTCCTCGCGGCCCGGCTCGCCGAGCGCGGTGTCGGGCCGGAGACAGTCGTGGCGCTGAGCCTGCGCCGTTCGCCGGAGTTCGTCGTCGCGCTCTTCGGCGTGCTGGCGGCGGGCGCGGCGTACGTGCCGCTCGACCCCGCGCTGCCGGAGGCCCGGCGCGAGTCGATCCTGCGCCAAGCGGCCCCGGCGCTGGTCCTCGCCGAGGGCGACCCTGTGTTCGAGGCGGTCGGCGCGCCGCTCGCCGCGCCGGTCCGCGTGCATCCCGACCAGGCCGCGTACGTGATCTTCACGTCTGGCTCCACCGGCGAGCCGAAAGGCGTCGTCGGCACCCACCGCGCTCTGGCGAGCTACGTCCGCGACCACTGGGAGCGGATGCTGCGCCCGGCGCAGGAGCGCCTCGGCAGGCCGTTGAAGATCGCGCACGCCTGGTCGTTCAGTTTCGACGCCTCCTGGCAGCCGCTCGCCGGGCTTGTGGGCGGGCACGCGAACCACCTCTTCGACGAGGAGGAGATGCGCGACGCGCAGCGCTTGGCGGACGGCATCGCCCGCCACGGCCTCGACATGATCGACACCTCCCCGTCGATGCTCGCGCAGCTCGACCTGCCGCAGCTCTCGGTGCTCGCGCTCGGCGGCGAAGCGCTCAGCCCCGCGCAGTGGGCACGGCTCTCCGCCCTGCCGACGACCGAGGCGCACAACTGCTACGGGCCCACCGAGACGACGGTGGAGACACTGGTCGCCGCAGTCGCGGAGCATGCGGTCCCCGCCATCGGCCACCCGACGGCGGGGATGGCCGCGTACGTGCTCGACTCCGGTTTGCGCCTGGTCCCAGACGGCGTAGTCGGCGAGCTGTATGTGTCGGGGGCGCAGCTGACCCGCGGTTATGCCGCGAACCCGGCGCGCACTGCGGAACGCTACGTCGCGGACCCGTTCGTCCACGGCAGGCGCATGTACCGCACGGGCGACCTCGCCCGCAGGCTCCCTTCCGGCGCGGTGCAATGCCTTGGTAGGGCCGACGAGCAGGTCAAGATCCGGGGGCATCGGATCGAGCTCGGCGAGGTCGAAGCCGCGCTGTTGGCGTTGCCCCAAGTGCGCGCCGCGGCGGTGGCCGCCGTGGCGCGTCCGAACGGGGACGGCGTTGGCTCCTCGTCCGGCGGCGGGCTAGTCCTCGCCGCCTGCGTGGTGCCGAAAGAGGGCGCGTTCGAGGACTTGCCCGCTTCGCAAGGGCAAACGTCCATGACTCCGGCGGCGGCGCGGTTGCGCGCGGCGCTCGCGGAACGGCTGCCCGGCTACATGATCCCGGCCCGCCTGGTGGTCCGCGACCAACTGCCGCTCACCGCGAACGGCAAACTGGACGCGAGCGTGTTCGCCGATATGGCCGAGGCCGAGGGCGAGGAGCCGAGCACGCCGACGGAATGCCTCATCGCGGGCCTTTTGGCGGAGCAGTTGGGGGTCCGGTCGGTCGCGGTGGACCAGGACTTCTTCGATCTCGGCGTTGACAGCATCACCGCTATCGCGCTGGTGGGCAAGGCCAGGCGCGGCGGCGTGCGCATCACGCCCCGCATGATCATGCGGGCGGGCACCGTCCGCGCGCTGGCCGCCGAGGCGGAGAGCGCTGTCGCGGCGGCGGCTTCGGCCGACCCGCTCGAACCCGCGCCGCTGCTGCCCGTGGGGCGTTGGTTGGTCGAGCTCGGCGGGTTCCGGAGGTTCGGACAGTGGCACACCATCCGCCTGCCCGAACAGATCGGCGTGGAGCAATTGCGCACGCTGCTCCAACTGCTTGTGGACAGTCATCCGATGCTGCGCTCCCGGCTCGACGGCGAGCTGCTGTCGCCCGCGCCCGTCGGCTCTGTCCGGGCCGAGGACTTCCTCCACGTCGGACACGATCCCACCCGAGAGGCGCGGGCCGCGTTGGAGCGGCTCGATCCGGAATCCGGGCGCATGGTGCAGGCGGTGTGGCTCCCCGATGACGGGCGGCTCATCCTCGTCGTGCACAGCCTGGTCGTGGACCCGGTGTCCTGGCAGATCATCCTCGGCGAGCTCGCGCAATGGTGGACCGAGCTGGAACGCGGCGAGTCGCCTGGTCCGGTTGCGGAGGTCACGAGCTACGCGCAATGGTCTCAGGAGGTCGCGAAGTCCCGCGCCGACCACAAGCAAACCGAAGGTCTTCAGCGGTATGAGGCTCCGTTGGGCAATCGGCGGCTTCGCCAAGGGCAGGACACGATGGCGGGCGTCCGGTTCACGGTCCAGCGCCCCGAGACGATGGTCTCGAACGAGCAGTTGCTCGAGGCGCTCCACAGGACGCTCGCGAAATGGCGGGGCCCGGTGGCGGTGGCGGTCGAGTCGCACGGCAGGCCCGACGAGCCGTGGGACACGTCCTCGACGGTGGGGCTGTTCGCGTCGATCTCGCCGCTTGAGCCCGCCACACAGGTGCTGTTCAACTACCTCGGGCGAATCGTGGTGGCAGGCGCGCAGGAACGCCCCTGGCAGGTAGTCGTGAACTGGGATATTGCGGATGATCTCAACACGCCGGAGCCGGATCTGCCGATACGCCATGAGCTTGCGCTCCTCGCGGCGACGGTCGAGGACGGCGACGGCCCGCGCTTGGTGTGCACATGGCGTTGGCACAAAGACATCTTCACCGAGGAGCAGATCGCCGAGCTGCAAGAGATATGGGACGAGTCGCTCAGGAGCCAAGCATGACCACGCTCGCTATCGTCGGAGCCGGGCCGAAGGCCGTCGCCGTCGCGGTGAAGGCGCGCGTGATGCGCGAGCTCGGCCTGCCCGCCCCGGACGTCGTTGCGGTGGAGTCCCGGTCGGTCGGCGCGCATTGGACGGCCGACGGGGGCTGGACGGACGGGCAGCAACGTCTCGGCACCAGCCCGGAGAAAGACCTCGGCTTCCCGTACCGCCCCGACCTCGCCGACGCGATGCTGCGCTACAGCTGGCAGGCGTACCTGGTCTCGCAGGGCGGCTTCGCGGACTGGGTGGACCGGGGCAAGCCCAACCCGAAGCATCGGACGTGGGCGGATTACTTGCGGTGGGCGGCCCGCAAGGCGGAGCTGCGGGTGGTGACGGACACGGTCACGTCTATCGGCTGCGAGGACGGGAAATGGCGCGTCCGGGGCGAGCAGACCGTCTTGGCGGACGCGCTCATGCTGACCGGGCCGGGCAGCGCCGAACGTTCGTTGTTGCCGGGCTGTCCGCAGGTGCTCAGCGTCGCGCGGTTCTGGCAGTTGGTGCTGCGCCGTGAGTTGCCCGAATCGTTCCGGGTCGCGGTGATCGGCGGCGGGGAGACCGCTGCCGCCGTGGTGAACGAGCTGGTCGAGCATCGCGAAATCGGGGTGGTGACCGTGGTGTCGCCGAATCCGACCGTGTACACGAGAGGCGAGAGCTACTTCGAGAACACGATGTACAGCGATCCGTCCAAATGGATGGCGCTCTCGCTCGCGGAGCGGCAGGAGCTGATCCGCAGGACGGACCGGGGTGTCTTCTCCGCCCACGTCCAAACCGAATTATTGCGAGACGACCGGGTCAGCCACATGCGCGGGAGGGTCGGGTATGCGGCGCAGAACGGCGGGCGGGTGGATCTGGCGATCCGAAACCCCGGCCGCCCGGACGCGACGCACACCTTCGACCTGGTGGTGGACGCCATCGGCGTGCGCCCCCTGTGGTTCTTCGACGTGTTCGCGCAGGAGGCGCTCGACCGCGTGGAGCTGGCGGTGGGCTGGCCGATCACGCAGGAGTCCTTAGAAGCTTCGATCGGGCACGACATGTCGGTGTCGGGGCTGGAGCCGAAGCTCTTTTTGCCCAATCTCGCCGGACCCGCGCAAGGCCCTGGCTTCCCGAACCTGAGCAGCCTCGGCCTTTTGTCCGACCGTGTGCTCGGCGGGCTGATCGAGGGGGCGGAGGCTCCAGGAGCCAGCAGGGCCGCCGCGTTCTCCGGATGAGTGCATTGCTCCGGTAGGCAGCGCTCGCGAGCCCGTTGTGGTGGCGGAGCGCTGGCCCGTTGGAGGACTGGTCTCGTGGACCGCGCAGTCGGGCGCTGGGGCACTTCTTGCAAGCGTGAGCGAGCCTGGGGTGTTGTCTCGCTGTTTTGTCGCGGGTGGACTCGCTGGGATGAGGTCGGGGGCGTCCGGGCGCGCGCGGCGCTTGGTGTGGGGGAGGTGGGGGAGGTGGGGGGCGCGCAGACGATCTGGCTCAGCCGGGTGCGGTGGTGTAGGTTTCGCCGGTGGGGGATGTCCATGTGACGGCGCCGTCGGGGTTTTGTGTGTCTCGCCATCCGCTGTGGGTTTTTGCTCGGTGGTGGTGTCGGCAGAGTCGTTTTATGTTTTGGGGGACTGTCTGCCCGCCTGATTCTGGGTTTTGGTGGTCGAAGGGGTTCGTATGGTCGAGTTCTGTTCTCGCTCGGCGGTGGCAGCCTGGGAATCTGCAGTGCCCGTCGCGGGCGTTGACGTGGGTTTCGACCGCCTGGGTCGGCTTGTACTGGTCGGGGGTGGTGGTGAATTTGATCCGCTTCGCCGCGTTGGCGAGCATTCGGGCCAATTCCGGGTCGATGGGTGATCCGTTGAGCCAAGCGGGGAGGTCGGAGAGGTTGGCGAGGACGGCGAGGTCCACGACGAGTTCGACGGGTTTGGCCTGGGGCGCGGGGCGTTGGGCGGCTTTGCACGTTTCTTTGCCGCATTCGCAGCGGAGTTTGTCTTCCCCGTTCCTGGCGAGGGCGGCGAGCGCGTCGGCCCGGCGGGTCCACATGGCGCGGGGATCCCCAGGGCAGACGGTCCTTGCGGCGGCGTCGAGCCGGTCTTTCACCAGGGCGGCTTCCATGAGCGGCATGGTGCCCCAGATTTTCGCCATCCCGTCCCCGATGGGTTGGAAGAACAAGCCTCGTCCGGCGTGCGCGCGCTCGCGGCGTTGTTTCGTCCATTCGGAGTCCCAGTGGATGTATTGGGCCTCGATCAGGCCCTGGATCTTGGACTGCGAGCACAAACGCCAACGCGGAGCCCGCTCCGCCAACCAGGTGTCCAGCTTCTCCCGCCACCCCGCAGGAGCGGACTCCAACGACTTGCCCACCAAACGGGCGACCTTCGCGGTGACCTCCCCGGCGGCGAGCCTCGCGCCGAGCTTGGGGTAGTGCTCGGTCATGTTCTTCGCGAACGACAACATATTTTTGGCCTCGCCGGACGAGACGCCAAGAGCGGGGGCGAGTTCGAGGATCGCCGCCTCACGCGTGGAGAAGGTGAAGATCCCCTTCCCGCCCTGACGCTCCTCCGATAACTTCCGCCGGGCGATCCGCTCCGCCGCGTCCGCCACCAGCTCGGCCTTGCGGGCCAGCAGCACCGCGTCCAGGCGCTCCACTTCCCGCAGCGCCGCATGCACGTCCTTCATATCCGCGCACGCGTCCGGCCGGAGGCTGGAAAATAACTCCTCCGACACGATCCCCGTCGTGCTGATCATACGTTCGATTCTACCAGAAAGTGCCCAAAGTCACAACGGAAAAAGAAGAAAAACTTGAGGCCGAATAGACTGCTTCGCAGCACACGTGTTGCAGTCGACGAGCAGGAAGGAGCCGCGCGGTGTCGAGCCGATCCACGGGTTCCGCCTCGGCCCTGGACCAAGAGAACCGCCTGCTGCTGGCGGCTGAACGGACGAGGTTGGAAGCGGAGCGCGCGAGACTGCGGCGAGTGCTCGCGGCGCAGCGATGCCCCGGCTGGTTCAACAACCGCGCCTCCGATCTGTGGTACGCGCAGCGCAAGCTCGAAGACCTCGCGGCCATCGAGCAGGCACTCGCCGAACATCCGGAAGCCCAGCTCGTGTTTTTGGACATGCGGTTCGGAGCGCGGGGGAAAGCCGCGATTGCGGTCGGCGACATCGGCGCGGCGGACCGGATCTCCGTCGCTGTGCCGGGGATGAACACGACGCCGGGCCGGAGCATGGTGGACATGGCGCGCGAGGCGAACGCGCTGCGCGACTGCGCGACTGCGATCCTGCGCAACCAAGGCTCGGGCGAGACGGTGGCCTGTGTCGGCTGGATCGGGTACGAGACCCCGCACGCCGAGCTTGACCTGAGCATGATGCGCAGCAGGCGATTCGGTCCGGGCTGGGGCGACGGGGCGGTGGGCGCGCTGCGCCTGTTGAGCGTCGGAAAAGCGAGGCGGGGGGCGGTGGAGCTGGCCAGGTTCCTGATGGGGCTCGGCCTCCTGAGGCACAGCCCCGAAGGGCACGCCGACGCGCCGACGAAGCCCGCGCTCACCGTCCTCGGGCATTCCTACGGTTCGCTCACCGCGTCTTTCGCCCTGCAGTCGCTGCCGAAAGGCGTGGTGGAAGACGTGGTGTTCTTCGGTTCCCCTGGGATCAAGGCCAAGACCGTCGAACAGCTCCACATCGAGCCGGGGCACGTGTTCGCCATGCAGGCCGAGGGCGACATGATCCGGCGGGCGAGCGGCTGGTTCAGCGATCCCGTGGTCCAGTCGTGGTGGATCCAGCGGCTCTCGACCAGGGCCGCGGTCGGGCCGGGGGACGGCCAGCATCACGACGGGGCCGAGGGCCATGCGGATTACCCGAGGCTCGGGGCGAACGGGCAGCTGCGCATCACCGGCTACAACATGGCCTGCGTGCTCGCGGGCCGTCCGGACCTCGCCGTGCGCGGAGTCTGAGCGGAGGCGGGCGCGGTCTACCGGGAATGTTTTTCTCAAAAATTAGCTTGAACGTTCAAGCTGTGCGCTGAGGGCCCCGATGGTTCCCCTCGCATGGTTCGTCGATCAAGAAAGGAATGTGACATGTCCGCCAAGGTTCGTGATGTCGGGTTGTTGCTGGCGAGGTTGGGCTTCGCGGCAGCGCTGCTCCCCCATGGGTGGCAGAAAGTGCATGACTACGGGTTCTCCAACGTGGCCGCGAGTTTCGGGCAGATGGGAGTCCCGCTCCCCGAGCTCTCCGCCGCCGTCGCGATTGTCGGCGAGCTGCTGGCCCCGCTCCTCGTGGCGTTCGGCCTGCTCACGCCGTTCGCCGGAGCGGCGACGGGCATCGCCATGGTGGGGGCGCTGCTGACCGCTCCGGGCCATTTGTTCAAGGGGCCGCACTTCAGCGGCGGTCTCGCGAATCTCTTCGACCCCAATGCCGTGCCGGGATGGGCGGGCGCTCCGGCGTTCTTCTTCCTGCTGCTCGCGCTCGTGCTCGCGGTCGCGGGTCCGGGCAAGCTCAGTTTGGACGAGGCCCTCTTCAAGCGTTCGGAGTGGTTCGCCGAAAAAGGCTGAACTCTGCGCGACGCATCCGCCCGGCATCGACGGTCTGGTCGAGGCCGGGCGGATGCGTTTTCCGCCAATGGATGCAAGGGCGGGCATGGGGTTGCCCGCATCGAGAGTTTATGTAATGCTTACCTAACTCGGAAGAGTCGAGCCATTTCATTGGAGGTCATTTTGTCGCAAGCCCCGGGGGAGCGTCCTGAGCCACGGCGTGGCTTCGTGACCCGGCATCAGGTGACTGGCTGGCGGTTCACGCTGCGCCGGGCCGCGTCCGGCGTGGCCTTGCACGACACGCGGATGCTGGTCGAGCCGCTGCGCTCCCAGTCACGGGCGTTCGGGCTTGGCCTCTTGCTGCTGATCGCAGGCGTTGTCGGTTGCTTCGTGTTCTCGCTCATCAGCCCGGTCGGGGCCGCGAACGAGCACGCCGTGCTCGCCGACAAGGCCACCGCCGCGCTGTATGTGCGCCTCGGCGACACGGTGCACCCGGTGCTCAACCTCGCCTCCGCGCGGCTCATCATGGGACGGGCGGAAGACCCGACCTGGGTGCGCGGGGCCGAACTCGACCAGTACCGCCGGGGGAACGTCCTCGGCATTCCCGGAGCCCCCGAGCGGCTCGAGCAGAGCGCGGAGCGCGACGCGCAGTGGACGGTGTGCGACGCCGCCCCGCCGCCCGCGCACGGCTTCGCGCCGACGGTCACTGTGATCGCGGGCCCGCTCGCCTCGGGCGAGGGCAAAGCCGCCTCCCTGTCCGGCAACGCCGCAGTGCTCGCCAGGACCGCGACTTCGGCGTGGCTCATCTGGAACGGACACCGCGCGCGGATCGACCTCGCGGACCACGCGGTGAGCTCGGCATTGGGCCTGGGCTCGGACTCCCCGAACCCCCGCCTTTTGTCCGAAGCCTTGGTGAACGTCATTCCGGAAGGGCCGCAACTGGCCGTGCCCGCCATTTCCGGAGCCGGGGAGCAGCCCCGGTTCGCGCTGCGCCACCCCGTCGGCTCGGTCGTCGCGGCCCGGACGCTCGACGGCAAGACGCAGAACTACGCCGTGCTCCGGGACGGGCTGCAGCCGGTGCCCCGCGTGCTCGCCGCGATCCTGCGCAACACCAACTCCTACGGCCTCACGTCGCCGCCGATGCTGACCCCGGACCAGATCGCCCGCATCCCAGTCGTCAATCGGATCGACACGTCCGTGTACCCGGCGGACCCGGTGAGCGTGATCAACCCCGCCGCGGAGCCGGTGCTGTGCGCGCGTTGGGCGAAGCCCGAGGGCTCCGCCGTCTCGACGCTCATGCTCCTTTCCGGAGCCGCGCTGCCGGTCGATTCGCCCGAGCGGGCGGTGAGCCTTGTCGCGGCGGGGGCCCAGGGCGTCGCGGACCGCGTGCTGATCGCGCCGGGCACGGGGTATCTGGTCCAGATCGTCGGCCAAGAGCCCGCCTCGCCGACCCGTGAGGCGCGCTTCTGGGTGTCGGACACGGGCGTGCGCTACGGGCTGGACACGACCGGCAAGGACAACAAGACGCTCGAAGCGCTCGGCTTGCGCGGGCCATCGGTCGCGATCCCATGGTCGATCCTGCGCCTCTTGGCGAACGGGCCCACCCTCTCGCGAGCCGACGCGCTCCTCGCCCACGACAGTCTTCCGGCGGACCCCCGTCCCGGTCGAGTTCCTGCAACGGAGGCAGGCCAGTAATGACGCGTGTTCTTTTTGAAGCCAAACGAAGGCTGCCCGCTCCTGCGGCCCGTTCCGGAGTGATCGTGGTGGAGCCGCCGCCCGAGCTGCCCCGGCTCGTCCCGCCGTCGCTGATGCGCCGCGCGATGCCCTGGGTGATCGGCCTCCTGGTCGTCGGCATGATCGTCGCCCTGTTCGCCACCGGGATGCGGCTGATCACCCCGCAGACCCTGTTCTTCCCGTTCGTGCTGCTGCTGGCGGCCACGGGCATCTTCCGAGGCTCGAACTCGGGCACCCCGGTCGCCGAAGTGGACGAGGAGCGCGCGGATTATCTGCGCTACCTCGCGCGCGTCAGGGGCGAAGCCCGATCCGCCGCCGCCGCGCAGCGCGCGGCGCTCGAATGGTCCCACCCCGCCCCGGACGGGCTCGCCCCGGTCGCGGGGACGCGCAGGCAGTGGGAGCGCGACCCCGGCGACGCTGACTTCCTCGCCGTGCGCGTCGGCCTTGGCGACGTGCCCGCCGCCGCGACGCTGCGAGTGGGCGAGAGCGGCGAGGAGACCGACTTGGAGCCGGTGTGCCAGACCAGCCTCGCCGCGCTCCTCGACGCGCACCGCGACCTCGCGGAGGCCCCGGTGACCGTGGACCTCGCCGCGACTCGGGAGATCGTCGTGCACGGCGACGCGGACGAGGCGCGCGAGGCCATCGCCGCGTGGATCGCCGCCGCGACCACCTGGCACGACCCCGCCGTGCTGACCCTCGCCGCCGCGAGCCCCGAGCTGGACTCGCCCGCGTGGACGTGGCTCAAATGGCTTCCGCACACCGACATCCCCGGCAAAGCGGACGGGCTCGGCCCTGCGCGCCGGCTCGCCGCCGACCCCGCGGCTTTGCCCGGACTCGTCGCCGACATGTTGCACGGGCGGCCGCCGCGCGCCGCGCAGAAGAATGCGGCCCAGTCGGCGGCGTTCGGGCACCTGATGGTGGTCGTGGACGATCCGGCCTGGCGCCCGGAGACGTTGCTGCCAGCCGAAGGGCTCGCAGGCGTCGTGGTCGTGCGCCGGTCCGAGCGGGCCCCGGACCTCGACGAGCTCGACGACCCGGCCAGGCTCGTCCTCAAGGTCGAGGGCGGCGCGCTGCAGCGCTGGGAGCGCGGCGCGTGGCGCGGTTTCGCCGCGCAGGCGGACGCGCTCGGCGCGGCGGAAGCGGCGCACCTCGCCCGGCAGCTGGCCCGGTGGAACTCCGGGCCCGTGGCCTCGGACTCGCGTGGCGCTGGCGGGCATGTCTCGGGGTTCCCCGCGCTGCTCGGCATCAAAGACGCCGCCGATTTGGACGTGACCTCGCTGTGGGCCAGCCGTCCACGGGATCGTGAGCTCCGGGTGCCGATCGGGGTCACGAGCACGGGCGAGCCGCTGTACTTCGATTTGAAGGACGAGGCCGAGGGCGGCATGGGGCCGCACGGGCTCATGATCGGCATGACCGGGTCCGGCAAGTCCCAGACCATCATGGCGATCCTCCTCTCCTTGCTCACCACGCATCCGGCGGACCGGCTCATCGTCATCTACCTCGACTTCAAGGGCGAGGCGGGAGCCGATATCTTCCGTGACTTCCCGCAGGTCGTCGCCGTCATCTCGAACATGGCCGAGAAGCGCTCGCTGGCCGACCGCTTCGCGGACACCCTGCGCGGCGAGATCGCCCGGCGCGAGCAGCTGCTGCGCGAAGCCGGCAGACGGGTGCAAGGCAGCGCCTTCAACTCGGTCGCCGAATACGAGAACGCCATCGCGCACGGCCACGACCTCCCGCCGATCCCCACGTTGTTCGTGGTGGCGGACGAGTTCACCCTCATGCTCGCCGAGCATCCGGAGTACGCGGAGCTCTTCGACCACGTGGCCCGCAAAGGCCGCTCGTTGCGGGTGCATATCCTCTTCGCCTCCCAGACCCTCGATATCGGGCGGATCAAGGACATCGACAAGAACACCTCGTACCGGATCGGGCTGAAAGTCGCGAGCGCGGCGGCTTCGCGCCAGGTCATCGGGGTCGAGGACGCGTACCACATCGAGTCCGGCAAGGAGCACAAGGGCGTCGGCTACTTCGTGCCCTCGCCCGGGGCCATACCGGTCAAGTTCCGCGCCTCCTACGTCGACGGGGTGTACGAGCCGCCGAGGGCGGCGACCGTCACGGCTCCGTACGCCGTGGCCGAGCCCAAGCGTTTCACCGCCGCGTTCGCGCAGCCGGATCAGGCCGAGGTCCCCGCGACGGTGGAAGACATCGCGCCGATCACCAAGGCGCGCAAGCTGATCAGCGTCATCGGCGAGCAGCTCGCCGAACTCGGCCCCAAGGCTCCCGAACTCTGGCTTGCCCCGCTGGACACGCCGATCTCGCTCGGCGGCCTGCTCGAACGGGTCCCCGCCGAGCCGTTGCGCTGGCCCATCGGCGAGATCGACCGCCCGTTCCTGATGCGCCGCGACCCCCTCGTCTTCGACGCGGCCTCGGCGGCGGGCAACATCGCGATCCACGGCGGCCCCAAATCGGGCAAGTCCAGCGCGTTGATGACCGTGGTCCTTTCGGCCTCGGCCACCTGCTCCCCGGAGGACGTGCAGTTCCACGTGCTCGACTACGGCGGAGGCAGGCTCGCGGCCCTCGCGCCGCTCCCGCATGTCGCCGCGGTCGCCTCCCCGCACGACGAGGAGCTGGTCCGCCGCGTCCTCGCGGAGCTGCGCCAGCTGCTCGGCTCCCGCCAGCGGCTGTTCCGCGACCACTCGGTGGCCTCGATCGAGCAGTTCCGCGAGCGCCGCGCCAGCGAAGCCGCGCTGCGCGACGGGTTCGGCGACGTGTTCCTGCTGCTCGACGACCTCACCGCGTTCAGCAGGGCGAACACCGACCAGTTCACGACCAAGAACCCGCTGCTCGCCGAGATCTCCGAGCTGGCGACCTCCGGCCTCGCCTACGGCATCCACGTCCTTGTGACCACGGCCAACTGGCTCGACGTGCCGCTCGCGATGCGCGACGGGCTCGGCATGCGTCTCGAACTGCGGCTCACCGATCCGCGCGACAGCAACGTCCGCGACCCGGAAGCGCTGCGCAAACCCGCGGAATCCGTCCCCGCCGACCAGCCGGGCCGTGGCCTCACCATGGCCGCGGAGCATTTCCTCATCGCCGCGCCGAGGCTCGACACGGCGGACACCGCCGAAGGCCTCGCCGCCGCGACTGCGGAGTCGGCGCGGCAGTTGGCCGCGCGCTACCAGGGGCTCGCCGCGCCGAAAGTGCGGGTGCTGCCGGTTTCGCTTGACCCCCGCGAGATCGAGCCCGTCCTGCCCAGGCGAGACCTGGTGGTCGTCGGCTTGCGCGAGGAGGACCTCGCCCCGGCGGCGGTGGACTTCGCCGCGAACCCGCTCTTGCTCGTCCTCGGCGACTCCGGCGCGGGGAAGACCACCTTGCTGCGGCACGTCATCCGGTCCGTTCGCGACAACAGCACGGCGGAGGAGGTGGCGTTCACCGTCGTCGACCGGCGGCTTCGGCTGGTGGACGAGCCGCTGTTCCCGGACAACGAGCACACGACGCACCTGGACCGGGTCATCCCCGCGATGCTGGGGCTCACCGCGCTCATGGAACGCCGCCGCCCGCCTGCCGGCCTCTCGGCGCAACAGCTGCGCGACTGGACCTTCCCGGCGACAGCGCTCGACCCAGGCCAGACGCATTACCTGATCATCGACGACGCGGACCAGATCCCCGACGCGCCCGCGTTCAGCGGGCCGCACATCGGGCAGCGCCCGTGGGCCGGGATCGTCAGCGTGCTGGCTTCGGCGGCGGACCTCGGGCTGCGCGTCATCGTCACCGCCAGGGCCGCAGGCTCCGGGCACACGGTGATGACCAACTCGCTCCTGCGCTCGCTGGTGGACCTGCAGGCGACGACGCTCATGCTCTCCGGCAACCCGCACGACAGCGGGAAGATCCGGGGCCACCGCTTCTCCCGTCTTCCGCCCGGCAGGGCGGTGCTCGTGGGCGACGACGACGTCCCCGCCTTTATCCAGCTCGCCAACGCGCAGAGCACTGAGAACAGAAAGGAAGGTCGTCGATGATCTTGCGCACTTTGCCGGAGGGCATGGCCGCGACCAGCGCCCTGATGGAATCGATCACCGCACGCCTCGCCGCAGCGCACGCGGCAGCCGCTCCGATCATCACGGCGGTCGTCCCGCCCGCGATCGACGTGGTCTCGACCTCGGCGGCGACGGAACTGTCCGTACACGGCGCGCAGCGCCAGATCTCCGGGGCAACCGGAGTCTCGGCACTGGCCGCGTCGAGCCTCGGCGTCGCGGACTCGGGGCTGAGCTACCAAGAGGGCGACCTCGCCGCCGCTGCGACATACGCCATCGAGGCTTAGCAGCACATATCTAGCAGCACATATATCGGGCGACGGTCAACGAGGACCAGAACCCACACGCAATTGTCAATCTCAAAAGAAGGAGTGATCGTGAGTTTGTTGGATGCTCATATTCCGCAGTTGGTGGCTTCGGAGGCGGCGTTTGGCGCGAAGACGGCGTTGATGCGTTCGACGATGGCGCAGGCGGAGTCTGCGGCGTTGGGGGCGCAGGCGTTTCATGTGGGGGAGTCGTCGTTGGCGTTTCAGGCTGCGCATGCGCGGTTTGTGGAGGCTGCGGCGAAGGTGAATGTGTTGTTGGACGTGGCGCAGGCGAATTTGGCGGATGCGAGTGGTTCGTATGTGGCGGAGGACGTCGCGGGTTCGTCTGGTTTCGCGGTTATTTGATTATTCGGTTTTGATGTTTTTTCGGAAGGACGGTTTGTGATGACGCAGATTATGTACACGTATCCGGCGATGTTGGCGCAGGCTGCGGAGATGAATGGTTTCGCTGCTGCTTTGCAGGTGGTGGGGGCGGATGTGGCGAGCGAGCAGGCTTCGTTGGCCGGGGCGTGGCAGGGTGACACCGGGACGAGTTATCAGGCGTGGCAGACGCGGTGGAATCAGAGTATGGAGGAGTTGGTGATGGCGTATCGGGCGATGGCGAGCTCGTACGAGCAGAACACCCTCTCGATGAACGCCCGCGACATGGCCGAAGGCGCCAAATGGATGTGAGCCCGAGTGGCCGATAGCCCCCCACAGCCCCAGCGGGCTGCGGGCGGCTCCCCCAAGAGTTCCACCGCGTCGGGCGCGCCCGACGCGGTGGAACTCACCGCCGCGCAAGCCTGGTTCATCGCAGACCAGATCGGCGCAGGGGAGTACCCGTGGTCGCTCGCGATCACCCAGCCGTTCGGCAGCCCGCTGGTCGCAGACAAGATCGCCGACGAGCTGCGCCAAGAACTCGCCGCCCTCGGCGTGATCGGCAAGGACGGCGAAATCGACCAACGGGTCGCGACGTGGGTTCGCACGGTCTGCGCGGCGCGGCGATGCTTCGAAGCGCGCACTGTGCGCGGCGGCGTGCCCGCGCTGGACGCGCGCTCGAACCAATTACGGACACTTGTCGCGCAGCAGGACGGGCTGACCGTGGTCGCCATGCGCGCGGGAGCCCTCGTGACGTTCACGCAGCTCGGCGCCCCGCACCCGAGAACGCTCGCCAGCGTGCTCACAGCGGGCCTGCCCGGAGCGGAGCCTGCGAAATTCCGGCAGTTCGCGCTGCCGACCTCGGACGGGGCGAAGGCGGACGAGCGGCTGCGGGCTGGCGTTTCCGCCGACGCGGTGCTCGCCGGGCTCGGAATCCCAGAGGAGGCGAGCGCCGCGCTCCGGGCGATGTTCGCCGGGCCGCGCTCCTATGTGGAGATCTCGTTCCGCTCGAAGCCGGGCTCGGCGGAGAACATCGGGATCGGGGTGCTCGACACCGTGGCGGGCCGCGTGCTCGTCGCCCCCTCCCGAGCGCCGGACGGGCAGTGGGTCTCCACTTTTTCGCCCGGAACGGCGGCGGCGGTCGCGGCGGCCCTTGCGGCGCTCGCCGAAGAGACCGGGCTCGCGCAAGAGCCCGAAAGCGCGGCATGGTCCCCGCGCGACATTCGTGATAGATGACAGCAGTGGCAAGAGATGGAGAGAGGTTCGATGACCGAGGGTTTGACGCTGCCGCAGCAGCAATCCCCCCAGGGATGGGAGAGTTCGCCTTCGTTGGTGCGGGTGGCCGTGCTCGGCGACGGGAAACTGGCCGACCTGGCGTTGCCGACCGATCTGCCCCTTCGGGAGATCATCCCCGCAGTGCGCAGGCTGGTCGCCCCCGGCTCGGCTGACGAAGGCACTGCGGAGGGCTCTCCTGCCGCGCCGGAGGGTCGGCGGCTCAGCCTCGCGCCGCTCGGCGGGGCTCCGTACAGCCTCGACGCGACACTGGACGCGGTCGGGACGGTGGACGGGGAGCTGCTCGTGTTGCAGCAGCAGCCGGCCGGGCCCTCGGCCGCCAGCGTGGTGGAAGACATCGCGGACGCGGCGGCGCTCGAGGGCTCGCGAGTCGGACCGGGATGGAACGCCGAGGCCATCGGACGAGCGGCCCGCGCGACCGTTGCGATTTTCCTGCTGATCTTCACTGCGGTCGCCGCCGCGTGGTGGCACAACAGGGGCGGCGTGCCCGCGCGGGGCGCGCTCGTCGTCGCCGCCGCGACGGCGGCCGCCGCGAGCCTCTTCGCGCGGCTGCGCGCGCCAAGCGCTGCGGTGCTGCTGTCCGTCGTCGCCCTGTTCCCGGTGACGCTCGCCGCCGCCGCGGTGGTCCCCGGCTCGTTCGCAGCCGCGCACGCGCTGCTCGCCGCCGCGGCCGCCCTCGCGTGGTCGGTGGTGGTCGTGCTGCTGCCCGCCCAGGTCAACACGGTGGAACGCGCCACGGCCTTCTTCACCGGGGCTGCGACTGTCGCGCTCGCCGTCCTCGTCGTGTCCGTCGCTCGAATCGTCTGGGGCGTGTCGTCGCCGACGACGCAATGCTTGTTGATCGTGTTCGGGCTGGCGGTGACTGTCGCCGCCCCCGCGTTGTCGGTGTTGTTCTCGCGGCTGCCGCTGCCGGATCTGCCCGCGCCGGGCGATCCGTTGCCCGTCGTCGCGCCTGGCTTGCTGGCCGATTTGCCGCGTCGGGCGCGTCGGGCCGCGTCGTTGCACACGGGTTTGGTCGCAGGCGCGACGCTCGCGCTGGTGATCGGCGCGCTGTACCTGCCGCCGGTTGCGTTCGCCAACGGGTGGCGCTGGTATGTGGCGCTCGCGGCGCTCGGAGCCACCGCGTTGCGGGCCAGGGTTCCTGCAGGCGCTGCGGCGAAGACGTGGCTGGTCACGGCTCCGACGCTCGCGGGAGCGCTCGGCGCGGTGATCGCCATCCGCGAGGGGCAGTGGTGCTGGGCGCTTATCATGGCGGGCGCGCTCGGCGTGATCGCCGCGATTTGGCTGGTGGTCGCCGCTCGGCCGAAACTCGCGGACCCGGAGGGCTACTCGCTGCCGGTCCGCCGCGTGGTGAACCTCTTCGCGCTGGCCCTCGACGCCTCGCTGATCCCGACGATAGCGTACGTGTGCGGCGTGTTCCAGTGGGTGCTGGCCGGATGAGCGCGACGAAGTATGAGGAGCGCGGCCGGGGAGCGCTGTTGGGCGTGTGGCTTCGGGCGAGTTCGGTGTGCGAGGTGGCCGGATGAGGCGGGCGCTGGCCCTCGCTTCGGCAGTGGCCATGTTGGCCGCCGCGCCGGTTGCCGCCTCCGCCGCGCCCCTCTCCGGGCCGCCCGCCGTGGACGAGGGCGCGCTGCCCGCCAACTCGGCCCCGGTCCCGCCGCAGCCGATGGAGCGCCGCCGCGCCTGCGTCCTCGCGGGCGGAGTGCCCGACCAGGCGCTGACCGGTTTGCCGCCGGACCTCGCGGCCCTCGACCTGCCCGCAGCCCAACGCCTCGCGCGGGGGGACGGCCAGACGGTCGCGATCCTTGGCACCGGGGTGGCGCGCAATCCCAGGCTGCCGAACCTCGTCGGCGGCGGGGACTACGTCGGCCAGACGGACGGCCTGGACGACTGCGACGGCGTCGGCACCCTCGTCGCGGGGATCGTGGGGGCGCAGCCCGCGCCGGGCGACGGCGTCGTCGGGGTCGCGCCCGCCGCGAAGATTTTGTCGTTGCGGGTCTCCTCCGCGATGTTCAACCTCAAAGAGCCGGGCGACAACCCGATGCTCGCGCAGGCAGCGGTCCAAGCTCAGGCGCTGGCCCGCGCGGTGGTGCGCGCCGCGGACCTCGGGGCCACGGTGATCGTGATCAGCTCGGTCCTGTGCGTTCCGGCGGACGTCGGCGTCGACCTCGCGCCGGTGGGAGCCGCGCTGCGCTACGCGGCGGTGGACAAGAACGTCCTCGTCGTCGCCGCGGCGGGGGATCTGAACCAGTCGAACTGCTCGGAGAACCCGGTCGGCGGACCGGGGCGGCCGGGCGACTCTCGGGATTGGGAGAGCGTCGCGACGCTCTCCGTCCCCTCCCTCTGGCAGCCGTACGTGCTGTCCACGGCTTCGATCACGCCGCAGGGCCAGCCGTCCGCCACCGCGCTCGCCGGTCCGTGGGTGTCGGTCGCCGCGCCTGGCGAGTCGGTCGTGTCGTTGTCCAACGCCCCCGACGTCGTCGTCGCGAACGCCCTGCTGGACGAGAAGGGCAAGCCCGTCCCCGTGCAAGGCTCCGCGTACGCGGCGGGGTACGTCGCGGGGGTCGCGGCGCTGGTCCGGTCCCGGTTCCCGCAGTTGACCGCGCATCAGGCGATGAGCCGGATCACGTTGTCCGCGCACAACGCGGCCCGGCTGCCCTCGAATCTGGTCGGCTTCGGGACCGTCGACCCCCTCGCGGCCCTGACGTGGGATCTGCCCGCGGGCGAGGCGCAGGCCCCACGGGCGGCCGTGAAACAAATCGAGCCCCCCGCGCCGCCGCCGCTGGACCCTGGCCTGCCCAAGACCGTGGCGCTCGCGGGCACAGGCGTTTTGGCCCTGGTGGTCGGCGCGGTCGCGGCAATCGCGGCATGGCGACGGAAAGGAACGGATCGGTGAGCATCGCCCCTGCTAAGCCAAGTCGCGCGAGGGCCACGCTCGCCCTCGCGCTTGTTTTCGCCGCTGTTCTCGTCGGCGCAGATTCGCTCCGCACCGGGTGGCGGCCCTCCGCCGGTTGGTTCCTCGGAGCCGTCGCGGTGCTGCTGGCGCTCGTGCTCGGCAGCTGGGGCGGGACGCACGTCACCCAGATCCTGCGCCGCCGGATCGCCTTGTCGTCGCGGGCGAAGCGGGGGGTCTCCGCCGAGGCGGAGGGCTCTGCGAAGCCCGAGGCGGGCTCTTCCTCGCGCGTCGCGGTGTTCGTGCGGGTCGAGCCCCCGGCGGGGGCCGAGTCTCGCAACTGGCTGCCGCTGGAGCTGATCGCGAGCTACCTGGACCGCTACGGGGTGCGGTGCGCCGCCGTGCGGGTGGCTTTCCGCCGATCCCGGCGATACGGCCAGGAAGCCTGGATCACCCTCGTGGTGGACGCGACGGAGAACCTCGCCGCGCTCGAGGCGCGCAGCGCGCGGATCCCGCTGCACGAGCTCGCCGAGGCGACCCGGCGCAGGCTCGCGGCGCAGCTGCGCGAGGAGGGTTTCGCCGCCGAGCACGCCGACACGGCCCCGAAGCTGGTGTGGGCAGGCTCTGAGGACTGGAACGGCGTGGTCGACGGCGAGGAGCGCGTCGCCGCGTACGCCGTGTCGACCGGCGGCGACCTCGACGCGCGGCTGGCGGAGATCGCCGCGTACCCGGCGCAGGAGACATGGACGGTGCTGGAGTTCACCGGCTCGCCCGCGAGCGCGACGCTCACGGTTGCCTGCGCGCTGCGCAAACAAGGCGTTGTGGAGCTGCTGCCCGCCGGGTTGCAACCGCATCGCGGAGCCCATCTGCCCGCGCTCGCCATCCTTGCCCCGGATTCGACGGCTTTGCTCAGCACGGCGGCCTCGCTCTAAGGCGCGGCCGTCGCGCCAGTTGACCTTTGCGTCGGGCTCGACCAGAATCATTGCCCGTGAAGATCGGCGAGCGTCTGAGGACCGCAGTGGATTCGACCGGGCCTGCGACGCTCTGGATCATGGTCGCGATTGCGGCCGTGGACGCCGCGGTCGGCGCGTTCCTCGCGACGAACTATTTCACCGGGGCGCTCGTCTTCAACGCGCATCCCGACCTCAAGACGCAAACGCCGTGGGTGTTCGTCGTGGCGATGACCGTCGCGGTCGCCTCGGGGGCGAAAGCCTTGCTGCGCGCCTCGGACACGATGTGGCGGTCCTGGCTCTTCCGGATCGGCCTGCCCGTCGTGCTGCTCGCGGTGATCATCTTCCTCGTCGCCGACGCGCAGGCGGCTGCCCCCGAATACATCTTCTTCAAGGACGACGGGACGCTGTTGCGGCCCGCTTTCCCGTACGTGCGGGCGGTCTTCGCCGCGTTCTCCCTTGTCGGGCAGTTCGCTCTGCTGGTGCGGCTGCGCGGCAACGCCCGCTGAGCCTCAGCGCTTGCGGGCTTTGAGCACGATGTCCGCCGGAGCCTCGCGCCCGTCCGGCAACCGGCGCTCGCGCGGGCGCGCCTCATGCGTCAGGATCTCCCAGCCGGAGCCGAGGAGTTCGGCGATCTGGCCGACGCTGTAGTAGTCGGCGGGGTTGAAGCGAGCGTCTTTGGGCTGATGGCCGGCCATGTCGTGGCCGACGACCACGAGGAAGCCGCCCGGCGCGACGGCTTCGAGGAAGCCGCGCACGCCCTCCTCGCCCGCCGTGCGCGGCAGCGGGTAATACTGCAGGGAGACCAGGTCGAACCGTCCGCGCTCGGGCGGGTCGGCGATGAGGTCGGCGCGCAGCCAGGTCACCGCCGCGAGGGGGACCGCGGCCCTGGCGCGCTCGATGGCGACGGAGGAGATATCCGCCGCGACGACTTTCCAGCCGCGCTCGGCGAGCCAGAGCGCGTCCCCGCCTTCGCCGCAGCCCACATCGAGGGCAAGGCCCGGGGCGAGGTCCGCCGCTTCGGCGACCAGGGCGGCGTTCGGCATGCCGCTCCAGATCTGCTCGCGTTCCCGGTACAGCTCGTTCCACTCGTTCTCGTCCATGGCGACCATGGTGCCGCGACATAGATCGAGAAGCAACAAAAATTGCGAAAACTGCAATAATGGAGCGCGTGGACCCTGTCGCGCTCGAACTGATCGGCCCTCGGCTGCGGCGCTTGCGCCAACAACGCGCGATGACGCTGCGCGACGTCGCCGAGGCCACCGCTCTCACGACGAGCACGCTGTCCCGGCTCGAATCCGGCCAGCGCAAACCGACGCTGGAGCTGCTCCTGCCGCTCGCGCGGCTCTACCGCGTCGCGCTCGACGACATCGTCGACGCGCCGCCGACGGGCGACCCCCGCGTGCATTTGAAGCCCATTCGAAGGGACGGCAAGGTCATCGTCCCGCTCACCCGAAGGCCGGGCGGCCTGCAAGCGCTCAAATTCGTGCATCCGCCCAACCCGGACGGGGCCGTGCCGCCGCAGCGTTCGCACGACGGCTACATCTGGATCTATGTCTTGAACGGCGCGCTGCGCCTCGTGCTCGGCGACAGCGATATCGTCATGCGGGCGGGCGAGGTCGCCGAGTTCGACACGCGCGTGCCGCACGGGCTCGCGAGCGCGGGCCCGGAGCCGGTCGAATACATCGGGATCTACGGCCCGAACGGGGAGCGGATGCGCCAGCTCGACGAAGCCTGAGGGTTGACATGCAATAATTTGCTTGCATAATTGAAGGGTGCATCCGGACGCGGACAAGGTCTTCAAGTCGCTCGCCGATCCGACCCGGCGAAGCTTGCTGGACCGGTTGCGCGAGCGGAACGGCCAGACGCTGAGCGAGTTGAGCGAGCCGGTCGCGATGAGCAGGCAGGCCGCGGCGCAGCATCTGGCCGTCTTGGAGGCCTCGGGCTTGGTCGCCGTGGTGCGGCGCGGCAGGGAAAAACTGCACTACCTCAACCCGGTGCCGCTGCACGAGATCGGTCGGCGGTGGATCGACACGTTCGAGCGTCCGCGCCTTCAGGCGCTCGAAGCCATCAAACAACGAGCGGAGGAATCTATGACCAGCAAGCCCAGCTATGTGTACATCACCTATATCGACAGCACGCCGGAGCAGGTGTGGCAGGCGTTGACCGACGCCGATGTCACCGCGAGCTATTGGGGCCACAACAACGTCTCGGACTGGCAGGTCGGCTCGTCGTGGGAGCATCGCCGCGCCGACGGCTCCGAAGCCGTGGACGTGGTCGGCACAGTGCTGGTGAGCGATCCGCCGCGCAAACTCGTGACGACGTGGGCCGAGCCCGCCGGCTCTGGAGGCACGGCGCAGCCCGCCGGCTCTGGAGGCACGGCGCAGCCCGCCGCGCCGGAGGCGGCCTCGCAGGTGACTTTCGACATCAAGCCGTACGGCACAATCGTCCAGCTCACCGTCACCCACGAGCATCTCGCCGACGAAGCCGAGTTCCGCGCGATCAGCGGCGGGTGGCCCGCCGTGCTGTCCAACCTCAAGTCGCTCTTGGAGACCGGCAGCCCCTTGTCCGAGATCCCGTGGCGGCACCTCGGGCACGAGTGAGCCCTGCGCGGCGCTACCCGTTCGCCTCCGCGTTGTGCAGGGCGAGCACCCGGTCGAGACGGTCGGACCACCACTGCAGCCGTGCGGGGTCGGCCATCGCCCACCGGTCGAGCAGGTCCGGATCGGGAACGAGCCCGGCCGAGGGGACGGCGACGGCCCCGTCCCTCGGGTTCAGGTCCCGCTCGGGCCGGACCAGATCCCCGGTCAATAGCGAGCCGGTGCCGAAGCCGCAGGCGTAGGGCAGCTCGGGGATCGCAGCGGCGAGGGCGACCTGCGCGCCCATGCCGACACTGGTCTCCACCGCGGAGGAGACCACGGCGGGCAGACCGGCGGCCTCGGCGACCTGCAGCGCCCGGCGCACCCCGCCGAGGGGCGCGCATTTGATCACCGCGACATCGGCCGCTCCGGCGACGGCGACCTTGAGCGGGTCCTCGGCCCGGCGGATCGACTCGTCGGCGGCGATCGGCACGTCCACCGCCTTGCGCACGGCGGCGAGCTCTTCGACCGTCCAGCACGGCTGCTCCACGTATTGCAGCCCGCCCGCGGCCTTGTCGAGGATCGGTATCTGCTTGAGGGCGGTGTCCACGTCCCATTTGCCGTTCACGTCGATCCGCACATGCCCCGCCGGGCCGAGCGCGTCGCGCACGGCTTCGACTCGGGCGATGTCCTCGGCCAAGGAGTCCGGATGGTCGGCGACCTTGATTTTCGCGGTGGCGGACTGGGCCTCGCGCGCCCGGCGGTGCGCCTCCTCGGGGCCGACCGCCGGAATGATCGAGTTCACCGGGATCGAGCCGCGCACAGGGGCGGGCCAGCCGAGGAACGCGGCCTCCAGCGCGGTGCGCAGCCAGGGGAGCGACTCGTGGTCGTCGTAGTCGTCGAACGCGCAGAACTCGCCCCAGCCCGAAGGCCCTTCCAGCAGCACGCCCTCGCGCACCGTGATATTGCGGAACCGCACGTTCAACGGGATCGCGAAGAAGCGGATCGAGGTGAAATCGGCTTGGGAGACAGGGACGCGGGCGATGTCGTGTCGTGTCATACGGGGACTCCCAAGGGCTTGTGCGGGCGGGGCGTGTGTCTGCGAGCGTAGTGGTGTGCGGTCTGGCGGAGCCAGTTGGTTTCGGTTTCGGGCACTCCAGTCGCTCGGCCACGGTGAGCCGAGCGGCTTGAGCGCAGGGGCCTCGGTCAGCGAGTTCGGTCGCGCCATCGGTGTAGATCTCTTCAACGGGAGGGAGGTCCTGCAGCGCCCGGATGTTGTCGAGCGCCGCTGTGATGGTCGCCAGGCTCTCTTCTTGCACGCCGATCGCGCGCAACGCGATGGCCCGCACTCCTACCTGGTCCACGAGCGCGGGCGGCTTGCTGGGCGTCTTCTGCGTGCGCCTCCGGGTTCGTGAAGTAGGCGATCGGCACCCCGAAGAAATCGGCCATCGACAAACGCCCCGTCGAGGGGCGGCTCTTGCCGCCGTTGCGCAACGCCGAGAGGTGCCCGCCGCTCACCCGGAGTTCGGGGTTGCGCCGAGAGGTGCCCGCCGCTCACCCGGAGTTCGGGGTTGCGGCGTTTGAGCTCCTCGGCCACCTGGTCGTTCGTCCAGAATTTCCCGTCCGGCCGAGGGGGCGGAAAGGCCGGTCGAGGCGCACGGCTAGCGGTTGGCCGCTCCAAGGCATACGACCAACGATAGCAGGATCAGTGGAGAAAAATTCTTCTGAGAGTTGACAACTCGACCGAATCCTATAGTCTACTGGCGGTAGAGAAACTTGACTTGAAATAGAAATTTTGAAGTAGAAATTTCAGTCAAGCCGGGGGCGTGGCTGCGGTCGCTACATCGAGGGGTCGACCACAGCCACGACGGGGGCGATCCCTCGACTTGGGCTAGCGCTGGCCGCCCATGGGCTGCACCGGCAGCGCCGTGCAGGAGGTGGTCGGCAGGACGGAGCTGGTGGACCAGCCCACCCGCGTCCCGTTGTGGGTGATCGAGCAGGTGAATTTTCCGGCGACCGCGCCCGCGACGTCTTTCGGGCTCACGGTGACGCTGGCCTTGTCCCAGGACTCGCCGAGGCGCACGGTCTCCTTCCACGGCAGGTCGACCTCTTTGGTGATCTGCTCGGTGACGCCGCTGCGGTAGCTGACCACCGCTTTCGCCTGGCCCGACCCGGCGACTTCGTAAGTGGTGTCGCCGAACACGAACTCCTGGACCTTGTCCTTGCCGACATAACCGACGACGCCGAGTGCGGCGAGCCCGGCGACACCCATGCGCAGCGGCGTTTTCAACATGTGGCGAAATATATCCGCGCGCGGGGCGGTCCGGGGAGTTCCCGCCCGCGCGGATGCCGAAACGTTGCGAACTTGTGCGCGTCTCGCGAGGCTCCTTGGCCGTTGGCGTGTCCGGCCGAACGTCAGAGCCGCTCGGGCGCGGCGATTCCGAGCAATGAGAGGCCGAGCGCGAGGGTGTCCCCGGTGAGCTCGCAGATCGCCACCCGACGGGCCCGGATCTGCGCGGTCGGAGCCTTGAGCACCGGGCATGCCTCGTAGAAGTCCGAGAACGCCTGCGCGAGCGCGTACAGGTACGCGCAGAGCCGGTGCGGCTCCAGGCTCTCGGCCACCGCGTCGAGGGTCGCGCCGAACTCGTCGAGCGTGCGGACCAGGGCGCGCTCGGCGGGTTCGAGCGGGGGCGCCTCGGAGCCGTCGGGGGCCGCTTCGGCCTCGGCGAGCCGGGCGAGCATGGAGCGGATCCGCGCGTGCGCGTATTGCAGGTACACGCCGGTGTTGCCCTGGAGCGAGAGCATCCGGTCCAGGTCGAAGACGTAGTCGCGGGTGCGGGAGGTGGAAAGGTCCGCGTATTTCACCGCGCCGATCCCGACCTCTTGCGCGCGCTGCTCCTGCGCTTGCGCCGACAGCCCTGGGCTGCGCTCCGCGATAGTCGCCCGCGCGCGCGCCACGGCCTCGTCCAGCAGGGAGATGAGCCGGATCGTCTCGCCCTCGCGGGACTTGAACGGCTTGCCGTCCGCGCCGAGCACCGAGCCGAACTGCACATGCTCCGCCTCGACCCCCTCCGGCAGATAGCCGGCCCGCCTGGCCGTCTCGAACACCATCTTGAAGTGCAGCGCCTGCGGGGAGCCGACCACGTACAGCAGCCGGGCGGCCTTCAGGTCGCGCACCCGGTGGCGCAGCGTCGCCAGGTCGGTCGCCGGGTAGCCGAAGCCTCCGTCGGACTTCTGGATGATGAACGGCACCGGCTTGCCGTCTTTGTCCACCACGTCGTCGAAGAACACGCAGAGCGCGCCCTCCGAGCGCACGGCCACCCCGCGCCGCTCCAGATCGTCGGCGATCCCTTGCAGCTCGTCGTTGTAGCTCGACTCTCCGGCGATGTCCTCGTCCGTGAGCAGCACGCCGAGCTTCGAGTAGATCTCGCCGAAATACGTCTTGGACTCGGCGACGATCTCCTGCCAGCCTGCGAGCGTCTCGGGATCGCCGGACTGCAGCGCGACCACGCGCTGGCGCGAGCGGGTCTGGAACTCCTCGTCCGCGTTGAACCGGGCGCGGGCCGCTTTGTACAGGGCGGCGAGCCGGGAGATCGTCGGGGTGTCCCCGTCCTCCTCGCCGCCCGCCACGTCCGGATTCTCCAGAAGATGTTCGATGAGCATCCCGAATTGCGTGCCCCAGTCGCCGACGTGGTTCTGCCGGATCACCTCCGAACCGGAGAACGTGAGCAGGCGCACGAGCGCGTCGCCGATGATCGTGGAGCGCAGATGCCCGACGTGCATCTCCTTGGCGATGTTGGGCGCGGAGTAGTCGACCACCGTGACCGGGCGGGACGCGGCCTTGCCGAGGCCGAGCTTCGGGTCCGATCCCCGCGCCGCGAGCTGCCCGGCCAGTGCGGTGTCGGCGAACGTGAGGTTCACGAACCCCGGCCCGGAAGCCTCGACATGGGCGAACAGGGGCGAGCCGTCCAGTTGCGCCACAACCTTGCCCGCGAGCTCGCGGGGGTTGCCCTTGAGCTTCTTCGCGAGCGCCAACAGGCCGTTGGCCTGGTAGTCGGCGTGCTCGGAGGGGCGGATGATCGGGTCCGCCCCAGCGGCTTGCGGGCCGAGGGCGGCTTCGAACGCCGCGCGCAGGGCGCTGTCGGCTTGGGCGGCGAGGGAGAGGATGGGGGTGTCAGCAGGCATGGCGAGTCAACGATACCGAAAGCGCGGGCGACGGGCGGTCAGTCGTCGCTTTTTGGCGGGACGAAGATGATCGACTGGAGGCATTGCGGCTGTCCGTGCACGCCGAGGCTCACCTGCGCTGCGGGCCTGCGCAGAACCCACGCCTCGGCGGAGGGGTCCGCGTCCATGTCGAGCGCGACCTTCTCGGCCTCAGGGTATCGGGCCCGGATGCTCTCAGGGCCGACGCAGCTGGCCGACTCGACGTGGTAGATGGTGGTCCACCACGCGCCGTCGCGGTCGTAGACGAGGACGCCGGACAGCTTGACCCCCTGGCCAACGGCGACCGGGCCGCCCCGCCACTCCTGCCAATCGCCGTCGCCGAACATGCTGCCGTCGCTCATCCGGTCCATCCAGAGCATCTTCGTCGACAGGAGCTGCTCGGCCTTCCAGGACTGGAGCGGCGCGGCAGCCGAGGAGCGGTCCACAAGATCCCACAGCGCCGAGAAATCGGGCGCGGCCGACGCTTCGACTGGATACGCCAGCCCCAAACAGCACGCGACGGTCAACACCCACGACGAAAAGGCCCTCATCCGCCGATCGTAGCGCACGGTCGTCCGTGTCGGCGGAGCCCGGTCGTGTCTTGTCACCAGCTGGTCCGACGGGCTGGCTGTTCACAAGCTGGACTGGTCCGTCGTCACCGGGGCGGATCCCAGCCGCAGCGGACAGTCCACCAGTCTTGGAAATCGCGTTTGCGGTTGTGTTCGCAGACGCGCAGGTCGGCTTCGAGCGCGGCGTTTCGTTCCCGGAGGAAGGCGCAGTCCCGCAGAGCGCTCTCGCGGAAGGGCCCGTATCGGTCGACGCGCAGCTCCGCGAGCGAGGAATCGGGATGCGAGACGAGCGCGTCCACGATCCGCTCGTCGACGCGGACAGCTTCGGCGATATCCGGGGACCGATCGGTTCGGCGGGGCTTGGCAAGCTCTTCCAGGGGCCGCAGCCGTGATATTTCCAGCGTGAGCGCCGTGTGGAGCTCGATGCCGAGCCGAGCCATGAAGTCGTCCCACTGCCGCGTCTGCGCGGCAGCTTGATGCATGACGAAAGCGTCGTGGACAGGACGGGTCGGCGCTACTGCCCGCTCGTAGCCCGCACACAGGGCTTCGCCTGCTGTGTCCGGACGCGGGCGCAGGTTCGGCGAGGAATTCCATGTGAGGGCCAGCAGGACGACAGGAATCGACAGGACGACGAGCAGCGCCTTCGTGCGGAGAGCGCGGCGCGACCGGCTCAGCTGTCCAGACCGCCAGCGGGCACCGGCTCGAGGATCTCGCCCCGAGACTCGGGAGCCTTCGCCCGCAGCGCGTCCGCCGAGGCGTCGTCGGTGAGGGACTGCGAGCGCAGCTCGGCGTCCACCCGAGCGGTGTACAGCTCGATCTCCGCTTTCATGCGCCGCTCGTCCCAGCCCAGCACGCCCGCCGCGATCTCGGCGACCTCGCGCGCGCAGGCGACGCCCCGGTGGGCGTACTCGATGCTGATCCGGGTGCGACGGGCGAGCAAGTCTTCCAGATGCAGCGCGCCCTCGGCGACGACGGCGTACTTGATCTCCACCCGGAGATAGTCCGAGGCGTCGCGGACCGGGCGCAAGAGGCCAGGGTCCTCCTCGGCGAGCGCGAGCACTTCGGGGAGCAGCGACCCGTACCGGTCCAGCAGGTCGACCACCCGGTCGTGCGGCACGCCCCAATCCTGGCCGATGCTTCTGGCTTTGTTCTTCAGCGCGGGGTAGCCGTCTGCGCCGAGCAGCGGCACGCTCTCGGTGACCGACTCGGGCGCGCCGGTCGGCAGGAAGGGCACCGCCGCGTCGACCGCGTCCTTGGCCATCACCCGGTAGGTGGTGTACTTGCCGCCCGCGATGGACACAAGGCCGGGCGCGTCGACCGCGACCGCGTGCTCCCTGGAGAGTTTCGAAGTGGCCTCGTCCTCGCCGGCGAGCAGCGGCCGCAGCCCCGCGTAGACCCCGTCGATGTCGGCAGGGGTGAGCGGCACCTTCAGCGCCCGGTTGACCTGGCCGAGGATGTACTCGATGTCGGCGCGGGTGGCGGCGGGGTGGGCGAGGTCGAGCTTCCAGTCCGTGTCGGTGGTGCCGATGAGCCAGCGCTCCCGCCAGGGGATGGCGTAGAGCACGCTCGTGGGGGTGCGCAGGATGAGCGCGACATCGCTGATGATCTTGTCGCGCGGCACGACGATGTGCACGCCCTTGCTGGCCCGCACCTGGAAGCGGCCCCGGATGTCCGCGGCCTTGTGCAGCTCCGTGGTCCACACGCCCGAGCAGTTCACCACCGCGTGCCCCAAGACCTCGGTGGTCTCGCCGGACTCGCTGTCGCGGACGCGGACGCCCCGCACCCTGCCGCCGTCCTGGAGGAAGCCGACCACCTGCGTCGACGTGCGCACCACCGCGCCGAAATGCGCCGCCGTGCGGGCGACGGTGAGCGCGTAGCGCGCGTCGTCCATGACCGTGTCGTAGTAGCGGATCGCGCCGACCAGCCCCTCGGGCTTCAGGCTCGGCGCGAGGCGCAACGTCCCGGCCCTGGTGTAGTGCCGCTGCCGGGGGACGGTCTTCGCGCCGCCCATCGTGTCGTAGAGGAAGAAGCCCGCCGCCATGTACGGCCGCTCCCAGAGATGGTGGGAGAGCGGGGCGATGAAGGCCTGGGGCTTGACCAGGTGCGGGGCGAGTTTGGTCATGACCAGCTCGCGCTCGTGCAGCGCCTCGCGCACCAAGCCGAACTCTAATTGCTCGAGGTAGCGCAGCCCGCCGTGGAACATCTTCGAGGAACGGCTGGACGTGCCCGAAGCCCAGTCCCTCGCCTCGATGAGGGCGACGGAGAGCCCGCGCGTCGCCGCGTCGAGCGCCGCGCCCGTCCCGACGATGCCGCCGCCGATCACGATCACGTCGAAATGCTGTTTGCCGAGTTGCTCCCACGCCTGTTGGCGCTGCTCGGGGCCGAGTTGATGTGCTGTGAGATTGGTTGCGATCCGGTTCGTCATCGTTCTCGTTCCACTATGTCGGCCAGGGTTTCTGGCTTTTGGTCGCTATTCGTCTTCGTCGTTGGACAGGATGCGCGCCGCCTCGTTGACCGAGCCCATCAGCGACGGGTAGACGGTGAAGGTGCGCGTCACATCCTCCGCTGTCAGTTTATTCCTCACCGCGAGGGCGATGGGCTGGATGAGTTCGGAGGCGCTCGGGGCGACGATGACGCCGCCGAGGACGCGGCCCGAGCCCGTGGAGCAGAAAAGCTTCACGAAGCCCCTGGTGATGGCGCCCATTTTGGCCCGCGCGTTGGTGGCCAGCGGCAGCGAGACGACTCTGGCGTGGACCTTGCCCGAGTCGACCTCCTTTTGGGTGACGCCGACCTGGGCGATCTCCGGGCGGGTGAAAATCGCGGAGGTGACCGTGCTCAGCTTGATCGGAGTCAACGCCTCTCCGAGCGCGTGGTACATCGCGATGCGCCCTTGCATGCCCGCGACCGACGCGAGGGGGAGCAGGCCCGTGCAGTCCCCGGCGGCGTAGATCCCGAGCGCGCTCGTGCGCGACACCCGGTCCACTTTGATGTGGCCGCGTTCGGTGAGTTCGATCCCGGCCTTCTCGAGGCCGAGCCCTTGGGTGTTCGGCACGCTGCCCACGGTCATGAGCGCGTGGCTGCCCTCCACCGAACGCCCGTCCACGAGGGCGACCCGCACGCCTGTCTTGGTGCGCTGCACCGACTCGGCGGCGGCGTTCTTGACGATGGTCACGCCCCGGTGCGCGAGCGCGTCCTCCAGGACGCGGGCGGCGTCTTCGTCCTCGCTCGGCAGCACGCGGTCGCGGCTCGACACCGCGGTCACCGGCACGCCCAGCTCGGTGTACGCGTGGACGAATTCCGCGCCGGTGACCCCGGACCCGACGACGATCAGATGCTCAGGGATCTCGTCGAGGTCGTAGATCTGCCGCCAGGTGAGGATCCGCTCGCCGTCGGGCTGCGCGCTGGGCAGCGTCCGGGGACTGCCGCCGGTGGCGATGAGCACCACGTCGGCGTGCAGTTTCTCGACGCGCCCGTTCACGGTGGCGATCACCTCGTGGGTCGCCATGCCCGGTTGCTCGTCGGCGACCTCGCCCCGCCCGATGAGCACGCGGATGCCCTCTTTGGCGAGCTTGTCGTGGATGTCGGTGGACTGGGCGCTGGCGAGCTCTTTGACTCGGTTGTTGATCGCGCGCAGCGTGCGGCGCGTGATGAGGTCCTCGATGCTGGCGGCGTCGAAGCCCAGGTTCTCCGCCCGTCGCAGCTCGGTGCGGATCCCAGTGGAGGCGATGAACGTCTTCGAAGGCACGCAGTCATAGAGCACGCAGCTGCCGCCCATGCCTGCTTGGTCGAGAATGACGACTTCTGCTCCGAGGTCTCTCGCGACGAGCGCCGCCTCGTATCCGGCGGGGCCGCCACCGATGATGACCACGTCTGTCAAGTGCGGCTCCCTGGCTTGTCGGTGTTCTGATCGTTCTGGCGACCACGGTAGTCGCTCTGGCCCCTCCGTGCAGCGAACAGGGGCGCCTTAATCTTGTCAGGTGCCTATGTATGCCGCGTACGGGTCGAACATGGATCCAGCCCAAATGGCGCAGCGCGCGCCTCACTCTCCGGTTGCCACGACTGGGTGGTTGTGCGGCTGGCGGTTGACGTTCGGCGGGGCGGACATCGGCTGGGAGGGCGCGCTCGCGACCGTGGTCGAGGACAAAGAGAGCCCGGACTCGAAAGTGTTCGTGGTCCTCTACGACCTCACCCGCGAGGACGAAGAGGCGCTCGACCGGTGGGAGGGCTCCGAACTGCGGCTGCGCCGCAAGCTCAAAGCCAGGGTGGACACCTCGGACGGGCCGGTGCTCGCGTGGCTGTACGTGCTCGACGCCTTCGAGGGAGGCCTGCCGTCGGCCCGCTACCTCGGCGTGATGTCGGAGGCGGCAGAGGTCGCCGGAGCGCCGCAAGAGTACGTGACGTGGCTTCGGACGCGGGCGTGCCGGAGCCTCGGCGACAAAGACTGATCCCCCTCCTCCCCGCCCGCAAAGCCTGGGGGAAGCATCCTCAGGTCCGCGCGGCGGGTTCCCCGCTACTGCGGGGCGGGCGGGATTGTCCTGGTCGGCGCGTGGGCGTAAGTCCACGCTTTGACCGTGCGGGGGAGCACGCGGAGCTGTTTGGCGATCTCCTCGATCGGCACGCCGAGCTCATAGTGCGCTCGGGCGGCCTGCTCTCGGAGATCCCTGCTGATCGGGGCGAGCCCCGGCATCTCCGCGCCGGTTTCCCGCTGATGCTCTTCGGCCCAGGTCCGCGCGGTGGCGACCGGGACGGCGAGCGCCAGCGCTGCCTGCGAGACACGTTTGCCCTCGGTGAAAACGAGCCGGATTGCCTCGGCTTTGAGCTCGGGGGGATAGCAGTGCCTCGGCCCTCGGTCGTATTTCGGGATCGGAGCGCCGTGCTCCGCCTTGTAGCGCGCCGCCCATTGGTGCGCGGTGTTCGAGGACACGCCGGACTGCCGGGCCGCGACGGTGGGCGAAAGGCCTTCTTGGAAGATGAGGCGCAGGGTTTTCAGCCGCACTTCGTCCGGGACTTTCGGTCGGTTCGGTTTCGGGATGCCTTCGGCGGACCGATGCTCGCGCACCCATCGCGCGACGGTGGTCGGGTGGTAGCCGTACTTCTCGGCGAGCTGGGCGACGCTGTGCGAGCCCGCGACGACCAGCCGCGCGGCTTCGGCTTTCATCGAGTGCGGAGCCTCGTTCCGTTGCCTGCGCTCGTAGAGGCCTTGGGCTTTCAAGTGGTTGCGCACCCAGAGCCGAATCGTCTCCGGGGTCACCCCGAACTTGGGCGCGAGGTCTTTGACGGGGACTTTGTCCGCGAGGTGGAGTTGCACGGCGGTCCGCCGCGCCAAGGCGCGGGACTCGGCGTTGTGTTTTCGGCGCGCCGGGTGGGCGCGGCGCGGCGCGTCGAGCTGGGCCGCCGCGCGGAGGGCGGCGTGCCCGATCTCGGGGCGCGCCGGGTCCGGCTCGCCGAGCGCGGTCCAGAGCCTCCGCCGAGCTTCTGCGGGGAGCTGCGGGTCGCCCAATCGCCCGAAAAGCTTCGCGGCGATGGCGGAGAGCCGAAAATGCTCTGCTCGAGCGAGGGTGAGTTTTCGCTCACGCCGCGCTTGGGCGCAGTCGGCTTGCGTTTTGCGCAGATGTTGTACGGCGAACGCGCGAAAGGCGGCGAGCTCATGTTCCGACAACACGCGTTCGATGACTACTTGTGTCATGGCCCTCCTTCCGGATTGAGGCCAATAGTACATGAGTTCGGCAGGGCGCGTCCGGCTCACAGCCTCAGATCGCGGAGCAGTTTCGCGACATGGCCGGTCGCTTTGACGTTGTATTGGGCGAGCTGGATTTTGCCCTCTGCGTCCACCAAGAACGTGGAGCGGATGACGCCTTCGACTTTCTTCCCGTACATGGTCTTCTCGCCGAACGCGCCGTACGCGACCATGGTCTCTTTCGTCGGGTCGGAGAGCAGCGGGAACGTGAGCTCTTGGGCTTCGCGGAACTTCACCAGCTTCGCGACCGGGTCCGGGGAGATCCCGACGACGGCGATCTTGGCGGCGTTCAGCTGCGCCAAGCTGTCGCGGAAGTCGCACGCCTGCTTGGTGCAGCCCGGCGTCGAAGCGGCGGGGTAGAAGTACACCACCACCTGCTGGCCGGCGTAGTCGGCCAGCGAAACGGACGCGCCGGAGTCCGACGCAAGGGTGAACGCCGGGGCGGCGTCCCCGACAGAGAGGCGGGCAGATGCGGTCATGCTGCAAGCCTAACCGCACTTTCGGGTAAGCTGGCCGGGCGCCGCCCCGATGAGCAGAAGCAGGCGCGCGAGAGTTTGGAGGCCAGAGGTTGTCGAACGATCCGGATCGTATCGAGCGCGAGGTCGAACGGGCCCGTGAGGAGCTCGCGCGCGTCATCGACCAGCTTGCGGAGCGCCTCGACCCGAAGAAGGTCACCGACGAGGCCAAGCATTGGCTGGTCCTCAAGCTCAACGAGCCCCCGGTGAAATACTCGTTGCTCGGCCTCGGTGGACTGTTCACGCTCTTGGCGTTGCGCCGGCTGTTCGGCGGCCGGAAAGACTGAGCATGTCCGGCGCGGAGGGGGAGCTGGAGCCCGCTCCGGCGGCGCTCGGAGCGCCGAAGGCCCGCAAGGCCGGAGCCGGATGGGCGCAGATCGCTTTCACCTCGGCGGTCTTGGTGCTCGGCGGGGCGGCGCTGTCGCTGTATTCGTTCTTCGTCGGATCCATGTCGGTGATGGCGACGGACCATTGCAGCATCGCTTCTGGCTCCGAGGCGTGCGACTGGGACGCTTTCACACGGGGATGGTTCGCTGTGACGTTCAGCGGAGCCGCCGCGATGCTCGTCGCAGCGGCCGGGGTCGTGGTCTGCCTGGTGAAGAAATGGCAGCTGTGGTACTGGCCGATGGCCATGGTCGCGATTTGGTACGCGCTTTTCGCCCTCGGCTGGTCGTGGGAGGCGGCAGGCGTCCCTTCCGCCCGCTAGCGGGGATTGTCGCCCTGCCGGGCCCGCTCTTGCGCCTTCTCGATGAACGGCTGCAGCAAAAGCGCGAGTTCTTCGGGCACGTCGTGCCCGGTCTCCGGGGGCGCGGAGACGTAACTCAGCGCCAAGCGGACCAGCGCCCTCGCGAAAATCCCGGCGTCGCTGAGCCGGGGCGCGACCCAGCTCGCGGCGAGCGAGTCGGTCAGCCGGGCCGAAGCCCGCTCGATGATCGGCCCGCTGTCCGTCGTCAGCAGGCGCATCAGGTCTGGTTTGGCCTCCCCGGCGAGGAACGAGACCACCAGAGGATCGCTCGCGATCTGCACGAAGAACATCTGGAAACCCTGGATCAGGGCTTGGTGGATATCGCCGATATTCGCTTGAATGGCGTCGTCCACGGCGTCGGCCAGGCGGTCGGCGAGCCGGAGCGCGTAGGCCTCGACGAGCCCGGTGCGGGATTGGAACTCGTTGTAGAGGGTCTGCCTGCTCACCCCCGCCGCTTTGGCGACGTCGGCCATGGTGACTTCCGACCAGTCCTCATGCTCGAGGAGCTGTTGGAGCGCGTCGAGAACGGACTCGCGCAGCAGCATGCGAGAGGCTTCGGCGTAAGGCGAGCGGGCCGAGTGTCGGGTTTTCGGGGGTTGGGTCACGAACGGGCTTTCTCCACCATCTCGAAGTCGGGCTTGGCCGCGCCGCGGTCCGGGCAGGTCCAGCCCTCGGGGATGCCGTTCCGCCGGGCGCCGGGGGCGACGCCGTCTTCCGGCCAGTCGGGGGCTTCGTCGTACTCGGACCCGCCTCGCGGGCAGAAGTACAGCGTGTACTCGGTGCTCTCGCTCACCGCGTCTCCTTCCTTTCCGGCCGACGTTCCGTTCTGGCCTGCGCAGCGCGCCGGGGAGGCTCCCAGCGGTTTGCAGTCCATCTTCTCACGCGCGCTGCGGTCCGGGCATGCCCATGCGTCGCGCACAGCGGCCCATGGCGTGCCCGAGGGGCAGCCTTCCCCCGGGTCCCCGGCGGATTCCTCGTCGACATACTCGCAGACGGGGCAGCGGTAGGCGGCCATCGCGCGGCCTTGCCGTACCGCGCGGGCAGTTTCGCGCGTTTGCCCGGCTGCGCAGGCTCGGGAGGGCGACGTCCTCGTGGTGGCTGCGGCGGTGATGCGATCGGTTGCGATACGGGCTGTCACGACGACTCCTTGCGGTCGGTCGGATTCACTATCGGCCAATAATGCGCCTTTAGCCAATGAGGAACATCACTCATATCGTGCGCATGACGCTAGCATTTGTCGCTAGATTAGACAAGAGGCCATCTTTTGTCCAAGAAACGTGGACGTGGCGCCCCCCGAATCGCTTCCGAACATGGACGATCAGCGGTCTCGGCGAGGAGCCACGCGCGAGAGGGAATCGCGGTCCAGACGGCTGCTGATCAGGCCCACTCGGCCATGGTCGTCCAGCTCCACGGATACTGCGCCGCCGCTGGGGAGCAGCAGCGCGTACCCGGTCTCATCCCGCTCCAAACCCAGGCCGCGCTTTTCGGCGTACGCGGCCAACGCCCTCGGCCAATCGGCGACCACGCCGGCCGAGACCGCCCGCACGAGGACTTGGTCGATCCGGAACGTGGTGGGCTCGCGCAGCGCGAGCATGGGATGCTCCACGAGGAGCGCGACGATCAGCCCGCCGCCCGCCTCGAACGTGAAACAAGGCAGGCCGGTGACGTGCGACGCGACTGCGCCGATCCGTCTGGCGACCTCCCGCGCCTCCCCCCGCAGCGGCAGTTCGGGCTCGGCGAGCATCTCGTGCCCACGGCTGAGGAGAGAGTCGCGGACGCTCGCCGAAGCGGCGACGACCTGCGAAGGGAGGCCGTTCGGGTTCGCCCAGCCCCAGAGCCAGGAGCCCTGGCGGGGAGAAGCCGTGCCGAGGACATGGGCCTTCGCGGTGAACGATGGCTCCCTGCCATGGTTGAACGTGATCGATCCGGCCTGGACATCCGGATAGAACGGCCCGTTGTAGGGGCTGTCGCCGCCGACGACGTCCTCAAGGCGCAGCTGCTGGTCCCAGGACCACAGCGCCACGTCGGCGAAAAGCTCCTGGCTCAAGGGGTACGCGGGAGGCGGCTCGCCGACGCCGGCCCGAGCCGAGGGGGCGGGATCGTGCTCGTCGCGCAGCTCGATCCGCCCCTCCTCGGAATCGACTGCGATGATCCGCGCGCGTTGGTCGAGAACGACGGTCACCGGGCCGCCGTCGGCTCCCTGGAAGACAAAACCTTCGGGGCGCACGGACAGCTCGAGCCCGCGCCGCTCAGCGTAGCCGCGCAGCGCGCGCGGCCAGTCGGCGGGTTCTGCGGACTGCGCGGCGGCGGCGACGGCGCGCGCGATACGGCGCGCGGTCGTTTTCGCGCGCACCTCGAAATGCATCATCGCGACCGCGACCTGGCCGTCCTGCTCGATGAACAAGGGAGAGAGCCCAGGCATGAGGTGCGCGGCGATCATGCCGTAGCCTTCCGCCGCGCCCGGCCCGTTCGGCAGGAGCACCGAGGGCTCGAGCAGCGGCTCGATGCCTTTGCGCTCCGCGATGGACCGCAGCTGGCGGGATATGGTCAGCGCCTGGTCGGGGAAGCCGAACGGATTTTCCCAGCCCCAGCGCCACACCCAGTCGCCGTTTTCCTCGAGCGCGGCCACGCCCAACAACTGAGCCGGAGCGTTCACCGGGCTGTCGCTGTCCGGATTGAGCAGGACGTGCCCCTCGCTCAGGAAATATCGGAAGCCGACGACGAACTCGCCAAGGGCAAGGCGCTGTTCGACCCCGGCGAGGAGCGCCTGGTCGAACACCGCGCTCCACGAGTCTTCCCTGACGGGCTGGGCTGGGCCCACCAGGGCGACAGGATCGGGCGAAGCGCCGTCGTACTCGAAAACAGCGTGGCCTTCGGCGCTTTCAATCGCGATCAAACGGCCTGCCGCGTCGAGGACGGCGTGCACGGGACCGCCCTCGGCCCCGGAAAGGGAACAGCGCATCGTGATGTGGGAAGGATCGTCCGGAGCGTCGGACTCCTCCCGGACCTCCAGCCGTAGTCCGCGTTGCGCTGCGTAGCTCGCGAGCGCCGATTGCCACGGCAGGTCGGGAACCTCCTGCGCGGCGCGCAGCGTTTGGGCGATCAGTCTCGCGGTCGCCGGCGGAGACGGCTCCCAAAGCTGGACGGCGAGGACGAGGTATTGTTCGCCCTCGTCGAAGAAGAGCGGGGCGAGATTGTGCCGCGCGAGCAGGCCAGACGCGAAATACCCGTTCCAGACGGCGGGCTGCGGGCCCGCGCCGAGCGCCGAGGCCCGCTCGCAGAACAGCCGTTGAAGGCCGCCCTCCTGGTGCGATCCGAGCTCGAAGACCTCGCGGGCGAAACTCAAGACGGACTCGTCGAGGCCGTAGGGGTTCTCCCAGCCCCAATGCCACGTCCAGCCGCCTTCGGAGTCGCGGAACGCCGCGCCGAGCAGCTGCGCGGCAGTGGTGATCTGGTTCGGCCGGCCTGGATGGAGCGTGACGGTCCCCTCTGGGAGCCGGAGGGCGAGGCCGCCATGCTCGGGGTCGGAGCCGATGAACTCCTGGAGCAGGAGGCTTCGTTCCACGGCCATGAGAAAAGACTGGAAGTTTTCCTCTGAGAACTCGCGCAGGGGAAACTCGTTTGGGCCCGTCATATCGGCCAGTGTATCGAGCGCCCGCGATCACGCCGTCAGAAGTCTCGCGCCGTCCAGTCTGAGCACTCGGCGGCAGTGGCGCCCGACGAGCTCCAAGTCGTGGCTGATGACCAAGGCCGCGAGCCCTTCTTTCGCGGCCAGCTCCGCGATGAGGAGCATGACCCCATCGGCTGTCTTCGCGTCGAGCGCGGAAGTGACCTCGTCGCAGACCAGCACCGAGGGTTGGTACGCGAGCGCCCGAGCGACGGCGACGCGCTGGCGCTGACCGCCGGACAACTGTCCCGGCAGCCGGTCCGCGAGTTCGGGAGCAAGCCCCACCTGCCCGAGCAGCCCCGCCACGTCGGCTCCGCGCGCCGCGGCGAGGAGCGTCTGGCGCACGGTCCGCCGGGGGTTGAGCGTCCCCGCCGGGTTTTGCGGCACGAGTTGGATCGCTCGCGGCGGCAGCGCCGTCCAATCGCCGGCTCGAGGCTTCCCGAGGCCGACCATGACGCGGGCGAGCGTGGTCTTGCCCGTTCCGGAGTCGCCGACCAAGCCGGTCAGCGTCCCCTCGGACAGCTCGAAGCCGCCGTCCTGAAGGAGCGTGCGGCCGTTCGCGCAGCAGACAGACAGATTCCGCGCCTCGAACACGACCTTCCGGGGCGAGGACGGCGCGGAAGGCCCGCCGAGGAGGGCGGGGTCTTGGCGGCTTCGCGGTGCGGATTCCGCTGGGAGCTGCTCTGCCGCCCCGACGACGGCCACCTCGTCCGCGATAGCCCGCAACGCCGTCTCGTCGTGCCCGCTTGCCACGACGGCTTTGCCTTCGTCGGCGGTTTCCCGCAAGAGCGCTGCGACCGCGTCCCTTCGGGTTCCGTCGAGCCCGGCGAACGGCTCGTCGACCACCAACACGGGGTTCTCCCGCAGCAGCGCCCTCGCGAACGCCACCCGGCGCTGCTCTCCGCCGGAAAGCTCGCGCGGTTTTTTGCGCAAGTGGGACTCGTCGATCCCGAGCCGCGCGATGACGCCGGGGATCCGGTCGGGACGGGCGGCGGTCTCCGCGAGGAGGGCCGAGACCCGCATCGTCGGGGTGAGTTCGGAGCCAGGGTCTTGGCCGACGAAACTGATCTGGGCGCGGCGGAAGATCCGCAGCTCTTCCCCGTCGAGCCCCGGCGGGCTCGTCAGACGCAGCAGCGCGGTCGTCTTCCCCGAGCCGGACGCGCCGAGCACCGCGAGCACTTTGCCCGCTTTCGGCTCGAGCGCCGATGTCGGCGGCAGGACTTGCGCGGCTTGGCCGGGAGCCGGGGCGCACGCCATGATCGCGCGGCGGACGGCGAGGGAGAGCGCGACGATCGCGATCGCGGGCGCGGCGGCGGACCACGGATTCAGCCACAGTCCCGGTCCGACCGAATCGCGCACCATGACCGCCCAGTTCGACGGGCCGAGCGCGGCGGGCAGACGCAGGAACGCGACGGTGGAGACGAGCGCGGTCGCCTCCACGAACCGGAGCGCGAGCTGGGTGATGAACGTGGCCCGCAGGTTCGGCAGGATCTCCTCGACCGCGACGCGCCAGTGCCCGGACCCGTTCGACAGCGCCACCTCGACGAAGCCGCTTTTCGCCACGACCGAGGCGGCCCCGCCGAAGACCCGCGCCGAATACGGAGTCCCGGCGAGGACGGCGACGAGGAGCAACGCTCCCGCCGCTGTCCAGCTCGACCCGCCGCCCAGCCGGAGCAGCACGAGCATGGCGACCAGCAGCGGCGGCAGGAGCACGAGCAGATCGGTGCAGATGTCGATCGCCCGAGCCAGGGGGCCTTCGAGTGCGGAAAGCGTCCCGAGCACGGCGGCGAGCGCGGTGACCAGGACGGCGATGACCGCCGCGGTGAGCGTGAGCCCGAGGCCGCCGTCGAGCAGGCGGGAGAGCACGTCGCGGCCCAGTTCGTCCCCGCCGAGCGGCGCTGCGGGGCCAGGCGGGGCGAACGGGCCGGTCACCGTCTCGTCGGCGCTGTGCGGGGCGAAGAGCGGGCCGCACAGCGCGGCGAGGCACAGCACGGCGGCCGGGGCGACTGCGACGATGCGGCTCCGGACGGCTCCGCGCGAGAAAGCCCGCGTCACACCCGGCTCCTTGCGATGTCGGCAACGGCGAGGACCAGCGAGATGAGCGCTGCGGCAGGGGCCAGCGCCCCGAGGACCAAGTTCTCGTCGCGGCCGGCCACCGCCGAGGTGATGATCTGGCCGAGGCCGGGGATGTTGAACACGCTCTCGACGACGAGCGCTCCGGAGAACAGCAGGCCAGCCGTGGTCCCCAGCGATCCTGCGATGGTCGGCAGGGCCGAGGGCAGCACATGGCGGGCGAGCACCTGGCTCCGAGTCAGGCCGTCGCGGACCGAGGCGGCGGCGTGCGGCGCGCGCAGCTGGTCCGCGACGGCGGCGTGCGCGACGGCGGTGTTCCACGCCAACTGCGGAGCGGTGAGCGCGACGATCGGCAAGACCAAGGCGGCGGGGTCCGGCTCGCCTATCGAAGCGGCGGGCAGCCAGCCGAGCCAAATGGCGAAGACGAGCACGAGCCCGACCGCGACGACGAACTCCGGCGTGGCGATCAACAGCGTGGTCGAGGGGCCGAGCAGCCTCGATTTGGACAAAGCCCACCAGCCTCCGAGGACTGGGGCGAGCGCGCCAACGAGCACGAGCGCGCACCCGGCGAGCAGCGCCGTGTTCGGCAAGGCCGCGCCGACGATTTCGGAGACTCCGGCCCCGCGCAGGGTGGTCCCGAAGTCTCCGGTGAGCGCGCAGGCGGTCCAATGGCCGAACCGAACGGGCCACGGGCGGTCGAGCCAGAGCTCGTGGCGAAGGGCGGACCGCTGCTCGTCGGTGGCGTGCGGGCCGAGCGCGCCGCGCAAGCCGTCGCCCGGCAACAGGCTCTGCGTGAGCGAGACCAAGGCGAGCGCGCAGACGAGCAGAGCGGCGCGGCGCAGGAGAACGCGGGCAAGGAGACGGAGCATAGCTATGGCTAGCCTAACGGAGCGGTCGGCTTTGCCTCGGCCCCACCTGGTTCAGCGCAGCCACACTCGTTCGAGTTGGGTTCTGCCCCAGCCCCCGAGCTTCGGGGCGTCGTGGACTCGGGCCGAAGCCACGTCCACGCCGTCGGCGGTGCCCCAGACCACGTAACCGCCGCGCTCGTGCTGGATCCGTTGGAGTTCGCGCGTCGCCCTGTCGCGGTCCTCCGCCGAAGCCCCCGACACCGCCGTCGCGTGCGCCGCGTCGAAGTCCGGGTCCCGGAAGGCGGTTTCGTTGATCTGGCTCTTGGAGTCGAGCACCTTGTCCGCGAAGAAGAGGACCGAGTCGTTCGTCCCCCAGCTCACCGTGGTGAGCGCCGCCTTGTGCCAGGACTCGGCGGCGAAGACCTCTGGTTCCTGCTGCACGACCTCGATCTTCAACCCTGCCTCGGCGAGCTGCCCCGCGATGAGCTTGGCCGTGTTCACTTCGCCGAACGCTTCGTCTTTTGTGAAGAGCTGATAGGTGCGCCTCAGATCGACCCCGGCTTCGGCGAACAGCGAGCGGGCGCGGTCGAGATCGCGGGTCCGTTGGGGCAGAGCCCGGTCGTAGGCGGGGTCGGCAGTGCCGAGCACGTCGTTCGCCACGCTCCCGTATCCGGAGAGCACCTGGCTCACCAGCGCCTCGCGGTCGACGGCGAGGCGAATCGCCTCCCTGGCTTTCGGATTGGCGAACGGGCCGTCCGAGCAGCGGACGGCCAACGGCACGACGAGGTCGCCCGGCCTGCGGATCACTTGCAGGTCCGGCCTGCCCGCCATCGCGCGCGCCGCGAGCGGGCCGACGTTCATCGCGAGGTCGATCTGTCCTGCGACGACGGCGTCGGCCAAGGCCTGCACGCTCGCGAACCTCGTGAGCTCGAGGGCTGCGACTCGCGTCCCGCCCGCTTGCGGGGCGGCCAGCGCGCTATTGCCCGGCCACCCGTCATGACGGGTCAGCCGGACGTGGTCGAGGGCGCGCGAGCCGACCGAATCGACCTTGAACGGCCCGGATCCTGGCGATCCGCCCAAGGTGCGGCTGGTCCCGTTCTTGGTCGTGAAGGTCATCAGGCGAAGCAGCATGGGCAGCTGGCTGTTCGGCTGGTCCAAGGTCAATGTGACCTCGTGCGGTCCGGTGGCGCGGATGCCCGCCTCCGGGACGGGGATTTTCCACGCCTGGCCGGGTGTGCGGCGCAGCACGCGCAGCGACTCGGCGACATCCTCCGAGGTGACGGGCGAGCCGTCGTGGAACGTCGCGTGTTCGGCGAGTTGGAAGGTCCAGCTGGCGAGATTGTCGTCGCCGCGCCAAGAAGCGGCCAGTCTCGGCGCGACTTGCGTGTCGCCGCCCGGCACGGTCAGCGGGTCGAACACAAGGGACATGAGCGTCATGTCGAAATCGCCCGCGAACGTGCTGTAGGGATTCGTGGTGGCGGTGGAGGAGGGGCCGAGCGCGCCGACCCGCAACGTGTCCGAGGGCGGCTGTCGGCGGGAGCAGCTCGGCGCGGCGGCGATGGCGATTGTGCCCACAAACCCCAGGCGCAAGGCCGTTCGTCGGCTGACGCGCATCGTCAGTCTTCACTCCTTCGGCTGGACTCGCTGGGCAGATGAGCTGGGCAGAGCCTAACCGAGCGGATGCGTGTCCGCAATCGTTCGCGGTCCGGCTCCGGTCAGACCCCGGCGGGAACAGCGGGAACGGGCGCGGCGGCGGGCGGCTGCTTGACTTTGGCGAGCTGCCTCGCGAGCAACGGGAGGAGGATGACAAGCATGATGAGGCGCAGGCTCTGCGTGCTCGCGACCAGCGGCATGTTGGACTCCACCGACGACGCGGTGGCGATGACGGCGTTGATCCCGCCAGGCGTGGTGGCGAGGTACATATCGGTCTGCGGCACGTGCAAGACGATGGCGGCGAGGGCGGGGATCACCGCCGTCGCGACGGCGAGGGTGACCGTCGCGACGAGGATCGCGGGGAACAACAGCCACACCTGGCGCAGCGACTTCCTGGTGAACCTCAGGCCGACGTCGAGCCCGATCAGGATGAAGAGCAGCTCTTTGAGCATCCCGTCTGGCGCGTAGCCGTGGCTGACCCCGAGCGAGGTGACGATCGCCGTGACGATCATCGGGCCGAGGGTGGCGGGCGAGGGGAGGTGGAGGAGCCGGCCGAATTTGATGCCGACGACGCAGAGGACGAGCGCGATGCAGACGCCCGCGAACCAGTCCCCTCGGCCAGTGAGGATGCAAAGGTACTGCGCGTTGTGCGTGCAACGGTAGTGCTCGAAGAAGTTCGAATTCAGGTCCATGCTGCGCGAGTCCCCTTTGGGGACCGCGCCGAAGACCCACGCCACGAGGAACGGGGTGGTGGCGACGACGAGGAGCATGCGGAAGTACTGCATGAACGCGACGACGCGGCAGTCCGCGTGCAAGTCCTCGGCTGCGGAGACGACGGCGGCCGAACCGCCCGCCACGGTCCCGAGGACGGCCGTGCACAGGCTGACCCCTGGGACGAGTCGGAAAAACGCCCAGCCGATCAGGATGGACAGGAGGAGGGTGACGGCGGTGAGTCCGAGGATCGGCCCGATCAGCGGCCCGAGGGTCTTGAGCTGGCCGAGTTGCATATACCCGCCCATGACCACGCCGATGAGGGCCTGGGTGCCCGTTTGGGTCCGCTTCGAGACGGCGAGCCATGGCCGCCCGGAGAGCGCCACGATGATGCCGAGGACCGCGGCGAAAAGCATCTGCGTCGCGGGCAGTCCCGCGAAGGCTCCTAATTCCGAAAGGACGTATATCCCTGCGACCACCACGGTCCATTTCACGGCGTTGAGAACCGTTTTTTTCGTCAGGAGGCCGAGGGGGCGCTGGGACGGCGAGGCGCTGCTCTCGTTTTGGCTTCGCGACGCTGGTATCAGGCTTGGCGAGCTGTCGACGCGAGGGATGGTGTCGGTCATCGCGTCACTCCATTCGGGCTGAAATGAGCACCCAGGCCTGCCGGACGGTTCACGTTTTCCCATCTTTCCTTATCTGGGAATCATTTGCCTACATAAGAATTCGGAGTTTGTCATCCGATGCGATCTATCGGGATTATGAGGCGCTGCGCGCCAACTTCAGGCTAGGACCGGATCCTGTTATGCCAAGCGTAACACCGCGTAGCCGCCCTCGCCAGAGTGAGAAAACTAACTGATGGGCGCGCAGCGAAGGCTTGCCTCGTTAGGTCAGCCTCAGCTAGCCTCAGGGAGTTGTTTCAGGAGCATTGAGGCTCGTTTCGGCAGGGTTACGAAGCATTGAATTTATTTGGGAACTTGTTTGCCGAGGATTGCGACTAGTTGTGTTGGTGAGATTATGCTATCCTCGTCCACATACCCCCTGGGGGTATGTGGACGAGGATAGCGAAAGCGAAAGAGAGATCATGACGGCGGAGATTCGGACATTGAGCGCCAAAGCTGGCGAACTCGTGCACGAGTTAGGCGCGATGACGGCTTCTGTCTACGACGGGCTCGCCGATCCGTTCGCGCAGCGGGCATTGGAGAACATCGGCGCGCATCTTCGATCAGAGGGATCCGAATTGCGCGAGGCCGTCGCCGCGCCGAAAAGCGCGTCCGGCGTCGCGGTGGTCCGAGGGCTGGTCGTCGACCACGCCGTGGCAGGCCCGACGCCGGCCGGGTGGCGCGCCGTGGACGAGCGCATGCTCTCTCCGCTGGACGCGAGCCTGGCTCTGCTCGCCGCGATCGCCGGCCGCCCCTTCGCGTGGGCCGGGCAGCAAGACGGGCGGCTGGTCAACAACATCCTGCCCGAGCCGGGGAAGGAGCACGAGCAGACGGGAGCCTCGTCCTCCGTGTTGCTCGCCCCGCACACCGAGGACGCCTTCCACCCGGACCGGGCGAACCTGCTCATGCTCCTCTGCGTGCGCAACCCGCAGCAGGTCCCGACGACGGTGGCCTCCGTGCGCCGCGCCCGGATCTCCGAGTCGGACCAACGGGTTCTGAGCGAGCGGGTCGTGCCGATCCTGCCCGATGATTCCTACGACTGGGACCGTTCGTTGCCCTCCCTGCCCGTTGCGACGCTGTGGGAGCGCCACGACGGGCTCGCGATGCGCTACGACCCGGCGTACACCCCGTTGGCGGAGGCCTCCGCCGAATACCAGGCTGCGTACCGCAGGCTCGGGGAGGCGCTGGCGGAGGTGAGCGAGGCCGTGGTGCTCGAGCCTGGGGACATGGCGATCATCGACAACGACGTGGCGGTGCACGGGCGGGCCCCGTTCACCGCGCGCTACGACGGCACCGACCGCTGGCTCAAGCGGGTCAACGTCTCGTTCTCCCCCGCGCCCGCCGCACTGGGCACGAGGCGCTCGAACACGGCTACGGCCAGAAGATCGTGGATGACTTCGCCCCGCCCGCGCACGTGTTGGCAGGCATCCTGTGAGCCGTCCGGGCGCGGTGACCGTCCTGAGCGAGAGCGATCTCGCCGAGGTGGCGATCACCCCTTCAGAGGTGATCGCCGCCGTGGAAGCGGCCTACCGGGCGCACGCGGCGGACCCTTCGGGCAATCCGCGCAAGCTCAACATCACCAAAGGCCCCTCGATCAGCTACGCCATGCTGGGCAAAACGGACGGCGTGGTGGGGTTCAAGACCTCCTACACCAACAACGGGACCGGGGAGAAGCTCTACTACACCACCTTGGCCCTCTATGACGAGGCGACCGGACTGCCGATCGCGCTCATGGACTGCGGGCGGATAGGCGCGCTGCGCACTCCCGCGGTCTCCGCCCTCCTCGCGCGAGAGCTCGCCGCCCCGGACGCGAAGACCGCGCTGGTGGTCGGCACCGGAGCGCAGGGACGTGCGGCGCTGCCGTTCCTCTTGTCGGCGCTGCCGGGGGTGGAGCGGACCCTCTTGTTCGGCACGCACCTGGAGGGGATCGCGGCAGTGCGCGACGGGCTGCGCGAACACGACGCGAACCGTGAGGTCGAAGTGCTCGAGAACCTCGACCGGGCGAATGAGGCGGATATCGTCCTCGCCGTCGCAGGGCCCAAGACGCCTGCCCGGATCCGGGCAGATCAAATCCGCGAAGGCGCGCTCACCGTCCTCGTCGGCTACGGGGTCGAGCCGGACGTCCTGTGGTCGGCGGACAGGCTGGTCGCCACGAACGCCGAGCAGATGGCCCTCACCGGCCAGGATTTCGCCCATCCGCAGACCGGGCTGCGGGCGGCGGACGCGGAGCTGCCGGACGTCCTCCTCGGCAGGGCGCGAGGCCGGGCGGGGAGCGCCAGCGGATTTTCGCCTACAACAGCGGCATGGTCATCACCGACGTCGCGGTCGGGACCATCCTCGCCCGCGCCGCCATCGCGCAAGGCCGGGGCAAGGAGGTCGAGCTGTGGGCGTGAGCTTGCCCGCCGTGTGGCCGGACTGGGCGGAAGCTCTGATCGCGCATCCGACGCTGCTCCAGCAGATCGCCGACGGAGCCGGCGGCGCGTTCCATGTCGTGCACCCGCCGACGTTCGCCCGGAACCTCGCCGACTTCCAGGCGGTTTTCACAGAATTCGAGATCGAAGGCCTCGTTTATTTCGCGAAGAAGGCGAACAAATCGACAGCGTGGCTGCGAGCGGTCGCGGAGGCGGGGGCGGGGGTCGACGTCGCGAGCCTCGGGGAGTTCCGCTCCGCGCTCGGACATGGAGTCCGAGGCGAGAAACTCGTGGTCACCGGCCCCGCGAAATCGGACGAGCTGCTTTGGCTCGCGGTTCGGCACGGCGCGCTGATCGCGGTGGACGAGCTGTCCGAGCTGGAGCGGGCCATCGCGTTCGGCAGCCAAGAGCAGCCCGTGCGCGTGCTGCTCCGCGCGGTGGCCGCAGAGCAGCCGGACACCCGGTTCGGCATGAGCGGACCGGAGCGCAAGGCCGCCGTCCACCGTTGCGCCGACGCGGGCGCGGCGGTTCGGATGGAGGGGTTCAGCCTCCACCTTTCCGGTTACGACCCCCTCGCGCGGGCGGTCAAAGCCGGGCGGCTGGCCGTGGAGATCGGCCAGGCGAGGGCGTTGGGGCTGCCCGCCGACACGATCTCGATCGGCGGCGGGTTCGCCGTGGACTATGTGCGGCAAGAGGATTGGGAGGCGTTCCAAGCCGAAACCGGCCCCAGCCAGTTCCACGCGAAGAAAGAGTTCCCCGGCGGCTTCTACCCCTACCACAGCCCGGTCTCCGGGGCTGGCGCCTTGGCCGAGGTCTTGACCAGCCGCTACGGGAGCGAAGGGCCGGACTTGCGCGAAGCGACGATTGCCGAGGCGCTGCGGGCGAAGGGGATCAAGCTCGCCGTCGAGCCTGGCCGGGCCTTGCTCGCGGACGCCGGGGTGAGCGTCTTCGAGGTCCAAGGCTTCAAATGGCGAGAGCATCTGCAATACGGCATTGCCACGGTGGCGGGGACGAGCCTGTCGCTCTCCGAACAATGGTTCGCCAGCGAGTTCCTGCCCGAGCCGAGGTTGTGGCCGGAAGGCGGGGCGCAGCAGCGCACCCCCTCGGCGGTCGGCGGCACGAGCTGTTTGGACTCGGACATGCTGACCTGGCGCAAGCTCCCGCTGCCGAGGCCGCCGAAGCGGGGGGATTTCCTGGTCTACCCGAACACGGCCGGGTACCAGATGGACTCCAACGAGTCGGCGTTCCACGAGCTGCCGATTCCGAAAAAAGTGGTGCTGGACCTGACGGGCCCCGAGCCTCGGTGGTTCTTCGAGGAGGCGGCGTGGAAAGCATGCGGATGAGCGGAGCCTGCGTTGATAGGAGAGCGGTGTTGAGAGAAGAGAGCGCGCGATGATCGTGACCAAATATTCCGATTTGATCGGAAACACCCCGCTCTTGGAGCTGGTGCGCCTGGAGAACGGGACCCGTTATCTGCTCAAGCTGGAGCAGTTCAACCCGACCGGCTCGATGAAGATCCGGATGGCCCGACAGATGGTGCTCGACGCGCTCGAAGACGGCAGGCTGCCCAAGGGCGGGCGGATCGTGGAGTCCACGTCCGGCAACACGGGTCTCGGATTGGCGGTGGTGGCCGCCGAGCTGGGCTTGAGGTTCACGGCGGTGGTCGACCACCACGCGGCGGTCGACAAGATCCGCGCGATGGCGGCGATGGGGGCCGAACTCGTCTACGTCGCCGAAGACGGCGACGACAGCCTCAACACCGCAGCGCGGGAGGAGCTGGCCGAGGCCATGGCCGCCGAGGATCCGGAGGCGTTCTTCACCGAGCAGCACAACAACGACAGCAACCCCGCCGCGTATTCGGCGCTCGCGCGCGAGCTGATCGCGGACCTCGGCGAGGTCGACTACATGATTTGCGCGGTCGGCACCGGCGGCTCGCTGTTCGGGTCGGCGCGCGAGCTGCGCAAGCTCGGCCAGCAGACCCAGGTGATCGGCGTGGAGCCGGTCGGGTCCATCGCGTTCGGCGGTCCCGGCGGCGACTACTGGCAGTCCGGCACCGGCACGCCGGAGGGCGCGATCATCGGCACGGCGGTGGACTACGAGCTGCTGGACGAGGGCGTGAAGGTCTCGGACGTGGACGCGTTCGCCACCGCGCGGGTGATCGGCAGGCGCACCGGCCTGTTGATCGGCGGCTCGTCGGGCGGCTGCGTCCACGCGGCCTTGCAGAAGCTCCCCCAGCTGCCCGCAGGCTCCACTGTGGTCTCCATCGTGTGCGACGGGGGCGAGAAATACCTGGACACCGTGTTCGACGAGGAGTGGATGGCCGCGCGGGGCCTTCTGGACCCCGACGCGGAAGCGGCGGTCGGGGCTGTGCTCACCGCGCTCGGCGTGCCGGATTCGCGCCAGCGGGCCGAGGCCGCAGTACTGTGACCACAGTGACCACGACCAAAGACCGCGTCAAGGAGCTCGCGACGCTCGCCGCCCCGATCGCGGGGATCCAGCTCGCCCAAGTCGCGCTCACCACCACCGACACCGTGATGATGGGCGTGATCGGCGTGGCGGCGCTCGCGGCGGGCGGACTGGCCATCACGCTGTTCAACCAGGTGCGCACGATGTGCGTCGGTTTGATCACCGGCCTGGGGAACCAGATCGCGCACGCGCAGGGCCGCAAGGCCGCCGACAACGAGGTCCGGGGGATCGTGCGCGCCGGCCTGGCCGTCGCGACGCTCGCGGGTCTGGCGGGGGCGGTCGGGCTGGTCGCCTTGAGCTACGCTCTGGCCTGGTTCGGCCAGGCCCCGGCGGTGCTCGCCGGAGCCCGTCCGATGATGGCGGCCCTCGCCCCCGGATTGATCCCGCTGCTGTGGCTGCAGGCGCTGCGGCAGTTCGCGACGGGCATGCGCAAGCCCAAGTCCCTTCTGCCGGTCATGCTCGCCTCCATCGCGGTGAACGTGGCGTTGAACTTCGTCTTCATCTACGGCTTGTTCGGCGCGCCGAGGCTCGGCCTGACCGGGGTCGGGCTCGCGACCACGGTCGTGCAGCTCTTCTCGGTCGGGGCCTTCTGGCTCATCCTGCGCCGCGACCGGGATCTCGCGCCGTATTTGACCGGACCGGGCAGGCCGACCGTCCAGGAGGTGAAGGACGTGTTGCGCCTCGGGGTGCCCACCGCGCTCACCTACGGATCGGAGGCGGGCCTGTTTTCGGTCGCGGCGCTCGTCATCGGCCATTTCGGCCCTGCGGCGCTCGCCGCGCACACGGCGGTGAACCAGATCATCTACATCGTCTTCCAGATCAGCGTCGGCCTCTCGCACGGCTCCTCGGTGCTGGTGAGCCACGCGATGGGACGCGCCGACAAGGCCGAGGCGCGCGAGGCCGCTAAGACCGTGCTCTCCGTCGGCGCGGCGATTATGGCGCTGGTCGGCGCGGTCTACCTGGTCGCTCCCCGGCTGGTGCTCTGGCCGTTCCAGCTCTCCGGGCCGTCGGCGGCCATCGCGGGGACGCTCCTCATGGTCGCCGCCGTGCAACAGTTCTTCGACAACGCGCAGAACATCGCGGTGGGGCTCTTGCGGGGGCTGGGCGACGCGAAGAGCGGGTTGAAGATCACCTTGATCGGGTATTGGGGGGTCGGCCTGCCCGTGGCTCTGGCCGGGGGGCTCGTCCTCGGCTGGGGCGCTCCTGGCGTGTGGCTCGGCCTGTCAGCAGGGCTCGCGTTCTGCGCGGCCATGATGGTCCGCGCGTTCCTGCGGGGCGTCGCGAACGACGTCAAAGCCGAGCAGGCCTAAGCCAGAAGGCCGGATCCTGCGGCCCCCGAAGCCCGTCAGGCGATGCTTTGCATGCCGGAGAGCAGCGCCGCCAGCTCGTTCTCGTCGAGCCTCTCGCAGAACTGTAGCTCCACGTTTCGGGCGGAGGGGGCTGCTTCCTCAAGCGCGGCCCTGCCCGCGTCCGTGAGCGTCAACTGCCGTCGTGACCGGTGCTCGGGGTGCACGTGTCGGACGAGGTGCCCGATTTTCTCCAGACGGTTGATCAACGCGGTCAGGCTCGCTTTGTCGACGGCGACGAGCGCGCCGAGCTGGTCTTGGCCGATCTGCGGGGAGCGCTCCACGGTGCGCAGCACGAGGTAGTGGAGGCGGGTGATCGCGGGGCCCTCGTCCCGCCACAGCGTCGAATGCCGTTGATCCACTCTCCGGAGGAGCACCATGAGTTGTTCCTCCGGAGAGCGGATCACGTCGTTGCGGGCGGGGGTTTCGGCGGGTTTCACGCCCTCTATTCAAACCTAGTCCGCCGCCGGCCACGACTTCTGCTCAAACCGGGGCCGCCGCCGGCCACGCCAGCTTCGACCCGAAGACCTTTCGCGCCGTCTCGCCGAGGATGTTCCGTTTCCCCTGCTCCGAGACGAAGGGCAGCCGCATGATCCGGCCGGGGAGGTCGAAGTCCCAGTGCGGCCAATCGGACGAGTACATCAGCGTGTTCTCCGCGTCGATCGCTTTGAAGGTCGACTGGAGCAGGTTGAAGTCGGTCACCTCCAGCGGCTGGGAGGTGTAGAACATCTCCCGCATGTACTGGCTGGGCAGCTTTTCTAAAAGCGGCGCGTCCGACGTGCGCAGGATGTACTCGTGGTCGAGCCGCTGCATCATGAACGGCAACCAGGCCAGCCCGCTTTCGATCCAGATGACCTTCAGGTCCGGGAAGCGCGTGGGGATGCCGTTGAGCAGCCAGTTCGTCATGTGCGTCATGTTGCACGTGACGAAGGACATGGCGTGGACCCCGGTGAAGCGGTTCATGGTCGAGGTCATCGTGTCGCCCCAGGTCGGCCCGGCGTGGAAGCCCATGGGCATGCCGAGGCGCTCGAGCTCCGCGTAGACCGGGATGTACTGGTTCTGGTGCACGCCGATGTGCCGCTGGCTGGTCACCAGGAAGCCGATGACGTCGGGGTGGTCGTGGTAAGTCCGGATCGTGTCGAGCGAAGCGTCCGGGTTCTCGAACGGGAGCCCGAGCATCGTCTTGATCCGGGGGTCCTTGCCCAGGATGGTGCTGGTGAACCACTTGTTGTAGGCGAGCATGAGCGCTGTGGCGAACTCCGGAACGGGGTGCAGGCCGATCTCCAGCATCGGCTGGGGGAAGACGATCTGGTAGTCGATCGCCATCGAGTCCATCGCGCGCTGCACCAAAGTAACGTCGCGGTGGAACTGGCCCGGCGGCACGTATTCGGCCAGGCTCGTCTGGTGCGGGATCCGGCCCGCGACGTCCTGGAAAGTGAGTCCCGGCATGTGCGCGCTGAGCGCGAGGTGGTGCGCCTCCGGCCAGTTTCGCATGATCTGCTTGCCGTAGTCGCGAAGGACGGGGTCGTCGATGGCGGCGATGATGTCGGGCCAGGAGTCCAGTTCGACGTGGTGCGAGTCCACATCGACGATGAGCGTTTTGCGCAGCCCGAACTGCTCGGTGTCCCGGCGGGCGTTGGCGAGGATCTCGCGCGAGTCGGTGGTGGTCGTGATCTCTTGGACGGGATGGACCGCGACGGCGGGCTGGTTGGTGCTGGTGGTCATGGGGTTCTCCTTCTAGAGCTTCTCGGAACGTTGCGCACGGGACAGCCACAGAGCCAAATCGAACGTGTTCAGGCTTTGCGCCTCCATCAGGCCCGCGATCAACGCAACGGCTTCGGTGCCGGAGACGTCGTCCGGGGAGATCGCGGGGATCTGGCCCGAAGCCTCCTGGCAGGCGAAATAGAGCTTGGCCAGGTCGCCGACGGCGCGGGAGAGGGTTTCTGCGGTGACGGTCGCCGATTCGCCGTTTTGCAGCCTGCGCACGAACGCGCGCAGCTGGTCTGCGACGTCCCCGAAGTCGGGGGCGGTTTCAGGGGCGACGGCGGTTTCAGACCAGGACATAGATCTCACCGTCTCGCTCTTCGACGTCGAAGCCGTGCAGCCGCATCTGCGGCACCGTGACGTGCTGGCCGGTTGTGATCTTGTATTCGGCCCCGTGCCACGGGCACACCACGTGCAGCTCGTCTTCGTCGAAACGCATGCCGTGGGCGAGCTGCTGCTCGTCGATGTTCTCCCTGACCCTCGGGACGATCCGCCCTTGGCAGGCCGGGCCGCCTTGGTGCGGGCAGACGTTCTCGTACGCGTAGAGCTTGTCGCCGACGCGGAAGATCCCGATCGTGCGGTCGTCGACGTCGACGATGAGCCTGCCTTTTTCGGGGATGATCTCCGACCGGCCGACGAGCACGGCGGTTTTCGTGGAGGTTTCGGCCATGGCCTTCCTTTCTCATGAGCTTCGAGAGAGCTGGTGGTCCTCTCGAAGCGGTGGGCTGCGCACGAATCAGCGACAACAACTGTTCGTACACGAACAGTGTAGGCGGCAGACCGGCCCGCTCGTCTACAGTTTGTGACGAACATCGCCACCGAGAAGACCCTCGCGATAGGAGCGGCGCGGCGCGCGGAACCCGAGCGGAGGCGAAGCAGAACGGCCCGACAGGCGGCGCCTGTCGGGCTTCCGAGAACGCTAGCGGGCGCTCAGCCGGCCACGGGCTGGAGCCAGACCAGGGGGATCACCCGAGCGGTGCGCTTCTGGTAGCCCTCGTAGCCTCGGTACGCCTTGACGACCAGCGGCCACAGGCGTTCGCGCTCTTCGGCGGAGACGGTGGTCGCCACGGCCTTCGTCGGGGCCTGGCCGACCACGGTGTAGGTCACGTCGGGGTTCGCGACGAGATTGGTGTACCAGGCCGGGTGCTTCGGGTCGCCGCCTCGGGAGGCGACCACGAGCCATTTCCCGGCCTCTTGGACCGGAGAGGTGAGCAGGACGGTGCGCGGCTGGCCGGATTTCTTCCCCGTGGTGGTGAGTTCCACGACCGGCATCGGCCCGAACTGCTTGCCGAGCTTTCCGCCGCTGACCTTGAGCAGGGCGCGGTGGACGAGATTCATTGTCTTCAGGGCTGCGTCAGGAGGCATGGGTCACAGTCTAGTCGCCGGGGCGTACTCTGTGAAGGCACGGGAAGTCGGCTTCAACGAGGAGGTTCGGGCAATGGACGCACCGGGAGGTTGGGGGACCGCGCCCCCTCGGCGGCGTTCGTCGTGGTTGTGGGCGTTGGGGATTGCCGTTCTCGCTCTGGTGTGCGCGGTCGCGCTGGCCGTCGGGCTCGTGTTCGCCTCGGGCCGAGGACGGAGCGCGCTCGGCGGATCGCAGCAGGCTCAGGCGGCGTCGGGCGATCAGGCGAAACCCCGCTTCGGCGGCCCGTTCCTCGATCCGTTCCCCGCGTTGCCGCGGCCGGTCTGGACCACGCCGCAAGAGGGCTTGTTCCCGCATGGCGCAAGTCCGAATTTCGCAGCGGCCAACCAGGACACCGTGCTGGTCACCGCGCTGGTCGACTTTCTCGGCCGCACCCATGGCTTCGTCGCGCTCGACGCGGCGACCGGCGCGAAGAAATGGCAGTTCCAGGCTAAAATCCCGCTGATCGTGGTCGATTGCGCCCTCTCAGGCGACAGCCACGTGCTGTGCTGGCGGGACAATCCGTTCGACACGGCTTCGGGCGAGGGCATCCCGCCGCACACCACGCGGCTTCTGTTCATCTCTCAGAAGGGCGATGTGCAACAGAGAGATCTCTCCGATCCCGGCAAAGCCGAAGTGTTCTCGCTGCGGGACGGCTTCTTGGTCTTCAAAAGCCCGTACATCACGGAGGGCTCGACCAGCACGGCGACCGTTTTCTCAAGCTCGGGGGAGCAGCGGTGGGCGAGGCAGGGCGGCGGCGGGCGCCCTCAAGCGGCCGTGTCTGAAGACCTGGGCTTGTTCTCGATCGGGGAGACCGAGCCCGTCCAGGTTTTCCAACTGTCCGACGGTCGCGAGATCGGCGACTTCTCGAATCTCAAGAACTCTGCCGAGACGGACCGGCAAGCGCTGCGGGTGGAATTCCACGCGGCGGGCTTCACCGTGGAGAACGGCAAGTTGATGGACGTCTTCAACGCGCAGGGGAAGAAGGTGAACCAGATCGCGGCGTGGAGGACGCTGTGGCCGAAGCTCCGTTCGACGAGCGATTCGTGCGGGAAAATCCTTTTGGAGAACAGCTCGGGGGCCATCGCGGCGGCGGACGCCGGTTCGGGACAGATCCTGTGGCAATCCCCGGCCAGCAGCGATATGCGCATGCTGCGGGGGGCGTGCCTCGGCGAGTACTTCCTGCTGCGGATCGGCCACGAGAAGACGTTCGGCGTCTACGAGCTGGCCAGCGGCAAACGAGTGGGATCGATCCCTGCGGAGAACGACCCCGTCGTGATCGGCACGGACGGCTCGCGCGTGCTGCTGCGCGGCGCAGGCTCGCAGTCGGTCTACCAAGCGTACGACTTGGCCAGCGGCAAGCTGGTGTGGAGCGGCCCGCCCGGCAGCGGCGGCCAGTACCTTTTCTGCGCGTCTCGAGGAGACCCCGGCCAGAGCGGGGCGCTGATGCGCGGGGCCTTCTACCTCATTTCGGAGAAGTCTGTCTCGCGGCTCGGCCAGAAGCCTTAACGCGCGTGCGACTCTGTCTCGCAGCTTCGGCACGACGCGGCCGATGCTATGTTTGTGCTCGTTGAACGCGTGACGAGGAGGTAGCGGGCCATGACCACGCCGCCAGGAGGTTGGGGACCTCAGCAAGGACCATACGGGCCGTCGCCGGAGCGGCGCCCGCCATCGCCGTACGCCCAGCCGCCTTCTCCGTACCCCCAGCCGCCCGGACCTGCGGATAAGAGCCGTCTGCGGCTCTTGCTGGGCATCGGGGCGGCGGCGCTCGTCGTCGTTGTCGTGGCAGTGCTCGCGGTCATGTTCGTCCCCGGAAGGGGCCATCAAACGCAGAACGCGCAGCAGAGCGCCCCCGTGGAGGCCAAGGACAGGCGCAGGACCGGCGGCCCCTTCCTCGACCCGATCCCCACCTTGCCGGTGTCCCTGTGGACGGATCAGGCGGGGGATATCGTCGGCGATGCGAACTCGTCCGTGCGCTTCCTGTCCGCGAACGAGGACACAGTGCTCCTGAGCGTTCTGAAGGGCGGGGCGGGCGGAACGTATTTGCTCGCAGAGCTGGACGCTGCGACCGGGAAGAAGAAATGGCAGGCTCCCGCCCCCTTCGGCTCGTCGATGACGTCATGCGATCTCGCCGGGGACAGCAGCGTGCTCTGCACGACCGAGTTCGCCGCCGATTCGTCGCTCGACACGTCTCTTTCGGACGGGCTCCGGCTGGCCTTCTTCGGCCCGGACGGCGCGGCGGGCAAGACGTTCACGTTGGATCAGGAAGGAGCCGATCGACGGAAAACCACGACAATGTATCCGCTGAAGGACGGATTCCTCGTGCGACAAAGCGCCGTTGACGGTCCGATGCAACTGGTCACTCGTTTCTCGAACTCCGGCGATCAGCGCTGGACTGTGACAGGCCCGCCGAACCAGCCGAACGTGAGCTATTCCGCGGCAACAGGTTTGCTCCTGCTGAGCGGGTCGTACGCGGCGACCGTGTATAACGTGGACACCGGCCAACAGATCGCGGACTCCTCCGCCGTGGCCGGCGCGGAGGATTCGGAGGCGAAAGGCATTCACGCGTCTTTGAACGGCTCGGGGTTCACGATCGCGACCTCGAGGCAGGTCCGTGTCTTCAACGCTCAGGGCAAGCAGACGAACCTGATCGCGGGGTGGAGTTCGCCAGACTCTTTCATGCGTCCGTCGAGCAGCCAGTGCGGGCAGATCATGCTCGGCAACGAGACAGGAGCCATCGCGGCAGCCGACGCGGCGACCGGCCAAGTCCTCTGGCAGGCGCAGGCGGGCGGGGACTTATCGACAAAGAGCATGTCCTGCGTCGGCGGTTACTTGCTTGTGCGTCCGAATGGCTCCAAGACGGTGAGCGTCTTCGAACTCGACACCGGCGAAAAGACCGGGACCATCGCCGTGGACGTCGCCTCGTGGTCGGTCGTCGGGACGGACGGGTCGACCCTGCTGGCCGTGTCTTTCGACGGCGGCAAGAAGACGTATTTCGCGTACGACTTGGCCACCGGCAAGCGGTCCTGGACGAGCCCGAGGAGCGAGAACGGGCAGTATCTGGTCTGCGCCAGAGCCGGCGCCGCCGACGCGGGAGACTCGCTGGTGGGCGGGGGCCTGTACTACGTCGTCCCGCATCTGGGCGGCTCGATCACCAGGCTCGGCCACAAAGGCTGACGAGCGGGACCAGCGGGCAGGCCTGCGCTCGAGCGCGGACACCAGGCGCACGGCGCGGGCCGCAGCAGCGCGACGAGGCAGCCCCGGACTGTCACGCGTGCAGGGCGATGGAATCCGGCCGTCCCTCTCGCCGTGCCGCGTTCGAGAAGCGCAGGTGCTCGTCGACCACCGGGCTGTTGAGCAGCTGCTTGCGGTCGGCGTAGTAGCTCATCGACATCAGCCACGGCGCGCTCGGCCCCTGCTTCGGCAGCTTCGCCAACGACCGCTGCACATACCCTGCGCCGAAATCGAGCAGCGGCCTGGTCTCCATCTGCGGGTCCGAGGCCGCCCAAACCGTGTCGAGGCCGTTCGCGTCCATGTACCCCAGCAGCTTGCAGAAATACTCGCAGATCAAACCGACCTTCAGCGTCCACGACGAGTTCGTGTAGCCGATCACCATCGCGAAGTTCGGCACGCCGGACAGCATCACGCCCCGGTAGGCGATCGCGTCCTCCAGCGGTATGGGCCGGCCGTCGATGCTGAACTCGATGGCTCCGAGCAGTTGCAGGTGGAAACCCGTCGCGCTGACGATGATGTCCGCCTCGAGCTCGCGGCCCGACTCGAGCAGGATCCCCTTCTCGGTGAAGGTCTTGATCCGGTCGGTCACCACCGACGCGGAGCCCTTGCGCAGGGCGGCGAAGAGGTCGCCGTCCGGCACGGCGCACAGCCGCTGGTCCCACGGGTCGTAAGGCGGGTTGAAGTGCTCGTCGACGGGGTAGCCCTTCGGCAGCAGGGCGACGTTCACCGCCCGGATCAGTTTGCGCGCCGCCTTCGGGAACCGCTGGCAGAATTCCCAGACCAGGCGTTGCTGCAGGATGTTCTTCTGCCGGGACAGCGCGTAGCCCCGCTCGTCGCCGAGCAGTTTGCGCAGCACGTTGGCGATCGGGTCCTTCTTCGGCAACGGCATGATGTAGGTCGGCGTGCGCTGGAGCATCGTCACGTGCGCCGCCGTGCCCGCCATCGCGGGCAGCAGGGTGACCGCCGTGGCCCCGCTGCCGATCACGACCACGCGCTTGCCGCTGTAATCGAGGTCTTCGGGCCAGAGCTGCGGGTGCACGAGCTGTCCTTGGAACCGGTCTCGGCCGGGGAAGTCCGGAATGTACCCCTCGTCGTAGCGGTAGTAGCCGCTGCAACAGAAGATCCACCCCGCGGACAGGCGCAGCCGCTCGCCGGTGTCCGTGCGCTCGATCTCGACCAGCCAGCGCGCAGCGGCCCCGGACCAGTCCGCGCGGATGACTTTGTGGTGGTAGCGGATGAGCGGGTCCAGCCCGTTCTCCGCCGCGGTCTCGCGCAGGTAGGACAGGATCCTCGGCCCGTCCGCGATCGACTGCTCGTCGCGCCACGGCTTGAACTCGTAGCCGAACGTGTGCAGGTCGGAGTCCGAGCGGATGCCCGGGTACCGGTGCAAATCCCAGGTGCCGCCGGAGGCGCCCCGCGCCTCGAGGATCGCGAACGTCTTCGACGGCTGCAGCTTGCGCAGATAGCGCCCGGCCCCGATGCCGGAGACCCCCGCGCCGATGATCAGAACGTCGAGGTGCTCGACTCCGGACGGGGTGCTGATGTCGGTCATATCGTGGCTCCTGGGATGGGGGAGTATGGTTCTTCTCCTCTAGCATGCCCGGCGGAGGCCCTTGCTCGCTAGAGCACTTTGTCCTCGTTTCGTCAGCTTCATGGTGCATAGTGTTCGCATGGACGCATCGTGGCCCGCGCCGTCGCGGCGCATTCAGGAGCTGATGCGGCAGGGCGCGCTGATCGCGCTCGCCCCGAAGCAGGAATGGATCGAGGAGCTGAACGGCGCGACGCTCAGCGGGGAGCGGATACGGGCGGTCGCCGAGGACCCCGTGCTCGCGGAGAGCGTGCGCCAGAGCAGCCTCGCGAACCTGCTGCACTGGGCCTCGTCCAATGTGCAGCGTCCGGGGGAGCGCGTCCCGCCGAACCTCGCCCAAGGCTCGCTCGAGACCGCCCGCGACATGGTGCGGCGCGGCCTCGACCAGACCGCCCTCGACACGTACCGCACCGGGCAGAGCGTGGCTTGGCGGCGGTGGATGGACATCTGCTTCGGCCTGACTTCGGACCCTGGCGAGCTCCACGAGCTGCTCGTCCTCTCCGAGCGGTCGATCCGGACGTTCGTCGACGACACCATCGACGCTATCGTCGCGCGGATGGCTGTGGAGCGGGACCAGCTCGTGCGAGGCAGCCACGCCGACCGCCTCGCGGCGGTCACCCTCCTGCTCGAAGGCGCGCCGATCCCGCCCGCCCGCGCCGAGGCGCAACTGGGCTACCAGCTCACCGGGCCGCACGTCGCCGCAGTCGTCTGGGGCGCCCCGACGACCCCCGCGGACCAGCTCGAAATGGCCGCCGAAGCGTTCACCAAAGCCAGCGGAGCCGCCCGCAGGCTGACCGTCCTCGCCAGCTCGGCGGCGATCTGGCTCTGGCTGCCGGTTTCGGCGGTGCCGTCGTCCGAGCAGCTCGCCCCGCACATCGCGGCCGTCCCCGACGTCCGGATCGGGATCGGCAGGCCGGGCCGGGATCTCGCGGGCTTTCGCCGCAGCCATCTCGACGCGGTCGCAACGCAGCGGATGCTCGCCCGGCTCACCTCGCCGCACCAGGTCGCCCACTACGACGACATCGCCCTGGTCGCCCTCCTCACCAGCGACTCGGCCCGCGCCGACGAATTCCTCCGCGACACGCTCGGCGGCCTGCTGACCGCCGAGCGGGACATCCGGGACACGGTCGCGACGTACATCCGCGAGCAGTGCAACACCTCCCGCGCGGCGGAACGGCTCTACACGCACCGCAACACGATCATCCGCAGGCTCGCGCGCGCCGACGAGCTGCTGCCGCTGCCGCTGCCGCACAATATCGTCGCTGTCGCCGCCGCGTTGGAAGTCGTGCGCTGGCGCGGCCAGCCGTCGTGACTTCGCCAGGCCGGCGCGGCGATTGTTCGGCGAGAAATAACCCGTCCGTCAGGCGGGGGACCGGCGAGCGTTCACGCCGCTGGCTACCGTCGTAGACGGAGGGCGGCGAGCAGCTGCGCGTGGGAAAGCCGAGAGGAGCCCGATGAGCAGCCCAGAGCCAACGAGGACGCCCGCCGACCTCAAGCACGTCGTCATACTCATGCAGGAGAACCGGTCGTTCGACCACTACTTCGGCTCCCTTTCCGGAGTGCGCGGCTTCGCCGACAAGCAGGTGCTCGAGTACCCGGACGGGCGGTCTGTGTTCGAGCAGTCCGACCCATGGTTCTCGCAGCTCTTGCACTGGCTCGCCGCGCTCGGCTTCGATACGGACCTCAACCCCAACGGCCAGACCTTGCGCCCGTTCCGGATGGATTCCACCAAGTACAACGCGCAGAACGCGGACGACCTGCTCCACGACTGGGCCTCCACGCACGTGATGTGCCACAACGGCGCGTGGAACAGGTGGATCGCGGCGAAGTCGCCGCAGACCATGGGCTACTTCACCCGGCAGGACATCCCGTTCCAGCACGCCCTCGCCGACGCGTACACCATCTGCGACCAGTATTTCTGCTCCCTCCTCGGCCCGACCACCCCGAACCGGCTCTACCAGTGGACCGCGACCATCGACCCCGCCGGGCGCGCTGGCGGCCCCGCCACGGGGAACCCGCCCGACTACCAGCCCGTGTACCGCTGGTCCACCTACCCGGAGCAGCTCCAGCAGGCCGGGGTGAGCTGGCAAACGTACGCGAACGACGAGGTCGGCGACAGCACGTCCAGCCATCCGTACGTCGGCGACTACGGCGACAACCCGCTCTGGCTGTTCCAGCAGTACCACGACTCGCTCGCCTCGACCGACCCGGCGGCGCGCCAGCTCGCGATCCGAGGCGGGCTGCACGACGGCTGGAAACCGGACTCGGGCCAGGGCCTGGACACCGGGCACCTTCTGGCCCAGTTCATCGCGGACTGCCAGAACGGAGCCTTGCCCCAGGTCTCGTACATCGTCGCCCCGTACGCCTGGTGCGAGCATCCCGCCTCGAGCCCGAACTACGGCGCGCACTACATCAAGACGGTCATCGACGCGATCAACAGCAACGAGGACATCCGCCGCTCCACGGCGCTGATCCTCAATTTCGACGAGAACGACGGCTACTTCGACCACGTGCTCCCGCCGATCCCCGAGCCGAACACCCCCGACGAGTTCGTGAACGGCGAGCCGATCGGCTACGGGGTGCGGGTGCCGCTGATCGTCGTCTCCCCGTGGACACGGGGCGGCTGGGTGAACTCGCAAGTGAGCGACCACACCTCGATCATCCGGTTCCTTGAGCAGTTCACCGGGGTGCGCGCCGCGAACATTTCCGAATGGCGCAGGGAGATCAGCGGCGACCTCATGAGCTGCTTCGATTTCGCCAATCCGGATTTCACCGTCCCCGACCTGCCGGACACCCAGGCTCTGGTGGCGGCGGCTGACCAGGACCGCGCCCTTCCCGCCGTGCCGATCCCCGCCGCGGGCAGCGTGCCGCAGCCGGGGCAGGAGTCAGAGCCTGCTCGGCGCAAGCGGCCCGGCGCGTACCTGCTCGACGCGAACATCGCGACGAGCGCGGGGACGGTCACGGTCGTCGTGTCGAACAATGGCCAGCACGCGGCGGCGCTGGCGCTCTTCCCGAACGTCGCCCTCGACTTCGTCCCCACGCATCTCACCGTCCGGCCGGGGGAGCAGCGCAGCTGGACCTGGCCGAAAAGCGCGGACAACTACGACATCAGCGTCTACGGGCCAGACGGGTTCTTGCGCAGATTCTTCGCGAAGACGGCGCTCGCGACGGCTCCGGCCGTGACCGCCGCCTCGGCAGGCGGGGCGCAACCGAGCGTGTCGCTGCGCCTGAGCAACCCTGGCGCGAGCTCGGTCTCGTTCACCGCGCAAGCCAACGATTTCACCGACCACACGGCAAGCGCGACCCTCGCGGGCGGCTCCGAGCAGGACGTGGCGTGGCCGCTGGACGAGCACGGCTACTACGACGTGGTCGTCTCGACCGGGCCAGGCTTCCGATACCGCTTCGCGGGCCGCGTCCCGGTCTGAGCCGGAACCTTAGCTGCCGCGGCCACTTCGGGCCGCTTATTTCTGATATGAAGCTGCGAGTCAAGCTAAGTGCCATTTGGTATTGGATCACGTGGAGGCGGCCACGTGCCTTGAACAAGAAGGCAATAGCAGAGACAAATGGCGCCAATGTATCGACAATGCGTGCCAATAGGTTGTGGACTACGCATGAATCGGGTTATTCTGGGCGAGCCGGCGATAAAGTAAATACTCGGCCCATTCTTGAATTATGTGGATGTTTTAAATGAATGCGCGCGATAGGCGCATGGCCGATGTTGTGTCAGTACGGACGAAATCGGGATCATCTAACTTAGCCGATGGTTTAAATTCCCGCAGGCTGCTTTGTTCGTCCCGCAGGCGACAAGGCTGCTTTGGGGCGAAATCTTAGGAGGTTTTTCCGAAGCGCGGCATCAACGGATCGATTTTCTCTATGATTCGTCGCCCAATATTCGTGAACGATAGCGCCCGCTGCTTGGGCGCTGAATCGCGCGCGATGGGTCGTGAGGGGCTGTGAGAGCGATGCGCACGCTGTGATAATTCTTGCTTTTTGATTGGATAACTTGATTGGATAAGTAGTGTCGGTCAATCTTGATGAAGAGGGCGTGCGCGCCATGTCTTTGAGCACGGTTAAGGAAAAATTCACGGTTAAGGAAAAACTTTATGGCGAATATTATAAAGGTCAAAGTTGGGCGTATGAAAGCCGATGTGCGGCGAAACCTTTGGATGAGAGTGTTCTGCTCGGGAAGAAGTCAAAGTCAGGAAAGGCTCTCGGGATTCAGGGCGTTCGCTGTGCCGACGGCTCTTCTCATGCTGTTCGCAGACGGGTCGTCCCTTGCCTTCGCGCAAGGGCTGCCGGACACGGTGCTGCACGATGTCACCGAGGACGGGTGGGAGATGGTGGTCGAGACGCTCGATGAAGAGGTGAACCCTGTGGCGAACCTGGCGGACACCGCGTTCACTCGTGAGGGGTTCGTCCAATTCACTGGGGTTGGCAAGCTTCTCGGGAAAGGCAAATACCCCGTCACGGCGGCTGAATTGACCATAGGGTACCAGCTCGGATGCCAGATCGATGTGAGCCAGGGCGTGACCCTGGGGGGGCATATCGACGGCAACGCCGGCATCGACTTATATCAAGGCGCCGGTGTTGGTGTGGGAGCTGGTGTCGGCACCGCTGGCGTCGGCGGTGTCGGGGGCGGCGTCGGCGGTATTCCACCCCTTCCCGGAGTCGGGGTCGGCGGAGTCGGCGGGGTCGGCGGCGGCGTCGGCGGCGCAGCTGGCGGCGGTGTGGGAGCTGGTGTCGGCGCGCGTGAAGGCATTGGCGGCTCGATCGGCGGCAATATCCAGTTCACGCTTCGGCCCGGCGGGATCGTCGCCATCCCTATGGACCGAATTCCCTTGAAAGGCAGCGAGGCGAGACTGCGAGTGAGGAATGTGAACGTCAAGATCGACGCGTGCGGCGGGCCGGTCAACGTGCGCTCGTTCGCCTTGCTCAGCGTGGCCACGGATTACTCCCACTCGACACTGGCCACATACGGCACCGAGTACCCGATCTAATTCTAATGCAGGCCAAGGCGAGCCGGCATCCTCTATGCGTTAGCTCTCTTGGCCCCTGGAATCGAAGATTCCTGAAAGCATAACGGCAAAGATGAAGGATGAGTATGAAAGTCTACGCGCACAAGTCTGTATTGGCGGTGCTCCTGTTGGCTCCAAGCCTGATGCGGGGCGCGGACGCGGCCGCAGATCCGGCTCCCGCCCCGGTAGACCCCACGGGGGCGGGCGGGATCTACGGGGAGACTAGTCCGTTCTCTGGAGGTCCGAACCCATGGGCGAGCTCGCCAGTGCCAGGCTTGGTGTCGGGCACTGTCCCAGGATCGAACGCGCCGTTGTCCACAGAACTGAGCACGGGCACCAGTGGGTTGCGGCCGGGCACGAACGCGTTACAGCCCGGCTCGCTGCGCGGTTTCCCCAGGCCGGAATTCCCGGACAACTACTTTCAGGCGCCCCCGGAGAGCCTGCCGGGACAGCCTGAGCCTCGGCCGTTGCCCGGCTTGCCGCCGGTCGGGCGGGACCATCAGTGGGGGCCGTTGGCGCAAGGGGGCGACTCGAACCCGGAAGACCCAGACAACGACGAGGCCGCTCCGGACGTGTCGATGGCCCGCCAGCTTGAGCCGGAAGGCGGGGACGACGAGTCGCTGCCGACCGGGGACCAGTCGATGGCTCGCAAGCTTGATCCGGAGGACGACGAATGAGACCGAGGGCACGCGTCGTTGTCTGGGCTTTTGCTGTGGGCGCTGCGCTGACATTCGCCGCCGTCGCCCCGGGCCGGTCCGTCGCAGACCCCGATTTTCCGGCCATTCCGACCCCGTCTCCTGCTGCGGGGGTCGAGTCGGATGACACGGCAGAAGCCGACTCCGCCGAGCCGTCCCCTCCTCTGGAGGACGACGACGCGGGCGTGGGCGGCCCGGCCTCCGGGCATGACTGCGTGGCGATCAAGTACGCCATCGACCGGGTCAACGCTTTGATGAGCGGGCAAGTCCCGATCGCGCAAGGGTTTGCCTCGACCGAGCTCGGCGAACAAGCGGTGGACAAGGACCTCAACGTCCTCAACCAAGTTGAGCAATACTTGGTGTATGCGGAGTCCGGCATCGAAGATCCTGGGCAGCGCGCGAAAGTCGAAGCCTACAAAGCTGCGCTGGGGCAAGTCAGCATGGTCGTGAACGACCGTCGCGGACAAAATCTCACAAGGCCTGCGGCATACGAATGGGTCGGGAAGCTCTCCGAGTCAAACAGGCGTGCTAGTGACAGCTTCCTCGATATCGGAAAAAGTTGTTTGGCGTGATCACAATGGAGCTCAGCGGCTGCGGCGCTCTCTTCGGCTTTCTTGCCTGCGCGGATTGGCTCTGGCGCGTAATGCAGCCGAGCAGTACGAGATGAGAATGGAAAATCGTGACTTTTTTGCTTTAGGTTGGGATGACAGTCTGGTGCAGGCTTCGGTCGTGCGCAATCATAACGCCCTTCCGGCGGAAAGGTTCGAGCGGTTTCAGGAACTTGTCGCCAGTATAGAAGGCGCGGAATTCTCCCGGCATCGTTGTGATCCAGAAGAATTCTTAGCCGAGTGCGGGTCGATTGGAGGTATCAACGCCAGAGCGTACTACCGGACGGCGAGTTCCTTAATTCTTAGGAACGGCTATAAACGAGTGGAAGATGATAACGCTCCGCCCAAGTTCAAGATTTTCAGTGTCCTGGCGGGAAACTGTATGGTCATCACCCGTGGCGGTCAGCACGTCCTGGGTCCGCGCGTTCTCTATCTCGTCGACGCGAGTGAGCCTCGGACAATATTCTACGAAGGCCCCCACCATATAGTCGGCTTAGAGTTCTCTTCGTCGATGGCGAATATTCCCGAACGGGTGTTGCGGCAGATGACTTTCTCAGTCCTCTCGAATGATCAAGCTATGGTTTCGTTGTTTGAGAGGTTGGTGCAAGAGATCTTCTCTGTGGATGGCCTCGACGCTTTCGGTGTCAAGCAATATATCTCAGGCGTAGTTAGCCTGACGCTGCGCAGTATGCGAAAAGCGTATTGCGCGGACAAATCCAGCATGCTGCGCGAGCAACTCGTGCTTCTTCGCGAAATCCAGTCGTATGTGGATGGGCACATTACGGATCCGAATCTGTGCTCGGATATGATAGCGGCAGGCTTGGGGATATCCAAGCGAATGCTCTACAGGGTTTTTGAGGACCAACCTGAGTCGCCCTATAAACTCATCCAGCGTAAGCGGGTCTATTACGTGAGAGATATTCTTGCAGCAGGCGGAAGAGATATCTCTTTGAAAAAACTTGCGGTCGAATCGGGCTTCGGATCCGACCGGACCCTCGTCCGAGCCTTCCAGCGCGTCCTCGGGACGACGCCGACGAGCTATATGCGCGCGGGGACTCGTCATCGGGCGGTTTGAAAGCACTCCCGTGCAGAAAGCTGCCGTTGGTCTTGACCTATGTGCTTGCGCCTGCGAGCGTCGATGCCTGCGCGTCTGGTCTACGGGCCGAATCCCGATCAGCAGGCGCAGGCGCTCTGGGCCGAAGACGCCGAGAGGAAGTGCTCCGGGACGCATGAACTCGCACCAGCGCCCTCGCACGCCGCAGTCAACAAATACTCCGACCGCAGTCGTTTCGACTACTGGGCATCCGGTCGAACCGCCGCAACCGAGCGTCGCACGTGGGCGAGCGGGGCAGTTCGACTGGTATCACGGCGAGTCCCCGCCGAACATGAACTGTGCGGGTTTGGGATGCCCCTCGGTCGAGATCTTGGGGCTCGGCCAGCGGCGCGAGCGACGACGAAGACGCGGGGCCTGATCGCGCGCCCGGCGGGTTACGGTGCCGTGCGGGAACGCTTCTTGTACTGGACAGAACAGAGTCCCTTCATGGTCTGCTCTGCGACCACCTCGCCGTCCACGGTGATACGGCAGGTATAGAAGTTCTGGAATTCTTGTCCACCGGTCCAGGCATCCCATGCCTGCTGCCCGCTTAATTTGCCCGAGCCGTCGGTGAGCCCCTCGTTCAAAGCCGTCCCTTCTGCGGTGACGGTCAAGCCGAGGTCTAACCCCTTGAAGGGCTTCGAGTCCGGAACGGTGCTTCCCGCGCGGTATTCCTCTTCGCCGATCCTGAGAGAGGTTGTCCAAGGGAGGCCGACCACGTCTTGGGCGAAGTGTTTCTCGGTGGGATCGGAGTGGTCGTGCGGGTCGGTTGCGTACCGCACGGACATGGTTCCGCCGCCGCTCGACGCTTCGACGGAGTACTCCACGTCGTGGACGGCGGTCTCCGCGAAGGCCAGGTCAGCCGGGACGAGCGTCAGAGGCGCGGTGAAGACTGCCGCAGCGGCCGCGAAGAAACGGACTTTCAAAGTTGAGGACGGCATTGACGACTCTCCTCGGTCGACGCGAATTTTCTTCAGTGTAAGGGCTGAGCGTCGCAGGCGCTCGGCTAGCGGGCGAAGAGCCAGCCCTGATTTTGGCGCGGCTTCGCTGGGCGCGCACATGGCGGTGACGGGCGAGGCGGAGCCACGACGTCGTGGCTCCGCCTCTTCGGAGCGTTCGGCGATCGTGAAAACCGCACGCAAACGCAGCGCGGGAGCGGCCCAATGGGCCGCTCCCGCACTGCTCAAACCTATTTCCGGCTTACACGTCGTAGTAGAGCTGGAACTCGTAGGGGTGCGGTCGCAGGTTGATCGGGGCGATCTCCTGCTCGCGCTTGAGCTTGATCCAGGTCTCGATGAGGTCCGGGGTGAACACGCCGCCCTCGGTGAGGTACTCGTGGTCCTGCTCCAGCCGGTCGATGACCACCGAGAGGTTGGTCGGGGCCTGGGGGATGTTCGAGGCTTCCTCGGGGGCGAGCTCGTAGAGGTCCTTGTCGACCGGGGCCTGCGGCTCGATCTTGTTCCGGATGCCGTCCAGGCCCGCGAGCAGCATCGCGGCGAACGCGAGGTACGGGTTGCCGGAGGAGTCGGGGGCGCGGAACTCGATGCGCTTGGCCTTCGGGTTCGAGCCGGTGATCGGGATGCGCACGGCGGCGGAGCGGTTGCGCTGGCTGTAGACCAGGTTGATCGGGGCCTCGTAGCCCGGCACCAGGCGGTGGTAGGAGTTGACCGTCGGGTTGGTGAAGGCCAGCAGCGACGGGGCGTGGTGCAGGATGCCGCCGATGTAGTGGCGGGCGAGGTCGGAAAGGCCGCCGTAGCCTGCCTCGTCGTAGAAGAGCGGCTTGCCGTCCTTCCACAGGGACTGGTGCACGTGCATGCCGGAGCCGTTGTCGCCGAAGAGCGGCTTGGGCATGAAGGTGACGGTCTTCCCGTTCTGCCAGGCGGTGTTCTTGATGATGTACTTGAACAGCAGCAGGTCGTCAGCGGCGTGGAGCAGGGTGTTGAACTTGTAGTTGATCTCGGCCTGGCCCGCGGTGCCGACCTCGTGGTGGCCGCGCTCGAGCACGAAGCCCGCGTTGATCAGGTTCGTGGACATGTCGTCGCGCAGGTCCACGTAGTGGTCGTAGGGGGCGACGGGGAAGTAGCCGCCTTTCAGCCGCACCTTGTAGCCGAGGTTCGGGCCGCCGTCGGCCTCGGTCTCGATCCCGGTGTTCCAGGAGCCGGAGGTCGAGTCGATCTCGTAGAACGCGCCGTTGATCGAGGAGTCGTAGCGGATCGAGTCGAAGATGTAGAACTCGGCCTCCGCGCCGAAGTACGCGGTGTCGGCGATCCCGGTCGAGATCAGGTAGTCCTCGGCCTTCTTCGCGACGTTGCGCGGGTCGCGGCTGTACGCCTCCTTGGTGAAGGGGTCGTGCACGGAGAAGTTGATGTTCAGGGTCGTCGCGGCGCGGAACGGGTCGATCTTCGCCGTGGACAGGTCCGGGAGCAGGAGCATGTCCGACTCGTGGATGGACTGGAAGCCTCGGACGGAAGACCCGTCGAAGGCGAGGCCGTCCTCCACCACGTCGGGGCCGAACGCGGAAGCGGGAATGGAGAAGTGCTGCTGGACGCCGGGCAGGTCGGTGAACCTGACGTCGACGTACTCGACTTCTTCATCGGCAATGAATTTGACAACATCCTCGGCACTGCTGAACGCCACTCGATGCTCCTTCGACGGTCCTCATGGAATTTAAGGCCGATATCGGCCTCCGAGATCGAGAGCGTACACGGCACTGAGCGGGTGCGACGACCGGGGCTGGCATGAAACCTGCTGGTAACCGGGCGGGCATGAGGCGTAACATGCCGAGGGCTAGTGTTATGAATCTCGCTCTGGTATAACAAAACTATGGTGAAGTTAGATGCGTCACACAAGAAGTCGCAGGCCTGGGACTCCGACCGCGAGGTCCGGGTGCGTCTGGTCGAGTCCGTCTGGCCGCTCGCCGCGCTGGCGGCGGTCGCCAATGTCATCATGCAGCTGGGCGTCCGTCCCGTCGGCTACGGCGTGTACGAGAGCGTCGTGGAGAGCGGGCGGCTCGACAAACGGCCGATCAAACGGGGGCGTACCACGTTCACGTATCTCGCGGTGGCCATGTTGGGCACCGAGGAGGAGCGCAAAGCCTACCGCCAGGCGGTCAACAAGGCGCACGCGCAGGTGAACTCCGCGAACGTCGAGCGGGTGACCGGGCGGAAAAGCCCGGTCGAGTACAACGCTTTCGCGCCGGAGCTACAGCTCTGGGTGGCCATGTGCCTGTTCAAGGGCTCTTTGGACGTGCTCAGGCTGATGAGCGTCTTTCCGTTGTCCGCGCAGGCGGAGGAAGAGATCCTGCGGGCCTGCGCGCCGCTCGCGACGACGTTGCAGGTGCCCGAGAGCATGTGGCCCGCCACGATGGCCGAGTTCGAGCGGTCGTGGGCGGAGCACGAGGAGCTGGTCCGCATCGACGAGCCGGTCCGAAAGATGCTCGACGACATCGCGAGCGTGCGGTTCCTGCCCGGGCTCGGCTTCTTGTTCGGCTGGGCCAACCGCTATTTCACGGCGGCGTTCCTGCCGCCGAAGTTCCGGGCGGAGATGGGCTATGGCTGGGGCCCGGCGCGACAGGCTGTTTTCCGGGCCTTCGTCGCCGCGAACCGGGTCGCGTGCGCGTTCGCGCCCCGTTCGGTCCGGATGCTGCCGACGACTGTTTTCCTCTGGGATCTGCGGCGGCGGATCAAGAAGGGCAAGCCGCTAGTCTGAAGGCATGCCCCTTGTCTTCCCGGAAACCGGAGTCGGATCGCTGGCCCCGCTGCCGCAGCGCGCGCTCGCGCTCTTCGTGGACTGGGTGCTTTCCGGCGCGGTGGCCCTTCTCTTCACCGGTTTCACCTCGAATATGTACTCGACCGCCGTGATGGCGGTGTGGGCGGCTGTCGGCGCGACGGCGGTCTCGCTGTTCTCGTTCACCCCCGGGCAGCTGTTCGTCGGCCTGAGGGTGATCCGGGTGCCGGACAGCCAGGGGAAAGGCGGGGACAAGCCGGTGGGCGTGTTGCGCGCCGTCGGGCGCGCGGTGCTGCTGGCGCTGGTCATCCCGGTGTTCTTCATGGACAAGGACGGCAGGGGCCTGCAGGACCGGTTGACGAGCACCGCCGTCGTCCGGCTGCGCTAGCCGCGCAGGAGCCGAGGGAGGGCTGGCCGAGGGAGGGCCGACCGAGGGCTTCGGCGGTCCAGCTTGTTCCGAGAAATTTTCCTCATGTTCAGCGCGAGGCCGGGCGTTGTCGGTTTTCTCCCAGTTATGTCCTGGGCATGGCTGCACCATCGCATTCCCGCTCCTCGCTCCGCGCCGTTTCGGTTCTCGCCTCCTTGCTCTCCGTCGCAGGCCTCGCGGCTTGCGGCAGCGACGACAACGTGAGTTCGGCCAAAGACAATTCGGTCGCCTCGACGGCGAACTGCAAAGGCAAAGACAAACTGACCGCCGCCGGGTCCACCGCCCAGAAGAACGCCGTTCAGGCCTTCACTGCTTCCTACGCCAAGGTGTGCCCCGGCAAGAACCTCGACTACCAGGCCAACGGCTCCGGCAGCGGCATCACGGGCTTTGTGAACGGCCAAGTCGATTTCGCGGGCTCGGACTCCGCGCTGAGCGCCGAGCAGGCTGCGGGCGCGGCCAAGCGGTGCGGCGGCAACGCCGCCTGGCACCTGCCGCTGGTGTTCGGCCCGGTCGCCATCGCGTACAACCTCCCCGGAGTGGACAAGCTCGTGCTCACCGGCGAGAACCTCGCGAAGATCTTCAACGGCGCGATCGCGACGTGGGGCGACTCGGCATTGGTCGACGCGAACCCGCAGCTGAAGGGCAACACGGAGAAGATCTCCGTGTTCCACCGCTCCGACGACTCCGGCACGACGGACAACTTCCAGACCTACCTCGGCGTGGCCGGGCAGGGCGCGTGGGACAAAGGGGCGGGCAAGGCGTTCAAAGGCGTCGGCGAAGGGGCGAAGGGCTCGGACGGCGTGGCGCAGAACGTGGCCAAACTGCCCGGCTCCATCTCGTACGTGGAGAAGTCTTTCGCCGACGCGAACAAGCTCGCCGTCGCGCAGATCGACAACGGCTCCGGCCCGGTCGCCCTCACCAGCGAGTCGGCGGGCAAGGCGGTGACCGGCGCGAAGACGGCGAGCGGGGACGCGCACGACCTCAAGCTCGACCTCGCTTCGATCTACGGGTCCAAGGAGCCGGGCGTGTACCCGCTCGTGCTCGCCACCTACGAGGTGGTCTGCTCCAAAGGCTATGACGGAGCCACCGCCCAGGCGGTGAAGTCGTACCTGAGCAACGCCGCCTCGAAGGGGCAGGCCGATCTCGCGTCGAAGGGCTACGTCCCGCTGCCGGAAGAGTTCAAGTCGAAACTGGTCGCCGCGATTGACGCTCTCTCGTAACGCGGAGGACCGGGTCTTCCGTCTCACGGCCGCAGGCTCTGCGGCGCTCGTCTCCGCGATGGTGGCCGCCATCGGCGTGTTCCTGCTCTTGCGGGCGATTCCTGCGCTCGCGCAGGATCGGGCGAACTTCCTCACCAGCAGCGCGTGGGACCTCTCCGATCCGGGGCGGCTCTCGTTCGGCATGGCCGAGCTGGCGTTGGTCACCATTCTGGTGTCCGCGTTCGCGCTGACTCTCGCCGTGCCCGTCGCGCTCGGCGTCGCGCTTTTCGTCTCGCACTACGCGCCCCGCGCTCTGGCCGCTCCCGTCGCAAGGGTGGTCGACCTGCTCGCGGCTGTGCCCTCCATCGTGTACGGGCTGTGGGGCTGGCTGTTCCTCGCGCCGAAGCTCGCCCCGGTCTCGCAGTGGCTGGCCGGCCATCTCGGGTGGCTCTTCCTCTTCCACCACGGGGCGGGCGACCCGCCGAATCTGCAGACCGGTCGGAACCTCTTCACCACAGGGATCGTCCTCGCCGTGATGGTCCTGCCGGTCATCACGGCGATCTCCCGCGAAGTGTTCGCACAGACTCCGCGCGAGCAGATCGAAGCCGCCCTCGCGCTCGGCGCGACCAAATGGGAGGTCGTCCGCATGACGGTGTGGCCGTTCGGCCGCAGCGGGTTCATCGCAGGGGCGATGCTCGGCCTCGGCAGGGCCTTGGGCGAGACGATGGCCGTATACCTCATCCTCGCCACGGTCGCGAGGAAGTTCAGCTGGTCGGTGTTCGACGGCGGGGCCACGATCGCCTCGAAGATCGCGCTCGGCGCGGGCGAGCTGGATGTGAGCCACGGGGTGACGGCGGGGGCGTACATCGCCATCGGGCTGGTGCTGTTCGTGGTGACGTTCGCGGTGAACACGCTGGCCAGGGTTGTGGCAAAGCGCGGGGCGGCCGGATGAGCGCGGGGCTGAGCTGGCGGCGCAAGGCCGCTGACCTGGTTGCGAGGGTGTGTGTGACGGCATGCGCGGCCATCGCGGTTGCCCCGCTCGTCTGGCTGCTCGCCGTTGTGGTCCGCGAGGGCTCCCGCGCGCTCGCCTGGCGCGGCTGGTTCTCGCACTCCATGTACGCGGTCGACAGCTCGGAGGTCGGCGGCGGCGCCTATCACGCCGTCGCTGGCACGCTGATCCTCGGCGCGATCTGTTCGCTCGTCGCCGTTCCGCTCGGCGTGCTCACGGCGGTCTATCTGGTCGAGTACGGCCAGAGGTCCCGGCTCGCGGCGGCGACCACCTTCTTGGTCGACATCCTCGCCGGCGTGCCCTCGATCGTCGCGACGCTGTTCGTCTTCGTCCTCTGGGTGCTCGTCATCGGACTGCCGACCTCCGCTTTCGCGGCGGCGGCGGCGCTCGTGCTGCTGATGGTGCCGCTCGTGGTGCGCTCCACCGAGGAGATGCTCCGCGTCGTGCCTGGCGATTTGCGCGAGGCCTCGTACGCGCTCGGGATCACCAAGGCCCGCACGATTCTGCGCGTGGTGCTCCCGGTCGCGCGGACGGGCATTGCGACCGGGGTGATGCTCGCGCTGGCAAGGGCGCTCGGGGAGAGCGCGCCGCTCTTGGTCCTTCTGCCCTACAGCTCGGCGATCAATTTCGACCCCTTCGAAGGGAACATGGCCTCGCTCCCGTCGTTCATGCTCGACCAGCAGCTCATCTCCGCGCAGGCGGGGGTGGACCGGATGTGGGGGGCGGCGCTGACGCTCATCGTCATGATCGCGGTGTTGCTCGCGCTTGCCATGCTCGCTGGCGGGCGGTCGCGGCAGCAGAAAGGAAGATGACGTTGGCCAAGCAAGTGGAGCTACGCGGATTGGGCGTGCGCTACGGCTCGTTCCAAGCGGTTTCCGAGGTGAGCCTGACGATGCCCCCGAACAGCATCACGGCCTTCATCGGGCCCTCGGGCTGCGGGAAGTCGACGGTGCTGCGGGCGATCAACCGGATGATCGAAGTGATTCCGGGGGCGCGGGTGGACGGCGAGGTCCTCCTCGACGGGGACGAGGTGTACGGGCCGAAAGCGGACGCGACACAGGTGCGCCGCACGGTCGGGATGGTCTTCCAGCGCCCGAACCCGTTCCCGACGATGTCGATCCGGCAGAACGTGCTCGCCGGGCTCGCCCTGCAAGGGGTTCGCGACAAGGCCCGGCTGACGGAAACGCTCGAACGCTCGCTGCGCCAGGCGAACCTGTGGCACGAGGTCAAAGACCGGCTCGACAAGCCGGGCGGCGGCCTCTCCGGCGGGCAGCAGCAGCGGCTCTGCATCGCCCGCGCGGTCGCCGTCTCGCCCGCAGTCATCCTGATGGACGAGCCTTGCTCCGCCCTCGACCCCATTTCCACCGAGGCGGTCGAGAAGCTCATCCTCGACCTCAAACAGGAGCTGACCGTCGTGATCGTGACGCACAACATGGCGCAGGCGGCCCGAGTCAGCGACCAGACCGCGTTCTTCAACCTCGAAGCAGTCGGCAAACCCGGACGGCTCGTGGAGGCGGGCCCGACGACGAGGATTTTCACCGAGCCGAGCCAGCAGTCGACCCAGGACTATATTGCGGGCAGGTTTGGCTGAGGCTCAGTCCTCGGCCCTCAGATGGCGATGGTGCCCTTCACGAGGGTGGCGCAGTTGCCGCCGACCCAGACCGTGCCGTCGTCGTCCGCTGTGATCTGGATGGAGCCCGCGCGTCCGACGCGAGCCCCTTGGGAGACCCGGTACGCCGAGGGCGCGGCTCCTGAGCCGATGAGCCATTGGGCGACGCTGGCGTTCAAACTGCCGGTCACCGGATCCTCGGGCACGCCGACCCCCGGTGCGAAAGCGCGTATCTCGAAGGCGTGTTGCGCCCCCTCGGGGTACGGGCCGATCGCGCCGATCTTGGCGTGGGGGATTTTGGACAGGTCCGGCTCGAGCGCGAGGACTTCGTCCGCGGACGAGAGTTGGACGACGGCCCATCCGGGACCGTTGTCCACCCATTGGTGGGCGACGATGGCTCCGGGGATCAGGTCGAACGCGTCGGAGATCTGCGCGAGGAACTCGTCGTCCAGCGGTCCGGTCCGCAGCGTGGGGGGAGCGGCGAAGGAGAGCGCGTCCTGTTTGACCCGGATCTCGACCAGCCCGGCCGCGCATTCCTGGACGATCGTGCCGGGGGACTGGGGGATGCCGCCGTTGTCCAGCCACGCGTGGGCGGCTCCGAGCGTGGGGTGCCCGGCGAACGGGAGCTCGCCGCCCGGCGTGAAGATGCGCAGCCGGTAGTCGGCTTTGGTTTTGGTGGCGGGGAGCACGAAAACGGTCTCCGACAAGTTGGTCCATCTCGCCAACCGCTGCATCTCCACCGCGGTCACGCCGTCGCCCCGGAGGACCACTGCGACCGGGTTGCCCAAATACGGGGCCGAAGCGAACACGTCCACCTGAGAGAATTCTCTTATTCGAGTACCCATACCACCATGCTGTGAGTCTTGCGTTATTGCCGCATTGCATCGATTTGATAACGGAATCATATATCAAATCGCAAAGGCTCGCCGAGCCCGCAGCGCTGGACGCGCCGATGCGGCGCGTCTCACGTTCTCAGGGCAGCGCGGGCAGCTTCCGCTCGTACAGCCACTCCTGCCACAGGGAGGCGAGGCCTCGGCGGCCGACCTCGTCCACCAGGTTGATGAAGTCCTGGGTGGACGCGTTGGCGTGCCGGAACCGGGCCGCGAACGTCCGCAGAATCTGGAAGAACGTCTCGTCGCCCACGACGGTGCGCAGCGCGTGCAGGGCGAGCGCGCCTCGCTTGTAGACCCGGTCGTCGAACATGTCTTTCGCTCCTGGGTCCGCGAGCAGCAGGTCTTGCGGCAGCTCCGCGAGCCGTCTGTGGTGCCTGGCGGCCCAATGCGCGGCGGGGGCCCCGCCGGAGCGCTCCGACCACAGCCACTCCGCATAGCAGGCGAAGCCCTCGTGCAGCCAGATGTCGCGCCATTGTTTGCACGTCACCGAGTTGCCGAACCATTGGTGCGCGAGCTCGTGGGACACCAGGCGTTCCGCGTCCCTGCCTTTGCCGACGAACTGCGCGCCGAACACCGACATGCCCTGCGCCTCGATAGGGATCTCCAGCTCGTCGGCGGTCACCACTGCGGTGTGCTCCGCGAACGGGTACGGGCCGAACAGCTCGGAGAAGACCCGCACCATTTGAGGGTGGCGGCCGAAGGAGGGCGCGAGCTTGCGCGCCAAATCGGCCGGCGCGGCGATCCGGTCGGGCACGGGGTCTTCCGACATCGTGGCCAGCTCGTACCTGCCGATCTGCAGCGAGGCGAGATAGGGGGCCATCGGCTCGGCCTGCTCGTAGGTCCAGATGGTCTGCGAGGACTTGGCCTTGCGCCCGACGAGCTTGCCGTTGCACACGGCCCGGTAGCCGTTGGGCACGGCGATTTCGAACCGGTAGGACGCTTTCGACGTGGGGCGGTCGTCGCATGGGTACCAGCTATGCGCGCCGTTCGGCTGGCTCGCGACGAGCGCGCCGTCGGTGAGCTCCTCGAACCCGATCTCGCCCCAGACGGTGCGGATCGGCTTGGGGTTCCCCGAGTAATGGACGACGACCTTCAAGCGCTTGCCCGAGGGGGCGGGCGATTTCAGCACCAGGGCGAGCTTGCCCGCGCCGTGGCGGTGCCGCGCGGGGCGTTGCCCGTCGACGGCGAGCTTGCCGATCTTCACGTGCTCCGCCAAATCGAAGACAAGCTCCGAAGCCGGGCCGGTGGTCGTGAGGAAGATCCTCGCCTCGCCCTCCAGGCGCCCGCTCGCCACCTGGTACGCGAGGTCGAGTTCGTAGCGGTCGACGTTGTATCCGCTATTGCCTTGTCCCGGACAGTACGGATCCGCGCTCACTTCTTCTTCCCTTTTTTCGCTTCGGAATCGGCGGGCCACGGAGAGATGGGGGTTGCCGAGCCAACGGGTGCTCGGGGGCACCACGTCGCCGCGCAGCACCAGCGAGGCCGGTCCCACCGTCGCGCCCGCGCCGACGACCGAGCCCGGCAGGGCGACGCAGTGCGGCCCGAGGCTGGCCCCCGCTTCGAGGGCCACCGTGTCCAAGCGCATGATCCGGTCGTGGAAGAGGTGCGTCTGCACCACGCAGCCCCGGCCAACGCTCGCCCCGTCGCCGAGCGTCACCAGATCGGCCTCGGGCAGCCAGTAGCTTTCGCACCACACGCCCTTGCCGATTTTCGCGCCCATGGCCCGAAGCCACAGGTTGAGCGCGCCCGTGCCGCTGGCGTGGCGGGCGAACCAGGTCGCGGCCACGGATTCGACGAACGTGTCCGCGACCTCGTTGCGCCACACGAAGCTCGACCACAGCGGGTGCTCCTGCGGCCGGAACCGGCCGATGACGAGCCATTTCGCGAGGACGCTCACCAGCGCCGCCAGCGCGCCCGCGGCGAGCAGCACGAGGCCGACTCCGAGCAGCGCCCCGACCGGCCCGAACCGGAGCAGCAATGCTTGGAGCGCGAGGAGTACCAGCGCGCCGATCCAGAACGAGGTGATCACCGCCGCGATCCGGCAGCACTCCACGGCGGCTCTGGCGAGTTTCAGGCGCAGCGGCGGCGCGAAGGTGCGCGCCGCGTCGCCCTCGTCGGCTTTGCGCCGCAGGCGGATCGGCGGGCTGCCGAGCCAGGAGGAGCCGCTCTTCGCCTTGTAGGGAGTCGCGGAGAGCACCGCCACCAGCGCGCCATTGGGGATCTTGCGCCCGGGCTGGGTGATGCCGGAGTTGCCGAGGAAGGCCCGCTCGCCGACTTTGGTCTCGGCGATGTGGATCCAGCCGCCGCCGAGTTCGTAGGAGCCGACCATGGTGTCGTCCGCGAGGAAGGCCCCGTCGCCCACCGTGGTGAACTTCGGCGCGAGCACGGCGGTGGAGATCTCGGTGTTCTTCCCGATCTTCGCGCCGAGAAGGCGCATCCACACCGGGGTGGCGAGGCTGGCGTACAGCGGGAACAGGTGCAGCCGCGCCGCGTCCATCAGCCGCTCGACGGCCCAGGTCTGCCAGCCGGCCCGGCTGCGCACCGGATGGTAGCCCGCTGCGACGCCGAGCGAGCCGAGGCGCACGCCGACCAGGGTGGCGAGCATGTACGTCAGGACGGCGGCGAGCGCGGCAAGCGGCGTCGCGGCCAGCGCGGGCCAGACGGCCTCGCGCAGCGACGCGGAGCCTCGGACCGCCGCGCCGATGACCGCGAGCCCCACCGCCCACGAGCACAGCGGCAGCCCGCCGATCGCCGCGGCGCTCACCGCGTACACGGCGGCCCAGCGCCTTGCCTGCTTCGGGCGGCGCTGCGGCCAGGGGTGGTGCGCCTTGCCTGCTTTCACGGCGGGGGAGCCCTTCCAATACCTGCCGCCTTTGACCTTGCCGACCACGCAGGAGGCGGGGGCCACGTCCGCGTCCTTGCCGACCTGCGCGCCGGGCAGGAGCGTGGTGCGCGCGCCGATCGCCGCGTCCGCCCCGATGACGATCTCGCCGACGTGGAAGACGTCCCCGTCGAGCCAATGCCCGCGCAGGTCCACTTCGGGCTCGACGCAGCTGCGGTCGCCGAGCGTGAGCATCCCGGTCACCGGCGGGATCGCGTGCAGGTCCACGCCCTCCCCGATCTTCGCGCCGAGCATTCTGGCGTAGAGCGTCATCCATGGGGCTCCGGAGAGGTTTTCCGCGCCGAGGGCTGCGGCGAGGTGCTCGGCGGTCCAGACCCGCAGATGGACGGGCCCGCCGCGCGGATAGGCTCCGGGTGCGAGGCGGAAGGTGAGGATCCTCGCCGCGAGGGCCGCGACGGCGACCCGGCCGAACGGGGTGGCGAACAGCAGGAGGCTCGCCCCGACGGCCCACCAACAGGTCGGCCTCGCCCACGCGACCGTGTGGGCGAGGACGTTGTTGAGCAGCAGCAGCCAGGCGACCCACTGGAGCCCGCCGAGGGTGGCCGTGACGAGCATGATCAGCGTCTGCGCGGCGCGGGCGAGCCGAGGAGTGGGGCGGACGTGCCGGGGCTCCGCGGCTGCGGCGGGGGCCTGCTCGTCGAGGAAGTCCGCGAGCGAGCCGAGCCTGGGATGGTCGTAGAGCTCGGCGACCGTGGCGGTCGGATAGCGCGTCCGCAGCGCGGAGACCAGCTGGGCCGCCGCGAGCGAGCCGCCGCCGAGCGAGAAGAAGTCCGCGTCGTCGCCGTCGATCTGCGCGCCGAGCACCTCCGCCCAGAGGTCCGCGAGCCAGCCCGCCGTGCCTTCGAGGCCGTGCGCCGCTTCGCCCGCGACCGGCCAGGGCAGCGCGGCGCGGTCGACCTTCCCCGACGTGCGCACCGGCAGCTCCGGCAACAGGACCAGTCGGGGCACCAACGCGGCGGGCAAGTGCGCGGCGAGTTCGGCGCGGGCGGCTTCGAGGTTGTAATCTGGATCGGCGCTGGAGAGGTAGCCGACCAGCAGGGAGGCTCCCGAGGCGGTCTTTTTCACAGCGGCGGCAGCGGCGGTGACTCCGGGGAGGGCGGCGAGCGCCGCGTCCACTTCGCCGAGCTCGATCCGCCGCCCGCCGATCTTGACTTGGTCGTCGGCGCGGCCGAGGAAGACGAGGCCTTCCGGCTCAAGGCGCACGAGGTCGCCGCTCCGGTACGCCCGCTCCCAGCCCAACGCGGGGGCGGGGGCGTATTTCTCCGCGTCTTTCACCGGATCGAGGTAACGGGCAAGGCCCACGCCGCCGATGACGAGTTCGCCGGACTGCCCGTACCCGACTTGTGCCCCGTCCGCGTCCACGACCGCGAGGTCCCAGCCGGGCAGTGGCAGGCCGATCCGAACCACGTCGTCGCCGGTCAGCGGGGCGGCGCAGGCGACAACGGTCGCTTCGGTCGGCCCGTAGGTGTTCCACAGCTCGCGGCCCTCGCCCGCGAGCCGCGCGGCGAGGTCCGGCGGGCAGGCCTCGCCGCCGAAGATCAACAGGCGCACCGCCTCGAGCGCCTCCGGCGGCCACAACGAGGCGAGGGTGGGGACGGTCGAGACCACGCTGATGTCCCTGGCGACCAGCCACGGGCCGAGGTCCATGCCGCTGCGCACCAGCGCGCGAGGCGCGGGGACGAGGCACGCCCCGTGCCGCCACGCGAGCCACATCTCCTCGCAGGACGCGTCGAAGGCGACCGAGAGCCCGGCGAGCACCCGGTCGTCCGGGCCGATGGGCTCGTCCGTGAGGAAGATCCGCGCCTCCGCGTCGACGAACGCCGCCGCGTTGCGGTGGGTCACCGCGACCCCCTTGGGCTTGCCGGTAGAACCGCTGGTGAAGATGATCCACGCGTCGTCCGACGGAGCCGGAGGCTCGACAACTGGGGAGGCGGAGCGCCTCCCCCACTCGCTGGCGCTCGCGGGAGGCACCCCCCTCGGCTCGTCGGAACGCGGCGGATCGCCATCTGGTCGGCGGGGCAGCCAGCCGTCGACGGTGATCGTGGCCTCGACCTCGGCCTCGGAGAAGACGAGGTCCGCGCGCTCTTGCGGATCGTCCGCGTCCACGGGGACGTAGGCGCAGCCCGCCGCGATGACCGAGAGAATGGCCACGTACAGGTCGCAGCTGCCCGAGGGCAGGCGCACGCCGACCCGTCCGCCCCGCCCGACGCCGAGCGCGGCGAGCCGCGCGGCACCTTCCTGCGCGGCCTCCACGAGTTCGGCGTAGGTGAGCTGCAGGTCGCCGTCGTCCACGGCAGGTGTGTCGGGGAATTCCGCCGCTGTCGCGGCTAGCACGTCCCAGAGGGTCCGCTCGGCCGGCGCGTGTGCGGACAGGAGATATTGCGCAGGTATTTCGGCCATCGGAAGCAGCCTATCGAATGACACTCATTACTGTTGGATTCGTGTCTGTGATTCCGAACCGGTCTGTGGTGGTGCGCGCGCCGGGCAAACTGAACCTCTACCTCAAGGTCGGCGATCTGCGCGAAGACGGGTATCACGAGCTCAGCACCGTGTTCCAATCGGTGTCTCTGGCCGACGAGGTGACGATCGCGGAGCATCACGAGCTGCATGTGCGTCTGCGCGGCGGCGGAGCAGTCGGCGTGCCGACGGATCGGCGTAATCTGGCCTGGCAGGCGGCAGAGCTTCTGGCCGAGCATGTGGGCCGCGACCCGAACGTCGACATCGCGATCCTCAAATCGATTCCCGTCGCCGGGGGCATGGCGGGGGGCAGCACGGACGCCGCCGCCGTGCTCGTCGGACTCGCGGCGCTGTGGGGGGAGGAGCTTGAGCGGGAAGAATTGCTCGAGCTCGCCGCCGAGCTGGGCAGCGACGTGCCGTTCTGCGTCTTCGGCGGCACCGCGATCGGGACTGGCAGAGGGGAGCTGCTCACGTCCGCGTTGGCCCGCGCCACGCTGCACTGGGTGCTCGCGTTCTCCGGGGAAGGGCTCTCCACGCCCGCGGTGTATCGCGAGCTGGACCGGCTTCGCGCGGCAGGCACACAGCCGAAGGCCACAGACTGCGACGAGCTTTTGCGCGCGCTGGTCTCCGGCGACGTGTCCCAGGTCGCCGGGCTTTTGCACAACGACTTGCAGCCCGCCGCGCTGTCGTTGCGCCCGGACTTGCGCCGCACGCTCCTTGCGGGCCGGGAGGCGGGCGCGCTGGCCGGGATCATCGCAGGATCCGGTCCGACCTGCATGTTCTTAGCGGAAGACGCGCACCACGCGGTGGACATCGCCGCGCAGCTCGCGGGGGCCGGGGTGTGCCAGTCGGTCCGGGCGGCGCACGGCCCCGCTCGGGGCGCGCGGGTGGTGTGAGCCGCCCGGGATCGGGAAGACGCGCCTGCGGTCCGCCTGGCTGAGGCTGCCGGGGAGCTTGGCCTCGAAGGCGGCGAGCGCTAGCAGCACGGTGGAGCCGAGCAGGCTCCTCGGCTCAGAGTTCGGAGCCGTCGTCCTCGTCGTCGAAATCTCCGTCGCGGTATTTGGCCGCGAGTCCGTCCGCGCCGGACGGCTGCTGTCAGTGCCCGAACGGGTCGGGGTCCACGCCCGGAGTCCACGACAAGCCCGGCACGCCCCAGCCCTCCTGTTTGACCGCTTTCTTCGCTTTGCGGGCCCAGCGGCCGACGAGCACGTCCAAGTAGAGCTTCCCGTCGAGATGGCCGACTTCGTGCTGGAGCATCCGGGCGAACAGGCCCGTGCCCTCGATCTCCACGGGCTGGCCCGCCCGGTCCACGCCGGTGACCTTGGCCCAGGCGGCGCGACCGGTGGGGTATCGAAGGCCGGGGGCGGAGAGGCAGCCCTCCTCGTCCTCGTCCTCGTCCGGCATGCCCTCGGGGATGTCGCTCGTCTCGAGCACCGGGTTGATGACCTCGCCTTTGCGGCTCACGCGTTTCCCCGAGGTGTCGTCCGGGCAGTCGTAGACGAACAGCCGCAGCCCCACGCCGACCTGGGTCGCGGCGAGGCCGACGCCGTGCGAAGCCTTGAGCGTCTCGTACATGTCCTCGAGGAGGACGATCACGTCGGGCGGGGCGGCGCCCTCGTCGGTCAGCCGCACGAGTTCGGTCGGTCGGTGCAGCACCGGGTCTCCGGCGATCCGAATGGGAAGGATGGTCATAGCCGACGAGACTACAGTTTGCCCGCCCTGCTTCCGCAGAAATGTCGGCGTTCCATGCTTCACTGTTCAGCGATGTCCAGTTCCGAGCGCGCCCTGCCCGACCTCCCCCGCCTCCCCGAGTCAGCCGAAGAGCTCGCGGGCGGCGAGGGGCTGTCCCGCCGTGAGCGGGAGGTCCTCGCGTTCGAGCGGCAATGGTGGAAACACGCGGGCTCGAAGGAGGCCGCGGTCCGGGAACTGTTCGGGATGTCCGCGACGCGCTACTACCAACTGCTCAACGCGCTCATCGACCGCCCGGAGGCGTTGCGCGCGGACCCGTTACTCGTGAAGCGTTTGCGCAGGCTGCGGGCCGCCCGGACGAAGGCGCGGGTCGCTCGGCGGCTCGGCGTCTACGACCTCGACCGCTGAGCCGCGAAGCTCGAGGCAAAAGGGCGGTACACTGTCCCCGATGTTAGACCGATTGGCGAAATGGGGCCTCCCGTTGCGGGCGGTCGCGATGGTCCTTTTCTCCCTGGCCGTGGTGTTCCTCTTGCTGGGGGTGCGCGCTGTTGCGAACAGCGGGCCCCAAGTGGATCCGTTGCAGGCCGCGGCGGACAAGGCGGCGCGAGCCGCTGCTGCCGCCGCGCAGCTGCCGCAGGACGCGCCCGCGCCCGAGCCGCCTCCTGGGAAGGTGTGCGTGTACAGCTACAGCCCTGGGCATCGCAATTGGGCGAGCAGCGTGGCGACGGTCCTGAAGGGCAAAGGCGTGGACGCGGAGGTCGCGGACGGGTACAGCCCCGGGAAGGTCGAAGGGTCGGTCGTCTACTACAAGGACGCCTATCAGAACCAAGCGCAGAAGGTGGCCGAAGCCTCTGGGCTGAGCCCCGCGCCGAAGACCGAGCCTTTGCCGGGCAACGTGGATCTCGGCAACGCGTGCAAGGGCGAACTCGCGCTCATCCTTTCCGAATGAACCAGTAGGCTGGATGATGGCAGCCACCGCCCAAACATTGAGGAGGCAATCCAATGTCGCACGTCCACAGTAAGAGCATCATCCGCGCCGTCGGGGCGTTCGCCGCGCTGGCGGCGCTGGCCGGATGCACGAACAGCGAGCAAGACTCGACCGTTGGCGGATCGGGCGCTTCGCCGAAAGCCGGGCCCGCGCACTCCGGCGTTTCCAGCGCCCCGGCCAAGCGCGGCCCTTCCGCCGCCGAAGGCAAAGGCGGGGCCGATCACGCCGATCACAAGGTCGTGGAGCTGAAGAACGCGCAGGGAGCCGACTCCGGAACGGTGGAGTTCACCCAGACCGGCGACAAAGTCGTCATCAAGATCGCGGTCAAGGGCCTCGCGCCCGGTTTCCACGGCGTGCATATCCATGCGGTCGGCAAGTGCGAGCCGAACTCGACGGCTCCCAATGGCCAGGGCGCCCCTGGGGCGTTCCTCTCCTCGGGCGGGCACTACCAGGTCCCAGGGCACACCGGGATGCCGATGAGCGGGGACCTGACCAACCTGCTCGTCCTCAAAGACGGGACCGGCGAGCTGACGCAGGAGACGGAAGCCTTCCATCTGTCCCAGCTCGCGGACGGCTCCGGCACTTCGATCATCGTCCACGAGAAAGCCAGCAATTTCGCGAACATCCCCGCCGACCGCTACAAGTCGGCGAAAGAAGACGGCCAGGTGCCCGACGAGACGACGATGAACACCGAGGACGCAGGCGGCAGGGCCGTTTGCGGGGTCATTGCTCCAGCAGCCTGACCGAGCGCGGGAGCGCTTTCCCGTCCCCTTCGCTTCGAGCGCCGCGAACACCCTCGGCGTGGAGTGGGAGTTCGCTTTGGTGGACCAAGACACCAAAGACCTGGTGAACTGCGCGAGCGCGGTGATCGACGAGGTGACCGTCATCAGCGACGGCGTGAACCCCAAGGTGCACCGCGAGTTCTTGCGCAACACGGTCGAAGTCGTCACCGGCGTCTGCCGGACCGTTGGCGAGGCCATGGACGACATCCGTCAGACCGTCTCGGTGGTGAGCAAGGCGGCGCAGTCGCAGCGCGCCGAGCTGTTCGCGGCGGGCACGCACCCGTTCGCGCAGTGGTCTGCCCAGCAGTGGACGGACGCGCCGCGCTACCACGAGCTGATGAACCGCACTCAGTGGTGGGGGCGGCAGATGCTCATCTGGGGCGTGCACGTGCACGTCGGCGTCGACCGGCGGGAAAAGGTGCTGCCCATTCTCAGCTCGCTGCTGAACCACTACCCGCATCTGCTCGCGCTCTCCGCGTCCTCGCCGCTGTGGTCGGGGGTGGACACCGGGTACGCGAGCAACCGGGCGATGATGTTCCAGCAGCTCCCGACGGCGGGGCTGCCGTTCCAGTTCGCCGAGTGGCGGGAATTCGAGGAGTTCGTCTTCGACCAGACCAAGACCGGCATTATCGAGCAGGTCAACGAGATCCGCTGGGACATCCGGCCCGCCCCCTCGCACGGCACCATCGAGGTGCGGATCTGCGACGGGGTGAGCACGCTGCGCGAGCTGTCCGCGCTCACCGCCCTCATCTGCTGCCTGGTCGCCGACCTCGGCGAGCGGCTGGACCGAGGCGAGCCCTTGCCCTCGCTGCCGCCATGGCACGTGCAGGAGAACAAATGGCGCGCGGCCCGCTACGGGCTCGAAGCCATCGTGATCGTGGACGAGCGCAGCAATGAGCGGTTGGTCACCGAGGACTTGGCGGATCTGCTCGAACGGCTCATGCCGCAAGCGCGCAAGCTCGACTGCGTCGACGAGCTTTCCTCGGTGGAGCAGATTCCCAGGCTCGGCGGGTCGTACCAGCGGCAGCGAGCGGCGGCGGAGCGGTCCGACGGAGACTTGCGGGCAGTGGTGGGCACTGTGGTCGAAGAGCTGCGGGCGGACGTCGCATGAGCGACACGACACCAGACCCCCAGCAGGTTGCCAGATTGGCGCCATTAGGATGGTCCAGCGCGTGGACCCCATCGCGCCCTTGACTAGGAGGTAGTTTTGGCTTCGTTGCTTGATGTTTCCGCGAAGACCGCGGCCTTCCGGAAGCTGCATGTCCCCGGAGATCCCGTCATCGCTCCGACCGTGTGGGACGCTTGGTCGGCGCGGATCGCCGAGGGCTTGGGCTTCAAAGCCCTGACTATCGGCAGCCACCCGGTGGCGGACTCCGTCGGCAAGCCCGACGGCGAGGGGATGAAATTCCAGGAGCTGGTCTACCGGGCCAAAGAGATCGCCCGTTCGGTCGAGATCCCGGTCTCCCTGGACGTCGAGTCGGGCTACGGCCTCTCCGGCGAGGAGATCGTCAACGGCCTCCTGAACGCCGGCGTGGCGGGCCTGAACATCGAGGACACCGTCCACAGCGACGAAGGCCGCCTGCGCAGCCCCGAGGAGCACGCCGACCTGGTCCGGGACATCCGCGAGCAGTCGAACGCGCTCGGCCTGCGTTTTGTGATCAACGCCCGCACGGACCTCTTCCTGCGTCAGGACGGCTCCGAGGAGGACCGCGCCGACCGCGCCATCGCGCGCTTGAAGCTGTGCGCGGAAGCCGGTGCCGACGTGCTGTACCCGGTGGGCTTCCACACCCCCGAGCTGCACAAGCGACTGGTCGCCGAGCTCCCGCTGCCGGTGAACGCCATCGCGCGCCCGGACCAGGACGACCTCGCCGCGCTCAAGGAGATCGGCGTCGGACGGATCAGCTTCGGCCCGTTCCTCCAGGGCTTGCTCGTCGAGCCGCTGAAGAACGTCCTCGCCACCTGGAAGCCCTGACCTCAGGGCTTCCGGGCGAGGGCTGAGCGGTGAGCTACGACCTGCATCTGTATCGGATCCCGGACGGATTGTCGTTCGAGGAGTGGTACGAGCCGGTGTGGGAGGAGCCCGACACCGGCGACGCTCCGGTCGACCCGCTCATCGCCGAGGCGGCCGAACGGGTCAAGGCCCGCGTGCTCGCGTTGCTGCCCGGTGGCGAAGTCAACGAATACGAGGACGATTTCGGGTTCCAGATCTTCGTCCCCGATGGCGGTCCACAGATCGTTTTCGGCCTGGAGCCCGCAGGAGCCGACGTGAACCTCTCCTACGGGGAGGGGTTCGAGGAAGGCGTCGCGCTTCTCGCCGAGATCGCCCTCGCCGTGGCCGAGGAAACCGGGCTCGCGATCTACGATCCGCAACTCGGACAGGTGCTCACCGCAGAGACGATCCGCAGCGGAGAGAGCCCCGTAGGGGCGAAGCGGAAGTCCGAGATCCCGCAACGGCTCCTCGCATATCCGCAGCGCGAGGAGCCGTCGTAGCCGGAGCGGCTTCGACGGGCACGCTCACATGGGGAAACTAGGGAGGGAATCGGCACGATGAGCTACGACATACACCTTGTTCGGATCCCGGAGGGGATGTCGGTCCAGGAGTGGGTCGAGCAGGAGCATGGCTCGGACGAGAACGCTCCGGTGGATCCGGTGATCGCGGCGGCCGCAGGCCAGGTCAAGGCCAAGGTCTTGGAGTTGCTGCCGGACGGGGAGGTGTTCGAGTTCACGCACAGGGACTTCGGCTTCGAGATCAGCGACAAAGCCAGCGGCCTCCAGTTCTCGCTGTTCAGCGAGTCGGCGGGGTTGAGCATCCCGTACTGGGAGAGTTCCGACCAGTACCTCGATGTCATGCTGGAAGTCGCGTTCGCGGTCGCCAAGCTGACCGGGTTGCAGGTGTACGACCCGCAAGGCGGTCAGGTCTACGAGTCCGCGGAGGAAGCCATGGATTCCGCGGAGCGGGGCTACGCCCCAGGACGCGAGTACGTCGCGAGCCTTGAGGCGGCGCAGTCGCCGCCCAAGAAGCGCTGGTGGTGGCCGTTCTAGCCGAGACGGGAACGGCTATGGCCAGTCACGCGGGGTCGCAGCGGGACCAGGCGATGTACTCGAACGGCGGCGTGGTCGGGTGGTCGTCGCGGGCCTTCTGGTCGGCTTCGTTGAAATCGTGCGCCCAGACGTACACCGTGATGGCGTCCGCGAGCGGATGCGTCCAGTGCCCGATCCCGAGCCTGCAGATGTAGCGCGAGAGCGGCCCGTCGCCGTTGTCGTCCACGGGCGGCTCGGGCTCGTCCCAGTCGTCGTCCTCAGGGTCGTCGTAGGAGTGGACGGGCGCGGGCGCGGCGTGCGCGGCTCCTGGACGCGCCACATCGATGACCGCCATGCCGCCGAAAGCCAACGCGCACGCGAGCGCGCTCAATGCGGATCGGATTTTCATGTCCATTCGCTCCTTCCCTGTTCTGGGATGCTCGGCCTCCAGCTGTGCCTTTTATCTTTATCATGCCCGGCTGGGAGCCCGCTGTCAGATCTTCTGGTCTTTGGCCCACCAGGTGAGCGCGTTGCGGTTGGACTGCTGGGTCTTGCGCAAGACGTTCGAGGTGTGGGTCTCCACGGTTTTGACCGAGATGAAAAGCTCGGACGCGATCTCGCGGTAGGTGTAGCCCCGTGCGAGCAGCCGCAGCACGTCGAGCTCGCGCGGGGTGAGCGAGTCGAGGTCCGGATTCGAGACGGGCTCCTCGGCCACCGCCGCAGAGGCGAACGCGTCGAGCACGAACCCGGCGAGGCCGGGGGAGAAGACCGCGTCGCCCGAGGCGACCCGGCGCACCGATTCGGCGAGATCGTCCCCGGAAATGCTCTTCGTGACATAGCCCCGCGCGCCAGCGCGGATCAGGGCGATGACGTCGGCGGCGGAATCGGAGACGGAAAGGGCGAGGAATTTCGGCACCGGCCCGGCGGGAGCCCCTTCGGGTTTGAGCGCAGCCTTGAGCACCGCGAGGCCGCCGCCGTCCGGCATGTGCACGTCGAGCAGCACCACGTCCGGGCTCTCGGCCCGGATCGCGGCGACCGCCGCAGCGGGGCCGGAAGCCTCGCCGACCACGACGAGATCCGGGTGCGCGGCCAACTCGGCCTTCACCCCGCTGCGGAACATCGCGTGGTCGTCCACCAGGAGAATCCGGATCTGTTCGTTTCGCTCGTTCACGTCGGCACCCACAATCGCACTTCGGTTCCGCCGCCGACTTCGGAGCGCACTTCCGCCTGTCCGCCATGGCGGCGTGTCCGATCGATGATCGAGACCGAGACCCCGCGCCGGTCTGCGGCAACGGCGTCCGGGTCGAAACCCGAGCCCCGGTCCCGCACGTAGACGGAGCTGCCCTTGGCGTCGGACTCGACGTAGAGGGCGATGTCGAGCGCGCCGCTGTGCCTGGCCGCGTTGGCCAGCGCTTCCCTGGTGGCTCCGATCAGAGCTTCCGCGCGCTCGGGGGAGAAGCCTGGGCTCGGCTCCCCGACGAAGACCGCGCCGACACGCACCCGGTGATCGTCTTCGACGTGCGCGACGATGGCCCGCAGAGCCTCGTGCAGCCCTTCGGCGCAATCCCACGGAGCCGCGCCGCCGCTGCCCTCAGGCTGCGGCTCGAAGAGCCACCGGCGCAGCTCTCGTTCCCCGCTTCGGGCCAGACGGAGCACTTCTCGCGGGTTTTCAGCCTGCTTTTGGATGAGGGTGAGCGTTTGCAGCGCGGAGTCGTGCACGTGCGCGGCGAGCCGGGCCCGCTCTTCTTCCCTCGCGTGGGCGGCCCGCTCGGCGTCGAGGCTGCGCCAGAGCTTCGCGAGCACCGGCAGCAGAATGAGTCCCGTGCCGACAAGCGTGACGAGGACGGCGGCCAACGCGGTTCGCAGCGAGGAAAAGCTGACTTGCGCGAGCAGGACGACCGAGAGGCCCGCGACGACGAGCGCCGCGCCGAGGATCGCCCAGAGCCAGCCGACAGGGGTGAGCCAAGCGGCCACCCCGCGCTTCGCCGAGCCGTCGAGCGCCCGCCACATCAAGCCCGCGCCGACCACGACCACGATGCCGAGCGCCCAGGCGGCCCGGTCGTCGCTATTGATCACGGCAAGCCCGACGAAAGCCGCGAGGATGAGCCCGAGGTCTCGGAGCCTGCTGCTCGGCGTGAGCTCGGAGTCTGAGCCGTCTTGGTCGAGCGGGCGGAGCAGCCAGAGCGTCGCGTACGCGGGCACGCCCGCGCCTTCGCACAGGATGAGCAGGAGGAACGCGGCGCGCACCCAGACGACTTTGACCCCGAGATGCTCGGCGAGCCCGGCGGCGACGCCGCCGATGACCCGGCCCTGAGCACGGCGGGTCATCGCGCGGAATGCGGGCGCGGGCTCCGTCTCGGTGGGCTGCATCTTTCGATCCTGGCATGGACCGGCCTGACGCGGTATCCGGGCTTTCCCTGAGTTTTGTCCGACCGGGGAGTTCAGGGTGGGAATCAGGGGTGTCCCTGATGCGAAAGCGGCCGCCTGGCGGGCAGAGTCGAGGCATGAACGAGTTACCACCGCCGCCGAGCCCTCTCGCGTTGCCGCCAGCGGGCGGCGGGAGCGAGCCGGCTCCCCAACCTCCCCAACCCGACGCCTCGCAAGGCTCGCAGCGTTGGGACGACCGGCTCGCCGAGATCTGGCGAACCCGTCCCCGCCGTTTCCCCAAGCACGGCTACCTCGCGGGCGTCTGCGCGGGATTCGCTTGGCGGTACGCGATCGACCCGCTGGTCGTCCGGATCGCATTCGTGCTTTCGACAGTTTTCGGCGGGGTCGGGATCACGTTGTACCTGGCCGCTTGGCTGTTGCTGCCGCGCAACGCCGACGAGGCTTCGGCGTTGGGGGCGCTCTTCGGCAGACGGACGAGCAGCGTCGCGAAATGGAAGACAGTGCTGCTGACGTTGGCGCTCCTCGTCTCGCTCGGGGGGATCGGCTGGCACGACGTGTATCCCGGCGCGCTCTGGCTCGCCGGCTGGTTCCTCGCCGTGTGGTTCCTGCACCGCCGGACCCCGATCCCGCCCGAGGGCGTGCCGTCTGCGGCGGCTTCGCCGGGGGATCCTGGGCTCGCACAGGCCGTCGCCCAAGCCCCTGCGGTGAGCCCGCGCAGGCGGCGCGGGCTTTGGGCCGTCGTCGCAGTGGTGTTCCTCCTGCCGCTGGCCGGCGGGCTGACGTTCTTCGCTTGGGCGTTTTCCGCCGACAAGCCAGACGGGAAGATCGGCGATCGAACGTTCATCGCCCGGACGGATGGGGAGCTGCAAGACGCGTACGGGGTGAGCGTGGGCCAGGTGTCGCTCAACCTGCGCGATCTCGCGCTCGTTCGCGACCGCACCGTTCGGGTGAGCGTGCGGACCGGAGAGGTCCAGGTGTCGGTCCCCGAGAACGCGAACGTCAGGGCTGTGTGCCACGTCGGCGTTGGCAGCGCCGGGTGCGGGGGCTTCGACGAAGCCAAGCCCGGTGAACCGACGTTGACGTTGGAGCTCACCGCCGATCTGGGCAGCGTCCATGTGTGGCGCGGAGCTCCGCCGAGGTTTTCGGACGACGGCGGCGGGGAGCGGCGCCATCGCCAGGGGCGCTGAGGCCGGTTGCGAAGCCGGTGTGGAGCAGGCGCGCCCGCTCCACACCGGCTTCGCTCGTATTTATTCGTATTCATTGAAAATATGTGAATAGATATTTATTTTCTATGTCGAGTCCTTGTAGAGAGCGCTTTTCGGCAGAATCGAATGTACGAGCAGCACGATGGGGATCGTGTCGGAGGGGCGGCTATTTCGACCGCCGTGGGGGTCACGTCCCCACAGTCGGGCCGCGCCGCCGGCCTCGCGCGTCAACGTGCGTCCGCAATTCGACACGGCGCCCTTTGCCGCCCAAATGCCCTTTGGTCAAAACGCCAGACCTTGTGTGCGATCAAACATCCGCGCGCTACCACGACCACACACGAGTGAGACCCAAATCTGGCGAGCCCTGCACGCCCACCCCAGGGGCGCAGCCATGATCTCCTAGACTGACTACATGACACGCGCCCGAATCGCAGCGTTCGCCATCCTCGCCCTCGCGACTGTCTCCGCTTGTGACAGGACCGGCGCGGGACTTGGCGCTTCGACCGCGCGCGCCGACCCCACCACGACACAGATCTCGCCGGGCGTGTTCCCCCCGGAGAAAGTCGACACGCTCCTGTTGAGCCTAGACGAGGTGAATAGGACTGTGGCCCCAGGGCGGGCAACGAAGTTTTTTAACCAGGCTCCCATAGAAGATAAGCCATTTTCGCAGGCGCAACCGCCTACCACATCGTGCGGCAAAGCATTAGCGATTGGAACGGTTTATTCGGTGGGCGAGAATTGGTCTTCCTTTCGGTCATCCGAATATGATGCCACGCAGAATGTCTATATACGCTTGATTGTAGCAGTTTACCCGAGCGAGCAGTTAGCCGAAGAAGCTTTTTCCAGAATTGGAACCGGGGTCAGGTCCTGTGCGACCAACGACGAGTTCTCGCTTGACGCGGTTGTGGGCAATTACGCACAATGGCATTCGAACATTCCGGCCAGTGAAACGCATTCCCTTCCGCTCGGATTGCACAACAATGTCACAAGGGTGAGGAATGTTTTGATTCAGATCGAATCCTCCGATCCCGAATCGGGAGCCAAACAAGCCAGCGGGTTGATTGCGCAAGTCGCCAACAAGATAACGTAGCCAATTCGCCTAACGAAGGTGGACGACTGTTATTCCACGACCATCATCAAGGGATATTCTCGTTTGCATATGCACAGGAGTTCCTGACGTATTCGTCTCCACGGTCACCCCATTCCCCATATAAATCGCGACATGCTCACTTCCCTTGGGGCTATAATAAACAAGATCCCCAGGCTGTGCCTGGGAGGGTGGCACGACTACGCCGGCAGGATTTTCGCCACTTGTTATCTTACCGAGCTGAGCCTTACTGTTATGGTCTGGATCGTACCCGGTCGCCTGGAACACAGAATACTCGGCCAAACCACTGCAATCGAATCCTTTATGTTCATAATCATGACGAGAATCCCCAAACCCTTGGTGAAAGACTCCGTTCTGGTCCGTGAAACTATCGCGCGTGCCGGGCTGACTTGTGCCGTTCGGTCCGCCTCCACCCCAGACATATCTGGTCCCTTGCTGTCTTGCGGCAGCTCCAATCACTTTCAAACCTTTGTCACCCACCGATTCAGGGTTCGGGTAGGCAGCAGGAATTTGACCTTTGGGTCTCATCGATCCGTCCGCGTTCTTGCCCGCTAGGTAGTCTTTCCAGTTCTGATCTCTCTGCGTTCCAGGTCCTGCAGGCGGATACCCTGGCGGGTTGTCGGCGCCAGGCACATCGGATTTCCACCCTGGCTCTGACGGGTAATCAGCCGCATCCCCTTCAGCTTTCGGCACCACATAGCCGGGATCGCCTGGCTTCCCGTTCGGCCCTGGCATGTGGTCTCCTGGTTGGCCTTGCGGCGTTTCTTCCGGCTTCGGGTCGTCGGTCTTCGGCTTGTCCTCGGGCTTAGGCTCTTCTGGTTTCGGCTGGGCTGGTTCTGCTCCTTGGCCGAGGCCGAATTGCGGTTGCGGTGTGTCGTAGAGCGCCTGGTGGCTTTTCGACACATCGCCCATGACCTCGTTGTCGGCCTGGTCCAATGTCGTGACCGCGCCGCTGAGGCGTTGCTGCAGCTCCTCCTGGATCCCGGCTCTGCGCATCCCCGGCCGCTGAGTCTCCTGCAGCTGCCAGTCATCGGTCACGTCGAAACCGTTCTGCTGCGCCAGCCCCAGCACCTCGCGCACGCCGCAGATCGACGCTCTCGTCAAGATCGCGGCAGTCCTCAAGCGCCCCATCGGCTCTTTGGTCACAGTCCCCAAGGCTCAGCGCAAACTCTCCGACCTTCGCATCCTCAAGGGCTCGCCCAACCCCAGCTCGCTAAAGCGCTCGGTGCCCCGACCAGCAGCTACGGTGAAATCGAACGTGCCATGCGTCCCATTCCTGAACAACTCCTCGCGCCGCTCTCGTCGGCGCTGGGAGTCAGCCCGACGAGCTCCAGAAGGCGGGCGCAGAGCAAAAAACCGCCCACCGGGCACACCGGCCTAGCGGCGTGTTCGGGCTTGTTATTCCCACTCGATGGTGCCTGGCGGTTTGCTCGTGATGTCCAAAACGACGCGGTTGATGCCCGCAACTTCCCCGGTGATGCGGTTGGAGATCCGCTCCAGCGCCTCGTACGGCACCCGAGCCCAGTCTGCGGTCATCGCGTCTTCGCTCGTCACCGGGCGCAGCACGATGGGATGCCCGTAGGTGCGCCCGTCGCCTTGCACGCCGACGCTGCGCACACCGGGGAGCAGCACCACGGGGCATTGCCAGATGCCGAGTTCGGGCCCGAGGACGGCCAGCTCCTCGCGGACGATCGAGTCGGCGGCGCGCAAGGTGGCGAGCCGGTCCTCGGTCACCTCGCCGATGATCCGCACGGCGAGGCCGGGGCCGGGGAACGGCTCGCGGGCGACAATGGTCTCCGGCAGGCCGAGTTCGCGGCCCACCGCCCGCACCTCGTCTTTGAACAGCAGCCGCAACGGCTCCACCAGTTCGAACTTCAAGTCCTCTGGCAGTCCGCCGACGTTGTGGTGGCTCTTGATGACCGCCGCGCCGCTACCGCCCCCGGATTCGACCACGTCGGGATACAGAGTGCCCTGGACGAGGAACGAGACCTCGCCGGGCGAGCGTTTCGCGGCCTCGGCGACGGCGGACTCGAAGCTCGTGATGAACTCACGGCCGATGATCTTGCGCTTGGCCTCGGGGTCTTCGACGCCCGCGAGGGCGGTGAGGAATTGCTCGCGGGCGTCCACCGTGATGAGCTCGGCCCCGGTGGCGGCGGTGAAATCGCGTTCGACCTGCTCCCGCTCTCCGGAACGCAGCAGGCCGTGGTCCACGAAGACGCAGGTGAGGCGGTCGCCGATGGCGCGGGCCACCACTGCCGCCGCGACGGCGGAGTCCACGCCGCCCGACAGGCCGCAGATCGCGCGCCCTTCCGGGCCGACTTGTTCGCGCACGGCCTCGATCAGGCTCTCGGCGATGTGCGCGGGGGTCCAGGTGGCCGGGATGCCCGCGATTTCGTGCAGGAAGCGCTCGAGAGCGGCCTGGCCGTGCGGGGAATGGCGCACTTCGGGGTGGTACTGCACGCCGACGAGCTTGCGCCCGAGATCCTCGAAGCCCGCAACGGGAGCGCCCGGGCTGTTCGCGGTGACGGTGAAGCCGGGCGGGGCCTGGGTCACCGAGTCGCCGTGGCTCATCCACACAGGATGCTTCGCGGGCGTTCCCGCGTGCAGCGCGCCGCCGCCGCCCGCCAGGGTCAGCTCGGTGCGGCCATATTCTCGTACGTTCGTATGGGAGACCGCCCCGCCGAGCGCGAGGGCCATCGCCTGGAACCCGTAGCAGATGCCCATCACCGGCACGCCGAGGTCGAAGAGGGCGGGGTCCGCCGAGGGGGCGCCCTGGTCGTAGACGCTCGACGGTCCTCCCGAGAGGATGATCGCGAGCGGGTCGCGCTTCTTGACGTCCTCGATCGGGGTCGAGTGGGGGAGGACTTCGGAGAAGATCCGCGCTTCACGCACTCTGCGGGCGATGAGCTGGGTGTACTGCGCCCCAAAGTCGATGACGAGCACAGGCCGGTCGGGGGTTTCGGGGTTCTGGGCCATGAGCGCATCTTAGCTGGTCGCGCAGCGGCGTGAGTTGCGGCATAATTGCCTGGTCATGACTTCTCTCCCGCTCGTGTTCGACGCGCCAAAGCGCGGTATGCCGCCGCGCCACCTTGCCGACCTCGCCGCCGAGGAGCTGCGCGAGGCGGTCGCCGGGCTCGGGGAGAAGCCGTTCCGGGCACAGCAGCTGGCCAGGCACTATTACTCGCGGCTGACCGCCGAACCGGGCGTGATGACCGACATCCCCGCCGCGAGCAGGGGGAAGCTGGCCGACGCTTTGCTGCCGAGTCTGATCACGCCGGCGCGCACGATGGGCTGCGACGGGGGCGAGACGGTGAAGACGCTGTGGCGCCTCCACGACGGCGCGCTGGTGGAGAGCGTGCTCATGGGGTATGCGGACCGGGTCACGCTGTGTGTGTCGAGCCAGGCGGGCTGCGGCATGGCCTGCCCGTTCTGCGCCACCGGCCAGGGCGGGCTGACCCGCAACCTCTCGACGGCGGAGATCGTGGAGCAGGTGCGGCTGGCCGCGGCCGCCGCGCGGGACGGAAAGGTCGCGGGCGGGCCGAGGAACCTCTCCAACGTCGTGTTCATGGGCATGGGGGAGCCGTTGGCGAACTACAACCGGGTGCTCGCGGCGGTGCGGCGGATCACCAGCCCCGCTCCGGACGGTCTCGGCCTGTCGCAGCGTTCGGTCGTGGTGTCCACGGTGGGGCTCGTGCCGGCGATCAAGCGCCTCGCGGGCGAGGGCTTGTCGGTCACGCTCGCCGTCTCGCTGCACGCCCCGGACGACGAGCTGCGCGACACGCTCGTCCCGGTGAACACGCGTTGGCCGGTGGCCGAGGTGCTCGCCGCCGCCCAGGGCTACGCGCGCCAGACCGGCAGGCGGGTGTCGGTGGAGTACGCCCTGATCCGAGAGGTGAACGATCAGCCGTGGCGGGCGGACTTGCTCGGCGGCCTCTTGCACCAGGCGCTGGGCCCGCTCGCCCATGTGAACCTCATTCCGCTCAATCCGACCCCCGGCAGCAAGTGGGACGCGAGTTCGCCGGAGGCGCAACGCGAGTTCGTCCGGCGCGTGCGCGCGAAGGGCGTGTCCTGCACGGTCCGCGACACCCGTGGCCAGGAGATCGCGGCGGCCTGCGGCCAGTTGGCCGCCGCGCCCGCCTGAGGCTCAAGAGGTTGGGCCAGCGCAACTATTTCCGCGCTATGATCGCTAGGCCTCAGAGACGAGGCGATGAGTTTCATGAGAAATGGAGAGAGAACGATGGGTGCGCGTCGCGTGGTCAAAGCTGCCTGTACGAGTTTGTTCGCGCTTGTCGCGGGCGCGGGTTCAGCGTTCGGGGGCCTCGCGGCTCCTTCACTTGCGGCTCCGAGCCAGAACGGGCCGCGCATCGTGGACAAGGAGCAAGTGGCGGACAACTGGTGGAAGATCACCGTCTATTCGCCCTCCATGGACAAAGAGATCGTCAACGACGTGTTGCGCGCTCCGGCCAAGTCCGCGCCGACGTTCTACCTCCTACAAGGGGCGGAAGGCGGCCAGGGCGGCAGGTCGTGGTTCGACCTCACGAACGCGCCGGACTTCTTCAAGGGCAAACGGGTCAACGTCATCGCGCCGATCGGCGATCCCGGCAGTATGTACACCGACTGGGACCAGGACGACCCGGTCTTGGGCCGGGTGAAATGGCAGACCTACCTCACCAAGGAGCTGCCCGCAGCTCTTGGCAAGGAGCTCGGCATGAACGGCAAGACGGCGGTGGGCGGCGTCTCGATCAGCGCAGGCCCGGCCATCGACCTCATGGTCCAGGACCCGAAGTTCTTCTCGGCGGCCGCCGCGTACAGCGGCTGCCCGATCACCAGCGGCGCGCGGCAGTGGCAGACCGGATCGCTGGTGCGGTACACGGGCGGCGGGGACGCGGCCAACATGTGGTCGGGCGACGAGTGGGCCGCGCACGACCCTTCGCAGAACCTGGCCAAGCTCAAAGGCAAGCCGCTCTACCTTGCCGCCTCGACCGGGGCCCCCGGCGAGGTCGACCAGCTCTCGTCGGACGGCGAGGGGCTGGGCGGCTCGTTCATCGAGTCGATGTCGCAGCAGTGCACGGACGAGTTCGTGCAGGACGCGCGCGACGCGGGGCTGAGCCTGACGTACGACCGGCGCGAGGAGGGCGGCCACGACTGGGGCCTGTTCGGCTCGGAGATGGAAGCCTCCTGGGGCCAGGTCATCGCCCCCGCGCTCGGGACGAAATGACCGCCAGCCGCTGAGCGGGCGGTGCTTGGCAATGACCACGTACGAGTTGACGCGCACGCTCGCCCCGCCGGATTTTCTGCGGCCGCCCCTGGCGGCCGCGATGGTCCTCTTCGCCGCCAGCCTGGCATGTGTCGTGCTGTTGAGGATGAAGCTGAGGGTGAAAAAGAGATACCCGGTGCTGGGGTTGCTCGTCTTCTTTCCGATGTCTCTGGTGGTCGGCGCGTACGCGGAGGAAGACGACGAGCGCGTCTGGCGGCGAGAAGAAGCCGAGGCGATGGCTGCGCAATGGGGGGTCGTCGTCGCGGACCCCGGCCAGCTTCCCGGCTTGGACGTGAGCCCTCGCCGCGAACTGGACGTGGCCGTCGGCGGCCTGCTCCGGCGGTGTGAGCTCGCCTCGTTCCAGCAGGACGCGCGGGACGGGACTTGGAGCACGTCCCGGATCACCGCGAAGGGCCGCTCGTCGCGCACGGTGCGTCTCCAATTGCGCTGCCCCGCGTGACGGGCCGCCCTCACTCCTCCACGGGAGCCTCGTCCACCCAGTGGACGCCTCGGTCCTTGACCAGCGGCAGTTGGTCGAGGCGGACCCGGTCGAAGACCAGCTCGAACGGCGGTCCGAGGCACTCGCCGCTGAGCTTGATCTGGTCCGGGCCGAGCTCGTCGTAGCGCAGTGTGGTCCGCGTTCCTGGGTGTTTGGGCGCGGTGAGGACGAGCTGTCGGCCCTGCCGGTCGATTTCCGCGGCGAGGCGCTGGACGGAGCCGTCCGCGAGTTCGAGGACGACGCTCACTTCGGCGTGCTGGAGGTCGGCCCCGGCGAACAGCGCCTCCGGGTCGTAGCCGTCCACGATGAAGTAGCCGACCGCTGCGGGCCCCCGCGCCTTCCACGCCCCATAGAACTGCGGTTTCGGCCGGTCCGGGCCGAAGAGGGAGTACGCGGCGCGCGACGCGGTGAGCGCCCCCGCCGCGAACACCGCGACGATCAGCGCCGCCGCGGCGGCCACGGCTCGGTCCCACGACCGCTTTCCGGTGAGCGAGACCTTCGGCAGGGGCAGGGTGGCGCGGTTCGCCACCAACACGTCCCAGAGCCTGGAGGCGTGGGGCAGAAGGAGGATCACCGCCATCGCCAGCAAATGCGTGCAATGCAGCTTCACCGGCACGTCGTAGAAGAGGTCGAGCAGCGTCACCTGGCCCATGGCGATGACGGCGAGCGCGGCTCCGATGGTCCAGACTCCCGGCAGCGCCAAGAGGATGCCGCTGGAAAGCTCGACGAGCCCGGTGGCGGACTCGTACCAGGGCGCGGCGCTCATCGAATGCCACAACACCTGCATGGGGGTCTGGTCGCCGATCCGGGTGAGCAGTTGGCTCGGCATAAGCTCGGACATCTGGGCCGGGAAGAGCTTCGCCGCGCCGTAGGTGGACATCTGCATGCCCAGCACGAGCCGCATCGCGAGCCAAAGCCAACCCCAGGCGCGTCCGGCCGGCCGATGCTGGCGGCGCAACGCCGTCCAGACGAGCGCGACGAGGAGCGCGAGGACGACGAAGAGGAGATCGCGGGTCCAGTAGTACTGGGTGTCCGAGCCCTCGGTGAGATGGTTCGGGACGGGATGGCCCATCCCCAGCGCGTACATGGCGAACCATCTGGTCGGCGTGTTCCAGATCGGCTCGTAGTACGTCCGGTACAGCTGGCCGCCGACGACCGGGGTGAGGATCAGACAGATGCCCTGCCAGTACAGCAAGAGCCACGCGGAGAGAAAGCGGAACGCGAAGGCCCTCAGTTGTCCACGAAGCATGGCTGCCGATGCTAGCGGACCGCGAGGCGGCGCGGCATGCGGTTATGGTGGGAGGCGAGGAGGATTTGCCATGAGATTGATCCGTTGGGCCGCGACGGTCGGTGCGGCGGTGCTCGCGGCCGGATGCACGCACGCCGGGGGCGGCGAGTCCGCCTCGGAGCATCAGGCGAAAGCGTTCGACGTGTCCGAGCTCGACGGGGCGGTCAAGGCGTGCGACTCGCTCTTTGGCTTCGTGAACAAGAAATGGTTGGACTCGCATCCGATTCCAGACGACCGGAGCTGGTTGAGCATCGACACGAAGCTCGCCGAGGACGATCTCGCGCTCGAGCGCAAGCTCGCGCAAGACGCGGCAGGGGAGACGGACAAAAACTCGGTCCGGCACAAAGTCGGCCTGCTCTACAAGGAGGCTGAGGACGAGGCCGCCATCGAGCGGGCGGGGATCGCGCCGCTCAGGGACCGGCTCGACAGGATCGCCGCTGTCGCTTCGCCCGAGGACATCGCAGCGGTCCTGCGCGAGTTGGGGGCCGAGGGCGACGGGATCGGGCTGCGCTTGTCCGCGACGGCCGACTTCCGCGACGCCGCCAAACAGGTCGCCGCCGTGTCCGAGGCGGCGTTGGGCCTGCCGTCGAAGGACTATTACACCGATCCGCAGTACAAGCCGGTGCTGGACGCGTATCGCGAGCACGCGCGGACGGTGTTCGGCCTGCTCGGCGAGGACCAGGCCGCCGCGCAGCGCTCCTCGGACCGTTCCTCGCGCTGGAGTCGGCGTTCGCCGCGGCGTCGCTCTCCGAGGTCGAGCAGCGCGAGGTGGACAACCAGTTCAAATACGTCTCGCTGGACGAGGCGCAACGGCTCACTCCGCATTTCGACTGGCAGGCGTTCTTCGCGGCCCAGCGGGCGAGCGCGGCAGGAGGTTTCTCGCTGCCGCAGACCCGGTTCTTCCAGACGTTCGACCAGCAGCTCGCGACCGCGCCGCTCGACCAGTGGAAGGCGTATCTGGCCTTCCATGTCGTGAACCATTACAGCGACGCGCTGCCCAAGGCGTTCCGCGACTCGCGGTTCGCCTTCGACCAAGCCAAATCGGGGGCCAAGGCCCCGTTGCCGGCGTTCAAACGCGCGTTGTCCCTCGTGGAGGACAATCTCGGCGAGGGCCTCGGACAGCTGTATGTGGCGGCGAAGTTCCCCAAGGAGGCCAAGGACGCGGTCCTCGCGCTGGTGCGCAGGGTCGTCGCGGCGATGGGGGAGCGGATCGACCGGCTGGACTGGATGGGGCCCGAGACCAAAGCGAAGGCGAAAGCCAAGCTCGGGAAGATCCTGCCGAAGATCGGCTATCCGGACCGCTGGCGCGACTGGTCGGGCCTGACGCTCGACGGCAAGGGGCTGATCTCGGACGTCCGCGCGGCCGAAGCGTTCGAGCAGGCCTACCAGGTGGCGAAGATCGGCAAGCCGACCGACCGGCAGGAATGGCAAATGACCCCGCAGACCATCAACGCCTACTACGAGCCGACGGACAACACGATCAACTTCCCCGCCGCGATCTTGCAGTCGCCGTACTTCGACCCGAAGGCAGACCCGGCGCTCAACTACGGCGCGATCGGCGCGGTCATCGGCCACGAGATGACCCATGCCTTCGACGACGAGGGCAGCCAGTTCGACGGGGACGGCAACCGGGCGAACTGGTGGACCGACGAAGACCGCGAAGAGTTCGAGGCCCGCACCGGCAAACTCGTGGGCCAGTACAGCGCCTACGCCCCGCTGCCGGATCATCCGGACGCGCACGTGGACGGCAGGCTCACGCTCGGCGAGAATATCGCGGACCTCGGCGGCGCGCTCACCGCGTTCGACGCGCTCGCCGCCGAGCCCGGCCCTGGTCCGTTCGCAGGCACGAAGATCGAGGGCTACACGCCCGCCCAACGGTTCTTCTTCGCGTACGCGAGGTCGTGGCGGGCCAAAGACAGGGCGGAGGCCGTTCTGGAGCGTCTCGCGAGCGACCCGCACTCGCCGGAGCGATACCGCGTCGACGGGGTGGCCCCGAATGTTCCGGCTTTCGCGCAAGCGTTCGGCTGCGAACCTGGCGCGCCGATGGCGCACACAGCCGCGCAGCTGGTGTCGATCTGGTGACCGAGCCCGTCAGGCCGCGGCTTCGCCGCCGACGAGCGACCCGAAGGAGAGCGCGCCGAGCAGCAGGGCTCGGGCGACGGTGAATCGGGAGCGGCCCTCGGTCCGCTCCGAATCCGAGGGCGTTTTGTTCTCTCGGTCGCGCATGATCTCCTCCTTGAGACCGTCTTCACGGGACGGCCGCGCTACGAGCGGGGCCTTTCCCGCCATGTTACCTGACAGTAACATGGCGTGCCGCGCGCGGGCCTTCGCCGTGTGGCTCCCGCCCGCGCTCGTCGCGCAGGAGTTCGCCGCGATCTCCCGTCGGCGGCGAGGCCGGGCCCGGAGGTCAGATCCGGGACATGCCGACGGTCGGCGTGATGGTGCAGGAGTGCTGGTCGCCTTCGGGGGTCTTCGCGGTCACCGTGCCGTAGACCGTGGAAAGGACGCGGCCCTTGCCGGTCGGGATGATCGCGGTGAACGTGGCGGGGCCGGTGGTGGCGTTGATCGCGGGGTTGGGGAGCAGGATCGCCTGGCCCTTGACCCCGGTGTCGAGGTTGAACCAGTTCACCGAGAGCGGATGCGCCTCGTCGGTCACGGCGGGGCCGGTGCCGAGGGCGGTGAAGACGTAGCCCGCCTCGCCTTCCTTGGGTCCGGGGGCCGGGGCCTCCTGCGGGCCGGCGGTGACCAGCGCCTTGCCGATGGCGTTCCCGGCTCCCTCCGAGCCCTCGATGCAGTTCATGCCGATTGTCGGCAGCATGAACTCCTGGATTTTCGGCGCTGACTCGTCCCCGTCCGGGAGCGCGGGCGATCCTGGCGCGTTGTCCTGGCCGGGGGCGGGCGGCGCGGGCATGGCGGGCGGGGGCTCCTGGCCTCTGAGCATGGCCGCGGCCTGGTACATCGAGTTCCGGTACTCCGGGGGAAGATTCGCCTGGCCGAGGACGTTCTCCACCTGCTGGAGCAGCAGCTGGGTCTGGGCGGCGTCGCGCACGCCGGGCTCCGAGACGGCTCCGATGAGGGCGGGGATGTACGAGGTGGCGGCCTGGATCACCTGGGGGTCGATGGTCACCTGGTTGAGTGTCTGCGGGATCGCGGGCAGGCCCTGCGGGAGCGAGGACAGGGAGACCGGGGCTCCTGGGGTCGGATCGACCGGCACTCCGGGGGCAGGCTCGAGCGTGGCGATCTCGGGGTCGGCCGAGGCGGGGGCGAGTCCGATGAGCGCCGCCGCGAGCAGCGCGCCCGCGAACGCGCGCGGAGCGCGAGAGCCCGGCGCGGTGCGCGTTCGGGCAGCGCGGCCTTTCGAGCTGGCCACGATTTTCTGCGGAAGTGCGCGCTGCTGCGACATGACGGGAGTCTCCTGTTGCCTGTGTGACGGATGTGGCGTGATTGACGTTCGGGCCATGGTCGCCCATATCGTCGGCTCGTTTTGCTATTTCCGCGCCGACCTGGGGTGACGTGACGCAATCGTGACGCATCTCGTGTGAAACGGTGATCGCGTGCGATACTGCAGGGAGTTTTTTGGCGGAATGGAGACTGCAGCGAGGAAGGCAGAGTGACACCTATGCGGCGAGCGGTGCGGACGTTGGGCTTCGGGCTCGCGCTCGCCGTCGGGGGCTCCGGTTGTTACGACTCGACCGCCGACGGGCGCTCGTCCACGAGCGCGCCGAGCGCCGCCCCGCCTGGCCCGCGCTCGGTCGTGGTCGCGGTGGACGGGGTCGGAGTCGGCGACGGCGGCTTCAACCCGCATCTGGCCGCCGACCTCTCCGAGGCCACGGCCGCCGTCGCCTCGTTGACGCTGCCGAGCCCGTTCCGGCCGGTCGCGGACCCGTCCGCGCCAGGCGGAGTCGTCTGGCATATGGACCGCTCGTTCCTCACTGTCGCGGAGGTCGTGAGCCACGCCCCGTTCACCGTCCGGTACCGGGTGCGCGACGAGGCGCAATGGTCGGACGGCGCGCCGATCGCGGCGGAGGACTTCCAATACTTGTGGCGCCAAATGACGACCCAGCCCGGCGTCGCCGCCCCGGCGGGCTACGGGCTGATCGATGAGATCCGCTCCGGCAGCGGCGGGAAAGAGGTCACGGTCGTCTTCCGGGACGAGTACCCGCGATGGCAGGAGCTGTTCGCGAACCTCCTGCCCGCCCATGTCGGGCGGGACGACCTCGGCGGTTTCCCCCGCGCCTTCGCGAACGGGATCACAGTGGCGGGCGGCAGCTTCCGGGTGGAGCACATGGACCGCAATAAAGAGGAAGTGGAGCTGGTCCGAAACGACCGCTACTGGGATTCCCCCGCGTGGGCGGACAAGATCCTGCTGCGCCGGATGGGCTCGGGGACGCAGCTCGCTGCGGCCCTGCGCAGCAAGGAGGCGCAGCTCGTCCTCGTGCACGGCAGCGCCTCCGTGCTCGCGCAGCTGCAGGCGGTCCCACAAGTGCGCGCGGAAGTCCAAGCAGGGCAGGCCGCGCTGAGCATCACCCTCAACGCCCGCGCCGCGCGGCTGCGCGATGTGGAGACGCGCCGGACGCTGCTCGGCGTGCTCGACCAGGGCCTGCTCGCCCGTATCGGCGCGCAGGACGCGGTGGCGCTGCCCGCCGAGGGCGCCGAGCCCCCGGAGCGGATCATGCCGGACCAGGCGAGGGAGAAGCTCTTGCAGCAGGGATATGCCCCGCTCGCGGCGAGTTTGCCGCCCGGAGCCGGGGCCCCGCCGATCCTCGGCAAGGACGGGCAGCCGTTCACGATGGTCATCGGGGTGGAGCAGAACGACTCGCGGGCGTTCGCGGTCGCCAGCACGGCGGCGGACCAGTGGCGGTCGGTCGGCGTCGCCGCCTCCGTCGCGCAGTTCGCGCCGGAAGAACTCTATGGTTCGGCGCTGCGCGAGAACAAAGCGCAGGCGATTGTGGGCTGGTCCGAGGCGGGCGGCGACCTCGCCGCCGAGCTGTACTCCCGCTACGGCTGTCCGGACCGGACAGATCGGCCGGGGCAGCAAGGGGATTCGGCTTCGGTGGACCCGGTCGGCGTCGGGGGGGTGCGCAACCTCGCGGGCGTGTGCCTGCCGGACCTGCAAGCCGACTTCCTCCGGGCGCTCAGCGGCCGGCTGTCCTCATCGGAATTGCAGGCCGAGGCACTGCCCCGGTTGACGGCGTTGGCCGTGGAGCTGCCGCTCATGCGCGACGCCGGTTTGCTCGCCGCCGGGCCGGGGATCAGCGGCGTCGCGTTCGGAACTCCCTCGGTCGTCGGACCGATGGCAGGGGCTGCGAGTTGGGAGCTGCATTGAACGACAAGGGCAGGGCTCGGGCGCTTTTCATTTTCGCGCACCCGGACGACGAGACGATTCTCTGCGGCGGCGCGATGGCGCGCCTCGCCGCCGAAGGCGTCGAAGTGTCGGTGCTGACTTGCACGTTGGGCGAGGAAGGGGAGGTCATCGCGCCCGCCCTGCGGGAACTCGCGGCGGATCGCGCCGACCAGCTCGGCGGATGGCGGATCGCGGAGCTGCGCGCCGCGCTGGACCGGCTCGGCTCGCCGGGCCGGGGGTCCGTGATCGGTCAACACTTCCTCGGCGGAGCGGGAAGATGGCGGGACTCCGGCATGGCCGCCGGACGGAACACGCACCAGCGCGCGTTCGTGGCCGGCGATTTCGGCGAGCAGTCCCGAGCCGCCGCGAAGACGATCCGCGAGACGCGGCCCCATGTGGTGGTCACCCACGACCCCGGCGGGGGATACGGGCACCGGGACCACGTCCACGCCAACCGCATCGCCGTCGAGGCGGTCAAGATCGCGGCGGCCGAGGCGCATCGGGAGCTGGGCCCCTCGTGGCAGATCGCGAAACTGTACTGGGCGGGCGTCGGCAGGTCGATGTGGAAGGCCGAGGTCGAAGCGCTCGCCGCGCAGCCGATCCCCGAGGGGTTCCACGTCGTGGACCCCGATGTCGCCAAACCGTGGCAGGACGACGAGGTCACGACGGTCTTCGACATCGGCGAGTTCCGCTCCGCGAAACTCGCCGCGCTGGCCGAGCACGCCACGCAGATCACCGTCCACCCGGAGCTGGAGACGTTCGCCCTGTCCAACAAGGCGCTCAACCCGGTGCCCGGCGAGGAGCACTTCGCGTTGGCGCAGCAGCACCGCGCGCCCGCCCCGCAGCGCGGCGGCGGCCATGCGAGGGAAGACCACCTGCTGGCGGGCGTCGTCGTTGTCTGACCGCGCCGCGCCAGGCGGTCGCGCCCTCACCGCGTGGAACGCGGTCCTGCTCGCGGCGCTCAGCCTCCTCTCCGCTTTCGAAGCGCTCGTCGGCGCGTTCTATCTGCCGCTATGGTGGGACGGGCGGCCGTTCCCGGTGACCGCGCTGGTCTGCGGCGCGCTCAACGTCGCGATCGCGCTGGCCGCCACCTGGGCTTCGCCGAGGGCGGGGCTGCTCCCGCTGGCGGTCTGGTTGCTCGTCTGCGTGGTTTGCCTTGTGCCGGGACCAGGCGGGAGCCGGATATTGCTCTTCGCGATTGCGGATTGGCGGGCCCCGTTGTTCCTGGCGGCAGGGGCGATCCCCGCCGTCGTCGCGAGACGACGCCTCAGGAGGGAATAACCTCAGCGCGGTCGGCGTAGTATCTCCGTGTGACCGCTTCTGCTTCCGCCATGAGACGAGCACTGCGCAGAGCAAGGGACGCAGTGACGCTCAACCAGGACGAGATCGAGGTCTTGCTCGCGGCGCGTGGGGAGGACCTCGAAGACCTCGTCCGTTCGGCGAGCCGGGTCCGGGACGCCGGGTTGGCGGCCGAGGGGCGAGGGGGGATCGTCACCTACTCGCGGAAAGTCTTCATCCCATTGACCCGGCTCTGCCGGGACCGCTGCCACTACTGCACGTTCGTCACCAGCCCCGCCAAGCTGCGCGAAGCGGGCCAGGGCTTGTATTTGGAGCCGGACGAAGTGCTCGCCATCGCGCGCCAGGGCGCGGAGCTCGGCTGCAAAGAGGCGTTGTTCACCCTCGGCGACCGCCCGGAGGACCGCTGGCCACAGGCGCGGCAGTGGCTCGACGAGCGGGGCTACGACTCCACGCTCGCCTACGTGCGGGCCATGTCGATCCGCGTGCTGGAGGAGACGGGCCTGCTGCCGCACCTGAACCCCGGCGTGATGAGCTGGGAGGAGATGGCCCGCCTCAAGCCGGTGGCCCCGTCGATGGGGATGATGCTGGAAACCTCCTCCCAGCGCCTGTTCACCGAGAAAGGCCAGGCGCACTTCGGCAGCCCGGACAAAGACCCCGAGGTCAGGCTCCAAGTCATCACCGAAGCTGGGCGGTTGAACATCCCCTTCACCACCGGCCTTCTGGTGGGGATCGGGGAGTCGCTGGCCGAGCGCGCGCTGACCATCCTGGACCTGCGCCGCCTGTCGAAGGCGTACGGCCACGTCCAAGAGGTGATTGTGCAGAACTTCCGCGCGAAACCGGACACGGCGATGCGCGCGACCCCGGACGCGGAGTTCGAGGAGTTCCTGGCGACCATCGCGACCACGCGCGTGGTCCTCGGCCCGTCGGCGCGCATCCAAGCCCCGCCGAACTTGGTCTCGGCAGGGGAATGCCTGCGCCTGCTCGCGGCTGGGGTCGACGACTGGGGCGGAGTCTCCCCGCTCACCCCGGACCACGTCAACCCCGAACGGCCGTGGCCGCACCTTGACACGCTCGCGGCGATCACCGCTGAGGCCGGATTCACGTTGGTCGAGCGCCTCACCGCGCATCCGAAATACCTTCTCTCGCCTGCGGCATGGGTGGATCCGAGGCTCATCCCGCACGTGCGGGCGCTCATGGACCCTAAGACGGGGCTCGCGAACGCGGACGCGAGGCCGGTCGGCCTGCCGTGGCAGGAGCCGGACCCGGAGTGGGAGTCCAGCGGCCGGACCGACCTGCACGCCGGGATCGACGAAAGCGGGCGCAGCACCGACCATCGCAGCGATATGGACCAGGCGTTCGGCGACTGGGAGACGGTGCGCGAAGCCGCGCGGTCGTTGGCCGCCACGCCCGGAAACAACGACTCGCCCGCTTCGCGAGGGCGAGGCCTCCGCGCCTCCGGCGGTGACGCCGGCCTGATCGCAGCGCTCAAACAGGCCGAGCGGGACGCGCGGGCGCTCACCGACGAGCAGTGCCTCGCGCTCGCGACCGCGGACGGGTCGGGGCTCGAAGCCCTGGCCTCGCTCGCCGACGACCTGCGCCGGGAGGCGGTCGGCGACGACGTCACCTACATCGTCAACCGGAACATCAATTTCACGAACATCTGCTACACCGGCTGCCGGTTCTGCGCGTTCGCCCAGCGCAAAGGCGACGCGGACGCGTACACGCTTTCCCTTGACGAGGTGGCGGACCGGGCGTGGGAGGCGTATGTGGTCGGGGCGACCGAGGTCTGCATGCAGGGCGGCATCGACCCGGAGCTGCCCGCGAGCGGCTACCTCGACCTGGTGAAAGCGGTGAAAGCCAGGGTGCCGTCGATGCACGTGCACGCCTTCTCGCCGATGGAGATCGTCAACGGCGCGGCTCGGGCGGGAGTTTCCCTGCGGGAATGGCTCATCGCGCTCAAAGAGGCCGGTCTGGACACGATCCCCGGCACCGCCGCCGAGATCCTCGACGACGAGGTGCGCTGGGTGCTCACCAAGGGCAAGCTGCCGACGAAGAGCTGGATCGACGTGATCACCACCGCGCACGAGGTCGGGATCCGGTCCAGCTCCACGATGATGTACGGGCACGTCGACGCGCCCCGGCACTGGGTCTCGCATCTGCGGGTGCTGCAGCAGATCCAGGACCGCACCGGCGGGTTCACCGAATTCGTGCCGCTGCCGTTCGTCCATCAGAGCGCGCCGTTGTACCTTGCGGGGGCCGCGCGGCCCGGTCCGACCCAGCGGGACAACCGCGCGGTGCACGCCCTCGCCCGAGTGATGCTGCACGGCAGGATCGACAACATCCAAGTGAGCTGGGTGAAGCTCGGCCTCGCCGGTTCGCAGGCGATGCTGCAGGGCGGGGCGAACGACCTCGGCGGCACGCTCATGGAGGAGACGATCTCGCGCATGGCAGGCTCCGAGCACGGCTCCGCGAAGACCGTCGCGGAGCTGCGGGCCATCGCCGAGGGGATCGGCAGGCCGGTCCGCCAGCGGGGGACGCTCTACGAGGTCCGGCAAGCGCCCTTGGCCCCGTTGGCCTGACCTTCGGCCCTCGTCGGCCGGGACATATGTCCTCATTTCCCGAGGGGCCGTCTTTCCGCGCCTCGGTTGCTTGGTTTGCCGTTGCCGCGTTGGTAAAATCCGGGAAAATCTCAGGCAATGTCGAGAAAGGAGCGCCGGATGGCATTTGTCGTCGCCGAACCATGCGTGGATGTGCTCGACCGGTCTTGTCTCGAAGAGTGCCCGGTCGATTGCATGTACACGGGCAATCGGATGGTCTACATCAACCCCGATTTGTGCATCGACTGCGGCGCGTGCGAGCCGGTCTGCCCGGTCGAGGCGATCTACTTCGAGGACGACGTGCCGGAGGGCTGGAGCGCGTTCCGGCAAGCGAACGCGGAGTTCTTCAAGGATATCCCCGGTTTGCCGGAGCCCGGGTCGTACTCGGGGAACGGGACCGCCCTCGGCGTGATCGACCACGACGCGCCGTATGTGGCGGCGCTGCCGAAGCGGGTGTGACCGCCGCGCGCGCCTCTGCGGGTTGGTCTTGTTCGAGAGCGCCAGTGTCGGAGAGTACACTGACAGAACTTCACCAGCCCTGGAGAAAGCATAAAGGAGTGCCCAGTGACGTATGTCATCGCTGAGCCGTGCGTGGACGTGCTCGACAAAGCATGCATCGAAGAGTGCCCTGTCGATTGCATTTACGAAGGTGATCGGATGCTGTACATCCACCCGGACGAGTGCGTGGACTGCGGCGCGTGCGAGCCGGTCTGCCCGGTCGAGGCGATCTTTTATGAGGACGACGTGCCCGACGAGTGGACCCCGTTCGTGACCGCGAACGCGGAGTTCTTCGACGAGCTTGGGTCGCCGGGCGGTGCTGCGAAGGTGGGCAAGACCCCGCACGACGCGGAGTACGTGAAGTCTTTGCCGCAAAAGTCCTCCCACGAATAATGGAAGCAACGGTGCGATCCGGAGAATCAAACGGATAAGATCCAAAGGCGCACCGAGCCGACGCGTACGGAGGCGGTGTGGGTACGCGAGGTGAGGAGCAACGAAGGAGATCGCCGTTTGAGCCCCGGATTTGATTTGCCCGATTTTCCGTGGGATTCCCTCGCCGACGCGAAAGCGCTGGCCAAGGCGCATCCGGACGGGTTCGTCGATCTCTCGGTCGGTTCTCCTGCGGACCCGGTCGCGTCTTCGGCGCGCGCGGCCCTGGCCGCCGCCTCGGACGCGCACGGATACCCGGCAACGGCGGGCACGGGCGAGCTTCGCAAGGCGATCGTCTCCGCCGCGGCGCGCGACTTCGATCTGGCGGTCAGCGATGTGCTCCCGGTGATCGGGGCGAAAGAGGCCATCGCGTGGCTGCCGTTGTTGCTCGGCGCGCGAGAGGGCGACACGGTGGTGATCCCGCGTTTGGCCTACCCGACGTACGAGGTCGCGGCGCGGCTCGCGCGGGCAGAGGCGGTGCGGGCAGACCACCCTGACGAGCTGCCGCCGCTCGCAAAGCCGCCCGTGCTGTGGTTTTTGAACTCCCCGGCGAATCCGCACGGCGCGGTGGCTTCGCCCGCTTTGTTGACCGAGATCCTGGCCTGGACCAGGGCGAACGGCACCACTCTCGTCTCCGACGAATGCTATCTGCGCTTCGCGTGGGAGGGGGAAGCGGTCTCCGCATTGCACCCGAGCGTGGCGGGCGACGAGCCGGTCGGCGTGATCGCCGTGCATTCGCTCTCGAAGATCGCGAACCTGGCTGGCTACCGGGCCGGGTACATCGCGGGAGACTCGGCCGTCGTCCGCGACCTGCTCGGACTGCGCCGCCACGCGGGGATGATCGTGCCGGACCCGGTGCAGGCCGCCGTCGCCGCCGCGTTGCACGACGTGGTGGAGCTGGACGCGCAGCGCGAGCGGTACCTGGCCCGCCGTCAGGCGCTCCGCCCTGCGTTGGAGCAGGCGGGGTTCCGGGTCGACCACTCCGAGGGCGGGCTGTACCTCTGGGCGACTCGGGAAGAGCCCGCTGAGGCGACTGTCGGCTGGTTCGCCGAGCGCGGCGTGCTCGTCGCGCCGGGCTCGTTCTACGGGCCCGACGGCGAGCGGCACGTCCGGGTGGCGTTGACCGCGACGGACGAGGATATCGCGGCAGTCGTGCGGCGCCTGCGCTCTGTCTCAGCCGCCGACGGGCTGGCTCGATGACCCTGCTGCCGGGCCTCGACCGGGCGCGGCTGCGCGTCGGCGACGAGACGCTGGAAGGCCCGGACCTGTTGGCCGCCGCGACGGCAGTCGCCGAGCGGGTTCTGATCCTCGGCGCTCGCCGGGTCGCGGTCTTCGCCACGCCCGAGCTGCGGTCTTTGGTCGCGGTGCTCGGGGCGCTGCGCGCGGGCGTGCCCGTCGTGCTCGTCTCGCCGCACTCCGGTTCGGCGGAGCTCGCGCATGTGCTCGCCGACAGCGAACCGGACGCGTGGCTCGGCTTCGCGCCGGATCAGTCCGACCTGCCGCGAATCCCGATTTCCGTCCACGCCCGCTCGTGGCACGCGCTTCCCGAGCCTCCGGCGGACGCGCCCGCGCTGGTGCTGTACACCTCGGGCACGACCGGGCCGCCGAAGGGCGTCGTGCTCTCCCGCCGGGCGCTCGCCGGGTGTTTGGACGCGCTCGCCGAGGCATGGGAGTGGACCGGCAAGGACACGGTGGCCCACGGCCTGCCGGTCTTCCATCTGCACGGCCTGGTGCTCGGCACGCTCGGGCCGTTGCGGCTCGGCGGCGGTTCGACGCACACCGTCCGCCCGACCCCGCAGGCGTACGCGGAGGCGGTCGCGTCGAAAGAACACGCGGCCACCATGCTGTTCGCGGTGCCGACCGTGTGGTCGAGGATCGTGCGCGAGCCCGAACACGCGAGAGCGCTCGGGCGGGCGCGCCTGCTGGTGAGCGGCAGCGCGCCGTTGCCGATCCCGGTCGCGGCAGCGTTGGCCGATTCCGCCGGGCAAGTCCCGGTGGAGCGCTACGGGATGAGCGAGACTATCATCACGCTCTCCACGCGAGCAGGCGGCGAGCGCAGGCTCGGCTCGGTGGGGCTGCCGCTTCGCGGGGTCCAGACCCGGCTGCGGTCCGAGTCCGGGGAGCCGGTCGCCGAGGACGGCGAGACGGTCGGACGGCTGGAGGTGCGCGCCCCATGGCTCTTCAGCGAGTATTTGGGCAAACCAGAAGCCACCAGCGCTTCGTTCGCCGGGGACGGCTGGTTCTCGACCGGCGATCTCGCGACCGTCGGGCCGGACGGCTTCCACCGCATCGTGGGCCGCGAGTCCGTGGACCTCATCAAGTCCGGCGGCTACCGGATCGGAGCCGGCGAAGTGGAGGCGGCATTGCTCGACCACCCCGCCGTGGCGGAGGCCGCGGTGGTCGGCGTTCCCGACGAGGATCTGGGGCAGCGGATCGTCGCATGGGTGGTCGCGGACGGGGTGGGGGCGCAGGAGCTGGTGGCGTTCGTCGCCTCCTCGCTCTCGACGCACAAACGCCCGAGGGAAATTCGGTTCGTCTCCGAGCTGCCGAGAAATCCCATGGGCAAAGTTTTGAAGCGCGACCTCCGCTGACCTGCCACTTTGTGGATACTGAAAAGTTTCCTCGGCGAAGTGGAACCGTTGGGGCGTTTTTGGCGTCCAACTGAGTGAACCTGTTGAGAGGCGCTCGATCTGGCGAGGCCGACCCGGATGAGGGCCGGGGCGGCCGGGTGGAGGATGTGCGGGGTGTCGGGCTCTGTGGTGGGGGCCCGGAGCGCTTATAGGCAGGTCGGCAGCGGTCTTCGCTCCGGGCCGAGGGGGTCAAGGGACGGCCCGGGGCGAAGACATGCTGCTTCCCGGATCAGCCGTTGTGCATCAGGATGTGCCAGGAGCCGTTCGCGGTCTGGATGCAATCGAAGTAGCGGTACCCTCGGAAATCTTCCTCGCTGAGGTCTTGCTCGCCTCCGGTCATGCAGAAGTCGTACGAGTAGTAGTCCACGAGAACCTCGCACTCGTCGTCCGAACGGAGGCTGTGCGAGCAGTTGTCCTTGGCGGCCTGGCTGGCGGCGGGGAAGAGCAGGCCGAGCGACACGGCTCCGGCTGCGGTGACGGTGGCGACGATCTTTTTCATGAGGGCCATCTCCTTTGATGTTCCTGGTGAACGTTGTGCCCCGAGTCAGCGTTGCCGCCCGACGCATGATCAACATACTGCATGGCCCCGCCGTCCTGTATTGAGACTCTCGAAATAACTCTGAACTGGGGAATTGTCGATACTTGAAATTATTTTCCGTGAAATGGAACCGTTCGGACGTTTTCGGCGTCAAAGATAATGAACCTGCTGAGAGGCGCTCGATCTGGCGAGGCCGATCCGGATGAGGGCCGGGTCGGCCGGGTGGAGGATGTGCGGGGTGTCGGGCTCTGTGGTGGAGGGCCCAGAGCGCTTATGGGCAGGTCGGCAGCGGTCTTCGCTCCGGGCCGAAGGGGTGGCGGGACGGCCCGGAGCGAAGATCCCGCGAGTCAATCGGAACGCTACGATACCGGGATGAGCCTGACGGACGGCCAGCGCGCCGAATTGACCGCGCGGTGGTCCGAGCCGCATCGGCACTACCACACGCTCGGCCATCTTCATGCCGTGCTCGGCGCTTTGGACGAGTTGGCGGGGGCCGGGGCGCGCTTCGAGAAGGAGCCGACCGCGCTCGCCGCGTGGTTCCACGACGCGGTCTACGACCCGCAAGCCTCCGACAACGAGGCGCGGTCGGCCCAACTCGCCGCGCAGATGCTGGGGCAAGGCCCGCTGGCCTCGGAAGTGGTCCGCTTGGTGCTGCTCACCTCGGACCATCGCGTCGAGCCGGGGGACGCGAACGGCGCGGCGTTCAGCGACGCCGATCTCGCCGTGCTCGGCAGAGGCTCCGAGGAGTACGACGTATACACGAGGGCGGTGCGCCGGGAGTACGGCCACGTCCCCGAGCCTTTGTACCGAGAAGGGCGCGCAGCGGTGCTGCGCGCCCTTCTCGCTCACGACCCGATGTATCGGACACAGGCCGCAAGGTTGCGTTGGGAAGAGCAAGCCCGGCGCAACCTCGGCGAGGAACTGCGCCTGCTCGCCTCCTCCTGACTCAGCTGCCCCGGTTGCTGTTGGCCGCTCCGCCGTGGACTCCCGCATTGCCGGTCCCTCGGCTCATGTTGCCGGTGCCGCTGCCCGCGTTGTTGACCCCGCCGCTCGCGTCGTACTTCCTCGGCCGCACCGGAGTTCTGCCGGGCTCGTCGGCCAACCGGATGTGGGTCGGGCCGGAGAGCGTGCAGCTCCCGTTCACGGGGATGCCGGTGATCGGGCAGTAGTGATCCGGCGGAGGCAGGCCGTTCGCACCCGCCTCGCTGAGCGGCATGAGCAGTCCCGTCGCGCCGACGAGCAGTCCGGTGAGTGCGCTGGTTTTCTTGTAATTCACTTATTTAACCTCCTTGTTACTCGACCAGAATGGCCGGAAAACAAGGGGGTTGTCAAATGAAATGCCCAGGTTAAGGGGTATTTTTGGCCTTGTTCAGCTTGCTCTCAGCTTGGTCCTAAACCAGGCTCAGATAAGGGCTCGGGCGGCTTCGGACCTTTAGTGGATGCCCACGTTCACCGGAACGAAGGTCGACGCGTGCTGGTCGTTCTCCTCCGCCCGGATCACGTGCATCACGGCGTTGATGAGCGCGAGGTGGGTGAACGCCTGCGGGAAGTTGCCCAAATGCCTGCCGGTGTCCGGGTCGATCTCCTCGGCGTAGAGCTGGAGCGGGGACGCGTAGGAGAGCAGGCGCTCGCACAGGTGCTTGGCCATGGCAAGCTCGCCGATCTCCACCAAGGCGGAGACGAGCCAGAACGAGCAGATGGTGAACGAGCCTTCCCATTCGCCGGCGAAGCCGTCGTCGGTCTCCTCTGGCCGGTAGCGGACCACGAGGCCCTGTTCGGTGAGCTCGTCGTTGATGGCCATGACCGTGGCGCGGATCCTCGGGTCGTCTGCGGGGAGGAAGCGCAGCAGCGGGATCAACAGGCAGGAGGCGTCGAGGGCTTTGGTGCCGTAATGCTGCACGAACACCCCTCGATCGTCCACGCCGTGGTCGAGAATGTCTTCCCGGATCTCGTCCGCGATGTCGGACCATTTCTGGGCGTAGGCGTCCTCGCCGAGCCGCTCGGCGAGCTTCGCGCCCCGGTCAAGCGCCACCCAGCACATCACCTTCGAGGAGGTGAAGTGCTTCGGCTCGCCCCGGACCTCCCAAATGCCCCGGTCCGGCTCGCGCCAACTGCGCGCGGCGGTCTCGACCTGCTCGCGCAGCATGCCCCAGAGCGCGGAGGGGACGTGGTCGCGGGACTTCGCGTGCACGTACACCGAGTCGAGGAGCGTCCCCCAGATGTCGTGCTGGGACTGCTCGTAGGCGGCGTTGCCGACCCGGACCGGCCGGGCCCCGCCGTGGCCGGAAAGGTGGTCGAGCTCGAACTCGTCCAACGTCCGCTCGCCACCGACCCCGTACATCACTTGCAGCGGGTGGCGCTGGCCGTTGTTCGCGCCGGACACGTCGGCGATGAACGCGAAGAAGTCGTTCGCCTCCCGGTCCAGGCCAAGGGTGTACAGGCCCCAGAGCGCGAACGAGGAGTCGCGCACCCAGCTGTAGCGGTAGTCCCAGTTCCTGGTGCCGCCGGGGCTCTCCGGCAGGGAGGTGGTGGCGGCGGCGAGGAGCGCGCCGGTGGGGGAGTAGGTGAGGCCCTTGAGGGCGAGCGCGCTGCGCTGCAGGTAGCCGCGCCAGGGATGGTCAGGGAACGAGCCCTCGTTGATCCACTGCCGCCAGCACTCCGTGGTCGCCCACATCTTCTCGGAGGCCTCGTCCCATGAGGTGGGAGCGGGCTGCTTCGACCAGGACAGCGCGACGAAGATATTGTCGCCCTCGGTGAGCCTGGTCCTCGCCCGCGCCTCGCGGCCCTCCAAGCCCAGCATGAGGTTCGTGGTGAGCGTCAGCTCGGGGTTTTTCTCCTGGTTCCCCGAGGCTACCGCCTTGGCCTGGTTGTAGGTGTCGCTGGTGTACTCCCAGGAGGCGGGGTCGCGGTGGTAGTCGAAGGAAGGCTCGCAGCTCAGGGAGATCTCGACGGTCCCGCTCACGCATTTGACGGTGCGCAGGAGGATGTGCTCGGCGTCCCAGTCGGTCGGCGTGCGCCGATGGGTCCGCGAGCGCTCCTCGATGTCGTGCCAGCGCCCCATCACCAGCGCGTCGCGCACGACGATCCAGCCGGTGGAGGTCTGCCACGTGGTCTCGACGATGAGGCTGCCGGGCAGGTAACGCCGCGCGGCGGGAGCCTTCACCCCGTACGGGCCGAGATGGAAATGCCCGGCGGAACGGTCCAAAATCGAGCCGAAGACGCTCGGCGAGTCGGGCCTGGGCACGCACATCCACTCCACCGAGCCGCTGGGCGAGATCAGGCAGTTCGTTTCGCAGTCGGAGAGGAACGCGTAGTCCCCGATCAACGGGAACGGATTACGGGTGGTCGACACTTTTGCAGCCTAGCGCGTCTGGCGGAGCCACGCTCGCCGGGACCACGCGGGCAGGCCCTCGGCTTCGGCGGTGCAGTACAGTGGCGGGCATGGAGCAAGTCCTGCGATGGTGGGATGGAGTCGAGCTCTGGGTTGCCGGGCAAGGGTTTGTGCCGCAAGTGGTTTTGATGCTGGCCGTGGTGATCCCATTGGCGTGGTTGACGGCAGGAGCGCTCGACCGGGTTATTTCAAGCGGTCAGATTAGAGGGCGGAAGTTGTCTGATTCCGGTAAACCGGCACTCCCGAAATCATGGGTGACCTGGGCTCTTGTGATACTGCTCGTGCTTGTGCTGCTCGGCTGGATGACGCGGTGAACCGCGCGTTGGTCAGAACACGGCCAGAGTGCCGTTACTCTCTTCGCTCATGCGAGGACCCAGCCGGCCGACGCGGCCGACGACTGTCCCCACGCGCAGAGCGCGTGGGGGGTGCCACCAACGCCGACGCTGAGCAGGCGGACGGCGATATTCGGTATCGGCGGCCTCGCCCTCGCAGCCGCCGGCTGCGCGGGCGGGTCGACCGACGTGCCGGGCGGGAAAGACATCTCCAGCGGGCGCTGGCACGTGAACCTCGTCGCCTACGCGACCCCGAAGCCCGGCTTCGACGCGATCATCCCGGCCTTCCGGGCCACGCCGGGCGGCAAAGGCATCGGCTTCTCCCAGTCCTACGGGGCCTCGGGGGACCAGTCGCGGAAAGTGGCGCGCCGAGTGCCCGCCGACGTGGTGAACTTCTCCGTCGAGCCGGATGTGACCCGCCTGGTCAAAGCGGGCCTGGTGGCCAAGGACTGGCAGAACCGCCCGTACCGGTCCATCCCTTTCGGCTCGGTGGTGGCCCTCGTCGTGCGCAAGGGCAATCCCAAAGGGATCCACAACTGGTCCGACCTGCTCAAGCCGGGGGTCGAGGTGATCACCCCCCACCCGGCGAGCTCCGGCTCCGCGAAATGGAACCTCCTCGCCCCCTTCGCCGCGCTCTCCGACGGGGGCGAGGACAGGGACGCGGGGGCGGCGTACCTGCGGCAGCTCGCCAAAGGCCACATCAAAGTGAACCCGAAGTCCGGCAGAGAGGCGACGACGACGTTCCAGGCCGGGCAGGGCGACGTGCTCATCAGCTACGAGAACGAGGCGATCTTGCTCCAGCGCCAGAACGCGAAGACGGACCCGTCGAGGCAAGTCGAGTACCTGACGCCGCCGGTCACCTTTAAGATCGAGAACCCCGTCGCCCTTGTGAGCACCTCGAAATCGAAAGAGCAGGCGAACGCCTTCCTCGACTACCTCTTCTCCGGCCAGGCGCAGCGCATCTGGGCGGAGACGGGTTTCCGCCCGGTCGACCCCGTCGTGGCTTCCGAGACGGCGGGCCTGTTCCCCGGCAGGATCAGCAAGCTCTGGACGATTGACGACCTCGGCGGGTGGAAGACCGCGGACCCCGACCTGTTCGGCCCGAAAGGGCTCATCACAAAGGCGTATCAAACACGATGAGCACACTGCAACAGAGGCGCTTTGCGGGGGGCACCTCCCGTTTGCGGGGGACTATCGCAGGCAGGCTGGGCAGCCCCGCTTCGGCGCTGGGCTCGGGCGTGGCGTTGCTCTGGCTCTCGCTCATCGTCCTCCTGCCGCTCGCGGCCATCGCCGTGAAGGCGTTCGACGGAGGATGGGGCGGCTTCTGGCGCGCGGTCACCAGCCCGGACGCCCTCGCGGCCTTGGAGATCACCGTCTGGGTGTCGTTCCTGGTCGCGCTGGTGGACGTGGTGTTCGGCGCGCTGATCGCCTGGGTGCTGGTTCGCGACGACTTTTGGGGCAAGGAATGGGTGAACGCGGTCATCGACCTTCCCTTCGCGCTGCCGACCATCGTGGCGAGCATCGTGCTGCTCTCCTTGTACGGCCCGGCGAGTCCGATCGATCTGAAGATCGCGGCGACGCAGCCCGCGCTGGTGATCGCGCTCGCCTTCGTGACGCTGCCGTTCGTGGTGCGGCAGGTGCAGCCGGTGCTGTTGGAGCTCGACAAGGACGTGGAGGAGGCCGCCGCCTCGCTCGGCGCGGGCAACGCGACGATCCTCACCAGGGTCATCTTCCCGTCGCTCGCCCCGGCGATTTTCACCGGAGCCGGGCTCTCGTTCTCCCGCGCCATCGGGGAATTCGGCTCGGTGGTGCTCCTCGGCGGCAACATCCCGCACAAGACCCAGGTGGCTTCGCAGTACATCCAGCAGCAGATCGAGATCGACCAGCCGGGGAACGCGGCGGCGGTCTCGGTGGTGCTCCTCGTCATCGCGTTTTTCGTGCTGTTGCTGCTGCGCCTGGTGGGCTCGAAGCTCGCCTGGCGCGAGGAGAAGAGGTGAGCCGCGCATGAAGATTTCCCGATCTGTACGGCTGACCCTGCGGACTGCGGCGCTGGCTTACCTCCTCGTGCTTGTGGTCGTGCCCATTGCCGTGATCCTCTTCCGCGCCTTCGAGCACGGGCTCGGCACGTTCTGGGGCTGGATCACGACACCCGCCGCGGTCTCCGCGACACAGCTGACGCTGGTCATCCTCGCCATCGTCATCCCGATCAACACCGTGTTCGGCGTGGCCATCGCCTTGGCCCTGGTCCGAGGGAACGTGCCGGGGAAACGCGCGCTGCAAGCGGTGATCGACCTTCCTTTCGCGGTGTCGCCGATCATCGTCGGCGTCGCGCTCATCTTCCTGTGGGGCTACGGCGGCTGGTTCGGGTTCGTCGAGGACTGGGGCTTCCAAGTGATCTTCGGCCTGCCCGGCATGGCGCTCGCCACCATCTTCGTCACGCTGCCGTTCGTGGTGCGCGAGGTCGAGCCCGTGCTGCGGGAGATCGGGATCGAGCAGGAGCAGGCCGCCGAAACCCTCGGCGCGCATTGGTGGACGATCTTCACGAGGATCACCCTCCCGTCGATCCGCTGGGGCGTCGTGTACGGGGTGCTGCTCACTATCGCCCGCAGCCTCGGCGAATTCGGCGCGGTCACCATGGTCTCCTCTGGCTACCCCGGCTCCTCGCTCACGCTGACGCTGCTGGTGCAGAGCCGCTACACCGACGACTACAACGAGTACGGCGCGTACGCTGCCGCAACCCTGCTTATGCTCCTCGCCGTCATCGCGCTGGTGTTGATGACTGTCTTGAGCCGGAAGAGAGAGAAGGCACGATGACGATCACTGTGACGTCGGCCAGTAAGAACTACGGGTCGTTCCAGGCGCTCGACGACGTCAGCATCGAGATCCCCACCGGCAAACTCGTGGCGCTGTTGGGGCCGTCCGGCTCTGGCAAGTCGACGCTCTTGCGCGCCATCGCCGGATTCGAGGAGCTCGACAGCGGGAAGATCGAGCTCGACGGCGCGAACGTCACCGGCACCCCGCCGCGAAAGCGGGGCATCGGTTTCGTCTTCCAGCATTACGCCGCGTTCAAGCACCTCACCGTGGGGGAGAACGTCGGGTTCGGGCTCAAGATCCGCAAGCAGCCGAAGAAGGCCATCGAGACGAAGGTCTTGGAGCTTCTGGAAGTGGTGGGCCTGACGGGGCTCCAGGACCGGTATCCGGCGCAGCTCTCCGGCGGGCAGCGCCAGCGCATGGCTCTCGCGCGGGCGCTCGCCGTCGATCCCAAGGTGCTCCTTCTGGACGAGCCGTTCGGCGCATTGGACGCGAAGGTGCGGGCGGAGCTGCGCGCGTGGTTGCGCCGCCTGCACGACGAGACCCACGTGACCACGGTGCTGGTGACGCACGACCAGGAGGAAGCGCTCGACGTCGCTGATCAGATCGCGGTGCTCAACAAGGGGCGGATCGAGCAGATCGACGAGCCCGCGAAGCTGTACGACCAGCCTGCGAACGAGTTCGTCATGGGCTTTTTGGGCCAGGTCTCGCGTTTGGACGGCAAGCTGGTCCGTCCGCACGACATCCGGGTCGGACGCTCCCCGGAGCTCGCGCATCCGGACCGGTCGACCGATCCGGGCGAAGTGGTCGAGGCGAAAGTGCAGCGAGTCGTCGTGCTCGGCTTCGAGGTCCGCGTGGAGCTTGAAGCCGTGCAGACGGGGGAGTCTTTCATCGCGCAGATCACCAGGGGCGACGCGTCGGCGCTGGACCTCTCCGACGGCGAGACCGTCTATGTGCGCGCCACGCGGTGGCCCTCGCTCGCCGGGGTCTGATCAGCCGGGGTCGGTGGTGTAGCGCTGGCCGGTGGGGGATGTCCATGCGATGGCGCCGTCGGGGTTTTGTGTGTCTCGCCATCCGCTGTGGGTTTTTGCTCGGTGGTGGTGTCGGCAGAGGCGTTTGAGATTTTGGGGGACGGTTTGTCCGCCCGCCTGATGCTGGGTTCTGGTGGTTGAAGGGGTGTGGGGGTACCGCCCGCGGCCCCCAGGGCCGTGGGGGAGGGTCGAGTTCTGTTCTGGCTCTTCGATAACAGCCGGGGAATCGGCAGTGTTTGTCGCGGGCGTTGACGTGGGTTTCGACCGCTGGCGCGGGTTTGTAGTGGTCGGGGGTGGTGGTGAAGCGGATGTTCTTCGACGCTTTGGCCATCGCTCTGGCTAAGTCGGGGTCGATGGGGGCGCCGGCGAGCCAAGCGGGGAGGTCGGAGAGGTTGGCGAGGACGGCGAGGTCCACGACGAGTTCGACGGGTTTGGCTTGGGGCACAGGTCGCTGGGCCGCCTGACAAGTGTCGCGTCCGCATTCGCAGCGGAGCTTGCCTTCCCCGTGCCCGACGAGGGCGGCGAGCGCGTCGGCCCGGCGGGTCCACATGGCTCGGGGGTCTCCAGGGCAGGCGGTCCTTGCGGCGGCGTCGAGCCGGTCTTTCACCAGGGCGGCTTCCATGAGGGGCATGGCGCCCCAGATTTTCGCCATCCCGTCGCCAATGGGTTTGAAGAAGAGCCCGCGTTCGGCGTGGGCGCGCTCGCGGCGTTGTTTCGTCCACTCCGAGTCCCAGCGGATGTACTGCGCCTCGATCAACCCTTGGATCTTCGACTGGGAGCACAAACGCCAACGCGGAGCCCGCTCCGCCAACCATGCGTCGAGCTTCTCCCGCCACCCGGCGGGAGCGGACTCCAACGACTTGCCCACCAAACGGGCGGTCTTCACGGTGACCTCCCCGGCGGCGAGCCTCGCGCCGAGCTTGGGGTAGTTGACGGTCATGTTCTCCGCGAACGACAACATGCCCTTCGCCTCCCCGGACGAGACCCCCAACACCGGGGCGAGTTCGAGAAGCGCCGCCTCACGCGTGGAGAAGGAGAAAATCCCCTTCCCGCCCTGCCGCTCCTCCGCCAGCTTCCGCTCGGCGATATCCTCCGCGACGGAGACGACGGCCTCCGCCTTCAACGCCAATAACACAGCCTCCGCGCGCTCGATCTCCGCGAGGGCCGCGAACCTCGCCTTCGACCCCGCGCGCAACCCCTCCCGGAGGCTCCTGACTCTCTCCTCCGACACGATCCCCATCGTGCTGATCATACGTTCGATTCTATCAGAATGTGCCGCACGTCACAAGGGAAAATGGGAAAGAAATCCTGAGGTTTCTACCCCCAGCTCGGCAGCCAGATCTCCGCGTTCCAGCGCCAGTGCGGGATCGGGTCGCCGACGAGGATGGGGTAGAGCCAGGCGAAGTTCGCCACGGCCAAACCCACGTAGAGACAGACCAGGAGCCTGCCCGACAGCTTCCGCTCGTCGCTATGCCACAGCGCGGCCCCGTGGTTGCCGAGGATGTCCGAGCAGCAGAGCGCGAGCCCGAGGACGAGGAACGGGGCCATCGCGGAGGCGTAGTAGAAGTACATCTGCCGGTCGAGGTCGAGGAACCAGGGCAGCCAGGAGGCCCCGTACCCGACGAGGACCGCAGCGTAGCGCCAATCCCACACGGCGAACATGCGCCACAGCCCCCACAGCATCATCGGCACGGACAGCCACCACATCGCGGGCGTGCCGACTTGCAGGATCGCCCCGACGCAATTGGCCTCGCCGCAATGCTGCGCGGCAGGCCCGTTCTCGTAGTAGTAGAGGACGGGCCGCAGGCTCATCGGCCACTGCCAGGGCTTGGATTCCCAGGGGTGGTGGTAGCCGTTCGAGTTGGTGAGGTGCTCGTGGAATTTGAGCGAGTCGGCGTTCCAGTAGCAGAGGTGCTTGATGGCGTTCGGCAGCTGCTCGCAGACCTTGAGGATGGTCGGGTTCGCGCCCTCTGGCGGGCCGCCGTAGTGGTAGTAGCCGAAATCGTTGGCGTACCAGCCCCAGTAGCTGGCCAAATACACCAGGCCGGGGACGACAAGGAACGTCCACAGGCCCGGCGCGAGATCGCGGACCAGAGCGCCTCGGAGAGGTTTCCTGACGCCGTAGTGCCTGCGCGCGGACCAGTCGAAGCACAGCGTGAGAAAGCCGAAGAAGACGGCGTAGTAGAGGCCGGACCACTTCACCGCGCAAGCCAGGCCGATGAGCACGCCCGCGCCGAACCGCCACCAGCGCGCGCCGAGACGGGGGCCGAAGGAGCTGCGCTCCATGCCGCCTTCGTCGAGGAACAGGGCGAGCCTGGCGCGCACTTGGTCGCGGTCCGCGAGGATGCAGGAGAAGGCGGCGAACGCGAAGACCGCGAGGAAGATGTCCAACAGCGCCGAGCGGGCGGCGACATGGCTCACGCCATCGCAGATCAGCAGGATTCCGGCGACGGCCCCGATCAGGGTGGAACGTGTGAGGCGGCGGGCGGCGCGGATGACGAGCAGGATCAACAGCGTGCCGAAGACTGCGGAGGCAAAGCGCCACCCAAGCGGGTTGTAGCCGAAAATCGCCTCGCCGATGGCGATGAGCTGCTTGCCCAGCGGCGGATGCACCACCAGCCCGTAGGCCGGGTTGTCCTCCACTCCGCCGTTGCCGAGCATCTGCCAGGCCTGCGGGACGTAGTGCTTCTCGTCGAAGATCGGGGTGCCGTGGTCCGAATGCGCCCCGACCTTCCAGAACCTCAGGACGGCCCCGATCGTGGTGATGACGAGCGTGACGATCCAGCCGCGCCAGGCGTCGAGCGGGCCGAAATCCTCCGAAACATGGTCGGGGCCGGGGCTGGACCGGGTCGGCGCGAGCCGCTGGAGCCGCCGGGCGAGCGGGGCCGCTTCGGCGTCGGCGAGCAAAGTCACCCCGGAATCGTACTGGACGGAAGCGGTTAGGCTGCGGCTATGGCAGCCTCGGCGCGAGGAAAGCTCCCACGAGGCGGGGGCGAGGGCTGGTCCAAGTCGCGCAGCTGGGGGCTCCCGGCGCTGTCCGCGCGCACACGCCGACGCAGGGGATTCAGCCGCCGCCGGGGATTCATTAGGCTGTGCCTATGAGAAGGCCCCGGATTCCCCGCAAGACGTTGGTGGCGCTCGCCGCGTGCGCGTGCGCGGCGGCGTGCTCGACTTCCGGCGGCGGGGGAACTGGCTCGTCCTCGGACGGCCCGTATTCGTTCCTCGGGCTCTACCGGGAGCTGGTGGAGACGAACACGACGTTGTCGTCGGGCAGCTGCACCGCTGCGGCGGAGAAGGTCGCCAAGCGGCTGAAGGAGGCGGGCTACCCCGACGAGGACGTGACGGTCTTCGCCGATCCCCAGTATCCCAAGGCCGGCGGCCTGGTCGCCGTGCTGCGCGGGAGCGACCCCGGCGCGAAGGCCATCGCCCTCCTCGCGCACCTCGACGTGGTCGAGGCCAAGCGCGAGGACTGGCAGCGAGACCCGTTCAAGCTGGTGGAGGAGAACGGCTACTACTACGGGCGGGGGACGAACGACGACAAGGCGCAAGCGGCGATCTGGGCGGACAGCCTGATCCGCTACCGGCAGGAGGGGTTCGCCCCGAAGCGCTCCGTGAAGCTCGTCCTCACCTGCGGCGAGGAGAGCGGCCCGTTCAACGGCGCGAAATACCTGGTCGAGCAGAAGCGGCAGCTGGTCGAGGCCGAGTTCGCGCTGAACGAGGGCGCGGAGGGAATCCTGGACCAGCAGGGGAACCGGGTGGCGCTCGGCGTGCAGGCAGGGGAGAAGGTGTACCAGGACTTCACGTTCGAGACGACCAGTCCGGGCGGGCACAGCTCGGTGCCGGTCGAGGATAACGCGATCTACCGGCTGGGCGCGGGTTTGGAGCGGCTGCGGGCCTTCGGCTTCCCGATCCAGCTCAACGAAGCCACGCGCGCCTTCTTCGCGAGCATCGCCGATCTGAAGGGCGGCGAAGCGGCGGCGGCGATCCACGCGCTGCTCGCGGACCCGCAGGACCATGCGGCGGGAGAGCGCGTGGCCAAGATGGACCCGGTGTGGAACTCGATGCTGCGCACCACCTGCGTTGCGACGCAGCTGAGCGCGGGGCACGCGCCGAACGCGCTGCCGCAGCGGGCGACCGCGAACGTCAACTGCCGGATCTTCCCCGGCGTGCCGGTCCAACAGGTCCAGGACACGTTGGCCGGCGTGGTGGCGGATCCGCAGATCAAGATCTCGCCTTCGGGCGATGTGAGCCCGACCCCGCCTGCGCCGCCGCTGGACGAGCGGATCCTCGGACCCGCGCGCGAGGTCGCGGCAAAGCTCTGGCCGGGGACGCCGCTGCTGCCGACGATGGCGACCGGGGCGACGGACGGCAAGTACTGGAACGCGGCGGGCATTCCCACCTACGGCTTGTCTGGGATTTTCATGGACCCGGACGGGGACGGGATGCACGGCTTGAACGAGCGGGTCCGGGTGCGCAGCCTCGGCGAGGGCCGGGACTTCCTCTACGAGGCCGTGAAGCTGTACGCGAACGCGACGTGAGGCCCGTCGGTCGTTTCGCGCCGAGCCCGTCTGGCGATCTGCACGTCGGCAACTTGCGCACCGCGATGCTGGCCTGGCTCTGCGCCCGCTCGGCGGGGGGAGGGTTCGAGCTGCGGGTCGAAGACCTCGACGAGCGGGCCCGCCCCGGTGTGGCGGAGCGCCAGATCGCCGACCTCGCGGCGGTCGGCGTGGACTGGGACGGGCCGGTCCTGCGGCAGTCGGGCAGGCGGGAGGTCTACCGCGCCGTGGTGGCCGAGCTGGCCGGGCGCGGCCTGGTCTACGAGTGCTGGTGCTCGCGCCGCGAGATCGCCGAGGCTCCCCGCGCCCCGAATTCCCCGCCGGGCTCGTATCCGGGGGTCTGCCGCGAGCTGAGCGAGGCGCGCCGCCGCGAGCTGCGGTCGAGCGCGCCGAGGCCCCCGGCGCTGCGGCTGGCCAGCGCCGTCCGGGAGTTCGCGGTTGCCGACCTCGTGCACGGCAGGCACGTCGGCGCGGTGGACGATTTCGTGCTCCTTCGCTGGGACGGGACGCCCGCGTACAACCTCGCCGTTGTCGTGGACGACGCGGCGCAGGGGGTCACCCAAGTGGTGCGCGGGGACGACCTGCTCAGCTCCGCGCCGCGCCAGGCCTACCTCGCGTCGCTGCTCGGCCTGCCCGAGGTCGAGTACGCGCATGTGCCGATGGTGTTGAACGCGTCGCGCCAGCGCCTGGCCAAACGCGACGGCGCGGTCACGCTCGCGGACCTCGCGGCGATGGGGACGGGGACGGAGGAGGCGGTGCGGCTCCTGCTCAGGTCCGTCGGCTCGGCGGCGGACACGCTCGGGGAGGCAGCCGCTTCGTTCGACCTGCGCCGCGTCCCCGCCGCGCCGATGACCTGGCCGTGAGGAGGCTGGGCGGATCAGCCGAATTCGACGACGGTGTGCGGGGCGCGGAACCGGTCGAGGCGGGGCAGCCGGTAGAACAGCGGGAGCCCCCAGCGCAGCACGGCTCCGCGCCCTCGTGGGACCGGCAGCTCGCGGACGGCGCGGACGCCGTCCAGCGCGCGCAGCTCGTCGTAGCGGTCGGCGGTGAACGGGAACGGCATCGGCGGCATGGTGTAGTGCTTGCTGAGCCGCATGCCGCGCTGGGAGAACGAGCTTAAGAACTTCGGGACGGAGTCGAAGACCAGCCAGCCGCCGGGGAAACGTTGGGCGCACGCCGCGATCAGGTCGAACACGAGGTCGCGCTCGAGGTACTGGAACAGTCCTTCGGCGGTGATCAGCACGCCGTCCGCGTCGTCGACCTGGTCCATCCACGAGTAGTCGAGCGCGGACTGGGCGCAGTGGCGCAGCCGGTCCGAAGCTGGCAGCGCCTGCTGGCGCAACTGGATGACCGGCTCCAGGTCCACCGAGAGCCAGCTCAGCTCGCCGTTGTCGACGCGCCAGAAGCTGGTCTGCAATCCTTCGGCCAGCGCGACCACGGTGGCGCGCGGGCGGGCGGCCAGATACTCGCGGGCGGCTCGGTCGAAGATCACCGCCCGCAGCGCGGTCACCTGGCGCGGGCTCCCGAAGTGGTCGTAGTCGTAGTCGATGCGCTCGCGCAGGGCGACGGCCATCGGATCCTCGATGACGCCGTCGGCCCTGGCGGCCTCGGCGGCCCGGTGATACAAGGTGATCAGCGCGGTCTCGGACACCCCGTCGAGGTGGCGGGCGTCGATGGCTGGCATGGGATCGGCTGGCATGGGATCGGACTGTACTTCGGGGGAGCAGCCGCGAGAATCCGGGGTGAGCGCGGGAACTTTTCCTATCGCCCCGCCGACCTTTGATGCAGTGCGCGAAACCGCGCGAGGCCGGACGGCCGGGTACGAGGAGGTGGAGCTGTGACAGCGCCCATATGGATGGCATTGCCTCCAGAGGTGCATTCGAGCCTGCTCAGCGCGGGCCCCGGCCCCGGCCCGTTGCTCGCCTCGGCGGCGCAGTGGCATGCGCTCAGCGGCCAGTACGCGCAGACCGCCGCCGAGCTCGTCCAGCTGCTGGCGGGCGTGCAGGCCAGCAGCTGGGAGGGGCCGAGCGCCGCCCAGTACGTTGCCGCGCACGCTCCCTATCTGGCGTGGCTCCAGCAGACCTCCGCCAGTAGCGCCGCCATCGCCGGGCAGCAGGAGGCGATCGCCGCCGCCTACAGCACCGCGCTGGCCGTCATGCCGACGATGGCGGAGCTCGCCGCCAATCACGCCGTCCACGGCGCGCTGCTCGCCACCAACTTCTTCGGGATCAACACCATTCCCATCGCCGTCAACGAGGCCGATTACGCCCGGATGTGGGTGCAGGCCGCCACCACGATGGCCGCCTACCAGTCCGTCGCGGACGCGGCGGCCATGGCGACCCCGCCGGCCCAGCCTGCCCCGTCCATCCTCGCGCCGGGCGGGGAGGCGCAGAACGGCCAGAACGACACGCAGCTGAACTCGGGGGACGTGCTCTCCCGGATCCTGCGCACCCTCTTCACCGAGGCCCCCGGCTCGACGGAGCAGATCCAGCAGTTGCTCGCCGAGTTCCAGCAGTTCTTCGAGGAGCTGGGCCTGAGCTCATCGGCCTCCTCGGCAGCGGCGCTCGCGATGCTGTTCGTGTACGACCTGTTCTGGTACCCCTACTACGCCTCCTATCTGCTCCCGTTCCTCCTCCCGGCGCTCCCCGCGCTTGGCGGGCTCGGCGCGTTGGGCGCGCTGGGAGCCGCCGCGGCCCCGGCGGGGCAGGACGCGACGGCCCCCGAGGCCGAACGGCCTGTCGGCCAGGCCGAGCCAAGTCCCGTCCGAGAGCGCCACCGGATCGAGCCGGTCCCCCCGGCCGGGGCGGCCACCGCGATGCCCGCCCCGGCCGGGGGGACCGCGCCCTCAGGCGGCCCCGCGCCGGGCGCGCCCGCCCCGGCTCCGGCCGGCGCGCCCGCGTCCGCCCCGATCATCAGCTACGCGGTGCCCGGCCTGGCCCCGCCGGGGGTGGGCTTCGGCCCCGCCGCGAAAGCCAGCAGGACATCGCCGGACTCCGTCTCGGGCAGCGCGCGGACCAATGCCGAGGCGAAAGATCCGGCGCTCGCCGCCGCCCGCCGCGCCGCGCGCGGCAGGGCCAGCGCCAAAGCGCGCGGCCACCGCGACGAATTCCTCGAGGCGACCGCCGACATGGGCCCCGAACCGGTTTCGCACATGGCGACGAGCCGGGGCGCGGGGACGCTCGGCTTCGCGGGCACCGCCCCGACCGTGCGTGCGGGGCAGGCCGCGCACCTCGTCTACGGGTCCTCCGGCGACACGCGCCCCACAGTCCCGATGCTCCCGGCGACGTGGGCCGACGACGCCGCCGACGAGGCGGCGGACGGGCCGGCGCGCTGAGCGAAACCCCGGTGAGCGGCATGGCGAGAATGCTCGGGAACTCTTCGCCGTCCGGATCCGACTAGTTCTATAACTGACGCTTTATTTGCCGAATGCGCCCTTGGTATCACTGCCAAGGGTATTTCGGCATGCCGATGAACCGAAGGAGAAGAGAGCAATGACGCTCAATGTGAAGGGCGAAGGCCTTGGCGCGCAGATCACCGGGATCGACCCGGAGGACCTGGACAGCATCCGGGCGGACGAGATCCGCGACATCGTGTACGAGAACAAGCTCGTCGTCCTCAAAGACGTCCGCCCGTCCGCGGAGCAGTTCCTCCAACTCGGGCGGATCCTCGGCGAGATCGTCCCGTATTACGAGCCGATCTACCACCACAAGGACCACCCGGAGATCTTCGTTTCTTCCACCGAGCAGGGCCAGGGCGTGCCGAGGACCGGCGCTTTCTGGCACATCGACTATCAGTTCATGCCCAAGCCCTTCGCGTTCTCCATGGTGCTGCCGCTCGCCGTGCCGGGCCGGGACCGGGGCACCTACTTCATCGACTTGAACAAAGTGTGGGAGTCGTTGCCCGCCGATTTGCAGGCCAAGGCGCGCGGCACGCGCAGCATCCATTCGCCCCGGCGCTACATCAAGATCCGCCCGAGCGACGTGTACCGGCCCATCGGCGAAATCCTTGCGGAGATCGAGGAGACGACCCCGCCGCAGACCTGGCCGACGGTGATCAAACACCCCAAGACCGGGCAGGAGATCCTGTACATCTGCGAGGCGGGGACCATGACGATCGAAGACGGGAACGGGAACGCGCTCGACCCCTCGCTGCTGCAGACGCTCCTCGAGGCGACCGGACAGCTCGACCCCGACTACGCGTCGCCCTTCATCCACGCCCAGCATTACGAGGTCGGCGACATCGTGCTCTGGGACAACCGGGCCCTTGTGCACCGGGCGAAGCACGGCACCGCCCCCGGCACGCTGACGACCTACCGGCTGACCATGCTGGACGGCCTGGCGACTCCTGGGCTCGCGGCATGACCGGGGCGGTCGCCTCGGCGCGGATCGAGACGGGAGCCGTCGGCACAGCCCCGATCCCAGAGGAACTGCTCGCCAAAGTGCTCGAGCCGTACTCCCACAAAGGGTGCCGCTATCTGGTGGACGCGGACTACGGCATCGCCGACGACGTGGTGCACGCGCGCGCCAGCTTCGGCATCGAAGAGTCGGCGTACATCCGCAGCACGGGGCACTTCAACGCCGTGGAGCTGGTGCTGTGCTTCAACCAGCTGACCTACAGCGCGTTCGCCCAAGGCTGCGTCAACGAGGATATCGACGCGTTCCTCGGCTGGTCGATCGACGACTACTGCCGCAACCAGCTCGCGGGCATGTTGATCAAGAGCGCCTCGTCGCGGTTCAAACGGCAGATCGACGCTCGGAGGTTCTCCGCTCGCTTGCGGGCGCACGATTTCCGCATCGTCGAGCGGACGTGGCGCTACTTGCAATTCCAGAGCGTTGTCGAGTTTTGGGACCAGGACGGCGGCTTGGCGGCGGGCGAGTTCGAGATCGCGGTCCTCAACCTCCCGTCCCCCGAGAAACGGAAGGAGGCGTTGTGCCGATGACCGGCGTGCTGCCCACGGTGTGGGAGCGGATCTGCGCCCAAGCGCTCCAGCGGCCCGACGCGGTCGCGTTGCGCCGGGCGGACGGCACGGGCGAACTGCGCTACGCGGAGCTGGTCCGCGCGGTCGAGCGGCTCGCCGAGGAGCTCGGGGCCGCGTCGGTCGCGCGGGAGTCCAGGGTCGTCGTCCTCTCGGACAACGGGCCCGAGACGTATCTGGCGGTGCTGGCCTGCGCGCGGCTCGGCTCCATAGCCGTCATGGTGGACGGAACGCTGCCGCCCGCGACCGTCGGACGGTTCTGCCAGATCGCCGGCCCGGCCGCCGTGCTCGTCCCCTCCGGGGCCGCAGCCGGGGCCGTATGGTCGGCCGAGGACGGCGGCCCGATCCCGACGATCGCGGTCGGCTCTGGAGAGGCGGCGGAGCGCGCCTGTGCCCCGGACTGCGGCAAGGGGCTCCCGGACCTCGGCCCCGACGACCCGCTCGCGATGATCTTCACGAGCGGCACGACGGGGGAGCCCAAGGCGGTGCTGCTGGCGAACCGCACGTTCTTCGCGGTTCCGGACATCTTGCAGGGCGCGGGTTTGTCGTGGATCGAGTGGACAGCGGGCGAGTTCGCGTACTCGCCGTTGCCCGCGACGCACATCGGCGGGCTGTGGTGGATCCTCACCTGCTTGGCGAACGGGGTCTCGTGCGTCACCGGCGGGGAGGGCTCGTCGTCCTTGGCGGAGATCCTCAACGCGAACGAGGTCGCGACGGTCTGCCTGGTGCCGACCCTGCTCGCGAGGCTGGTCGCCGAGCTCAAGGCCACTGGGGCCGAGGTGCCGTCGCTCCGGTTCGTCGGCTACGGCGGCTCGCGGGCGATCCCGGACGACGTGCGGTTCATCGAGGCCGCCGGGGTGCGCACGGCGCAGGTCTTCGGGCTGAGCGAGACCGGTTGCACCGCGCTGTGCCTGCCGACGGACGAGGATTCGCTCTCCCGGATCGAGGAGGGCGCGGTCGGGCGCCCGTATCCGGGCGTCGAGGTCTATCTGGCGGCGAGCGAGGACTGCGCGCCCGCGCTGGCCGGCTCGAAGCCCTCCGCCTCGTTCGGCACGCTGTGGATCAAGTCCCCGGCGAACATGCTGGGGTACTGGAACAACCCGGAGCGCACCCGCGAGACGCTGGTCGACGGATGGGTGAACACCGGCGATCTGATGGAGCGCCGCGCGGACGGCTTCTTCTACATCAAGGGGCGTTCGTCGGAGCTGATCATCTCCGGCGGCGTCAACGTCGTGCCCGACGAGGTCGACCGCATCGCGGAGCGCGTCAAGGGCGTGCGCGAGGCCGCGTGCTACGAGATCCCCGACCCTGAGTTCGGCGCGCTGGTCGGGCTGGCGGTTGTCCCGTCCGAGGCGTTGGACGCGGCCGGGGCAGCCGAGCTCAAACGGGCCGTCGCGGCCCGCTATCGGCGCGAGTCGGAGTCGATGGCCCGGCCCTCTGCCATCGCGCTGGTCGCGGATATTCCGAGGACGAAGTCCGGCAAGGTCATGCGCGCCGCGCTCGCGGCGGCGCTGCGCGGGGAACGGGCCGAGGCGGTCGTCGGTGGCTGAGGCGGTTCGGGAAGCTGGGCCGATGCGAGAGAAAGTCCTCGCGGCGCTCTGCGAGGTGCTCTATATCGCGGAGGACGACCTCGTCGACGGCGACGCCACCGATCTGCGCGACCTCGGGCTGGATTCGGTCCGTTTCGTCCTGCTGATGCAGCGGCTCGGCGTCGACCGGGGGTCGGACCTGTGGTCCCGGCTGGGGGAGAGCCTGTCGGTCGCGGGCTGGGCGGACGCGTTGGCGCAGGCCGGGCCGGGGAACGCCGAGTGACGCAGCAGCCAGAGCGCCCCTCGGACCGCGTCGCGTTGAGCAGGTCCCAGCGGAACATCTACAACGGGGTGCTGCAGAACGACGATCCGGCGTTGTACCTGATCGGCAAGAGCTACCGGTTCCGCCCGCTGGAGCTGCCCGCGTTCCTCGCCGCCTTGGCGTGGACGATCGCCAAGAACCCGGCGCATCTGTGCGTGCTGGAAGCCGCGCCCGCCGAGGGCGGCTATCCAGACCTCGCGCCGAGGCTGGGGTTCGACGACCTGGTGCGCGTTCGGCCAGAGGAGGAGGACGCGGCGGCGTTCGGGGGCGAACTCGCGCGAACGTGGTCCGACGGGCTCCTCGGCAAGCCGCTCATGCGCTACACCGTGCGCCTGGACGCGCGCGGCGCTGTGTCCGGGCTCGAAGCCCACGCGCACCACATCCTGTTCGACGGCGGCGCGACCGGAGCCATCGAGACCGAACTGGCGCGGCATCTCGCAGGCGAGGCCGAGGCGCAGGCGCCCGGCCTTGGGGAGGGGCTGGCCAAACTGGCCGAGGCGCACCGCCGTGAGAACGCCAAGGCGGAGGAGGCCTCTGGGCGGTTCGCCGAAGCCGTGCGGCGCGAGCTCGCCGACGAGGCGCGCCGGGGCGACGGCCAGGAGCGCCGCGACGCCCCCGCGAGCGCCGCGAAAGGGGTCCGCCAGGGGGAGGCGCTGGTCTCCGGGCAGGCGTACGAGACGCTCCTCGCCCTCGCCGAGGCCGAGCGCGTCCCGCTGAACGTCCTCGTCGCCGCCGCGGCGACGGCGGTGGACGCGAGCCTGCGCCAAAGCGTCGAGGGCCTTCTGGTCCACGCGGTGGACAACCGGTTCGGCGATCCCGATTTGAACGTCGCGACGTGTCTGGTCAATTCGGTCGCGCACCCGGTCCGGTTCCCCCCGTTCGCCTCGACGCGGGAGGTCGCCCGCGCGCTCGACCGGGCGTACGTCGCGGCGGTGCGCCGCCGATGGTTCCGCGAGGAGCAGTACCGCCGGATGTATTTGACGGTCAACCGGACTTCGCGCCTTGCGGCGTTGACGCTCAACTTCATCCGCGAGGCGTGCGCGCCCGGCCTGCGCAGGTTCCTCTCGGAGGCTCCGGCGGCGGCGGACATCGGCCCGGTCGAGGGGATGACCGTGGCGTGCGTGCTCGACGAGGAGCGGCGCTCGCTGCGGCTGTCGGTCTGGGACCGCGCGGATCTGCCCGAGGACGAGAGGCCCGCGCGGATCGCGGAGCGGATCGCGGCGGCGCTGGAGTCCATGGCGGCGAAGTGGGACCAGCCGATCGCGACGATTGTGGGCGAATGGGCCGAGATCGGCCCGGACGGGGCCCGCCGTCCGCAGGACGAGGCGGATCCGGCGGAGCGGCGGTGCGCCCCCGCGTGGTTCCTCGACCCAGAGGGAAGCGTCCGCGCGTTCCTCGACCGCCGAGGCCACGTCCTGCCTTGGGCGGCCTGGCTGGCGCGGCGCGGAATCGAGCCGGGCGAGGTCGTGGTGCTCGCCGACGACCACACCGACAAGACGGTCGACCTCTTGGTCGCCTGCCACCTGGCGGGCTGCGGCTACAGCGTCTGCGACAGCGCCGACGAGGCTCCCGAGCGGGCGGACGAGATCGCCGCGCAGGGACTCGCCGCGCACGTGGTCGACGTCGCCGCCGTCCGGTTGGCGGCGGATCTCGGCGACGAGTCGCGGGAGCTTGTGGGCCGACGGTTCGAGCAAGTGGCGCGGGACGACGGGCTCGCCGACAGGACCGCGTACATCATGCCGACCTCGGGATCGACCGGGCGGCCCAAGCTCGTCCGGATCTCGCACCGCTCGCTCGCGCTTTTCTGCGCCTCGGCGCGGTCCGCCTACGGCTGGGGCTCAGACGACGTCCTCCTGCAATGCGCGCCGTTGACCTCGGACATCAGCGTCGAGGAGATTTTCTGCGGCGCGGCCTGCGGGACGGAGCTGGTCCGCTCCGCCGCAGTGCGCGCCGGCGACATCGCCGGGCTGGTCCGAGACCTCGTCGGGAAACGCGCGACCGTCGTCGATCTGCCCACCGCCGTCTGGCATCTGCTGTGCGAGGACGGCGAAGCCCTGGGCGCGCTCCGCTGCTCGGCCCTGCGCCAGATCGTCATCGGCGGCGAGGCGGTCCGCCCCGGCGCTGTGGGCACATGGGTCCGTTGCGACGTGTCGCGGGATGTCTCCCTCGTCTCCACCTACGGCCCGACCGAGGCCACGGTCGTCGCGACCGCGCTGCCGCTCGCCGACGAGCTGGCGGACGCGGGGGCGGCCCGGTTGGGCAGGCCGCTGGTCCCCGGCTCGGTGTTCGTCGCTTTCGGCGAGGTCGTCGTGGTCGGCGACCTCGTCTCCTCTGGCTATCTGGGGATGGAAAGCCCGAGCTTCGGGACGGTGACGACCGGCGAAGGGCCGCCGCGTCGGGCGTTCGCCACCGCCGACCGCGTGGCGTTCGACGACGAGGGCTTCCCCGTGCTGCTCGGACGGCGGGACGCGGTGGTCAAGATCTCCGGCAAACGGGTGGACATCGCCGAAGTCGCACGGCGCATCGCCGAGGACCCCGCAGTCGCCGACGCCGGGGTCGAGGCGCGCGACGGCAGCCTTGGGGTGTGGTTCCAGGCCCGGCGCACCAGCGAGGGCGGAGCCGAAGCCGAGACGGCGGCGCGGCTCAGGAGCGTCCTTCTCGGCTTGGGGGTCGCCTCCTTCTTCGTCGTCGGCGTGGCGCGGATACTGAGGAAGCCGAACGGGAAGATCGACGGCGACAGCCTGCGGGCGATGTCCCCCGCCTCGGACGCGAGGCCGGCCGGTCCCGAGCCGGACGAGACCTCGGCGGGCCTCGCGGCGATCTGGAGCAGCCGGCTCGGGACCGAAGTCGGGCCGGACTCCTCGCTCCTGGCAGAGGGGGTCGGCTCGTTGGACCTGATGCGGATCCTCCCCGACACCCGCGCGTACCTCGGCCGTCCGCTCACGATCCTCGACCTGATCCGCGCGGACAGCGCCGCCCGCCTGGTGGCCGAGTCCGGGGCGGATCCTGGCGAGCTGGTCGACGCGGAGGCGGCGGCGGAGATCGCCCGCGACCTCGCGGACCTACGCAGCAGAGGCCTGGCGGCTCCCGGCTCCCGGCGGAGCCCGCGCGGCACGGGCGCGGTCCTCGTGCTGGGCGCGTCGGGAATCCTCGGCACCGGGTTCGCCCAGGCGGCGCTCGACCTGCGGCGAGCTGGGGCCCGGCTCCCGGACGTGGTGCTGGCCGCGCGGTCGGAGATCCCCGAGCGCGCGCCGTGGACGGAGATCCTTGGCGTCGCCGGAATACGGATCGCGCAGGCCCCCGCGCGGCTCGGCGCGGAGGAGCTGGACGATCTGATCCGAGCGAGCGGGGCCCGGACGGTGGTGAACTGCGTCGGGAACACGAACGTGCTCGCGCCGTACCGCGAACTCCGGGCGGCGAACGTGGAGCCGGTCGCCGCGCTGGTCGAGGTGTGCGCGGCCAGGGGCGCGCGGTTGGCGCATTTGTCGACGTTCGTCGTTGGCGCGGAAGCCGCAGCCCCGCGCGTGGTCGACCCGCGCGCCTCGGCGTACCCGTACGCGGCTTCCAAAGCGCTCGCCGAGCTGGTCGTGGCGGGCTCGCCGCCGGAGCTCGATTTCGCCCTGGTGCGCCTGCCAAGGGTGCTGGGGACGGCGGATCAGATGCGGGACTCCGCCGACGTGCTGGTGTCGATCGCGCAAGCCTGCGCCGCGTTGCGCGCGCACCCCGCCGTCGCGCTGACGGAAGAAGTGACGACGGGCAGGGCCGTGGCGAGGGGACTCCTCGGCTTGCTGCCGGAACTGGCGGGGTCTGCGGGGCTCGGGCGCGGGCTCCTCGTCGCGCGCGGCGCGAAGGTGGCGTACGCCGAATTCCTCGCCCAGTTCGGCCCCGAGGAGCTCGACCTGCCCGAGTGGAAGCGTCGGCTGGACCGGAGCGGCTGGGCGAAGCGGAATCCGGGCCGGTGGGCGGTGATCGACGCGTGGGCCGCCTTGGGCGAACGGCTCGGCGCCCGCTCGTACGCGGACTACCTCGCGGACCGCCGGACCGTCGCGCTCGGAGTCGAAGCCGTCGCCGAGTTCGACGGCGGCCGGGAACTTTCCGCTGTGCGGTCGCGACTTGTACGGAGTGAACACGGCGGGTTCCTCGAAAAGAGGGTTTATTGAAAATGATTTTCAATAATCTGCTACGCTCAAGCCTGCGGACGACGCGGCGAGGAGCGCGACAGGCGTCAGGACATGCGACAAGGAGACGAGGATGAGCATCGACCCGGAGCTGGCAAGCCGGTTCGCCGCGTGTTGCCGGGTGCTCGGCCTCACCGTCGACGGCAGACGGCGCCCGGCGGACCTGCCCTCGGCCCGAGCCGGCTTCGCCGCGCTCTGCCGCGCGGCGCACGAGCAATGCGACGCGTGGGTCGGGCTGGCCGCGTCCGGAGAGGCGACGGTCGAGGTTTTGGCCGCCATCTCCCGGACCTCGGCGACGGCGAAGCGGCTGCAACACGCGGCGAGCCTGCTGCCGGGCGAGCTGTCCTTCTCCTACGACACCGGGCTGTACCTCGCGTTCCGGGCCGAGGGCCCCGACGACTACCGCCTCGCCCACGCCGCCGCGCTCGCCGACGCGGGGGCGTACGCCGAGGCCGACGAGCTGGTCGCCGAAGTCACCCGGCGCCGTCCCGACTGGTTCCGCGCGCGTTGGACGGCGGTCGCCATCCGCAACCGGGCCGAGCGCTGGTCCGACGTCGTCGAGCTGCTGGCCCCGGTGGTCGCCGACGAGCCGGCCGACCCGACCGCCGCGCACGCCGTGCGCGTCGCCTTCGGGATCGCGCTCGCCAAGCTCGGCATGGTCGCCCCCGCGCTCGCGCACCTCGACGACCCCAGCGGCCCGATCGCGGTGGCCGCGACCGACGGGGCGCTGGCCCGCGCGCTGTGCCTGCGCCATCACGGCGAGGGCGAGGCGGCAGCAGAGGCGCTGCAAGACCTGTACGCGGCGCATCCGGACAATGCCGACGTCGAGCACGCCCTGTCCGACCCGAGCGTCGGCCTGCGCGTCACCACCGCCGCGCGGATCGCCGCGCGCGCCGACCCGTGGGATCCGGCCACCGAGCCGGACGAGGACGATTTCATCGATCCGGATGCGCAGGAGCGCAAGGCGGTCCTGCTGGCCGAGGCAGAACAGCAGCTGGGCGAGTTCATCGGCCTCGACGAGGTCAAGGACCAGGTGGCGCGCTTGAAGAGCTCGGTGGCGATGGCGTTGCGCCGCCAGGAGCGCGGGCTGGCCGTCGGGCAGCGCGCGCACCATCTCGTCTTCGCGGGCCCGCCGGGCACCGGCAAGACCACCATCGCCCGCGTGGTCGCCAAGATCTACTGCGGCCTCGGCCTGCTCAAGCGCGAGCATGTGCGCGAGGTGCACCGAGCGGACCTCATCGGCCAGCACATCGGCGAGACCGAGGCGAAGACCAACGCGGTGATCGACAGCGCGCTCGACGGGGTGCTCTTCCTCGACGAGGCGTACTCGCTGGTGTCCACCGGGGCCAAGAACGACTTCGGCCTGGTCGCCATCGACACCCTGCTGGCCCGCATGGAGAACGACCGCGACCGCCTCGTGGTCATCATCGCGGGCTACCGCGCCGAGTTGGACCAGTTCCTCGACACCAACGAGGGCCTGCGCTCGCGCTTCACCCGCTCCATCGCCTTCCCCTCCTACACCCCGTCCGAACTGGTCGAGATCGCTTCGGCCATGGCCGAAGCCCGCGACAGCGTGTTCGAGGCGGCCGCCGCCGACGAGCTGCTGGCCGCCTTCGCCGCCATGTGCGCGGCAGAGGCCCCCGACGCGCGGGGCGTGGCCCGGCGCAGCATCGACGTCGCGGGCAACGGCCGGTTCGTCCGGAACGTGGTGGAACGCGCGGAGGAGGAGCGCGAGCACCGGCTGGACAACTCGGGGGCCGACGAGTTCAGCGACGACGACCTGATGACCGTCACCCTTGGCGATGTCCGCGCCTCCGTCGAAGCCATCGTGCGCGGCCTGGGACTGGTGGCGGTCGCGTGAGCGAGCAGCACGAGCGCCGGTCTTTCGCGTCGCGCACGCCAGCCAGCGAGCACCCGGAGCCGCTCACGTACCGCCGGGGGTTCGTCACCGGCCACCAGGTCACCGGATGGCGGTTCGTCTCGCGGCGCATCGCCTCGGCGGTCGCGTTGCACGACGCCCGCATGCTCGTCGATCCGCTGCGCACGCAGTCCAGATCGCTCGGGGTCGGCGCGCTGCTCGTGGTCAGCGGCCTGATCGGCTGCTTCGTGTTCTCGCTGATCCGGCCGGCGGGCGTTGCGGGGAACGACGTCGTGCTCGCCGACCGGTCGACCGCCGCGCTCTACGTGCGGGTGGGCGAGTACCTGCATCCGGTGCTCAACCTCGCATCGGCCCGGCTCATCGCGGGCAAGGCGGTCGATCCGACCATGGTGAGAAGCGCGGAGCTGGACCGTTTCCCGCGCGGCAACACGATCGGCATCCCAGGAGCCCCAGAGCGCATGCCGCAGTCCGCCTCGGCGGACGCGGCATGGACCGTGTGCGAATCCGCAGAGGACCACGCGGTCACCGTCATCGCGGGCGCGTTGGACGGCGGGGCCGACAAAGCCGCCGCGCTGCCCTCAGGACGCGCGGCGGTGGTGTCCACCGACTCGGGCGCGTGGCTGTTGTGGGAAGGGCGGCGCAGCGCGCTCGACCTCGCCGACACCGCCGTCACCAGCGCGCTTGGCTTCGCGGCCCCGCCAGAGGCTCGCCCGGTGACCGCCCGCCTGCTCAACGCCATCCCCGAATCCCCGGCGCTGGCCGTGCCCGCCATCCCCGGCGCGGGGACGAAGCCTTCCTACCCGCTCCCCGTCGCGGCTCCCGTCGGCTCGGTGCTGGTCAGCTATTCCAGCGCGAACACGCTGGCCTATTACGCGGTGCTCGCGGGCGGCGTGCAGCGGATCTCGCCGGTCCTCGCCTCGGCGCTGCGGGCGAGCGACTCGCACGGACTGCAGCGCCCGCCGCAGCTGACCGCCGACCAGATCGCGCGCTTGCCGGTCTCGTCGGACCTCGACGTGCGCGCGTTCCCGAGCGCTCCGGTGGTTCCGGTCTCCGAGGAGCAAGCCCCGGTCCTGTGCGCGGGGTTCGCCAAGACGGCGCGGGCCGCGTCGGGCTCGTGGTCGTTGCTCGCCGGGTCGGCGCTGCCGTTGTCCAGTTCCGCGCGCACGGTGCGGCTCGTCGCGTCCGCCACCAACGTCGCCATCGCCCCCGGCTCCGGGTACCTCGTGCGGCCGGTCGGCGGCGGCGGGTATCAGTGGCTCTCGGACACCGGCGTGCGCTACGGCGTCGACACCGAGACGGACGGCGACAAGACGCTCGGGGCGCTCGGCCTGCGCGGCCCGGCGCTGCCGATCCCCGCGTCGATGTTGGACCTTTTCGCGCCCGGCCCGACGCTCTCTCGCGCCGACGCCTTGTTGGCGCACGACGGGCTTGCTCCGGCGGAGCCGTTCACGAGCGGGGGAGGAGCCCGATGAGCCGTCTGATTTTCGAACCTCGCCGTCGCCTCCCGGCCCCGGCTTCGCCGGAAGGCTCCGTGCTGGTCGAGGCTCCGCCGCAGCTGCCGAGGACGCTGCCGCCGTCGTTCTTGCGCCGGGCCATGCCCGTCGTCCTCGTGGCCCTGATCATCGGCATGGTGGTCTCGCTCGTCGCGTCGGGCATCCGGCTGATCTCCCCACAGACGTTGTTCTTCCCGTTCGTGCTGCTGCTCGCCGCCACCGCGCTGTTCCGGGGCGGGAACAACAAGGTCCGCGCCGAGGAGGTCGACGCCGAGCGCGCCGACTACCTGCGCTATCTGTCCGTGGTCCGGGAGAACCTGCGCGCGCACGCGGCCCAGCAGCGCGCGGCGCTGCTCTGGTCGCATCCCGACCCCGAGGACCTCGCCACCTTCCCCGGCACCCGCCGCCAATGGGAGCGCGACCCCGGCGACCGGGATTATTTGGTGGTGCGCGCCGGGCGCTGCGACGTCCCGCTGGCCAGCGCGGTGCGGGTGAAGGACGTCGCGGACGAGATCGACCTGGAGCCGGTGAGCCACAGCGTCCTGCGCGGCCTGCTCGACGTGCAGCGGACTGTGCGCGACGCCCCCTCCGGCTTCGACCTTCGGGAGATCTCGCGCGTCACCGTGACCGGCGACGGCGAGGCGGCCCGCGCGGCGGTCCGCGCTTGGGTGGCCCAAGCCGCCGTTTTCCACGACCCGACGCTGCTGGCCATCGCGATGGCCGGACCCGAGGTGGACGGCCCGGACTGGTTCTGGCTCAAATGGCTGCCGCATGTGGACGTGGACGGCGAGGTGGACGGCGTCGGCCCGGCCCGGTCCCTGCGCCGGACGGGGGCCGAGCTTTTCGAGGCGCTCGACCCCGCCCTGTCGGGCCGGGAGCTGTTCGGCGCGGCTGGCGAGGCGCGCAAGCACCTGCTGATCGTCCTCGACGACCCCGCATACGATCTCGACAGGGCGGACCCGCCGATCCCCGTCTCGGGACTGGACGGCGTCACCGTCGTGCAACTGCGCGGCGAGGAAGCCAAGCTCGGCGAATACTTCCACCCCGAGCGGCCGGTGCTGCGGGTGGAGCGGGGTGAGTCCGGGGCCAGCATCAGCCGGTGGGACGGCGGCCAGTGGCAGCCGCACATCGGCCAGGCCGACCAGATGACCGCGCAGACCGCCGCGCATATCGCCCGCAGGCTCTCGCGGTGGGACTCGAACCCGGTCCATCCTGGGCTGCGCTCCGCCACTGCGGGCGGGGCGGCGTTCACCTCGCTCTTGGGCATCGAGGACGCCTCGCGGCTCGACGTCCCCGCCCTGTGGTCGCCGCGCCCGCGCGACGAGGAGCTGCGCGTGCCCATCGGCGTGACCGCCTCCGGCGAGCCGCTGTACTTCGATTTGAAGGACGAGGCCGAGGGCGGCATGGGGCCGCACGGGCTCATGATCGGCATGACCGGGTCCGGCAAGTCCCAGACCCTGATGTCGATCCTGCTCTCGCTGCTGACCACCCACTCCGCCGACCGGCTGATCGTGATCTACGCGGACTTCAAGGGCGAGGCGGGAGCCGATATCTTCCGCGACTTCCCGCAGGTCGTCGCCGTCATCTCGAACATGGCAGAGAAGCGCTCGCTGGCCGACCGCTTCGCGGACACCCTGCGCGGCGAGGTCGCCCGCCGCGAGCAGTTGCTCAAACAGGCCGGGCGGGACGTCCAGGGCAGCGCCTTCAACTCCGTCCGCGAGTACGAGGAGGCCATCGCGCAGGGCCACGACCTCCCGCCGATCCCCACGCTGTTCGTGGTGGCCGACGAGTTCACCCTCATGCTCCAGGACCACCCCGAATACGCCGAACTGTTCGACTACGTGGCCCGCAAGGGCCGGTCCTTCCGCATCCACATCCTGTTCGCCTCCCAGACCCTCGACGTCGGGCGGATCAAGGACATCGACAAGAACACCTCGTACCGGATCGGGCTGAAAGTGGCGAGCCCGAGCGCGTCGCGCCAGATCATCGGGACGGAGGACGCGCACCACATCGAGTCCGGCAAGGACCACAAGGGCGTCGGGTTCCTGGTGCCCTCGCCCGGCGCGGTCCCGGTCAAGTTCCGCAGCACCTACGTGGACGGGGTGTACGAGCCGCCCGCGCCGACCACCGCGGTCGAGGTCCGCGCCGTCCCGCAGCCCAAACCGTTCACCGCGCTGCCGGTGGCCGCCGATCCGACCACGGTGATCGTCAAGGGCGAACCGGAGCGCCCGGCCCAGCCCGCGCGCAAGCTGATCTCGACCATCGGCTCCCAGCTCGCCGCGTTCGGCCCCCGCGCCCCGCAGCTGTGGCTGCCCCCGCTGGACGAAGCTGTGCCGCTGGCCGACGTGCTGCGCCGAACCGGGCTGGCGGCGGGACAGCTGCGCTGGCCGCTCGGCGAGATCGACCGGCCGTTCCAGATGCGCCGCGATCCGCTGGTGTTCGAAGCCGCCTCCGCAGCGGGGAACATGATCGTCCACGGCGGCCCGAAGTCGGGGAAGTCGACCGCCCTGCAGACCTTCATCCTGTCGGCGGCGGCCCTGCACTCGCCCCGCGACGTGTCGTTCTACTGCGTCGATTACGGCGGCGGGCAGTTGCACGCGCTGGCGGGCCTCGCCCATGTCGGCAGCGTGGCCAGCGCGCTCGAGCCCGAGCGAGTCCGCCGCACCTTCGGCGAGCTGGAGCAGCTGCTCGCGGCGCGCCAGCGCCTCTTCCGGGACAACGGCGTCGCCTCGCTCGCCCAACTGCGCGAGGCCGACCCGGCCCTCGACGACGGCTACGGCGAGACGTTCCTGGTCGTGGACAACCTCTACGCGTTCAGCAGGGACAACACCGACCAGTTCAACACCCGCAACCCCTTGCTCGCGCGGCTCGTGGCGCTGGCCAGCGCCGGACTGGCGTACGGGATCCACGTGGTGGTCACGACGACGAACTGGATCGAGGTCCCGCTCGCCATGCGCGACGCGCTCGGCCTTCGTCTCGAGCTCAAGCTGCACGACGCGCAGGACAGCAACGTCCGCGTGCCCGGCGCGTTGCGCCGGCCCGCCGAGAGCGTCCCGGCGGACCAGCCGGGCAGGGGTTTGACCATGCAGGCCGAGCACTTCCTGTTCGCCGAACCGGACCTCGGCTCGGTCGAATCCCTCAACGCCCAATGGGCCGGGGCCAAAGCGCCCGAGGTCCGGCTGTTGCCGACCAACCTGGCTCCGTCCGCGCTCGAACCGCTGTGCCCGGCGCGGGGGCGGGTCGTCATCGGCCAGCGCGAGCAAGACTTGGCACCGGTGGCGCTCGATTTCGGCCACAACCCCCTGTTCATGGTTCTCGGCGACTCCGGCGCGGGCAAGACCACCTTGCTGCGGCACATCATCCGCGCTCTGCGCGACAACAGCACGGCGGAGGAGGTGGCGTTCACCGTCGTCGACCGGCGGCTGCGCCTCGCCGACGAGCCGCTGTTCCCCGACAACGAGTACACGCCGAACATCGACCGGATCATCCCCGCGATGCTCGGCCTCGGGGCGCTGCTGGAACAACGCCGCCCGCCCGCCGGCCTCTCGGCGCAACAGCTGCGCGACTGGTCCCCGGCCGCCGCGCAACAGCACTACCTGATCATCGACGACGTCGACCAGATCTCCGACGCGCCCGCGTTCAGCGGGCCCTACGCCGGAAGGCAGCCGTGGACGCCGATCGTCGGGCTGCTCGCCGAAGCGCGGGAAGTGGGTCTGCGCGTGATCGTGACCGCGCGCGCCACCGGTTCGGGGCACGCCCTGATGACCAACCCGCTGCTGCGCCGCTTCCACGAGCTGCAGGCGGCGACGCTCATGCTCTCCGGCAGCCCGCAGGACGGCGGACGGATCCGGGGGCAGCGCTTCGAGCGCCTGCCAGCGGGCCGAGGCGTCCTGCTGTCCGACTCGGACGAGCCGACCTATGTCCAAACCGCAGGCCCGCCCGGTGGCGGGCAGACCGCTCGAGGAAAGGAGCATTCGCAGTGATTCTCAAGGTTGTGCCGGAAGGTTTGATGGCCGCCAGCGCGGAAGTCGAGGCGCTGACGGCTCGGCTTGCGGCGGCGCAGGCCGCCGCTGCTCCTGTGATCGGGGCCGTCGTGCCGCCCGCGGCAGACCCGGTGTCGCTGCAGGCGGCGGCGGGATTCAGCGCCCGAGGCTCCTCGCACACCGCCGTGGCAGCCGAGGCCGTCGAGGAGCTCGGCAGGTCAGGACTGGGCGTCGCCGAGACGGCGGAGAGCTATGCCGTCGGCGATCTGCAGGGCGCGGCCGTCTTCGGGACCGCGCTCGGCTGAGGGGACGAAAACTGCTCCTCAACCATCACACGATCGAATTCATCCGAATTCGGCGAAGAAGAAAATCAAGGAAAGTGAAGGAGTGATCGTGAGTTTGTTGGATGCTCATATTCCGCAGTTGGTGGCTTCGGAGGCGGCGTTTGGCGCGAAGGCGGCGTTGATGCGTTCGACGATGGCGCAGGCGGAGTCTGCGGCGTTGGGGGCGCAGGCGTTTCATGTGGGGGAGTCGTCGTTGGCGTTTCAGGCTGCGCATGCGCGGTTTGTGGAGGCTGCGGCGAAGGTGAATGTGTTGTTGGACGTGGCGCAGGCGAATTTGGCGGATGCGAGTGGTTCGTATGTGGCGGAGGACGTCGCGGGTTCGTCTGGTTTCGCGGTTATTTGATTATTCGGTTTTGATGTTTTTTCGGAAGGACGGTTTGTGATGACGCAGATTATGTACACGTATCCGGCGATGTTGGCGCAGGCTGCGGAGATGAATGGTTTCGCTGCTGCTTTGCAGGTGGTGGGGGCGGATGTGGCGAGCGAGCAGGCTTCGTTGGCCGGGGCGTGGCAGGGTGACACCGGGACGAGTTATCAGGCGTGGCAGACGCGGTGGAATCAGAGTATGGAGGAGTTGGTGATGGCGTATCGGGCGATGGCGAGCTCGTACGAGCAGAACACCCTCTCGATGAACGCCCGCGACATGGCCGAAGGCGCCAAATGGGTCTAGGAGCCCCCTCGGGCGTCCGCGCCGCGAGCCGCGCCGACAGGCCCCCCGTCGCCGCAGAGCTGACGGTCGAGCAGGCGTGGTTCCTCGGCGAGCGCCTTGGCGCTGGCGCCTTTCCCTGGGCGCTGGCGATCACCGCGCCCTATCAGGACGAGCGCCAGCGCGTGCGTCTGGGCGCGCAGCACGCCAAGGATCTCGCCGAGGTCGGGGTCGTCGGAGCCGACGGCAGTGTGGATCCATCCGTCGCCGGGTGGATCCACACTGTCTGCCGCCCCGACCGATGGCTGGAGCTGCGCTACGTCGTCGCCTCCCCGCACGCGGACGGCGACCCCGGCTCCGCGCATCCGAAGCTATTGCGCGGCTTCGTCGCGCGGACGCAGTCGCAGACCGTGGTCGCGTTGCGCAACGCCCAGCTGGTCGCCTTCACCGCGATCGAAGCGGACGAGCCCTCGGCGTTGGTCCCGAGCGTGGTCGCCGGGCTCAGCCAGCGCGCCCCCGCGCAATTCCCCGAGTTCACGCTGCCCGCCGAGGCGGGCGCGAAGGCGGACGAGAAACTCCGCTCCGGAGCTTCGCTGGACGATGTCGTGGAGCGACTCGGCATCCCGCCCGCCGCCCGCCCGGTCGTCCAGGCGGCGCTGCGCGGAAGGCGCAGCTATGTCGAAGTGGTCGCAGGGCAGCGGGACGGCGCGGCCAAGCGGAGCACCGAGGTCGGCGTGAGCGTGGTGGACACCGGCGCGGGCCGCGTCCTGGTGAGCCCGCGCCGCGCCGCCGACGGGGTCTGGCTGTCCACTTTTGCGCCGGGGACGCCGTTCGCCATCGCGGTCGCGGTCGACCAGCTCACGGCCGAGCTTCCCGAAGGCCGCTGGTTCCCGAACGCGCGCCTGACCAAGAGTTTCAACTAACCGGCTGCCACTGGCCGCCCCGGCCCCGCCCCTATCTGAAAGAGCCAAGCGAAACACTATGTCCGACAACGCCGTGATGCCCATCGTCCGGGTCGCCGTGCTCGGCGACAAGAAACTGGCCGAGGTCGCGCTGCCGACGCAGCTGCCGATGCGCGACATCATCCCTTCCGTGCACCGGATGCTCGCCACCGAGGCCGCCGACCTCCCGCAGCGGCTGAGCCTCGCGCCGGTGCACGGCGCGCCGTTCAGCGCGGACGCGACTTTGGACACGGTCGGCGTCGTGGACGGCGACCTCTTGACGCTCCGCCCGACTCCGGCGGGCCCCGCGGCCCCCGGCGTCGTGGAGGACGTCGCGGACGCCGCCGTCATCTTCTCCGAGTCGCGCACACGCCCGTGGGGCGCGGCGCACATCGCCCGAGCGGCCCGGACCGGCCTGGTCGGGTCGGTCCTTGTCGCGACGGCGCTGGCGACCGCGCACCGTCTCCAGACCGGGTCCGCGATCGGTCTGGCCGCGCTCGGCGCGGTCGCCCTGCTCGTCGCGGGCGGCGCGCTTTTGTCCCGACCGTGCTCGCGGCCGCTCAGCTGCGAGCTGGCGGCCACGGCGTTGGCCCCCATCGTCTGCGCGCTGGCGTTGGCGCTGCCCGGCGACAGCGCGGCCCCCCGCGCGCTGCTCGCCGCCTCGGGCGCGGCAGCGTGGTCGGCGGTGTACCTGATCGTCGCGCGCGAGCTGGTCGCGTTCTTCACTTCGGCGGTCGTGGTCGGCCTCGGCCTCGTCGGGGCCGCCGCGGCGCAGACGCTCTGGAGCCCGCCCATGATGACGCTGGGCTGCGGCTTGATCGCGGCGGCCCTGCTGGTGACGGTCAAAGCCGCGCAGCTCTCGGCGCTGTCGGCCCGTCTGCCCCTGCCCACGATCCCCGCGCCGGGCGACCCAGCTCCGTCCGCGCCGCCGATATCGGTGCTCAGGGACCTGCCGCGCCGCGTCAAGCTGAGCGACTCGCATCAGAGCGGATTCATCGCGGGCGCGTCGCTGCTCGCCGTGCTCGGATCGCTCGCGGTCGGTTCCGCCGCGCACAGCCCGTTGGCGTGGTACTTGGTCGTCGCGACCGGGGCCGGGGCCGCGTTGCGCGCCAGGGTCTGGGACTCGGCGGTCTGCAAGGCATGGCTGCTCGCGGTCCCGTTCCTGACCGCGACGGCGCTGACCGCGGCGTTCGCCGCCTCGGGCCGGTTCCCCGCGGCCCTCGGCTCCTTCGGCGCGCTCGCCGCGCTGGTCGCCGCGCTCGTGGTCGTCGTCGCCAACCCGAAGATCGGCCAGGCCGAGAGCTATTCGCTCCCGACCCGGAGGGCGCTCGGGTTCGTCGCTTCCGGTCTCGACGCGTCGTTGCTGCCGGTCATCGCGTACCTTGTCGGCCTGTTCGCCCTGGTCCTCGACCGATGACGAGGCCGGCGCTCGCCCTCGTCCTTGCGCTGCTCGCGGCGGCGGCCCCGCCAGCGTGCGCCGCGCCGCGCCCGGTTGCGGACCCCGCCGCGCTGCCAAGGGACTCCGCCCCCGGCGGCTCCGTCATGCAGATCGGCGCGTGCGAAGCCACGCTGCTGGCCCCCGGCTTCCCTCGGGCCGAGAAACCCCCGGCGGACCTCGTGCAGGCGTGGCGCTTCTCGCGCGGGGCGGGGCAGACCGTCGCCGTCATCGACACCGGGGCGCAGCCCAGCCCCCGGCTGCGCGTCCTTCCGGGAGGGGACTACGTCCAGGCGACGGACGGCCTGGTCGACTGCGACGGGCACGGCACCTTGGTCGCCGGGATCATCGGAGCCCAGCCGGGCGAGGACGGGTTCTCCGGCGTCGCGCCGGACGCGCGGCTGATCTCCATCCGGCAGACCTCGGCGAAGTTCTCGCAACGCGCCCCGGACGAGGATCCTGCGGTCGGCGGTCTCGCGCGCGCCGTCCAAACCCTGGCGCGCGCGGTCATGCGCGCCGCCGACCTCGGCGCGAGCGTGATCAACGTGTCCGTCCCGATCTGCGTCTCGGCGGCCAAGCCCGTCGACCAAGCGGCGCTCGGAGCCGCGCTGCGCTACGCGGCGGTGGACAAGGACGCCGTGGTCGTGGCGGCTTCGGGCGACATCGACGGCTCGGGCCCGAACTGCCGGGCGAACCCGCTGTCCGGGCCGGGGGCGGACCCCCGGAACTGGTCGGGGGCGGCTTCGATCTCCACCCCGTCGTGGTGGCAGCCCTACGTGCTGTCGGTCGGCTCGGTCGCTTCGGACGGCAGCCCTTCGCGGTTCACCATGCCGGGGCCGTGGGTCGGGGCCTCGGCCCGAGGCGAATCGGTCACGTCCTTGTCGAACCGGCCCGACGGCGGTTTGGCCAATGCGGTCCTCGGCCAGGACGGCAAGCCCGTCCCGATCAACGGGACAGGCTTCGCGGCGGCGTACGTGTCCGGCGTTGCCGCGCTGGTGCGCAGCCGTTTCCCTGAGCTGACCTCGAGTCAGACGGTCGCGCGGCTTGAGCGCACCGTCCGCGACGCGGGCCGTTCGCCCTCGAACCTGGTCGGAGTCGGCTCCGTCGACCCGGTCGCCGCGCTGACCTGGGAGCTTCCCGCCGACGGCTCCCCACGCCGGTCCGAGCGCCCGCGCGGTCGCGGCTCCGTCCGCGCCGAAGCCCGAGGACCCCCTGCCGCGCAGGCTCGCCTTCGCGGGCTCCGGCATATGTCTGATCGCGGTGATCGCAGCCGGTGCGGCCGCCGCCCGTCGTCGGCAGGAGAGCGCCGAATGAGCACACGAGTGCAGTTGTACCGTCCGCCGGCTCCAGGAACGTTCCGCCTGGCGCTGGTGTCGACCCTGGTCGTGGCCGCCGTTTTCGCGCTGTGCCGCCGCGATCTCACCGGTCGGTGGGCCGCGGCTTCGGCAGGGACGCTCGCGCTGGCGCTGTCGATATGGTGGCGCGGCCTCTTCGCCACCGACATCGTCGGCAAGCGGCTGCGCATGCTGTCCCGGCGGTTCTCCCGGAGCGCGCCGGAAGAGCCCGCCGAGATCGTCCGGGCCGGAGCCGGCGCGCTCAGCACGGTGGCGCTGGAGCTTGTGCCCCCGGCTTCCGGCGGCGAAGTCCCTGTGGAGCTCCTCGCCGGATACCTCGACCGATACGGCGTGTCCTGTTCGTCCATCCGGATCACCCTGGCGGACAAGGGCGGCTCAGACGGCTGCGTCTGGGCGAGCCTCACATTGAGCGCGGCGGACAACCTGGCCGCGCTCGCGGGGCGCTCGCCCCGGATCCCATTGCGCGAGACAGCGGAGACAGCGCGCCGTCGTCTGGCCGACCACTTGCGCGAACTCGGCTGGCAGGCGCGCGCGGCGGAGCGCCCGGACGGGCCGGACTTCGCGCCGGGCGCGAAAGAAGGATGGCGAGCGGTCGCGGACGAGCGCGGATATCTGGCCGCCTACCGGGTCCGCGCGAACGCCGCCCTGCCCGGCGTCCTGCGGGCCGTTCGGGGCCTCCCCGCCTCGGAGCGATGGGTGGCGCTGGAGCTCGCCGGAGCCCCGCGCGCCCCTCGGCTCGCCGTCGTCTGCGCGTTGCGCACCGGCGACAAACCCGCGCCCCGCGCCCCGTTGGCAGGTCTGGAGCCGTGCTCGGGCGAGCATCTGCCGGTGCTGCGGGCGCTGCGCCCGCAGGTGGCGGACCAGCTCGGCGGGGAGTCAGCCGAAGTCACCGCCGAGCTGCTCGGCGAGCTGTCGCTGCTGCGCTGACCCGACCGCTCGGCGTTCGCCCCGGCCTGCCCCTCGCAGCGAAGGGGCGCGGTCGGCGGCGGAGCCGGATCGGATGTTGGCGAGAGTACATCGAATGTTCGCAATACGTATGTACATTCCACGATGCGCCATGCTATGATCTAGGTCACGAGGCGGTGAAAGCCTCGAGCACAAGGAAGTGCATATCCTTGCGCGGCCACAACAGTAGTCCGCAGTGAGCAGCCCGTTGTTTCGATCCTCTTGTTGTGTCAAGGCTCCCGTGCGACGAATCGATGTTTGTGGGTCACGATGTCATCCCAAGAGCGATAGGTTGAGGACGGATGCGGGTTGAGCAAGCGTCAGTTCAGCGTCAGTGCGGCAAGGTCGTTGATCGCCACGGGGTTCGCTCCGCGTCCGCAGTGCTGGCCGACAGCGCGGCATTGGTATTCCCGGCTGTGTGCGAGGCTATCGCCGAGACGCCCTCGCATGTTCGTCGGGTCATCGAGTACCACTTCGGCTGGGACGCTGGCGTGGCTCCCATCCGTTACGGCGGCAAAGCCGTTCGAGCGGCGCTGGCGACGCTGAGCTGTGAAGCGCTCGGCGGCGCCGCGGCGCTCGCGGTGGACGCCGCGGTGTGTGTCGAGTTGCTGCACAACGCCTCTCTGCTGCACGACGACATCATCGACGGCGACCGGCAACGCCGGGGACGGCCCGCCGCATGGACGGTGTTCGGCGTCCCGGCGGCGATGCTGGCCGGCGACGCGCTGTTCTTCCTCGCAATGGGCCGGGCCGCCGCCATGCAGAGCGGAACAGCCTGCGACAGCGTCGGCAAGGTCATCGACTCGTTCACCGAGGTGATCGAAGGCGAATACCTCGACATCCTGCTCGAGGGCCGCTCTGGAGCCACCGTGTCGGAAGTGGAAGCGATGGCCGCCAGCAAGACGGGGGCTTTGATCGCGTTGGCATGCGTGCTCGGGGGCAGCGCCGCCGGCGTCGATCTCGACTAGCAGCAGCAGTTGTCGGCGTTCGGCCGCCACCTTGGCATCGCGTTCCAATACGTCGACGACGTCCTGGGAATATGGGGGGAGAGCGCCCAGACGGGGAAACCGCGCGGCTCCGATGTGCGGGCGCGCAAGCTCTCCCTGCCGATCGCCTACGTGCTTGGCTTGGGCACGCCCGCCGCCGAGACCGTGTCGGCGGCGTACGCCAGCGGAGAGCTGCTGTCGGACAGGGAATGCGGCGAGGTGATCGCCGCGGTCGAGGAGGCTGGAGCCCGAAGCTGGGCCATGGCGGGGGCCGAGCGGCATATCGCCGCTGCGCTGGACTGCCTGGACAACCTCACGTCCCAACCCGGTCCGGCCGCCGAACTCCAAGCCCTCGCGCATCTGCTGCTGAGACGTAACCACTGACATCGGACCACGGAAAGAGGAAGCCACCATGCCGACTTCGAGAAACGTCGCGGCGATTTCGGCTCCACCGGAGCACCTTCTCGGCAACAGCGATACGTGGCCGTTGCGAGTGACGTTCGACGAGCTGCGGGTGCGGCTGCCGAGCGCGCGCCTGCACCCGGCCGCTGACGAGCAAGACGTCCGAGGCGCGCGGTTTTGCCAGCTGCACCTGGCGGCATTGTTCGAGACAGAGGACGCGTTCGCCGATTTCACCGGCGCTCGGCACCACCACGCCGCGTTGTACGGTCTTCCGCTGGCTCTGCCGGACCGGATCGGCCCGATCTGCGACATGCTCCAACTGATGTTCGTGGTCGACGACATCCTCGACAGCGCCACCATGGAGAAACGGTCCGCCGCCAACTTTCGGGCCGACATGGCCGCCCTCCTCAAAGGATTCTCGCTCGAGGGCGACGGGCCTGCGCGCCGAGTCGCGCAGGCGATGTCGCACGTGATCGGCGAGCTTCTTGCGACCGGGATGAGCCAGCGCCACGTGGACTGCCTCCTTGCCGATATGGCCGCCCACGCAGAAAGCTGTCTTCGTGAAAACACCAGCAAGCTGCACGACGAGATCAACGACATCGACTCCTACCGACGAACGCACGCCAGCGTCGGCGGTGTGCCGGTCGTGCTGCGCCTGCTGGAATACAGCCTGGGCGTTGACATCGGAGCCGAGCAACAGGAAAGCACGCTCCTGCGCGACATATCCCAAGTAGTGAATTGGCACATGATGCATGTCAACAGCTTGTTCTCCTTCCGCAAGGAGATGTTCGAGGAGAACAACGCCACCAACCTGGTCTTGGTGCTGGCCCGGCGCCAAGGCATGTCCGTGCAAGCCGCCGCCGACGCCGTCTGCGACGAGATCCGCGCAACCGAAGCGGCCTATTACCGCTTGCGCGACGAAGCCTTCGACCACCCCTTCTCGGATCAGGAAGCCGTCCGCCGATACCTCATCGGGCTCGACTACCTGCTCAGCGGCACCATCGCCTTCCACGCCGTCAATCCCCGCTACCACGGCGTCGCCGGCCTCTGGCTCGCCGAAGAGCCCGTGGCCGCCACCATGCACATCTACCCCGACCGCACGGTCTTCACCCCGGCCAGCCGCCACGCATCGGAGGGACGATGATCATCCACAACGAGCGTCGGCTTCCTGTTGCTCCGAAGCAGCCGCCGCTGACGGCCGATTCGGAGCATGTCGTGCTGCTCGACGACGCGTTGCTGCCCGCAGGGAGCGCGCCGAAAGCCACCGTGCACGACGCCGAGACGCCGTTGCACCTGGCCCTGTCGTGCTATCTGTTCGACCAAGACCGCCGCCTGTTCGTCAGCCAGCGCGCGCGCAGCAAACTGACGTGGCCGGGCGTCGTCACCAACTCCGCGTGCGGACATCCGCTGCCCGGAGAGCCGCTGCACCACGCCGCGCGCCGCGTGGTGCGCCGGGAGCTCGGCTGCGAGATACGCGAATTGTCCACGGTGCTCCCGCATTTCAGCTATCGCGCGGTGTCGAGCGCGAACATTGTCGAATGGGAGTACTGCCCCGTGGTCGTGGCCCGTGTGGACTCCCGCGAACTCTCGCCGAACCCCGAAGAGGTCGAGGGCGGACTCTGGCTCCGCTGGGACTCGTTCGTCGAACTGGCCCGCCAGCCCGAAGCCATGGGCCTGTCGCCGTGGTGCCGACTCCAAATGAAAGAACTCGGAGAGCACCAAGCCCCTTACGAAAGAGCCGACCGCACGAACGAGCTGCCCGGCTATCTCCAATAAACCCCATTCGGGACCGTCCCGAATGCCCGACCGCTAGAAGGTGATACGCATGCCCGATTGCGCCCAGCACTCCCTCAACGAGGTGCGCCAGGAGGTGGTCCGATACGTCGACGCCCCGCTGCGCGACGCGGTGTCGACCCTGGCGCAACCGCTGCGGCGCATGGCCGAATACCATTTCGGCTGGGTCGAAGCCGACGGAACCGCCGCCGACCCGCACGGGCGGATCCTGCGCCGACGGGCGGCGACATTGACGTTTCTCGCCTCGGGCTCCCCTGGATCCGCGTGGGAGCGGGCCCGCGCCGTCGCCGCCGCGAACACGCTTCTGATGGCCTCGGCGCTCGTCCACGACGATTTGGTCGACCACGACGAGTGCCGATACGGGCGCGCCGCGGTGTGGAAGGCGTTCGGCGCGCCCGCCGCGGTGCATCTGGGAGACGCGCTGCTCGCGCTGGCCTTCCGCACGCTCCGTGACGCGCCTGCCGGGGCCAGGGACGAAATCCAGGATCGAATGGCCGCCTGCGCGCAAACCATGTACGCCGGTCAAGCGGCGGAGACGCTGGTCGAACAGAACCGGGCAGGCAGTCTGGAGCAGGTGATCGACGTGGCCGCCGCGAAGGCCGGCAACCCGGTCGAATACTTCGTCGCCAGCGGAGTGCTGTGCAGCGGAGCCCCGGCCGACAGCGTCAGCGCCGCCGCCGAATTCGGCCTGTCGTTCGGCATGGCCTTCCAGTTCCGCAACGACCTGGAGAACATCTGGGACAACCCGCACGGAGATCTGCACGACCCTCTTTCGGACCTGCGGGAACGACGGGTCACCGCCCCCGTGGCCTTCGCCTGGCAGCAACCCGGTCCCGTCGGCGACGAACTGGCCGCCTACTACCAGGCCAAAACTGTCGCCGACTACGCCGAACTGCTCCGCATCCGAGGGCTGCTCGAACAGGCGGGAGCCAGGACATGGCTCGAGACCGTGATCGCGACGCATATGCGCACCGCGCTCGAGCTGATTCCCCGAATCACAACGGACCCCCGCACCGCCGCGCAGCTGAGCGCGCTGGTCCGCTCCGTCGATACGGGCACGGACATGTCCGGGCTTGTCGGCCAAACGGGCCGCTGACCGTAAAACGGCGAACCCCGCCCGCGCGATTTTGGCCTTACGGCTCTTTGTGTCGAGAGGGGGACTTGAACCCCCACGTCCTTATCGGACACTAGCACCTCAAGCTAGCGCGTCTGCCATTTCGCCACCTCGACAGGGTGTGCTGACTTGATCAGCAAGACTTGCTCCGGGTGGGTGGCCCGGTGCAGTGGTAGATAGTAGCAGGGGTTCGCCGCTCTGGCCAATCGGTTTCGCCCGCGCGAGATGCGGCGGCCTTGTTGCCCTGGGGGAGGGGCGCCCTGCTTCTCATGCATCACTTCAGTCACAACCGCACCTCGAGACACGCCGGAATTGTGATCGCCTCAGGCCGTGGCCGGGGGCACAATGGGAGTAAGCACCAAGGAACAAGCAGAATGAGGTGGACCGTGTACCGAGTGTTCGAAGCGCTGGAAGAGCTCGGCGCGATCGTGGAAGAGGCCAGGGGCGTCCCGATGACCTCGAACTGCGTCGTCCCCCGAGGCGACGTCCTGGAGCTGATCGACGACATCAAGGAGGCCCTGCCCGCCGATGTCGACGACGCGCAGGACGTGCTCGACCAGCGCGACCGGTTGATCGAAGAGGCGCGGGTGTACGCGCAGAACACGGTCGAGGACTCGCGCGCGAAGGCGGAGTCCTCGGTGGAGGAGGCCAAGCACGTGGCGGAGCGGATCACCTCCGACGCGGCGGCGCAGGCCGACCGGACGGTCAAGGAGGCGCACTCCACGGCGCAACGGCTCCTAGCCGAGGCGCAGCAAGAGGCCGAGCGCCTGCGCCACGAGGCGCAGCGCGAGTACGAGTCCTCGACCACGCGGGCGCGGGAGGAGTCCGAGCGTCTGCTCCAGGCGGGCAATTCGGCGTACGAGCACGCGGTGAACGAGGGGCTCGCCGAGCAGCGCCGCCTGGTCTCGCAGAGCGAGGTGGCCCAGGCGGCCCGCGCCGAGGCCACGCGCGTGGTGGACGCCGCGCACGCGGAGTCGGACCGCACCAGGGCCGAATGCGACTTCTACGTGGACACGAAACTGGCCGAGTTCGAGGAGTTCCTCGTCACCACCAGCCGCACGGTCGCGCGGGGGCGCCAGCAACTGCGCGCGGGGGCCGGGACGCACGACTTGATCGACAGCCTGCCCAATACTCGTGAGAATCGGGAACGCGTCGAATCGCGCAGGTGAAACGGGCGCGCCGAATGTGCGCGACGGATGGATCTCGCGTATTCTCGTGCGGGTGACCAGTCCCGATGCTTTGGCGCGCGTCTTCGATCCGCGTGATCCGTGGACGCTGGACATCCGTCAGCTGCAGCCGGGCTCGGAGCCGTTGCGCGGGGAGCTGGACTTTCCGGCCCCGGATCGGATCGGCGGTGAGCTGCTCGCCGTCCAGCAAGGGGCTCCGGTCTCGCTCGCCGTGGAGTTGTTCGAGACGGAGGACGGCGTCGCGGTCTCCGGGCGCCTCCGCGCTCCGGTCGTTGGGGAGTGCTCGCGCTGCCTCGAGCGTTTCACGGGCTCGACTGAGGCTTCGTTCCGCGAGTTCTTCAGCTTTTCGCCGGTCGAGGGGGACGAGGAAGCTCCGGTGGCGATCGGCGGCAAGGTGGGGCTGGAGCAGTCGGTGATCGACGCGGTCGTCCTCGGCTTCCCGCTTTCGCCGCTGTGCGATCCGGACTGCAGGGGCATCTGCGTGGAGTGCGGCGTGCTTTTGGCGACCGTTCCCGCAGATCACAGCCACGAGCAGATCGACCCGCGATGGGCGGGGCTGCTCGGGAAGTTCGGCGCGTCCGAACCCGGGCCTGAGCCGGACGGGGGAGCGGGGAATCAGTCAAACCGAAAAGAGGTTGGAGACAAGTGATGAGCAAGTCGGACGAGCGCCAGGACGGGCCCCCCGCCGTCGAGCCTGTGCAGTTCCTGGCTCCCAGGGTCGACCCCGAAGACGGGGGCGCCGGCGACGACTTGGACCTGACCGCGATCCACGCCGGGGCCGCGCGCGCGAAGGCTCCGGTCCGAGCGGCCCAGCAGGAGTCCAGGCGCCCGCCCGCGCGCTCGGCCGCTCCGCAGAAACGCGCCGCGAGCGGGCGCAAGGACGCCGTCGCGGGCAAGCCCGCCTCGGCTTCGAAGCCGAAATCCGCCGGCCCGGTCCGTTCGGTGGACAAGCGCCGCAAGGCCTCCGAGTGCGTCGTGTCCGACCCGGCGGAGCTTTTCGATTCCATCGGGGTGACGCTGCAGGAGTCGCTCTTGACCCTCGCGCTGACGCACCGCTCGTGGGCGAACGAGCACGGCGAAGTCCCCACCAACGAGCGGCTGGAGTTCCTCGGCGACACGGTGCTGGGCCTGGTCATCACCGAACAGCTGTATGTCACCCACCCGGACAAGGAGGAGGGCGAGCTGGCCAAACTGCGGGCCAACATCGTCAGCACCATCTCACTCGCGGAGATCGCCCGAAGGCTCGGCAAAGGCGGGCTCGGCGAATACCTGTACCTGGGCAACGGGGAGATGCGCACCGGCGGCAAGAACAAGGACTCGATCCTCGCGGACGGGCTTGAGGCGCTGCTCGGCGCGGTGCACATCCAGTACGGCATCGAGAAGGCGCGCGAAGTGGTGCTGCATCTCTGCGCGCCGCTTCTGGCGAGGGCCGCCCGGCTCGGAGCCGGGTTGGACTGGAAGACCAGCCTGCAGGAGCTCTGCGCCCGGCGGGGCCTGCGCCCGCCGGTCTACGAGGTCGCCGAGGCAGGCCCGGACCACGAGAAGCTTTTCACCGCCGTCGTGCTGATCGAGGAGAAGAGCCTCGGCACCGGGTCCGGCCGGACCAAGAAGGAAGCCGAGATGAAAGCGGCGGGCCACGCTTGGGGCGTGATCAGCGGCGAGGATGTGGCGCTCCCGAGCCTCGGGCTGTGAATGCCTGAGCTGCCCGAGGTCGAGGTCGTCCGTCGGGGACTCGCCGAGGAGCTGGCCGGAGCGCGTCTGCGCCAGGTCCGCGTGCTGCATCCCAGGGCCGCGCGCAGGCATCCCGGCGGCGGCGCGCTCTTGGCCGCCGCGCTGGCCGGACGCGACGTCCTTGCGGTCTGCCGCCGAGGCAAATACCTGTGGCTGGTCCTCGACGGCGAGGACTCCGTGGTCATGCATCTCGGCATGAGCGGCCAATTCAGAATTGGCGAGGAAGGAATGCCGGGGAACCCGAACCACCTGCGGATCGAGGCAGACCTGGCAGACGGGCGGACGCTGCAGTTCTTCGACCAACGGACCTTCGGGGGCTGGGAGTTCGCGCCGCTCAAGGAGGTGGACGGCGAGCTGGTCCCCGTCCCGGTCGCGCATATCGCCCGCGATCCGTTCGACCCGAAATTCGACCCCGTCCAGGCCGCCCGGCGCATCCGGGCCAAGCGCTCGGCGATCAAGCGGGTGCTCTTGGACCAGACCGTGCTCTCCGGGGTCGGCAACATCTACGCGGACGAGTCCCTCTGGCGGGCGAGGCTGCACGGCGAGCGGCCCGCCGCCGAGCTGGGCCAGCGCAAGGCCGTCGCGCTGCTGGGCGAGGTCGCCTCGGTCGTGCACGAGTCGATCACCGAGGGCGGGACCAGCTTCGACTCCCTCTATGTGAACGTGAACGGGGAGTCGGGCCAGTTCTCGGACTGGTTGGCCGTCTACGGCCAGGAGGGCAAGCCCTGCCGCCGGTGCGGCGCGGCGATCCGCCGGGAGGCGTTCATGAACCGAAGCTCCCACTTCTGCCCGAAATGCCAGAAGCTGTAGCTGGCGGCGAAACGGCGCTGAAGGGGAGCCCCGCCCGGTCGAGTCCAGTTTTATGGAATGAGAGTTTTCTGGGAGCCCCTCGGCTCGCGGAAAGCCGGGCGCGCCCTTCAGGGAGGGCCGATGGCGAAGATCCACGTCGACGCGGACGCGGTGTGGTCGGGACGAGCCAGGCCGCGGTGTCGCAACCACGTTGACGAAAGAGCAGTACGAGAACGGCGACATGGAGAACATCACCGGTGACAAGCACAGTAAAGCCGACGGAACGGTGCTCTCGCAATGAAACGTCTCTTCTTGGTCGTTCTTTGCTCCCGCTGTTCCTTGTGAACGCTTGCGAATACGCGAAGCCAGACCCTGCGTGGCGGGCCAACGATGTCGACCGGGTCAGGCTGGCGCGACTCGTTGCGGACCCCTGGCTCAGACCGGAAGCATCATTTCCGGGCGGCACAATGAAATCTCCTGTGGCCGCCCGACGTCCACCGTCATTCTTCCGGTCGAACACCAAACGCTGGTCTGAGGTTCCGGTCCCCGGCGGCGGCTACGCCGGGCTCGCCGACGAGATCGCCGCCGCGCAGCGGGCGGGCTGGTCCGTCACGGGCGTGTACTGCTCGAGCAGCTCCGGTTTTCACGGCGACACCCCGTTTCGGCCAACTCCGCGAAGGGAAACGGATATCGCCTACGCCGTCGACCGGATCCTGGTCGGTTTCGCCAAACCGGCGGCCGACCTCGACCACGCTGCGGCGGCGTATCTCTTTGAAGAGCTTTGGGAGCAGCCTGACGAGCACGTGGTCGATTATTCAGTCGAAGGGAGGATCGTGGTCGGAGCCGTCGCGCCGCACCACGCCGATAAAGGCTGGCCGGCCTATCAGCCCGTCCCACTCGCGGATACTTGCATCGCGGATCCGAGCCACCCCCGTCTGCCCGCAGAAGCGGATATGGAGCCGAAGGCCAATCCGCCGCCGCCCAAGTCGAGCGGGTACGGAGAGCCCCTTGACGAATCCGGCAAGCCTTTCATCACGTGGGACTACTTGAACAGGTCCGCCCTTTCGGCGCTCAACAAACCGGACCCCTCCTCGCCGACCGTCACGCCGACCCGATGACCCGGACCGCGCCGACATCAACCCGCCCGCGCATCGGGACGCGTCGGCGATGTCGATCAAGGGGCACGCTGGTGTGGTCGAGCCGAGCGCGCCGACCTGCCCGGACGCCTGCCCCAGGCGGCGCATGGAGGCGGCCACGACTTTGAGCACGAAGCAGTCGGCGGCGACGTGGTGGGCTTGGACGGCCTCTGTCGTGGTGTCGAGCAGATCGCGCAGCGCCCGAGGCGCTGCGGGGAACCGCGAACGTCTGCAGCGCGTATGGAAAGCGTAAGGAAGCCAGGACGGGCGGGTTTCGGGCGCTAGGCTTGCCTCGGTCGGGCGTTCCCGACGCGTTTTCGAGAAGGGAAAGGACAGCTCGCGTGGCCGATGTCGCCTACCTCGCGTTGACCTTGGTCTCGTTCGGCGTTCTGCTTGGCGCGTTGGGCGCGCTTCGATGACCCTCGCCGGAGCGGTGAGCGTCGTGCTGCTCGTCCTCGCCGCGGTGCTCGCCGTCTATCTCTTCGTCACGCTCGTCGACCCGGAGAGGTTCTGAGGGTGCCAGCAACAGGATTGCCCGAGTGGGTGGCGGCTGCCTCGCAGCTGCTTTTCGTCGTCGCCGTGCTCGCCGCCGTCTACGTCCCGCTCGGGGACTTCATGGCCAGGGCGTACACGAGCGCGAACGACCTCGCAGTGGAGCGCGTCTTCTACAAAGCCGCGCGAGTGGACTCGAAGACGGAGCAGACCTGGCAGTGGTACGCGCTCAGCCTGCTCGGCTTCTCGCTGGTGAGCGTGCTCTTCCTGTACGCGCTGCAACGGCTGCAGGGGGTGCTCCGCCTCGGCGGCGGGCTCGACGGGGTGAGCCCCGCGGTCGCCTTCAACACGGCGGTTTCCTTCGTCACGAACACCAACTGGCAGTCCTACACGCCGGAGACGACGATGGCCGTGTGGACGCAGCCGCTGGGCCTTGCGGTGCAGAACTTCCTCTCCGCGGCCGTGGGCATGGCCGTCGCCGTCGCCCTCATCCGCGGTTTCGTCCACGTGCGGGAGGGCGGCGAGGTCGGCAACTTCTGGGTGGACCTGACCCGAGGGACGGTCCGCATCCTCTTGCCGCTCGCGCTGCTGGTCGCGGTGGTCCTGCTGACCCAGGGCGTGGTGCAGTCCTTCCACACCGGCTTCGCGAGCGCGCAGGGACAAATCGCGCTGGGGCCGGTGGCATCGGAGGAGGCGATCAAGGAGCTCGGGACCAATGGCGGCGGCATCCTCGGGGCCAACTCGGCGCATCCCTTCGAGAACCCGACTCCGTTCTCCAACATCGTCGAGATCCTTGCGATCCTCGTCATCCCGGTCTCGCTCACCCGCACCTTCGGGACGATGGTCGGCGACCGCCGCCAGGGCCTGGCGGTCCTCGCGACGATGGCCGCGCTCTTCACCGCGGTCCTCGCGGTGACCTGGGCCGCCGAGTCCGCGCCGAGCGGCAGGGCCGGCACGTTGGCGGGGGCGATGATGGAGGGCAAGGAAGTCCGTTTCGGCGTGCCCGCGTCGGCGCTCTTCGCGACGGCCACCACCGGCACCTCCACCGGCGCGGTGGACTCCGCCCACGACAGCTTCTCCGCGCTCGGCGGGGGAGCGCTCATCGTGAACATGCTCTTCGGCGAGGTCGCCCCCGGCGGGGTGGGCACAGGGCTGTACGGGCTCCTCGTGCTCGCGGTGATCGCGGTCTTCGTCGGCGGCCTCCTGGTCGGGCGCACCCCGGAATACCTCGGCAAGAAGATCCGCCAGCGCGAGATCACCCTCGCGGCGCTCTCGGTGCTCGTGATGCCCGCGCTGGTCCTGATCGGGACGGCGGTCTCGTTGGTGCTGCCCGCCACGCTCGCCGCCCAAGGCAACGGCGGCGAGCCGGGCACCCTCGGCTCGCTGCACGGCTACTCGGAGGTGCTCTACGCGTACGCCTCCGCGTCCAACAACAACGGCAGCGCCTTCGGCGGCCTCACCGCCACGAACGACTGGTTCCAGGCCTCGCTCGGGGTGTGCATGCTCTTCGGGCGGTTCCTGCCGATCATCCTGGTGCTCGCCCTCGCAGGATCGCTCGCGACCCAGCACCACACGCCGCCGACCTCGGGCACGCTCCCGACGCACCGGGGCCTGTTCGTCGGCCTGCTCCTCGGCGTGGTCCTCCTGGTCGCCGCCCTCACCTTCTTCCCCGCCTTGGCGCTGGGGCCTATCGCGGAATCATTGGGAGGCGGAAGATGAGCGCGGGGAAAGTTTCGGCTGGCGTGTTCTCGCCAGCCCAGATGGTCAAGTCCCTGCCGGACGCGGTCCGCAAGCTCGACCCGCGCCACCAGGCCCGAAACCCGGTCATGTTCGTCGTGCTCGTCGGGTCGGCCGCGACCACGGCGCTCGCGCTCCTGCATCCGACCGTGCTGTCCTGGGCGGTGGCCGCGTGGCTGTGGTTCACCGTGCTCTTCGCGAACCTCGCCGAGGCGGTCGCCGAGGGCCGGGGCAAAGCCCAGGCCGCGACGCTGCGCCAGGTCAAACAGGAGACGGTGGCGCGAAGGCTGCGCGAGGATGGGGCCGAGGAGGAAGTCCCCGGCTCCTCGCTGAACCTCGGCGACCGGGTCGTCGTGGAGGCCGGGCAGGTGATCCCTGGCGACGGCGACGTGGTCGAGGGCATCGCCACGGTGGACGAGTCCGCCATCACCGGCGAATCCGCGCCCGTGGTGCGCGAGTCCGGCGGCGACCGCTCCTCGGTGACCGGCGGCACCACCGTCCTCTCGGACCGGATCGTCGTGCAGATCACCACCAAACCGGGCGAGACGTTCATCGACCGGATGATCGCGCTGGTCGAGGGCGCGGCGCGGCGCAAGACCCCGAACGAGATCGCGCTGGGCATCCTGCTCGCCTCGCTCACGATCATCTTCCTGTTCGCCGTCGTCGCCATCGGCCCGATGGGCGCGTACGGCGGACAGCAGCCGGATCCGGTCAAGCTCATCGCGCTCCTGGTCTGCCTCATCCCCACCACCATCGGCGCGCTGCTCTCCGCCATCGGCATCGCGGGCATGGACCGCCTCGTGCAGCACAACGTGCTCGCCATGTCCGGACGGGCCGTGGAAGCAGCGGGCGACGTCGACACGGTGCTCATGGACAAGACCGGGACGATCACCTTCGGCAACCGGCGCGCCACCGCGCTGATCCCCGCAGACGGGGTGTCGGAGGCCGAGCTCGCCGAGGCGGCCCGGCTCTCCAGCCTCATCGACCTCACGCCGGAGGGGCGCAGCGTCGTGGAGTTCTGCGCGCAACGCCACGGGCTGGCCGCTGAGGCCGCCCCGGAGGAGCTGGCGGGCGAATTCGTGCCGTTCACCGCGCAGACCCGGATGTCGGGCCTGGACCTCGACGGCGTTTCGATCCGCAAAGGCGCAACGGAGAAAGTCCTCGAATGGGCGCGCGAGCAGGGCGCTCCGCAGGCTCTGGACGTGCAGGACGCGGTGGGCCAGGCTTCCCGAGAGGGCCGCACCCCGCTCGTCGTCGCCCGGAACGAGGGCGGCAAGGCCCGGATCCTTGGCGTGATCGTGTTGTCGGACGTGGTCAAGCCCGGCATCGCGGCCCGGTTCGCGCAGATGCGCCAGATGGGCATCCGCACCGTGATGATCACTGGGGACAACCCGCTGACGGCGGCGGCCATCGCCCAGGAGGCGGGCGTGGACGACTTCCTCGCCGAGGCGACCCCGGAGGACAAGCTCGAACTGATCCGCAAGGAGCAGTCGGGCGGCCGACTGGTGGCGATGACCGGCGACGGCACCAACGACGCCCCCGCGCTCGCGCAGGCGGACGTCGGCGTCGCGATGAACACCGGCACGGCGGCGGCCAAAGAGGCCGGGAACATGGTGGACCTGGACTCGGACCCCACCAAGCTGCTGGACATCGTCTCCATCGGCAAGCAGCTGCTCATCACGCGGGGCGCGCTGACCACGTTCTCGCTCGCCAACGACCTGGCGAAGTATTTCGCCATCCTCCCCGCGCTGTTCTCCAGCATCTACCCGCAGCTCGCGGCGCTGAACATCATGCGGCTGCACTCGCCGGCCTCGGCGATCCTCTCCGCGGTGATCTTCAACGCGGTGATCATCCTCGGGCTGATCCCGCTCGCGCTGAAAGGCGTGCGGTACACGCCCGCGTCGGCCGAGGTGCTGCTGCGCCGGAACTTGCTCGTGTACGGAGTCGGCGGCGTGGTCCTGCCGTTCGTCGGGATCTGGCTCATCGACCTTGCGGTCCGGTTCTTGCCGGGGATCGGCTGAGATGGAGAGGTGAAGCGATGACACTGTTGTTCCGGCTCTTGCGCCAGTCGGTCGTCGGCCTGGTCCTGCTCGCCGGGCTCACGGTCCTGTTGGGCGTGGCCTACCCGCTCGTGGTGTGGGGGATCAGCCGCGTCGGCCCGGACTCCGCCGAAGGCTCCCCCCGCGTCGTCGGCGGCTGCGTCGTGGGCAGCGAGCTGGTCGGGGTGGACTCGAAGACCGCCGACGGAGCCCCGGACCGGTATTTCCACGCCCGCGTCGTCGGCTCGGGCGACGACGCGTTCGCGCCGGGCAGCCCTGCGGCGGGAGCCCCGTCGAACAAGGGGCCCAACAGCGAAGCCCTGGCCGCGTGGATCGCCAAGCGCAAACACGACATCGCCGAGCGCGAGTCGGTCCCGGAGTCGGACGTGCCGCCGGACGCGGTGACCGGCTCCGGTTCGGGACTTGACCCGGACATCAGCCCGGCGTACGCGGCGATCCAGGCCGCTCGGGTCGCCAAGGCGAACGGCAAGCCGGTCGAGGAGATCCGCAAGCTCGTGGCGGAGCACGCCAAAGGCCGCCAGTTCGGTTTCCTCGGCGAGCCCCGCGTGAACGTGGGCGAGCTCAACGCCGCGCTCGGCCTGCGCCCGTCGAACTGCGGCTGACAGTGCTTTCATGGAAGGTGTGAGGCTTTCATGGAAGGCGTGAGCGCCGATACGTCCCAAGGCTCGCAGCTGACCCCGCGCAAGCGCGGCCAGCTGCGGATCTATTTGGGAGCCGCGCCGGGGGTCGGCAAGACCTACGCCATGCTCGCCGAGGCGCACCGCCGCCAAGAGCGGGGCGCGGACGTGGTGGTGGCGGTGGTCGCCACGCACGGGAGGGAGCAGACCGCCGAACTCCTCGACGGCCTGGAGGTCGTGCCGTCGCTGGAGCTCCCGTACCGAGGGGCCGTGCTCGAGGAGATGGACCTCGCGGGCGTGCTGCGCAGGGCCCCCGAGCTCGCGCTGGTGGACGAGCTCGCCCACACCAACGCGCCCGGCAGCGCGAACGAGAAACGTTGGCAGGACGTGCAAGCGCTGCTAGAGGCGGGCGTCGACGTGCTCTCCACCGTGAACGTCCAGCACCTGGAGAGCCTCAATGACGTGGTCGCGCAGATCACCGGCGTGACCCAGCACGAGACCGTGCCCGACGTCTTCGTGCGCTCTGCGGCGCAGATCGAGCTGGTGGACATCACGCCGGAGGCGTTGCGGGCCCGGATGTCCCACGGCAACATCTACGCCCAGGAGAAAGTGGAAGCCGCGCTGCGCAACTATTTCCGGGCGGGCAATCTGACCGCGCTGCGCGAGCTGGCTTTGCTGTGGCTGGCCGACCAGGTGGACGCGGCGCTCGCGAAATACCGGCAAGACCACCGGATCACCGACGTCTGGGAGACGAGGGAGCGGGTGATCGTCTCCGTCACCGGGGGCCCCGAGTCCCCGACGCTGATCCGTCGGGCGCGGCGGATCGCCTCGAAGTCCGGCGCGGAGCTCATGGTGCTGCATATCGTCCGGGGCGACGGCCTCGCGAGCGTCGCCGAGGCCGAACTGGGCCGTCTGCGCGAGTTCGCGGCGAGCGTTGGGGCCTCGCTGCACACTGTCGTCGGCGACGACGTGCCCATGACGCTCCTGGAATTCGCCAGAGGGGTGAACGCCACGCAGCTCGTGCTCGGCACGTCGCGGCGCTCGCGTTTCGCGCAGTTCTTCAGCGAGGGCATCGGCATGCGGGTGGTGCGGGAGTCGGGGAAGATCGACGTCCACATGGTCACCCACGAGGAGGCGGGCCGCAGACGGTCGTGGCGGCCGAGGACGGGTGGCCGGCTCAAGGCGAGTTGGGCCGCCGCGATCGTCGCCCCGCCCGTCGTCGCGGCGCTGCTGAAACTCGCCGGCGGCTTCATCGACTTCACCAGCGCGACGGCGGTGTTCTTCGCGGTGGTGCTCATGGTCTCCCTGCTCGGGGGCGTGGCTCCCGCCGCGTGCTCGGCGATCATCTCGGGCTTCTTGCTCAACTACCTCTTCGCGCCGCCGCTGCTCAGTTTCGCGGTGAAATCCCCAGGGCAGATCATCACGATCATCGTCATGGTCGGGCTGGGCGTCGCCGTCGCGGCGCTCGTTGACTCCGCCACGTCGCGGGCGCGGGAGGCGCGCCATGCCGCTAAAGAGGCGGAGCTGCTCACCTTGTTCGCGGGCGTGGTGCTGCGCGGCGCGGACGTCTCGGAGCTGCTGGCGAAGGTGCGCGAGACGTACGCGCTTCGCGCGGTGAGCCTGGTGCGGGCCGGGGCGGTGGTGTCGTCGGCAGGCGAGGACCCTCCGACAAGCGCGGTGGCCGCGCAGACCGCCGTGGACTCCCCGGACGGGGAGTCCACGCTGCTGCTCGACGGGCCGAGGACGTTCGCAGGGCGGGACCGGCGCGTGCTCGAAGCGGTGGCCGCGCAGGCCGCCGCTTTGGTCAGGCAGGCCGATCTGGCCGGGGAGGCCGCCAAGGCAGACGGGCTGGCCGAGGCCGACCGGCTGCGCAGGGCCTTGCTCTCGGCGGTCAGCCACGACCTTCGCACCCCGCTCGCGGCGGTGAAGGCGGCGGTGTCGAGCCTGCGCAGCCAGGACGTGGAGTTCTCCCCGGAGGACGTCGCCGAGCTGCTCGCGACGATCGAAGAGTCCGCCGACCAGCTCACCGCGCTGGTGGGCAACCTCCTGGACTCCTCGCGCCTTGCGGCGGGGGTGATCGCGCCGCAGCGCAAGCGCGTGTACGTGGACGAGGTCGCCCACCGCGCGATTCTGAGCCTGCCCGCATCGGCGCGCAAGCGGGTGCAGGTCACTCCGGACGTCAACGCGGTCATCGCGGACCTCGGCCTGTTGGAGCGGGTGCTCGCGAACCTCATCGACAACGCGCTGCGGTACGCGCCGGACTCCCAAGTGACCGTGCATTCCGAGCGCGAGGAGGGCGAGGTGGTGATCTCGGTGGTGGACCACGGCCCTGGCATACGCTCCGACCAGCGCGAGCGCGCGTTCGAGGCGTTCGGGCGGCTGCATGCCGCCTCGTCCTCGGACGGCCGGGGGGATCGGGACAACACGGTCGGCGTTGGGCTGGGCCTTTCGGTGGTGCGCGGTTTCGCCGAGGCGATGGGCGGGCAAGTGGTCGTCGCCGAGACTCCGGGCGGGGGCGCGACGCTGCAAGTCTGGCTGCCCGACGCCAACACGCCGAAACGGCAGTTGGCCCATAGAGGAGGATGAGGTTATGACACGGGTGCTCGTTGTGGACGATGAGCCGCAGATCCTCCGCGCGCTGCGGATCAACCTGACCGCGCGCGGTTTCGACGTGACCACGGCCTCCACCGGAGCTGGCGCGCTGCGGGCCGCCGCGGAGCGCCAGCCCGAAGTCGTCGTCCTGGACCTCGGCCTGCCGGACATGGACGGGTTCGAGGTGCTGGCGGGCCTGCGCGGCTGGACGAACGTGCCGGTGATCGTGCTTTCCGCCCGCACCGACTCCAGCGAGAAAGTCGACGCGCTCGACGCGGGCGCGGACGACTACGTGACCAAGCCCTTCGGCATGGACGAACTGCTCGCCAGGCTGCGCGCGGCGGTGCGCCGAGGCGCGCGCACGCAGGGCGAGGGCGAGCCGGTGGTGGTCACCGACTCGTTCGCCGTCGACTTGGTCGCCAAGAAAGTCACGAAGGACGGCGCAGAGGTGCACCTGACCCCGACAGAATGGGGCATGCTCGAACTCTTGGTGCGGAACCAGGGCAAATTGGTCTCGCAGAAGGATCTGCTCTCCGAGGTCTGGGGGCCGTCGTATAAGACGGAGACGCATTACCTGCGGGTCTACCTCGCCCAGCTGCGCCGCAAGCTGGAGGCGGACCCGGCCCATCCGAGGCACCTGATCACAGAGGCGGGGATGGGGTACCGGTTCGAGCCGTAGGCTCGGGCCGGCGCAAGGCGCAGACGTGCGCGGACAGCAGCGTTCTGCTATCGGTCTGAGCCGGCGGATCGCGTGGAGGCTACCCTGAACCCATGGTCGAGCAGACGGCGCGCGCGTGGGCGGACAACGCCGTCCGCTTGATCGAGGCGGACGCGAGGCGGTCGGCGGACACGCATCTGCTGCGTTTCCCGCTCGCGGCGTGCGGAGCCTGGGGCGCGCGGGCCGAGCGCTCCGGGGCGGCCCTCTACCTCAAGGACGAGACCACCCATGTCACGGGGAGTCTGAAGCACCGCCTGGCGCGGTCGTTGTTCCTCTACGCGCTGTGCAACGGGTGGATCGGGGAGGGGACAACGGTCACCGAGGCCTCGTCCGGGTCGACGGCGGTGTCCGAGGCGTATTTCGCGAGACTGCTTGGCCTTGACTTCATCGCGGTGATGCCCAGGAGCACGTCGCGGGAGAAGATCCGGCTGATCGAACGCCAGGGCGGGGTCTGCCATTTCGTGGACCGGGCCGATCAGGTGTACGCCGAGGCGGCCAGGCTCGCGCGCGAGCGCGGCGGCTGCTATTTGGACCAGTTCACCAACGCCGAGCGGGCCACGGACTGGCGGGGCAACAACAACATCGCGGAATCCATCTTCACGCAGTTGGAGCTGGAGGAACAGCCGGTGCCGGAATGGATCGTGGTGGGCGCGGGCACGGGCGGCACCTCGGCGACGATCGGACGTTTCATCCGGTACAAACGGCACGCGACCAAGCTGTGCGTGGTGGACCCGGAGCGCTCGGCGTTCGCCCCCGCGTATCTGAGCTATCGGGAGAGCGGCTTCTGGAGCCCCGAGGCGTTCGCCGGAGGCCCCTCGCGGATCGAGGGCATCGGCAGGCCGAGGGTGGAGCCTTCTTTCGTCCCGGGCGTGGTGAACAGGATGATCAGCGTCCCGGACGCTGGTTCGATCGCAGCTGCGCGATGGGCCTCGCAGGCACTCGGCCGGAAAGTCGGGGCTTCGACGGGGACGAACCTCTGGGGCGCGCTGACGGTGCTGGGGGAGATGGTCCGCGCGGGCTCGCGGGGGAGCGTGGTCACGTTGATCGCCGACAACGGGGACCGCTATCTCGACACCTATTTCGACGACGCGTGGGTGGCCGAACAGGGCGTCGAGCTGGAGCCGCACCGCCAGGCCCTGCGCCATTTCTTCGCAGAAGGCTCCTGGCCAGGCTGAGGCTACGCCGCCTCGGCGGCCGCCTCCTTGACCGCGTGTCCGATCTCGGCGCGCAGCGCGGCGAACTCGGGCGAGCCGCGCAGCTCGTCGGCCGCCGCGCCCGCGCGCGGCAGCGCCGAGCGCAGGTCGAGCGCGACCCTGCCGGGGCGGGTGGTCAGCACGACGATCCGGGAGCCGAGGAACGCCGCCTCTTCCGCGCTGTGGGTGACGAAAACCTTGGTCTTGCCCGACTCCGCCCCGAGCGTCCGGACGTCTTCTTGCAGGCGCTCCCTGGTGAGCGCGTCGAGCGCGGCGAAGGGCTCGTCCAAGAGCAGGAGCGAGGTGTCGGCGGCCAAAGCTCGGGCGATGGCGACGCGCTGCTGCTGGCCGCCGGAGATCTCCCAGGTCCGCCGGCCGGCGACACCGGCGAGCCCGACCCTCGCCAGCAGCTCCTCCCGGCGGGCGGCCCGCTCGCTTTTCGGAGCTTTGGCGTATTCCAGCGCGAGGTCCACGTTCGAGCCCACCGACTTCCACGGGAAGAGCCGGGGCTGCTGGAACACCACGCTGGAGTTCGCGCCCGGCCTCGGCTCGGCCCCGGCGAGGCGCACAGAGCCCTCGCTGGGCCGCTCGAACCCCGCGATCAGCCGCAGCAGCGTGCTTTTGCCGCAGCCGGAGGCTCCCACCAGGACGAGGAACTCGCCTGCGGGGACGTCGAGGGAGACCGGGCCGAGCGCGGTGGTCGCCGCCTCGCCCTTGCCGTAGCGGTGCACGACGTCGCGCAGCCGGATGGCGGGCTCTTCGGTCGGGTCGGCAGGGGAGGCCGGTTCAGCTGGCGAGGACAGCGGGCAGTCCTTTCGTGTAGACGGCTTCGCGCAGCGAGGCTTCGTCGGGGGCGGCGGGGATTTGTTTCTGCGCGAGGAGGAACCGGGCGGCGTCGAGCAGGTTCCCGGCGACGCCGCCGGGCGCGCCCGCCGAGCCGAGCCACTGCGCCGAGGCCTCGTCGGCGGGGGAGAGGAAGATGCCCTGGCGCAACTGGTCCGCCGCGGCGGCGGGGTCGATCCCGATCTCGGCGGCGACCGCTTTCGCGGCGGCCTTGGGATCCTCTGCGATGGTCTGCAGCGCCCTGGCCTCGGCCTTGCGCCAGAGGTCGACCACCTCGGGGTGCTGCGCCGCGAACGCGCGGCTGACCACGCCGAGGTCGAGCGTCGGCTTGCCGGACTCGGCCAGCGCGCGGCTGGTGAGCAGCGTTTTGCCCGATTTGCGCAGTTCGTCCAAGGTCGGCAGCCAGGTGTAGACGGCGTCGAGGTCGCCGCGTTGCCAGGCCGCGAGGGAGGCTTGCGGCTGCACGTCGATCAAGCGCACCTCGTCGGGGGCGACTCCTGCCTTCGCGAGGGCGGCGAGGAGGCTGTAGTGCGCGGTCGAGGCGAACGCGGTGCCCACTCGTTTGCCGCGAAGGTCGGCCACCGAGTTGACTCCGGAGCCGTCGCGCGCCACCAGCGCCTCGTTGTCGCCCGCGACGTCGAGCACGAACGCCACCTGGTACGGGATGTTCAGCGGGGCGGAGAGCCCGCGCGCCACGGGACTGGACCCGATGGACCCGAAGTCGACCTCGCCCGCGAGGAAGGCGGTGTTGACGTCCGCGCCGGAGTCGAACTTGGTCCATTTGATGTTGTACGCGGGCAGCGCCTCCTCCAGCCAGCGCTGGTGGCGCACGATCAGATCCCCGCTGGGGAAGGTCTGATAGGCGATCCGGATCGTGGGCTTGCCGGAACTCTGCCCCGGCGCGTGGATGGCGCAGGCGGCGGCCAGCGCCGCAGGCAGGACGAGCGCGAGCGCGCGGGCCAGGCCAGCCCGGATCACGCTTTGCCGCGCCATGGGACGAGGATCCGTTCCGCGCTCTTGAGGAAGCCGTCGACGATTAATCCGCACACTCCAATCACGATGATGCCGACCAACACCACGGCGGTGTTGTTGTAGTTGCTGGCGTCTTTGACCATTCCGCCGATCCCTGGGATGCCGTTGAACAGCTCCGCCGCCACCACGGTGGTGTAGGCGATGCCGACCGCGACCCGGATCCCGGTGAGCGTTTCGGGCAGGGCGGCGGGCAGCACCACGTCGCGGATCACCTGCGCCCTGCTCCCGCCCAAGGCTCGCGCCGCCTCGACAAGGCTCACCGGGGCGGCCAGCACCGCGGCGGTGGTGGCGACCGCAGCGGGCGGCAGCGCCGCCAGCGCCAGCACGGTGATTTTCGGAGCCTCGTCGATGCCGAGCCAGATCACCAGCAGCGGGAAATACGCCAAGGGCGGCAGGGCACGGAGGAACGTCAGCCAGGGGTCGAGCAGGTTGCGCAGCCAGCCGACTGTGCCCATCGCCAGGCCGACGGCCACGCCGGTCGCGACCCCGGCCAGCACGCCGAAGAGCACGCGGCGCAGCGTCATGTACAGGTGCTCCCAGAGCAGGAACCCCTGGTACCCGCGCACGCCGTCGCGCGTGGTCGACACGGCGAGGAAGCTGTCCCAGACCGTTTTCGGGTACGGCACGAAGGTCTGGCTCCACGCCCCGCTCGCTGCGGCGAGCTGCCACAGCGCGAGGAAGAAGAGCAGCGAGGCCGCAGGAAGACCGGCCCGGCGCAGCCGATGCGGCCAGGGCGAGACGGTCGGATGCATCGGGCCAGGCTAAAGTACGCAGCGCGAGCCGCCGCCCGCCCCTGCGCGGCCGTCGCGACGACGGGCGAGGTCAGAGCGCTGCGCGCGCGCTGCTGAAGATCGAATCACCTGTGCTCAAATACGCCGGACCGGACGGAATAACGCGCCGGTCTGGCAGAGTTCTTGTGGGCGAAGGATCGCTCCTTCGAAGCAGAGAAAGGGCAGGACATGGCAGAGCTGCAGGTGCGAAGGATCGGCACGCGCCGTTATACCGGGCACAACGACCGAGGGGCGCAGGTCCAGATCGGCTCGCACGGGGTCGAGGGGGCGTTCACGCCGGGGGAGCTGCTTAAGATCGCCCTCGCGGCCTGCACCGGTTTGTCCTCGGACGCTCCGCTCGCCAGACGGCTCGGCGACGACTACCGCGCCGTCGTCGCCGTGTCGGGCGACGCGGACCGGGAACGCGAGGTGTACCCGGCGCTTCGCGAGGAGCTTCGGGTGGACCTTTCGGCGCTTTCCGACGAGGAGCGCGAGCGCTTGCTCGTGGTCGTCGCCAAAGCGGTGGACCAGGTGTGCACGGTCGGGCGCACCCTGAAGGCAGGCTCCGAGGTGGCGCTCGATATTCTGAACACCGCCGAAGGCAGCTCATAGGAAGGACGGATGTGTCGCAGGAGCAGGAAGAGACTCCGAACATGCCAAGGCCTCCGTTCGAGGCCGCTCCGTCCTCGGAGCCGCGCGGCGACGTCTCTTCCAGCGGCGAGCAAGAAGCCCCGAGAGCGGCCGGAGGCTTCGGCGACAAGGGCTCCTCGGAGCCCGCGCCCGCGTTCCCGCCCCCGCCGTTCGAGGTTCCCGAGGTTGGCCCCGGCGTGACATCGCCGGTGATCGGGGCCGAGCCCGCCGCTCCCGCGTTCCCCGCGCCGCCGTTCGAAGCTTCGTCTGCCGCGCCCACAGGCGCCGGGCAGCCGCCAGGCTCGCCCCGGTCGGGCAGCATCTCGTTCCAGGAGCCAGGGGTCACGACCCCGCGCCCGCCCACGCTCGCCGAGTCCCGCGCGCGCTACCAAGCCGAACAAGCGGCGGCGAAGCAGCGCGAGATCGAAGAGCTCCACGAGGAGAACAAGCGCAAATGGCGGCGCAGGCTCATCGGCGGGGTCGCGGTCGTCGGCATCGTCGGCGTCGTGGCGCTGGTGTACATCGCGAGCCCCGAACGGCGGTGCTACGACAGCGTCAGCCATCAGGAAATGCCCAGCTCGTATTGCACCACGAGCAGCAGCTATCACTCCGGCGGCACGTACGTCTTCATGAACACCGGCTGGTTCGGCTCCTCGCCCTACTCCAACGGCAGGTTCTACGGCGGGAACGGTTACAACTCGGGCGGCGGCTACAACTCGGGCGGCGGCTACAACTCGGGCGGCGGGAGCGGCTACCGCTCCGACGGCTCCTCCGGGAAGTCTTCCTCGAAGAGCAACGGCAGCGTCCAGCGCGGCGGGATCAACCCTGGCGGCGGCGGGAGCTCGTCGAGCTAACGATGCGCAGACTTCGCAGAACACCCAGGCCGGGCTGGGAGCAGACTGTCGAGACCCAGGGGCTGGTCTACGGCGTCCCGGCACGCTACGCGGACGGGACCGAACGGCCGTACTGGGACGAGTCGGTGTACTACGAGTTCTCGATGGACGAGGTGGAATCGGTCGAGGCCGACGTGGAGGCGCTGCACGCGATGTGCCTCGAAGCGGTGGAGCACGTGGTGCTCGCCGAGCGGTACAAGGACTTCGGGCTGCCCGAATGGGTCTGGCCGCATATCGACCAGTCCTGGCGACGGCGCGACCCGCACGTCTACGGGCGCTTCGACCTGCGGTACGACGCGAAGGGCCCGGCCAAGCTCCTCGAGTACAACGGCGACACCCCCACATCGCTCCTGGAGGCCTCGATCCTGCAATGGTTCTGGTTCAGGGACGTGTTCGCCGACGGAGACCAGTGGAACAGCCTGCATGAGAAGCTCGTGGAGCGCTGGGGCCAGGTCCGGGCGCAACTGCCGCAGAGCCTGCTGCATTTGACGTTCGCCAGAGGCGACACCGCTGGCGAGGACCACATCACCACCACGTACATGCAGGAGACCGCCGCCGAGGCGGGTTTCGACACGGTCGGGCTCGCCGTCGAGGACATCGGCTGGGACAACGTGCTGCACCGGTTCGTGGACTTGGCCGAGGAGCCGATGCGCGCGATCTTCAAGCTGTACCCGTGGGAATGGCTGCTCGAAGACCCCTTCGGCAAGCACGCGGTCGAGCAGCTGCCGGGCACCTTGTGGATCGAGCCGCTGTGGAAGACGCTGCTCTCCAACAAAGCGCTCCTCGCGATCCTCTACGAGAACTACCCCGGCCACCCGAACCTCCTGCCCGCCTACTTGGACGACCCCGGGGTCCTCACCGAGTACATCAAAAAGCCCAAGCTCGGGAGGGAAGGGGCGAACATGACGATCGTGGCCCCCGGCTACGAGACCTCCACCGGCGGGGTGTACGGGAAGGAGGGCTACATCTACCAGCTCTTCGACCCGCTCCCGGAGTTCGACGGCATGCGCCCGGTGATCGGCGCGTGGGTCGTCGGGGACAGCGCGGCGGGGATGGGGATTCGAGAGACGTCCGGGCTGATCACCGACGACGGCGCGGCGTTCGTGCCGCACCGGATCGCGGAGTGAGCATGGCCGAGACCGCCGCCGTCTTGACCCAAGCAGTCTTGACCTATCCAGCATCGATCAACACAGCATCGACCAACGACAGTATCGACTAACGACATGAGGAGCACGACCGTATGAGCGTTTCCCAGCTCGCATTTGAGTCCATCGTCGCGAGCGGCGACTTCTGGCGGCATCTCACCAGGTCCGTGGCGGCCATCGTGATCTACGCGATCATCGGCCTGGCCCTCATGGTCCTCGGGTTTTTCGCCATCGACCTGACCACGACCGGAAAACTGCGCCAACTGGTCAAGGACGAGAAGCCGAACGCCTCCTTCATCACGGCGGTGGGCCTGTTCAGCATGGGCATGATCGTGGTGACGGCCATCTACAGCACGCTCTCCGGGGACATCTGGGGCGGGATCGTGACCACGCTGGTCTACGGCGTGGTCGGCATCGCCGCCCAGGTGGTCGCGGTGCGGTTCCTGGAGATCGCGACCGGCGTGGAGACCAATGTGACGCTGCTGCGCGACGATTTCGACTTCGACTCGTTCATCATCGCGGGCGCGCACCTGGGGATCGGGCTGATCGTCGCCATCAGCATCCTCTGACCCCCGGCGCTGCTCGCCGCCTCGCCGCGTTTAGCCCGCCCAGGTCTGGGGCTGCTGTCCCCCATTCGCAGGGCTCGCGGGAGGCGCCCCCAGCGCGGCGGGGTACTGGTCCTGCCCTCCCCACGGCTGGGGCGGGGGAGGCTGGAGGACGACGTTGTTCGGCGGAGCGTGCAGCAGGACGTTCTGCTGCACGCTGAGCACGGTGTTGACCGTGGCGGCCACGTCCATGCCCGAGCTGTCGATCCACGCGCCGATCCCGTGCAGCTGCTCGTGCATGGTCCGGTCGAGGAAGTTCCAGTCGGTGGTGAGGACCTTGCGCCGGGTCGCGTTGCGGTGCGCGGCGATGTGCGGGCTGGGGGCGAGCACGATGAACCGCAGCGGCAGCCCGGCGAGCTTGGCGAGGTAGTAGTCCAAATGGTTGCGCCACACCACCACGTCGTCGATCACCGGGACGATCCCGGCCTGGTAGAAGTTGTGCGCGAGCGCGGCGGCGTTCTTCGCCCTGACGTAAGTCTGCCGGTCGGCCTCCGGGTCCCAGCGGAAGCGGGGCCACCGTCCGCCGGAGACGACCATCTCCTGGAGCCGGTCCACTTCGATATGCGCGCCGAGCCGGTACCGCTGGGCGAGCGCCCGGCTCACCGTGCTCTTCCCGCTGCCGGGGACGCCGACGATGAGATACACCGCTGGAGCAGCGCTAATGCTCACGGGAGGGCCGGGGGGAGGACCATTGGGTCATAACTCGTCCATCCTACCGCCAACGACTGGGCGGGCGACCGCGCGGTTCGTGTCCATACCGGCCTCAGCTTTTCAACGGCTTGGCGCCGAGCTGGGTGGTCAGCAAAGCCAACGCGTCTTGGGGCGGAGCCGGGCGGTCCTGCTGCTGGGGGCTGGATTCCGCTTCCGGCTCCGGCTCGGGCGCGGCGGGTTCGGACCTGCGCTGCGCGAACGCGCGCCGCGCCTGCGCGGACGGCGGCTCGGGGGCCTCTTCCTGCTCGCGGGGGAAGGCGGGGGGCTCCTGGGCGGGCGGCGGGGGCGGCGCGCTCGGAGCCGCGCCGCGCTCGCAGACGACCCGCCACCGCACTCCGGCGGCCTCGTGGAGCGCCGAGGACACCATGTCGAGCACCTTAGGGTCGGAAAGCCGGGTGGCCAGCGCCGAGGAGGCTTGCCGGATCACCAGCTCGTCGCCGCGCAGTTCCGGGGCCGGCGCGCCTTCGAGCAAGGCGTAGGCGACTCGCGAACGTTCGCGGATCTGACCGAGCGCTTTCGCCCAGATCTCGTGCAGAGAACCCGCCGGGGCGGCGGGCTGTCTGCTGGGCGCGGGGGCGGGGCCGGGTTTCTCGGCGACCGGTCTGGGGGCTTCCCGCTCCGGTTCTCGCTCAGGCTCGGGCGGGAGGGGCGGCGGCTCGGGCCGGCGCTGCGCCGGTCCCGGCTCACGGGGAGCGTCGCGCGCGACTGGCTCTGGGCTTTCGGACCGGGGCGGCGCAGACGGTTCCGAGGAAGGCCGCGCGGCGGGCGCGGCGGCAGGGGCGGGCGCGCCGCCGCCTCGTTCGAGCCGTTCCAAGCGGGCGACGAGCGCGGCGGAGTCCTCGAGCGGCAGGAGCATCCTGGCGCACACCACTTCGAGCAGCAGCCGGGGGGACGTGGCCCCGCGCATCTCGGTGATGCCGGTGTGCAGCGTCTGCGCGCATCTGGCGAGCGTCGCCTGCCCGAAGCCCTCCGCTTGCTCGCGGCGCTGCGGCCACGCGTCGACGGGGGCGTCGACAAGCCCCTGTTCCAGCGCGTTCGGGACGCTCTGGACGACGATGAGGTCGCGGAGCCGGTCGAGGAGGTCGACCGCGAAGCGCCTGGGATCGCCCCCCGCGTTGACGCATTGGTCCACCACGGTGAACAAAGCCGCGCCGTCGCCAGCGGCCAGCGCCGAGACCGCGCCGTCGATCAGGCTCGTGTTCGTGACGCCGAGCAGCCCGACCGCGCTCGAATACGTGACCGTCGCGTTCTCCGCCCCCGACATGAGCTGGTCGAGAATGGAGAGCGCGTCGCGGGGCGACCCGCCGGAAGCGCGGATGACGAGCGGGTACACGTCGTGCTCCACGGTCATCTGCTCGGCCTCCACCACCTTGACCAGCAGCTCGCGCAACGTCTTCGGCGGCAGCAGCCGGAACGGGTAGTGGTGGGTGCGCGAGCGGATGGTCGGCAGCACCTTCTCGGGCTCGGTGGTGGCGAACACGAAGATCAGGTGCGGCGGCGGCTCTTCGACGATCTTGAGCAGGGCGTTGAACCCCGCCGTGGTGACCATGTGCGCCTCGTCGATGATGAACACCCGCTTGGTCGAGCGCGCGGGGGCGTAGAAGGCGCGGTCGCGCAGATCCCTGGTGTCGTCCACCCCGCCGTGGCTGGCGGCGTCCAGCTCGATGACGTCGACCGAGCCCGGCCCGCCCTCGGCGAGCGCCAAACACGACTCGCACACCCCGCAAGGATTCGCGGTCGGGCCCCGCTCGCAGTTCACCGAGCGGGCGAGGATTCGGGCGAGCGACGTCTTCCCGCAGCCCCGAGGGCCGGAGAACAGGTACGCGTGGCCGAGCCTGCCCGCTTCGAGGGCGACGCTCAGCGGCCTGGTGACGTGGTCTTGCCCGAGGACTTGGTCGAGCCGTTCCGGCCGGTATCTTCGGTATAACGCCACCGGCCCATCTTACCGGCGGCCGCCGACGCCCCGCCGATCAGGAGGACGAGCAGATAGGCGATCGGATACCAGGCCGCCTTGATCTGGCCGAGCGGCCCGAGCGGGGGGTCGGAGGGCTGGATGAACACGCCGGTGGCGTAGCCAGGCAGGACCGGGGCGTTGGGCAGGTCGGGCTGGACGGAGGTCCACATGAAAGTCCACGCGGCGAGCACCGCCAGACCGAGCCCGGCGGCCGCCGAGCGCTCCCGCGCCATCCGCGCGAAGAGCCAGACTCCGAGCGGGACGAACCACACCCAGTGGTGGCCCCAGGAGAACGGGGAGACCGCGCAGCCGACGAGCCCGACGAGGGCGAGCGCGAGCAGCTCGTCCCCCTTGCGGCTGGCGAGCCAGGCCAGGGCCAGCCCAGCCGCGCCGAGGATCGCGGCCAGCGCGAACCACGCCCAGTTCGGCGCGTAGGACGGGGGATCGGTCAGCGACGGCGTCACGACGGGGGAGCAGAACCGGTCGAGCACTCCGGCGATGGACTGGTTGGCGGGCGTCGGGCGGGGCGCGATCTTGCTGACGTCGGCGATGCCCTTGGTCCAGTAGCGCTTCGACTCCTCCGGCACGACGGCGAATCCGGCGGCGATGGTCGCGGCGAACGTCCCGAACGCCCATCCCGCCGCCCGCCACTGCCGCGTGATGAGCAGGTACGGGAGGAAAACGAGCGAAGTGAGCTTGATCCCGGCGGCCAAGCCGACCCCGAAGCCCCTGCCGCGCGAGCCGGCGGGCCGGGCGAGGTCGAGGAGCACGACGGCGAGCAGCGCCAGGTTCACCTGCCCGTACCAGAGCGTGGAGCGCACCGGTTCGAGCGCGGTCGCCGCCGCAGCGAGGCCGACGCCCGCGAGAAGCGCGCCGCCTCGGCTGGTCAGGCCGCCGCCGCGCAGGCCCCGGTAAGCGACGAGGACGAGGGCGAGGCAGGAGATTTCGAGCCAGATGGTCCGCGCGGACTCGAACGCGAGCCCGGAGAGCGGGACGAACGCCACGGCGGCGAACGGCGGGTAGGTGAACCAGAAATCGTCCATCACCGGAGCCCCGTACAACGGGCGGGACTCGAGCACCGCTTTCGCCCCGCCCCGGTACACGTCGAGGTCCACGCCGTTCTCCAACAGCCCCCAGTATTCCCCGTCCAAGGGGATGAGGCGGTTTTGCGCCCACACCGCGGCGCAGCCGAGGACGAGCGCGAGGGCGGTCGCCCACAGCGCGCCGCCGCGCCGCCGCGCGGTCATGCCGGGGTTTTCCGGCGCAGGTGGCGCCAGCCGAAGAACAGGATCGCGAGGTAGGCGTACACGTACCAGGCTCCGAGCGCGTTCCGCAGAAGGGGCGGGCCGTGCTGCAGCCAGAACACGCCGATGGAGGCGGGCTCGACGGATCTGTCGAACGTCAGCGCGGACTGGTCGTTCGGCCAGACGAACACCCAGAGGTACAGAGCCGCCGCGGCGAGCGCGGGCGCGACCCTCGGCGGGCCGTCGCCGGGCAGCGCTTTGGCGACCAGGAGCACCACGAGCGGAGCGACCCAGACCCAGTGGTGGCTCCAGGCGATGGGCGAGACGACGCAGGCGACGAGTCCGACGACGGTGACGGCGAGCACCTGCTCGGAGCGGCGGTAGGCGTAGGCGGCGAGCAGCAGCCCCGCGCCGCCGACAAGGAGCGCGAGCGCGGAGAACAGCGCTTTCGGCGGGTCGTGCGGGGCCCAGATCCGGGCGAGCGTGCCCTCGACCGCCTGGTTCGACGGCCAGGCGAGGGGGCCGACCCTGGTGGTCTGGCCGACGCTGGTCCAAAACTTCGCCGAGTCGTGCGGGACAACGAGGAAGCCGAGCGCGATGGTGCCGAGGAACGTCCCGACTGCGGTTCCCGCCGCCCGCCACTGCTTGGTGAGCAGCAAATAGGGGACGAAGACGAGCGGGGTGAGCTTGAGCCCCGAGGCGATCCCGACCCCGAAGCCCCGCCAACGGCTGGCGGGAGGGCCGAGGAGGTCGAGGAACGCCAGCGCCATGAGCACGAGGTTGAGCTGGCCGAACCACAGCGTGGACTGGACCGGTTCGAGGTTGACGGCTCCGAGCGCGAAGGCGACGCTGGCCATCACGAGCCTCCGGTCCCTGCGGAACCCGCCGAGTTCGAGGGTCCGCCCGATCACGAGGGCGAGCGCGAGGATCGAGATGAGCACGTGCAGCGCCTCGCCGATCAGCCGGGGGAACACCGCCATCGGCAGGAAGGCGAGCACGGCGAACGGCGGATACGTGAATCCGAGCTCGGGATTGTGCGTCAACGCGCGGTCGTAGAGCGACTCGCCGCCGAGGACGACCTGCGCCGCTGCGCGGTAGACGTTGTAATCCACGCCGCCGCAGCCCTGGACGATCGCGGTGCCGGGCGGCAGCAGGAACTGGACCGCGAAGGCGAGCGCGGCGGCGGCGAAGGCCGTGAAGAGCACGGCTTTGGGCAAAGGCTTGGCGTTCATGTTCGTCAGGCTCCTCCCGTGGGATGCGTCGGGGCCGGCCGCCCGCCGGGGCGGGCGGCGCGCAGCCAGCTGGCGGTCCCGACCAGGATCGCGAGGTAGGCCAGCACGTACCAGCCGCTGGCGATGTGGCGGTACCACGGGGAACCAGCGTCGAGGAAATGATAGAAGACGCCGGGGACCACTCGGGGGTCCTCTGGCGTCGAGGGGGGCTTATGCCACGGCCAGACGAACGCCCACGCGTCAAGGGCTCCCGCCGCCGAGGCCCAGCTGATCCATGCGGTGTCTCGCTTGCCGAACGCGTGGACGGCCTGTGCGAGGAGCCACGCGGCGAACGGCGCGAACCACACCCAGTGGTGTCCCCAGGTGAACGGGGAGGCCGCGCAGGACGTGAGTCCGACGAGCAGCAGCCCGAGCGGGCCTTCGCCCCGGTCGTGCGCGGTTTTGGCGAGACAGAGGCCTATTGCGATCACCGCTGAGGCGAGGACGGGCCAGAGCCAGCCGGGGCTGGGGTCCGGCTTCCAGATCCGGGCGAGGAAGCCGTTGACCGACTGGTTCGCCGGATGGAAAAGCTCGCCGATGTGGCTCGTGTCGCGCACGGCGTGGAACCAGTACTGGACGCTGTCCCCCGGCAGCACCGCCCAGGAGACCGCGACGGTGGCGGCGAACGCCGCGACGGCGGTCGCCGCGGCCCGCCACTGCCGGGTGATCACCAGGTACGGCAGGAAGATGAGCGGGATCAGCTTGATCCCGGCAGCGACTCCGGCCCCGACCCCGCGCAGCTTCGAGCCCTCCGGGCGGGAGAGGTCGAGGAAGATCAGCGCCATGAGCAGGATGTTGATCTGCCCGTACCAGAGCGTGGTCCGCACCGGCTCCAGCGCGGTCGCGGCGGCGGCCAGCGCCAGGCTGGTCAGCTGCAGCCGCAGGTCCGGGCGGAATCCGGCGAGCCGAAGGGTCCGTCCGATGACGAGCGCGAGCAAGAGGTAGCACAGGACGGACCAGGACAGCGCGCCCGCCTCGCCGGAAAGGAAGGCGAACGGGGTGAAGCACAACGCCGCGAACGGCGGGTACGTGAAGAAGCCGTCTTCGCCGACCGGGGCCGTGTACAAGGGGCGCCCGTCCAGCGCCGTGCGGGCTCCGTCCGAGTAGATCAAAAAGTCCCGGCTGTTGGTGATGAGGTCGTGGTGCAGCAGGTCGAACGGGAGCAGGACGCACTGCGCGGCCAGGGCCGCCGCGGCGAGCACCACTGCCGCCCAAAGGAGCCGGGACGGGATCTGCGCGCTGGTTTCAGGTCTGCCGATCACGCATGGGAGGGTACCGCAGGAGCCGGTGAGCGCCGATCAGGATCGCGAGGCACAAGATCAGATACCAGGAGTGCGCGATCGGCCCGAGCGCGCTCGGCAGGCGGTCCCAGTAGCAAATGCCCACGTTGAGGTGGACGGTCGGCAGGACCCCCGGCGGCTCGGCGCGGCTTTGGACCCAGATGAAGAGCGCGGCCGCGAGCGCCGCCGTCGCGACGGCGAGGTCCGCCCGGCGCAAGGTCGCGGCTTTCGCCCCGAGCCAGACGACGAAGGGCGCGAACCACACCCAGTGATGGGTCCAGGAGATCGGCGAGACCGCGCATCCGGTGAAGCCGACGAGCAGGAGGGCCAGGAAGCGCTCGCCCGCCTGGTCGGCCTCGCGCGCGCAAGCGAGGCCGAGCACGACAAGGACCAGCTGGACCAGGTGGACGAGCAGGCTCGGCGCGGGCGCGGGGTCCCAGACCCGCGCGAGCACCCCGGCGGCGGACTGGTTGTCCAAGTGCGCGGTGAAGGCCTGGATCGGGCCGACCTGCCCGCCCGCGCCCCAGAACTCCTTCGAATCGGCGGGGAAGACGATCCATCCGACCAGTGCGGTCAGGGCGAAGACGAGCACAGCGGTCCGCGCGGCCCGCCACTGCCGGGTGACGAGCAGGTAGGGCAGGAAGATCAAGGGAGTGAGCTTGATCCCCGCGGCGAGGCCGACGCCGAAGCCGCGCAGCCGCGCGTCGGGCCTTCGGACCAGGTCGAGCAGCACCAGCCCCATGAGGAAAATATTGACCTGGCCGTACCACAGCGTGGCCCGGATCGGTTCGAGATCGACGGCCGCGACGGCGAGGACGAGGCTCAGCGCGGCGAGCGCGCGGTTGCTCCGCAGCCCTGCGGCCCGCAACGCCCGGTTGAGCACGAGCGCGAGGACGAGCACCGAGAGGACGAGCCAGACGGCCTGGGAGAGGCCCCACGGGTGGACCCAGCTGATCGGGAGGAACAGCGGGGCAGAGAACGGCGTGTAGATGAACCAGAGCGCGGTTTGGTGCGCCAAGCCCGCCCAGGTCGCAGGGCTGTCGTACAGCCGCTGGCCGCGCCAGCCCATCTGCGCCCCGTTCTGGTAGGCGATCAGGTCGGTGCCGTTCTGCGTCAGCCCCCACCAGGGCATGTCGGAGGGGATGAGCGCGTGCTGCGCCCAGAGGGCGAGCAGGGCGGCGACGGCGGCGGCCCCGACGAGCCGCCACGAACAGAGTTGCCAAGAGCCGGGGGCACGCCCTGTCGCGGTGTCAGTCATGGCTGACGAGGGTAGCGGACGGCGGGAGCCTATCCGGCGTCCCGCTCGGCGAGTTTTTTCGCGGCGGCGAGCAGCACGCACGTGCTCGTGGCCTCGATCGCGTCGGCGAGCACCGGCTCGGTGGGGAAGGTCGGCGCGATCCGGATGTTCGAGTCCTCGGGATCGGAGCCGTACGGGAAGGTGGCCCCGGCGGGGGTGAGGGCGACCCCTGCCTCCTTCGCCAGGCGCACCACCTCCTTCGCCGTGCCGGGCAGCACGTCCAGGCTCACGAAATAGCCGCCCTGCGGCTCGGTCCACGAGGCGACCTTCGCCGCGCCGAGCCGGTCTTCGAGGATCTTCAGGACGAGCGCGAACTTCGGGGCCAAAAGAGCCCTGTGCCGCCGCATATGCGCCCGCACGCCCGCCGCGTCGCGGAAGAAGAGCACGTGGCGCAGCTGGTTGACCTTGTCGGGGCCGATGCTGCGCTTCCCCGCGTGGGCGAGATGCCAGTCGAGGTTCGCCTTCGAGGCCGCGAAGAAGCTCACGCCCGCCCCGGCCAGAGTGATCTTCGACGTGGAGGCGAAGACCAGCGGGCGGTTGGGATGGCCAGCCTCCTCTGCCCAGGCCAAAAAGGGCCTGCCGGTCGGCGAGTCGCCGACGATCGGGTGCAGCGCGTACGCGTTGTCCAAGACCAGCCGGAAATCGGGGGCCGCCGAGGGCAGGGCGAGCAGCCTGCGGATCGTCTGCTCGGCGACGACCGTCCCGGTCGGGTTCGAATAAGTCGGCACGAGCCACATGCCCTTGACGGACGGATCGGCCGCGATCAGCTCGGCGACCTGGTCGACGTCCGGGCCGTCCGCCAGCATCCGCACCGGGACGAGCTCGAAGCCCAAGTCCTGGGTGACGGCGAAATGCCGGTCGTAGCCGGGGGCGGGGCAGAGGAACTTCCGCTTCGGGTCGCTGGCCCACGGCGCGGCCCCGTCCACCGGGGTGTGCAGCAGCGACTCGACGATCAGGCCGTGCATCAGCTCGAGGGAGGAGTTGTTCCCGGCGATCAGGTTCGCGACGGGGACTTCCAACAGCTCGGCGAAGATCTCGCGCAGCTCGCGAAGGCCGAGGACGCCGCCGTAGTTGCGGCAGTCGACCCCGTCCGCGTCCCGGTACTCCCCGGCGGGGAGGGTCAACAGATCGGCGGACAGGTCGAGCTGGGCGGCGGCGGGCACGCCCCTGGTGATGTCGAGCGAAAGCCCCTTGGCCACAAGCTCCGCGTAACGCGACTGCAGGCTCGCGAGTTCGGCGGCCAGCTCTGCCGGGCCGAGGGAGGCATAGGGCAGCGCAGCAGTCATCGTCGTTCGCACCTCTTCAGGATCCCCCGGGGCATATAGGAACAGGGGGACCCCGCGCACCCGCTAGAGCCCGTTGACCCTTGCTGCCTTCCGGCCCTGGGGGGGTTCACAGGATAGTCGCCACACGGGGTCCTGCCGACGAGTGTAGCGCGCCGGTTTCCCCGTCGTCCAATCCGTTTGCGGAAACCGGCGCGGACGCTCAGCGCCCGCCCGCAGGAGCGCGGACGCCGGGCCAGGGGGCGAGCTGGCAGGGAGAACGAATTCGTCTCTGCGCCAAGCGTCCGCTATACTCCTCGGCGGAGGATTCGCCTAGTGGCCTATGGCGCTCGCCTGGAACGCGGGTTGGGTTAACAGCCCTCAGGGGTTCAAATCCCCTATCCTCCGCAGTAGCGGCTCCCGTCCCTGATCAGGGACGGGAGCCGACTCTTTTCTCCGGGGCGGCAATCGTGATCATGGACACAGGCGGGCAGGCTCGGGTCTTCGCAGCTGCTCGCAGGTCGTTGTGTGACTGGCTGACACGGCAATTGCGCCGGTGGCATCGGGCATTCGGCAGATGAATGACGTGTGGGCCCCAATGATGGCCGTCATAGGATCTATCGCAGGCTGTGGCTATGAAGCCTGACAGGCTTTGGCCGAGATCTAAGATCGACGGAGCGAGGCGTGGGTAGTGCGCGGCTACAGCCTTGTAGTAGATGCCGATTGTAAGGAGCGTGACGACTGATGCCACGGGATCATTGGGACGATGCCCCTCAATACGGCCACTACGAAGATGACGAGGAGGAGTGGATCCCGGACGCCCGAGAGGAGTCAGAACCGGCCAGCTCGACAGGGCCGCAAGGGCGGAGCGAGGTTGCGGACGGGTATGAGGATCCATCCGTGTTGAGGATCGGCGAGAACGGATCTGACACGGAGTTGGAGACGGTGGAGCGCGTCATGCGCCAGGACGGGCGGATACTCTCCCAAGAGGAAACTGAGATCGAGCTTGCGCGGGAACAAGCAGAGCGAGAAGATCGAGAGGAACAGGAACGATTGCGCCAGTTGGTGCGGTCGGGCGAGGTGATCTTTGTGGACGTGGACGCATACCGGGCTGAGAAGCGTAGGCTACAGCAGTTGAAAGCTCAGAGAGGGAACGACGAGAGGGGCAGGGACGCATGACGAACCCATTGCAGGTGAATATCGAGGCGTTGGCCCAGGCCGGGAAGCAGATGGCCGATCACGCCGTGGAGTTGAAAGCCCGAGCGGACAAGGGCGTGGCCTCAGCAGATGTGCAGGGCAACCCTTTCGTATTCCTGGCGCACTACTTGAAGGGACTCTCCTTCGCCGATGCGTTGACGGAGGTGGGCGGGTTGTTCGAGGATGCGAACCGGCGGGTGTGCGGGGAGTACGAGAACTTCGGCGAGGCACTCACAGCGGTCGCGCACGTCGTCGGGGAGACCGACGAGGAGGGCGCGGCAGCTCTCTCCTCGCTTGTGGTGGCGTGATGGCGATGTTCACGTTGAGCCAGTTCCTGCAAATGCAGTTCGATCACACTGAGTGGGCGGCGGACAGGCTGCGGGAATCAGGCGAGCCCTACTCGTTGAACGCCGCGTTCGTGCAGGCTCAGACCCGCGCTCCTGGCGGGGAGCCGTTCACCGGGCAAGCAGGCGAAGCGGCGCAGGACAAGGGCGAGACAATCGCGGGGGCGCTCAACAGGTTCCACGCCGAAACCGACAACGCGGCCAACGTCTTGAAAACCGCGCACGAGGCGCTGTGGCCCGCCGCCTGGAACCTGCGAAACAGCATCAACGCCGCCGTAGGCCCCGTCGTCATCAAGGACGGGGACCGGCTCGCGCGACTCCCTGCTGGATTCTACGTGACCGAGGACTGGAAGATCCAAGCTGACTTGTCGCGGTTCAGCGGCAGCTTTACCCCAGATCAGAACGAAGCGCTCAACGCGTGGCTGCAAGGCGCGCAAGAAGGACTCGACAAAAACCGCGAGGCCTTAGAACAAGCCTCCGACAAAGCCGCCGCCGACCTCCGCGCCAACACGCACTTCGGGCAGGTCGCCACGGACAGGCAGATCGGCTCCCTCGTCGGCGAGACCCCCGCGCAAGCGAAAGCCGACGTGCGAGCCTACCTCGCGGGCACGGCCACCCCTGAGCAGAAAGCACGGGTCAAGGCCGCGCTGGAGTTATCGGAGGATGAAGGCGGGCCGATTCAGCAGATGCGCGACGGCAAGAACGGCTACGTCACAGCGGAGCAGAACAGCGTCTTGCAGGCTTTCGCTGAGCAGACGCATGGGATGAGCGTCGAGCAGCTCCAAGCTTTGGCGAACAGGCCGGGGGAAGATGGGCGGGTGTTCGCGGAGGGACTCAACGACATCGGCAACGACCACCTGAAATGCGCGGTTCCGGATCCCGCGCACCCGGACCAGAAGGAGGCATCCTTCGGCACGGACAAGCTGCCCGCTTCGATCAAGGACGCTTACGGCTCTGCGAGCGCGTACGCGGAGCCGCCGACCGACCCGAGGTATACCCCGAATTGGGGCGAATTGCAGAGCATCTCCGCTATTGTTGCGAAAGTGCCTGACAGCCAGCTCTCCGGTTCAGGGCTGACGAAGGGGGCTCTCGAGAGCGCCGCAAGCTTGGCAAAGAACTGCGCGCTGGAGCGCGGCTTTCCTGCAGCTCCTCCACAAGCGGCTGACCTTCTCGCGGCAGCCGGCAGGGACACCATGTCGGTCCACGACCTTGCCACAGGACAGAGCGGGAAACAGTTTGTGGACTCGTTAGAGCATGCAAAATGGCTTGACGGCGGTACGGCGCTGAGTGTTTTGACCGATAGCGCCCTCAAAGAGGCTGATGTGGGGCCGAATGTGAGCGAGGCTCAAGCTATCCGCGCAGGGGAGACCGAGCACGCATTTTTCAAGGAGCTCGCTGCCAACAAAGACAGCATCGATTCGCACGGCGACTTCGCCAAGAGTATGACTTCGGTTGCGGAGAAGTACATGCCAGCCATGTTCGGCGAGCACCCGCCCCACGAGACCACTCGGGGTTTCGACTACCTGGATAGGGGCGAAGACCACGAAGCGGGCTATCCGAACACTAGAGAAGCCCTCAGCGTGCTGGAGCAAGACACCGGCAACGCCAACAAAATCGGCTCCGCTCTGGAGCGCGCGAAAGCGATCATGCTCGAACAGTACGCAGCTGCTGTCAAAGACCACCCTGGCGCGATGAACACCGACGACATCGCCCACTTGACAAAAACAGGGGCTGTGGACGGCATGGTCGACCGGCTCGCCACAGATATCGCCAACCGCGAGCACCAAGAGGCGTTCGCGATCAAAAGCATGTGGGCTGACAACGCCAAAGACAGCGCTATGGCCCTCGCCGCGCTCGTCCCTGGCGGTCCGCTTGCGGAGTTCGCCGCTGCTGGAGCCACCGGAGCTGCCGCGAACTACCTTAAAATGGAACTCCTCGGCGACGCACCGAGCCCTGGCATCCCTCCAGGGGCTGTACCAGCCGCCACCCTTTACAGCGTGGCGACTAGTACTGGAATGGGCTTCCCTCCCGAGTTAAAAGACGTTATCACCGGGCCGGATGGTCATCTGCTGCCTTGGTCGGCGGTAGAGCAGAAATTTTCACAAACACAGAAAGGACATGATTTGGGCTGGTTTCGCAACCACCTCGAAGCCTGGCTCGCGCGAAGGATCAAACCCAACGACGGAGACCTCGATCTGCACCAAGCGATGGACCGTTACACCCAGGCATACAACTCGGTGACCCGATGATGCGTAAGTCTGCGGCTCTTATTCTGCTTGCCACACTCATCGCAGGATGCTCGCCACACCCTCCTTCTCCTGATGAGCGCCAACCGTCGAACGACGGGCTCTACCACTTGCCGAAAGACACGGCCAATGTGCGATTCGTCTGGTCCGCAGAACCTGGCATAGACCTCACCACAGGTCCTGCTGCTCTCGTCCGGGCATATCGGGAGTCCTACGAGATCGCGTTCTTGAACCAGGATCTTCATGCCGCGTATCCGGGGTTCGAGCGTGCGACCGACCCCAAAGCGCCAGCCAGGCTCGAAGTTCAGAATTCCTACGACCGGGCGGGTTTTTTTCGACCGATTATCAACAATCCGAACCCGGACTATATGGGTTATCACTACGGTACCATTTACTTCCACATGCTTTCTCTGCGGCAGCTTGATGACGGTTCGTGGGAATCGCGATACTGCGAGGGCGATTACTCGCTGTTCAAACGGCAGGCTGACGGGAAGTACCGTTACTATGACCAGAGCATTTGGAAGTTAGATGACAATTTCCTCCCCGAAAAGACTTCGGAGCTCCGCCAAATCCGGTTTGATTGGGAACCAAACAACACTCCCTCCAACCCTGCGGCGCCATCCGCAGACTTGGAGAAGCAGCCCCCTCAAAGTGGACCGCTCCCCGCGCCGACCAGAGATGTCTTCGACAGATGGCGGATTATCCGGGTGGAGCCCAGCATGGCTTTGTCGTGGAAGCCTTGCTACGACAAGATGCCCGACTCGCCTGAGAAACGAATGCAGATCCTCAAATCGGTTCTCGACGCGCCCCCGCCCCTGCCTGCACCGGTCCCCGGCTGGCCAGCGGCCCAAAAGGGGTAAGAGATGGTAGGCATGACATCCCGGTACGGTGGGAAGCGGTCGTCACCACAGACGGTGGCGCAGATCGTGCGATCAACAGCTCTAAAACGGGTTGACGAAGGGTAAAGGAAGGTGCTGGCCGTGGTGTGCACGGCACTCGCCTGAACGCCGGGCCGTCCGCCCAGAGTGCCCGCCCGAGCATTCGGACGGGCCTTCCGCGTGTCCGCCCTCCGGGCCACATCACCGAAGCGTCACGACGTGTCACCGAAGGATCACGGCTGTGTGTTGCAGGAGTTGATCATGTGACTATTGGGATTAGGCTGTCCGAGTGACGACGAAGACCAGCTCCAGGGCACGGAGCAGCTCCAAGGCTCAGAGCGCCTCTGCCGCCGGCCGCAAAGGCACGGCGCAGCGGCGCAAGTCTGCCCCCTCGACCAGGAAGGCCGCTGCGGCGCGCAAATCTGCGGGCGGGGGCAACGGGATGAAGGTTGCCGCCGGGCTGGGCAGGGGAGTCGGCGCGGGGTTCTCGCTTCTGGCGCGGGGCCTCGGCTCTGCGGTGCGCTCGATCGGCCCTCGGGAGGAGTCCGGGCCGGGCCGGGCGCGGTTCGCCGACAGCGGCATGTCTCAATTGCCGACGGGCTGGGGCGACGAGGGCTACGGGGATGTCGACGTCTACGGCGACGAGCGCGGGCCAGGCCAGCACGAGGGGCATCGCCGGGACGGCGCGGCGCTCGCGCTCCTCGGCGCGTCGGTCATCCTGGCGGGCAGTTTGTGGTCGCACGTCGGCGGTCCGGCCGGGGCTTTGGTCGCCGCCGGGGTCCGGGCGGTCGTCGGCTCGGCCGCGAACCTCTTGCCGATCCTGTTCGGCGTGCTGGCGTTCGTGCTGCTGCGCCGCGAGCCCAACCCGCAGACCCGTCCGAGGCTGCTCCTCGGCTCGGGGCTGCTCGCCGCGTCCGTCCTCGGCCTGTGGCACCTGGTCTCGGGCTCCCCGCAGACCCCGGAGGGCCGGGCGAGCGCGGGCGGTTTCCTCGGCTACACCTTCGCCGGGCCGCTCGCCGACGGTTTCTCCTCGTGGGTGGCGGGCGCGCTGCTCCTGCTCGTCGGGGCGTTCGGCGCGCTGATCGTCAGCGGGGCGACCATTCGCGAGCTCACGGCGAACGCGCAGTCGCGCTTGTCGCAGCTGCCGAGCCCCGCGGTGTCGCGAGACCGCGCGGAGTACCGGACTTCCCATCCGCAGCCCTCGGACCAGACGGACGAGCTCGACGTGCCGTTCTTCGATGCGGCGCAGGCGGACGAGGCGTTCGCCGAGCCCGAAGAGGAGCCGATCCCCGCGCCTCGGGTGCGCCGGCGCAAACCCGCCGCGCCGGAGCCGGCTGCGGAGGCCGCGCCCCCGGCCCCGGTCGCCGCGCAGGAAGCCGTGGTCCAGGCGGTCGCCCCCGAGACGGTCGCGCCCCAGGAGAGCCGCCCGCCCGCCGTCGAGGCTCCCGGCCACCAGCTGGAGCTCCCCGAGGCCCCGCCCGCGCCGGGGGATTACATCCTCCCCGCCGCGCGCATCCTCAAGCTCGGCGAGCCGCCGAAGAAGCACAGCGCCGCGAACGACACGATGATCAAGGCGATCGACGGGGTGTTCGCCGAGTTCAACGTGAACGCCAGGGTCACCGGGTACACCCGTGGCCCGACCGTCACCCGCTACGAGGTGGAGCTCGGCCCCGCCGTCAAGGTGGAGAAGATCACCAACCTGACCCGCAACATCGCCTACGCGGTCGCGACGGACAGCGTGCGCCTGCTCGCGCCGATCCCCGGCAAGTCCGCCGTGGGCATCGAGGTGCCCAACACCGACCGCGAGATGGTCCGCCTCGGCGACGTGCTCGCCGCGCCGGCCGCGCGCCAGGAGCGCCACCCGCTGGTCATCGGGCTCGGCAAGGACATCGACGGGCAGTTCGTCACCGCGAACCTGGCCAAGATGCCGCACCTTTTGGTCGCGGGCTCCACCGGCTCGGGCAAGTCCAGCTTCGTGAACTCGATGCTGGTCTCCCTGCTCATGCGGGCCAAGCCCGAGCAGGTGCGCCTGATCCTCATCGATCCGAAGATGGTCGAGCTCACCCCGTACGAGGGCGTGCCGCACCTGATCACCCCCATCATCACCGAGCCGAAAAAAGCCGCGGCGGCCCTCGCCTGGCTCGTGGAGGAGATGGAGCAGCGCTACAAAGACATGCAGATGAACAAGGTCCGCCACATCGACGACTTCAACGCCGGGGTGCGCGAGGGCCGGATCGTCACCCCGCTGGGCTCCGAGCGCGAGATGCGTCCGTACCCGTACATCCTCGCCATCGTGGACGAGCTCGCCGACCTCATGATGACCGCGCCGCGCGACGTGGAGGAGGCTATCGTGCGGATCACCCAGAAGGCCCGCGCGGCGGGCATCCACCTGGTGCTCGCCACGCAGCGGCCCTCGGTGGACGTGGTCACCGGCCTGATCAAGACGAACGTGCCGTCCCGGCTCGCGTTCGCGACCTCCTCGCTCACCGACTCTCGGGTCATCCTCGACCAGCCGGGCGCCGAGAAGCTCATCGGCATGGGCGACGGCCTCTTCCTGCCGATGGGCGCGAACCGTCCGCAGCGTCTGCAGGGCGCGTACATCTCCGACGAGGAGATCGCGGACGTCGTCTCCTCGGTCAAAGACCAGGCCGAGCCGGAGTACAACGAGGGCGTCACCACCACGCAGAGCGTCGCAGCGGGCTCTGGGAAGGCGGACGCGGAGCCGTCCAGCGACCTCGGGCCGTTCCTGCAGGCGGTGGACCTTGTGGTGCGCAGCCAGCTCGGCTCCACCTCCATGCTCCAGCGCAAGCTGCGGGTCGGGTTCGCCAAGGCGGGCCGCCTGATGGACATGATGGAGAACAACGGCGTGGTGGGCCCGTCCGAGGGCTCGAAGCCTCGTGAGGTGTTGTATAAGCCGGAGGAGTTGGAGGAGTTGTTGGCGCAGTTGGGCGCTTTGCCGCCGGAGGCGTTGGAGTAGGGCGGGCCGCCTGATGCGGTGCTTGATGGGAGAACAACGGCGTGGTGGGCCTGTCTGAGGGCTCGAAGCCTCGTGAGGTGTTGTATAAGCCGGAGGAGTTGGAGGAGTTGTTGGCGCAGTTGGGCGCTTTGCCGCCGGAGGCGTTGGAGTAGGGCGGAGGCGTTGGGGTCAGCCTCAGCCGACTTGGTCGAACCGCAGGATCTCGCCGGTACGAGGATCGCTGCGGGCGAGCCAATTGCCGGAGCTTCCGGGTCGGCCTGCGCCCATAGCGCGCAGGGAGCAGTCGAGATACCAGCGGTTGCCGACCCTGGCCATGCGATAGGAGGCGCGGGACGAGGAGAGCACGCTCCCGTCGGCTTTCTTCGCGGCTTGCAGGTCGAGCCCGAGGTTCAAGGCGGCGACGAGTTCGGCGGGCTTGGCCTCGTCCACCGGTCCTAGCGGCTCCCACACAGCTGGGGCCGGATCGGGGTCGCCGGGCACGGCTCCGGGGCTCTCGCCGCCGCCACACGCCCGCTCGCCGGGCAGGGTCGCGGCGATCGTCAACCGCACCGGAGGAGGGGCGACGCGGACCGGCTCGGTTGAGATCTCCGGTTCGACCGTGCCGGCGAATTGCGGCCCGGACGGGAGATCCCCATCGTCCAACGGCGTGCAGAGCACGGAGCCATAGCTGGAGCCGCGCAGCTCGGCGGGCCGCAGCGGTCGCGGCAGCGGCCAGGGTTTCGCCCCCTCGCGTTCGAGCAGGCTCGAGTAGGAGAGCGTCGCCACAGGCTGGCGCAGGTATGGGGCGGATGGCCCGGCGTTCTTCGCGATCAGCCCTTGCGCTTGGGCGAGCACGGCCCGGAGCGCGCGCCGCGCGCCGTTGTCGTAGTCCGAGTTGTCCAACCAGTCCACGGAGAGCGAGACGATGCGATCGCCGTCGCGGACCCGGATCGCTTCGCTGGGGACGTCTGTCACGAGCACGTCTTGATAGTCCAGCCCTTTGGCCAGCTCCTCCCGCACGGCCGTGACCGCGTTGTCGAACGCTGGCTGCGGCAACGCCGCGACGGTGTACCCGGTCGGCGATCCCGCGTCCTGGCGGACGACCGTCCCGTCCCCGAGCAGCATCACCAGGCCGAATCTGCCGACCTGGCTCAGTGTCTCCAGCCGCAGCACGATGGTCTCCTCAGGCGGGCCCGCAGGTCCTGCCGCGACCGTCTCCGGGCGTCGCGGGACGGGGGAAACGCCCGAAGCCAGCTGCGTGTAGAGCGCCGCCGTCAGCGCGAGCGCCGCGAGGGCGACGAGGCCGAAGACGATTTTGAGCTTTCCCCGCATAAGCGCCTCCCCGATGTTTCCGTCAGTCTACCGCGCGGAGCCGCGCTCCCCGCCGGACGCCGTGAGGGTGTGTGCGGTAGACTGGAGGTGCCCTGCTTCCTCGGGGCAATCGGAGGGGAGTATTCCTCCCGCGACAGTTTCGTCAGCACGGTTCTCGCGAACCCGGAACTGTCGGCCGGACCTTCTGGTGCGGCGGAAGAGACCTCCGGTGGTTTTTTCGTGCCCGCGATCTCCCGAGTATCGCGGCCCTGCCACCGGAGGTTCGTTTTATGCCGTCGCCGCTCATCTGGACCGTCACGGTCGCCCTGCTGCTCGTCCTGTTCGCGTTCGACTTCATCGTGCAAGCCCGCAAAGCCCACGAGCCGTCCACCAGGGAGGCCGCGCTGTGGTGCGGGGGTTATTTCGCGCTCGCGCTCGTCTTCGGGGCCGCGATGGCCGTCTGGTGGGACAGCGCGCGGGCCACCGAGTTCGTGGCGGGCTACGTGACCGAGCTGTCGCTTTCGGTGGACAACCTCTTCGTCTTCCTGCTCATCATGTCCCGGAACCGCATCCCGAGAGAGCGCCAGCAGAAGGTGCTCCTGCTCGGGATCGCCATCGCGTTGGCCGCCCGCGCGGTGTTCATCTTCCTCGGCGCGGCGGTGATCAACGCGTTCAGCTGGACGTTCTACCTCTTCGGCGCGTACCTCGTGTTCGTCGCCCTCCGGCTCGCCTTCCAGAAGGAGGAGTCCCACGACGTGGAGCCGGAGACGGAGAGCCGCATGGCCCGGCTCCTTTCGCGATGGCTGCCGGTGACGCGGCAGTTCCACGGGGGCGCGCTGGTGGCGCGCGAGGGCGGGAAGCTCCTGGCCACACCGATCCTGCTGGCCTTGGTCACCCTCGGGCTCACTGACGTGCTCTTCGCCTTGGACTCCATCCCCGCGATCTACGGCCTCACCGACCAGTCCTACATCGTGCTCACCGCCAACGCGTTCGCGCTCATGGGCCTGCGGCAGCTGTACTTCCTCATCGGCGGGCTCTTAGACCGCCTGGTGTACCTGTCCTACGGCCTCGCGGCGATCCTCGTGTTCATCGGGGCCAAGCTCATCCTCCACGCCGCGCACGAGAGCGGCGCGGGCGTGCCGGAGATCTCCACGCCGCTCTCGCTCGCCGTGATCGCCTCGGTGCTCGTCGTCGTGGTGGCGGCGAGCCTGGTCAAGACGCGCGGCCCCCGCTAGCCCGAGCGGCGTGAGACGGGCTTTAGAGCTGCAACAGCATGCGGGTATTCCCCAGCGTGTTCGGCTTGATCGAGCTGAGGTCGAGGAATTCCGCGACGCCTTTGTCGTAGGATTTGAGCATCTCCTCGTACACCTCGGGGGTGACCGGGGTGCCCTCGATGGGGACGAATCCGTGCCTGCCGAAGAACGTTGTCTCGAAGGTCAGCACGAAGAGCTTCTTCAGCTCGAGCTCCTGGGCGTGCTCGACCAGCCGACGCACCAAAGCGTGCCCGACCCCCTTGCCGTGGCAGTCCGGGCGGACCGCGACCGTGCGCAGCTCGCCCAGATCGGACCAGAGGACGTGCAACGCCCCGCACCCGACGACCGTCCTGTCGAGCTCGGCGACCCAGAATTCTTGCACTGCCTCATAGAGGGTGACGAGGCTTTTCTCCAGGAGGATGCGGCCCGCGTACGCGTCGACGAGATCTTTGAGCGAGGGCACGTCGGAGACTCTGGCGCGGCGGACAACCGGGGCAGGGGGGTGCATCTGAGCACAGTAGCGCAGGCGCAGCTTATCCTTGAGCCTGTGGTATCCGAGCGCGCAGCACCGCCGAGTTCGCTGAACCTCGCCAACGCCTTGACCGGGCTGCGCCTCGCGGCGGTCCCGGTGTTCCTCGTCGCGCTCTTCGCGGGCGACGGGCACGACCCGTTCTGGCGGTGGGCGGCGTTCGGCGTCTTTGTGGCCGCCTGCGTCACCGACCAGCTCGACGGCTATCTCGCCAGGCGGTTCGACATGGTCACCGAGCTCGGCAAGTTCGCCGACCCGGTCGCGGACAAGGCGCTGATCGGATCGGCTCTGGTCGGGCTCTCGCTGCTCGCGGAGCTGTCCTGGTGGGCGACCGGGGTGATCATCTTGCGTGAGGCGGGGGTGACGGCGCTGCGGGTGTGGGCGCTGTCCGACGGCGTGGTCGCGGCCAGCATTGGCGGCAAGATCAAGACGATGCTGCAGGCGGTCGCCATCGGTCTGCTCATCGCGCCGCTGCCGCAGACGTGGCGGCCCTTCCTCATGGCGCTGGTCGTGGCCGCGGTCGTGGTGACCGTCGGGACCGGCCTCGACTACGCTTGGCGCATTGGCCGGGGCAAGTTGAGCAAGCCGGGACGCTGCGCGGCCCAAGGGCGCAGGGCGGAAGAGGAGACGAGCAGATGAGCGATCCACTGGTCGCGTCGACGAAGGCGTGGCAGCTGGTCTCCCTGCTCGCGGCGCACGGGCAGACCGTCGCGACGGCGGAATCGCTCACCGGAGGGCTCTTGTCTGCGACGCTGGCGGGGGTCTCGGGCGCTTCGTCGGTGCTGCGCGGCGGCCTGGTGGTGTACGCGACGGACCTGAAGGCTTCGCTGGCCGGGGTGACGCCCGCCGTGCTCGAGGACCTCGGCGCGGTGTCGGTCCGCACGGCGACCGAGCTCGCGATCGGGGCGGCCCGGACCTGCCAGGCCACCTGGGGGATCGGGGTCACCGGGGTGGCGGGCCCGGAGCCGCAGGAAGGCAAAGCGCCGGGCACGGTGTACATCGCGATCACCAGAGGGGTGATGGGGCCGGTGGAGGTGCTCACCCCGGAGCTTTCCGGAGACCGGTGGGACATCCGGCTCGGCGCGGTGAACGCCGCCATCGACGGCTTGCTGCAGCGGCTCGCCTGGATCTCCGGGAAGAACTGAACCCCGGAGCGCGTGCGACGATCTCCTGGTCATGCGGATTCTTCGTTCCGTTTCGGGAACAGCGAGGGCAGCTCGTGCGTTAGAGCTATAAGGCCCGGCATAGAATGAAGACCAGGGCCCACTGCCAAGGAGGTTATATGGCGATGCTGTTGCGGGAAGCGTTGGGCGCGAGTCTGCGCCAGCTGCGTCTTGGCCAGCGTAGGACGTTGCGCGAGGTGTCGAACGCTGCCAGCATGAGTTTGGGGTACCTCTCGGAGATCGAGCGGGGGCAGAAAGAGGCTTCGAGCGAGCTGCTCGCCGCGATCTGCGGCGCGCTCGAGGTGCCGATCCCGCACGTGCTGCGCCAAGCCGGGGACATGATGGAGCCGGTCGGCTCGGACTCGGTCGGCGGGCGCCATCCGATCGCGGGGGACTCCGGCCCCGCCATCAAGGTGATCATCCCCGCGCCGGGGAAAGCCTCGCTCGCGGTGGCGTGACCTCGGGGAGCCCGTGCGCAGTGGGGATTCGGGCGGTTAGAGTAACCTTGAGGACGAGGATCCTGAACTTTCAACACGGAGGCAAAGTAGGCAATGGCGAACCCGTTCGTGAAGGCGTGGAATTACTTTATCGCGCTGTTCAACGCCAAGATCGATGAGAAAGCGGATCCGAAGATCCAGTTGCAGCAGGCCGTCGAGCACGAGCAGCGCAACCATCAGGCGCTCGCCCAGCAGGCCGCAGCCGTGATCGGCAACCAGCGCCAGCTGGAGATGCAGTTGAACCGCCAGCTCGCCGACGTGGAGAAATACCAGGCGCAGGCCCGCCAGGCGCTCGTGATGGCGGACCAGGCCACGGCGAAGGGCGACGCGGCCGCCGCGCAGCAGTACACCAGCGCGGCGGAGGCGATCGCCACGCAGCTGGTCACCGCGGAGCAGAACGTCGAGAACACGAAGGCGATGCACGACCAGGCGCTGCAGGCCGCGACCAAGGCCAAGCAGGCGGTCGAGCAGAGCGCCCAGCGCCTGCAAGGCTTCCTCTCCGAGCGCTCCAAGCTGCTCAGCCAGCTCGAACAGGCGAAGATGCAGGAGCGCGTCGCCGCTTCGCTCAACCAGATGAACGAGCTCGCCGCGCCCGGCAACACGCCGAACCTTAACGAGGTGCGCGACAAGATCGAGCAGCGCTACGCGAACGCGCTCGGCGCGACCGAGCTGCAGCAGAACTCCGTCCAGGGCAAGATGATGGAGGTCCAGCAGGCCACCATCCAAATGGCCGGGCACAGCAGGCTGGAGCAGCTTCGGGCCTCCATCCGGGGCGAAGCCCTGCCTGCGGGCTCCGCGGAGGCGGCTCCCGCCGCGCCTGCGGTCCCGACCCCGGAGCCTGGCCAGACGGCGTAGCACGGCGCCGTGCGGATCGCTGTCGTCGCAGGTCCGGACGCGGGCCACGCGTTGCCCGCGCTCGCGCTCTGCGAACGGTTCCGCGACGCGGGCGACGAGGCGCTCTTGTTCACCGGCGAGCGGTGGTTCGCCCTCGCGCGCGACCACGAGGTGCCGACGCGGGCATTGGTGGGCCTCGAGCTCGCGCCGGGGGAGCAGGACCTCGACGCGGGCAGGCGCATCCACGAGCGCGCGGCCCGCATGGCCGCGCAGCTCGCCCCTCTGCTCGCCGAATTCCGCCCCGACCTCGTGGTCTCGGATGTGTTGACCGCTGGCGGCGGCCTCGCGGCCGAACTCTTGGGAGTCCCGTGGGCCGAACTCTCGCCGCATCCGCTGTATCTGCCTTCCCGAGGGTTGCCGCCGATCGGCAGCGGCCTTGCTCCGGGGCGGGGCGTGCGGGGCAGACTCCGCGACACGGTTCTGCGCGCGCTCTCCGCCCGCTCTGTGCGACGAGGCCTCGCGCAGCGCCGGGCGGCGCGCGAGGGCATCGGACTGCCGCCGAACGGGGCCGAACCGGCGGCGCGGCTCGTCGCCGCGCTTCCGGCGCTGGAAGTCCCGCGTCCGGACTGGCCGGCCGAGGCGGCGCTGGTCGGACCGGTGCTCGTCGAGGTCTCGGACCAGACGCTGGAGCCTCCGCCGGGGGACGCGCCGCTGGTCGCGCTCGCGCCGTCGACCGCCGCGCAGGCGGTGGACGGGCTGTGCGAGACGGCGCTCGAGGCGCTCGACCCCGCCGTGCTCGGCAGGCAAGTCCGGCTGGCTGTTTCCACTTTCCGGTGGACAGGGCCGCCGCTGCCGGATTGGGCCGTGGCCGGGATCGGCAGGCAGGACCAGCTTTTCGGCCAGGCGGCGGTGGTGGTCTGCGGCGGCGGGCACGGGGTGCTCGCGAAGGCGTTCATGGCCGGAGCCCCGGCGGTCGTCGTGCCGGGGGGCGGCGACCAATGGGAGGTCGCCAAGCGGGCCGAACGGCTCGGCTGCGCCAAAGCGATTCGCCCGCTGACCGTCGCCGCGCTGCGCGACGCGGTCCTCGAGCTTATGGACGATCCTGGCTTTCGCGCCGCCGCGCGCCGGGCGGGGGACTCGGCCGGCCGGGCGGCGGACCCGGTCGCCGTGTGCCGGAGGGCGGCGCGCGCGAGCGGCGAGACGGGGAGCCCATGCGTCTGAGGGAATTCCGCGAGCGGGTCCATGAGGAGTTCGGCAGGCAGTTCGGCGACACCTTGCTGCGCGACCACGCCCTGCTCGCCTATGGCGGGGCCACCGCGCTCACGGCCATCGAAAAGGGGGCCGAGCCCAAGCTGGTGTGGCAGGCGTTGTGCCAAGACTTCGACGTCCCCCGGCAGCGTTGGTGACCCGATAGGCTGGGCGCGGCGTGTCGCCGACAATCGAACATAAGTTCCGTTACAGTGTTTTTGTCAGTGCCCTTTCGTATGGTTGCGAGGACAGCTGAGAGAGCCGGGGATCCGGCTGGTTGAGGAAAGGAACGTTATGGCGCAGGCATTTGATCGGAACAAGGCGCTGGAGCTCGCCATGGCCCAGATCGACAAGAGTTTCGGCAAAGGTTCGGTGATGCGTCTCGGCGAGAAGGCGGTCGAGCCCATCGCCGTGATCCCGACCGGATCGATCGCTTTGGACGTGGCTCTGGGCATCGGCGGCCTGCCGAAGGGCAGGGTCATCGAGATCTACGGCCCGGAGTCTTCCGGCAAGACGACGGTCGCCTTGCACGCGGTCGCCAACGCGCAGGCCGCGGGCGGGGTGGCCGCGTTCATCGACGCGGAGCACGCGCTGGACCCGGAGTACGCGAAGAAGCTCGGGGTGAACACCGAGAACCTCCTCGTGTCGCAGCCGGACACCGGCGAGCAGGCATTGGAGATCGCGGACATGCTGATCCGCTCGGGCGCGTTGGACATCATCGTGATCGACTCGGTGGCGGCGCTCGTGCCGAAAGCCGAAATCGAGGGCGAGATGGGCGACAGCCACGTGGGCCTGCAGGCACGTCTGATGAGCCAGGCGCTGCGGAAGATCACCGGCGCGCTGAACAACTCCGGCACGACGGCGATCTTCATCAACCAGCTGCGCGAGAAGATCGGCGTGATGTTCGGCCCGAGCGAGACCACCACCGGCGGCAAGGCGCTGAAGTTCTACGCGTCGGTGCGCCTGGACGTGCGTCGGATCGAGACGTTGAAGGACGGCACGGAGGCGGTGGCGAACCGCACCAGGGTCAAGATCGTCAAGAACAAGGTCGCCCCGCCGTTCAAGCAGGCCGAGTTCGACATCATCTACGGAGCCGGGATCAGCCGGGAGGGCTCGATCATCGACCTCGGAGTCGAGCACGGCCTGATCCGAAAGTCCGGGGCCTGGTACACCTACGGCGACGAGCAGCTCGGCCAGGGCAAGGAGAACGCCAGGAAGTTCCTGATCGCCAATCCCGACAAGGCGGACGAGATCGAGATGCTGCTGCGGGACAAACTGCAGATCGGCGTGCGGGTGAACGACGACGACCTGGCCCCGGTCCCCGTTGAGTTCTGATCTGATCCGCGAGCTTCAGCAACAGCTCAGGACGATCGAGAGCGCTCGGCCGAACGGTCTGCGGTCGGAAACCGCCAAGCGGCGGGCGCAGGCGCACGATGTGTGCCTGCGCCTGCTGACCGTGCGGGCGCGCAGCCGGGCGGAGCTCGACCGCAAGCTTGCCGAGAAGGGTTTCGAGGAAGAAGTCCGGGCGGAAGAGCTGGACCGGCTCACCGCGACGGGCCTGCTGAACGACCAGCAGTTCGCCCAAGACTGGGTGCTCCAGCAGCACAACCGCTCCGGGAAAGTCGGCGCGGCGCTCGCCCACGGGCTGCGCGCGCACGGCGTCGGGGAGGAAGACGTGCGCGCGGCGCTCGACCAGCTCGACTCCGAGCAGCGCGAGGAGCGGGCGCGGGAGCTGGTGCGGCGTAAACTCGGCCGAAGTCCGGACGCGGTCGAAGCCGCCGATCAGCGGTTGGTCGGCAGATTGGTCGGCATGCTCGCCCGCCGGGGCTACGACGGCGGGCTCGCGCTGCGCGTGGTGCGATCCGAGCTGTCGGCGCTCTCTGCCGGGTAGAACTGCTGGTACCAGCGGCGCAGCGCTTTGATGCCCTGCTCGTGCGGCAGCGTCACCGGACGGGGCTGATGGATTTTCATGTCCCAGATCCGCATCTCGTGGCGCACTTCGGGGAAGGCGAGCCGTTTGAAGACGAGCTTGTAGAACGGCACGAGGAACGGCGCCCGCGCCGGTTTGCGCAGCAGGTAGAGCATCCTGATCTCGCTGGTCGTGTCGTCGATCGGGGTGGTGAGCGCGATGGCGGTCACCGACAGCGTCGGCCCGTGCGTGCGCACGACCATCACCCCTGGCCCGTACATGTCGCAGTCGAAGGTGTTGTCCAGATCGCGGCCGAGGACTCGCCTGCGGATCCGGCCCTTGATCTCCGCGAATGGCCCGCCGTCCGTCTGCAGATGCTGCACCGGCGGCTCGGCTTGCCCGTGGATGTAGTGGAAATGCGACTCGTCCACGATATTCTCGCGCATCTCCTGGATATGGATCCGGACCCGGACCCGGTCGTCGATGGGCTCGGCGAATCGGGCCGACGCGGCCTCTGGGATGACTGCGGGTTCCCACGTCGGCTCGTCGGGTCCGACGTAGACGAAGATCAAGCCGCTGTGCTCCAGCACCGGCAGACCGCCGATGGCGACCTTCGGGGGCCGCTGCGCGAAGGGGGCGCGCACGCATGCGCCCCGCGCGTCGAACCGCCAACCGTGAAACGGGCACTCGACCGCGCCGTCCACGAGCTTCCCGCCGCCGAGATGCGCCCCGTAGTGCGGGCAATACGCGTCCCGCACGGCCGGTTTGCCGTCCGGCCCTCGGAAAGCGATGAGCGCTTTGCCGAAGTAGTGCAGGCTGACCAGCTTCCCGGCGGGAAGCTCCTTGCTGCGCAGCACCGCGTACCAGCCGAACGGGACGAACGGCATCGGGTATTCGTCCGCTTTGGGATCCCGGACGAGTGTCTGAGAGCCTCGTATGACAACGGGTTGAGCAGCCATGGCGTCACTGTAGCAGGGAAAGAGACATAGATCACTTTTCCCTGTCTGATATCGCGGTGCCCGCCCGCGCGGTGGCGGGCACCGGCGCTCATGAGCGTTTTTTCTCGCGCAGTCGGCGCTCCGCCCACGTCGCGAGACGGGTGAGGGCCATGTTGATGGCGATCATGATGACGGCGACGACCACGAGGGAGGCGAAGAAATTCCGGTAGAACGAGGCGGCCTGTTGCCCGGACCGGATCAGCTCGATATAGCCGATCTGGTAGCCGAGCGCTGCGTCTTTGAGCACGACGACCATCTGGGAGATGAGCGCGGGCAGCATCGCGGCGACTGCCTGCGGCAAGAGGATCAGGCGCACGGTTTGGCCTTTGGTGAGCCCGACCGCCACGGCGGCCTCGCTCTGGCCTTTCGGCAGGGCGGCGAGGCCAGCCCGAAGGATTTCCCCGATGAGCGCCCCGTTGTAGACCGACAGCCCGAACACGACGGCGGCGAGCGGCACTTGGGTCGACGGGAAGACCGCGTACCTCGAGAAGAGCTGGTAGGCGAAGATCATCAGGATGAGCACGGGGACCGAGCGGAACGCTTCGACCGCCACCGTTGCGGCAGTCCGGACGAGCCGTCGGTCCGAGATCATGCCCACCGCGAGGGCAGTGCCGACGAGGAGGGCGACGACGATCGAGATCGCGGCGGACAGCAACGTGCCGAGCAGGCCGGGGAGCAGGTAGGTGGCCCACAGCCGGTGGTCGAGGAACGGCGTCCACTTGGCCGCCTCGAACTGCCCGTTGACCGCGAGTGCCCGCCAGACCCATACGCCCGCCCCGACGAGGGCTGCGACGAACACCCAGGTGAGGATCGCGATGCGCGCTCGTGCCCTCGGCCCAGGGATGTCGTAGAGCAGACCGGCCTGCGCAGCGCTCATTGGCCGCCGCCTTCGGCTTGCCCCGTGTTCATCGCCGCACCTCCAGCTTGCGTCCGAGCACGTTGAACAAAAACCCGAACAGGACGCTGAACGCGCCGAAGACGAGGGCGAAGACGCCGAAGACCTCGAAGAGCCGGTCCGATTCGTTCTCGATCATCTCTTTCATGAGCAGCGCGGCTTCTGCGACGCCGATGGCCGAGGCGACGGTGGTGTTTCGGGCGAGCGCGATGAACTGGCTGCCGAGCGGGCGGATGACGGCCCGGAACGCCTGCGGCAGAACGATCAGGCGCAGGACTTTCGTGAAGCCGAACCCGAGCGAGCGAGCCGCTTCGACCTGGCCGATCGGCACCGTGTTCACTCCCGAGCGCAGCGCGTCCGCGACGAACGCCGAGGTGTAGGCGGCGAGGCCGAGCACCGCGAGCCAGAAGTTGTTGTCGCTGATGAAGGTGGGCGATCGCTCGGACGCGAGCGTGAGCCCGAGGTTCTGATAGAGCCCGGTGGAGCAGAAGACGATCACTAAGGTGAGCGGGGAGTTGCGCAGCACGTCGACGAAGACGGAGGCCGATCTTCGCAGGACCGGCACGGGGCACAGCTGCGCGGCGACCAGCAGCACGCCCCAGGCGAGGGCGAGGACCGCCGAGGCCGAGGTCAGCTGGACCGTGGTGGCGAAGGCTTGTTCGATCCGGTGTCCGTATTTGTGCCACAAGCCTTCCGGCGCGGCGGGCTTGACCGGCTTGACCGAGCCGAGGCTGCCGATGGCAGGGCGCGCGGGAGGGTCGATCCCCGAGGAGCCGAACGCGCTCAGCACCGCCGCGTCCCAGGCGGCGGAGTCGAACATTTTCTGCAGCGCGGCGTTGATCTGCGCCTTGGCCGGGGTCTGGCCTCGGGCGAGGCCGACGCCGTACAGCTCGTCGGAGAAAGGCTGGCCGACGAGCTTGAACTCGCCGGGGGACTGCGCGGCGTATCCGGCGAGGATGATGTCGTCGGTGGTCAGGGCGTCGATCTTGCCCCGGTGCAGAGCCTCGACGCAGGCCGAGTAGCTGTCGTACTGCTGCAATTGCACGCCGGGGTAGTTCTTGCGGATGTTCTGCGCGGGGGTGGAGCCGGTCACCGAGCAGAGCCGTTTGCCGGAGTTCAGCGAGGCCACGTTGGTGATGGAAGCGTCGTCGGCGCGCACGAGGAGCGACTGCCCGGCGTGGAAGTACGGGCCCGCGAAGTCCACGACGTTCAGGCGCGCCCCGGAGATCGAGTAGGAGGCGACGATGAAGTCCACCTCGCCGTTGCGCAGAAGGTTCTCGCGGTTCGGGGACGGAGCCTCCCGCCACGTGATGTGGTCTTCGGGCACGCCGAGCTCGGCCGCGATATACGTGGCGACGTCGATGTCCAAGCCGCGCATCGAGCCGTCCGGACGGCGTTCGCCGAGCCCAGGCTGGTCGAATTTCACCCCGATGATCAGCCGCCCGGCCTTCGCGTCTGCCAGCACGTCCCTGGTTCCGGCCCCCGAGCCGCAGCCCGCGCACGCGGCGGCCAGCAATGCCGCGAGCAGCGCGAGCACGAGCCTGGGGCGGTGCGGGGGATTGGAATGCGGCGAGGACATGGGACGGCTAGTGGCTGAGGATCTTGCTCAAGAATTCTTTGGCGCGGTCCGATTTCGGCTCGGTGAAGAAGGACTGCGGGTCGGAGTCCTCGACGATTCTGCCGTCGGCCATGAAGACGACCCGGTCGGCGGCCTTGCGCGCGAAGCCCATCTCGTGGGTCACCACCACCATGGTCATGCCGTCTTTGGCCAGGGAGGTCATCACGTCGAGGACTTCTCCCACCATCTCAGGGTCCAGCGCCGAGGTCGGCTCGTCGAAGAGCATCACTTTCGGGCTCATCGCGAGGGCTCGGGCGATGGCGACGCGTTGCTGCTGGCCGCCGGAGAGCTGGGCCGGGTGTTTGTTCGCCTGCTCGCCGATGCCGACTCGGCTCAAGAGCTTCTCGGCGAGCTCTTTCGCGGCGGTCCTGGCGAGCCCGCGCACTTTCACCGGGGCGAGCATGACGTTCTCCAGGATGGTCAGGTGCGCGAAGAGGTTGAACGACTGGAAGACCATGCCGACTTCCGCCCGCAGCTTGGTGAGGGCCTTGCCTTCCGAGGGCAGGGGGACCCCGTCGATGGCGATGGTCCCGGAGTCGATCGGTTCGAGGCGGTTGATGGTCCGGCAGAGCGTGGACTTTCCTGAGCCGGACGGGCCGAGCACGACGACCACTTGCCCCGAGGGCACGGCGAGGTTCACGTCCTTGAGCACATGGTGCTCCCCGAAGTACTTGTTGACCCCGCTGATCTCGATCATGTGCTGCGCGGTTTCAGGCATGCCCGGTCCCGTCTCGTCCATGGCCGCACTCTACCGCCTTTTGGCCGAAACGTCCGACCGGGAGTAACCTTGTCGCGTGCCTGACAACCCTGCCCCGACCGCTGGCGCGAGCCTGTCGGCGATTGAGACTGGGCGAACTGGCACGGCTGCGTCCCGCACGTACGAGCTGCGCACGTTCGGCTGCCAGATGAACGTGCACGACTCCGAGCGCCTCGCGGGCCTTTTGGAGGCGGACGGGCACGTCAAAGCCGAGCCGGGCCAGACCGCGGACGTGGTGGTGTTCAACACCTGCGCGGTGCGGGAGAACGCCGACGACCGGCTGTACGGGACCCTCGGCCACCTGCGGCCGGTCAAAGACGCGAACCCTGGGATGCAGATCGCGGTCGGAGGCTGCCTCGCGCAGAAGGACGGGGACACGGTGCTGCGCAAAGCGCCGTGGGTGGACGTGGTGTTCGGCACCCACAACATCGGCTCCCTGCCCGCATTGCTGCGCAGGGCGGCGCACAACCAGGCCGCGCAGGTGGAGATCGTGGACTCGCTCCAGGCGTTCCCGTCCACCCTGCCGAGCAAACGCGACTCGCTGCACGCGGGGTGGGTCTCCATCGCCGTCGGCTGCAACAACACCTGCACGTTCTGCATCGTCCCGTCGTTGCGCGGCAAGCAGCTCGACCGCGCCCCGGAGGAGATCGCGGCCGAGGTCCGCGCTTTGGTCGCCGAGGGCGTGCTCGAGGTGACGCTGCTCGGCCAGAACGTGAACGCGTACGGATCCTCGTTCGCCGACCCCGCGCTGGCGAGGGACCGAGGCGCGTTCGCGAAGCTGCTGCGCTCGATGGGGGAGATCGAGGGCTTGGAGCGGGTGCGGTTCACCTCCCCGCACCCGGCCGAGTTCACCGAGGACGTGGTGCTCGCGATGGCGGAGACCCCGAATGTCTGCCCGCATCTGCACATGCCGTTGCAGTCCGGCTCCGACCGGATCCTCAAGGCGATGCGCCGCTCGTACCGGTCCGCCAAATTCCTGGGGATCGTGCGCCGGGTCCGCGAGCTTCTGCCCGACGCGGCGATCACGACGGACATCATCGTGGGCTTCCCCGGCGAGACCGAAGAGGATTTCCAGCAGACCCTCGAGGTGGTCGCCGAGGCGCGGTTCGCGAGCGCTTACACCTTCCAATACTCCAAGCGGCCGGGGACTCCCGCAGCCGAGCTGCCCGACCAAGTGGCCAAGGAGGTCGTGGCCGAGCGCTACCAGCGCCTGGTGGACCTGCAGGAGCGGATCTGCCTGGAGGAGAACCGGAAACAGCTCGGACGCGAGGTCGAGCTCGTCGTCGCCGCGCCGCACGAGGGGAAGAAGAACGCGCAGACCGCGCGGCTCTCCGGGCGGGCGAAGGACGGCAGGCTCGTGCACTTCTCGCCGCTGCCAGGCGCGCAGCCGAGGCCGGGGGACTTCGTCGTCGCGCGGATCGCCCACGCGGCCCCGCACCATCTCATCGGGGAGGCCGTGCCAGGGTCGCTTCGACCGACGAAAGCGGGCGACCGGTACAGTGCCTTGCAGGCGGCCCAGGAGCCGTCGCAGAGGCAGTCGTCACAGAGTCGAGGCGCAGGGGTATCGCTCGGTCTGCCGTTGATGCCCGCGCGGTGAGCGCTGAGGAAGGAAACACAACGTGTCCAAGCCGCCAACCGGCAGTTCTGCTGGCGACGATCCATTTGAGAAGATGCGAATCCGACCGGAGGGGCGGGCGGACCAGGGCGACGACCCGTTCGAGCAGATGAGGATCCGCCCCGCCGCGCCCGCCGAAGCCGGGCAGTCGAGCCCGTACGGCGCGCCCGCGCAGCAGCCGCAGCAGGGCTTCCCGCCGTCCGACCCGAACTTCTATCCGGCGCAGCAGGCCCCGAGCCCGTACGCCCCCCAAGGCGGCTTCCCTCCGCCGCAGGCTCCGAATCCGTACGCGCCGCAGGGTTTTCCTGCCCAGCCGACCCCCAACCCGTACGGGCAGCAGCCCTCGGACCCCTACGCCGCCGCACTGCCGGAAGGCGCGGGGCAGCTCGCGTTCGACACGGGTTTCTTCTGGCTCGCTTGGATTTTCGCCCTCACCGGGGTGTCGGTGAGCGTCGACGGGGTCGAGCGGATCCGCACGTGGGGCAAGCAGCTGGTGGTAGTGCCACCCGGGCAGCACTTCGTGGAGGTCTACACCCGGTACCTGTGGCCCGTCGGGCGGGCGAGCCTGCCGGTGTTCGTGCAGCCGGGCCAGACCGTGCCCGTGTTCTACAAGGCCCCGACGATCGCCTGGCTCAAGGGCGCGATCGGCCATGAGCCGCAGAAGGCTCCTGGCCTGATCCTCACGGTGGTGCTTCTCGCGGTGGGCATGCTGTTCGCCTGCGTCGTTCCCCTCCTCTCCCTCGCGATCACCGGCTCATGACGCCGGAGGAACGAGAGCCCCTGCCCGACGCGCTCGAAGAGCTCCGCTCGGAGCTGCGGGCGAGCGAGCGCAGAATTCTCGCCGAGATCCAGCCTTCGGTCCGGCTCTTCGTCGTGGCGGTGTCGGTGTTCCTCCTGGTCGCGGATCTGCTCGTGGTCCCGTTCGTCGGGGCGAACGGCGCGCACGCGCTCGGGCGGGAACTGGTGGCCGGGACTTGGCCGCAGCAGATCGGCCAAGTCTCGAAGATCGCGCGCATCTTCACGTTCTTCGTCGTCGCGGACTTGGTGGTCTCGGCGCTCGCGCTCGTGCTGCGGCGTTGGGGGGCGGCGTTCCTCGCGGCGGCGGTGTCCTGCGTGGCCTCGGCGTTCGGCGTCCTCGCGCTGTGGCACAGCCAGACCAGCCAGGCCAGCCACGGCCCGCACGCGGGCGCGCAGGCGGGGCTCCTCCTCGCGGTCCTGCTCGTCGTGGCGATCGCGTTCAACTGGGTCCGGCTGGCCGCCCCGCGTCTCGACGGCTAGGCGGCGGTCACCGGCGCAGCGCGCGCGCAGCCTCGAAGGACTCGGCGGCCGAGGCGGTCTCGCCCGTTCCACAAGGGCGAGCGCTTTGCGCCGACAGGGATTGCCAGCGCAGCCAGCGCTCCCAGGACCGGACCGACTGCCGCTGCCAGAGGCGGTCAACGGCGGGATGCAGCCGTCTGCCCAGCTCCGCGGCAAGGACGAACGGGGCCCTGCCGAGGAGGAACGCGAGCCCGAGCCACGGCGCGGGCATGCGATAGCGGCGATGGTTCCACGGCAGCATGTACAGCCGCGCGTACCCGGCCATGATGTTCAGGTGCAAGAGCCTGCGCAGCCGGGCGAGCCCCCGGTGCCCTTGGCCGGGCGCGAAGGCTGGCACGAACGACTCGACCAGCTCGCGCCCGTGCTCGCCCGAGTCGTAGGAGCGCGCCGTGTCGAACAGGTAGAGCAGGCGCAACCCCTCGCCGAGCGTGCGGGGGAAGATGTCGTCGCAGCGGACCCCGACCAGATGCCCGAGGTAGCGGTTGAAGTGCATCGCCGCCTCGATCTCCGATTTGGAGGTGAGGTAGCCGAGAGCGACGAGGCCGATGCCTGGGGCCACCGTGCCGCCCATCAGGGTGAGCAGCATCTCCACCTGGCTGATCGGCAGGCCCCAGCGGGCCTGGTCCCACTCCGGATGCGCGGCCACGCGCTGGCGGACCGAGACGTGCATGACCCGGACTTTGAGCGAGATGCTCCTGCCGGGCGAGCCGGGCGTGAGAATGGCTCCGGGCCGGCAGACCTCGACCCACCAGCGGCTGGTCTCCAAATAGCGGTTCAGCGCCCGCTCGCCCGCGTACCCGCCGGAGAGCGACAGCGGGACGGCGAGGGAGCCTTCGGTGTAGGTGTCCATGGTCCCGGCGTTGCCCAACGCCCCAAGCGCGTAGCCCCAGCGCCGCCACACCGCCGCGCCGCGCTCCACCAGCTCGGGGTCCACCCAGTCGGGGACGCGCTCGAACTCCGCGAAGAGCGCCCGCATGGAGTCGGGGGCCTCTGGGACGTTGTCCACCCCGAGCGCGAGCGCCCGCTCGAGCAGCTCGCGCGAGCGGGCGGGTCCCAGCTCGCCGTGGTAGGTCTGCGCGACGAACCGCTCCGCGATGGGGTCGCCCTCGCGCAGCAGCTCGCCGAACCGGCGCGCCGTCGTCTCGTCCGGATAGAGGTCGAACCCGGTGAGCCGTTTGACGGCTCCGCGAATCCGGGACCGAACCCCATGGTCGCGCTGTTCGGGCCAGCGGAACGCCGTCGGCCAGTCAGTGCCTTGGATCACATCGGGCATGCTTGAGTGTAGCAAGCCGCGTCGGCAGGCTGGTCAGCCTTCGACGGAGGAGTGCGCCTGCTCGGCCCATTGCCGCCATTGCTGCGCCTGCTCGAGCAGCTTCTGCTCCTCTTTGAGCTTGCCTTTCGCCTTGGCTTTCGCGGCCTGCTCCTCGAATTGCTCGGCGCGCTCCACGAACTGGTGCGCGCGAGCTTTGAGCTCCGGGTCGGATTTCGTCCAGCTGTGCCGGTCCGCCTCCTCGATCCGCGCGGAGGCTTCTTGCAGCCGCCGGGAAAGCTCTTTGACGCGGTCTTTGGGCACTTGGCCGATCTTCTCCCACCGGTCGCGGACCTCGCGCAGCACGCTTCTCGCTTCGGCGAGCTTCTCCTCCGGGTCGGTGCGCTCGAGCCGGGCGAGCAGCGCCTCCTTCGCGGCGGCGTTCGCCTCGTACTCGGCGAGATGCTCGGTCTCCTGCTGCTCCTGGGCCGCGGAGAACGCGTCCTGGGCGGCGTTGAGCCTGGCCCAGAGCTGGTTCTCGTCCTCGCGCGAAGCCGGCCCCAGTTTCTTCCACGCCGCGCGGATCTCCCGGAAGCCGGAGGGGGCGGAAGCAGGGTCGGCGGTCTTGGCGAGCGCTTCGGCTCTGGCGACCAGCTCTTCCTTGCGCTGTTTCACCTGGGCGCGAGAGCGGTCGAGCTCGGCGAAATGCGCCTGGCGGCGGTTGTTGAACTGCTCCCTGGCGGCTTTGTACCTCGCCCACAGCGCCTCGTCCAGATCGCGGTCGAGCCCTTTGATGGTCTTCCACTGGTCCAAGATGTCGCGCAACCGCTGGCCCGCGGCTTTCCAATCGGTGGAGCTGCGCGCGATCTGCTCGGCCTCTTGCGCGAGCCGTTCTCGCTCGGCGGCTGCCTCCTGTTTGTGCGCCGCTCGGCGCTCCCTCTCCCCGGCTTGCGCCTCGTCCGCGCGCGCCACCAACGCGGAGAGCTGCTCTTGCAGCGCGGCGAAGTCGCCGAGCGCGGCGGCTTCGGGCAAACCGCGCAGCAGCTCCTCGGCGGCCGTCTTCGTCTTGCGCGCGTCGCCGCCCTTCTCAAGGCGCGTGCGCAGGATCTCGGCCTCGGTCACCAGATCCTCGAACCGCCGCCCGAAATGCGCGAGGCCCTCCTCGGGGGTGCCTGCCTCCCAGACCCCGATCTGCCGTTCGCCGTCCTCGGTGCGCAGCCAGACCGCGCCGCTCTCGTCGATCCTCCCGTAGCGGGCCGGGTCGGACTTGTGGATCCCGGAGGTCTTCGGCGCGGGGGCGGCTCCGGGCCTTGGCGCGGGGCGCGGTTGTCTCCCCACCGCCGCCGGGCTTGGCTTCGGTGCCGTCTGGGTCGGGGCTTCGGCGTTCATCAGTCCTTCGTTCTCCTCCCGGTCGCGTCGGATCTCATGCGGCCGGTTCTTTCGCTACTGCCTATTCAACCAGGTTTGACCTTCGCTGGCATAGGGTACTGCTTATGCATGGGATTGCAACGCCGATCGCGGTGATCGGGCCGACCGCGACGGGCAAGTCCCAACTCGGCGTGGATCTCGCGCTGCGGTTGGGCGGGGAAGTGGTGAACATCGACTCCGCCGCCCAGTACCGAGGCATGGACATCGGGACCGCGAAACCTTCCGAGGAGGAGCGCCGAGGCGTCGCGCACCATCAGATCGACGTGCTCGACGTCGTGGAGACCGCCACGGTGGCCCGATACCAGGAGGCCGCCTCCGCAGACGTGGCGGCGATCCTTGGCAGAGGCCGCGTCCCTGTGGTCGTCGGCGGTTCGATGATGTACGTGCAAGCGCTTTTCGACCAATGGCGCATTCCCGCAACCGACCCGGCGCTGCGGGCAGAGTTGGAGCGGGAGCTCGGCGACGTCGGCGCGCTGGCGCTGCACCGGCGCCTCGCTTCGCTGGATCCGGCGGCGGCCTCGGCCATCAAACCGAGCGACGAGCGCCGAGTGGTCCGGGCGTTGGAGGTCGTGACGCTCACCGGCAAGCCGTACGCGGCGACGATGCCGCAGCGCGGCGACGCGCCGAGATGGGGCGCGCGGATGCTCGGATTGGACCGGGACACCCAGGAGCTGGACGAGCGGATCGGGCTGCGCACCGAGGCGATGTTCGAGTCCGGGCTCGTGGCGGAGACGGAAGGGCTCGTCGCGCGCGGTTTGCGCGACGGGGTCACCGCGCCGAAGCTCATCGGCTACGCCCAGGTCCTCGCGATGCTCGACGGCCGGATGACCGAGGCCGAGGCCGTGTCGGACACGACCATGCGGACCCGCCGCCACGTGCGCCGCCAACGCTCCTGGTTCCGGCGCGACCCGCGCGTGCGATGGCTCGACGCGGGGGCGGGCGGCCTGCTCGATCGAGCGCTGGAGGCGTTGGGGGCCGGGAGTAGACTGGCTTGATGGTTTCCGCTCTCGCGATGTCGTTCGACGCGGCCGTGCCGTTCGGCAAGGGCCACGGCACGCAGAACGATTTCGTGCTGCTCGCCGACCCGGACGCGAAGCTGCGCCTGTCCGCCGAGCGCGTCGCGCGCATCTGCGACCGGCGGGCGGGGATCGGCGGGGACGGGCTGCTGCGCGCGGCTCGGGCGGGGGCGCTCTTGGCCGAGGGCGAGATCGCGGCGCTGCCCGAGGGGGTCGGCGAGGAGGACTGGTTCATGGACTACCGCAACGCCGACGGCGGCGCGGTGCAGATGTGCGGCAACGGGGCCCGCGTCTTCGCGCATTTCCTCCGCGCGAACGGCCTCGAGGAGCGCGACGAGCATGTGATCGGCACACGGGCCGGGGCCAAACGGGTCCGGCTGCTCGCGTTCGACAGGGGCAGCGCGGAGGTCGAGGTCGAGATGGGCCGGGCGCGCGTCGGCGGCCGGTCCGCCGCGTCGCTGCCCGCCGAGGGGACGGAGGGGCGGCGGGTGTTCGACGGCTTCGCCGTCGACGTCGGGAACCCGCATCTGGTGTGCCTCGCCCCTGCGCTCGGACTCGACGGCCTGGCGGGGCTCGACCTCGCCCGTCAGCCCGAATACGACAGGGATGTCTTCCCGGAGGGCGTGAACATCGAGTTCGTCGTGCCGCACTCGCCGGAAAAGGCGACGCTGCGCGTGCATGAGCGCGGGGTGGGGGAGACGAAGGCGTGCGGCACAGGTTCGGTGGCGGTCGCCGCCGTCGTCCTCGCCGAACTGGGATCGGGAGCCGGGGAAGTGGCGGTGTCCTCGCCCGGCGGGCAAGTGGCGGTGCGGGTGGCCTCCGACGGCTCCTCGGTCCTGAGCGGCCCGTCCGCCCTCGTCGCGCGCGGCGAGTTCGACCTCGGGCAATGGGCGGTGTGATGAGCGGTTTCGGCTCGGGAAATGGGATGCGCCCGGTGTCTTCCGTCGGGCACAATAAGGGCCGCTATGTCATATCCTGAATCCACCTCCGGCTGGGCGGCCGTCCAAGAGGAAGCCGAATGGCTCTGGGAAGAGCGCGACTCGATGCGCAGGGTTCCCGGCCTGTCCACCGAGCTCGCCGACATCACCGAGGTCGAATACCGGCAGCTGCGGCTGGAGCGCGTCGTCCTCGTCGGAGTCTGGCCGAAACGGGACGCGGCAGAGGCCGACGCGAGCATCCGCGAGCTGGCCGCGCTCGCCCGCACCGCGGGTTCCGAGGTGCTCGAGGGCCTGGTGCAGCGCCGGGACAAGCCGGACGCCGCCACGTACATCGGCTCGGGCAAGGTCACCGCGCTCAAAGCGGTGGTGGCCGAGACCGGGGCGGACACCGTCATCTGCGACGGCGAGCTCACCCCCGCCCAGTTGCGGACTCTGGAACAGCAGGTCGGGGTGAAGGTCATCGACCGGACCGCGCTCATCCTCGACATCTTCGCCCAGCACGCCACATCGAAAGAGGGCAAGGCGCAGGTGACGCTCGCGCAGCTGCAGTACCTGCTGCCCCGGCTGCGCGGCTGGGGCCAGACGCTGTCCAGGCAGGCGGGCGGGCGCGCGGGCGGCGCGAACGGCGGCGTGGGCCTGCGCGGCCCCGGCGAGACGAAGATCGAGACCGACCGCCGCAGGATCCGCGAGCGGATCTCCCGGCTGCGCGGCGAGTTGAAGGAAATGCGCAAGGTCCGGGGCGCGAAACGCTCGCTGCGCGAGCGCAACGAGATCCCCTCGGCGGTCATCGTCGGCTACACGAACGCGGGGAAGTCCAGCCTGCTCGGCGCGCTCACCGGAGCCTCGGTCATCATCCGGGACGAGCTGTTCGCCACCCTGGACCCGACCACCCGCAAGAGCTGGGGCGAGGCCGCCGGGGCGTTCACCATCACCGACACGGTCGGCTTCGTCCGCCACCTCCCGACCCAGCTGGTCGAGGCGTTCGCCTCCACGCTCGAAGAGGCGACCGGGGCGGACGTCCTCGTGCACATCGTGGACGCCTCCGACCCGAGGCCCACAGACCAGGTGCGGGTCGTTCGCGAGATCTTGGGCGACGTCTTCGCGAAGGCCGGGGCTCCGTGGCCGCCGGAGATCGTGGCGCTCAACAAGACGGACCTTGTGGACGAGGTGGACTTGGCCGCGTTGCGCAGCGCCTTCCCCGACGCGCTCTTGGTCTCGGCCCGGACCGGCAAAGGGATCGAGGAGCTCAAAAGCAGGATCGGCGAAGCGCTCGCCGCCAAGTCGGGGGAGCGGGCGCGGGTCGAGGCCTCCGGCGTGATCCCCGACGACCGCCCCGAGCTGCTCGCCCAGATCTGCGCTGCGGGCCAGGTGCTCGAATCGCGCGAGAGCGAGGCCGGGACCTTCGTGCGCGCGCTGGTCCCGCAGGAGCTGGCCGACCAGCTCGCCGCCCCGCCCCGGTAGCGGAAGGATCCGGCTGTCCCCGGTTGTCCGCCCGGCTGGCGGGTAGCCGTAGGGTGGATGTGTGATGCGTCGCACCTTGTTCGAAGAAGAACACGATTTGTTCCGCGAGTCGTTCCGGTCGTTCTTGCGCCAGCACGCCGTGCCGAAGCGAGCAGCGTGGCTGGAGCGCGGGATCGTTGACCGCGATTTCTGGCTGTCGATGGGGGCGAACGGGTTCTTGGGCACAGCGATCCCCGCCGAATACGGCGGGGGCGGGGCGGACGATTTCCGGTTCAACGCGATCCTCGTCGAGGAGATCATCCGCGCCCAGGTGAGCGGGGTGGGCGTCACCTACCAGGAGGACATGACCCTGCCCTACATCCTCTCCTTCGGCACCGAGGAGCAAAAGCGGCGCTGGCTGCCCGCCGTGGCGACGGGCGAGCGGATCCTCGCGGTCGCGATGACCGAGCCCGGCGCGGGCAGCGACCTGCAGGGGATCAAGACCAGCGCGGTGCGCAAGGGCGACGAATGGCTGATCAACGGATCGAAGATCTTCATCTCCAACGGCATGAACGCCGACCTCGTCGTGACGGCCGCGCAGACCGAGCCGGGCTCGGGCGCGAAGGGCATCACCCTTTTCGCGCTGGAGCGCGGCATGCCGGGGTTCGAGCGGGGCCGCAAGCTCGACAAAGTGGGGCTGCGGGCGCAGGACACCGCCGAGCTGTTCTTCGAGGACGTCCTCGTGCCGCAGGAGAACGTGATCGGCGAGGTGGGCAAGGGCTTCGCCTATCTGATGCAGAACCTGCCGCAGGAACGCCTCGCCCTCGCGATCGGGGCGGCGGCCGCCATCGACCTCGCCATCGAGACGACGGTCGAGTACGTGCGGGGTCGCACGGCGTTCGGCAAGCCGGTCGGGAAGTTCCAGAACACCAGGTTCGTCCTCGCGGACCTGGTCGCCGAGCAGGCGGCGGTGCGGGCGCTGGTGGACCGTTGCGTCGAGACCCACCTGCGGGGCGAGCTGACCGCGGCGGAGGCTTCGGCGACCAAGCTGTACGCGACCGAACGGCAGCTGCGCGTGGTGGACCGTTGCCTGCAGCTGCACGGCGGCTACGGCTACATGCTCGAATACCCCATCGCCCAACTCTACCTCGACGCCAGGGTGCAGACCATCTACGGCGGCACCTCGGAGATCATGAAGGAGATCGTGGCCAGATCCCTCGGGATATAGCCGGAGGCGCTATCGCGTGTGGAACGCCGGCGGGTCGTAGGCGCGGATCGGGGGCAGTTCCCCGCAGAAGCGCTCGATCTGGACCAGCACGTGCTGTCCGGTGCAGCCCTGCGCCAATGACGAGCTGAGCGCGTCGCTGGTCAGGACGTTCGGATTGCCGTGCCCGCACATCGAGTCCGGGTCGGCGGGGTCTGCGGGGTCGAACCAGGCCCCGGTGGACAGCTGCGCCACCCGCTCGCGCACTCCTTCGTCCACGACGACGCCCGCGAGCAGGGAGCCCCGGTCGTTGAACACCCGCACCACGTCTCCGGTCGCGACGCCCCGCGCCGCCGCGTCGGCGGGGTGGATCCGGATCGGCTCTCGCCCGTTGACCTTGGAGCCCTGGCTGGTCGCGCCGTGGTCGAGCTGGCTGTGCAGCCGGGTTCTCGGCTGGTTGGCGATCAGGTGCAGCGGGAACTGCTCCGCCCGACACCCGTGCAGCCATTCCTCCGGCTCGTACCAGGCCGGATGGCCCGCGCAGTCGGAATAGCCGAAGGAGTCGATGGTCGTGGAGAAGATCTCGATCCGCCCCGAGGGAGTGGACAACGGGCGGCTTTCTGGGTCCTCCCGGAAACCCGAGAGGAAATTCTGCTCCTCCGGCAGGGGCAGTTCGATATGCCCGCGCGCCCAAAACTCCTCGAAGTCCGGCAGCCCCCTGAGCCCGGCGGTGTCGCGGACCCGCTCGGCCCGCCACGTCTCGTACATGTGGACGAGCCATTGCCGCGCGTCGCGGCCCTCGGTGAAGGCCTCGCGGAACCCGAGCGCCCCGGCGAGCTCGGCGAAGGTCTGGTAGTCGTCGCGCGCGTCCGCGAAGGGCTCCGCGGCCTGCTGCATCGCCACGAGCAGCGGCTCGTTGTTCGCCCCGGAGATGTCGTCGCGCTCGTAGGAGGTGGTCGAGGCGAGCACGATGTCCGCGTGCTTGGCGGTCGCCGTCCAATACGGGTCGTTCACCACGACGGTGTCCGGGCGGCGGAAGGCCCGGCGCAGCCGAGGCAGGTTCTGCTGGTGGTGGAAAGGGTTGCCGCCCGCCCACCAGACCAGCCTGATGTCCGGCAGGAGCAGGCGCTCGCCGTTGTAGTCCAGCGTTTCGCCGGGGCGCAAGAGCAGTTCGGAGACGGCGGCCACCGGGATGAAGGACCGCGTCGGATTGCGGCCCTGCGGGAACCTCGGCATGGCAAAAGGGGCTTTCGGGATGCCGACTCCGTTCGTCGCGCCGAGCCCGTGGACGAAACCGCCGCCGGGCAGGCCGACCTGCCCGAGCATGGCGGCGAGGACCATCCCGGCCCAAGGAGCCTGCTCGCCGTGTTTGGTCCGCTGCAGCGACCAGCTGACCGCGATCAGCGTGCGCTTGGCCGCCATGTCCTTGGCGAGCCCCACGATCTCGTCTGCGGGGATCCCGCTGATCGGCTCGGCCCAGCGCGCGGTCTTCGGCAGCCCGTCCGACGCCCCGAGCAGATAGCGCTCGAACTGGGGCCAGCCCACGCAGTAGCGCTCCAAGAAGGCCGTGTCGTGCAGCTCGTGCTCGACCAGCGTGTGCGCGAGGGCGAGCATCACCGCCACATCGGAGCCGGGCACGAGGGAGAGCCATCGCGCGCGGGGGTCGGGCAGGTCGGCGCGCAGCGGGCTCACCGACACGATCCGCCCGCCCCGGTCGACGAGCCGCTGGGCGGACTGTCTGGCCGGGTGGACAGAGGAGCCGCCGGGGTTGACGCTCGAATTCTTCAGCGCGACGCCGCCGAAGGCGACCAGCAGCTCGGTGCGCTCGGCGATGACGTTCCAGCTCGTCGCCTCCCGGTACACCTCGTCGTCCAGCCCGAGGACATGCGGCATGACCACCTCCGCCGCGCCGGTCGAGTAGGTGTTGCGCGAGGCGGTGTAGCCGCCCGCGCAGTTCAAGAACCGGTGCACCTGGCTCTGGGCGTGGTGGAAGCGGCCTGCGCTCGCCCAGCCGTACGAGCCGCCGTAGATGGCCTCGTTGCCGTGCTCGTCGATGACCCTGCGCAGTTCGGCGGCCAAGAGCTCGGTCGCCTCGGCCCAGGTGACCCGCACGAACTCGTCGGCCCCGCGCTGATCGCTCGGGCCGGGGCCGTGCTCGAGCCAACCGCGTCGGACGGCGGGGCCCCGGACTCTGGACCGGTGCGTGATCGACCCTGGGATGTTCCCGAGGAGCGGGGAGGGGTCGGGGTCGAGCGGGTAGGGGTGGACTCGCGCGACATCCCCGTTTGCCGTCTCGACTTGGAACGTGCCCCAGTGCGAGAGGTGTTGGCGGCGCATTGTCCCAGTCTAAGGAGCGATGCGAAACGGGGGGCCCGCATTGCTAGACTAGAAACTGCGTTATGCTAACCAAGATTCACATATCAAAGTTATCAAGTGTGTCCGAGCAGCTCAACTATGTTGTGTTAGCAGGTTTACACCTATGTTGGCGATTGGAGAAACGATGAGGCGAACCCTGTTCGACGAGGAGCACGATCTCTTCCGGCAGTCTTTTCGGACATTGCTGGAGCAGCACGCCGTCCCGCATCGGGAAGCATGGCTTGAATCCGGCGTCGTGGACCGCGAACTGTGGCTCGAAGCGGGCAAGGGCGGCTTTCTCGGGATGTCCGTCCCCGCCGAGTTCGGCGGCGGCGGGGGAGAAGAGGACTTCCGGTTCAACACGGTCATCCTCGAAGAGCTCGCCCAGGCGAGGACGACCGGCGTCGGCATTCCGCTGCACAACGACGTGGTGCAGCCGTATTTGACCGATTTGGCGAACGAGGAGCAAAAGCAGCGCTGGCTCCCAGGGTTCTGCTCAGGCGAGATCATCACCGCCATCGCCATGACGGAGCCGGGCACCGGCAGCGACCTGCAGGGCATCAAGACGACCGCCGTGCGCAAAGGCGACGACTGGCTGCTCAACGGGGCGAAGACCTTCATCACCAACGGCATCAACGCGGATTTGGTGATCGTTGTGGCGCAGACCGAGCCGGGGTCGGGCGCGAAGGGGCTCGCCTTGTTCGTCGTCGAGCGCGGCATGCCCGGCTTCGAGCGGGGCCGCAAGCTCGACAAGATCGGTCTGCGGGCGCAGGACACCGCCGAGCTGTTCTTCGAGGACGTGCTCGTTCCTCGGGAGAACGTGCTCGGCGAGGTCGGGCAGGGTTTTGCCTATCTGATGCGGAACCTGCCGCAGGAGCGGCTCTCGATCGCGGTCGGCGCCGCGGCGGCGATCGACTTCGCGCTGCAGACGACCTTGGAGTACGTGCAGAACCGGCAGGCGTTCGGCAAGCCGGTCGGGAAGTTCCAGAACACCAGGTTCGAGCTGGCGGAGCTGACGGCCGAGCAGGCGGCGGTGCGGGCGCTGGTCGACCGCAGCATCGAATTCCATCTCCGGAACGAGCTGTCGATCCAGGACGCGGCCATCGCGAAGCTGTACGCGACCGAGCGCCAGCTGCACGTGGTGGACCGCTGCCTGCAGCTGCACGGCGGGTACGGCTACATGCTGGAGTACCCGATCGCGCAGGCGTACGTGGACTCTCGGGTGCAGACCATCTACGGCGGCACCTCCGAGATCATGAAAGAGATCATCGGCAGATCCCTGGGGCTGTAGTTTTCCCGCCCGGCACGGAAATGCGGGAGCCCCGGCCAAATTGGCCGGGGCTCCCGCATTTCCGTGCCGGGCGTTAGAGCACAGGGGTGAGTTTGCGCAAGACTGCGATCACTTTGCCGAGGATCTTCGCCTTCTCGCCCCGGAAGGGCTGGTACGCCTTGTTCTCAGGGTAGAGCCAGACCTCTCGCCCGTGCCTGCGCAAGGTCTTCACGGTGGCCTCGTCCTCGAACATGGCCGCGACGATCTCGCCGTCGTAGACCGGCGTCTTGGTTTGGCGGATGACGACCCAGTCCCCGTCGTGGATGCCCGCGTCGACCATGGAGTCGCCGGCCACGGAGAGCAAGAACGCGGCCTCGGTGCCGACGAGCTCCCGTGGGAGCGGGAAGAGGTCTTCCACGTGCTCTTCTGCCAGCACCGGCGCGCCGGCCGCGATCCGGCCGACGAGCGGGACCAGGACGGCTGTGGGGGTCGGCTGCTCGGGCTGCTCTTCGCTTTCCGGGGTCAGCTCGCCGCTCGGGGCGGAGATGGAGCGGGTGTCCACCGCGCGGGGGCGGTTCGCCTCCCTGCGCAAGTAGCCTTTCTGCTGGAGCGAGCGCAACTGGTGGGCCACCGAAGACGTGGAGGCGAGCCCTGCCGCCTCGCCGATCTCTCGGATGCTGGGCGGGAAGCCGCGCTCTCGGATGGAGGAGCGGATGATCTCGAGGATCTCCTGCTGCCTCGGGCTCAGCTCCGGCGGCGGCGGAGTCACTTTGACTTCGGCGAGGGGAGCGGGCTCCGGCGAGCCGTTGTCGGGCTCGGCCGCAGGGGTGTTCTTCTTCACACTTTTTGCCGAAGCTTTGGTTTCGCCTGAAGCGGCGGCCTGCTTCTTGTTCTTGGTGTTCGAGGTTTTGGCCGAACGGCTTTGGGATGGCATGGCAACCTTTCTTTCATGCTCCTGAAGTGGGGATTTTTCCCTCTGGCCGTGATCGATTCGCAGTGCGGCAATCCCCTCGCTGATTCATTTTTCTCGGGGTTGTGCCCCCTGGCGGCGGCTCCTTGCTCCATGAGGCCGGACTCTCCGGCCAGCTTCCGTCCTTGCCAACTATAACGGATTGACATTCATTCTTCAAACACGTGTTCGTTGGTGTCGGGGTTTTTGTCGGCGCTCCGTGCTATATATCCATCATGCGCGTTCATCGAATACGCGTTCGCTTGAGAAAGGAGCTGTGATGAGCGAGGTTATGACTGCGGCGCGGAGCGGCCGAGCGGTTCCGCAACGGCTTGTCGCCGGGAGAGTCTGCTCGAACGCGCCGCTGGTCGGCGGCGTTCGGCGCGTTTCGCCTGGCGGCGCTCCGGCGCAGAAGCCTGGTTGCGCCCGCGCGCCGATCAAGACCGTCCAACCGGAGCTGCCGCGAGTGAGCGGGGCCTCGGCGATGCTCACCGCCGTGCTGCTCGTCGCCATCGCCTTCGGCGTTCTTTTCCTCGGTTCGTGGCGCCAGTCCTCGGTCGAGGGCGTGTCCGACCAACAGGGCGTTCCGGCGCACGCGGCAGAGATCGCGGCGCAGGCCGATGGCGCGGAAGGGCCGGGTCGCGAGTGAGCGCGCGGACGAGGCCGTTATTGTGGAGGTATGACGGGTCATGTCAGCGTCCACCACAGCATTTCAGGCCATGCACTGCCCGTTCTGTAAACACCCGGACACCCGGGTCATGGACTCGCGGGTCGCTGACGAAGGTCGGAGCATCCGCCGCCGCCGCTCGTGCCCGGACTGCGGCAGAAGGTTCACCACGGTCGAATCCGCCGTGCTCACCGTCGTCAAGCGCAACGGCATCGCCGAGCCGTTCAGCCACGAGAAGGTGATCAAAGGGGTTCGACGCGCCTGCCAGGGGCGCGATGTGGACGACGACGCGCTGCTCAAACTCGCCAGGGACGTCGAAGACGCCGTGCGCTCGGGCGGAGCGGCGGAGGTGCCCAGCCACGAGATCGGCCTCGCGATCCTGGGCCCGCTTCGCGACCTGGACGAAGTGGCGTATTTACGATTCGCCTCGGTCTATCGCTCGTTCGACTCGGCGACCGATTTCGAAGCCGCTATCAAGGAACTCCGCGAACATCAGAAGTCCCGCGACAGCTAGCCCTCGTCCTCGCCGGGGCTCGGTTCCGGGCGGGTGGCGAGGAAGCGCTCGAACTGCGCTCCGAGCTCTTCGGCGCTCGGCAGCTCTTCGAGTTCGCTCAGCGGAGGCAGCTCGTCCTCGGCGGTCTGCGCGTGGCCGTCGTATTGGTCTTCCAACGCGGCGATAGCCCGCTGCACCTCGTCGCTCGCGCTGACTTGCTCTTCGATCTGCTCGTGCGTGGCGGCGATGGTCTCGCGCAGCGCCTCCAGCGGCAGCGCGAGCCCGCTGTTCTGCGCGACTTGTTCGAGCAGGCCGAGCGCGGAAGCGGGGTAGCTCGCGTTGGTGAGGTAATGGGGGACGTACACGGTGAAACCGAGCGACGGGATGTCGTGCTGCGCCAATCTGAGTTCGAGCAATGCCGAGGCGCTTCCCGATATCAGCGCTTCGCCGTCGTATTTGCGGTGGTCGGCGATGAGCACTGGGTCGGCGGAGTGCGCCATGACAACCGGAGGTCTGGTGTGCGGCACAGCCATCGCGAGGGCGGAGAGCCCGATGCTGCGGGTGACTCCGAAATGCCGGGCGACTTTCTCGACCGCCGCCACGAACCGTTCCCACATGAGGTCGGGCTCAAGGCCAGCGAGGAGGAGGAACGGGGTCCCGTTCAGATCCCGGAGCCCGTAGAGCCGCAACAGGGGCTCCTCGTAGTTCGCGAAGCTGTTCTTCGCGAACTTCAGGGGCGGACGGCGGGACCGGTAGTCCAACAGGGCGTCGATGTCGAACGTCGCGAGCGCCGTCGCGGGCAAAGACTCCAAAAGGTGCGCCGTGGCGAGCTTCGGGGCTTGCCCCGCGTCGAGGAAGCCCTCCAGCGAATGAATCAGGACAAGACCGCCACTGTGGTCCCAGGGATGTGTCGAATCTTCTGGTTCGAGTCGGTACAACTGCGCGGGCTCTTGGTTCATCGTCCTTCTAGGATAAACCCACACGTTATCCACAGGGAAAATTCGCTTTCCACAGATCTGTCAGCAAGACCGAAAAGCGGGTCGGAGCGTCGGACCTCGGGCAGATCCTACGGGTATGACCGGACAATGGAACACCCAGAGGAACAGCTCGTGCCACGCCCTCGACGAACCGAGCCGCCTTATCGCCGTGCTCCCGGCGTTGTTGGGCTTCGCGCCCCGCGACTCCCTTGTGGTTGTGACGCTGACCGCCCGCCCGCCGAAGCAGGTCGGGTATGTGCTGCGCGTCGATCTCGACGGATTGACCGATGAGACGCTCGCCCGGATCCGCCCCCTCCTCGCGGTCGAGGCGGAAGAGTCCGGGACGGGCGATTTTGCGCTTGTCGTTCTCGGCGGCGGGAAGAGATCGGACTATCTGGCGCTGTGCGCCAGATTCGTCGAACGGGCTCTGCCCTTCGGCTCCCGGTTGTCGATGGCGTCCTGTGCCGCGTCAACCGGGCCCGGAGCGGTATGGCAGTCGTTGATCGGCCCTCGCGCGCACGGATTCGTCGCAGATCCTCGTGCCCTTCCGGCTTACGCGGCAGGCGTTCTCCGAGGCGACGTTCTCGCGCACAGCCGCGAGCAGCTTCGAGAACTGCTGGAGCCGCACAAGAGGGATCAGGGCAGAACCCTCTTGGCGATGCGCCGTTTGACGCGCGACGGCTTGTTCCGGCGAAGCGGCGTCGCTGCTGCTGCCGTGTCCGAGATGCTCGAGGCGATCCGGCTTCCGCAGCGCCCGGCGCAGCTCGCGCCGGAGCAGGCGGCGCGTTTCGCGGTCGCGCTCGGCGAGCGGGGCCTGCGGAACCGGCTGATCTCGGCGACGGTCGAGGCCGCCGAGACCGGGCTCGGTGGAGCCGAGCTGTTATGGTCGCGGCTTGTTCCGGCGCTCCCGGATGCCGAGCGCGCGGAAGCCGCTGTCCTGTTGGCGTTGGCTTGGTACGCCCGTGGCAGAGGGGCGGCCGCGCGCGTCGCGCTCGAAACAGCCCTCGACGCGGCTCCGGGGCATGAACTCGCGCAATTGCTCGAGGCCTGCCTCTTCACGGGCGTGCGCCCGTCTGCCCTGCGGGTCTTGGTCCAGCGCGGCGGCTAGACCTTCTCGACCTGGACGGCGTGGGCCAGGTCCGAGGGGAGTTCCACGCTCTCATGGCCGGGAACGCCGATGATCACGCTTTGGCTGCGCACCTCGGCTGTGACTTTCGCGTCGGGAACGGCCCCAGCTTTGCGGAATTGGGCGATCAGGTCGATGTCCGCTTGCACGTGCTCGGCCAGGCGGCGGATCACGACGGGGATCGGCCCGCCTCTCGGCAGCTCGCTGAGCCGGGTCAGCCCTTCGTCCGGGGATTTGCCCGCGCTGCTCTCGCCAAGGTCGGAGAGGCCGGGGATGGGGTTCCCGTACGGCGAGCTCACCGGGTGCCCCAGCACGTCCACGAGCCGTCGCTCGACCTCGTCGCTCATGACATGCTCCCACCGGCACGCCTCCGCGTGCGCATGCTCCCACTGCAGCCCGATGATGTCGACCAACAGCCGCTCGGCGAGCCGGTGCTTGCGCATGACCGCCACCGCGCGGATCCGGCCTTTGTCGGTCAGCTCCAGCCGCCGGTCGTCGCGGACGACCAGCAGCCCGTCGCGCTCCATCCGCGAAACAGTTTGGCTCACCGTCGGGCCGCTCTGCTCGAGACGGTCCGCGATTCGGGCCCGCAACGGGGGAATGCCTTCCTCTTCGAGGTCGTAGATGGTGCGGAGATACATCTCCGTGGTATCGACGAGGTCGTTCATACCGACTATGTTAGCTCGCGTACGAGCGCAGGCGCTCGGCTCGATCGCCATTGCGCAGTTTGACCATGACCTCGCGCTCAATCTGCCGGACGCGCTCTCGTGAGAGGCTGAAAATCTTTCCGATTTGATCCAGCGTCCGAGGCTGGCCGTCGTCGAGGCCGTAGCGCAGCCGGATGACTTGTTGCTCGGAATCGGACAGCGTCGCGAGCACGCTGCGGACATCGCGATGCAGGAATCCGGCGATCACGGCGTTCTCCGCGGAGGCGCCCTCGGAGTCCTCGATGAAATCGCCGAGCGGAGCCTCTTCGTCCGCGCCGACCGGCATGTCCAGGCTCACCGGGTCTCTGCTGTGGTCAAGGAGGTCCGCGATGCGGTGCTCGGGGATGCCGGTCTCGCGGGACAGCTCTTCGCTCGTCGCCTCCCTGCCGAGCTGCTGGTGCAGTTCGCGCTTGATGCGGGAGAGCTTGTTCACCTGCTCCACCAAATGCACGGGCAGCCGGATCGTGCGGCTTTGGTCCGCGACGCCCCTGGTGATGGCCTGACGGATCCACCAGGTCGCATAGGTCGAGAATTTGAAGCCCTTCGAGTAATCGAATTTCTCCATGGCCCGGATGAGGCCGAGGTTGCCCTCTTGGATCAGATCCAGCAGCGGGATCCCACGTCCGGTGTAGCGCTTGGCGAGGGAGACGACGAGGCGCAAATTCGCCTCAAGCAAATGCGTGCGCGCGGCTCGTCCGTCGCGGACCACGGCTTTCAGCTCGCGCCGACGCTGCGGCGTGAGCCCTTCGGACGTGTTGATCAGGTGCTCCGCGTACAGGCCGGCCTCGATGCTCTTCGCGAGCGTCACTTCGTCCTCCGCGGTGAGCAGGGCCGTGCGCCCAATGCCGTTGAGGTAGACGCGGACCAAGTCCGCCGCGGGGCTCTGCGTGTCGAGGTCTTCCTGCAGCCGCTCGCTCGCGACGTGGAGCCGCCCTGGGGCTTCGGCGATCTCCTCGGCCGAAGCGTCGGCCTCGAGTTCGACTTCGGCCTCTTCCGGGGCGTTCACGACAGATTTCACCTCAGCGACTTGCCGTTTGGCGCTTCGCGCCGCTTTCTTCGCCACGTCGAAGCTCGCAGGTGCGGATTGTGATGCCGATTTGACAGCGTTTGCCATATTGCTGACCTTCCTCTCTCGGACGGCTTACAGGGTTTAACGCGTCGGAGACGGGAAATGTTTCGTGTCCTAGGTCACAATTCTGTCGCGGGCCGCCCAAGGTCGACGACGGACGCGGGCCGCCCAAGGTCGACGACGGAGCGGTCTCTGCCGATGACGGGCTGCGCATCGCCAGAGCCGCCCTGGGAGGGGGAGAGCATGTCCGTCTTCTGTTTGCGCTTGGGCGGGCGGTCGTTGGCGATGAGCACGGCCATCCACGGCAATGGGATCGAAGCGGCGAGGATGGCCATCGCCAAGATGCCGTTGTGCAGTTCGGCGTACACCAGGGAGGCGAGGATGAAGAGCGGAATCCGGAACGACATCATGATCGTGTACTTCCGGACGCGAGCGCGCTGCTGATCCTGGAGCGAGGGTTCGGCCTCGGTGATCAGGGACGGCTCGGGTCGCTGCGCCATAGCCTCAAGTCTACGCCTCGGGCGTAGACTTGAGGCTATGAGACTGAGCCATATGAGCGTGGGCCTTGCCGACACCCAGACGATCGAGCGGTCCGACGTCGATTTGAACGAGGACACGGACTCTGACCGGCCCAAGTTCTTCCACTACGTGAAGAAAGCGAAGATCGTGGAGAGCGCGGTCACGGGCACGGTGGTCGAGGCGCTCTGCGGCGAGATTTTCACCGTGACCAAAGCGCCCAAGCCCGACTCGCCGGTCTGCCCGCGCTGCAAAGAGATGTACGACCTCATAGGCATGATCAACCCATAAACAGGGGGTCGGCGACCCACGTCGCGATCACCCACGTCACGATCAGCTGCGGCGGCCTCCCGCGAGGGCGGCTAGCTCGGCTCTCTTTCTTTCTCGGGGGCGCCTTTGCGGGATCCGTTGGGCAGCACCTCGTCGACCGCCCGGCCCAGGGTCGCGGTGGCCTGGTTGATGGCGGCGGACACCGAGCCCTTGAACATGCCTTCGCGCTCGTCCCCCTTGCGCGTCGGCCAAAAATGCTCGATCGCGGAGTTGAGCTCCGCGCCGAGGATGACCGACATGCCGATGAAGAAGGCGAGCAGGAGCATCGCGATCGGCGTGGCGAGCGCACCGTAGGTGTAGCCCGTCGAGGTGACCCAGTTGAGATACCACAACAGGCCGGAGCGGCCGACGAGGAAGAACAGCACGGCCAGCACCGCTCCGGGGACCAGCCGCCACCACGACGGGGGGACGGGCAGCGCGATGCGGTAGAACCATGAGAGGAAGAGCGTCACGCCGACGAACAGCGCCGGGCCGTAGAGGTCGTTGTACGCGCTGCTCAGGACCGGGTGGGTCTCTTGGGGAAGCCGGGTGGTGACCTCGTGCGGGGTGACCGACAACAGCGGCAGGGCGAACATGGCGCAGGCCAGGAAGACGATGTAGAGCCCGAGCGCGAAAATACGCTGTCGCACGGGGTGGCGCAGCTCGGTCTGGTTGTGGGCGCGGACGATGGAGTCGACGAACGCGGAAATCGCCGAGGAGCCAGCCCACAGCGAGAGGACGAAGCTCAGCGAGGTCACCTCCTCGCGGCCATGGGCGGTCACCGCCATCAGCGTCGGCCGGATCACCTCGTTGACGAGCTGCTGGCTCAGCGCCTGCTGGGCGAAGGCGAGGATCTTGTGCTGCACGTCTTCGAGCACCCCTGGGCCGAACCACGGGCTGACGTAGCCGAGGGTGCCGAGGAGGCCGAGGAACATCGGCGGAAGGGAGAGGATCTGCCAGAAGGCGGCTCCTGCGGATTCCGCGAAGATCGAGTGCTCCCAGCTCATCGCGAGCGCGCGGGTCACGACGCGCAGCGCCCCCCGGCCCGCCGAGACGACGGCCCGGACCGGACTAATTCGCGCGCGGGGCATGAGGGACAGTATTCCAGAGATCGGCGCGCAAGATTCCAGAGATCGGCGCACAGGCTCCGACTCGCCGATCTGGCGGCTTTGGCGGGGGAGGGCGGACCTGGCATCCTTGGGGCGAGACCCGCACGGAGGACAGGCCATGATCACGATCCATCTTCGCTACACGATCGACCCGGAGCAGCTCGACGTGTTCGAGGACTACGCCCGGCGCTGGATGGGCCTTGTCGAGCGTTTCGGCGGCGAGCACCACGGGTATTTCCTCCCAGAGGAAAGCGACAACGACGAGGCTTTCGCGTTGTTCACCTTCCCGTCGCTCGCCGAGTACGAGCGATACCGGCGCGCGGCGGAGTCCGACGACGATTGCGCCGCCGCGTACCGGCTCGCGCGGGACACCGGGTGCATCCGCCGGTACGAGCGCCGGTTCCAACGCCCCCTCTTCCCGCGCTCGTCCGCGTCGCGTCGCAGCCTGGCCGGTGCCGAGGCAGACCGAGGACAGCTGGACTGAGCCTGCGGCTAGTCCAGGTAGTCCCGCAGCACCTGGCTTCGCGACGGATGGCGCAGCTTCGACATCGTCTTCGACTCGATCTGGCGGATCCGCTCGCGGGTGACCCCGTAGACCTGGCCGATCTCGTCGAGCGTGCGCGGCTGACCGTCGGTGAGCCCGAAGCGCATCCGCACGACTCCGGCTTCGCGCTCGGAGAGCGTCTCCAGCACCGCCTGGAGCTGGTCCTGCAAGAGGGTGAAGCTCACCGCGTCGACCGCGACGACGGCCTCGGAGTCTTCGATGAAGTCGCCGAGCTGGCTGTCGCCCTCGTCGCCGATGGTCTGGTCGAGGGAGATGGGCTCGCGCGCGTACTGCTGGATCTCCAGCACCTTCTCCGGCGGGATGTCCATCTCCCTGCCCAGCTCCTCGGGGGTGGGCTCGCGGCCGAGGTCCTGGAGCAGCTCGCGCTGGATGCGCCCGAGCTTGTTGATGACCTCCACCATGTGCACGGGGATGCGGATCGTGCGCGCCTGGTCGGCCATGGCCCTGGTGATGGCCTGGCGGATCCACCAGGTCGCGTAGGTGGAGAACTTGTAGCCCTTGGAGTAGTCGAACTTCTCGACCGCGCGGATCAGGCCGAGGTTGCCCTCCTGGATCAGGTCCAAGAACGCCATCCCGCGACCGGTGTAGCGCTTGGCGAGGGAGACGACGAGGCGGAGGTTGGCCTCCAAAAGATGGTTCTTGGCCCGGTTCCCGTCTCGGACGACCCAGTTCATGTCCCGGCGCGAGGTGGTGGGCAGGCGGTCGCCCTCCTCGGTCGCGATCCGCAGCCGCTCCTGCGCGTAGAGCCCGGCCTCGATGCGCTTGGCGAGCTCCACTTCCTGCTCGGCGTTGAGGAGCGCGACCTTGCCGATCTGCTTGAGGTACGCGCGGACCGAGTCGGCCGACGCGGTGAGCTCGGCGTTCTTGCGCGCTTGGCGCAACGCCTCGGACTCGTCCTCGTCCCACACGAAGTCGCCCGCGGTCCGCTCGGGCTCCTCCTCGTCCGATGCTTCGCCGGAGGAGGCTTCCGACCCCTCGGCCTCTTCGGCTGCGTCCCCGTCGAACCCGTCGCCCGCGATGGAGTCGTCCTCGATCGCGATGTCGATGTCGAGATCGTCGTCGACCGGCTCCAGCTCGTCGAGCGAGGGCTCGTCCTCGCCGCCGGCGCGGGAGGTTTTCGCCTTGCTGGCTGGTGTCTTTTTCGCCGCCGCGGCGGTGCCTGTCGCAGCGGCTTTCTTCGTGGTCCGGCGCGCGCGGGTGGCTGGAGCGGCCGCAGCTTCCGCTTCGGGTCGTCCGTCTTCTTTCGACGCGGGAGCGGCTCCTCGGCGCTGTTTGGTTGCTACCACGGGACCCTTTCTAGCTTGCTACAGTGACCGGACCATTGTAACCCGTCAGGGCTGAGCTCCCGTCGCAATCGCGTGAGCTGCTCCGACGATGCCAGCCGTGTTGCGCAAGACGGCTGGGACGACCGGGGTGCGGCAGGTGAGCAGCGGAACCCACTTGTCGGCCTTGCGGCTGATCCCGCCGCCCACGACGAAGACGTCCGGCCACAAGACTGCTTCGAGGGCTTCCAACACGGTGGAGACGCGCGCCGCCCAGTCCGGGTAGCTGAGGTCTTCCCGGTCTTTGGCGGCGGACGAGGCGAGGTGCTCGGCCTCGTGCTTGCCGATCTTCAGATGGCCCAGCTCGGTGTTGGGGACGAGGACCCCGCCGCGCAACAGGCCCGAGCCGATGCCGGTGCCGAACGTCAAGAGCAGCACCGTGCCCTGGGAGTCTTTGGCCGCGCCGAACTGGTCTTCGGCGACGGCCGCCGCGTCGGCGTCGTTGAGCACCGCGACGTCGCGTCCTCCGAGCGCCTTCTTGAAAAGCTCGACGGCGTCCGTCCCGATCCAGCTCTGGTCCACGTTCGCGGCGGTGAGGATCTTTCCTTCGCGCACCACGCCGGGGTAGGTGATCCCGACCGGGCCGTCCCAGCCCGCCTCGTCGACGATTTTCGCGACGACTTCCGCCACGGCCTCCGGCGTGGACGGCTGTGGCGTGTCGTACTTGATCCGGTCGTTGAGAAGCTCGCCACTGGCGAGGTCCACGACGCCGCCTTTGATCCCGCTCCCGCCGATGTCGACCCCAAACCCCCTTTGGCCTGAGGCGTCGGTCGTGGTTTTCGCGTCGCTCATGGGTGTCCGCTCCTCGGTCTTGAGGTTCATTTTGACGAAACTTTCACATCCGCGTCCCAGTCTCGCGGTGGCGAGGACGTGACGTTTGTGCTGCGATGGGAACTATGCCAGCGCAGTCCAACACCGAAGGAAGTGCTCCAGTGTCCGTACCTGATTATGCCTTGCTGCGCGATCTCGCGTGCGATGTCGCGACTTCCGCGGCCGAGATGATCCGCCGTCGGCGGGCGGAGGTCTTCGCCTCCTCGGACGACCGGGGCGAGGGCTCGGTGCGCTCGAAGACGAGCGAGACCGATCCGGTGACGGTCGTCGACGTCGAGTCCGAGACGCTGATCCGGGAGTCGCTCGCGCGGTTGCGGCCCGGCGACGGGTTCCTCGGCGAGGAGGCGACCGGAAACACCGAAGGCACGTCCGAGACCGGGGTCGTCTGGGTCGTCGACCCGATCGACGGCACCGTCAACTTCCTCTACGGCGTGCCGGCCTACGCCGTGTCCATCGCGGCCCAGGTGGACGGGAGGACCGTCGCGGGCGCTGTCGTCGACGTGCCCCAGGGCTGGGTGTACTCGGCGGCGCGGGGCCAAGGCGCGACCGTGCAGCGCGCGGACCAAGGCACAAGGGAACTACGGGTCTCGGCGACCGAGTCGCTCGGCATGGCCCTGGTGTCCACCGGGTTCGGCTACAAGGCAGAACGCAGGATCGCGCAGGCCCGCCTCGCGGGCACGTTGCTGCCGATCGTCCGCGATCTGCGCAGGATCGGAGCCGCCGCGTTGGACTTGTGCCTGGTGGCGGCGGGCGGCCTGGACGCCCATGTGGAGCACGGCCTGAACCCGTGGGATTTCGCCGCCGGTTCGCTCATCGCCGAGGAGGCGGGGGCTTTGGTGCGGATTCCGCCGACCTCCGCCCGGTCCGATCAGGGCGAGCTCGTTCTGGTCGCGACCCCGAAGGTGTACCACGAGTTGGCGAGCGTGCTCGAAGAGCTGGGTTTCCTCGAATCCATCGCGTGAGCCGGCTCCGCGCCGCAGGGCGGAGACCTACGTTCGCGCGATGCCGCGCGGCTCCGGGACCGTGTTAGCAGGAAGGGGTGTGGAGGGCGCTGATAGCGTTCGGGTCCACAGGATCCCCTTTGCGCAGCGCCTGGAGGACGGAGCGGGCCGACGCGTTGTGGTTCAGCGTGTGGAACCCCGTGCCGAGCGCGAGGTCGACGGTGCTGTTGTCGCGCTCGTCGCGGATGAGCTCCGCGCACGGGGCCGTCAACCACACGGCGGCGGCCTGCTGCTGTCCGGACGGTCCGAAACGGATCTGCGCGAAGCACGACATCTTGTGCTCCGCGTACACCGAGTCGTTGTCCGCCGTGCTCCGGAAGCCGAGCCCGTTGAGCTCGCTCGAGACACGGCTCGCTTGCTGGTCGGCCCCGTTGGCGTTGAGCACGCGGACCCGGACGTCGGCGAGCGCCGAAGGCTCCACCCGCAGCAGCTGCTCCCGGCTGGCTTTGATCCATTGGGCTGGCGTGTTCTCCCCGGACGGCGGATGGCCGCAGTCGGTGCTCGGCCCGGATTCGCTCTTGGGCCAGACGATGATCCACGCGACGACCGCCACGGCGGCCAGAAGCCCGACAACGATGTAGTACGGGGTCGGACGACGGTGCGGCCACGGTTCGCCCTTCGGGTTCGTCGCCGATCCCACGGTGATCAGAGATACCAATGCGCAAGCCTTTCTTGCTTTGTCGTCCAGGTGAGAACTAACAGATTATCCGCCCTCCTTCCGCGCCTCATCAGCACTTCTGATAAAGCTCCCAGAATCATGTACACTCTTGCAGCCCCAGGGATCATCCAGGAACGGAGTAGGCACGAAGATTATGGCCACTGACTACGACGCACCCCGGCGCACAGAGGCCGACGATATCGTCGAAGACTCGCTTGAAGAGTTGACCTCCCGGCGCCACGACGGGCAGTCCGAGCTCGTCGACATCGACGATGGCGATCCCCTCGACGCCTTTGAACTGCCTGGCGCAGATCTTTCCGGCGAGGAGCTCTCCGTCCGAGTCCTGCCGAAGCAAGCGGACGAGTTCACGTGCACCAGCTGCTTCTTGGTCTACCACCGCAGCCGGCTGGCGCATGAGAGCGGTAATAGCCTCATCTGCATCGATTGCGCCTGATTCCCGCCATTCGGCGGGCGACCTGCGGCGTTGCGGCGGTCCTCGTGTGCCGCCGCTCCTTCGCCGCACACGCGGCGGCGCCGCGTCATGATCGCGTGTTCTGCCACTGTTCGATGACGCGGAGGAGTTTTTCGGGATTGGCGCTGGAGAAGAGCCAGTAGGGGGTGGGGTCGTCCGGGTCTTCGAGCACCACGAGCACGAGGGAGGGGATCCAGGCCCGGTGGACGACGAAAGCAGCGGGGTCCAACTGCCTGCCCAACGCGGCGGATTTCTCCTTCGGCTCGATCACAGCGCAACGGCTGGTGACGGCGAGCGGAATGTGCGCCCCGCCCACCCGCAGCTCGCCGGTCTCGTCGACCACGACCTCGCCTCGGGAGAGCCAGAACAGCACGAGCGAGGCGAGGGCCGCGCACACCAAAGCCGGGATCCAATAGGGGAAAGGCCGAAAGGCCAAGCTCACTGTGTACGCCGTGGCCCCGGACGCGGCGATGCCCAACGGCCACCACCACCACGGCACCCAAAGCTGTTCGCGGTACGCCATGAGAAGCACGGTAGTCTCTGAGCGTGGCTTCACCCAACGGCGGCTCGCTCGACACGGTGGCGTTCGTGCGCCTCGACCAAGAACTGGACCCTCCGGCCCGTGCTCATCCCGGAGACGCGGGCGTCGATTTGCGCGCCGTCGCGGATATCACGCTCGGCCCGGGCGAACGAGGGATCGTCGGCACTGGAGTCGCCGTCGCGCTCCCCGTCGGCTACGTCGGCCTGGTGCATCCGCGTTCCGGCCTCGCGGCCAGGGTCGGCCTGTCTATCGTGAACACCCCCGGCACCATTGACGCGGGCTATCGGGGCGAGGTCAAGGTCTGTCTGATCAACCTCGATCCGGCCGCCCCTATCGAGATCAGGCGAGGGGACCGCATCGCCCAGCTGCTGGTGCAGCGAGTCGAGCTGCCGGTGTTCCACGAGGTCGACTCGTTGGACGAGACGACGCGCGGCTCCGGGGGCTACGGCTCCTCCGGAGGGCACGCGGCGCTATGACGACCGCCGTCATCCGATTCGCCGCCCTATGAGGAAAGTCGACTTCGGGTCGATCGTCCTGCACGTCCCGGAGGGGGGCAGGCTGCGGCTGACGTTCGGACCGGGGGACGTGCTCCTCGCGGTCGCAGCGCTCTGCGAGTTCGGCGAGGTCGAGGTGCGCGCCCACGCGGCCCCGAAAGGGGTCAGGGCGGATCTCGGCGGGCAGTGGCGCCCCATGCTCACCGACCTCGCCGAGGAGCTGCGCGCGCAGGGGCTGCGGCTGTTCTTCCAGGATGGGCCGTGGGGCCGGGAGCTCATCGCGGTCGGGGGCGGCGCGTTCCACAGATTGATGGGCCGGGACGGGGACCGGTGGACGCTGGTCGCGGTCTCGGTCGGGCCGAACGACGGGGCGGCGCGGCTCACCGACTTCGCCCGAGAAATGCTCGGCGCGACGGAGGTCCGCCGGGGGGAGGAGCCGCACCCGGCGCGGGCGCTCCTGCCGCTCGTCGTCGGCGCCGCTGTCGGGGACTTCGAGCGCGTCGACCTCGTGCCGGACGCTCCTGCCGAGGATCCCGAACCGTTCCGCCCGGCTTTCCCCGATCCTGCGGCTCCGGGGGCTCAGGGCTCCGCCATGCAGCAGCTCAACCAGTTGCAGTCTTCGCTCTGAGCCGCCCGAGCGCTTCGAACGTCGCGTGGCCGAGCCGCGCGGGGTCTTCGCCGACTGCGGCGAAGGGGAGGGCGACGAGCTCGGCGTGGGGCAGGAGCGCCGCCCACTGGCGCGCGACCGCCACGGGGTGGAACGGATCCTCGCTCATCGCGCCAAGCGCGACCGGCAGCCGAAGCGATCGCAAGTCATCCTCGGTCGGCAGCGCGGTCCGGCCGATCTCTTCGAACGCTTCGGGCAGTTTCGGCCACTGCGCGGTCCACGAGCGCGCCAGCCGCTCGGCGACCCAGCCGGGGCCCCCGGCCCGCATCGCGTCGAGCAAAGGGGCCAAGCCTTGCTCGCGCAACAGCGCCGCGGTCTCTCTCGCGTTCTGCGCGGCAGGGGCCCCGGCAGGGTCGCCGAGCCACGCGGGCCAGCAGGCAAGCACCCCGAGGCACTGGTCCTGGTGCGCGCTCGCCCAGTGCGCCCCGACATGCGCCCCGAAGGAGAGCCCGCAGACGAGCACGCGGTCCGCGCCCCTGCTGGCCTGGTCCAACGCTGCGAGATAGCTTTCGCGCACCGCTCCGGGATCGGGGTCGACGGCGATGAGCGCGATCCCTTCTGCTTCGGCGGCGGGGCCGAAGATCTCGCGCATGAGCTCGGCGTCTGCCCCCGCGCCGGGAAGGCCGACCGCCACCGTGCTCTGTGGGTGCGACAAGGACATGCTGGCTATTGTCTAAGGCGCGGGAGGGGCGAGTGGCGTCGGGTGGAAAAGAGGTCTACTGTGGCACTGTGCCAAGTGCAACTCAGTACTTCAAACAACTGGCCAAGAAGCTCACCGCCGACCCGAGCGAACTCGACGACGAGGAGATCAGGGCGGAGGCGCGGGCGCTCGGAGCCGACCGCGCGGGCGAGTGCTCGGCAGGCGAGATCGTGAACCTCGTCGGGGAGTTGCGCAGCGTCTCGACCTGCCCGAAGAGCTTGAACGTCGGCGTGCACGCGGAATTCTTCGACGGCACGGACACTGTCTCTCTCGTGTGGATCGGGCGCACCCGTATCCCCGGCCTCGAGGTGGGCCGCTCGATCTCGGTTAGGGGCCGCCTCGGCTGCAAGGACAACGGCCGGAAGGTCATGTACAACCCGTATTACGAGCTGCTGGAAGAGGCCTGACCTTCCAAGCGCGCAAGCATGGAGGGCTCGTCGTATTCCACAGACGCGCGGGCTGAGCCGACGTTTCGCCGCAATCGCCAGCGCGCTGGCCGCCCTGGAGCCTCCCGGAGCTTACGACTCCAAGATCTCGCGCAGCTCGCTCTCGACCTCGGGCAGCGCGATGAACACGAGTTCGTCGCCGCCTTCGAGGGGGTCTTCCGCCAACGGGACGATCACGCGGTCTCCGCGCAAGATAGCCACGAGCGCGGTGTCCCTGGGGAGGGTGAGCTGACGGACGGCCCGCCCCGCCCACGGCGTGCTCTGCGGCAGCGTGAGCTCCACCAGGTTCGCCTTGCCCTGCCGGAAGGTCATGAGCCGGACCAGGTCGCCGACGGACACGGCCTCGTCCACGAGCGCGGCGAGCATCCTCGGCGTTGACACGGCCACGTCCACGCCCCACGAGTCGTTGAACAGCCACTCGTTGCGGGGGTCGTTCACCCGCGCGACGACGCGGGGCACGGCGAACTCGGTCTTGGCGAGTAGGCTGACCACGAGATTGGCCTTGTCGTCCCCGGTCGCGGCGACCACGACGGAGTAGTTCTCCAGCCCTGCGGCCTCAAGGTGCTTGAGCTCGCACGCGTCCGCCTGCATCCAGCTCGCCTGGGGGACGGACTCCTGGTCGATGTGGCTCGGGTCGCGCTCGATGAGCAGCACTTCGAGCTCGTGCTGGATCAACTCCCGCGCGATGGAGCGGCCGACCGCCCCCGCGCCTGCTATCGCGACCCTCACTGGTCCTCCTCTTTCGGCTCGGCCACCGCGATGGAGAAGGCTTTCGGCAGGTCGCCGACCTTCACCGCGACATAAACGATGTCCTCGGCCTGCAGAATGGTCTTCCCGGTCGGGAGGATGGGCTCGCCGAACCGATGCAAGAACACCGCCCGCGCCCCGGTGGCCTCCTCGAAGCGTTTCACCGCTTTTCCTGCCCACTGCTCGTGCCGGGGCAGGGCGGTGACCTCGATCCCGCCGGAGGGGTCGCGCCAGGTGGCGATCTCGCTGGTCTCGGTGAGGGCGAACAGGAAGCGCTCGGTCGCCCACGGCACCGTGGTCACGGTCGGAATCCCGAGCCGCTCGTAGACCTGGGCCCGTTTGTGGTCGTAGATCCTCGCCACCACCTTCGGGACGCCGAAGATCTCCTTGCAGACCCTGGCGGAGATGATGTTCGAGTTGTCGCCCGAGGAGACCGCCGCGAACGCGTCCGCCTTCTTCACGCCCGAACGCAGCAACACGTCCCGGTCGAAGCCCTGCCCGAGGACGCATTGCCCTGGGAAGTCGGAGCCGAGGCGGTGGAAGGCGGTTCCGTCGCGGTCGATGACGGCGACCTCGTGGCCGAGCCTGACGAGGGCGAGGGAGAGGGCGGCTCCGACTCGGCCGCAGCCCATGACTACTACACGCACGCCCAGAGGCTACCTTACTATTCCTAAGGGCAACGGGCTGCGCCAGAAGCCCTTCCCACAGAGAGAGCCTGAGGAGGCCCGGTTTGGCGGTGACGTCGACGCTCTCAGGAGCAGTCAAGCGATTGGTCCTGGGGCGTCCTTTCCGCAGCGACAAGCTCAGCCACACGCTGTTGCCCAAGCGCATCGCGCTCGCCGTGTTCGCCTCCGACGCCATGTCCTCGGTCGCGTACGCCCCGCAGGAGGTGTTCCTCGTCCTGTCGACGGCGGGGCTCGGCGTGTACGCGCACGCGCCGTGGATCGGGCTCGCGGTGGCGTTCGTCCTCGCCGTCGTGGTGGCCAGCTACCGGCAGAACGTGCACGCCTACCCGTCCGGCGGCGGGGACTTCGAAGTGGTCACCACGAATTTGGGCGACACCCCCGGTCTGGTCGTCGCCAGCGCGCTCATGGTCGACTACGTGCTCACCGTTGCGGTCTCCATCTCCTCCGCCGTGGAGAACATAGGCTCTGCGGCTCCGTTCATCGACCAGCACAAGGTCTTGACTTCGGTGGTGCTCATCGTGCTGCTCACCGCGATGAACCTGCGCGGGGTGCGCGAGTCGGGGACGGCCTTCGCGATCCCGACCTACGCGTTCATCGGCGCGATCGGCGTCATGCTCGCCTGGGGGTTCGCGCAGTTGGCGACCGGCCGCCAGGTGCGGGCCGAGTCCGCCGGCTTCGACTTGGTCGCGCAGCATTCCCAGCTGACGCAGGCGGCGTTCGTGTTCCTCCTCGCCAGGGCGTTCTCCTCGGGCTGCGCGGCGTTGACGGGGGTCGAGGCGATCAGCAACGGCGTTCCCGCTTTCCGCAAGCCGAAGTCGAAGAACGCGGCGACCACGCTGCTCATGCTCGGTTCGATCGCCGTGGTGCTCTTTCTCGGCATCTTGGTCCTGTCGATCAAAATCGGCGTGCACTACGCGGAGTCCTCGGAGCAGCTCGCCGGGGCCCCCGCCGACTATCAGCAGAAGACGGTGATCGCGCAGCTGGCGCAGGCGGTGTTCGCGGGCTTCCCCGCAGGGTTCTATTTCGTCGCGGTGGTGACCGCGCTCATCTTGGCCTTGGCCGCGAACACGGCGTTCAACGGCTTCCCCGTGCTGGGCTCGGTGCTCGCCCAGCACAGCTATTTGCCGAGGCAGTTCCACACGCGGGGCGACCGGCTCGCGTTCTCCAACGGCATCGGGTTCCTCGCCGTCGCGGCCATCGCGTTCGTGGTCAGCTTCCACGCGCAGGTGACCTCGCTCATCCAGCTCTACATCGTCGGCGTCTTCGTCTCCTTCACCTTCAGCCAGACCGGCATGATCCGGCATTGGACGAGGCTATTGAAGGCGGAGGCCGACCCCGCCGCGCGGCGGAAGATGACGCGCTCACGGGTCATCAACGCCATCGGCCTTGCGATGACCGGGTTCGTGCTCGTCGTGGTGCTGGTCACGAAGTTCTTCGCCGGGGCGTGGATCGCGATCCTCGCGATGTCGGTCATCTTCGTGGTGATGCGGCTGATCCGCAAGCACTACGACTCGGTGAGCGTCGAGCTCGCCTCGCAGGAGCTGAGCAAGGTGCTGCCGAGCCGCAGCCATTCGCTGGTGCTGGTCTCGAAGGTGCACCTGCCGACGATGCGGGCGCTCGCCTACGCGAAGGCCACCCGGCCGGACACCCTCGAGGCGATCACCGTCAACGTGGACGACAAGGACACCCACCAGCTCATGGAGGCGTGGGAGGAGAGCGGCATCGAAGTGCCGCTGAAAGTGATCGCCTCCCCGTACCGGGAGGTGACCCGGCCGGTGTTGGACTACGTGCGCAGGCTGCGCCGGGACGCGCCGAGGGACGTGGTGATCGTCTTCATCCCCGAGTACGTGGTGGGCCATTGGTGGGAGCAGTTCCTGCACAACCAGAGCGCGTTGCGCCTGAAGGGGGCCCTGCTTTTCGAGCCCGGCGTCATGGTGACTTCGGTGCCGTGGCAGTTGCATTCTTCTGAGCGGCGCAAACGGGACGACACGTTGGGGCTGGCCCCAGGATCGCTGCGCCGAGGTTTGACGAGCGGTCCCGGCGGGCGCCCTGTGGCGTAGACTGAGCGCATGTTGAGCTCGATAACGTCTCCGGGCGATCTGCGCGCGCTCTCCCCGAGCCAGGTGGCGCGATTGGTCGGCGAGATCCGAGAATTCCTCATCGAGAAGGTCTGCGCGAGCGGGGGGCACCTCGGGCCGAACCTCGGCGTGGTGGAGCTGACCGTCGCGCTGCACCGGGTGTTCGAGTCGCCGAACGACGCCATCGTTTTCGACACCGGGCACCAGAGCTACGTGCACAAGCTGTTGACCGGGCGGGCCGAGGGCTTCGACCGGCTCCGCAAACGCGGAGGACTGTCCGGATATCCGGAGCGGGCCGAGAGCGAGCACGACTGGACCGAGTCCTCGCACGCCTCCGCCGCGCTGTCCTACGCGGACGGCCTCGCGAAGGCATTCGAGCTGGGCGGCGGCGGCCGGTCGGTGGTCGCGGTGGTGGGCGACGGGGCGTTGACCGGCGGCATGTGCTGGGAGGCGCTCAACAACATCGCCGCGTCGGGACGGCCGGTGGTGATCGTCGTGAACGACAACGGCCGGTCGTACTCGCCGACCATCGGCGGGCTCGCGGACCGGCTCACCGCCCTGCGGCTGCAGCCGGAGTACGAGCAGCTCTTGCGCGGGGGTCGCGAGGTCTTACGCCGGGTCCCGGTCGTCGGGGAGACGGCCTACCGGCTCATCCACGCGGTGAAGACCGGGGTGAAGGACGCGGTGAGCCCTCAGGCGCTCTTCTCCGACCTCGGGATCAAATACCTTGGGCCGATCGACGGGCACGACGAGCCCGCGCTGGAGGAGGCGTTGCGCCGGGCCAAGCATTTCGGCGGGCCGGTGATCGTGCACGCGCTGACCCAGAAGGGCAAGGGCTTCGCGCCCGCCGAGGCGGACCAGGACGAGCAGATGCACGCCATCGGGGCGATCGATCCGGTGGTCGGCTGCGCGCTCGCTCCTGCGAAGCCGGGGTGGACGAGCGTGTTCTCGAAAGAGCTCGTGGCGCAGGGGGAGCGGCGCGAGGATCTGGTCGCGATCACCGCCGCGATGCCGGGGCCGACCGGGGTGAAAGCGTTCGGCGAGCGGTTCCCCGACCGGATGTTCGACGTCGGCATCGCCGAGCAGCACGCGCTGACCTCGGCGGCGGGCCTCGCGCTCGGCGGGCTGCGCCCGGTGGTCGCGGTGTACTCGACGTTCCTGAACCGGGCGTTCGACCAGCTGCTCATGGACGTGGCGCTGCTCAAGCTGCCGGTGACGTTGGTGCTCGACCGGGCCGGGGTCACCGGCGACGACGGGGCGAGCCACAACGGGATGTGGGATCTCTCGATCCTCTCTGTCGTGCCGGGGCTGCGCGTCGCCGCCCCCGCGACGGGGAGCGGCTGCGCGAGGAGCTCGGCGAAGCGCTCGACGTGGCGGACGGCCCGACCGCGCTGCGGTTCCCGAAGGGGCAGGTGCCGTCGGACATCCCGGCGGCGCGCAGGCTCCCGGACGGCGTCGACGTGCTGGAGGAGGACAAGACGGGGCGCGCGGACGTGCTGCTCGTCTCGGTCGGCGCGTTCGCGCCGCTCGCGCTCCAGGTCGCCAAAGCGCTGCGGGAACTGGGCTTCGGCGTGACCGCGGTGGACCCGCGCTGGGTGCTGCCGTTGCCGGAGTCGGTGCTCGAACTCGCCGCCGAGCACGCGCTGGTCGTGACGTTGGAGGACAGCGGGGAGCGCGGCGGGGTCGGCTCGACCCTCTCCCAGACGCTGCGCGGCCGCGACGTGGACGTCCCGTGCCGGGACATCGCGCTGCCGCAGCGGTTCTACAGCCACGGCACGCGGGCGCAGGTGCTCGAAGAGGCAGGCATCACGGCGGAAGAGCTCATCGGCAAGATCAGCGGCTGGGCCGAGAAGCACACCGGCAAGCGAGCGAGCACGATGGCCTCCTAGCCCGGCCTAGTAATGCTTGGGCGCGGGCGGGGCAGGCGTAGTGGGCTGAGGCTCCGGCCCTTTGCCCGGGGGCAGGGCTCCGTCCCTGTAGACCGTGTACCCGTGGTCGAGCGGCGAGCACGCGACCACCCGGCCGCTCGCCTCGACCAGACATGTCTTATCCGTGTACAACCCGTCTTCGGTCTTCACGAACATCATGGTCGGGGCGGCGGGCGGGGTTGTCGAAGCCCACGGCCGCCACGCCATCAGGCCGAGAGCCGTAACGCCCGCTGTCAGCAGGATCGCGGCGAACCGGATCGCGGCAGCCAGCGGCTTCGTGTCAGTCATCGTCACAGAGTAACAGGTCGGACGCTGGAAAAAATCGCATTCCCGCGAGTATGCCGATGCGGCGGCCCAAGCTCGGCCGCGCGGCTCACTGTGCCCTGTACTTCGTCCCGTCCAGCGCCAGCACGTCGAGCACTTTGGTGTTCTCCTGGCTCTCCTGCGAGCAAGTGGCGCGCACGTTGTTCAGGTAGGCGTCCTGGAATTTCTCCAGCGGGCTGCCAGGGTTTGCTTTGGCGATGCGAGAGAGGGTGTCCCGCTGGCTGCCGACGCCGAGCGAGTTGAAGGTGGCGCAGGTGATGTCTGCCGGTTGGCTCGATCCCGCAGGCGTCTCCGAAGGGCTTTCCGCGCTGGATGTGCTTTCCGCCGACGATTTCGCGCTGCCGCTCGTGGAGGTGTCGCTGGAGTCGGAGTCGTCTTCGTCCTCCGCGCGGGGAGCCGTGCTGGGCGGGTTCGAAGTCGGGGCCGGGGCGGAGGAGGCCGCGGGGGAGCGCTGGGCGCGGGGGTGTGCGCCGGGGGCGGGGGGTTGTCGCCGCCGCAGCCCGTGGCCCCGGCGATCAGCGCGGCCGAGGCGAGCGCCGCCGCGAGTTTCCCCAGCCCGAGTGTTCCACGATCAAAGCGCACCATGGGGCTCACCCTACCCGATGTCGTCCGCTCGTCCCGCGAGGAGGATGCTCGCGACCTGGGTGTCTGTGGCCCAGCCCTCGGCCTGCCCGCCCGCGCCCGCGAGATTGTTCATGATGGCGAGCATGTAGCGCTCGTCGGGCCCGGCGAAGCCCACCGAGTTGGCGACCCATCCGGTCGGCTCCTCGCACCAGCCGTTCTTGTTCCCAGGGCTCATCGCTGCCCCGGCCCCCCACACGCCCCACTGCTGGTTCGAAGCCACCCCGCGCATCTCGCCGAGCAGGTAGGCCCGGTCGGCGGGGTCGGTCTGCTCGAGGACGTAGAGCATGAGCCGCCCGAGGTCGTCGGCGGTCGCTTTGTGGTTGCCCCAGTACATGCTCGACGCGGACGGGGAATGCTGGTTGATCTCGTCGATAAAGCCGTACGACTGGAAGACCCGCAAGAGCGTCGTCCCGCCCGGCCCGTTGTACTTGTCCCACAGCGAGTTCGCGGCGTCGTTGTCCGAGAAGTTGAGCATCTGGTGCATGAGGTCTTTGTCGGGGCCGGTGAGGGTGAGCTGTCCGGCGCGCTGGCGGACCAAAAGGTCGGTCGCGATGAGCAGTTTGATGGTCGACGCGGTATAGATCAGCTCGCTCGCGTGCTGGCTGTGGTAGGTGGCTCCGGTCTTGCGGTCGCGCAGCACGTAGCTGACCACGCCGGGCCGGGTGGCGATGTAGGCGTTGGCCTTGGCCACGCGGCTTTGCAGGTCGCAGTCCAGGTCCGAGGCTCCCGCGCCGTCCGCCGAAGCGGCCGAGCAGCTCCCGCGCGCGCCAGCCTCCTCTCCCTCGTCCGGCTCCGCCCATGCGAGCGGGGCCGCGAGCAGCGCGGCGCAGCCTGCCGTCGCGCACGCGCGGAGCAACTGTCGCACGCTCTTTCTCCCTAGCACTCCCGTTCGCTCCTTCCCATCTATTCTCTGTCCGCCAACAGGATCTGCGCGATCCGGGTGTCGGTGGCGGTGCCGTCTTCGAAGCTGGCCGCTGCGGGATTCATGATCGAAAGCGTGTAGCGCTGGCCGAGGCCCGCGAAGCCGACCGAGTGCAGCACCCATCCGCCGACCCCGGACCAGCCGTTCTTGTTGCCGGGGTGGGCGGAGGCTCCAGCCCCCCACACGCCCCATTGCTGGTCGGCGTCGACGTTCTGCATCTCGTTGACGATGTAGGCGGTGTCGGCGGGGTCCATCTTCTCGAGCACGAATTGCATGAGCCGGTCGAGGTCGTTCGCGGTGCAGGAGGTCGCTCCCCAGTACACGTCGATGCCGTCGTAACCCCCCTGCGAGCGCAGGTCGGTCATCCCGTAGTTCGGGAAGTCGTTCAAAAAGGCCATATGGTCCGCGCCCCAGTACTTCATCCAGAGCGTGTCGGCGGCTCCGTCGTCGGAGGAGTGCAGCATGGCCTGGACGAGCGAGCGGTCGGCCGCGCTCAGCGTGATCAATCCGGCGCGGTCCCTGGTGAACAGGTCCACAGCCATCGCGAGCTTCACTGTGGAGGCGGCGAAGACCGAGTCGTCCGCATGCGCGTTGCGGTACACGCCGCCAGTCGCGCGGTCTCGCAGGACGTAGCCCGCGCCGGGCGCCTCGTTCGCCAGCAGCGCGTTGGCGCGCACGACGCGCCGTTGCAGGTCGCAGTCGAGGTCGGAGCCGAGGATCGGGCAGTCGACGACAGAACGAGTGTCGGGGTCCGCGCCGACGGGCGGGGCGAGGAGCGCCTGTCCGGCCAGCGCGACCGCTCCGGCTCCCGCCGTCGCGCAGGCGCGAGCGAGCCAGGAGGAACGGGCGGGTTTGCTCCGGAGCCCCTGCGCCGGGTTCTCTTCCCGCCGCCCCGGCTGGCGCCCTCGGAGGTCAGATGGTCGGTTCATGCTGCTATTAGATTGACATACCCGCCTGGGGAATACCTGGCAGGCGAGTGGTGATCAAGGGCACATCGACATTCTGCTTTGTATAAAAATACGGAGGTGTGTATTATTACTCGCATGTCCACGCATCTGAATGTCGCCGTCGCAGGCGCGAGCGGTTATGCGGGGGGTGAAATCCTGCGTTTGCTCCTCGGCCACCCGGCGTTCGCCGACGGGCGCCTGTCCATCGGCGCGTTGACGGCGGGGGCGAACGCGGGGAGCGCGCTCGGCGAGCACCACCCGCACCTCTGGCCGCTCGCGGAGCGCGCGCTCGAAGCGACCACGGCCGAACTCCTCGCCGCGCACGATGTCGTGTTCCTCGCGCTGCCGCACGGCGCGTCCGCCGAACTCGCCTCGGCGCTGCCCGAGACGGCGCTGGTCGTCGACTGCGGCGCGGACTTCCGGCTCGCAGACCCCTCGGCCTGGGCGAAGTACTACGGCGGCGCGCACGCGGGCAGCTGGCCGTACGGGCTCCCCGAGCTCTCCGGCGGACGGGAGAAGCTGCGGGCGGCGCGGCGGATCGCCGTGCCGGGCTGTTACCCCACGGCCTCCCTGCTCGCTCTGGCCCCCGCGGTCGGGGCGGGTCTGGTGGAGCCGGATGTCACGGTCGTCGCCGTGTCCGGGGTTTCCGGCGCGGGGCGGGTGCCCAAACCCAACCTGCTCGCGGGCGAAGTGCTCGGCTCGCTCGCCCCGTACGGGGTCGGGGGCACGCACCGGCACACCGCCGAAATCGTCCAAGAGCTCTCTGCCCGCTCCGCAACGCCGGTCACGGCCTCGTTCACCCCGGTGCTCGCGCCGACGACGCGGGGCATCGTCGCCACCTGCACCGCGCGGACCTCGGCCAGCGCCGAGGAGATCCGCGCGGTCTACGCGAAGGCGTACGCCGACGAGCCGTTCGTCAAGCTGCTCGCGCCGGGGAAGTGGCCGTCCACCGCCTCGGTGCTCGGCACCAATATCGCCGCAGTGGGCGTCGGCCTGGACGAGGCGGCGGGCAAGCTGGTCGCCGTCTCCGCCATCGACAACCTCGTCAAAGGCACCGCCGGCGGCGCGGTGCAATCTATGAACCTCGCGCTCGGCTGGGCGGAGACGGAAGGATTGCCTGTGATTGGATCGGCTCCATGACAGATTTCGTAGCGGCCCCGGCTTCGAATGGTTTCGACGTGCCGGGGTTCGTCACCTGGACGACAACCGCCGGGTTGAAGAACTCTGGCTCGGAGGATATGGCGTTAGTCCTCAATATTGGACCGCATGACGCGGCGGCGGGGGTGTTCACCAGGAACAAGGTGAAGGCCGCGCCGGTGCTGTGGACCCAGCAGGTGTTGAAGTCAGGCGCGTTGCGCGCTGTGCTGCTCAATGCGGGCAATGCCAACGCTTGCACCGGCCCGGATGGCTTTGCCGACACGCATCGTTCGGCCGAGCGGGTGGCGCAGTCCTACCGCGAATACAACGGCGAGCCGGAGATCGCGCCGATCCAGGTCGCGGTGTGCTCGACCGGCCTCATCGGCGAGCGGCTGCCCATTGCAAAGGTGCTCAACGCGACTGATCGTCTGGCCATGGAACTCTCGATGGCTCCGGTCGCCGACTGGAAAGCCGTCGCGCGGGCCATCATGACCACCGACACCGTGCCGAAGCTCGCGTTCGGCGAGCATCCTGCTGGATGGAAGATCGGCGGGGTCGGCAAGGGGGCCGCGATGCTCGCGCCCTCGCTCGCCACCATGCTCGTCGTTGTCACCACGGACGCGGTCGCCACCCCGGCCCAGCTCGACCAGGCGTTGCGCCGCGCCACGGCGCTGACGTTCGACCGGCTCGACGTGGACGGAGTCAGCTCCACGAACGACACAGTGCTGCTCCTCTCCAGCGGGGCGAGCGGGGTCGAGGCCAGCCAGGACGAGCTGGACGCGGCGGTGTTCGCGGTGTGCGAGAGCCTGGCGGCGCAGATGCAGGCCGACGCGGAGGGCGTCACCAAGCGGGTCGTCATCCGGGTCGCCGGAGCCGCCTCGGAGGACGAGGCGGTCGCCGCCGCCCGCGTCGTGGCGCGGGACAGCCTGGTGAAGACCGCGCTGTTCGGCTCGGACCCCAACTGGGGCCGGGTTCTCGCGGCAGTGGGCTGCGCCCCGGTGGAGCTGGACCCGGACAAGATCTCGGTCCAGTTCAACGGCCACCAGGTCTGCGCGAACGGCGCAGCGGTGCCCGGCGCGCGGGACGTGGACCTGTCCGGCCCGGACATCGCCGTCGAGATCGACCTCGGCGTCGGCGAGGGCTCCGGGTGGATCCGCACCACCGACCTCTCGACGGAATACGTCCGGTTGAACTCCGCCTACTCCACCTAACCCGCCAACGACCGAGAAGGAACACAGTCGAGATGAGCACGACCGCGCTGCAGCAAGCGGAGGTTCTGGCCCAGGCGCTGCCGTGGATCGAGAAATTCGCGGGCAAGACCGTCGTCGTCAAATTCGGCGGCAACGCGATGGTGGACCCGGCGCTGGCCACCACCTTCGCCGAGGACATGGTGTTGCTGCGCGCCTGCGGCGTCCGCCCGGTCGTGGTGCACGGCGGCGGACCCCAGATCAACGAGCAGCTCGCCAAGCTCGGCATCGAGGGCGAGTTCAAAGCGGGCCTGCGGGTGACCACCCCGGAAGTGCTCGAAGTGGTGCGCATGGTCCTGCTCGGCAGGGTCGGCCGCGAGCTGGTCGGCGCGATCAACGCCCACGGCCCCTACGCGGTGGGGACCTCGGGCGAGGACGCGGGCTTGTTCACCGCGTCGCGCAAAACCGCGACCGTGGACGGCGAGGAAGTGGACATCGGCCTGGTGGGCGACATCGAGGCGGTGGACGCGGGCTGGATCGACGAGCTCACCGCTGCCCGGCGCATCCCCGTGGTCGCCTCACTCGCCCCGGACCCGACCGGCGTGGTGCACAACGTGAACGCCGACATCGCCGCAGGCGCGCTCGCAGGGGCGTTGCAGGCCGACCGGCTCGTCGTGCTCTCCGACGTCGCGGGCCTATACACCCGATGGCCGGACCGGGACTCGTTCGTCAGCGAGATCTCCCTCGCCGACGCGAAGGCGCTCTTGCCGAGCCTCGCGGGCGGGATGATCCCGAAACTGGAGGCGTGCGTGCGCGCCGTGGAATCGGGCGTGCGCGCCGCGTCCATCATCGACGGGCGCGTGCCGCACGCGACGCTCGTGGAGCTCTTCACGCCCACCGGAGTCGGCACCATGGTCACGGACAACACAGGAGAGAAAGCATGACCGAGGATCTGCGGGCCGGTTGGGCCGCGCACCTGATGAACAACTACGGACAGCCCAAGCTCGCGCTCGTGCGCGGCGAAGGGGCCCACGTCTGGGACGAGGACGGCAAGCGGTACTTGGATTTGCTGGCCGGGATCGCGGTGAACGTCCTCGGCCACGCGCATCCCGCCGTCGTGGCGGCGGTGACCAGGCAGATCTCGACGCTCGGGCACGTCTCGAACTTGTACATGTCGCCGAACGTCGTGGAGCTGGCCGCGCGGCTGACCGCGCTGACCCCAGGCGGGGAGGACGCGAAAGTCTTCTTCTCCAACTCCGGGACCGAGGCGAACGAGGCGGCCTTCAAAATCGCCCGGCGCACCGGGCGCTCCGAGATCGTCGCGACGTGGGGCGGCTTCCACGGGCGCACGATGGGCGCGCTCGCGCTCACCGGCCAACCGCCCAAGCAGGAGCCGTTCGCCCCGATGGTCCCCGGCGTGCGGCACGTCCCGTACGGGGAACCCGCCGCGCTCGAAGCGGCGGTCGGTCCGGACACCGCCGCCGTGTTCCTCGAACCGATCCAGGGGGAGAACGGCGTCGTCGTGCCCCCGGCTGGCTACCTCAAGGCCGCGCGGGAGATCACCGCGAAAGCCGGGGCGCTGTTGATCCTCGACGAGGTGCAGACCGGCATGGGCCGCACCGGCACGTTCTTCGCCCACGAGCAAGAGGGGATCGTGGCGGACGTGGTCACCCTCGCCAAGGGCCTCGGCGGCGGCCTGCCGATCGGCGCGACGATCGCCACCGGAGCGGCGGCGGGCCTCTTCGAACCCGGCCAGCACGGCAGCACGTTCGGCGGGAACCCGGTGAGCGCCGCCGCCGCCCTCGCGGTGCTCGATGTGATCGAGGGCGAGGGTCTGGTCGCCCGCGCGAAGGACGCGGGCGAGGAACTCAGGGACAAACTCGGCGCGATCGGCCACCCGCTGATCCTGGAGGCCAGGGGCAAGGGGCTGCTCGTCGGCGTGCGCCTGGCCGAGCCCAAGGCCTCGGCTGTGGAAGCCGAGGCCCGGGACGCAGGCTTTCTGGTCGGCGCGACCGGCCCGGAGGTCATCCGGCTCGCCCCGTCGCTCCTGCTCTCCGACGATCAGATCGGGGAGTTCGTCGGCGCGTTCGGCTCGATTCTCGACAAGTCGGCCTAGGGCTAGGGCTAGGGCAGGGCCGCTCCGCTCAGGATCTGGCCCAGTCGCACAGGTCCATGCCCGCCCGCGATGGCTCCAGGCCCGTCAAGACGGAGGGCTCGTCGGGGTGTTCGGCGTTGCGGCGGCCGAGGCGCGCTCGTCGTGCTCCTTGACGAACGCGCGGATCCGGATGATTCCGTTCGCGACCAAGGCAATGATGGTCGCGGCTCCGCACGCGGCGATGAGGGCTTGCGACATGTCGACTTCGAGGGTGAAGATCCAGGTGATTGCGAGGATCTGGAATCCGACCGAGAGCAGGCCGGATCCGAGGCTGATCCGGACGTGCAGCTTGTTCCAGTCCTGAGCGTCTTGTTCGGTCCAGCCGCGCTCGGGCAAGGCTGTTTCCGCAAGACGGGGCACAATGGTCCCGGTGATGCTTTTCGTGATTGGTTTGCGCAGAAGGCTGCTCACGACCAAAGACCAGACGAGCAGCGCTGCGGGGAGAAGCTCGATCAGCTGAATGAGCCGGGGGTTCTTTGTGGTGAGCCCGACGGTCAACGAGCATGCCGCCGCGATGAGCACCAACGCGTTGGAGGGTTCGACCTTCCGGTTCCTCGCCATGGTGAACGCCCCCTGCGCCACAGCGGCGACGACCGCTCCGACCAGGGCCAAATAGGGGACGAAGCCGAAGAGGCGGAGCACGTAGTACACGACGAGGGGCGGCCCCGCGTTGATCACAGTGGTTTTGACGAACTCCCGGAGGCTGCGGGGCGTTCCCGGGCTTGGAACCGGTTCGTTGTCGGTGGAGCGGCCTTGTTCACTCATTTTATAAATGTAGCCTATGCTAACTCGACGGGTTCAGTCCGATCCTCGGCACGGCGGGAAAGGGCGAGTTCGAGCCGACAGAATCGTCGCGATGCGCGGCATTGTCATGGTCCTCATGGGCAGGCGATCCGGCCCGTGGAGGGGCGGCGAGGAAGGCCGGCCCAGTGCCTGTTCCAAGCTCGTCAGGACGGAGAGCCCGTCGGGGTTTTCGACGTTGCGGCGGCCGAGGCGCGCTCGTCGCGCTCCTTGACGAACGCGCGGATCCGGTTCACCGAGTGGACGAGGAGGAAAATGGTGCTGCCGCTGCCGACCACGACGATGACCGCTTGAGAGATGTCCACCGCGCAGGTGAAGATGACTGTGAGCGCGAACGCGGTCTGGCAGAGCCCGAACACGCCGGCGAACGCGCTCAACCGGATGTGCATGGCCGTCCAGTCGAGGACGTCCCGCGCGGTCCAACCGCGCGCGGGCAGCGCGTCGTCGGCGAGGCCAAAGGCGACGGTGCTCGCCGCCTTCTTCGTCAGCGGTTTGCGGATCGCGCTGCTGACGAGCAAGGCGGTCGCGAACAAGAAACCGGGCGCGGTGTCCGCGACCTGGGTCGCGCGGGCGTTCTTCGTGGTGAGCGCCACGAGCAGGGCGCAGCTGGCGAGCAGGAGCACGAGCCCTGCGCCCGGGTCGAATTTCCGGGCGCGCAGCGCGCCGAACAGGGTCTGGGCCAACGAGACCGCGATCGCGCCGACCAGCGCGAGGTACTGGACGAGGCCGAAAGCGCGCAACGCGTAGTACACGAGGATGGCGGGGGCGGCGCTGATGAGGGAGCTTTTGATGAAGGCCCGCAGGCTGTGGGTGTTGTTCATGCTTCTCCTAGGGGACGGTCGGCAGAGTCAGCACGCTTTGGTCGTCGATCTCGAATTGGGTGTCAACGGGGAACGGGTCGCCCCGGAACGCGTCGGACGAGCCTTTGACGACGAGTTTGAGCCGGTGCCCGGCGGGGAACCGGTGCACGATGCCCGGCAGCGTGAAGGTCACGGAGCCGGAGCCGGAGACTTTCGCGGGGGCGACTTGGCGGTAGATCGACTCTTCGCCGCCGGACGGGTCCACGTCCGCGAGATGCAAGAAGAGCGTCGCGGTTCCGGCCGCCGAGACGGCGAGTTTCAGATGAGGGACGCCGACCACTGTGAGCGGGGCGGCCAGCGGCTCGGTCGCCCAGCTGAGCGAGGCCCCGTCTGGCCCGGTGCGCATCTGCGCCGCGCACGGCCGCGCGGCGGCCGCCGCCGCGACCGGGGCGCCGCTCGCGAGCAGCGCGTCCTCGCCGGACAGCCGGTACGCGGTTGTCGCGGCGACGGGGTAGCGGTCGCTCGTCGCCCATGGCGAGCCCGCCGACCCCTCGGGGATCCAATCGCGGAAATAGCTGAGCGCGGGCAAATCATCCGTCCCGATCCCTTTCAGGTGGTGGTCGAACCAGCGGAGGATCGCGTCGATCTGGTAGCGCTGCTCCCAGTCCGGGTGCGCCCAGTCCAGCTCGCCGGGGATGACGTTCGAGGTGTCGTGCCCCCAACGGTGCCAGAGCATCTTGACCTCGGTCCCTTGCGCGGCCAGCGCTTGGTAGGTGGCGGCGGCCTCGTTGAGCAGGAAGACGGTGTCCTGCTGGCCTTGGGTCAAGAGGGTGGGGATGCGTATTTTGTCCGTGTAGGTGACCACCGAGCCGTGCCGGACGGACTCGATGTCCGCCTGGCTCGGCGCGCCGCTGATGTACCAGTTCAAAATGACTTGGCAGGCGGCGGGGTAGAACCGGGGGCAGTTGTGGTCGCTCCAGCTCGCGGGCGGCGGGGCCTGGTCCGGTTCTTTCGCCGCGTTGGTGAGCAGATCCTGGGCGACGAGGTATTTGCTCGGGCCGGGAATCCGCTCGTCCACGCCGTCGGGCAGGTCCGCGTTGTTCGGGGCCAGCGAATACAGCGAGTCGTTCCACGTGATCATCGGCACGATGACGTCGAGCCTCGGGTCCACCGACGCGGCCGCGAACTGGACCCCGCCGCCGTAGGAGGCCCCGATCATCCCGACCCTCGGGTCGTGCGCCGAGGGCTTGCCCGTGTGGTCGGCCGCGTCGAGCACGATGGCGTCGAGCGGCGGCACGGGACGGGTGTGCGCGGCGTCCTCGAACGCGATCTGGTCCGCCCCGCCGAGGAAGCTGATGAGCTGGCTCACCGCCACTCCGTCGTATTCCGGGGTGTCCATGGTGATCCGGCAGGTGGAGCCGCCGAAACCGAGGGAGGAGAAGGCGAGCACGGCGTAATCCCTGCCGGTCATGAACTCGCCGAGGCCGCGCTGGTCGTCTTTTGTCCCGCCGAAGCCGTGCGTGGCGACGATGGCGGGCACCCGATGGCCGGGGCCGGCCCCTTCGGGGAGGTAGAGGTCGCCGACGATATCGCAGTCCACATCCCGCTCGGGGCCGATGACGACGGAGAAGTGCAGAGTCTGTTTCGTGAACCCGCTCTGCTCGGCGAGCGAACTCGGAGCTGTCGGGAAGGCGAGGAGCGGACCGCAGCACAGGGCGACCGCGCGCCTGACGTTGATCCGCGACATTCCGCACACGTTAGCAGGCGGGCAAGCTGGCCGCACGGCGGTTCAGGGCGCTCACCAGCTGAAGTGGGGGATATCTCCCTCCCAGGTCTCGTCGGCCAACGGGCTGGCGATGAACTGGGCGGCAAGGGGTTTCGGGCCGCTCGGGGTCTTCCCGACCGAGAGCACCCAGGCCGAGGCCTTCGCCACGTCGATAGCGGTGGCGAACTCGGGGGTCTCGCACCATTCGGCGACGAGCTGCGGGATCACGCCGCCCTGGCTGCAGACCATGGTGGTGTGCCCGACCTGCGCGAGCTCGCGCAGCCGGTCGAGGCCGGCCTTCGGGTTCTCGGCGAACGGCTCCTCGGTGAGCGACGGCTCGGCGACGGCCTCCACTTCGAGCAGTTGGGCCAGCGGGTCGAGGGTTTGGCGGCAGCGCAGTTTGTCCGAGGCGTGCAGGCGGCTCACGCCGAACGCGCCGCCGAGATGGGCGAGCCCTTCGGCCTGGGCGAGGCCGAGCTCGTCCAGCGGGCGCCGCTGGTCGGCCTCAAGGTCGGCCGTGTCGCGCGTCCCTGCGCTCGCGTGCCGCACGACGATCAGCGTCTCGACGTCGAGCCGGACGGCGCGGAACGCGTCGAGCACCTCGCGGTCAAGGTCGTGGCTCAGCCGTTTGTGCGCCTCGTCGACGGTGACCCATTCCAGAAGGTCGACTTCGTCGTTCGGCACGAACTCCGGGGCGGAAGCGGCCCAGGCCGCCCAGTAGTCCACCCGTTTGGACGAGCCTTGGGCGGGGTAGTGGACCGTGGCGAGGAAGGGGCCGAGCTCGGCTCTGGCTCCGGTCTCCTCGGCGATTTCCCGCACGGCCGCGACCGGCGGGATCTCGCCGGGGTCGACTTTGCCTTTCGGGAGGGTCCAGTCGTCGTAGTGGGGTCGGTGGATGAGGGCGACGAGGGGTTCGGCCCCTTCGTCCGCATGGCGCCAGAGGACGCCGCCCGCTGCGCGGATCTCCTGTCTCGATGACACGTCAGACATGCTAGACGGTCAACTCCCGGTAGTGCTCGATGAGGGAGCGTTGATGGTCGCGTTTCTCCATTCCCGCCGCGAGCGCGTCCTCGTCCGGGGTCGCGCGCCACACGCCTGACCGGTCCAGTTCCCAGCACCGCGTCTCGGGGGCCGTCGCGCTGTCGAACATCCAGTCGATCTGCGCGGTGAGCTTGGGGTCTTTGACTTGGACCAGCACCTCCACCCGCCGGTCGAGGTTGCGGTGCATCATGTCGGCGCTGCCGATCCAGTACTGGTTCGCGGCCTTGAAGTGGAACGTGCGCGAGTGCTCGAGGAACTTGCCGAGGATGGAGCGCACGGTGATGTTCTCCGACAAGCCGGGCACGCCGGGCTTGAGGGCGCAGATCCCCCGGACCACGACCTCGACCGGCACGCCCGCCTGGGAGGCTCGGTAGAGGGAGTCGATGATCTGCTCGTCCACCAGCGAGTTGACCTTCACCCGGATGCGCGAGTCCCAGCCCGAGCGGTGATGGTCGATCTCGTCTTGGACCCGCTGCAGGATCCCGGAGCGGATGCCTTGCGGGGCGACGAGGAGCCGTCGGTAGCTGGCCCGCCGCGAGTAGCCGGTCAACGAGTTGAACAGGTCCGTGAGGTCGGCTCCGACTTCGTCGGAAGCGGTGAGCAAGCCGAGATCCTCGTAGATGCGGGCGGTCTTCGGGTTGTAGTTCCCCGTGCCGATGTGGCAGTACCGGCGGATGTGGCTGCCCTCGCGGCGCACCACCAGACACGTCTTGCAGTGGGTCTTCAGGCCGATGAGCCCGTAGACGACGTGCACCCCGGCGTGCTCGAGCGCGCGGGCCCATTTGATGTTCGCGTGCTCGTCGAAGCGCGCTTTGATCTCCACGAGCGCGACGACCTGCTTGCCCGCCGCCGCCGCGTCGATCAGCGCGTTCACGATCGGCGAGTCGCCGGAGGTGCGGTACAGGGTCTGCTTGATCGCGAGCACCTGCGGGTCGGCGGCGGCCTGCTCGATGAACCGCTGCACGCTGGTGGAGAAGGACATGTACGGGTGGTGGACGAGCACGTCCCCCTCCCGCAGCGTCGAGAAGACGCTCTTGGGGGTCTCCCGCTCGGCGAACGCCGGGTGGGTGATGGGGACGAACGGCTTGTCTTTCAGCGCGGGGCGGTCCAGCCCGTAGATCTGCCACAAGCAGGAGAGGTCCAAAAGGCCGGGCACTTGGACCACCTCGTGCGGCTCCACGTCGAGCTCGCGCAGCAGCAGCTCGAGCATGTGCTCGCTCATGGTGTCGGAGACCTCAAGGCGCACCGGGGAGCCGAACCGGCGGCGCGCGAGCTCGCGCTCGAGCGCCTGGAGCAGATCCTCGTCCCGGTCCTCCTCCACCTCGAAGTCGGCGTTGCGGGTCACCCGGAACACGTGGTGCTCCATGACGCGCATGCCCTCGAAGAGTTCGCCGAGGTGCGCGGAGATCAGCTCCTCCATGGGCAAGAGGACCGTGGCGTTGAAGGAAGGCCGCGTCCCGTCCGCCTCGGGGCTCGAGGCGATTCCCCGGACCGACACGAACCGGTCGACGTTGTCGGGCACTTTGATCCGGACGAAGTGCTGGCCGCCGCCCGCCTCGTCGTGGATGGTCGCGGCGAGGTTGAGGGAGAGCCCGCTGATGTACGGGAACGGGTGCGCCGGGTCCACCGCGAGCGGCGTGAGCACCGGGAAGACCTGCTCGCGGAAGTACGTGGAGAGCCGCCCCTGCTCCCCGGCGTCCAGGTCCGACCAGGCCACGATCCGGATTTCGTTCTCGGCCAGCGCAGGGGTGACCACGTCGCGGAAGACGCGGGCGTGCCGGACGGAGAGCTCCTGGGTGCGCGTGGCGATCAGCTCGAGCTGCGCTTTGGGCGAGAGCCCGTCGGCGGAGCGCACCGAGAGGCCGGTTTGATGGCGCCGCTTGAGCCCGGCCACGCGGACCATGTAGAACTCGTCGAGGTTGGAGGCGAAGATGGCGAGGAATTGCACGCGCTCGAGCAGGGGGAGCGAGTCGTCTTCGGCGAGGGCGAGCACGCGGGCGTTGAAGTCCAGCCAGCTCAGCTCGCGGTTCAGGTAGCGATCCTCGGGCAAGCTCACATCGTCCGGTGCCTGCTCCGCGCCAGCCGAGCGCGCCGCATTGTCGGCTGGAGTTTTCGCTGTTTCTGTCACCGCAACATCATCTCAGACAAGCTCGGATCCGGCGAGGAGGGCCTTCGTGGCGAGGCCGAGGCCGAGTTCCCCCGCTTTGCGCAAGTCCTGGGGCGCGTCAACGTCCTGGCGCAGCCCTGGCAGCTGGTCCGCGATGGCGAACGCGCCGGAGGCGGCGTGCCGGGCCGAGGAGCCGGGGCCGAAAGCCGGGGCTAGCTCCGTTGCCGCGTCGGCGATGAGCGCGGTGGTCCCGGACCCGTCGTGATCGGCGACGTACGCACGGCTGCGCCCGCGCGCGGCGCGGAGCGCCTGCTGCAGCTCCATGGGCCGCAGCGCGGGCAGGTCGCCGTGCAACGCGATCCGCAGCGCGGCGGGGAACCGCTCGCGCGCCCACCCGTCCGCCGACCGCAGCGCCGCGTTGAGCCCGCCCGCTCCTTCTGGTTCGTCGAGCGCGACGGCTCCGTACGCTTGGGCGAGGGCTTGCACCTGGGGGTCTTCGGTGACCACCGCGATGGCCCTTGTCCAAGCGGCCCCGCGCGCGGCTTCGAGGACGTCGGTGAGCATCGCGAGCGTCAGTTGGGCGCGTTGCTCGGCGGAGAGCGCCGGCGCAAGCCGGGTTTTCGCGTCCCGAAGGGGTTTGACGGCGATGAGAACGACCGCATGCGGGAGCGCTGGTCTGGGCACGATCACCATTGTAAAGATGTTCGCCGTCGGCTTCTCGGGCTTGCCAGGGGCGAAAATAACTTGATCTTTATCAGACCGTGTCCTTAATCTTAAGTTCATCTTAAGTTTACGTATCATGCTGGTTGTAAAGCGCAACGAGGCGCTTTTGAGAGATTGAGGAGGCAACAGCAATGTTCCCTTTTGGTATGACGACCCGCAGCGTGGGCGCGACGGCCTTCGGCTTCGCCCTGCTTGCTGGCCTCACGCCGGTTAGTTTCGCGAGCGCCGCGACGACTCCCCGGCACACCGGCGATTCCTCGTACGGGCCCTGTTACTACAACCCGATCCCGTGCAACAACGCGCAGGGACAGGGCAACCGCTACGCGAACCCGCCGCTGCCCAACTCCAAGCCGCAAGCCAACGTCCACATCCTCCCGCCGCCGGACGCGACCGCGCGCTAGGCCGCGGTTGATTCGCGTTCGCCGCCCTGGCGGGATTAGTCTGAGCGCATGACGTACGAGGCGGTGACGGCGGAGGTCGCGGTCATGGGCGCAGGTTCCTGGGGCACCGCGATGGCCAAGGTGATCGCCGGGCTCGGGCACAAGGTGGTGCTGTGGTCCCGGCGCGAAGAGCTGGCCGAGGCGATCAACCGGGACCGGGAGAACGCGGAATACTTGCCAGGCTGGCGGCTTCCTGACTCGGTCGTCGTCACGGCGGACCCGGCCGCGGCGGTGGCCGAGGCGCGCACGGTGCTGCTCGCGACCCCGGCGCAGAGCCTGCGCGCGAACCTGGAGGCATGGGGCGGCGCGATCAAACCAGGAGCCCTCTTGCTCTCGCTCTCCAAAGGGCTCGAGCGGGGCACGAAGCTGCGCATGACCGAAGTGGTCGAGGACGTGCTGGGCAAGCCGCACGGCGAGGTGGCGGTGCTTTCCGGCCCGAACCTCGCGTTGGAGGTGGCGGCGGGCCAGCCGTCCGGCGCGGTGATCGCCTGCTCGGACGAGCGAGCGGCCCTCGCCCTGCAGCGGCTCTGCGCGGCCTCGAACTTCCGGGTCTACACGAACGACGACGTGGTGGGCGTCGAACTCGCGGGCGTGGTCAAGAACGTCATCGCCCTCGCCTGCGGCATCGCGTCCGGGGTCGGGTACGGGCAGAACACCCTCGCGGTCCTGATCACCAGGGGTTTGGCGGAGATCGCCAGGCTCGGCGTCGCGATGGGCGCGAAAGCCGCGACCTTCTCCGGCCTCGCCGGGGTGGGTGACCTCGTCGCCACATGCACGTCGCCGTTGTCCCGCAATCGCGCGTTCGGGGTGCGCCTCGGACTGGGCGAAGGCGCGGTGGCTGCGGCGAACGGGCCGCACGGCGTGGTCGAAGGCTACGCCTGCTGCGGCGCGGTGCGCGAGCTTGCCGCCGACCACGGGGTGGAGATGCCCATCACCGAGGCGGTGTACCAGGTGTGCCACCAGGGCGCGGCGGTGAGCGAGGCGGTCGAGAGCCTCATGGGCAGGAAGATCGGCGCGGAATGACCCGGAAAACCACAGTGCTCGTTGTCTTCGGCGGAGTCAGCAGCGAGCACGAGATCTCCTGCCTGTCCGCCGCTTCGATCCTGGCGCAGCTGGACTCCAGCCGCTACGAGGCGGTCCCGGTGGGGATCACCAAGGAGGGCGACTGGGTTCTGGACCGACGGCCGCCCGAGGTGCTCGGGGACAAACTCGGCGGCTTGCCGCAAGTGGACGCCTCGGCTCCGAGGGTGGCGCTCGCCGTCGGGCGCACCGGCTCGGGGGAGCTGCGCCAGGTCTCGGACGGCGCGTTGGTGGCCACGGCGGACGTCGTGTTCCCAGTGCTGCACGGCCCGTTCGGCGAGGACGGCACCCTGCAGGGCCTCTTGGAGTTCGCGAACCTCCCCTACGTCGGTTGCGGCGTGTTCGCGAGCGCGGCCTGCATGGACAAGACGCAGATGAAGGTGCTGCTCCGGGGCGGCGGCTTGCCGGTCGGCCCGTACGAGGCGCTCGCCCCAGGCGAGGACGTGGACGAGGCGGCGCTGCGCGACCGGCTCGGCCTGCCGTTGTTCGTGAAACCCGCCCGAGGCGGCTCCTCGCTCGGCGTGGTGAAGGTCGAGCGCTGGGAGGATCTGCCCGAGGCGGTCGCCGTGGCGCGGAAATACGACCCGAAAGTGCTCGTGGAGACCGGGATCGCCGGTCGCGAGGTCGAATGCGCGGTGCTGGAGTTCCCGGACGGGCGCGTGGAGGCGAGCGTGCTCGGCGAGATCGTCGTCCCCGACGCGTACGACTTCGAGACGAAATACTTGAACAACATCGCGCGGCTGCAAGTGCCCGCAGACGTGTCCGAGCCGCTTGCGAGCGAGATCCGGGCGTTGGCGGTGCGGGCGTTCGAGACGATGGACTGCTCCGGGCTCGCCCGGGTGGACTTCTTCATCGCCGAGGACGGCGGACCGATCATCAACGAGCTCAACACTCTGCCAGGGTTCACCACCTCCTCGCTGTATCCGAAGATGTGGGAGCAGACCGGGCTGGACTACTCGAAGCTGCTGGACACGCTCATCGAGACGGCGTTCGCGCGGGGCGTCGGCCTGCGCTGACCGCCCTCTGCTGGGCCGAGGCGTGGCGGCATATCCCAGCTCAGCCGGTTCTTGACCTCGAGGAGACTTGAAGTTTTAGGCTCGTGGGCATGAAGATGCACGATGTCCAGATCACCGCCACCGATGTGCCCGGAGCCGCGCGCTTCTACTCCGAAACGCTGGGGTTGCCGGTGAAGCTCGACCGGGACAAGGCGACGGTCCACATCGGGGACAGCACCTTGACGATGGTCCCCGGCTCCGCGTATCAGGGCGCGCACCACATCGCCTTCACCATTCCCGCAGGAAGCCTGGCTCAGGCCAAGCGCTGGCTGTCGCAGCGGGTGGCCCTGCAAACCGACGGCCAATGGCACGACGAGTTCGACTGCCCGCCCAACTGGCAGGCGCGCAGCATTTACTTCGCCGGGCCCGACGACGCGGTGCTCGAACTCATCGAGCGCAACGTCCTCGACAACCGGATCGACCACCCCTTCGGGGCCGGCGATATCCGGTATCTCAGCGAAGTCGGCTTCGGGGTCTCCGACGTGCTGCAGGCTCAGGCGCTCATGCGCGACGGACTCGGACTCCTGCCGTTCGGCGAGCCGAGTCCGAGATTCGGCCCGGTGGGCGATCACGACGGTTTGTTCATCCTGGTGCCCGCCGAAGCCACCTGGCGCCCTGAACAACGGGTTTCGCCGCCCGCCGCGCCGATTGTGGTCACCGCGGACGTGCCCGCCGCGCTGGAGATCGGCGAGCACTACCTCGTCCGGCCGCGTTGAGAGACGCGGGCCGCGCCAGCTCGCGCGGCGGTCTGTGGGTTAGTGCTTACCGCCCGCGTAGTCCGGGCTTGTGGCGGGCAGCGTCTTCGAGATCGCATCGGAGACCGCTTGCACCGGGGCCGTCGTGCCCACGCCGGGGTCGTAGCCGAGCCGGACGTACACCGGGCGGTCCACCGCCACCCACGTCTGCTCGGCGTGGCCGGTCCCTTCGCCGACACGCAGCCACTTCACGGCGGACACCTCTTGGAACGCGGAGTCGGGCCGCAGCTCGTCCGGGCGGGGGACTCCGCAACGCAGCTCCACCAGCTCGCCCTTCTGGCTCCGCCACGCCGCCGCGCCCGCCGGGGCGGGATCGGCGAGCTTCGCCCGCGAGAACGGGCCGAGGCGATCGGGCAGGCCGCCGAGGAGTTTCGCGCAGTCGGGCGAGCCCGCTTGCGGGGCGGGAACGTCGGCCAGCCGCACGATGTCGTCCCGTTCGACACGCTGCACGCGTTTCGCCAGGAGCAGCACCACGGCCAACAAGACAAACGGGAGCACCGCGACGATCACCAACCGGGTGCGAGCATTCAGCCTCATATCGAGCCAGGGTACAGTCTGGGTGCACCCCGATGGAGCACCGCAACTCATGACTGAACTCTCTCCCGCAACGCCGCAGCTGACAGTCGCCGACATCGGCGAGTTCGAACTCATCGCGAAGATCGCGTACGGCCGTCCGCAACCAGGGTCGACGCTGCTCGGGCCGGGGGACGACGCGGCGGTGTTCGCGCTCGGCGGGGAACGGCTCGTGGCTTCCACCGACATGCTCGTCGAGGGGAGGCATTTCCGGCTCGACTGGTCGCCGCCCCGGATGATCGGGCGCAAAGTCATCGCGCAGAACGCCGCCGACGTCGCCGCGATGGGCGCGCGGCCGGTCGGGTTCCTCATCGGCCTCGCCTGTCCGAAAGGCACGGCCGCGAGTTTCGTGGAGGAGCTGTACGAAGGCCTCTGGGAAGGAGCCCGCGACTTGGGGACCGCGCTTTCCGGCGGCGACTTGGTGGAGGCCGACCACATCGTGGTCAGCGGGACCGTCCTCGGCGCGATGGACGGGCTGACCCCGGTCACCAGGGGCGGGGCCGCCCCCGGACAGGTGGTCGCGGTCGCGGGCGAACTCGGCTGCTCCGCCGCAGGCCAAGCGCTGATCGAGGCCGGGCTCACGGTCGAAGCCCTCGAAGCGCAACTGGCCGAGCCCGGCGCGCGGGCGCAGGACATCGGCGCGCTCATCGAGCTGGTCGAACGCCATCAGTCGCCCCGGCCGCCGCTTATGGAAGGCTCCGTTGCGGCCCGTGCGGGCGCGACCGCGATGATCGACGTCTCGGACGGTTTGGTCGCCGATCTGCGGCACGTGGCCGAGGCTTCCAAAGTCGGGATCGTGGTGCAGGTCGACGCGCTGCACAGCCCATGGCAGCTCGCCATCGCGGCGGAGCGGTTGGGGGCCTCGGCGACGAGATGGCTGCTCTCCGGCGGCGAAGACCACGCGCTCGCGGCGGTTTTCCCCAGCGAGGAGGCAGTGCCGCAGTGGTGGACTCCGATCGGCCGGACAGTCCCGCTGGAGGAGACCTCCGGGCCGAAGGGGCCGGAATGGGTGCGCTTGTCGACCGGGGAAGCCGCCGAGCACACCGGCTGGCGGTCGTTCTAGCGCGACAGCGGGCAGTGCCTGTCAGCCGGGTTCGGTACTGTGCCTCGTATGACTGTGTACGCTCTCGGCGACCTTGTTCCCGACATCCATCCTGAAGCGTTCGTGCACCCAGAAGCGGTGGTCATCGGGAATGTCGTGCTGGAGGCGGGCTCTTCGGTGTGGCCGACGGCGGTGCTGCGCGGGGACGCGGGGAAGATCGTCGTCGGAGCCCGCACCAGCGTGCAGGACGGCACCATCGTGCATTGCACGGCCATTCACGACACGATCATCGGCGAGGACTGCGTGGTCGGGCACAACGCCCATATCGAAGGCGCGGTCATCGGCCGCAACGTGCTGATCGCCTCGGGGTCGGTGGTCCTCAACGGCTCGGTGATCGAGGAGGGCTCGGCGGTCGGGGCTGGCGCGGTGGTCTCGCCGGGGACGACGGTTCCCGCGCGTTCGCTCGCCCTCGGCGTCCCGGCGAAGATCCGCGAGGGCTACCAGGTCCCCGAGAACCACATCCAGCTCAACGTCGCGGCGTACTTGTACTACTCCCAGCAGCACCGCGACGGCTTGCGGAGGCTCTCGTGAGCGCCCGTCCGCTGTCCGAGCTGGTCGATCCGGGCTGGGCGAAGGCGTTGGCCCCGGTCGAGGGCCAGATCCGGGCGATGGGCGATTTTTTGCGCGCGGAGCTGGAGGCGGGACGGTCCTACCTGCCGGAGGGCAAGAACGTGCTGCGCGCCTTCACCTACCCCTTCGACAAAGTGAAAGTGCTCATCGTCGGCCAAGACCCGTACCCGACGCCGGGGCACGCCATCGGGCTCTCGTTCGCGGTGGACGAGCACGTCTCCCCGCTGCCGAAGAGCTTGCAGAACATCTTTCAGGAGCTCACGACGGACCTTGGCCTGCCCCGTCCGAAGCACGGCTCCCTCATCCCGTGGGCGGAGCACGGGGTGCTCATGCTCAACAGGGTGCTCACGGTGCGCCCCGGCGAGCCCGCCTCGCACCGGGGCAAAGGCTGGGAGGCCGTCACCGAGCAGGCGATCCGCGCGCTCGGGGCGCGCGAGGCCCCGCTCGTCGCGATCCTCTGGGGCCGGGACGCGGCCACGGCCAAGCCGTTCCTGCCCGGCGTGCCTGTGATCGAGTCCGTGCATCCGTCGCCGCTGTCGGCGCACCGGGGCTTCTTCGGCTCCCGCCCGTTCAGCCGGGCGAACCAACACCTGGTGGAGCAGGGCGGGGAGCCGGTGGATTGGGCGCTCTGAATCCTTGGGACGAGTACAGGGAATCGGGCCTGATCGACCATTGGGCCCGGATCGCGACCGAACGGCTCGCCCAGGCGCAGCCACAGATCGACGCGGTGAACGTTTTCCCGGTGGCCGACCACGACACCGGGAGGAACATGCTCGCGACCATGCGGGCGGGCCTCGACGCGTTGTACAGGTTCCCCGATATCCCGTGGACCGCCGCCAACATCGCGCAGACCCTGTTGCAGGGGGTGCTGGACGGGGCGAGGGGCAATTCCGGGATCATCCTCAGCCAGTTCTGGCGGGCGGTGTCGCAGACGATCGCCCGCAGGAGGTTCGACGCGGACGGCTACGCCGAAGCGCTCGCGTTGTCGGTGGCGCTGATCGGGGAGTCGGTGGCCGATCCGGTCGAGGGCACGGCGTGGTCCGTGCTGCGGGCCGCGGCGGACCGGGCGCGGGAACTGGCGGCCGAGGGGCGCGCGGAGCTTGCGGCGGTGGCCGCCGCCGTGGTCGAAGCCGCCGCGCTGGCCGTGGCCCGCACCCCCGAGCAGCTGCCGACGCTCGCCGAGGCGAAGGTGGTGGACGCGGGCGGGCTCGGGGTCCTTTGCGTCCTCGACGCCCTCGCCGAGACCGTGGAAGAGGAGAAGCGCGCGCGGGAAGCGCACGAGGCGTGGGAGGAGGCGGAGACGGCCCCGGAGCCGGAGCAGGTCCGGCCAGAGGTGCTCGCGCTGCTGGAGAGCATCGGCCCGGCGGAGCCGGTTTCCGTCAAACGGGCAGGCTCAGGCCCCGCGCGCAAACGCGAACCCGCCCCTGCGTACCACGAGGTCGAGCTGGAGCTGCTCGGCGCGACGGCGGAGGACGCGGCCCGATTGCGTTCGAGGTTGGCCGACGTCGGCGACTCGGTTGTGGTCGCGGGCGATGGGACGCGGCTGAAAGCGCATGCGCACACTTTCGACGCGGGAGCTGTCGTTTTAGCGGGGATCCAAGCCGGACGTGTGGTCGCGGTGCGGATCACGAACTTGCCGGTGTCCGCGCCGGAGCCGACCAGAGCGGTGCTCGCGCTCGCGGCGGGCGAGGGCCTCGCGGCTTTGTTCCGCGACGCGGGCGCGCATGTGCTCGACGTCGGCCCAGGGGCTTCCCCCGAGGGGCTGGCCGAGGCGGTCGCGGGGATCGAGGCGGACGAGGTGTTCGTCCTGCCCAACGGGGCACTCGCCGGGCCGGATCTGATCCGCGCCGCTTCCGAGATCCGCGCGGCGGGACGCGAGGCGCGGTTCCTGCCGTGCGGCTCCCCGCTGCAGGGGCTCGCGGCGATCGCCGTGCACGACCCCGATCAGCCTGCGGGGGACGACGAGTACACGATGGCCTCGGCTGCGGCGGGGGCGCGTTGGGCCCGCTTGGTCACTGCGGAGGAGGAGGCGTTCACCTGGGCGGGCAAATGCTCGGCGGGGGACTGCCTCGGCCTGGTCGGGGACGAGGTCGTGCTGGTGTCCGAGAAGTCCGCGCACGCGTGCGCGGACCTGGTGGACCTCATGCTCGCCTCGGGCGGCGAGCTGGTGACGGTGCTGCTGGGGCAGTTGGGGGACGAGTCGGTCGCTGACGACATGGCCGAGCATATGCGCCGCCGCCATCCGGGGATCGAGCTCGTCGTCCTCGACGGCGGCCAGCCAGGCGAGATCGCGCAGGTGGGGGTCGAATGAGCGGCCTTGTCTTCGCGGATCCGCTTGCCCCGCTGATCGGCGCGGCGAAGGCGGCCAAACTGGCCGAGGAGCTGCAGATCGCCACGGTCGGGGAGCTGCTGCGGCACTACCCGAGGGACTACGCGCGGCCGGGGCAGCTTCTGGGGAACCGGCTGGCGCAGGTCGGGGAGCACGTGACGCTCATCGCCGAAGTCCGCAAGAAGTCGGTCATGCGGTTCAAGAACGATCCGAGCAAGAAGCGCATGGTGCTGTCGGTCTCGGACGGGATCAACGTGTACGAGGTGGTGTTCTTCAACCCGAAGAAATGGACGCAGGAGAAGCTGGAAGAGGGCCAGCGGTACATGTTCGACGGCGAAGTCTCGATGTACGCGAACAAGCTCCAGCTCGCGCACCCCGGTTTCATCCTGTTGCCGGACCCCGACGCGCGGGAGCAGGGCGTGCAGGAGCCGGGCGCGGGGAAGATCACCGGAGTCGGCCAGATCGCGGCCTACGCCCGCAGCGTGGACCCGTCGCTGCAGCTGGACCCCTCCGAATGGCGGTCCGAGCTCATGGCGGTGTACCCGGCGAGCAAAAACGTGTCCAGCTGGGACGTGCGCAGGTACGTCGAGGCGGTGCTGGACCAGCTCGCCCCGGTGCCCGACCCGCTGACCGAGGCGATGCGCGCCGAACGAGGGTTTTTAGGCCTTGAGGAATCGCTGCGGGCGGTGCACACGCCCGAGTCGCAGGACCAGGTGAACCGGGCGAAGGACCGGCTGCGCTTCGACGAGGCGCTCGCGGTGCAGCTCGCGTTCGCGAAACGGCGGGCGGCGCTCGCGAAGGCCAAAGCGCTCGCGTGCCAGCCGCTCGCGGACGGGAAAGTCGCGAAGTTCGAGGCGAGGCTGCCGTTCCAGCTCACCGAGGACCAGCGGGCGGCGCGGGACGAGATCGACGCGGACCTCGCCACCTCGAAGCCGATGAGCCGGCTGGTGCACGGCGAGGTGGGCTCCGGCAAGACGGTGGTGAGCCTGCTCGCGATGCTCCGCGTGGTGGACGCGGGAGCCCAGTGCGCGATGCTCGCCCCGACGGAGGTCTTGGCGGCGCAGCACCACGCGACGCTGCGCAAGCTCCTCGGGCCGCTCGGCCGGGGCGGGGAGCTGGACGGCGATCCGGACGGGCTGAAGATCGTGCTGCTCACCGGGTCGATGGGCGCGGCGGCGCGCAAGGCCGCCCTCGCGCAGGTGGTCAGCGGGGAGGCGAGCATCGTGGTGGGCACGCACGCGCTGCTCTCCGAGAAAGTCATGTTCGCCGACCTCGGCCTTCTGGTGGTGGACGAGCAGCACCGTTTCGGCGTGGACCAGCGCGACGCGCTGCGCGGCAGGGGCGTGGACGGGCGGCTGCCGCACCTGCTGGTGATGACGGCCACCCCGATCCCCAGGACGGTCGCGATGACCGTGTTCGGCGAGCTCGAAGTCTCCACGATCAAACATTTGCCGAAGAACCGGGCCGGGATCAGCTCGTCGGTGGTGGACGAGAAGCGCAAGCCGGACTGGGTGCGCCGCGTCTGGGAGCGGATGCGCGAAGAGGCCGCCGAGGGCAGGCAGGCGTACGTGGTGTGCGCGCGGATCCAAGACAAAGAGAAGGAAGAGGAGAAAAAGCCCGCAAAGGCAAAGCCCAAGCCCGCGCCGGAGCAGAAGGGCCCGCCGCCCCCGAGGGCGGTGGTGGACGTGTTCGAGGAGCTTTCCTCTGGCCCGCTCGCGGGTTTGCGGCTCGGGCTCATGCACGGCGGTCTTCCTCCGGCGGAGAAAGACAAGGCCATGGCCTCCTTCGCATCCGGCGAGACACAGGTGCTCGTGTCGACCACGGTGATCGAAGTGGGCGTGGACGTGCCGAACTCCACGATGATGGTGATCCTCGACGCGGACCGGTTCGGCATCAGCCAGTTGCACCAGCTGCGAGGCCGGGTCGGCCGGGGCGGGCATCCTGGGCTGTGCATCTTCGTCACACGGGCCGGCGGAGCATCGCTCGACCGGCTGCAGAGCGTGGCTTCGTGCATGGACGGGTTCGAGCTCGCGGAGTTGGATTTGAAGATCCGGGGCGAGGGCGACGTGATCGGCGTGGCGCAGTCCGGCCGGTCCCGTTCGCTGCGGCTGCTGTCGGTGACCAGGGACGAGGAGATCATCGCCGACGCCAGGGAAGTGGCCGACGCGTTGGCCGAAGGCGCGCAGGGGGAGGCGTTGCTGGCGGAGACGCTCGACTCGGTCCTGACCGAGGCGGAAGCCGGGTACTTGGAGAAATGGTGAGGGGCGCGACGAAGTCCGCGCGGCACAAGCCGACGCGATACGCGGCGGTGTTCGCGGCGCTGGCCGTGGCGGTGGCGGTCCAACTGCATTGGGAGCGGATCGAGGAGGCGTTCGGCTTCGGCGGGCCGAGCGCGGCCCAGGCGGGGCAGCAGCTCGGCTTGCGGGTGGTGGAGACCCGTCCGAGGGCGCGGGACTACCGGCGGAGCGAGTTCGGCGAGGCGTGGACCGACGACACGGACGCTCCGTTGGGGCGCAACGGCTGCGACACCCGCAACGACGTGCTGGACCGGGATTTGACGCATAAGCAGTACGTTGCGATCCGGCGCTGCCCGCAAGCCGTGGCGAGCGGCGATCTGCACGACCCGTACACCGGGCGATGGGTGCATTTCCAGCGGGGCAAGGACACCAGCGCCAAAGTCCAGATCGACCACATCGTGCCGTTGGCCTACGCCTGGGACATGGGGGCCCGCAATTGGGCCCCCGAGGTTCGTCGCAGGTTCGCCAACGACCCGGCGAACCTCGTCGCGGTGGACGGGGACGCGAACGAGGACAAAGGCGATCAGCCGCCGGGGCTGTGGATGCCGAAGGAAGAGGCTTTCCGCTGCCCGTACGCGCGGCAATTCGCCGCCGTCGCGAAGGCGTACGACCTCGCGGTCGACGCGCGGTCCGCGAAAGTCATCGCCAAGACCGTGCAGGAGTGCCCGGCAGGGTAGCGGCAGGGGCGGGCAGGCCTCGCGGATCGGCGGAATAGCTCGGCCTTCTGGCCGGGAGGGCTATCGCCCGGACGTGCGCCGACGGCGGCCAGGCGAGGCGACAGGGGGGCGGCCAGGCGAGGCGACAGGAGCGGGCTCCCCGGCCTCGCTCGGCGAGATGAAAAGTATGGAAGCTGTGGGAGCCGGGCCGTCGAACGCCTCGGGAGGCTCCGGCGCGGATGAGAAAAGCGAGGGGGCTTGGATGTTTGTTTCCCTTCGTCGTTGTCGATGGGGGGTCGGCAGGGCGGCGGATCGCCGCCCTGCCGAGAAGGTCTGTGGTTAGATCACGGACACAGAGGCGGCCTGGGGCCCCCGGTCGCTTGCCTGAACTTCGAACTGCACGCGCTGGTTCTCCTGCAGCGTGCGGAATCCCGTGCTGCCGGTGATCGCGGAGAAGTGGACGAACAGGTCCTTGCCGCCGTCGTCAGGGGTGATGAAGCCGAAGCCCTTTTCCTCGTTGAACCATTTGACAGTGCCTTGGGGCATTATTTGTTTCCCTTTGCGATTGCAGAGTCAGAACCGTGTTTCGGCTCCGGGCCGCAGGGAGGGGTACTCAAAATCTGAACGATAGAGGCCGCTCGCCGCGCTAAAAAATCTCGCGAGCGAGTCACAAAGAATTTAAACCGCCTTCAGAGTAGCACATCTTCGAGATTCCGCCCTGTTTTTCACAGTTTTTCACAGCGTCCGCGCCGCAGCAAGGCAGGGCAGGGCTCTGCGCGGCGGCCTGAGCGGGCCGTCGCAGCTGCAGCCGGGTCACGCAATGCTGCCGAAAGCTGTCCTTGACGGCGGTCGCGGGAAGCTCGGCCGCGAGGGCGTCCTCCGGGGCGTCGAGCGTGGTGCGCAAGGGGACTTCCCGCACGAAGAGCACCGCGACGAACGCGACGGCCACGAGCGGGACGAGGTAGGCGAAGACCGGGGTCATCGCCGAGTTGAACGCGTGGACCACCGCGTCGTGCAGCGCCGGGTGCGCGGCCTTGAGCTGATTGACGAGCTCGGGCCGCAACTGTTCCTCGCCGCCGAGCGCGGCGCGCTCGCGCGGGGGCAGCGGGCCCAGTTTTCGGCCCATCTGGTCGTGGAGCCTGCCGACGAAGACCCCGCCGACGAGCGAGGCTCCGAGGGACATGCCGATCTGCCGGAAGAAGTTGTGCGTCGCCGTCGCGGTGCCGACCTCGTCCTGCGGCAGGGAGTTCTGCACGATGAGCACGAGGGTCTGCATGCACATGCCGATGCCCGCGCCGAGCAGGAACTGGTATCCGGCGATGGCGGCGTTGGAGGTGTCGACCTTCATCGTGGACGAGAGGCACAGGCCGAGGGCGATCACCGGGGTTCCCAGGGCCGGCAGGATCTTGTAGCGGCCGGTCCTGGTGGTGAACGCCCCGCCTGCCGAGGACGCGGCGACCATCCCGAGCATCATCGGGATCATCAGCAGCCCGGACTTGGTGGTGGACAGCCCGGTGACCATTTGCAGGTACGTGGGCAAATAGGCGGAGGAGCCGAACATCGCGACGCCGACGATGAGGCCGCCCGAGACGGCGAGGCGGACGTTGGGCACGGCGAAGACGCGCATGGGGATGATCGGGTTCTCCGCGCGCAGCTCCACGAGGACGAAGACCACGGCAAGGGCTGCGGCCGCGGCGAAGAGCCCGACGACGGCCGCCGAGCCCCAGGGGTGGTCGGGCTGCCCGCCGAGCGAGGTGGCCAGGACGAGGCAGGAGACCGAAGCCGCCATGGCGAGCATGCCCGCGACGTCCGCGCCGATCTTCGCCGGACGGCTCGCGGGCAGTTGCAGGAAGAGCAGCGTCGCCGCGATGGCGAAGGCTCCGAGCGGCAGGTTCATCCAGAACGCCCAACGCCAGCCGGGGCCTTCGGTGAACCATCCGCCGAGCAGGGGGCCGAGCACCGAGGCGAGGCCGAAGATCCCGCCCATCATCCCCATGTACTTGCCGCGCTGGCGGGGCGGGACCACGTCGGCGATGATGGCCTGGGAGAGGATCATGAGCCCGCCGCCGCCGATTCCCTGCACGGCCCGGCCCGCGATCAGCTGCCCCATGGTGTCGGCGAGGCCGCCGATCACCGAGCCCGCGAGGAAGGCGCCCATCGCCCAGAGGTAGAGGGGTTTGCGCCCGAGGACGTCGGAGAATTTGCCGTAGATCGGCATCATGACGGTGGAAGCCAGCATGTACGCCGTCGCGATCCACATTTGATGGTCCACGCCGTGCAGTTCGCCGACGATGGTGGGCTGCGCGGTGGAGAAGATCATCTGGTCCAGCGCCGCGAGCAGCATCGTGGCGAGCACTGCGGCAAGGACCGGGCCGAGGCTGGTCGTTGTCGGCCCGGCGAGCGGGGGGCGGGTGGCGCGGCTCATGGGTTCCCTCCGGATGTTTTGTACGAGTGTGCGCCGTCGACGAAGTCGGCGCAAAGCTTTTTATGCAGCGCGACGCTGCGGGCGAGATGGTCGTGGAACGGCGTGGGCGCGTCGGAGTCCGTGAACTCCTGCCAGGCGTGCCGGGTGACGGTCAGCGCGATGGTGGCGATCAGCCTCGCCTCCGGGATGAGGGCTTCGTCGGGCTCCTCGGGGCGGAGCTGGCGCAGTTTCCGCGCGCAGAGCGCCGCGAGGTCTTCGGTGAGCTTCTGCACGTAGGCGAGGCGTTGCCCGGTCAGGCGGGGATGGTCGAGGAACGCCTGCGCCCGACGGCGGGAGTGCTCTTTGCTGAGCGTGCCGGACCGGCTCGCGAGCAAGTCGATGATCGGGACGAACGGGTCCGTGTTCTCCGGCGCGAGGTAGGACTCGACCCAGGCCGGATCCGGTCCGTCTTCCTCGATCCCCAAGATGGCGCCGTCTTTCGAGCCCCAGTAGTTGAAGACGGTCTTCGCGGAGACTTCCGCGGCCTCGGCGATCTGCGCGACGGTGACCGCCTCGTAGCCGTGCTCGACCACGAGGCGCACGGCGGCCTCGTGGATCTGGGCGGCGCACGCGGCCCGCTTGCGCTCGCGCAGGCCGAGGTTCCGGGGCGGTGAGGCTGTCACACGAGAAAAGTACAGTCAATGTAAATTTACGTCAAATGGAATTACTCGGGCCGGAGCGGCGTTCAGCCTCGGCCCGCGCGGTGTTACTGTGAGATGTGGGTAACAGTCCGGGACTGCAGCCTTCTGTCTGTCTGTCCCAAGCGAGGCCGAAGCGGCCTGTGTCGGTCGGCTTCGCGGTGTCTGCCTGGGCGGGCCTCGTGTTCTGGCATTTCGTCGCAGTGCTGGCTGCGACGTGCGCTGGCCTGGCGGGCCATATGGTGGTGACCCCGCTGATCGTGGTGTTCGGCGTGCCCATCGGGTATCGGATCGGGGTGTTGGCCGTTGTCGCCGCAATTTTTTTCGCGATGGGCGCGGCGACCGTCGCCGCCGCTGTGAAATTCGCCTTCGGCGGGCGGTGGGCGAGGGGCGTGCTCGCGGCGAGCGGCGCGCTCACCGTTCTGAGCTTTCTCTGGAATGTCTTCGGCCCCTTCGTCGTCATCTCGTCGCGCGGCTTCGACATGGTGTGGGTGTTAAGCCTGCGCTCGATCAACCCGGTGTGGTACTTCCGCCACTGGCGGTTGACCGTGGAGGACGTGGCGGGCAAGGTCGACCTCTGGGCGACGGGCTTCGCGGTCCTCACGGCTGTCGCGGCGCTGGTGCTGACGTTCCTGCCATCGGCGAACCGCTATGTCCGAGAGGCCTCGTCGGGCAAGACCGCCCTTGGGCCGAAGAGCGCGTAGACCGCGTCGAAGATGGCGGGCTCCGCGTCCGCGACGCTGCCTCCGTCCTCGATGATCGTGATGGCGAGTTCGCGGAGGCCGCCGAGAAGAACGAGCGCGGTCTCCCGCCGCACCGGCGCGCCCCCAAGGGCGCGCAGCTGCGGGTTGTCGGTCAGGGCTTGGAGGATCCCGATCATGACCTCGTTGTTCCGCCGTTGGAGCTGGCGGCAGCGTTGGCCGAGGCCGGGCAGCTCGCGGACCGCGCTGACGTAGATGGCTCCGTGCTCCTCGATGGCGGCCATCCAGGCGCGCACGCCCTGGCGCATTTGCTCGACGGGGTGCGCGGACGGGTCGACCGCGCGGGCGACCCGCTCGCCGAGGCGTTCGTGCGCGACGCGCAGGAATTCGAGGTAGCACGCCTCTTTGCTCTCGAAATGCTCGTAGAAGGTGCGCCGGGAGGTCGCGGCTCGGCGGACGATGTCGGCGACGGTGGTGTTCAGGAGCCCGCGTTCGACGACGGATTGTTCGAGAGCGTCCAGCAGCCGTTGGCGGACGGGCACCTCGCGGCGGGCGTTGAGCTGCGGCTCGGCGGACATGTTCTGGCCTCCTCGCGGCCTCGGGAGCGTCAACGCTAGCACGATGGTGGAATGACCGATCCATCATTGCCCCTGATTCTGTGGTTGACATCACCGAAACCTGGTGGTACTTTCAAGTACCACCAGGTCGTGGGAATGGCGCAACGAGAGGTCAGGCGATGGAACCGGTCGACGGAGCACCAGGGGCGGGACGGATCACGACCAGGCGGATCGCGTTCCGCTATCCCGCTGGTTCGCTCGACCGCCACTACGTGCAAGGCGACCTGGTGATGAGCCATTTGGTCGCGGGGCTTTCGGCGGTGTTCCCAGAGGGGGAGGAGTTCTTCATCCGCTCCGTCCGCCGCTTCGCCGACCGGATCGACGACCCCGTGCTCACGCAGCGGGTGCGCGGCTTCATCGGCCAAGAGGTCACGCACGGGCGCGAGCATCGGGAGCTCAACGACCGCTTGCAGGAAATGGGCTACCCGACGCGCAGCGTCGACCGCTTGACCCGGCGGGCGACGCGGCTGTACGAGAAGGTGTTCTCGGCGGAGTTCTGCCTGGCCGTCACCGCCGCCCTGGAGCACTACACGGCGGTGCTCGCGGAGACGATCCTGACCGAGCCCCGCGCCCAAGAGATGCTCGGCCGCTCCGAGGTCCGGGGCATGCTGCTGTGGCACGCCTACGAGGAGTCCGAGCATCGCTCGGTGGCGTTCGACGTGATGCGCGCGGTCGGGGTCGACGAGCGCACGCGGGTGCGCGCCATGCGGTTCGTGACCATCGGGTTCATCGGCGGCACCTTCGTGCGCACCGCGCTGAGCCTGGCCTCGGACCGGTCCGCGTACAACCCGCGCAGGCTGTCGGCCAGCATCGCCAACCTGCGCGCGTCCCCGTTCTTCGGCCCGGACGTGATCGCGCGGATCAAGTCCTACGTTCGGCAGGGGTTCCACCCGGACGAGCGGGACAACGCCGAACTTCTCAAGCGTTGGGGGCGGAGCTGTTCGGCAGCGACGGCGCGTTGGCGGACAACCTCCGCTGAGCCGTTCTCGTCGGAGGTATCCTGTGTCGAGGGCCGAGCTTCTGCCGAGGCAGGCTCGAGGACCTCTTCAGAGAAAAGAGGACGCCATGGCAGAACATGTGTACCCAGTGGCTTCGCTCGCCGTGGTCAGCACGGACCGGCCGCATCGGTACGGCAAACAGCTGGTCGGGCACCTTGGCCGCCGCCATGGCGGCGAATGGGACGCCGAGACGGGCGCGGGGTGGATCGACCTCGCCAACGGGCGGGCGACCGTCGCAGCCGAAGGGGAGGCGCTGCGGCTGCGCGTCGCCGCCGAGAGCGACGAGGAGCTGGTCAGACTGGAGGACGTCGTCGGCGGCCATCTCGTCCGGTTCGGCGAGCGCGACGAACTCAGCGTGGCGTGGGAGCGCGACAGCGCGTCCCGGTGACCGCGGAGCGCGGAAGCGGTTATCAGAAACGTCATAACAAAGTGTTACCGTTGAAGAGTGACTGTCGTTCATCCCACCGTCGCCGCCTCTGACGAGGCCGTGGCCCACGAAGTGCGCGAGCTCGCCCGCCGCGCCAAAGCCGCATCGCGCCGGCTCGCGCTCCTGTCCACCGCGCAGAAGAACGAGACGCTCCTCGCCGCAGCGGACAAGATTGCCGCAAGGGCGGAGGACATCCTCGCGGCCAACGCTTTGGACGAGGAGGCGGGCACGGCCACCGGCATGGCCGAGAGCCTCAAGGACCGGCTGCGGCTGACCCCGGCCCGGATCGAGGGCGTCGCCTCGGGGCTGCGCCAAGTCGCGGCCCTCCCGGACCCGGTGGGCGAAGTGGTGGACGGGCGGACGCTGCCCAACGGCCTGCAACTGCGCCAGGAACGGGTGCCGCTCGGCGTCGTCGGCATCGTCTACGAGGCCCGCCCGAACGTCACAGTGGACGGGTTCGGGCTCGCCTTCAAATCCGGCAACGCGGTGCTGCTGCGCGGCTCCGCCTCGGCGGCCCGCTCGAACGAGGTCCTTGTGGGCCTGGTGCGCGAGGCCCTGGCCGAACGAGGCCTGCCCGAGGACGCGGCGCAGCTCTTGCCGAGCGCCAGCCACGCGAGCGTCGTCGCCCTCGCCCAGGCGCGCGGCCTGGTGGACGTGATCATCCCGCGCGGCGGGGCGGGGCTCATCAACGCCGTGGTCTCCCAGGCCACCGTGCCCGCCATCGAGACCGGCGTGGGCAACTGCCACATCTTCGTCCACGCAGGGGCCGACTTCGACCAGGCGATCACGATCCTGGTCAACGCCAAAACCCGCCGCCCGAGCGTCTGCAACACGGTCGAGACCGTGCTGGTGGACCGGGCGGTCGCCGATGTGGCGGCTCCGAAGATCCTCGCCGCGCTGCAGGACGCGGGGGTGACGGTGCACGGCGACGCCGGGGCGTTCCCCGGCCTTGGCCTGGTCCCCGCGACCGAGGCGGACTGGGCGCAGGAGTACCTGTCCCTCGACATCGCTTTCGCGGTGGTGGACGGGGTGGACGGCGCGGTCGCCCACATCGAGCAATGGGGCACCGGCCACACCGAGGCGATCGTCACGAACGACCTCGCCGTCGCGCGCGAGTTCACCGCCAGGGTGGACGCGGCGGCGGTCCTGGTCAACGCCTCCACCGCGTTCACCGACGGCGAGCAGTTCGGGCTCGGCGCGGAGATCGGCATCTCCACTCAGAAGCTGCACGCCAGGGGCCCGATGGGGCTTTCGGCGCTCACCAGCACGAAATGGGTGGTCTGGGGCGATGGGCAGGTCCGGGGCGTATGACGGTTTCTCCTGATGTGAAGATCCAGCCGTTTTTCACGAGTGTCGCCGATGTGCGCGAGCGGCTCAAGAAGACCGGGTACCTTGCGAGCGACGCGGTCGCCACTGCCGTCTTCCTCGCCGACCAGCTCGGCAAGCCGCTCTTGGTGGAGGGCCCTGCGGGAGTCGGCAAGACCGAGCTTGCGAAAGCCGTCGCGCAGGCGGCGGCGGCGCGGTTCGTGCGGCTGCAGTGCTACGAGGGCGTGGACGAGTCCAGAGTGCTCTACGAGTGGAACTACGCCATGCAGATCCTGCGGGTGCAGACCGGCAAAGAGCAGGGATGGTCCGAGACCAAGAGCGACATCTTCACCGAGGAGTTCCTCTTGGAGCGCCCGCTGCTGACCGCGATCCGCCAGACCGGGCCGACGGCGCTGCTCATCGACGAGATCGACAAGGCGGACGTCGAGGTCGAGGGGCTGCTCCTCGAAGTGCTCTCCGACTTCGCCATCACGATCCCGGAGCTCGGCCAGATCGAATCGGTCCGCCGTCCCTTCACCCTGCTGACCTCGAACGCGAGCCGGGAGCTTTCCGAAGCGCTCAAGCGCCGCTGCCTCTTTTTGCACATCGACTTCCCCGACCCGCACCTGGAGCGGGAGATCCTGGCCGAGCGGGTGCCGCAGCTGCGCCCCGCGATGGCCGAGCAGCTGATCCGCGTGGTCGGCGTGCTGCGCGGGCTGAGCCTGAAGAAGCCGCCGTCGGTGGCCGAGAGCATCGACTGGGCGCGGACCCTCATCGCGTTGGGGCAGGGCGATGGCTCCAAGCTGTCCGACAAGACGATCGAGCAGACCCTCGGCGCGGTGCTCAAGCACCGAGGCGACCACGACCTCGCCCGGCAAGAGCTGAAGCTGTAGCCATGTCCCCGCGCTTGCCCCCCATGGGAAACTTCGGCGGTTTCCGCCTTCTCGGCGATGTCGCGGGCAAAGACCAAGGTTTTCCATGGGGCCCGCGCTTTCGGCTCCCCAAGATCCCCGCGCTGCGCAAGGCCGCGGAGCGCCAGCTCGAAAAGCTCTCCGCGGCCGAGCGGCAGAGCGAGCGGCCGTCCAAGGAGCAGCCGCCGGAGCCGCCTCGGCCTTCGCCGCTGGACGGGGTCAGCGAGCGGATGATGAGCCTGGTCGAGGCGCTTCGGGACGCGGAGGTCGGGGTGAGCCCCTCCCAGGTCATCGACGCGGGCCAGGCCATGTCCGTGATCGATCTTTTGGACCGAGGGCAGTTGCGCGAGGCGCTCGCGGCCACGCTCCTGCGGCGCCCGGAGCACCGACGGATCTTCGACGCGCTCTTCGAGCTGTGGTTCCCCGAACGGGCGGGCCAGGGCGAAGCGGCGGAAGAGGAGGCCGAACTCCCGTTGGACGCGGCGGGGGAACTCGACCAGGAAGCGCTGAACGACATGCTCGCCGAGCTCATGGCGGACGACTCGCCCCAGGCCCGTCGGCGGCTGGAGCGCATGGTGGCCTCGATCGTGGACCGCTTGGGGCGCTACCAGTCCTCGCGGGGCGATTCCTTTTCGGCATACCAGGCCACCCGCCGCCTCCAGCTCGACGGTCTGGTCGAACGCCTCGTCCACGGCCTGCTCGCCGGATCCCCGGACCCCGACGAGAGCGGGCTGCGCATCGCCCAGGCGGACGCCCGCCAGCGGGTGGCCCGGCTCGAAGACGAGATCCGGCAGGAGACCAGCCGCAGAGTCGCGCAGATCCAGGGCCGCCAGCGGGTCGCGGAATACTCCGTCCGCCCGCCGCTTTCCATCCTCAACGTCCAGCAGGCCACGAACGCCGAGCTCATGATGATGCGCCGGGAGATCGTCACCCTCGCGCGGCTGCTCGCGAACCGGCTCTCCCAGCCGAGGCGGGCTGGAGCCGGGCAGCGTATCGACTTGCGCAAGACCCTGCACCGCGCGCACGCCACGGCGGGGGTGCCGGTGAAGCTCGTGCAGAAAAAGCCCCGGCCCAAACGTCCGGACCTGGTGGTCCTCTGCGACGTCTCCGGTTCGGTCGCCGCGTTCAGCCAGTTCACCCTGCTCCTGGTCCACGCCTTGCGCGAGCGGTTCTCCCGGGTGCGCGCTTTCGCCTTCGTGGACCGGATGGACGAGATCACGCACTTGTTCGTGGAATCCGCCGACCTCGCCGAGATGATCAAGCGCGCGCTCACCGAGGCGGACGTGTCCGGGCCGATGGGGCATTCGGACTACGGCAAGGCGTTCGGCCTCTTCGTCGAGCGGTTCGAAGACGCGCTCACCCGCAACACCTCGCTGCTCATCCTCGGCGACGGGCGGACGAACTACCTCGACCCGAATCTGGACGCGTTGCGCGAGATCACGGGCAAAGTGAAGCATGCGCACTGGCTGAACCCGGAGTCGGAACAGGGCTGGGGGAGCGGCGACTCCGCCGCCGACCGGTACCAGAGCGTCATGCCGATGCACGAGTGCCGCAATGGACGCCAGCTTGCGGAGTTCATCGGAAAGCTGCTGCTCGCCAACAAGTGAGCCGGGTTTTCTCGTGTGGTGGAGCGGCTGCGCGGAGATGAACGGGGAACAGGGCATCGGACAGAACAAGTGAGGACAGCCCAGGCGGCGAGCCGTCGAAATGCCGCCTGGGCTGTCTTTCTCGCCGTGCGGTCGCGTTAGGCTTTATGCGCCTTGAGCAACCACGCGGGAGACTTCATCCGGCCTTTCTCGTCCCTCGGGCGCTCCGGGAACGAGACGCCTTCGGGCAGGAGAGCTTTGAATCTGTCCGGATCCATGTTCGCGTGGATGAACGCGGGGCGGATCTCGTCGATCGCCCAGTACTTCGAGACGATTTCGCGCAGCTCCGCCTCGTCCACGCCGTTCGGGCCAGGCACGCCTTCGGGGATAGCGAGTTTGTCGAAGACCAGCACGACGTACTTCGCGCCGGGGGCCGCCGCTCGCAGGATCGAGGACAAGTAGCCTTCGCGGAACTCGACCGGCATGGAGTGGAAGAGCGTGGAGTCGACAATGGTGTCGAAGCGGCCGTCGTAGCCGGTGAAGGAGCTGATGTCCGCGACTTCGTAGGTGGCGCGGTCAGAAAGACCCCGCTCTTCGGCGGACTTGGTCGCTGCGGCGATGGCTGTGGGGGAAAGGTCCAAGCCCACGACGGTGTAGCCGAGGGCGGCGAGCTTGAGGGAAGTCTCGGCGTGCCCGCAGCCGGCGTCGAGGACCGTGCCGTGGAACTCGCCCGCTTCGATGAGCGCGTTGATCTCCGGTTGCGGCTCGCCGATGTTCCACGGCGGTTCGCCGGAGATCCGGTCGGACTCGCCCCGATAGACCTCGTCCCACTCCATCACTTGATTCTCGGCGCTCATAAGAGGCCCTCGCTTCCTAGCGTGTTGTGTTTCCTAGTGTGTTGCGTTCTCATTGTGTCAATGACGTTGACACGATCGACTGTACGTCGGATTGGCGGCCCCGTTCATGAAAAGTGGCGCAAATCACTACAAATCGGCGGAGGGGTCCGTCAAACGCCTCGGGCCGGGACCCTGCGCCGCCAGCTCGTCCCCCCAGTTCAGCGTCGCGCAGCTCTTGAGCGACAAACAGCCGCAGCCGATGCATCCGGTGAGCTGCGCCTGCATCTGCTCCAAGGCACTCCGACGGGCTTCGAGCTTGCTGTGCCACCGTGTCGCGATCTTGCGCCAGTCGGCGCGGGTGGGGCTGCGATCCTCGGGCAGTCCCTCGAACACCTCGGCCACCTCGGCGAGCGGGATGCCGAACCTGCCCGCGACCAGGATGATCGAGACCCGGCGCAGGGCGTGCCGGGGGAATCGGCGTTGGTTGCCCGCCGTGCGGGTCGACCGGATCAGGCCGAGCGATTCGTAGTACCGCAGGGCGGAGACGGCGGCCCCGGTGCGCTCGGCGACCTCGCCGATGGTGAGCGGTTGGTTTTTGACAGACGGCATGCTCCGCCCTCCTCGTGGAAATCGCATCGGCGCAGAAATCCGTTTGACCTCAAGCGCGCTTGAGCAATTAGGCTAAACCCATGTCTTCGACCGAACCACGCGCGGGGGAAAAGCGGCTTTCGGCGGATCAAAGAGGCTCTTGGCGCGAGCTGCTCGGCCGCGAGCAGGCCCCGACGGCGTTCGTCCTCGCGGCGGGAGTCGGGCTCTACGCCGTCAACGCCTATTTGACCGCGAGCCTGCTGCCCACAGCGGTCGCCGAAATCGGCGGGGAGCGGTACTACGCGTGGACCGCGACCGCGTTTCTGATCAGCTCGGTCCTCTCCGTGACGTCGGTCGGGGCGCTCGCGGGCGCGTGGGGTCCGAGGAATTCGTACGTGGTGGCGCTGGCGCTCTTCGGGCTCGGGACGCTCGTCTGCGCCGCGAGCGGCGGCATGCCGGAGATGCTGTTCGGGCGGGCGGTCCAAGGGCTCGGCGGCGGCATGCTGTCCGGGCTCGGCTACGCCACGATCAACTCGGCCCTGCCCGAACGGCTCTGGGCGTACGCTTCCGGGCTGGTGTCGGCCATGTGGGGGGTCGGCACGTTCCTCGGCCCCGCTGCGGGCGGGCTGTTCGCCCAGGCGCACGCCTGGCGCGCGGCGTTCCTCGCGCTGCTCGCCGTGACCGGGTGCGTCGCTGCCGCCGTGCCGTTCGCGTTCCGCGAGCGCCATCGCATGGGCAGGCCGCGAGGATTGCCGTCGCCGCTGTCGCTGGCGGCGCTCACGGGGGCCTCGCTCGCCGCCAGCGTCGCGAGCGCGGCTTCGAGCCTGCTCGGCCTCGGCCTCGCGCTCGCCTCGGCGGCGGCGCTGTTCGCCGGTTTCTTCTGGGCCGACTCGCGGGCGGCGCACGGAGTCTTCCCGCCGACCGCGTACGCGCGCGGGGCCAAGCTGCCATGGATTTATCTCGCCATCGGCATGCTCACCGCCGCGACGTCGGTCGAAATCTTCATCCCGCTCTTCGGACAGCGCCTCGGCGGCTTCTCGCCGCTCGCGGCGGGGTTCCTTGGCGCGTTGTTCGCGGTCGGCTGGACGCTCGGCGAGTTCCCCAGCGTCTCAGCGAGCAGCGAGCGGCTCGTGCGGACGATGCTCGTCGCGGGTCCGCTCGCGGCGGCCTGCGCGCTCGCCGTCGCGGGTTCGCTCGACCTGTCGTCGGCGCGCCTGTGGTTCGGGCTCGCGGTGCTCGCCGCCGGGGTCGGCGTGGGGGTCGCGTGGCCGCATTTGGCCGTGCTGGCGATGCGGTCGGTGGAGAACCCCGTCGAAGGGGCCAGGGCGGCGGCGGGCATTTCGGTCGCGCAGCTCGTCGCAGGCTCCTTCGGGGCGGCGTTCGCCGGATTGCTCGTCAACCTCGCCGGGCCTGGGTACGAGTCCTCAGCCCGCGCCCTCTTCTTCGGGATGGCCCCGGCCGGGTTGGTCGGCTTCTTCGCGGTCTGGCGCGCCTTGCGCCGGTCGACCCGGTCCGCGCGGGCGGATCCGGCCGCCGAACTCTGATACCGTTGCGCAATGCCCTCGAAGTCCGAGCCGAACCGCGCGCTGCGGCTGGGCGTGATGGGCGGAACGTTCGACCCGATCCACCACGGGCACCTGGTCGCGGCGAGCGAAGTGGCGAACCTGTTCGGCTTCGACGAGGTGCTGTTCGTGCCGAGCGGCAGACCGTGGCAGAAAACGACGGGAAGCTCTTTTCCTTCTGAGTCCGGCGGGCGGGAAGTCACCGAGGCGGAGCACCGCTATCTCATGGCGGTGATCGCCACCGCCGCCAACCCGCGCTTCTCTGTGAGCAGGGTGGACATCGACCGCCCAGGAGACACCTACACCATCGACACCCTCCGCGATTTGCGCCGCCGCCACCCGCAGGCCGAGCTGTTCTTCATCACCGGGGCGGACGCGCTGGCGAACATCTTGACCTGGCAGCGCTGGGAGGAGCTGTTCGAGCTCGCGAAGTTCGTCGGAGTGTCCCGGCCCGGCTATGAGCTGTCGTTGGACGCGTTCGGCGACCGGCTCGCCCAATTGCCGGAGGGGTCGGTGACGCTGGTGGAGGTGCCCGCGCTCGCGATCTCCTCGACGGACTGCAGGCAGCGGGCGCGGGACGGGCGCCCGATCTGGTACCTCGTCCCCGACGGAGTGGTCCAATACATCGGCAAGCATCAGCTGTACCGAGCGCGAGAGAGTAAGGATAAGAAATGACGGCTACCCCCGAAGCGGTCGACCTCGCGAGGATCGCGGCCGCCGCGGCAGAGGACAAGCTCGCGAGCGACGTGGTGATCATCGACGTCTCCGAGCGGCTGGCGATCACGGATTGCTTCGTCATCGCGTCGGCCCCCAACGAGCGGCATGTGAACGCCATCGTCGAAGCCGTCGACGAGGCGGTGCGCCGCGCGGGCCACAAGGTGGTCCGCCGCGAGGGCGAGCGCTCGGGCCGGTGGGCGCTGCTCGACGCGGTCGACGTCGTGGTGCACGTGCAGCACCGGGACGAGCGCGAGTTCTACAGCCTCGACCGGTTGTGGAAGGACTGCCCGAAGGTCGAGTTCGCCAGCCAGGCTCCGCCAAGCCCGGCCCTGGACGGCTTGGGGGACGAGGACGCATGAGCGCTCGAACGTTGGTCTTGCTCCGCCACGGCCAGACGGATTTCAACTTCAGCGGGCGTATGCAAGGGCATCTGGACCCGGAGCTGAACGCCACCGGCCGGGCGCAGGCGGCGCGGTCCGCGCAGGAGCTCGCGAAACGAGATCCGTCGCTCATCGTCACCTCCGACCTGGTCCGCGCGCGTCAGACGGCGCAGGCGCTGGCCGAGGCCAGCGGAGCCGAGCTGCGCGTGGACACCCGGCTGCGGGAGACAGATCTCGGCCAATGGGAGGGGCGCACCCCGGAGGAGGTCGAGCAGACCCACCCCGGCGCGGTGGCGGTGTGGCGGGCGGACCCGACGTTCGCGCCGCCTGACGGCGAAACCCGAGTGCAAGTGGGGGCGCGCGCGGTGGCTTTGGTGGACGAGCTGCGAGAGCGCTTTTCGGCTTGGGAGGCCGAGCCGGAGCGCCCGGTCGTGTTCGTCGCCCACGCCGGAGTGATCGCCGGGCTCACCGCGGCGCTCCTCGAATTGCCGCTGCCCGAGTGGATGCAGGTGCGCGGCTTGGACAACGGGGCATGGCACGAGCTGCGCCACGTCCCGGCGGAGCGGCAGTGGCTCCGCGTCGCGGCCAATCAGTCCCCCTCGGACGACCGGCGTCCTTCGTCAGTCGGCGATGCCTGAGCCGACGCGGACGCTGCTCGTCCTCGCCGACTCGTTGGCGTACTTCGGCCCGAACGGCGGGCTGCCCGCCGACGATCCGCGCATCTGGCCGAATCTCGTGGCCGCCGAGCTCGGATGGACGCTCGAACTGGTCGCGCAGATCGGCTGGACCAGCCGAGAGGCGTATTGGGCGCTGATCAAAGACCCTCGCGCGTGGGCCGCGCTGCCCAAGGCGGGCGCGTTGGTGATCGCCGTGTGCGGCATGGACACGCTGCCGTCGCCGCTGCCCACCGCCGTGCGCGAGACCATCCGCTATATCCGGCCGCCGCAGCTGCGCCGCCGCGTGCGCGAGGCGTACCAGTGGGCGCAGCCGAGGCTCGCGCCCCTCGGCTGGCCCATCGCCCTGCCCGCCAGGCTCACCGTCGAGTACCAGGAGGAGATCCGCTCCTCGGTCGCGGCATTGCGCCCAGATCTGCCGGTGGTCGCGACGCTGCCCTCCGTGCATTGCGCGCCGAGCTACGCCAAGGTGCATCGGGGGCGCCGCAAAACCGCCGCCGCGCTCTCGACGTGGGCGGGCAGGAACCGGCTCCCCGTGGTGGACCTCAAAGCCGCGGTCGAAGAGCATGTGCTCGCCGGGCGGGGCAACCCGGACGGGATCCACTGGGGCTTTGAAGGGCACGAGCGCGTGGCCGCCGCGATGTTGCGCGAGCTTCGGCAGGTGGCGGAGCCGTCCGCCGATCCGACAGGAGGAAGGCAGTGACCGTGCGGGTGGTCACCGATTCCGCTTGCTGCCTGAGCGCGGACCAGCTCGCCGCGCACGGGATCCGGCAAGCCGCGCTGCACGTGCTGCTCGACGGGCGCGCCATTCCAGAAGACGACGACAACCCCGGAAGCGACGACGGCTTCGGCGAGGACTGGCTGACCAAGCCGGGCTTGTCGACCGCCGCCGCGAACGAGGAAGAGCTCGTGGCCCTCTACGAAAAGGCGTTCGCGGAGAGCTCGGGCGACGGCGTGGTGGCGGTGCACCTTTCCGGCGCCCTGTCGGCGACCGCGACGTCCGCGCAGAAGGCCGCGCGGCGCGTCGGCGCAGTCGTGGTGGTGGACTCGCGGCAAGCGGCGATGGGCGTGGGGTTCGCGGCGCTCGCAGCAGCCCGCGCGGCTTCGGGCGGGGCGGCGCTCGACGAGGTCGCCGAGATCGCCCGCCGCACTGCCGAAGCCACCACGACCTGGGGTTTCGTGGACAAGTTGGATTGGCTGCGGCGCAGCGGGCGAATACCTCGGACGACCTGGCTGGTCGGCACGGCGCTCTCGATCCGACCGGTGCTGCGGATCTCGGACGGGAAGCTGCAGATCGCCGAACGCACCCGCACCCGCGCCAAAGCCCTCGACAAGCTGGTGGAGCTCGCCAAGACGCGCTTTGGCGACAGCGAGACAACGGTGGCCATCCGCCACCAGCAGGCCGAGGAACAAGCGGCTCAATTGGCCGAGGCGTTGTCAGGCGCGCTTCGCTTGACCGCAGCCGTGGACATCGGCCCGGTCAACCGGGTCCTCGGGGCGCACTTGGGGACCGGGGCGCTCGTCCTGTCGGGAGTTTCCCCCTAAGGCACAGGCCGAGGTCTGCGGCGCTCTCGGAGCCTGTGGAGGACGGGATTCGTTATCCACATTCTCGTCCGGAGGCGAGGAGCGCCCGCCGGACGGCCATAGCGTCGAAAGCATGAGCAAACACGATGCGTTGGAAGAGGGCTGGGAACGCGCCCATCCGCTTGCCGGTGAGTACGAGGACGAGGAATTCGAGGAGCCGCGTCGGTCCCGGCTGGGCACGACCTGGTGGTCGGGCCGCGTGGCCGCCGCCGTCGCGCTCGGAACGGTCGGCTTCGTCGCGCTGTGCTTCACGGTCTTCGGCGCGGTGAAAGGAGATTCGCACGCCGCGCCGTATCCCGTGTTGCCGAGCGTCGTCCCACTCACATCGAGCGCAGGAGAGCCGCCGCCGACAACCGCAGAGGCCCGCGAGATCGTGGTGAGCGTCGTCGGGGCGGTGCGTCACCCAGGGCTGGCCCGATTGGTCCCCGGCGCACGAGTGTCCGACGCGCTCGAAGCCGTCGGGGGATTGAGCCCCGAAGCGGAGACCTCGGGGCTCAATCTGGCCCAGCGCTTGGAGGACGGGGACCAGGTGGTGGTGGGCGGGACGGTTCCGGTGACTCCTGTCCCGCCCGCCGAGCAGCGCAAAGCGCCTCCCGCCCCGCCCCGCGCTCCGTCGGTTCCAGATCCTCGAGCGAGCAGCCGCTGCGACTGCGGCGGGAACCGCGCCCCGGAGCCGTGCCGCCCGGCCGCAAACAGACGAACGTCAACACGGCGACCGAGGCCGAGCTGGACGCCGTGCCGGGGATCGGCAAAGGCATCGCCCGTGCCATCGTGCAGTACCGCGCGGCGCACGGGCGGATCAGAAGCCTCGACGAGTTGGCAAAGGTCAAACAAATCGGCGCGGGCAGGCTGAAGAAAATCCGACCCCACCTGCGCGTGTGACCGGCCCGGCGCTCGGTGCCTTGGCGGGCGCGGCGCTCGCTCTGACGCTCGGCTGGCGCGTGGGCGCGGCGGTCTCGGCGCTCGCCGCCGTGGCCATGATCGCCTTCGCCGTCGCGAGCATGGGGTCGGAGCCGACGGGGGGAGCGGCGCGTTTGGTGGCCCGCTGCCCAAGATGGTGCTTGGCGACGTTGGTTTTGTTCACCGCGTCCGCCGCGATGTCCACCGCGCGAGCGCGCGACGCGGAGTCCCACCCGCTCGCGAGGCTCGCGAGCGACGGCGGACGGACCGAACTCCTCGTCACGGTCTGGACGACCGACGACCCTCGCCCAGTCCGGGGAAACCGCGTGCTCATCCCCGCCGAACTCCGCTCGCCCTCAGGCGAAGCCTCGGTCGTCGTGCTCGCGCCGCGGGCGCGGTACGAGACGCTGGCTCCGTGGCAGACGGTCACGTTCCGGGCCCGGATCGGCCCGCCCCGCCGAAGCGGCCTCACCGTCGCGTCGCTCATCGCGACCGGGCCGCCGCAAGCGGTCGGCCCCGAGTCCTGGGCGGCGCGGACGACGGGTGCGCTGCGCAGCCGGTTCGCCGCCATCTGCGAGCGGACGCTGGCGGAAGACGAGTCCAAGATCTTGCCTGCCGTTGTGCTCGGCGACAGCGGGCGAGTCACAGGGAAACTGAAAGACGAGTTCCAGGAAGCCGGGCTCACGCACCTGATGGCGGTGTCGGGCGCGAACTTCGCGATCGTCCTCGGCGTGGTGCTGCTTGTCTTGCGCGCGGTCGGCGCGGGCCCCCGGCTGTCGGCGGTTCTGGCGCTTGCGGCGCTGATCGGTCTCACGCTTCTCGTGCGTCCGTCCCCGAGCGTCTTGCGGGCGGGGACGATGGGGGCGGTGGGCCTTGTCGCTCTGTTCGCGGGGCGCCGTCGGCAGGCGGATCGCGCATTGGGCGTGACCGTCGTCGCGCTGCTCGGGATCGATCCGGCGCTCGCGGTGGACTACGGATTCGTGCTCTCGGTCCTCGCCACCGGAGCGTTGCTCCGCCTCGCGCCGAGGTGGAAGGAGAAACTGATGGCGAAAGGGGCTCCGTCCGCGTGCGCGGGCGTGCTCGCGGCGGCAGCGGCGGCCCATGTCGCGACCGCCCCGGTCGTCGCGATGCTCACCGGCAAGGTGAGCCTGGTGGGTTTGGCCGCGAACGCCATGGTGGAGCCTGTCGTCGGATTGATGACCGTCCTCGGCTGCCTGGGCGTGGCGGCGGGCGCGCTGTGGGAGCCGGCGGGGGAGTTGATCACGCGTTTCGCGGGGGTCCCGGCGACGTGGCTCGTGGCGGTGGCGAGAGGGGCGGCCGCGTGTCCGTACGGCGTGATCCGCGTCGGGCCGGGCTTCGCTGGGTTTGCCGCGACCTTCGGGGCGATCCTTCTGCTCGCCGGAGTACTGTGGTTCCGGACACGGAGAACGGCGCTGTATGAAGGAGAACAACCGCATGGCCGCAGCATCATCCACACTCGACGTTCCGGCCCCGGCGGGATCGATCGCCGTCGAGGTGTTCACCGCGCAGAAGCCGTCGGAAGGCTCCGTTCCCGGTGTGGTGATGATCCATGACATCCTCGGCGTGGTGGACGATGTCCGCAGGCTCGCGCAGAAGGTCGCCGATCAGGGCTACATCGTCGCGCTGCCCGACTTGTACGCCAGAGGGGGCAAGCGCAAGTGCCTGCTTTCCACGGCTCGGTCGATGCTCACGGGGGAAGGGACCGCGTTCGACGACATCACCGCCGTGCGCCACGCTCTGGCCGCCGACCCGAGGTGCACCGGGCGGATCGCGATCACCGGTTTCTGCCTTGGCGGCGGATACGCGCTGCTGTTCGCGCCGAGCAAGCAGTTCGACGTTGCCGCGCCGTTCTACCCGTCCAACGTGACTCGCGGGAAATTGCCCAGGAAGTTCGAAGAACTGCTCGAGCACTCGTGCCCCGTGGTGGCGAGCCTCGGCAGCCGCGATCCCATGCTCGGCAAAAAAGCCGGCCCCGTGCTGGAGCACGCCCTTTCCACTCACGGGATCCCGAACGACGTGAAAGTCTATCAGGGAGCCGGGCACAGCTTCGCCAACCAGTTCCCCGGGACTATCGGCACGCTGGCCAAGGTGGTCGGATTCAGTTACGCGCACGAAGCCGCCGAGGACGCGTGGCAGCGAGTGTTCTCCTTCTTCGAGGAGCATTTGGTAGCATCCGAATAGCGGCTATCCTCTGACGGACCAGCCGCTCCCTCCCCTGACCAGGGCATGACTAGGGTAACCCCCCGATCCTAGTCAGAGGAGAAAGTCCTGGTCAGGGTCGCAGGGCCCGCAGCTCCGCAAGGCGAGGCTTCAGGGGACGAGAACCACCGATCCGGTCGTGCGCCGCCCTTCGAGATCCTGATGCGCCTTCGCGGCTTCTGCCAGCGGGTAGCGCTCGGTCACATTGATCTCGACCACGCCGCGCCCGATCGCCGAGAAGAGCGCTTCGGAGCGCCAGTCCGTCTCGGCCCGGTCGCGCAGGTGGTGCGCGAGGGTGGGCCGGGTGACGAAGAGGGAGCCGCCGGAGTTGAGCCGCTGCAGATCGAACGGGGGCACCTGGCCGCTGGCCCCGCCGAAGAGGACCACGAAACCCCTGGCGCGGGTGGCGGCGAGGCTCGCGTCGAACGTGCTCTTGCCGACTCCGTCGTAGACGGCGGCGACGCCCTCCCCTCCGGTGAGCTCGCGAACCCGCGCGGCGATGTCCTCGTCGTAGCTGAGCACGTGCGCCGCCCCCGCCCGCCGCGACAGCTCGGCTTTCTCTGGGGTGCCCGCCGTGGTGATGACGCGGACTCCTTTCGCTGTCGCCCATTGGGTGAGGATCAGGCCAACGCCGCCAGCCCCGGCGTGGACGAGGACGCTCTCGCCCGGCTGAGCGTCGTAGCTGGACCAGAGCAGGTAGTGCGCGGTCAGCCCTTTGAGCAGCGAGGCGGCGGCGACCTGGAAGTCGATCCCGTCTGGCAGACGCACCACGGTTTTCTCCGGCACCGCCGCGTATTGGGCGTATCCGCCGAGCGCGCCGGTCCACGCGACACGGTCGCCGACCGCGAACTCGGTCGCGCCCGCGCCGACCGCCGCCACGACGCCCGCCCCCTCATTGCCAGGGGTGAACGGCAGCGGGACCTGATACACCCCGGAGCGCTGGTAGGTGTCGATGAAGTTCACCCCTGCCGCTTCGACTTTGATGAGGAGCTGGCCTTCGCCGGGCTCGGGGATGGCGGTCAGCGAGGGGACCAGGACGTCCGGGCCGCCGGTCCGCGTGACTTGTATCGCGCGCATTGTGCTCATACGGTACATTCTCCAACATGAGCGAAACTCCAGCTGAACAGCTCGGCGCGGCTCCCGCGCGCACTGTGAAGGCCGTGCGGGCCTTCCTGTCCGCGCACGGCGGTTCCGGCCACGCGGTGCTGCAGAACATCGGCCGCGCCGGGGTGCGCATCACGCTGATCGGAAAGGACGGCGTCCTCGGCGACGAGGTGGTGCGGGATCTTCCGGCGGCGAAGGCCGTGGTGGCCGAGGTGGACGGGCTGGCGGAGTCCGGATGGACCCGCGAGCTGGTCAGCGTCGCGACTCCCGCGCCGGGCCACGCGCGGAAAATGGCCGGGTGGGTCGCAAACACTTGAGATGAAGGGCGGGGGGTGTCTGCGAGCCGCCTTGGCGGTGTCGCTCGTTTTGGGCTCGGCGAGTTGTGTGAAACCGCCGCCGGGCGGAGCCTCGGGCAGAGCCGAGCCGTGCCAGCTCGCGCGGCCCCCTGCCGCCGAGCCGGTCTCGACCACGGCGGCCCCGGACACGGCGAAGGCGGACGGCAGCGGTTTGAAAGTCGGGCTCGCCTTCGACATCGGCGGGCGGGGCGACGCCTCGTTCAACGACGCGGCGGTCGCGGGCCTGGACCGGGCGACCGCCGAGCTTGGGCTGCGGCAGGAGCGCCGCGCCGAGCGCTCGCCCAGCTCCGGCGAGGGCGAATCGGACAAGGAGGCGCGCCTGGTCCGGCTGGCAGAGGACGGCTACACCTCGATCATCGCGGTCGGCTTCGTGTACGCGCCGAGGCTGGCGACTGTCGCGCCTCGGTTTCCGGGCACGCAGTTCGCGATCATCGACGCGCAAGTGCCGGGGCCGAACGTCAAGTCGATCGAATTCGCGGAGGAGCAGGCTTCCTTCCTCGCCGGGGTCGTCGCGGCCTATAAGAGCAAGACCTGCCACGTCGGCTTCGTCGGGGGAGTGGACAACCCGCTCATCCACAAATTCGAGGCGGGGTTCGTCCAAGGGGCGCGCGCCGCCGCGCCGGGGATCGTCGTCGAGCGCAAATACCTCTCGCCAGCGGGCGACAACTCCGGCTTCCAGGACCCCGCGAAAGGGCGGATCACCGCGAACGGGGAGCTGGGGCGCGGCGCGGACGTCGTCTACCACGCGGCGGGAGCCTCGGGGAAAGGCGTGATCCAGGCGGTCCACGCGGCGGGGAAGCTCGCCATCGGCGTCGATTCGGACCAGCACGAGCAGCAGAACCTCGGCGAAGCCCGGTTCAGCGTCATCACCTCGGTGGTCAAACGCGTCGACGTCGCGGTCTTCGACTACCTGCGCGCGACGGCCCTCGGCCAGCTCGCCTCCTTCCCGAGCCGGTTCGACCTCGCGCTGGGCGGGGTGGGCCTGGCGACCTCCGGCGGCGGGATCGACGACCTTCAAGCCGTGCTCGACGCGTACCGGGCGGCTATTGTCGGCGGCCGGATCCATGTCGCGGCCACTCGGGCGGAGCTCGGCGGATGAGCGAGGGGCCGACGCGGGAGGGGACCGCTCTGCGGTTGGCGGGGATCACCAAGCGCTACCCGGGCGTGGTCGCGAACGACGCCGTCGCGCTCGAGGCCCGCGTCGGCGAAGTGCACGCGATCTGCGGCGAGAACGGGGCGGGGAAGTCCACGTTGATGAAAATCCTCTACGGCATGGTCAAGCCGGACGAGGGGACGATCGAGGTGCACGGGAAGGAAGTCAAGTTCCACTCCCCGGCCCAGGCCATCGCGGCGGGAATCGGCATGGTCCATCAGCACTTCATGCTCGCCGAGAACCTCACGGTGCTGGAGAACGTGGTGCTGGGGGCGGAGGCGAGCCATGGGATCGGCGCGCGGGCCCGGACGTTCTTGCGCGGCCTCGCCGCGAGCTCCGGCCTGGAAATCGACGTCGACTCCCAGGTCAGCGAGCTTGGCGTGGCGGACCGGCAGCGAGTGGAGATCCTCAAGGTGCTCTACCGGGGCGCGCGGATCATCATTCTGGACGAGCCGACGGCGGTGCTCGCCCCCTCCGAGGTCGAAGCCCTCTTCGAGGTGCTGCGCGGGATGAAGGCGGAGGGCTACACCTTCTTGTTCATCTCGCACAAGCTCGGCGAGGTTCGGGCCGTCGCGGACACGGTGACGGTGATCCGCAGGGGGCGGACCGTCGCGACGGCCGACCCGAAGACTATGACGAACACGCAGTTGGCGGAGCTTATCGTCGGCTCGATCCCCGACCTCTCCCGCCCGGACGCGGTCCGAGAGCCCGGAGCGCCTGTGCTGCGGCTGTCCGGGGTCTGCGTTGCGGGACCGAGCCACGCTCCCCCGCGAGCGGGAGCCGCCGCCCCCTCGGGCGGGCGGGGCGAGCGGCCCGAGCTCGCCGACGTGGACCTGACGATCCGCGAGGGCGAGATCCTCGGCGTCGCGGGCGTGGAGGGCAACGGGCAGACCGCGCTCGCGGAAGTCGTCCTCGGGATGCGCCAGCCTTCGGCGGGGACGCTGGAGCTGCGCGCCCGCTCCGGCGAGACGCTCGCGCTCGTCGGACGCTCGGTGCTGCGCAGACGCGAGGCGGGGATCGGCTACGTCGCGGAGGACCGGCACCGGCATTCGCTGCTGCTGGCGCAGAGCCTGTGGCGCAATCGGATCCTCGGCTTCCAGTCGCGGCTGACCAGGGGCCAATGGCTCGCTATCGGGGAGGCGAAGGCGCAGGCCGAGACGATCCGCCAGTCCTTCGACGTGCGCGCGCCAGGGGTGGCGACCCCGATCGGCGCGCTCTCCGGCGGCAATCAGCAGAAGTTCATCATGGGCCGGGAGCTGTCGGACGGTCCCGTGCTCCTCGTGGCGGCCCAGCCGACCCGAGGCGTGGACGTCGGGGCGCAGAGCCTCCTGTGGGGCAAGCTCCGCGAGGCGCAGCAGGCCGGACTGGCCGTCCTTTTGATCTCGGCGGACCTCGACGAGCTGCTCGCGCTCTCCGACCGGATCGTCGTGCTGCACGACGGGCGGATCGTCGCCGAGGCGGACCCGAGGACGGTCACGGCGGCCGAGCTCGGCGAGGCGATGACGGGAGGGGCCGAATGAGGAATCGGCTCAACCGGCTCACCGCTCTGCTCGCGCCGCTGGGGGCGGTGCTGCTCGCGTTGGTCCTCGCCGCGCTGATCCTCGCGGTCAGCGGCAAGGACCCGGTTTTCGTCGCGGGCACCATGTTGGGCCAATTGCGGGACGAGTCCGTGGTGTGCGACATCGTCAACGCCTCGGCCGCGTACGCGCTGATCGCGGTCGCGGCCTCCTTGGGCTTCAAGATGGGCTTGTTCAACATCGGCGTGGAAGGGCAGTACCGGGTGGCTGCGGTGACCGCCTCGGTCGTCGGGGCGGAGCTGCCTGCGCCGCCCGGCACGCGCGTCGCGCTCATCGTCCTGGTCGCGATGGCCGTGGGCGGCGCGTACGCCGCGATCCCCGCCCTGCTCAAGGTCTTCCGAGGCGTGCACGAGGTGATCAGCTCGATCATGCTCAACGCGGTCGCGGTCGGAATCGTGGCGTATATGGCGGGCGAACAAGGCTGGGGCGTGCTCAACGGGAACAACATCGGCACCAAGACGATCCCGCCGGACGGCTGGGTCGGCAGCTTCGGCTTCGGCTCGGGGAAGGTCTTCGGGCTGGCACTCGCCGCCGTCGTGGTCGGCGCGGGGTACTGGGTGGCGCTGTCGCGCACACGTTTCGGCTTCGAGCTGCTGGCCAGCGGCGAATCGCCCTCGGCGGCCCAAGCGGGCGGGGTGGACGCGCGGCGGATGATCGTGACGGCGATGGTCCTCTCCGGAGCCATCGCGGGGCTTGCCGCGCTCCCCGAGCTCACCAGCCGCGACCACAGCTATCTCGTCACGTCCACCGCTGGGTACGGGTTCACCGGGATCGCCGTCGCGCTGATCGGGCGCGGCCATCCGGTCGGCATCGCCGCCGGGGCGCTTTTGTGGGCGTTCTTGGACAAATCGGCCGTCGCGTTGGACGCGGTGTCGGTGCCGAAGGAGATCGTGCTGATCCTGCAGGGAACAGCGGTCCTCGCCGTGGTGATCGCGTACGAGCTGGCCCGCCGGTTCGAGGCCGCGCAGGCACAGCGCCGAGTGCGGACCGCAATGGGGGCGGCATGAGCAAGGCCCTGCAACGGACTCTGCCAGTCTGCGCGCTGGTGCTGCTGGTCTCGGCGGTCACCGCCCTCACCGAGGCCCACGATCTGACCAGCCCCGGCGTGGTCCGGACCGGGCTGGCCCTCGCCATCCCCATCGCCCTCGCCGCGCTCGGCGGGCTATGGGCGGAGCGCTCCGGGGTCGTCAACATCGGGCTCGAAGGGATGATGATCCTTGGCACCTGGGGGGCCGCCTGGGGCTCGCTGGAGGCCGGGCCCGCCTTCGGGTTGCTCGTCGCGGCGCTGTTCGGCGCGGCGGGAGGAGCGCTGCACGCGTTGGCCACGGTCACCTTCCGGGTGAACCACATCGTCTCCGGGGTGGCGATCAACCTGCTCGGGGCAGGGGTCACGAAGTACCTCGCGGACCTGGTGTTCTTCCCGCTGTCGAAAAACCCCCGCGAATCTCCGCCGGTGGCGACGCTGCGCGCTTTCGACCTGCCGCTGCTGCCGGGCTGGTGCCAATCGCTCGCCGACCGGCATTGGTTCCTGGCGAGCGACCTCGCAGGCGTGGTCGGAGGGGTGACCAGCGGCCTCTCGGCGCTGACGGCGGGCGGGCTGCTCTTGGTCCCGCTGAGCTTCTGGGTTTTATGGCGGACCCGGTTCGGCCTGCGGTTGCGCTCCTGCGGCGAGAACCCCGCCGCCGCCGCGTCCCTCGGGGTCGCGGTGCGCGCGCACCAGTACGCGGCCTTGCTGGTCTCTGGCGGCCTGGCGGGGCTCGGCGGGGCGGCGCTGGTGATCGCGCCGGGCCAGATCGGCTACAGCGAGGGGCAGACCGGGGGCCGAGGCTATATCGGCCTGGCGGCGATGATCTTCGGGAACTGGCGCCCCGGCGGTTTGCTCGGAGCCTCGGCCCTTTTCGGCTACGCGGACGGCTTGCGCCTCTCCACGCCGTCCTGGGTGGTCGGCGCGTTCCTCTATGGAGCCGCGCTGGCGTTGGCGGCGCTCGCCGCCGTGCGATTGGTCCGGGGGCAGCGCCCCGCCGCCGCAGTGACGGGGGCGATCGCCGCAGGGCTGTGGTGCCTGTACTGGTTCACCGCAGAGCTTCCGAACGAGTTCACCGACTACCTCCCGCACATTCTGACGCTGATGGTCCTCGCGATCGGAGCGAGCAAGTTGCGGCCTCCCGCCGCGTTGGGGGAGACAGAAGCGCCGGACCATTAGACAGTTCCTCCACCAAGCCGTAATCTTCTTGTGATCAAATCACCGAGGAGGACCGTTGGCTTCATATGGCGGGCGCCTGTCGCCCTTGATCGCCTGCGCTTTGGCGCTGCTGCCGCAGTTCGGAGCCGTCGGAGCGGCGCTCGCCGACCCTTCGCGAGGCGTCGATCCGACCTGCGCCGACGTGGCCTCGGAGCACCGCGACGACGATGATTCCGACGACGAGGAAACCGCGTCCGACTGCTCGAGCCTGCAGGCGCAGCAGGTCGGCGCGACGCAGAGCGCGGGGAAGCTCTTCGCGGACGCGTCCGCCGCGCTCCGGGCGCACGACGTGGCGCAGGCGGTGCAGGACTACCGGGGCGTGATCAGCGTCAATCCGCAGGACTCGGTCGCCTTGATGTACCTCGTGGGCTGGTCCGCCTTCCTCGGCGACGAGGACGACGTGGAACGCTACAAGGGCCAGCTTGAAGCCGTGGACCCGGCTCGCGGAGCAGATGTGGACCGGATGCTCGACGCGATCCGCCAGCAGGCGGGCACGCAGCTGACCGAAGAGGTGCCGGGGCCGGGCGAGCTGCGGGGAGCGTCGACGACGATCGTGGCGCTCGGAGCGGGCCTGCACCCGGACGGGACGATGCCGCAGGTCCTGGTCGACCGGTTGCGCAAGACCCTCGAAGTGGCGCAGGCGGATCCGGCGGCTCCGATCGTCGTCACCGGCGGCAAACCGCAGAACGGGGTGACCGAGGCGGACGCGATGGCGGACTGGCTCGTCGGGCAGGGCGTGGACCCGGGCCGGATCCACAAGGAGGACCACTCGGCCAGCACCGTGCAGAACGCGCTCAACAGCGCGGAGATCCTGCGCTCGCTCCGGCCCGCGCACCTCGTGATCGTCACGTCGGCGAACCACGTGAGGCGCGCCAGCGCGCTGTTCGAACTCGCCGCGCAACCAGTCCTCGAACCGGGGTTCACGCTCACCTCGGTGGCGAGCGTGGACGGGCCGTACGACGAGGAGGCGGATCCGGAGGACTGGGAGCTGCGCGCCATCTACCGGGACAGCTTCAGCGTCGTGCGCCCCGGCATGTGACACGCGTCTTACGCCTAATATCGAGGGAATGCCCCCATTCCCTTCTCCGCGCGCTGGTCGCAGCTCGCGCAGGAGCGTTTTGACCGCCGCGCTCGGTTTCGCGGCCGTCGCGTGCACGGAAGGCAGCGCCTCTCCCGCGCGCCCGCCGCAGAGCCCCGCGCCGAAGCTCTTGCCGAACGAGCAGCGAGCGGTGTTCCCTGGCTCGCGGCTCGTCGGCTGGTGCGGAGCGCCGGGCGGGACCGCGTTGGGCAGGCTCACCGGGGACTTGGACCCCGAATCGCTTCCGGCGAGCGTGGCGGAGTCCGCGCGGCGGATGCTCGACCAGATCGCCCCGTACGCCGTCCCCGAAGGCCCGCAGACCATGCCGACGCTCGAGCTCATCGCAACTGTGGCGACGGCTTCGCCCGGCGCGGACGGCATGTTCCGGATTCGGCATTCGGACAGCGTCGTCGCAGCCTACCTCGCCGCCGCGCGCAGCGTGCGGGGCCTGTTGCTCTTGAACATCCAGCCTGGGCGATCCTCGTTCCTCGACGAGGTCAAGGCATACGAGCGCTTCCTGCGCGAGCCGGAGGTCGGGGTCGCGCTCGATCCGGAATGGGCGGTGACCGAAGGAAAACCGGGCGACGAGTTCGGCTCCACCACCGGCGGCGACATCGACGCGGTCGCCGCGTATCTCGCGGACCTGGTCGCCCAGAACGATTTGCCCGAGAAAGTCCTCGTCTACCACCAGGTCGCGCCGGCCGTGGTCGCCTCGGAGGAGGACTTGCGTCGTCATGACGGGGTCGCCATCGTGAAGTCCGTCGACGGCATCGGCGCACCGGCGGACAAGCGCTACACCTGGGATCTGCTCATGGCGACCAAGCCCGACCACGTGCTCCCCGGCTTCAAACTGTTCTACGACGAGGACGTGCAGACCGGCAAGACGCTCATGTCCCCGCAGGACGTGCTCGCCCTCGATCCCGTCCCGCTGTACGTCATGTACGAATGAGCCGAAAACCGCTCGCGCGGCGGGGCTCCCTTGGGCACAATAGCGGCCATGCGCGTCGAGAGTGCTCAGGGCCCATTGTCGTCCGCGAAGTTCCGGTGGTTCTTCGCGGCGCGCTCGGCCTCGCTCTTCGGCAGCAACGCGGCCCCGATCGCGCTCGCCTTCGCGGTGCTCGAAGCCTCGCACCACAGCAGCGACCTCGGCCTGGTGCTCGGGGCGCGGAGCCTCGCGTTGGTCCTCTTCGTCCTCTTCGGCGGCGTGCTCTCGGACCGCTACCCGAGGGACAAGGTGGTGATGGCCGGGCATCTCGGCGCGGCGGCGACCCAGGGCGTCGCGGCGGCGATGCTGGTCACCGGGAACTTCGACCTCGCCGCCATCATCGCGACCGAAACGCTCAACGGCGCGCTCACCGCGCTCACCGGTCCCGGCGTCTACGGCATGATCGGCCAGGTCGCGCCAGAAGGCCAGGTGAAGAAGGCGAACGCGCTATTGGGCTCCACCCGCCAAGTGGCGACGATCCTCGGACCGAGCCTCGGGGGGCTCCTCGTGGTCACTGTGGGCGGGGGCTGGGCGCTCGCGGTCGACGCGGGATGCTATCTCGTCGCGGCGTATTGCCTCGCGCAGTTGCGGCTTCCCAAGGTCGACTCGGAGCAGCGCGTCGGCGTGCTCGCCGAGCTGCGCGAGGGCTACGAGGAATTCCGCAAACACACCTGGATCTGGACGATCGTCGTCGGCTTCGCCGTGCTCGTCTTCGTGGAGGCCGGGGTCTGGGGCGTGCTCGGCCCGGTCATCGCGGAGCACAGTTTCGGGCCGCAGGGCTGGGGATTGGTGCTCGGCGCGGAGGCGGTGGGCTTTCTGGTCGGCAACCTTTTGCTCTATCGGCTGCACGTCGTGAAACTCATGCGCCTTGGCCAGATCTGCCTCGTGGCCACCCCTTTGCCGCTGATCCCGATGGCGATGGGCTCCGCGCTCGGCTGGCTCATGGCCGCGAGCTTCGTCGGCGGCATCGCGTTCAGCGTGTTCGGCGTCGCCTGGGACACGTCCATGCAGGAGCACGTCCCCGCCGAGAAGCTGTCGAGAGTGTCGTCTTTCGACGCGTTGGGCTCGTGGATCGCGATGCCGCTCGGCCAGGTCGCGGCCCTGCCGTTGGCCGATCTCGTCGGGCTCTCGCGCTATCTGTGGATCGGAGCCGCAGTGTGGTGCGCGATGGCCGCGTGGCCGTTGCTCCTCCCGTCGGTTCGACGCTTGGAGCACGGCGCACGCGAGCCGCAGGCGCAGACGGTTCAGGCTTCCTGAGCCTGCCACATCCAGTGCTGCTTCTCCAGGCCGTCCGCGACGGCGATGAGGAGGTCCTGGCTGACCGGATCCGAATCCTCGGTGGCCCCGATGCCATCGCGGATGACATCGATGACGATCTTGAGGTTGTCCACCACTCCGCCGACCACGTCAGCGGTCGAAGTGAATTCGGTGGCGAACCCTTTGGTCTTCGCGGACGAGACGATGGTGCTCGCCAGGCCGTTCGCGTTCGCGCCGATGGCCGAGAGCCGCTCGGCCACGTCGTCCGAGAAACCGCGGACCAGGTCGATCAGCTCGTCGAGCTGCAAATGGACGGAACGGAAGTTCGAGCCGACGACATTCCAGTGCGCTTGCTTGCCGATGAGGGAGAGGTCGATGAGGTTGACGAGCGCGTTCTGCAGCGCGTTCGCGGTGACCTTCTTGTTCTCGTCGCTCAGGGGGCTGGTGATGACTTTGGCGGTGCTGGTTTTGGGCATTGCGGCTGGTCCTCTCGTGAATTAGGGGCTCCTAATCTGGAACGATTCCATTTTATCCTATTGAGGGCCGCGTGGCTAGGGGTGTGAGCCTTCTCTTAACCGCCTCGTCCTCACCTGGCCGAGGCGTAGCCGATGGCGGCGTAGTCCGTGTCGCCGATCCCGCTCGCGCCGAAATTGCGGACCGTCTCGCGCACCGCGTAGTTGTACGGGGTTTCGAAGAGCGAGAGGGAGTGCGCGATCTGCGCTATCTCCCGGTCCGCCGCGTTCGCGATCCGGCGCATCCGCTCCGGATCGAGCTCGGCTTGCATCCGGTCGAGCAGCCCATTGAGCTTGTCGCTGCCGATCTGGCCGTAGTTCTGCTGCACATCGGGCTCCCCGCGCGCTGTGCGGTACAGGCCGTAGTTGGGCGCGGTGTCGGACGGGTACGGGGTGCACTCGGTGCGAAAAGTCGTCAGGTCGAAGTCGCCGACATTGATGTGGTCGCGGAAGAAACCAGCGCTCGGCACGGCCTCGATCACGAGGTCGATGCCGATCTCCGCGAGCATCTGCTGGAGGATTTTGCCGATATCCGCGCCGGTGGCGTTCTGCGCGGGGATGACGAAACGGATCCGAGGGCGCCGGTAGCCGAGCGCTTCGAGTTCCGCGCGCGCGGCCTGCGGATCGTAGGGCAGCACGTCGCGGTGGTCTTCGTACCCTGCGGCGCTGCGCAGGAACATCAGGTTGTACGAGGCCGCCGGGTCGGCGGCGACCGAGCCGATCAAAGTGCTCGCGATTTTGCCCCGGTCGATCCCCTTCACCACAGCCCGGCGCAGGCCGATATCCGCGCACACGCTCCCGTTCCTGCCGCAGAAGGCGAGCAGCGAGATGGTCGACGAGGGGCCTGGCCGGATTTCGATCCCCTTGGTGTGTTCGGCGACCGCGAGGGCGGGCGCGGCCGCGAGCAGGTTCATGTAGTCGATTTCCCCGTTCTGCAGCGCCCCGATCTGCGCCTCCTTCGGGAGGCTCAGGAAGACGAGGGAGCCGAGCCGGGGCCTGCGGCCCCACCAGTTCGGGTCGGGGACCATGACGATGCGCCCTTGCCCCTCGTCGTAGGCTCCGACCTTGAACGGCCCCGCCGTCACCGGGAGTCGGCCGGGCCCGCCCGCGCCGAGGATCCAGCCCTTGTTGAACGAGTCCGGGTCGGCGTTCGTGGTCCTTGGGTAGAGGAGGCCGAAGAGCTTTCGCCAGTCCGCGTAGGGCCGCGCGAAGGACACCACGGCTTGCCGCTCGTCGGAGCCCTTGTCGACAGCTGCGATATCCCGGTAGCCAGTGGTGGAGGCGACGAAATAACGCGGGTCGGAGCCGCTGAGCGCCCGCCACTGCCAGTGCAGGTCTTCCCAGGTGATCGCCGTTCCGTCGGACCAGCGGGCTCGGGGATTGATGGTATAGACGACTGTTTGCGGCTCGCCGGGCTCAAGGTCGATTGCGGTGAAGTACTCGGCGCGGCGGGTGAGGGAGCCCCTCGGGTCGGCCCGGAACGGAGTCGGCAGACACGGAGCCATGATGTCTCTCGTGTAGCCGGTCATATCGGCCTGGAGGCTGTTGAAGTTCTTCGGGAAATCGTCCACGGGCCAGCGGAACACGCCGCCCTGTCGCAGCGTCTCGGGATCCGTCGCCCGCAACGGGTCGTCGCCTTGTTTGGGTTTGACGAGCGGCAAGCCGCAAGATGCGGCGAGGGGAAGGCTGGCGAGTCCGAGGAGCAGCGAGCGGCGAGCGATCATGCGATATCGGCCGCCCGGTCGTCCATGCCGATGATAGTAATCAGAATCCCAGGTGTGAGCTGGGGTGAACGTGGCGTGGCGCTGGCTGGTTGAGCTGGTCCAGTGGGCGGCGCGGGGGAGGTGGTGGCTGGTGGGCGTGGTTCAGTCGGGGTTGGTGGTGTAGTGCTGGCCGGTGGGGGATGTCCATGTGATGGTGCCGTCGGGGTTTTGTGTGTCTCGCCATCGTCCGTGGGTTTTGGCTTGGTGGTGGTGTTTGCAGAGTCTTTTGAGATTTTGGGGGACGGTTTGTCCGCCCGTGTTGGGGTTGTGGTGGTTGAAGGGGTTCGTATGGTCGAGTTCGGTTCTCGCTCGGCGGTGGCAGCCTGGGAAGCGACAGTGCTTGTCGCGGGCGTTGACGTGGGTTTCGACCGCTGGCGCGGGTTTGTAGCGCTCGGGTGTGGTGGTGAATTTGATCCGGGTGGCGGCTTTCGCGAGTTTCTGGGCCAGTTCGGGGTCGATGGGTGATCCGTTGAGCCAAGCCGGTAAATCGGAGAGGTTGGCGAGGACGGCGAGGTCCACGACGAGTTCGACGGGCTTGGCCTGGGGCGCGGGTCGTTGCGCCGCCTTGCAGGTGTCGCGTCCGCATTCGCAGGCGAGGTGGTCGTCTCCGTGCCCGGCGAGGGCGGCGAGCGCGTCGGCCCTGCGGGTCCACATGGCTCTGGGGTCTCCGGGGCAGACGGTTCTGGCGGTGGCGTCGAGCTTGTCTTTCACCATCGCGGCTTCCATGAGGGGCATGGCACCCCAGATTTTCGCCATGCCGTCGCCAATGGGTTGGAAGAACAAGCCTCGTTCGGCGTGCGCCTTCTGGCGGCGTTGTTTCGTCCATTCGGAGTCCCAGCGGATGTATTGGGCTTCGATCAATCCTTGGATTTTGGACTGGGAGCACAAACGCCAACGCGGAGCCCGCTCCGCCAACCAGGCGTCGAGCTTCTCCCGCCACCCCGCGGGAGCGGCGTTCAGCGACTTGCCCACCAAACGGGCGGTCTTCGCGGTGACCTCGCCCCTCGCGAGCTTGGCCCCGAACTCCGGGTAATGCTCGGTCATGTTCTCCGCGAACACCAGCATCGCCTTCGCCTCCCCGGACGAGACCCCCAACGCCGGGGCGAGTTCGAGAAGCGCCGCCTCACGAGTCGAAAAGGAGAAAATCCCCTTCCCGGCCTGACGCTCCTCCACGGCCTTCCGCTGCGCCACGTCCTCCGCGACAGAGACAACGGCCTCCGCCTTCAACGACAACAACACAGCCTCCGCGCGCTCGATCTCCGCAAGCGCCGCGAACCTCGCCTTCGACCCCGCGCGCAACTCCGCCCGGAGGCTCCTAATTCTCTCCTCCGACACGATCCCCGTCGTGTTGATCATACGTTCGATTTTAGCAGGAAATGCCTCGCATCACAAGGAAAAAATTAGAAAAAGAGAAAGAAAAATCCTCTTTCAGGGACTAAGGGGAGCGGGTGGTCGCGACCGTTCGCGCGTCACCGCGCGTAGCCGATGGCTGCGTAGTCGACATTCCCGACCCCGACCGGGCCGAAATTGCGCAGCTCGGTCCGCGCGGCAGTGTTCGCAGGAGCTTGGAAGAGGGAGAGAGAGTGCGCGATCTTGGCGATCTCGACGTCGATCTGGTTGCCGATCGAGCGCATTTTCTCCTCGTCGAGCTCCTGCTGCATCTGCGCGATCAAATCGTTGATCTCGGGGCTGCCGATCTGCCCGTAGTTCTGCTGCGGGTCGATCGTGCCGTCCGCTTTTCGGTAGAGGCCGTAAATAGAGCCGATATCGGTGGGATACGCGGTGTGGCCCCAACTGAAAAGAGTGAGGTCGAAATCGCCGACGTTGATATAGTCGCGGAAGAATCCTGTGCTGGACACGGGCACGATCTTGAGGCTCACCCCGATCTCCGCAAGCATCTGCTGCAAGACCTTCGCATTGTTCGTGGAGGAAGGCGTCTGCGCCGGGATGATCAGACGCAGCGACAGCGGTCTGCCGTCTTTCGCCCGGAACGGGCCCTGCTGCGTCCAGCCGATTCGATCAAGCTCCGCTTTCGCGGCCTCCGGGTCGTACGGCAGCGCGGCACGATGGTCCTCGTAGCCTTCGACCCCCTTGATGAAGACGAGGTTGTACGAAGCCTCTGGTTTTGCGACGGTAGCCCCGAGCAGCGTGCTCGCGAGGCGGTCCCGGTCGATCCCCATGGCCACGGCGCGTCGCAGGCGCACGTCCGCGCAGATGCCTCCTGGTTTCCCGTTGAAGGTGAGGTTGCCGAGGAATTGATTCGGACCCGTGCGGATGTCCACCCCCCGGGTGTTCTCGGCGATGGCGAGATTCGGGGCGGACGAGCCGAGCGAGGCGAAGTCGATTTCGCCGTTCTGCAAGGCTCCGATTTGCGCGTCCGGGGCGAGCTCGAGGAAGACGATGCTGTCGAGCCTCGGTTTGGCCCCCCACCAGTTCGGATCGGGGACCAGGTTGAGGCGTTTTTGCCCAACGTCGAACGAGCCGATCTTGAACGGCCCCGAGGTGATCGGTTCGTTGACGAAGCCGGATAGGTTCAGGATCCACCCTTTGTTGAAGGCTTCGGGGTCGATGTTCGTGGACTTGGGGTACAGATACGAGAACAGGCTGCGCCAGTCGGCGTAGTTCCGCAGGAAAGTCACGACAGCCTGTCGCTCGTCCGCGCCGCGCTCGACAGCGGCGATATCCCGGTAGCCGGTGGTGGAGACGAGCTGGTAGTCGGGGTTCTTCCCGCTCAACGCCAGCCATTGCGCCTGAAGGTCTTCCCAGGTGAGCGGGGTTCCGTCGGACCAACGGGCTCGGGGGTCGATGGTGTAGACGACTGTTTGCGGCTCGCCGGGGACGAGCGTGATCGCGCTGAAGTAGTCGGTGTTCACGCGGAGATTGCCGCGCGGGTCGGACGTATAGCTGGTCGGCATGAGCGCGCCCGCGACAGTCGCGGTATAGGCATTCATGTCCGCCTGGTTGTAGTTGTAGTTCACGGGGAACTCGTCCAGCGGCCAACGCAGGACTCCGCCCTGGCGCAACGTGGCGGGGTCGGCGCGACGGGTCGGATCGTCGCTTTGCTGCGGCCTGGTCAGCTCCAGGCCGCAGGAGGCGAGGACGGGCAGGCCCGCGAGGCCGAGCAGCACAGCGCGGCGGTCCAACGGTCTCATGACTCCCTCCTCGCCCGCGCCGCCGCAGGGTCGGGGACCGGGACCGAGGACATCAGCTCGCGGGTGTACTCGTGCTGAGGATCGGCGTAGACCTCTGCAACCGGCCCGGCCTCCACGATCTCGCCCGCCCGCATCACCGCGACGTGGTCGCAGACTTGCTTCACGAGCGCGAGGTCGTGCGAGACGAACAGGTAGGAGAGTCCGAGTTCGGCGCGCAGGTCCGAAAGCAGGTTCAAGACCCCGGCCTGGATGGAGACATCGAGAGCGGAGACCGGCTCGTCGAGCACCAGGATTTTCGGCTCAAGCGCCAACGCGCGGGCAATGCAGAGCCGTTGGCGCTGCCCGCCGGAGAACTGCGCCGGGAAGCGGCCCAAATGCCCAGGGCGCAGGCCCACCAAGTCGAGCAGTTCCAAGACGCGCGTATGGCGCTGCTCCTCGGGCATGCCGAACAGGCGGAGCGGTTCGGCGAGGATGTCGGCGGCGGGCAGCCGGGGGTCCAAAGCCGCCATGGAGTCCTGGAAGACGATCTGGATGTGCTTGCGCAGTTCGCGGTGCTCGTGGGGGGAAAGCGCCGCGACGTCCTGGCCGAGGATTTCGATCCGCCCGGACTGCGGGGCTTGTAAAGCCATGATCTCCATGATCGTGGTGGTTTTGCCGCAGCCGGACTCGCCGACAAGCCCGAGCGCCTCGCCCTCGCGAACTTGGAAGCTGACGCCCGCGACGGCGTTCACCTCGCCCACTTTTCGTTTGAACACGAGCCCCTTCGTGACCGGGTAGGTCCGCCGCAAGTCCTCGACGGACACCACGACGGCGGGGTCGGCGGGCCGCGCCGGCGGCTCGTTGCGCGACGGCACCTGGTACACGCCTGCCGCGTCGGCCCCGGCGAGCTCGCCGGAGCGGACGCATGCAGCCGCGTGCCTCTGCGCGACCTGCTGGAGCGGCGGTTCGGCCTCGTCGCAGCGGTCGATCTTCATCGGACAGCGCGGGGCGAAGGAGCAACCGGGCGGCAGGGCGGAGGGCAGGGGCGGGGTGCCGGGGACGGGCACCAGCCGGGTGCCGATGGGGGCGTCGATCCTGGGCACCGCGCCGAGCAAGCCAAGGGTGTAGGGCATGCGGGGCCCGGCGAAGAGCGGTTCGAGCGGCGCGGACTCCACCACCCGCCCCGCGTACATGACCAGGGCGCGGTCGGCGAACTCCGCGACCACGCCGAGGTCGTGGGTGATGAGGACGACCGCGGCCCCGGTGATCTCTTGCGCGGTGCGCAACAGGCGCAGGATCTTCGCCTGCACGGTGACGTCGAGCGCGGTGGTCGGCTCGTCGGCGATGATCAGCTTCGGGTCGTTCGCTATCGCCATCGCGATCATGACGCGCTGGCGCTGCCCTCCGGAGAGCTGGTGGGGGAAGGATTTGGCCCGCTGCCGGGGATCCGGCACGCCGACCAGGTCGAGCAGTTCCGCCGCCCGCTCCCGCGCCTGCTGCTTCGAGAGGTGCGGGCGGCCGTTCCGGCCAGCGTGCACGAGCAGCGCCTCGGCGATCTGGTCGCCAACGGTGTAGACGGGGGTGAGCGAGGAGAGCGGGTCCTGGAAGACCATGCTGACGCCCGCGCCCCGGATCTTCGCCAGCTGCTTGTCGGACTGCCCGACCAGCTCCTCGCCGTCGAACCGGATCGACCCGGTCACCTTCGCCGCGTCCGGCAAGAGGCCGAGCACCGAGAGCGCGGTGACGGATTTGCCCGAGCCCGACTCGCCGACCACGGCGACCGCCTCGCCCGCGTCGACGGCGAAGCTCACCCCCCGGACCACGGCGGTCTGGCCGATGACGACGGTGAGGTCCTCGACCTCGAGAAGCGTCATTGTTGCGCTCCGATCTGCGCGCCGGGGTCGAACGCGTCCCGGAGGCCGTCGCCCGCGAAGTTCGCCGCGAGCACCGTGACGACCAGCGCGCCGCCCGCGAAGACGAAGAGCCACGGGAAGGGCAGCGCGGCGAAGCTGCCTTCCGCGATGAGCGTGCCGAGCGAGATGTCCGGGGGCTGCACGCCGAAGCCGAAGAAGGAGAGCCCGGTCTCGGTGAGGATCGCGGCTCCGACGGTGAGCGTGGTGTCGATGATGAGGAACGAGGCGACGTTCGGCAGGATGTGCGAGAAGATGACCTTGGCGGGGGAAGCCCCCATGTATTGGGCGGCGATCACGAACTCGCGCTGCTTGAGGCTGATCGTCAAAGCGCGCACGACCCGAGCGGAGAGCATCCAGCTGAACAGCGCGAGCAACAGCACTAAAAAGAGCCAGCTGCGCCCGAGGAACAACGGGCTCGCGATGGCGATGATGAGAAAGCTGGGCAGGACGAGCAAAAGGTCCACGCCCCAGCTGATCGCCCGTTCCGCCCAGCCGCCGAAATAGCCCGCGACCGAGCCGACGACAGCGGCGATGACCGAGGCGAGGACTGCGACCAAGAGGCCGATGGTGAGCGATTTCTGCAGGCCGCGCAGGGTCTGCGCGAGCACGTCCTGGCCGATCGAGTTCGTGCCGAACCAATGTCGCGCGCCGGGGGCTTCGAGCGCGTGGCCGTAGTCGATGACTTGGTAGTCCCACGACAGGAAAGGCGGGACCAGGAAAGCGACGAGGTAGAGCAGGGCCAAAACCCCCAGACCCGCCACCGCGAGGCGGTTCGCCGCGAAACGGCTCGCGACGAGCCTGGCCCTGGTGACCGGCTTGCCGGGCGGCGTGGGATCGCTCATGACACCCGCACTCTCGGGTCGAGGACACCCTGCGCGATATCGGCGACCAGCCCCGCGAGGAGGATGACCACGGCGGCGAAGAAGGTGATGGCGGTGACGATGTTCGTGTCCTGCCGTCCGATGCCGTCGATGAGCCAGCTGCCGACGCCGTTCCAGCCGAACACTCGCTCGGTGAAGGTGGCTCCGGCGATGAGCCCGCCGAAGCCGAAGGCGAAGAGCGTGGTCATCGGGATGAGCGCGGTCCGAAGCCCGTGCTTGAACAGTGCCCTCGTTTTCGTGAGCCCCTTCGCCCGCGCGGTGCGCAAGAAATCGCTGCCAAGCACGTCGAGCATCGCGTTGCGCTGATAGCGGCTGAACATCGCGGCTTCGATCACCGCGAGCGTGAGGGTCGGCAGGACGAGGTGCTGGCCCGAATCGGCGAATCCGGCCCAGAAGCCTTCTGGCGGGATGGCCGACTGCTCGCCGGTGTAGAGGAACACCTGCTCCCCGACGACCGAGTTGGCCTTCAGCGCGAGGAGCTTGAAGATCGTCGCCACGAGAAAGGTGGGCGCGGAGAGGACGACGAACGCGGCGAACGTGGTGGCCCGGTCGGTGAATTTGTATTGCCGCACAGCGGAGAGCACCCCGAGCAATACTCCGAAGAAGGTGCCGATCAGCGCGCCGAGGAGCACGAGGCGCAAGGTCACCCCGACCCGGTGCCCGAGCTCGGGGGCCACCGGGGTGTCGGTGATGGTGTTGCCGAAACTCCCGCGCGAAATATCGCCGAGCCAGAGCGCGTATCGCTCCAGCACCGGCTTGTCCAGGCGCAGCTCATGCTCTTTCGCCTGGATGGCCGCAGCGGGCGGCGGGGGATTGCGCTGCTTGTACGCGGCCATCGGGTCGAAGGTCTCCGAGGCCAGCACGAACGTCAAGAACGTCGCGAGAAAGAGTAGGACAATGGCTCCCGCCAGCCGTTTCCCTAAGAAGAACAGCATAGTGGGGACAGTGTGGCATATGAGGCTGAGAGCCGCGCGCTTAGATCACGGCGCATGCGCGGCCTCTTCTGGGAGTGCGGCTTCGGCGAGGTCGTCCAGCTCCGCCCCTTTGGTCTCCGGTCCGAGGAGGTAGCCGACCACCGTCAGCGCCCAGAGCCCGCCAAGCGCCAGGTAGGGCGGTTGCGGGCCGTACTGCCCGATGGCCCAGCCGACGACGGCCGGCGCGGCGATCGACGCGACCCGCCCGCCGCCGACCGCGAGGCCGAACCCTGTGCCGCGCAGCACGGTGGGGAACAGCTCGGCGATGTAGGTGTCCCCGACGCCCCAGAGCCAGCCGAGCGCGGCGATGGAGACCGCGCCGAACGGGAGGTACTCGGCGAGGGAGTCAGAGGTGGCTCCAAGGACGGTGGAGATGATCTCGACGGCGGCTCCGAGGATCGCGGAGGGCCGCCTGCCGATCCAGTCGGCCAGCGCGGTCCCGACGAACACGAACACCGCCTGCAAGAGGAAGAACCACAGCGCGTAGCGGATCGCGTCGGTCGGCGCGGCGTGGAACTTCTTCACGATGTACGTGGTCAAGAACAGCGTCATCCCCCAGTAGCCGATGGCGTTGGCGGTGTAGACGAGCCAGCCAACGACGAGCCTGCGCCGCACCACGGGGAGCTGGCGGAGTTTCGGCTTGGCCGCTCCTCGGCGGAGTGTGGCCTGGACTTCGACGTGGCGGTGCGACTCCACGATGCCCTGCCTGGCGAGGAACAGGAGCGTTGCGGGGACGATCGCGACGACGAACACGGACTGCCAGCCGAAACGCGGCACGAGCAGGAGCGCGACCGTCGCGGCGAGGACGTAGCCGAGGGAGAAGAGCGAGAAGATCACCCCGCCGACGCCGATGGCACGGGTTTTCGCTGGCCACACCTCCGCGGTGTACGGGGCTCCGACGGCGAGCTCGCCCGCGCCGCCGACCCCGGTCAAGAACCGGAGTCCGGTGAACGCGGCGAGGTTCGTGGTGAGCCCGGCGAGGGCGGTGGTCACGCCGTAGAGCAGGATCGAGGCTCCGAGGGTGGCTTTGCGCCCCCAGCGGTCCGAGGCGAGGCCGAACCCGATGGTGCCGATGGTGTACCCGACCAGGAAGATAGAGCCGATGTACCCGGCTTGGGCCGAGGTGATGTGGAGCGTCTCTTGGATCTTGGGCAGCACGAGCCCGTAGATGTTCACCGCGTAGGAGTCGAAGCCGTAGCCGAGCCCCGCGGTGACCGCCACTGCGAGGGCCTGCCGGAACGTGGGGGTCTGGCGCTCATTTCCGGCGGCGGCCTCTGGCTCTGCCGGTGCGCTCGCGACGGTGGTCATCCGCCGCACCGTACGGGATCGGGGATACCCTGGGAAGGGTCTCGATTCGTGAGATCGAAAACGGCGGCCGGCCCGGCGGCCGGGCGGGAAGAGCCTGGCACCCGGCGAAGGCGACTGGCCGGATATCATAGTTGGTTATGACCATCGCCCCCGTTTTCGCAGTGACGCGCAACCCCGCCCCTCTCGCGCCTGCGGAGCGGGAAGCGGTACTGGCGGATCCGGGATTCGGCACCACGTTCACCGACCACATGATCTCCATCTCGTACACCAGGGACGAGGGCTGGCACGACGCGCAGGCGCTCCCGTACGGCCCGATCAGCCTCGAGCCCTCCGCGCGCGTGTTCCACTACGCGGAAGAGATCTTCGAAGGGCTCAAGGCGTACCGGCAGCCGGACGGCTCGGTCGCGGTCTTCCGTCCGGAGTCCAACGCGCGCCGCTTCCAGCGCTCCGCCCGCCGCCTCGGGATCCCGGAGCTGCCGGAGGACCTCTTCCTCGGGGCGATCCGCCAGCTCATCGCGCTCGACAACGAGTGGGTTCCGCCAGCGGGCTCGGAGCACTCCCTCTACCTGCGGCCGTTCGCGTTCGCCGACGAGTTCGCGCTCGGCCTGCACCTCGCGCGCTCGTACCGCTTCCTAGTGATCGCCTGTCCGTCCGGCCCGTACTTCAAAGGCGGCGTCAAGCCGACGAAGATCTGGGTGAGCTCGGAGTACACCAGGGCCGCCCCTGGCGGCACCGGCGACGCGAAATGCGGCGGCAACTACGCCGCCGCGATGGTCGGCCAGATCCAAGCGGTGGCGCACGAGTGCGACCAGGTCATCTTCCTGGACGCGGTGGAGCGCAAGTACCTCGAAGAAGGCGCGGGGATGAACCTCTTCCTCGTCTTCGGCTCCGGGGCGCAGGCCAAACTGGTCACCCCGGCGACGAGCGGCACGATCCTCGAAGGCGTCACAAGGGACTCGATCCTGCAGTTGGCGGTGGACGCGGGCTACGCCGTCGAAGAGCGCCGGGTGAGCTTCGACGAGCTGCGGGACAAGGCCCAGTCCGGCGAGATCACCGAGATGTTCGCGTGCGGCACGGCGGCGGTGGTCACGCCGATCGGCGAGATCCGCAGCGCGGAGGGCGAGTTCGTCGTCGGCGACGGCGGGGCCGGCAACGTCACCATGGCGCTGCGCGACACGCTCACCGGCATCCAACGCGGCCAGTTCGCCGACGCGCACAACTGGATCACCACATTGTGGGGCCCAGGAGCCTAGTTCGCCGCGCGGATCGCGGTCCGGAGGGCTTCGAAGGCCAAGAGCGGCCCGAGGCCGCCGCCCGCCAGATCGAGCGCGAGCGTCGGGGCGAGGCCGAGCCGGGCGAGCCCTTTCTCGTGCGCGGGCAGGTTGGTGCGGTGCGCGGCATGCCACCAGGCGCTGGTCCCTGAGGCCAGCCGCTGCGCGAGGAGCGCGCCTGCGGCGGACACCTCGCCGTCCAGGAGCACCGGCGTGCGGCGCAGGGCCGCTTGCAGGCAGAAGCCCGCCGTGGCCGCGATTTCTTTGGCGACGAGATCCACAAGGCGCTCGGGCGCGCGCGCCGCGCCGTAGAGCCGGTGGCGCTCGTCGCGCACGGCGGTGACTTCTTCGACCCAGCGGCGTTCCTCGCCGGGATTGCCCCAGCCGACCGCGGCGACAGGTTCGATGTCGACGATCGCCGCGATGGCGGCTGTCGCGGCGGACAGGGCGTGCGGCGAGTCCGCGAGCAGGAGCAAACCCGCCCCGGAGTCCACTTGCTCATCGACGACGCCCCGGCCGAACTCGAACGCGCCGATCCCGGCGGCTTCGGTGGCCCACCGCACCGCGCGCACATCGTCCGGCAAGGCCGCGAGGGACCATTCCGGACCGGTTTCGCCGATCAACAGCCTGACCCCCGCCGGTTCGGCGAGATCGTCCCCTGCCTGGCAGGACTCGTGCCAACGCAGCAGCTCGCCCAGCCGTCCGTAGCCGTCCCGCCGCGCCGCCCGGACGGTCCGGGGGCTCGGGGCCGGGGGAAACGTGAGGCTCACACCGTGTCCTTGTCCTTCGGAGTCACCTGGGGCTTTGGCACGCGCATCCGCCGCATCTGCGCCGACCGGGTGAAGGCGTACCAGCCGATGCGGTAGCCGGGCTCGGTGTTGTCGGGGAAACGCGCCGCGACCAGATGGCTCACCTTTCGTCCGAGCCACAGGCCCTCGACCACCATGGCGAACAGCAGCACGAGCATCGCAGGGGCGACGTACGCCTGCAGCTCCGGAGAGCCGAACGAAACGGCGATCATCGTGAACGCGATCGGCATGAACGCGCCGGAGAGGCTGCGCCGGGAGTCGACCACGTCGCGCACGTACGCCCGGACGGGGCCCTTGTCCCTCGGGAGCAAGTACGCCTCTTCGCCCGCCATCATCCGAGCGCGGGAGTCGGCCTGCCGCTCGCGGCGCGCGGCGCTTTGGGCGCGCCGTTCTTCACGGGTGAGCTTCGGCCCGGCGAGCGCTTTGCGCCGCGCCCTCGCCTCGGCTCCGGTGAGCGGGGTAGGGGGCACCGGGCCGCGCCGGGCTCCGGCGGCGTCCCGGCGTTTCGGGGTCGGCCGCCCCTTGCCGGGGGTCTTGTTCGGGGTTCGGAGGTTTGTCCAGACGGCTGCGGCTCGGAAAGAGCGTCCTGGGGGTTCTCTTCCTCGGCGCGTCGGGTCCACGGTAGTTTCACGAGCATCAAGGCTAGACCTTAGCGCTGCCGTCGTGTTCGGAGTATTGTGGGATGAAAGTCTTTTGCGACGGACACACGCATGAGAAGAAGGAGAACGAATGACCGCCGACTTGCAGACCGAGGCGCGTGAGCACGAAGTCGTGCTCACCGACAGCGCGGCCGCCAAGGCCAAAGCGCTCTTGGAGCAGGAGGGCCGCGACGACCTCGCGCTGCGCATCTCTGTGCAGCCCGGCGGCTGCGCGGGGCTTCGCTACCAGCTCTTCTTCGACGACCGCACGCTCGACGGCGATCTGGTCTCCGAGTTCGACGGTGTGCGACTGGTCGTGGACCGGATGAGCGCCCCGTACCTCTCCGGAGCCTCGATCGACTTCGTCGACACGATCCAGAAACAGGGCTTCACGATTGACAACCCGAACGCGACGGGCTCCTGCGCGTGCGGGGACTCGTTCAACTGAGCTTCGGCTGACAAAGCCCAAAATCGACTGCCGCCCCGAGCCGGGGAGGCAGTCGATTTTGGTTTCGGGCCGTTGATTTCGGCGAGGCGAGATTCTGACGGGCGAGATTCTGACGGGGTAGTGCGGTTCGGGGATGCTCGGCGCGATCCGGCCCTCCACGCTGTGTTGGCCGCTTCGTTCCGGGCCGGTGGCCGCTAGATTCTGACGGGGTAGTGCGGTTCGGGGATGCTCGGCGCGATCCGGCCCTCCACGCTGTGTTGGCCGCTTCGTTCCGGGCCGGTGGCCGCTAGATTCTGACGGGGTAGTGCGGTTCGGGGATGCTCGGCGCGATCCGGCCCTCCACGCTGTGTTGGCCGCTTCGTTCCGGGCCGGTGGCCGCTAGATTCTGACGGGATAGTGCGGTTCGGGGATGCTCGGCACGATCCGGCCCTCCACGAAGATCGCATGCCACAGCACGAACAGCAGCACGGTCCAGATCTTGCGGGAGTGATCGCCCTCGCCCGCTTGATGCCGGGCCAGCAGGCTCTTCGCGAAACCGAGGTCCACAAGCTGGCCGGCGCGCGAGGTTTCGAATTGCTCACGGACGAAGTCCGCGAGCAGGCCGGACTTGAGCCAGACCCGGATCGGCACGGGGAAGCCCAGCTTCGGGCGGTCGAGCACGTGCGCGGGCACCACCTCGGCGAGCGCTTGGCGCAATGCGAATTTCGTCGTCCCGGCGTGGATCTTGTCCTGGCGGCGCAACTGCTTGGCCACCGCGAAGACCTCGGGGTCGAGGAACGGCACCCGCAGCTCGAGCGAGTTCGCCATCGTCATTTTGTCCGCCTTGACCAGGATATCGCCGCGCAACCAGGTGAAAAGGTCGAGGTGCTGCATCCGGGCCACCGGATCCCACGCCTCCGACTTGGCGTAGATCGGCGCGGTCACATCGGTGTGGCCCCAGTCGGACCCGCGCCACGGGGTGAGCGCGCGCAGCTCTTGGTCGGCGAAGTTCCTCGCGTTGCCGTAGTAGCGCTCTTCCAGCGTCATCGAGCCTCGCCACAACAGGCTCTTGCCCCGAACTCCCTCGGGAATCTTGGCCGAAAGCCTTCGCAAGCCGTGCCGCACCGGGGCGGGCAGGCCGGTGAGCGGGCGAAGGGACAGCGGCTCGCGGTAGATGGTGTACCCGCCGAACAACTCGTCCGCGCCTTCTCCGGACAGCACCACCTTGACGTGCTTGCGCGCCTCTTTGGCGACGAAATACAGCGGCACCAGCGCGGGGTCGGCCACCGGGTCGTCGAGGTACCACACGATCTCCGGCAACGCGGCGACGAATTCGTCCTCCGCGACCACCTTCACGATGTGCTTCGCGCCGATGGCTTGCGCCGACTCGGCGGCCACGTCGATCTCCGAATAGCCTTCGCGGGCGAATCCTGTGGTGAAGGTCATGAGGTTCGGGTTGTGGCGTATCGCGAGGGCGGCGATGGCGGTGGAGTCGATGCCGCCGGAGAGGAACGAGCCGACGGTGATGCCGGGGTCGGAGACCATATGGGCGGCGACCGAGTCCTCCAGCGCCGCCAAGATCTGCGCGGCGGGGTCGTTCAGCCCCGGCGCGCCGAAGTCGGGCCGGAAGTGGCGCTCGAACACCGGCTTCTCGCCGGGGCGCAGGATCGCGTGGGTTCCGGATTCGAGCCTGCGCACCGAGCGGTGCAGGGTCTCCGGCTCGGGGACGTACTGCAACGCCAGGTAGTGGGCGAGCGCTTTGCGGTCGATGTCCTCGTCGCCGCCAGAGGCATAGGGCCCTCGCCCTTGCGGAGCGGGCGGGCGGCCAGACGCGGCCTGGGCGAGCGCGACCACGCTTTTCTTCTCGCTCCCGAACACGACGGCTTCCGACCACTCGGCGTAGTAGAGGGGTTTGATCCCGAACGGGTCGCGGGCGAGGACGACCACGCGCTCGGCGGTGTCCCAGATCGCGAAGGCGAACATCCCGCGCAGCTTGGGCAGCGCCGCCGCGCCCCAGTGGTGCCAGGCCGCGACGATCGCCTCGCCGTCGCCCTCGGTCGCGAATGTCGCGCCGTGCTCGGCGGCGAGCTCTTCGCGCAGCTTGCGGTAGTTGTAGATCTCGCCGTTGAAGATCAACGCGTACCGCTCGGGGGACTCCGGCGGGCCCCAGCGCAACGGCTGGTGCGAGTGATCGACGTCGATGATGGAGAGACGGTTGAACGCGAACGCCACGTCGTCGTCGTGCCAGACCCCTGGGTCGTCGGGGCCGCGGTGGCGCATGAGTTTGGCGGCCTCGTCCAGCGGCGACGCGAGCGCCGCCGCCGTCTGCCGATGGGTGAGCGCTCCCAGAAGTCCACACACGGTCGATCGCACTCCTTCACGCTCGCTTGTTCGCCAGATCAGACCTGTGCAGTCTACGGACTAGGGACCTGGCTTCGGAACTCGGACGCCCATGGTCTACGCTGCGTAGTAGACAGTTCCCGTCGTGAAGAGCGCCTCAGACCCTAAGTCGGAGAGAAAGGTAGAGAGTTCGTGCGCAAACTCCGCCCTACGCTGGACTTTCGTCGTCTGCGTTGGCCGGCCGTCCTCGGTTTGGCCGCCATCAGCCTCTCTGGCTGCTCGGTGCGTGACGACTTCCGCTTCGGCTGGCCCCACGGCGTCACCCCGCAGGCGACCGCCATGGGCGACTTCTGGGTGTGGTCCTGCGTGGCCGCGCTCGTGGTCGGCGTCATCGTCTGGGCGGCGATGTTCTGGACGATGTTCTTCGACCGCAAGTCCCGTCTGAAAGAGGGGGCTCCCGAGTTCCCGCGCCAGACCGGCTACAACGCGGTGCTGGAGATCATCTGCACCATCCTGCCGACGATCATCGTCGCGGGCCTCTTCTACTACACCGTGGTCACGCAGAACTACGTGGAGAAGAAGGTTCCGAACCCCAACGTCGTCGTCGACGTCACCGCGTTCCGCTGGAACTGGAAGTTCGGCTACAACAAGGTTGAGAACGTCGGATCCATCTCCTCCTACGACGGACACCTCGACAACACGGTGAAGGGCAAGGACTACCGCGAGGGCGAAGGCGAGGAAGAGGGCAAGCGCCTGCCGCTCGCGGTGAACGGCCGCAGCGCGGACGACATCAGCTACCTCGAGTTCAACAAGATCGAGACCATCGGCACCGACACCGAGATCCCGGTGCTCGTGCTCCCCACCGACAAGATCGTCGAATTCCGGCTCGCCTCCCGCGACGTGGTCCACTCCTTCTGGGTGATCGACTTCCTGTTCAAACGGGACGTGTTCCCGAACCCCAAGGAGAACCAGACCGACAACGTCTTCCAGATCACGAAGATCGAGCGCGAGGGCGCGTTCGTCGGCCGGTGCGCGGAGCTGTGCGGCACGTACCACTCGATGATGAACTTCGAGGTCAGGGCGGTCGCTCCGGAGAAATTCGCGAAGTACCTCGAAGCCCGCAAGGCTGGAAAGTCCAACGCTGACGCGCTCGCCTTGATCGGCGAGGAGCCGCTCGCGACGAGCACGAAGCCAGATCCGGTCCGAGCGGCCGAGCGCCCGAACAGCAGCCAGGCGCAATGAGCGCGACGAGCGCAGCGCGAAGGGAGATGACGCGATGAAAGTCGAAGCCCGGTTATTCGAGATCCTCACGGGGTTCTTCTTCGTCATGGCCGTGATCTACGGCGTCTTCACCGCCTACAGCCGTGCGGGCATGGAGTGGGTCGGCGTCACCGCCATCACGCTCACCGGCGGACTGACCCTGATCACCGGCACGTTCCTGCGGTTCATCGCCCGGCGCATCGAGCTGCGCCCCGAGGACCGGCTGGACTCCGAGATCGCCGAAGGCGCTGGCGAGCTGGGCTTCTTCAGCCCCGGCAGCTGGTGGCCCATCCTGGTCGCGGGCGGGGCCAGCATCATCGCCGTGGCCCTCGCGATGGACCTGTTCTGGCTCCTCGCCGCTGGCGCCGTGTCCGTGGTCGCGGCGGTCGCCGGTCTGGTCTTCGAGTACCATCGGGGCGCCGAGAAGCACTGAGGCGCTGTCTCGGGCATGATGCGCTGGCTGTGGGGGCGTTGCGCTGTCGCTGAGGGCTTACCTGCGACCAGGAGGAAGGTCGTAGCCGATTGCAGTTCCGTCCTTGGGCACTTTGACTGGCAGATTGCCCGCTAATGCCGCTGAGACCGTTCCATGAGCGATGTACTCGGTGGAGTTGTAGGGGAAATACCAGGCTGTCTCAGTCTCCAAGACGCTATTGTCCAGGATGCTGACTTCGACCCCGATCCCCATATCCGCGAGTGCGCTTTCGGCACGTGCGCGGGCCGCTTCTTTGCTTATCCCGTTCATCCCTTGATGGTAGTCCACGCGGGATCTTGCATTATGCTCTGCTCCGGATGGGAAGTGTTTCGGGCGCTACCGAGACCTCTCCAACGGTGTTCGAGATCAATCTCTCGCTTCCGCTCGCGTCTTCTGGGGGCAAGAGCGAGGCCGAGGGCTTCCTGAGACGCTCGATCAGGGGTTCTGCTGGCAGCTGTGCTCGTCTGCGGCCTGTCTGGGGCAAGGGGAGATCTTCCGGGCTGGTACGACATCTGGAAGCCGGGGCATCGGACCTTGTGCACGCGTCGCGTGCCGTTGCCCAGCTGTGGCGCATACGCTTTCACCCGCTTCACGCCCCCATGACCGCACCAGAGCCCAGCCTCGCCCAGCGCGGCGACTGGAGGGACGCAGGCACGGGCCGAGCGAACGGGAGTCGGGCTGGAAATTGTCGCGTTTTCTGTCGAAGGCGGCTTGGTCGAAACGTACTCTCGTGCGTTCTCGCAAGGCCGCAAGGTCGAGGTCTTGACAGCGGCGACAGGTTCAGCAGTTTCTGGTGGGAGCATGCTATGGGCGCGATCTCGAATCACGCAGACAGGCATTCGTCGAGTTGTTCCTCGCCATATTGGCGTAGCTGCTCGCAGGGAAACGACGAGCGCGGGGTAGGGGAGGGGCTTGTGTCTGACTGGACTCCCAAACGAAGGAGCCCCCGGTCGGAAATCCGACCGGGGGCTCCTTCGTTTGGGAGTCGGGCTCAGCGCTCGCTGCTGTGGCGGCCAGCGCTCACTTCCGCGACGGCGTGGTGGCCGTTGCCGTTCTCGGCCTGCAGCTCGCGAACCGCTTCGAGCGCGTGGTGCTCGGAGGCGTGCTCCGCGGCGAGCAAGGCCTCGTTCTCCTCGGCGGGATCGGCCGTGAAGAAGGAGCCCTTGCCGGGAGCGCCCGCGCTGCCGAGCTGGTTCATCTTCTTCGGGACCGCCGCGCCCTGGTACTCCAGCGGGATCGGATGGCCGTGGTCGTCCACTGGGCCGAGCGGCTGGTGCACCTCGATGTACTCGCCGTGCGGGAGACGGCGCAGAATGCCGGTCTCGATGCCGTGCTCGAGCACCGCCCGGTCGCTGCGCTGCAAACCGAGGCAGAACCGGTAGGTGGAGTAGTAGGCGATGATCGGGCCGACCACAAGGGCGATCCGGAAGAACCACGTCGTCGCGTTCAGCGAGATGTCGAACTTCAGGGCGATGATGTCGTTGCCGCAAGCCGCCGTGAGAAGGACGAACACGGTGAACATCATCGCGCCGACACCGGTGCGGACCGGAGTGTCGCGGGGGCGCTGCAGGATGTTGTGGTGCGCCTTGTCCCCGGTGAGCTTCTGCTCGAGGAACGGCCAGACGAACAGGAGGGTGATGTAGACGCCGAGGAACATCGCGGCGAATCCGGCCTGGGGGATCGTGTGGCCGCCGACGTAGAGCTCCCACGCGGGCCAGATGCGCAGCAGGCCGTCCGTCCAGCCCAAGTACCAGTCAGGCTGCGAGCCTGCGGACACCTGCGCGGGGTTGTAGGGGCCGAGCGTCCAGACCGGGTTGATCGTGAAGATGCCGCTCATGATCGCCAGCACGCCGAAGACCAGCGCGAAGAACGCGCCAGCCTTCAAGGCGAAGACCGGCATGATGCGCACGCCGACGACGTTGTTCTCGGTGCGGCCGGGGCCGGGGAACTGAGTGTGCTTCTGGTACCAGACCAGCGCCAGGTGGACGCCGATGAGCGCCATGATGATGCCGGGGAAGATCAGCACGTGCAGGATGTAGAGGCGGGGGATGATGATCTCGCCGGGGAAGTCGCCGCCGTAGAGGCCCCAGTGGACCCAGGTGCCGATCAGCGGCAGGCCCAGCACGATGCCGGACATCGCGGCGCGGATGCCGGTGCCGGAGAGCAGGTCGTCCGGAAGGCCGTATCCGAAGTAGCCCTCGAACATCGAGATGAAGAACAGGCCGCAGCCGATCAGCCAGTTCGCCTCACGCGGACGGCGGAACGCGCCGGTGAAGAAGATGCGCATCATGTGCACGGCCATGGAGGCCAAGAACAAGAGCGCCGCCCAGTGGTGGATCTGGCGCATGAAGAGCCCGCCGCGCACCTCGAAAGAAAGGTCGAGGGTGCTGGCGAACGCCTCGGTCATCCGCACGCCGGAGAGCGGCTGGTACACGCCGTGGTAGACGGTCTCGGCCATCGACGGCTTGAAGAAGAGCGTCAGGTACACCCCGGAGAGGAGCAGGATGACGAAGCTGTACAGGGCGATCTCGCCGAGCATGAACGACCAGTGGGTCGGGAAGACCTTGTTGATCTGGCGGCGCATGCCCGCAGACAGGTGGTAGCGCTTGTCCGCTTCTTCCAGCTGCTTGGGGAACTTCACAGCCGGGTTCACGACGGTTTCGACGGTGCTGGTCATGATCTACGCTCCCAGAACGCTGGTCCGACAGGTTCGATGAAGTCGCCGTTCGCGACGAGGTAGCCCTCTTCGTTCACAGTGATCGGCAACTGGGCGAGCGCCCGCGCCGCCGGACCGAAGATCGGCTTCCCGTAGTGGAGGGCGTCGAACTGCGACTGGTGGCACGGACAGAGGATGCGGTTGGTCTGCTGCTCGTACAGCGAGGTCGGGCAGCCAACGTGCGAGCACACCTTGGTGTAGGCGTAGTACTCGCCGTAGTTGAAGTTCTCCTGGCCCTTGCGCTTGACGACGCGCTGGGCGTCCTCTTGGCGCAGGCGGATGAGCATGACCGGGTTGCGGATCCCGTGGAACGACTCGAAGAGCCGCTCGCGGGACTCCTCGGTCTCGCCCTTCCCGTCGGACTCCCGCCAGGGGAAGACGGTCTCCATGCCGCCGGACGCGAGGTCCTCGGGCTTGACGATCTCCACAGAGTAGATGTCCTGCGGGGTGTAGCGGCGCAAATAGATCGGCTTGCCCTCTTCGCCCTTGCGCGGGGTCCAGCCGGTGTGCCAGAGGTCCGAGTCGTTCCCCTTGGCCCACGGGTTGCGGATGGCTCCGCCGAGGAAGAAGATCCCGGCGGCGGCGCCGAACACGCTGCCGCTGAAGAGCAAGGCGCGCTTGATCATCGTGCGTCGGGGCAGGGTGGAGGTCTCGAGCGAGTCGTTCAGGATCGCGCCGAAGGTGAGCTTGTCCACCGGCTTCGAGCCGCCGTCGTGGCGGTCCTGGACGGCGATCTCCTCTGGGATGAACCGCTTGGTGTAGACGATCGCGCCGATGCCGAGCGCGAGGATCGACACGCCCATGGTGATGCCGATGAGCGGTGTCTCCCAGGTGTACGCCGTGTACCCGCGCTCGCCGGGGCCCGCGTACTCCCAGTGCCCGAAGAGGAAGACTCCGAGCAGGGCGAGGGCCGCGAAGCCGCCGAGGAAGAGCCAGAAGGCCACGAGCCGCTCGGCCCGCTTCTCGGCCTTGGTGCCGGGCACCGCCCAACGCTCGGTGCGGTGGATGAGGCGGACGCCGTCCTTGGCGAGGCCGAGGGTGACGAGCTCGTCCCGGCTCATCCTGCTGAGCTCTTCGGGGGTGGGGTCAGTTGGTTGTTCCTGGGTCATGTCCGAGATCCGATCCACATCGCGAGGCCGAGGAGGGCGACGACACCGACGAAGGCCATAGCCGCGCCCTCGGAAACCGGCCCGAAGCCGCCAAGGTCGTAACCGCCGGGGGAGTTGGTCTCCGTCGCGGTTTTGATGTAAGCGATGATGTCTTTTTTCGCCTCAGGGGAGAGCTGGCTGTCGGAGAACTTCGGCATGTTCTGCGGCCCGGTGAGCATGGCGGCGTAGATCTGCTGCTCGTTCGGGGCGTCCAACGGCGGGGCGAATTTCCCGGAGGAGAGCGCGCCGCCCCGTCCGGTGTAGTTGTGGCAGGAGGCGCAGTTCATGCGGAACAGCTCGCCGCCGCGCGCGATCGACTCGGGGTCTTTCCCGCGCAGAGACTCCTGGGCGACGATCTTCTCGCCGTCGGCGTCGAGCTTGAAAGTCCCGTCCGGGTTCTTCTCGTACACGACGGAGGGGCCTTCGCCGAAGGAGTCGACGTAGGCGCTGACCTCTTCGATCTGCTTCTCGTCCCAGTCGGTCTGCTTGCGCTTGATCTGCGCCTCGTTCCGGGCGGCGGGCATCCGGCCCGACGAAACCTGGAAGTAGACCGCCGCGCTGCCGACCCCGATCAGGCTCGGGCCCTGGTTCTGGACGCCTTCGAGGTTCGCGCCGTGGCAGGTGATGCACGAGGTCTCGTACAGCTGCTTGCCGTCCCGGATCAGGGAGAGGTCTTTCTCGTCGGCCTTTGCCACCTGCGCGTGCGGGGTGAGCAAAGTCGTCGCGAAGCCTGCGGCGACCAGTCCGGTGAAAATGACGGCCGCGCTTCGTGCCCGGCGGCGGAACTTGCCGCTGACGCGCTGCTCGTCACCGCCCTCGGAAGACCGTCGGGGGGCGCCTCTAAGGCGGGAGAGGGGTTTCACTGGTGCTTGTCCTTCTCTACTTCACAAAGTAAATCGTGGCGAACAGTGCGATCCAGACGACGTCGACGAAGTGCCAGTAATACGACACGACGATCGCGGACGTCGCTTGGGCAGGGGTGAATTTGCTCATCTTGGTCCGAGCCAAGAGCAAGACGAAGGCCACGAGGCCGCCGATGACGTGCAGGCCGTGGAACCCGGTGGTGATGAAGAAGACCGAGCCGTACGCGCTGGAGTCCAGGCGGGTGCCCTCGCGGTAGAGGTTGAAGTACTCGTAGCCCTGGCCGCACACGAAGAACAGGCCCATGAACAGCGTCAGGGTGTACCAGCGGCGCAGTCCGAACACGTCGCCCCGCTCCGCCGCGAACACGCCCCACTGGCAGGTGAACGAGGAGAGGATGAGGACCGTCGTGACCGGGATCGCCAACGCGAGGTTCAGCTCGGTCGGCTCCGGCGGCCAGTTCTTGTGCCCGTCCAGCGCGGGAGCCTGCCCGGCCCGGGTCACGAAATACATTGCGAAGAGGCCTGCGAAGAACATCAGCTCGCTCGAAAGCCAAACGATGGTGCCGACGCTAACCATGTTGGGCCTGTTGAGCGAGTGAACTCGGCTCGCGATGGCCGCGTGCGAAGGGGCTGCCGCGCTCGTCATGTTTTGAGTATGACACCTCGTAGTAGCTTCGCTGCCTCCGGGGTCGGATAGCGGCGGGGAAAAGTTCCGAACGACTTCTTACGCAGGCAGAACTGCCCACAGGGCCAGGGCCGCTGCGGCGAACAAGCCCTGCGAGACGGCGGCGCGCAGGTGGGAGAGCCCCGTGCTGGCCAAAACAAAAGCGGCCCCGACGATGCAGGACAGCGCGAAGACGGCCACCAGCTCGCCGCTCGTCCCAGGGGCGGCGAGACCTGCGAAGACTCCGACGGCGAGAAACAAATTGTAGAAGCCTTGGTTGTACGCCATGGGCTTGATCACGACGGCTTCGTCCGCCGAACGCACGCCGAATCGCTTGTATATCTGCGGCTTCGTCCAGAACACGCTCTCCATGAAGAAGATCGCGACGTGCAGCAGGGCGGCGAGGGCGGCGAAGGTTTGGAAGGCGATGCGCATCCTCGCATAGTAGGCGGCCCGCGAGCGCCGGACCGGCGCCGCTACGATCACGCTGTGTCGTCCCCGGACCAGTCCTCTCTGTCATGGCCCGCGCTCCTGCGCGAGCTTTTCGCCCGTCGCGAGCTCTCCGCCGAGCAGGCCCGGTGGGCGATGGGGGAGATCATGGCGGGGCGGACGGAGCGGGCGCGGATCGGGGCGTTCGCGGCGGCGCTGACGACGAAGGGCCCCACGGCGGGAGAGCTCGACGGCCTCGCCGAGGCGATGCGCGAGCGCGCGGTGCCCCTTGCGGTGGACCGCGCCTGCGTGGATTTGGTCGGCACCGGGGGCGACGGGCTCGGCACCGCGAACATTTCCACGCTCGCCGCGGTGGTGACCGCCGCGTGCGGCGTGCCGGTGGTCAAGCACGGTTCCCGCGCGGCCTCTTCCCGCTGCGGCTCTGCCGATGTCCTTGAGGCGCTCGGCGTGCGGATCGAGCTCGGCCCCGAAGATCTGGCGAGGTGCGTGGCGGAGGTGGGGATCGGCTTCTGCTTCGCTCAGCGCTACCACCCCTCCATGCGGGAAGTGGCGCCAGTCCGCAAGGAGTTGGGCGCTCCGACGGTGTTCAACGTCTTAGGGCCGCTCGCCAACCCGGCAAGGCCGAAGTTCGGCCTCATCGGCTGCTCGTGGGAGCCGCTGGCCGAGTCGATGGCGCACGTCTTCGCCAAACGGGGCGACCGCGTGGCCGTGGTCCGAGGGGCGGACGGCCTCGACGAGCTCACCACCACGGGTGGGAACAGCGTCTGGCTCGCGGAGGAGGGCGGGGTGAGCCGGTTCGGGCTCGACGCGGCGGATTTCGGCGTGCCGAGGGCGGGGATCGGCCAACTCCTCGGCGGGCAGACCGCCGAGGAGGGCGCGATATTGGTCACAGCGGTCCTTGCCGCGCAGAAGCCATCCGGCGCGGCCTGGGACGTCGCCGCGATCCGAGACGTGGTCCGGTGGAACGCAGCGGTCGCGGTCGCCGTGGCGCGGGGCAGAAGGCTCGATCGAACGGGGATTGCCGAGAGCCTCGGGGAAGCGGACGAGGCGCTCGCGAGCGGCGCGGCGGCGGCGCTGTTGCGCCGGTGGGTCGAATTCTGTTCGTCGCTCTGAAAAATTTTCAGATAAAATTTGTTGTTCTCTGACCTGGACTGGAACACGCGCTGTGTCCGACACGGCGCGCGCGGAGTGGACATGCTGGCTGTCGTTTCGTACTCTGATCCGAGACGTACACCAAAATGTTATCTCGCGACGGCGCAAGGGGCCGTCATTCTGTCTCGCCGCCTGAGGGCGGGAACGCGGGCGCGGAACATGAGATCCAATGACTGGAGGTAGTAGGTGCTGGACTCGACAAGCGAGGCGCACTCGCGTCGAAGCGCCGCATCGGGCCGCGCTGCTGTTGCGCGGCGGATGTCGGCGGCGCTGCTCGCCGCTGTTGTGGCTGCCGCTCTCTCGGTGGTGAACGCTTGGTCGGATCCCGCCGACCCGGTGGCCGAGCTGCGCGCCCTCGCCCGCCAGTCGGAGCAGACCGAAGAGGCTCAGTACCAAGCGCTCACCGACCTGAACGCGGCGCACGCGGCCCGCGCGCAAGCGCAGACCAGGCTGGTGGAGGACCAGGCGAGGGAAGAACAGGCGCGGGCGGACGTCGAGCGCTACCAGGGCGTGGTGGACATGTTCGTCGAGACCGCCTACAACGGAGTCCGGCTCAACGAGGTGTACGCCCTTTTGGTGAGCAAATCCCCTGGGCAGCTTCTGGACCAGATGTCCGACATCAAGGCCATCGCGTCCGACGTGCACGACAAGGTGACCAGCTACAAGAACTCCTACGCGAAGGCGCAGCAGGCCGCGGCGGACACCGCGCAGGCGCTCGATGCCGCGAAAGCGGCCGAGCAGCGCGCCATGGCGAAGAAAGCCGAGTTGCAGGCGAAAGAAGCCCAGCTCCAGCAGCAGATCGCGGCCATCAAAGACCAGTACGCCAAGTTGACCCCGCAACAGCTCCACGACTTCAGCGTCAACCCGATGGAAGGCGCCACTCCGCAGCCGCAGGCCGCCCCGCCCGCGCAGGTCTTCCCGGAGGAAGATGCTCCGAACGGCCTCGGCCTCGGCCAGGATCCGAAGAAGCAGGAGGCGGCTCCGCGCCCGCCGGAATCCTCCGACGCTCCTGAGGAGCAGGCGGGCGCGACCTCCAAGGGCCGGGCTGTGCAGGCCGCGCTCAGCCGCGTCGGCAAGCCTTACGTGTGGGGCGGCTCCGGTCCGGGCGTGTTCGACTGCTCGGGTCTGGTGATGTGGTCTTACCAGCAGGTCGGTCGTTCGCTGCCGCACTCCAGCCAGGCGCAGGACGGTCTCGGCAGGCACATCGGGCGCGGCGACCTCCAGCCCGGCGACTTGGTGACGTATTACTCGGGCGTCTCGCACGTCGCGATCTACATCGGCAACGGAATGGTCGTCCATGCGCCGACCTACGGCCAGCCGGTCACCGTCGCGCCGATCGACGCGGCGGGCCCGGTGCACGCGTTCGTCCGGATGGGCTGAGCGCTGAGCCGCCCTAGCTCGAACACGCTGTTTGTGTCGTTCAACTCCGTCGATTTGATTTAGGCTGGTCGGGTGTCCAAGGCTCTCCTGATCACGAATGACTTCCCGCCCAGGCCGGGAGGGATCCAGTCGTACGTGCACGCGCTCGCCACGCGGCTGCCCGCGGATTCGCTCGTCGTCTACACCGCCTCGTGGCGGAACGAGGCCGAGCAGCGCGCGTTCGACGCCGCGCAGCCTTTTCCGATCGTCCGTCATCCGCGTTCGTTGCTGCTGCCGAACCCGTGGACCGCGCGGCGTTCTCAAGAGCTCGTCCGGGAACACGGCGCGGACTCGGTGTGGTTCGGCGCGGCGGCCCCCTTCGCGCTGCTCGCGAACGCGGTGCGGTCGGCGGGGGCGAAACGGGTGGTGGCGAGCACCCACGGCCACGAAGTGGGCTGGTCGATGACTCCCGGAGCCCGGCAGGCGCTCGGCCGCATCGGTTCCACCGTCGACACGGTCACCTATGTGAGCCATTACGCGCTGCGGCGCGTGCGGCGGGCGTTCGGGCCAGGCGTGGATTTCGTGCGGCTCGCGCCCGGCGTGGACGCCGAGCGCTTCCAGCCCGACCCTCAGCTTCGCGGGGCGATGCGGGAGCGGCATGGCTTCGGCGAGGCTCCGGTTCTGCTTTGCCTCGCGCGCCTGGTGCCGCGCAAGGGGCAGGACGTGCTCATCAAGGCGATGCCGAAGGTGCTCCGCGAAGTTCCGGACGCGCTGCTCGTGATCGTCGGGTCCGGGCCGTGCGAGAAGAATTTGCGCAAGCTCGCCGACGAGCACGGCGTGACCGACCGGGTGCGTTTCATCGGCCGGGTGCCCGAGGAGGACCTGCCTGCTTGGTACGCCATGGCGGACGTGTTCGCCATGCCGTGCCGCACTCGGGGCAAGGGGCTCGATGTGGAGGGCCTGGGCATCGTCTTCCTCGAAGCTTCGGCGGCAGGGCTCCCGGTGATCGCCGGGGATTCCGGCGGCGCTCCGGAGACCGTGCGCGAGGGCGAGACCGGCACCGTTGTTTCGGGACGGTCCGTGCAAGAGGTCGGCGACGCCGCCGTCCGGCTGCTCTCGGACCCGATTCGGGCGAGCAAAATGGGGGTCGCGGGACGCGCCTGGGTGCAGGAGTCCTGGGGCTGGGACACTTCGGCGGCCAAGCTGGCGGAACTGCTCGACCTCTGACGCGGTCCGATTGCCAAGTCTCCTGCTCGCAGCGCTCGGGGGCAGCGCCTCGCCGCTCGTTCTTCGCTCCGTTGCGCGCGCCGTCGCCTTCGGCCCCGCCGGGGCGACTCCCGTTCGCGGGGCTCGTCCGCCTGGATCCGTCAGAGGCTCGGAGCAGCGCGACCTGATAGCGTTTCTGCCACTATGCACAGTGTTCAGATCGCCGACCAAACTTTCGTCGCGGCGTCTCCAGCGAGCGTCGGCCAGGGCCTTGAGGACCAGAGCCGCTGGTTGCGTTGGTGGCCGGAGCTGGACCTGAAGGTCCGTGAGGCTCGGGGCGAAAAAGGCGTCCGATGGTTGGTCAGCGGCCAGGTCCAGGGCACCATGGAAGTCTGGCTCAAACCCGAGCTGGACGGCACCCTGCTGCACTTCTTCCTGCACGGGGAGCCGGCCGCGCCATTGCGTCCCCGCGAGCTGCGCAGGCTCGTCCGAAGGCTCAGGCTGGCGGGGAAGGCGATGAGTTTCGAGCTGAAAGACCGCTACGAGGCGGGGAAGCCGCCGGGCCATGCGCCCGCACCGGAGCCGACGCGGTAGGTTGGGCGTATGGCAGATCACACGAATCAATCGATTGTCATTGGGGCGAAGCCAGCGGACGTGATGGCGGTGATCGCCGACCTCGACCGTTACCCGGAATGGGTGGACGCCGCCAAATCGGTCGAAATCCTCGAGCGCGACAAGAACGGGTTCGCCGCGAAGGCGCGGTTTGTGCTCGACGCGGCGCTGCTCAAGGACACCTACGAATTGCGCTACACGTGGGCGGAAGACGGCCTTTCCGTGCGGTGGACTTTGCTGGAGAGCACGATCATGCGCTCGCAAGAGGGCGCGTACCTCCTCGAGCCGAACGAGAAGGGCACGAAAGTGACCTACGAGCTGTCCGTTGACTTGCGGATCCCCATGATCGGGCTGTTCCGGCGCAAAGCCGAGCGGGCGATCATCGACACCGCGCTGAAAGAGCTGAAGAAGCGCGTCGAATCCTTGAGCTGATCCGCGCCGCAAACGGAGCCTCGCCGCGTCGTCGGCTCCTCGCGCGCTTGTTCCGCTGGCGCTGCACTGGTCTGGGCCCCGCGCGCGGGGGATCGTCCGTTTGGTTTCCCGAGGACCGACCGGGCTCGTCCCCTCGCGTCCCCGCTCTCCGGATCCGTCGGGTTCGCGGCAGGAGTCGGGTTCCCCTGGAATGGATCGATGCGATAGGTAGAGTGATACCCGTGACCACGAGCCAAGCTGCTGCGAAACCAGAGGTTGAGAAACCGGTGCATAAGGCGTTGACGAAGGACTATTCCGAGCGCACGCTCTGGTACCGCGCGTTCAAACATGTGCTCATCGGCCCGGCGCTGAACCTGCTGTGCCCGAGCACGGTCGAGGGCGTGGAGAACATTCCGAGTTCTGGGGGCGCGCTCATCGCGTACAACCACCTCTCCGCCACCGACTGGCTCTTCGTCCCGTTGGCGGTGCCCCGCAAGGTGACGCACGTTGCGAAGAGCGAGTATTTCACCGGCACGGGGATCAAGGGGGCCTTCCAGCGCTGGTTCTTCTCGTCCGCGGGGCAGGTGCCGATCGACCGCAGCGGCGGCGACGCCTCTCGGGCCGCCCTCGAGTCGCTGAAGAAGGTGCTGGCCAAAGGGAATCTGGCCGCCATCTTCCCGGAAGGCACCCGTTCGCCGGACGGACGGCTGTACAAGGGCAAGACCGGAGCCGCGCGGATCGTGCTCGAAGCGAAAGTCCCCGTGATCCCGGTCGGCGTGATCGGGACGGACAAGGTTCTGGCCCCCGACAGCGCGAAATTCCACCCCCATCCGGTGACCGTGCGCATTGGCAAGCCGTTGGACTTCTCGCGCTTCTACGACTTCGTGGGCAACCACTACGTCGAGCGCTCCATCGCCGACGAGATCATGTACGAGATCATGCGGCTGAGCGGCCAGGAGTATGTGGACGCGTACGCGACCCGGAAGAAGAGATCCGGGGGGGAGAAAGGCTCCGGGCCGAAGACGACTCCTTCGGCAGCCTGATGCCGAAATTTTTCTACGACACCGAGTTCATCGAAGACGGGGCCACGATCGACCTGGTCTCCATCGGCGTGGTCGCCGAGGACGGCAGGGAGTTCTACCGGGTGTCTTCGGAATTCGAAGCTCGGAAAGCCGGGAAATGGGTGCGCGAGCACGTGCTGAGCCAGTTGCCGCCGCTTTCGTCCCCGCTCTGGGTGCCGAGGTCCCGGCTGCGCGACGAGCTGCTGGAGTTTTTGACTTCGGGCGGGAAGGACCCCATCGAGCTGTGGGCGTGGATGGGGGCGTACGACCATGTGGTGCTTTGCCAGCTCTGGGGCGCGATGCCAGCGTTGCCGAGGGCGCTTCCCCGGTACACAAGGGACGTGCGCCAGCTCTGGGAGGATCGCGGCAGCCCGTCGTTGCCTCCGGTCCCCGACGGCGCGCACGACGCGCTCGTCGACGCGAGGCATTGCCGCGAGCGCTACCTCGCGATCCAGGCTGCTTGACCGCGAACGAGCAGGTCTCGGGCATCCGGAATAACGTTTTGTCCCAATGGGCAAGGGAGGGCTAATCTGAATGCCATGAACTGGACGGTCGACGTTCCCATCGACGAGCTGCCGGATTTGCCGCCGCTCTCCTCCGACCTGCGCGCGCGTTTGGACGACGCGTTGGCCCGGCCCGCCGCGCAACAGCCCTCCTGGGACGGCGGGGAAGCCGCGCAGATGCGCAAGGTGCTCGAATCCGTCCCGCCGATCTGCGTGGCGAGCGAGGTCGACGCCCTCTCCGAGCAGCTGGCGAGCGTCGCTCGCGGCGAGGCTTTCTTGCTGCAGGGCGGCGACTGCGCGGAGACGTTCGTCGCGAACACCGAGCCGCACATCAAGGGCAATATCCGCACGCTGCTGCAGATGGCCGTGGTGCTCACCTGGGCGGCGAGCATGCCGGTGGTGAAGGTCGCGAGGATCGCGGGCCAATACGCCAAACCGCGCAGCGCGAACCTTGACAGCCAGGGACTGCCCTCGTACCGGGGCGACATGGTCAACGGTTTCGCCCCCGACGAGCGCGGCCGTCAGCACGACCCGTCCAGGCTGGTCCGCGCGTACGCGAACGCGTCGGCCGCGATGAACCTGGTCCGGGCGCTGACCGCGGCGGGCGAGGCAGACTTGCACCGGATCCACGATTGGAACCGGGAGTTCGTCCGGCAGTCCCCGGCAGGGGCGCGCTACGAAGTGCTCGCCAAAGAGATCGGCCGGGGGCTCAAGTTCATGGCCGCCTGCGGCGTGAGCGACCGGGAGTTGGAGTCCGCGCAGATCTTCGCCTCGCACGAGGCGCTGGTCCTTGACTACGAGCGCGCGATGCTGCGGTTGGCGGAGAACCCCGGCAACCCCGACGGCGACCCCGCGCTCTACGACCTCTCCGCGCATTTCTTGTGGATCGGGGACCGCACGCGCCAGCTCGACGGCGCGCACATCGCCTTCATGGAGCTGATCAACAACCCGATCGGGCTCAAGATCGGCCCGAGCACCACCCCGGAGCAAGCCGCCGAGTACGTGCGCAGGCTCGACCCGCGCCGCCAGCCTGGGCGGCTCACGCTCGTCTCGCGCATGGGCAGCGACAAAGTGCGGACGCTCCTGCCGCCGATCATCGAGAAGGTGCAGGCCACCGGCCATCAGGTGATCTGGCAGTGCGACCCCATGCACGGCAACACCGTCGAATCGCCGAGCGGCTACAAGACGCGGCACTTCGACCGCGTCGTGGACGAGGTGCAGGGCTTCTTCGAGGTGCACCGCAAGGCGGGCACCCACCCCGGCGGCATCCACATCGAGCTCACCGGCGACAACGTCACCGAATGCCTCGGCGGCGCGAAAGAGATTTCCGACGCCGACCTCGCCGGCCGCTACGAGACCGCCTGCGACCCGAGGCTCAACACCGAGCAGTCCCTCGAGCTGGCGTTCTTGGTCGCGGAGATGCTGCGCTCGTAGCGCTCGTAGCGCTCGTAGCGCTCGCGGCGGCGCGGCGCGCAGGGGCGGCCAGGTCGCGCGAAGACCGGTTGCGGCGGCGCGCTCATGGGTGGCGTATGGTTGTCGGCTTGGACCCAGACGGGGGGCGCTCTTCGGTTGGCCGCTCGTCGAGCGAGCGCGGCGCGTTCGAGGTCTGTTCGGACTGGCGATGAGAGAAAGCGGTACAGGTGGAAGTCAGCAGCACGACTTTGGAGAACAAGGTCAGTTTCTTTCGGGGGCTGCGGGACGCGGTGCACGTCTTGGCGGGCGACGAGAAGACGCAGCTGGCGTATTTGCAGCCGCTTTCCGCAGACGTCGACGAGCTCGCGCTGGTTTTCTCCGACCATTACGTGCCGGTGCAGAACTGGTATGCGGAGCTTGGCGTGGACGCACAAGCCGCTGGCGCGTTGGCCGAGCTCGACCGGCAGCTCGAATCGTTCAGCGGCGCGGAGCACGCGGGCCTGTGGACGTACGAGGCGCTCGAAAGCGCCGCGCAATGGCAGGTCGTGCGCGACCTGGCCGCGAAAGCCCTCCTGTTGATGGCGGACGCGTAGCCGTCCTCTCGGCGAGCAGGGGCAGGCTTATCCGGCGGTGACGACGCCCTGGTCGTAGGCGTACACGATGGCCGCGGCCCGGTCGCGCAGGCCGAGTTTGGCGAAGATGCGTCCGATATGGCTTTTCACCGTCACTTCGGAGATGAACAGCCGCTCCGCGATCTCCGTGTTGTTCGCGCCCCGCGCGATCAGGCGCAGCACCTCGAGCTCGCGCGCGGTGAGCTTGTCCGAGGCCTGCTTCTGTCGGGCGGAGGGGGCGGTCCGGTAGGCGGCGAGCACACGGGCGGTGACTGCGGGGTCGAGGAATCCGTCGCCCCCTGCGACCGCGCGCACCGCCCAGATCAGATCCTCGGCGGGGGAGTCCTTCAAGATGAACCCGGCTGCTCCCGCGCGTAGCGCGCCGGACAACAGCTCGTCGTCGTCGAAGGTGGTGAGCACGAGCACGGGAGGCCCCGAGGCGGCGCGCAGCAGCCGGGTCGCCTCGATGCCGTCGACCTGCTTCATGCGCAGGTCCATGAGGACCAGGTCCGGTTTGTGCTCTGCCACCGAGGCGGGGACCTCGGAGCCGTCCGAGCATTCACCGACGATGACGAAACCGTCTTTGCGGCGCAAGATCCGGCGCAGGCCGCTTCGGACAAGCTCCTGGTCGTCGACGAGGAGCACCGCGATGTCAACGTCCGCCATGCGCCCTCGCCGACTTCCCGGCCTGGAACAGCGGGGCCGGAGCCGCGCCCTGGTCGAGCGGTATTGCCGCGCGCACCGACCAGCCCTGTGGGACTGGGCCTGCGGACAATTCGCCGCCAAGAAGCTCGACCCGTTGGCGCATTCCGGCGACGCCGGAGCCCGTCGTGTCGTTCGGGTTCGGCGGAAGGTCGGGCGTGCCGTTGTCGACCGTCAGCTCGGCGCAGCCCTTCGCGATCTGCAGCCTCAGGACCGCCCGCGCGTTCGGCGCGTGTTTCGCGATATTCGCCAAGGACTCCTGCGCGACCCGGTACAGGCCGAGCCCGACAAGGGCGGAGACGGTCCCGAGGTCGCCTTTGACTCGGTAGTCCACCGCGACGCCCGCTTGGGCGAAATCGTCCACGAGCGCGCGGATGTCGGCGACTCCCTGCCCAGGGGCTAGTTTGTGCCCATGTGCGGGGTCCGCGTCCAAAAGCCCCACGGTTCGTCGGATGTCGGCCATGGCCTGGCGGCCGAGACGCTCCGCGTCGAGGAGACCCGCGACCGCGTCGTCCACGTCGCGATCCTCCTGCAACGCCCGACGGGCCCCGGTGAGGTGGAGCAGGGTGATGGACAGGGAATGGGCGACCACGTCGTGGACCTCCCTGGCGATCCGGCGCCGCTCCTCGCCCGCGGCCTGCTCGGCGAGGCTTGTCTGGGTCTGTCGGACCTGGAGCAGCAGCTGCTGCTGCAGCTGGAGGATCAGGCCGATCGACCAGCCGAAGACGAGGAAGAAGAGCATGTACACCACAGGCTCGATGAGCCTGTGGTTCGCGGCGGCGAAGAGCAAGAACACTGCGGAAGCGGCCGTTGCCGTCGCGCTGGTCCGGATATTGGACTTCGCGCCGATGGAGCCGACGACGAAGGGCAAGAGGAAAGGCGCCGCGTCCGTGGGGACGGGCGGCCACAGGAAGAGGAACATCGCGACGGCGACGAGCACGAGCGGCGTGATGATCGCAGGATGGAGCAGCCTTCCCCAAAAGGCGCAGACCAGGCTTTCGGCTGTCGCCAGCAGAAAGGCCAGCATGAGCAGCGCAGGGCGTTCGAAACCCCGCTGCACGAGCGCGGTGAGGGCGACTGCGGCAGCGCTCCCGTGCATGACCAGCGGCACCACCAGAGGGTACGGCAGCGGCATAATGTTGAGGCGGCGCTGGACGAGATCGTGGAGCCGAGGCATTCTTCCAGCTTAGAGCGTATTCGGAGGAACACATCGTGCTTCGGGCGAGATTCCGCCTCCTCCCTCGGTAGGAGGCGGAATCTCGCCCGAAGCACGATGATCGGGCCCCGTCCGTCCCGTAGCGTCGACCCCATGTGGACCAGACTCGCCTCGTTCTGCTCGCGGTACGCGATCCTCGTCGTCGGCCTGTGGCTGCTCGCGGCAGGAGCGGGCAACCTGCTCGTGCCGCAGCTCGAACCTGTCTCGCAGACGCACGCCAGGAGCTTTTTCCCCTCGGACACGCCGATCCTGCACACGACGGCGAAGATCGGTCAGTTGTTCGGCGACGGGGACACCATCAACCTCAACTATCTGGTGCTGGAGGACGACCGCCCGCTCGACGAAACCGCGCGGAGCTACTACGACCGGCTGGTCGGGGCGCTGCGCGCCGACTCGGCGCACGTGCAATCCGTGCAGGACCTCTGGGCGGACCCGATCACGGCCAAAGTGGGAGTCAGCGCCGACGGCAAAGCCGTGTACGCGATGGTGCGCCTGACCGGCGATGTCGGGAGCGGCCAGGCCAACGAGGCGATCGAGGCCGTGCGGACCATCGTCGCGAGCAACCCGCCGCCGGGCGGGATACACGCGCACATCACCGGGCCTGCGACGACGATCACCGATGAGTTCGACGCGATCGACCGGCAGATGCTGATGATCACCGGGGCGACCATCGTGCTCATCACCCTGCTGCTGATCGCGGTGTACCGATCCCCGCTCACCGCGCTGATCCCGCTCACCGCCGTTGGGCTCGGCCTGGCCGTCGCACGCCCGATCGTGGCCTTCCTCGGCATGCACGACATCATCGAGGTCTCGATCTTCTCCGTGGCCTTGTTGGCCGCGTTGATGCTCGGGGCGACGACGGACTACGGCATCTTCCTCCTTGGCCGCTATCACGAGGAGCGCAGGCGCGGGGTGGCGCACGCGGAGGCTCTCGGCGCGGCGAACAGCCAGGTGGGGCCGGTGGTCTTGGCTTCGGGTCTGACCATTGCGGCGGGGCTGTCCTGCTTGGTGTTCGGCAAGATCAACATGCTGCGCACGGCCGGCCTGCCCTGCGCGATCGGAATCTTGGTTGGCATGGCGAGCTCGTTGACGGTGCTGCCCGCGCTCATCGGGTTTTTCGGGAGCCGGGGTTGGGCGCAGCCGCGCGCGGCGAAGGCCTCGCGCCGGTGGCGGAGGATCGGCACGGCTGTCGCGCGTTGGCCGGGTCCGGTCGCCTCGGTCGCTGTCCTCGCGCTGGTCGTGTGCGCGCTGCCGGTGCTTGGCCTTGATCGCGGGTACGTGGAGGCCGCCGCCATCCCGGAGACGACGCCGTCCAACCGGGGCTATCAGGCGATGGACCGGCATTTCCCGCCGAACTCCATATTGCCGGAAGTCGTTGTGCTCCAGTCCGACCACGACATGCGCAACCCGCAGGGGCTTATCGCTCTGGAGAAGGTCGCCCGGTCCGTCATGGCGGTTCCAGGAGTGCGGATGGTCCAGTCGGCCTCCCGCCCCGGCGGGACGGTGCCTGCCCAAGCGCAGCTCTCCGACCAGGCCGGGGTCATCGGCGGGCGGCTCGACGAGCAGATGGCCGGGTTGTCCGAGCGGTTGGCCTCCTTGGACCGGCTGCAATCCGCGCTGAGCGGGTTCTCTTCGGCCATCGCCAAGCTCCAGGCCGGGCTGGACGGCAGCGTCACAGGATTGCGGCAGGTCAACGGCGGAGCCGACGGCATGCGCGCGGGCATGGAGCAGCTCCAGGACAACGCGAACACGGTCTCCGGGTATCTCGACCCGCTGCGCGACATCGTGAACGGGAACCCCAACTGCGCGAACGACGGCATCTGTTCGGTGGTGATGAAGGTGGTCGAGCCGATGGACGGCATGGTGGAGGCCGCCGAAACCCTTGCCAAAGGCTCGGCCGTCCTTGGCGCGGGTTCGGGCGATATGGCGAAATCGCTCGCCGGGGCGGCGAGCTCCACCCAGTCGATGCGCGCCTCGCTGGGGCAACTGGACGCGGTGAGCACGCAGCTCTCCCAGGCGATCGGCTCGATCCGCCCGATGTTCGCCGGGCTCACCGACTACTTGCAGGAGCTGAGCGCGGATTTCGCGGGGAGCGGCGAAGGAGGCTTCTACTTGCCGCAGCGGGCCTGGGACGATCCGACGTTCCGGCAGGCTTCGGCCTTCTTCTTCTCCAAGGACGGCAAGGCGGCCCGCTTCCTGGTGTTCGAGGACGGCGATGTCTTCGGCCCGGACGGGGCGGACCGGGCTCCGAGGATCCTCTCGGCGATCCACGAGGCCACAAAAGAAGGCACGCTGGTCGGGAACACCACCAGCATGGTGGGCTACGGCATCGGCACGGCGCAGATGCGCGATTTCGTCGAGCAGGACTTTCTGCTCCTCGCCGTTGTGTCGCTCACGATGATCTTCCTCATCATGCTCGTCATGCTGCGCAGCCCGGTCGCGGCGGCAGCGGTGATCGGGACGGTGATCCTTTCCTACCTCTCTGCGTTGGGCGTCTCCACGCTGATCTGGCAAGACATCATCGGCAGGGAGGTCCACTGGTCCGTCCCGTCGATCGCCATGATCGCCTTGGTGTCGGTCGGCGCGGACTACAACTTGTTGTTCGCCCTCCGGATGCGCGAAGAAGTGGAGGCGCACCGGGGCAAGCGGGACGGGTTGCGGACCGGGATGATCCGCGCGTTCGGCGGCACAGGCGGGGTGGTGACCACGGCGGGCATCGTCTTCGGCATCACCATGTTCGCGATGCTCTCCAGCGACGTCCTCTCCATCGAGGAGGTCGGGACCACGATCGGGGTCGGCCTGCTCATCGACACGCTGATCGTGCGCACATTCGTCGTGCCGGGGATCGCCAGCCTGCTCGGGCGCTGGTTCTGGTGGCCGCTCCGCTTCAACGGCGCGGGCGCGGGCCATGCGGCGGAGCCGAGGGCCGCCGCCTAGCTGAATTGGTGCTCGACGAGGGCGGCCAGCCCGTATCCGGCGATCATCGCGGCTGCTCCAAAGACCAGCACGACGATGAGCCAGACGGCGGTGCGCCGCCAGTGGACCGAGCGCAGGATCGGGGCGCCCGTCCCAAGTCGGGCGAGTTCCGGCTCGGGTTCTGCGCCGGGCGCGATGGCCGCGAGGTTGATCGTCGTGTGGTGCTGGCCGGAACTCGGCTCGAAACGCTGTGTCTCGGCCGACGGCGCGTCGCCCGTCCGAGGGGGGCTCGTCGGCGGGAGGAGGACGATGGCGGGCGGGGCAGGAGGTCTCGCCGTGACCGCTGGCGCGGGCACGGTGTACCGAGGTAGGCCGAGTTCGGCCCGGATGCGCTCCAAGTCCTCAGCCATGCTCCTCGCGTCGGGGTAGCGATTCCGAAGATCCCGTTCGGTCGCCCGGAGCACCAAATGGTCGAATTGCATCGGGACGCCGTCCACAGCCCTGCTCGGCGGCGGCACGTCATGGACGAGCCGGGCGCGCGCGAGCTCGGCCGGGCTCGCGCCCGAGAACGGCAGAACGCCGGTCAGCAGCTCGTAGAGCACCACGCCGACCGCGTACACGTCGACAGCGGGGGAGACGTCCGCCCAAAAGCCGCCGTCCACCTGCTCGGGCGCGAGGTAGCCGACCGTGCCGAAAACGTCCGTGCGATCACGCCCGCCCCCGGAGCCCTGCGTCCGGCCAGCGCCCGCAGAGGGCGCGACGCTCCCGAAATCCGCGACTTTGACCTCGCCAGTCGTGGAGATCAGGATGTTCTCCGGCTTCACGTCGCCGTGCACGAAGCCGAAGCCGTGGGCCGCGCCGAGCGCTCGAAGCACCGGCCCCACGAGCGCGGCGGTCGCGTAGGGCGGCATCGCCCCGCGCTCGGCGAGCAACTCGCGCGCAGTGCCGCCCGCGACGTACTCCAGCACCAAGTACGGCCGTCCGCCCACGGAGCCCTGGTCGTACACCGCGACGAGTCCGGGGTCGGACAGCCGCGCGATGGCCAGCGCCTCGCGTTTGAACCTCTCGTCGATCCTGTGGTCGCCGTCGAACCGCTCGGCGGCTATTTTCACCGCGACGGTCCGCTCCAAACGCTGGTCGAAGCCTCGGTAGACGACGCACATGCCGCCGGAGCCGATCTGCTCGTCCAGCCGGTAGCGCCCGTCGAGGACTCTTCCGGCCAGCGGATCGGACGACGGCGAGGGACGGGTCATGCCTTGAAGGTATAGCCCAGGTTGGTGAGCACCTCCACAGTCGCCTTGCTGAAGTTCATCGTGTTGAAATGCAAGCAGTCCACGCCCTCGGAGACGAGCCGCTGGCACATCTCGGTGGCGAGTTCGATGCCGATGTCCCGCACTGCCTTGCGGTCCTCCTGCTCGCCGCCCCCAGCGGCTTTCGCGAGCCGCTCCTCGAGCGCGGAGGGAATGGTCTCGCCGGAGAGGAACACCACTCTGCGCAACGTCTTGAGCGAGGTGATCGTCATGATGCCAGGGATGATCGGCTTGCGCCCCTGCTCTGGGTCGTATGCCGACACCCGGTCGCGCAGGCGGAGGTAGTCCTCGATGTCGAAGAAGATCTGCGTGATCGAATACTCGGCCCCCGCCCGCAGCTTCTGGACCAAATATTTGGTGTCGTGCTCGAGGTCGACGGCGCGGTAATGCCCGCGCGGGAACGAGGCCACGCCGACATGGAAGTTCCCGAGCGAACGGACGAGCCGCACGAGGTCCTCGGCGTATTCGAGGCCGTCGGGGTGCTTGACCCACTCGGCGAACGGGTCGTCGCCCGGAGGGTCGCCGCGCAGCGCGAGGATGTTGTGCACGCCCTGGTCGGCGAACCCCGCGATGATCGAGCGCAGATCGTCGAGCGTGTGGTCCACGATGGTCAGATGACCCACGACGGGCAGCGTGGTCTCTTTGGCGAGCTGTCCGGTCAGACGGACGGTCTTCTCCCTCGTTTTGCCGCCCGCGCCGTAGGTGACGGTCGCGAACGCGGCTCCGAAGCGCTCGAAGACGCGGGCCGCGCGCCACAGCGCCGCCTCTTCCGCGTCGTTGCGCGGCGGGTAGAACTCGACCGAGAACGGAGTCCGCGTCTGTTTGATCCGCTGCCACTCGTCGACCACCGAATCGCCTGCCTGCGCGGATGGCCTCTGCCCGTGTGGGCTCTGCGCCAGCGGGCTCCGTGCTGGCAGGATGGACCGCGACGCGGCGATGCTTTCGGCGAGAGAAGCTGTGCTCACCCGTTCAGTGTAAAAGACACCGACAGACAGTTCTCGGAGATGACGTGCCATGACAATCCCTCACTCGCTTGGCGGCTCGTGGGAGGTCCCCCCGCCCCTTCCGCAGAGTCCCGCGCAGTCGCTGGGTTTTGTCCAAGCCTTCACGCAGGCGCGGCTGATCGAGTTCCTCGCCGTCCGGCAAGAGGAGGCCGCGCGCATCGGCCCGCAATTCGCGGACGTGGTCGCGGAGCTGTCGACGTTCGTCCTCGGCTCGGGGAAACGGATCCGGCCCGCGTTCGCGTGGCTGGGCTGGCTCGGGGCCGGCGGCGACGCGGCCGGGGCCAGCGCGGTCCCCGTGCAGCGCGTGTGCGCGGCCTTGGAGCTGCTCCAAGCAGGTTTGCTCGCCCATGACGACATCATCGACCAGTCGGACCTGCGCCGAGGCGAGCCTTCGCTGCACCGCAGGTTCGAAGCGGAGCACAGCCGGGAGCGATGGGCGGGGCGCAGCGAGCGACACGGCGAGGCGCTCGCCATCCTCGCGGGCGAGCTGGCGTTCGTCTGGGCGGACGATCTGGCTGCGGAGGGCTTGGACGCGGTGACGGAGGCGGACCGGCCCGCTTTCCGGCGGGCTTGGGCCGCGATGCGGTCCGAAGTGATCGGCGGGCAGTGCCTCGACGTCCTGGCGCAAGCGGGAGGCGACGAGAGCGAAGAGGCTGCGGCGCGGGTGATCCGGTGGAAGACGGCCTCGTACACGGTCGCCCGCCCCCTGGAGCTCGGCGGAGTCCTCGCCAGGGCCGATGAGGCGTTGCTCACGTTTTACCGCGGTTTCGGAGAAGACGTGGGCGCGGCGTTCCAACTGCAAGACGATTTGCTCGGCGTGTTCGGCGATCCGGCGGTCACCGGCAAGCCTGCGGGGGACGATGTGCGCGAGGGCAAGCGAACCGTGCTCGCCGCGCTCGCGCTGAGCGCGGCGCGGTCGGCGGGAAGCGCCGAGGAACAGGCGTTACGGTCGGTTTTCGGACGTGGCGACGACGATCATGCCGTGGCCGAGGCCGTCGCGATGATTGATCGGCTCGGAGCCAGGGCGCAGGTCCGCGCCCGTATCGAATTCCTGCAGGGGAGGGCCGCTTCGGCGCTCGCCTCGGCGGCGGTGTCCGGCGCGGCGAAAACAGGACTCGCGGAGCTGACAGCTTCCTTGCTCGCATGAGCGACTCGCCGTCATCTGGCGTAGCACCCCAAGATCGGGTATTATCCGACCGCAGTCAGACTAGATATGGCGGCGGGGGGACCGGTGAGAGGATTGAGGAGAGGAGCGGCACGTGGCTATCCCGATGATGGAACGCGGGGCGCGTAGCGTTCTTTCCGCGGCTTCGGACCCTGCTGACGAGATGGAACTCGAGTCGGCGCGTTCGGCTGCGACGCTCAGCAAAGGATGGACGATCGCCCTCGGCGTGATCGGGACATGCCTGCTGTCGTTCATTAGCGTCGCCGTCGCCGGCGGCCTCAAGCACGACCAGGCACTGGAGGCCACGCACCTGTCGTGGATGCGCTTCGGCCACGGCAAGGAAATCGCCACCTACCTCGGCTGGTTCGGCCTCTGCCTCGTCGTGCTCGCCTGGGTCCGGGCGGGCAGGCTGGTCTTGGCAGGCCTGGTGGAGCTGCGCTGGTTGATCCGCACCATGGTCTGCTGGGTGGCCCCGCTCCTGGTGGCGGCTCCGCTCTACACCCGCGACCCCTACTCCTACCTCGCGCAGGGCGCCTTGCTCCGCGACGGGCTCAGCCCGTACAGCAATGGTCCGGTCATGGACCCGAACGCGTACACGGACAACGTGGCCGAGGTCTGGTCCACGACCGGCTCCCCGTACGGCCCGCTCTTCATGCTCATCATGAAGTTGCTGACCACCGTGGTCGGCAACCATATCGTCGCGGGGGTGATCCTCACCAGGATCATCATGCTCCCCGGGGTCGTGCTGACGTTCTGGTCGGTGGTCTCGCTCGCCAAGCACTTCGGGAAGAAGCCCGAGACGGCGGTCTGGCTCGCCCTGCTCAACCCGCTCATGGTGGTCAACCTCGTCGGCGGGGCGCATAACGAGATGCTGATGATCGGCCTTCTGACCTCGGGCCTCGTCCTGGTGCTGCGCGGCCAGCAGTACGGCGGGGTCGCCCTGGTCGTGGCCGCCGCGTGCATCAAAGCGACCGCCGTCCTGGCTCTGCCGTTCATCGGCTGGATCTGGCTGGCGCAAGTCGCAAGGCGGGGCAGCCTCTCGATGAGCGCGCAGCCGCTCTCGGCGTTGGCCGAGTACGCCAAAGTGGTCGGCAAGGTCGTTGCCGTCACGGCGGGCGTGTTCGGGTTCTTCACCATCGTCGCGGGCGTGGACCTCGGCTGGAGCCGGGAGATCTTCGACACCGTGGTCGTCGTGAACTGGCTGGCCGTGCCCACCGCCGTGGCGCAGCTGCTGACCATCACGATCGGCCAGCTCTTCGACTGGAACAGCCAGGAAGTGCTGAACACGACCCGCGACGTCTTCATGGTCGTCATGCTGGCGCTGTTGGCGACTTTCTGGTGGGGCTCGCGCGAGCCGCTGTGGTCGGCGCAGGAGGCCGCCGTGACCGAGTCCAGCCGCCCCGGTTTCATCGGCAAGGCGGAGCGTTTCCTCCGGCAGAAGTTCGCGGGCGACACCGACCAGACCATCGGTCGGCGGGCGCTGGTCGGCGCGGTCCTGGCCATGGTCGTGGCGATCGAGCTCTCCGCTGCCGCGTTCCCGTGGTACTTCGGCTGGCCGCTGGCCATCTTCGCGGCTTTCGTCGTGACTCCCGCCGCGCGGTCCGCGATTGTCTTCTGGTCCGTGGCGCTGCTGTTCATGTTCGGATTGGACGGAGATCAGCAGATGTACTCGGTGCCCGCGATGTTCTTCGCGGCGGCGGTGTCGTTCGCGGCGGCTTCCGCCTTCTGGCGCAAGAACGCTCCGAACGCGACGGCTCCAACGCGGGACGCGCTGCTCGCGACCGGGCCGTCCCTCATGCGCTAGTCGCGACGAGCGGCCCCGGCCTCTTCGTCAGAGCGGCAGCGGGCGGCCGAGGATGGCGAAGGGCCGCGAGTCTCCTGGGAACCGCATCTGCCGGATGACGTCGACGAATCCCAGCCTTCGGTAGAGCCGCCATGCGCGATTCGCCTCCAGCGCGACTTCTGGGGTGGAGAGCAGCACATGGCCTTCGGGCCTGTCGAGCATCAGCCGCCGCAGCAGCGTCTCGCCGAGGCCCAGTCCTTGCATGTCGGGACGGACGTGGATCTCCGTGAGCTCCACGTAGTCGCCCAGCATCTCGGCGACGGACTGTCGGGCCGGGCCGAGCCCGTTGGCGGCCCTCGCGACGTGTTGGTGCCAGGGGAGGTCTGCGCTGCCCGTGTACGCGTACGCGAACCCGGCGAGCTCGCTCCCCTGAAAAGCTCCGACGGCGCGCCAGCCGGATCTGCGGGTGTCTTCGCGCCAAGGCTGGGCGCGGTAGGAGATGACCTCGGAGGAGTACCCCATCGCCGTGGTGTAGAGCGTGAGCGCGTCGTGCAGCCTGGAGAGGAACACCGTTGGCGACAAATCGTATACCGCCAGCTCGGCGAGGTGATTCAACGAACTCCACCTTTTTTGTCAGTGCCCTTGTGCACAATCTTCTCAAGTGATTGGCCCGCGACGGCGACTGTGTCCGCCGCAGGCCGGATGTCACCACCATAACCGTGAGGCCGGCTTCTGTTGCCTCACCCACCCGGAAGCGAGGAATATGAAGATCACACAGACCTTCAGACGGGGCGCGATGACGTTCGTCAGGGGCGGCGCGCCCGGGCTCTGCGGTGAGCTGCTGCGCAGGGCGGACGCCCATCTGTTCGCGGCTATGGAGCCGGGGGACGCGGCGGAGCGGTTCTTGCGGGCGTACCAGGCGGCGCTCGGCGGGGCGGGAGCCGTGTTGGTCACCGTCGAGCGGCCCGGCGGCAGGCGGGCGGATCGCAGCGCGTGGGTCCGGCTCGCGAAGGCCCCTGGTTTCGAGCTTTGGGCGCAATATTTTCACAAGATCTCGAAGACGAGGGCTTTGGCCCAGGCGGGCGTGATGGAAGCTCCGGACGAGGAGGGGCTCCACGAGTTCGTCCGCAAGGTCGGCGAGTTCCTCTGCGGCGTGGAGGATTTCCTCCGGGCGGGGGCGGGCCGCCCGGAGGCTTCAGCCAGGCAGGACCGGAAGAGCGCGTAGCCGCGCGCCGCTTCGCCATGCGCCCAGCCCGCGTGACGTCTAGCTGAAGAAAGCGTATGATTTCTCCAAGAGGCGTTCAAGCAGGTGGACCCCTCATACCGAGTGCTGATCGCCTTGGCGAAGCGAGACCCGAGGAGGGATGCTATGCCACTCTCTGAACATGAGCAGCGGGTGCTCGACGAGATCGAGAGCGCTTTGTACGCGGAGGACCCGAAATTCGCGTCAGCGCCCTGGGGCAAAGGCCTTCGTTCTCCGTCGAGCCGCATCGGCCTGCAGGTCGCCGTGTTGTTCGTGGTCGGCCTGGTGCTTCTAGTGCTCGGAGTGGTCGTGCCGTTCAAATTCCCCGGCGCTTTCCCGATTGTGAGTTTGGTCGGCTTCGTGGTCATGTTCGCGGCCGGCATCCGCTGGCTCTGGACTTCGGACAGTTCCGGCGGCGCTGGCGGCAGGGTCGAGGCGCGGGGCGGCAAGCGCGGCCAGGCCCTCAGGGAGAGCCGCAAGCCGGGTCTGAGCGAACGCATGGAGCATCGTTTCCGTAGAAGGTTCGAGCAGGAGTAGCCGAGCCCCACTTCCCCCCACCGGCGTGAGATAAGCCCGGATCAGGTGGTACGAACCCCCTGATCCGGGCTTTTTTCGTCTTCCTGCCCACAGATTTCGGCCTTTTCCCTATTGTTATGGCCGAATGTGTTGGAAAGTGGGGGAAAGTGGGGTAGTGTGGCGCTTGCGTCAGAAGTTGGCGTATTCGGAGACGGTACGTAAGGAGCGGTGGGTGAGGCCATGTTTCTCGGCACATACACGCCACGGCTCGACGACAAGGGCAGGCTCACCCTTCCCGCGAAGTTCCGCGAAGCGCTCGCAGGAGGGCTCGTGGTGACGAAAGGGCCAGATCGTAGCCTCGCGGTGTACCCGAGGGACCATTTCGCGGACCTGGCCAGGAAGGCTGCCGCCGCGTCCAGGTCGAACCCGCAGGCGAGGGCTTTCGTGCGAAGCTTCGCCGCAGGGGCGGACGAGCAGCGGCCCGACGCGCAAGGCAGGGTCGTCCTCTCCTCGGACCATCGCAATTACGCGGGCTTGGCCCGCGATTGCGTGGTGAACGGCGCGATCGACTTCTTGGAGATCTGGGACGCGCAGACTTGGCAGCAGTACGCCGAGGAGAACGAGGAGAGCTACGTGCAAGCTCAAGACGCTTCTCTCGACGGGATTTTGTAGGCATGACGGCCCTTCTTTCGCCGACGGTCAGCCGAATGCCGATCTGGCGCGCTTCCCCAGCGCCAGATCGGCATTCGGCTGACCGCCCGCTCCCCATCGCCGCGCCGTTCAGAGGAGGCCTGATGTCAGCGCAAGAGCCTCAGCATGTCCCGGTCATGCTCAATCGGGTCGTGAGCCTGCTGGCCCCGGCATTCGACGCGCCCGATCCGGTCCTTGTCGACGGCACGCTCGGCCTCGGCGGCCACACCAGGGCGCTCCTCGAGCGCTTTCCCACGCTCCGAGTGGTGGGCATGGACCGAGACGCGAAGGCGATCGAGGTCGCCAAAGAGCGCCTCGGCGGCCTCGCGGACCGGGTCAGGTTCGTCCACGCCCGCTACGACGAGGTCGAACGGGCGCTCGGAGACGGCGAGAACGTGCAGGGTTATCTGCTCGACCTCGGGGTCTCCTCGATGCAGCTCGACCAGGCCGAGCGGGGCTTCGCTTACTCGAAAGACGCTCCGCTGGACATGCGCATGGACACCTCGGCCGAGCTCACGGCGCACGAGGTGCTCGCCACCTATGGCGAGAAAGAGCTCGCCAGGGTGCTGCGGACCTACGGAGAGGAGCGCTTCGCGGCACGGATTGCGGCGGAGATCGTCCGCAGGCGTGCGACGGAGCCCCTCGCCAGCAGCGCCGAGCTCGTCCGGCTCATCGACGACGTCATTCCCGCCAAGGCGAAGAGGACCGGCGGACATCCGGCCAAACGCACCTTCCAAGCCCTCCGCGTCGAAGTGAACGACGAGCTCGGCAGTTTGCGCGCAGTGCTGCCGAAAGCCCTCGCCGCCCTCGCGCCGCAGGGGCGCATCGTTGTGCTCGCGTATCAATCCCTCGAGGACCGGATCGTGAAGGACGAGTTCGCGCGGGCGACGACCTCCCGCACGCCGATCGGCCTTCCGGTCGAGCTGCCGGGCTTCGAAGCGGAATTCGTCTCGCTCACCAGGGGGGCCGAACTCGCCGGGGAGGAGGAGACCTCGGAGAACCCGCGAGCGGCCTCGGTGCGGCTTCGCGCGGTCGAACGAGTTTCGGGGAACCGAGGAGAGGAGGGCGGCTCATGCGCGGCGGGGTGAAACAAGGGCCGACCGCGACTCGGCAGCGCTCGAAAGCCGCAGCGCGCGCGTTGCGGCGCCGAGACATGCGGATGGGGCAGGCGAGCGAGCGCCGTCCGCATGTGGAGTCGAGCCGTCGGCCGGTGAGCCGGGGCCCGACGAAGGGCTTCATGCGCTCCGGGCTTCCGCCGCTCCCCGACAGGGAGAAGCTGTGGTGGATGATCGCCTTCCCGTCTCGGGAGCTGTTGCGCCGGGTGCCCTTTGTGATCGGCGTGATCGGGCTCTTGGCCGTTGGCTTGGCGGCGACGCTGTGGCTCGCGACCCGATCCACCGAGGACGCTTCGACCCTCTCCGCTATGCGATTGCACAATCGCGAGCTCCAACAGGAGAAGGAACGGCTCGAACGCGATATGGAGCGAGGGCAGTCGGTGACGGAATTGGCCCGTCGGGCCGGGGATCTCGGCATGGTGCCCGCGCAGGACGTGGCGAAGCTCGTGCCGCAGCCCGATGGCTCTGTGCAGGTGGTCGGCCAGCTCAAACCCGCGGAGGGCGGACCCGAACGGCCGTTGGAAGCGGGCGCGGGCAATCCGGGCGAGCCTGCGAAACCACAGCCTCCCGCGCCTGCTCCAGGCGAAGCTCCCGCCCCCGCGCAACCGGACAATTCGGTCGAGCGGGTCCACCCGACGCAGGTCGTTCCGGAGGCTCCTGCGCCGGACGGGGCCCCTGGACAGCCTCCCGCAGAAGCGGCCGCGCTGCCGCCGGTCTCCTCTCTCCCCCCGGCGGATCCGGTGCCCGCGAGCCCTCCGGCGGATCCGGCTCCGTCGTTGTCGCAGGCGGTGGACCAAGCGCCCCTCGCGCCTTCGGCCCCGCCCGCGCAAGAGGACAACCCCGCGCCTCCCGCGCCGGAAGCCCCCGAGCAGGTAGCGTCCCAGCCAGCAGCGCCGGTTCCGCCAAAGAACATGGAGCAACCAGAACAGGAGCAGCATGAGTGATCGAGCACGCCGAGCCGCGATGAACGCGGCGCGCGCGCCGTTCGCCAAATTACGCGGCCCGCTGCAATGGTTCGCCGCCCGCCGCAGACTGGGCCTTGCGGCGACCTACCTCGCGCTCGGCGCGGTGGCGGTCCAACTTGTCTTCATCCAGACGATCTGGGCCTCGCACTACAACGCGGAAGCCGCGAACCAGCGTTCGGTCACCATCGTCGACCCGGCGATGCGCGGGGTCATCACCGACCGCAACGGACGCAAGCTCGCGTTCACCGTGCAGCTGCGCAAGCTCACCTTCCAGCCGCAGGCCATTCAGGCGAAACTGGCGAAACAGCGCGCGGCGAACGCCTCCGCGCCCGCGCCGCAGGACCGGCTGGCGCAGATCGCCAAGGGAATCCGGGAGATGCTCGGCGGTTCGGCGAGCGAATCGGACCTGCTGGGCAAGCTCAAATCCAATCAAACATTCGTCTACCTCGCGAAACAGGTGGATCCGCAGATCGCCGAGAAGATCAGCGACCGTTTCCCCGAAGTCGGCTCGGAACGGCAGAACGTGCGGGTCTACCCGAACGACTCGCTGGGGGCCAACCTCATCGGCGTGACGGGGGACGAGGGCCACGGGATGGTCGGGCTCGAGGCGATGCTCGACTCCGAGCTTGCGGGCCATGACGGCGCGTCGACCTACGACCGGACCAGCGACGGCGGCGTCATCCCGGGGAGCTGGCGGGACCGCCGTCCAGCGGTGAACGGCTCGGACGTGCAGCTCACCATCGACGCCGAGACGCAGTACTACGTGCAGGAGCGGGTCCAAGAGGCGCTCGAGAAATCCGGCGCGAAGCATGTGAGCGCGGTGGTGCTCGACGCGAAAACGGGGGAGGTGCTGGCGATGGCCAACGACTCCACGTTCGACCCCGCGCGCGGTTTGGCCAACGCCGATCCGGACAGCCTCGGGAACCTCGCGATCACCAGCCCCTTCGAGCCGGGCTCGGTGAACAAGGTCATCACGGCTTCGGGGGTGATCGAGTACGGGCTCTCGAACCCGGACGAGGTGATCCCGGTGCCGGGGCTGCTCCAGATGGGCGGCGTGTCGATCCACGACTTCTTGAGCCACGGCACCCAGCGTCTCACCACGGCGGGGATTTTCGGCTTCTCGTCCAATATCGGCACGCTGATGCTCGCCCAGCGCCTCGGCGAGGACCGGTTCATGGATCTGGTCAAAAAGTTCGGCCTCGGCCAGCGCACGGACGTGGGCCTGCCGGGGGAGAGCGAGGGGCAGGTCCCGCCGCGCGACCAATGGTCGGGCTCGACTTTCGCGAACCTGCCGATCGGCCAGGGCCTTTCGATGACGCTGCTGCAGATGACCGGCATGTACCAGGCCATCGCGAACGACGGGCTGCGGATGCCGCCCCGGATCCTCCGCTCTATCGCGGGCCACGCGCAGCCAAGGCCCGAGGGGGTCCAAGTGGTCCGGCCGGAGACGGCGCGGACGGTGCGGAATATGTTCGAGGCGATCACGCAGTTCGACCGGATGGGCTACCAACAGGGGACCGGGTCGACCGCCCGAGTCGCCGGATACCAGATCAGCGGCAAGACCGGCACCGGGCAGCAGGTGAACCCGGCTTGCGGGTGCTACTACGAGGACATGCACAACAACATCACCTTCGCCGGGATCGCGCCCGCCGACAACCCGAGGTTCGTCGTCGGCATCTACATGGACGCGCCGCCGAGGGGCGCGGACGGCTCGAACCACCAGACGGCGGCCCCGTTGTTCCACGACATCGGCCAGTGGCTGCTCACGCACTACAGCGTGCCGCTGTCGGCGGAGCCGTTCCCCTGGTACGTGCTGAACGCGGACGCTCCTGCGGACGACCCTCGCTGACGGCAGGGCTCATCGCAGACCAGAGGCGATCCGCTCAGCCACTGCTTGCGGGATCTGGTTGGCGGCGAGACCTTTCGGCGTAGTGCTCGGGAGCCAGGCGCTGGCGCTCGCCTGGATCAGCCATTCGCCGCGCGCGATGGCGTATACAGCGGTACTGCCATTGCAGGAGCCGCCGGACGAGCTGCTCCTGCGATACCAAGACACAGCTGGACCGGGGACCGGGATGGGCGTGGCTTCCCAACCGCCGCACCGCGCAGTCGCGCCGGTCTCTCGGTAGTCCGAGCAGCCGTCGAGCGCTGCGCGGAGAGCCGCCAGCCGCTCGCCGGCCTCCTCCGCGCTGGGATAGCGCGCGATGACTTGCCGAATGTAGTGGGGGTAAGGATCGGGATAGCCGAGGTTCGGGCTCACCGCCTTGGTCGAAGTCTCTTGATAGTCGGACCAGTCGTCGCCGTAAGCGGGTTCTTGCCCGACGCTGAAGAGCGGCGCGCACTCCGGGCGGTCCCATTCGCCGGAGAAGGGCTCCGGGGCCTGCGACGCTTTTTCCTGCTCGGCGGCCAACCCGGTGAGGGCGCTGATTTCTTGCGCCGTGAGCGGATGCGGTCGGGCCGGGGCGGCTGAGGCAGGCACGAGGTGCAACAGGGCGAAGGCAAGTGACGCGGCCCCCATGATCATCGGTCTCACGCCGACGAACTTACACCAGGTCGGAGTATTCCTTGAGCTTCGCGATCCGGTGGTCCGCGTCGATGATCCGCACGGTGCCGGAAGTCGAGCGCATGACGATGGTCTGCGTCGTCGCGCTGGAGCCGTAGTAGCGCACGCCGCGAAGGAGGTCCCCGTCGGTGACCCCGGTCGCGGCGAAGAAGATGTTGTTGCCCGCGACCAGGTCGGTGGCGTGCAGCACTCGGCCGAGGTCGTGCCCCGCGTCGAGTGCCTTCTGTCGCTCGGCCTCGTCGGTCGGCGCGAGGACTGCCTGGAACGCGCCGCCGAGGCAACGGATCGCCGCCGCGGCGATGATGCCCTCCGGCGTGCCGCCGATCCCCATCAGAAGGTCGGTGCCCGAGCCGGGCCGGGCGGCGGCGATAGCGCCTGCCACGTCGCCGTCGGAGATGAGCCGGATCCGCGCCCCGGTCTCCCGGATCTCGCCGATGAGCTCCTGGTGGCGGGGCCGGTCGAGGACGACGACCGTGACGTCCGACGGGCTGACCCCCTTCGCCTTGGCGACCCTGGCGATGTTCTCCTCGGTGGAGGCGGTGATGTCGATCACGTCGGCGGCTTCCGGGCCGGTGGCGATCTTGCGCATGTAGAAGACGGCGGAAGGGTCGAACATCGCGCCCCGGTCGGCCACTGCGAGCACGGCGATGGCTCCGGGCATGCCCTTGCTCATGAGCGTGGTGCCGTCCACCGGGTCGACGGCGACGTCGCAGTCCGGTCCGTCCCCGTCGCCGACCTCTTCGCCGTTGTAGAGCATGGGGGCGTGGTCTTTTTCGCCCTCGCCGATCACCACGACGCCGCGCATGGACACGGTCGCCAGCAGCTGGCGGATGGCGTTGACGGCGGCTCCGTCGCCGGACTCTTTCTGGCCTCTGCCGACCCAGCGGCCAGCGGCGAGGGCCCCGGCCTCGGTCGCGCGAGCAAGCTCCATCGCAAGGTTGCGGTCCGGGGAGACGGGGTGGGCGGGGACTTCATGATGGTGCGCGCCATGGGGAGCCATAGCGGTTGAGTCTAATAGACAGCCCTGCGAGACGTGCGCTTTGCTGCTAGCATCGGCTCTACTGAAGCGCCGCGAGGGCGTGAGACGGCCCCGAGGCGTTTCCCCGAGGAGGTGAGCGAGGCGTATGAGAGTGCGTGCCGCCGTGCTTTCTTTCGTTTTGCTCGTGGCGTGCGCGACCGGATGCGGGCCGCTCCACCAGGCGAAACCCTCCGCCTCCGCGCAAGCGGAGGCGCCGTCCGGGCTCGACGATCCGGTTCTGCCGCTGTCTCCGATGCTCAACCAATTCGTCAAGCCAGAAGTGACCGAACTCTCCTGGCACGACAAGCCCGACTCCTCCGAGTGGACCGTCGTGCCCGCCGAATGCCAGCTGGTCGGCGAAGCGGGCTACGCCGACCAGTGGGGGCAGTCGTGGACGAAATTCCGCAGGCTCGTGCTCGCCGACACCAAGAGCGCCCACCCGCCGTTCGTCGACACGGTGAGCGAGGTCTGGGTGGAGGAGATCATGGTGCAGTATCCGGGCGAGGCCGCCGCTCGGAACGCGTACAACGGCATGACCAGCAATTTCGCCCAATGCGACAATCGAATGCTCTCCTCGAAGAGCAAACTGGGCACCGTCACCCCGTGGCTGCCCAAGGTGTACGAGCTCACGGCGACCAAGGCGCGATGGGAGAACCTCCAAGGCGGTTCGACGTATTGGGGCTGCGCCTCCGAGGCGAGGCTCAGCGGCTACGCGATCGTCTCGGCGACGATCTGCAGCCGGGATCCCAAACGCGGCGAGACGGTCGGGAAGATCGCCGACCTGATGGGCGATGTCCGCGCGTAACTGGAAGCACGGGGCTCCCCAGGAGTTTCGCGGCGTTGTCGCCTTGGATCTCGTGCATGTGTTTCCCCGGAGGCCGGCCGGTTGCTTGAGTATGATCCAGAGATGCCTTCGGTTGATCCCGATTTCTTAGCCTTGCCGCTCGCGCGGCTCGCCGACGCGGCCCTGTCCTCGGCCAAAGCGCTCGGCGCGGACCACGCGGATTTGCGAGTGCACCGCCTCGCCGAGGAGCGGATCGCCCTTCGCGACGCGAAGCCGCAGAGCGTCACGAGCACCACGCAGCTGGGGTTCGCGGTGCGCGTGCTCGTGGACGGAGTCTGGGGTTTTGCGTCCAGCGTGCATTTGACCGCAGAGTCCGCAGCGCAGACGGCTCGGCGATCTGTCGAGGTCGCGCGGGCTCTGGCCCCGCTGGCGGCGGAACGCGTGACGCTCGCGGACGAGCCGGCGTACCCGGGGGCGGTCTGGGTCGGCGCGTACGAGCGCGACCCCTTCGACGTGCCTGTCGCGGAGAAAGTGGCGTTGCTCGTGGACTATTCCGAGCGCCTGCTCGCCGCCGACCCGGTGGCGCATGTGAGCGCGCACGTCCTCGCGGTCAAGGAGCAGAGCTTCTACGCCGATCTCGCGGGGTCCGCGATCACGCAGCAGCGCGTCCGGCTGCACCCGCAGCTCGAAGCGACCACGGTGGACCAGGCCGCGGGGGTGTTCGAGACGATGCGGACCCTCGCCCCGCCGGTCGCGAGGGGCTGGGAGTACCTGGACGAACGCAGCGGAGCTTCTGCCGCCTCGGCAGGCGGGCCGGTGTGGGGCTGGGCCGACGAGCTCGCCCGCATCCCCGAGCTGCTCGCCGAGAAGGCCAAGGCTCCGAGCGTGACGGCTGGCCCGACCGATTTGGTGATCGCCCCGTCCAACCTCTGGCTCACCATCCACGAGTCCATCGGCCACGCCACGGAGTACGACCGGGCCATCGGCTACGAGGCCGCGTACGCTGGCACCTCGTTCGCCACCCCGGACCAGCTCGGGACGCTGCGATACGGCAGCGAAGTCATGCACGTCACGGCGGACCGCGATATCGAGCACGGCCTCGCGACCGTCGGGTGGGACGACGAGGGCGTCGCCACCGGGCGGTGGGATATCGTCAAGGACGGCGTGCTCGTCGGCTATCAGCTCGACCGGACCTTCGCGCTGCGCCTCGGCCTCGAGCGCTCCAACGGCTGCTCCTACGCCGACTCCGCGCACCATGTCCCGATCCAGCGCATGGCGAACATCTCCCTGGAGCCGGACCGGCAGACCGACCGCTCGACCTCGGATCTCATCGGGGCCGTCGAGGACGGGATCTACATCGAGGGCGACAAGTCCTGGTCCATCGACATGCAGCGGTACAACTTCCAGTTCACCGGGCAACGGTTCTGGCGGATCCAAGGCGGCAAGCTCGCGGGACAGCTGCGGGACGTGGCGTACCAGGCGACGACAACGGACTTCTGGGGCTCGATGGAGGCGGTGGGCGGCGAGAGCACCTGGGTGCTCGGCGGCGCGTTCAACTGCGGCAAAGCCCAGCCCGGCCAAGTCGCCGCCGTCAGCCACGGCTGCCCGTCCGCCCTGTTCCGCCAGGTCAGAGTGCTCAACACCGCGCAGGAGGGTAAGGCATGAGCCAGCATGAGGCGCGCACAGCGCAGGACCTCGTCGAAACGGCGCTCGCGCTCTCGAAGGCCGACCAGGCCGCCGTGGTGGTGCATGAGAGAAGCGAAGCCTCGTTGCGCTGGGCGAACAGCACGATGACGACCAACGGCGTGTCCCGTTCCCGCTCGGTGTCGGTGGTCTCGGTGGTCGGCGAGTCCGTCGGGACGCGCACCGCGACCGTCGCCGACGAGCGCGAGCTCGCCGAGCTCGTCGCGGGCAGCGAGACCGCCGCGCGTTCGCTGCCAGGGGCGGAAGGCGCCCTCCCGTTCGTCTCGGGGGCCGTCGACGCGGACTGGGACGACCCCGTCCCGACCACGGACATCGGGGTCTTCTCGGGCTTGGCGCGGGACCTGCCGGGCGGTTTCGCAGGGGCCGCCACGCTGTACGGTTTCGCGCACCACGAGTTGGTGACCACGTTCCTCGGCTCGTCGACCGGGCTGCGCAGGCGCTTCACCCAGCCCACCGGCTCGGTGGAGATCAACGCGAAGCAGGACAAGACGAGCGTGTGGGCGGGCCGGAGCACGGAGGATTTCGCGGGCTTCGACACGGACGGACTGCTCGCCGAGCTCGCGGGCCGGATCTCCTGGTCGGGCAAGCGAGTCGACCTGCCTGCGGGACGGTACGAGACCATCCTGCCGCCGGGGCCGGTCGCCGACCTGATGATCTACCTGTACTGGTGCATGGAGGGCCGCTCGGCGCAGGAGGGGCACAGCCCGTTCTCCCGCGCGGGCGGCACCCGAGTGGGGGAGCGGTTGGGCTCGCTCGGCCTCTCGCTCTACAGCGACCCCTCGGAATCGGGGCTCGCGTGCGCGCCGTTCCTCGCCACAACGGAGTCGGGCGACTACGTCTCGGTCTTCGACAACGGGCTCGACATCGGCCGGGTCGATTGGATCAAGGACGGCGTCATCGAACGCCTCGCGTACCCAAGGGCGCTGGCCGCCCAGTTCGGGCAGCCGGTCGCGCTGCCCGCGGACAACCTCGTCCTGACCGGCGGACAGGGGAGCGCCGAGGACCTGGTGGCGCAGACCGAGCGGGGCCTCTTGCTCACCACACTGTGGTACATCCGCATGGTCGACCCTGCCGCGCTGCTGCTCACCGGTCTCACCCGAGACGGGGTCTACCTCGTGGAAGACGGCAAAGTGGTCGGCGAGGCGAACAACTTCCGGTTCAACGAGAGCCCGCTCGACCTGCTGCGCCGGGCGACCCAAGCCGGGGAGTCCGTGCGGAGCCTGCCGAGGGAATGGAAAGATTATTTCCAGCGGACCGCCACACCTGCGCTCAGAATTCCCGATTTCCACATGTCGTCGGTCAGCCAAGCGACCTGACATGAGCCAGGCCCAGCCCATCGTGTCCGTTTCCTCGGAGGTGTGATCGCGCCTGAGGCCATGGCCGGGCGAACCGGCGAGCGGACGTGGACGCGTCCCGCGCTCGCCGTCGAGGAAGCCGCCGCGCATGCCGGGAAGTCCGCGAAGACGATCTACCGGTGGAAAACCAGGGATCGATCAAGCCCTACAGGGAGCGCGGGGAGCCGATATTCCTCGACGCCGAACTGGACCGGGCGAGTGCGGCCTGCGAGGAGCGCAAAGCCCGGAACCTGCGCCGCCGACCCGACAAAGCCGACCTGATAAATAAGCCGCCCGATTGACCGGGCATAAGCCGGGACCCCCGTGGTTGAGCGGCTGACCTGCGGGGGTCGTTGACGAAATCCTCAAACGGATCGCCTCCCCGGTCCACAACGCGGACCCGGCGCGCCGGAGGCTGCGGGGGCCAGGTGAAAGGTCATCGCGGACGCGAGCACAGCGCCGGTCAGCTCGATGGTCCTGCACGGCGTTCCCGAGATCGATGAGATCTCCCCCGAGTACGACAGCCTGATCGGGCCGCTGGCGGCCTTCCATCAAACAGCGGCAGCATTGGAGAAGTCCTGCACGAACTTCGCAGAGCAGGTGCGCCACTCCAGAGAAGCCATCGCGAACACCGCGATCCGCGCAGCCGAGATCGCCGAAGGCAGCACGGCCGTCGAGGCGTTCGGCCTCGCTCATTCCCTCTTCGTCGCGCCGGGTTCCGGCCGGTATTCTCAACGCGCCCCGGCACGAGAACAAACCCGATGCCGAGCATTAGGACGAGCCGCTGCGCTCCCGCCGCCTATGCGCCAAGTGGGCTGTGGGATCTTCGGTCCGCGCGGCGGCGGCCGCGTTTGGCGCTCTGCCGTAGGCACTGGCAGACTGGACCGGTGAGCGCGGAGAAGAAGCATCGGCTGTTGCACGACCAGCGGGACATGTTGCTGTCCCTCGCTCCGCTGGTCCTCGTCTGCCTCCTCATCGCCGGTCTGGCCGGGAAATGCAGCTTCTCGCCCACCGGTTTCGCCGGTCCCGCGAACGCCGTGAGCGAGATCAAAGACGTGGACGCGCGGCATTCGCTCGAAGAGGCCGCGCGGTTCTTCCCGTTCCCTGTCCGCACGCCCGCCGCGCCGGACACATGGCGCACGATCGCAGTGGACCGGGGCGAGATCAAGACCTCGAACCTGCCGTCGGAGCAGATCTCGGTCAACTATTTGAGCCCGGCGGGCCGCGCCTACCGGGTCACCCAGACCGACGCGACCGTCCCGGCGCTGCTCTCGTGGGTCGCTCTGTCGGACGGCGAGGACAAGGGAGCCCAAGACATCGGCGGCGCGCGCTGGACGGTCACCGCCCAGGGCCCGAACTCGGCGTGGATCTGGGACGACGGCCGCTCGCGGGTCGCGCTGACCGCGACGAACGGCGACGAGACGGCTTTCCGGCTGCTCGCCGCCGCTGTCGCCGCCGCCCCGGTGACGCGGCCCGACGGCAAGTGACCGCGCGCTCCTCGTCGCGGGCGGGTCAGCCCTCGGAGGTTCCTTCCGTCTCGTCCTCTTCGGGCCCCTGCGCCGTCGTCAACACGGCGTCCACCCGCTTCGCGGCTCCGTCGAGATGTTCTTCGCAGCGTTTGACCAGCGCCTCCCCGCGCTCCCACAGCGCCACCGAGGCGTCGAGGCTGAGCCCGCCTTGTTCGAGCTGCCGCACCACGTCGACGAGTTCCTCGCGGGCCTGCTCGTAACCAAGGTCTTGCACTGCTCGCTGTTCGGTCACGGGATCTCCTTCGTGGTCATCGCGCCGAGCACGCCGCCCGCGAGGCGGATGCGCAATCGGTCGCCGGTCTTGGTCTGCGAGGGGTCGCGCAAGAGCTCGCCGTCCGCGCTCTGGACGAGGGCGTAGCCTCTGGCGAGAGTCGCCGCGGGCCCGAGCGCCGCGAGCCTCGCGGCGGACGCGGCGACCGCGTGGCGCTCGCGCTCAAGCCGCCCGAGGATCGAGCGCCGCAACGCGTCCCGCGCGCCAACGAGCCCGTCGGCCCGCGCCCGGAGCATGGCGTGCGGGTCGGCGAGGACCGGTCGGGCCGCGAGCGCGGCGAGCCGGGCCTGCTCCCGGTCCACCCAGGCGCGCAGCGCGGCGGCGCTGCGCCCGCGCATCTCATGGAGCCGGCTCCGTTCCACCGCCACGTCGGGGACCGTCCGTTTCGCGGCGTCGGTGGGCGTGGCGGCGCGGACATCGGCCACGTCGTCGACGAGCGGCCGGTCCGTTTCGTGCCCGATCGCGCTCACGACGGGCACCGGACAGGCCGCCACCGCCCGGCACAGCGCCTCCTCGGAGAAGGTGAGCAGGTCCTCCACGCTGCCGCCGCCCCTGGCGAGGATGATGACCTCGACCCCGGAGAGCCCCTGCAGCTCCCGCAACGCGGCGATCACGGCCTGCGCCGCGCCCGGCCCCTGCACCGCCACCTCGCGCAGATGAAAGCGCACCTGCGGCCAGCGCGCGCGGGCGATGGAGAGCACGTCCTGCTGGGCGGCGCTGGCGCGCCCGGTGACCAGGCCGACGCCTGCGGGCAGGAACGGCAGCGGGCGTTTGCGCCTGGGATCGGTGAGCCCCTCGGCCGCGAGTTGCTTGCGCAGCCGCTCGATCCGGGCTAAAAGCTCGCCGACCCCGACCGCCCGTATCTGGTCAGCCCAGATGGCGAGCGTGCCCCGCGCGGTGTAGAAGGACGGCTTGCCGTGCACCACGACCTCGGAGCCCTCTTTGATCTCTGGGTTCTCCTTGAGCAGCTTCATCGGGCACATGATCTGCAAGGAGACGTTCTCGGCGGTGTCGCGCAAGGTGACGAACGCGACGCGGGAGCCTGGCCGGGCGCTGAGCTCGGCGATCTGGCCGGTGATCCAGATGGAGCCGAGCCGGTCGATCCACCCGGCGATTTTCATCGCCACAGTCTTCACGGACCACGGCGAATCCTCTGCGTTGGCTCCTTTGTCGCCCGGTCCGCCGCTCACGCTCCGGACGCGGTGATCCGGTTCTCCAGCAAAGTGACGAACGGCGGGCGGTTCCCGTTGGCGCGTTCGAAGGAGAGGAGTTCGTGGAGCTCGGGAACGCTGAGGTTGCGGGCCCTGGCGCGCAGTTGGGCCAAGGAGAGCGTCTCGTACTCGAGGTAATCGACCAGCTCTGGACGGCCCGGCTTGCCCGGCTCGGCGGCTTTGGGCGCTTCGGGTTTCGGCTCGGCGGGCTTCTTCGGCTCGACGGCTTTGGGAGCTTCGGGCTTCTTCGGCGCAGCCGGTTTCGAGGCGGCGGCTGGACGCGTTTTCGCGGGCTTCTCAGCCGGAGCGCTCGACGGGGTTGCCGCCGCGGTCTTCCCGGTCGCAGGTTTTTCCGTCTTCGGCTTCGAGGGCTGCGGCTTCGCGGCGGCGGGCTTCTTCGTGGCGGGTTTGGCCGTGGCTGGCTTCGTGGTGGCCCGCGCCGGGGACGCGGCCCGCCGAGGCGCGGGTCCAGCCTGCGCGGCGGGCTTCTTCGGCTCCTCGACGGCCGAAGGGGCCGGCGGGACGATCGGAGTGACCGGCGCGATGGTCTGCGCCTCGGCGGGGCTCTCCTCGTCCTCGTCCTCGTCGAAAGTGGCCCAGGCGGGCTTCTCCTCCGGCTTGTGGAAGATGAATTCGAGGGTCTCATCGCCCTTGATGACCAACGCGTTGAAGTTCTGCTGCAGGCGCAGGGCCGAAGAGACCGCGTCGGTCACCGCCTGGACCGGGATCGAGGCCAGGTTCGACGGAATCTTCTTGATCTCATCCGGGAGGCGGGCGATATCGTCTCGGACCTGCCCGGTCCAGGACCGGAGGTCTTCGTAGCTCTTCGCCAAAGCGCCCACGGCGAATCGGACCAGGACAGGGGGCGATTGGGCTCCCGTTCACCACTCATGTGTTTATCCTGCCACAGGTGGCGCCGAGATGCTAGCTCGGTATCATAAGGGTATGGCTGTTTTATCGACGGACCAGAAAGTCGTGTATCTCGCTTCGCCCCGAGGATATTGCGCGGGCGTTGACCGAGCCGTGCAAGCCGTCGAAGAGGCGTTGGCGCTCCACGGGGCCCCGGTGTACGTCCGCAAAGAGATCGTGCACAACCGGCACGTGGTGGAAACCCTCGCCGAGCGCGGCGTGGTGTTCGTCGGCGAGGCGGACGAGGTGCCGGAGGGGGCGCTGTTGATCTTTTCCGCGCACGGCATCTCGCCTGCGGTCCGCGACCTCGCCGCGCAGCGCGGCCTGCGCACCATCGACGCCACCTGTCCGCTGGTCACCAAGGTGCACCAGGAGGTCAAGCGGTTCGCGCGCGACGACTGCGACATCCTGCTCATCGGGCACGAGGGCCACGAGGAGGTCGAAGGCACGGCGGGCGAGGCCCCCGAGCACGTCCAACTGGTCGACAGCGTCAAAGCCGTGGACCAGATCCAGGTCCGCGAGGGCGTGAAACTGGTCTGGGTGTCGCAGACCACACTGAGCGTGGACGAGACGATGGAGATCGTCACCAAGCTCCGCGAGCGCTTCCCGCAGCTGCAGGACCCGCCGAGCGACGACATCTGCTACGCCACGCAGAACCGCCAAGTCGCGGTGAAGGCGATGGCCCCGGACTGCGATCTGGTCATCGTCGTCGGCTCGCGCAACTCCTCGAACTCGGTGCGGCTGGTCGAGGTGGCCCTCGGGGCCGGGGCCAAGGCCGCTTACTTGGTGGATTACGCCAAAGACATCGACCCGGCGTGGCTGGACGGAGTCCGCTCGGTCGGGATCTCCTCAGGCGCGTCGGTGCCGGAGATTCTCGTGCAGGGAGTGCTCGAAATGCTCGCGCAGCACGGTTTCGCCGACGTGCAGCAGGTGGTCACCGCGCAAGAGACGGTGGTCTTCAGCCTGCCGACCGGCGTTCGCGCCAGCCGCCGCTGACTCCTGGCTGATTCCTGAGTCCTGCGCGCCGCGCCTCGGCCCGTCGCGCCGATCCGCGCATAGCCCTCGGGCATGCCGTGCTGGCAGCCGGGGAGCTGGTCAGTCCTCGTAGCGGCGCCTGCGAGGCGTTTGCCTCGGATCTGACGGCGGGGCGGGGATTCTGGCGGGCGGCAACGCGTGCTTGGCCCCCCGCGAAGAAGAAGACGAGCTGCTCCGCGCGGCGGGGTCTTGTCGGTAGCGCGCGCCGCTCGGCAGCGGCGGCAAGCCGCGGGCAGGGGTGTGCCGCAGCATCGGGTCCAAACCGCGCGGGTCGATCCTCGGCCTCGCCGGGCCGCCGTTGGCGCGGGCCGCGACCCTGCGCTCCAAGGGGGGCTCCAACCGTCGTTCGAGAGGAGGCTCCGACCGCCGGCGCGGTGCGGGCACGGTTTCTCTGCGCGCGGGCTCGTCCGCGAAACCGGCTTTTCGCGCGGGGAAGGAAGGAGCGGAGCGCGCCGGAAGGTCGGGGGAGCTCTTGTGCCGTCGGACCGGCGCGGCGGACGAGGCGCGGCGCTCGGCGGGCTTCTTCGCGCTCCGCGTCTTCGCCAGCGCCGCCGCGACGTTCTCCCTGCGCTGGGCCAGGCGCCAAAGCCCCCAGCGCACGACGCAGATCGCCAACACGATCCCCGAGACCCATGCCATCCACGGGAACCGGCTGATCAGCGGGACCGCGAGGAAGAGCACGCCGCCTTTGCCCGAGACCTGCTCCGAGGGGGAGAAGAGCCAAGCCGCCATGGGGACGGAGACGAACAGGACCAGGGACGGCTGGACGGCGGCTGTGAACAACCCCGTGTTCGCGACGACGAGCGCCGCGAGCACGCAGCCGATCCCGTACAGCCAGTTGAAGGGGTCGCCCATCGAGCTGGACGGAGTCGGAACGTCCACAGCCGCCCCGATCGCGGTGCACACGACGGCCACCGCGACCGCGCCCCACCAGGGCACCCCGGGGAACCCCAGGAGCGCGGAGCGCTTCGGGAGAGGAACCGTTGGCCTCTCGGTCGATCTCACGGACACCATGTAAAGGTACCGGTTCTGAACAGATTCGTCTGCATTCGTACGGTCATCGGGGTGTGTCGGGCTCCGCGTTCAGGGTAAAGTCAACGGCTTGTGAGCTTAACTCTTGGCATCGTCGGGCTGCCGAACGTCGGCAAATCCACTCTGTTCAACGCACTGACCCAAGCGGGGGTGCTCGCCGCGAACTACCCGTTTGCCACCATCGAGCCCAACGTCGGCGTCGTGTCATTGCCGGACAAGCGGCTGAACGCGCTCGCCGAGGTCTTCGGCTCGGAGCGGATCGTCCCGGCCTCGGTCACCTTCGTGGACATCGCGGGCCTGGTCGCCGGGGCGAGCGAAGGCGCGGGCCTTGGCAACAAATTCCTCGCGAACATCCGGGAGGCCGACGCGATCTGCCAAGTCGTGCGCGCGTTCGCCGACCCGGACGTGGTGCACGTGGACGGGCGGGTGGACCCGAGGTCGGACATCGAGACCATCGAGACCGAGCTGGTCCTCGCCGACATCGCCACGGTGGAGAAAGCGCTGCCGAGGCTCTCGAAAGAGGCGAAGAACAAGAAAGACCTCGCCGAGACGCTCGCCGCCGCCGAGCAGGCCGCCGCCATCCTCGCCGAAGGCAAAACGCTCTTCTCGGTCCGGGACAAAATCGACCTGAGCCTGCTCAAGGAGCTGTCGCTGCTCACCACAAAACCCTTCCTCTACGTCTTCAACGTGGACGAGGCGGTGCTTGGCGACAAAGCCCGCGTCGCCGAGCTCAAGTCGCTCGTCGCCCCGGCGGAAGCCGTGTTCCTGGACGCGAAGATCGAGTCCGAGCTCCTGGAGCTGGACGAGGAGTCCAAGGCCGAGCTGCTGGAGTCCATCGGCCAGGAGGAACCGGGCCTCGACGCGCTCGCCCGCGAGGGTTTCCGCACCCTCGGCCTGCAGACTTATCTCACCGCCGGGCCGAAAGAGGCCAGGGCCTGGACCATCCACCAAGGCGACACCGCGCCGAAAGCGGCGGGCGTGATCCACTCCGACTTCGAGAACAAGTTCATCAAAGCCGAAGTGGTGGCCTTCGAAGACCTCATCGCCGCAGGCTCGATGGCTGCGGCGAAGGCGGCGGGCAAGGTCCGCATGGAGGGCAAGGACTACGTCATGGCGGACGGCGACGTGGTCGAGTTCCGCCACGGGTAGAGAATCGGGCTCCACCACAAGGTTGTGGGGCTAGGCCCGCGACGCAGGCCCGGACTCCGGGCCTGCGCTCAGCCAAGGTCTTCGGCGTCGATGGTCAAGACCACGAACAGCGGCTCCGCGACTGTGTGGGCGGGGGTGCCCGGAGCCACGTCGTTGTACCAGGTTCCGCCGTAGCCGCCGGCTTCATGCGCGGCGCTGACTTGTCCTGCCTCGCCGCGCACGACATGGGTCCGCTCGGCGTGGTTGCCCGTTTTCTGCAGCCTCGGGTCCCCGAGGTCGACCGCCAGCCGGTCGCCGCGCCCGGGAACCATTTGCCCGAACACGACTGCCGGCCCGGTCAGCTGGATCGTTCGGGAGGCGCGTTCGAGCGCGGCGCGATGCTCTGCCAGAGCCTCGGCCGATGGCTCCTCGTAGGAGCTGACCCGCACGCCCAGCACGGCCCCGCACATACGGCGCACTGTCTCCCCGTCAGCCGGTTCTGCGTCGGGCTCTTCCGGGAACCTCTCGACCGCGGCCATCCTTGTGTGCTCATAGGTGCCTTGTATCGCCGTGAAGGATCGGCCGGAGCGCCGGTACAGGACCGACTCCTGGTAGACCTCGGCGATCTCTGCGGTGATCCTTGGCGCGATAGCGGTGTTTCCGCCCCCGTGCCACGACACGCCAAGCCGGATCGGCTGCGCCCGGGGGTCGCCGTGCCTGGGGTCCCAAGACGCGGAATAGGCCGCGAAGCGGACGAGTTCGAACTCGCGGTTCCAGTCGAGCACAGGCGGCGACTGGAACTGCTCCTTTATATCGGCAGGCCACGCGGTGACCGTTCCTGCGAGCGAGTTGCCTTCGGCCGGGACTTGGCCGCAACACCCGTACTCCCAATCGGACACAGAGACATACAGCAACCCCGGAGCGGGGGTTTTCATCTTCATTGTCAACATCGGGAGGTAGACAACGCGGCACGAACACCCCGGATCCCGATGCACCCGCGCTCACGGTAGCACACCGCCGTGCGGTCGGTAGAATCATGCGATGGCCGACTATCTCGCTCCGCGCTGGGCGGCCGCCGCCCTCGTGGTGATCGACCTGCAGCGCGACTTCCTCGACGACGGCGTGGCCCCCATCGCGGGGACGAGCGCCGTGGTGCCGAACGTTGCCGCGCTCGCGGCGGCTTTCCGCGCGGCGGGCAGGCCGATCGCCCATATCGTCCGGTTCTACGAGCCCGGCGGCTCGGACGTGGACCCGCCCCGCCGCAAGGCGGTGGAGGAGGGCGCGCGGATCGTCGTGCCCGGCTCGGACGGAGCGGAGGTGGCCGAGGGGGTCATGCCGCCCTCGGCCCGCCTCGACCCCGACGTGTTGCTCGCGGGCGGCGCGCAGCCGGTCGGGGAGCGGGAAGTGGTCTTCTTCAAACCCAGGTGGAGCGCTTTCCACCGCACCGGCCTTGAGACGTGGCTGCGCGCGGAGGGCTGCGACACGGTCCTTGTGGCGGGCTGCAACCTGCCGAACTGCCCCCGCGCCACGTTGTTCGACGCCAGCGAGCGGGACTTCCGCGCGGCGCTGGCCGCCGACGCCGTTTCGCAGACGACCGAGGAGCGCCTCGCGGACTTGGAGCGGATCGGCGTGCGCCTGCACACGACCGAGGAGGCGCTCGCCGCGCTCTCGGGGCTCGCGGGCTGACGGGCCGGGGCCGGTCTCACCGCTCGAGCGCGTGCCCTTTGCCGCCCGCGTGGGCTTCGGCGCGCATGCGCTCGGACATGTGCGGGTAGTGCAGCTCGAAGGCGGGGCGCTCGGAGCGGATGCGGGGGATCTCCAGGAAGTTGTGCCGGGGCGGCGGGCAGGAGGTCGCCCATTCCAGCGAGCTGCCGTAGCCCCAAGGGTCGTCCACTTCCACCGGCTCCCCGAACCGCGCGCTGCGCAGCACGTTCCAAAGGAATGGGATCATAGAGGCTCCGAGGATGAACGCGCCGACAGTGGAGACCATGTTGAGCGTGGTGAAGCCGTCCGAGGGCAGGTAGTCGGCGTAGCGCCGGGCCATGCCCATATCGCCCAGCCAGTGCTGCACCAAGAAGGTGGTGTGGAAGCCGATGAACGTCAGCCAGAAATGGAGCTTCCCCAGCCGCTCGTCCAACATCCGGCCGGTCATCTTCGGGAACCAGAAATAGACGCCCGCGTAGGTGGCGAACACGATCACCCCGAACAGGGTGTAGTGGAAATGCGCCACCACGAAGTAGGTGTCCGAGACGTGCATGTCCAGCGGCGGGGCGGCCAGGAGCACGCCGGTGAGCCCGCCGAAGAGGAAGGTGACCAAGAACCCGCAGGAGAACAGCATCGGGGTCTCGAAAGTGAGCTGCCCCTTCCACATCGTGCCGATCCAGTTGATGAACTTGATGCCTGTCGGGACGGCGATGAGAAAGGTCATCAGACTGAAGAAGGGCAAGAGGACCGCGCCGGTCGCGTACATGTGGTGCGCCCACACCGCCACCGACAGCGCCGCGATGGACAAGGTGGCGAACACGAGAGTGTTGTAGCCGAAGATCGGCTTGCGGGAGAACACCGGGAAGATCTCCGAGACCACACCGAAGAACGGCAGGGCGAGCACATAGACCTCCGGGTGCCCGAAGAACCAGAACAAATGCTGCCAGAGGATCACGCCGCCGTTGGACGCGTCGTAGATGTGTCCGCCGAAGTGCCGGTCCACGATCAGCCCCATGGCCGCCGCCGTCAGGATCGGGAAGACCATGAGCACAAGCACGCTGACCACCAGGATGTTCCAGGTGAAGATCGGCATCCGGAACATCGTCATGCCGGGCGCGCGCAGGCAGATGACCGTGGTGATCATGTTGACCGCGCCGAGGATGGTGCCGAGGCCGCCCACGCCGACCCCCAGGATCCACAGGTCGGTGCCGACTCCGGGCGAGTACTTCGCGCTCGACAGGTTCGTGTAGAGCGTCCATCCCGCGTCCGCCGCGCCGCCCGGGGTCAGGAAGCCCGACAACATGATCAGCCCGCCGAAGAGGAACAGCCAGTAGCTCAGCGCGTTGAGCCGGGGGAACGCGACGTCGGGCGCGCCGATCTGCAGCGGCAGCACCACGTTCGCGAACCCGAACACGATCGGGGTCGCGTAGAGCAGGAGCATCACGGTGCCGTGCATCGTGAACAGCTGGTTGAACTGCTCCGGGGACAAGAATTGCAGTCCCGGCCGCGCGAGCTCGGCGCGCAGCAAGAGCGCCATGAGCCCGCCTACCAGGAAGAACCCGAAGCAGGTGACGATGTACATGTTCCCGATCACCTTGTGGTCGGTCGTCGTCACCATCTTGTGGAGAAACGAGCCCTTCGGGCCTCGTCGGGCGGGGAAAGGGCGGGTCGCGACGGTAGCGGTGTCGGGCGCAGGAACGGTCGCTGTCATCGCCGCTCCCGCGCTGTTCGAGAGTTGGCTGCCATGCTTTCTATGCAAGCCGGCCCGGCGGCGTTCGCCCCGCGTCGAACGTCCTCGCTCTGGCGTCGAACGTCCTCAACCGCAGGGGCGGAAGTCCTCAGGGCCATGAAGGCATCGGGGTTCTATTGCGCGGATAGGGGACATGTGCCTCCGAGGGGAGGACGTCCGCCCTGTTGAGGCCTTATCCGAGAGAGCTGCGAGACGACGCTGCGGCCTTGCCCGCAAGCGTGGGGCGGGTCGCTCAAGCAGATCGCGAAAGGCGTCGGGATCAGCGAGTCGTGCCTGGGCGCTGGGTCGGCCGAGCCGATTTCGAGGAGGCTCGAGCCGGGGCCTGTCGGTCTGCGATCGCGCGCTCCGCCAGCGGATCTGCTCGCAGAACCGCTGGCGGAGCGCCTTCGGCAAGAAGAAGGGCCGAGACCGCAAGCGCCCCGGCCCACCAGCGCGCAACGCCGCCATGGGGTCCTTCTTCTCCCCGCTCCAGGAGAATGTCCTCAACAGACGGTCCTGAACCGACCGGAGCCAGCTCCGCCTGGCGATAGCGACTTGGATCGGGCGCGACGACCACCATGAAACCCGCCCATGCTCTGCGGCCTTGTCGGCTGCGGGCTGGCCACAGCGGTTCCACCAGGCCGGGATGACAGCTGGCCGGGAGGAGAAAAACTCCAGGAGGGACAGCGCTGCCCTTCTAGGTTTTCGGGAGGAGGGCGTAGATGGTCGCAGGGGAACCAGCGCCGTCTATGCTGACAAAGCCGCCGACGGCGAGCCAGAATCCGCGTGGGGGGAGCTGATCGAGGTTCGCGAGGACTTCGAGGCTGACCCGGTGTTCTTGGTAGAGGGCCTTCGAGACGGCGAACGTGTCGTCGGAGCCGATGTCGGGGCTGAACGCGTCGGTGCCCAAAGCTCCTCGGCGGCCGAGCGCGCCATGGTCGATCAGCCATCGCGCCGCGTCTGGTGCGAAGCCTGGATGACGGGGGATTCCGTTCGCGTCGAGGTTGTCGTAGCGCGTCGTCGGCCAGCGTTTGTGCCAGCCTGTGTTGAGAAGGACCGCGCACTCCGCCGGGAACGGCCCATGCGCGGCCTCCCACGCTTCAAGGTCGCTCACGCTCACTGCGTAGTCGTCGTCCTGCTCGGCCTGGCGTTGGACGTCGATGAGCACGCCGGGGAGGAAGAAATCCTCGGGGTTGAGCTCGTGCGCCGCTGCCTCCCCCTCGTTGAAGTGCGATGGAGCCCCCCAATGGGTTCCCGTGTGTTCGCCCACCGAGACGTAGTTGAGGACGTACCCGTCGCGTTCGAGCGCGGCCACGGGCTCTGACCGGTACTCCGGGTCGCCAGGGTAATGGCGCACCTCCCCTTCGGCGAAACGGTGCGACAAGCTGATCACTTCGACCCCATCGACTCCGAGGAACTCGTTCAGCATGAGGCCCTACCTACCTTCCAAAGCGAGGCTTGCCGAGACGCTCATCGCAAGCGGGAACAAAATATACCCCGTGCCAGCCCCGTAGGGTATCGGCGATCCTGGTCGCCACCACGCGAAATAATCGAACAACGCGTCCGCAAAGAGGAGCGCAGCGGCCCCTGCGGCGGCCACGCTGAGCGACAGAGGATCTCGGTCGGGAGGTGAACCAGCTCGGCTTCATCGGAGCTGTCATCAATGGCCATGTCAATGGCGAATACCTCGACAACGAACGGTACTGGCCTGTCCTTGAGCGGGCGGGCGATTTCGGCGTTCCGGTTTTCTTGCACCCCACCCGGCCGACGCAGCCGGTGATCGACGCGCTGCACAGTCTGCGGCCCATCCTCGCCGGGGTCTTCGACCGGTTCCCCGGCCTGCAGCTGATCCTCGGCCATCTCGGCGAGTTCTTGCCTGCCGCGATCGACCGCGCCGAGTCGCTTTTCAGCAATCAGGCACTCGGCTTGAGCATCCCGGTCAAGCAGACATTCGAAGACCGTTTCTGGATCGGGGTCTCCTCCAGGCTGAACACGTACCTCCCGTTCGCCTCGGCCTTGCACGCGATTGGGATCGACTGGATGCTCTTCACCGCCGACCTATCCGTACAAACCGTCCCGGCCCGTCGTGGACTGCCTCAACGGCCTTCCCTTGCGCAAGCGCGGGAAAGAGAAGATCGCATACCGCAACGCCGAACGGCTCCTGCGCCTCGACAACGCCGACTGACGCGTTCCCCGACGGCCTAGGGGCCGTGGCCGAAGCGCTCGACAAAGCCGCGCGGGCAGCACGCGGCGCGGCCGGCTAGAACCACTGCGCGCCGAGGCTTCTTCGGGCTATTTTGTGGGTTCGGGAAAGCAAGAGGCCCCGGCCCGCGTTTTCGCGGGCCGGGGCCGTCTTTACTGTCTCAACCAACAGTGTCGGGGTGGCGGGATTCGAACCCACGGCCTCTTCGTCCCGAACGAACTTGTTCAGGGAGTTTGGGTGAGGAGTGTTCGGGTCGAATCGGGTTGATTCAGTCAGGTGAACTGCTGAAATCTGGGTTTGTTGAGATCGGTTCGAACGGGTTCGGATTGGTCGCGCTGCCTACCCACTGCCTACCGGTTGAGAACTTGTACAGCAGAGTCTCAGCAGTCAGGGGCTTCGACTTCACAGAGGCTCGCGAAGAGGTTGAGGAGCGAACGGTGGAACCCGCTGATTAAGCGTCAGAGCCCGCCCGCGACAGATGACGTGGGGGAGTGATGCTTGACGATCGTCTGCGCAGGCAGCCATGCCTTTCTCGGCGCGGTCGCGACACCTGGCGATAGTTGGACATAGATGGCGTGTGACCAATGCGTGACCAGGCATCTGCATGTTTAATCTATTGAAATGATCTGAACGGGGATCATCGGGTCTAGTTCATGGGAACGTCTAGTCCGGTACCTGGAGGGTGTGAGTGGCTCCGCGTTCAGTCTGCTCCAAGGGGTTTCGGTTCAAAGGCGCGTGTCGCTTGGCAGGCGGGAATGAGTTGACCACGGTGTTGTCGATGCCGACAGGATGCTAGGCATCATCGGGAACGGGCCGATGCTTCGAGGCCTACCATAAAGGTAGTATTACGTCATGTGTGTTGGTCGACTCGCGGGTGTCGAACTTCAGGGCGCTCACATCGGGAGCGGTGCGGCGTTTTTGTTGAGGGGCGCACCGTTGAAGAGCGACTCCATCGAATTGGACGGCTGGGTCACATCTGTCGTACGAGGTAAGCAGTTTGTAGTCGTTCGCTCCGGGCGAGAGTTTTGCCTTGATGATGTTCTGCCGGAAGCTGTGCATTTTGCCAATGCGGGTCTTGATTTGTTGTGTCTTAAAAGTGGAGGGGGCTGTGATGTGGTTATTCGTGACCCCGATACGGACTCACTTATATGGGCGGCACAAGGTGCTGATGTAGTGATGCGTGCAACAGTAGTGATCCCCCTCTCTTCTCCGGTGCTATCTACAGAAACTGTGCCTTTGGATATTAATGGAAATGAAATTCCTCAGCCGATACCGCCTGATCCTAGGCTTCATAACACTTTTCGGTTTATCCGCGCCGCGCGCACCGCCGAATCTTTGTTTGAGGCGTATAGAAACGCCTTTTTGGCATTAGAATGCCTACTGGATCATTTGGCCCCTCAAAAGAGTGGTGAAAGAGAGGGGGTATGGTTTAAAAGGGCGCTCGGTGTGGCTAATAAAAAAAGGTCGGTATCGGATCTTGCTCCCCCGGGGGAGCAAGATCCGATCAATTGGGTGTATAAGAATATCTACGGTGATCTCAGGTCGGGTCTAATGCACGCGAAACAAGAGCGGGGTTACCATATGCCTGGCGACAGAGCTCGGCACATGGATATTGAAGGATCTCTTACTAATTTATGGTTGTACGTTAAGAAGCTCATGACAGATGAACTGGGAACGCCGGTCTGGGGTGATGAGTTGAGTGATACTAGTTGGCGGGTTGTTTGTGAGGAAAGCCTTCGTACAATGCGTCCATCGATGACTAGCGATAACTCGACCAAAACTAAAAACGACCACCCGTTTGCGCTTCCGGGAAATAGTATTGTGGAAATAAGTTCAGGTTCTGTATCCCACCAAGGGGATTCCTTGAGTTCGATTGACGGAAAATGTAGTGGGGATGAAGCAAGGTCGTTGGGTGTAATTAATCGAATAGGGGCCATGGGGGCGGCGGGGGAGGCTCGGGTGCTGTCGGAGCTGCCGTCAGGGCTTGAAGTAGGGGGATCGGTTTCGGAATTTCAGGTTCGCATAGGAATCAGACGTTCGAGTTTCGGTGGTATTAGAAGTTATTTTTCGATGTGATAAAGCATCTGGATGACTTAGTATTCCATTCTGGTCTGATTCGTGTATGGGCCGAGATGCTTGGATATTCGCAGGATTGTTAAAATTCAATGGTGAGCTTTGACCCACTTCGCGATCCAGGGGATGTGATGCTGGGCGAACTCCCACCATTGGAAGCCTGCGGCGAGGAGCGCCATGGCGAGGGCGAACAGGGAAGCGGCGAGAAGCGGGCGTTTCCTCGCGAGCCTGGCGAATCGTGTGTCGAGATCTCCTCGGCCGGGCGTCGCGTAGAAGAAGGTGAGTGCTTTGACGGTGAAGGCGAACAGGGCGATGGTTCCGCCGATCACGGGGAACGGCAGCGTCTTGGTGATTGGGGCGCTGTAGAAGGCGTTGGAGACGATCGCTCCGACACCGCCGCCTTTGCCGGAGTAGGTGAGTAGCCGTTTCCAGTAGACGACTTGGCGTGGGCCTTTGCCGCGCTGGATTCGTCGGAGCCCAAACATGGCTTCGAAGATGATCCGGGTCTTCCAGAAGGTGTAGTGTCGGTGGGCTTTGTAGAGATCGTCGAGCGTCTGCGCGTCCGCGATTTGGCGTGTCGTGCTGCGGCTGATGAGCTGGCCTCTGCGGATGGCGAGCCGCCCGAGGCGCTCCGCGTCAGTGGCGAGCGTGCTGGCCGATGACTCGGCGCAGAACGGGAGCAGGTTGCAGAGGTTCGGCGCCGAGTCCGGGTTGTAGAAGCGCTCGTTCGAGGCTCGGACAGTTCGCAAGAAACTGATGATCTCACGCCCGGTGGGCGGCTCGTCTTTCTTCAAGAAGCGCTTCTTGAAGAAGCGTCGTACCGTCCAGGGAATGCGGGATTCCTGGCTGAAGCTGCTGAGTATCTCGATCCTCGTGTTGCGGAACCGGTTGCGCAATCCTTTGAACTGCTGTTCGGGGGTCTGCCCGGTGATTTCTTCGATTCGTTCGGCGAGCATCTTGTAGACGAGGTAGTCCGCTGGGATTACCCCGGCGTCGAGCAGCACTGTGTAGCCGCTGACAAGTAGACCTATCACCGCGAAGCAGACGACTAAGAGTGATATGACCATTGTGGAGTCCTTTTTTCTGCGTGTGATTCTTCGGGGCTAATTGAGGGCGTACTCGAAGAGGGAGGAGCCGGCTGTCCATATGAGTAGGAACAACCCAGCCCATGAGGCGAAGATCAGTAACCCGTAGTCTCCGGCAAACGCCGAGACCCACGCCAAGCGCCGCTCGGAAACGCGGCGTAGCTTTTGCGCTGTTCGTGCGACCGCCACGGCTCGGGCGGCAGTGCTCATGCGTTTGATTCTGTAAGTGACTATGCCAGCGAGGGCGATGGGGAGCATGATCGCGAGACCGAAGAAAACGCCGGCGACGATCCAGATCGCCGCGATGAACGGATGCCCGGCGAGCGATTCCGACATTCCCGACGGCAGGATCGGCCGACCGAGAAGTTTGAGGCCCAAGGCTCCTAAACCGACGAACCCGACGAGGCACACTGCGGACCAGGCCAGCGGCTGGGCGATCCAGCGGCGGAACCGTCCTGATGCGGCGGGCTTATGGGCGGGCCTACCTATCAGCAAAACCGCGCCGCCCAGCATCACCAGCAGCCACAAGACTATGAACGGCAGTTCACCGAGCTGTACCAGCCACGCCGCGCCGGTTTTCCCTCCCGCGAGGATCAGCGCAATACCGACGCCGAACAGTGCGAACATCGTCCGATTCGCACTGCGGCTGATCGCGGGATCGAGGTGAAGGTCCGGCGGGGGAGCGGTTTCCTCACGTTGTTTCTGCGCGATCTCGCTTTGTTTAGTCCGGACGGCGCGTTCCTCGGCCAGCGCCGCTTCGAGCGCGGCGCGGATCGGGTGTTTGCCCGGTTCGACTATCGTCGCTGGTGGGGCACTCGCTCCAGGCGGTTCTTCCACGTGGTTTGTCGTCTCGTTCTCCATAGGCAGCAGTATGTGCGAGACCACTGACATTCTCGCAAGATCGCACGTCCATGGTCAGGGTCTCCTGTCGCAGCGGTGGCTCAGCCGGACATTCGACGGCCTCGGAGACATCCTTCATGCCGGTGTTCCGGGGGGCCGCAGGCGTGCTCGCTCGTGGGCGGCTCTGACGATGTCGGGCGTGGTGTGGAAGAGATTCGCGATGGCGGCGGCGTGCTGGTCGGAGAGGTTCTTCTCCCCGCGCTCCAAATCGGAGTAGTACCCGGTGGACACACCGAGGAGCCGGGCCACTTCGGGCTGGACGAGTCCGGCGAGGACGCGCAGGTCGCTGAGGTACCGCTCGCGCGGTGGGACTTTCACCAGATCGGCCATGCTCGCGCCGAGGGCCGCGGCGACGCGGGCGAGCTTGTCCACCTGCGGGCCCTCTGTAAGGCCTGACTCCCAGTTGCGGATCGCCTGGGGCGAGACGCGGGCGAGGCGGCCGAGCTCGGCCTCGCTCCACCCTTCCTTGTCCCGGAGCCTGGTCAACCGGTGAGGAGCCCATCCTCGAATCACTCGTCGTGCCATCCGCCGATGCTTGTGGCGCTGTGCCGTAGACGCACGATGTGGAGTTGTAGATTAGAGTTGTTGAATTTATAGTTACTAGAAAATCAGAGACCCGACCAAGACGAACCAAATATTGAGTTATGTGAGTCACATATGACTCTTGGCATTGACCCATGCCGGCACGGCCGTCCGTGCGGGCGCACGAGAACGCGAGGAGCGCGCGAATGGCAGACGAGGTTCTGGCGGGAGACCGCCGGTACGAGTGGTTGAACGTGGATGTCGTCCGCTCGTCGGGCTACAAGGAGGACGCCAAGGACGTGATCAGCAAGCGCGGCCACGACGGCTGGGCGTATTTCGACCAGCGGCCCTCGCCCAACGGCGACGAGAACGTGGTGCTCGTCTTCTACAAGGCCAAGTGAGGAGCGACCACATGCGACTACCCACCATCGCCTTGGCGCTCGCCGCCCTCGCCGCGCTCCTGAGCCCGGCGGCGGCTTCGGCCATGAACGCTGCGGAAGATGTGACCCCCGCCGTGACGATCGCGCAGGACACCGACAACACCGCGAACCCCTCGCTCTCCAGCCAGAACGACCGGGCGTTCTGCACGCTCGGCTTCCTGGCCCGGCTGCCGGACGGGCGCACGGGCGCGGTGACCGCGGGGCACTGCGACAACGACGCGCCGGGCTCGCCCGGCTGGGTCCACATGGCCTACTCGCCGACCGACACGTGGAGGCGCTTCGCGCACTTCGTGGCGAAGGCGTACGGCGACGACGCGGGGTCGGACATCGCCCTGCTCGCCGTCGACCCCTCCGCGGGGATCCCGACGGACGCGAGGATCGGCTACAAGCTCGACGTGAGGGGCTACGTGGACGCGGCGACGCTGGCCGCGACAGCGCCCAAGGCGTGCAAGTGGGGCGCGGTGACCGGGATGACCTGCGGCGACTTCATCGGCGTGGTGCCCGGCACGAACAAGGCCCAGTGGCGCATGGCCTCCGCGCACGGCGACTCGGGCAGCCCCGTGTTCGTCTCGATCAAGTCGGGCGGCGTCGGCGCGGTCGGGGTCCTCGACGGGTCCCCGCGCGGCGACGACGGGGTGGTCACGGTCGAGCTGATCGAGCCGTGGCTCTCCAAGTGGGGGCTGCAACTGCTCTAGGCCCCGGACGGAGCCCTTGAACATGCGACGGGGGCGGCGGGGCCCTCTCGCGACGAGACGGCCCGCGGCGAACGGCTTGGAGGAACGATGGATAGCTGTGACCGAGTGGTTCGACCGTTCACGTTCGATCCAGGAGGGCTGGTGGTTATGGTTGAGCCCGATGGCATATGTTCGTGGTGGGGGGGCGCGGAGATGGTGTTGCCCGAGTCGGCGAATTTCCGGATGAGGGAACCGATTGGGGCCCTTGTGCGTCTAACCATGATGAGACTTGTCCTGTGTGCAAAGGAGCTACGACGATGACCGGCGAGGCCAATGCCGGGGGATGTTCGAGGTACGCCGTGTCTGAACCGAGTGGATTCTCGCTGGACTCGGAGGAGTCGGAGGCGGTGTGCCGGGCTGTGCTCAAGTCGCTCGGGGAGCGGCATCAGTTGTTGGCGGACAAGGTCGCGGACACCTCTGATTTCGAAGGCGCAGCTGACGAGGCGGGTCGCCGCGCGCAGGAGCTGGCGCGAGCGGCGAAAGCCCGACTGGCGGAGCTGCGATTGGCTGGCGCGGCCCGGACGGTCGGCACGGTTCGGAACGTGTTCTCCGGGGTGGCATTGGTGCGGGAGATGGATTTCGAGGCCGAATATGGATTGAAGTCGGCTGGCGCGAGGATCGGCGGTTCGGGCTCGTGAAGACCGAGGCGCTGGAGGTTACGGACGCGGGGCGGCGAGACCCGCGCGAGATGGCAGTGTGGGACGGTGCGAGGGAGAACGCCGCGCTGCGCGAGGAGATCGCGACGGTTTTCCGGCTCGGGTTCGTCTCGTTCAAGCATCCGAAGGTGTCGGGTTCGGTCCAACTTTCTGGCACGCCGCCTCTGGTGCGTTTGGGCAATGGCGGGTCGCGGGTGTTCCGCAGTCAGGAGCCGTTGCTCGCCGTCGCCGGTTTCCCGCGCGAGTTCGGGGAGTGCATGGAGTGGACGGTGGCGAAGGCGGCGGAGCGTTACGATCTCTACGAGCGTTTGGCGGACGACCCGCACATGGGAGCCCGGTGCGGCTGCTGAGGCCAGCGGCTTCGATCTGGAGGCCCCCACGGGGTGCCGCACGCTGTCGGGGCGAGTCAATTTCCTGGAGAAGGCGGAGCAGGCGAAGGCGGGCGACGCCGCCGCGTTGGCGTTTTTGAAGCGCCATAGCGATCGGGTCGCGCATGTGGAGCTGATGGCGGAGACCGGTGCGGGCGCGATGTCGGTGGTGCTCGACGGGCGGGATCTGCCGGTGTCGATAACCTCCGCGCGGTACGCGGAGGCTGCGAGACTCGCGTGCTGGGGGTTGCGCGCGGCGGGGGTCGAGGCGCAGAAGTGGGCCAACGAGCTCGCCCGCCAGCTCGCGGAGGCGACCGCCGGGGTCGGTGAGGCCCTGCCGGAGGACGAGCGGGTCGAGGTGGACTTCACGCGGGGCCTGCCGGACTGGCCCGAGGAGATGGCGGAGGACTTCGAGCAGCTCAAAGAGTTCCTCATGGACCTGCAATGCACCAGGCACGATTTCGTGACCGAGCAGAAGCGGGCGAGGAGGAGCGCGAGCGCCAACAGGCGGACGCCGACGCGGATCTGGAGCGCCGCAAGGCCGCCGCCCTGGACGAGCTTCGGATGCGAGGGAAACTGCGGTGAGCGAGATCGGGTCGCGTCCCTACCCGGAGCCGTGGGGCGAGGTGCAGAAGCTGGTCGCCGAGCCCGTGTGGCTGGGGGTGAGCGAGGTCGAGCTGGCGGATCTCGCGCAGACGCTGCGCGCAGTGGCGGATCTGGAGCGCGCGAGCGGCGACGAGATCCACTCCCACGCGGGACGGCTGGAAGACAATCACGCCGGGGGCGGCCTGGACGTTGGGCCGGAGGCGCTGCGCCGCGACTCTGCAGCCCTACACGTGCACGCGGAGCGTTGCGAGAGGGCGGCGGCGATCCTCGACGAGGCCGCCCTGGAGTCGCGTGAGGCGAAGGTCGATCTCAGCGTGCTCGGCGCGTACGCGCAGTCCGAGCAGGAGTCGTGGGACGTGCTGCTCAAACAGACCGCGAACTCGCGTTGGGTGCAGAAGCTCGCCGCCAAGAGCCTCGCGAAGGCGCAAGCCGCCGCGAAGGCGAGAGCGGACAAGGCCGAGACGTTCTTCGCGGCGAAGATCCGCGAGCACGACAAACTCCACGAGGAAGAGATCGTCGTCGGGCGAGTCGATCTGGACGAGGTCGACGGGCCAGCTGCCCAGCCCGCGAGGAATGCGGCCGTCGAACCACAGCCAGAGGTCGCAGCGCGGCCCGCCGAAGCGCAGTGGCGGGAGGCCGCCGACGCGGGCGCGTTCGAGCACCACAACAACGCCTGGCCCCCGCAGCACGAGGGCCGCCCGAGTGTCGATCCGGCCGCCGCGACATCCGCGCAATCCGGTTCCGCCGTGCTGGAGCACGACACGAGCCCGGCCGCGACCGAGGCGCAATCCGCCGACCTCGCGGTGCCGGGCGAGGTGGTGGACGTCGACCTCGCGGAACAGGCTGACACCGCGACGATGGGCGCGGCAGGCTCCATGACCGGGCAGGCGTTCAACCTCGCCAACGCGGAGGAGCAGTACCGGTCGCCTGGCGCTCGTGGCTATCACGGGGACGAAGGTTTCTTCGGGGACCGCCGCGACGGGGCGCTGGCCCAGGACCCCAAGAGCAGGCTCGCGCGCCTGGCGCAATGGGTCAAGGCGCAGCCTGGATTCGTGGACGGGCGCGGCCTGGCGGTGAGCGGGGAGCCCCGCTACGCGCTCGCGATGCACCTGGACTCCGAGGGCGGCGAGCACGTCTTCCTGCACAGCGACATCGGCCCAGGTCTGCTCTTGGTCCCGATCCCGCTCGGAGTGTGGCCGGGGTGGGAGTACACCGGGGACTACAACACCCGCGCCGGGATGCTCGGCCACCCCGACCCCGTCTACTCCGCGAAACGGCTCTTCGAGGAGCGCCAAGCTGCGTGGGCGGCGCACGGCCTCGCCTACTCCCTGGTCGGGATCGCCACCAGCTACCAGATCCCCGAACCCGAGTCCGCACGACGAGCCGTGCAACCTTTGAACGACGCGCTCAAAGGCTCGCGCGGTCGAAGCCCCCTTCATCGTGGAGGCGGACGGCCCGCTCGTGGAGCCGGAGGACGGGACCGCGCACCCGCTCCAGTTCACCGCCCCCGAGCTCTATACAGCGCTGGAGAAGATCTTCGCCACCCCCTGGGCCCCCCGCGCGCGTAGCGCCGCTCTCGGCTGGATCGCCTCCATCATCGAAGGCTCCGGCGCGGAAGACCGCGAATCCTTCGCTAACATCGTCGGCGCGATCCGATCCGGACGATTACCGACCGCCGAGGCTGTGCAGGCGGCGTGGCAGGACGGCGCGCTGGTCGCAGCCCAGACCAAACGCAACCTCGACCACGCTATGACGACCCCAGCGGAGCAGCGCGGCTGGTTCCACTTCACCGGATACCTCGCCTACCACCGCGCCCTCATCGGCCTCAAAGCACTCGACCACTGGGGACAAAGCCAAGCCGGGGACGACCACCGCTTCGTCCACGACATCGCCTACCTCACCGTCAAAGCCAGAGAGAACGACGGCGACCCTGGTCTGTTCCCGGTTTTCCGGACGCCGATCTTGCCGGGATGATGTTCTGGCAGAGAAATGGAGTTTGTTGTGCCTGAGGCGTATCCCGAGGAGTTCCGCCGTCGTGCGGTGGAGCTGGTGAGGTCGGGCGGGCAGCTGTTCGCGAGGATCGCGAAAGACCTGGGCGTGCATGAGAGCACGTTGCGGAACTGGGCGAGCAGGGCGGATGTGAACGAGGGCCGCAAGGAGGGCGTGAGCAGCGAGGAACGCAAGGAGCTGGTCGAATTGCGACGCCGCAACCGCGTGCTGGAGACGGAGAACGAGATCTTGCGTCGAGCGTCGGCCCTGTTCGCGAGGGAGAGTCTGCCCGGCCCAAAATGATCTTCCGGCTGGTCCGTGAGATGGCCGACGACGGTCTGCCCGTCACGGCGGCCTGCCGGGTTTTGCGGGTTTCCCGCTCGGGGTATTACGAGTGGCGAGATCGTCCGTCGAGCCCGCGTGAGGTCGCGGACGAGGCGTTGGGCAGCACGATCCGCGACGTCTGGTCGGGCTCGCGTGAGACCTACGGCGTTCGGCGGGTCCACGCCGAGCTGCGTCTCGGGCTCGGGACGCGTGTGGGGCGCAAACGCGTCTGGCGGCTGATGCGCTCGGCCGGGATCGCGGGAGCCTGTGCCCGCAAACGGTTCCGAAGGGGGAAGCCAGACGCGGCGACGCATCCCGACTTGGTCAAACGCCAGTTCCAGGCGGACGGGTCGAACAAGTTGTGGGTCACCGACGTCACCCAGCACCCCACGAGGGAGGGCTGGGTCTATTGCGCGGTGGTCCTAGACGTGTTCTCCCGCAGGGTCGTGGGCTGGTCGATAGCGGACCACATCCGCGCCGAACTGGTGGTGGACGCCTTGGACATGGCACGTTGGCGGCGCAAACCGCACGGGACGGTGGTGCATTCGGATCGCGGGAGCCAATACGTGTCGTGGCTCTTCGGACACAGGCTGAGAGAGGCGGGACTGCTCGGGTCGATGGGCGCCGTGGCCTGCGCCTACGACAACGCCCTGATGGAGTCCTTCTTCTCTTCCATGCAGGTCGAGCTCCTCGACCGGTGCGACTGGAACACCCGCGCCGAACTCGCCCAGGCGGTCTTCGAATGGATCGAAGCCTTCTACAACCCGGTCAGACGGCACAGCGCGATCGGCTACCACTCGCCCCTCCACTATGAGACCCTGCCCGCCACCGCAGCGAGTGTGGCATGATCAGAAAGTTCACCTGTCCGGGGAAACGGGAACACACCACTCCAGGACTTGCGCCCCCTGATCGCGGCAGAGTGGCACCCCACTAAGAACGGGACGCTCACCCCTGCGGACGTGACCCTGACAGCCCCAGACAACGTCTGGTGGCAATGCTCTCGATGCGGCAAGGCGTGGCAAGGCATAGTCAGCAGACGCGTGAACAGAAACCCCAACTGCCGCAAATGCGTCTCCCAGCTTCACGGCGAGCAACGTAGGAAGCCCCTACCTGGTAAAGCCCTCGCAGACACGCACCCCACCCTCGCTTTGCAGTGGCATCCGAGCAAGAACCCCTCCCTGAGACCTGAGGACGTGACTGCTTCAAGCGGCGAAAGACCCTGGTGGAAGTGCCCGGTCTGCGATCGCGAATGGCAAGCAATCGTCTGGGCAAGAACGCGACGAGGACATGGCTGCAAGTCTTGCGCGACCAAAAAAGTGGCAAAACGGTTCAGCGTGCCTGCTCCAGGTTCCTCGCTCGCAGACAAACGCCCCGAACTCATGCCATTCTGGGATGTCGAGGAGAACGGCAACCTCAAGCCCACAGATCTAACACCTTCTTGTCATACGCGTGTTCGATGGAAGTGTCCTCGGTGTGGTAGACAATGGCTGACTGTCCCCGGAGCTGCCGGAGTCAATAGTTGCGTCCGAAATCCGAAAACATGTCTTCGACTGGTCCGACCGGGGAAATCACTAGCAGAAAAGTTCCCAGAAATAGCCTCGCAGTGGCACCCTGTTCTGAATGAGGACATTACACCGGAGGATGTCCACGCCAAGTCTGAGTATCCGTACTGGTGGCAGTGCGAGCAGTGCAACCGTGAATGGCAGGCATCCCCAGAGCGGAGAACGAAAAACATGTACCTGTGCAAGATCTGTAAGACAACGGCGAAGCCATAGATGTTAGCTCTAAGCAACTATGGACAAGGAAGACGAGATGCATGGACAAGACGTCGTTATACGCCGTCGTCGCAGCTGGTGAGGCGGTTTCGCAACCAACCCGTGGCTGCGGTCATCGCGGGAAGTGCTACGGGGTTCGATCCGGGGAGCATGCTGCGGCGGGTCGTGCTCGGCGGTGTCATCTCGGTCGTTGTCGGAGTCCTCGAACTCGGGATGGCTGATCGAGCGTGAAGGGCGCGAGTGGCACGGTTCGGAGTTCCGAGCTGGGCTCTGTAGCTGAGCCGATCGCTCACGCCGCTCACGCGGGTCAGACCGACAAGGCCGGTGAGCCGTACACAGGGCATTTGTCTCGGGTAGCGGCGCGTTTGGAGACGGAAGGCCCCGAGGCGGTCGCGGCGGGATGGCTGCACGACGCCATCGAGGACACGAGCACCACAAGGGCGGACTTGCTGAACGCGGGTATCCCCGAGCGCGTGGTGCGCGTGGTCGAGTTGCTGACCAGGACCGGCAAACCCGACGACGAGTACTACGCAGCGATCAAGAATGATCAGTCGGCGCTCGCGGTCAAGCTCGCGGACCTCGCCGACAACACCGACCCGCAGCGGCTCGCCGCGCTCCCCGCCGAGCGGCAGGCCAAACTACGGACGAAGTATGCGAAGGCGTACCGGGCGCTCGGCAGGGACGATTTTGCCGTGGCGTTAGAAGCGTCCGCTCAGTCTGAGGAGGGATGAGCCACTGGAGGCGGCTTGCATGAGTCGTATCCTCAGTGGTGGCTGATCCACCGATGAGAAGTTGGACACGAGGATGAAGACGCAAGAGTGCTCGACGGAGGGGTGTGCGAAGGCGGCGGCGTTCACCACGCGCACGAAGCCAGCATGGTGCCTCGACTGCCTAAAAGGGATCTTGAGGAAGGGGGGCATGTCTGCGGCGGAGCCTTTCTCCGGGCCGAAGGCTTACTGGTTGATGACTTGCCTGAAGTGCGGCGTTCAAACCCACAACCGGCTGGAATACGTCTTGGAGAAGAACGCGATCGACGAGAAGACCTGTCGGGCGTGCTACTGGGCTGGCTGGGCTGAAGAACAGCGGGATCTTGTACGGGGAGTTGTTCGGTTGCGTTCGTTGAGCGAAGACCGGATCATCAAGCACCTCGATGCGAACGGTTTCGACTTGGTGACCCTCGTATCGGAGGCGAACGACGGGAACGGCCCGATCATCACAAAATGTCGAGCGTGCGGACGGATCAGCGCTCAGAGGATGGGCGACATCGGTTGGGGGTGCGCGTGCACGAGGAACGGGAAATCCTCCGCTCCTTATGGCCGAGGAATCCCGCTTGTAGACTCCGATTCCTCGGCGTTGAAGTGGTGGGACCACGAGCGGAATGACGAGGCCGCGTTGCGCTCTGTGACGCTCTTGTCGACCCGGCTGTGCCATTGGCTGTGCCCGAAGTGCGGGGCACAGTTCGAAGCGAAGGTTCGCGAGATGACCCAATGGTTGTCTTGCCCGGAGTGCTCGGCTCGCCGTTCCGCGCAGTGGCACGAGGAATACGAGAGATGGAAGATCACCCCCGTTTCGGCAGTGCCAGAGCTGGCGGCGGCGTGGGCCGACGACTCCGATCCGCGGCAGGTGATGGTCGCAGGCGGTTGGGAGTTGCGGCGGTTCCGATGCCCGGCGGGGCATCACCCCAGGATCGGCCCGCTCACTTTTCTCAAGTCGGGCTGCCCGCATTGCAGAGGCGCGGAGAGTTCGAAGGACAAGGACTACCTCGCCGATGTGCTGCCGGAGATCGCCTCCCAGTGGCATCCGACCCGCAATGGAAAGCACACCCCGCAGAACGTGGTGTGGAGCTCGAAGAGGTCGGTGTGGTGGTTGGCCGATTGCTGCGGCCACGAATGGCAGGAACCGGTGGTGAGCCGGAACAAGTACCAGCGGTTGCGCTGCCCGAACTGCCGCACGATTTTGGACTCACTCGCGTGGCAAGACCCTGGTCTTGCCGCGGAGTGGAGTCCAACGAACCCGGTCACCGCCTGGCAGATCCGTCCGAACGCCTCGACGCAGTACACACCGGAATGGATTTGCGCGACCAACCCGGAGCACGTTTGGCAGGCTCCGTTGAGCGGTCGGACCAGAGGATCCGAATGCCCCGAGTGCCGCGAGGCGGGCAAGTCCAGAGTCGAGCTTGACCACCACGCGGCGGCGGCCGAGGTTTTCGGCAAGTCTCGCTCCGGCGCTACGATCAAGGACGCGGCGTTCACCACGCGGAAATCCTGGACCGTCGACATCAGCGCCGAGGCCGGAGGCCACCGGGTGGTTGTTGAGTACGACGGGGCCTACTGGCACGCCGCCCCGGCCAAGGTCCTCGTTGACGAGCGTAAGAGCCTCGACCTGCTCGCGGCGGGATACGCCGTCGTGCGTCTGCGCGAGGACGATCTCGCGCCATTGGCGATCACCCATCCCCGATACCACGAAATTCGAGTTTCTTCCAGGGCGCCACGGGCCGAAGCCGTCATGCGAGAGGCGTACGAGTGGGCGACAGGGCTCGTTTGACCCGTCAAATCTCCCGGTTCCCGTTTTGTTGTGTGTGAATCTCTTAAACTAAAAATTGAAGATGGTGACGTGAGGGGAAAAAGTCCGGGAAGAAAAGAGATTGCATTTTTCCTGAGGAATGCAAGAATCAACACATGGGCAAGAAATCCAAGACTCCAAAAACTGGCAGGTCCGGGCGGAACGAGCGGCGCGAGGGATTTTTGTCGCGATCGGGTCTGGTCCGACACCGGCAGCTGGAGGGGCCGAACATGTACGCGACCACGCTCACGGGCGCTCAGGAAGGGACCTGTATGACGGGAGTCTTCGTGGTCCAGCGCAATGTCCGCGAGAAGTCGGTCGAGCGCGAGAGACTCAACTGGGACGGATCTGACTCGTTGCCGCCTTGGCACGAGATCTCGAAGATGGTGGAGCCCGAGCCCCACGTCCTCGCGGTCCCGATGCTGCGCCTTGACTCCGCAGATTCGGAGATCGCGTTCCGGGCCGCCGCGATGCTCGGCGCCGGGCACAGGACGAGCGACGAGGTGCGCCGGATCGACCTGCCGCTCTGGCACCGTTACAGCGCCACCGCGACGGCCGAGCTGCGCGGCCTGGAGCTGCGGATCGAGTTCCTTGGGCGCGAGTACATGACCATTCCTGTGAAACCGCGCTTCGCGTACCTCCTCGGTGTCTCGCAATCTCTGGGCCTCAATATCGTCAACCCGGAAGAGGGCCATTTCTACGGCGCGCTGCGTTTGAAAGGGACGGATCTCCCGGCACCACATTGCGCGGTTATCCGGGGGAAGCTGACTCCGAAGCTGGTAGAGGACGCCCTCGGCTGGACCCGCATGACACCCCTGGCCGACGCGCTAGGGTTCAAGGCGGACGGAAAGATCCACACCGAGACCGTCACCTACGGCGCGGACGCGGACGGCGAGTTCATCCCGCGCAACCTGGAGCGGAAGAAGTGCGCCCTCTGCGGAAGCGGCGAGGGGCAGCTCACCCGCGAGCACTGCACCCCGAAGTGGCTCGCGGACCGCATGAACGTCACCCCGGTGGTGGTGAGGATGCTGTGCTCGTCGTGCAACGGAAAATTCGGGAAAACATTCGAGGAGCCAGTCGCCGAGCTACACGAGAAGGGCTGGCTCATCGTGCCCGCCCACCGCTCCGTGGTGCTCCGCTGGGCGGTGAAGACCGCAATCATGCTCTCGACAGCCTCAGGGGTGAGAATCCCGCCAGAGCTATTCGCGTTCCTGGACGGAGACTCGACCGACGACCGGCTCACCGTGCACTTCCACGAGTCGCCCCAGCGGCAGCTGCAAGGCTACCGGTACACATTGACGCACTTCCGGGGAGAGTACGAGGACTCGTTCCTGTTCTCCATGCTCTTCGACCGGCACTTCTTCGTCGTCGCCCGACCCGCCGACCCGGTGCCGCCGCTGGGCGCGCTGGCGAACGTCAGCCGATGGCATCCGACCCACCTGCCCGGACATGAGCGGGGGCTTCGAGGCGACACTCAGCACGACGCGATCCTGCGCGAGCACTTCGACATTGACCTCGAATACGACCCAGTGCCGACGAAACCGCCGCAACCGCGCCGCTGACCCCGGTCCGGCAGTGCAAGCCCCGATCCTCCCGGCCAAGTCGGCTCTATCCCGTTCAGAACGGCACAGGAGCCCCGCGCTCCGCGTCTGGCCATTGGACTGCGGTCAACACCTTGCGTCGCGTCTGTGTGGCGCTGAGGGGCGTTTCCCGGCCGAGCGCGACTGCGCCGATGAGCGCGAGGAAGATCGCGTCGGCTTCGTCGTCCTTCTTGAGGACGAGCTCCGGGTAGAGGTGCTGCGCCGCGCCGAAGACCTCAAGCTTCTTCGCGTTGCCTGTGCCGACAGCGAACTTCTTCAGCGTGGACGGCGCGCAGACCGCCACCGGGACGCCGAGGCAGTGAAGCCGGTTGACCAGCTCCCACCAAACATGGGCGCGGCATTGCGGCGAGTCGGCGGCCGAAACGTGCGACAGGTCCTCGATCACAATCATTGCGACGCTCTCGCACTGGTCGAGGACGGCCGCCATGATCTCGTCCACGAGCGAACGGTGCCGCGCGAGGTGGTCGGCGACGCGGTCCCGGCACTCGGCGCTGCTCACCGTTGTCACGAAGGGGGCCGCCGACCCTGCGCCGAGGACTGCGATCCCGGCGCTCACCGGGCGGCTGGCCAAGGTCAGGCCGACAATGGCGCCGCGGAGAGGCCGGTCCGCTTTTGCGGCCCGGAGCGGCAGGGCGGTGGTCATCGGCTCGTCTTCTCGATCCGTGTGAGCGTGGCGCGGTAATGGCCGCGGCGTTCGGGGTCGAGGAGGTCGAGGGCTGCTTCGAGCTGGTCGGGGACCGGTTGGCTTTGGGCCAGGTGGGCGTCGAGCTTCTGCGGCGGCACGTAATGGCTTTGGACGGTCTTGTGGCCCTGCCCCTCCACGTCAAGGACGTAGCGGCCTTTGGCTTTCAGAGGGATCGCGGTCGGGGCGACGCCTTCTGGAAGCTCGCCGAGCACAGTCTTCGCCTGTTCTTGGGTGGAGACTTTGAAGCAGAGCTTGAGCGCGGCGTTATCGCGAATCACGGTCGGAATAGATGTCGCGTCAGGTTTCTGGGTGGTGAGGACGGTGACGACGCCGGCGCTGCGGCCTTTCTGGATCAGGGTCCGGACGAGCCTAGTGATCCGGGCCGAGGCCTTTTTCTCCTCCGCGTCCATGCCTGAGGTGTCGAGCCAGGTCTGCACCTCGTCGAGGATCGCGAACACCGGGACGTTCGAGAGCCGGAGCGGATGGTCTGCCGCCAGGTTCCAGAAGTTCGGCTCCCCGGTCGCGGGGTAGAGGGCTTCGGATCTGACTTGGCGCAGGACTTCCAGTCGCTCCAGCGCGGCGAGCGGGGCGTCCACGTCGCCGGTGCGGTCGTAGGTGCGGGCGATATGGCGGAGGGCGTGCAGGTCGTATCCGGCCTTCCCGTCGAACACGTGCAGCTCGGCTTGTCCGGCCAGGCCCGCGAACACGGGGAGCAAGGAGGCGGTCTTGCCGCTGCCGGGGACTCCGCCGACCACCATGCCGGAGCTGCCTCGCCACACGATCTCGGCAGGCTCGCCGTCCTCGTCGACGCCGAGGACGCTGCGAGCCCCGTCCTTCGCGGAGGCTGGAGTGTCGCCCATGTCGGCCGTTGCGGCCTCGAAGGGGTCTTTGTCGCGCAGTTGGAGGCCGAAGAGGGCTTCGGGGTCGTGTCGCTCGGCAACGGCGAGCCTGGGAGCGCGCATGGCGGTGCGCAAGGCTCCGGAGGCCGCTTTCCAGGTTTCGAGCGACTGTCCCGTGAGGGGGCGGAACCAAAGCTCCAGGCCCAGCCGGGTCACCGCGATCTTCGCGAGCCGCGGCGCAGTCTCGTAGATGTGGGTTGTGGCGCTCCCGTCGGGGTTGCGCTCGGTCTCGGATCGAACGTGCAGCAGTCCGGCTTTTTTCAGGAGCGCGAACCACTCGTCGTCTCGCCCGAGCAAGCCGAGCTGATGGCTGTATGCCTCCTCCGTCCGCTGGCGCAGGACCCGGACGACGGCCTCGCGGGAGGGCGTCGTGGCGGTGTCGGTCATGGTCTCTCCTGTTCTTCCTGTTGATCGAGCCATCGGGCCGCGGCCCGGTCCTCGGCGGCTCTGCGCCGTTCGGCCTCCAGCTCAAGGCGGCGGCGTTCCTCGGCTGCTTGGGCGGCTCTCACCGCTGCTTCCTCCGCCGCCCGGCGACGGGCGGCTGCCTCGCCTTGCGCCCGGAATGTCTCCTTCGTCCCGCACAACACCAGGAACGCGAGGATCACGACCGCCGCCACACAAAGGAAACCGCCGAAACTCATGGCTGTCCCCTTTCCGCCGCGGGCATGCGGTGGTGGGCGAACCCCACGTCTGCGGCGATCCCGCCGCCCGCGCGGTGAACGACCTCGCGGGGGTGGACCGGGGGCTCCGAGTCGGTGAGCACCATGCGCGCGACGGATCCGACACGCTGCCAAGACGCGCGGTGCACGCCGAAGAGGGTGAGGAGTTTCTCCTCGTGCTTCTGCAGGTCGCCCCTGCTCACCGTGGGAGTGAGGAACGCGAAGTCGACGAACGCGTCCCCGTCTTCGCCGTGTTGGCCCCAGTTCTGCACGGCCGCGCCGCGCCGGATGGCCTTGACGTGTTTGCCCTTCAAGAGGGTCCAGTCTTCTTTCTCTTGCGTCCATGCGAGCTTCAACGCGGAGAGGAGGCTGGGGAGTTGTGCGATCTTCCCCTGGGCTTTGTCGAACGCGCTCATCGGGCGCCCCCATGCGGCGTGAACGCGACACGCACCATGCCCGACCCGACGGGTCGGGCGACGAGGCGGGCGGTGACCACGTTCGAGAGCTCCGAGAGCAGCGCCGGCTTGGCCCACGCCCCGGCTTTGCCCGCTGGCACCCGCAGGTCGACGCTGGTCGCGTGCACTGCGGCCACCGAGGGCGCGTCGTGCCCGGCCTCGCCGCGGGAAGCCGCTCCGTGCGCGACCAGCAACGCCAGTCCCTCGTCGCTGCCGAGGAAGCGCAGCAGCTCTCGTTGTGAGTCTGCGAACGGGGAGCTCCGGTCGACCTGGCGCATCGGATCCGTGCGCCAGGCCCCATACAACACGACTGCGGCGACGATGAGCGCCAGCGCGGCCACCGACAACACAGCGGTCACGAGAGACTCCTCTTCCGGGCGGCTCGCGCCGAGCGGAACACGGCCGCCGCCCCCATGCAGGACAGGGCGGCCGCCAGCCCCAACGCGGCGACTGGAGCCACTTGGGCTTCGTCCGCACCAGCGGCGCCGGGCACGGGGGCGGCGGCGACCGTATAGGCGGTGAATGCGGTGGGCTGCTTGTCCATCGGCGTGAACGAGTCGTCGACCGGAGGCTCGGGGAGCCTCACCTCCGGGCGGCCAGGACAGGAGACGATCGCGGGGAGGCCCTCATGCACGACGCAGCCCGGATGCGGGTCGGGCGTGTCCGTCGCAGGCGGCTCGGCCAGCAAGCTGTTGGCCTGGTCGCAGATCAGCCCGCTCGGCAGACTCTCATCTGCACACGGGGGCAAGGGCATTCGGTTGACGCTCACTTGGCACCCGCCTTCAGCTCGGCGATGGCGCGCTGGAGGTTCGCGATCAGACGCGTGGTGTTCACGGCCGCACCCTCGATCCCTGCGAGGGCGCCGTCCACGAGGACTCCGTCATGGAGCGCCGTCAGACTCTCGGAAACGACGGGCTCGGCAGCATACGGGTAGGCGGTAGGCTCAGGTGCCGCGTCGAGCAGGCCTGCGCGTGCGATCGCGGGGAGCTCCTGGAATTCCTCTGCGGAGAGGACGACGATCTTGGCCATAGTTTCGGCTCTCTTCCTTGTCGGTGAATCGGATGGGGATTCGGGTAGCCTCATTGTACAGCTAAAATGATGAAATGTGCAATCTCATTGATAGAATAATCTTAGTAATTGATCAGAAGCTTGGTAATGCTGGCCTTTTGATCGACCCCGATGCGCGTCGGATAGGGTCTCGGTGATGGAAGACGCAAGCGGCCCCGACCGCGAGGACATCGGAGCGCGCATCGGCGAGCTGATGCTGATCGCCGCAGATTTGCGGGCCGTGTTGCGGCTCGTCGAGACCGGCGATCTCGGCACGGGAGATTTGGAGCGAGACCGCGAGCTGTTCTTCCGCGTACGCGCACGCACTCGCGATGAAGGGATTCGCGAGGCGTTGGAGCTGGCGGGAAAGCTATCGTCCTCCGCGGACGGGCTCAGAGAAGAGGTCATCGAAGCCGCCTTTGCGAAGGGGCTCAACAACCACGCCATCGGCAAACTGGTCGGGCTACACCATCAGCTGGTCAGTCGGCGCAGGAAGGACGCGGCGGTGCGAAGGCTACCAATGGGGCCGACCACGAGGGGGGCGCGGAAGGAGGACTGACTATAAAGGGGTCCTGCCGATCCGGGCGGGGCGGTCGCCCGCGACTGCTGGCCCCCTTCGGGGGCCGCACCGGAGGCGCCCCGCCCGGATCGGCAGGAGGTCGGACCTGCGAGGGTAGGGACGAGATCAGCCTGGGTCCGCTTGTCGGCGGTGCGCTGTAGCGTTGCGCGTGAGTATCTACGAGAAAACTGAGGAGCGACCATGAGGACCGTCCAGGCGGACGCGGGATTCGAGATCAGCGATAACGAATGGGAAAATGCTGTCCTTTCGTGGACGGACGACGCGCGCCCGTGGGTCTCCTCGGCGTTCGTCCGTCGTGCGGCGAGGGAGCTCGCCAAGACAGAGGCGCTCCCGGATGGGTGGCATGCCACCCATGTCTTGCGGCGGTTCGCCGAGGGTGGAGAAGTCCTCGCCTCGGACTTGCGCCACGCCGTCCGGAAGGCGGGAGAACAGTTCGGCAGCGATGCGTTCTTGAGGATAGAGGCCGAGCGCGAAACCATCGGAGAGCGCCTTTTAGGCGGGGCAGACTTGGGCGAAGCGCTCGACCACAACCACAGGGGAGCGCTCTTCGCGGTGATCCTCCTCGACTGGGTGGAGAACGAAGTCGGGCCGTGGTCCGACCTCGGCCCCTGGCGGGGGTGACTTCGAATCATTCTTCGTCGGCTTCGCCGGAACGCCGGAACCCCTAAAGGGGGGTTTCCGGCGCGTTTTTCCGGCAGATGCGCGGTTGTGTTCCGGCGCTTCCGGCGGGTTTCCGGCATGCCTGGTCAGAGGCCCGGCGAAGTTCCGGCAATTCCGGCGGATCGTGTCGATCCTTGAGAACTCGCCGGAATCCGCCGGAAACAGTTCCGGCGGATTCCGGCGCTCCACGGCTGTGCTCAGCACGTGTGCTCCTTGAGCACGAACCGGGTCTTGCCGAGCCGGACGACCTTGTCCTTTTCGACGAGCGCGGTGAGGGCCGAGCTGATCGACCCGCGGGCTTTCTTGACACGGGGCGACTCCAGCAACCAACCCTGGATCTCCACGACCGTCGCACCGTTCTCGTGGTTCGCGAACTCGCGGAGCACCTCGTAGACCAGCCCTTGATTCTCCGAGAGGTTCGCGATGTGGTCGGGCACGGCTGGCTCCGGCTGGGCGAACGGGTCGTGCGGCTCCAGCGCGAGCGAGGTCACCGGCTTGCCGTACTGGTTCGCGCCGAGGTCCACACGCCGCAATGTGGCCGCGATCCCGATATCCCCGTCCGTGCCGTCCTTCTGCTTGTCCAACGTGATCTTCACCCGCAACTTGCCGCCCGGGCCCTTCTTGTCCTTCTCCACCCGGATCTCGGTGTCCTGCGCCCCGTCGAGCACGGAGGAGCCGCGCGCGTCGCCGCCGTTGCGCCCGACGTGGTGGATGGTGAGCACGCACGCCTCGGTGTGCGTCCTGAGCTTGCGCACCGCATCGACGTACATCCCCATGTCCTTCGCGGAGTTCTCGTCCAGTCCCGCAGTCACACGGGCCTGGGTGTCGATCACCACGAGCGCGGGGCGCAGGCGCGTAGCGGCCTTCACGAGCACGTCCCAGTCCGCCCAGCGCCCCGCCTGCACGGGCATGGGGAGGAATGCCAGCGCCCTGAGGTCGGGCTCGGCTCCATAGACTTTCTCCCAAGCCCTCTTGCGCCGCTTGATCCCGTTCATCCCCTCGGCGGCGATGTAGAGGACCCTGCCGTGGGGGGTCTCCTCCCTCGCCACAATTTGCCGCTCGCGACGTGCATCGCCATGTCGAGCGCCACGAACGACTTGAAATGGCCGGACACCCCGATCATCCATGCCTCGGAGTCCAGGTCCAGAACCCCTTCGATCAGCGGCTCCGGGTCCGGCAGTTCATCGAGATCCTCCGAGTAGACGAGCTGCTCCAGCAGTTTCTCCACCGGGTCGTCCGAGGTGAAGATCGCGGTCTGGCCGGTCTCGTCGGCCCCGCCCGCGCCCCAGTCGGCCGCGGCGAAGCCGTCCGCCGTCGAGCCCTCGGACCCCTGCCGAGCGACGCTCTCGCAGGCTTTCCGCGCGTCGCGGAGCAACGCCTCGGGGCGGCCCGCGAACTTGTTCCAGACCGATCTCTCGACTGTTTCGACGATCTCTTCTGGGGAGAAGCCCCGTTCGGCGAGTCGGCACTCGATGCTCCACAGGACCTCCGACCTGTCTCGCCCCTCGACATCAGCGGGCGGCGCTGCGATGAGCTCGGCCAGATCGTTGGGCAGAGCGCCTCTCGCGGCCGTCCGTGTGGAGTTCGTCCGGGCGTATCGCCCGACTCGGGGTTCCGCCGGGGCGGGGAGAATCCGGGCCAGCTCGGCCGGGGCCGGAGTCGGCCCATTCGTCCAGAGGATCCGGCCGGGCACGGGCTCGGGGAACTTCTTCCTCTTCGCGTTCCACGAGCCTGGCACGCGCAATACCTGCGTTTCGTCCCAACCCGACTTGTCAGCGCCGAGGCGGTAGCTTAGCCGCTGGTTGAGGCCGCCCTCGGCGATCAGATCCGCCGTGCTCTTCACGTCGCTGTCGAGCAGCCACACCCCGGCGTACCGGCCAGGCGAGGTCTCCCAGGCCACGGTGGGCCGCAAAGCGGCCTCGGCCAGCCGGGGGTCCGCCTCGTCGAGATCAGCCCAAAGCCTGGACCTACTGGCCAGGTGTCCTCTCTTACGAGCTGGCAAGGCGAAGACCCCCGGTGTGAAGTAGAGGTTGTCGCGTGCTTCCATATGCTGTTCGACGTGCTGGCACACGGCCTCCGCCTCCGCAGGCCACTCGAAAGCGCGGCCTTCCGTCCATTTTTCCGTTCCTCTGCGGATCACAGGGAGGAAGACGTAGCCGATCTGGTCGCCCCAGATCGGGCGAAGCGCGGCCATGGGGTCAAGGGCCGTGTTGTGGATTGCAGACGTAGTCAGAGGGATGTCGCCCATGTCAGGTATCCTTACATTGACAGAGTTTGCGGAAGATGGCTGTCACAGTGGCCCCGGCTGAGCCGGGGCCACTGGTTCGTTTTAGGAGCCCGAAGCCCCGTGCTCGAACCGCGCCGAGCGCGCGGCCTGGTACGCGTCGAGCAGGCGCGAATGGCTATAGGAGTAGCCCTTGTGGTCTGGGGTGTCGTGGCCGCAGACCCGAGCGCCGCGCCCCTCGTACTCGATCCCCACCTCGCCGCAGGTCGGGCACACGCAGAAGGCGTAATGAATGTCCCACGACGGGGAGATCAGCTTGGGGTGTCCGCCCTCGCAGGGATCGTCGAACCTCCAGGTGCCGATCGGGTCCTCGGCCCGAGGCATGCCGTACGCGACGACGAACCTCATGTCGGTGGCCTCGGCGACATGCTCCCAGCGTGGGTCCTCGTGTCCAGCCTCGCTCTCGGGCTTGACCTCGAACCAAGTCGGCTTCTTGAGCGTGAGACGGAAGTCGGGGAGGTACGACATTAGACACCTACGCCGACCTGTTCCCCGACGACCTGGAGGCCGTTGCGGAAGCGCTCGACAAGGCTGCGAGGGCCGCCCGGAGCGCCTTCGGCTAAAACGCCTGCCTACCCATTGCCTACCGGAGCATCGCTGCGAGTTTGGCGGGACATTGAAAACAAAGAGGCCCGGCCGGTGTCTCCACCGGCCGGGGCCTCTTTACTGTCTCAACCAACAGTGTCGGGGTGGCGGGATTCGAACCCACGGCCTCTTCGTCCCGAACGAAGCGCGCTACCAAGCTGCGCCACACCCCGTGGCAAGCCAGTTGATATTACCCCCATCCTGGCCGCAGGGCCAAAAACCGGTTCTCCGTGGGATGTCCGTCAGATTGGCGCGCCGCAGCGGGCGCTCTCGGGCGGCGCTTATCGGGCGGCGGGGGGCCTTGAAACAGCGCCGTAACATTCGGTAGTATGAGTGATACTGCAAGTATCAGGATAATGTGGCGGGTTTCATTGGGTGTGCGCGCAGGCGGGCGGCCGATGCCACTACGGAAAAGATGGAGATCATGAGCATGACGACACCGACGCGAGCGGCCAAGGTTTACCCGAAGGTCCGTCGGATCAGCTTTCCCTTCGGCAAGCCGGAGCCGATGAACCGGTATTTCGCCGCCGACAATATCGTTTTGAGCCATATGGTCGCGTTTTTGTCGTTCGCCTTCCCGGGCGGCGAGGACTTTTTCATCCGCTCGGTCCGTCGTTTTTCCCAGGGCATCAACGACGCCGACCTCAAAAAGCGCGTCGCGGGCTTCGTCGGCCAGGAGACGGTGCACAGCCAGCAGCACGAGATCCTCAATGAGAAGCTGAACGAGCTCGGGTACCGCAACAGGCTCATGAACGTCGGTTTCGGCTTCCTGAAGGCGAACGAGGGCGCTCTGGACGAGTTCTACGGGATGGACCGGTTCAAGACTCTCCGCTACTTCATGCTCATCATCACCGCGGCTAGCGAGCATCTCACCGCGATCGCGGCGGAACGGGTCCTCGGATACGAGGAGGTCCAAGCGATGCTGACCGACCCAGAGGTCAAGAACTTGTTCAACTGGCACGTTTACGAGGAGCTGGAGCACAAGTCTGTCGCGATCGACGTCTACCGCGCCGCGGGCGGCCCCGAGTGGCTCCGCGTGGTTGGCACCTGGTTCGTCCTCGCCACTGGGTCCGCGATCCCGGTGGTCGCCACCTTGAGTTCGATCTTGCTGACGGACTCGTACGCGCGTCGACACCCGATCCGCGTCGTCAAGGATCTGGTGAAGTTGCTCCGCCTGCCCTTCTTGAAGGGCTTCTTCAAGGATGTTCTGGAGTACACGAAGTGGAATTTCCATCCGGACCACCGCGACACGACGGCTTTGCTCAACAGGTGGCACGCCGAGCTTTTCGGCGAGAACGGCCGCCTGCTCGACCATCTGAAGTAACGGCCGACTCCGATAACTGAGCGCGCCCCGGACCGCATGCGGTCCGGGGCGCGCTCAGTTATATGGGAGACCAGGTCGTCGTGCCGAGCGGGATCCGTCAGTCGCCCACGGGTTGGGCGATGCCGACGGGCAGATCCGAGCTTCGGATCGGGGGTTCGCCTCCGGACGGCCGCGCGACCAAGGTGAGCAGAGTGGCTTCCGGACGGCAGCAGAACCGCACTGGGGCGTAGGGGGAGGTGCCCAGGCCTGCGGAGACGTGCAGGCGGGTGCGCTGCCCCCAGTGCGAGGCTCCTCGGGCCCGCGCGCGGTCGATGCCGCAGTTGGTCACGATCGCGCCGTAGCCGGGCAGGCGCAGTTGCCCGCCGTGGGTGTGCCCCGCGAGCACTAAGTCGTAGCCGTCCGCCGCGAAGCGGTCGAGCACACGCGGCTCCGGCGAATGAGTGAGGCCGAGGCGAAGCCCGACGTGCGGACCTGGGGCAGAGCTGATCGCTTCGTAGCGGTCTCGGTGCAAATGGGGGTCGTCCACGCCCGCGACGGCGATGCGCACGCCGCCGACGCCGAGCTCGTGGAAGGTGTGGGTCGCGTCGACCCAGCCGCGCTCTTGGAAGGCCGCGCGCAGATCCTGCCAGGGCAGCGGATCGCCGTGCGAGCGTTTGGTCTGGTTTTTGCGCAGGTAGCGGGCGGGGTTCTTCGGAGTCGGGCCGAAGTAGTCGTTGCTGCCGAAGACGAAGGCCCCCGGCCGGTCGAGCAGCCCGCCGAGGCTTTGGATCACGGCGGGCACGGCGCGAGCGTGCGCGAGATTGTCGCCGGTGTCCACGACGAAATCCGGCTCCAGCGCGTCGAGTTCGCGAAGCCATTGCTGTTTCAACCGCTGTCCTGGGGTCATATGCAGATCGGAGATGTGCAACACCCGCAACGGCCGGGAGCCGGGGGAGAGCACCGGGATGGTCACTTCGCGCAGGCAGAACGCGACCCGCTCGACCAAAGATGCGTAGCCGAGCCCGAGCATGGCGGCCGCCGCAGCGGCTTTCACCCCGGTCTTGGCCGTTTGGAACGGGAATCGGACGACACTCGTGCTCATTGTCGGCATTTTACTCCGATTCTGGGCCGGGCATCCGGACTCGCCGCCAGGGGCCTGATCCGCAGCCGGCGTTTGGCTGATGACGGCGCCTTCGTCTTCAACGGCGGTCTATGACGACGGCGGAGGGGGGCTGCTGGTCCTTCGGCTGCGAGTTCGGCGCAGAGCCGAGGAAGGGCGCGGCGCAGAGAACGGCCGTGCCCGCGAGGAGATTGCTCCCGCGCGGGCAGGGCTTCACTCTTAGTTCCCTCCGAAGTTGTTGGAGTCACGGGGCCGACGGGGGAATCCCGGTCGGGTTCCAGGCCTTCAAGGCGGGCCGTCGTCCTCGTTCTGGTTGTCCTGCTCGCTGTCATGGGTGCCGAAGTCGCCCAGGCCACCGAAGTCGGGGTTCTCCTCCTCCGGCGGTGGCGGTGGCGGCGGCACCGGGGCGTTGCCGTCGCTGACGTGGATGGTGATGGGGAGGCCGGGCACGACGCTCCCTCCGCCGCCGGAGGGGGTCTGGCTGATGACGGTGCCTTTGGGCTCCCAACGGTAGTCCGTGACGACGGTTGTCGGGAAGTCCAGGTCCTTCAGCTGCTTCTCGGCGTCGTCCTGTTGCATCCCGATGACGTTCGGGATATGGCTCTTCGGAGAGCCTTGCGTGTAGAAGGGGTCAGGGTCGGGCATGGTGATCGGGCCGAACTTCTCCGCGATCGGAGCCATCGCCTTGTACCACATGGGCGCGACGTTCGCGCCATAGAGGTTGCCGTCGCCGCAGTTGTAGAGCGTCGCGCCGACGCAGATCTCGCCCGGGGTCTTGGTGTCGCCGTAGGCGAGCGCGGCTCCGGCGTAATGGTTCGTGAACGCGAGGAACGCCGAGGAGCGGTGCGTCTCGGTGGTGCCGGTCTTGGCGGACACCGGCAGGTGCCAGCCCGCGTTCGCGGCGGGGACCGCCGAGGTGCCGGGCGAGACGTCGTCCTTGCTCAGCGCGTTCGCCAACGTGTCGGCCAGCCCGGGGGCGACCGCCTGCTTGCACGGGGCCTCGTGCAGCTCCACTTTCTTGCCGTTCCGGTCGCGGACCTCTTCGATGGGGGTCGGCGGGCACCAGCGGCCGTGGGAGGCCAGCGTGGCCGCGACGTTCGAGAGCTCCAGCGGGTTGATGGCGGTGGGGCCAAGCGTGAACGAGCCGAGGTTCTCCTTCTTGAACATGTCCGCGAGGCTCATGTCGCCGTGGCCGGAGGTGCCGGGCTCCGCGTAGGAGCGCATGCCCAGCCGGATCGCCATGTCCACGGCGGGCGGGACCCCGACTTGGGAGAGCAGCTTCACGAACGCGGTGTTCGGCGAGGTGGCGAGGGCGTCGGTGATCGACATGGAGCCTCGGTAGCCGCCCGCGTTCTTCACGCAGTAGTACGTGGCGGGGCAGCCGGGCCGCTTGCTGTCGCCCATGCCCTTGACCTGGTAGAAGGCGGGAACGTCGAGGATGGCGCTGGTGCCGAGCCCCTTCTCCATGGCCGCCGCCACCGTGAAGATCTTGAACACGGACCCCGCGCCGTCGCCGACCATCGAGAAGGGCTCGGGCTGCACGGTCTGATGGTTGTCGGTGTCGAGGCCGTACACGCGGCTCGAGGCCATGGCGAGCACTTTGTGGTTGAGCTGGCTGGGGGCGATGATGCTCTCCACGCCCGCGATGTTGCCGCTCTTCGCGTCCACGACCGAGTTGACGGCTTTCTGCACCGAAGCCTGCACGTCGGGGTCGAGCGTGGTCTTGACCACCAGATTGTCCCGTTCGATCTGCTCCTCGCTCAACCCGCTCTCTTGCAGGTACTGCACCACGTAGGCGCAGAAGAACCCGACGTTGTTCGGGTTCGCCTCGATGCAGCCGTGCGGCAGGTGCTGCGGCTCGGGCAGCACGCCGAGGGGCTCTTGCTGCGCGGCCCGGAACTCGGCCGCCCGCGCGGGCACGTTCTTGATCAGGGTGTCCAGGACGGTGTTGCGCCGCTCGGTCACCCCGTCCGGGTTCGTGTAGGGGTTGAGCAACGAGCTGGACTGGACCATGCCGGCGAGCATCGCGGACTGGGCCACGTTCAGCTCGTTGGCCGAGATGCCGAAGTACGTCCGCGAGGCGGCCTCGATCCCGTAGGCCTCGTTGCCGAACGGGACGAGGTTGAGGTAGCGGGTGAGGATTTCGTCCTTCGCCTTCTCGCGGGCGGTGTCCTCGTCGAGGTGGTCTTTGTCCTGGTACTGCGTGGTGAGCGCGCGCTCGAGGCTGAGCGCGGCCCGGATCTCGCGGAGCTTGCGGGTGGGCGTGACCTCGGTGGCAGCCCGGCGCTGCTCCTCGTTCTTGGCGAGGACGAGGAGCTGGTAGTTCTTGATGTACTGCTGGTCGATGGTGGAGGCTCCTTGGCGGACCTCGCCAGCGCTGTTGTTCGTCAGCGCGGCGCGCATCGTGCCGCGCCAGTCCACGCCGTCGTGGGAGTTGAAGCGCTTGTCCTCAACCGACACCAACGCCAGTTTCATATCGGGGGAGATCTTGTCGCTCGGCACCACGATCCGGTACTGCTCGTACACGTAGGCGAGCGGCTGGCCCCGGTTGTCGAGGATGGTGGTGACCCCTGGGACGTTGCCGACGAGCAGGTCGCCAGCGAATTTCTCGATCGAGGTCGCCACGCCTCCCGCGGCGAGCGCGCCGCCGCCGATGAGGGGGAAACAGATCCCGGCGATGAGCACGCCTGCGAGCACGGTGTAGCACAGCAGGCGCATGAGGATGTTCCCCACGGAGCCCGACTGCGACGACGACGTTGGTGCGGTCATAGTCTCGCCAGTGTAACGGTTCGGCCTGACGATTGAGCAAAGCGCGGGGCGCCGCAGGCCGTTCCTGCGGCTCGGCGGTCAGGACGCGGTGATCTGTTCCGCCAAGGCGCGCAAACCTTCGAGGTCGTTCGCGCCGAAGGGCAGGGCGGGCACGCCGATGATGCGGACGCCGGGATGGCTGTGCGTGAACGTCCGCAGGTGGCGCAGCTCGGTGGAGCCGATCGCCAACCGCTCGAGGTGCGTTTGCAGGACCGCCTTGGCCAATTGCTCGCCCGGCTCTGCCGGATCCTCGTCGAACTGGTCGACGGCTTGGAGGCTCCGCGCGGCGGACAGCGTCGAGATCGCCGGATGGGTCCGGTTGACCAGGAGGCAGGACAGCGGGAGCCGTTCGGCGGTGAGCCGGTCGGCGAAGAACGCGGCCTCCCTGAGCGAGTCGGATTCCGCGGTGGTGACCACGATGAAGGCGGTTCCGGGCCGGGAGAGCAGCCGGTACGTGCGCTCGGCGCGTTCGCGGAAGCCGCCGAAGACGGTGTCGATGGACTGCACGAACGCGGACACGTCGTGCAGGGTCTGACTGCCGATCACCATGGAGATGCCGCGCATCGCCACGCCGAAGACGCCGCTCACCACGCGCCCGACGCCCCGGCCCTGTTTGGTGAGCAGCCGGATCAGCCTGCCGTCGAGGAAGGACCCCATCCGTTTCGGGGCGTCGAGGAAGTCCAGCGCGGTCCGCGACGGCGGCGTGTCGACCACGATCAGATCCCACCGCCCGTCGCCGAGCAGCTGGGAGAGCTTCTCCATCGCCATGTACTCCTGCGTCCCGGAGAACGAGGTGACCATCGTCTGGTAGACGGGGTTGGAGAGAATCGCCTGCGCGCGCTCCTCGGACGCGTTCGCGACCACCATGTCGTCGAAGGTCTGGCGCATGTCGAGCATCAGGGCGTGCAGCTCGCCGGCGACCGAGCCGGGGAGGGGCACCCGTCTGGGGGTGTTGTCCAGGTCCGCGACGCCGAGGGCCTGGGCGAGCCGCTTGGCCGGGTCGATGGTGAGCACGACGACTTTTCTGCCGAACTCGGCGGCGCGCAGGGCGATAGCGGCCGACGTGGTGGTCTTGCCGACCCCGCCCGAGCCGCAGCACACCAGGACTTTGGTCGTCGGGTCCTCAAGGAGCACCCTCGGCGGAGCTGTCGTGGTCACTGTGCCGCCTCTCGTTGGCCGCTTGTCTGGTCGCGTTCCTCCCCCGCGAGCGGGAGGCTCCTCCAGTGTCTCGTCGCGCTCATCGCACCCCCATCTGGGTCAGCCGTTCGGCGAGCTCGTAGAGCGCGCCGAGGTCCACGCCCTCGGGGAGCATCGGCAGGGGGAGCTGGGGAAGCTCCAGCCCCGCCAAGACGGCGGCCTGCTCTTGCTGGCGCGCTTGGGTCACGGCGTGGTCGATCGTCTCGGTGATCAAGCCCGCGAAGTCCTCGTCCGCGAGGTCGAGTCCGATCGCGGCGAAGCCTTTGCGCAGCGAGCCCGCGTCCACCGTGCCCCGCGCCGCCGCGTCGAGCTGGTCCTGGGTCAAGTATTGCTGGGGCGAGCGGTTCACGAGCGTCGCGCCGAGGTCGACGCCGAGCTTCTTGATCACGCCGACCGCCTCGACCGTCTCCTGGACCGGCAGCGCCTCCAGGATGGTCGCGAGGTGCACCACGGTGTCCGCCGAGCGCAGCACTGCCGCGACGTTCTCGGCGTGGCGGTAGACCGGGCCGCCCTTCGCGATCTCTTTCAGCGCCGCTGCGGCTCCGAGGAAGCTGTTGACCCTGCCGGTCGGCGGGGCGTCGACGACGATGGCGTCGTAGCAGGCCGTGCCGGATTTCGGCGGCTTGCCCAGCGCGCTGCGCTTGACGGCGTTCTGGGTCCGGGTGACGATCTCGTAGATCTTGCCGGTCAGCACGACGTCGTCCAGGCCGGGGGCGACGGTGGTGATGAAGTCGACCGCGCCGACCGCGCGCATCGCCTTGGCCGCGAAGCCGAGGTTGTAGAACATCTCGAAGTATTCGAGGATCGCCGACTCCACGTCGATCGCCAGCGCCCAGACTTCGCCGCCGTTCGCCGCGCTCGCGACTTTGGTCTCCGCGTACGGCAGCGGCGGCACGTCGAAGAGATGGGCGATCGACTGCCTGCCTTCCACTTCGACGAGCAGGACCCGCCGTCCGGCGGATGCGAGGGCGAGGGCGAGGGCGGCGGAGAGCGTGCTCTTGCCGACTCCGCCTTTGCCCGAGACGAAATGCAATTTGGCGCGGGCGGCTCGGCTCGGCCAGAGTTGTGGGACAGGTTCTGACACGGCCACCGCCTCAGTGCGCTGTGAGGTCCGCATCTGACCACAATAAGCGAAAGGGCTACAGTGTCTTCCGTGTCCCCTCAACAAGACGCAAACCCCGCCTGGGAGTACGTCACCGTGCCGCTGATCACACACGCGACCAAACAGATTTTGGACCAGTGGGGATCGGACGGCTGGGAATTGGTGACGGTCCTGCCCGGCCCCACGGGGGAGAGCCACATCGCCTACCTGAAGAGGAAGAAATGAGCAATTGGTCCGCCCGGCTCGCCGAGCTCGGGATCACGCTGCCCCCTGTCGCCAAGCCTGCGGGGGCGTATGTGCCCGCGCTGCGCGTGGGGGATCTGGTCCACACCTCCGGACAGTTGCCCTATGTGGACGGCAAGCTGCCCCGGACCGGGATCGTCGGTGTCGGCCCTGACCTCGTGGACCCGGAACAGGCGAAGGCTTTGGCGCAATTCAGCGCGCTCAACGCGCTGGCGGCCGTGCACGATCTCGTCGGGATCGACAATGTCGTGCGCGTGGTCAAAGTGACCGGTTTCGTGGCCTCGGCCCCGGACTTCGGCGGGCAGCCCGGCGTCATCAACGGGGCTTCCGAGCTCTTCGGGCAGGTCTTCGGCGAAGCAGGGGCGCACGCCCGCTCCGCGGTGGGGGTTGCGGCGTTGCCGCTGAACGCACCCGTCGAGGTGGAGCTGACCGTCCTGGTGCAGCCGGCCTCCTGAAGTCCTCGGGGCAGTCGTCATGGCTGAGCAGGAAGCATTGGCTCATCCCGCGTACGGGGCGGTGCGCCCGGTGACCGAGCAGGCCTCGGTCCTGTTGGCGCGCAACCCTTCGGCGATGACCTTGGAGGGTACCAACACATGGGTGCTCCGGGCTCCAGGGTCGCAGGAGTGCGTGGTGGTCGACCCCGGCCCTGCGGAAGCCGCCCATGTCGAGGGGATCCTCGCCCTCGGCGAGATCGCCGCTGTGCTGTTGACGCATCATCATTTCGACCATGTCCGGGCGCTGCCCGCGCTCCGGCGGCGGCTCGCAGCCTCCGGCCGCAGCACTGTTGCGCTCGCGATGAATCCAAGCATGGCTGCCAAATCCCAGTCGCCTGCGTTCCGGCTGGGGATGCCCCGGTTCGGCTCCTCTCTCCGGATCGGCGCGCTCGGCGACGGCCAGACGCTGGAGTTCGCCGGACTGCGGGTGACCGCCGTCGCGACTCCCGGCCACACGTCGGATTCGACTTCGTTCTTGCTGCACGGGCGGGACGGCGGGGTGGAGGCCGTGCTCACCGGGGACACGATCCTCGGTCGAGGCTCCACGATCCTCGACCGGCGCAGCGGCGACCTCGGCGACTATCTGCGATCGATGCGAACGCTGATGTCGGTGGGAGAGGGGATAACCGGCCTGCCCGGCCACGGCCCGGAGCTGTCCGACGTCGCCGCCGCGGCGGCGACGGGTCTGCGGCATCGCGAAGAACGCCTTGACCAGGTGCGCGCCGCCCTCGCCAAACTCGGCTCGAAGGCGAGCGCGTGGCAGGTGACCCGTGAGGTGTACCAAGACGTGGACGCGAAACTGCTGCCCGCAGCGCTCAGCTCGACACGGGTGCAGTTGAGGTACCTGCGGAGCTGACCCCCGCCCAATCGATGTCCGGGCGGACGGGCGGCACGGCGGCGGGATGACGAGCGAGCCTCGCGCTCGCAGGGGAGCAGGGCGCGGCGCGTCGCGTGAGAGGCCCGCCGCCGAGGCGGGCCGACTTCAGCGGGCGCGGCGGGCCAGACGCTCGGAGTCGCTGATCAACACCGACTTGCCCTCCAGCTTCAGCCAGCCCCGGTGGGCGAAGTCGGCCAGCGCTTTGTTCACGGTCTCGCGGGAAGCGCCGACCAGCTGGGCGATCTCCTCTTGGGTGAGGTCGTGGGTGACTCGGAGCGCTTCGCCCTCTTGCGTGCCGAACCGCTGCGCGAGCTGCAGCAGCGCCTTGGCGACCCGGCCGGGCACATCGGTGAAGATGAGGTCGGCCAGCGTGTTGTTGGTCCGGCGGAGCCGACGGGCCACCACGCGCAGCAGCTGCTCCGCGATCTCCGGGCGCTGGGTGATCCAGCTGCGCAGCGCTTCGCGGTCCAGGGTCACGGCGCGGACGTCGGTCACCGCAGTGGCCTTCGAGGTGCGCGGGCCAGGGTCGAACACGGAGAGCTCGCCGAACATGTCGGAGGGGCCCATGATGGTGATCAGGTTCTCCCTGCCGTCGCCCTTCTGCCTGCCGATCTTGACCTTGCCTGCGACGATGATGTACAGGTTGTCGCCCGGTTCCCCCTCGTGGAAGATCACATGTCCGCGGGGGAACTCGGCCGGCACGAGCTCTTTGGTCAGCGCGGCGACCGCTGCGGGGTCGACACCCTGAAAAATACCTGCTCGGGCGAGGACCTCATCCATCTGCGCGCCTTCCTTCACAATCTATATAAATTCGAGAATCCCGCCCTTAGGCTGTGTGGGCAGGATGAGGTGAGGGCGGTAACCCTTCGCAAGTGTTCTACCATATCAGTTGCCTCAAGTGAAGCAACTCCTCGCAGAACGAGGTGAAGTTCGAAGCTCGTGTCTAAGAGCGCGCGAGCGGACCCGCGCTCTGCTCAGGCTTCGGAAACGGCGCTCGCGGCCTTGACCTTCTCCCGGCGCACGTCGAAGATGTCCAGGGCTTCGGGCAGGCCCGCCTCGACGAGCGCGCCGATCTCCTCCGAGTTCGCGTTCAGCAGAAATTCTTCGACTTGGTCTTCGCGCGGGTTGGACGGGTTGGATTTGCCCAGACGCGCTTCGAGCCGTTGCATCGCGAGGGCGAAGAGCATCAACATGACGGGCGCTAACACCACCAGGAGGCCTTGCATGCCGGTAGTCAACTAGACGCAGGTCTCAACGCGGCAACGAATCTCTCCTACGCTCGGTCTCGGATTGTTCGAGGGGGTTGTGCTCTAGGCTGGGTGGAATGCCCGCCGCCTCCCCAACGAAGACTCGAGCCCCGCTCGGCCTGGTCCGGCGCGCCCGACGCATGTCGCGCGAGCTCGCCGTGCTTTTCCCCGACGCGCATTGCGAGCTCGATTTCAAGTCTCCGCTGGAGCTTCTGGTCGCCACCGTGCTGTCCGCGCAGACCACCGACGTGCGGGTCAACATGGTCACCCCTGCGTTGTTCGCGCGATACCGGACGGCGAAGGACTACGCCGAGGCCAAGCAGGCCGATGTGGAGGAGCTGATCCGGACTATCGGGCTGTTCCGGGCCAAGGCCGCGAACCTGATCGGCATCGGCGCGGCGCTCTGCGACCGCTTCGGCGGCGAGGTGCCTGGCACGTTGCGCGAGTTGGTCACGCTGCCGGGGGTGGGCCGCAAGACCGCGAACGTGGTCTTGGGGAACGCGTTCGGCGTTCCAGGGCTGACGGTGGACACGCATTTCGGCAGGCTCGTCGGCCGGTGGAAATGGACCGAGGAGACCGACCCGGTGAAAATCGAATTCGCGGTCGGCGCGTTGATCGAGCGCAAAGACTGGACGGCGCTCTCGCACCGGGTGATCTGGTTCGGGCGGAGCGTCTGCCATTCCCAGCGCCCCGCCTGCGGCGCGTGCCCGCTCGCCCGTGATTGCCCGAGCTACGGGATCGGGCCGACCGAGCGCGTCCTCGCGGAACGGTTGGTCAAAACCTCGTACTCGAAGTCGTTTCTGCAAGGAGCCATGTGATGACCGGCCCGCTCGTCTCCTCCCAGGATCTGCCGGCGTGGCTGCGCCCGCTCGCCGAACGCGTCCCCGAGCTCAACAAAGAGCTGCGCAACCGCCGGTGGGTGGCCCAGCTCAAGAAGATGCGCGCAGTGCGCCAAGCGGCGGTGCTGGTCTTGATCGCGGGGTCTGCCGAGGAGGACGCGACGGTCCTGCTGACCCGCCGCGCGTCGCGGATGCGGGCGCACGCGGGCCAGGTGGCGTTCCCCGGCGGGGCGATCGATCCGACGGACGAGGGCCCTTTGGCCGCGGCGCTGCGCGAGGCGGAAGAGGAGACCGGGGTCGACCTCGACGGGGTGCGCCCGTTCGCCGTGCTCGACCCGCTGTTCGTGCCGCCGTCCGGTTTCGACGTGACGCCGGTGCTGGCGTTCTGGGAGCGCCCTTCGCCGGTCCGTCCGGTGAACCCGGAGGAGACGGACCTGGTGCGGGCGGTCCGGGTCGGCGAGCTGACCGACCCGAGGAACCGGATCATGGGCAAGCGAGGTCCGATCTTCAAGGGCCCCGCGTTCGACCTCGAGGACATGTTCGTGTGGGGCTTCACCGGAGGGCTGCTCTCCGCGGTCCTGGCCGGAGCGGGCTGGGAGCGGCCATGGGATCGCCGACGGGTGGTCGACGTGTCGGCTATCTTGCAGCGAGAGCCTGACGGGCCAGGAACGCCAGAACCTGTTCCGTGACGGCCGAGGGGTTCTCCTGATGCGCGTAGTGCCCCGCCTCCGGGATGGTCGCGGAATCCGCGACGCGCAGCCAGCGCAGGCTGTTCTGCATGGGACGTTGCAGCACGTAGGGGTCATGGCCGCCGCGTAAAAGGAGGCCGGGGATCGGCAGCGGGCAGCGCATCTGCCGCAAGAACCGCCGCCCGTCGGGGCGGAATTGGCTGCGGAACGCCCAACGCTGGTATTCGAGCGCGAGATGCGCGCATTTGGGGATCTGCACCGCCATGCGAACGAGGCGTTCGGTCTCGGCGAAGTCGGCGGTGCGCCGCCAGCTCGGCCCTGAGCGCTCCCGCAGCAGCCGCGCCGCGCCCTCGCCGTCGTCTTGGCGCAGTGCGCGCTCGGGGAGGCGGGGGATTTGATGGCCAAGCAGCGAGGGGAGCGCGGCCGCGATCTGTTCGAGGTCGGTGAGCATGGCGCGCCGGACTTCGACCGGGTGCGGCGCGGAGACGACGGCGATCCCGCGCACTTGCTCGGGATGCATCGCGGCGGTGGCCCAGCTGATCAACCCGCCCTCGGCGTGCCCGACGAGCACGGCGGAGCGGTGCCCGAGCGAGCGGATAAGGCCGGCGACGTCCGACGCGAGCGTCGTCGCGTCGTACCCTCGGGGCGGCTTGTCGCTGTCCCCGTACCCGCGCAGGTCGAGCGCGACCGGGCGCAGGCCCGCTTGCGCGAGCGGCGCGAGCTGATGGCGCCACGCCCACCAGAACTCCGCGAACCCGTGCAGCAGGAGCACCAGCTCGCGCCCGTGGTCGGCTGCGGACGCGACGGGCTCGACGGTGTGGAACCGCAAGCCGTTGGCGTGCACGTCTTGGTGCGTCCACGGGCCGGGCAGGCGGACGGCCGACGGGTCAGGCGCAGAGGCCGCCTGGGCGGGGCGCATGGGCGGGCCCTAGACCGTGGTGGCCTCGGCGGCTTCGTCCTGCGGCCGCTGCGGGATGAGGGTCTTCAGGTCCTTCACCGACTTGATGGTCCGGCGGGGCGGGGAAATCCTGCGGACGACGAGATAGCCCGCCACGCCGATGCCGACGGCGACGGCGACCATGAGCAGGAAGACGATGCCGAACGCGGCCCAGCCCGGCAGCCACTCCATGAGCAGCTGGCCGAGGAAGAAGAAGAAAAAGAAGCTGCTGTACAGCAGGATGACCAGCGCGGTGATGATGAACGCGGCGGAGACGGCCGCTTTCTTGCCGTCCTGGATCAGTTCCGATTTCGCGAGGGCGATTTCGGACCGGACCAGGGTGGAGACGTGAACAGTCGCCTCGCGCACCAAGTCGCCGACGCTGGCTTCCGAACCAGCGCCGCCGTTCGCGGCGGTGAGGTCGGTCAGGGGGATGGAGGGGCCGGTTTCGCGGGAGCTCACGTCGTTCCTTTCTTCGCGGAACCCTTATCTTGCCATCCGCTGCCTTCATTCGTGAAACGAGAGGCGGGTCTCATGCTTGGACGATGTTCTTGATGGTCTCGAAGACGCCGGGGTCCACGAGCGTGGAGACGTCGCCGAGGGAGCGGTGTTCGGCCAAATCGCGCAGGAGCCGTCTCATGATCTTCCCGCTCCGGGTCTTGGGCAGCTCGGGGACGACGTAGATGTTCCTCGGTTTGGCGATGGGCGAGATCTCTGTGGCGACCTGGCCCTTGAGCTCGGCGATCAGCTCCTCGCCAACGGGCGGGGCTTCGTGCTGCAGGATCACGAAGGCCACGACCGCTTGGCCGGTCGTCTCGTCGGCGGCTCCGATGACCGCGGCTTCGGCGACGTGGCCGTGGCCGACGAGCGCCGACTCCACCTCGGCGGTGGAGATCCGGTGCCCGGAGACGTTCATGACGTCGTCCACCCGGCCCAGCACCCACAGCGCGCCGTCCTCGTCCAACCGGGCTCCGTCGCCCGCGAAGTACCAGCGGTGCTGCTTGTACTGGGACCAGTACGTCTCCTGGAACCGCTCCGGATCCCCCCAGATGCCGCGGAGCATCGCGGGCCAGGGCTGGTCGAGCACCAAGTAGCCGTTGGAGCCGGGCGCGATGGGCTCGCCCCGCTCGTCGACGACCTTCGCGCTGATCCCTGGCAGGGGAGCCATCGCGGAGCCCGGCTTGGTCGCGGTGACCCCCGGCAGCGGCGAGATCATGATCGCGCCGGTCTCGGTCTGCCACCAGGTGTCCACGATCGGAGCCTTCCCGCCGCCGAGGTGCTCGCGGTACCAGCGCCACGCCTCGGGGTTGATCGGCTCGCCGACGCTGCCGAGCAGGCGCAGCGAGCTGAGGTCGTGCGCCTTGGGGATCTCCGGCCCCCATTTCATGAAGGTGCGGATGAGCGTCGGCGCGGTGTAGTAGATCGTGACGCCCAGCTCCTCGATCACTTCGAAGTGCCGATGCTCGTTCGGGTAGTTCGGGGTGCCCTCGTACAGCACCTGCGTGGCCGCGTTCGCGAGCGGCCCGTAGACGATGTAGCTGTGTCCGGTCACCCAGCCGATGTCCGCGGTGCACCAGTAGACGTCCGTCTCTGGCTTGTGGTCGAAGACGTGGTGGTGCGTGTATGCGGTCTGGACGAGGTAGCCGCCGGAGGCGTGCAGAATGCCCTTCGGCTTGCCGGTGGTGCCGGAGGTGTAGAGCAAGAACAAGGGGTGCTCCGAGTCGAACGCCTCCGCCTCGTGCGCCGTCGGCTGCTGCGGCACCGTCTGGTCCCACCAGAGGTCTCGACGGTGCCACGCGACCTCGGCTCCGGTGCGCCGCACGACGAGCACGTGCTCCACGGGGTTCGCGCCTTTGCCCTCGGCCTGGTCCGCGTCCAGCGCCGCGAGCGCCTCGTCCACCGCCGCCTTCAGCGGCGCGGGAGCGCCGCGCCGGTACTGGCCGTCGGCGGTGACGACAAGCTTGGCCCGCGAGTCCTCGATCCTCGCTTTGAGGGCGGCGGCGGAGAACCCGGCGAAGACGACCGTATGGGTGACGCCGAGGCGCGCGCAGGCGAGGATCGCCGCGATGGCCTCTGGGATCATCGGCAGGTAGATCGCGGCCCGGTCCCCGGCTTTGAGGCCGAGGGAGGCGAAAAGGTTCGCCGCCTGGCTCGTCAGCGCGGTGAGCTCGGCGTAGGTGACATCGCGGCGCTCGCCGGTCTCGCCGACCCAGTGCAGCGCGACTTTGCCGCCGAGCCCTGCCGCGACGTGCCGGTCGAGGCAGTTCGCCGCGACGTTGAGCTTGCCGCCGACGAACCATTTCGCGAACGGGGCCTCGGACCAGTCGAGGACTTGCTCGAAGGGGACCGACCAGTCGAGCCGCGCGGCCTGCTCGGCCCAGAACGAGAGCCGGTCTTCGTCGGCCTGCTCGTACAGCTCTGGTCCTGCGGTGGCGTTCGCGGCGAACTCCGGGCTGGGGGCGTACACGTCGAAGTCTTGCTGCGTCACGACTTTGAGACTAGACCAGGGATGTGACGTGGGCTATGCCGGAGGTGGCGAATCCCAGGTTCGGTTTCGAGTGGCGGTCGGAGCCGTTGTCCGTTAGCGTTATCACACTTGGGACGGCGCGCGGCGCGGTTGGGATTTGGATGAGGAGAATGTCGGGTTGAGCGGAGCGAAGAGGCTCGCGGCGCTGGCGGCGGCGTTCGCGGCGCTTGCGGGGCTGACGGGCGGCTGCGCGCAGCGCGGGGCGGCGACGCCGGATTCTTTCATCACTTCCCTCGGCGTGGAGCCGCAGAACCCGCTCATCCCGTCGAACACGAACGAGATCGGCGGCGGCTGGGTGGTGGACCGGCTGTTCGCCGGGCTGGTTGCCCTCGACGCTGACGGCAACGCCCACAACGAGGTGGCGGAGTCGGTCGAAACCACCGACCGGCGGCATTACCGCATCGTGCTCAAACCTGGGTGGACTTTCTCCAACGGCGATCCGGTGACCGCGCAGAGCTTCGCCGACGCCTGGAACTACGGGGCGCTCTCCACGAACGCGCAATTGCAGAACATCGCCTACGAGCCGATCGAGGGCTACGAGGAGCTCGCGGCCAATCCGCCGACCGCGACCAGCATGCGGGGTTTGCGGGTGATCGACGACCGCACGCTCGAAGTCGACCTGGTGCGGCCCACGATCGACTTCCAGGTGATGCTCGCCTGGGCGCCGTTCTATCCGCTGCCGAAATCCGCTTTCCGGGACATCGCGGCGTTCGGGGAGCATCCGATTGGCAACGGGCCGTATCAATTCGCGGGCCCCGGCGCATGGCAGCACAACGTGAAGCTCGACCTGGTCCCGAACCCGTCCTACCGCGGCGTGCGCCCGCCGAAGAACAAGGGGCTCTCCCTCGTCTACTACAGCAACCCGACCGCGGGGTACGCGGACCTTGTCGCGAACAACTTGGACTTCGACTACCTCCTGCCCAACGACGTCCTCGGCGTCTACGAGCGGGATCTGGGCGGCCGGACGATCCAGCGGCCGACGGCGTACTCCGAGAAGCTCGCCATTCCGGAGTACCTGCCGCATTTCTCCGGGGAGGAGGGCAAACTGCGCCGCCGCGCGATCGCCAAGGCCGTCGACCGGGCACAGATCGCGAAGGTCATCTTCCGGGGCACCGTGCAGCCGTCGACCGATTTCACCGCCTCGGTGCTGCCGGGGCACAGCGCCGCCATCCCCGGAGTCGACGGCATCGCCTTCGACCCGGTCGGGGCAAGGGCGCTTTGGGCGCAGGCGGACGCGATCTCGAAATACGACGGGATGTTCACCATCGGGTACAACGCCGACGGGGGCCATCAGCGCTGGGTGGAGGCGATGGCGAATTATCTGCGCAAGAACCTCGGCATCCGCGCCGAGGGCAAGGCCTACCCGACGTTCAAAGATTTCCGCTCCGCGATTGTCGACAAAACGATCGGCGGAGCGTTCCGCAATGGCTGGCAGGGGGATTATCCGACGATGCTGCAGTACTTGGAGCCGAACTTCCTGAGCGGTTCGGAGACCAACGACGTCAAGTACGCGAGCCCCCGGTTCGACGAGCTTTTGCGCCAAGCCGAGGCGGCGGCGACCCTCGAAGAATCGCAGATCCTTGCGAACCGGGCGCAGGAGCTGCTGTTCGAAGACCTCCCGTCGTTGCCGCTGTGGGACCAAGTCACCATCGCCGGGTATTCGACCAGGATCGTCCATCCGCAGTCCACGTGGAACGCCACGCCCGACTTCGAGAACATGGTGAAGAGGTGACGGCGTGCTTCGCGTGATCGCGCAACGGCTTTTGCAGCTCGTCCCCGTCTTCTTCGGCGCGACCCTGCTGCTGTACGCGCTCGTGTTCCTGATGCCGGGGGACCCGATCGCCGCGCTCGGCGGGGGCAAGCAGCTGCCGCAGCCGGTCATCGACCAGCTGCGGGCCCGCTACCACCTCGACCGGCCGTTCTTGGTGCAGTACCTGTACTACCTCAAGGGCATTTTCACCTTCGACCTCGGCACCTCTTTCTCCGGTCGGCCGGTGGCGGAGGTGATCGCGGAGAAGTTCCCGGTGACGATCCGGCTCACGGTGATCGCCGCGCTGGTCGAGCTGGTCGGCGGCGTGGCGCTCGGCGTGGTCTCCGGGCTGCGCAAGGGGGGATGGCTGGACTCCACGATCCTGGCGGCGAGCCTCGTGGTCATCGCTGTGCCGATCTTCGTCCTCGGCCTGGTCGCGCAGTTCGTGCTCGGCGTGCAGTGGGGGCTGGTCCCGGTCACGGTCGGCCCGAACGCGAGCTGGGGGAGGCTGCTGCTGCCGGGGACGGTCCTCGGCCTCGTCTCGTTGGCCTATGTGGTGCGCCTGACCCGCAATGCGGTCGCGGAGACCGTGGGAGCCGATTACGTGCGCACGGCGACGGCGAAGGGCCTGCGCCCGAGCCGGCTCGTCGTCGTCCACGTGTTGCGCAACTCGCTCATCCCCGTGGTGACGTTCGTCGGAGCGGACATCGGGGCGCTCATGGGCGGGGCCACGGTGACCGAGGGGATTTTCAACATCGACGGGGTCGGCAACACGCTCTTCCAGTCCGTCGTGCGAGGCGAGTCCAGCACCGTGGTCTCGCTGGTGACGGTGCTCATCGTGGTGTATCTGTTCGCGAACCTCGCGGTCGACCTGCTGTACGCCCTCCTCGACCCCCGGATCCGGAGGAGCGCATGACCCACTACGTCGCGCCGGAGGATCCGAGCGCCGCAGAGGAAACGGGGCAGGCCGAGCAACGTCCGGTCGGCTTCTTCGCCGAGGCGTGGTCGGGGCTGCGGCGCAGCGCGAAGTTCTGGATCGCGCTCGCGGCGCTCGTCCTCGTCTTCCTCGTCGCGCTCGCCCCCGGCCTGTTCACCGGCTCCGACCCGAGGGATTGCGATTTGGGACAGAGCCAAGCCCCGCCGGGACCGGGGCATCCTTTCGGGTTCGACCTGCAGGGCTGCGACGTGTTCTCGCGGACGGTGCACGGCGCGGGGGCTTCGGTCGCGGTCGGAGTCGGCACCGCGATCGGGGTGTTCCTGATCGGCAGCGTCGCCGGCGTGATCGCGGGCTACGCGGGCGGGCTGGTGGACTCGCTGATCTCCAGGGCGATCGAAATCTTCGCGGGCATCCCGCTGATTTTGGCGGCTGTGGTGCTGCTCAAGCTGATGCCCGAGCGCAATGTCTGGACGGTCGTGGTGATTCTGACCGCTTTCGGCTGGCCGCAGATCGCCCGGATCGCCCGAGGGGCCACAGTCGAGATCCGCTCCCGAGACTTCGTCACCGCCGCACGGGCGCTGGGGGTGACGCATCCCCGGACCGTGCTGCGCCATATCGTCCCGAACGTGCTGGCCCCGGTGATCGTGACCACGACGATCACGCTGGGCGTTTTCATCGTCGCCGAAGCCACCCTGTCCTACCTCGGGATCGGCCTGCCGCCCTCGGTGGTCTCCTGGGGCGGGGACATCAACACCAGCCAAGGCCGCCTGCTCGAAGGCTCTCCGGTCATGTTCTACCCGGCGGCGGCCCTCGGCGTGACCGTGCTCGCGTTCATCCTGCTCGGCGACGCGCTGCGGGACGCGCTCGACCCGAAGGCGAGGCGGCGATGAGCGAGCCCTTGCTGCAGGTGTCGGGCCTCTCCGTCGCGTACGGCAGCACGCAGGTGACCCACGGCGTCGACCTCTCGGTGCGGGCGGGGGAGACGCTCGCGATCGTCGGCGAGTCCGGCTCGGGGAAGTCGACCACCGCGACGGCTGCGCTCGGCCTTCTGCCCAAAGGCGGGAGCGTCCTCGGCGGCAGCATCGTGTTCGAGGGCCGCGAACTCCTTGGGCTCTCCGATCGGGAGCTGCGCTCGGTGCGGGGCCGGGGCATCGGCTATATCCCGCAGGACCCGATGTCCAACCTGAACCCGGCCTGGCCGGTCGGCTTCCAGATCGCCGAGACGATGCGCGCGCACGGCTTCGCGAGGGGCAAAGCGGCTCGCGAGCGGGTGGTGGAGCTGCTCGACGAGGTCGGGGTCCCCGACCCCGCCCGCCGCGCCAAGCAGTACCAGCACGAGCTCTCCGGGGGCATGCGCCAGCGCGTGCTGATCGCCATGGCGCTCTCCTGCGAGCCCAAGCTCATCGTGGCGGACGAGCCGACTTCGGCGCTGGACGTGACCGTCGCGAGGCGGATCCTCGACCTGATCGCCGAGCTGCAGGAGAAGCTCGGAGCCGCCGTGCTGCTCATCACCCACGACCTGGGCCTCGCCGCCGAGCGGGCGAGCGGGATCGTGGTCATGCGCAAGGGCCGTGTGGTGGAGTCGGGCCCGTCCTCGGCGGTGCTCGCCGAGCCGGGGCACAGCTACACCAGGGCGCTGCTGGCAGCCGCTCCAGGGCTCAGCGCGAACCGGCTGGTCCAGGCCGTTTCTGCCGGCGCTCCCGATTCGCGAGCGCTCGCGACCTCGGCCCCGGACGCGGAGCCGGTGCTGTTGGACGCGAAAGACCTGCGCAAGGTGTACCAGCTCCCCGGACGGCTGCCGTGGCAGAAGACCCCGTTCACCGCGGTCGACGGGGTGAGCTTCGTCGTGCGCCGGGCGCAGACCCTCGCAGTGGTGGGCGAGTCCGGCTCCGGGAAGTCCACCCTGGGCCGGATGGCGCTCGGGCTTGAGGCTCCGACCGGGGGAGAGGTCCGGTTCGACGGCGGGGACGTCCTCGTGCGCGACCGGGCCGAACAACTCGCGCTGCGCAGGCGGATGCAAGTGGTCTTCCAGGACCCCTACGGCTCGCTCGATCCGATGCACACGGTCGGAGCGGCGGTGGCGGAGCCGTTGACCACCCACAGGGTCGGCGACAAGCGGACCCGACAGCGGCTCGTGGCCGAGGCGTTCGACGCGGTGCGCCTGCCGAGGTCGATGCTCCGCCGATTCCCCAACGAGCTCTCCGGCGGACAGCGCCAGCGCGTCGCCATCGCGCGGGCGATGGTGCTCCAGCCCGAGCTTGTGGTCTGCGACGAGGCGGTCTCGGCGCTCGACGTGCTGGTGCAGGCGCAGATCCTCGAGCTCTTGCAGAGCCTGCAAGCCGAACGCGGGCTCTCGTACCTGTTCATCACCCACGATCTCGCGGTGGTCCGTCAGATCGCCGACGAGGCGTTGGTGATGCGCCAAGGCAAGGCTGTGGAGCGGGCTTCGGTGGCGGAAATTTTCGCCAACCCGCGCGAGGAGTACACCCAGCGCCTGTTGGCCGCGATCCCTGGCCGTACTCTCATCTCTTGATGCTGTCCAAAAACACAACGGCCACAGGCGACCCCTCGAAGGCGTGCTCGCGCTGCCGGACGTGGCGGAAACGGCCTCGGCGGCGCAAAACGCCCTCGCGGATCTGACCCGCAAACATTTGCGCGGCTGGGAGAAGGCGGCGACCGAGACATCCCGTCGGGCGGCGCGCTGCTCGGCCTTGCTCGAAGGGGCTTCCCTGCGCGAGCGGGAGGAGGACGATCCCGATCCGCTCCTCGCGGGCGCGGTCCGGGTCGCCGAAGAACTCGGACGGTTGCGCGAGACGTGGCGGCGCGCGCCGCTGCAGGTGCTCGCGCGGCTGCACACGCTCGCCGCCGCGGATCTCGACATCCCCGCCGAGCGGCTGGGCAGGCCTCGGGCCGACGCGGCGCTCGGCGCGCGGCTCTCGGCCCTCGCAGAACTCGTCTCGGGCGGGACCAAGGCCCCGGCCCCGGTGCTGGCCGCGATCGCGCACGGCGAGATCCTGGCGTTGCGCCCGTTCGGCACGGCGGACGGGCTCGTCGCCAGGGCGGCGAGCAGGCTGACGCTCGCCGCGACCGCGTCCGACCCTCGGGACCTCGCTTTGCCGGAGTCCTATTGGCTGCGCTCGGGCCGCGCGTACCGGCAGCGTCTAGAAGGCTATGCGGCGGCGGCCGAGGACGGTGTGCGCGCGTGGATCCTCTACGCTTTGCAAGCGTTGGTCGCACCTGCGGAGCAGTAGCGCCGAGCAGGGGACGAAGCATCTGACATCCCGTCGACAGCGCGGTCGGCCCGGACTATGAGGAGACTGCCGTGTCTGTCGTTCGAAAACTTGCCCTCGCGGGCGTGCTCTGTGTTGCGGCGGGCCTGCCCGCCCCGGCCTCCGCTGATCCAGACCCCGCGACCTGCCAGGCGATCAAGCCGGTGATCGACGAGATCGTGGCCGCCGCGGTCGCCACGGGGAAGGGCATCGACCCAGGCCCCAGCCCGAGCTTCCCGCCGGGCTACGACCCGGCGCAAGAGATACTCGGCCATTACCGCAAGGCGGGGGAGGCCGCCCGCGCCGCAGCGGACAAGACGCCCGACCCGCATGTCGCGGAGCTGCTCCGGAGGATGTCCGACGCGTTCGGCGAGTTCGGCACGGACGAGACCCCCGGCGGCATCGTGAAAAAGCCCTCGGAGGACGAGAAAAAAGACGCGGAGGACAGGGAGAAAGACGGGGACGAGTTCGCGGCCCTCGGCAAGGAGTGCGGGTACGTGCCCGATCGGAAGCAACTGGGCGGCTAGCCCCGCTCGGGGCTGATCCGGCGCGGGACGGGGGATGACCTCGACAGTCCTGCCCCATCCCTCGGAGCTTCGGCCGCATCGCCTCCGGAAGGAACGCTCGCGCGGGATCCCGGCGGAACCGGCCAAAACGGTTGCATGGGCGATGCCCGCCAACGCGGCGAGGAACATGTCGAGGCGCGCCTGGCGCATGATCTGGGCGAGTGCGGGGTCGGCTCCGAGAGAGCGCGGCGCGCCGGTCCGCCCCTGTATGTCCTTGTGTTCCTCGAAGTCGCGCCGCTCGCCGATGTCCGCGACCCTCTTCCCATTTGAATTAGGTTAGGCTATCTTACTAAGAATAGGTTAGGCTAACTTATAAAACAGAGTTCGGGGGCTCGGCACGGAAGGAGCGGCCCATGGGCTTGCGCGTTGTCCCGGAAGGGCTAGAAGCCGTCGCGGCCACGATTGAGGCGGTGACCGCGCAGCTGCTCGCCGCTCAGGCGCAGGCGGGCTCCGTCGTCTCGGCGATCGTCCCGCCCGCTGCGGACCCGGTCTCCGTCGAGGCCGCCGTGGGCCTGGCCGCGCACGGCGCGCAGCAGCGGGCCGTCGAGGCGGACGGCTCGCAGGAGCTCGGGCGCTCCGGCCTCGGGGTCGAGCAGGCGGCGGCGAGCTACCGCGAGGGCGACGCCCTCGCCGTCGCCCGGTACGTGGCCGAGATCGGTTGACCGTGTCGGCCCCGATCTGGTTCGCGTTCCCGCCAGAGACGCATTCCTCGCTGTTGTCGGCGGGCCCCGGCCCCGGCTCGCTCTTGGCGGCGGCGGGGCAGATGCAGACGCTCGCCGAGCAGTACGTCGACGCGCAGGCGCAACTGTCCGAGCAGCTGGGCCTGGTCAGGTCCGGCCTGTGGGAGGGGGAGGCCGCAGATCGGTTCGTGGCCGCCTACCAGCCGTTCCTCGCCTGGCTCGGGGAAGCGGCGGCGACGGCGGTCGCAGCCTCGGCGCGGTATGAGGACGTCGCGGCGGGGTACGCGGCGGCCCTGGCGGCCATGCCGACCCTCGGCGAGCTCGCGGCGAACCACGCCGCGCACGCGCTGCTGGAGTCGACGAACTTTCTGGGGATCAACACGGTCCCGATCGCGTTGAACGAGGCGGACTACGTCCGGATGTGGATCCAGGCCGGGGAGACGATGACGGCGTACCAGTCGGTCGTGGAGCAGAACCTCGCGACGATGCCGTCCACCCCGCCCGCGCCGAGCGTCCTCGCCGCCGAGGGCGGCGGCGCGGGCGAATCGCCGGAAGGCGGGTCGACCGACCCGGTGAAGTGGCTCAACAAACAGCTGCAGGAGTTCGTCAAGAAAATCGGCGACCTCGCCGACTCGATCCTTCCGGCCCCCCTCGCGAACGTTGTGGGACAAATCGTCAACTCGATGTCGTCCTTCTTGGGCGGCCAGGTGTTCAACATCGTTTCGCACGCGGTGCTGGACCCGGTCATCTACGGGGCTCCGTTCGCGCCGCTGCTGAGCCCTGCCGCGCTGCTCGGGGCTCCGGGGGCGGCGGGCTTGGCCGGGCTGGCCGGGGTCTTGCCGCAAGGCGAGGCTCCGGCGGCATCGGAGGAGGGCGCAGGGGAAGACGCGGCCCCGAAGCGGCCGGCCGCCCCGCTTCCGGCGGCAGGCGTCGCGGCTGCCCCCGCGCCGACGGCGCAGGCTCCCGCCTCTTCGCCCGCGTCCGCTGCCTCCCCGGCTTCCGTCGCGACCCCGGCCCATGTCGCGCAACCCGCGCACGCTCCGATCCAGGGCGGCCCGAGCGGGGGCGAGGGCTTCCCGCCCGTCGCGGCGGCTTCGGCGTGGGCTCAGGCTCGGGGCTCCAGCGGAGCCTCAAGCGCGGCGCGCAGATCGGCGGGCGCGCCGAATGACGCGATCCTCGCGCAGGACAAGGACGGGCGCACGGCCAGCAGTCGCCGCCGCGCCCGCCAATACCGGATGCGGTTCCTCGAGGACGACGAATGGATGAGCCTGTCCGAGAGGGCTGAGCCGGAGCCGGTCGTCACGGCGGGCGAACAGGGCGCGGGACAGATCGGCGCGTCCGGAGCCGCCGCTCCCGTCTCCGCCTCGGGCATGGTCCGGCTCGACCGGGGCTCCTTCGGCGATGCCCCGACCGCCGCGATGCTGCCGCAAACCTGGAACGGGTAGGGCGCAGCCCTGCGGCCTGCGGGGAAGGGTGGGGACGGTTGAACTGGACGCCGCGACGGGGCCTGCCCGGAGTCTCTCGTCCGGGCGATGCTCTGCCAGGAGCCGACCTTCTGCCCGCCATGGACGACGCGGCGCGATCCTCGGGCGGCGAGGAGCTGGCGGGACGGACGCGACACCTTATTGAGAATCATTTTCAATAAGGTGTTACACTCGTCGGCATGACAACAGCCCAAGTCACCGACAACGACGCCCGCATCCCGGTCACGGTTCTCTCCGGTTTCCTCGGGGCGGGCAAGACCACGCTGCTCAACCACGTCCTCTCGAACCGGGAGGGGCGAAGGGTCGCGGTCATCGTGAACGATATGAGCGAGGTGAACATCGACGCCGCGCTCGTCGCGGGCCAGGGGAGCCTGGATCGGACCGAGGAGAAGCTGGTCGAGCTCACCAACGGCTGCATCTGCTGCACGTTGCGCGAGGATCTGATCGAATCGGTCGGCAAGCTCGCCCGCGAGGGTCGGTTCGACCAGCTGCTGATCGAGTCGACCGGGATCTCGGAGCCGATGCCGGTCGCGGCCACGTTCGACTGGGAGTTCGAGGACGGTTTCTCGCTCAGCCAGATCGCCAAGCTCGACACGATGGTCACCGTGGTCGACGCGGCGACGTTTTTGGAGGAGGTCGGGCGCGGCGAAGCCCTCGCGGACCGCGACCTGGAGGCGGGCGAGGGGGACGGGCGCAATATCGCTGATCTTCTGGTGGACCAGGTGGAGTTCGCCGACGTCATCCTCTTGAACAAGACCGACCTGGTGAGCGGCCAGGTGGCGGACGCGCTCGAAGCGCTGCTGCGCCGGATGAACCCGACCGCGAAGATCATTCGCACCGTGCGGGGCGAGGTGCCGATCGGCGAAGTGCTCGACACCGGGCGCTACAACCCGGAGGCCGCGGCGCTCTCCGAGGGCTGGGAGGACGAGCTGGCGGGCGGGCACACCCCGGAGACCGAGGAATACGGCATCCGCAGCTGCGTGTTCCGGGCGGACCGGCCGTTCCACCCGCTCCGGCTGCAGGCGGCTCTGCGCGATCTGCGCGGCGTCTTGCGGTCGAAGGGGTTCTGCTGGATCGCGAGCAGGCCGAACATCGCGGCGGTGTGGTCGCAGGCCGGCCCGAACCTTGTGATCGAGCCCGCGCAGTACTGGGCGGAGACGGTGCTCGAACCGCACCAGGAGCTGGTCTTCATCGGGGTCAAGCTCGACGTGCCGAACGTGCGGGCGCTGCTCGGGGCGGCGCTGGTCACCGACGAGGAGTTCGCGGCTGGCCCGGAGGCGTGGCTGCGCTACGAGGACCCGTTCCCCGAGTGGTACGACTCCACGACGCACCAGCACGCGCACTGACCGTCCGCGCGTGCCCCGGTCCTCTACCGTCGCGCCCGCCGCGAGCTGGCGCCCGTCCCGGCGAGGACGACGGCTCCGACCACGAGCGCCACGCCCAGCCACTGCTGGGCTCCGAGGGTCTCGTCCTTGAACAGGAAGCCGAGGACGAACGCGGTAGTCGGCGTGAGCAGCGTCAGGATGGCCGCCGAGGTCGCTCCGATCGTGGGGACCGAGCGGAACATGGCCGCGAATCCCAGCAATTTGCTCACAAAGCCGATGATGGCGAAGCCGAGGACGTTGCGCCAGGTGATGTGCGCGGGGAAGCCTTCGAGGAAGAACGTCATCGGCAGGAGGGTCAGGCCCGCCAGGAGCAGCTGCCAGCCGTTGTGCCGGATCGCGGACACCGGGGGCGACCAGCGTTTGGTGAGGACGAGCCCGAGCGCGGCGGTCATGGCGGAGAAGAGCAGCAAGGCCGAGGCGAGGAGGTCGATCCGCGCGTGGCCTTTGAACACGACCAACCCCACCCCGGCGATGCCGGCGGCGACGGCGCAGAGCTGCGCTCTGGTCGGGCGGACTCCGAGGATCGGGAGGGAGAGGAGCATCGCGAAGAGCGGTTGCGTGGCGATGAGCAGCGTCGCGATCCCGCCGGGCATGTGTTGCATGCCGTAGTAGAAGAGCGGTGTGGAGATGGCGAAGTTGCACCACGAGAGGATCAGGTAGCGCCACCACCACGCGCCGCTCGGCAAGGACCGGGTCGCGGCGGTCATGACCAGCCCGACCGGGAGCGTGGAGCAGAGCGCGGTCAGGATGAAGCGGCCGGGGACGGTGAGCTCGGTGACCACCAGCGGATTGACGCCCCACTGGATCGGCCCGAGCGCGGCGACGAGGATCGGGGGGAGGGCGAAGCGCTGTCTTCGCGAGCCCGGCCGTGTGGTTTCGGACGGAGCCGTGGCCGCCTCGTCGTCGGTGCGCGTGGTCATCGGAACCAGTATGGCGGTGCCTGATGACGGTGACGTGAACAGCGTTCCGGGCGCGAACTGGGCAGTCGGGCGGCCTGCTGCGCGCGCGGCAGGCTGGAACGATACGCCTTTTGCATTATTCTTATCACCAGGATGCGGAGAAAATTGGATTCGCCGCAGAGCATAGGCAGAGGACCTGGCGATGGTGGTTTCGGGAAATTGATGTTGCGAGGCTTAGCACTTCCAGCTCTTTCCCTCACCGCCCCGAGGGCGGGCGCGCGGCTCGCGCGTCTGGTCGCCCGGTCGGGTCCGCAGCCGGGCGAGCGGGCTGAGTTCCGCCCCGATATCCAAGGCCTGCGCGCCCTGGCGGTCTGCCTGGTCGTGCTCTACCACGTGTGGCTCGGCAGGGTTTCCGGCGGCGTCGACGTGTTTTTCGTGCTCACCGGCTTCTTCATCACCGCCAGCCTGTTGAAGGCCGCGGGCGGCAAAGGCGTTGACCTGCGCCGGTTCTGGGCGCGAATCATCAAGCGGCTCTTCCCCGCCGCCTTGCTGGTGCTTGGCGCGGTCGTCGTCGCTGGCGTCCTTGTGCTCCCGGAGAGCCGGTGGCAGCAGACCATCGCGGAAGTCATGGCTTCGGCGGTGTACCTGGAGAACTGGCGCCTGGCGGCTGACTCCGCCGATTACTTCGCGCAGCACAACGAGGCGAGCGTGGTGCAGCATTTCTGGTCGCTGTCGATCCAGGGCCAGCTCTACTTCGTGTGGCCGTTGCTGATCATCGCGGTGGCGTTGGCCGCCAGGCGGCTGCGGATCTCGCCCAACGCTCCCGCGTTCTTCCTGCTGGTCGTCGCGTTCGTCTGCTCTTTGATCTGGTCGGTGCGGTTGACCGCCGCCGACCAGCGCGTCGCCTATTTCAACTCGTTCACGCGCGTGTGGGAGTTCGCGCTCGGCGGCTTGCTGGTGTTCGTCGTGTCCGCCCCGGCGCTCCCTCGGCGGGCCAAGGTCGTCGTCGGCTGGGGGGCGGTGGCCGCCTTGGTGCTGTGCGGCCTGCTGCTGAGGGTTTCGAGCCAGTTCCCCGGCTATGTGGCGTTGTGGCCGACGCTTTGCGCGGCGGCGATCGTCGTGGCAGGGCGGAGCGGCAGCGCCTACGGCGTCGACCGGGTGCTCGGCTCGCGCCCGCTGCGGTACGTGGGAGACATCAGCTACCCCCTGTACCTCTGGCACTGGCCGGTGCTGGTGTTCTCGCTCATCCTGTGGGACCGGCAGAACCCCGGCTTTTTGGGCGGCACGGCCATCATCGGGGCGTCGGCGCTGTTGGCGGTGCTGACGCATCGTTTCGTGGAGCAGCCCGCGCGGGACTCCGAGGTCGGGCTCTGGGCCAGGTGGGGGGTCTACCGGTTCGGCACGGCCGCGCTGGTGGCGGTGCTCGTCGCCGCGCAGGGCTGGCAGTGGATCGGGGCGCACAAAGCCGCGGCGCTCGCCGCCGCCGCGCGCAACGGGGGGCATCCGGGCGCGCTGGCGCTTGAGGCGACCTCCGAGGACGATTCCGAGCCGGACGTCCCAGTCCCGTCGCTGATGGACCTGCCGAAGGACTACGCGAGTTCGGACAAGTTCGACTGCGCCAAGCCCGTCCTGCACCCGGACCTCGACGTGTGCGTGCTGCGCGACTCGGAGCACGAACATCCGCAGCTGCGGGTCGCGTTGGTGGGGGACTCGCACGTCACGCAGTTCACCCCCGCCGTCGAGGCGATCGTGCGCGAGCGCAACTGGGAGCTGATCGACATCAGCAAGGGGGCCTGCCCGTTCTCCACCGGGTCGGAGACGGTCGCGGGCGACGAGCGCTGCGTGCGGCACAACGCCGACGCGCTCGACGAGGTGCTCGAGATGAAGCCCGACCTTGTGCTGACCAATGGCACGCGGGACGCGCGGGTCGGGCTCACCGAGCAGACCCCCCAAGGGTTCGTGGACGTCTGGCGGCGGCTGAACGACAACGGCGTCCGGGTGCTCGCGATACGGGACAACCCCCGGTTCTCCTTCGCCCCGGCCAGGTGCGTGGAGAGCCACGGCCGAGGCGCGGCGATGTGCGACACCCCCCGCGCGGACGTGCTCAAATCCGAGGCCCCGTACCTCGCGATGCCCGACGTGCCGCCGAACGTCTCGTTCCTGGATCTGAGCGACTACATCTGCGCCCGCGAGATCTGCCCGCCGATCGTCGGCAATGTGTACGTCTACATGGACGACAACCATTTGAGCGGGACGTATGTGAGCACGATGCGGCCGATCATCGAGTCGATGATCGACGGGGCCCTCGCCGAAGAGCACTGACGAAGAGCGTTGAAAGGCCGGGCCGACGCGTCGGCCCGGAAGCCATCGGGCTAATATTTATCCTATGATTGGTTCTATTGCGCCCGAGCGGCTGTTGGACTTCCTCAAACCCGGCATGGACGTCATCGTGCCGATTCTCGCGGGCGAGCCGGAATCGCTGATCGACGCGATGGAGGCGGGGAACGAGCGGCTGTCCGGCGTGCGGATCCACCGGATGGACCCGTACAAGGAGCGGGCGTACATCCGGGGCGAGTTCGGCGACCGGCTGCGGCACGTGGACTACTATCTCGGCCCAGGCTCGCGGCAGGCGTACTGGGACGGCCACTGCGAGCTGATGCCGAACCACTTCTCGGACATCCCCCGGCTGATGCGCGAGTTCACCAACCACGGCGTGGTGATCGCCGGGGCGAGCATGCCGGACAAGCACGGCTATTTCTCTCTCGGCACGAACGCGGACTACTGCGCGGCGCTCATCGGCGAGGTCCCGTTCTTTTTGGAGGCCAACCGGCAGATGCCGCGCACGCACGGCCTGAACCAGGTCCACATCAGCCAAGTGCTGGGGTGGACCGAGGTGGACCGGCCCCTGTACGAGCGCCATATCGTGGCGGACGACCCCCGCCACCACGCCATCGCAGGGCATATCGCAGAGCGGGTGCCCAACGGGGCGTGCGTGCAGTTCGGCATCGGCAAGATCCCGAACAAGGTGGCGGAGCTGCTGTCGGGCCACCGCGACCTCGGCGTGCACACCGAGGTGCTCTCCGACGGGGTGATGTCGCTGGTGCAGTCCGGAGCCGCGAACGGATCGCGCAAACGGTTCAACCGGGGCAAGCACGTGACGACGTTCTGTCTGGGCTCGCGGGCGCTCTACGACTGGCTGGACGACAACCCTGCCGTGCTGATGCTCCCGGTGGACCAGACCAACGATCCGAGGCTGATCGGGGGAGAGCCCAATATGGTCTCCATCAACGGCACCACGGAGGTGGATCTGATGGGGCAGGCGGCGAGCGAGACCATGGCGGGGAAGTACTGGTCCTCCTCCGGCGGCCAGGGCGACTTCGCCAGGGGCGCGATGCACTCCGAGGGCGGGCAGGCCTTCCTGGTCACGAACTCGACCACCTCGTCGGGGCGCAGCCGCATCCGTGCCCAGCTCACGCCGGGCAGCGTGGTCACCACGCTCAAGAACACGGTGGACCACGTGGTCACCGAGCACGGGGTCGCGAAGCTGCGGGGCAAGACGTTGCAGCAGCGCGCGAAGGCGCTCATCGCCATCGCGGCCCCCGAGCACCGCGACGAGCTGGCGCGCGAGGCGAAAGCGATCGGCCTGCTCTGAGCCGGCTTCGTCGGCTCAGGGCTTGACGTCGGCCAAGAGCGCCACCGGACGGTCGGCGAACAGCTCGGCGTACGGGACGAGCCCGGTCCAGCGTTTCCCGCCCAGCCGGTTCTGCCAATGGGTGTCGCCGAGGTCCAGACCCTGGTTCTGCCACCCGCCTTGCTGCTCCAGCGAGGTCGCGAACCGCGTGGCGAGCACGATGACGTCGGGCTTCGCGCTCGTGCTCGGCCCCCGCCCGAAACCGAGCAGATGGGGGGTGTGCGCGGGCACGGGCCAGTACCCGCCGCCGACGAAAGAGTCCGGGCGCTCCCGGCGCAGCCGGAGCGCGGCCCGCACGAGCTGCTGTTTCTCGACGGACCCTGCGGCGAGGGCGGCGGTCCGCGCCGCGTAGTCCACCAGCCGCCGGTTGTCCGGATCCACGAGCGAGTCCTCGGGGAACTCCGTCCCTTGGTACACGTCGGGGATCCCAGGGCAGGTGAGCTGGATCAGCTTCTGCCCGAGGATGTTCGCGCGCTCGGAGGCGGCCAGCTCGGAGCGGAAGAGCCGGATGAGCGCCCCGAAGCCGGAGTGCGCCACCGCGTTCAGCCAGTGGTCGATGTCGTTCTCGAAGCGCAGGTCCGGATTGGCCCAGCTGGTCTTGAGCCCGGCCTCCCGGTTCGCTTTGAGCGCGTAGTCGCGCACGCGCCCGAACAGGTCTTCCGGCAGCTCGCCCAGCTGCCGGTTCCAGCTCTCGCTCGCGGTCCGGTACTCCTCGCGCAGCGCCGCCAGCGCGGTTTCCTGCCGCTCGTCCTGCGTCGAGTCTTTCCTCCGGGCCAGGGCCGTCTCCAACTCGCGCATGCGCGCGGGGACCGGCGGCGGCGCGGGCAGGACGCCCCAGAGCGCCTGCCACAGGAGGTAGCCGGTCACGCCGCCCGCCGCCGAGGAGAAGTCGTGTCCGGACGGGAACAAGTACCCCGGCTGGTCGGCGTGCTCTGTCGGGAGGCCCGGCATGCCTTCGTCGAAGTACACCAGCCGCCGCCACAGCGGGCTCTCGGCGATCAGCGCGAGCCGGGCCCGCACGTCCTCGCCGCGTTTGGTGTCGTGCGTGGACAGGGCGGTCATCGTCCTCGGGTCTCGCTCGGAGCGGGTCGCCATGCGGATATGGAACTCGTCCAGCGGGACGCCGAACAGCTCCGGGGCCCCGCCCACTTCTTGCAAGGCGGTGAGCCGGGCGGTGCGGTAGAAGAGCCGGTCCTCGACTCCTTTGGCCATGACCGGGCCGCAGAGCTGGTGGAACCGGACCGCGCTCTCGCCGCCTCGGGCGAGCGCTTCGGCCAGCGCGTCGAACGCGGCAGCGAGTTCGGGGGCGTCGTCGCGCGCCTTGGCGATCGCCTTGGCGAGCTTCCCGCGCAGCGAGGGGTAGTCGGTCCGGTACACGTCGAGGCGGACGATGGTCGAGACGACGGCTTCGGCCAGCTCTTCGGAGGGGACGGGCGTTCCTGTCTCGGCGACGACGCTGCGCACCAGCCTGCGCAGCTCCGAGCGCAGCGTCCCGGAAGCCGCCTCGCGTTTGGCCTCCCGCGCCGACGCGGCGAGCGCCGCCGCGTCCCCTGGGTCTCCGGTGGCCCTCGCGGACAGCTCGGTGAGCGGCTCTTCGCCGCCCGGATGCACGAAGACCCCGCACACCTCGCGCAGTGCGTCGTAGCCGGTCGTGCCGTCCACGGGAAGGACCGGGTCGAGCGCTTCGTCGTGGTGCAGGATTTTCTCGACGACGAGCCACCGGTCCGGGCCGACGAGCTCGCGCAGCGCGCGCAGGTAGCCCGCCGGATCGGCGAGGCCGTCCGGATGGTCCACCCGGACCCCGTCCACAAGGCCGTCGTCCAGGAGGGATTTGAGCTGCGCGTGGGTGGCGGCGAACACGTCGGGGTCCTCTTGGCGCAGCCCGGCCAGCTCGTTGACGCTGAAGAAGCGCCGATAGCCGACCCGGTCGGTGTTCCACGGCACGAGGCGGTAGTGCTGGCGGTCGTGGACCTCCTGGGGGGAGCCGTCTTCGGCGGAGCCTTGCGCGAGGGGGTAGCGGTGCTCGTAGTACCGCAGCTCCCCGTCGAGGACTTCGAGCTTCTGCACGTCCTGGGCCGAGCCGAGAACCGGCAGGTTGAACCGGTCCTCCTCGTCCCAGTCGATGTCGAAGAACTTCGCGTACGCGGAGCCCTTGCCGTTGGCGAGCACGTCCCACCACCACGGGTTCTCATGCGGGACCGCGACGCCGACGTGGTTGGGCACGATGTCGACGACCAGCCCCATGCCGAGCTCGTGCGCTTGGCGGGCGAGCGCTTCGAGGCCGGGCCTGCCGCCGAGCTCCTCGCGCACCGTGGTCGGGTCGGTCACGTCGTAGCCGTGCGCCGAGCCCTTGGTCGCGGTGAGGACGGGGGAGAGGTAGAGATGGCTCACCCCCAGCTCGTCGAGGTACGGCAGGAGCGCGGCGGCGTCGGCGAATGTGAACTCGGGCCGCAATTGCAATCGGTAAGTGCTCGTGATCTGCCGTGCCATGGCGCTGTTCCTACTTCACCTTCTGCAGCACGAGCAGGGAGCGGGAGGCGAGGTTGATGGTGTCGCCCTCGTTCGCGGTGAGCTGCCCCGGCCCCTCGGGCGGGAGGTGTCGAGCACGGCCATCCACTGCTTGCCGAACCCGCTGTCCGGCACGGCGAACTTGAGCGCCTCGTAGTGCGCGTTGAAGCAGAGCAGGAACGAGTCGTCCACGACCCGCTCGCCTCGGGTGTCCGGCTCGGGGATGGCGTTGCCGTTGAGGAAGACCATCAGGGATTTCCCGAAGCCGGAGTCCCAGTCCTCCACGGTCATCTCCCTCCCGTCCGGGGTCAGCCAGGCGATGTCGCGCTCCTGGTCCCCGCCTCGGATCGGCCTGCCCGCGAAGAACCGCCTGCGGCGGAAGACCGGGTGGGACTTGCGCAGCGCGATGACGTGCTTGGTGAAGTCCAAGAGCTCCGCGTTCTCCTCCGCGAAGGCCCAGTCGATCCAGGAGATCTCGTTGTCCTGGCAGTACACATTGTTGTTGCCGTGCTGGGTCCGGCCCAGCTCGTCGCCATGCAGCAGCATCGGGGTGCCTTGGCTCAGCAGCAGCGTGGCGATGATGTTGCGGCGCTGGCGCGCGCGCAGCTGCAGGATCTCCGGATCGTCGGTGGGGCCCTCGACCCCGCAGTTCCAGGACCGGTTGTGGCTCTCGCCGTCCCGGTTGTCCTCGCCGTTCGCCTCGTTGTGTTTCTCGTTGTAGGAGACGAGGTCGTTGAGGGTGAACCCGTCGTGCGCGGTGACGAAGTTGATGCTCGCGCCCGGCCTGCGCCCGGTGGTGGCGTAGAGGTCCGAGGATCCGGTGAGCCGGTAGGCGAACTCGCCGAGGGTCGAGGGCTCGCCGCGCCAGAAGTCGCGCACGGTGTCCCGGTAGCGGCCGTTCCATTCGGACCACACGCCGGGGAAGTTGCCGACCTGGTAGCCGCCCTCGCCGATGTCCCACGGCTCCGCGATCAGCTTGACCTGGCTCACCACCGGATCCTGCTGGACGAGGTCGAAGAAGGCGGAGAGCCGGTCAACGTCGTGCAGCTCGCGGGCGAGGGTGGACGCGAGGTCGAACCGGAAGCCGTCCACGTGCATCTCGAGGACCCAGTAGCGCAGGGAGTCCATGATGAGCTGGAGGGTGTGCGGGTGGCGGACGTTGAGGCTGTTCCCGGTGCCGGTGTAGTCGACGTAGTACGTCTTGTCCTGGTCCGAGAGCCGGTAGTAGGCGGCGTTGTCGATGCCCCGGAAGCTGACGGTCGGGCCTTTGTGGTTGCCTTCGGCGGTGTGGTTGTACACCACGTCGAGGATCACCTCGATGCCCGCTTTATGCAGGTCCGCCACCATGGATTTGAACTCGGCGACGGCGTTCTCCGGGTTGCGGGCTGCGGCGTACGCGGCGTGCGGGGCGAGGAAGCCGATGGTGTTGTAGCCCCAGTAGTTGGACAGGCCCTTGTCGAGCAGGAACCCGTCTTGGAGGAACTGGTGCACCGGCATGAGCTCGATGGCGGTGACGCCGAGTTCGGTCAAATGGTCGATGATCGCGGGGTGCGCCACCCCCGCGTACGTGCCGCGCAGGTTCTCGGGGACTTTGGGGTGGGTCTGGGTCAGGCCCTTGACGTGCGCCTCGTAGATCACCGTCTCGTGGTACGGCCGGTTCGGCGGATGGTCGGTGGACCAGTCGAAGAACGGGTTGATCACCACGCAGGTCATCGTGTGGTCGCTCCCCGCGCCGGCGGGGCTGCCCTTCAAGCCGTCCGGGTCGAACGCCTTCCCGTACGGGTCGAGCAAGAGCTTGGTCGGGTCGCAGCGGAAGCCTTGGTCCGGCTGGAAGCGGCCATGGACGCGATAGGCGTAGCGCTGTCCGGGCCCCACCTCGGGGAGGTAGGTGTGCCAGACGTAGGCGTCGACCTCTTCGAGCGGCACCCTGGTCTCGCCGCCGTCAGGGGCGATGAGGCAGAGCTCCACCCGCTCCGCCACCTCGGTGAAGAGCGAGAAGTTCGTGCCGACGCCGTCGAACGTCGCTCCGAGCGGGTAGGGGGTGCCGGGCCAGAGCCGAAGGTCGGCTGAGGTGAGGGACTGGACGACGCCCTCGCGCAACGAGCCCTGCGGCGGGGCGGAGGGCTCGTTGGCTGGGGCGGGCGGCGAGGCGGATTGCGGGTCGGTCATTGTGCTCGACCTTATCGCGGCCCGCCCTCCGCCGCCACTGACGGCGCGGCGGCGGTTTCGCGAAATGAGCGCGCGAGGGCGGAAAACCGCGTTCGGCGATCCTCGGCGGCGGACGGGTCGCGACCCCGGAGCCGGAGCGCGGTCACGACGTAGGTCACAGCCCCTGCGCGTTGGTTATTTTGAAGGTGACGAGATCAGGGCGGTAGCGGTCGTCGGCGATCTCGAACAGCGAGCCGGACTGGTCCCAGGTGCTCCGCCGCTCCCGCAAGAGCGGCGCGCCGGTCGGGACGCCCAGCTCGTCCGCGTCGAGGCCTTCGGCGGCGACCGCGTCGAAGACGTGCTCCATGGTCTCGAACCGGACCCCTTTGGCGGCGAGGAAGTCGGTGATCGAGCCCGAGTCCGTGTCGAATTCGAAAAGGAGCGAGCCGACGGGCTCGACGAACGAGCTGCGCTCGACCATGGCGGGCTCGCCGTCGAGGAAGCGGACGCGGACCAGCTCCACGACGAAATCGTCGGCTCCGACTCCGAGCGATTCGGCGACCGCCCTGGCGGGGCGGCGGCGGGACAGCTCGAGCGTTTTGCTGGACGGGACGCGCCCGCCGCTTCGGGCCCATCGGCTGAAGGGGGTGAAGGTTCGCAAGGTTTGGAATTGCTCCAGCCTGCGCACTGTCGCGGGTTTGCCCTGGGAGAGCGCGATGAGGCCTTCGGACTGCAGGGCGGCGAGTGCCTGGCGGACAGGGCCTCGGGACACGCCGAACACCTCGCGCAACGCCGCCTCGCTCGGCAACGCGTCGCCCACCCGGTACGAGCCCGTGGCGATCTGCTGCCGGAGCGTCGTCGCGATCTGCTCGTGCAGTGCGATGGCCACCGTGTCTACCTCGCTTCTTCGTGCCTCCGCCGCTTTCTACTTCTACGCTTGCGCCATCCTAGCCCGCCGGAAGGGGATGAGGATGAGCATGGCGGCGAAGGCGGTGGCGGCGAAGACGCAGAACAGCACCCCGGTGCTGAGGAAGCCGGGCAACAGGCCGCCGAGGATCGCCCCCGCCGAGCCCGCCCCGTTCACCAGGCCGGCCGAGGTGGCGGCGGAGCGGGCCGAGCCCGCGTCCGTCACCGCGACGCAGGAGATCATGGCGTCGGCCGCGTAGAGGAAGAAACCGATGGCGGCGAGCAGGGCGGTCATCGCCCAGACGTTCTTCGTCGCGGTCAGCGGCACGAACGCGGCGAGGAACACGCAGCTGGCCCCGAGGCTGACCACGCAGGGCCAGATCCGGTTCTTGCGGAACAACGTGTCCGAGAGATGGCCGAACACGATCGGCGCGACGACGCCCGCCGCGCCGAACGCGGCGGGGACGACGACCGCCTCGAACTTCCCGTCCTTGCCGAGCCCGAGCCGCTCGGCCACGATGACCGGGCCCCAGAGCAGGAGCATGTAGCGTGCGGGTTTGAGCAGGAAATAGGCGGCGGCGAGAGCGACGACGAGCCGGTTTCGCAGCGCTTCGCGCAAGGCTCCCGCGGCGCTGCCGGGGACCGCTTCGTCCGAGGCGGCTCCCGTCGCCAAGACGCGGCTGTCCGTGAGGCCGACCGACTCGGGCGAATTGCGTTGGAAGAGCAGCACGAGGCAGAACACGGTCGCCACTGTGGCCGAGCCGGTGAAGAACGCGACCCGCCAGTCGTCGAAGACGCTGTAGGCGACGTAGCCGAGGAAAAGAGGGGCGGCCAGGCCGCCGAACGAGTAGTTGGTGCTCCACAGGCCGAGGACGCGCCCGCGCCGTTCGACCGAGAAGAAACTCGAGACGTTCTTGAGCAAGGGCGCCCAACCGGTGGCCTGGGCGAGCCCTTCCACGGCCATGAGCGCGGCGAAGAACGCGAGAGTCGGCAGGAATCCCATGCACAGCGTGCAGAGCGCGGAGACGGCCAGGCCGCACAGGACGACCACGCGCGGCCCGTAACGGTCGGCGACCGAGCCCCAAGTGAACTGGCCGACCATATAGAACGCCAGGTAGACCGAGTCCACCACGGCCAAATTCTCCTTCGGCAGTGCGGCTCCGGCGACCGGGTCGGCCAAGATGCCGAGCTTGGCCACCGCGAAGCCTTCGCGGGTGAAGTAGTACCCGGCGTACGCGATCCAGGTTATGGCGAAGATCTGCCATTGCCATCGGCGGGCTCGGGCGTGTTGCTCGGGCGTGCGTCGGGTTTTGGGCCTGGTCGAGGACAAGGCTCCGGTGGTCGTGGTCATGGCGCGCCCCTGCTATCGGGTTCCGACGCGGGAGGCCAGATGGGCGGGCAGTTCCGCGACGCTCGACAGGACCGAGGTGGCCCCAGCCGATTCGAGCCGCGCTCTGTCGTGCGCGCCGCTGAGGACGCCGATGCTCTCGCCTGCGCCGGCGGCGAGGCCGCTCGCGATGTCGGAGACGCTGTCGCCGACGACGACCATGCTCCCAACGGACGCGGCCTCCGCGCGCAGCAGCGCGGTCAATGGCATATCCGGGTACGGGCGGCCTCGGATCCCCTCGCCGGGGCACAGGACGACGTCGGCGACCTCGCGCCAGCCAAGCGCGTCGAGGATCGCGTGCTGGGTCGTGCGGGCGAATCCGGTGGTGAGGGCGATCTTCACGTCGTGCTCGCGCAGCCATTGGAATGCCGCCTCGGCTCCGGGGATCGGACTGATCCTGCCGCCCAGGACCATCTCTTGGTACGAGCGCTCGAAGACGGCGTTCGCGGCCTGCGCCTTGGCCTCGTCGCCTCGGGCGAGGTGGCGGAAGACGACGATCTTGGACTGGCCCATGGTGGCCTTGGCGTAGTCGATCATCGCCGCGCGCTCCTCGGCGCTGGCCGAAAGCCCGACGGCTTCGTCCGCTGCGAGGAAGGAGGCGACGACGAGCCCGTCGTCTTGGACGGTCGTGCCCGCCATGTCGAAGACCACGAGGGCCACAGGCTCCGGGTTGCGGGCCGCCGCCTGCGCGGCGTCCTTTGACTCCTTTCGCTCCTCGCGCGCCTGCTCCGCGGCTTCCGCTTTTTGCGCGCGCCGCCTGCTGTCCTGTGTCTCGTCCGCGTGGGCCGACGGCAGGGGATCGGAGCGAGAGCCGAAGATCCGGTCGACGACGACCTCGGCGAGCCCGAGCCCTGTGGTCATGCCGATGCCGGTCGCGACGGTCGCGACGTGCACGCCGGGCAGCGGCTCTTCGACGAGGAAATCCCCGGCGGAGCCGGAGCAGTAGACGCCTTGCCAGCGTTCGAGGACGTCGAGCTCGGCCGCGCCGAACAGCTCGCGGCCATGCTGGAGGAGCAGATCGAATCCTTCCTCGCTCTGGAAAGGCTCGATGCTGGCCGCTGCGCGGTGGGTGTCGCCGAGCAGGATCGAGCCGTCGGGCTGCGGCGCCGCCATGAGGTGCAAGTCGTGGCGGGCGGCGACCGGATGCGCCTCGGCGAGCGAGCGGGCCAGCTCCGCCGTGCTCGGCAGCGCCGCGAAACGGGAGTAGCGGGCCAGCGACCATCCGGTGAAGACCGGGGTGGGCAGGGAAAGCGGTCTTTGGGGCGCGACGCGGAGCATGTGCAGCGCGCAGCGCCGCAGCCCGTACCGGTCGGCGAGTTCGGGGAAGAACCGGTCGACTTCGTGGTTGACCGCGACGACGATGTCGTCGGCGCGGACGCTCCCTCGCGAGGTGCGCACGAGCCCAGGCTCGACTGTGATGGCCGAGGTGCGCCAGAGGAACCGCACGCCTCGTGCCTCGAGCCAGCGCGCGATGGCGGGGACCGCGTCGCGCGGGTCGACTTGGAGATCGTTGGGCAAGAACATGCCGCCGGTCACGTCCGTCCCGGCGACGGGGACGCGGGCCAGGAGCTCGTCGCGGCTGAGCAACTGGGCTTCGCCAGGCTCGCTGGCGGCGCAGAACTCGTGCGCCACCGCGAGCTCGAGCGGGCCGCGCAGCACGCAGTGGGTGCCCGACTCCTTGGCCCAGAACCCGGCCTCGCGGGCGAGGCGCAGCCAGTGGGGGCGGCCCCGTCGCGCGTAGTGGAGGGCCGTTCCGCTCTGCGCGGTGATGCAGGCGTGGCCGAAGTTCTGCACGGAGGAGCCGACCGCTCTGGCGGCGTAGTCCACAACGGTGACGGAGAGCCCTCGCCGGAGGGCGTGGTAGGCGTGGGCGAGGCCGACCACGCCGCCTCCGACGACGACGAGGTCTTGGCGGGGAATTGTTTTCGTCATGGGACGAGCATGGCCAACCCCAGCCAACATATCAATACAAGTTCTATTTATTCATATCTTGTTCATACAAGTTTCTCGGAAATGGCGACTACGACAGGCTGTCGGATATCACCGCCCCTTTTCCTCGAAATCCGCTATCCTGGGGAGAGCCTGCGAGTAAGGACGCACTTACTCGCAAGCGCGGAACTCAGGTGGGAAACAGACGAGCGCCTGCGGTGACGCGCACCTGCGGTCTGGCCGCCGTGACACCGAATGACCAGAAAGGCCATCGATGCCCGCCAACTCGACACAACTCGGAGCCAAGCCCGCCGAAAACAGATCGGACGCTCCTCAAAAAGCCGCGGGGCTGCGCAGCATCCTCCGGTACGACCTGCCCGCCTCGTTCGTGGTGTTCTTGGTCGCCCTGCCGCTCTCCATCGGCCTCGCGGTGGCTTCCAGCGGCGGCGTGAAAGACGAGTTCGGCAACCCGGCCGTGCCGATCATGGCGGGCATCATCGCGGCCATCGTCGGCGGCGTCGTCGCGGGCTTCCTCGGCGGCTCGTCTGTGCAGGTCTCCGGCGCGGCGAACGGCGCGACCGTGGTGGTCGCGGGGCTGGTGGCCGAATTCGGCTTCAAGACCGTCTGCATCATCGTCATCGTGTCGGGCGTGCTCCAGATCCTCCTCGGGATCAGCCGGGTCGCCCGCGCCACGCTCGCGATTTCCCCGGTGGTGGTGCACGCCATGCTCGCCGGGATCGGGATCACCCTCGCGCTCCAGCAGATCCACATCGTGCTCGGCGGCAAGCCGGGAAGCACGACAGTGCGCAACCTCGCCCAGCTCCCCGACCAGATCCGGCACCTCGACTACCACGACGCGCTGATCGGAGCCGTCGTGATCGCGTTGCTCCTCCTGTGGAAACGCTTCCCCAAAGCGTGGCAGAAAGTGCCCGCGTCCCTGGTCGCGATCCTCGTGGCCGGCGCGCTGGTCGCGGCGACCGGCTGGGCGGCGCAGACGATCATCATCGACGACGACCTCCTCTCGGCGATCCAGCTCCCGAACTTCTCCGTCCTGCCCGGAGTCTCCGACGAATGGACGGAGATCGTCACCGGGATCATCACGGTGACGATCATGTGCAGCGTGGAGAGCCTGGTCTCGGCCGTCGCGGCCGACAAACTGCACAGCGGGCCCCGCACGAATCTGGACCGCGAGCTGGTCGGCCAGGGCGTCGCCAACATGACCTCGGGCTTCCTCGGCGGCCTGCCGATCACCGGCGTGATCGTCCGCAGCTCCGCGAACATTTCGGCGGGCGGGCGCACGCGAGCGTCCACCATCTTGCACGGGGTGTGGATGCTCGTGTTCGCGCTGCTCTTCCTCGGCGTGGCCGGCCATATCCCGACCGCCGCCCTCGCAGGGCTGCTCGTGGTGGTCGGCGTGCAGTTGATCAAGCTCGCCGAGATCCGAAAAGCGCGCAAGACCGGCGATCTCCTGGTGTACGGGGTGACCATCCTCGGCGTGGTGTTCTTGAACCTGCTCCAAGGCGTGATCCTCGGCCTCATCGTCGCCCTCGGGCTCGTGCTGTGGCGGGTCGTCCGGGTCCATATCGCGGTCTTGCCCCCGGCGAGCGATGGCGCTGCGGCGCCCGCCCAGGGCTCCGGCGTCGCAGCGGCCCCGGTGAGCCGGGACCGGTGGCAGATCGCGATCGAGGGGTCGGCCACCTTCCTCGCCCTCCCGAAGCTCACCGAGGCGTTCGCGGAGATTCCGAAGGGAGCCCCGGTCACCATCGTCATGGCGGTGGATTTCCTCGACCACGGCATACAGAGCGCGATCGAGGACTGGTGCTTCCAGCACGAGACCTCGGGCGGGAGCGTCATCGTCCAAGAGGTCGGCCCGGTGGACCTGGGGGCGGCGGGCGACGCGCCGCCGAAGCGCGGCTCCCTCGGCGAGGTGCTGCGCAGAGGCCTCACCCCGTGGGACTCGTGGCAGCCGGGCGACGCGCCGCCGGAGGTGTCCGACCCGGACAGCACGGCCCACCCGGCGGTGCGCTCGGTCCTCGCCGGCGTGGCCCACTACCATCGCCGCCACGCGCCGCTGCTCTTGCCGCATTTGGAGAAACTGCGCGAGCGCGGGAAGCCGGACATCTTGTTCATCACGTGCGGCGACTCCAGGATCGTCCCGAACGTGATCACCGCGAGCGGCCCCGGCGACCTGTTCACCATCCGCAACGTCGGCAATCTCGTGAAACCGGCGGGCACGGATCCGGCGATGGACGCGGCCCTCTTCTACACCATCGAGAAGCTCGGCGTGAGCTCCGTCGTGCTGTGCGGGCACTCCAGCTGCGGAGCAATGGCCGACACTTCCTTGGAGCTGCCGCCCGAGCATCCCATGCGGGTGTGGCTCGACCGGGTGGACGTCAGCCGCGGCGCGTACGCCAAGGGGCACCCGGTGGCGGCCGCCGCGGCCCTGCAGGGCTACGGGGCGAACGACCAGCTGGGCATAGTCAACGTCGTCATGCAGGTCCGGTCGTTGCGCGAGCATCCGATTGTGATGGCGGCCGCCGAGGAGCGCGGGCTCAGCGTGACCGGGCTCTTCTTCGACATCTCCACTGGCCAGGTGCTGCACGTGGAAGAGGATGAGATCACCGTCGTGGACGACAAGCACCCCCTGCTGCTCAACGGCGAGGGAGAGCTGAAGATCGCCACGGCTGCGTTCTTGTGAGGACTGCTCCGGCGGGGACCGTCTCCTCGTCGCTCTCCTCCGACGAGATCGCGAGGGTCGACCGGGAGCACCTCTGGCACCCGTACGCCCGCATCGGCGGCGATCCCGCGCCGCTGGTGGTCGCGCAGGCGCACGGCACGCGGTTGGTCCTCGCCGACGGCAGGGAGCTTGTCGACGCCATGAGCTCCTGGTGGGCGGCGATCCACGGCTACCGGCACCCGGCGCTGGACGCGGCGGCCGCCGAGCAGCTGCGCTCGATGAGCCATGTCATGTTCGGCGGCCTCACCCATGAGCCTGCGGCGCGTCTCGGGGCGCTGCTGGTGGAGCTCACCGGCATGGATACGGTGTTCTTCTGCGACTCGGGGTCGGTGTCGGTCGAGGTGGCGGTCAAGACGGTGCTGCAGTACCAGCGCGCGGTCGGCCGCCCGGAGCGGCGCAAGCTGCTGACTCCCAGAGGCGGCTACTACGGCGACACGTTCACCCCGATGAGCCTGTGCGACCCGGTCGGCGGCATGCATTCCGAATGGACCGGCGTCCTCGCGGAACAGGTGTTCGCGCCCCGCCCGCCAGCGGCGTTCGACCCGGCTTGGGATCGGGAAGTGCGCGAGATCGCTGCCAAGCACGCCCACGAGCTCGCGGGGATCATCGCGGAGCCGGTCGTCCAGGGAGCGGGCGGCATGCGCATGTACGACCCACGGTGCCTCACAACGCTGCGCGAGGTCGCCGACGAGCACGGCCTGCTGTTGGTCTTCGACGAGATCGCCACCGGGTTCGGCCGGACCGGTGAGCTTTTCGCCCATCAGCACAGCGCCCATCAACACAGCGCCGCCGGGCACAGCGCGGGGGTCCGCCCGGATGTCATGTGCGTGGGCAAGGCGCTCACCGGCGGGTATATGACCCTCGCGGCGGTGCTGAGCAGGCGCGAGATCGCCGAGGCGATCGACGCGAGCGGAGCCGGGGCGCTGTTGCACGGGCCGACGTTCATGGCCAACCCGCTCGCGTGCCGGGTCGCGGTCGCCGCCGTGGAGCTGCTGCTCGCGAGCGACTGGCGCGGCGAGGTCGCGCGCATCGAGGCCGCGCTCGAACGCGGTCTCGCCCCGGCGGGGGAGCTGGCCGGGGTCCGCGAGGTCAGGGTGCTCGGCGCGATCGGCGTCGTGGAGCTGGAACGCCCGGCGGACCTCGCGCGGGCCACCGCGACGGCGGTGGAGCACGGCGTGTGGCTGCGTCCTTTCGGCAAGCTCGTGTACACGATGCCGCCGTATATTTCCTCGCAAGCCGACCTCGACCAGATCTGCGCCGCGATACGCGCGGTGGCGACGGAGGAGTGCCGCTCGGTAGGATGACGCCGTGACCGGAGGTTTCTTCACGAAGGCCAAACGCGACGCCTCCGACTCGGGGGGGCGTCGTTTCGCGAAGAGCCTGCCCGTGCGGGCGGATCGGCGGTGGGGCGTGCTCGCCGTGCTGCTCGCCTGCCTCGCGGTGACGCTGTTCGTCCAGTTCGTCTTGCTCGACTCGATCCGGGCCGGGGACTTCGAGGTCTACCGGCTCGGCTCCGAACGGGCGTTCGCGGGCGAGGACGTGTACGACATGCTGCTGCACGGCAGGTGGACTCCGGCCCAAGGCATCCCGTTCACCTACACCCCGTTCGCGGCGCTGTTCCTATGGCCGACGACCTGGTTCTCCACATCGGTGGCGGTCACGTGGTGGAACGTGCTCGTCATGGCGAGCCTCGCCGTTTCGCTGCAGTGCGTCTGGGCGGACGTCCGCCGCCGGACGCCGCGTCCGGACGGCAAGCTGGGCCTGCTCTGGGACGGCGACCGGTGGCCGTGGATCCTGGCAGGGCTCGTGCTGCTCCTCACGGCGAGCAACCTGGTCCCGTACCACTTGGTCCGAGGCCAGATCAATCTGCTGCTCATGGGGATGTGCCTGGTCGACGTGGCCCGGCGCGACGACACCAGGCTCGGGCGGTGGCTGCCGCGCGGGACGTTGATCGGGATCGCCGCCGCCATCAAGCTCACGCCGTTCCTGTTCCTGGTGCAGTTCCTCGTCATCAAGCAGTGGCGATTGGCCGGATGGACCGCGGTCGGGGCGGGGGCCGCCACGGCGGCGGGGTTCGCCTTCTTCCCGAAGATGTCTTGGCATTTCTGCACGGAGAAGGTCTGGCATCTCTCCAGCAGCGTGGCCTACGACCCGCGCATGTTCGCGAGCTCGGGCAACGGTTCGGTGCAGGGCGCGGTGGCGTTCTTCGGCGGCCCGATGTGGCTCGGCTCCGCTCTGGCGGGTTTGCTCTGCGCCGGGGGGATCTGGTGCGCCAGAGCCGCGTTCGCGGCCCGTGGGCTTCTGGCGAGCACCATCGTCGCCGGTCTCACCGCGACGCTGGTCACTCCGGTGAGCTGGATCCACCACGCCGTGTTCCTGTTCCCGGCCGTCGCGATGCTCCTGATGGACGGCGGACGGACCGCTCGGAGGATCGCGGCAGTGCTCGCGGTCGTGCTGTTCATCCCTGGCCAGACCATCGCGGACCATCTCCTCGCGGCGCACCAGTGGTGGCTCTGGCCGTTGGCGTTGCCATTGCGGTTCGCGCAGTCTGCTTCCGAGGTTTGCGCGGTCGTCCTCTTGGCCGCCGCCCCGGCAGTGGCAGGATGGACACGTGATGAGCCTCAACCGGTTTCGCGTGCCGCCATGGCGTGACGGGGGGCTGGTGCTCGCGGCGTGCGTGCTGAGCGCGTGCGTCGGCAGGTATCTCACTTCGACGGTCAAGCCGGTGGATTTCCAGGTCTACCGTCTCGGCTCCGAACGGGCGTTCGCGGGCGGGGACGTCTACGCGAGCTGGTTGCACGGGCTCGACATCGCGCCGCCGGGGCTGCCGTTCACCTATCCGCCGTTCGCGGCGCTGTTCTTGTGGCCGACCACATGGTTCTCCCCGGGCTTCGCGGTGTTCTCGTGGAGCGTGCTCGCGGTGCTCTGCCTCGCGCTTTCGCTGCATTTGGCGCGACCGGCCTGGGCGGACGGGGCCGCGCCCTGGCAGGGGTCCGCCTCAGGCGCAGGCCGGCTGGCGGGCTTCGGCCGATGGCCGCTGGTCCTCGCCGGGCTGGTGCTCGCCCTCTCGCTGAGCGACGTGGTCAACCAGCATCTCGCGTACGGGCAGATCAATCTGCTGCTCATGGGGATGTGCCTGGTCGACGTGGCCCGGCGCGACGACACCAGGCTCGGGCGGTGGCTGCCGCGCGGGACGCTGATCGGGATCGCCGCAGCGGTCAAACTGGTGCCGATCTTCTTCCTGGCGCTCTTCCTCCTGCTGCGCCAATGGCGGTTGGCCGGATGGACGCTCGCGGGGGCGGCGGGCGCCACGGCGGCGGGTTTCGCCTTCTTCCCCGAGATGTCCGTCCGCTTCTTCCGGACCACGTTCTGGGGTCTGGCGAACGACGTGGCTTTCGCCCCGGAGATGTTCGCGAGCCCCGGCAACGTGTCGGTGCAGGGCGCGGTGGCGTTCTTGGGCGGCCCGCACTGGCTCGGCACGGCGCTCGCGGCCTTGGTCGGAGCAGCCGGGCTGTGGTGCGCGCGGGAGACGTTCCGGCGGGCGGGCCTTTTGGCCTCGGTCGTCTCGGCCGGGGTGACCGCCACAGTGATCACCCCGGCGAGCTGGATCCACCGCGCGGTGTTCTTCATCCCCGCCGTGCTGATCCTGTACTGGAACGGGGGGCGAGGCCAACGGCGGGCCGCGGCGGCGCTCGGGGCGGTGCTGTTCTGCTGGTGCCCCTCGCTCGCCAATGTGCTCGCCGCGACCGGACAGCCAGCGCTCGCCCCGGTCGCGTTCGTCTTGCGCTTCGCCCAGCAAGCCGCCGAGCTTTGCGCGGTCGTTTTGTTAACTCGTTTGCCGCAGATGGCAAGATGGACGGGTGAACAGCCCGAACCTGACCCGCCAGCAACCGCAAGACGTGACGTCGGCAGACGTGATTGCCGCGGCGGCGCGAATCGAGTCGGTGGCCGAGCGCACTCTGCTGCAGCGGTCTGAGCGCCTGTCGGCTGCGTTCGGCGTCCAGCTCTACCTCAAGCGTGAGGACCTCCAGGTGGTCCGCTCCTACAAGCTGCGCGGGGCCTACAACCTGATGGCGCAGCTCTCGGAGGCGGAGAAGGCGGCAGGGGTGGTGACCGCCAGCGCGGGCAACCACGCCCAAGGGGTCGCGTACGCGTGCCGGGCGATGGGGATCAAAGGCCGCATCTACGTCCCGAACACGACGCCCCGGCAGAAACGCGACCGGATCCGGGCGCACGGCGGAGACTTCATCGAGCTGATCTCGACGGGGGACAACTACGACGCGGCGGCGGCCGCCGCGCACACGGACGCGGAGGAGACCGGCGCGACGCTGGTGCCGTCCTTCAACGACCCGAGGACCGCTGCGGGCCAGGGCACGATCGCGAAAGAGATCCTGGAGCAGCTGGCGGAGCGGGGAGCCCCTGCTCTGGACGTGATGATCGTGCCGGTCGGGGGCGGCGGCTGCATCGCCGGGATCGCCGCGTACCTCGCGGAGCGCTCCCCGGACACCGCGATCGTCGCAGTGGAGCCTGCGGGCGCGGCCTGCCTCGCCTCGGCGCTCGTCGCCGGGGCCCCGGTGACGTTGCCCGCCATCGACACGTTCGCGGACGGCGCGGCGGTCAAACGGGTGGGGGATGTGGCCTACCGGGTGCTCTCCGCGTTGGGGGCCACGACGCGGACGGCTCCCGGCCTGCCGATCCTCTCGTCCGGCCCGGACGGCCACAGCGCGGCGCTCGCCCCAGGCTCGGTGCTGGTCACGCAGGTGGACGAGGGCGCGTTGTGCACGACGATCCTGGACCTCTACCAGAACGACGGGATCATCGCCGAGCCGGCCGGCGCGCTGTCGGTGGCCGTGCTCGACCAGTTGTGCCTGCCCGCCGGGGCCACCGTGGTGTCGTTGCTCTCGGGCGGGAACAACGACGTCTCCCGCTACGGGGAGATCCTGGAGCGGTCTTTGGTGCACAAGGGGCTGAAGCACTATTTCTTGGTGGACTTCCCGCAGGAGCCGGGGGCTTTGCGCAGGTTCTTGGAACAAGTGCTCGGCCCGGAGGACGACATCACCGTGTTCGAGTACATCAAACGGGACAACCGGGAGCTCGGCGCGGCGCTCGTGGGCGTCGAGCTCGGCAAAGCCGCCGACCTCGGCCCGCTCGTGGAACGAATGGACCGCTCGGGCCTGAGCTGCGAGCGGCTGCGTCCCGGCACTCCGGCGTACCAGTACCTGACCTAAGCCCGGGCCCCTGTCTCGGGGCTATCATCGCCGCATGAGCCAGAACGCCGAGACGCTCAAGGGAAGGTTCGGCAAGGCCCGCGTCGCCAGGCTGGCCACCACGAGCGCGTCCGGGATCCCGCATCTGGTCCCGGTCGTCTTCGCGCTCCAGGACGACGTCGTCGTGATCGCGGTCGATCAGAAGCCGAAATCGACCACCGACCTCAAACGGATCCGCAATATCAGGGCGAACAGCCGGGTCAGCCTGTTGGCCGACGAGTACGACGACGCGGACTGGAGCAGGCTGTGGTGGGTCAGGGCCGACGGGAGCGCGCGCGTCGTCACAGAGGGGGCGCAGCGCGAGGAAGCCCTTGCCTGGTTGTGCGCGAAATACAACCAGTACCGGAAGGCCAGGCCCGACGGGCCGGTGATCTGGATCGACATCACGGCGGTCAGCGGATGGTCGTACACGTCGTGACCCCGTCTGGGGCCGCCGAACTCAGCGCAGCACAGTCGCCAGGATGCCGGTCACATAGCCCAATCGGGCGACTTCGGCGGGGCGGAACTCGGGCCCGCCCGGCCTGCCGAGGATGATGACGAGGTCTTTCTCGCCGAGGGGCGCGGCGGCCAACGCGGTGTCGAGGTCCTGCCAGACCTGCGGCACCCAGTCGGCCTGCCCGTCCAAGCATCGCGCGCCGTCCAGGCCCAGCACCGGAATCTGATAGCTCCCCGGCTCGGGGGCCCCGGAGCTTGAGTTGATCGGCTCCGCGCCGTTCGCGCCGCTCACCGCGATGACGCACCATCCGGAGTGCAGCACCCGGGGCGCCTCGTCGGCCAGGATCTGTAGCCGGTTCTCCGGCGAGGCGGCGACCTGGTCGATCAGCGCGAGCTCGCGATGGGTGTCGAGGACGCCGGTGTAGGGCCGGATCGCGTCCACTTTGACGCCTCGGATCTGTTCGGCGGCGGTGATCAGGGAGTCGGGCAGGCGGTCGCTCGGCAGGTCCACCACGATGTCGTCCACCGCGTAGCCGGGTCCGCGCTCCACAACCTCGAGGGAGACGATGTCCGCGCCGACGGTGCCGAGGGCCACAGCGAGCGCCCCGAGGCTGCCGGGGCGGTCTTCGAGTTCGACACGGAGCAGGTAAGACACCCAGCAAGGCTACCTTTCTTCCGGGCCGAGCGCCAAGTAGGCGAGACAGCGCGCATGGCTTTCAGCCGCGTGGGCGGGCCTTCACGTGCGGCTCGATCAACTCCAGCGCCGCGTCGGGGAACAGCTCGCGGGGCCGGGCGGGTACTCGGCGGTGCAGGCGCGTTCCGCCCCGGAGGTTTTCACCGCGAGGAGCGCCGTGGACGCGGCGATGAAGGCGAGGAACAGGACGAGGATCCCTGCGCGATCCAGAGTCCGGGGCTGGAAAGGCGGAGCCTTTCGCGGTCCTCCGCCAGGAGGCCCGCTGTTTCCGCCGCGCAGGCGAAGGAGGCGTGGACCAGCAGCGCGCCCGCGCCCGAGGGCGCGCTCATGCTTCCCCTCGGATCTTCACATGGGGGCGGATGAGGGCGAGCGCCGTTTCGGGGAAGATCTCGCGCGGCGCCACCAGCGGGAGCAAAGGCTGGTGGCTGAGGATGTAGATGGCCGAATGGGTGTGGAGGGCGAAGCTCTTGAGCTCCCCGTACCCGACATGGGATACGCCACGAGGAGATCGCGTGGTGAAGCCGTGCGTCCCGAACTCCGCGCGCAGGACCGCTCCGGAGGGGTAGTTCGCCGCGAGGGCGCGGCGGCCGCTGCGGTAGACGGCCCAGTACCGCAGCCCGAAAAAGAGGGCCGAGAGGAGGACGAGGCTGATCGCGGAGGCAGCGGCGAAAGAGGGAAGGGACTGTCCCCACGCGCTGAACGCGAACCCTTCGAAGAGCGAGAGCAGCACGACCACAGCCCACCGCGCGGGCGCGGACAGCACCTGCCGGGCGCGTTCTCTCGCCAGCGCGTCCGCAGTCTGCGCCGTGCAGGTGAAGGAGGTGCGGACCAGCGGGACGTCCGCGTCCGAGGGCACGCTCATGCTCCCCTCCGAATCTCTTCGAGCCCAATTCTCTTGAGCGGCGAGTATATCCCGAGCCTCCCGTCCGCGGTGTGTGGGAGAATGCTCCCCATGACCCAAGCACCGAAGATCACGAGGGAACAGGTGGTGCACCTGGCCTCGTTGGCGCGGCTCGAACTCGGCGAAACCGAGCTTGACTCGTTCGCCAGCCAGCTCGACGACATCCTCCAGACGGTCAAGGCCGTCGGCGATCTGGCGGACGCGGCGGAGGCGCAGGGCGCGGGCTCGGACAAGGAGTGGCAGGAGCCCTGGCTGTTCGGCGCGGTGAACGTGGTCCGGGCCGACGAGCCGCTGCCGTCGCTTCCGACGGAGGCCGCGCTCGCCGCCGCTCCGGCCGCCCAGGAGAACAAATTCGTCGTGCCCAGGATCTTGGGGGAGGAGCCGTGAGCGCGACGAGGAACGAGGAGCGCGACAAATGAGCACAGACAGCAACATGGAAGAGATCACGACCAGCACCGCGGCCGCGCTCGCCGGGCTGATCCACAGCAGGGAGCTGTCCTCGGCCGAAGTGGTGCAGGCGCACCTGGACCGGATCGGCGCGGTGGACGAGCGGCTGCACGCCTTCCTGCACGTCGCGGGGGAGGAGGCGCTGGCCTCGGCCCGCGCGGTGGACGAGTCCCTCGCCCGAGGCGAAGCGCCCGCGTCCCCGCTCGCCGGGGTGCCGATCGCGTTGAAGGACATCTTCACCACCACGGACATGCCGACCACGGCGGGCTCGAAGTTCCTCGAAGGCTGGCGCTCCCCGTACGACGCGACCGTGACCGCGCGGCTGCGCGCGGCGGGCCTGCCCATCCTCGGCAAGACGAACACCGACGAGTTCGCCATGGGCTCCTCCACGGAGAACTCGGCCTACGGCCCGACCCGCAACCCGTGGGATCTCTCCCGCACCCCCGGCGGCTCCGGCGGGGGGAACTCCGCCGCGCTCGCCGCGTTCGAGGCTCCGCTCGCCGTCGGCACCGACACGGGCGGCTCGATCCGCCAGCCCGCCGCCCTGACCGGCACCGTCGGGGTGAAGCCGACCTACGGCACCGTCTCCAGGTACGGCATGATCGCCTGCGCGTCCTCGCTCGACCAGGGCGGCCCCGGCGCGCGGACCGTGCTGGACGCGGCTCTCTTGCACGAGGTCATCGCGGGGCACGATCCGAAGGACGGGACTTCCACGAAGCGGACTGTCCCCTCGGTGGTCGAGGCGGCGAGGGCTGGCGCGACCGGGGATCTGAAGGGCCTGAAGGTCGGGATCGTCAAGGAGCTCCACGGGGACGGCTACCAGCCCGGCGCGTACGCCGCGTTCGAGGCGGCGGTGAAGCAGGTCCAGGCGCTCGGGGCCGAGGCCGTCGAGGTGTCCTGCCCGCACTTCCCGTTCGCGATGCCCGCCTACTACCTGATCCTGCCCTCGGAGGTCTCCTCCAACCTCGCAAGGTTCGACGGGATCCGCTACGGCAACCGGGTCGGGGACGACGGCAGGGCCGACGTGGCGGCGGTGATGACCGCAAGCCGCTCCGCAGGGTTCGGGCCGGAGGTCAAACGCCGGATCATCATCGGCACCTACGCTCTCTCGGCGGGGTACTACGACGCGTTCTACGGCCAGGCGCAGAAGGTGCGGGCGCTGGTCGCCCGCGACTTCGAGCGGGCCTACGAGCAGGTCGACGTGATCCTCGCGCCGACGACGCCGACCACGGCGTTCCCGCTCGGGGAGCGGGCGGACGACCCGGTGGCGATGTACCGCTTCGACCTGTGCACCATCCCGACCAACCTCGCCGGGCACCCCGGCATGTCCGTCCCCGCCGGGTTCTCCTCGGACGACGGCCTGCCGGTGGGCCTGCAGATCCTCGCCCCCGCGCTCGCCGACGACCGGCTCTACCGGGTCGGCGCGGCGTACGAGGCCGCACGGGGCGCACTGCCGCACGCCTCCCTCTGAGCGACGCGGGGACAGTTTCGTCCGCGACAAGGGAGCGCCGGATGTGACCGGACACTCTGGCGGTATATTGCGGTTATGCGTATTGGGACGACGGTGAACTACGCCGGTGGATTCATGGAGGTCGCGGACGAGATCGCGGAGCTGGAGAAGGTGGGCCTCGACATCGTGTTCGTGGCCGAGGCCTACTCCTACGACGCGGTCAGCCAGCTCGGCTACTTGGCCGCGAAGACTTCGACCGTCAAGCTGGCCTCGGGGGTCTTCCAGCTCTACACCCGGACCCCGACCTTGGTCGCCATGACGGCGGCCGGTCTGGACTACGTGTCGGGCGGGCGCTTCGTCCTCGGCATCGGGGCCTCCGGCCCGCAGGTCATCGAGGGCTTCCACGGCGTGAAGTACGACTCGCCGCTCGGCCGCACCCGCGAGACCGTCGAGATCTGCCGGAAGGTGTGGAAGCGCGAGCGCCTGGAGTACCAGGGCAAGCACTTCACCATGCCGCTCCCCGCCGACCAGGGCACCGGCCTCGGCAAGGCGCTCAAGCTCATCAACCACCCCGTCCGCGACCGCATCCCCGTGGTGATCGCGGCCCTTGGCGGGAAGAACGTGGCGCTGACCGCGGAGATCGCCGATGGATGGCAGCCCATGTTCTTCCTGCCCGAGAAGGCGAACGAGGTGTGGGGGGCCGCGCTCGCCGAGGGCAGAGCAAAGCGCGATCCGCAGCTCGGCGACCTCGACGTGTACGCCGGGCCCGCGCTCGCCATCGGCGAGGACGTGGAGCACCTGTACAGCCACGTCAAACCCATCCTCGCCCTGTACATCGGCGGCATGGGGGCCAAGGGCAAGAACTTCTACCACGGCCTGGCCACCACCTACGGCTTCGGCAAAGAGGCGGACGCCATCCAGGAGCTGTACCTCGCGGGGCGGAAGGACGAGGCGATCGCGGCAGTCCCGGACGCGCTCGTGCGCGACATCTCGCTGATCGGCCCGAAGAGCTTCGTCGCCGAGCGCGTCGCCGCGTTCCGAGAGGCCGGGGTCACCACGATCAACGTGGCCCCGCTGGCCGAGGACACCGCCGGGCGGATCCAGCAGGTCGAGGCGCTGCGCGAGCTCCTCTGAGCAGAGGGGAGCGCCGAGCGGCGCGGCGTTGATCGCTGCGGGCCGCTCCCAGCTCGGGTAGCCTGGCGCTATTGGCTGGCTGACCTTGAAGGAGCGTCAAGTGAAACGGATCGGTGTTCTCACTGGCGGCGGCGACTGTCCCGGCCTCAACGCGGTCATCCGCGCGGTGGTGCGGACCTCGGTGGGCCGTTATCGGAGCACCGTGCTCGGCTTCCAGGACGGATGGCGCGGCCTTTTGGAGGACCGCCGGGTCAAGCTCGACGATCTGGACAAGATCGACCGCATCCTCACGCGCGGCGGGACGATCCTGGGCACGGCGAGGGTGAACCCGGACAAACTGCGTGCCGGGCTGGACCGGATCAAGCAGACCCTCGACGACAACGGCATCGACGTGCTCATCCCCATCGGCGGGGAAGGGACGCTGACCGCGGCGAGTTGGCTGGCGGACTCCGGGGTCCCCGTGGTCGGGGTGCCCAAGACCATCGACAACGACATCGACTGCACGGACGTCACCTTCGGCTTCGACACCGCGCTGGCCATCGCGACCGACGCGATCGACCGGCTGCACACCACCGCCGAGTCGCACCAGCGGGTGATGCTCGTGGAGGTCATGGGCCGCCACGCGGGGTGGATCGCGCTGCACGCCGGGCTCGCCTCGGGCGCGCACCTCACCCTCATCCCAGAGGTGCCGTTCGACGTGGAGGAGGTCTGCACGATGATCAAGAAGCGCTTCCAGCGCGGCGACTCGCACTTCATCGCGGTGGTGGCCGAGGGCGCGGCCCCGGACCCTCGGTCGATGGCCTTGGCCGAAGGCGGGATCGACGAGTTCGGGCATAAAATCTTCACCGGGGTCTCCCGCCAGCTCGGCGCGGAGATCGAGCAGCGGATCGGCAAAGAAGTCCGGGTCACGGTGCTCGGGCACGTGCAGCGCGGCGGCACGCCCACCCCGTACGACCGAGTGCTCGCCACCAGGTTCGGCCTGCACGCCGCCGAAGCCGCGCACAACGGCGGGGAGGGGAACATGGTGGCATTGCACGGCACGAAGATCGAGCTTGTGCCGCTGTCGGAGGCGACGCGCCAGCTCAAGCGGGTGCCCGTCGAACGTTACGATGAGGCCAAGGCCTTCTTCGGCTGAGCCGGGGCCGGAACAGGGAGCGGGCCGGGGAGCCCCGCGCGGACGGCTAGCCCAGCCAGTCCAACACGGCTGCAGCAGTCCAGGACTGCTGCATGCTGCCCAGCGCCTCGCCGGTGTGCGGCTCGTAGTACTCGGCGAATTTGCCGTCCGCGACCAGGCGCAGCGCCTCGTCTTTGAGCTGCGTGGCGCGCTCGGGCCAACCCCGGCGCGCGAAGGCGAAAGAGAAGAGCCACGTGATGACCGGCCACACCGGTCCGCGCCAGTACTCCTTCGGCCGGTAATCCTTCGACACCGGCGAAGTGGACGGGGGCAGGGCGTAGAGCAGATCCGGGTGTCCGCACCAGCGCGAGCCCTCGAAGAGCCGGGCGAGGGCCATTTCCCTCGGCCGGTCAAGGCCGCCGCAGATGAGCGGCGCGAACGCCGCCAAGGTGTCGGTGTAGGTCCGTTGCCCGGTTTTCAGGTCGAAGTCGCTGGCGGCTCCGGAGCGGTGGTGCGCGGTGGAGGCGACGCCGCGCTGGAACAGCTGCGCCCACGACCGCAGCTCCCGCACGTCCGCGTGCGGCTTGGCGTGGTCCTCGCCGATGTAGGCCAGGATGTCGCAGGCCATGGCGAACAGGGCCGAGAAGAAGACGTCCTGCACCTGGAAGTCCATGACCGACGGCAGCTTCTCGTCGTCGTAGCCGACGGATTTCATCTGCTCCACGAGCCAGAGGTACCGGTCGTACTCCGCGTTGCTCGGCCGTTGGCCGGGGTCGCCGATGACCGAGATGTCTTCGCGCACGTATCCGGGCATCTGCCCCGGCACGACGTTCGCGTACGCCTGGTCCCAGCGTGGGGAGTTGTCCATCCCGGACTCCCAGCCGTGGTAGAGCGTGATCAGGCCGTGCCCCCCTTGGTCCCGCGCGGTGGTGAGCCAGCGGTGCCAGCGCATGAGGTCCGGCCAGCGGCGGTCGAGGAATTCCTCGGCGGCGCTGCGCACGGTCTTGCCCCGATGCCGGGAATGGTCGAGGATGCGTTGCACGGCGATGGCGTGCACCGGCGGCTGGGTGATGCCCGAGGTTTCCGGCCGTTTGGGGGCGGCCTGCGCGAGCCGCGCGGTCTCCCAGCGCTCCGGGCCGGGGAAATAGCCGGTGGCCCCGGGGGCGAAGACGATATGCGGGATCATGCCCGTCGACCACTGCGCGGAGAGGAGCGTGTCGAGCTCGCGGATGGCCCGTTCGACGCTGAGCGAGGCCAGGCCGGCGGTGACGATGGCGGCGTCCCAGCTCCACATGTGGGGATAGAGCGTGGGAGCGGCGGTGGTCATGGCTCCGAGGTCGTTCCCCTTGAGGAGATAGGCGGCCCGGGCGGCGAGCTGCGTCTGGGAGAAGGGGCGACGGATCATCCGAACTATTTTGCGGGAAACTCGCGAGTTCGGCAGGGCGATGGCGTTCGCTCGCTCCGCGAGCGCGAGCGCTTCGCGCCTGCGCCGGGACGTTAAACTGTTCCGATGACTGCTGCTACCGCCGATTTGTTGGACTACGACGAGGTCCTTGAGCGTTTCGACCCGGTTCTGGGGCTGGAGGTCCACGTCGAGCTCAACACCGCGACGAAGATGTTCTGCGGTTGCCGGGTGGTGTTCGGCGCGCCGCCGAACTCGCAGGTCTGCCCGACTTGTTTGGGCTTGCCGGGCGCGTTGCCGTCGCTCAACGAGAAGGCGCTCGAATCCGCCGTGCGGATCGGCCTTGCTCTGGGCTGCTCGATCCGGCCCTGGGGCCGCTTCGCGCGGAAGAACTACTTCTACCCGGACATGCCGAAGAACTACCAGATCTCCCAGTACGACGAGCCGATCGCGGAGAACGGCTCCCTCGAGGTGGCGCTGGAGGACGGGACCACGGTCGTGATCGAGATCGAGCGGGCGCATATGGAGGAGGACACCGGCAAGCTCACCCATGTCGGCAGCGCCGACGGCCGCATCGGCGGGGCGGATCAGTCGCTGGTGGACTTCAACCGGGCGGGCACCCCGCTCATCGAGATCGTCACCAAGCCCATCGTGGGGACCGGGGCGCGCGCGCCGGAGGTCGCCCGCGCCTACGTCACGGCGCTGCGCGACCTGCTCGGCGCGCTCGGCGTCTCCGACGTCCGGATGGAGCAGGGCTCGCTGCGGTGCGACGCGAACGTCTCGCTCATGCCCAAGGGCGCGTCGGAGTTCGGGACGCGCACCGAGACGAAGAACGTGAACTCCCTGCGCAGCGTGGAGACGGCGGTCCGCCACGAGATGCGCAGGCAGGCGGCGGTGCTCGTGGCTGGCGGGGAGATCCGCCAGGAGACCCGGCACTACCAGGACGACGGCACGACCAAGTCGGGGCGGGCCAAGGAGACCGCCGCGGACTACCGCTACTTCCCGGAGCCCGACCTGGTCCCGGTCGCCCCGGACTCGGCATGGGTGGAGAGCCTGAAGGCGACACTGCCCGAGCCTCCGGCGAAGCGCCGGGCGCGGCTGCAGGCCGAATGGGGGTTCACCGACGAGGTGATGCGCGACGTGGTGAACGCCGGCGCGGTGGAACTGCTCATCCAGACCGTCGAGGCGGGCGCGGGGGCCGACGCCGCCCGAGGCGTGTGGCTCTCCCAGCTCTCCCGTGTCGCGAACGAGCGGGGCGCGGCGCTCGCCGACCTGCCGATCACCCCGGTCCAGGTGGCGAAGACGCTCGCGCTCGTCGCGGCGGGGGAGCTCACCGGCAAACTGGCCACGCAGGTGATCGACGGCGTGCTCGCGGGCGAGGGCGAGCCGGACGAGGTCGTCGCCAAACGAGGTTTGAAGGTGGTGAGGGACGACGGCGCGCTGCAGGCCGCCGTCGACGCGGCGCTCGCGCAGTTCCCGTCCGAGGCGGAGGCGATCCGCGAAGGCCGCCAGCAGGCCATCGGCCCGGTCATGGGCGCGGTGATGAAGGCGATGAAGGGCCAGGCGGACGGCAAGGCGGTGCGCGCTTTGATCCTCAAGTCGTGCGGCCAGGGCTAGCGTCGGCACGGTTTCCCGAGGCGCTCCAGCGGCGGACGACCCACGTGCGTCCGCCGCTGGAGGCCGGGGGCTGCTGTTCGGCGGCGTTCCTCTGCGAGATCGGGGCCGCCTTGGCAACCAAGCAACGCCGAGCGCCCACGATCACTGGCTTTGCTTGCTGGTAATGGTGTCCAAAGTTGCATTTACCAGCAGTTGGAATTGCTGCAGATCATTCTGGCGAGTGCAAGAATGATCGCTGCGCGATAGCCAGGCGAATGGGATGGAGCGATCGTGGGCATGATTCAGGGCGAGAGAGGCCCCGAGGTCTCGTCGGCGGACGGCCTGGCCGCCAAGCTCGCCATGCTGTACGAGACCTTGGCGCCCGCAGTGGCTCCGTGTCCGACGCCGTTGTGGCCGAGGGGATTTACGAGAAAACCGGGGCGCAGATGAGCGCCCCCTATTTATGCCTGTTGCGCACGGACAGACGGACGAATCTCACGATTCGGAATGTCCAGGCGATAGCCGAGTATTTCGGCGTGCCAGTCTCCTACTTGGCCGACCCCGGCAACGACACGGCGGTCGAAACCGAATTGAGGCTGGTCAAAGCGATGCGGGACACAGGGGCGCGCGACATCGCGGCGAGGCTTCGACGCTCGCATCGTTGACGCGGCATCTCGGCCCGGCCACGCTCGAAGCGACGGGGCGCCTCACCCTCAAACCTGCGGGCCTGCGGCTGCACGCGCGCGACCGGGCGAACCGGACTCAAAGTGGGTCAGATAACATTGTTTCACACAATGTCGCTCACAACACTTTCAGAAAGGCCGGTGGACCATGGACGAGGCGGCGCTGCTGGAATTCGGGGCATTGGGGATCGCGTTCGTCGAACGGAGCGGTCTTCGGGTCTTAGCCGCGAAACGCGGCAGGGTGCGGTGCATGATGCCGTACGAAGGGAACGAGAACCACATCGGGACCATGTACGCGGGGGCGTTGTTCACGCTGGCGGAGCTGCCGGGGGGCCTGCTTTATTTGACCTCCTTCGACACCGCGAAGTTCTTCCCGATCGTGAAAGAGATGAACATCCAGTTCCGCAAACCGGTCACCAGCGATGTGACAGTGGAGGTCGGCTTGGCCGAGGAGGCCATCGCCGCGATCCAGGCGGAGGCGGAGACGAAAGGGAAGGCGGAGTTCGTCCTCGAAGGCGAGCTGAAGACGGAGGACGGGACGCTGGTGGCGACAAGTCGGGGGGTCTACCAGCTCCGCGTCGCCGGCTAGCGCGGGGTCAGTCGTCTTTGGGCTTCGGCGGTTCGCCGAAGCCGGGGACGCCGCCCTTGCCGCCGCCCCCGCTCGAGCTGCAGATCACCCGGTCGTCGACGTTCTCGTCCGGATTGCCGCCGGGGCCCCGGTTGGCGGTGCCGAAGCACAGCATCCCCGCAGGAGAGGCCGAGACGTCGTTGAGCACGCCGTACTTGCCGTCCACGGCGACGACGGGCTCGACGGGAAGGCCACTGGAGCCGGGCGGCATGGTGAGGGTGAGCAGTTTCTCGCGCACCGCGACGAACGCCACCGATTTCTTGACCGCGCAGCCGGACACGCCCGGTCGCTCCGGCCAGCTCCAGACCAGCTGGGGCGTGGCCGACCCTTTCGGAACTCGGAGCAGCTCGTCCTTCACCGGGCTGCGGTTGGTGTACCAGAGGGTGGTGTCGGGGTCGTCCAGGTCGAAGCAGAGCGATCCGCCCGTCCCGAGCCCGCTCACGATCACCTTCGGATCGGCGGGAGCGCCGTCGTTCAGCTGGCTCGGCTCGATCCGAAGGATCTTGCCCGCGAGCGAGTTCGGGTCGCTGGCCTCGGCCTCGTCGCCCGCGCTGCTGGTGAGCACGTAGAGGGCGCCGCCGGGGCCGAACTGGATCGAGCCGTAGTTCTCGTCGCTCGAATGCGGGATGCCGGTCAGGACGTCTTTCGCGCCCGCCTCTTTCGTCAGCCGGACCACGCGGTTGTCCGTCGGAGTCGAGATGTAGGCGAAGATCGCGCCGTCGGTGGCGAAGCTCGGGGAAAGCGCGATGTCCATGAGCCCGCCGTCCCCCGCAGGGTTGACGTCCACATGCGTCACGACTGTGGCTTTCTGGCTCGGCCCGCGCTTGGCGAGGAGGATGTTGCCGGTGCTGCGCTCGGCGACGAGCACCGCGTCCGCCCCCGTGAGGGGGGCGATCCCGCCGGTGATTTTGATGCAGGTGGCGATGACCGCGGGGTCGAGGTCCACGCACGGCCCCGGTTTGCGGTCGCCCTGGTTCGGCTGGTCCTGGTTCGGCGGCGTCTGTTGGGGGTCGGCGGGCGGTTTCTTGCCGCTTCGCAACGAGCCCTGGAACGCGTCCTGGAAGGGCGAGTTGTTGAGGTGCTCGAAATCGGCGCAGCCGCTGACGAGGGAGACGGCGCAGGCGAGCGCGGTGGAAGCGGCGAGGGCCCGGAGCTTCATCAGGAGGGCAGCCTCCGCACGGCTCCTTGGTCGGCGGATGTGGCCATGGCCGCGTACGCCCGTAATGCGGCGGTCACCGGGCGGTTGCGCTCCTTCGGGCTCCACGGCCGCTCCGCCGCCTCCATCTTCGCGCGGCGGTTGGCGAGCGTGTCGTCGGAGACGAGCAGCTCAAGGGCGCGGGAGGCGACGTCGATCCGGATCTGGTCCCCGTTCTCGACAAGCCCGATCGCGCCGCCGGAGGCGGCCTCCGGGGAGACGTGGCCGATGGAGAGGCCGGAGGTGCCGCCGGAGAAGCGCCCGTCGGTGATGAGCGCGCAGACTTTGCCGAGCCCCATGCCCTTGAGGAACGAGGTGGGATGGAGCATCTCCTGCATCCCCGGCCCGCCCGAGGGGCCTTCGTAGCGGACGACGACCACGTCGCCGGGCTTGATCTTCTTCCCGAGGATGGCCGAGACGGCCTCCTCTTGGGACTCGACCACCACCGCTGGGCCTTGGAAGGAGAACAGCTCCTCGTCGATGCCCGCGGTTTTGAGGATCGCGCCGTCCGGGGCGAGGTTGCCCCGGAGCACCACGAGCCCGCCCTCTTTGGTGTAGGCGTGCTCGGCGTCGCGCAGGCAGCCGGAGACCGCGTCCAGGTCCAGGCTCGACCACCGGTTCTCGGTGGAGAAGGGCTCGGTGGTCCGCACGCCGCCGGGGGCCGCGTGGAAGAGTTCGACCGCCTCGGCGGAGGCTTTCCCGGAGCGCACGTCCCACGTGTCGAGCCATGCGCCGAGCGAGGGGGAGTGCACGGTGTGCACGTCCTCGTGCAGGAGTCCCGCGCGGCGCAGCTCGCCGAGGATGGCGGGGATGCCGCCCGCCCGGTGCACGTCCTCCATGTGGTAGTCGGAGTTCGGGGCGACTTTGGAGAGGCAGGGCACCCGGCGGCTGATCGCGTCGATGTCCGCGAGGGCGAACGGCACTTCGCCCTCGTTCGCGGCGGCGAGGATGTGCAGCACCGTGTTGGTGGAGCCGCCCATGGCGACGTCGAGCGCCATCGCGTTCGCGAAAGCCTTCGCGGTGGCGACGTTCCGGGGGAGGACCGAGTCGTCGTCCTGCTCGTACCAGCGTTTGGCGATCTCCACGACGACCGAGCCCGCTCGTTCGAAAAGGGCTCGGCGCGCGGCGTGCGTGGCGAGGGTGGAGCCGTTGCCGGGCAAGGAGAGGCCCAGCGCCTCGGTGAGGCAGTTCATCGAGTTGGCGGTGAACATGCCGGAGCAGGAGCCGCAAGTGGGGCAGGCGCTGCGCTCGACCTCGCCGAGGCCCTCCTCGGTGACGGAGTCGTTCGCGCTCGCGGCGATGGCGGTGATGAGGTCGGTGGGCGCGTGCGCGACGCCGTCGACGACCACGGCTTTGCCCGCCTCCATCGGGCCGCCGGAGACGAACACGGCGGGGATGTTCAGGCGCATCGCGGCGTTGAGCATCCCCGGAGTGATCTTGTCGCAGTTCGAGATGCAGACCAGGGCGTCGGCGGTGTGCGCGTTCACCATGTACTCCACCGAGTCCGCGATGAGCTCGCGACTGGGCAGGGAGTAGAGCATGCCGCCGTGGCCCATGGCGATGCCGTCGTCCACCGCGATGGTGTGGAACTCCCTGGCAACGCCGCCGGCCGCGCGGACGGCTTCGGCGACGATCTCCCCGACGTTCTTCAGATGGACGTGGCCGGGGACGAACTGGGTGTAGGAGTTCGCGATGGCGACGATGGGTTTGCCGAAGTCGGCGTCGGTGAGCCCGGTCGCGCGCCAGAGCGAGCGCGCTCCGGCCGCTGCGCGGCCGATGGTGGTCGTCCTGGATCGAAGTGGCGGCATCTGCTCAGCTTACCCGTTCCTCGGCTTTCGCCGCTCCTATCCCCAGCGTTCCCGAAAGCGCAAGACAATGTGGCGCGAATCTCATAGGGATCGAAATATCATCGGATGATCCGCAGGTCTTCCCGGCGGCGGCGGGAAAGCGGGATGAGAGTCTCGGGCGAAGGCTCCGAGGGGCGTGGAACGCGCGGGCGGGAGATCGCGAACACGGCTGTCCGAACAATCGCGCAAGCCTCCCTGCCGTGGAGCCAGGGCCTTCGTCCCCGCCCCGGCGACATGCCACCGGGGCGGGCGGCGGGCCTTCCGTTTGTCGGAAATTCGCGCGGGGCCTGTGCTGCAATTCGTGTTCCTCGGCGCGAGTCGGGGACGGGCTCGAGAATGCGGGAATAATTTGGCGGCGAGCGTTGTTCCTCTCCGATCATTCTTCAGGATGGGGCGGCGGAGCGTGATGAAACTGTGATTTTTCGAGGCGGGATTGCGGGAATGGGAAGGGGCGGTCGCGCGTTCTTTCCCCGTAGAGGCGATCGGATGGGAACGACCGGCTCGCGCAGATTTGAAGAAGAACGACAAATTCCTATGTGAACAAAGCGAATGAGGAGAAGATCATGAATCTGACTATGAGAACAATCGCGAAAGCAACATCGGCCGCGGCGTTCGGGATGTTCGCCTTGGCTCCGGGTCTGGCCAGCATGGCTTCCGCCGGTCCTGCCCACGAGTCCGTCGGGTTCGTGCCGGTGGGCGATTCGAGCAGCACCGGGAGCGGCGACAGCCACGGCCGCAACAGCACTCAGCTTCCCCAGCCGCAGAATGGGAACAATAACGCCCCGGTGCACATCCTCGCCCCCGGCGGCCAGCGCTGAAAGAACAAGTTCTAATAGTGTAATATTGCGAGCGAGAGCCGATCGGCTCTCGCTCGCAATATTCCCCGTTTTTAAATACGGGTTTGAAAACTGAACACGACATGAGCAATAGGTGTTCTTCGGGAGGATTCCCGGCGCCCATTTCAGAATCCATTCAGCGAGGAGTAGATCACTATGGCTTCGGTTACCACCTTCGTTTCCGCGGCTGCGCTCGGCGTGTTCGCGTTGAGCCCGGCATTGGCCCTCGAGGCTTCGGCCGCTCCCGCCCCGCAGGTCATCGGGTCTGTGCACGCGGACAGCGACACCAACGGCGGCGCCAGCGGGTCCGGCAACGGCAACAGCAACAGCTCGAGCGGGGACAACAACGGTCAAGGCCGTCCCGGCAACGTCGGCGGCCCCGGCTCTTCGGGCGTGAACAGCGGCTCGGCGGGCTCTAGCGGTAACGCGCACCACTGATCCGAGACGCGAATTTTTGGGCGGCTCCGCATGCGGAGCCGCCCAAAAATTCGCGCAAACATGGAATGACCCCATCAATAATCCATCAGCTTTGCGTTCCGTCGAGCGCGCCGCAGTTTCGCCGTCCCCGGCTCTGAATGGGTTTTGCTTCGGCCTAGCCGGTCGCTCCGTTCGAGCCTGGCTGCTCGGCAGGCGGCGGCGACTCCCTCGGCAACAGCCACGACTGCGCCGCCGTCGAAGGCGAGTGAGACCAGTGAGTGAGACTGCGGGTCCGTGTAACGGGGGTCTGTGTCGTAGCTCTCTAGGCGAGGACTAGATTGTCTGGTGGCCCACTGCGGGCCACCAGACAATCGCTTCAAACCCAGGGACTGGGTTGGACCGCAAAGGACAGCAAAGACATGACAGAGCCTCAGACCCCTCCGGCCAAGCCCGCGTCGCCGAGCTCCTACCCCGCGTACGACCCGGCTGCCGACGACAAGCTGCTCTACACCATCGCCACCGCGGTTGTCGCGGTTCCGGCGGTCGCCCTCGGATTCCTGGTCCTGACCGCGAAGGGCCCCAAGGCTCCGTTCCGCTTCAAGGCGAAGGCGCTTGAGGGCGCTGACTTCGAGGACTTCCTCGACAAGGGCTCTTTCCGCGTCACCGCGAAGGTGAAGTTCAAGCACCCGGTCGAGAAGGTGTGGTCGGCGTTCACCGGCGAGCGGGCGTTCAGCTGGATCCCCGGAGTCAAAGGCATCCACTACGTGGGCGAGCAGGGCGCGGGCGCGACCCGCTACATGAAGACCTTGCCGCTCGCGGTGGGCGAGAAGGTCGTCCAGTTCGACCAGGGCAAGCTTTTCGGCTACACCGGAGTCGGGGCCTCCCTGCCGGTGCTCAAGCAGCTGGCCTCGCAGTACACGTTCGAGCCCACCAAGCGGGGCGGGACGCAGTTGACATGGCGGCTTGCGGCGACCCCGAAGTTCATCGGTTTCCTGCCGCTGCGGCTGGCCGCGCCGTTTGTCAAGCCGCTTTTGAAGTTCGGCGCGAAGCGGGCCAACGGCGTTATCTTCCCCGCCGACAAGAAGTAGAAACACCACGCAGGTGGGGCCCGGCTGTCCAGCCGGGCCCCACCTGTGGCATATTCGGGGCATTGCTTGCTTCAGGCAGGCCGAGGCTTTAACGTGAGACAGCGCACTTATTGATCAAGCAGGTTCTGCGACGCCGCGAGCGGCGTGATGAAGGAGGTAGAAGAGGTGGCGTTATACCGCAGCGTTGTGGTGGGCACCGACGGCTCTGAATCGTCGTTCCGCGCGGTGGAGCGCGCGGCAGAAGTCGCTGGAGCGGCTGGCGCGACTTTGTACATCGCGACGGCGTACCAGCAGCAGGGCGGCAGCTCGAGCGGACCGGCTTCGGACGCGCTGAAGGGCGAAGCCTTCCAGATCACCGGCAACGCGCCTGCGTACGAGATCCTGCACAGCGCCGCCGACCGGGCGCGCAACGCCGGAGCGCAGAGGATCGAGGAGCGGGCGATTGCGGACAAGAACCCCGTGGACGCCCTGATCGACCTCGTGATCGGCGTGAAAGCAGACCTGCTCGTGGTCGGCAACCGAGGCCTCTCGTCCATCACCGGCCGCATCCTCGGCTCCGTGCCTTCCGACGTCGCCCGCAAGGCCGACATCGATGTCTTAATCGTTCACACCGTCTAGGTTTCGGGGTCCGCCCGGCGGTCTGCTTCGTTTTCGTTGTCCTCCGCGCGCGGGGAGGCTCCCCTTTGCGTCTCGTCTACGCCCGCTGAACGCCGGGGTGTCGCGACGGATCGCGGCCGTTTTGCTCTCGAGGCGGTTGGTTCGCCTTGTTCGCCGCGTCGGAGGCACTGGGCGCTTCTTGAAGCGCGGGATGCTTCGACGAGACGGCTAACCAGAAAGGGGAGACGGCGAAGGCTCGCCAGTGAGGGCGGGGCGGTCTTCGAGGGAGGCGAGCGTCTCGGGGAGCGCCTTGCTGTGCACCACGACGAGGCGCTGGGTCGCCCTGGTGAGCGCGACGTAGAGGTCGTTGTCGCCTCGGGGCGACTCTGCGACGATGTCTGCGGGCTCGATGAGTACGACATTGTCGAACTCCAGGCCCTTGACCTCGTGGACGGTGTGGACGCGGACCGAATCCGACGCGAGGCCGCGAAGGGCGGACACGGCGCTCGCCGGGGCGAGGAGCACGGTCAGGCCGGTGAATTCGGCCCCGCCTGCGAGGTCCGCCGCGGCGGTCGTGATCTTGTCGGCGGCCACGCGCACGGCGAACGGCACATGGCCGGACGCGCGGATCGAGCGCGGCGGCGTTTGCTCTGAGCTGATCTTGCTCAGCACGGCTGCGGCGAACACCATGATCTCGCTCGGGGTCCGGTAGTTCACGGTGAGCTCGGCGAGCCGCCATCGGTTCGCCACGTACGGGGAGAGGACGTCCGACCACGAAACCGCGCCCGCGGGGTCGCCAGTCTGCGCGACGTCGCCGACCAGGGTCATCCACCGGTTGGGGGAGCGGCGGAACACCATGCGCCAGTCCATGGGCGAGAGCTCCTGCGCCTCGTCCACGATGACGTGGCCGAACGTCCACGTGCGGTCCGCTTCGGCGCGCTCGGCCGCGCTGGCCCCCGAAGAGCGGGTCTGGCGGTCGGCCAATGACTCGGCGTCGAGGAGATCGTGGGCCATGAGGACTTCCGAGTCGAAGCCGTCCTCGGGGTCCTCGTTGCCCGAGTCCCGGATCAGATCCAGCGCGGCTTGCGCCTCGGCGATGGCCTGGGCGCGCCGGGCGCGGGCCTCTTCCGCCGCGACTTCGTCGTCGGCCCCGATGAGCTCGGCGAGCTCGTCCAACAGCGGCGCGTCGGCGGGGGAGAACCCGGCTTCTGGCGGTCTGGACAGAGCGGCGCGCTGGGCTTTGGTGAGGTTGGGGAGCTTCTCCGGATCCGAGTACAGCTCGCGCAGCACGTCCTGCGGGGTCAGCTCCGGCCAGAACTCGTCGAGAGCTTCGCGGATGTCGGGATCTGCGCGCAGCTCGTCCCGGATCTCTTGATAGCTCTCCATGTCGTTGCTGTTCTCGCCCTCGACCTCGCGCCACAGCCGGTCGGCGAGGATGTCGAGCGCGGCGCGGAGGAAGACCTGGCGGGCGGGATTGTGCGGCCGCCTCGAATTGCGGGCCCGGCCCTGCGCCTTGGACACGAGCTCGCGGTCCACCGTGAGCTCGTGCCGGCCGAACGGCAGGCGGATCCGCGCCTTCGGCAGTCGCTGCTGAGCCCGCACGGCGGCCTTGAGCACGTCCACCATGGCCAGCGAGCCTTTGACGGCGCGGGCCTCGAGCGAATCCTCCTCGGTCGGCTTGACACCGGGGAAGAGCGTGCCGACGGTGGCGAGGAGCACCCCGGTCTCGCCGAGGGAGGGGAGGACCTGGCCGATGTAGTTCAAGAAGGTGTCGTTCGGGCCGATGATGAGCACGCCGCTTCGGGCGAGCTTCGTGCGGTGGGTGTAGAGCAGGTACGCTGCCCGGTGCAGCGCCACGGCGGTTTTGCCGGTGCCGGGGCCGCCTTGCACCACGAACACCCCTCGGTGCTCGTGGCGGATGATGAGGTCCTGCTCGCGCTGGATGGTGTCGACGATGTCGCCCATATGCCCGGTCCGCGCGGCTCCAAGGGCCGAGACGAGGGCGGCCTCGTTGACGACCCCGCCGCTCTCAGAGCCGTTCTGCTGCCCGGCGGCGGACAGGTCCAGCGTCTCGTCGTTGACTTCGAGCACCTTGCGGTTGCGGGTGCGGATATGCCTGCGCCGCAGCACGTCTTCGGGCGCGGCGGGCGTGGCCAGGTAAAAAGGCCGGGAGAGAGGGGCGCGCCAGTCCAGGAGCAGGATCTCGTCGCTGTCGTCTTCGAACATCCCGAGCCTGCCGACGTACCGGCGCTCGCCGTCGGCCATGTCCAAGCGGCCGAAGCAGAGATTGTGCTCCGCCGCGTGGTATTTGGCGAGGTCCTCGCTGTACAGCTGGACGTAGGACTCCCGCTCCGAGCGCGCCTGGTCGTCGCCGTCGGCTTCGAGGAGCGCGTCGCGCAGACGGCGGTCGGCGGTCGCCCGCAGGCGGTCCAGCCGGGTGTAGAGCACGTCGAGGCGTTCTTGGTCCTCGTTCTGCTGCACGTCCGACACGTCAGATCCTCCTCGACGAGTGTGTCTGCCGACGGCGCACTTTGCCAGTGCAAGCGTGCGCACAAGCTATCGATTCTACCTGGCTTCCCTGATTGATGGGCCGCAGGACGCGCTTCGCGCGGCGCGGCAGGGAAAAGCAGGATCCCAGGCCGGAAAACGTGTTCCCGCCTGGGATCCTCCGGGCAGGCGGTCACACGTCGGAGACAGACTTGGCGGCCCTGTCGATGAGGTCGGCGACGGCGGCAGGCTGGGAGGCGAGCGAAGCGTGCGAGGCGGACAGTTCGACGAGCTCGCGCAGGTTCAGCCGGGCGGCCATTTCGCGTTCGTTGTCCGGGTGGATCATGCGGTCCTCGGACGAGACCTGGTACCAGGACGGTTTGTGCCGCCAGGCTGGGTCGGCGATGGCGTCGCCGAACGTGGACGCGAGCGGAGCTTTCTGCGTGACCGCCATGACCAGCGCTTCCTCCGAGGCGAGGTCTTGGCAGAAGCTCTCGTGGAATTTCTCCGGCTTGACCCACAGATATCCGTCCGAGTCCGGGGCGAGGTTCTCGAACGCCACCGGAGGGCGTTTCTGGCTGATCTCGCCGGGGCTCTCGCCCGCGTCCGGGGCGAACGCGGCGATGTACACCAGCGCGGCGACGTTGGGCAGGTTCCCCGCCTCGGTGATCACCGCGCCGCCGTAGGAGTGCCCGACGAGAACGACCGGGCCTTGGATCTGCTTGACCATCTGCTGGGTGCGCCTCGCGTCGTCCGCGAGCGAAGTGAGCGGGTTCTCCACGGCGTGGATGTCCTGGTAGCCGCGCCCGGCGAGTTCGACGATGACTTTGGACCAATGGGCGGCGCCGCCCCAGAACCCGTGGACAAGAACGATGGATGGCAGAGCCATGAGAAGCCTCCAATGGGCAGGTCGGAGTTGCGATAGACGGAGCTGTCCGTTCCGGGACGGTACCCGACGCGGCGGCTGGCGCAAGCGGACGAGGCGGCAACGTGACCGAGATCGCCGCATGGCAGCGCGCGGTGGTCCGCAGGCCGAGGGCGCCCGCCGGGCGTCGGCCGCGCTCAGGATTCTTGAGCCGCTTCCAGCAGCAGCGGCACGGCGAGTTTGCCGAGATTGTTGGAGGCGAGGGGGCTGTCGCCGGTGAGGAGTTTGCGGTCTTGGTGCACCTGCCCGGTGATGCCCGTGTTGAGCACGACAAGGCCGAGTTCTTCGAGCTCTTTCGCGACAAGGCGCACGAGCCGTCCGGGCAGATAGCCGATCTCGACGTTGGCTCCTTCGTCCAGCGCGTCGGGGAAGACGGTGATCTGGTAGCCCCGCAAGGGGTAGTCGTCCCTGCGCGCGCCGACCGCGAGCAGCGACGAAAGGAACACCGGGCCGTGGCAGAGCGTCACGATGTGCTTGTCGTTCGTCAGCGCCCAGTCCAGGGTTTTCCCGACCAGCTCGCTTTCGGGGATGCCGTTGATCACCCCGTGCCCGCCGGGGACGAACAGGGCGATGTAGTCCGAGTCCGGCCCGAGGTTGTTCTCGACCACGTCCGAGAGCTTGAGCGGCTGGCGGAACTTGGGGAGGAACTTCTCGAACCCTGCTTTGACCGCCTCGTCCTCGTTCGGGAGCGCCCACAGCTCGAACTTCGCGGGGTTGCCGGACAAGGTCGCGACATCGACCTCGAAGCCGGCGGCGGCGAAGTGCAGCAACGGCAGCAGCAGCTCCAGCGGGTGGTTGCCGGTGGAGAAGAACGTGCCGTTCTTCGTGAGCAGGTAGCGTTCTTCGGTGGCGATCAGCAGAATCTTCCACCGACCGCCCGTGTACGGGTTCGGATAATCGGCTCCGCCGAAATCGCTCGTTGGCGCGGTGTATTTGGCGAGCGAGTACGCGGAAGGGAAGAACGCGTTGTACTCCGCAGGATCGGGGACAGGGGCTTTCGACAGCTCGGTTCCAGTTTCTGACACGCTCGTGCTCCTCCAATCGGCACAGCGGGGCCTTCATTCTTCCTCGGGCTCCGGGGTTCTTCTTGCTCGCCACGTCCTCGGCCTGCGCGCCCCTTGCCAGGGCGCGACGGGGCGAACGCCACCCACGTTACCCGCGCAACCGCGCGTCGTGCGGGGCTTGCCCGACAGGTTCGCCGCCGATCCGCCTCGGAGGCTTTGCGGATGTGTGCGAGTTCTCTCTCTCGCGCCCATGCGCGACCGATAAAATTAGTCTGAGGCAAGTAATCGAATTGCGCCGCCCGCTGCGCGGAACGCAGGAAAGGACGCCGCCATGCCGACGCTCATCGTCCTGAACCCAGGAGCCCTCGAGATCCAGTCCGTCGACACCGTCACCGGAGCTGTGACCACCTTGGTGGCCCCGGCGGACGAGGTTCCTGACGGCGTGGTCGTGGATAAGGCGCGGGGGGTGCTGTACTGGACGAACATGGGCACGCCAGACGGGGGCTCGGCGGCGACGGCTCTGACGAGGGGCTCGGGCACGTTCAACCGGCGCAACGGCTCCCTGGAACGGGCGAACCTCGACGGGTCCGAACGGGCGACGGTGCTGCCTTCGGGGAGTTTCGTCACCGGCAAGCAGCTCGTCGCCGACTTCGGCGCGGGCAAGCTGTACTTCTGCGACCGCGAGGGCCTGCGGGTCTTGCGCGCGAACCTGGACGGCACGGGCCTGGAAGTGCTGGTGCAGAACGGCGACCACACCGTGCCCGAGGAGCAGGGCGACGTCCTGCGGCACTGCGTGGGGATCGCCGTGGACCCGGCGGGCGGACATTTGTATTGGACGCAGAAGGGGCCGAGCAAGGGCGGTCTGGGCCGGATCTTCCGCGCGCCGCTCGTCGTCCCCGCAGACCCCGCGAGCCGCGACGACGCCGAGATCTTGTGGGAGAACCTGCCCGAGCCCATCGACCTGTGCCTCGACCTCGGCGCGGGCGAGATCTCTTGGACCGACCGAGGCTCCGCGCCCGAGGGCAACACGCTCAACCGCGCGCCGATCCCCGCAGTCGGGGAGAAGGGCGCGGCCCCGACGATCCTCGCCTCGGGGTTCCGCGAGGCGATCGGAGTGGACCGCGACGAGGCGAGCGGGAATTTCTACGTCACCGACCTCGGCGGCAACATTCGCGAGGTCAACGCCGCGAGCGGCCTCGACCGGCTGGTCGCGACGCTCCCCGGCGGGCTGACCGGCGTCGCGGTCCTCGGCTGAGTCCGAGCTTCCGGCCCCTCCCGCCCGGTCGTCCAGGCTTCATCCGCACGTCCTGCCCCCGTCGCCTTTTCCGGTTAGGCTAGGAACGGCACGGCGTGCGCCGTGCCGTTCGATAGGAGCCGCGCATGACCGTCCGCACTGTTTCCGCTCGTCTCGACGTCGATGTCGTCGAAGCCACGTTCCTCGAATTCCAGATCGCGGTCGCCCCGCATCCAGGCGCGAGGGTGGACGAGTCGTTGTCGTTCGTCCTCGACGGGAAACCGGTCGAGGCAAAGGAGATCGTGACCGAGCACGGCAGTCGGATCCACGCCTTCCCCGCCGCGCCAGGCAAGCTGCTCGTCGCCTACGACGCGACGGTGACCGGCAGGGCAGACCCGGCCCCGGTCGCCGACGTGGACGCCTCGGTGTTCCTCCGCCCGAGCCGATACGCGGAAGCCGACAAGTTCTTCGGCTTCGCCTCGGCGGAATTCGGCGAATACCTCGACACAGAGGTCCTGCTGGAGAAGGTCGCCGCGTGGGTCGGCTCCCGGCTGAGCTACGTCCCCGGCAGCAGCGACCCCATCGACGGCGCGGTGGACACGCTCCTCGCGGGCCGGGGCGTGTGCCGCGACTACGCGCACCTCGTCGTGGCCATGCTGCGGGCGCTGAACGTTCCCGCGCGGTTGGTGGCCGTCTACGCCCCAGGCTGCGACCCGATGGACTTCCACGCCGTCGCCGAGGCGCTTGTCGGCGGGGCGTGGCGGGTCGTCGACGCGACGTGCCTGGCTCCTCGCTCCACGCTCGTGCGCATCGCCACAGGCCGCGACGCGGCGGATACCGCGTTCCTCGACAACCACCGGGGCGCGATCGTCCTCAACGAATCCGTGGTCACCGCCGTCGTCGAGGGCGGTCTTCCGAAGGACGACCTCGCGGAACTGGTCAGTATCACGTAGTAGTGGCTCTGACCGCCAGACGCTCGACATGCCTCTCGCCTGATCGTGGTTCGGGGATTCGAGCAGCAAGGATCCCTGGCCTTGGGGTAGATTGAGCCCGTGGACGCGATGCCTTTTCTGCTAGTGTCGGGCATAGCGTTTTGTGTGCTCGCGATTATTGTGGCCGTTGTTATGTGGATCAACCGCTAACCAGGAGACGGAGGCCCGCCGACGCGTGCCAGCAGGGAATCGAACTCGAGCCCGTTATGTCGGACGCGTCGGGACACGCCCGGCTCCGACCACTGAAGATGGTCTTCTGGTGAAAGCCTCGGGGCGGGGGCGGCTTGCCCGGTCCGGCCGACGGATAGCCAGTTTGCCGAACCGGATTGGCCGCCGAAACCTGTCGTCCGTTTCTTGATCCCGCATTCCAGTGCTTCGGCCAGGGCTGCGAAGTTTATTCGGCCTGGCAGCGCGGCAGCAACGAGAACACCAACGGGCTGCTGCGCGACTACTTCCCCAAACGCAACGATTTGAACCTGCACAACGCCCGCGCGCTCGCCCGCATCGCCGACGAGCTCAACGCCCGCCCCGCAAAACCCTCAACTGGGACACCCCAGCACAACGATTCGCTACCCTCATCAAGTCCCACCAGCAACCCCAAGCGTTGCGATGACTGTTGGATTCCACCTCCACCACTGCCGCCAAACCGGAATCTTCTACGACGAAAACCAAGCATTCCCACCGCCTCTCGCGGCTGCGGCTTGACTTTTAGCCCCATGAGATGTCGACGGAGTCGCTGCCGCGCTGCCGCTTCGCGGCCCCTTGGACCAGCGAGCCTCTGCGGCCCTGGAGCCAGAAGCAAGGGCCAAGGCTCACGCCTGGCCCACCGGAGCGCCGTCCCCTCCGCTCGCTTATGGCGGTAGCTCACTTTTCGACCGGAGGATTTGGCCTAATTCCAAACCGGAGGATTTTGCCTAACTTTCCACCAGAGTTCACAGCGTTGGACTCGCAAGAGAATTCGCCCAATCGCAGGCGCTTCTTTGCCGCTGGCATAGGGGCTGTGCCATCCGAGGCTTCGCTGCCGAGGGCCATAAGGCTCATCTGGTCGACCTTGCGGCAGACGGATTTCAACCAGCGACGACCCGCGAAGATCTCCGTCTTCCCGTTCGGCGGAAGCGAAGCCCGCAGCGACGAAAATTTTTCTCGGCAAAGTTCTCACCAAAGGCGTGATGTCCGAGGAGATCGCGGGGGCCAAAGGACATCTGTTCAAGAACAAGATGACCATTTGCAAGGCATCACTGCTCCAGCGCGATAAGCGCCCTGGAAAAAATGACCTCTGGTGGTTCGGCAATTCATCGATCAAGATCGTCTTCAAAGGAATATTCGGAAAGGCCGACGTGAAATCGCTCAATCGGATCAACGACGCGAGCGTCGCCTAGATCGGCGAAATCCAGCGGAGCGAGCTATTTGCCCAGACGGAACGCCGATTCGCGAACTTCCGCCCGGCAAGCAAAGCGAGTAGGCGCTCGTCTCATCGCTGGATCACGGGCGCAAGAGGGGTCTCTTTGCCGACGCGCGTCCTTGTTTTCCAGTTGCCGATAAGTTGCTTCTATCGGCGTTGGAGCATCAATGAAATCATCAATAGAGATATTATCCTCGTGGATGAACCCGGCTGTATCGCGATCGTGCTGGATTCATCCCTACAAAGCGCGCGTCGCGATCCGTTTCTCGACCAATTGGACGATATCGTCCACAGTCTCCACGCCAGCGGTGTCCGCCTCGCTGAAGGGGGGCAGATTGAATTCGAGCTCGATCTCGATGACCAACTCCACCACCTTCACCGAGTGATAGCCGAGGTCGTCGATAATCCGATCGGTCGGCAGGATTTCCTTCGGCCCTTCTGGGCTGAGCCTTCCGACGAGGTTGTAGACGCGCGTGCGCACGTGGTCCGGATCCTGCATGTGCGACCCTCCTACGCGGCTCGGAAGAGCATGGTCTCGGCGGTGAGCCCCGGCCCGAAGGCCAGCGCGCAACCCGTTTGGCCCGACAGCTCGCCATCCTCATTCTGGCGCAGGATTTCGGCGAAGACGTAGAGAATTGTCGCCGAGGCGAGGTTGCCGTAGTTGTTCAGCACGCTCCGGGAGATGGCGAGGTCTTCCTCGGTGAGCTCCACCGCCCTGGCCACCGCGTCGAGGATCGAACGGCCGCCGGGATGGATGGCCCAGAGATCGATGGACTGCTTCTTGGCGCCGTCGAGGATGAGAAGCATAGCGTCTCCCTCTTGGAGGGCTTTGCCCAGAGCGTTGGGGACTTTGCCCGAAAGGTACATCTCCACGCTACGTTCGCCGATCTTCAAGGTCATCAGGTTCTCGGTCCCGGGTATTACTAGCGCTTTGAACGAGTCCATCGCGATGCCCGCCTCCTCGGCAGTGATCAGCGCCGCCGCGCAGCCGTCGCCGAAGATCGTGTAGGCGAGCATTGTTTCGAGGTCCTGGCTGGCTTGCAGGTGCAACGAGCTGAGCTCGAGAGCGACGACGAGCACTTTGGCCTGCGGCTCTGAGCGGACGATGTGGTGGGCGAGTTTAATGCCGTTGACGCCCGAGAAACAGCCCATGAAGGCGACCTGGGTGCGCTCCACCGAGGTGGGAACGCCGCAGTTGTTCATGATCGCGAAATCGATCCCCGGGGTGAAGAACCCGGTGCACGTCACGACGATGAGATGCGTGATCTCGGCGGTGGCGGGGCCGAGGTCCAGCTTGTTCACCGTCTCGACCGCCATCTTGGGCGCGTACTGCTCGTACAGGACCATGCGGGTGCGCAGATCGATGTCGTTCGGGCCGTCCTTGTAGAAGTCGGCGATGCCGGGGACATGCGTCCAACGGTGGGAGATATTCGCCCGCTCGACCATCCTGCGGAAAAGCATGCGCTGCTTCGTGTCCTCGAAGTTGTTCTCGGCGAAGTCGAGGAACGGTCGATGCATGTCGTATTCGGGAGTCGCTGTCGCGATCTTATTGATGTGCGCTGTGGTCATAAGGTTTCCTTCGATACGGGAGTTCGTGTTGGCGACGGGAGCGTCATGCCGGTGACGCGGCTCGCTCGCGCGTTGGCCATGGATGAGGCCCCGTCGCGACATCGCCCCAGTTCGTGTGGACCAGTTCGACGGGGAGCTCGCCGTCGAGGAGGCGCTGCCATAGGACACGACGTCTCGGTTTGCCGCTCGAGGTGCGTTCGATCGCCCCGGCCTCCCCCCGGAAGACCGCCACGCCGATGTTCTCCGATGTGACAGAGGAGAGCACGGATTTGACGGCGGGAAGCCACGCCGAGTCTGGGCTCTCCACGATAACCGAGACCACGTCCGTGCTGCCGACCGTGCCGAGGATTGCGGCGTGCCGCCCGATGCGCAGTCCGGCCGAGAGCCCGATCTTCACGTCGAGGTCTTCGGCGAAGAGTTTCACGCCGCGCACTTTGATGCTGTCGCCCATCCGGCCGATGACATACAGCTCGCCGTCCAGCATGAACCCCGTGTCGCCGGTGTCCAAGACGCCATCGTGGAACGAGGTCGAGGTTTGCGCGTGCGGAGCCGCCCTGTACCCGTGCGCGACGCTCGACCCATGCACGCGGATCTGGCCGTGGCGCAGTTCAGGAAGCGGGTCGCCATTCCCGTCGATGATCTCCGGGCGGATCGTCTTGTCGCCGGTGCCGCAGCTCACCAGCCAGTTGCCCTCCGACACGGGAGCGCCGAGCACGGACTCTTGCGCTATCACGACCGGTTCGTCGTCGCGCAACGCGCTCTGTTCGAGCTGGACCATGCGGATCGGCTTGCCGATCCGGGTGGAGCTCACCCCGAGCGTCGCTTCGGCGAGCCCGTACGCCACCTGGAACGCCTTGGGGGAGAACCCGTGCGGTTCGGCGAGTTCGACGAACTTCCTGATTCCGACGGGATCTGTGCGTTCTGCGGCGATCGCCGCCATCCGCCATCGGGAGAAGTCGAAACCTTCCAAATCCTCGGGCCTCACCCGCCGCGCGGCGTAGGCGTAGCCGAAGCTCGGGGCGACTGTCGCCGTGGCGCCGTCCTGACCGAGAGAGCGCAGCCAGGCAATCGGCGATCGGACGAACTGAACCGGTTTGAGCAGGCGGAGGTTGACCCCGAACGTGGCCATTTGGAGCAAAACCCCGATGAGGCCCATGTCGTGATAGTGAGGCAACCAGCTCACGAACGTGTCATCGCGCGTCACTTCGGAGCGCGCGCCTATCGCCGCGATATTGTCCGTCAGGTTTGTCGCGCTCACCTGCACGCCCTTTGGCGTGCCGCTGGACCCGGAGGTGAACTGCAGGAGGGCGAAGTCTGCGAGGAGGCCCGGCGGACCAGCCTCCTCGCCGTCGGCGAGGCCCGCGTGGAATTCGAGCACAACGGCGCGGAGCTCTCTCGCCGCCACGGCCGCTCGGACGAGGTCGGCCAGCGCCGGGTCCACGAGCACCAGCGCGGGCTCGGAGGCGTGAAGAATGTCGGCGACGTGCTGTTTGTACTGATCGAATGATCGGAATGTCAGCGGCGTCGCCATCGGGGAGGGGGTCCCTCCGGCGGCCAGCGCTCCGTAGAAGGCGGGGAGGAAGTCCCTTGGTTCGGGAAGAAGGATGGACACGACGCCGTTGCGCTCAAGCCCGTGCCGCCGCAGCAGGCTCGCCGTGCGAAGCGCATCCCCGGCCAGGTCGGCGTACGAGGCGAACGACCACACGGGATTCGCGTCATCCGACGCGAAATATATGCCGGTGTCTAGAGACGGGCTGTCGAGCCAGGTGAGCATTCCCACAGTGCGCTCCTAATTTTGAATAAGGTATGGCTTCAGGTCGCATGTCGCCAGGGACGACTGCGATGCTGAAGAGCGATACGAGATTCGGCGGCCGATCGATGTGAGCGGCCCATGAAAATATTTCACATACCGCATACGCGTGCACCACGCGAAACTATCAGGATTGTTGCGCCAAGCCGGAATTCGCTGAAATAGCGGGGTTTCATACCGCGCATGAAACCCCGAGCAAGGGTGCGTCGGACATGGCGGACGGGGTTCTCGTTCCGCCCATCCGGGTCGGCGTCATGCGGCTGTCAGATTATTAATTTGTTGCTCATCGCAGTAATCACGGCGCCCTATAGCGGGGCTGCCCGTTACAGTAATAAAGATAGTCCGGCCGCCTGTGGGGCGCAATGAGATATCCGTCATAGGGGCGTGGCCAAGATTGCGAATGAAGCGGGATGGGCCGTGCGAACTGCGGTTAAGCACGATGTAAAGCAGGCGCGGCGCTTTTAACTTCAAACACGGCGTTTGTAACCGTTTGTAAATATTTACGGAGAGGGTTGCGGGGAGGATTGTCGCAGAGAGAAGTCTCGATCCGCGAACATCGCCGCCCGTGTCTTGCTCATGCCCTCGGGTGCGCCGAATTCCCGCTTATGTTCACCAAGAAGTAAAAAATCACCGCCTTTATTCGTGAAGTAGGAACATGAATATAAAACAGACCGAGGCCTCGGCGTTCAAGTAGAATCTACGTATGCCGAAGCGAGACTCCAATTGGGTGCTGATCGATGTCGTCATCGTCGGAGCTGGTTTCGCGGGATTGGCTTCCGCGATCAAACTTCGCGAGACTGGTATTTCCGATTTTGCCATTCTTGAACGGGCGGAACGAGTCGGAGGGACGTGGCGAGACGCGGTGTATCCCGGAGCGGAGGTGGACGTGCCCGCGTGGCTGTACTCTTTGTCCTTCGCGCCGAACCCGGATTGGAGCGCAGTGAACGCCACTGCGTCAGAAATACAAAATTATATTGAGAACATCGTCCGGCGATTCGAATTGGATCCGTCGATTCGGTTCGGGGCGAACGTCTGCCAAGCGGCGTTCGACGAGCGCGAGGGCAGATGGCGGATCGAGACCGAGGACGGGCGGCGTTTCGCGGCGCGCGCGGTGATCGGAGCCGACGGCCTGCTCTCGAACGCGAGCTTCCCAAAGGTGCCCGGCCTCGACGCGTTCGGCGGGCACAAGATCTTGTGCGCCAACTGGGACACGGGCTACGACTGCGCGGGCAAACGCGTCGGCGTCGTCGGGACTGGGGCCAGCGCCGTGCAGGTCATCCCGGAGCTGGTCGAGGTCGTCGACCAGCTTGTCGTGTTCCAACGGACCCCGGCATGGGTGATCCCTCGGGTGAACTTTCAGATCCCGGACGCGCTCAAACGGCTGTTCCGCCGCTTCCCCGGCGCGCAACGAGCCGTTCGGGGGGCGCTGTACTCGTTCTACGAGCTTTTGACCTACGCCCTTGTCTGGATCACGCCGCTCACCAAAGTCGCCGAAGGCGTGTCGAGACGACATCTGCGCTCGCAGGTGAAAGATCCCCGGTTGCGCGCGCAACTGTCTCCCCGCTACCGCCTCGGGTGCAAGCGCCCATTGATCACGAGCGCGTTCTACCCGGCCATACAGCGGCAGAACTGCACGTTCGTGCCGCATGCGGTGGTCGAGGTCCGAGAGGACGGCGTCAGGGCCGCGGACGGCTCGGAGCACAAGCTCGACTGCATCGTCTTCGCCACCGGCTACGACGTGGGGGACCGAGGCTCGGCGTTCCGGTTGATCGGAAGGGGAGGGCGGACCATCGCCGAGGACTGGGCGCACGGCATGGTCGGCTACAAGAGCGTGAACGTCTCCGGCTACCCGAACTACTTTTGGATCATGGGCCCGAACGCGTTCGGGCACAGCTCCGAACTGCTGTTCATCGAGGAGCAGGTCCGTTATTCGGTCCGGGGGATCAAAGAGCTCCTCAGCAGAGACCTGCGTTTTTTAGACGTGAAACCGCAAGCCCAAGCCGCGCACAACGCTCGGTTGCAGCGCAAACTCGCGAAGACGACGTTCAACTCAGGCTGCCAGAGCTGGTACCTGACCGAAAGCGGGTTCAACGGAATGATGTTCCCCGGCGGGGTCACCGCTTACCGCCGTCAGATGGGGAAACTCGACCTGGCCGACTACGACCTGGCCTACCACACGGTCGCCCCGTGCGGCCCCGACACAGCGAGGAGCGTGCGATGAGCAGGTTGTCCTATTATTGGTCTCTCGCCAAGTCGGCGACGCGAAAGGGAGACACGGACAGCGCGAACAAGCAAGCGCTGGTCGAGCATGTGACGGCGAACGCCGAACCGGGCGACGTCGACGGCGTGATCAAGCTGATCGACGAGTTCGGGAGCAAACGCGCCTTTCTCATGAACGTTGGCGACGAGAAGGGCCTGTTGCTCGACGGCGCGGTCGCGCGGGCCCAGCCGCGCCGACTGATGGAGCTGGGAGCTTTTTGCGGATACAGCGGACTGCGGATCGCGCGGGCCATGCCGCCGGGCGCGCACCTGTACTCCGTGGAGATAAGCCCGTTCAACGCGCAGACCGCGACGACGATCTGGCAGCACGCGGGCGTGGCCGACCGGATCACCGCCGTGGTCGGCGCCCTCGGCGACGGCAAAACCCTCGGGCGGCTGCGGACGGAGTTCGGCCTGGGGCCGGAATCCTTGGACTTCCTCTTCATCGATCACGAGCACAGCGTGTACCTCTCCGACCTGGAGTTGTTGCTCGACGCGGGGTTTCTGCGCGAAGGCGCGGTCGTGGTCGCCGACAACGTGAAGGTCCCCGGCGCGCCGAAGTACCTCGCGCACATGCGCGAGCACGAGGGCAAAGACTGGCGGACCGTGGAGCACAAGACGCATCTGGAGTACCAGTCGTTCATCCCCGACTTGGTGTTGGAGTCGACCTACCTAGGGGCGGTCCGTGGCTGAACGCCTCAGCCGCATCGCCGATCTCGCGATCGGCATGCCCAAAAGGGTGTTGCTCGTGGCCGTCTGCCTCGCGGCGGCGTGCGGCGCGCTCGGCTCCGCCGCGATCTCGCATCTCCTCGGCGGCGGCCAGTTCAATCCCGACTCCCAGTCGGCCCGGGCCAACAGCCTCCTCTCGGAGTATTTCGGCCAGGGAGACATGGACCTCGTGCTGCTTGTGAAGACGCCGAACGGCATAGACGATCCGGAAACGGCCCGTGCTGGCCGCGCGATGACGCGGCAAATCGGCTCCGCCGGGGGCGTCGCGTCCGTCCTTTCGCCGTGGACCGCGCCGCCGTCTGTGACGACGTCCTTGGTCAGCAAGGACGGAAAGTCCGCCATGGTCCTCGCCTCCGTGGCCGGAGGCGAGGAACAGGCTCCGAGCAACGCGAAGGCCGCCGTGGACGCGGTTGTCTCGGCGCACGACGGATTGGCCGTCCTCGCGGGCGGGACCGCGATCGAGCAGGCCGAGATCGCCGAGCAAAGCCAAAAAGACCTCTTGCTCATGGAGGCGATTGCCGTTCCGTTGAGCTTCATCGCGCTGATCTGGGTGTTCGGCGGGCTGTACGCGGCCATGCTGCCGATCGTGGTCGGCGGGCTCGCGGTGGTGGGGACGCTCGCCGAGCTGCGTTTGCTCACCGAGGTCACACAGGTCTCCGTCTACGCCATGAACGTCACCACGGCCATGGCCTTGGCGCTGGGGATCGATTACACGCTCCTGATGGTGAGCCGATACCGCGAGGAGGCTCGACGGCTGGGCGACCGGGACGACGCCTTGCGCGCGGCGGTGGGCGCAGCGGGGCGCACGGTCTTGTTCTCCGCGGTCACGGTCGCGCTTGCCGCGAGTTCGATGACGCTCTTCCCGATGTACTTCTTGCGCTCGATGGCCTACACGGCCATGGGCGTGGTCGCCGTCGCCGCCGCCTCGGCGGTCGTCGTCGCCCCCGCGCTCATCGTCTTGCTCGGGGACCGGATCGGGCAGCTGTCGGCCCAGCGGCAAGAAGGCGGCGAGCGGAATTTCTGGCGCCGGTCCGCCGAGCGGGCCATGCGGCGGCCGGTCCTCGCCCTCGTTTGCGGCGTCCTCGTGCTGCTCGTGCTGGGCAGCCCGTTCTTGCGCGCCCGATTCGGCACGCCGACCGACCAAGTCCTTCCCCCGTCCTCGTCCGCGCGGCAGGTGGGTGACCAGTTGCGCGCGCAGTTCCAGGTGAATCCGGCAGATGTCACATCCATCGTCCTGTCCGACGTCGGCAAGACGGAAGCCGCCGCGCTCGGCGACTACGCGAACCAGCTCTCCCGTGTGTCCGGGGTCGACGTGGTGAACAGCCCGGACGGGGCGCACCACGATGGGAGCCGGATCGGTCCCCCCTCGTTCAGCGCCGGGGCCAAGGCGGGCCGCGTGTGGCTCACCGTCGTCCGCGCCCCGTCGGTCGCCGCGTTCTCCGAAGCCGCGACCGAGCAGCTCCGGGCGTTGCGCGCGGTTCCTCCGCCGGGCCAGGCGAAGGCCGAATTCACCGGACAAGAGCAGTTGGCCTCGGACGCCACGGACGGCGTCATGGCATACGCGCCGCTCGTCCTCGGCCTTATTGCCTTGAGCACGTTCGTGCTGCTGTTCTTGCTCACAGGAAGCATCGTGCTACCGATCAAATCCCTCGTGTTGAACACCTTGTCGCTCACGGCGGCGCTCGGAGCCTTGGTCTGGGTGTTCCAAGAAGGCCACCTCGGGGCGCTCGGGACCACTCCCACCGGCACGCTGGCGTTGAACATGCTGGTCTTCATGTCCATCCTTTCTTTCGGGATTTCCATGGATTACGAGGTGTTCATCGTCTCCAGGATCAGGGAGCATTGGCTCGCGTCGGACCAGACCCCGGCGGACAACGAGCGGTCCGTGGCGCTCGGCGTCGCCACGTCTGGTCGGATCGTCACCGCTGCAGCCATGCTCATGTGCATCGTCTTCGCGTCCATGTGCTCTGCGCAGGTTTCCTTCATGAGGATGTTCGGCGTGTTCCTCGTGCTCGCGGTCGGCGCGGATGCGACACTGGTCCGAATGGTGCTCGTCCCCGCGTTCATGAAACTCGCCGGACGATGGAACTGGTGGGTGCCGAAGCCGCTCGGCCGACTGCATTCGAAAGCGGGGTTCGCCGACGGCTGAGCGGCTCTCGCCGGTTCCGGGGCGCTCAAGCCTATCGACCCGCTTGGGAGCCCGCAGAAGCCGTGAAAACGAAAACGCCCCCAGATCGGAATTGCTTCTGACCTGGGGAGCCGACGTGCGCCAGCAGGGACTCGAACCCCGAACCGAAGGACGGCAAGCAGGTCAAGCCCAAGGGTTATCGTCCGACCGTCAAGGCGTACGCGGCGAGCGCTGACCTGGTCGACATCTTCGTGATGCTCGCCGGAACGGGGCTGAGGACCGGGGAACTGCTCGGGCTGCTCTGGTCGGACATCGACTTGCAGGAAAAGACGCTCACGCTCAGCGGCAAGGTGACGCGGGGGAGCGGGCAAGGGCTGATCCGCGAGGAGTTCACCAAGAGCGAGGCGGGCGACGGGCGGGTGTTCGCCCTGCCGTCCAAAGTGGTCGCCATGCTCGCCGCGCGCAAGAAGGCGCAAGCGCTCAGCGCGCGCCGTGGCTTCGTCTCGGCCACCAAGATCCAGAAAGACGCTGAACTGCTGCCGCTGGTCTTCCCAGCCGCGAACGGGTCGCTTCGTGATCCTCGCAACACGCAGCGGCAATGGCGGCGCGTGCGGGTCGCGCTCGGGCTGGACTGGGTTGTGACGCACACGTACCGCAAGACCACGGCCACCAGCATCAAAGATGCGGGTCTAGACGATCTGGCCGCGTCCGACCAGATCGGCCACGCGCACGTCTCGATGACGCAGAACGTCTACTACGGCAGGAACAAAATCCGCCGCGAAGTGGCCGCCTTGTTGGACGAAAACATCGGATGGGCAAAAAAATCGGGCCTGGCCAGTTCGTGAGAAACACGATCCGACCAGGCCCGACGTTGTGCGCCAGCAGGGACTCGAACCCCGAACCCGCTGATTAAGAGTCAGCTGCTCTGCCAGTTGAGCTACTAGCGCGTGCCGTAAATAGTAACAGGCCCAAAGGGGTGCTCGCGACACCCTTGCGACACCACGTCCGCTACTGGCGTTGGACCGCGCGATCCCGTACTATGGCGGCGAAGCAATCAATTGGGGTTCAGCGCTGCGCTATGGTTTGGCCGATCTATGGCTTGACCAGCGGTGGAGCGCTTCCTTGGAACTCTGGCCGCGAGCCAGAAGGAGGACGCGAGATGCCTGAGGCTGTGTGGCCTACGCGACAGGCGAGCAATGCTTGGTTGAGCCGCTCGGTCGCCGCCGCGACAGCGGTCGGGCTGATGCTCGGCTCGGTCTCTTGCGGCTCGGAGCAGCGCCACGCGACCGCGGGCGTCGCGCAGGGCGCGGCGGGCTCCGCGGAGGAGGCGTTGCAGCCGAAGCTGGACGTCTCGGTGAAAGACGGCGCGACCGGGGTCTCCCCGGCGGAGCCGGTCACGCTGGCCGCCACCGGCGGAGTGATCGTCTCCGCGACGCTGACCGGGGCGGACGGCACGGCGGTCAAGACGCAATTGAGCGACGACAAGCACGGCTGGCGCACTGCGGAGCCGCTCGGCTACGGGAAGAAGTACACGCTCAAGGCCGAGGTCATGGGCGCGAGCGGGGCGAGCAAGCTGACCCGGACGTTCACGACGTCGGTGCCGAAGGCGCTGACCATGCCGTATTTCAACAAGGGCAACGGGAACGGGGAGGTCGTCGGCGTCGCCCAACCGGTCGGCGTGAAGTTCGACGAGCCGATCGCGGACCGCGCGGCGGCGGAGAAGGCGATCAAGGTCACGACCGAGCCCGCCGTCGAGGGCGCGTTCTACTGGATCTCCCCGACCGAGGTCCGGTGGCGGCCCGAGCATTTCTGGAAGACGGGCACCAAGGTGTCTGTGGAGGTCCACGACTACGGCGTGGACCTCGGCAACGGGATGTACGGGCAGCAGGACATCGCCACGAGCTTCACCATCGGCGACGAGCTGCTGGCTGTTGCGGACGACAACACCAAGCAGATCCAGGTGTTCGTGAACGGCGAGTTGGTCCGCACGATGCCGACGTCGATGGGGATGGACGACCCGAGGCTGTTGACGAACAACGGCTATTACATCGTCGGCGACCGTAACCAGTCCATGATCATGGACTCTTCGACCTTCGGCCTGCCGACGTGGTCGCCGATGGGGTACCGCACCAAAGTGAATTGGGCCACCCAGATCTCCTACAGCGGCATCTACATCCACGCGGCCCCGTGGTCTTTGTGGGCGCAGGGCAAGAGGAACACGAGCCACGGCTGCTTGAACGTGAGCCCGGAAGACGGCAAATGGTTCCTGGAGCACGCCAAGCGCGGCGATGTCGTGCTGGTGAAGAACACGAAGGGCACTGTGCTGCCGGGCAACGACGGCTTGGGCGACTGGAATGTCCCATGGGAGGTCTGGAAAGCCGGCAACCGGAGCACGTCGTAAAGGCTTGCAGAAAAAGCGCGCGGGCAGAGATCGCATCTCTGCCCGCGCGCTTTTCGCCTGCGGCCCTAGTGCTGGATCGAGGTCTGGCAGCCGGTGACTTGGGCGTTCGACGGGACGCCCCGGCGCGCGGCGCTCATCGCCTCGGCGGCGTTGAGCGCAGAAGAGGAGGAAACCCCGGACCGGGTGCCTCCGCTCGCGGTGCGCTGCACGTAGTGGCAGGTCACGGTGTACAGCGTGCGCCCGTTGCCGGGGCCGGGCTTGGTGTGGGCAGTCGGAGCCGCTTCGGCGGAGGGCGCTTGGGAGCCGAGCGCCCCGGCGAACAGGCAGAGAGCTGCGATGACAGTGGTCTTCACGTGGTTTCCTTTGCTCAAAAATCAGATATCAGGGTGGTTTCCCGCTCAGTTTCTCGTCTTGTGTTGTCTGAGGCTCAGACGCCATTGTCTTGAACTTCGCGCGACGAGAACTCCCCCTCCTGTGGTGGGTTGCGCTCTCACACGGTTAGACGCCCTGCGGCCGCGTTTGGTTCCCTTCCCCGGAGAAATGAGGTTTCGAAACTGTTTCGCGCTGCGAGCGCGAGCAGCCTTGGGAAACTCGTTGCCAGAAGGCCCTGTCTCCGGCAGGATGCTTCTGTGGCCGGGTTCTCTTCAATCGCGTTCGTCCTCCAGGAGTTCGAGAGCTGGGCCCTCCTCGCTGGTGTGGTCCCGGTGGTGGACGGCACGAGTTTGGTGGAGCTCGCCGCCCAGTACGAAGCCCGCGCCGGGTTCGTCCCGTCTGGCGGCTACGCGCCGTTGACCAGCAGCCCCGGCACGTTGCTCGCCTACTATCTGGGCGAGACAAGCGATGACATGTTGTTCGGCGAGGGCAAAACGGCCCTGCTCGGCTGCAGTTGCGGGGAGGCGGGCTGCTGGCCGTTCTGCTGCCGGATCCAGGTTTCCCGGAACTCGGTGACGTGGAGCGGTTTCGGGCAGCCGTTCCGACCGGAGCGCGATTACGAAGGCTTCGGCCCGTTCGTGTTCGACCGGGGAGAGTACGAGGCCGCGCTCGCGGCGCTCACGCGGGCTGCGCGGGCTTAGGCGGGGCTGCGGCGTCCGGCGAGCGCTCTGCCCAGCGTCATCTCGTCGGCTCGGTGCTGGTTGGTTCGCCTCCGGTGTCCGCTGGTTAGGCGGGGCTGCCGCGTCCGGCGAGCGCTCTGCCCAGCGTCATCTCGTCGGCTCGGTGTTGGTTGGTTCGCCTCCGGTGTCCGCTGGTTAGGCGAGGCTGCGGCGTCCGGCGAGCGCTCTGCCCAGCGTCATCTCGTCGGCGAACTCCAAATCCCCGCCCATCGGCAGACCCGAGGCGAGCCGAGTCACCTCTAAGTCGGGGAAATTGGCGAGCATCCGAGCGAGGTAGGTGGCGGTCGCTTCGCCTTCGGTGTTCGGGTCTGTCGCGATGATGATCTCGGTGACGGTCACCCCGTCCACAGCGGACGCGAGCCTGGTCAGCAGTTCTTTGACCCGCAACCGGTCGGGTCCGACGCCCGCGAGCGGGTTGAGCGCTCCGCCGAGCACGTGGTATCGGCCGTGGAACTCCCTGGTGCGTTCGATGGCGACGACGTCCTTCGGCTGGGAGACCACGCAGATGCGGGAAAGATCTCTGCGCGGGTCTTTGCAGATCCGGCAGATCTCGTCTGCCGCGATGTTCCCGCAAATATCGCAGAACTGCACGCCGTCGCGGATCTTGGCGAGCGCCGAACCGAGCCGGTCGATCTCCGGTTTCGGGGACCCGACGAGGTGGAACGCGATGCGCTGCGCGCTTTTGGGCCCGACTCCGGGCAAGCGGCTCAACTCATCAATGAGGTCCTGGACCGGGCCTTCAAACACTCCAGGAGTCTACTGCGCGCACGGCGCGCGGCTCACCAACGTGGCCGGTAATGCTGATAATTGGCGAGCGACGGCCGCTCAGGCCCGGGCGGGGCCGTTTCGCCTGCGTGCGCGGGAGCCGCTGGTTCGGAAGCTGCGGGCGATGGCGCGGGTTCTTCAGCCGATGGGGCTGCTGCGGGGAGGTCGGGCAGGCTCAGATCTGGAGCTGTCGGCTCAGGCGCGGCGGCTGGCGCGGGCTCCTCGGGGAACTCTGGGAGGGCCAGGTCTGGGACGGCCGCGACGGGCTTTGCCGCCTCCGCGGAGAGACCGGGGGAGAGGGAGACGCCTGGCGACAGCGAGGGCGTGGAGACGGACACGGACGGAGACGAAAGCGTAGGCGCGGCGGGAGACGGCTCTTCGACGGGCTCTTCGGCCGCAGGCTGCTGGACCGGTTCCGGGTCCGACTCTGGCTCTGGAGACTCCGACTCTGGCTCTGGCTCCGGCTCTGGCTCTGGCTCCGGCTCTGGAAGAGCGATGTTGAGCGGGGAGAGAATGTGCGAAGCGAGATCCCGCGCCTGGTTGTTCGCGCTGCGGAAGGCTTGCAAGATCTTCTGTTGGAGCCCTTCGACATCGTCCGGGTCCACTGCGGCGGGGTCGATTTTGATGTCGCTGACCTCGCCCAGTCCGAGCACGGTCACGCTCACCTGCCGGTCCTGGTCGAAACCGGTCGCCCGCACGGAGGCCACGTCCGTTTGAGCTTCCAGGTATTTGCGCTTGATCTCCTCCAGTTGCTGCAGCACGGCCCGGGGGTCAGGGATGCTTGTGCTCACCCGCCATCACTCTCCTCTCGTATTGTGAAGAACATACCAGGTGCGGCCCTTCTCTCCGGGGCACTGCAGGGGGTTCGTGACCAGGTGCGCGGCGTTTCTGTGCGGTGCGGATATCGCGAAGGGAGAGGCTCGCGAGCGAGGGCCGGCACAGCGGCGAAGAAGGGAAAGCAGCATGCCGAGGCGCGACCGCGCGGGGCGTCCGGGCGGCGCGGAAAGCGCCGGCTGGAGGCTTTAGCCCGCGAGACGCTTCGCGAGGTTGCCGAGCACCTCGCCTTGGATCTTCTTCAAGCCCAGCGGCGCGAAGATGCCTTCGAAGATCCCTTTGACGCCGCCCGCGCCGTTCCAGGTGGTCGTCACGGTGACTTGTGCGGCCCCTTCGCCAGCCGGGGCGACTTTCCACACGGTGACGAGGCTGGAGTTCGCGTCCTTCTCGGTGACCGTCGAGCCGTCCACGACGACCGACGCTTTGACGTTGCGGGAGCGGGACTCCGTCGCCTGCAGCGTCCACTGCGCCACCGTGCCAGACCCGGTTCCGCCTTCGAGGACCTGGTAGTCCCGGTAGTGGCCGCTCAAGATCGCGGGCCGGACCTCGCGGTAGTCGGCGATGGCGGCGAGAGTCTTCTCCTTGCTCGCCGGGATGGTCAGGCTGCTTTCGGCTTTCACTTGTCCCATGGCTCCCATCGTAACTGGTGGGGCGAGCTTGGAGTTGATCACATTCCTCTAGCACCTGGCGCGAGGATTGGCTACCGTAGAGGGTATGGCGGTCGATTACGCGACCGGTTTGTTTCGGCTCGCAGATTCGTACCGGCGGATCCCCGCCGGGGAGCCCGTACGCCTTGCGAAGCGGACGTCGAATCTCTTCCGCCAGCGGGCGAAGGCCGCCGCGCCCGGCTTGGACGTCTCCGGCCTCTCCGGAGTGTTCGACGTGGACCCGAGGTCGCGGACCGCGCAGGTCGGCGGGATGTGCACCTATGAGGACCTCGTCGCCGCCACGTTGCCGCACGGGCTCTCGCCGTTCGTGGTCCCGCAGCTGAAGACCATCACCATCGGCGGGGCGGTCACCGGCATGGGCGTGGAGTCGGCCTCGTTCCGAAACGGCCTGCCGCACGAGTCGGTGCTCGAGATCGACGTGCTCACCCCGGCGGGGGAGGTCGTCACGGCCCGGCCTTCGGGGAGCACAGCGATTTGTACTTCGGCTTTCCGAACTCTTACGGCACGCTCGGCTACGCCACGAGGTTGACGATCGAATTGGAGCAGGCCGCGCGGTACGTCGCGCTGCGCTCGGTCCGGTTTTCCGATCTTGATGAGCTGAGCGCGGCCATCGTCGCGATCTGCGCGGAACGGGCCTGGGAGCGCGAGGCGGTGGACTACCTCGACGGCGTGGTCTTCTCCGCAGGTGAGTCCTACCTCGTGCTGGGCAGGCAGACCCACGAGCCCGGGCCGACCAGCGACTACACCGGGCAGCGGATCTTCTACCAGTCGATCCGGCACCCCGAGGCCGGCAAGGCGAAACGCGACCGGCTCACCACGCACGACTATTTGTGGCGCTGGGACACGGACTGGTTCTGGTGCTCGCGGGCTTTCGGCGCGCAGCACCCGCTCGTGCGGCGGCTGTGGCCGAGACGGTGGCGGCGCTCGAGCGTGTACTGGAAGCTCGTCGCCCTCGACCGCAGGTTCGGGGTCGCCGACCGTTTGGAGCGCCGCGCGGGGCGCCCGCCGCTGGAGCGGGTCGTCCAAGACGTCGAGGTGCCCGTGGAGCGGCTCGCCCAGTTCGTGCGATGGTTCCTCGGCGCGACGGGGATCGCGCCGGTGTGGCTCTGCCCGATCGTCCTGCGCCAGCGCGCGGGGCCCGCCCGTCCGTGGCCGCTCTACCCGCTGGAGTCGGGCAAGACGTGGGTGAACGTCGGCTTCTGGTCCTCCGTGTCCCAGCGGCCGGGGGACCCGAGCAGCACGAACCGCCTGATCGAGCGGACCGTCGCGGAGTTCTCCGGCCACAAGTCGCTGTATTCGGAGTCGTTCTACGCGCCGGAGGAGTTCGAGAAGCTCTACGGCGGGCAGCGCTACCGCGACTTGAAAGCCCGGTACGACCCGGAGGGCAGATTCCTGACGCTGTACCAGAAAACCGTTCGGAACAGATGACCGAGGAGCGCGCGATGACCACGACACTGCCAACGACGAAGACCGACGGCCTCGCCTACGTGCTGGCCTCGTGCATGATGCCGCACGCCGGAGCGGCCCCCGGCCTGCGCTTCACCGCGTTCGACGGCAGCGCGGCGGGGCCGCCCGGCGCGCCGTTCGGGTTCCACTTGCTGAGCGAGCGAGGGGCCCGGTACCTGTTCACCTCGCCGGGCGAGCTGGGGCTCGCCCGCGCCTACGTCTCCGGCGAGCTGCGCTTGTCGGGGGTGCACGAGGGCGATCCGTACGAGGCGCTGAGACTGCTCGCGGACAACCTGGCTTTCCATCCGCCCCGGACGCTGGAGTTGATCAAGACGGTGGCCGCGATCGGGCCCCGCGCGCTCGCCCCGATCGCGCCGCCGCCGCAAGAGGCCAGGCCCCGGTGGCGGAGGGTCGCCGAGGGCGTCAGGCATTCGAAGGCGAGGGACGCCGAGGCCATCCACCACCATTACGACGTGTCGAACACGTTCTACGAGCACGTGCTCGGCCCGTCGATGACCTACACCTGCGCCTGCTACCCCGATCCCGCCGCGACCCTTGAGGCGGCGCAGGAGCACAAATACCAGCTCGTGTTCGAGAAGCTGGGGCTGAAGCCGGGGGACCGGCTGCTCGACGTCGGCTGCGGTTGGGGCGGCATGGTCCGCCACGCGGCCAGACGGGGCGTGCGGGCGTTGGGCGTGACGCTCTCGGCGCAGCAGGCGGCCTGGGCCGGGCAGGCGATCGAGCGCGAAGGGCTCGGCGGCCTCGCCGAAGTCCGCCACGGCGACTACCGGGACGTGGCGGAGGGGGGCTTCGACGCGGTCTCCTCCATCGGCCTCACCGAGCATATCGGCGTGGCGAACTACCCCGCGTATTTCGGGTTCCTGCGCGACAAGCTCAAGACCGGCGGGCTTTTGCTCAACCACTGCATCACCCGGCCGGACAGCAAGCTGGTGCATCGCGCGGGCTCGTTCATCGACCGCTACGTCTTCCCCGACGCGGAGCTCGCGAGCTCCGGGCGGATCACCGTCGAGGTCCAAGACGCCGGGCTGGAGGTCCGGCACAGCGAGAATCTGCGCGAGCACTACGCGATGACATTGCGGGATTGGTGCCGCAACCTGGTCGACCGTTGGGAAGAGGCGGTCGCCGAGGTCGGCGAGGGCACGGCCCGCGTGTGGGGCCTCTACCTCGCCGGGTCGCGCCTGAACTTCGAGCGCAACAACATCCAATTGCACCAGGTCCTCGCGGTCAAAACCGACGAGCGCGGCGGCGCGGGGCTGCCGCTTCGGCCCTGGTGGCGGCCATGACTGGGGAGCCGTACACTGGCTCCCGATGAACGACACGTTCCAGGTCGACCTTCGTGGGTCGTCGACCTGCTCTCCCACCATTTGTACTCGAGCCCCCGGGTTTACCTGCGGGAGCTGCTGCAAAACGCGGTGGACGCGATCACCGCCCGGCGGGCGGTGGACCCGCACGCTCCCGCCGAGATCCGGATCGAGGCTTCCGGCGGCGCTTTGGCGGTCGTCGACACGGGGATCGGCCTCGCGCCGGACCAGGTCCGAGAGTTCCTTGCCACGATCGGACGCAGCTCGAAGCGCGACGATTTCGGTTTTGCGCGGCACGAGTTCCTCGGCCAGTTCGGCGTCGGCCTGCTTTCGGCGTTCCTCGTCGCGGACGAGGTCGAGGTGACGACGAAGGCCGAGGGCAGCGCGCCGGTGCGGTGGGTCGGCCGCAGCGAGGGGTCGTACTCGACCGAGCCCGCCGAACGCGACGAGGTCGGCACGACGGTCCGGCTCGCGGCGCGACCCGGCTCGGGGGAATGGTTCGACCCGAGGACGGTCCGCGACATCGTCCGGCATTTCGGCTCGATGCTGCCGTACCCGATCACGGTCAACGGCGAAGCCGTCTCGGGCGGCGGGCTGCCGTGGGAGAAAGACGGGCGCAGCACCGGCCGCCGGGCGGCGGACCTGGTCGGCTACGCCCAGGACGTCCTGGGGTTCACCCCGTTCGACTTCGTGGAGCTCGAAGCCCCTGAGGCGGGTTTGACGGGGGTCGCGTACATCATGGGGAGCGCCGCGAACCCGACGCAATCGGGCGCGCACCGGGTGTACGTGAAGCGGATGCTCCTCACCGAGGACGCCGACCGGCTGTTGCCGGATTGGGCGTTTTTCGCCCGCTGCGTGGTGAACGCGGAGGAGCTGCGTCCGACCGCCAGCCGCGAGGCGCTCTACGAGGACGAGCTGCTGGCGAGCGTGCGCGAGACGTTGGGCGCGCGTCTGCGGTCTTGGCTGATCGCGCTCTCGGTCGCCGATCCGGACAGGTTGGGCGTCTTCCTCGAGGCGCACCACCTCGGAGTCAAAGCCCTCGCGGTGCACGACGACGAGATGCTGCGGCTCATCGGGAAATTCTGGCCGCTGCAGACCAGCTGCGGCCCCATGACCCTCGCCGCGCTCGCCGAACGGGGCGGGCCGGTCGGGTACACGCCGCGATTGGACGAGTTCCGCCAGCTCTCTCAAATCGCGGCTGCGCAAGGCCTGGTGTTGGTCAACGCGGGCTATGTCTACGACGCGGAGATCATCCGGCGCTACACCCGCGTCGACCCGGCGTTCTCGGCCCGCGAAATCGGCCCCGGCGATATCGCAACGCAGCTCGACGAGCTTGAGCCGGAACTCGCCAGGGGGCTTGCGCCGTTCCTCGCCGAAGCGGGAAAGATCCTCGGCCCGCTCGGCTGCGAGGTGGCGATGCGCAGCTTCGAGCCCGCCGGGGTCGCCGCTTTGTACTTGTTGGACCGGGCGGACGCGTATCAGAACGACTTGCAGGCGACAAAAGGGCAGGCGGACGAGTTGTGGTCGCAGCTGCTGTCCGTGTTCGAGAAACCAGCGGCGCGGGGCCCGCAGCTGGTGCTCAACTTCCGCAACCCGCTGGTGGAACGGGTCGTCGGGCTCGCGGGGAAACCAAGGCTGTTGCGTCCGGTGCTCGAAGGCGTCTACGGGCACGCGCTGCTGCTCGGGCAGCATCCGCTCAAAGGGGCCGACTCGGCCCTGCTCAACCGCTCGTTCCTCGGCCTGGTGGAGCTGGCTTTGGCCAACGGGGGCTCCGATGAGCAGTGAGGAAGAGCTGATGGTCGAGTTGCGCGAAGCCATCGCCCTCGGCCATGGCCGGACCCAGATCGAGGCGATGGAGCTCGTGCTGGCCAAAGCGCAATCCCAGGGGCAGGACGTTGTGGAACACGCCGTGCGCGTGCGGCTGATCGAGGCGTACACTTTCGGCGGCGAGACGGAGAAGCTGTTCTCGGCTTTCGCCTGGTGCCTGGCGGCGTATGAGCGGGGCGAGCGGCAGCACGAGTTCCGGTTGCTGTGGGCGTTCAAGTGGGTCGCGCACGGGTTCACCAGGTTTCCGCAGATCCCCCTCGCCCAAGGACGGGCGATGCACGACGAGATGGAGCGACGGTTCCGCGAGGCGGGGCAGTCGATGCAGCCGGTGCACCAGTACCGCTGCCAATTCGCGCAGCACATCGGGGATCCCGGCACGGCGGCCGAGGAGTTCCGGCTTTGGGGGCTGAGCACGAGAGGCGCGCTGTCCAATTGCCCGGTGTGCGATCCGACTGCCCGAGTGGCGTACCACAACTGGACCCGCGACTACGAGGAGTCGGTGCGAGTCGCGCGGGCGGCGCTGAACTCGGGCAAGCGGTGCGTTTCGGAGCCGCAGGCGATGATGACGTTGCTCCTTGAGCCGTGCTTGAAGATCGGGCGGCCCGATCAGGGCCGTCGCGCGCATCTCGCGGCGTATCCGGCTTTGCGGAACAATCGCTTCGAGACGGGGCTGGTCTCCGAGCACATCAGGTTCTGCGCGCACGTCGGCGACGCCGACCGGGCGTTCGAGCTGGCGCAGCAGCATCTGGATTGGCTGGACGGAGTGGCGACCCCGTCCGAGGACATGCGTCTTTCGACCGCGTGCGCTGTCGCGTTCCGCGTCGCGGCATCGGCGGGGCGCAAGGGCGAGCTGGTGCGCCGTCCCGCCTACGAGGGCCGTCCGGCGGGGGAGACCGAAGTGTCGGCGCTCGCGGACGAGCTTGAGGCGCGGGCGTTCGCGATCGCCGCCAGGTTCGACGAGCGCAACCAGAGCGCGGAGCAGTCCAACGGGGTGCGGGAGTGGCTGGATGTGTGAGCCAAGGCCGGGGAACGGGCCGGCTCGAACAACATCGACGCAGACAGCTCGAAACAAATCACGACGGCAACCCGCGCGGCGGCGTCGCTGGGCCGCTGATCCGGAAAACTGATCTAGGGGATAGGAGATTTCCATGACGAATCCAGTCGAAGCCCAAGCGATCTTGCGAGGAGCGCTCGCCGATGTCGTCGCGGAGCTCGGCAAACCGGCGCGGCTCGACGTGGGGAGCTTGAACGTGTCCGGAGCATGGGCTTTCCTCTACGCCCGCATCGAGGAGCCGGACGGAAAACTAGTCGACTACGCGGGAACGAAGTTCGACGGCGAGCAGCGGTCGTCCGTGTACGCGGCGCTGCTGCGCGGCGGAGCGGGACAGTGGGACTTGGCTGCCAGCGTGATCGGGCCGACCGATATGGCCTGGTGGAACTGGGGCGAGAAGTACTCCGCCCCTGCGGAAGTGTTCGAGATCTCCGGCAACTGAGGTCCGCCGCGGCTACGGGGCCGTTAAAGGTCCTTGCCGGAACCGAGCTCGCGTCGGTTCGGTTTCTCTGATTGCGCGGCGCGGTGGAACTCGGCCCCGTTCTCCGATGTTTTCGACCGGTCGCTTTCTGCGGAGATCTCTCGGAATGGGTCGAACTTGAAGACCGAGGCTTCTAGATCGAACGGGCCGCCTTCGGCGGGGGCCTTCTTCCGGCGGGCGCTGTAGCTGGTGTGTTTCGGGAACAACAGGTCGGAGACGCTGATATCGAGCCACGCGGCGATCGTCTCGATCTCGTCCACGCGCCATGGGCGGCGTTCCCCGAGCAGATCGCTGACGGTGCGGAGGCTGATTTCGAGGATGTTCGCGACATCGCTGCGTTTCAGCCTTCGTCTGGCCAAATGCCCCCTCACCTCTAACGTCACCGTTCTGTTGAGATCTCCCATAAACGGATGCTAGCACGCTTTTTATGAATACTAATCCCTTAAAAGGGAAGAGTTTATTGGCTAAGCAAAAAAGCGACAAAAATACGCAGCTATACCCTATTAAGTAGGAAGAAAAGCGCAAAAAAATATTAGAAATTTGCAGCGTGTGTCGCGCGAGGAGGGGGAGAGGAACGCCAGGTCGCCGTGCGCGGTCTTCGGCGGACGATGGTAGACAGGAGGGCATGGAAGCCGTTCAGCCACAATCCCGCGCAGAGCACGAAGTCGTGGACATCGTCTCACGCCTGATCCAGTTCGACACGAGCAACACCGGGGAGCTTGCCACGACAAAAGGCGAGGCGGAATGCGCGCGGTGGGTGCAGGCGCAGCTGGAGGAGGTCGGCTACGAGACAGAGTATCTCGAATCCGGCGCGCCGGGGCGGGGGAATGTCTTCGCCCGCCTCAAAGGGGCCGAAAGCGGACGCGGCGCTTTGCTGATACACGGCCATCTGGACGTGGTCCCCGCAGAGCCGTCGGACTGGAGCGTGCACCCGTTCTCCGGCGCGGTGCGGGACGGGTACGTCTGGGGCCGGGGCGCGGTGGACATGAAAGACATGGTCGGCATGACATTGGCGGTCGCGCGGCAGTTCAAGGCCGAAGGCATTGTGCCGCCGCGCGATTTGGTCTTCGCCTTCCTCGCGGACGAGGAGGCGGGCGGCGCGTACGGCTCGCATTGGCTCGTGGAGCATCGGCCGGACCTCTTCGAGGGCGTGACCGAGGCGGTCGGCGAAGTCGGCGGCTTCTCGATGACCGTGCCGGACAAAGAGGGCGGGACGCAACGCCTCTATCTCATCTCCACGGCGGAGAAGGGCCTGTACTGGATGCGGCTGACCGCGAAAGGACAGGCCGGGCACGGTTCGTTCCTCAACGGCGACAACGCGGTCACGATTCTTTCCGAAGCCGTCGCCAAACTCGGCAGACACGTCTTCCCGCTCGTCATCACCGACACCGTCGCGCAATTCCTGCGCACAGTCTCGGAGGTCACCGGGCTCGACTTGGACCCGGACGCCCCGGATCTGGAGGGGCGGATCGCCAAGCTCGGCGACTTCTCCCGCTCGTTGAACGCGACCTTGCGAGACACCGCGAACCCGACGATGCTCAAGGCGGGATACAAGGCCAACGTCATCCCGCAGACCGCGGAGGCCGTCGTGGACTGCCGGATCCTGCCGGGACGCAGGGCCGCGTTCGAGAAGGAGGTGGACGAGATCATCGGCCCGGACGTCGAGCGCAGCGCGGTCGCCGACCTCGGCGCGTACGAGACGGCGTACGACGGCGCGCTGGTCGAGGCGATGAACGCGGCGCTTTTGGCGCACGACCCGGAGGCCAGGCCCACGCCGTACATGCTTTCCGGAGGGACCGACGCGAAGGCGTTCGACGCGCTCGGCATCCGCTGCTTCGGCTACGCGCCGCTCAAGCTGCCCGCCGATTTGAATTTCGCGGCCCTGTTCCACGGGGTGGACGAGCGGGTGCCGGTGGATTCGCTCGTCTTCGGCACTAGAGTGTTCACCGACTTCCTGCTCCGCAGTTGAACACACACAGAGGAGTGACCATGAGCTACGACCCATTCGCAAAGCTGCCCGTGCTGCCCGCCTTCACGCTGGCTTCCGCCGATTTCCCGGACGGAGGACGCTTGCAGAAAGCCCAGGTGAGCGGGATCTTCGGCGCTGGCGGCGAGGACATCTCCCCGCAGTTGTCCTGGTCCGGCTTCCCGGCGGAGACCCAAAGCTTCGCGATCACCGCCTACGACCCCGACGCGCCCACCCTTTCCGGGTTCTGGCATTGGGCGGTGGCGGACATCCCGGCAGGGACGACCGAGCTGGCCACCGGAGCCGGGGACGAGTCCGGATCGGGGTTGCCGGAAGGCGCGGTGCAGTTGGTGAACGACGGGGGCGTGCGGCAGTTCCTGGGAGCCGCCCCGCCGCAGGGGCACGGCGAGCACCGCTACTTTTTCACGGTCTGGGCGGTCGGCGTTCCCAAACTCGGCGTGCCGCCCGAGGCCGCGCCCGCGATTCTCGCCTTCAACTTGTTCAGCCAGGCAATTGCCCGCGCCACGATCGTCGGCACGTATTCGCGGTAGGGCTACGCCCGCTCCCCGCCCACCGCTTCGGCGATCGTCGCGAACCCGTGCTCGCGGACGAGCTTCGCGAGCCCCCGGTTGATCCGCCGCGCGTAGAGCGGGCCCTCGTAGATGAAGCCGGTGTAGCCCTCCACGAGGCTCGCCCCGGCCCGGATCCGCTCCCATGCGTCCTGCGCGGTGCGCACTCCGCCGACGCTCACCAAGGCGAGGCTTCCGGAGGTCGCCGAGCGCACGAGGCGCAGCACCTCCAGCGCGCGCTTGGCCAGGATCGGCCCGGACAGCCCGCCCGCCCCCGCGCGCTGCACCAGCGCAGGGTCCGAGCGCAGCCCGGCGCGGCCGATCGTGGTGTTGCAGGCGACCAGGCCCGCGAGCTTCAGTCTGGCCGCGAGGTCCGCGACCGCTTCGATGTCGGCTTCGGCGAGATCTGGGGCGATTTTCACAAGCACGGGGACCGTGCTCGCCTGCGCGACCGAGGCGAGGATCGGCTCCAAGGTCGCCACCGCCTGCAGATCGCGCAGGCCAGGCGTGTTCGGCGAGCTCACGTTCACCACGAGGAAGTCCGCGACAGGGGAGAGCGCCAGCGCGCAGGCGCGGTAATCGTCCACGGCGCTTTCCGGGGTCGTGGTTTTGTTCTTGCCGATGTTCGCCCCGATCGGGACCGGGCGAGCCGTGCCGCGCAACCTGCTCCCGGCGCGGGCCACGCCCTCGTTGTTGAAGCCCATGCGGTTGATGAGCGCTTCGTCCTCTGGGAGGCGGAAGAGCCGGGGGGACGGGTTCCCCGGTTGCGGCCGGGGCGTGATCGTGCCGATCTCGGCGAAGCCGAAACCGAGCTTGCCCCACGCCCGCGCGCCGCGCGCGTCCTTGTCGAACCCGGCGGCGAGGCCGAACGGGGCGGGAAGTCCACGCCGAAGAGGCGCTGGGCGAGAACCGGGTCGAACTGCGCGGCGGGGGAGCAGGGGGAAGGCCAGCTGGATGCCTGCGAAGGCGACGTGGTGGGCGGTCTCAGGGGCCATGCGGAACAACACGGGCCGCAGGAGGCGGTACGGGGAGAAACTCATGGCTGCGCTCCGCTCACATCGTCCAACGCGGACGCGATGGATTTCGGCAAGGTCAGCTCCTCGGCGGCGAGCGCCCCGGTGAGCTGCGCGACGTCGCGCGCCCCGACGAGCACGCTGGAGACCCCGAGCCGGTCGCGGACCCAGGCGAGCGCGACCGCGAGCGGCGAGGTCGCGAGCCCGTCCGCCGCGGTGAGGACGCCGTCGACGATCCGGTTCGCCGCCTCGGTGCGGAAACGCTCGACCGAGACCGCCGCTGTCGGATCCGCGCCCCGTGAGTCTTTCGGCACGCCTTGGCGGTATTTCCCGGTGAGAACCCCCTCTGCCAACGGTGTCGCGACCACTGCGCCGACGCCGTGGTACTTCGCGCAGGGCAGCAGCTGGCCCTCGGCCTCGCGGGCGAGCAAGGAGTACTCCATGCCCGCCGACACGAGGGGGAACTCCGCGCATCGGGCGGCCAGAGTGGCCAGCTGCCAGCCGGTGAACCCGCGTACTCCGATATAGCGGACAGAGCCCCGGCGCACGGCGTAGAACAGCGTCTGCGCGACCTCGTCGACCGGGGTGTGCGGATCCCACGCGTCGACCTGCCAAAGGTCGAGGTGGTCGACGCCGAGCGTGCGCAGCGTGTCGTCCAGTTGGGCGACGAGCGCCCGGCGGGAGCAGTCGACCCTCGGATGGATCATCGGATGGATGCCCGATCCGCTGGCGATGACCAAGGACTCGCGCTTGACGTGGCTCTTCAAGAGCCCCGCGAGTATGGTCTGGGACACGCCGTCCGCGTACGCGGGGGAGCTGTCCACCAGCGTTCCGCCCGCGTCGAGGAACGCGCTGACCAGACCGGCCGCCTCGTCCGAGTTCGTGCGCAGCCCCCAGTTCAACGTGCCAAGGCCCAGCCTGGAGACGCGCAGCCCGCTCGAACCGAGTGTGCGGTATTTCATCGCAGGGCGTCCGTACGAGAGAAGGGCATCTGGCCATCTTGCCATGCCGCCTCGCAGCTCTGTCGCCACGAGCGGCACGCACAGCGCGGCCGGTGTCGCACGTTACCCTCGACGCATGACAGTTCTGCTGGTGCGCCACGCGCGGTCCACGTCCAACGTCGCAAGGACGCTCGCAGGCCGCAGCCTTGGCGTCGGCCTCGACCCGTTGGGGCAGCAGCAGGCGCGAGAGCTCGTCTCGCGCCTCGCCGCTTTGCCGATTCGGCGCATCGTGCGCTCCCCGTTGCAGCGATGCGCCGAGACGATCGCCGCCCTCGCCGATTCGCTTGGCCTTGAGCCTGCGGTGGACGAGCGGCTCAGCGAGGTGGACTACGGCAGCTGGACCGGCCGAAAGCTTGACGAATTGGCGGGAGAGCCGCTGTGGAAGACCGTGCAGCGCCATCCGTCCGCCGCGGTGTTCCCCGAAGGCGAAGGCCTCGCCCAGGTGCAGGCGCGGGCGGTCGCGGCGGTCCGCGAGCACGACCGCGCGGTCGCGGCGGAGCACGGTCCGGGCGCGCTCTGGTTGGCGTGCTCCCACGGCGACGTGATCAAAGCGGTCCTCGCCGACGCGGTCGGCTCGCACCTCGACCAGTTCCAGCGCATACTCGTCGAGCCCGCATCGGTGAGCGTGGTCGCGTACACGCCGCATCTGCCCGTCGTGTCCTGCGTGAACCACACGAACGGGGAATTGCCGCCCGCGAAGTTCAACGTCCTGCCCGCCGCCGTCGCAGCGCCGAAGGCCGATGAGGCCGAACAGGCGGCATATGATGGGATAGTCGGTGGGTCGCCAGGAGCTGATGCGGATTCCGCCAGAATGTGACGAGGCTCGGCGCCGTCAGAGGCCGCGCGCCCTCATGAGCCGCGCCGTACCATGAGAAAATTGGGAGAACATTGATCAGAAAGTCCGAATCCGCCAGGCGAGGCGTGCGTTTCGCGGCTCCTCGGAGGGATGTGCTGGTCGAGTCTGCGATGGAGGTGTGATGGCGAGGGCGATCCATGTGTTCCGAGGCCCGGAGCGCTTCATCACCGGCACCGTCGGCGAGCCCGGCGACCGCGCGTTCTTCATCCAAGTGGTGGATTCGGTCCAAGTCATCACCGTCTCGCTGGAAAAGCAGCAGGTGCAGGTGCTGGCCGACCGCGTCGAGAGCCTGCTCGACGAGGTGGCGCGCCGTTTCGGGGCTCCGGTGCCGCCGCCGGTCACCGAAGTGGCCGACTTGAACCCCTTGGTCACCCCCATCGAGACGGAGTTCCGGGTCGGGGTGATGGGGCTCGGCTGGGACGCCCAGTCGGCGACAGTGGTGGTGGAGCTGATGGCGATCACCGAGGGGGAGCTGGACGAATCGATGATCTTGGAGGACTCGGAGGAGGGCCCGGACGCGGTCCGCGTCTTCCTCTCCCCGCAAGCCGCCCGCGAATTCGTCGCCCGCTCGGGCCTGGTCATCTCGGCGGGCCGTCGCACCTGTCCGTTGTGCTCTGAGCCTCTCGACCCTGCGGGCCATATCTGCCCCCGGTCGAACGGCTACCACCGCCGAACCGGTTAGGGCGCGCAGAGATGTCTCGCTCCTCGTCCGAGACGGAGCGCCTGCTGCGCTGCGCCGAGCTGAAAGCCTTGGGCAGGCTGCGCTCCGCCTCGAACGTCGTCTTCCTCTGCGAGTTCGCCGACCCCGAGAGCGGCCCCGCAGAGCGGCTCTGTGTCTACAAGCCGGTGCGCGGGGAGCGGCCGCTGTGGGATTTCCCGGAGGGTTCGCTCGCCGGGCGGGAGTACGCGAGCTATGTGATCAGCGAAGCGCTCGGCTGGTCGCTCATCCCGCCGACCGCGCTGCGCGACGGGCCGTACGGCTGGGGGATGGCGCAGCAATGGGTGCGGTCTCCCGATGGCTCCGGGGATGAGGATCCCGCGGTCGGGTTCGTCGGGGTCTTCTTGCGCGACGAGGTGCCCGCAGGCTGGCGGGGGATCGTCGTGGGCAGCGACGAGGATGGGGCCGACGTGGCGCTCGCCCATGCCGACCATCCCAGGCTGCGGCAGCTCGCGGTGCTCGACGTGCTGCTGAACAACGCCGACCGGAAAGGCGGGCACGTGCTCCCCGAAGCTGGCGGCGAGGTGCGGGGGATCGACCACGGGGTCTGTTTGCACGAGGATCCGAAACTGCGCACGGTGCTCTGGGGCTGGGCCGGCGAGCCGATCCCCGAAGACCAGCTCGCGGACATAGCCCGGCTCGAAGCCGAGCTGGACGGCCAGCTCGGCGAAACGCTGTCGGAGCATTTGTCCGGAGAGGAGATCGTCGCATTGGCCGAACGGGCCGGACGGCTGCGCGCCGAGCGGATCATGCCGATTCCGAGCAGCGACAGGGCTCTTCCCTGGCCGCTGATGTAGCGGTCCGGTCCTGTGGACTGGCGAGGCGTTTCGAGCGGCTAAAGTGGCAGCGTGCGTTCTTGGCCTACCCCACTGGTCCCGAAGCTCGAGGGCGTAGGGCCGCAATTGCGTCTGTGGGATTCCGCGGACCGCCTGCTCCGGCCGGTCGCCCCTGGCCGGAAAGCGGGGATGTACGTCTGCGGGATCACTCCTTACGACGCGACGCATCTCGGCCACGCGGCCACCTATCTCGCCTTCGACCTGGTGTGCCGGCTCTGGCTGGACGCGGGCCACGAGGTGCATTACACGCAGAACATCACCGACGTCGACGATCCGCTGCTCGAACGGGCCGAGCGAGACGACCGGGACTGGCGGGCGCTCGCGGCGGAACAGATCGAACTCTTCCGCACCGATATGGCGGCTTTGCGCGTTCTGCCGCCGCAGGACTACGTGGGCGTGACCGAGTCGATCGATTTGGTGGTCGCGATGGTCGAGAAGCTTTTGGCGAACCAGTCCGCGTACGTTGTGGCCGAGGGCGAGTACCCGGACGTCTATCACCGGGTCGGCGCCACCGAGGACTTCGGCTACGTCTCTGGCTACGACCGGGACGAGATGACCAGAGTGTTCCGCGAGCGGGGCGGCGATCCGGACCGTCCGGGCAAAGCCGATCCGCTCGACGCGCTCCTGTGGCGCGCGGCCCGGCCGGGCGAGCCGAGCTGGCCTTCGCCGTTCGGCCCCGGCAGGCCGGGCTGGCACGTCGAATGCTCCGCCATCGCGTTGGACCGGATCGGTTTCGGCTTCGACGTGCAGGGCGGCGGGGCCGATCTGGTCTTCCCGCACCACGAGTTCTCCGCCGCGCACGCTCAGGCGCAGGTCGGCGGGTGTTCTGTCCCCGGAGCCGATGGGCGCGGCAGATTCGCGCGCAACTACGTCCACGCGGGGATGATCGGCCTCGACGGGGAGAAGATGTCGAAGAGCTTGGGGAACCTGGTTTTCGTCTCGAAGCTGCGCGCGGCGGGCGTCGACCCCTCGGCCATCCGGCTCGCTTTGTTCGCGGGCCATTATCGCGCCGACCGGTCGTGGGACCAGAACCTTTTGGCGCAGGCGCAGGCGCGGCTTTCGCGCTGGCGGCAAGCGGCCTTGCTGGCCTCCGGCCCCTCGGCGCAGGGCGCGGTGGCCCGGTTGCGCGAGCATCTGGCGAACGACCTCGACACTCCGAGGGGGATCGCGGCGGTCGACAGCTGGGTCGCGGAGGCGTTGGCGTACGGAGGCTCCGACCCGACGGCCCCCGCGCTCGTTGCGACTGCCGTCGACGCGCTCCTCGGGGTCTCTCTGGGCTCCTGATCTGCGTCCGGCGCGGGCGCCTCTGCTAGGCTCGCAGTCGTCTTCGGCCAGCAAGAGGTCGAGACGCGAAGGTGTGGAGGACATGTCATGGCCGCATTCGGGTTGGCGAAACAGTCGCGGGCAGTCTTGCGGGGGCTTCCGAAGCTCGCGTGGTCCCCGGTGATCGCGATGTTCGGGGCGATTGCCGCGTTCGCGCAAGACCTGCGGCGGCAGGCGCGGTTCCGGCAGATCGTCTCCGCGCGGTGAGGGCTGTCATGTCGACCAGATCGTCCGTCTTCCGAGCCTTTGGGGCCGCCGCGTTGATGGCCGCCTTGGCGGGCTGTCCGCGTCAGCCCGCGGCGCCGACCCCACCGCCTCCGCCGCCTCCCGCGCAGGTCGCCGCGCTGCACTGGGACCTTTGCCGGTTCGACCCCAGCAAGCCTCGGCCGGAGGCCAAGCCGGGGGACGCGCAGTGCGCGGTGCTCAAGGCTCCCGCCGACCCCTCGCAGAAGAACGGTCCGGCGACGGTGGACATCGCGGTCGTCCGCCGTCTCGCGACCGATCAGCAGACCAAAATCGGAACGCTCGTCTACTTCCCGCCCGCGATGGACGGCTCCGGAGTCGATCAAATCTTGGACGATCCGACGTTGGCCGGGCTGGAGAAGAACTTCGACCTGGTGAGCTTCAACCCGCGCGGCGTCGCGGGCAAGTTCGAGGTTTCCGCCAGCTCCGCGAAAGCGCAAGCGTTCTGCGACAAATTCGTGCTCAACGAGGCCGAGCCGGTCCGGCGCGCTCCGATCACCACCACCGACCAGCTCGAAGCCGCCAGGAGCAAGGGGTCGGAGGTGTACAACTCCTGCGTTCGGATCTCGAAGGTCGACCACTTCGACGCGATGACCTCGGCCCAGGACGTTGAGCTGCTCCGCCAGACCCTCGGCGTGGAGCAGATCAGCCTCTACGCGCACGGCTACGGCGCGCTCGCCGCGCAGGCGTACCTGCGGACCTACCCGAGCCACGTCCGCGCGACCGTCCTCGACGCCCCGGTCCCGCCGAGCCTCACCGCGCCCGATTTCGCCACCCAGCTCGCCGGGGCGATCGAAGGCGGCTACCAGCGTTTCGCGGCCTGGTGCCAGGAGGACCAGGGCTGCGCACTCGGCAAACAGGACGCGTGGGGGGTGTACAGCGCCCTCGCGGCGAAGGCGGGCTCCGAGGCGGGGCTGGTGAATCCGGCGTTCCCGGACGTCCGCCTCGACCAGCCGTATCTGAATTGGCAGATCGGCCAGTTGCTCGTGAAGGCCGACTACCCGAAATTGGCGGGCTACCTCAAGGCGCTCGCCGGGAACCAGCCGTTCCCGGACGCGCCGAAGGACGAGATCCCGGCGAACGCGCCGGTGCAGCACCCGACGGTCGATTTCCGGCTGTGCGAGGACCTCGACTTGAAGCTTGCGCCGGGCGACGTCGCGAAGACCGCGCAGGCGCAAGCTGCGGCGGCTCCGCATTTCGGCTCTTCCCCGTACGCGAACCGCACCCTCGTCTTGTGCCTGGGCTTCCCCAGCCCGGCGCAGGCCGCCCCGACCGGCGCGGCCGCCTCGCCCGTGCTCGTCATCGGCGGAAAAGACGACATCCGGTCGCCCTACGCCTGGTCGCAAGCTGTGGCGGCCCAGTTGGGCGGGGCGGCGACCTTCGTCGGGGTTGACGACGGCTCGGACGAGGTCCGCCTCATCTCCGGCGGACCCGCGGCCCAGGCTTTGGCGAACTTCTTGATCGCCCTCAAGGCTCCTCCGAAGGACACCGTCTACCCGCCCAACTAGCGCCCGAGCGGGCCCTGCGGCCGATCCGTCCCGGCCGCCCGGATCCGCTAGGCTATTGCGATGCTCCTTTCCGACCGTGACATACTCGCCGAGCTCGAAGCCAGCAGATTGTCGATCGAGCCGTTCGATCCCAAGCGGGTCCAGCCTTCCAGCATCGACGTCCGCCTCGACCGGATGTTCCAGGTCTTCAACAACACGCGCTACACCCATATCGACCCGGCGCAGCGCCAAGACGAGCTCACGAGCTTGGTGGAGCCAGCCGAAGGCGAGCCGTTCGTGCTGCATCCCGGCGAGTTCGTGCTCGGGTCGACTTTGGAAGTGGTGCGCCTGCCGGACGACCTCGCGGGCAGGCTCGAAGGGAAATCGTCGCTCGGACGGCTCGGTCTGCTCACCCACTCCACGGCGGGCTTCGTGGATCCTGGCTTCTCAGGGCATTTGACGCTCGAGCTGTCGAACGTGGCGAACCTTCCGATCACGCTCTGGCCGGGCATGCTCATCGGGCAATTGTGCCTGTTGCGGCTGACGAGCCCGGCTTCGAACCCGTACGGCAGCGCCACCGTTGCTTCGAAGTACCAAGGGCAGCGGGGGCCGACGCCGTCGAAGTCCTATCTGAACTTTCAGTAGGACAGTCGCGGACAGTTCGTCCGTGCCTGCTCCGGACGAGCAGGTCATTGGGCTTTTCGGAACGTTTGCGGCGGAGCTGGGCCGCGCGCGTCGGCAGGCTTGGACGAGTCTGCGTGCTGGAACCGGGGGCTTTCGGGTATCCTCGAATCAGTAAGTGGAGCGATAGTTCCGTTTACTGGCGGAGTGATCCGCCCGAGGAGATAGGGAGAAAGGTTCCGATGACTATGACGCGGGTTGCCGGGGGAACGGCGGGCGGCGGGGCGGGCTCGATCCGAGCGCTCGCCCACTCCGAGGGGCTCTTTTTGCGCGGTCCCCCCTGGAATTTACGTGGGCTACTCGTGCTTGTGCGTCGGAGCCCTCGACCTTGGCGCGCTTGACGACGCGTTCGGCGAGCTGCAGCGGCAGTATCCGCTGCTGCGCAGCGTCATCCGGGAGTCTGGCTCCGGCTTCGAGTTCGCCACGGGCGCTCTCTCCCGCGCTCGGGTTTTCTCCGGCGAAGACCAGCACGCCCAGGTCACGGGCCTTGGCGCCGAGTTCGATCAGACCGATCGGCTGGCGTATCTCGATATCATCCCAGGCGACGGCGACACCCGTGTCACGCTGTTCGTGCACCACTCGGCGGCCGACGGGCGCCACGCGCTCGCTCTGCTCCAAGAGCTTTGGGGCCGCTACACCCAGCGCGTCGAAACGGGCGAGCCCCAGCCGGTTCGTCCAGAGCCTTTCCCTCTGCCGCTCGAGCACTACCTCGACACTCGGGAGCACCCAGGAGCGGAGTTGTCTCTCGGCTTGGACGAGCTTCCCTCTGCGGGCTCCCCGCAGGTCGACTGGGCGGAAGGGCGGGTCCGGTCCAATGCCATGCTGCCCGCCAGAGCGCAGTTGAGCAGGGACGAGACCCAGTCGCTCATCGACCTTGGCCACGACGCAGGAGTCACGGTGAACGCGCTGGTCTCTGCGGCGCTGATCCGGGCGCACGCATGCGAGGACGCGCCTTTGCCGCTTTACGTCTACATGGTGGACTTGCGGGGGCGTGTCGTTCCCCCGGTCGGGTTGACCGAGGTGACGAACATGATTCGAAGCATTGCGTTCTCGGCAGACGGCCATGACGATGGCCTGTTCGCGCTTGCGCGCCGAATCGGCGATCAGCTCGCGGCTGCCACCGCAGATGGAACGGTGCACACGGGCGCGGCGGAGCTGCCGCTTTTCGGGCCGCAGCCCGGCAAAGTGCTGCACTCGACGAACTGGGGCCGGATCCTTCTGCCGCGAACCCCGTCGGATCTGCGGATCGTCGACTTCCAGAGTTGCTTCCCGCCCTTCCCGCCGCCGCCTGCCGCTGACGATCAGGCCGTCGGCGAGGAGACCCAGATATATGTGATTCTCACCTTCGAGGGTCGGTTGAGCGTCGAAACTCTCGCGGACGAGCGAACGCGGGCGGTGCTCGGCCGGGTCGGCGAGGAGCTGCGCGCCGCCGCCCGCGCGCACGTCGGATAAGACGGAGGCTTCGAGGAGGGCGTGACGGCCGGGCTTGCCTGCCAGAGCACCAGACTGTCATGTCCCGTTGGGATTCGCGTCTGTTTCCCTTCGCCTCCCGCTCACGGCCCCGCGATGCAATAGACACCGTGCGATGCGCTGTGTTCGGCACCGGTTACCTGGGAGCCACCCATGCGGCCTGCATGGCCGCCCTTGGCCATGAGGTCCTCGGCGTCGATGTGGACCCGTCCAAGATCGCGAAGCTCGCGGCGGGGGAGGTCCCGTTCTACGAGCCAGGGCTGGAAGAGGTGCTGCGGGAGAACCTCGCCAACGGCAGGCTGAGGTTCACCACCTCCTACGAGGAGGCCGCCGAATTCGCCGATGTGCATTTCCTCGGCGTCGGCACGCCGCAGAAGAAGGGCGAGTACGGGGCCGACCTCGCGCATGTGCACGCGGTCATCGACGCGCTCGCCCCGCTGCTGCGCCGCACGGCTTTGATCCTCGGCAAATCCACCGTCCCGGTCGGCACGTCGGCGCAGCTGCAAGCGCGCGCCCGGGCGCTGGCCCCCGACGGGGTGGAGGTGCACGTGGGGTGGAACCCGGAGTTCCTGCGCGAGGGCCACGCGGTGTCGGACACGCTGCGCCCGGACCGGATCGTCCTCGGGGTCGACCCTGCCGCCCCGGAGCTCGTGGAGCGTCTGACGCGCGAGATGTACGCGACCCCGCTCGCCGAGGGCGTCCCCATGATCGCGACCGACTGGGCCACCGCCGAGCTGGTGAAGGTGTCGGCGAACGCGTTCCTGGCGACGAAGATCTCCTTCATCAACGCGGTCGGCGAGGTGTGCGCGGCAGCGGGCGCGGACGTGACCACGCTTGCCGACGCGATCGGGTACGACAAGCGGATCGGCAGGCAGTTCCTCAACGCCGGCCTTGGCTTCGGCGGGGGGTGCCTCCCGAAGGACATCCGAGCCTTCATGGCGGTGGCGGGCGAGCTCGGGGCGGATCGGACCCTCACCTTCCTGCGCGAGGTCGACAGCATCAACATGCGCCAACGCTCGAAGATGGTGGACCTGGTCACCAGCGCGTGCGGCGGCTCGGTCTTGGGCGCGAACCTCGCGGTCCTCGGGGCGGCGTTCAAGCCGCAATCCGACGACGTGCGCGACTCGCCCGCGCTCAACGTTGCGGGCATGCTCCAGCTGCGCGGCGCGAACGTGACCGTGTACGACCCGAAGGCGCTGGAGAACTCGAAGCGGGTCTTCCCGACGCTGCACTACGCGACCTCGGTCGTCGACGCTTGCGGCAAGGCGGACGGGGTGCTCGTGCTGACCGAGTGGCCCGAGTTCGTCGAATTGGACCCGGAACAGATCGCGGGGCACGTCCGCTCGCGTGTGGTGGTCGACGGGCGCCGCTGCCTCGACGCGGCGAAATGGCGCGCGGCGGGCTGGGACTACGCCGCGTTGGCCGGTCCTCGGTCCTAGCCGATTTGCTTTCCAGGCAGATGAGACGCCAGGCGCGCTGAGGAGGCGGAGCGCGCACGAGGCTTGGCGCTACGCCGTAGATCGCTGTCTGGGGAGCAAAGAGACCGCCACGGCGGTGGTGAGGGGGACCGACAGCGCGAGCCCGATGCCGCCGACCACGGCCCGCGCGAACTCCGTCGCGACCGCGTCGCTGGTCAAAAGGTCGCTCAGCGGCCTGCCGGAGACCGAGAGCAAGAGAAACAAGGGCAGCGCCCCGCCCGCGTAGGCGAAGAGCAGCGTGTAGACGGTGCTGGCGATATGGTCGCGACCGACGCGCATGGCCGCGCCGAAGACGCGTTTGCGCGGGAGGGCCGCGTCGGCGAACTCGAAGACGGCTGACGCTTGGGTGATCGTGACGTCGTTGAGCACGCCGAGGGAGCCGATGATGAACCCTGCGAGCAAGACTCCGGGCATGGACACGTTGCCGAGGTAGACCTGGAGGTCGTTGCCTGTTTCCTCGGTGAGGCCGCTGGTCTGCGTCGAGTCGATGATGAGCCAGCCCGCGAGCGCGGTGGCCCCGAGCGCGACGATGGTGCCGAGCAGGGCCGAGGCGGTGCGCCAGTTCAACCCGTGGGCGAGGGGGAGCACGAGGGCGAGGATGGCGATGGCGGAGACGGCGGCGACGAGCGTCGCCGAGGCCCCGTTCAAGAGGGAAGGCAAGGTGTAGAGCGTGAGCACGGCGAAGGCGACGGCGAGCCCCATCAGCGCCCGGAGCCCGCGCCAGCCCGCGACCGCGACCACCACGACGGCGAAGAACGCCGCCCAGAGCAGCATCGGGACGCGGCGCTGGAAGTCGTCGAAGTTGTACGACCGCCCTTCCGGCCCGGTGTGCGCGATGACTCGGATCTTGTCGCCGGCATTGAGCCGAGGCTGGCCGGGGCCAGGCCGGACCGTGCCATCGTCGGCTCCGCCGGAGTCCTTGGCCAATCCTTGGGTCACCCGGTTCGTCGGGATTTCGAGGAGCACGTAACGGTCCGCGTCGGGGCCCGAGGTCAAAACAGCGGTCGCGTCGAAGCACATCCCGTTCGGCCGCAAGCTCACTTGCGGCGGGTCGCGGAGCACTTCGCTGACGAGCGGGTTAGCGCAATCGGTGAGGACCACGGAGCGCACCGAGGCCGACTCGGTGCGCACGGCGTGCCCGTGTTCGTCCCGGTACTGGAGGGGGATGTCGTGGTGGCGGTGCTGCGGCCAGGTCAGGGCGATCACGGCGAGGACGGCGACAGCCGCGACGACGAGCGTGGCGAGCACGGCCACCGTGGCCCGGGAGCGGGGGAGATCGACCGGGCCGGTCGAGTGGCCGTGCCCGTGGTGCCCGTGTTGCCCGCGCTCATGCGGTATGGGCGCATGGGGCTCGGGCTCATGCGAATGATGTCCCATCAGACGCGGTTACTGCCGGTAGCTCGCGAGGAAGTTGCCGAACCGCTCGATGGCCCTGCGCAGGTCGCGCTCCGGGGCCAGGGTGACGATCCGCAGATGGTCGTGGTGCGGCCAGTTGAACCCGGTGCCCTGCACGATCAGGATCTTCTCCTGGAGCAGGAGGTCGAGCGCGAGCTGCTCGTCGTTGTGGATCTCGTGCACCTCGGGGTCGAGCCGGGGGAAGACGTACATCGCTCCCTTCGGGACCACGCAAGAGACCCCGGGGATCTTCACCAGCTCCTCCACGACGGCGTCCCGCTGCTCGCGCAGCCTGCCGCCAGGCCGGACGAGGTCGCGGATGCTCTGGTACCCGCCGACGGCGACCTGGATGGCGTATTGCGCGGGCGCGTTCGGGCACAGGCGGGTGGCGGCGAGGGTTTCGAGCCCTTCGAGGAAGCCTTTCGCGTGGTCTTTCGGCCCGGTGAGCACCATCCAGCCGGAGCGGAACCCAGGAGCCCGGTAGGTCTTCGACAGACCGTTGTAGGTGATGCAGAAGAGGTCGTGCGCGCGGGAGGCGATGGAGACGTGCTCCGAGTCGTCGAAGAGGATCTGGTCGTAGATCTCGTCGGCGAGGATGAGCAGCGAGTACTTCCGCGCGAGGCTCACGATGCCGTCGAGCACCTGGCGGGAGTACACCGCCCCGGTCGGGTTGTTCGGGTTGATGACGACGATCGCCTTGGTGTTCGGCGTGATCCTGGCCTCGATGTCGTCGAGGTTCGGGTTCCAGTCCTGCGTCTCGTCGCAGAGGTAGTGCACGGGGGTGCCGCCCGCGAGCGCGGTGGCCGCAGTCCACAGCGGGTAGTCCGGGGTCGGGATGAGCACCTCGTCCCCGTCGTCCAAAAGCGCCTGCAGCGTCATGGTGATGAGCTCGGAGACTCCGTTGCCCAAGAAGACGTCGTCCACGTCGAGGTACGGGAAGCCAGGGACGAGCTCGTAGCGGGTGACGATGGCCCTTCGGGCGGAGAGGATGCCCTTGGCCTCGGTGTAGCCCTGCGCGTGGGAGAGCGCGGCGATCACATCGCGCAGGATCACGTCCGGGGTTTGCAGGTCGAAGACGGGCGGGTTGCCGATGTTGAGCTTGAGGATGCGGTGGCCCTCGGCCTCCATCCGCGTCGCCGCCGCGTGCACCGGGCCCCGGATCTCGTATGCGACGTTCTGCAGTTTGCGGGACTGGCCGAGCGTGCGCAAGTACGGATTGACAGGGGTGTGCTGGGGACTGCTCATCTGTCAAGTGTGCCAGACGGGGGCTCCTCGACCGCAATATCGGCAGAAGAATCAGGCCAGTTCGGCAGAACTAGACCTGAGCGGGGCCTCGGCTGGTCCGGGCGGGCGGCCCGCCCGCCGCCCCGGCTTCGCGGCGCTCCCAGCGGATCGGCAGCGCGTGGCGCAGGTTGACCATGGGCAACGCGGCGCGCGCCGTCGCGAGGTCGGGCAGCGTCGGAGAGCGGAACCGAGGGGCCAGCGCGGCGAGCGCCTCTTCCAGCTCCAGCCTCGCGAGGACGGCCCCCGGACAGCGGAACACGCCCCCGCCGAAGACGAGCTGACGGGCGTCCCGGCCCGCTTCGATGTCGAATTCGTCGGCGTTGTCGTAGGCGCGAGGGTCGCGCGAGGCGCTGGGCGGGCAGAACATGATCAGTTGGTCGCGGTCGACGGCGAGATCCCGGTAGCGCAGCTCTTCGAGCGCGAAGCGGAAGAGGATCCGGATCTGCGGGGCCCAGCGGAGGGCTTCGTCGGCGGCGCGTTCCGCGAGCGCGGGGCTCCGGGCGACGTCGTCCCACTGCCGGGGGTGGGACCGGAACGCGATCAGCGCCCGGCCCAGTTGCTGGGCCACGGACTCCTGGCTCGCCCAGGCGATGTCGAGCACCAGATGCTCCGCCTCCTCCCGGCTGAGCGCCTCGTCTCCGGCGGAAGCTTCGAGCAGGTACGACGTGAGGTCGTCGCCCGGACGCTCCGCTTTGCTCGCGAAAAGCTCGTGGACGAGCCTGCCGAGCTCGACGATCGCGCTTTCGACGGTCGGCAGCACCGAGGTCAGGTCGCTCCACGCGAACACGAGGCCCGCGTCTTTCGACACGACGCGGAACCGTTCGTGGTCCTCGTCAGGGACGCCGAGCAGCCGGGCGATCACGCCGCTGGCGTACGGCGAGGCGAACCGCTCGGCGAAGTCCACGACCTCCCCGGAGGGGAGCGCGAGGGCGAGCGTCTGGGCCAGTGCCCGGATCTGAGGGCGAAGCGCCAACACACGAGAAGGGCTCAACGCGCGGGCTGCGGCGGAGCGCAGCCGCAGATGGTCCTCGGGGGGCGCGGTTGCGGAGCATCGTGGTCCACCAGTCGTAGAGCCGCCCGCCGGTCACCCCGTTGATCCGCATGAACTGGTGGCCGTTGTGGCGCAGGCGCTTGTCCTTGAGCAGCTCGACGCTTTCCGCGTGCCGCAGCACGACGGGGCCTCGGGGCGTGCGGGCGAACCAATGCCGCTCCCTGGCTTCGTCCACCTCTGGCGAGGCGAAATCGAACGACGGGTCGTCGATCTCCAAGAACGGGGCTGTCTGCATGGAGGGGCCTCCTCGTGGAACGGGGCAAGGAGCGCTCGACGGCAGCGAGGCTCCGCGCGGCCGGTCGCACGGGTACGGCGGACCGCATGTAACAGATAGTAGGGGATCTATTTCATGCACGTTACCTAACCCACTACAATCACATATTGTGACATCTATTACCGTTCGGCATAACTTCGAGACGGCCCATCGTCTGCCGCTCGTCGGCGGGAAATGCGTGAACTTGCACGGGCATTCCTGGTGGGCGGACGTGACGGTGGCGGGCGAGCTTGACGAGCGGGGGATCGTGCTGGACTTCGGCGCGCTGAAAGCCGAGCTGCGGGCGTGGATCGACGAACGGCTCGATCACGGGGCGATGCTCGGCAGGGCAGACTCCCTCGTCCCCGCCCTGCTCGAGGAGGGGGTGAAGCTCTTCCGGTTCGGGCTCGACGAGCCTTCGGCGGGGTTGGAATGGCCAACGGTGGAGAACGTCGCCGAGTTGTTGGCGAGAGTGGCGCAAGCCTGCCTCGCGGGGCTCGGAGCGACCGGGGCCGCCGTCGCGCGGGTCCGGGTGTCAGAAACGCATGTCAATGCTGCGGAGGTGGTGTGGTGATCGATTTGCAGAAGGCGGAGATCGCTGTCGCGGAGCTGCTCAACGCGCTCGGCGTCGACGAGGGAGAGCACACCCGAGACACGCCTGGCCGAGTCGCGAAAGCGTGGGCCGAGGCGCTTGCGGGGTACGAGCAAGACCCCGCAAGGCACTTGCTGCGCACGTTCGAAGCCTTCGACGATCCGGGGCTGGTGATCGTCGGCGGCGTTCGCGTGGTCTCGACCTGCGCGCACCACCTGCTCCCGATCGTCGGACACGCCACAGTGGCCTATCGTCCGCAAGCGTCCAGCGAGATCGTGGGCTTGTCCAAACTCGCCCGCCTTGTGCACGGGTACAGCCGCAGGCTCCAGGTGCAAGAGCGCATCGGGCGGCAAGTGGTGACCGCGATCCAGGACAACCTCGCCCCGGTCGGCTCGGCCTGCGTCATCAGCGCGCGGCATGGCTGCATGGAGGTGCGCGGGGTCATGCAGTCGAACAGCGTCACGACAACGCACGCGACATCCGGCGAATGGACCCTGTCGCACCCGGACATGCAGGCGGTCATGGCCGAGCACGCCCGGCAGGGCTGAGCCGCCCCGGCCTTAGCGCCTGCCGGGCCGTTTCGCGCCGGGCGCGATGCCGAGGCCGACGGTCGGCTTCGCCGCGCTCGTGTCGGCCGAGGGTTTCTCGTCGGCGGGCTCGGGAACCTCGACCGCTTGTGGCGCGGGCTCTGCGGCCTGCTCCGGCTCGACGGGGGGAGCCTCTTGCTCGGTCGGCCCTTGCTCGTCGGTGGGGAGGGGTCGGCCGCCGAGATCGGCTCCGCGTCCTTCTGCTCCGCGTCTTTCTGCTCGGGCTCGTCGGCGCTGGTCGCCTCTGGCTGGGCGGCCGGGGCCGCTGGCTTTCTAGCCCCAGGCCGTTTGGCCGGTCCGGCGATGCCGAGGCCGACTGTCGGCTTGGCGGTCGTCGCGGAAGCCGGTTTCGGCGCTTCGGGGGCAGGTTCAGCCGCTGTGGGCTCGCTCGTCTCGGCTGGCGCTGAGGTCGCGGGTTCTGCGGGCGCCGCTGCCGATGGTTTCTTGGCTCCGGGGCGTTTGGCCGGTCCGGCGATGCCGAGGCCCACTGCGGGCTTGGCCGCAGGGGCTGCTCCCTGGTCGGCGGCTGGTTGCCCCGGGGATTCGGCGGCTGGTTCTGCGGGCGCTGTCGCCGCTGGTTTCTTGGCCCCAGGGCGCTTGCCGGGGCCGGCGATGCCGAGGCCGACTGCGGGTTTCGCGGCGGCGGGGGTGTCTGGCTTCGGGTTTTCGGCGGCGGGGGCTTGCGGCTGCGCCGGCTGCTCCGATGGCGCGGGTTTCGCGGCGGCGGGGGCGGAGGCTGTTTTCTTCTGCTCGCGGACCACGAGCGGGCCGCCTCGGCGCACGGAGTCCAAGAGGAGTTGCGCCACATCCACGACCTGCACGTTCTCGCCGGCGCCGTCCTGCTGCTTGGCGGTCACGCCGTCGGTGAGCATGACGCGGCAGAAGGGGCAGCCGCTCGCGATGGTCTGCGCGTTCGTGGCGAGCGCCTCGTCCACGCGGTCGATGTTGATCCGCTTGCCGAGCGTCTCCTCCATCCACATCCGGGCTCCGCCCGCGCCGCAGCACATGGAGCGCTGCGCGTGCCGGGGCATTTCGGCGAGCTTCGCGCCGGAGGCCTCGATGAGCTCGCGCGGGGCCTCGTAGACCTTGTTGTGCCTGCCCAAGTAGCAGGGATCGTGGTAAGTGAGCGAGTTGTTGCCCTCGACCGGGGCGACCGGGACGAGCTTCTTCTCCCGGACCAGCTTGTTCAGCAGCTGGGTGTGGTGCACGACCTCGTAGGCTCCGCCGAGGTCGGGGTACTCGTTCTTGAGCGCGTTGAAGCAGTGCGCGCAGGTCACGACGATCTTGCGGCGGCTGGGCTCGACGCCCTCGAAGACAGCGTCGATGGTCGCGATGTTCTGCTGGGCGAGCGCCTGGAAGAGCATCTCATTGCCCGAGCGCCGCGCCGAGTCGCCGGTGCAAGTCTCCTCGGCCCCGAGGACGAGGTATTCGACCTCGGCGGAGTAGAGGAGTTCGGCGACCGCCTTTGTGGTTTTCTTCGCCCGGTCCTCGTAAGCGCCCGCGCAGCCCACCCAGAACAGGTACTCGAAGCCTTCGAAGGACTCCGCGTCCTCGCCGAACACCGGCACGGGGAAGTCGACCTCGCCGATCCAGCCGGTGCGGGCCGAGGCGTTCTGCCCCCAGGGGTTGCCCTTGTTCTCAAGGTTCTTGAACAGCGTGGACAGTTCGTGCGGGAACTCCGTCTCGATGAGCACCTGGTGGCGGCGCAGGTCGATGATGTGGTCGACGTGCTCGATGTCCACCGGGCACTGCTCGACACAGGCTCCGCAGGTGGTGCAGCTCCACAGGACTTCGGGGTCGATGACGCCGCCGAGCGCGCCGTCCTCGCCCACGCCGCCGACGATCGGCCGCTCGGCCTCGGCCACCGCCGAGGCCGGGGCCTTGTCGCCGCCCAAGAGGTAGGGGGCCTTGGCGTAGGCGTGGTCGCGCAGCGAGGTGATGAGGAGTTTGGGGGAGAGCGGTTTGCCGGTGTTCCACGCGGGGCACTGGGACTGGCAGCGCCCGCATTCGGTGCAGGTGGTGAAGTCCAGGAGGTTCTTCCAGGTGAAGTCTTCGACCTTCCCGACACCGAAGCTGTCCTCGTCGGGGTCCGCCTCCTCCAGGTTCAAGACCTTGCCGCCAGAGGTCATCGGCTTGGCCGCGCCGAGCGCGACTTTGTCGCCGACCTCGCGCTTGAAGTAGATGTTGAAGAAGGCGGAGAACCGGTGCCAGGCCACGCCCCAGTTGAGCCGCTGCCCGACCAGAAGCAGGAACATGGCTCCGGAGAGCATCTTCGCGAAGGCGAAGACCGAGACCATGACCACGCTTTCCGGCAGCAGCTGGGCGACGAGCGAGGTGAAGGGGTCGGTGTATGGGTTGCTCTCGTGGAAGGTGGCGATCTTGCCTGCCTTCACCAGGATCATGCCAAGCCCCTCGACCAGCACGATGGCCTCGATGGTGTACGCCGCGACGAAGTTGGAGCCCGAGAAGCGGGACAGGCGTTGCGCGTCGCGCGGGTGGTTGCGCTGGCGAATGACGATCATCGTGACGATGCCGATCACCGTGCCGATGCCGAGCGCTTCGTCCCAGAGGTGCCAGAGGAAGGTGTCGCCGATGATCGGCCAATGGAACTCGGGGTTGAACGTCTGGCCGTACGCCTCGAAGTACAGCGGGAAGCCGCCGAGGAAGCCGATCATGACGAGCCAGTGCGCCCAGCCGACGCTGCGGAATTGCACCATCTTGGTGTGGGCGAGGAATTCCACGAGCATTTGCTTCAGACGGGGCCACACCGGGAACAGGCGGCTGCGGTCGGGCTGGCCGAGGCGGATCACGCGCACGATGCGCCAGACCCCGCTGAAGAACGAGGCCCATGCCACGACGCTGAAGAGCACGCCTATGGTCCCGAGGGTGATGGTGGTGGCGTTCACGGTGGAGCGGTCTCCTCACGTTGCGGCGGCCGGTTGCGGGCTGCAGGGCCTACGGACAGGTTACTCGCCAGTAAGTTACTTGTCAGTAACTTATGCGGCTCTTCTTTCCTTAAAGATAATTGCCCTGTATACGCCCACTTTTGATCAGGGCAGCCTAACTTTTGCCGAAGTGCGCTGCGTCACTCGCCTTTAATGGTCACTTTTTGATAACCAAATGTCACACCCGCCTCACGAATAAACATACACAACGGCGACACGCCGAAAACGCAACAATCACAAAGAACTCACAAAATAACAACAGACCCTTCTTAAACGGAATGGATACTCTCGGTACGTCCGCGAGAGCCGCGATCCGCGCGGCTGTGAGGAGAGACATTATGTTGAGAAGTATCGTGAAGGTGTTCGCCATCGGCGTGTTCGCCGGAGGTTTCAGCCTCATGGCGGGCGGCTTCAACGCCGCCCCTGCCTCGGCCGACCCCGCCGACGATGCCGGGCAGGAGGCTCCTATCCAGGACGAGAACTCGGACGAGGACGGCGAGGCCCCGGCTTGGGACTCCTCGGAGGGCCCTGCCGAAGAGGTCGGCATGCTCAACGGCAGAGACCAGCAGAACTACCAGGACTATTTGAACGGCGTGCCCGCAGGCCCGGTGAACGTCCCCGCGTCCAGGGGCGGCTACGCCCGGACAGGCGGAGCCGCCGCGCCGCGCCGCGCGTTGCCGCTGCCGTTCGTCGCCCCGAAGGGCAGCACTTGCGGCCAGATGCTCGCGACCAGCGTCGGGGGCACGATGGACAACGTCGTCGGCATGAGCACCGGCACAGTCCTGGGCGGATTCGGGCACAACGTGCTCGGCCCTGCCACCGGGAACCTGGTCGGCGGGGTGCTCGTGCACCTCTGCTGAGCCTGCGCCGCTCATCTTCCTGCGCCGTCCCGGCGCAGCTTGTGGAAAGATAGACGGCATGCGCGGCGATGGGAACGGCTGGGTCGTCGATCGGGACGGAAGCAAACGCTGGGGCCGGTACGGCGCGGCTGGGTTGCTGCTCCGGGCTCCCGGCCACCGAGGCGAGGCGATGGTGCTGCTGCAGCACCGGGCTCTGTGGAGCCATCAGGGCGGCACGTGGTCGCTGCCGGGCGGGGCGCGCGACAGCCATGAGAGCGCGGTCGAGACCGCTTTGCGAGAAGCGTTCGAGGAGACCGGCGTCGATCCCGCCGAGCTCAAGGTCCGAGGTGAGCGCGAGACCGCGCGGATCGAAGCCGGCTGGACTTACATCACGGTGCTCGCCGACGCGCCGCGAACGCTTCCGCTGTTCAAGAACGAGGAGAGCGAAGAGCTGCGCTGGGTCCCGGAGGGCGAAGTCGAGTCGTTGCCGTTGCACCCCGCCATGGCTTCGGGATGGCCGAGCGTCCGGACCCGCCAGGTCACGCTCGCGCCCTGGCAGTCGGACGAAGAGCTCGTCGGGCTCTTCGAGATCCTGGCGCACGGCGGGCATCAGCGGACGGTCGAACTCCCGGACGGCGGCTTCGGCTGGCTGGGCGCGGAGGGCGAGACGATGGACGTCCCTCGGGAGACGGCGCTGAGCTGGCTGCGGGGTTAACGCGCCCGATCGCGTGGACTACTCGTCCTCGTCGCGCTCCTCGTGACGGTCCCAGCGGGGGCGTGCGCCCCACCACCGGTCTTGGCGCTCGTTCTGCGGCTGGCCCGGCAGCGGCCTCTCTTGCCCGTCCAGGCGTTGCTGCGCGAGGAACTCCTCGAAGCTCAGGCCGCTTTGCATCGCCGAGGAAAGGTTCTGCACCACTGCCTGGTCCGGCAGGGCCGGGAACGCGCGGTTGTACTCCCGCGCGATCTCCGGAGCCACTCGGCCGTTGTCGAGGTCGTCCCAGGTGAACTCGCCCTCGTCGATGCGGCGCTGGATCCTCGCCATGGCGGGGCCTGCCCCGCCGGACCGGTACAGCTCGGCCATCTCGCGCTCTTGCTCGGGGCTCAGCCGGGGGCGGCCCGCGCGCAGCTTGTCCAGCTGCGCGCGGGACTGGCTGATCGTTTCGCGGCACTGCGCGCTGCGCTCGCCCGCCTCCTGGATGACTCGCCGCAGCCGTTCGGCCCTGTCGGTGCTCATGTCAGCCGGATACCCCCGCGAGCGCTATTTCCCTGCCACATGCTGCGATGTGTAGGCGCCTGGAACGTAGAGCTTGATCTCCGCGTGCTCGTCGTCCAGAAGCTCGACGACTGTCCCGTACAGCTCTTTCACGAAGGCGATCGTGTCGAGGAGCGTGTTGATCACCTTCATGATTTCCGAGAACACTTTTCTGACCTGGTTGAAAAAAGTCCAGATGCTTCTCAGCGTCCTCGGGTCGAGCAGTTTGCCCGCTTCGAGCGCGACTCGGATGGGTCGGGCGCTGTCTGCGATCAGTTTGATCGCCGAAGCCACGAACTCGACGCCCTGTTTGTAGTTCTCGGCCAGATCGTTCATCATGTCCCGCGCGCCAGCAGCGGCCTGCTGGTTCTCCTCGAACATGGCGATCCACCTGTCCATGTACCCCTCGAACGATTGGGCGGCGTTCCCGTTCCAATGCGGGTCGAGGGTGTTCTTCCCGGACAGCAGGTTGTCGCCGACGTCGGACATCGCGTACGACACGGAGTTCCACATGTCGCGAAGGCTGAGGAAGACTCCCCAGTTGATGCCGAGGAAGTCGACGACTTTCGCCATCGGGTCCACGCCGACGACCCGTTGCAGAATGTCCTGGAGGTCTTGCGCAATGGCAAGCGCTTCGCGGGTCGCGTCGACGGCTTGCTGGTCGTAGTTGCCGGGAGGCGTGAGCCTGCTCGGCGGATGCATCGTGTCGGAGAAATCAAGCCCGTCCAAAATGGCCCCCTTCTGAAAAAGTTTTGCGCTGAACGTTTAAGCCGAACGTTTAATACGAATAGACCGGATGCAGGACGGAGTCGATCTCGGCGGCGTGCTGCGCGTCGACGGTCTCGTAGTCGCCAGCGGTCTCGGCGACGGCCGCCGCGGTGAGGGCGAGGTTCTTCTGCGCCGTCGCGGCGAGCTCTCCCTCCCGGTCCCGCAGTTTTTGCGCCGTCTGCCGCCAGCCGGCGAGCCCCCTGGTCATCTCGTCGGCCCGCGCCCCCTCTTTGGCGAGGTAGCTTTGTATTTGCCCGACGTACCCGGCGTTGCGCTGCACCAGCTCCGCGTACCCTCGCAGCGCTGACGTGTTGACGCTGAATTTCTCCATGATCTCCGCCCCCTTTCCTTGCGCCCAGGTTACCACAGGGTTTCCTGAACGCGCCGCAGGTTTTCGCGCGACGACGGTCCAGGGACGGTCAGGCGAGTTCGGCGCGCAACGCCTGGGCCGAGGCTTTGGGGTCTTTGGCCTCGGTGACCGCGCGGACGACGACGACGCGTCTCGCTCCCGCGTCCCGGACCTGCGGCAGGCGGTCGAGGTCGACGCCGCCGATGGCGAACCAGGGCTTTGCGGGCGCGAGCGCCGCCACCTGCGCGACGAGCTCCAGCCCGACGGCGGCCCTGCCGGGTTTGGTCGGGGTCGTCCAGCACGGGCCGACGCAGAAATAGTCGACGTCGGGGTCTTCGATCGCGGCCCGCGCTTGTTCGGGCGAATGGGTGGAGCGCCCGATGAGGACGTCGGGGCCGAGGATCCGTCGGGCGATCCCCACCGGCAGATCCCGCTGACCGAGGTGCAGCACGTCCGCGCCGGACGCGAGGGCGACGTCGGCCCGGTCGTTGACCGCGAGCAACGCGCCGTGGGCCGAGGTCGACTGTTTGAGCCGCGCCAGCAGGGCCAGCTCGTCGCCCGCCTCAAGGGGATCCTGCTTCGATTTGTCCCGCAGCTGCAAAAGGTCCACCCCGCCCGACAACGCGGCTTCGGCGAACGCGACGAGGTCGCCCCGGTCTCTGCGGGCGTCCACGCACACATACAGCCGCGCCTGCGCGAGTCGTGCGAGCCGGGCTTCGCGAGTGTCCATCCCATCACCCTAGCCCGACCGGGCCAGCGGGTAGGCTCGAAGGCTATGGCCCGCACCCTCGACGTTCTCGGAGCAGGGGTGATCGGCCTCTCGATCGCGTGGCGCGCCGCCCAGCGCGGCTGGTCGGTCCGATTATTCGACCCGAGACTCGACGGCGTGCTTCGGCAAGGGGCTTCGGCCTCCTGGGTGGCGGGCGGCATGCTCGCGCCGTTCTCCGAGGCGTGGCCGGGGCACGCTGCGTTGCTGCGGCTCGGGATGCGCAGCTTGGAGCGGTGGCCGGGGTTCGCCGACGAGCTCGCCGGGTTCGCGCCGGACGGGGTCTTCGCGGCGCGGGAGACCATCGTGGTCGGCGCGACTGCCTCGGACTTGCAGGCGCTCGACCCGGGATTCGAGTTCGCCCGAAGCGTCGGGCTCGATTGGCAACGGCGCACGCGGGCCGAGCTCCGGCAGATCGAGCCGGGGCTGGCTGCCGACGCGCGCGGCGGCTGGTTCCTGCCCGAGGAGCCCGCCGCGGACAACCGGGCGCTGCTGGCCGCGCTCGCCGAAGCCGCGCGCAGCGCCGGGGCGCAGCTTGTGGCGCACAGCCTGCCCGAACTGCCCCGGTCGGGGGCGGACTGCGTCGTCGTCGCGGCGGGCGCGGGAACGCCCGCCTTGCTGCCGGGGCTGCCGGTGCGGCCGGTGAAGGGGGAGATCCTGCGGCTCGCGGCTTCGCCGAGGACGGTCGGGGCTCCGCAACGGACGATCCGCGCTTTGGTCCGGGGCCGACACGTGTACCTCGTGCCGCGCCGGGACGGCGTGGTGGTCGGAGCGACCGAGTTGGAGGGGGACGAGCGGGCTGCGGTGGCGGCACAGTCCGTTTTCGAGCTGCTTTCGGACGCGACCTCGATTTTCCCCGGCCTCGCGGACTACGATTTCGTCGAGGCTTCTGCGGGATTCCGCCCGGTCACCCCGGACCGTTGCCCGGTCCTTGGCTGGGCGGGGCCGGAAGCCGTCGGGCGTTGCCTCGTCGCGACCGGCCACGGCAGGGACGGCATGCTGCTCGCGCCGCTCACCGCCGACCTCGCAGTCGCGCTCCTGGAGAACGAGCAGGTCGGCGGGCCGGAGGAGGAGGCGCTGCGAGCGATGGACCCGGCCCGCTTCTCGGTTCGGTAACCTGGATCCATGGGCGACATCCTCATCACTGTGAACGGGGAGGAGCGCGCTTTCCCGGAAGGGGCGGTGATCGCAGACCTCCTCGCGGCGCTCGGGCTCTCGCCAAAGGGCATCGCGGTCGCGGTGAACGGCGTGGTGGCCCCACGCGGCGAATGGGACCAGCCGCTACGGCCCGGCGCGGTCGTCGAGATTCTGACGGCGGTCCCCGGTGGGTAAGGCAACCCGGCGCCCTGGCGGCGATCTGCTGCGTTGCCGGTCGCTCGCGCACCTGCGAGGCGACCTGCGCCTTTCGTGCCGGGTTGCATCTCGTCCGCCAGGATCGCTGGGGGTTTTGTGACGCACGCTGAAGATCCTTTGGTCATCGCAGGGCGTTCCTTCGGATCCCGGCTCATCATGGGCGCGGGCGGGGCTCCGTCGCTCGGGGTGCTCGAAGAGGCGTTGCGGGCCTCGGGGACCGAGCTCACCACGGTTTCGATCCGCCGGGCCGGGGTTGCGCCCGGCTCCGGCGTGCTCGACGTGCTCGAACGGCTCAAGGTCGCGGCGCTGCCGAACACGGCGGGCTGCAAGGACGCGGCCACCGCGGTGCTCACGGCGAAACTCGCCAGGGAAGCGCTCGGCGAGAGCTGGGTGAAGCTCGAGGTGGTCGCCGACGACCACACGCTGCTCCCGGACCCGGTGGAGCTGCTCGCCGCTGCCGAGGCGCTGGTGGACGACGGGTTCACCGTCTTGGCGTACACGAACGACGACCCTGTGCTCGCGCGTAGGCTCGAAGACCTCGGCTGCGCGGCGGTCATGCCGCTCGGCGCGCCCATCGGAACGGGCCTCGGCGTGCTCAACCCCCATAATATCGAGATGATCGTCTCGCGGGCGCAGGTTCCGGTCATCCTCGACGCAGGGGTCGGCTCGGCCAGCGACGCGGCGCGCGCGATGGAGCTCGGCTGTTCCGGCGTGCTGCTCGCGACTGCGGTGAACCGGGCGAAAGACCCGGTGCGCATGGCCGAGGCGATGGCGGCGGCGGTCAAGGCGGGCAGGCTCTGCCATCTGGCCGGACGGATCCCGAAACGGTTCTGGGCGCAACCGAGCTCGCCGGAGCTGGACGGATGAGCGTCACGGCTTCGTCGCGGTGACGTAGTGCTGGAAGCCTCGGGCGCGCTGTCGCCTCGGCGGCCCGGACGGGGCCCAGCTCGCCTCCGAGCGCCGTTCCGCTGCTTCCCCCGGCATAGGTCGGGCGAGGCCGAGCCCGACCGCCGGACCTTCGGGGCGGCGGAGATTTGAGAGGGGCTGAGCGAAATCGCCCGGAGCGGGGCGCACGTCGAGGAATTTGTCCGCGTCGTGCAGGCGCAGCGCCTCGGCGTTGTCCGCCCGCCGAGGCGGCGGCGAACAAGAGCGGCGGACGGAGCCGTCGCTCGTGCGGCCAGACGAACGCTCTGCTTGTCATCGCGCGTATGAGAGGTTCCCGCAGGCGCGGGAGAGCGTGTCGGGAGGGCCTTGTGGCGCACCGCCGCGCCGCACAACGAAACCGGGGTCAACAAATCGCGTGCCTGGTCCAGCGCTGTGGCGCGCATCATGAAATCGAGTCGAGCGGCTGATCGCCGGTCAGGCAAAGCGTCGACGAGCTTCGGGGGCCCGCGCGCGTTGCAGCCTTTAAGATTTGTCCCGTGACAGACCCAGCGAAGCCCGCCGAGACCTCGCCGCCAGTGGAGGTCCGGGGTTTGACCAAACGTTTCGGCTCCCGGACCGCGGTCGCGGGCCTTTCGTTCGCCCTCAAACCCGGCCAGGTGACCGGCTTCCTCGGCCCGAACGGCGCGGGCAAATCCACCACGTTGCGGATGATCGTGGGGCTCGACGCCCCGAACGAGGGGAGCGCCACGATCTTCGGCAAGCCCTACCGCCTCCTGACGCACCCGTTAAAGACGGTGGGCGCGCTCCTCGACGCGAAATGGGCGTATCCGAGCCGCAGCGTGGCCGATCACCTCCGATGGATCGCGGCGGCAGGGGGCGTCCCCGCCAGCCGGGTGGCCGAAGTGCTCGACCTGGTGGGACTCGCCTCGGTCGCCAAGCTCCCCGCGCGGCAGCTTTCCCTCGGCATGTCGCAGCGGGTCGGCGTGGCGGCGGCCCTTTTGGGCGAGCCCGACGTGCTGCTCTTCGACGAGCCGGTCAACGGGCTGGACCCGGAGGGGGTGAGCTGGATCCGCTCGCTCATCAAGGAGCTGGCCAGACGCGGGGCCACCGTGCTCGTCTCCAGCCACCTCTTGGCCGAGATGGCGCTCACCGCCGATCATCTGGTCGTCATCGGCAGGGGCATGCTCATCGCCGACTGCTCGGTCGAGGAGTTCATCGACCGGGCCACCGACGATGTGGTGCGGGTGCGCAGCCCGCAGGCAGAAGCCCTGTCCGCCGAGCTTGTGCGGCTCGGCCACCGAGTCGAGCCGGGGGACGAGGGCGAGCTGGTCGTGCACGACGCGACGAGCGCGGACGTCGGCGAGCTCGCGGCCCGGCACGGCTTCGTGCTCCACGAGCTGACCGCGCAGCGGGCGTCGCTGGAGGAGGCGTATTTGAAACTGACCGAGAGCGCGGTGGAGTACCACAGCCACGCGCTGCCCAGCGCGCCGAGCGAATCCGCGCAGGAAGGGGCGGCTTCGTGAACGCGCTCAAAGCCGAATGGATCAAACTCGCCTCGGTCCGCAGCACGAGGGTGAGCTATCTCTTGGTCGTGCTGCTCGCCGTGGGGCTGGCCGCTTTAGTGGCCGCGGCGGGGTACTCGCCGAGCAACGCCGAAGCGCTCAGCGGTCTGGCGGGGATGACGAGCGCGGTGCCTGGGCCGGGCCTGATCCTGCTGCTGGTGACGGCGACGGTCGCGGTGACAGGGGAATGGCGCGCGGGCACATTGCGCACCACCTTCCTCGCGGTACCCGACCGGCTGTGGGCGATCACCGCGAAGGCTCTGGTGGTCGGGGCCGTCGGCGCGGTCGTCGGATTCCTCTCCGCCTCGGCCGGGGTGCTCGTCGCGGGGGCGCTCGCGCGGCCGACCGCGGCCGGGCTCGGCTTCTCCGGAGACCTCCGTCTGCTCTGGACGGCTCCGGCGGCCGTCTTCTTCGGCACGTTCTTCGCCATCGGCGTCGGCAACCTCATCCGGCATAGCGCCGGGGCGATCACGTTGCTCGTGGTGTGGATGCTCGTCCTCGAAACCCTCGTGCAGACTTTGGTCATCGGCGTCAGCAACCATGCAGCGCGCATCCCGCAAGCGCTTCTGCCGTTCACGAGTTTCGGGGAATTCGTCTCGGGCCGGGGCTCCTCCGCGCTCACGGAGTACTCGCCTTCGGTTTCGTTCTTCGTGTTCGCGGCCTGGTCGCTGGCGGTTTTCGGGGCCGGTTCCGTCGCCACGCTGCGCCGGGACCCCTGAGGGGACAAGAACACGGCGCTCGTCATGGCTCGCTGTCGAGCGCGACCCGCAGTGCGGAGTCGACGAGCGTCACGGCCCGCTCGGCGGGCATACGGGCGGGCTCGACCACGATCGCGCAGGCCAAGCCGTCGGCGAGCGCGAGCAACGTCGCCGCCCGGTCTCCCGTCTGCGCTTCGTCGAGCGACGGGCGGGCCTCGGCGATGAGCCCGGCGACGAGCCTCTCCACCCGGCCCCGGTCGTAGCGATGCCGCCGGGCGGTGGGCTCGTGCACGGCGGCGCGGGCCATGCGCAGGGTCCAGAGCACGGAGAGCTGGCCATGCGCGGGGTCGGGGTTGACGAGGGCGAGCACGGCGGCGCGGAGCCGGTCTTCGGGAGCGCCCGCGCCCGCGAGCGCGGCGTGCAGCCGCTCCATGAACGCCGCGCCGAGCCGGTCGGTGGCGGCTTCGAGCATCAGGTCTTTGGTGGGGAAGTGGTGCTGCACCGAGCCGATGGACACGCCGGCGCGGGCGGCGACGTGCCGCACGCTGACCGCCTCGAAGCCGCCACCCGCCAGCAGGGCGACCATGGCGGCGACGATCTGCTCGTATTGGCTATCCATACACGCGTACGGTACTCGGCTTTTCGGGCCGTGACAAGGCCTCGCGGATCAGGAATCGCCGCCGGAGACCCGCCCGCCTCGGGCCACCGCGAAGTCGTAAGCGGACTCCGCGTGCTCGGTCTCGTCAAGGCCTTCGGCCTCGCCCTGCGGATGGGCGCGCAGGCCGAGGACGAATTTGAGCGCGAGGCCGACGAGCGTGGTGACCACCAGGGCATAGGCGAGCACGGCGAGAGCGGCGAGGGCTTGTCGCCACAGCTGGTCGAACCCGCCGCCGTAGAAGAGCCCGTCCGCCGGGCTCGCGCCTGCGGCCTTGCTGGCCACCAGGCCGATCATGAGCGTGCCGACCAGCCCGCTGACCAGGTGCACGCCGACGACGTCGAGCGAGTCGTCGTAGCCGAGGCGGTATTTCCATTCGATGGCGATCGAGCTGGCAACGCCCGCGACGGCCCCGATGGCCAGCGCCCCGACCGGGGTGACGTACGCGCAGGACGGGGTGATCGCCACCAGGCCCGCGACGGCTCCCGAGGCCGCGCCGAAGGAGGTGGGCTTGCCGTGGCGGATCCGCTCGACGACCAGCCAGCTCGCGAGGGAGACGGCCCCGGCGGCCAGAGTGTTCGCGAACGCGAGCGCCGCGACTCCGTCCGCTTTGAGCGAGGATCCCGCGTTGAAGCCGAACCAGCCGAACCACAACAGGCCAGCGCCGAGCATGACGGCGGGCAGGTTGTGAGGGCGCATCGGGTCTTTCGGCCAGCCCCGCCGTTTGCCGAGCACCAGCGCCAGCGCCAACCCCGAGACTCCGGAGTTGATCTCCACCGCCGTGCCGCCCGCGAAGTCGAGCGCTTTGAGCCGGTTGACGATCCAACCCCCGTGCGCGGCGGTCAGCCCGTCCGGGGAGAACACCCAGTGCGCGACGGGGAAGTACACCAATGCGGACCACAGCGCGGCGAAGACGATCCACGAGGTGAAGCGCATGCGGTCGGCGACGGCCCCCGCGATGAGGGCGACGGTCACCATCGCGAACCCCGCTTGGAACACCACGAAGACGAGCGCCGGAACCGTCCCGACCACGGGGGCCGGGGCGTCCGGGCCCGCGAAGAGCCCGCGCAGGCCCGCGAACTGCGTCGGGTCGCCGAGCAGGCCGCCGCCGAGGTCCTCGCCGAAGCCCGCCGAGTAGCCGAACGCCATCCACAGCACCCAGACCACGGGGATGGCCGCGAGGCACATCATCATCATGTTCAGCACGTTTTTCGCGCGGACCATGCCGCCGTAGAAGAACGCCAGTCCCGGCGTCATGAGGATGACGAGCGCCGCGCTGGCGAGCACCCACGCGGTGTCGGCCCCGTCGAGGGCTGGGGGAGGATTGTTCAAAAGCGGCTCCTTCAACGCGCTGGCTTTGCGGAATTTTTCCATGAAGGCCATCACATGCGCGAAGCGGGTGGCGGCTGTCCGCTAAGGTCGGACCCCGTGCTCATTCTGCTGCCGCCCTCCGAGACCAAGGCTTCCGGCGGGGACGGCCCGCCGGTCGACCCCGACGCGCTGTGGCTGCCCGAGCTGACCGAGGCGCGGCGGGCACTCTTCGACGCGCTGGTGAGCCTTGCGACGGACGCTGCGGCCACTGCCAAAGCGCTGGGGATCAGCGAGGCGCAGGCGGAGGAGCTGGCGCAGGTGAACGCCTCGCTCTGGTCGAGCCCGACGCGTCCCGCGCTCGCCCGATACACCGGAGTCCTCTACGACGCGCTCGACGTGGCCTCGTTCACCAAGGCGCAGCGGGCCAAAGCGGACGCGCGCTTGGCCGTGGGGTCGGCGCTGTTCGGCGTGGTCGGCGCGGGCGACGGGATTCCAGGCTACCGGCTCTCGGCGGGCTCCAAGCTCCCCGGCTTCGGCACGCTCGCCGCGCATTGGAAGCCCGTGCTCGAGCCCGCGCTCGCGAACGCCGGGCTCGGCCTCGTGGTGGATCTGCGCTCGGGGGGTTACCAGCAGCTGGGCAAGGTCTCCGGCGCGATCACCGCGACGGTGGTGACCGAGCGCGCGGACGGCTCGCGCAGCGTTGTGAGCCATTTCAACAAGCACCACAAGGGCCTTCTGGCCAGGGCTTTGGCGACAACGCGCGCGGAACCGACGGATCTGAAAGGCGTGGCCGCGGTGGCCCGGAAGGCGGGACTGCGAGTGGAGACCCCGTCAGCGACCGAGCTCGTGATCGTCACCTGAGCCGTCGGCCTCGACGCTGAGCAGCTCGCCCACGTCCACCGTCTGGCCCGGAGCGTAGGGGACGGGGATCTGCTGGCCGGGGGTGTATTCCACACGAGTACGGTAGCCGGTGGCGTAGGGCTCGCGGTGCGCGTACACCTTCTCAGGGGTGACCACCCAGTATTCGGGGTAGCCCGACGAGCCGTAGAGCTGCGCCTTGAATCCGAGGTCGATCGCTCGCGTCGTGTTGGAGACTTCGATGACGAGTAGCACGTCGGCAGGATCCCAGCTCGCGAGGAGCTTGCTGTGGTGCTTCTTTGTCTTCGCGTCAGCACGACGAACCCAGATGTCAGGGTCGGGCAACGACGAACCCGAAGGGAGCGTCGCATTGCTCTTCACGGTTCCGCCTTCGCGGCCGGGGAGCAGCTCGACGGCCAGCATTGTCGTTTCTGCGTGCCACGGCCCGATCTGCACGGGCACCACCTCCCCGTCCAAAAGCTCCACCCGCTCGCCGTCGAACACCCCGGCCTCCCAGGCGCGCACGAATCGCTCCGGAGTCCACCGGTATTTCGGCGCCGCGAGATCTGCGGTCAGTGCCTGCGTCATAAAACGATTTTACTTGACATTGTCCAGTGTCAGATTTTACTTGACATTGTCCAGTGTCATATGTAAAGGAGCGTCGCTGATTTGCGCGCTCTCCGTTTGACTATGGACGTTTTTGAAACGATAAAGATCGAGAAATCAGGTTCTTCACCCCAGCCGCCACAGCGGGTTGACCGGGCCGTGCCCCGCGCCCAAGTTGTAGGACCAGCGCAGCGACTCGGTCACCCAGTCTTTCGCGAAGGCGACCGCTTCGGGCACGCTCGCCCCGCGCGCCAGCGCGCAGGTCATGGAGGAGGCGAGGGTGTCGCCGCCGCCGTGGTCGTTGCCGGTCGGAATGCGGGGCTTGGCGAACTCGAAGAAGGAGCGCCCGTCGTAGAGGATGTCGACGCTCTCCGGGGCCGAGCGCAGGTGCCCGCCGGTCACCAGCGCCCAGCGCGCGCCGAGGCCGACGAGCCTGCGCGCGGCCTCTTCGGCGCTCGGGCGGTCTGTGACTTCGATCCCGACCAGCAGGCGGACCTCGTCGAGGTTGGGGGTGACCACGGTCGCGAGCGGGAAGATCTCGGCGCGGATCACGTCCAGGGCTTCGGGTTTGAGCAGCGGATCGCCGTGCATGGACGCGCACACGGGGTCCACGACGAACGGCACGCCGCCGTCGCCGCCGATCCCGACCTCCGCGCAGGCGGCGGCGACCGCCGAGACGATCGGGGCCGAGGCCAGCATCCCTGTTTTCGCGGCCTGCACGCCGATGTCGCTGGCGACCACGCGGATCTGCGCGGCGACCGTCTCCGGGGGGACTTCGTGGAATCCGCTCACCCCGAGGGTGTTCTGCACGGTCACCGCCGTCACAGCGGTCATGCCGTGGCATCCCGCGAGCGCGAAGGTGCGCAGGTCGGCCTGGATGCCCGCGCCGCCGCCGGAGTCCGAGCCGGCGATGGTGAGCACTTTGGGCGGGGTCTGCCCTGGCTCGAGCTGCCCTGGTGCGGAAGAGGGGAGGGTCACGCCTTCATGAAAACACGAGGCCGCCCCCGCGCGGCGGCGTGGGGAGGGATAGGATGAGAACTACTACTTACTGTAGTAGTAACCGTTGCGGCGGCAACTACAGTGGGAGTCGGGCGTGTCCGTGCTCGGGGCACGCCCGCAGCCCGATCTTGAGGAGCAGTTATGACCGCGCTCGACATCGCCCGATGGCAGTTCGGAATCACCACGGTCTATCACTTCTTGCTGGTCCCGCTCACCATCGGCCTTGCCCCGCTCATCGCGCTGATGCAGACGGTCTGGCACGTCACGGGCGACGAGCGCTGGTACCGGATGACGAAGTTCTTCGGCAAGCTCTTCCTCATCAACTTCGCCCTCGGCGTGGCGACCGGGATCGTGCAGGAGTTCCAGTTCGGGCTCAACTGGAGCGAATACTCGCGGTTCATCGGCGATGTGTTCGGAGCGCCGCTGGCGTTGGAGGGGATCGTCGCCTTCTTCATGGAGTCCACGTTCTTGGGCCTGTGGATCTTCGGCTGGGACCGCCTGCCGCGCCGCGCGCACCTCGCCTGCATCTGGATGGTCGCGATCGGCACCAACGCGTCGGCGTATTTCATCATCGCCGCGAACTCGTTCATGCAGCACCCGGTCGGCGTCCGCTACAACCCCGAGAAACGCCGCGCCGAGCTCACCAGCATCTGGGAGCTGCTCACGAATAACACGACCCTCGCCGCGTTCCCGCACACCATCGCCGGGGCGTTCCTCACGGCGGGCACCTTCGTCGCGGGGATCGGGTCGTGGTGGCTGGTGAAAGAGAAAGCCGACGTCTCGGAGATGTTCCGGCCCGTCGTCCGGCTCGCGCTCTGGGTGATGGTGGCGGCGGGCGGAGCGGTGGCGATCACCGGGGACGTCCAAGGCAAGCTCATGTTCCAACAGCAGCCGATGAAGATGGCCTCCGCGGAGTCGTTGTGCCAGACCGAGACCGACCCCGATTTCTCGATCCTGACCACCGGCACCCACAACAACTGCGCCTCGATCAGCCGCATCATCGAAGTGCCGTATGTGCTCCCGTTCCTCGCGAAAGACCAGTTCACCGGGGTCACGCTGGAAGGCGTGGAGGATCTGCAGCGAGCTGGCGTCGAGAAATACGGGCCGGGCAACTACCGGCCGAACCTCTTCGTCGCCTACTGGGCGTTCCGCGCGATGATCGGCTGGGCGCTCGGCTCGGCGGCGCTCGCCGCCGCCGGGCTCTGGCTCACCAGGGGCGGTCGGACGCCGCGCCAGGGGTGGTTCCGCAGGCTCGCCCTGTGGGCGCTCCCGACGCCCTTCCTCGCGAACAGCGCGGGCTGGGTGTTCACCGAGATGGGCCGCCAGCCTTGGGCGGTGGCCCCGAACCCGACGGGGGTGAAGGAGATCCATCTGACGGTGCAGCAGGCGGTCTCCGGGCACGCCGTCGGCGCAGTCGCCGCGTCGCTGATCGGCTTCACCCTGCTGTACGGGTTCCTCGCGGCGGTGTGGTTCGGGCTCATGCGGCGCTACGTGGTCGAGGGTCCGCTCGAACATGACGCGCATCCGCCGGGGGCGCGCGCCGAAGCGGACGAGGACGACGAGGCCAAGCCGCTGAGCTTCGCCTACTGAGCGGACAAGGAGAAAAGCCATGGATCTGCCGCATTTCTGGTTCTTGCTGGTCGCCGTTTTCTTCGGCGGGTACTTCCTCTTGGAGGGCTTCGACTTCGGCGTCGGCATGCTCATGCCGATCCTCGGCCGCTCCGACGAGGTGAAACGGCGCGTGCTGCTTAACACCATCGGGCCGGTGTGGGACGGCAACGAGGTCTGGGTGATCACCGGCGCGGGCGCCATGTTCGCGGCGTTCCCGCAGTGGTACGCCACGCTCTTCTCCGGATTCTACCTGCCGCTGCTGCTGATCCTGTTCGGGCTGATCGTCCGGGTGGTCTCCATCGAATGGCGCGGCAAGATCGAGGATCCGCGCTGGCGCAGGTGGTGCGATGTCGGGATCGGCCTTGGCTCCTGGCTGCCCGCGATCCTCTGGGGCATCGCCTTCACCGACATCGCCGTCGGGGTGCCGCTGGACGAGAACGGGTACGTGACCGGCGGGCTGCCGGTTTTGTTGCGGCCCGTCGCCCTGCTGGGCGGGGCGGCGACATGCTTGCTGTTCCTGCTGCACGGCGCGGTGTTCGTGGCGCTCAAGACAGAGGGCGAGATCCGGGTGGCGGCCCGCCGCCTCGCCGTCGGCCTCGTCGCGGGGGCGGCGCCTGTGGTCCTCCTGCTCGGCTGGACGGTCAGCTGGGCGCTCGGCGAACAGGGACGCGATATGCAATTGCCGTTCTACGCGGCCATCCTGTCTTCGGCCGCGCTCCTGGCAGCGGCGCTCGCCGTCCGCCTCGTGCGCGAGGGCTGGGCGTTCGCGCTCACCGGGGCCTCGGTGCTCGCGCTCGCCGTGCTGTTCTTCGGGTCGCTCTACCCGAACCTCGTCGCTTCCTTGCCGTATCCCGAACGCAGCGTCACCATCGAGTCCGCAGCCTCGAGCCCGTACACGCTCAAAGTCATGGCCTGGGCGGCGCTCGGGACCGCGCCGTTCGTGCTCGTCTACCAGGGCTGGAGCTACTGGGTGTTCCGCAAGCGCATTTCCGCCGCGCAGATCCCGCCGTCCATCGGCCTGAGCCCGCGCCTGCCCGCGCCGGGCAAGGCCGGCGAGCCGGACGGGAACGCCGGGGATCGCTGATGCCCGCGCCGTTCGACCCGCGTTTGGCCGGAGCGAGCCGCTCGGCGCGCCGGTACCTGGTGCTCACCGGCGCGATGGGGCTCGCGACGGCGGGCTGCGTCGTCGCTTCGGCGGTCCTGGTCTCGGCGCTCGTCGAGCGCGCGGTCTCGCCGGAGCGGCCCGGCGGCTTCGGCCCGCTCCTCGGGCTGCTCGCCTCGGTGTTCGCCGCGCGCGGCGCGATCGCCTGGCTCCACGCAAGGTACAAGCACCGGGCGGCCCCGCGAGCTGTGGCCGAGCTGCAGAACCAGCTGTTGGTCCGGATGGCCGGGGCCGACCAGCGCGTCGCCATGGAGCACCGGGGCCTCGCCGCGACGCTCGCGACGAGGGAGATCGACGGGATCCGCGCGTACCTCACGGGGTACCTGCCCGCGTTGGTGCTCTCCGCGACGGTCACGCCGGTGGCTGTCGTCGCCGTCGCCGTCCTCGACCCGCTTTCGGGGGTCGTCGTCGCCTGCGGGATTCCGCTCGTGGTGTTGTTCATGATCCTCGTCGGCAGGTACAGCGAGGGGCGCTCGGCCAAGCGCCTCGACGCGCTGTCGCGATTGTCCGCCGAGCTCATGGACGTGATCGCGGGGCTTGCGACGCTGCGCGCGCTGGGCAGAGAGTTCGCGCCAGCCCGACGGGTCCGCGAGCTCGGGCGCGCGCACTACCGGGCGAGCATGGCCACGTTGCGCACGGCGTTCCTCTCCGGGCTCGTGCTGGAGCTGCTCACGACATTCTGCGTCGCGCTGGTCGCGGTCGAGGTCGGGCTCCGGCTGGTGTACGGAGAGATGGGGCTTTTCGCCGGGCTCGCGGCGCTCGTCCTCGCCCCGGAGGCGTATCTGCCGATCCGCGCGATGGGCGCGCAGTTCCACGCGGCGCAGGACGGCGTGGCCGCGTGCGCGAAGACGTTCGAGCTGTTGGACCAGCTGCCCGCCCGGCCGAGAGGGAATCGGGTCGGTGACGCGGCCGCCGCGCTGCAGTTGCGCTCGGTCACCGTCTCGGGCCGGGACGGGAGCGCCCCGCAGGGACTCGGAGCCGTCCTGCGCCCCGGCGAGATCACCGCGCTGGTCGGCGCGAACGGGAGCGGCAAGTCCACGGCGTTGCGCGTGCTGCTCGGGCTGGTCGTCCCCGACGAAGGGGAGGCGCTGCTCGGCGACGTGCCGATCGGCGAGCTCGATCCGGCCTGGTGGTGGGGGCAGGTCCGCTGGGTTCCGCAGGCTCCGCCGCCGTCGCAGACGGGCGGGGGGCTCTCGCTCGGCGAGGCGCAGCGCGTCGCGCTCGCCCGCGCGCTGGACTCCCCGGCGCGGGTCTTCCTGCTCGACGAGCCAACGGCGCATTTGGACGCGCTCGCCGAGGCCGAAGTCGTCGGCGCGCTGCGGGCGAAGGCGCGGGCCGGGGCGACGGTCGTGGTGGTCTCGCACCGCGCCGCGCTCGTCGAGGCCGCAGACCATGTGGTGCGGGTTGGCGTCGCGGAGCGGGCGGTCGCCCATGCCTGACCAGCAGTCAGAGGAGCTGGGGGCCGCGCCGGTTCGCGGGGGACTGCGACGGGCGCTCGCGCTCCTCTCGCTGCGGCCAGCGCAGGTGGTCGGGGCGGTCGGCACGGGCGTCGCGACGCATCTGTCCGCGCTCGGGCTTACGGCGCTCTCGGGCTGGTTGATCCTGCGCGCGTGGCAGATGCCGCCGGTGCTCTTTCTCTCGGTCGCCATCGTCGCGGTGCGCGCGCTGGGGCTCTCGCGCGGCCTGTTCCGCTATCTCGACCGCCTGGCCGCGCACCGGATCGCGCTCGGCGGGCTCGTCGGCGCGCGCGAACGGGTGTATGTGGCGCTGGCCTCGGGGGACCCCGCCGCGACGTACGGCCTGCGCCGGGGGGAGCTCGCCGAGCGGCTCGGCGCGGACCTCGACGCAGTCGGCGACGCAGTGGTGCGGGCGCTGCTGCCCATCGCGGTCGCCGTCGTGACGGCGGCTTCGGCGGTCGCGGCGATGGCGCTTTTCGCCCCGGCTGCGGCCGTCGCGCTGCTCGTGATCGCGGTGCTCGTGGTGGGCGTGGTCCCCGCGCTGTCCGCGCGGGCGGCTCGCGCCGACGAGGAGGCGGGCGCGCTCGCCCAGACCAGATACGCCGCCGAGGCGGTCGCAGTCCTGGAGCACGCCGACGAGCTCCAAGTCGCCGGGAAGCTCCCGAAGGCGTTGGCCGCGCTCGGCGAAGCGCAGGCCGAGGTGGTCGCCGCGCGGGATGGCGCGGCCAAATCGCACGCGTGGGCCGCCGCAGGCGTGCCGCTCGGCTCCGGGCTCGCCGTGCTCGCGGTGTTCCTCGACCCCGACGTGGTCCGATCGGCGGCGGCGAGCCCCACGCTGCTCGGGGTGGCGGTGTTTTTGGCGCTCGCCGCGTTCGACGCCGCCTCCGGTTTGCCCGAGGCGGCCCAGCGGCTGGTCGCGTCGCGGTCGGCTGCGGCCAGGGTGGTGGCGCTGCTCGACGAGGCGGGCGGCGAAACCGGGGGAGCGCCCGCGCAGGACCGCCCGCAGGTCCCGTCCGCCGCGCCGCGCGTCCGCGCGGCCGAGCTGCGAATCGGCTGGCCGGGCGGGCGGCAGAGACGGCTCGGGAGCTTCGAGATCGAACCCGGAGACCGGCTCGCGGTGCTCGGCCCGAGCGGCAGCGGCAAGACGACGCTCCTCTTGACGCTCGCCGGGCTCTTGCGGCCGAGGGGCGGCGAGCTGCTCGGGCTGTCGGACGACCCGGCGCTCCTGCCCGGCCAGATCGCCTATTTCCCCGAGGACGGCCACCTGTTCGCCACCACGGTCCGAGAGAATCTTCTGGTCGCCAATGGTTCGGCCAGCGCGGACGAGGTCGAGCGGGCACTCGCCTCCGTGGGCATGTCGGACTGGGCCCGTTCGCTTCCCTGTGGCGTGGACACTGTGCTGGTGGGCGGGGCGGAGGCAGTCTCGGCGGGGCAGCGCCGACGGCTGCTGCTGGCGCGGGCGCTGCTCTCGCGGGCCCCGATCCTGCTCCTGGACGAGCCGACCGAGCATCTCGACAGAGAGTCGTCCTCAGCCTTGTTGCGCGCGCTGCTCGACCCCGACCATGGCTTGGTCCCGGTCGGGCGCACGGTGATCCTCGCGACGCATCACCGGGAGGCGGTCTCGGGCCGCCGCGCCCTGGATTTCGCCCCGGACGCGGGCGCCGCATGGCCGCCGCCGTTGGGCTGACGGCCAGGGCGGGCCTTCTCCGCCGCCCGGCCATGTCGTAATGTTAACATTACGACATGGAAAGGACAGCGGACCGCATCCGCCCCGCCCGTCGCAGAGGACTCGCGGACGAGGTCGCCGACCGGATCCGAGAGGCCGTGTTCTCCGGGGTGTACCAGCCGGGGGCGCAGCTGCGCGAGGTCGAGCTGGCCGAGGCGCTCGGGGTCAGCCGGGGGCCGGTGCGCGAGGCGCTGCTGCGGCTGGAGCGCGAGGGGCTGGTGCGCGGCGAATGGCACCGGGGGACTTCGGTCACGGCCTTCTCCGCCGAGGACCTGGAGGAACTGCACAGCCTGCGCGAGGCCTTGGAGCGGCTCGCGGTCGAGCAGGCGGTGGCGCGGGCCTCGGACGAGGGCCTCCAGGCGGTGGAGCGAGCGGCGGAACGGATGGCGCGGGCCTCGGACGCGCACGAGATGGTCCGCTGCGATATCGCCTTCCACGACGCCGTCTACGCCGCGGCCCGGCATCGGCTGCTGGCGGAGGCGTGGCAGTCGATCCGGGGCCGAGTCCATCTGTTCATGCTCGGCAGGATGGGGGCGGGCGTCGAAGGCTACCTCGCGCATATGCCCGACGAGCACCGCCAGCTCGCCGCCGCGCTGCGCGCGCGGGACGCCGAGGCGGCGTTCGGGCTCTTCGCGGCCCACCGGCGCAACGCCTTCGAGACGCTCAAGGCCGCGACGGACCGATGAGCGGCGTGCTCGACGGCTTCGCCGTCATTTTCGTGCTGGTCGGCATCGGTTACCTCGCGGCGCGGTTCCGTTTGCTCGGCGAACACGGCGTCGACGTGCTCGCCCGCGTCGTCTATTACATCGCCACCCCGGCGTTGCTGTTCGAGATGCTGGCGAAGACCCCGACGGACAAGGTCTTCTCGCCCGAAATCCTCGTGGCGGGGGCGGCGGTGCTCGTGGTCGCGGCGGCGTGCTTCGCGGTCGCGCGATGGCTTTGGGGCGGGGATCTGCAGTCGAGCGTGCTCAGCATGCTCGCCGCCTCGTACTCCAACTCGACCAACCTCGGCATCCCGATCGCCACGTTCATCCTGGGCGGGCAGCAGTACGTGACGCCGCTCGTGCTCTTCCAGATGGTCGTCTACCAGCCGTTCGCGATCATGCTGCTCAGCCTCGGCCGCCCGGCAGAGGGGCAGGGCGCGCGCGAGCAGAGGAGCCTCGCGGACGCGCTGCGGGGCTTCGCGAACCCGATGCTGCTCGGCGGGGCGTGCGGGGTGGCCGTGAGCGCGGCGGGCTGGTCGCGGCCCGCGTTCCTGGACTCCTCCCTCGCCATGGTCGGCGCGATGACCGTGCCCTCGGCGCTGCTGGTCTTCGGCATGTCCTTCGTCGGCGACGCGGCGTTCGACCGGGAGAGGTCCGCCAAGCGGGAGCTTTGGCTCGTCGTCGCGCTCAAGAGCGCCGTGTACCCGCTCGCCGCGTACCTGCTCGCGAAATTCGCCTTCGGCCTGGACGCGCCCGAGGTGCTCGCCGCCACCGTGCTCGCCGCCCTGCCGACCGCGAACATGGTGTACGTCCTCGCGGTGCGCTACGGACGGGGCAAGAGCCTGGCCCGCGACGCCTCGCTGATCACCACGCTGCTCTCGATCCCCGTGGTGTTCGCCATCGTCTGGCTGCTCGGATAACCCCTACCGGGGGAGCACAACGCAGTCCTTATGCACCGGATGCTGCGTGCTGTAACCGGGGAGGTGCGCGCGGTCGAGGCAGGCTTGGGTCAGGGCGACGACCGCGATGTCCCCGACGCGGCGCGGGTCGCTCAACGTCAGGTCAGGGTCCCATATCGCGCAAACCCCCTTGACTGTGCCGTGGAAGAGCTTCGTGCAATGGCTGTTGATGCTCTCGGCGACAGCGCGCGGGAAACAGCCGTCGCGCAGCATGTACGTGTCTGCTTTCCCATGCGGCTGGACTACGAAATAGTTGTCGACCTGGGCGCAGTCGTTCGAGCCTTGGGAGTAGTTCCGCAACCAGGCTCCCTCCCAATGGGGCTGGGCCGCGCCGCTTCGCGACGGGGCGGCGGTGGTTCTGGTGACTGTTGAGGTCACCGTGGCGGTCGTCGGCCGAGGCCGCCAGCTCGTCGTGGCGGTCGTCCGGGCGGATGTGGCAGTCAAGTGGGAGGATCTGGGCAAGAGTGAACGTTTGACCGACGATATTCCTGTCGCGGCCAGACCGATCATGCAGCAGAGCGCGAGCGCCGCGACCCCCGAGGCGACGAGATACCACTTCGCCTTCGACATGGAACGCTCCAGGTTGGAGTGTCGCGGGCAAGTGCGCGCGGAATTGCGGCAGAACGTTCCGTCCCGGTTTTTGGCATTGCACCGCTCGTCCATATTTTTCTCCTGTCGGGATTTTTCTCCTGTCGGATGAAAATATAGTCACCAAGGTAGACGGCGTGTATCGGCCCGAACAAAGAAATGGACGCGATGCGTCAAACCGGCAGGGCCGGCCGTCGCTTCGTGTGCGCGAGGGCCGGGCTGAACTGTCGGCCAGTCAGCCTCGGACCAGCTCGAACAGGGGGATCAGCCGAGCCGTCTTCGCCTGGTAGTCGGTGAAATACGGGGCTCGGGCGAGCAGCGCGGCCCACACCTCTTCCCGTTCGGGGCCGGTCAGCTCACGAGCGGTGACGGCGCGCGTCTGGGTCCCGACTTCGACCCTGGCGGCAGGGTTCGCGCGGAGGTTGTGCGCCCACGCGGGGTCGTTCGGCCCGCCCGCGAACGAGCCGACCAAGTACCAGCGCTCCTCGTGGTCGAGGTAGAACAGGGGGACGGCCCGCTCCTTGCCGGTTTTCGCGCCCACAACGTGCAGCACCAGCCAGTTCTGCCCCGTGAGCGGTCCCTCGACGATCCGCCCGCCGTTCGCGCGCAAGTGCGCGATGAAGTTGTCGTTGATAGCGCCCAGCACCGAGGCCGGGGCGGCGTGCGCGTCGCTGATCGTCCGGCTGGGATCGAGCGGCAATGACGTGGTCGGCCTGTTCTCCGGCATGGCTCTCTTTTCGCTCGGTCGTCGGGTGCCAATGCATTGGAACCCGACGACCGGGCGAAATATTCCGCATCGGCCGCAGCGAGGTGCTAGGCCGGGCTGATCGGCAGATACACCGAGCCGCCCGCCTCCGCGAACTCGCGGGACTTCTGCTCGAAGCCCTCGGCGATCAGCGCCTCCTGGGCAGCGGCTTGCTCCCGGATGTCGGCGGAGATCCGCATGGAGCAGAACTTCGGCCCGCACATCGAGCAGAAATGGGCCTTCTTCGCGGGTTCGGCGGGCAGGGTCTCGTCGTGGTAGGCCATCGCGGTGTCCGGGTCGAGGGAAAGGGCGAACTGGTCGTGCCAGCGGAACTCGAACCGCGCTTTCGAGAGCGCGTCGTCGCGCTCTTGGGCCTTAGGGTGGCCCTTGGCGAGGTCGGCGGCGTGCGCGGCGATCTTGTAGGCGATCACGCCCGCCTTCACGTCGTCCCGGTTCGGCAGGCCCAAATGCTCCTTCGGCGTGACGTAGCAGAGCATCGCCGTGCCCGCCTGCGCGATGATCGCGGCCCCGATCGCGGAGGTGATGTGGTCGTAGGCGGGCGCGATGTCTGTGGCAAGCGGCCCGAGGGTGTAAAAGGGGGCCTCCTCGCAGAGTTCCTCCTCCAGCCGCACGTTCTCCACGATCTTGTGCATCGGGACGTGGCCGGGACCCTCGATCATCACCTGCACGCCGTGCGATTTGGCGATCTTGGTGAGTTCGCCGAGCGTCGCGAGCTCGGCGAACTGCGCCGCGTCGTTCGCGTCCGCGATGGAGCCCGGGCGCAGGCCGTCGCCGAGCGAGAACGTCACGTCGTAGGCGCGCAGGATCTCGCACAGCTCCTCGAAATGCGTGTACAGGAAGGACTCCCGGTGGTGCGCGAGGCACCAGGCCGCCATGATCGAGCCGCCTCTCGAGACGATGCCGGTGACGCGCTTGGCGGTGAGCGGCACATGGCGCAGCAGCACCCCGGCGTGCACGGTCATGTAGTCCACGCCCTGCTCGCACTGCTCGACGATCGTGTCGCGGTAGAGCTCCCAGGTGAGTTTGACCGGGTCGCCGTTGACCTTCTCCAGCGCCTGGTAGATCGGGACGGTGCCGACCGGGACGGGGGAATTGCGCAGGATCCATTCCCGCGTCTCGTGGATGTCGGCCCCGGTGGAGAGGTCCATGATGTTGTCCGCGCCCCAACGGGTGGCCCACACCATCTTCTCGACCTCCTCGGCGATGGAAGAGGTGACGGCCGAGTTTCCGATGTTCGCGTTGATCTTCACGCGGAAGGCTTTGCCGATGATCATCGGTTCGATCTCGGGGTGGTTGCGGTTGGCGGGGATGACGGCGCGCCCGGCGGCGACCTCCTGCAGGACCAGCTCCTCGGCGACGCCCTCGCGCGCGGCGATGAAGCGCATCTCCGGGGTGAGCACCCCAGCGCGGGCGTGCTCGAGCTGGGTGCGGAACGGGCCGTCCGGGCGGGACCACTGGTCGCGCAGCTTCGGCAGGCCCCGGCCCAAGTCGATCTGCGGGTCGTCCTCGGTGTACGGGCCGGAGGTGTCGTACAAGTCCACCTGCTCCCCGTTGGTGAGGTGCACCCGGCGGAACGGGACGCGCAGCCCGTCGTGCTCCATGTAGTGCTTGGAACTGCCGGGAAGGGGACCGAGGGTCAGGGCTTCGGCAGATTGGGCGATAGTCATGATTGCAATGCTCCCTACGTCGGTGTTAACCGGACAGGTTCAGTCGGTCGGCAGGTCGTCCTGCCCTCTCAGCCCGCGTCCACGGGCCCCCGAGCGGTGTGCGCGGCCGGGCTGTCGGCCGCGCACACCAGCCTACAGCGCTCCGGGGCGTTCAGGGCGCTGGGCTCAGCCGGGAGCTGCCCGGCCCTGTTGTGATCGCGGGCGTCCGCATGCCAACCGTTCATCCGGACCGACCGTTGATCCGGCGACAGCAGGGAAGGGCGCTGAGCTGGGCCGGGAAGTCTTTGCGATGCGGCATGGCGGGAAGCCCGCCTGGCGCGGCCCGGTCGCGCGGGCCTTGCGCCCGACGGTCCGCGCGACCGGGCCGAGGGATTTTCTCTTCAGCGGCGGTCGAACCTCCACCGGCCTGCGCGTGAGTTCTGGTAGGCTTTCCCGGTCCCAGTCTCGCAAGGCGTAAACCGCGAATGAGCTGCCCTGAAAGTCCGGCGGACTGGCCACCACCTAGAGACGTATACGCCTCACGGACTTTCAGAGAGCAGCTCCAGGCCCTGCTGCGCGGCGGAGTCTGTGGCGTTGAGGCCCGTTGAGCGCCGACTCGGCGGAGCCTGTGTACCGAAGGAGTGTCTTTCACGTGTCTGAGCCTTCCCTGCCCCTTGCCGGGCTCGAGGCTCTCATCGCGCGGCCCCTCGGTGCAGTCCTCGAGGCCGAAGGGCTTCGAGGAGGTGAGATCCTCGCCCCCTCGGGCGCGGCGGCTTTCGTCGCCGCTGCGGTGGCGCAGCGAGGCAGGACGCTGGTCGTCACGCCGGGGGAGCGGGAGGCTGGAACGCTCTCGCAGGAGCTGACGGACCTGCTCGGAAAGCATCGGGTCGTCTTCGTCCCGGCGTGGGAGACGTTGCCGCACGAGCGGCTCTCGCCGAGCCTGCGGGCCGTCGGCGAGCGGCTTTGGGGATTGCGCAGGTTTCTCGGCAGAGAAGACGGACAGGCTCCCGACATCGCGGTCATGAGCGTGCGCTCGTTCATCCAACCGCTGGACCCCGCTGTGCTCGACGTCGCGCCCGCGCGGCTCCGGGTCGGCGACGAGCAGGACCTCACCCTGCTCGCAGAGCGGCTGACCGCGTTGGGCTACACGCGAGTGGACTTGGTCGCCGAACGAGGCGATTTCGCGGTCAGAGGCGGCATCCTCGACGTGTTCTCCCCATTGGACGACCATCCGGTCCGGGTGCAGTTCTGGGGGGACGAGATCACCGAGCTGCGCTCTTTCTCCGTGATCGACCAACGCTCGTTGGGCGCGGCTTCGGAGAGCAGCCCCGAATCGGAGCGGGCCGAGCTCATCGCGCCGCCGGTCCGGGAGCTGCTGCTCACCGCGCCGGTCCGGGAGCGCGCCGGGGAGCTGGCCGCGAGGGGAGGGCTGCCAGCGCCGATAGCCGAGGCCCTCGCCAAGCTCGCCGAAGGCGTCGTCGCGCCGGGGGCCGAGGCGTTGCGGGACGTTTTGGCGGCCGACGCGCTCAGCAGCGTCGTGGCGCTGCTCGGGCCGGGGACGCAGCTGCTCCTCGGCGACATCGAGCGAGTGATCGCCCGCGCCGCCGACCTGATCCGGACCGACGAGGAGTTCCGCGCCGCCGCCTGGCAGGTCGCTTCGGAAGACTCGGTCCCGATAGACGGCGACGGCAGTGCCTACCGGGATGTCGCCTCCCTGCGGGAAGACGCGAGGGCGGCGGGCTGCGCGGTGTGGGAAGTCTCCGCGCTGCCCAGCTCGCGGCAGATCGAACTGGGCCTGACCGTGCCGGAAATCGCCCGGCCTGGCGAACCGGCGCTCGAATCCGTTGTCGCGGCGTTGCGCGCCCAATTGAACGGCAACGGCGTCGCGGTGGTGGTGGCGCAGGGCCAAGGCACCGTGCAGCGCGTCGTCGAGCAGTTGCGCGCGGCGGACCTGCCAGTGCGGGCAGGAGCTTCGGGCGAGACGCCGCACACCGGGGTCGTGACCGTCCTGCGCGGCGCGCTGGCGCAGGGCGTCCGGCTGGCCCCGCCCGCCGGCGGCAGAGGCACGGCCCCGCCGGATGTGCTCGTCCTGACCGAAGCCGAGCTGACCGGCTCGAAGACGACGAACATCGGCCCGCCCAAGCGCCTCGGCGTCCGCAGGCGGGACCAAGTCGACCCGCTCGCGCTCAAAACGGGCGACTTCGTGGTGCACGACCAGCACGGCGTGGGGCGGTTCGTCGAGCTCGTGGAGCGCACGGTGGCCGGGGCCAGGCGCGAATACGTCGTGGTCGAATACGCCTCCAGCAAGCGCGGCCACCCGCCGGACCGGCTCTACGTCCCGATGGACGCACTCGACCAGCTCTCCCGCTACGTCGGCGGGGAGTCCCCGGCGCTGTCGAAGATGGGCGGTTCGGACTGGTCGAACACCAAACGCCAAGCCCGCAAGGCGGTGCGCGAGATCGCCGGACAGCTCGTCCAGCTCTACGCCGCGCGGCAGACCGCGAAAGGCCACGCCTTCGGCCCGGACAGCCCGTGGCAGGCGGAGCTTGAGGGGGCGTTCGCGCACGCGCCGACCCCGGACCAGCTGACCACGATCGCCGAGGTGAAGGCGGACATGGAGCGCGAAGTCCCGATGGACCGGGTAGTTTGCGGCGATGTCGGCTTCGGCAAGACCGAGATCGCCGTCCGGGCAGCGTTCAAAGCGGTGCAGGACGGCAAACAGGTCGTGGTCCTCTCGCCCACGACCCTCCTCTCAGACCAGCATCTGCGGACCTTCTCCGAGCGGATGGCCCCCTTCCCGGTCAAGGTCAAGGGCCTGTCCCGGTTCACCGACCCGGCGGAGGCGAAAGAGACGCTCGCGGGCGTCGCGGAGGGCGAGGTTGACGTCCTCGTCGGGACGCACCGCGTGCTGCAGTCGAAAGTGCGGTTCAAGGACCTCGGCCTCGTGATCGTCGACGAGGAGCAGCGCTTCGGGGTCGAGCACAAAGAGCACATCAAAGCGCTTCGGGTGAACGTGGACGTGCTGACCCTCTCGGCCACCCCGATCCCCCGGACGCTGGAGATGAGCCTGACGGGCATCCGCGACATGTCCACGATCCTCACCCCGCCGGAGGAGCGCTTCCCCGTGCTCACCTACGTCGGAGCCCACGACGAGAAGCAGGTCGCCGCCGCGCTGCGCCGCGAATTGGTGCGCGACGGCCAAGTCTTCTACATCCACAACCGGGTGAGCTCCATCGAGAAGACCGCCGCGCGCCTGAAAGAGCTCGTCCCCGAGGCGCGGGTGGCAGTCGCGCACGGCCAAATGGGAGAAGAGGCGCTGGAGGCGACCGCCGAGGCGTTCTGGCGCGGGGAGCACGACATCCTGGTCTGCACCACGATCGTCGAATCCGGGCTGGACATCGCCAACGCGAACACGCTCATCGTGGAGCGCGCGGACACCCTCGGCCTCTCCCAGCTGCATCAGCTGCGCGGACGCGTCGGCCGGGGCGGGGAGCGGGCGTTCGCGTACTTCCTCTACGACCCGGAGCGCTCGCTGTCGGAGACCGCGCACGAGCGCCTGGCCACCATCGCGCAGCACTCCTCGCTCGGCTCGGGCATGGCCGTCGCGATGAGGGATTTGGAGATCCGGGGCGCGGGCAACGTGCTCGGCCTTGAGCAGTCCGGGCATATCGCCGGGGTCGGCTTCGACCTCTACGTCCGTCTTGTGGGCGAGGCGGTGACCGCGTACCGGGCCGTGCTCGACGGGAAAGAGATCCCGGCCACGCCCGTCGAGGTGCGCATCGACCTGCCGGTGGACGCGCACATCCCGGTCTCGTACGTCGCGAGCGAGCGGCTCCGGCTCGAAGCGTACCGAGGCCTCGCCGCCGCCGAGGACCACGCGCAGGTGCAAGCGAAGATCGCCGAGCTCGAAGACCGCTACGGCCCGATCCCGCCAGAGGTCGCCCTGCTGCGGGAGATCGCCGAGCTCAAACTCCTCTGCCGCCGTCACTCGATCACCGAAGCGGCGGTGTCGGGGCGGCGGCTGCGGCTCTCCCCGGTGACGCTGCTGGACTCGCAGCAGGTCCGGCTCACGCGGTTGTTCCCCGGCTCGCAGTGGCGCGCTGCCTCCGGGGTGCTCACCGTCCCGCTGCCCTCGGCGGGCGCGGGCAAGGCCGCCGAGGACGCGGGCGGCTCGGCGCTGATCGACTTCGTGCGCCGGGTGGTGGGCGCGATCCACGCCGCGCCTGCGGCTCAGACGCAAGGCGCTGCGGCTGCCTCTCTCGGAGGCGCGCGATGACTGAACTGCGAGATTCCGAGCTGCGCACGCCAAGGCACATCCAGCCCGCGCACGCCGCCTCGGCGGCGGAGCCGCGACGTGGCCGCTGGCTCTGGCCGGGAGCCTTCTGCGTCGGTATGCTCGCCGTCGTCGCGCTCGTGTACGTGTCGTCCACCCAGGAACGCCCGCTCATCGAGGTGACGCCGCCGCCGAAGGGCGAAGCGGTGCCGAACCTCTTCGGACCGCATCCGAAGACCCCGACCGCGCAACTGTTCGCCGAATGGGCCGAGCCCATCTCCCGGCACACCCGGATCCCGAAACGAGCGCTCATGGCGTATGCGAACGCGGTCGTCCTCGCCCGGCAGAACGATCCCGAATGCGGCATCGCGTGGACGACATTGGCGGGGATCGCGTCGAAGGAGAGCGCGAACGGCGAGCACGGCAACGCCACCATCGCCCCGAACGGGGACGTCCGGCCCAAGATCCGGGGCCATGCGCTCGACGGCACCGACGGGACCGTGAAGATGGTGGACACCTACGAGCCGCCCAACCCGGACGGCCCGCCGATCTATGTCCGGGCGAAAGGCCCGTTCCAATTCATCCCGGAGACGTGGGACCGCAACAAAGTGGACGGCAACGCGGATGGCGTTTACGACCCGGACAATATCGACGACGCCGCCGCCACCGCCGCGCACTACCTGTGCTCGCGAGGAGGGGACATGACGACCCCGAAAGGCTGGCGGGACGCGCTGCGCGCCTACAACGACTCGCCTGCCTACCTCCTCGACGTGCGCAGACGGGCCGCGACGTACGCCGGCGGCGGCGGCTTTTGACCGTGGCGGAGCGTATTGTCGAGCTTTCGACGCAGAGCCTCGCCAACGGCGGCAGCGCTGTCGGCAGGCACGAGAACCGGGCGGTCTTCGTGCGCGGCGCGCTGCCAGGCGAAGCCGTTCGCGCCCGTGTCGTGAAGGACAAGGGCTCGTACTGGCACGCCGACCTCGTGGAGGTCCTCGAGGCTTCGCCGCATCGGCGGCCCTCGCTCTGCCCGATCGCCGAGAAGCACGGGTCGGGATGCTGCGACCTCGCTTTCCTCGATCCGGAAGCCGCACGCTCGCTCAAAGGCCGCGTGGTCTCCGAACAGCTCGCCAAGCTGGGCGGGGTCGAATGGGAAGGCGAAGCCGAGGCGTTGGGGGCTCCGACCGGCTGGCGCACCAGGGTGCGCCTCGCCGTGGACGAGTCCGGGCGCGCCGGTTTCCGCCGCTACCACAGCGACGAGCTGACGCACGAGCTCCAGTGCCCGCAGCCGGCTCCCGGCTCTTTGGACGGGCTTGAACGGCGGCGGTTCCCCGTCGGCGCGGAGATCCTCGTGGCCGTGGACGACGAGCAGACGCGGCACGTCCAACTCGCGGACCGGAAACGCGGCAGGCGAAACCTCGCAGGGTCTGGGCATGCTGTTCAGCGTGTGGGCGATCGGGCGTGGCGGCTTCCGGTCCGAGCGTTCTGGCAGCCCCATCGGGAGGCGGCGCGCCGGTATGCGGCGCTGGTGGCGCAGTGGACGGGCGATTTGCCCGAAGCGGACCGCTCTGGCTCCGTCGCCTGGGATCTCTACGGCGGCGCAGGACTGTTCGCGTCTGTGCTCGCGCAGGCGGTCGGGCCGACCGGTCGCGTGTTCACCGTGGATTCAGCGGGCGCGTCGAGCCGAGCCGCCGTCGAATCGCTCGCCGATCTGCGGCATGTCGAGGTGCTTTCCGGCTCAACCGAGAAAATTTTGCCGGATCTGCCGCGAGCCCAGGTCGCAGTCGTTGACCCGCCGCGCTCGGGAGCGGGCCGGGCGGTGGTCGCGGCGCTGGCAGGGACTGATCGGATCATCCACGTCGGCTGCGAGACGGCGGCGTTTAGTCGCGATGTGGGGCTCTATGTCGAGCACGGCTACACCGTTCGTGAGATCCGCGTGTTCGACGCGTTCCCGTTGACGCATCATGTGGAGTGTTTTGCGCTGCTAGAGCGATGACGGCGCGGGCAGGCTCTGCAACACTTCCCCCAAGACGATTCCAGCGCTCTCGTCCATAAGTTTGACTTCACTAGCGAGTGCCGCCCATCGCAAAGAAAAAGAAAAAATGAAAGAACTGCCGGGCGGGAACAGCGCCCATTTCCCTTGCCACCCTTGCCGGCTCGAACTCGGACTCGGGGAGGGCATGACTTGCGGGACTTCGCGAAAGTATTGACGGACGAACCCCCTCGGGATACATTGTCTGCAATTCGCAAAGCGCCAGTTCTGCGAAGTTTGGAAGGCGGAGTCCTGGGAGGAGGTCGTCATGCGCGGTGCTGTGGAGCGTTGCGCGCTGCCCGCGTCGCGCATGGCATGGCCGTCCGCACGTTCTCCTCTCGCCGCCACAGGGGTGGCGTGACGTATGAAGAGCGACTGGTACGCGTACTCGGACCGGCGGCGTTGGGGGTATTTCGACGACGAGGAGAAGATCAAGCGGGCCAGCGCGCAACACAGGCCCGCGCCAGTCTCGAAGCCGCAGCGGGCCTCTGATCCGACTGGCCTCTCCCGCGTGGACGCGGCGCGGACGGCGGCGGCCATGGTGGCGGACCTGGTCGCGCAGTCGCGCTCCTATCCGGGGATCGACTGGGCGGTGAGCGCGTACGAGGACGCGGGCGCGACACGGTTCTACGCGGTGAGCAACGAGGGGGCGGGATTCCTCCCTCCCGGACTGCAATGGGACGCGCGGTTGCGGCACGTCTTCGGCCCTGCTGTCGCGGACGGGGAGCTCGGGCCGTGGCTGGGTCTGGAGAACCCGGCGCGCACGCTCGCCGACCATTGCCTCGCGCTGCGCTCGTCGCGCCCGGAGATCAGGCTGATCAGCCTCGTCAGCAGCCGTCCTGTTGGGGAGGCGGTCGCGCAGCTGCGCAACATGCTGTGCGCCGAGGGCGCGCCGTGCGGCAGCGCCGTCTCCGACGCGACGGCTAAGGCCGCGACCCGGATCGCCGCAGTCGACGGCGGCGCGACCGAGGCGGTCATCGCGAGAATACCGGTCCAAGAACGTTGGCTCGCGGGTCTGGATTTGACGTTGAGCGCGGCGGAGCTGTGCGCGTTCCGCCAACAGAGCCCCCAGATTTCCTGCGTGCTGGACGGCCTTCGGTCGGGCAGGGCCGACGCGCGAGGCTTCCAACTCGTCTGGCAGGAGGGAGCAAGGCTCGCCGCGCAGGCGCAAGCGCGGCGCGTGCCGGACTCCCGGCTCGGATCGCTCGATTTGTATTCGCCCGCGCCGACGTTCCAGGAGGCCATGTTGTTGAGCGCGGGCCATGGCTACGCCTGGCCGTTCTACGCGGCCAGGGTGTGCGCCATGATCGCGATCCTGTTGCGCCTGCGGCTGGGCGACATCCCGCCAGGCAAGAGCCATCTCGCCGAGCTGGCGTACGAGCATGCGTGCGTCGGCGAAGACTTGCAGGCGACGCGCATGGTCTTGAGCGGGCGCGTGGCCGGGGAGCAGAAGGGCGCGGACGGGTGACTTCGGCCCGGAAACTATCAGGCACAGAACAAAGAGAAGGGGAGAGACGATGAACAACGGCGCTGATCCCGGCGGGCGGCCGGGCGTGCTGTCGATCAAAGACCTCGACGCGTTGCGCATAGCGGCGCTGCAATTCCGCGAGGCTGGCGACACGATCACGGGGCTGCAGGCGAACACCTCGATTTCGGAGTCGGTTTCCGGCGGACTGCCGGGCACCGACACCGAAAAGGGCGTGGCGAATGTCGACGAGACGCTCAAAGGCGCGTTGCAGAACCAAGGGCAGTGGCTCGAGGATCTCTCCGGCAAGCTGCTCGGCGCGCTCGACCAGATCGCCCAAGTCGACCACGACGCTGCGGCGGCCCTGGCCCAAGAAGCGCCCGAGCAGGGCGGAGCCCCCGCCGACGCGGGCGGCGGCGCCTCCGGCGGAGGATCGGGCTCCGACAGAGGCGGCTCAGGGGGCGGCGACTCCGGGGGAGGTTCCTCGGGCGGCGGCGCGCCGAGCGGAGGAGGATCCGCCAGCGGCGGCGCGCCGAGCGGCGATTCCGGCTCGGGCGCGCCGTCTGGCTCGGGCGAGCAAGGCGAGGGGCAGCCCTCGGAAGGCGAGGGGCTGCCCGGAGCCCAGGACGCGGCCCAACCGGTCGAGGATCAGACCGGAGACGGCGACGGGGACACGATGTCGATCATGGGTCCGGACGGACGCGAGGTGAAGCTGTCGCCGGAGCAGACCAAGAACGCGAAGGCCATCATCGAAGCGGGCAAGCAGCTGGGCGTGAGCGACGGCGATGTCCAGTCCGCGCTGCAGACCGCGTTGCGCGAGAGCGGTTTGCACAATTACGGGAGCACAGAGTACCCGGAGTCGTTGCAATACGCGGACAAGAAGCCGGACGGATCGCCGTGGCTTTCCAACGACCAGAGCATGATCGGCCTCTTCCCGCACGAGGGCGGAGTCCACGCGGACGTGCAGACCATGATGGACCCGTACGCGCAGGCCGCCCAGTTCTTCGAGCAGCACAGTTCCGGGCAGCGCGCCTCGGCTGGCGGGGAAACCGCCGGGGCGGCCGCAGACCGGGCGCAAATCCTGTGACGAGAGGAGAAGAGGGAATATGAGACCGACGAAATCGCAATTCGACCAGATGAGGCCGGCCGTCCTGGAACAGGCCGTCCAGACGGTCGGAGCGCTCGCGGGCCGTCTCGGCGGCGCGGTGGCGCAGATCGAGGGCGCGCAGCGGACGGTGGACTCGCTGTTGTTGGGGCAGCTCGGGGACACGACGCGGGAGCTTGTCGTCGCGAAGGCGGCGGACTTGCACCGGGAGCTGGACAATCTGACGAGGATCCAGTCCGGCCTGACGAGCGCCGCGAGCGAGATGACCGCCGCGACGAACAACGTGCGCTCCACACTGCAATTGGCCGAGGCGTTGGGCTACGGGGTCAACGACGACTGGAGCCTGCGGCCCGAACGTCCGACCCGGCTGACCATGCGGGTGGTTTCCGACGCGAAAGAGCTCCAGTCCAGGGTCGTCGACGTGGTGAACGCGTGGGACGCGGCGGACAAGAGCGCGGCGGACCAGGCGCGCAAAGCCATCGAGGAAGTCGCGGGCGACGAGGACCAGCGGCGAAAAGACGGCCAGCACGAGGGAGACGGCCAGGCCGACGCCGACGGGCCGCCGCCCGTCGGCGGGCCGGGCGGTCCGACCGGCTCCACCTTCGACATCGCGAGGGGCTACCTCGGACGCAACGCCTCAGACCTCAAGGGCGCGGGCATCGGCATGGACCCGGGCATCCCCAGCGACATTTGCTGCGCGAACTTCGTCTCGGCCGTCCTGCGGCAGTCGGGGATGATCGACTGGCACACGAACGGAGTCGCGGACCTCTCCGCGCGGCTGCAAGCCCAAGGCTGGCAGGTCACCAGCAACCCGCCGCCCGGCGCGGTCGCGATCATCAACGGGAGCCAGCACACCGAGCTCGTCGCGAGCAACAACGGCGGCCATATCACTCTGATCGGTTCGAACAACGTCAACGCGGACGGGACGCAGCGGATCAGCTACGGCAACCCTTACGGCAACATCGTGTACTTGGTGCCGCCCCGTTAGCCCCAGGCGGCTCAGCGCCCGCCCTTGAGGATTTTCTTGAGCATCGCCTTGCCCTTGCCGTACGGGCGTTCCACGTGCACGCCGCTGAGCATCGAGACACCGTTGACCACGACTTTGGGGCGACCGGTCTCGCCGGAGCCGCTCGCCTTGTCCTCGAATTCGCCGAGCACTTCAATGCCCTCGACGCGAAGGTCGAGCTCGTGCGGGACGATGACTTTCGTCCGTCCGAACAACGACCAGACGTTGATCCGCGCGTCGGGGGAGACGAACGAGGCCTCGCGCAGATCGAGGAAGCCGCCGCCGAAGAAGACGAACACATTGAGCGTCTGCGGCACCACCCAGTGCCCCCGGCGGCGGAACCCGCCGAACACGCCGAACAGCGTGACGAGCTTGGGGCCGGATCCGGGGACCACGGCCAGCGGGGCGGCGAGCGCGTGGACGCTCAGGTCGCAGGTCACCGCTTCGAGCTCGCTGTGCGTTTTCGCGGCGTACACCGCCTTCGTGCGCCGCTCGAACTCGTGGATGTCGATCTGGCCCGCTCCCATGGCCCTGCCGAGCAACTGGGTCACTTGCTCACGGTCCATGTCCGAGGCGCGGTAGGCGGTCGGGCCGGAGCGGAACTGGGCGAGCGCTTCGGGAAGCGGCCGGTTCCGCGCGGGGCGCCCGGATGGGAGATGGCCGTCGGTCATCATCACAGAATACCGCTGGCCAGCAGGTTCCGCCAGAACCCGGTCAGCTCAGCGTGAAAATATCCGTTCGAGATTTCTTCCAGCCGCCTCGGGGCAGGTCTTTCGGCGCGATCCCGTCTCTTTCAGCGCTGTCCCGTCGCCGTCGGAGGCGAAAGCCCCGTCGTCTGCGATCAGCCGGGCGGCCTGCCCGGGTGAATACGGCATGACGTGTCGATGATTTCCGAGGAGCCCTCTGGCTTCAGGTATAGGACGACGCAGCGTCTGACGCTTGTGAGAACGCGGACCCGATTCGGCCGCACAGGGCCCCGCCCGGCTACACCCTCGTCGGAGTTCCGGCTCTGACCCCGACGAGCGCGCCCACCGCTCTGTCGCGCGCGTAGGCTCCGACGCCGGGGAAGGCGATCAAGTCGCCCGCGCGCGCGTCCGCCGGGAGCGCGACGACGGCGGTCTCCGCAGGGCAGTGGTGTTCGCTGCGGGGCCGGGAGAGCAGCCGAGTGGGCACATCGGCGGCGAGCGAGTGCCGGTTGACCAAACGGCACTCGTCCAGATCCGCTCCGGGGCAGGAGCGCGGCAGGGCTCCTGCGGTCGGCAACGGCCCGTCGACGTGCGCGCACGGCTCGCCGTGCGCGCCGACGCTTTTGGCGATGACCCGGACCAGGCGCACGCCAGCCTGGCCGACGACGCCTTGGCCGGGTTCGACGACCAGGCGGGGGAGCGGCCGAGGAACGGCTGCTTCGGCGAGCGCCCTTGCGGTCTCCACCGACACGCCGCCGCCGAGGTTGATCTGCTCCGCGACGAAGCCGTGCGCCGCGCGCATACGGTCGAGGAACTCGAGCAGGGCGCCCTGCGCTTGGTCGTGCGTGCCCGAGCTGACGTGGCAGTGCAGCCCGACGACGCGCAGATGCTTCTGGCGCGACGCGCGCAGCCAAGCCTCTTCGGCCAAACCGGACAACGGGAAGCCGAAGGCTTGCTCGAGTTCGTCGGAGAGGCCGACCCGTAAAAGGATCTGCTGCGGCCGGTCGACGCGCGAGGCCAGCCAGGCGAGCTCGTCGAAGGTGTCGACGCTGATCCGCCCGACTCTCGCGGCGAGGGCGGCGGCGAGCTCCTCCCGCGTCTTGACCGCGCCGCCCGCGATGATCCTCGACGCGGGGAACCCGCCTCGAAGAGCGGCTCCGAGCTCGTCGGGAGAGCCGACGTCGAGCGAGAGCCCCTCGTCGGCGAGCCACCCGGCTATCGCGGGGGTGAGCAAGGCGCGGCCGGAATACGCGATCTCCCCGTGGGGAAGGGCGGCGCGGTACGCCTTGGCGTGGGCTCGGACCTCGGCCTCGTCGATGACGTCGCACGCGGTGCCGAACTGATCGGCCAGATCGGTCAGGCCGCAGCCGCCGACGGCAGGTCTGCCGTCTTCGTCGCACCGCAACGTGGCGGGCCACGCCCGATGGTCGAACCGAGGCCGGGCGGCGGCCCGGAGCGAGGGGCAGAGCTCGAGCAAAGTCACGGGACATTCATACGCCCGAAGGAACCGCACGTGGGCCGTATTGATGGGATTTTGACATCCCTAACGGGATCTTGACGAAGGCCGTGGAAAAGCGAAGGAGCCCTCCCGGCCGGGAGGGCTCCTTCGCTGTGTCCGCCGCGGGGACGCGGCGACGGCTCACTTGTTGGTGAAGGGGAGCAGCGCCATCTCGCGAGCGTTCTTCACGGCGACCGCCACATCGCGCTGCTGGCGCGGGGTCAGGCCGGTCACGCGGCGGGAACGGATCTTGCCGCGCTCGGAGATGAACGTGCGCAGGAGGTTCGTGTCCTTGTAGTCCACGTGCTCCACGCCTTGCGCCTTCAACGGGTTCTTCTTCGGCTTCCGGATCTCGGCGACACGGAGCTTCTTCACAGGAGGCTTGCGGGCCATGCTTTGCTCACTCGTTTCTTTACGTCGTAATGGTCAGTCGGCGGCTAGCTGATTACCAGCTGGACTTGTGGACGCCGGGCAGCTCGCCCCGGTGCGCGAGCTCGCGCATCCGGACGCGGGAGAGGCCGAACTTCCGGAGGTACGCGCGCGGGCGGCCGTCAGAGGCGTCGCGGTTGCGCAGCCGGATGGGGCTCGCGTCGCGGGGGAGCTTGTGCAGCGCGGCCTGAGCCTCCTCGCGGGCCTCGTCGGTGCTCTGCGGGTTGCGGATGATCTCCTTGAGCTCCGCGCGACGCTCGGCGTAACGCGCGACGATCTCGGCGCGCTTCTCGTTCTTCACAATCTTGGCTCTGCTCGCCATGTGCGATCAGCGCTCCTCTCGAAACTCGACGTGCTTGCGGGCGACCGGGTCGTACTTCTTGAGCACGATCCGGTCAGGGTCGTTACGCCGGTTCTTCCGGGTGACATAGGTGTACCCGGTACCCGCCGTGGACTTCAGCTTGATGATCGGACGGACCTCGTTCTTGGCCATGGTGTTGTCTCCCTAATCCTTCGAGTCCGGCGCCTAGACCTTCACGCCTTTGGCGCGAAGCTCGGCCACCACGGTCTCAATGCCTTTGCGGTCGATGGTCTTGATTCCCTTGGCCGACACGTTGAGGGTGATCGTCCGCCCTTCGCTGGGCAGGAAGTAACGACGGCGCTGGATGTTGGGGTTCCACCGGCGGTTGGTCCGACGATGGGAGTGCGACACCGCCATGCCGAATCCGGGCTGGCGGCCAGTGACCTGGCAGTGTGCGGACATGCGTCAGTGCTCCTTCAAAATTAAAGCTCGTGTCGACGGGGCTGATCGCCGTAGCGTATCATTTCGCCTGTTCAGGACATTCTCAACCCCCGGCTGAGGGCACGTCTCAGCTCGGTTTCGTGAATGTGCTTGCAATACTGTACCCTGTAACGGCAGGTGAGAGCAATTCAGCTGGTTCCGACACGCTCCCGGACGGGGGCGCGGGGTCGGCGAAGATGCCCATCAACAGCGTGAACGCGCGTTTGACGGCGCGCGACACGAAGCGAAACGACACGAGAAAAACCGACGAAGAGGATCCGAAGAGATGGCTGTCCCCAAGCGGCGCAAGTCGCGCTCCAACACCCGTGCCCGCCGCTCGCAGTGGAAGGCCGCCGCTGTCGACCTGGTGACCGTCCGCGTCGCGGGCCAGGACGTGCGCGTCCCCCGTCGTCTCGTCAAGGCCGTGCACCTGGGCTACGTCGAGGTCTAGGCCGTCGGCCTGCCGAGCGCCCGGCCCCGCAAGCGCGGCGCTCCTTACCCCGCTCCGGCTGCGCGCGCCGTCCTCGGCCTTGCGTCCGGATCCGTCTGGATCGGCAGGGCGGGGTTGGCCGCCTCTTGCGTAGCTTCTTAGCTCTGTCTCAGCTCAGATAGGCAAACTATCGATCATGGACATCCTTGTGGTCGACGACGATCGTGCCGTGCGCGACTCGTTGCGGCGGTCGTTGTCGTTCAACGGTTATTCGGTGCGGACTGCGGAGAACGGGATCGAAGCGCTCTCGCAAATCCTGGAGGACCGTCCGGACGCGATGGTGCTCGATGTGATGATGCCTGGTTTGGACGGGCTCGAAGTGTGCCGCAGGTTGCGCGGCTCTGGCGACGATCTGCCCATTCTGGTGCTCACCGCGAGAGACACCGTTTCCGAGAGGGTCGCGGGCCTCGACGCCGGGGCGGACGATTATTTGCCGAAGCCGTTCGCGCTCGAAGAACTCCTCGCCCGCGTGCGGGCGTTGCTGCGCCGCCGCACCCCGCAGTTGGAGCCGGGCGTGGAAGCCTTGACCTTCCAAGACCTCAGCCTCGACCCGGCCACGCGCGATGTGCGTCGGGGCGAGCGCGAGATCAGTCTGACCCGCACCGAGTTCGCCCTGCTCGAAATGCTCATGGAGAATCCGAGGCGGGTGCTGACCCGGACCCGCTTGCTGGAGGAGGTCTGGGGGTACGACTTCCCGACCTCGGGCAACGCCCTTGAGGTCTATATCGGCTATCTCCGCAGGAAGACGGAAGCAGAGGGCGAGAACAGGCTGATCCACACAGTCCGGGGCGTTGGCTACGTGCTGCGCGAAACCCCCCCATGATCAAAACTCACCGCCCAGATCGCGATCTGCCGCGCTGTCGGGCGCTCATGCGCGGTTCCGCTGGCACTCCGCTCGTCGCGCACCACACGCCCTGCCGCCTTGCATCTCATCGATCTGGATCGGCGGGGGCTGAAGCGGTTGCGCCTCAACCGAGCGAGATCGCGGAATGACCACGCCATGGCGGCAGCGGAACATCACGTTGCGGGCGCGGCTCGGGATCCTGTCCGCGTCTTTGGTGGCGGCGGCCGTGGTGGTGCTGACGGTCACGGCGTATATCGTCGTGAGCCGGGCTCTGTACGACAACGTGGACGAGCAGCTGCGGGCCCGCGAGGCGCTCATGATCGGCTCGGTGGACCAGACCCGCGCGGTCCTGCAGTCGGCGGAGGCTCCGATTGTCGGAGACGAGATGTTCAACGTGATGCTGGTGCGCGAGGACGGCCAGGCGTTCGAATTCGGCCAAGTCCCCTTCGGCTCAGCGGAGCGCGAGGTGGCGCACGGGCTGCGGGCGGAGTCGCTGCGGACGTTCCGGGGACAACGAGTGCTCGCGCACAAGCTGCCGGAGGGCGAGACGCTCATTCTGGCCCGCCCGCTCGCGCCGATCGACGAGCTGACCGACCGTCTGGCGTGGATCTCCGTGCTGGTCGGCCTGTGCGGGGTCGTCGTCGCGGCAGTGATGGGGCTCGCCGTCGCCGCGACCGGCCTCGCTCCGGTCGGGCGGCTCACCGCCGCGGCCGAGCGGATCGCCCGGACCAACGACTTGACGCCGATACCGGTCAGCGGGCACGACGAGCTGGCCCGTCTGACCGAGAGCTTCAACGCCATGCTGCGCGCGCTCGCGGAGTCGAGATTCCGGCAAAAACGCCTCGTCGAGGACGCGGGCCATGAGCTGCGCACGCCGCTCACGTCGCTGCGCACGAACGTGGAGCTGCTCATCGCCTCGTCGCAGGAGGGAGCCGCGCCCGTGTCGGAGAAGGACATGGCGGATCTGCGCGCCGACGTGCTCGCCCAAATCGAGGAGTTCTCGACCTTGGTGGCGGACTTGGTCGACCTCGCGAGAGAGGACGCGCCGGATCCGGCAGAAGGACAGGTGGACCTCAGCGAGGTCGTCGACAGCTGCGTGGAGCGGGTGCGCCGCAGGCGTGGGGATGTGGAGTTCGACGTCCGCCTCTCGCCGTGGTTCCTGCGAGGCGACCCGGCGAGCGTGGCGCGGGGCGTGCTCAACGTGCTCGACAACGCGGCGAAGTGGAGCCCGGCGGGGGGCAGGGTCGAGGTGCGGCTGCGCGAGGTCGAGCCTCCGCCCGAAGCCGTCGGCGGCGCTCCCCGGCTGGTCGAACTCGTTGTCGCGGACGAGGGGCCCGGCATCCCGGAGGAAGACAGGGCGCTTGTCTTCGAGCGGTTCTACCGGGCCACGTCCGCCCGCTCGATGCCGGGGTCAGGGCTCGGGCTCGCGATCGTCAAGCAGGTCATGGCCCGGCACGGTGGGAGCGTGTCCGCAGAATCCTCGCCGAGCGGCGGTGCGTTGGTGCGAATGGTCTTCCCCGGCAGCCCGACGCTCGCGGTCCCCGAAGAGAGCCCAGGTCACGAACAGGTCTAACCGCTAGCCAACTTCTCAGGATCTCGCTAGTCTGACTCTTAGCTGACATTTAGCTTGGGGCTCCATCATGGTCGCAACCCCCAGGTAGCAACTGACATGAGACGAGTGAGAATGAGCGAAGACTCGAACGCCGCAGCTTCCCAGCCCCAGCCGGATGGACCGCAGTCCCAGCAGGCCGCCCAGCACGGCCCGGAGGCGACTGCGCCTTTGCCCGAGCAGGCCCAGGAGCCTCCCGCGCCCGCCCAGGCTCCGGCGGAGCACTGGATGTGGTCTCGCCCGGGTCAGGCTGCTTCCGCCCAGGGCTCCGCGCCGCAACCGCAGAGCTTCGCCCCGTGGACGGCGCACCACGCGGCCCCTGGCCCGTCCTCGCACACCTCGGCCTTCTTCTCCCACGCCCCTGCTTCCCACGCCCCGGCCGCCGCGCAGGCGAAGCCGAAGGGCCGCGCGGGCCGGGCGCTGGGGCTGACTGCCCTGCTGGCGGTCTTCGCCACCGGCGCGGGCGCTGTGGGGGGAGCGGGCCTTGTGTACGCGCTCGACCATCGGGGGGGACTGCACTCAGCCTTGCCAGACGGCGGCGACCGGGGGATTTTGGGGAATAAAGGCCTTCCAGCCGCCGCCAGCGGACGGCCGATGACGGTCGCGGAAGTGGCTGCTCTGGTCCAACCCGAAGTAGTCCAGATCGAGGTGGTCGTCCCGGACGGACATATCACCGGTTCGGGCGTGATCCTCAGCGCGGACGGCAAGATCCTCACGAACAACCATGTCGTGACGGACGCTTCGAGGGGCGGGGCGGTCATGCAGGTGCATCTGCACGACGGCACGACCCTGTCCGCCTCGGTGGTGGCGGCCGACCCGGACACCGACCTCGCGGTGATCCAGGCGAAAGGCAGATCGGACCTCCCGACCGCGAAACTGGGCTCCTCGGCGAAACTGGCGGTCGGCCAGGACGTGGTCGCCATTGGCTCTCCGATGGGCTTGGAGGGGACTGTCACGCGGGGCATCGTGAGCGCTCTGCGACGTCCTGTCGCCGCGGGCGGCGACGAGGGCAGCGGGAGGACGAGCGCGCTGGAGGCGATCCAGACGGACGCGTCGATCAACCCCGGCAACTCGGGCGGGGCGTTGGTGAACATGCAGGGCGAAGTGGTCGGGATCAATTTCATGATCTACACCCTCGGCGAGCGGGAGGGCCAGTCCGGATCGATCGGGCTCGGTTTCGCGATCCCGATCGACTTGGCCAAGCACGTCTCGGACCAGTTGATCCAGAACGGCAAGGCGACGCATGCTTCGCTGGGGGTCACGGTCCGGGGGACGGATCCCGCAGCGGCGGTCCACGGCGTCAGCGTGCTCGGAGTCAACTCCGGCAGCGGGGCGGAGACCGCAGGGCTCTCCGTTGGGTCGGTCATCACGAAGGTCGACGGTCGTCCGATCGACGGCACGGTGGCATTGGTGGCGGCAGTCCGGGCGCACGACCCTGGGGAGAAGATCCAGATCACATACACCGACGGCTCTCCAGGCGGGTCGGAGCGCACCGTGCCGGTCACGCTGGGGATGTCGTGATGTCGGAGCGCTCGAAGATCTCTGTTCACCCAAAGGCCCAGGCGTCGGACCTGTCGGCTACGGTGTCAACCGTGGTGCATGTGTCGAAGGCGATCGGTCGGGCGTTAGTCGTGGTGGTGGATGATCGGGCCGCGTCAGGCCACCCAGAGGACCAGCTCGGCGCGTTGGTGAAGGAGCTTCTGAACGAGGGGGGTTTCCACGTCGACGCGATCGTCGTGGTCCCCTCCGATATGGCGGACATCAGAAACGCGCTCAACACCGCCGTGATCGGCGGCGTTGACCTGGTGGTTTCGGTCGGCGGCGTGGGGGTGTCCGATCGGGACGTGACGCCGGAGGCGACTTTGGAGCTCATAGATTTGCAGCTGCCCGGCATCGAACAGGCGTTGCGCGCTTCCGGACTGTCGGCCGGATCGATCGAGGCGGGCATATCGCGCGGGGCTGCAGGAGTGTCGGGCAGCACGCTCGTGGTGAACCTCGCCGGGACGCGGCCAGCCGTTCGGGACGGGATGGCCACCTTGATCCCTCTGGCGGAGAACGTCATTCATCAACTTTCGGTGCTGGACGACTGAACATTAGGTGAACAAATATCGACCGGAGGGAATCGGTATTTTGTTTCTGTTGCGCAAGTTGCGGCAGTGCATTCTACGACTGTGGCATTTGCCTATGATCCAACCCACTTCTTTGTTCACTTTGTGATATTAATCACTTTAAATGCCCCGTTTCCGCCTTACCGATCTGGGCGAGGTGTGCAACGATCTGATTGCTAGATCGATGACGCTCTAGTAACGGTTCGGCCCAAGTGCGACGGCGGCCACGATTTGTGGTCGCCGTTGTTGGATTTGTGGTCAGCCCGCGCGGAAGCGATCGGGAACGGCGTTGAGCTGCCGTTGCCCCCGGCCTCGCTATCCAAAGGCTCCGGAGGTCCGGTCGTCTTGTGGGGATCACGATTTGATAACGTACCGGAACGGGTCGGAATAATGATGGCTCCGCGGCGCTGCGGAACTGCTGCCGGACCCAGCCCAAGACAACAGCGAGAACAGCCGAACTGTTAATCCACCAGTGTGATTTGAGGAGAATCAGGTCTATGAAAGCTCAAGGACGCGTCCGCCGGTGCGCGACGATGCTCGCGGCTGGTGCGCTTGCGCTCGGCTGGGGCGCTTTCGACGCGAATCTGGCCCACGCGGATGTCTGGTACGACCTGGACGACGCGGAGCGCAGCGTCACGAACGACGAGGGCACCTATGTGGATCTGAAGTTCTACGACAACCACGTGCTGGTGTCGCAGGACCTTTCGGCGAACGGCGCGGGGCGGACGGCTTGGACGAGCGGGACTATCTACGCGAGGATCACCGGGCCCGCTGTGGACGGGAAGAGCCCGCTCGAACTCACGAACAACTACAACCAGTACGGCATCATCATCCGCAGCGGATACGATGTCGGCTGCCAGGTGAACATCCAGGGCCTCAGCGCTGGCCTGAACTTCGCGGGGACGCTGAACGGGCTCGGAGTCGGCGTCGGCGGCAGCCTCACCATCCCGCTCAACCCCGGGCAGGTGGCCCGCATCGAGATCGCCTATCGCGACACCTTGGGCGCGGGGGAGTATTACTTGCAGTACACCGACGTCGGTCTCACCACGCAGCTTTGCGGCGGTTACGCGGCGGCGCGCGCCTACGCGATCGTCCAGGTCCCGAGTAACTTCTATGTACTGAACACGGTCTATGGCACTCCGTTCAACATGGGCTGACCTCGAAGGCCGCAGAAGCGAGACCTCACGACAACGACGTAAGGCACATACGGGAGCAAAGGAGACCATCATTATGGGAAGCTGGAAACATGCGCGCGGCGTGCGGCGCGCGCTGGCGGGGTTGACCGCCGGGCTGAGCGCGTGGGGTGCGGTGCTCTCGTCCTCAGGGGCGGCGTTCGCGGACAACACGGTGGATTTGCCGGACGACTCGATCACGCAGACGCTGCCGGACGGGACAGCGGTGACGTTGTCGGTTCGCGACCAGTACGCGATCATCTCGCCTGCGATGGTGGCGGTGCAGACTTCGCGGAACATGTGGGCGAACGGCACGGTGCGGGTGGATATCGAGGGGCATAGCGACGAGGGCCGCATCACCCCCGGCTACATCGTCGGCTGCCAGTTCACCTTCGGCGCGCAGGCGGGCGGCTCGTTCAACGGCGGCACCGGCAACACCGGCACCGGGCTGAACGCGGCTGCGATCGGCGGGGCGCTGAACGCGCAGAACCTGCAGGGGGTCGGCACCGCGCTCGGCCCGGTCGCCTCGTCGTACTTGCCGAGCGGGAGCATCGGGTTCTCCATCGGACCTGGCCAGGCGGTGGACTACCCGATGCTGCGGATCGAGGAGCCGGACGACTACGGCAACCAGACCTTTGACTCTTACTTCGCGTTCGCGGGCAACCACGGCGGGATCAGCTACACGGATGTGACGTTCAAGGTGGACGGTTGCGCCGGGTACGCCCAGGCGCGGCCTTACACGCGTGTGCGTATCAAGAACTCCAAGACCATGGCGTTCATCATGATCTGGGGGCCCCCTTCAGCATTGGCTGATTCCGGGCTGGAAATCAGGAAGAAGCCTGCAAGAGAAAGAAGGAGGTCTTCCGCTCGCCGAGCGGAAGACCTCCTTCTTTTCGTTTCGGTCGGGCCTTGGGATCAGAACGAGGGGTCGCTCTTTTCGGGAGCTGCGGCGTGCAGGCCGCCTTGGGCCGACGCGGCTTTCGTCTGCGCGGCGAGAAGGTCGCGGATTTGCTCGAGAAGCTCGATCTCCGAGGGCGGCGCTTCGGACTCGGGAATTTCTTTCGTCTTACGCAGATCGGTGAGCGTGTTGAGCGGCAGCACGATGAAGAAGTAGATGATGGCCGCGACCAGGATGAAGTTGATCGCCGCGGAGATGACCGCGCCGAAGTCCAAGAACGTGGCGGGATTGTCTTTGAGGATCTTGAAGCCCAGCCCGGCGGTCGCGTGGTCGCCGCCGAGGACAGCGATGAGCGGCTGAATGATCTTATTGGTGAATGCGGTGACAATAGCGGTGAACGCAGCTCCGACCACCACCGCGACAGCGAGATCGACGACGTTGCCCCGCAAGAGGAATTTCTTAAAACCGCCTAACACAGCCATGGCTCCTGTTGTTCCTTTCGACAAAATGAGGGATCGCCGAGGGGGTGTGCGATCTCGGCTTCTTCACGCTAGCAGGGAAAGAGCACGGACGGATGGGGTTCGCCCGTCCTCAGCGCAAGATCACTGTGACGGGCTGGACCAGGGTCGCGGCGGCGACCGTCTGCGCCGGTTTGTCCGCCATGGCGATCAGGGCGACGCGTCCCTCCGGGGAGCGGGAGCGCTCCGGCTCGGAGACGAGCAGCACCACGGCCCCCCGTGCGAGCACTTCGGGAGGCCTGAGCCCGGTTTGCTTCGTCGTGGCGTCTTCCGGCAATCCCGATTGGCGTTGCGGCACGGTGATCACGTCCACGACGTCGCCGGGCCGGAGCATATCGGCGAGCGCCTGGTCGGGAAGACGGACGGGCACGATTCGGGCCTCTGGGACGGAGGTCGCGAGCTGGGCGAGCCTTGGCGCGATCACGCGTGCGTCCGTGAGCGTCTCGCCGGTCCGGACGGGGCCTGCGACGGTCCGTCCGACGAGCTGCTCCGCCGCGGTGGCGGCGCCCTCGGGGACTTGGTCGGGCGGAAGGCGACGGATCCCGAGGTCGGCGGGCAGCAGCGCGGCCCCTGGCTTGAGATCGTGCGCCGCGACGACCACGGGGAGTTCGCCGGGATGCAGCTGCGCCCGGACGGCAAGACCGGCGGCGAGCAGGAGCAGCAACGTTGCGGCGATCCGACGGGCTGCGACGAGCCGCCACCAGCTCAACCTTGCGTACCACGCGGTGAATGTCGAAAAATGTGCGGATGTGCCCATGGCTCGACCCTAATCCGCTCGAGGGCTCGCGCTCGGCGTTTCACGGCGGTTGTGGACAACGAATGCGTGTTCTCCACAGGGGAGTCGGACGAGGCTCCCGCGATTAGCTCGCGGCGGCGGGAGCCGATGCGCTTCCCGAGCTGGAGCCCGGAGAGCTCGAACCCGCGCTGGACGCGGTTGACGTGGCCGGGGCTGCGGCTGAGGAGCTACTCGCGCTCTCGCTCGAAGGCTTGCTGGAGTTCGTGGAAGCGCCGCCCGAGCCCCGCGCGTCGGTGCGGTAGAAACCGCTGCCCTTGAAGACCACGCCGACCGAGTCGAAGACTTTGCGCAGCCGTCCTTGGCATTGCTCGCACACGGTCAACGAAGGATCGGAGAAGGACTGCACGATGTCGAAGCGGTTATCGCATTGGGTGCAGGCATACGAATAGGTCGGCATACCACGGATTTTAGCAGTCTCGAGAACAGAGTGCCAGATTCGCTCGGGCGAGAGGGCTGCGTCCAGGAGGCGGTCCTCTCGTCCGGACTAATCGAGCGTCGCCAGGGTCGTCCGGAGCACTTTGCCCGACGGGTTGCGAGGCAGCTCCGGCAGCACGTGGAATTGCTTGGGGATCTTGTAGCGCTCGAGCGAATCGCGCAGGAACGCCTTGAGCGCGTCGTCTTCGACACGCGCGGCCCCCTGCCGCAGCACGAGGAAGGCCCGCAGGCATTGTCCGAACTCGGAGTCAGGAACGCCGACGACGGCGGCGTCCGCGACCGATGGATGGGCGAGCAGCGCCTCCTCGACCTCGCTCGGGAAGATGTTCTCGCCGCCCGAGACGATCATGTCGTCCTCCCTGCCGTCCACGTACAGCAGGCCTTTGGCGTCGAAATGCCCCATGTCTCCGGTGGAGATATGGCCGGCGACGACTTCTTTCGCCTTGACTTTCGCGTTCGGGTCCGGCGTGTAGCCCGCATAGGCCGCAGTGCCTTTCGCGAAGATGACTCCGGACTCGCCGACGGCGGCCTCGGTGCGGTCGGGGCGCAGGATCTTCACCGACGCGCCGACGATGGGCCTGCCGACGGTCGCGGGCTCCTCGGCGAGGTCTCTCGGGTCGGCGAACGAGATGATCCCGAGTTCGGTGGTGCCGTAGCCGTTGACCGCAACCGGGCCGAACGCGGCGGTGAAATCGCGGACCACCGGGGCGGGCAGGAGCGCGCCCCCGGAAAGCACCAGTTTGAGCGAGGACATGTCGCGTGCGCGCTCCGCAGCGCGCGCGGCCTCGGTCAGCCGGGCGAGGACGGTGGGGACCGTCATGATCACTTCGACCCCGTGCTCCTCGATGTCCCGATAGAGCAGGTCGGCGGAGTACCGGCGGCGGATGAGCACGGTGTCGCCGAGGGCGAGGAAGCCAAGGCCCGCCGCGATCCCGAGCCCGTGGAAGAGCGGGCTGGTCACTGCGGCGACTTGTCCCGAGCGCAGTCGCGTTGCTGCGAGCGCCGAGGCGAGGGTGAACAGGCCCGCGACGGGCCGGATCGCCCTGGGCACCCCTTTCGGGGCTCCGGTGGTGCCGGAGGTCAGCAGGGTCATTTCCACCGGAAGCAGGGACGGCGTGCGCCGCCGCCGTCCGGCGGTCTTCCTCGGGACGGCTGAGGGATCTGTGGGGACCGCCCTTCGCCCGGTGTAGCCGGCTTCGTCGAGCGTCTGCCCGAGATCCTCGTCGTGCAGCATGAGGTCGATGCCGTGGCGCGAGAGCAGGGGGGCGAGCTGTTTGGCGGTGAGGTCGTAGTTGATGAACACGATTTCTTTGCCGAGCAGGCAGCCCGCGAGCAGGGCGATGACGAAGCCCCGGTGATTGCGGCAGAACACGCCGACCGAGTGGGCACGACGGCTTTGGAGCTCTTGGTAGGAGGCGGCCAGCGCGTCAGCGAGGGCTTCGCTCTCGCCGACGAGATCGCGGTACGTCAGCTTGCCGTCGTCGTCCACCAGCGCGACGCGCTCCGGCCAGCGGGCGGCGGAGATGGCGATCGGCAGGGCCGCGGTCGGGCCGAAGCGCCAGAACGCTGAGAACATCCTGCTCGCTGCGCGAGGACCGGGCGGGACCAGCATTTTCGAACGCAGCACTGCGGTTCCTGCGGCTCCGAGCTGGCGGAGATCCTCTTTGTCGAGCCAAGGCATGGTCACGCTCCCGTCTTCTCGTCGTCGGCTGCTGTCCGCGCGCGAGGCCCGAGGGCCGAACGCGCGTCCGGACTCGTCCAGAGCCCTCGCGTCTGCGGATTGTCCAACTCGCCCATACAGCCTTCCTGTGCGCGCCATCACGCCGCGCGCGTTCTCATGAGGCTATCGCAAAGGTTTCGCGGACCGAGGGTCCGGGGTAGTTTCGCGGCTACGCGTCCGGGCCGGTCGAGTCGACCAGGTCTTGGCGGGGCAGCCAAAGCCGGACGACCGCCGTCCAGACTCCGGCGAGGACCAGGAGGGCCAGGAGGATCGCGACCCACTGCCATGCGGAGAAAGCGTTGACCGCGGCGGCGAGCCAGCTCTGCACGGCGAGCGCCATGGAGATGAGCGGGTTGTTCGGATCGCCGTTCGCCTGGAACAGACGGTATTCGTACCAGCCGTAGTAGCCGACGTACAGGCCGGTGGCGACGACGAGCGCGGCGCTGATGATGCTGATGTACGGCAGGACCCAGCGCAGGGCGGCGGAGATCACGTTGTGGGCCAGGGCCGCGGAGACGGCGAGCGAGCCCACCACGGCGGTCATGCCGCCCGCATAGGCGAGGCAGGCCAGCAGCCCCAAATTGTTCGCCCCGGACCGGAAAGTCAGGCTGATCACCGTGACGAACGAGCCGAAGCCGCAGGACAGCGACGAGATGGCGTACGCGACGCCGTACCCGAACATCGAGCCGATCCGGGCAGTCGGAGTCCCGCCTGACCATTTCGGCAGCCGGACCACCACTTCATTGCCGCGCAGTATCCGCCAGAGGAACCACAGCCCGAGCACGATCATCGTCGCGCCGACGACCATGGTCGCGGCCGGGAGGTAGCGCTGGATCCGCCAGGAAAGAGAATCCGAGAGCAGGCCGAAGGAACCGAAGACCAGGACGAAGCCCAGCGCCATGGCGGCAGTGGCCACGAGCGCGCGCAGCGCCGAGGACAACGACCGCCTGCCTTCTTGCGTGGTGTCCTCGCCGAGGACGACGAGGGAGAGATAGGCCGGGAGCATGGCGAAACCGCAAGGGTTGAGCGCGCCGACCAACCCCTGGATGAAGGCGTAGTAGAGGATCTGGGTGTGGGTCAGTTCCATGTGATGGCTCGTTCTTCTTCCCGCGTCAGCTCAGCGTTTGCCGAGCCCGCTCAGAGAGGGCTTGTTCGGAGACCACGTCGGAGAGCGACGAGGCCTCGCCGGTGGGCTTGAGGAAGACGAAGGTGGGGATCGCGGTGACGTTGGAGCGGAAGAACGCCTCGCCCCTCAGGTCGGTGACCTGTGTGATGCCGCCCAGCCCGTACTTTTGGACGAAACTCCTGATCTGCGCGAGCGCCTCCCCCTCCGAGGGCGCCCTCGACTTGCCCGCGATCCCGATGAAGGCCACCTGGGGGTTCGCCGCCGCCGCGCGCGCAACATGCTGCGCCTCCTGCATGCATTCGGGGCACCATGAGGCCCAGAACCACAACACGACCGGCTTGCCCGCGTAGTCCAGCCCGTTGAATGGCTTGCCGTCCAACGTCGTCGCGTGGAACTGGAGCTGCTGCGGGGCAGGGGCCGCTGCCGCTGCGGGCACGAGGGCCGCGGCGAGCAAGGCGAGCAGGGAGAAGGACGCAGCGCGCGCCCAGGATCGCCGCAGAGTCGTCGTTGCACTCATGGCGACAAGCTTAGGCTGGCGCGGAGCGAGGAACGCGCAACGGCTCCGACGCGTCTCACGCGTCGGAGCGATAGGCGGTGAAGCGGGGGAGGGCCAGCGCGGCAACTGCGATGCCGACGACCACGAGGACTCCGCCGACCGCGGCGGCTCCGATCGGGCCGAGGACGGTCGAGCCGTAGCCGTGCAGCAAGTCGGCGACGCGCGGGCCGCCCGCCACCACGAGGAAGAACACGCCTTGCATTCGTCCGCGCAGCTCGTCGGGCGCGGCGGCCTGGAGCATCGTGGACCGGAACACGCTGGAGAACGTGTCGGCGAGGCCCGCGACGGCGAGACAGGCGAACGCGGCCCAGAACCCCGCCGCGCCCCAGACGGAGAGAGCCCCGCCGAACCCGGCGACGCCGATCCCCCAGGCGGCGATGGCGAGGATGATCGCGAGCCCTTGCCTGCGCACGTGGGGAACCCACCCGGAGAAGAGCCCGCCGAGGAACGCGCCGACCGGCACCGCGGCGTAGAGCAGGCCCAGGTGCGTTCCCCCGTGGATGGGGTCGCCGAGGACTGTGTGGGCTATTTCGGGGAAAAGCGCTCGAGGCATCCCGAAGATCATGGCGATGAGGTCGACGACGAAGGTGGCGAGCAGGATTTGGTCCGCCCGCAAGTGGGAGAAGCCGTCGGCCAGAGCTTTGATGGCCTCGCGCGCCTTGGCTCCGGCGCTGTCGGGGCCCACGCGGCGATCTGCGGCGTTGCCCGGCAGGCTCTGGCGCAGATTCGGCAGCCGGACCGCCGCGCTGATCGTCGCGCACACGGTCACGGCGTCGATGAGATAAAGCCGGGAGAGGCCGACTCCGGGGACGTTCAACAGGACTCCGCCCAGCATCGGCCCGACGAAGGTGGTCAGCCCCACCACAGTGAAGTTCAGCGCGTTCGCGGCGGGCAACTGCCCGTGCGGGAGCAGCAGCGGGATGATGGCTCCTCGGGTCGGGTTGTTCACGGAGAAGAACGCCTGTTGCAGCGAGAAGAGCCCGAGGATGAGCCAGATTTGCGCCGAACCGCTCGCGACGGGCAGCGCGGCTTGGACCCAGAGCAGGACGGAGGTCGTCGCGAGCCCCGAGCTTGTGACGATCAGGATGCGCCTGCGGTCGTAGAGATCGGCCAAAACGCCGCCGAGCGGCGCGAGGACCAGCATCGGCAGCAGCGCGAAGAGCCCGGCGAGACCGACATAGGCGGAGCTTTTGGTGAGCTCGTACAGTTGCACGGGCACCGCGACAACGGTGAATTGCGCGCCGAGCTGGGACACCACGCCAGCGACCCACAGACGACGGAACGACGGGGTTTTCAGCGGAGTGATGTCGGCCAGGAGCTTCGGCATGAGGGCTCCAGCATAAGCAGCCGTTCTCCGCCCGCGCGCCTCACGGGCGGCGAAGAGCTGAGGGCCGAGGGCTGCGGGGTCCGCGCGCCGATTGGGGCGGATCGGCTCGAGCGGTCGGAGTTCAGAGAGAAATTGCTGTTCCGCGCTCTGGATTCCACCCCATCTTTCCCGCGAGGCAACCGGCGTCTTTGCTGCGCCTGCTCGCTGTTTTTCGCCTCGTCGGTCGCGCTGCTCGTGAGCGCCCTCATCTCGTGGACCGCGCTGGCGCTCCTCGCGTACGGTCTCGCGCTGCGGGGAGCCGAGTCGCGCTGCGAACGAGTCCGACGCGACCCGATGGCAGGACTCGCGGCCGCGTGTCCAGGGCAGTTCTCGATGATGGCTTCCGTGATTTCGACTCTGCCATGCTCGGCGCGGCTGTCTTGCCTTTTCTCGGGGCATGGCAGTTCTTCCGCGCGCGTTCTGGGGCGCATCCCCGCCACTGGGCGACGCTGTTCGTCCTCCTCTTTTACTGCGCGGTCGCCCTCCAAGGCTCCGTCCGGTAGAAGGCAGCTGGATCCCGCCAGTCGAGTCTGCGTTCCCGGCGAGGAGCCTTCCTCCGGAACCGGGGGACACGCCCCTGCGCCGGTTGGCGGGTATGACGGCAGATGCCTCGTTATCCTGAGCCTATGCGTGGATCGGTCGTGTCTCAACGTGGTTTGGCACAGAATTTGGCAAGGTGGTGCGGTCTGGCGGTCGCGTTCGCTCTGATCGTGGCAAGTTTCTGCGCCGTGCGAAGCGCGGCGGACCCGGAGCCGCCCGCCGATCTTGGCCCGGCTCCGGCGGCAGTGCTGGAAGAGGTGCTGCAGATCGGCGACCCGGAGGCGTTGCGGCCGATCGATCTGTACCTCGATTTCATCGACCCGAACTGCGCGACGTTGATCCAGCTGTTCGGCGAGGAAATGCGCAAACAGATCGAGGCGCGCAAGCTCGTGGTGAATCTGCGGCTGGTCAGCTACCTCGACCCGTACTCAGCGTCGGCCTCTTATTCCAGCAGGGCGCTGATCGCCGCCTATTTGGTGACAGGGGAGTCGCAGACGGCGGACATGGCCTGGAAGTTCGTGCGAAGGCTTTTCGACAAGGACATCCAGCCGCATCAAGGCGCGCTCAAAGACCTCACCGACCAAGAGCTGGCGGACATCGCCCGGCAGGTCGGGGCTCCGGAATCCGCTGCGCAGTTCATCGCGACCGGCCAAGACCGCGAGAACGTCGACTCGCACCAAATCCATTTGCGGAACATGGCGAGGATGTCCGGCCAGGGGGGACGGGGAACGCCATGGGCCACCTTCATGGGCCACCCGTTCGTCTTGGACGCCGACGGCCAATGGTTGAACCAGCTGGTGTCACCGAGCTCGTCGACGGCCCCTGCGGAGACCGCCGACACCGGGGGGCTCGCCACAGGGGTGAACGTGCCGCACCAAGAAGTCGGACCGGAAGCCACCGTCACCCGTCCCTCGGAGACGCTGCCGCCCACGACGCAGGCTCCCGCTCCGGAAGGGGCTCCCGCTCCCGCTCCGGAAGGGGCTCCCGCTCCCGCTCCGGAGGGGGCTCCCGCGCCTACTCCGGCCCCTGCTCCTGCGCCGGAACAATCGCCCGCGCCGGAGGGGGCTCCCGCGCCCGCTCCCGCTCCGGAGCAATCGCCCGCGCCGCCCGCTGGGCCTGGCGAATGATCGAAGCCGCCGTCGTCGCGCTCGTCGTCGCGGCGTTGCTCGTCCTGCCTGGCGCGGCGCTCGCGAAAGCGGCGGGCCTGCCCGGCGCGTCCGCGCTCGCGGCGGGCCCCGCCGTGACCCTCGGCGTGGTGGGGTTCGCGACGCTCTGGCTCGGCTTCACCCCGATCCGCTGGAACCTCGTCGCGGCCTCTGCGGTGTTCCTCCTGCTCTGGGCCGCGGCGGCGTACCGAGGCAGGGTCTGGCCCCCGGTGGAACCGGCAGAGCCCATGTCGAGGCGGTCGGCCGCCACGATCGGCTCGGGCGTGGCGATCGGCGCGGGGATCTTCAGCTACACCTGTCTGCGTTGGATGCAGCTGCGGACCTCTCGGGGGTTCGACAACATCAGCCAGGTCTGGGACGCCCTGTGGCACGCCAATTTGATCCGGTTCATCGCCGAGACCGGGGTCGCTTCCCCGATCCGCACCGGGGAGCTCATCAATTCGGACAACCACGACGGGCATTTCTATCCGGACGCCTGGCATGCGCTGGTCGCGCTCGGCGAGCCGGCCGCTGCGCTGCTCGGGGTCCGGTCCGGTTACCCCCAGCTGTACAACATCGCGTCGGTGATCACCCCCGCCGTCGTCCTCCCGATCAGCGCGGCTGCGTTGACGTGGCAGCTCGCGCGGGGCAAACTCGGGGAGCGGTGGGCCGCGTACGGGGCGAGCGCCGCCGCCGCGGGCTCGGCGCTGTTCCCTTCGCTCTACGAGGAAGAGGCTTTCGGCTCGGTCCCCTCCGCGGTGGCCATCGCCCTCGCCCCGGTGGTCGCAGTGCTCGCGATGTCGTGCGTGCGGGACCGGTCCCGGTTGCCGGTCGCCGTCCTCGCCCTCGCCGGGGTGACCGCCGCGCATCCTTCGGCGACGGTCGTGGTGGCGGCCTTGCTGATGCTCTGGTGGGCGACGCAGCTGCTGTGGAGCCCGGTCGCGACCCGTCTGAAGGATTTCGCGACCCTCGCGGCGATCCCCGCAGGCGCGGGGGCGCTGCTCGCCCCGATGGCTTTGGGCCTCAGGTCCGCTTCGAACGAGACCGACGCGTTCCCGTTCTACTGGTACGACCTCACTCTCACGCACGCCCAAGCGGCGTTGCGCACAGCGGGTCTCGTGTCGAGGACCGCGGACGAGAGCGCGCCGTTCGAGCATCGCGCGCACCTGATGCTGCCGTTGCTCGCCGTCGCGGCGGCGGGCCTGCTCGCGGCGTTGTGGCTGCGGCAGTGGTGGGCCCCGGTGCTCTGGGCGCTCTTCGTGGTGGTCGCCACGAACGATCTTGTGCCATTCGGCCCTGGCGTGTGCCATCCGTACCCGCAATGCGGGCCGTTGCCGCTGCATCCGGACGGCAGGCCCTCCTCGGACTGGCCGTCGTTCACCGTCCCGTGGTTCTTGGACAAAGCCAGCGGCAGCTTCTACCACGACCCCCATCGCTTGGCCGAGGTGCTGACGCTGCTGGTGACCGGGTTCTTCGGCTTCGGGGTGGCTGCGGCGCTGTGCTGCGCCGAACGGCTTCTGCGCCCGGCGGCGTTCGCGCGCCGCTGGGCGGCCCCCTCGGCGTTCGGGCTCGTCATGGCGCTCATCCTTGGCTACGGGCACCACATGCGCCTCGAACGCGGGGCGCTGGCCTCGAGCAGCCGAAACGATTGGCTGGTCGGACCGGAAGACGTCAAGGCGTACCATTGGCTCGCCGCGCGGCCGGACGTGAACGGCACGGTCGTCCTCAACCAGCTCGAACAGGGCACCGGATGGATGTACGCGGAGGCGGGCCTGAAGCCGATGTTCGCGCACTATCGCAGCCCCAGCTTCAGCGCCGACCAAGCGTGCGTCTACTGGTTCGCCGCCTCGGCTGGCCGGGATTGGCGGGTCGCCGACGCGTTGCGGCGGCTGCGTGTCCGCTACGCTCTCCAGAGCCCGCCGAACTATTGGCCGGATCATCCAGACCCCTTCGTCCACCTCATCGACGCGCCCGGTGTCCTGCCGGTTTACCACGACGGGCCGGTGACGATCTACGAGTTCAGAGATCTGGCCGTGCGGCATGACCAGGAAGATCCGGTCGTCTCGAACGACCAGAACCATTTCTGCAAAGGCTGAGCCCTCGCCCACACGGGTGTGTTCGCGTCTTCTGCCGCGCGGCCCTGCTAGGGTGCCGGAATGCGCGCATTAGTGACTGGTGGAGCAGGGTTCATCGGGTCCACCCTGGTGGACCGATTGCTGGCGGACGGCCACGAGGTCGGAGTCCTCGACGATTTGAGCTCGGGCAAAGCCGGGAACCTCGTCCAGGCCGAGCGCAACGACCGGTTCCAAAGGCTTTGGGAAGTGGACTTGAACTCGCCAGCGGTCGCGGACGTGCTCGCGGACTCGAAGCCAGAGGTGGTCTTCCACCTGGCCGCGCAGATCGACGTCCGCAAATCGGTGGCCGATCCGGCCCACGACGCGCGGGTGAACGTGCTCGGCACGGTGAATTTGGCGCTGGCGGCGGCTGCCGCGGGAGCGCGGAAGATCGTCTTCACCTCCTCGGGCGGATCCATTTACGGCGACCCGACGGGTTTCCCGGTGGACGAGGAGACTCCTGTCGCCCCGCTGTCCCCGTACGCCGCAAGCAAGGCCTGCGGCGAGCTGTACCTGAACATGTTCCGCAGACTGCACGGGCTGGACTGCTCGCACCTCGCCCTCGCGAACGTGTACGGGCCGAGGCAGAACCCGCACGGGGAGGCGGGGGTCATCGCGATCTTCGCCGGGGCGCTGCTGGCGGGGAAGCCGACGAAAGTCTTCGGCGCGGGGACGAACACGAGGGATTACGTGTACGTTGACGATGTCGTGGACGCGTTCGTGCTGGCCAGCGGCGCTTCGGGCGGCGGGGAGCGGTTCAACATCGGCACCGGCGTGGAGACTTCCGACCGGGAGCTGCACAGCCTCGTCGCGCAAGCGGTCGGTGTGCCCGACGATCCGGAGTTCGCGCCTGCCCGGCTCGGCGACCTTGCCCGCTCCTGCTTGGACCCGGCGAAAGCGAGGTCGGTGCTCGGCTGGGAGCCGAGCACCGACCTCGCTGAAGGAATCCGCCGCTCGGTGGCGTATTTCCGATCGGCGGCGGGCTAAGCGCCGACGGCCTTGCGGTTGTCATTATCCGCGTCGGCGTTCTCCACGCCGGGCAGGATCTCCACGATCGTGAAGTATCGGTCCCAGAGCGGCGTCTCGCGGAGTTCTTCGACCAGCAGCTCGTACTCGTGCTGGGAGGTCGTCTCCCAGACGAGGATGTCCGAAGCCTTGGTGGTGGAGAACTCGACGTCGAACCAGCGCAGCTTGACCGAGGGGTGGCGGCGCAGCGCGGACTCCGAATGCGTCGTGAGCTTGGCGAATCGCTTGTCGATGGGGAAGCCGAGTCATTCGGGGCTGGTTTTCACCAGCATGACACGGTCATCACGGGGTTGGACATGTTTTCCTCGCAATACTCGCGATCCTGCCGGAGAGGACTGGCGCGACAGGTCAACGGCCCTCTCCGTTGACCTGTGAGGTTGTCAGCGCCACGAACGATGTTTGTCAGGCGAGGACGCTCAAAAATTCTGCGGCCGTCAAGCGGGGCTGCCGGGCGTTGTCCGGGGCCCGGACGGGCGAGGTGGCGCGCCGGAGAACGGCGCGCCACCTTCGAGAGGCGTGCGGCGCGGCTACTTGAGGTGGCCGACGAGCTCGCCGTCCTTGCCGAAAAGCTCCTCGCTCCACTTCTCCAGCAGGGCGGTGGTGTCGATGTCGTCCGGGTGGAAGCCCCACCGGGTGAACTCCCACATCTCGGGGATGATGCCCTTGATGAAGGGGCCGCGCAGCAGCTGCCACATCTCGCGGGCGACCCGGATGGGCTGGCGCCGTCCGACCGGGTCGGTGGCCGCGATGGAGGCGACGGTGGACAGGATCAGAGCCGGACCCATGAGGACGACGGCGGCCCGCATCATCCAGACGCGGAGCCATTCGGGCCCGTTCGCGGCGCGGTAGACGTCGAAGGCGACGGACTTGTGCTCCAGCTCCTCGAAGGCGTGCCAGTTCAGCAGGTTCTTCACCTCGGGGTCGGTCAGCAGCGCCTGGACTTCTGGGGTGGTGAGCAGCCGAGTCGCCGCGATGGCGGTGAAGTGCTCGGCCAGCGCGGTCGAGGCGAGGGAGGCGTAGCGAAGCAGCGGGTGCCGTTTCGGATCCCTGTCGAGGAATCGCTCCTCGTACCGGATGAAGTATTTGAAGAAGGCCTCGCTCCGGTTCTGGTAGCCGAGTTCGGCCAGCTTCTCGTTGAGGCTGTTGTGCTGCTGGCCGTGCACGGCCTCCTGGCCGATGAACCCTGCCACTCGCTTCTTGAGGACCGGGTCGGTGACCTTGTCCGAGAAACGGCGCACCGACCGGATGAAGGCTTCTTCGCCGGGCGGGAAGCCGAACGAGAGCCCCGCGACGAAATGGCTGAGCGCGATGTTGTCGTCCGCGTAGTAGCGATCCATCGGCTCGGGCTCGCCGAACGGGAACCGGATCCGCCGGACCTTGGGGTAGAGCGCTTTCGTTTTTGCTTGTGGGGCCATGGTCGCTTCCTATGCGTTTGACGGTTTGAGGGCGGCGTTCCGTGGTTGCTCCGGACCCGCGAAATATCTCATACCAATGGTATCACTAAATTGTTTCGGGCATAATCTGGTGGAGGAAGTCGCGTGTCTCGCCGAACGATCGCGCGGGGGCGGTCCAAGTCCGAGGTCGCGGCGCGCGATCGCTCGGCGGAGACTGGGCGCGATGCTATCTGAGGTGGCCGACGAGTTCGCCGTCCTTGCCGAAAAGCTCCTCGCTCCACTTCTCCAGCAGGGCGGTGGTGTCGATGTCGTCCGGATGGAAGCCCCACCGGGTGAAGGCCCACGCCTCCGTGAACGCGCCTTTGAGCAGCGGGCCGCGCAGGAGCTGCCAAGTCTCGCGCAGGATCCGGACCGGCTGGCGCCGCCCGACGGGGTCGGTCGCCACGATCGAAACCAAGGTGCTGAGGATCAGGAGCGGGGTCATGAGGGGCACGGCGATCCGCATCATCCAGACGCGGAGCCATTCGGGCCCGTTCGCGGCGCGGTAGACGTCGAAGGCGACGGACTTGTGCTCCAGCTCCTCGAAGGCGTGCCAGTTGAGCAGTTGCCGGACCTCCGGGTCGGTCATCATCGCCTGAATTTGCGGGGTGGTGAGCGTCCGCGCAGCGGCGACCGCCGTGAAGTGCTCGGCCAGAGCGGTTCCCGCCAACGTCGCGTAGCGCAGCAGGGGGAAGCGCTTCGGATTTTGTCGAGGTAGCGCTCTTCTAGGCGCCGCATGCGCTCGAGGCTCTTCGCGGCCTGGTCGCGGTAGCCGAGTTCGATCAGCTTCTCGTTGAGGCTGTTGTGCTGCTGGCCGTGCACGGCCTCCTGTCCGATGAATCCCGCGACGCGCTTTTTGAGCACGGGATCGACCACGTGGTCGGAGTAGCGGCGCACGGCGCGGATGAAGGCTTCTTCGCCGGGCGGGAAGCCGAACGAGAGCCCCGCGACGAAATGGCTGTACACGATGTTGTTGTCCGCGAAGTAGCGCCGCATCGGCTCGGGGTCGCCGAATCGGAATAGGATTCGCCGGACTTTCGGGTAGCGGGTGCTTGTGGGCTGGGGCATGGTCGTCTCCAAGGGTGCGCTCGGCGGGCCTCAGACGGGTCCGGGATTTCAAGGATTGATCGTGTATCTCATATGAGATATCAGATACCGAGAGTACCACTTAGTGGCGTGGGGCACAACGATTGCTCGTGCCGTTGCGCGCAAAAAGCGGGGGCCGCCCTCCGTCCCGTGTGTGCGACCTGCGGTTATGTCGTCGACGAAGGCCGGAGGAACACGGCGAAGCTGTGCGGGGGAAGCGTCGCGCGTTCCCCGTCAATGGCGGGCTCGCCCCAGGCCAAGACGACTTCGCCCGAAGCCGGCACGGCGACATCGTGCGCGGCGAGGTTCACCGCCACGGTGAAGCGCCCCCTGTGGAGCAGGAACCATCGCGCCTGCTCATCGTGCTCGGTCCGGACGTTCGTCAGGCGCGGGTCGGTGAATTCCCGATGGGCCGCGCGCAGTGCGAGCAAGTCCCGGTAGCACAGGAGCAGCCGCTCGTGCGGCTCGCGGGAGATCTCGGACCAGTCCAGCTTGGAGCGCTGGAAGGTCGCCGGGTCTTGTGGGTCGGGCACCTCCTCGGCGGACCAGCCGTGTTCGGCGAACTCACTGCGCCGCCCTTGGCTGGTCGCCTTCGCGATCTCCGGCTCGGGATGGGAGCTGAAGAACTGGAACGGAGTCGACGCGCCCCATTCCTCGCCCATGAACAGCATCGGGGTGAAAGGGGAGAGCAGCACCAGCGCGGCTTTGATGGCGAGCTGCCCCGGCGTGAGGTAGGTGGAGGGCCGGTCGCCGGTCGCGCGATTGCCGACTTGGTCGTGGTTGCAGGTGTAGACGACGAAACGGGAGGCGGGAGCGGTCTGGGGGTCGATCGGCCTGCCGTGGCGGCGTTTGCGGAACGAGGAGTAGGTGCCCGCGTGGAAGAACGCCCGCTCGAGCGTCGTGGCCAGGCACGCGAGGGAGCCGAAGTCGCCGTAGTAGCCCTGCCGCTCTCCGGATACGGCCGTATGGATCGCGTGGTGCACGTCGTCGTCCCACTGCGCGGCGAGGCCGTCCCCGCCCGAGGCCTGCGGCGTGGTGGTCTTCGGGTCGTTCAGGTCGCTCTCCGCGATGAGGGACAGCGGCCTGCCGACCTTTGCGGACAACGCCTCTGCCGCCGAGGCGAGCTCGGCGAGGATCGGGATCGCGGTGGAGTCCGAGAGCGCGTGCACCGCGTCCAGCCGCAGCGCGTCGACGTGGAACTCCTCGAACCACCGCAGCGCGTTGTCGATCACGTACCGGCGGACCTCGTCGGAATCGGCCCCGTCCAGATTCACCCTTGGGCCCCAAATCGTCGCGTCCGGGTTCAGATACGGGCCGAAACGGTTCAGGTAGTTCCCGGACGGCCCCAAGTGGTTGTACACCACGTCCAAGCAGACCGCCAGGCCCTTGCCATGGCAGGCGTCGACGAACTTCGCGAACTCGCCGGGACCGCCGTACGGCTCGTGCACCGCGTACCAGTCCACGCCGTCGTAGCCCCAGCCCCATTCGCCGTTATACGCGTTCACCGGCATCACCTCGACGAATGTGACGCCGAGGGCGACGAGGTGGTCGAGCTTCGCCGCCGCCGCCGCGAACGTGCCCTCCGGGGTGAACGTCCCGATGTGCAACTCGTAGAGCACGCCGCCCGCGAGCTGCCTGCCCGTCCATCTCGCGTCCGTCCACGACTCGGGGTCCACCGCGAAGCGCTGGGAGAGCCCGTGCACCCCGTCCGGCTGGCGCGGGGAGCGCGGGTCGGGCAGCGGCTTGGGGTCCTCGTCGAGGAGATAGCCGTAGCGGGCTTGCGGGGAGCAGCCGACCTCGGCGGCCCACCAGCCGCCGCCCGTCTGGCGCATCACGTGGTCGTCCCCGTCGACTCGGACACGGACCTGTTGCGCGTTTGGCGCCCATACGGAGAAGCTTTGCGTCACCCGACCATTGTGCTGGTATTCGCCGCGCCTCGCTCGAGCCGGCGCTCCAGCCTGCCTTGGAACCAGGACAGCACGAGGCAGACGACCCAATAGAAGACGGCCGCCGTGGCGTAGAGCGCGAAATATCGGAAGATCGGGGCCGCCGCGATTTGCGCGGTGCGGAACAGCTCGGTGACCTGGATCGTCGCCGCCAGCGAGGTGTCTTTGACCAGCGCGATCAGCGTGTTCGACAGCGGGGGCACGGCGATTTTGGCCGCCTGCGGGAACACGACCAGCCGGAGCGTCTGCCCTCGGGAGAACCCGAGTGCCCGAGCGGCTTCGCTCTGTCCGCTCGGGACGGCGAGGATCGCGGCGCGCACGACTTCCGAGGCGTACGCCCCGACGCTGAGGGAGAGCGCCACGACGGCGGAGGGGAACGGCGGCAGCTTCACCCCGAACTCGGGCAAGGCGAAGTAGATCAAGAAGAGCTGCACCAAAAGCGGAGTGCCCCGGATCACGGACACATAGCTTCGGGCGAGCGCGGACACGGCCCGATTGCGCGATATGCGAGCCAGGGCGGTGAGCACGGCGATCACGAGCCCGAGGACGAAACAGATCGCGGCGAGCGGCAGGGTGACCCTCGCCAGCGCCTTGGCCATCGGCCACAGGTTCGCTGCGACTGTCTCCCACTGGCTCGGGAGCCGGGCCGCAGCGGGGGCCTGCTCCGGCCGCAAGTATTTGGCGCTGATCCGATCCAACGTCCCGTCCGCGCGCAGCGCCTCGAGCGCTGCGCTGGCCTGGCCTGCCAACGGGTCGCCCTTGCGGGCGGGGAAGACGGACGGGGCCCGTTCGGCGAGCCGGACGGCGATGTCCACCTTCGCCTGCGGCACTTTCGCTTTGTACGCGAGAAAAGTCAGGTCGTCTTGGACCACCGCGTCGACTCGGCCTTGCTCTAAGAGGATGAGCGCTTGGGTCGCGTCGGAAGCTTCGAGCCTGGCCCCGAGCTTCGCGGCGAGCACGCCCCAGTTGCTCACCGGGGAGTCGGCGACGAGTTTGCCTTTCAGATCGCCGGGGGAGCGGATCGAGTCGTCGCCCGCCCGCGTGATGATCAGGCCGGTCGCGTAGATGTACGGGGCGGTGAGGCTGTACGCCTGCTCGCGTTCGGGCGTGGCCGCGATCTGGTTGGCGACGAAATCGAATTGCCCAGCGTCCAATCCGGCGAAAAGGGAGTCGAAGGGAGCCTCGACGAATTCGGCCCGCCGCCCCATTTTCGCGGCCAGGGCCCGTGCGACTTCGACGTCGAGCCCGACGAGCTCGCCCGTGGCGGGGTCGTGGTACGTGAACGGGGAGTAGGTGCCTTCGGTGCCGAAGCGCAATGCCTGCTCTGCGCTGGCTGGGGAGCCGACAGCGCCCCACAGCAGGCACAGCACGGCGGTCAAGACGAGTGCGTGACGGCGGATGACAGGCTCCTTCCAGCGGCGGACGCGCTCACCCTAACGGCTTTTCCAGACGCTCGCTCGGCGGCGGCGGGCGGCTTCGGCCTGGTCGTGGCGTGGGCCCGGTTCGGCTAGGCTTGCACGGGTGATCAGCGCGAACTGGGCGTACCTCGTGGCGGCGATCCTGTGCGAGGTGGTCGCCACAACATCGCTCAAGCAAGTGGACGGGGCCAAGAGCCCTCTGCCGCTCGCGTTGGTGGTGGCGGGCTATGGGGCCGCGTTCTACTTTTTGAGTTTGACGCTCAAGGAAATCCCGGTCGGGGTCGCGTACGCGATCTGGTCCGCCGCTGGCACGGTGCTCATCACGCTGATCGGGTGGCTGTGGTTCCGCCAGCATCTCTCCACGACGACGCTGGTCGGGCTGGGGGTCACGGTGGTCGGCGTGGTGCTGGTGAACCTCGGCAGCGGCGCCGGCTGAAGGGCCGGTCAAGGAGCGCGGCGGCAATCCAGCGCGCGGGGCGGCCGGACGCGGACTTGCGCCATGGCCTCCAAGCGCCCCGCGCCGTGCCGCTGGAAGCGCTGACCACGAAGGCGCAAGAGCAGCGAGCCGCTGCGGTATCTGGGGACGGCCGAGCGCACCGCCCTTGTGGCCACTGCCACGTCCTCGGCTGGGGGAGATCCGGGCAACGGCGGAATCGCGCGTCCGGTATATTAGCCTTTATGGCATACATCACACAGCGGATCGCCCAGTTCAAGAGAGCCGGACTCGTCTTCGACGTCAGCGACGCCGGACCGTTGGAAGGCGCGCCCGTGGTGCTTTTGCACGGTTGGCCGCAAGGGTTCGAAGAATGGGATCAGGTCGCGGAGATCTTGCACGCGCGGGGGTACCGGACCATCGTCCCGCTCATGCGCGGCACGAGTCCGGGAGCCCGCCCTCGTTCCCGATTCGCCTATCGGCAGCAGGAGATCGTCGCGGACGTCGTGGAGCTGATCGTGTCGCACGGGCTCGCCCCGGCGCACGTGGTCGGCCACGACTGGGGCGCGATGGCGGCATGGGGGCTGGCCTCGGCCCGCCCGGACTTGGTGCGCACGCTCACCGCGATCTCGGTGCCGCATCCGCGCGCCGCCCTTGGGGTCGGCCCTTGGACCATCCTCGACCAGATGCGGCGCTCGTGGTACGCCGGGCTGTTCCAGATCCCTTGGCTGCCGGAGCGGCTTTTGGCCAGGCAGGACGGATTCATCTACCGACGGCTGATCGGCAGCGGGCAGACGCCGGAGCGGGTTCGGCGAGATCTGGCGAAGATGGCGGATCCCGAGACCGCGCACAGCAGCATCGGGGTGTACCGGGGGGCCGCCTTCTCCTCTCCCTCGATGCTGAAAAAGGTCTCTTCGCCCACCTTGATGATCGGCAGCGACGCCGATGTGGCGATCTCGCCGGTCGCCATGCGGCGGGCCGGGCGCGGCGTGGACGGCCCGTTTCGGCTCGAGATGCTGCCAGGGGTCAGCCATTGGATTCCGGACGAGAAGCCGGAAGTGGTCGCCGACCTGGTCTTACAGCATATCGCCGAGCACGCCGCGAGCTGACCGCCGCCTGACCCCGGTCGGGGCCGCCACGGTTTGGCTTCGCTGATATCACGGGGGTTTAACGGTTGTCAGACTCCGTGTCGGCCTCACCGCGTCTGGCGTTTCCTCTGTTTCACTAGTGACACAGGAGTTGGCTTCTGTTGCAGAAGTTAATCCTTGTTACTGCTGTGACTTATTGATGGAAGGAGAGTGGCGCGAGTTCCGACCCGCGTCCGCCAGCGTATGAAGACGTCGAAAAAAGTCGGTGGCGCAGTCGCTGCCGCCCTGTTGGCGCTCAGCTCCCAAGGAGCGGCGCTCGCCACTCCAGGGACGCCAGTCCACGAGGGCACGTTGGCCGGGAAGACCGTGTTCCTCGATCCCGGCCACCAAGCCGCGAACAACCCCGCCCAGCTGAACCGCAAGGTCCCCGACGGCCGAGGCGGTATGAAGGCGTGCCAGACGAGCGGGATGACCACGGTGACCGGGGTGCCCGAGCACACGATCACCTGGCAGGTCGCCCAGCTGGTCAAGCAGCGCCTGGAGCAGGCGGGCGCGCGGGTGGTCCTCTCCCGTCAAGACGACACCGGCTGGGGCGGCTGCGTCAACGAGCGCGCCGATGCCGAGAACAGCTCCGGAGCCTCGGTCGGCGTGAACATCCACGCCGACTCCACCTCCAGCGGGGCCGACGCGTCGAAGCGCGGCTTCCACATCATCGTGCCGACGCTCCCTCTGCCGGACTCCGAAGCGAACAAGGTGCAGTCCTGGGAAGGCCGCAAAGCCGCGTACCTCATGCGCGACGCCATGACCGCCGCAGGCTTCCCGGTCAGCAACTACCTCGGCAAGAACGGGATCGACGTCCGCTCCGACATCGCCGGAGTGAACCTCGCACGGGTGCCGGACCTCATGATCGAGATGGGCAACGGCTCGAACCCGCAGGAGGCCGCGCAGCTCACCAGCCCGCAGGGGCAGCAGCGGTACGCCGCCGCCCTCGCGGACGGGATCAACCGCTACCTCTCCGGCGCGGACCCGGCGCAGTCCGCCCGCAACCAGACCGCGTCCAAGCCCGCTGTGGCGCAGACTCCTGCTGCGGCGGAGAGTGGTGTGCGTGGTGGTTTTGACGTGGATTTCTTGGGCGGTGTGAAGCGGGATCCTGCTCCTCCGGCTCCGCCGGTGTATCCGGATCCGTCCGGTGGCGGCGGGCAGCCGATCGCGCAGCCTGCGGCTCCGTCGTATCCTGGTGCGACGGGTGGTTACCCTGGGTACAATCCGAGCGATCCGAACGCGGGCTATGTGGATCCGAGCTTGCCGGGGGTGCCGTTGACGCCGCCGCCGGGGGCGAGTCCGGATTGGACTCCGAGCATGCCGGGCGGGATCGGCGGTTTGGGCCAGGCGGCGCCTTCGGGTCCGAACGTGATGTCGATCGCGCAGTTGGTGCCGCAGATCAAGGAGCAGGTGGAGAAGGGCGACGTGTCCGGGCTCGCGACGATGATCGCGCAGCAGGCCGGCGGGTTGATCACGTCTGAGTCCCAGGACATCGGGCAAGGCGTGTCGGCTGTGGGCTCGCAGATCCAGACCGTCCTGCCCATGATGAACACGGTGATTCCGGGCTTGTCCAACATGCTCCCGCAGGCGCAGGCCGCGGCCGTGGTCCAGCTCGAGCAGCAGCGCGCCGCTCGGCAGGGCGCCGGGGTGCGCGGCGGGTACGACGTGGACTTCTTGGGCGGAGTCAAGCGAGATCCCGCTCCGGTCCCGCCGGTCGTCCCCGGCACTCCGATCGCCCAGCCCGCGACTCCGTCGTACCAGGGCTACGCGCAGAACGACCCGAACGCGGGTTACGTGGATCCGGCTCTGCCGGGCGTGCCGCTCACGGCTCCCGCTGGCGCGGGCCCGGATTGGCAGCCGAACATCCCCGCCGGGGTCGGCGGTTTGGGCCAGACGGCTCCTGCCGGGACTTCGGGGCAGGCCGCCCCGACCGGCATGCCGGTCATCAACGTGGCCTCCGTCGTCTCGATGCTGCCCCAGATCCAGCAGGCCGTGCAGAAGGGCGACGTGTCCTCCCTCGCCTCGGTGATCGCCCAGCAGGCGAACGGGTTGATGGAGACGAACTCCACGGACGTGCAGCAGAGCGTGTCCGCAGTCGGTTCGCAGCTCCAAAACGCGTTGCCCATGATGGACACGCTGGTGCCCGGTCTGTCCAACATCCTGCCGCAGGCGCAGTCCGTCGCCGTGAACCAGTTGGAGCAGCAGCGCGCTGTGGCGCAGACTCCTGCTGCGGCGGAGAGTGGTGTGCGTGGTGGTTTTGACGTGGATTTCTTGGGCGGTGTGAAGCGGGATCCTGCTCCTCCGGCTCCGCCGGTGTATCCGGATCCGTCCGGTGGCGGCGGGCAGCCGATCGCGCAGCCTGCGGCTCCGTCGTATCCTGGTGCGACGGGTGGTTACCCTGGGTACAATCCGAGCGATCCGAACGCGGGCTATGTGGATCCGAGCTTGCCGGGGGTGCCGTTGACGCCGCCGCCGGGGGCGAGTCCGGATTGGACTCCGAGCATGCCGGGCGGGATCGGCGGTTTGGGCCAGGCGGCGCCTTCGGGTCCGAACGTGATGTCGATCGCGCAGTTGGTGCCGCAGATCAAGGAGCAGGTGGAGAAGGGCGACGTGTCCGGGCTCGCGACGATGATCGCGCAGCAGGCCGGCGGGTTGATCACGTCTGAGTCCCAGGACATCGGGCAAGGCGTGTCGGCTGTGGGCTCGCAGATCCAGACCGTCCTGCCCATGATGAACACGGTGATTCCGGGCTTGTCCAACATGCTCCCGCAGGCGCAGGCCGCGGCCGTGGTCCAGCTCGAGCAGCAGCGCGCCGCGAAGAAGCAAGACCCTGCGGATCCCGCCGCTCCGACCCCTGCTGCCCCTCAGGCCCCGGTCCAAGCGGCTCCGGTCGCCGAGGCTCCTGCGGCTCCGGCTCCTGCGGCTCCGGTCGCCGAGGCTCCCGCAGCTTCGGCTCCTGCCGCTCCCGCGGCCGAGGCTCCCGCTCCGGTGGCTCCGGTCCTCCCCGAGGCTCCCGCTCCGGTGGTGCCCGCTTCTCCGGTCGCCCCGGAGGCCGTGCCCGCCGCCCCCGCCCCGGCGGCTCCGGCCGCGCAGGAGACCGCTCCTGCGCCGGTCGCGCCGCCCGCGCCCGCGAACTAGGCGCAGCAGCAAGGCTCCCATCGCACAGCAGGAATGGGAAAACGAACGCGCCGACCGAAGCCCAAGGCTCCGGTCGGCGCGTTCTGCTGTGCGCGGGCTAAGAGCGCCACCACGAGTCGAAGGGCGTCACGGGGACGGCCCGCTTGTGCCGTGTCGCGAGGAAGATCTTCTCCAGCTTCGCGCTGACTTCCTCGGCGACCGGCTTGCCTTCGAGGTAATCGTCGAGCTGCGTGTATGTGAGGCCGAGCGCCTCTTCGTCCGGCAACGCGGGACGGTCGTCCTCGAGATCGGCGGTCGGCACTTTCTTGGTGATCGACTCCGGGGCTCCGAGGAAGCGAAGGAGCTGCGCCCCCTGGCGCTTGGTCAGGCCGCTGAGCGGGGTGACGTCCACGCCGCCGTCGCCGTACTTGGTGAAAAATCCGGTGACCGCCTCCGCCGCGTGATCGGTGCCGACGACGAGGTATCCGAGCTGTCCGGCGAGCGCGTACTGCAGCACCATCCGCTCTCGCGCCTTGATGTTGCCCCGCACGAAATCGCGCAGCTCGCCGCCTTCCAGCGCTGTCGCGGCGGCGCTGGCCGTGGCGTCCGCCCCCGGCTTGACGTTCGCGACCACGGAGCGGTCCGGCCCGATGAACTGCAACGAGATCTGCGCGTCCGCCTCGTCGGCCTGAGCCCCGTAGGGCAGCCGCACCGCCAAGAACTGCGCCTCGTGGCCGTCCGAGCGCGCTTTCTCGGCGGCGAGCTGGGCGAGCTTGCCGGCCAGCGCGCTGTCCTGTCCGCCGCTGATGCCGAGCACGAATCCTTTCGCGCCGCTGGCGACGAGGTAGTCGGCGAGGAAGCCGACCCGTCGGTCGATCTCTTCTTGCGAGTCCACCGTCGGCGAGACGGCGAGTTCGGCGATGATCGTTGCGCGCAGTGTCGTCATGGGATCACTGTAACCGCCGGAGGCGCAAAGGGCATGGGTCGCGCTTGCGGCGTTCGGGGCGCTGCCCTCGGATGCGGCGGCCGGCCCGCGGAGCGCGTGGCCGTTTCCTTCTTCCGCCATGTCATCCTGTTGGGATGAACCACGTGCTTGTCGTTTCGGCGACCGAAGCGGAAGCGGCTGGCGTCCCGGCCGGCCTGCCCCTGCTGATCTGCGGGATCGGGAAGGTTCCCTCGGCGACCGCGCTCACGAAGACGCTGGCCCGTTGGCCGGACCCGAAACCGCCCCTTGTCGTGAACGTCGGCACGGCGGGGGCGTTGCGCCCCGGCCTCTCGGGCCTCTGGTTCCCCTCTGCCGTCGTGAACCACGAGATGAACGTGACGTCGATCGAGGAGATGGGCATTTCGCTCACCGCGCGCTACGAGATTCCCGAGGGCGACGGCTCGGTCCTGGCCACCGGGGACGTGTTCGTCAACGACACGGCGCTGCGCGACAGGCTCGCGCTCGGCGCGCATCTCGTGGACATGGAGGGTTTCGCGTTGGCGCACGTCTGCGCCGAATTCGGGGCAACGCTGCAGATCGTCAAACATATCAGCGACGAGGCCGACGAGCGGGCGACGAGCTGGCCGGAGCAGGTCGCGGAATCGGCTGCTCGGCTGGGCGGTTGGCTGCGCGAGCGCTTCCTCGGATGACGCCGCCCGCGTTGGGCCCGCGCTCCTGACGGATCTTCGGTCGTCGTCCGGACGGACTGGCCGATGTTTGGGTATGCTCGGGGAGGCTAAGGGGTTTGTCGAGAAGTTCGGGCTGCGGTCGTGGCGGCTTTTCGGCGGAGCTGCATATCGACGCGCAGGAAAGGTAAGTCATGACGAATGTGCTGGTGCTGGTCGGGAGCGTGCGGACCGGTTCGGTGAACCGCAAGCTCGCCCAGGTGGCGGTGGAAGCAGCGCCGGAAGGCGTGTCGGTGGACATCTATCCGGGGTTGGAGCTGTTGCCGCACTTCAACCAGGACCTTGAGGACAACCCGCCGCTGCCGGACGAGGTCGTGCGCTTCAAAGACGCGGTGAGCGGGGCGGACGCCGTGCTGCTGGTGACCCCGGCGTACAACGGGGCCCCGTCCGCCGTGCTCAAGAACGGGATCGACTGGGCTTCCCGCCCGTACGGCGACGGGCCGATCACGAACAAGCCGGTCGCGGTCATCGGCGCGGCGTACAACCCGAAAGGCGGCCCGCAGTCCATCGGCTTCGCTGGCGCGGCGGCCTCGGTCGCGGGCGGCTCGGTCATCGAGGAGACGGTGTTCGCCTCCATCGGGGCGCTGCCGGACGGCGAGCCGTCGGGCGATCCGCAGATCGTCGAAGGGGTGAAGGCCGTTTTGGCCGCGCTGGTCGGGGCGGCCAAGGGCTGAGCTTCCGTCGGAAAAGCCGGTGGGGCCTCGAATCGTCGGGGCCCCACCGGCTTTTCCGCTTCTGCCGCCCTTGCGCCGGGCGCGGGCGGGACGGGGACGAAGAGCCAGCCTCGGCCCGACACGCCGAAGGAGTCCGACACGCCGGGGCGTGTGGCGCGGACAGGCTTACGACCAGGGAATTTCACAATTGTGATTCACAACCTGTTGTGTTGGCTTGCCTTGTCGGCCACAAGGTGTAGTGTTGAGGGAGCAAAGAAACTATCCCCTCAGCACTTGCCAGGAGCTTTCATCACATGAGCAATCTCGACATGGGCGACATCAACGCGACGCGTGCGATCACCCTGTACACCAAGCCGGCTTGCGTGCAGTGCGACGCCACCCACCGCGCCCTCGACCGCGCGGGCATCGCCCACGAGGTGGTGGACCTTTCGGTGGACACCGAAGCCCGCGACTACGTGATGGCGCTGGGCTACCTGCAGGCTCCGGTCGTCGTCGCGGGCGGGGACCACTGGTCGGGCTTCCGCCCGGACCGGATCGCCGCCCTCGCCTCCTCGGCTGCCGCCGCTTAAGGCCGAGGAGGCTTCCGGCGATGCGCGTGTTCTACTTCTCTTCGGTCTCGGAGAACACCCATCGCTTCGTGCAGAAGCTCGGCGTCGAAGCCGTCAGGATCCCGGTCCGAGGCGACGGGGCCTCCGTCAAGGCGCGCGAGCCGTACCTGCTCATCACCCCGACCTACGGCGGAGGGCACCCCATCCCTGGCAAGGGAGGCGGGTACGTGCCCAAGCAGGTCATCAAGTTCCTGAACGACCCGGAGAACCGCGCTTTGCTCAGGGGCGTGATCGTCGCGGGGAACACGAACTTCGGGGCCGAGTACGGCTACGCGGGGAACGTGATCTCGAGCAAATGCCAGGTGCCGTTCCTCTACCGGTTCGAGCTCATGGGCACAACCGAAGACGTGCAGGCGGTGCGCGAGATCTGCGAGGCGGACCTCGCCTTCTCTGCCTGAGCGCGGCGTCGCCGACCAAGCTATGAAGTCCAACCAGAATGGAGCACAGGTGACATCGACCCTGAACACCCCGGCCGGCGCGCAAGCGGCGGCAGGCTCTGCGCCTGCGCACAAGCAGCACGCCGAGCACTTGGACTACCACGCGCTCAACGCGATGCTCAACCTCTACGGCCCGAACGGCGAGATCCAGTTCGAGAAGGACCGAGAGGCCGCCAACCAGTACTTCCTCCAGCACGTCAACCAGAACACGGTCTTCTTCCACAACCTGTCGGAGAAGCTCGACTACCTGGTGGAGAACGAGTACTACGAGCCCGAGGTGCTCGGGCGGTACTCGCGGGAGTTCGTCAAGGGGCTCTTCGACCAGGCCTACGCGAAGAAGTTCCGGTTCCCGACCTTCCTCGGCGCGTTCAAGTACTACACCTCCTACACGCTCAAGACGTTCGACGGCAAGCGCTACCTGGAGCGTTTCGAGGACCGGGTGGTCATGGTCGCCCTCGCCCTCGCGGACGGGGACGAGGAGCTGGCCAGCCAGCTCGTGGAGGAGATCATCGAGGGCCGCTTCCAGCCGGCCACGCCGACCTTCCTCAACTGCGGCAAGAAGCAGCGCGGCGAGCCGGTGTCCTGCTTCCTGCTGCGCATCGAGGACAACATGGAGTCCATCGGCCGGTCGATCAACTCCGCGCTGCAGCTCTCCAAGCGCGGCGGGGGAGTGGCGCTGCTGTTGACCAACATCCGTGAGGCCGGAGCCCCGATCAAGCAGATCGAGAACCAGTCCTCCGGCGTGATCCCGGTGATGAAGCTGTTGGAGGACTCCTTCTCCTACGCGAACCAGCTCGGGGCGCGCCAGGGGGCAGGGGCGGTCTACCTGCACGCGCACCACCCGGACATCATGCGGTTCCTCGACACCAAGCGGGAGAACGCGGACGAGAAGATCCGGATCAAGACCCTCTCGCTCGGCGTGGTGATCCCGGACATCACCTTCGAGCTCGCCAAGCGCAACGACGACATGTACCTCTTCTCCCCGTACGATGTGGAGCGGGTGTACGGCGTGCCGTTCGCCGAGGTCAGCGTCACCGAGAAGTACTTCGAGATGGTGGACGACGAGCGGATCCGCAAGAAGAAGATCAACGCGCGCGAGTTCTTCCAGACCATCGCGGAGCTGCAGTTCGAGTCCGGCTACCCGTACATCATGTACGAGGACACCGTGAACCGGGCGAACCCGATCGACGGCAGGATCACGCACTCGAACCTGTGCTCCGAGATCCTGCAGGTCTCCACGGCTTCCACGTTCAACGCGGACCTGAGCTACAGCCACATCGGCAAGGACATCTCCTGCAACCTCGGCTCGCTCAACATCGCCAAGACCATGGACTCCCCGGACTTCGGGCGGACGGTGGAGACCTCGATCCGGGCGCTCACCTCGGTCTCGGACCAGACCAGGATCGACTCGGTGCCCTCCATCGCCGAAGGCAACGAGCAGTCGCACGCTATCGGCCTCGGGCAGATGAACCTGCACGGCTACCTCGCCCGCGAGCGGATCCACTACGGGTCCGAAGAGGGCATTGACTTCACGAACATCTACTTCTACACCGTGCTCTACCACGCGCTCTCGGCCTCGAACAAGATCGCGATCGAGCGGGGCCGGGCGTTCACGGGCTTCGAGCGCTCGAAGTACGCCTCGGGCGAGTTCTTCGAGAAGTACCTGACCCAGAGCTGGGAGCCGAAGACCGAGCGGGTGCGCGAGCTCTTCGAGCGGGCGGGCGTCGCCATCCCGACGGTTGCGGACTGGCAGCGCCTGAAGGAATCGGTGCAGGCGCACGGGATCTACAACCAGAACCTGCAGGCGGTGCCGCCGACCGGGTCGATCTCGTACATCAACCACTCGACCTCCTCGATCCACCCGGTGGCCGCGAAGATCGAGATCCGCAAAGAGGGCAAGATCGGCAGGGTCTACTACCCGGCCCCGTACCTCGCGAACGACAACCTGGAGTACTACCAGGACGCGTACGAGATCGGATACGAGAAGATCATCGACACCTACGCGGCGGCGACGCAGCACGTGGACCAGGGCCTCTCGCTCACCTTGTTCTTCAAGGACACCGCGACGACCCGCGATATCAACAAAGCGCAGATCTACGCCTGGCGTAAAGGGATCAAGACGCTGTACTACATCCGCCTGCGCCAGCTCGCGCTGGAAGGCACCGAAGTGGAAGGCTGCGTGTCATGCACCCTCTAGAGACTGAGAGCTCGCAGAAAGCGCCGGACAAGGTCAAGCTCGTCCGGGCGATCAACTGGAACCGGGTCGTCGACGAGAAGGACTCCGAGGTCTGGGACCGGCTGGTCGGGAACTTCTGGCTGCCGGAGAAAGTGCCGCTGTCCAACGACATCCAGTCCTGGCACACCCTCAACGAGCACGAGCAGCAGCTCACCATGCGCGTCTTCACCGGCCTGACCCTGCTCGACACGATCCAGGGCGCGGTGGGCGCGGTGAGCCTGATCCCGGACGCGCTCACCCCGCACGAGGAGGCCGTCTACACGAACATCGCGTTCATGGAGTCGGTGCACGCGAAGAGCTACAGCTCGATCTTCTCGACGTTGAGCAACACCCCGGAGATCGACGAGGCGTTCCGCTGGTCGGAGGAGAACCCGAACCTGCAGCGCAAAGCCGCCATCGTGCTGGAGCGCTATCGGGGCGACGACCCCCTCAAGCGCAAGGTCGCCTCGACCCTGCTGGAGTCGTTCCTGTTCTACTCCGGCTTCTACCTGCCGATGTACTGGTCCTCGCGGGCCAAGCTCACGAACACCGCCGACCTCATCCGGCTCATCATCCGGGACGAGGCGGTGCACGGCTACTACATCGGGTACAAGTACCAGCGCGGCCTCGCGGCCTCGACCGAGCAGCGTCGCGAAGAGCTCAAGGACTTCACGTTCTCGCTGCTCTTCGACCTCTACGAGAACGAGGTGGAGTACACCCAGGACCTCTACGACCCGGTGGGCTTGACCGAGGACGTGAAGAAGTTCCTGCGCTACAACGCGAACAAGGCGCTGAACAACCTCGGCTACGAGGGCCTGTTCCCGAAGGACGAGACGTCGGTCAACCCGGCGATCCTCTCGGCCCTGTCGCCGAACGCGGACGAGAACCACGACTTCTTCTCCGGGTCCGGTTCGAGCTACGTGATCGGCAAGGCAGTGGCCACGGAGGACGAGGACTGGGACTTCTAGTCGAGCCTATGGGTTCACGCTCGGCAGCCTTGCGCTCGGCCTTTTCGCTCCGATGACGCCAGCCAGCGGCGGCGAGGGCCGCGTCGCTGATGAGTTGGATCGTCCAGACGGTCGGGTGAGCGGCCTTGACGGACCCTCTGAGCATGTGGATGCCTGTCCTGTCCGCGATCATGATCGCCGGGACGGGCCGGGGATCTGATTGTGAAGAGCGGCGTTTAGTTGTCGATCCAGCCGTCCATTCGGCGTGCGGGGGCGGTTGGGTCGAAAGTCGCCCATCGGTACGCGATGAAGCCGCACATTCCGAGAAACAGCGGGAGCATGGTTGATATCAGCACCAGGGGTTGGGGTCCGCGCTCGGCGAAGACGGTCAGGTGCGTCAGGGCTACTCCGCACACGGTAGCTGCGGTGATGGCGACGAAAATGCTCATGCCGCCTACGTGCAGCCGTTTTCCGAGCCTGCCACATCCGCGTAGCAGCCATCGGGCCAGGAAATAGCCCGCTATCGCTAACACACGAAGCACTATCATGCCACGATTTTACATGCGATCTGGCGCATGTGTGTGGTTTTGTGGCAGGGGGATGCCGCTTCATCGAAGCCGCGCGGCGCCGTGGCCCGCAGCGACAGGGGATCGCAATACGTCTCTCGTGGATCTTCGGGCGCCTCCTCAGAGAGGCGGGCCTGCTGGGCTCGATGCGCGTAGTGGGTCGAAGCCTTCGACAACCTCGTCAGATGGCATAGCGCGCTCGGTTGAGGCACGGGCGGGGGACTGGCACAGCGGTCCGATCTGGGCTTGGGACGCTGGCAGTTGACGGCGGGCGGGTGCCGGTTGACGCGGCGGGGACGCTTTCGGCCGCGCAGCCGCTGACGCGGTGGGCGCTTCGCCGAATCCGTCGCTGTGCCTCCCGGCGGGGTGGCTACGATGAGTACATGGCGCGCGATCGGTCTCTTTTTCCTGCACTTGCTGGAGTCGCGGCGGCAGTGGCGGGCGCGGCGCTGCTATGGCCGGCGAAACGCGCTCTGCCGAACGCGGACCTCGAACCGCCGCAGGACGCGCCGCGCGAGTCCTGGGCGACCAGCTCGGACGGAGCCCGGTTGCGGGTGCTGACCTACGGGCCTGCCGATGCGCCCCCTTTGGTGCTCGCCCACGGCTGGACGTGCGCGGCGCAGGCGTGGCTGCCGCAAGTGCGCACGCTCGTCGGGGATTTCCGCGTCGTCGCCTTCGACCAGCGCGGGCATGGCCAGAGCGACGCGGGGGCGGGGCGGTTCTCGGTGGACCTGCTCGCGGACGATCTGGACGCGGTGCTCGCGCATGTCCTGCGGGACGGGGAGCGGGCGGTGCTCGCCGGGCACAGCATGGGCGGGATGAGCATCATCGCCTGGGCGGACCGGCATCCCGGCCGGGTGGGCGAGCGGGCGAAGGCCGCCGTGCTCGTCGGCACCTCGGCCCATTGCCGGCCCCGGGCGTTCAACGAGGCCGTCGCCGCCGTGCTGGGGCTGCCGTTCCCGATGGGCCTGATCCGCAACTCCTGGGCGACCAGGCGCGCCGTGCGCAACTACGCGCTTTCGCCCTCGGCGCGGGCCGCCGACGTGGACTTCACCGCCCGCATGGCGCTCGATTGTCCGCCGAGGACGCGAGGAGAATGGCAGCTCGCGCTGGTGCCGCTCGACATCCGGTCCGGAGTCGAGCGCCTGACCGTGCCGACGACCGTGGTGGCCGGGGCGCAAGACCGGGTGCTGCCGCTCGGGCACAGCCGGAGAATCGCCGAGGCGCTGGCCGAACACGGGTGGCTGGAGCGTTTCGTGGTGCTGCCGGACACCGGGCACATGATTGGGCTGGAAGCCTCGGGCAGTCTCAACGCGATCATTCGAGGGACCGCGGAGGCCGCGGAGCGCCGCGCCGCTCCCACGCCGCGGTAGCGCGTTCGCCAGTGCTACGGTGCTGGCATGGGCGAACGTGTTCTCGTGACCGGAGCGGCTTCGGGTTTGGGCTTGCAGATCGCGCTTCGGTTCGCCCGCGCGGGGGCGAAAGTGCTGATCGCCGATGTGAACGACGAGGCGGGGGAGAAAGCGCGCGAAGAGGTTTCCCGGTACGTCGAAGCGGCGTACCGCCGCCTCGACGTCACCGATCCCGACGCGTGGCCCGAGGCGATCGCGTGGTGCGAGCGCGAATGGGGCGGGCTGGACGTGCTGGTGAACAACGCGGGCGTCGCGGCGGCGGGGGAGTTCGAGCGGATCTCGCCGCAGGACTGGGACTGGATCCTCCAGATCAACCTGCTCGGCGTGGTGTGGGGGGCGCGCGCTGCGACGGAGCTCTTCAAACGCCAGCGGTCGGGGCATATCGTCAACGTCGCCTCCTTGGCCGGGCTGATGAACCTGCCCGGCATGACCTCGTACAACGTGACGAAGGCGGGCGTCATTTCGCTGTCCGAGACCCTGCGCCACGAACTGGCCCCGCACGGGATCAAGACGACGGTGGTCTGTCCGGCGTTCTTCGCGACGAACCTCGCCGACCGGATGCGCAGCACGGATCCGTTCTTCACCGAGCTGACCGGGAAATTGATGCGCGGCTCGAAGATCACGGCGGCGCAGGTCGCCGATGCGGTGTTCCGCGCGGTGCGGCAAGGCAGGTTCCTGCTCGTCCTGCCGTTCGAGGGGCGCAGGACGTACCTGGCCAAGAAGTACCTGTCGCCGGTGGTGGACGTGTTCATCGCGCGCGGCTGGGCCAGGGCCCGTGCCAGTTTGGCCCGCAAGGGCGCGGCGGCGGGCTAGTCCGAGAGAGCGGGGCCGACGCGCAAGAAGGAAGAGAGAGCCGTGATGCAGCGCGCGGGGACGTTCGGCGTTGCATTGGCGCCCTTGCTGGCCGGTTCGGCCCGCACAGGCGGAACCTCGACAAGGTAGGCTGCCGCCGTGACGATTTCTGGAGTGCGCGTCGGCGTTGCGATCCTGACGATCGCGCTGGCCGCGACGGGCTGCGCGAGGCAGGCCGCGACGGGCGGCCTGTCGCAGTCGGGCCGGTTGGCGGGGCTGCGGGACTGCGCGGCGGCCAGCGACGGCGAGAAGAACGTGGATTGTTCGGTCAAAGCCTCGGACAAGTCGGGCCGTGTGCTGGAAGTGACCGGATCGGGTCCGTACAAAGTCGAGGTGTTCGCCGAGGGCGGCACGTCGCAGCAGGTTTTGCCGCCGCCGCAAGACGACGGGGGCGGGCATTTCGGCCTGCCGGAGTTCAAGGATCTGGACGGCGACGGGCTGGACGAAGTGCTCCTGCCGTTCGGAGGCGGCGGCAGCAGCGGGGCGAGGGAGTTCGAGGTCTGGCGCGCGAGCGGCCCCGCCGCCCGGTTCGCCGACGCGGGCGTGATTTCGGGCCAGGGCGCTTTCCGCAGGACGGCGGACGGCAAGTTCTTCGGCGACTACGGCCGAGGCGGCGCGGGCCTTGTGGTCTTCGACTTCTACCGGTTCGCGGGCGGCAAAGCGGTCGACGTGCTCAAACTGGACGTCCGAGTGCGGCATGACGGGGCGACGGGCGCAGTCGTCGGCTCGTCGTGCTCGTTGAGCGGGGACGACGAGCCGGCGGGCTCGCGGGCGCAGCGGGACGCGGCGCTCAAAGCGGCGGGGCTCGATCCGGCTTCGGCCGAGCGCGCGTATTGCGCGGAGCCCTGGGTGCGGTCGGTGTTCAGCGGCTGAGGAGCCGGGCATGGTCTTGCGCGGCGCCGCGGCCTGCGCGTCGGTCTTGATCGCGGGGCTCTTGGCCGTCGGGCTGCGAGCACCCTGCTGTCGATCAGACGGAGACCACGGGCACGCTCGCGGCTGAGCGTCGCGGAAACCGCGAGGTATGACTCGGGCGATCGATGGATTCTATTGTGTTGCAAGCCACTGAAAACTCGCGAGAATGTATGCCCTGCGACACATAACGAGTTTATGAGAGCTGGTTTTCACTGGTCGCGGCCCTTGTTGCACGGTATTTCCGCCATAGCATTCAGAGCATGACACGCAAGACATTCCACCGGGCTGGTTTTCGGGTGGCTGTGGCCGCCCCGGTCGCCGCAATCGCGGCGTTGCTCTCCGCGTCCGCGCTCGCGTCGGCTTCCCCCATCGACACGAAGTGCGCGGATTTTCTGAGCCAGCGCCCGGAGCAGCAGGAAACCCTGGTGCGCGACCTCCTCTCGTACAAGGGCGCGGGCTCCTCGGCGGGAGCGTCCGTCGTGGACTCCACGATCACGAGCTGCCGCAGCCACGTCGGCGACTCGGTCTACGAGATGATTGGCCGCTGAGCCTCGGTCCCGTTTCGGGACGGGCGGAAAAGCAGGAGCGAGGGACAGTCGGCTGTCCCTCGCTCCTGCTTTTCCGCCCGTGGGGCCGGTTCGCCCTTCCGAGCGCCTCGTGCGGGTCTTTAGGATGTCTTGCTCAGGCCGAAGTCGGCTTCGTCCAACGGCCAGCCGCCCGCGACGAGCTTCTCGGCGACCCGCGCGATGTCGCTCTCTGTGGGCTCCGCGCCCTTGACGGTCAAGACGGACGCGGAGATCTCGTCTTTGTTGATGACCCCGTCCTCTAACGCGTCCGAGTTCGGGGCGATCAGGGAGTTGACCACTTCCTGCACCTGTTCCTCGGTGAGTTTGCGGCGCAGGAGCGCCACCAAGGGGATGCGGTCCTGCGGCGGCACGCCCTGCGGGTAGCCGAGCGTGAGCCAGCGGAGGACGGCGGCGGGGGATATCACTTGAGCCACGCCGATCATTATGCGCCACCCCGGCGGGGGGAGGCGGTGGAGCCAGTCGAAGGCGTCAGAAGTTATTCAGCTCGTCAGCCGTTGTTCGCCTCGTCGTTCACCACGGAGTCCGAGGGGCCCCGTCCAGGTCGTCGAGCACGCCCCAGAACGGCGTCTGCGGATCTCGCTGGCGGACGCCGTCCCCGTCGAGGAACGTGACCCTGCTGTACTGCCCCTCGTGCCAGAAATAGACCTCGGGGGAGAGCGGGGCCGGGGTGTCCTTGAAGGTGAGCCAGGTCGACTGCCCCAGCTCGTCCATCGCTCGTAGCGCGGCGGCGGACTCGCGCGGGACGTGCCAGATCAGGATGTTCGCTGCGGGGACGGAGAAGAGCACGCCGTGCCGGGCCTCGCCGATCAGGCTCTCCAAGAGCGAGGGGAAGTCGAGCACCTTCCCAGAGATGAAGACCGTGTCGCCGAGGACGAATTTCAAGTCGTACTGGCTGTTCGGCACGGGCTGGGGCTGGACCTGCAGGTAGTTCGACGCGCGCTGGCCCTGCGCCCACAGCGGTTCGAGGTCGTGCCCGGCGATCTCCTCGTCGGTGAGCACGGCGGTGACCTGGGGCAGCTCCACTCCTAGGACGGCGATCAACTCGCCGACCAGCGGTTTGCGGTAGCGGTGCTCGGCTTCCAGGTCTTCGGCGAAGGCGGGCGTGATGATCCTGGTGCGCACTTTCGAGAGCATGTCGCTCTGGTCGAATTCGATCGTGGTCGGCATGTTGCGCACGGCGACGATATTGCTCACCCAGCGGTCCACCACCTCCGGCCAGAAATCCGGGTCGCCCGCGTCGGCGCAGGCGTCCATCACCTCTCTGGTCCGGTACGTCTGCCCGCCGGTGACCAAGGTCTCCTCGCCGTTCACCGAGGCACGGAGGCTGTGCTGCGCGAACGAGTCGGCCACCAGGCCCTCGATGTGGGCCACGTCCTCCGTGCCGAGCCGGGGGAACAGTCCGTCCTGCGGCTGGGACGGACGTTGGCGATACGACCCGAACATGCTCATGTGCTTCCCCTTCGATGTTGCGCAACGCCCTTGGCGGCGTCTCGTACGGCACGGACCCTTTCAGACTACTTGCGCGTCGGCAGGAGCATGAGGGCAGAGAGCGCGAGGGAGCCTCCGCCATGCCGATCCGGCCGGCATCGCGAGACGTCGGAGAACGGGAAGTCCGTGGCGAACGAGGCGGGCAAGAGCGGAGCCCGAACCCCGGTGCGCGCGGCGGTCGCGGCCAGCGTCGCCGCGCAGATTCGTTCCGCGAACAGGGGCGGTGGTGAGCATCGTCATATCGTGGTGGCCGGACGGCGGTTCGGAAGGCGGCAGAGGGCCGCTCATAATGAGGCGATGACCCTGGACAGTCTCGACGAGTTCACCGCCCAGCGGCGCAGGCTCTTCGCCGTCGCGTACCGGATGCTCGGCTCTGCGGCGGACGCCGAGGACATCGTGCAGGACGCGTGGCTGCGCTGGCGCGGGACGGACCGGGCACAGGTGGCGAACCCGGCGGCGTTCCTCACGAAAATGGTGACGAACCTGTGCTTGACGGCGTTGGGCTCGGCCCGTGCCCGACGCGAGGTGTACGTCGGGCCGTGGCTGCCCGAGCCGGTGCTCACCGGAGGCGGTGAGCTGGGCCCGCTGGAGACGGCCGAACAGCGCGAGGCTGTGTCGGTCGCGGTGCTCACGCTGCTCGAACGGCTCACCCCGGCCGAGCGCGCGGCGTACGTGCTCCGCGAGGCGTTCGGCTACAGCCATCGGGAGGTCGCCGAGGTCGTCGGGGTCTCCGAGGCCAACGCCCGCCAGCTCTACAGCAGGGCGAAAGCGGGCGTGGGCTCCCGCGCCGCGAAGCCGGTCGCGCCGGAGCAGTGGGCCGAGCTGGTCGCGAAGTTCCTGGCGGCCGCGCAGCGCGGGGACGTGGCGGGCCTGGAGTCGGTGCTCGCCCGCGAAGCCACGTCCTGGGCGGACGGCGGCGGCTTCGTGAACGCCGCCCGCAACGCGGTCCGGGGCGCGGAGCGAGTCGCCCGCTACTTCGTCGGCATCGCCACCCGGTTCGCATCGGGCCTGCGGGCGGAGATCGGCGAGGCCAACGGCGAGCCGTGCGTCCTCGTGCTCGGAGCGGGCGGCCTGCACTCGATCCTGTTCTTCGAGGTCGTGGGCGGGGAAATCGCCAGTATCCGGCTGGCGCTCAACCCCGAGAAGCTCGCCCACGCCTCGGCGCAGCTCGTGGACCGGGCGCGGCTGTCACAGATCGAGGAGCTGTCTGGTCGAGAGGGGTGAACCGATGGAAAGGAACATCTCATGACCACTGTGCTTGTCACCGGAGGAACCGGCCAGCTGGGCGCTCCGACAGTCGTAGGACTGCGCGCGTCGGGGCACGACGTCCGCGTCCTGTCCCGCAAGTCCGGGCCGGGGCTGGTCACGGCGGACGTCGTGAGCGGGAGGGGCGTCGCCGAAGCCGTCGCGGGAGTTGACGTGGTGGTGCACCTGGTGAGCACCATCGGCAAGGACGACCCGGCGGGGAAGGGCGATCTGCCGCTCGCCGCCAGGCTCGTCGAGGAGGCCAAAGCCGCCGGGGTCGGCCATCTCGTCTTCATTTCGATCATCGGGGTGGACAAGATCCCGCTGCCGTACTACAAGACGAAACTTGCCGTCAAGGAGCTGCTGCGCGAGTCCGCGATCGCGCACACCGTCCTGCGGATCGCCCAGTTCCACTCGCTCGTCGAGCAGATCTTCGCCGCACAGCGCTTCCTGCCCGTGCTTTTCGCTCCGGCGTTCTCCGTCCAGCCGATCGACGTCGGGGACGCCGCGAACAAGATCGTCGAAATCGTGAGCGGGGCCCCGCAGGGCAGGGCGGCGGACATCGCGGGGCCTCGGGCGGCGAAGGCCGCCGAGTGGGCGCGGCAGTGGAAGGCCTCGGCCGGGTCGCGCAAACCGGTCGTCCCGCTCTGGCTGCCCGGCAAAACGTTCGCGGGCTACGCGGCGGGGCACAATCTCGCGCCCGAGGCCGCGTACGGCACGACGACCTTCGCCGAGTACCTCGCCGCAAGGCGGGCCGGGGCGAAGTAGGCCTGTCGGTCGAACGCGCCGCCTCCAGACGGGTAAACTGCACCGTCATGACGACGCAGCAACCACCGCTGGTGGATCTGCCTGCCGAAGGCGACGAGCCGGAGCTCGGCCCCACCGGCCGGCCCAGGCGGCCCCTCCCCGAGCCGAAGCGGTTGAAAACCCATGGTCCCGCGAAGATCATCGCGGTCTGCAACCAGAAGGGCGGGGTGGGGAAGACCACCTCGACGATCAACCTCGGAGCCGCCCTCGCGAAGTACGGCAGGCGCACGTTGCTCGTGGACCTGGACCCGCAGGGCGCGCTCTCGGCGGGGCTGGGCGTCGCGCACCACGACCTCGAGAACACGGTGCACAACCTCCTGGTCGGCCCGAAGGCCGGCATCGACGACGTCCTCATGCGCACCCGGCTCGACGGGCTCGACCTTTTGCCGAGCAACATCGACCTCTCCGCCGCCGAGATCCAGCTCGTCAACGAGGTGGGCCGCGAGCAGGCGCTGGGCCGGGCGCTGCGCGGCGTCGAGGCGGACTACGACTACATCCTCATCGACTGCCAGCCGAGTTTGGGCCTCTTGACGCTCAACGCCCTGGCCTGCGCCGAGGGCGTGCTGATCCCGATGGAGTGCGAGTTCTTCAGCCTCAGGGGCCTGGCGCTGCTGCAGGACACGGTCGAGAAGGTGCACGACCGGCTCAACCCGAAGCTCGCGATCACCGGCATCGTCATGACGATGTTCGACGCCCGCACCCTGCACGCGCGGGAGGTCATGACCCGCGTGGTGGAGGTGTTCGCGGACACCGTCTTCGACACGGTGATCAGCCGGACGGTCCGGTTCCCCGAGACCTCGGTCGCGGGGGAGCCGATCATCACCTGGGCCCCGGAGTCCGCCGGGGCGAAGGCATACCTGAACTTAGCGAAAGAATTCATCGCCCGGACGGAAGCGTGACCGAGGGGGCCTTGCGTGACTAAGCCCTCGTTCGAGCTCCGGATCACGAACTTTTCTGGGCCGTTCGAGCTGCTGCTCGACCTGATCTCGAAGCGTGAGCTGGACCTGACGACCCTCGCTCTGGCCGAGGTCACCGACGAGTTCATCGCCCACACGCGCAAACTCGGCGACCAGTACGCGGGCGATCTGGGCGCGATCACGGAATTCCTGGTCATCGCGGCCACGCTCTTGCAGCTCAAGGCGGCGCGGCTGCTGCCGTCGACCGAGCCGGAGGACCCCGAGGCGCTGGCGCTGCTCGAAGCGCGGGACGTGCTGTTCGCTAAGCTCCTGCAGTACCGGGCGTACCGGTCGGCCGCCGCCCGGTTCGCCGAGTTGATGGCGGACTCCAACCGGCGCTTCCCCGCAGCGCCGGCAGCGGTGGAGGAGGAGCTGCGCGCGCCGAGGGCCAAGCCCGCGAGCATCGGCGTCGACCTCGCCGCGTTCGCCAGAATCGCCGCCGAGGCGCTCGCGCCGAAACCGGTCCCCGAGGTCGCGACCGGGCACATGCACACCAAGCCGGTGAGCGTCGCGGAGCAGGCCGAGCTGCTCTTCGGCAAGATCGGCGGGCGGGCTCCGGGGCAGTGGTGGGATTTCGCCGAGCTGGTCGCGGAGATCCTCGGCAGCAGGGAGCTGTGGGTGGCGCGTTTCCTCGCGGTGCTGCGCCTGCACGGCGAGTCGAGGATCGAGCTCGAACAGGACGAGCCGCTGGCTCCGCTCCGATTGCGGGCGGTGACTGCGGCATGACAGGCGAGGCGGCCGAGGAGTTCGAGCCGGAGCTACCGCCCCAGGACCTCACCGACGAGCAATTGCGCGCGGCGCTGGAAGCGATGCTCCTCGTCGTCGCCGCGCCGACTCCCGCGCACGACTTCGCCGAGGCGGTCGGCCAGCCCGTCGCCAGGGTCGACGCGGCGCTGCGGGCGCTGGCCGACGGGCTCGCCGCGCGGGGGAGCGGCATGGAGCTGCGCGAAATCGGGGGGAGCGAGCAATCGGGCTCCGGCTGGCGGCTGTACACCAGAGGGGCGCAAGCGTGGGCGGTGCGGGGCCTTTTGCGCAAGCAGGGCCGGGTGAAGCTGTCCGGGGCCGCGTTGGAGACGCTCGCGATCGCCGCCTACCGGCAGCCGGTCACGCGGTCGCAGATCAACGCGATCCGAGGCGTGGACAGCGACGGCGTGCTGCGCTCTCTGGTGCTCCGCGAGCTGCTCGCCCCGACCGGGACCGAGCCGGGCACGGGGGCGATCGTCTACGAGACGACCGACGGGTTCTTAGAGCAGCTGGGAGTCGCGTCGCTCGCGGAGCTGCCCGACATCGAGCCGCTGCTGCCCGGCCCCGAGGGGGTGGAGGAAGTCTTGACCGATCCCAGGCTCGAAATGGCGCCGAGCATAGAGCCCGCTCCGCTAGTCTGGAACGTCGATGCCGAATGACCCTCTCTCCCGGCCGCAGCCTGTCGGCGGCGGCGACAAAGCGCAGCGCCTGCACAAAGTGTTGGCGCGCGCAGGCGTCGCCTCGCGCAGGGGCGCGGAGCAGCTGATCGCGGAAGGCCGGGTCGTCGTGGACGGGCGGCTGGTCGTCGAGCAGGGCATGCAGGTGGATCCGGCGACCGCTGTCGTGGAAGTCGACGGCAAGCGGGTCGCGGTGGACGACCGGCACGCCACCTACCTGCTCAACAAGCCGAAAGGCGTGGTCACGGCCATGTCCGACCAGAGAGAGCGGTGCGTCGGCGACTTGCTGCGCGAGCAGCCGGACCTCCCCGCCGGGCTCTTCCACGTCGGCAGGCTCGACGCGGACACCACCGGGCTCCTGCTCGTGAGCAACGACGGGGAGCTCGCGCACCGGCTCGCGCACCCTTCGTACGAGATCCCGAAGACCTATCTCGCCACCGTGCGCGGCGCGGTGGGCAAAGGCGCGCTCGACGCGCTGCGGCGCGGGGTGTCGCTCGAGGACGGCCCGGCGCGGGCGGACGCGGTCGCGGTCAAGGGAGAGGCGAGGCCCGCCCCGCTCCGCAAGGCGCAGACTGGCCATGCCTCCGGCGGGGCTCGCAGCGTCGTGGAGATCACGTTGCACGAGGGGCGCAACCGGATCGTGCGGCGGATGTTCGACGCGGTCGGGCATCCGGTGGTCGAACTCGCGCGTCTGCGGATCGGCCCGATCCGGCTCGGCGGTTTGCAAGCGGGGGCGCTGCGTGCGCTCGCCCCAGAGGAGGTCGGCGCGCTGTGGGCGGCCGTGGATCAGAAAGCGGTGCGCGAGTGAGCGGACAAGACGGCAGGTTGGTCGTGGCCATCGACGGGCCGAGCGGCGTCGGGAAGTCGACGGTCGCGAAGGGGCTCGCGGTCGCGAGCCGGGCGAAATATCTGAACACCGGCTCGATGTACCGGGTGGCAGCCTTGCAGGTGCTGCGGGAGGGCGTGGACCCGGCGGACCACGACGCGACCGCGGAGGTGAGCGCCAAGCTGTCCGCGACCGGCCGGGTGGCGCTGGGGACCGACCCGGACGACGACCGGGTCTGGCTCGACGGGGAAGAGGTCTCCGAGGAGCTGCGCGGCGACGCGGTGACCGCCGCGGTCTCCGCCGTCTCGGCCTCGCCGCAGCTGCGCGAGCAGCTGGTCGCGGTCCAGCGCGCGTTGATCGACGCGCACGACCGGATCGTGGTGGAGGGCAGGGACATCGGCTCGGTGGTGGCCCCGGACGCGGACTTGAAAGTCTTTCTGACCGCCTCGCCCGCCGCAAGGGCCGACCGCAGGGCGGCGCAGAACCGGGAGCTGCGCATCGGCGGGGACCGGACCCAGGTGCTCGAAGACCTCAACCGCCGAGACGCGTACGACGCGAGCCGCGAGGCCTCGCCGTTCCGCCAGGCAGCGGACGCCTTGGTGCTCGACACCTCGGAGCTGTCGGCGCGAGAGGCCATCGAGCGGCTCGTGGACGTGTTGGAAAAGCGGAGGTTGGTATGACAGGGCAGAAGCCGGAGCAGCGTTTGCCCGTGGTCGCGGTCGTGGGCCGCCCCAACGTCGGCAAATCGACGTTGGTGAACCGGTTCGTCGGCCGCCGCGCCGCTGTGGTGGAGGACGTGCCCGGCGTGACGAGGGACCGGGTCTCGTACGATGCCGAGTGGGGCGGACGCAGCTTCCTGGTGCAGGACACCGGCGGCTGGGAGCCCGACGCCACCGGCATCGGGCTGTCCATCGCGCAGCAGGCCGAACTCGCGATGGCCACCGCCGACGTGATCCTCCTCGTCGTGGACGCGCAGGCGGGGCCGACCGGGGTGGACGAGGCGTTGGCGAAGTCGCTGCGCCGTTCGAAAAAACCGGTCTTCCTTGTGGCGAACAAATCCGACAACCCGCAGATCGAGGACGAGTCCTCGGGGCTCTGGTCGCTCGGGCTCGGCAGGCCCTACCCGGTCTCGGCCTTGCACGGCAAGGGCTCCGGCGACCTCTTGGACGCCGCGCTCGAATCGGTGCCCGCCGTCCTGGTCGCCGAGCACGAAGGGCCCCGGCCCCGTCGGGTCGCGCTGGTGGGCAGGCCCAACGTCGGCAAGTCCTCCCTGATCAACAAGCTCGCGGGCGAGACGCGCTCGGTGGTGAACGAGATGGCGGGCACGACGGTGGACCCGGTGGACTCCATCATCACCCTTGACGACGAGGAATGGCAGTTCGTCGACACCGCCGGCCTGCGGCGCAAGGTCGGGCACGCCTCGGGCCACGAGTTCTACGCCGCCGTGCGGACCAAGAGCGCGATCGAGGCCGCCGAGGTCGTGATCGTGCTCATCGACGCGTCCGTGCCGCTCACCGAGCAGGACCAGCGGATCTTCGGCATGGTCGGCGAGGCGGGCCGCGCCATGGTCCTCGCGTGCAACAAATGGGATCTCGTGGACGAGGACCGCCGCCACGAGCTGGAGAAAGAGCTCGACCGGGGCCTGACCAGGGTGACATGGGCCCCGAGGGTGAACATCTCGGCCCTCTCCGGGCGGGCGGTGCACAAGCTCGCCCCGGCGCTGCGCGTCGCGCTCTCCTCCTGGGAGGAGCGGATCCCGACCGGCGAGCTCAACCAGTGGTTCTCCGAGATCATCGCCGCCACCCCGCCCCCGCCGCGCAGCGGGAAGATCCCGAGGCTGCTCTACGTCACCCAGGCGACCACCCAGCCGCCGACGTTCGTGCTCTTCACCACCGGGTTCCTCGAGGCGGGCTACCGGCGCTTTCTGGAGCGCAAGCTCCGCGAGACCTTCGGCTTCGAGGGCACCCCGATCCAGATCAACGTCCGCGAGCGGGAGAAGCGCGGCCCCAAGCCCAAGCGGAGCTGACTTTTTGTCATAGTCCGGGCTGCCAAGTGCTGTTGGATGCATCGCCGACACAGATCAACGCAATGCCGTCGGGGGTTTCCGCAGTGCCATCCGTGTGAAACGAACAGGCCGAGCCACGTGTTTTCGTGCCAACGAAGGATGCGGCGCTTACCCAGCGGGGCGTGGTGTTGCCCGCGTACGCGCAGGCAAGTTGCTCACCGTTCGGCCCCTTTCCAAAGATGAAGCGCTCGGCGTTGCAGCAGGGCGCGTCGAGGATCGGGGCGGAACAGCCGGCGGGTGAAGCTGCGGACGATGTCGCCGGGGGAACAGCAGACGCTAATGGCGCGATGGTCGGAGCTGCTGGCGTTGGCGCAGCCGGGGTAGGGACGGGTGGCGCAGATCCGCGCCGCCCGGACGAACCGGAGCCGCCTTCGCATGCGACCCCGTCGCCGTCGCGGTCGAGCTTGGAGCTGTAACCGGGGTCGCCTCTATAGAGCGGGGCCGTGCCAGCAGCTCTGGCCTCGGAGCAGTTCCGGTAGAGCGGCCCGGCCTCAGCGGTCGGCGCGGACAAGAGGAGCGCGACCGGCCCGAGGGCGAGGACGGCGAAAGCATGCTTCCGCATGGCGGCTCCTTCGGCAGAGGTAGGGATATGGTCGTATAAATCGAGGTCAGGAGATGTATATCACTTTTCTCCGCAAGAAGCTATTCTGTCGAAAAATAAGTCAAAAGCGCGGATTTGCTGAGCGCAGTGCGCGTTATAGAAGAATCTTCCATGCCTGTTGGTGCTACTGCTCCGAGGTGGAGCTGAGCTGCCTGCGGGTCGGTGGCCTCGCGCTCGACCGGCGCTACAGCCAGGGCGAGCCCGCCGGGTGGGAGGACGAGGTGGACCCCCGGTCTGGTTCCTCAAGATGGTCAACCGCTCCATGGGACACCAAGACCTCTTACCCCTTCGTCCTCCCTCCGAAAGTCCTCGACAAACTCGCCCACGCCCACGGACTCATCGCCAAACGCCAACTCGCCAACAACGAATAAGAAAAAGCCGCTTCCTATGGCTGGAGGGGGTCGTCGAGTTCGACGAGATCGTCCCAGGCGAGGGTGACCGGCGGCGCGGGCGTGCCGAGGGTTTCGGCGATGGTCGCGGCGGCGCGGGCGCGGAGCGCGTCGCCGTCGTCGAGGTAGGTGTGCTCGCGTTCGTCCGCGCCGACCGCGATGACGTCGATGTGCACCGCCGCGAGTGTGGTGCCCTGGAGCTCTATGGCGATATCGGCCACCGCCGCCGATGCCTCAGCGGCCGGTTCGGCGAGTGCCCACATGAGTATTTTCCGCAACGCGAGGTAGTTGATGGCGATGCCGGGCGCGGCGGTGCTGACCGGTCTCACCGGTCTTGGAAGCGTTGAGACCAGCTGCCCGATGGCTGCTCGAAGCTGTTCCAGCGCGGGAAGGTCCACGTCGGGCGTGTCGTCGGAGCCTTCGGCCGATGTCCGTTTGGTGAGGCCCGCGAGTTCTCTGGTGGCATCGGCGATCCACTCCGTCGCATCCGCGGCGGAGTCATGGCGATCTCCCGCTCTAGCTCTCATCGGTTCTCCAGTCTTACGCCGAGGGGAGGAGCTGTGCAAGTGCTCGGGCCGGGGGAGGAGCTTTGGAGGCTCATGGGCGGAACTCCTCGAGCGCCTTTGCGAGATGGTTGCGCGTGCGCTGCAAGTGACCGCGCACCGAGCCCTCGCTGGTGTGCAGGATCGTGGCGATCTCGGCCAGGGGAAGGTCGTGGACTTCGCGCAGCCACCACGCGGCGCGGGCTGTGTACGGGAGGCGGGCTAACTGGCTTCTGAGAGCGGCGAGGAATTCGCCGTGGAGCACTTGCTGTCCAGGGCCGGGGCGGACGTCAGGGGTTTCCGGGATCGTGTCGAGGTCGGTGTTCGCGCGACGTTTGCGCAGCGCGTCGATTGTTTTCCGGGAGGCGAGCGAGTACAGCCAGGTGCGGAACTGGGAGCGGAACTCGAACGAAGGCAACGCTTTCCAGGCCGCTATGAAGGTTTCTTGGACGATGTCGTCGCAACCGGAGCGTTCGGGATAGGTGCTCTGGACGAACCGCAAAAGCGCGCTGGCGTGCCGCGCGACGAGGGCTTCGAACGCTTTCGCGTCGCCGTGCTGGGCGCGCCGGGCGAGCCGGTCGTCAGACAGGGAGGCCAGGAGCCGGGCCTCGGAAAGCGGCATGGGGTCCTCTCGTCTCTTCTCTTCGCGCGACGGCCGAAGACAGGTTCTGTGTTCTGCGTCTCAAATCCGTGCGTTGCTTGCGCCGGGCTCCGACACAACATTGTGCCGTACAGATTTCGGCAGTTCGAAATTACTTGAAGGAGAAAGCTGATGACGACGACAGAATCCCGCGGGGTGAGCGTGGCCAAGCCTGCTGAGCGCACCGGCAAGAATGTGGAGCAACTCTCCGACCACGGCGTCACGACGATTGCCGATGTCGTGGTGTCGAAGATCGCGGGCATTGCCACTCGCGAGGTCGACGGAGTCCACGACCTGGGCGGCCAGGCGGCTCGCGTGGTCGGCAAGCTGCGCGAAGCGCTGCCGGGCTCGGTCAGCTTGAGCCAGGGCGTCAGCGTGGAGGTCGGTGAGCGGCAGGCGGCTATCGACATCGACATCGTGGCCGAGTACGGGATCGCGATCCATGATCTGGCCGACGGCATCCGGCGCAATGTCATCTCGTCCGTCGAGAACATGACAGGCCTGGAGGTCACCGAAGTCAACATCACCGTCCACGACGTGCATTTCAGCGACGACGACGACAATGAGAACGCTTCGGGGGAGCCGAGAGTCCAATGAGCCAGTCCGCCGCAGAGAGCGTGGACCGGCTCGTCGCCGCGATCACCGCTATCGACGGCGTCGTCGGCCTCTATTCCGGAGGCGCCGGAGCCCCGGCCACGCACCTTCCTGGACGGACAGTCCAGGGGGTGCGGCTGGGGCCGGCGGGCGGTCAGGTCCAAGTGGTCCTCGAGCTGCGCGAGGGGTTGATCGACCTGGCGGACCACGTGCGCCATGTCGCCAGCGAGGTGGCCGGGGTGCCGGTCGACGTCGTCGTTGGCGATGTGGCCTTACCGGATTCGGCCCAAGTCGAGTGAGCGCGGCTCGTGCGGATGAGGCCGCGCGCCGGGCGCGCCGGGAAGCCGTGCGGCGCTGCCATCCAGACGCGGGCGGTTCCGCGGAGATGCTGATCACGGCGTTGGCGGCCTTCGACGAGCGAGATGCCTGCCGACGAGCTCCGGTCCGAGCGCGGCGGACATGGCGCGGCAGGATGGCGGTGTTCCTACGGTCGGGCGTCTTTGGCGCTCGGCGGAAGAAACGACAACTCCCGAGGAGGAGATGGAAATGAACGGGAAATACGCGGTAGCCGGATTTTTCGGCGGGCTGCTGCTGGCCATCGCGATCGTCGTCGGAGGCCTGGTCGGCTTTCTGCTGGCGATCGTGCTCGCCGGAGCAGGGGCAGTGGTCGGCGCTCACTTCGACGGCGCGATCGACCTGACTTCTCTTGGCCGTCGCCGGAGCTGATGGCGATGGCGATGGAAACACCCACGCCGTCCCGCCGGGGGGTCACGGTCGTGCATGCCCGTGCCCGTCAGCGGTTGATCGAGCGCGCCGCGCTCTCGGTTCCAGGAGTGGTCGTGCGGCGGGGCGCTCTGCCCGGCCAAAGCCTTCCGTCGGTCAGCACGGAGGTCCGTGAGGGGCGGAGCATCGTGGACGTCCGGATCGCGGCGAGCTGGCCGGCCGACAGCGGACAGATCACCGACGAAGTGCGCCGAGCGGTGGCCAAAGAGCTGCATCGGTCCTTGGGCGAGCGGCCCGACCACGTCCGAGTGCAGATTGCTCGATTCGAGAGCGAACGCACCCCGGCGCAGGTCGCCCAGGCGTGCGCGGCCGGGCACGCCGAAGCCGACGACACGGGCGCAAACCGCAGCGGCGCAGGCCCGCGCGGCCTGGCCTCGGCCACCGTCGTGGCGCTCTTGATCGCCTTGGCGCTGATCGTCGCGGGGGTGTGCGCGCTGCGGGACGCCGCTATCGGCTTCGGGTGGCTTCATGGCTCGACGCTGGTCCAGCCCGCCGCGAGCTGGATAGACGGCGGGCATTGGTCGTGGTGGACATGGCCCTTCGCGGCCGCGGCCGCGATAACGGGGCTGGCGCTGGTGGTTTTGGCGGTCGCTCCGCGTCCCCGCACCCACGTCCTCGTCGGCGACGGAGTCTGGCTCCCCCGAACCGCCTTGGGCCACTGGCAGGACCAACAGCGCGGAGGCTTCGAAGACGGCGTGCTGGACGAAAGGATCGATCGATGAGTTCTTCCCTGCGCTTGGCCGACAGGTTTCTGACCGCATTCGCGGGACTGGTGCTGCTCGTCGGCGCGATATGGCTGGCCGGTTACCGCGCAGAGGTCCCGATCGCCCGCCAAAGCGCTGACAGAATCGACCCGCACGCGTTCGCCCGCGCGCTCCAATGGCCATGGTGGCCGGCGGCTGCCGCTGGCATTGGCTTCGTGCTGGTCCTGGTCGGACTATGGATCGTGCTGGCGCATCTGCGTCATGCGACAGCGCGCACCGTCGCGTCCCCGCACGGTCAAATCGCCTTGGACCGGATCGCCGCTGCGGCCGCCGACGATCTGGCCCGCCATCCACAAGTCCATAAAGCGCGCGCCGCCGCCCGCATAGAGGGCCGTGCCCCTGTGATACGCATCGTCGCCGAACTCGTGCCGCACACCCCGCCGGCCGATATCTCCCGGCTCGCCCGCAGATGCCGAGCCGACGCGCGCGCCGCGGCAGGCGACGACGTCGACGTTCAGTTCGTCGTCAAATACATCAGCCCCGATCAAACCGACACGACCTTGTTCTAGACCAGGAACAAGGCCCCGAGCGGCGCGACCGGGAACAACGCGGCGGCCTATTCCCTCCGCACACCCATGAACTTGGGCTTCGTTCCGACGGCGCCCGGGAAATAAGAAAAAATGAACCAACAGAAAGGGGCTCTCCACCATGAGCATCTCCGACAACCCGAAGAACACCGCAGAAGACATCAAGGGCCGCGCCAAAGAAGCGGCTGGGGCCGTGACCGGCAATGACGAGCTCAAAGCCGAAGGGCAAGCCGACCAAGGCCTGGCTGCTGCCAAGCAAGCGGTCACCGACATCGCCGACAAGGTGAAAGACGGCGTCGAAGCGGTGAAAGACAAACTGACCGGAAACTGAAAAGCCCGTCCTGCCCGGGTCGCCGCGAGAAGTCAAAGGCGGCCCGGGCAGGCGCGGAGCCCGGTCGCCTGAGCCGCATCGGGACCGTTGGCCCGCCGAGGTCGGAGGCGCTGGGCTCGGACCTACGGTCCGATGAGAGATTCCTCGCCCGCGCCGTGACGGAAGTCGGCTCTGGGGCGGAACGCTGGGCGGAGGCCGGGCATGGCGAGGCGGCGGAGCCGACGTCGTGAGGAGTTGACATTGTTATACGAACTGGGTGACGAGTCCGGCGTGGCGAAGGGCCATGTTGTAGCGTGATGCGCATGTTCCAAAAGGTTCTGGTCGCCAATCGTGGAGAGATCGCGGTCCGGGCCTTCCGGGCCGCGTTCGAGCTGGGGGCGGGCACCGTCGCCGTGTATCCCTATGAGGACCGGTACTCGCTGCACCGGCTCAAGGCCGACGAGTCGTACCAGATCGGGGAGGTGGGCCACCCGGTCCGCGCCTACCTGGACGTGGACGAGATCGTCGCGACGGCCAAACGGTGCGGGGCGGACGCGGTCTACCCCGGATACGGGTTCTTGTCCGAGAACCCGCGCCTGGCACGGGCGTGCGCCGAGGCGGGGATCGCGTTCATCGGCCCCTCCGCCGAGATCCTCGAATTGGCCGGGGACAAGTCCCGCGCGGTCGCCGCCGCGCGGGCGGCGGGCCTGCCCGTGCTCGCCTCGGCGGCTCCGTCCGCCGACGTGGACGAGTTGTTGGCCGCGGCGGAGTCGATGACGTTCCCGGTGTTCGTGAAGGCCGTCGCGGGCGGCGGCGGCAGGGGCATGCGCCGTGTGGCGGAGCCCAAGGAGCTGCGCGACGCGATCCTCGCCGCCTCGCGCGAGGCGGAAGCGGCGTTCGGCGACGGCACGGTCTTCCTCGAGCAGGCGGTGATCAACCCCCGGCACATCGAGGTGCAGATCCTCGCGGACTGGCATGGCGAGGTCGTGCACCTGTACGAGCGGGACTGCAGCCTGCAACGTCGGCACCAGAAGGTCATCGAGCTTGCCCCGGCCCCGAACTTGGACCCGGAGCTGCGCGAGAAGATCTGCGCGGACGCGGTGGCCTTCGCCCGGCACATCGGGTACCGCTGCGCGGGCACGGTGGAGTTCCTGGTGGACGAGCAGGGCCGGCACGTGTTCATCGAGATGAACCCGCGCATCCAGGTGGAGCACACGGTCACAGAGGAGATCACCGACGTCGATCTGGTGCAGAGCCAGATGCGGGTGGCCTCGGGCGAGACGCTCGCGGAGCTCGGCCTTCGCCAAGACGCGATCCGAGTCCGGGGCGCGGCGCTGCAGTGCCGCATCACCACCGAGGATCCGGCGAACGGGTTCCGCCCGGACACCGGGCGGATCATCGCCTACCGCAGCCCTGGCGGGGCGGGGGTGCGCCTGGACGGCGGCACGAGCCTCGGCGCGGCGGTCGGCGCGCACTTCGACTCGATGCTCGTCAAGCTCACCTGCCGGGGCCGGGACTTCGAAGCCGCGATCACCCGCGCCCGCAGGGCCGTCGCGGAGTTCCGCATCCGGGGCGTGACGACGAACATCCAGTTCCTCCAGGCGGTGCTCGACGACCCTGACTTCCAAGCCGGCCGGATCACCACCTCGTTCATCGAGGAGCGCCCCGGACTGGTCACCGCGCGGCGCTCGGCGGACCGCGCCACCAAGATCCTCGACTACCTCGCCGACGTCACGGTGAACCGGCCGCACGGGCAGCGCCCCTCGAAGGTGTACCCGCACGACAAGTTGCCGCCGGTCGACCTCGCCTCGGCCCCGCCGGACGGCTCCCGCCAGCGTCTGCTCGCGCTCGGCCCCGAGGGGTTCGCCCGCCACTTGCGGGACAGCCCCGGCGTGGGGCTCACCGACACCACCTTCCGCGACGCGCACCAGTCCCTCCTCGCCACCCGGCTGCGCACGACCGGCCTGCTCGCCGTCGCACCGCACATCGCGCGGACCACGCCGGGCCTGCTCTCCGTCGAATGCTGGGGCGGCGCGACTTACGACGTGGCGCTGCGGTTCCTCAAGGAGGATCCGTGGGACCGGCTCGCGGCCTTGCGCGAGGCGATCCCGAACATCTGCCTGCAGATGCTGCTGCGCGGGCGCAACACCGTCGGCTACACCCCGTACCCCACCAAGGTGACCGACGCGTTCGTGCGGGAGGCCACCGCGACCGGGATCGACATCTACCGGATCTTCGACGCGCTCAACAACGTGTCCGCGATGCGCCCGGCGATCGACGCGGTGCGCGCGACCGGCACCTCCGTCGCCGAGGTCGCGCTCTGCTACACGGGCGATCTCTCCGCGCCAGGCGAGCGCCTCTACACGCTGGACTACTACCTGCGCCTGGCCGAGGAGATCGTCCAGGCCGGGGCGCACGTCCTGGCGATCAAAGACATGGCGGGCCTGTTGCGCCCGCCCGCTGCGGCGACGCTGGTCTCCGCGCTGCGCTCGCGCTTCGATCTGCCGGTGCACGTGCACACGCACGACACGCCGGGCGGGCAGCTCGCGACCTATTGGGCCGCCTGGCAGGCCGGGGCGAGCGCGGTGGACGGCGCGGCGGCCCCGCTCGCAGGGACGACCAGCCAGCCCGCGCTGTCCTCGATCGTGGCGGCTGCGGCGAACACCCCGTACGACACCGGGGTGGACCTGGGCGCGGTGTGCGCGCTCGAGCCGTACTGGGAGGCGATCCGCAAGGTGTACTCGCCGTTCGAGTCCGGCCTGCCGTCGCCGACCGGCCGGGTGTACGAGCACGAGATCCCCGGCGGCCAGCTCTCCAACCTGCGCCAACAGGCCATCGCGCTCGGCTTGGGCGACCAGTTCGAGCAAGTCGAGGAGTGCTACGCCGCCGCCGACCGGATCCTGGGGCGGCTGGTGAAGGTCACCCCCTCTCCAAAGTGGTCGGCGACCTGGCGCTAGCGCTGGTGGGGGCCGGGGTCGAGCGGCGAGGAGTTCGCCGCAGACCCGGCCCGGTTCGACATCCCGGATTCAGTGATCGGGTTCTTGCGCGGCGAGCTCGGCGACCCGCCGGGCGGCTGGCCGGAGCCGTTCCGCACGAAGGCGCTCAGCGGCCGCGCGGAGGCCAAGCCCGTCGCCGAGCTCACCGCCGAGGACGAGGCGCAGCTCGACGGTTCGAGCGCCCAGCGCCGCGCGGCGCTCAACCGCCTCCTGTTCCCTGGGCCGACCAGGGAGTTCCTCGCCCACCGGGAGCAGTACGGGAACACCTCCAGGCTGTCTGCGAACCAGTTCTTCTACGGTTTGCGGCACGGCGACGAGCACCGGGTGCAGCTGGAGCAGGGCGTGGAGCTGCTGATCGGCCTCGAAGCGATCTCCGACCCCGACGAGCGCGGCATGCGGACGGTGATGTTCCTGCTCAACGGGCAGCTGCGCCCGGTGCAGGCGCGGGATCGCTCCATCGAGAGCGAGGTGGTCGCGGCGGAGAAGGCGGACCGGAGCAATCCGGGGCATGTGCCCTCGCCGTTCGCGGGGACTGTCGCCGTCTCGGTGGAGCAAGGGCAGGCTGTCGAGGAGGGCGACACGGTCGCGACCATCGAGGCGATGAAGATGGAGGCGGCGATCACCGCGCCGAGGACCGGCAAAGTCGCCCGGATCGCGGTCACGACGACCGCGCGGGTGGAAGGCGGCGACCTGCTGCTCGTCATCGAGTGAGGGCGCAGCTTCGCCGTGTCGTTAGCCGAAGTCGAACCGCGCGTAGTGGCCGATGTTCCGCAGCGGCGGGATCGCGAGCATGATCGCCGCGCCGACTCGCTGGGACCGGCTCATCGGTGTGGTCTTGGCGGAGACCTCGATCGCGCTGAAGGCTTCGACGCATCGGGTCCGAGGCAGGCTCGCGGCGAGCGCTGCGAGGTCGTTGATCGGCCAACGCATCATCGGCTGCCCGAAAACGCGACGGAGCAGCCTGTCCACCATCCGGTTGGCGAGTTTGGATTGCGTGTCGAAGACGATGCTCCCGGAGGGGAAGCGCTCGGCGGTCCGGCGGAAAAGATCCTGGCCCTCGCCGGGGTCGAGGTACATCGTCAGCCCTTCGGCAACGACTAAGACGGGAAGGTCCGGCGAGGCCTGCTCCAGCACGGCGGGGTCGACGACAGAGGCTCCGAACGCGCGGTAGCGCTCTCGGGCGGGGAAGAGTTTTTCCCGCGCCGCGACGACCTCCGGGAGGTCGACGTCGATCCAATCCGTCTCCGGGCCGGGGTCGACGCGCCACACCCTGGCGTCCAGCCCGGCTCCCAGGTGCAGGACCGTCGAACGCGGGCGCTCGGCGAGAAACTTGCGCACGTGGTCGTCGAAATATTTGCTCCGCGAGGCCGCGGCGGCTTGGAGCCGTTTCGGACTTTTGATCTGGGAGAAATCGTAGTCCAGCCGGTCGACGGCCGCTGCGGCGAACCGGTCGCCCAGCAAGGGCTGGGCCGCCCTCGCGTCGAGGGCCTTGCCGTAGAGGGTGAGCAGGCAGGTCTGCATCGGTCCGCTGAAGTCGATCTGGACTTTCTCGTCGGCGGTCATCTGGCTCTCCTCGGTTGCGTCGGACGGCGCGCTGGCCCCTTACCGGGAGGCTACTCCAGCGGAATCCGGCTGCTCGGGGTTCCGCTCGAGCTGCGGCGGGCGCGTTGTGCGGGTAAGATGGGAACATGCTTGCGTTGATAGGTTTTCTTCTGGTCGTGTGGTTGGTTTTGACGATCGTGGGGCTCTTTGTGAAAACATTGGCGTGGTTGGTCTATGTCGGGGCGCTGTTGTTCGTCGCCACGGCGGTCATCGGCTGGCTCAAGCGGAAGACGTCGAGCTCGAGCTCGTAGCCCCCGCTTTTGGCCGGGGGAGAGGCGGATAAAGCCGGGCACGGAGGAAGTCCGCCGATCCCTTGTCCCCCTTGTCGCCTTCCTCGGCCCGAGGCCTGCCGGGCGTGGTCCGCAGTGACGTGGGTCTCCGAAGCAGGCAGGTGGCGAGACCAGGGTTTCGCCCCGCCGAGCCCCGGTGTTGAGGATGGGAGCAGGACAAGGCATCCTTAGTCCCGGTCCAAAGTCTCATCCCTCCCCGCGCGCGGGGCCAAAGGAAGGCGCTGATTATGAGCGAGCAGGGAACCGTTGCCGTCCTCCACCTCTCCGGGCTCCTGCGAAGTCCGCTGACCGCTCGTTCCGGCGAAACGGTCGGCAGGGTGGACGATGTGATCGTGCGGCTGCGCGGCGCGGACTATCCGCTCGTCACGGGCTTGGTCGCGCAGGTCGGCGGCAGGCGCGTGTACATCGCCAACGACCAGGTCGCGGCGCTCACGCAGAACGGGGCCCAGCTCGCCTCCGAGCGGGTCGACCTGCGCAGCTTCGAGCGCAGGGAGGGCGAGGTGCTGCTGTCCTCGGACATCCTCGACCACCGGCTGATCGACGTCGCGGAGGTGGAGCTGGTCCGCGCGTGGGACGTGGAGCTGGAGAAGACGCCAGAGGGATGGGTCCTCGCCCGTCTCGACACCCGCCGTCCGGCCAGGTTCTTCGGCCTCGTCCGGCAAGGCGACGGGCACCCCGGCAGGGACTGGAAGGCGTTCGCCCCGCTCATCGGGCACAACCCGAGCGCGCTGCTGCGCGGCAAGCAAGGGCTCTTGGCGAAGCTGCACCCCGCCGACCTCGCGGACCTTTTGGAGGAGGCGGACAAGGCCGAGGGCGAGGAGATCCTCGAACAGGTCAGCGCCGACCCCGAGCTGGAAGCCGACGTGTTCGAGGAGCTCGACCCCGACCACGCCACCAAGCTGCTCGGCTCGATGAGCGACGACGAGGTCGCGGGCGTGCTCGCCCACATGGAGGCGGACGACGCGGCCGACGCGATCAGCGAGCTGCGCCAGTCCCGCCGCCAGCGGGTGCTCGACCTGCTCCCCGCGGGGCAGCGGACCAAGGTGCTCACGCTCATGGGCTTCAACCCCGGCAGCGCGGGCGGGCGGATGAACACCGACGTGATCGCCCTGCCTCCGGCGAACACGGTCCGCCAGGCCGTCGAGGCTATCGCGGCGGCGAAGGACTTCGAGCCGGAGTCCCTGGTCACCGTGCACGTCGTGAACGAGACGGGCCAGCTGAGCGGCGTCGTCGAAGTGATCACCCTCCTGCAGTCCGAGCCGGACGCGCAGCTCTCCTCGGTGATGGACGACGACCCGGTGCGCGTCCTCCCGGAAACAGACCTCGAAGACGTCGCCCTGCTCATGGACGATTACAACTTGCCCACTATCCCAGTGGTGGACCACGAGGGCAAAATCCTCGGCGTCGTGACTGTGGACGACGTCCTCGAGGAGATCATCCCCGAGGACTGGCGCAGACGCACCCCGGATCCACGCGGCGAGGCGGTCGCGGGCGACTCTGAAGCCGCTTCGGGGGGCTCCGGTGACTGAGCAGCAGAAATCGGCGGTCCTCGACTCGGCGCACCTCGGCGACATCGAAGGCGCCTTCGGGAAGATCAAGGTCGACGAGGCGCACAACAACCAAGGCTTCAAGCAGCGGGCGATGACGCTGTTGGCGATCATGGGCCCGGGGCTCATCGTCATGGTCGGCGACAACGACGCGGGCGGCGTGGCGACGTACGCCCAGGCCGGGCAGGTGTACGGCTACTCCCTCTTGTGGGTGCTGCTCCTGTTGATCCCGGTGCTCATCATCAACCAGGAGATGGTGGTGCGCCTCGGCGCGGTCACGGGCGTCGGGCACGCGCGGCTCATCAACGAGCGCTTCGGCAGGGGCTGGGGCTGGTTCTCCGTTGGCGACTTGTTCCTGTTGAACTTCCTGACCATCATCACGGAGTTCATCGGCATCTCCCTCGCCGCCGACCATCTCGGGGTATCCAAGTACGTCGTGGTGCCGACCGCCGCGGTGGCGCTGATCGCGATCATGGCGAGCGGCAACTTCCGGCGCTGGGAGCGCGCCATGTTCGCGTTCATCGCGGTGGCCCTGCTGCAGGTTCCGCTGCTCTTCTTCTGCGAGCCGCAGTGGGGCCGCGCCGGGCGCGGCTTCGTCGTCCCCAGCATCGAGGGCGGGCTGAACTCGGCCTCGATCCTGCTCATCATCGCGATGGTCGGAACGACGGTCGCCCCGTGGCAGCTCTTCTTCCAGCAGTCCAACATCGTCGACAAGCGCATCACGCCGAGGTTCATCGGCTACGAGCGCGCCGACACGGTGATCGGCTCCTTCGTCGTGGTGATCGGAGCCGCCGCGCTGGTGATGATCGCCGACTACGCGGCCCGCTCCGCTCCGGGCGGCAGGCGCTCCGACTGGGACGACGACGACGGCGTGAAGATCATCGCGGACCTCTTGGGCCAGCACGCGCCGTGGATGGGCCACTTGTTCGCGGTCGTCCTCCTGGACGCGAGCATCATCGGGGCCGCTGCGGTGACGCTCTCGACCAGTTACGCCTTCGGCGACGTGTTCGGGCTCAAGCATTCGCTGCACCGGAGCTTCAAGGACGCCAAGCAGTTCTACTTCTCCTACACGGCGATGATCGTCGTCGCGGCGGCGGTCCCGCTGATCCCCGGCGCGCCGCTGGGCCTGATCACCCAGGCGGTGCAGGCGCTCGCCGGGCTCCTCCTGCCGAGCGCGAGCGTCTTCCTGCTGCTCTTGTGCAACGACCGCGAGGTGCTCGGCCCGTGGGTGAACCGGCCATGGCTCAACATCGCCGCGGGCGTCACCGTGGCCGTGCTGCTGCTCTTGTCCGGGATCCTCATGGCGACCACGTTGTTCCCCGACGGGCTCGACGTGGTCGCGCTGACCTGGTGGCTGGCCGGGGCCATCGCGATCGCCGCGATCCTCGCATGGGCGGGCTTCAAGCTGTACGAGCGGCTGCGCCCGCAACCCGCGCAGCCGGAGCCGCCCACGTTCAGCCCCGCCGCGAAGATGACCTGGCGCATGCCGCCGTTGGCCCTGCTCAAGCCGGTGAGATGGTCGACAGGGACGAAGCTCTCCATGCTCGCCCTGCGCGCGTACCTCGTCATCGGCGCGGTCCTTCTGGTGGTCAAGGCGGTCCAGCTCGGCAAGGGCGCCTAGCGCGCTCGGCCGGGCCCCGGGCGCGGCGGCCGCCGCGGAAGGGCTTGCGCGATAGTCGAATCCATGTTCTACTAGAGCGATGGACGGTATCGAACGCACGTTCTCAGGATGGCCCTCTCCTGCGGCGGATTACGAGGCTCGGGCTTTGGACTTGTCCGCGCTCGTGGCCCCCCGGCCGGGGGCGACGTTCTGCTGGCGGGCGCGGGGCGACGCGTTGGCCGAGGCGGGGATCTTGCCCGAATCGCTCCTGGTGGTGGACCACTCCCTCGAACCGCGCCTTGGATCTGTCGTGGTCGCCTCGACGGGAGAGGACGGCTTCGTCGTCACGCGGCTGCGGCAGGCTGCCCTTGAGGCGCCGGACGCGGTGTGGGGCGTGGCGACGTGGGCGGTCAACCGTGTCCGATGACCGGGGCCTTGTGGCCGCGCTGGTGGACGTGGACGGCAAGGAGTCGATCTATTCGCAGGCGCGGTAGGCGCCCGTCACAGCTCACGAGGGGTTCTGGTTTCGCCGTGTCAATCGGGCGGGATTTCCCGCGCTGCCCGGCTGGGCTACGCAGAGCTTGAGTCATCTGGAGGCGGCTTGGACCAGCTTGTTCCAGACAATTCCAAAACCGCGAGCGGAGCACCTCCCGTGCCGACAAGATCGCCGGGCGCCTCATTGCGCGCTTCGGCGCTCGACATGGCATCCAGCTGTGGATCACAGACTCCCCTCCGGGAGTGCGTTGGACTCGGCGAGGCGTTTGAGGTTGTCGAGCGTTTTCTCGACGCCGAGCTGGAGTTCCTGAGGCCGCCGCATGGTTGTCCAAAGCGCCATGAGCCATCTCGCCCCGTCGACGACGAAGCTCTCGGTGACCCGCACGCTAGACTGTCCGGTGCGCTCGAACTCGTACCGCCACACCGCGAAGTCGTCGTAGAAAAGCCGGCCCCGCTCCGTCTTGAAGGCGTACACCACGCCGCGCTCTGCCTCCGTGACGACGCCGGTGCGCGGCCACCACACGCCGCGGGAGCGGTTCGTGCCCCGGAACCGGGCGCCCGGTTCCGCGCTGGTGTGCCCACCGGTCCAACGCACGCTCCGCGCCTCCGGGCTGAGCCTGCTCATGTTGGCCGGGTCGGCGACGAGGTCGTACACGACCTCAGCCGGCGCCGCGATGTCAACCGAAGCTTGTCCTCTGAACATGGTGTCCTCCTCCGATCCAGCCGCGTCGCGGCATTAGTGATCGCTAGTGCTATAGTGAACACCGACCACTATAACGCTGAATCGGATGACCCAGGAGCGGATCGTGACCAACGACCATGAAGCGGCCGAACTGGCGCATCGCGAAGTCGACGAGCTCTTCCAGCGCGACGCGGAAGTATTCGGCGAAGACCTCGCGACGTACCGGGGGCACGTTCAGCGGGTAGTCGGCCTGATCGACCTGCAGGTCCCGTTGGACGAGGAGACCGCGCGCCCCGTGGCTGTCGCGGCGTATTTCCACGATTCCGCGATTTGGTTCGACAACACCTGGGACTACCTTCTCTTGTCGAGGCGGCGGGCCCTCGCCGAGCTGCGGGAGGAGGAGCGGGGATTCGCGCCGCTGGTCGATGCGATGATAGATGAGCACCACCGCGTGCGCCCGGCCCGGCACCCGCATCCGCTAGTCGAGGCCATGCGGAGGGCGGACAGCTCTGATGTGTTCCGTTTGCGCGCCTTCTCCAACGTGCGTAGGGAGGACTATCGGAGACTGCTCTCGCGCTTCCCCGACGTGGGTTTGCATAGGGCGCTCGCGCGGGCCTTCGCGCGGGGACTCCGAGAGAATCCGTCCCGCCCTCTTCCCATGGTTAAATTCTGAAAGCGCTATCACGGGCCCGCTTCGCTATGGTGCGGGGAGCGATAGGATCATGGTTGTCATGACAACAGGAGAGCCGACGAAGCCTTCGCGCCGCGACACCCGCAGGCGGGAGACCCTCGCAGAGATCAAGTCGCTCGCGCGCGAGCAACTGGCGGAAGGGGGGTCGGAGCATTGTCGTTGCGCGGGGTGACGAGGGAGATGGGGATGGCCCCTGCGGCCGTGTATCGGTATTTCTCGAGCCAGGCCGAGCTGATCAGCGCGTTGTGCGTGGACGGGTACGCCGAGCTCGGCGATGCGATGGCGGCCGCCGTCGAATCGCACGCGGCTGATCCCGCCGATGTGCGGTTTTGGGCGGCGTTTCACGCGTTCCGCCGCTGGGCCTTGGCTAACAGAAATGAGTTTGCGCTGCTCTTCGGCACCCCCATCCCCGGCTTCCGGGCAGAGACGGAAGCCACCGGTCCCGCCGCCGGGCGTGTGATCGCGATCGTCTACACGGCCTTCGACGAAGCTCTGCGCGAAGGGTCGGCTGACACGGACGGCTGCTTCTCGCCCGTCGACCCCGTTCCGGGCGAGCTCGGCGCATATTTCCTTTTCGGCCAGGGTGGGGCGCAGGGCCTCCGTCGGGCGGCGATCGCCGTGAACGGCTTCTGCTCCGTCCTCGGCTTTCTCGTCGGCGAGGTCTTCGGCAGCGCGTCGCGGCTTATCGGCAGCGTCGACGAGCTCTACGCTGCGCACCTGCGCACCGTCATGGTCGGGATGGGTTTCTCCCGCGAGCGCGTCGCGCTGTTGCCGGACCTTGCTTGAGCTCCTGTCGACGGCGGGCAGGGCTTCGAGCGGTCCGCGAGGTCGCTGTGTAGTGGCCGTGATTGACACGGAGTCGTTCGACGACTTATAATGTGATCGCCGCTCACGATATAAGTGGCGATCACAATGTGGCGAGATGCATCCGCCGCGCAGTCGAGCCAATGGAGGTGGCGATGGCAAAACTATCCGCTGAGGCGTGTGCGATCCGTCAGCGCGTTATGGACCAGATCTGGGAGAGCGGCACCGCTCCGGCGATCGCCGAATTGCGCGAAGGGTTCGGATTGTCCGACGAGGAGCTGTCCGCCAACATCCGCGCCCTCGAAGGCGCTATCTGCCTGGCTCGTCAAGACGAGGAGCACGCAGATAGCGCGTTCTTCCAGGGCGAGGCGTTGGCGACGCGGCAGCCGGGGATGGGAGAGATCGTGTACGCGCGCCCGTTCGCGGCGTTCGAGAACCATTACCGCGTCACCGTCGACGGGGAGCAGAAGTGGTACGCCGAGTGCGCCGTCGAAGCGTGCGCGATATCGAGCCAGTTCCCGGGCTCGGAGGTGGTCGTGGACTCGGTGTGCAGGCAGACCGGACAGCCGGTGCGCCTCGTGGGACGCGATGGCGTCCTGCTGGATTACGCGCCGAAGACGTTGCGCGTGCACCTGGGGCGCCCCTTGCGAGAGATGCCCCATCGCGTCGTGGGGTGGTGCGACTACAACAGTTTCTTCGCGACCGAGGTCGCGGCCGAGCAATGGCGCCGCGGCCATCCCGAGGCCGCAGGTATCACGCGGTCGCCCGACGAGATGTCGCGCCTGATCGGCGCGTCGCTCGCAAAAGGCAGGCTCGACTATGGCTACCAGCCCCGCATACCGCTGCTGACGATGATCTTCCGTGCGCGCAGCTTGGGGCTGAGCCGTTCCGCATGGCTCGGGATCCCAATCCCGGACCCATTCTGGCTGCCGACGCCCAAGATGGCGCTCGACTGGAAACGGAACGGCCTCGGCAACTACTTCCGCTACCGCCTCCTCTGACGCCGGAGCGAATCCAGTTTGAAAGGGATTGCGGCAGCATGGCTCGACCAGCGGCCACGGGCTCCCAAATGCCCCTGTGTCCGAGCGGGCGGCCGAGCGTCGGTCAATCTGTGAGATATATCTATCCGAAGTAGGATAGACGTGTATCCAAAGTGTGATACGGTTGTATCCGAAATGGAAATCGGCAGGGCGTGGACGATGGCTTTGATCTGCGGCTGGCGGGAAATCCGTCGTGCTGAGTGGGCATCCCCATCTGCGCAAGAGGCGCTAGGTCAGAGACGCTGGGCGAGGAGTGAGAAGGATGAGTTCACGTGCAATCGGCAGGGGGCTCTTGCGGCGTGGGTGGATACCGCTTGTCTTCGTCACAGTGACCGCGCTCGCGGCGGTCGGCGTGGTGAAAGTGCGGGAGGCCTATGAGCCCGCGATGTTTATCCAGGGAGCGAACGGCATCGAGGCCGCGAAGGTTCTCACCGTCAGGCGAGTGACATACGAGTTGCTCGGGCCTGCGGGCGCGGGGGTGACGGTCAGCTATTTGGACGCGGACGGCGCTCCGCGGCAGGACCAGTCCGCGTTGCCGTGGTCTCACACCGAGACCACCACGCTCCCATCGATGTCGGCCACGCTCATGGGACAGACCAAGGCCAGCTCTTTGCGTTGCCGGATCACGGTGGACGGCGATGTCCGCGACGAGAAGGCAGAGGACCACGCAGCTGCGGCGGTCACCTGCCAGGTGAAGTCCGCATGAGCGCGAAAGAGGTCCCTTTGGACATGGAGCACGCCCAAAAACGCACCTTCTTCGCCAAAACGATCCGGGCGCTCGCCGTCCCACTCGTGATCTTTTGGGCTCTCGCCGCCATAGGGCTGGTCATGGGCGTGCCGAGTTTGGCGAAGGTGACTGAGGAGCACGCCGGAGCCGTGGTCCCCATGGACGCCCCGGGCCAACGCGCGCTAGTCGAGCTCGGCAAGCAATTCCACGGATACGATTCGACCGCTTCGTTGATGATCGTGCTCGAGACGCCCGGCCGCGTCCTCGACGAGGGAGACCGCGCGTACTACATCGGCTTGGTCCGGCGAATGGAACAGGACAAGAAGCACGTCCGATATGTCATGGACTTCTGGGGGAAGACTGTCACCGCCGCGAGCGCGCAGAGCGAGGACGGCAAGGCCGCGTATGTGAGCGTGACGCTCGCCGGCAATATCGGCGAGGCCCTCGCGAACGAGTCCGTCTCCGCCGTCCGGGATATCGTCAATAAGAATCCACCGCCCGCCGGGCTCAAAGTGTATGTCAGCGGCGCCGCGCCGATCATGACCGATCTGCTCAAAGTCGGCACCGCGAGCATGGAGAAAGTGCTGCTCGTCACGGTCGCGGTGATCGTCGGGATGCTGCTGATCGTCTACCGCTCGATCTTCACGATGTTGTTCGCGCTGATCACGGTTCTGTGCGAGCTGATGATCGGCAACCAGACCGTCGCGGCGCTCGTAGAAGCCGGATTGATCGGGACCTCCTCGTTCGCCACCGCCATGGTGGCGAATTTGATCATGGGCGCAGGAACGGATTATTGCATTTTCCTCGTCGGCCGATACCACGAAGCGCGACTGGCGCGCCAAAGCCGCGAGGACGCCTACTACACCGCGTTCCAAGGGGTTGCTCCCGTGATCCTGGGCTCAGGTCTGACGATCGCCGGGGCGTCGTACTGTCTGAGCTTCGCGCGGCTCGACTACTTCAAAACCATGGGCCCGGCGTGCGCTGTGGCGATGCTCGTCGCCGTGTTGGCGGCGCTCACGCTCGGCCCGGCCTTGCTCGTCGTCGGCAACCGGTTCGGTCTCTTCGAGCCGAAGCGCAAGGCCAAGACGCGCCTGTACCGGCGGATCGGGGCCAGCGTGGTCCGTTGGCCCGCGCCGATCCTGGCGGCGAGCTGCGCGGTGGTCATGGTCGGGGCCGTGTTCGTGCCGACGTACGCGCCGAAGTACAACGACCTCGATTTCCAGCCGCCTAACACCCCGGCCAACGAGGGTTTCCTCGCTGCGGACCGGCATTTCGCGAAAGGCAAGCTGAACAGCGAGATCCTGCTGATCGAAGCGGACCACGACATACGGAACCCGGCCGATTTCATTGCTCTGGAGAACGTGTCGAAAAAGATCTTCCACACCCCTGGCGTCGAACTCGTCCAAAGCATCACCAGAGGGCAGGGCCGGCCCATGGACTTCTCGTCCCTCGCGCAGATGATCAGCCAGCAGGCCAGCGGACAAGGATTGCAGCTCCCATTCACCAAAGCCGGGAACGACGCGTCAGACCTGCGGCTGGAGATGAACAAGAGGATGAACGCCGTCGCGTACGAGCTCGCCAAGCTCACGGCCAAACAGAACGCGCTGAACAAAGCCATCGCCGAGAACACGGACAACAACATGGTCCCCATGATGCAAGACATGGTCACGGAAATCGGGACCCTCGACGACTTCATCAGGCCGCTGCGGGCCTACTTCTACTGGGAGACGAACTGCTACGACCTGCCGTGGTGCTGGGTGGGCCGCTCGATGTTCGACATGCTCGACAGCATCGACAAAATGAGCGAGAGTATGGCCTTTCAAGCGACGACCACGGACGAGTTGAACGCCCTCGCCCCGCAGCTGGCGGCCCTCACGAAGACCACTAACGACATGACTGCGGCGCTGAATTCCATGCAGGACGAGGACCATGGCAGGTCGCAGCTGTCCAACGACCAGACCGAGCAGAATCTCAAGGACTCGCTGGACATCGGGAAGGACTTCAACAAATCCGGCGACGACAGCACGTTCTATATATCTAAAGACGTCTTCGCCAACCCCGACTTCAAACTCGCCCTGGGCATGCTGGTGTCCCCGGACGGCAAGACCGCCGAACTGATCATCACGCATGAGGGCGAGGCGCAGAGCGCCGAAGGCATCAAGCACGTCCAAGCGATCTCAAGCGCGGCGCGCGAAGCCGTGAAGGGAACCTCCCTGGCGAACTCGAAGATCTATCTCGGCGGCGCAGGCACGAACGCCCGTGATATCGAGCAGTACGTCGAGTCGGACTTGACCATCGCTGCGATCACCGCGTTCGCGCTGATCTTCTTGATCATGCTGACCATGACGGGAAGCATCGGGGCCGCGCTCACCATCTTGTTCACCGTCGCCTTCTCGTTCCTCGGCGCGCTCGGCCTCTCAGTCCTCGCCTGGCAGGATGTCATCGGCCTGCCGCTGCACTGGATGGTCATGCCGATCTCCTTCATCCTCCTGGTGGCTGTCGGATCGGACTACAATATGTTGTTGATCTCCCGTATGAAGGAGGAGATCCACGGCGGATTGAAGACGGGCTTGATCCGATCGCTCGGCAGCACGGGCGGGGTCGTGACCTCCGCTGGCATGGTGTTCGCGTTCACCATGCTCTCGATGGTGCCCAACGAGATGAAGGTCATGCCACAGCTGGGCTCCACGATCTGCGTCGGGCTGCTGCTCGACACCTTCGTCGTGCGCACGTTCATCGTCCCGGCCATAGCGCGGATCCTCGGGCCGTGGTTCTGGTGGCCGCGAGTGGTGCGCTGGCGTCCTCGGCACGACGCGCCCCGATGAGCGAGTCGGGGCCTAGTTCGCGGAGGCGGGCCACGTCAGCGCGGGAAGGCCGGCGGGGCGATGCCCCCCGGTCGCTTCTAGCGCGGTGCGCAGCGCGCGCAAGACGACGTGGTCCTCGTCGAGCGGGGCCTCGGCGCTGAGCCTCCGCTGTATCAATCCCATCAGCCCGCCCAACATCATCTCCATGATCACGTGGGGGAGCGCCGGATCGTCTTCGACGCCCCAGGTGAGGATCTCGTACTCGATCATCTTCCCCCCGGGCCCTCGGAGCGCCTCTCGGTAGGCTTCGAGGACCAGCTCGTATGTTTTGCTGGGGCGGATATTGCGCATGAGATTCGCGTTCTCGAACGCGAATCTCATGAGTTGCAGGACACGGTCGACCGCTTCGCTCCGGGAGGCGATCTCCACCGAATCGAGCGACGAACCGAAAGACCGCATGACAGCGTGGTAGACCGCGTCGTCGCGGTCACGAAAATGACGATAGAACGTGGCGGGGCCGACCTTGGCGTTCTCGGTGATATCGTGCACCGAAATCGTGTCGACCGCGCGGCGGGAGATCAGCTTGAACGACGCGTCAAGAATCGCGGCCCGGGCTTTTATCGCACGAGGATCTGAGCTTTGCGCGCGCGTCGTCATAGTCTGACCGATCCCAGTCCTCTTCGCCGAGCTGCCTCTGGTGAGCTAAAAGGCCATTTTATCAGAACATTCCTGTCGCCCAGGGCGGATGAGAACGCCTTTTACGGCGCGGGGGTCGTCCGCGCCTGGCAACACCGCCGTTCTCCCGCCAGCCTTGACAGGGTTGTCGGGTTTCGAGTAGTGATTGGCGGTCAGATATGACTACTGCTGATGTCTGTCATACGGCCGGTTTCAACTCCAGGAAGAAGCGTTTTTCGCCAGTTTGGGAACCCTCGAAGGCGCGGCCTGTTCCTCTCATCAAGAGGAGGAGCGCGCTGTCAGCGCCACATTCCGCACCCTGAAAGCCGTCGGGCTAACCATACAATTGGCAGGAACGAGAATGCTTGCAGGAGTGGCAGTGGATTTTGGAGTGGCGGTGCCGAACTACGGCGATGGCACATCTGCGGAGAAGCTGCGGGCTTGGGCGCAGGCCGTTGAGCGGTTGGGGTTCGAGTACGCGATGGTGACCGACCATGTGACTCAGCCCGCGCAGGTCCGACAGGTGTACGACGAGGACTTCTTCGAGGCGTTCGCCTCACTCTCGTTTTTGTCGGCTGTGACGTCGCGGATCCGGATCGGGACGACAGTGGTGGTGCTGCCGCTGCGCCATCCGCTGCTGACCGCTCGGGCGGCGGCGACGGTCGACAGGCTCAGCGGTGGCCGGATGGTGTTCGGGGTGGGAGTCGGCGGGTCGAGCGACGAGTACGCCTCCCTCGGCGTGGACTTCTCGCGCCGAGGGGCGATGACGGACGAGTACTTGGCCGCGATCACGCGGATGTGGGCCGGCGATTGGTCATTCGAGGGGGAGTTTTTGCGGTTCGACGACCTTCTGCCCGGCCCAGCTCCAGCACGGCCTGGCGGGCCGCCCATCTGGGTGGGGGGCGCGTCAGACGCTGCGCTGCGCCGCGCCGCGCGTTTCGGCGCGGCTTGGCATCCCACGTTCCCAACGCTCGAAGCGCTCGCGACGGGCAAACGCAAGCTCGCGGAACTCGCCGAGGCCGAAGGCCGCGACACGCCCGAGGTCGCGCCTCGAATCACCCTGACGATCACAGAGAAGGCGGTCCCGGTGGACGAGCGCCCCCTGGGCGTGGGGAACCCGGAGCAGATCCGAGAAGACCTGAGCAGGCTCGAAGAGCTCGGCTCGAGTGCCGTCATCGTCGATCCCGTCAAACACAGGTTCATCTACGGCAGACTCGGCATTGCGCAAGCCGCGCTGCCCTCGGGGCAACAAGACGGGACAGAACTCGCGACCATCGAGCAGCTCGCGAACGAAATCGCAGACATCCCGGCGCGCGCCCCCCGCCTGTGACGACGCGCAGTGCCCAGCGCCCCAAGCCGGGACGCCACGCCGGATTGCTCGCACGGTACCGGACAATCCCAGGCGTGGCCGTGGGGAGCCCTTCGAGTGTCTGCCTATCGTGGGGTGGCGTGTTTTGCGGGCAGAGGCAATTTCGTAGTGGGGCTCGCGCGGTTTATTTCTTCTGGGCTTCGTGCACTTTCATCATGGTTTGTTCGTAGTCTTCTGCCATCGCGTCGAGAATCGCGTCGAACGTCAGCCCTTGGGCGCGGAGCGAACGGATGCGCTCGTACCCCGCGGCGGTCGTGTCGTCGTATGTGCGGCGGTTCTCGCGGTAGGCGGCAGCGTCCTCGTCTTTGGCCTCGTGGAGGTGTCTTTTTACTTCGACAGTTGGGAGATCGGTGCAGTAGATGGGCGACCCGGGCTGTTGACGCCACGACTGCGCGAGCGTTCCGCCGTCGACTGGGTCGAATCCGATCCCGTCGACCAGCTCGAAGAGCCGCTGTTTGGCTTCTCCCTCTGCGCCCGCGACCGGCAACCCGACACGGTTCGGCGCTCCTTTCGGCAGCCGGAGGTTCGTCAGGCTGGTGTAGGTGATGCTGTTGAAGGCTTTGAACACTTGCCTGCCGATGGTCTCGGCCACCCACGCCGTGTCTGGGATAGGATTCTCGTCCTCGAGGCCGGGCACTGCCCCGTCTCGTCCCGGATAGTAATTGCCTGCGTCCACGACGATGGCTCTGGGCGGAACGAATTCCGCCAACATCTGCGCGGAAGCCGGGATCGCGCTGTAGGGCAGCACGAGGAACAGGATTTCAGCGCTCGCCGCCACCTCGTTGGCCCAACCAACAGTGACGCCGTCGCCTGCGAGGTCGGATATCGTGCTCGGCGAACGGGAGTTTGCCACGGCCACGCGATGCCCGGCCGCAGCGATCTGGCGGGCGAGCGTCCCGCCGAGCAGCCCGGCTCCGATAACACCGATTTCAGTCATGGCGGGGTTCTTCCTTCCGGTATGGGCGCTTGCAAGTCATAGGCATATGCCTATGACTTGACCGTACCGATAATATGGGCAACTGTCAACGAGAGCGTCGGAGGTAGGAGTTATGCCATCTCGGGCGAGGAGCCTGGACCCCCGTTCCGTGCGAGTCCAGGCGAAATTGAAAGAAGCAGCCCTCGCGTTGGTGCGCGAGCGCCGGATCGAGTCCATCTCCGTGCTCGAGATCGCCGAACGGGCTTCGGCGAGCCGGCAGGTTTTCTATTTGCATTTCGCCGACCGCGACGATGTCGTGGCCTCGGCGATGATCGACATGATCCGAGCGGCCGTGTTCGACGGCGAGGTCGACGACCCATCCAGTCGTGTCCACCGGCTCGTGGACATCTCCATAGGTTGCGAGCCGATCGCCCGCAACCTCCGCCCGAGCGCGGCGTCTGAGCGTCTCGCGGACTTCTTCCACGAACTGCTCGTGGAGATATGCAGGCCCCTCGCTCGGGCCAGGGGCGAACACAGCGGGTCATCGGCCATCGAGGACGAGGCGGCAGAGGTGCTTGCCGCGTTCCTTGCGGGCGGCCTGAGAGAAGTGATCAAATTCGCGTCGAACTGCGCCGAGCGGCCTGGCGGCGGCCTGCCTGCCGAGGCGGCCCACCGCATGGTCGACCGCTGCCTCGAACTGGTCCGCGGGCGGGAAGGCTGAAGACGTCGATTTGAAACGTGGCCAGGGTTTCGCGGTGCGGTCCAGCGCGGAACCACTTCGGCGACACCGACGGCGCGCTCCCGTTCTCTCCTCGTCAGGGGTGCCCGCTCGTCTCGTGCTCGACGAGCTCGAGCCGCTCACCCGGCTTCTCGCCGCAGTCGGACGAGACGCGCGCTGTCAGCGGCCAGACGGACGCTGACACGCTCTCTCGCTCGTGACACAACACGCATGTGCCTCTGGCACGCCCCGATCTTTCGGAGGGAGCGAGGATCTTGGCTGCTTGGCAAGTCCCGACCGTGCTGGGCAAACGGTGTCTTTCTGCTGGAGTCAACCGGCTGCTGGCGCGTCTCGCCCGTTCGAAGCCGTCGAGCGTGGTCAGGATGGGTTGCGCGCGCCCACTCGGAGGGGCAGGGGGGGCGGGGCGGCGGCCTTGACGCACTCGCATGAGCGCCGCGTCCCAGAGGAGACGCGTGCCCGCTGCCATCTCAGCCGGTTTGAACATGCCGTGTTTCGCCATAATCGCATGCGCCTGGGTTTTCGTCTTCAACGAGGCTTTGCTCATGTGCCCAGAGTCGAACGGGGGTTGCGGGTCGTATTCTAGGGCGAGCTGCAGCGCCTTAGCGTACCCAGGCCCCGCTATCTCGCCAACCATGAAGAGCGCCAAGTCCATTCCTGCGGACACGCCGGCGGCCGTTGTGATCTTGCCGGCCGAGACGATGCGCGAATGGGGTTGGGGAGAAGCCCCGAACGGCCGCAACAGGTCCAGCGCGCGCCAGTGCGACGTGGCCTTCTTCCCCCTGAGCAGGCCCGCCGCCGCGAGGATGACGGAGCCGCTGCAGACGGAGAGCGTCCATCGCGTGGTCTCATGGACTTCCCGTAGCCACGCGAGTAGTGCCTCATCTCGAGCGGTGGACGCGGTGGAGGTGCCCGAGCCCGGCACCAGGACGATGTCGGGCCGGGATGTCTCGGCGAACGAGTGGGTTGCGCCGAAGAGCAACACCCCCGAGTCCGTGACGATAGGGCCGGGCTCGTGCCAGACGAAACGCACTTCCGCATCAGGCAATGCCCGGAGCACCTCGTAGGGTCCGATCATGTCGAGCGCGGTCATTCCCGGATATACGACGAAAACGATTTGCACGAGGGGTCATCCTTTCGATATCTGATAAGGCGTGCCTGAAGAGAGCTCGCCGAGCACTGCCACATCGTCGCGATGCGCTTCAAGGCCAAGGGGCGCGGTGAGCGGGGTGGTCTGGCCGGGTCGAGGGCGCGAGAACCGCTCACGGTACTGGCCTGGAGCCACGCCGAGTAGGCGTTGGAATATCCGGTACAGGGTTTCGGCGCGGCCCAGCCCGACCGCAACCGCGACTCGGTCCAACGTCAGGTCTGTGGTCTCCAGCAGCCGGCGCGCTGCCGCGACTCGGGTCGCTTCCACATAGCGGGCCGGCGTCGTCCCAAACTGCGCGGCGAAGACTCGAGAGAAATGACGGGTGCTCATCTGGGCCTGCCGGGCGAGGGCTTCCAACGAGAGGTCGGAGGCGAGGTTCTCCTCGATCCACGCCTGCAGGGCGCGCAACGGCTCCAAACGCGGCGGACCCGCCGCGACCGGCACGCTGAACTGGCTTTGGCCGCCGGGCCGGTGCAGATAGACGACGAGCCATCGGGATATCTCGCGCGCGAGATCGGGCCCGTGGTCGGCGGCGACCAGGGCGATCGCGAGGTCGATGCCCGCGGACACGCCCGCCGAGGTCCAGATCTGGCCGTCCTGGACGTAAATGCGGTCGGGTTCCACGCAGATGTCGGGATATCGTTCTGCCAGCAGAGCGCTTCCCGCCCAATGGGTGGTGACCGTCCGGCCCCGCAACAGGCCGGCTTCCGCGAGCAGGAACGCGCCCGCGCAGACCGAGCCCACCCGACGTGCCCGATCGGCGACACGTCGGATGCCCCCGATCAGATCGTTGTCTGCGTTCGCTCGATGGAAAGAGAGTCCGCCCGCCACCAGCACGGTGTCCACAGGTCTCTCGTCGCCGCCGACAACGAGGGGCGCGTTGACCTCCACGCCGTTCAGAGCGCGCACGAGACCAGCTTGCGCGGCCACCACTTCCACGTCGTACAAGGGCTCGCCCGCGAGAACCGTCGCGGCGTTGAAGACATCGGCCGGTCCGGCGAGGTCGAGCAACTCGAAACCGTCGAACACCACGAGTTGGACGAGTCTGGAGCGGGTGGTCATACATCTATGATGTGCGTGCCGCGTTTTGGCGTCCATGACACATGTCTTGCGGTTCCAGCCAAGCCGCCCTTGGCTGGAACCGCAAGACATGTGTCATGGACGTCGTGCCGGGGGCCTCCCATGATGGTCCTCATGCGCGAGAGCTTCCCTGTCGATTCCCCGGCCCCAGGCCAATCGCCCGCAACCTCGCGCCCTGTCGATGGATCGGATCCGGGCGCAGGATGGCAGCTGGCGGGGTGGACGGCAATCGTGGCCGCAGCGCTGGCGTGGCTCACTGTCGCCGCCACAGCGATCGCGTCGGGCTTCGATCTCAAAACTTTTTTCGAGCCAGGAGAAGCGTTGGCCATGTCCGCCGCGTCAGCGCGATGGTTCCGAGTGGGGATGTTGGCCGACTGCTTCAGCTTTTATTTGCCTTTCCTGATCATCGGGGGCTACCTTTGGGGGCGTCTACGCCCGCGCAGCGGCGCGTTGATGGACATGGCCGCCCTCAGCATCGTCGTCTATGTCCTCCTCGGCGTCACGGGCGCCTCGAGTCAGTTCGCGGCGCTCGGCCCGATGATCGAAGCCCATCGCTCCACAGATGCTGCGGTGCGGACGGGGGTGGAGCACGTCTGGCTCGCGCTCGTCTACTCGACGCAGCGCGGCCTGTGGTGGTTCGAGGGGCCGGTGATGGCTTTCTGGGCTTTCGCTATCGTGCCGCAGCTGCGGCGATCGAGGTTCAAGTCGTGGTGGTTGCTCGGTTTGGTCGGAGCGTTGTACGCAGCGTATTTCGCGGTCGAGGCCGCAGGTGCCCGCGAGGTCGCAGACGTCCTGCTGGCCGCCGCCGGGGCAGTGGTCCCGCTCTGGCTGCTGTTCTTCGGAATCGAGGTCCTTCGGAGGAAGGCAGGTGGAGACGGCGGGGCATAGTTATTTCAGGCTCGGGGCGGATCGCTGTCGTAATCGAAAAGACGATCGTGGACACAAGGATTCATGGGATGGCAAAGAACCGAAAGGCGATAAGCATGCACGAGCCCAAGGCTCAGAGAGAAGGCACGAACAGCGTGGGCCGTTCGACGGCAGTGGTGGAAACGGTGACCACTCGCCTTGGCACGAGGCTGTTCCATGATTTCCTCCGTGCGACGTTCCGCAGGTCTTTCGACCTCGTCGCGCGGGCGTACGACCGCAACATCATGACTCAGGGCCAGATCCTGCGCTTCTGCGGACGAGTCAATAAGTTTCTGCCCAAGGTCCTGCTGCCGCCGCTTCCGGGCACTCGGTTGCGGCCAGTTGATCTCCAAGATTTCAGGGCCGAGTGGGTTTGGGGGCCAGGTATCGACGACCCGGGCTCGGCCGCTGACCCGGCGGCGGTCTTGTACCTCCACGGAGGAGGCCTGCTCATCGGCGGCCTGCGCACCCATCGGGGGATGGTCGCCCGGGTGGCGCGCGGCTGCGGCGCTCCAGTGCTCAACGTCGAATACCGGCAGATCCCGCACGGAGCGCGTATCGAGGACACGCTGGAAGACTGCTTCGCCGCGTACCGGCTGTTGCTGGCCGAAGGGATCCCCGCCGAGCGGATTGTGCTGGCTGGGGATTCGGTGGGCGCGGGGCTGTGCTTCTTCTTGGCGTTGAGCTGTCGCGAGCGCGGGCTCCCGGCGCCGAGGGCCATCGCTGCGATCTCGCCGTTCGCCGAGTTCGATCTGGCTGAGAAGCTCGCGCATCCGAACAACAAGAGCGAAGGGTTCTGCTCTGCGGATGTCTACTCCTTATCGGTCCGATGGGCCGTGGAAAGCGCGGGGGGAATCGCTCCCGGTTGGTCGCTGAGGAACCGCGACTTCTCTGATCTGCCGCCGGTTTTTCTCCAAGTCGGCTCCCATGAAGTCCTCCGCCTCGACTCGGAACTGATCGTCGAGCGATGCCAGGTGGCCGGAGTTCCCGTGAAACTTCAGATCTGGGACAGAGCGCTGCACGACTTCCATATGGACGCGCACATTTTCCCCGACGGGTTCGACGCCATCGACGAGTTCAGCTCATTCATCCGCAACGCCCTCCACGATGCGCCTGGAGCAGGCCGCTGGTTTTGATCGCTAATATCCCTTGTCGGTCGAAGCCGCATCGTTGAAGCGGCTATCCGGTGGGAATGCCGAGTGCGCTTCCACGAGCGTCAGGTGTCGCCGCAATCCCGTGTCGGTGGGCGCTAGTTGCGAGTCTTGCGGCTATCGAACGCGATGGAAAGCCTTGGTCAGGCTGAAAGCCGTGATTCGCTACAAGATTTTATCCCGGAGATCGCAGCGGAACGGCGCGGATGGCGGGTGGGCGTTGGCGTCCGCGCCGGGCGTGCGACGGGGCGCGGACGCCCTGGCAGATCAGCGCTGGAAGCGCATAAGGGCTAGCCGTGCTGTACCGCTTCGCGCGACGTGCTCGTAATGTCAATACTCGAAATGCATCTCCATCATTTTCACTGGCGCTACGCGCCCGTTTGGTCTGGCGAATGCTTTTCCTGTCGGCTGTGTGCATTCGCGGGCAGTGAGCTGGCCGTTGCGAGCAGATCTCGTTGGTTATGTGAGCCTGGCGGCGAGCCGGGTCGCATTCATGTGGGCAACGGCTTCTATGGAGATCATGGGGTTGACTCCTGACGCGGTGGGGAAGCAAGAGCCATCGGCGATGACGATTCCAGGGGCTCCCCATATCTCCCCATCTGGGTTCGTCGCGCTGTCACGGGGATTGGCTCCCATGCGTGCCGAACCCATGATGTGCAAGGATGCCATGCTCAGTCTGCCTGGACCGGAGCCTGCGGCGCGACACGCGGCGGCGAAGGAATCGACCGTTCCAGTCTTGCCGGGCTCGAAAAATATCCCTTCATAGTGCGGCGCGATCACTTTGTGAGCTCCTGCCGCCTCCAAGATTCGGGCGGCTCCCTCTATACCGCTCATCAGATGCCGGGCATCGTGGCGGGAGAGAGTATAGCGCACGATCGGCTCGCCGTCACGGCCGATGGCCACTTCGCCAGCTCCCTTATCTCGAACGAGGACTCCGAGCGGGACCATCGAGCGGAGTTCTCTCATGGACGCAAGGTGCGCCTGTCCGCCGCGCCAGGGAAGCGCGGGCGCCGCGAATGCGGGTGTCGCCGGGAGCGTCTCGTAGATGACTCCGTACCCGTCGCCGTCGAGGTCGGAGTGGTGGTCGGAGTAGCGGCTCTGCAGGCTCCCCTCCCACGGGGGCGTAGATCCTCGAATCTGGCCCCAGACTGCAACAGCCGGGTGTAATCGGAGATGGCGGCCGATATTGTGGTTACCCAGCCCCGACCGTTTGAGAAGGGCGGGAGTCTGAATTGCTCCTGCGGCGACGACCACAGCACGGGCGCGGACGGCCACCCTGTGGCCTGCGGACGTCATCGCGGTCACTCCAGATGCGCGGCCATTGATTGTGTCGACTGCGCGGACACTCGCGCCTGTCACGAGTCGTGCTCCGGCGGAGACGGCATCGGCCAGCCAAGTCTTCGCCGTTGACAGCTTGGCTCCGAGCGGGCAGCCCATACCGCATCGGCCGCATTGTTCGCCCATATCGCACCCGATCACATTGCGCGCGGTCGGTCCTACGGACCATCCGAGATTGCGTAAGCCTCGTTCCATGACCGCGTCGCGTCCCGCCGCGCGATCGTAGTCGCGGTTGACTCCCAGCCGCTTCCAGACGACGTCCAGCGCGTTAGCGTACTCGTCTTCGGCGAATTGGCGGGCGCCGAGCGCGGCCCATTCCTCGCGCACACGGTCGGGGGTACGGAAGCAGGTCGTGTAATTGATGACGGTGCCGCCGCCGACGCATCTTCCGGCCAGGAGCATGATCTGCCCTTCGGCGGTGAGCATAGGGGCTCCCGCGTAAAGGTTGAGCAGCCCAGTCTTCTCGGTGCCGTCGAAATCCTCTTCTCGGTAGTGCTCGCCGGCCTCGACGATGACGACGTCAAGGCCGGCCGCCGCGAGAACACCCGCTGCCGTGCCTCCGCCCGCGCCGGAACCCACGACCACGACATCGCAGCCCAACTCCAGGTCGCCGGTGACGCTCAACGGATGAAGACCGTCGCCCGGGGCTGTCGGCGATGACGGCGCATCTGGATATCCAATAGAATCCCACACCGGCGAGCGTTCGTCCTTGCCGGGCTCGATGTAATACGGCAACAGCAACGCGTTGCGCAATATCGTGAACAGCATGCGTTTTTGCGAGAGTCGGGACTGCGCCAGGCCGAGCAAAACTTTTTCGCGCTCTTTCAAGGTGGTGGCGGAGAACTTGCGGGGGCGGCCAGAGATGAGCAGCCCCCCGAGCCGTGTGTCCCACGAGCTCAGCACCCCCTTCAGCGCTGATAGCTCCAAGGCCCGCGGGTTGCGCGCCAAGAACGCCAACGATAGCTCGACCGACCCTAACCCGGTGGCAGAAGGCGTGCTGTTTCCGTCGCCGGGGGCGAACGTGTCGGCGATCAATTCCAAAGCAAAACGTTGTCGAGGTGAGATAGGTAACATGAGCAGGAAAGCCTTTCTCTGTAATTCCGCGCCTATTGCATGGTCTAATTCATTTGAAATTCAAAATCCGCGTCCGCCTTGTCGGGCTGTGTCGGGACCAGCGGATGTGGATGGCGTAGGGTCTGATCTGACGGGGCGGTGCCTCGCGAAGGAAGCCAACAGTCCCGGCCACCGGTCTGGCCATGCTGGTGCAGCCGATTGATTCATGGGGCCAGCGGAAGTTTTGTCACTTCGATTGGTCGGGGGCGGTGTGCGTCGCCAGGGTGCCGCGCTCAATGATGTGTGCCGAGTCTGGTGCGGACGTGCGTGTTCAGAAAGGCGATCTGATCGCCCACCACGCGCTCGAAGTGCTCGCCGAGGTAGATGTCGAAATGACCTGCGTCATAGATCTTGACTTCGCCGAGCGGCGCTTTGCGGGCATGGCGGACTGAGGCTTGGGCGGGTGCCACGGAGTCGTGTGCGCAGACGCAGAATAGGATCGGGCATCGGACATCCTTCGCGCGTCTGCCAGGGATGTAACGCATGATCTGAGGAACGGCGCGCGCGGGTACCCGTCGCGGCAGATCTGAAATCCCGGAAGCTGCGAGGAGCATCTCGTAGCCTGGCTTGGTGTCGCGCGCGGTCAATAGCGCGAGCTGTCCTGGCAGGCCGTCTATCTGGACTCGCACCGGGGGGCGTCGGCGCCACATGGCGACGAGATCCCGCAACACCTGCGGGGCGAGCCGGATGCTGTCCCTCGGATTGAGCGCTAAAGCGGAGGCGGGCCCGTCGGTAAACGGGCACTGCGCGATCACGGCGACGACCTTCGGATCATCCGCTGCGGTGACGATCACGTGTCCGCCCGCGAAGGAGGTGCCCCACAGGACGACGCGGTCTGCGGAGAAACCGTCACGGGAACGGGCGAACGCGACTGCGCTCCTCCAGTCCTCTTGTTGCAGCCGCACGTCGAGCAGCTCGCGCGGCTCGCCACCGCTCTCGCCGAAATGGCGGTAGTCGAATACCAAACAAGAGTATCCAGCCGAGCGGAATCGCTCGGCGAACGCGTCAAGGCGGACTTCCTTGACCCCGCCGAGCCCGTGCGCCATGACGACTACTGGCGGGGACGTGCCCGTAGGATCGGTTTCGGGTGAATAGGCCCACGCCGCGCATTCGCCCACGCCGGACGGGAAACGGATCTCACGGCGGGTGCTCGTGCTCGTCAACGAAGCCTCCTTGGTCGTAGTTGCGGGGGTGTCGCTCGGCGGGCGTGTCTGCGAACGGCTCTCCCCGCGACATCTTCCGTTAGTTGGGTGGAAATGGGACTGTTCTACGCAAACTGTCTATGGGGGCGAATGCGCGCCTATAAGAGGGCGGCGAACGCCCTGGTGAAGGTTGGCCGGTCGGACCGGTGTCGCTCGCGATTCCTTCGAGGGCTTTCGGGCTCGTCGGAATCTTGGCGAGAGGGGTTTGCGCGAGCCCCCTCGCCCTGGTTCTGGCTGCGTCCGTCCTTTCCTTAGGTTGAGTCCGCGCCCCGCCGTGCGCGACTGCGTTCCACGCGCCTCCTGCGAAACGGCGACCGATCCGGTCAATCTTAGTGTTCAGTATACACAAAATATCCCCATAACTCTAAGTGATTGGCGATCACAGAATAATCCGGGCTAACCCACCACGGTGTCGGCGAGTCCGAATCGTCAGGTGCGGAGGCGTGTCGCTCTATCCGACCGGAGCCGTATTGGCGCGAGCGGGTGCTGTTGGGGCGTGCTCCCGAAGAATTAGCCGTGCTCGTCGTGGGCACGGGATTGGGGGTCGAGATCGATGTGACCAAGTAGTCCGGAAGGGCCGGACATCGCGTGGGCTTGCTCGGGGAGAGGCCCCGAGGCTCTGGACCTGTCTACTCGCCGATTTGCTTGAGAAGGGAGTGTCTGTCCGAAGGCATCTGGCCGACATCTCGCGCTCTGCGGATCTGCGGTCAGCTATCGGACGCGTCGTGGAGCACGCTGGGTGCTTGGTTGTTCTGCACTACAAGCAGCTCTACGGCAGGAGAACGACCCATGAGTATCGTGCTGTCGCCACCGCAGGCGATAACCCCAGTCCGAGGGTCGGCGGCGACACGGACGCATAGGCATCGGTCGGTTGCCGATGCAATGCGCTGTATCTGCCGCCTGTGGGCTTAGACGGGCGAACGAGGTCCTGCTGGCTGTGTCGTCGGGTCTTCACTCGACAGGTGTATGGAGGTTTCTATTGCTCGGCCGCCTGTGGGTGGGCGTTGGGGTAGTTTGGGTCGAAGACGATCACGGGTCTGCCTCGCAGCCCCCCGAGCTCGAGTGCTCTATGGGCGAGGGCGGCTTGCTCGGGCGCGAACGTCCGCGCCACACGTGGTGTCAGCGTCCCCGCTGCGGCGAGATCGCGTATTTCTGCCAGAGCCGCGTTATTGCCGAAATAGTTTAGGACATTGGGGAGTTCCCAGCGCACGCCGCGCTCTCTGGGGCCTGTGTACGACTGCAATGTGCCAGATTCTGTGAGAGGCCGCAGCGGGGCTATGACTCCGCCATCGCGAACCGCGTCATGGGCCTTGTTGGTGAGCATCGCCGTGTCGATCACGCCGTGGGCCCCTTCCGGGGCGAGCGCACGGACCCGTGCGGCGAAGCCATCGCCGCGCGGGACGATGTGGTCGGCCCCGAGCGCCTGGACGAGCGCGCGGTCTTTGTCCGCCGCGTCTGCGACGACGGTGAACCCCCGCGCCTTGGCGAGTTGGACGGCGTAGCCGCCGACAGCTCCGGCTGCCCCGGTCACCGCCACTGTCGCACCCGAGGCCAGCTCGAGTTTCTCCAACGCGTCACGGGCGGTGATCGCGTTCATCAAGAGCGTCGACCATGCGATGAGGTCGGATTCCTCGGGCACTCGGACAACAGCCCAGGCAGGCGCCACCACGTATTCCGCCTGTGCGCCGAAGGTCTGCGACGGTTTCGCCAGCAACGCCACCGGCTCTCCGATGGAGAATCCTTCGACTCCGCCGCCCACCTCGTCGATGTGACCTGTGGCGTCCCATCCCACGATGTACACATCCGAGGGCGGGAACCATGGCTCGCCTTGATAATCGACCCTCGTCAGCCCTTCTCTCGCCAAAGTGTCGGATGGATTGACATCCGCTGCGACGACCCGCACCCGCACCTGCCCGTCGCCCGCGTGCGGCTCCGGCAGCTCGATCGCGCGCATCACCTCCGGTCCGCCGAACTCGGTGAAACCCACCACACGCATCACGTCACATCCTTGCTCTCGCGCCGGCTTGCCGAAACTTGCGATCGTCCCAGTGCAAAGACGGGCACAGGGACGAGAATGGTGTCTATAACGTGTCTGGCGATCACTATATTCCTCGTCCAGGGCCTTCAGGCTCTCTTGGCCACGCCTAGCCAAAGCCTCTACCGGATCGCCGTTCGGCTCGCCGATACTTCCGCCAATCCCGCAGCTCCTTTGCGAATGCGTGGATCTCGGGCTCAAGATCGGGACTAAGGCTGGTTAGGTACAAAGCGTCCACGTCCACCCTCACTGGGTTATGCCCGTGAATCTTAGGTATGTTCGAGCCTTAGATTCCACCGAACGTGACGTGTTCCCCTCCGCTGCCAACGCGTCGACCACCTCGCGGGTGCCTTTCCTCCACTCCTCCCAGCTCGGGGCGAACAGCCTGAAGGCCGCTGCAGAGCGGGCCGCGCAGACGTGAGAGACAATCGTTCGCTGGCAAATCTGCCAACTGTCAAACCGTCCGAACTGTTGCACGCGTTTCCCGATGCGCACCGCGTGAGTCTGTCCAGCTCACAACGCAGAAGGGCCGAATTAGGCGATTGCCAAACCCGAACGATCGGGTAGGCCACCCTTCCCTCGGGGGAAGAATCGCCGTTGGTTCGTGTCGATCAGCAAGGGGATCAAAATGCGAGAGGGGGCTCGCCCCGACTGTCCTCGTAAGGGAAGCTGACATCGGTCACAGGCTCGTCCAGGTTGCTCTCCAAAACCAACTGTCATTCGTGGTTAGTACGAAGCTGGCCGCTGCTGTTCGCCTTCGTGGACTCTGTGGCTTCAATCCTCGGCCAGACGCCCTTGCCGACACCGAGCTCAGTCCCTTCAGCCATGCGCACACCAAGGATCGGCGCGGATTCTTCAACATGTGAAGGCCGCCCTGCGGCCTGCTCCGTCGGAAGCGCCTCTGGGCTCGGGCCGTCGGCCAGACGGACCTGGGAGATGCGCAGAGACTTCCTCTCGCCCGCGTACACCACCCGCTGGGACCAATTGCTGGTGGCCGGCGCGCTCTGAAGGGGGAGCCGCGTGGGAGGTGGTTGTCGCAGGTCTGGCTGAGCGCAAGCAGGTGAGGCGCTGGTTTCGGCGCAGCAAACCTTCGGTTGCGCCACGCCGGTGCCGTATGATGTCGCCATGAACGAGCTGCAGCGGATGAAGGGGAGGCATTGGGCTGCTGATTCGTCGTCGAGGAAACACAGCGCGCCGAGAAGGCACGCGGCCCGGCGGAACTCCTCGCGGAAGGGCGCGCTGCGGGCGACTGCCGTCTTCGCCTCGGCGCTCGCGCTCACGCTCACCGGCGCGGGTTTCAAGCTCCTTCCCGAGTTTCCGACAGGTGGCGGCATCACAGGCCCGAAGTCGTCCGACGGGTCGATCAACGTCTTGTTGATCGGCCTGGACTCCCGCAAGGACCAGGACGGGAACGACCTGCCGTACTCGATGCTCTCGAAACTGCACGCGGGCGACGGCCAAGAGGGCGGCTACAACACGAACACGCTGATCCTGGTCCACATCCCGGCGGGCGGGGGCAAGGCGGTCGCGTTCTCGATCCCGCGCGACGACTACGTCGCCGTGCGCGGGATCAAGGGCTACAGCAAGATCAAGATCAAAGAGGCGTACGGGCTCAAGAAGTTCGAGAAAGAGAACGAGCTGGTCGCGAAGGGCGTTTCGGACCGCAAAAGGATCGAGCGCGAGGGCAGGGAGGCGGGCAGGCAGGAGACGCTGCAGACGGTGCACGACCTGCTCGGCGTCCCCATCGACCAGTACGCCGAAGTCAACCTGGTCGGATTCTACGACGTGGCGAAGGCGCTCGGCGGGATCGAGGTCTGCCTGAACCAGGCGGTGTCCGACGACTATTCGGGCGCGAACTTCCCTGCGGGGCGGCAGACGCTCGACGCGTCCCAGGCGTTGGCGTTCGTGCGCCAGCGGCACGGGCTGGACAACGGCGACTTGGACCGGACCCATCGCCAGCAGGCGTTCCTCGCGGCCGTGGAGCACAAGCTGTCTTCGGCGGGCACGCTCTCGAACCTGAGCGAGCTGCGTTCGTTGGTGTCCGCCGTGCAGAAGGACGTCGTCCTGTCCCCGAACTGGGACGTGGTCAGCTTCATCCAGCAGATCCAGCGCAGCACCGGCGGGGAGGTCGAGTTCCGCACGTTGCCGGTGGAGCGCTACGACATGATCAACGAGCAATCGGTGAACATCATCGACCCGAAGAAGGTCGCGGACGAGGTGCAGCAGGCGTTCGGCTACCGCAAGGCCCCCGCGCCCGCGCCAGCGGCAACGTCCGAGGCCGCGCGGGCCAGCGGCAACGGGTCGACCAGGCCCGCCGCCTCCGACCGGAGCCCGGAGGCCCCGGACCACGGGAAGCCCGTCGAAAGCGGCGGCATCCCCTGCGTGGACTAACGGCTCCGTCCCGTCGGAAGCCGTTTCGCGCCCGGACCTCTCTTGGACAGGGGCTCAGGTCCGGGCCTCCTGCGGGCTCGTCTGCCGCGTCTCGGAGCCTGCTGCCGCTTGCCACCGCCAGCGGCAAGCGCGGCTGGACGGCACAGTGTCGAAACGCAGAAAGACCGCCTCATTCGTCTGATCGCCGACGCGTATGGCCTCGGACGCGCAAGCCAAAGACAGAGGAGCGCTGACATTGGGACGGTTCGGGCAGGCTCCGAGGGAGCCTGCCGCTCTACGGGACTGTGCGGGAAGCTTTGCCCCCGGCTACTTGCCGCACTGCTCGTGGTAGGTGTCGTTCGTGGCTTCGACGGTCTCCCTGTTGCGGCTGTACGCCCTCGTGACGTGGATATTGGTGGCGGCGACGTCGCCGTTGTTGATCGCCCCTTCGAGCGTGTCGGCATAGGTGTTGAAGGAAGCCGCGTCCGTCTTGTAGGCGTACTCGAGGGCCGGATTCTTCATCTGGACTTGTAGCGCGTGCAGCTTGCCGCCGATCGTTCGGGCCAAGTCCACGATCTTGCGCTGGGTCGCGGTCAACGCGGCGATGTCGTCCGCCTGCTCTTGCGCGTCGGCGGTTTTGCGCAGGTTCGCGAGGTCGACGGCGAGCTTGGCGTACTCGCCCGACGCTTTCCTCAGGATCGCGCAGTCCTCGGCGGTGTCCGCAGCAGCGGACGGGGCGACGAAGACGGCGAGGAGCATGAGCGCGGGAGCGAGAGCCTGAGCGCGGCGAATGATCACGACGGTTCCTTCCAAGTCTCAGCGCGTTGGTGACGGCAGTCTACAGGGCGGTCGGGCCGGGGCCGCCGCCTCGGACCGGAGTCAGCCTCGCGGGGCGGCCATGATCGTGTTGAACGTCTTGCTCGGCCGCATCACCGCCGTGAGCGTGTCGCTGTCCGCCGCGTAGTACCCGCCGATGTCCGTCGGCTTGCCCTGCACGTCGGCGAGCTCTTGGACGATCAAATCCTCGTTCTCGGCCAGCGCCGCCGCGAGCGGGGCGAACCGCGCCTGCAGCTCTCGGTCCTCGGTCTGCTCTGCGAGCTCTTGCGCCCAGTACATGGCGAGATAGAACTGGCTGCCCCGGTTGTCGAGCTCGCCGGTCTTCCGCGAGGGGTTCTTGTTGTTGTCGAGCAATTTGCCCGTGGCCCGGTCCAGCGCCTTGGCGAGGACCGAGGCCCGCGCGTTGCCGGTCTTGACGCCCAGATCCTCCAGGCTGGCCCCCAGCGCGAGGAACTCGCCGAGGGAGTCCCACCGCAGGTGGTTCTCTTCGATCAGCTGGCTGACATGTTTGGGGGCCGAGCCGCCCGCCCCTGTCTCGTACAGCCCGCCGCCCGCCATCAGCGGCACGATGGACAGCATCTTGGCGCTGGTGCCCAGCTCCAGGATCGGGAACAGGTCGGTGAGGTAGTCGCGCAGGATATTGCCGGTCGCGGCGATGGTGTCCTGTCCGCGCATCGCGCGCTCGATGGTGTGCCGCATGGCCCGCTCCTGCGACATGATCGAGATGTCCAGGCCCTCGGTGTCGTGCTCCTTCAGGTACGTGTTGACCTTCTTGCGCAGCTCGTTCTCGTGCGGGCGCTCCTGGTCCAGCCAGAACACCACCGGCATGCCGGAGTTGCGCGCCCTGGTCACGGCCAGCTTGACCCAATCGCGGATCGGGGCGTCCTTGACCACGGGCATGCGCCAGATGTCTTCGGCCTCCACGTTCTGCGACAGCAGCACCTCGCCGGTGGCGACGTCCACGATGTTGGCGACGCCGTCCTCTGGGATCTCGAAGGTCTTGTCGTGCGAGCCGTACTCCTCGGCCTGCTGCGCCATCAGGCCGACGTTGGGGACGGTGCCCATGGTCGTCGGGTCGAACTGGCCGTGGGTCTTGCAGAAGTTGATGATCTCCTGGTAGATGCGGGAGAAGGTGGACTCGGGGTTCACCGCCTTGGTGTCTTTGAGCTTCCCGTCCGCCCCGTACATCTTGCCGCCCGCGCGGATCATCGCGGGCATCGAGGCGTCCACGATCACGTCGCTGGGCGAGTGGAAGTTCGAGATGCCCCTGGCCGAGTCCACCATCGCGAGCTCCGGGCGGTGCTCGTGGCAGGCGTGCAGGTCGTTGATGATCTCCTCGTGCAGCGAGGCGGGCAGCGACTCGATCTTGCTATAGAGGTCGGAGAGCCCGTTGTTGACGTTGACGCCCAGCTCGTCGAACAGCTGCTGGTGCTTGGCGAAGGCTTCCTTGTAGAAGATCCGCACCGCGTGGCCGAACACGATGGGGTGCGATACCTTCATCATCGTCGCCTTCACGTGCAGCGAGAACATCACGCCGGTCTTGTACGCGTCCTCCATCTGCTCCTCGTAGAAGTCGCACAAGGCCTTCTTGCTCATGAACATGCTGTCGATGACGTCCCCCGCGTCCAGCTTCACCAGCGGTTTGAGCACGATCGTCTTGCCGCCGCCGGTCACCAGCTCCATCCGCACGTCCCGCGCGCGGTCCAGCGTGAGCGACTTCTCCCCGTGGTAGAAGTCGCCGTGCTTCATGGTCGCCACGTGCGTGCGCGAAGCCTGGGACCAAGCGCCCATGCTGTGCGGATGCTTGCGCGCGTACTCCTTGACCGCCTTGGGCGCGCGGCGGTCCGAGTTGCCCTCGCGCAGCACCGGGTTCACCGCGCTGCCCAGACACTTGCCGTAGCGGGCCTTGAGCGCTTTCTCCTCGTCCGTCTTCGGATCGCCCGGATAGTCCGGTATCGCGTAGCCCTTCCCCTGCAGCTCCTTGATCGCGGCCAGGAGCTGGGGCACCGAGGCGCTGATGTTCGGCAGCTTGATGATGTTGGTGTCGGGCAACTGCGTCAGCCTGCCCAGCTCGGCCAGGTCGTCCGGCGCGTGCTGCGCCTCGGTCAGGTAGTCGGAGAACTCGGCCAGTATCCGCGCCGCAAGGGAGATATCGCTGGTCTTGACCGTGATGCCCGCCTCCTCGGCGAAGGCGCGCACGATCGGGAGGAAGGCATAGGTCGCGAGCAACGGAGCCTCATCGGTCAGCGTGTAGATGATCGTTGACTGCTGGGCGTTCATAGTTGCTCTCCGACCTCAGTTTTCGGTCCCTCGCGACAAGGGACTCCGCGTTTATGACGGCACCATCACTCTAGCGCTGGACGCGAAGTGACCTGCAACATGTCCCGGCCCTGCGAGGCGAGGTTCTCTTGGTCAGCCGTATCGAGGCGAAATGCGGCGCGGGCTCCGCCAAAGCGGACAAGGCCGCCGTCCGGCGGCTCCCGAACCTGCAGGGGAGAGGCGTCGGTGGCTTGTGACATGATCCGCCACGTCGGCGGTTGAGCCCTGAATCCGGCCGCGAGAATGAGAGGATCGATGCATGACTTCCACCCCGCAGCTCAGCGTCCTGGAGATCTGCGCCGGCGCTGGCGGACAGTCCTCCGGTTTGGAGATGGCCGGGTTCGGCCATGCGCTCGCCGTGGAGATCGACAAGGACGCCGCCGCCACGCTCCAGCTGAACCGTCCCTCCTGGGACGTTCACGAAGGCGACGTTCGGGAGGTCAACGGCCGCGAGTACAAGGGCGTCGACCTGCTCGCCGGAGGCGTCCCGTGCCCGCCGTTCTCCATCGCGGGCAAACAGCTCGGCGCTGACGACGAGCGCGACTTGTTCCCAGAAGCGATCCGCCTGGTCCGCGAGGCCAGGCCCGCCGCCGTTATGCTGGAGAACGTCAAGGGGCTCGCGTCGGCGCGGTTCGCCTCGTACCGGCAATCCATCTTCGAAGCCCTCGACGACATGGGCTACGACGCAGACTGGCAGCTGCTGAACGCCAGCGAGTTCGGAGTTCCGCAGTTGCGTCCCCGGTTCATCCTTGTCGCGATGAAGCGCCGCGACTTCCGTAAGTTCGAGTGGCCCCGCGCGATCAGCGCGCCGCCCACCGTCGGTTCCGCGCTGCGCCCGCTGATGGCTTCGCGGGGCTGGGCGGGCGCGGACATCTGGGCCAGCCGCGCCAACAGCATCGCCCCGACGATCGTGGGCGGCTCTCGAAAGCATGGCGGAGCGGACCTAGGCCCGACTCGCGCGAAGCAGGCCTGGCTGCAGCTCGGCGTTGACGGCAAAGGGATCGCCGACGAAGCCCCGGCCCCGGAAGCCCCGCTCGACCATATCCCGCGCCTGACGAACGACATGGCTTCACGAGTCCAGGGCTTCGCCCCGGAGTGGCGCTTCGCCGGCCGCAAGACTTCGGTGTACCGGCAGATCGGCAATGCGTTCCCGCCGCCGGTCGCGAAGGCCGTCGGCTGCTCGATCGCCGAAGCCCTTGGCGTGGCGCTCCCTGTGGCGAAGCGCGCAGGGGCGGAACTCCGCGCTGTGAGTTAGCAGCCCTCCCGGCCGCGTTTGGCCTTCTCTCGCCGCGCGATCTCTGCTCTGATACTGCCATCTGGCCAGTCGGTGAACGCGGTGAGCCGGTAGTAGCTCACAACGCGCCCGTTCTCCTTGTGCTTGCTGGTCGTGTAGTCCCACCCAAGCTCGCGAAGCTCTCGCATCCGCTTCTGCCAGTCGTCCTGGTGCTGGTGCATCGAGGCGACGACTCCGATCACTTGGGCAGGGCATTCCACGCCGGCGGCGTGGAATGCCTTGAGGAGTTCGCCGATGCGGCGGTGGGGCTCTCGATGCTCGGTCGCGGCACGGATCTGGCTCTCATAAGGGTCCATGGATGAGTAGAAAGCCTGTTTGTCGTGATTGCACTGCGCGCAGAGCGGCTGAAGGTTCTCGATGCTATCGGTTCCACCCCAGCTGTGCGGGATCTTGTGGTCGACTTCGAGCTTCACATGGTCCTCGGCCGGAGTCTTCCCGCATTGCGCGCACCGCTTGGCGCTGAGCACCTCGCCGCGCACTTTCGAGGAGATCCCAGACCTTCCTCCCTGGACCTGGTCCGCGCGTCCCTCCAAGGAGTAAACATGCGCAGCTCCCGAGCGGACCGCTGATAGCCTGAACCAACCGCGCAGTTCCCTGACACGCCGGTCCGTCTGCGCATGCGACGCGCCACGGGCTGAGGCCGCGTGTTCGCGAATCTCCACCATGGTCGGAGGACGCTCACGGCGCTCGTGCAGAAAGGCGTAGAGCGAGCGCAGATCCTCGCGGGTGAGCAGTCGCCGCAGCTCGTCGCTGTCGGGGTCCGGAATATCGGCTTCGGTCATTTCTTCGGAGCCACTGGAGCTGGAGCCGTCAGGGGCTCGCCATCTGCCGCCAGACGCCACCAAGAGCCCGAGATCTCGGTCCCGTCGGCCGAAGAAGCAGGAACAACGCGCACGCTGACGAACTCGCCGCGCTCCGGGACCGCGGAGCCGAGCGCGACCGCCAGATTTCGCTGGATGCTGTAGTCGCCGCAAAGGATCAGCAACCCCTCGGGGCGCAACGCCTCGCGGGAGCCGCCGTTATCGCGGGCTCGTTTCATGTAATCGCTCTGCTGCGCGACAGTGGCGACGATGTTCCGCGTCAGTCGGCGGTTCGTCGCCTTGCGGAACAGCTCGTTGAGCCGCTGCTGGCCGCTGCGCCCGGCCATGATCTCTTTCACCACATCGGCGGGGAGCCGGAGGAGAACGTTGGGCTGCATCGGCGCGTCCTTGAAAAGCCATGTGATCTGGGACCGGCCGTGGGCGTTGAGCCCGGTTTTCCTGTCCCGGTTCTCGCTAGCGCGGCGGTTCTCCTCGGTCGCGCGGACGACTCCGGCGCTCCAGCGAGATTGCTGGTCGTTGGCCTGCGCGACCAGGACGATCTGCTCGAAGCTCTCCCTGGGGAGCATCCAATCGCCGGTATGCGAATATTTGCAGTCCACCTCGTGCCCGGCGATCCTGAAGTCCAACACGTCCCCGTCGCCGAGTTTGAGCTCGCGCTGAAGATTGATCTCAATCAACGTGCCGAAATGGGTCTTCTCAGTCTTGAACAGCTGCTCGACGCTATATCGCCCGGTGCGTTGCCCGTCGTAGAGCTGGTCGAAAGTGGCCCGGAACACTTGTGCCATTCGCGACCCATCCGGGTCGAGGCGCAGAAGTTCCGCCACGACCTCAGAAACACCAGGGTCGGCGGGGGTCGGTGTTACCGCGCCCATGGACATCACAGCCCAAGGATATGCGTCCGGACGTATTGCGCTCCGGAGGAGGGCCGGTTGGCGCTGGAATCAGCCGTATTTGCTGTGGCGGAAGGAAAGGCGAATGTCCACGCGGCCGCACGTCCGACCAGGCGACTCGCTCGGCGGCGGACGGGCTGCCCGTCGTGCCGGGACACTGAGCGGTTGGGGCCAGATTGGGACCAATCACTTCATCTGGAAAAGGCGGACATCGCCAGATCCACCAGAGGCTTTGCGAAACCGGTTGGGGGACGCGTTAGGATACGAGAAGAGAAAATCGACCTCAAGATCACGAAAAACATGTCGTGACCTGCGTCGGGCTGACAGGATTTGAACCTGCGACCCCTTGACCCCCAGATATCGATTTAGACATTTTGGCTGCTCAAAAGCTATTTTGTCCCGTGCGCCACGTTCATGTGCGAGCGGATCGTTCAGGATCGTGCAGAGCGCGTGGTCCCCAACTGGTCCCCGGGATTTTATTTACTGGGGGGCACGGCCAGGGCTTGGGAGTTGATCTAACGTGCTTCCTGCGGTTTTGTGGCGATCGTTGGGAAAGGAAAACAGGTCCGCGTGACTGCGCCAGGCCCGAGTATCCTGCGGCTGCGCGGCGGAGTTGGCTCCCGCTGAGCTGTGCCCAGGGGAGCGGGGGATCGGCCCCACCAGGCGTTCTTGGGGCTGCGGACCTCATGTCCACCGCTATAAATGATGCGGCCTCGGCTACAGTTACCGCTGTGATTACCGGTGAGCTGAAGAGCAAGATCGACCGCATCTGGGACGCTTTCTGGTCTGGTGGTATCAGCAACCCCCTCGAAGTGATCGAGCAGCTCACCTACCTCCTGTTTATCCGCCGTCTCGACGACGTTCAAACGCTGGCCGAGAACAGAGCGCGCCACACCGGCGGCGCCATCGAGAACCCGGTGTTCTTGCCGGGCCAATCGCAGCTGCGATGGCGTGAGTTCAAGAATGCTGCACCCGTGGTGATGCACAAGATCGTCGCCGACGAGGTGTTTCCCTTCCTGCGTGCTTTGGGCGATGGCTCCACCTACAGCGAGCATATGAAGGACGCCCGCTTCACCATCCCGACACCGGCACTGCTGTCCAAGGTCGTCGACATGCTCGATGACATCCCGATGACCGACCGTGACACCAACGGAGACCTGTACGAGTACCTGCTGTCCAAGATCGCCGCCGCCGGTGTCAACGGCCAGTTCCGCACGCCGCGCCACATCATCGACCTCATGGTCAAGATGACCGACCCGCAGCCCAAGGACGAGATCTGCGATCCGGCCTGCGGCACAGCGGGGTTCCTCGTCGCCGCGAGCGAGTACATCCGCGATACGCACGCTGACGCGTTGCTCGGAGAAGAACAACGCAAGCATTTCCACAGGTCGATGTTCCACGGCTATGACTTCGACTCCACGATGCTGCGCATCGGGTCGATGAACATGCTGCAGCATGGCATCGAGGCTCCCGACATCCGATACCGCGACTCGCTCTCTGAGGGCGCGAGCGAGGACGCGGAGAAGTACACGCTGATCCTCGCCAACCCGCCCTTCGCGGGATCGCTCGACTACGAGGCCACCAGCAAAGACCTCCAGCGGGTCGTGAAGACGAAAAAGACAGAGCTGCTGTTCCTCGCGCTCTTCCTCAAACTGCTCAAGCCGGGTGGCCGGGCGGCGGTCATCGTGCCAGATGGGGTGCTGTTCGGATCGTCCAAAGCGCACAAGGCATTGCGACAAACTCTGGTCGAGGAGCAAAAGCTTGAGGCGGTGGTGAAGCTTCCCAGCGGGGTGTTCCGGCCATACGCAGGTGTGTCCACAGCGATCCTGTTCTTCACCAAGACCGATTCCGCCGACACCGGCAACGTCTGGTTCTACGATGTTCGGGCAGATGGTTTCTCTCTCGACGACAAGCGCAACCCGGTAGAATCAAACGACCTCCCAGACTTGCTCGCGCGCTGGAAGAACCTCGAGGGAGAGGAGGGGCGTTCCCGCACCGAGCAGTCGTTTTTCGTTCCTAAGGCCGATATCGTCGCGCAAAACTATGATCTGTCGATCAACAGATACAAGGAGGTCCAGCACGACGAGGTTGAACATCGCCCACCCCTAGAGATACTCGCAGACATTGAGGTGCTCGAAGACGAGATCGTCAAGGGGCTCGCTGAGTTGAAAGCGTTGCTGTCGTGAAGACTGTTGATCTAGGGTCAGTCGCGACTATCGATAGGCAAGGAGTCAACCCGGGTTCAGTTGTGCCCGAGACCCGTTATCTCGGCCTTGAACATATTGAGCAGGGTGGGCGGATCATCGGTTATGAAACTGTAGGGGGCGCACAACTTGTGAGCACGAAGTTCCGGTTCTCGCCGGAGCATGTCCTCTTCGGCAAGCTGCGCCCTAACCTCGGAAAAATCAGCCGACCGGAATTCGAAGGCGTTTGTAGCACCGACATCATTCCGATCCGTCCGGGCAAGCACCTCGATCGCAACTATCTTGCACATTTCCTGCTGCAGCCGAGTATGATCGACTATGCAGCGTCGCGCACCTCAGGGGCGAACCTGCCTCGGCTCAGCCCGGACCTGCTTGCAAAGTTTCTGATTCCACTCCCATCTCTTTCTGAGCAGCGCCGCATCGCTGCGATCCTCGACCAGGCCGATGCCCTCCGCTCCAGGCGCCGCCAAGTTCTCAACCATCTCGCCACGCTGACTGGGTCCGTATTCCACGACACGTTTGGTGGACATACTTACAAGACCCTCCGATTGGACGAGGTTGCGGCTGTCTCATCAGGAATCACAAAGGGTCGAAAAACGAATGAATCAACAACGCCAACTCCTTATCTGGCGGTTTCAAATGTGCAGGCAGGTTGCATAAAGCTCGACCTTGTGAAAGAGATTCCAGCAACAAGTGCAGAGATCCAGCGTTACGCTCTGCAAGATGGTGACCTTGTTCTTACGGAGGGGGGAGACCCCGACAAACTGGGCCGAGGCACAGTGTGGCGCAGTCAATTGGCGCTCTGCTTGCACCAGAATCACGTATTCAAGGTTCGTCCGGACAAACATATAGTACTGCCTGACTATCTGTCGGAATGTCTCGCAAGCTCCGAGTCAAGAGCTTACTTTCTTAGGAGCGCGAAGCAGACAACTGGAATCGCTTCAATAAATATGACTCAGCTCCGGGCGGCTCCAGTCCCAATGCCTCCTATGCGTGACCAACTCAGGTTCTTGGAGCGTAAGATGTCTATTGCATCCAAACACGCGGCTCTGCAGCATATAATGGCTACTCATGACGAACTCTTCGCCTCCCTCCAATCGCGCGCTTTCCGAGGGGAGCTTTGACTGATGACTGTTGAGATGAGGATGTGGCGGATTGACGGTGACCAACCGTGTCGCTTGACCACAACGGTACTTCCAAACGAAAGGGAACTGCACGAGTTCCTTGTTCGTGACCCTTCCTTGCTCGGTGAGCGTCTTCTTGTTATCGGCAGCGAGGTGCTGACCCCGTACGGTAAGAGGCTGGATCTGCTGGCGATCGACGTTGAAGGCAATCTGCATCTATTGGAACTCAAGCGTGACAAGACTCCACGTGAGGTTGTCGCACAAGTGCTTGACTACGGTACATGGGCATCAACGCTGTCGCGTGACGAGATTATCGATATTGCCGAGAAGCATCTGAGTCAGCCCTTTGAGGCAGCGTTTGAAGATGTCTTCGCGACTGCGCCGCCGGATGACCTCAACGGCGAACTGAGTCTCACAGTAGTGGCTTCCGAACTAGACAGCAGTTCAGAGCGGATTGTCACGTATCTTCGCAGTTTCGGCGTGCCGATCAACGCGGTGTTCTTCTCCTACCTTGAGGACGAAGGTCGTCGGTATCTCGCACGCTCGTGGTTCGCGGCATCCGAAGAGGAATCGACGACTGCCTCTGCTGGCAGCAAGAAGAGTAAACGCGCCACATGGAATGGGATCGACTGGTACGTCTCATTCGGTGCCAATCGGCCATGGGAGGACGCGCGAAAATTTGGATTTGTCTCTGCCGGTGGCGGAAAGTTCTATTCTCAAACTATGCGTTCCCTCCCGAAAGGTGCCCGGATTTGGGTGAACGTGCCGGACACCGGGTATGTCGGCGTGGGCAAAACATTGGGCTCGGCAGTGCGTTTCGAGGAAGCGGAATCCCATCATAATGGCGAATTGGTACCGCTCGCAGACCTAGTACTCTCAAACGCCTACCGGCATGACGGTGACACTGACGATGATGCCGAGTGGGTTGTTCCGGTCGAGTGGTTCAGCACTCGCCCCGAGTCCGAGGCATATTGGGAGAAAGGCCTGTTCGCTAACCAGCACAGCGCTTGCAAACTCCGTCAGGAGTTCACACTGGAGCGCCTTGCCGACCACTTCGGGATCGATCGCGAGGGCGCATGAGCAATTTCACCTTCGTCCGCCAGGCGCTTCCACCGATTCACGAAGACTGTGCTCGCGCGGAGTCATATCTGCACTCTGACCCTCGGTCGGCATGCTTCTACGCCCGGCGCGTGGTCGAAGAGGTCGTCGGCTACCTCTACAACGTGTTGTCGTTGCAGGCGCCGTATAGCAACAAACTCGCCGCGAAAATTGGCGACACCGCCTTTAAAGCGAAGGTGCCGCAGACCATCACGCAGAAGATGACCGTGATTCGGCATATCGGCAACGCCGCCGTGCACGAGAACCGGAAAGTCCGCCCCGATATCTCGTTGCAGGTGCTGCGGGAGTTGTTCCACATTGTCGTCTGGACCGCATACCATCATTCGCCTCTGCCTGGCGTTGTCCCGTTGCAGGCGCAATTCGACCCTAAGCTGGCGGCGCGGGCTGCGCCGCTGACGCGTGAGGAAGTGGCGCGGCTCGCGGAAAAGTTCAAAGCTCAGGACGAGGCGCATGTCAAAGCGCTGGCCGAGAAAGACGAACGCCTCGCGGCGCATAAGGCGGAGATCGCGGAGCTGAAGGCGCAAATCGCGGCCGCGCAGGCCGCAGCCAAGCCGGACGACCGCGATTACAACGAATCCGACGCGCGCGACCTGTTCATCGACGTGCTCCTCGGCGAAGCCGGATGGCCGTTGGACCAAGCACGCGACCGGGAGTTCGAAGTCAGCGGTATGCCGAACATCGGCGGCAAGGGCTTCGTCGACTATGTTCTCTGGGGGGCCGATGGCCTGCCGCTGGCAGTGGTGGAGGCCAAGCGCACGTCCAGATCGCCAGAAATCGGGCAGCAGCAGGCCAAGCTTTATGCGGATTGCCTTGAGGCGCAGTTCGGCCGCAGGCCGGTGATCTTCTACACCAACGGTTATGAGCATCGTATCTGGGACGACGCAGGTGGCTACCCGCCTCGCGAAGTGCAGGGGTTCTACACCCGGGACGAGCTGGAGCTGCTCATCCAGCGCCGACGGACCAAGCTCCCTCTCGCGACCTCGCCGGTGAACACCGCCATCGCCGGACGGACGTACCAAATCCGGGCGGTCAAGGCGGTCTGCGGGGCGTTCGACCACAAGCAGCGCGAGGCTCTGTTAGTGATGGCGACGGGAGCGGGCAAGACCCGCACCGTCATCGCGTTGGTCGACCTGCTGCAGAAAGCCAATTGGGTCAAGCGGGTGCTGTTCCTGGCCGACCGAACCGCTCTGGTAAACCAGGCCGCTAACGCCTTCAAGGCGCATCTGCCGGGTTCCACGACAGTGAACCTTGTGACTGAGAAAGCCACGGAGAAAGCCACCGAGGGCAGGGTGTTTGTCTCGACGTACCCGACGATGATGAACCTCATCGACGAGACGGAGGCCGGGCTGCGCCGCTTCGGGCCAGGCTATTTCGATCTCGTCGTGATCGACGAGGCGCATCGGTCGGTATACGCGAAGTACGGCGCGATTTTCGACTACTTCGACTCCTTGCTCGTCGGCCTCACCGCGACTCCGAAAGACGAGGTCGATCACAACACCTATCGGCTCTTCCACCTCGAGGACGGCGTTCCCACCGACGCTTACAGCCTCGACGAGGCCGTCCACGATGGGTGGCTTGTGCCGCCGAAAGGCGTCAGCGTGGGCACGAAGTTCCTGCGCTCGGGCATCAAATACGACGAGCTCACAGAAGAAGAGAAGGCCCAGTGGGACGCGCTCGACTGGGGCGAGGACGGGCCGCCCGACGAGGTCGGGGCTGAGGATCTCAACAGGTTCCTCTTCAACGAGGACACCGTCGACAAGGTCCTAGAGACGCTCATGACAAAGGGGTACAGGGTCGCGGGCGGCGACCGGCTCGGGAAGACGATCATCTTCGCCAAGAACCAGATGCACGCGGAGTTCATCGAAAAGCGCTTCAACCTCGCCTACCCGGAGCATGGCGGGCATTTCGCCCGGGTGATCACCCACGCCGCGCCATACTCGCAGTCGCTGATCGACGATTTCTCGATCAAGGACAAGGCTCCCCACATCGCGGTCAGCGTCGATATGCTCGACACCGGCATCGACGTGCCGGAGGTCGTCAACCTTGTGTTCTTTAAGCAGGTGCGATCGAAATCCAAATTCTGGCAAATGATCGGGCGCGGCACGAGGCTGTGCCCCGACCTGTTCGGCCCAGGGCGGAAGAAGGAGGATTTCTTCGTCTTCGACTTCTGCGGCAATCTAGAATACTTCAGCCAGGATCTGCCGGGCTCGGAAGGGCAGATCCAGAAGTCGCTGTCCCAGCGGCTGTTCGAGACCCGGTTGGGCTTGGTGGCGGCTCTCGGTGAGGACGAGCCCGACCTTCGCAGATCGACGGCGACCACGCTCTACGAGATCGTGGCCGGGATGAACCTGGACAACTTCGTCGTTCGGAAGCACCGCAGGGCAGTCGAGAGATTCACCCTGCCCGAAGCCTGGAAGGAGCTCACACCGGAGAGCGCCGAGACAGCCCTGACGTTGGCCGGGCTGCCGTCGTCGGTTCGCGATGACGACGAGGATGCCAAACGATTCGACCTGGTCGTGTTGCGATGCCAGTTAGCCCTGCTCAACGGCGACACTATCCTCGCAGAACAGCTCCGGGAAACCATCCAGAACGTCGCCTCCGCGCTGCTCGGGAAGACGGCAATCCTCGCAGTCGCCGAGCAAGCCGTCCTCTTGGAGTCGGTTGCTGGCGACGAGTGGTGGATTGACATCACTCTTTCGATGCTTGAATTAGTGCGGCTGCGCTTGCGCGGACTTGTGCGCTTCATCGGAAAGACGTCGCGCAATCCCGTCTACACAGATTTCGCGGACACCCTCGGCGAAAGCGTTGAAGTGCTCTTGCCTGGCATTACCCCCAGCACCAACTTCGAGCGGTTTCGCGCCAAAGCCGAGGCGTATCTCAAGGACCACCTCGACAACCTCGCACTGCAACGTCTTCGCCGCAACAGGCAGCTCACCCCGGAGGATATCAACGAGCTAGAGCACATGCTGATCGCCTCCGGGGGCCAACACGTGGACATCGTCTGGGTGGGGGAGCAAAATGGCGGCCTAGGCCTGTTCGTTCGTAACTTGGTCGGCCTCGACCGCTCTGCGGCGATCGAGGCATTCGAGCATTACCTCAACGACACCAGGTTTTCCGTCGAGCAGGTGCGCTTCGCGAGCCATATCGTCGACGAGCTCACCAAGAACGGCATCATGGAGCCGAGCCGACTCTTCGAGTGGCCGTACACAGAGTATGCGCCGACTGGCCCCGATCATCTTTTCCCCGATGAGGATGTCGAGGCCATCATCGAGATTCTGCGCCATATCAAAGAGACGGCCCTCCCCAACGAGGTTGCGTAATACAGGTCCATTGCGTGGCACCTCGCCAACGCCATCTTCGAGGAGATTGAAGCCTTCTGCAAACCTAGTCAGACGACACATCAGTCCGTGAGATTCTCTCTTCGCGGAGCACCGGGCGCTGCTCGTTGTCGCAACGAGTGTGGCATGACCACAACACAAGCTTGCCCGGGAGTCGTGGATGGCTCAGTAGCCGTCTTGGTTTTTCCTGCCCGCTCTGGTCTGTGTTTAGCTTCGTGGCTCGTCTAGCACACAGTTGCGCCGGTCAGTGGGCTAACTGGTCCCCAAACGCTCCATAAACATCGGCATGGCAGAAGGGAAAACCCTCTCCACCTGCGTCGGGCTGACAGGATTTGAACCTGCGACCCCTTGACCCCCAGTCATAACAAGCACATGCGCCGATGTTCGCCAGTGGCCGGGATCGCGAGATGAGAGCCTATTTCCGGCCATTGGCGAACAGGGGTGAAAATCAGCGAAAATAGGCCGGTTGGGGTATAGGTAGGGGTATGCAAATCCATCGTAAGCCCAGCTCTACGGCCATAATTTCAGCGCTGGTCGCAAGACTCGGCGCGCGGGGTGTCAGTATGCTTCCCCGGTGGATGCGTCTAGCTGGTCTTGCGGATTGTCGGGGCCGAGCAGATCGCCGTAGCGCTCACGAGCGCGTTGGCCGAAGCCGAACGGGTGCTTACGGCGCTCGGCTTCTTCTGTGTCCACCACTTGCACTCTGAGCTTCAGCATGTCTTGTGGGTCGATGCCGAACCGGGCGAGGGCGATGCGTAGGGCGCTTTGCGTCTTCACGGGGTCGCCTTGCCCGGTCATGAGCATGTGGTCTAAGACCATCGCGCGGGCCAGGGACAGCCATTGAGCTTCGAGCAGGCCCCGTGTCACTGGGAAGGTGGCTAACGATTCCCAGAATCGCAGTGTGCCGGGATGCCAAGGGGCTTGGTCATTCGGGCACACTTCGCCCATCACGTTTTCTAAGCGCGGCTGCGCGACAGGATGGGCCACCACCGTGCGGAATGGCACCGGATCTTTGTTCCGGCGCGCTCGAAGTTCGGGTGGTTTGATCGGACTACCGGCCATGCTTGTGTTCCTTGCGTTCGGACCATTGGTATGCAACTAGATTCATATTAGATCGTCGTGCAGACAGCGGCCAGAAGTTTGCCACGCGCGCATGAAATTCCGCCAGACTCGTACAAATCGCGAGCGTCTAAGACGATCCGGCGTAGGCCCGACCGGGGGAGGGGGTACCCCCCGGGGGTGTCGAAAAATCTACAAGCGTACAGGAACGCAGCGACTTCGCGGCCTGTAGGCAAAGTACGTGGGGGGAGTCCTACTCCCCTGGGGTATGGCGATCTCCGGCGCTGCTCACTGCCGACCGTTCGGCCAGGCCATCTCGCGCCGTGACAGGTTTTCGGATTTTGCGTTTTACGTGCAGGTTGCCGGGGTGGGGATGGACCCCAGCAGCGAACGCCCGCCGCCACGGGCCGGATAGCGCCGCGCAGAATGTACGGGTTAACGCACCCTGCTTTGCCCGATCAGGCGATGGTCAGCAGCTCCGGCGTAGCCAACGAGCTAGGCAACCTACCAGGTTTTGCTGCCGTCGTGAGACAGCACAAATCCATGGCCCTGAATGTTTTGGCAGCTCACAGATCCGTCTTCGACCACGCCACAGCTCAACTGGTCCGTAGGGGGAGCATACGCAACTCCCCACTTGAACGAGAGCTTGTGCAACGGCTGCAAAATTTGCGCTTCATCTCGCGAGCTGCCGTTTTCGAGATGCTTAACAAAAATCGTCGGGGTACCCGCTGTTTTGACCGAATACTCGCGGACAGAACCACCATCCTCGCTCAATCCTGCCGTGTCGAAGCAATGAGCCTCTGCGAGGACAGAGACCATCCCACAGTAAAACCCGTCCTCGGAACGAAAGGAAATCCCGCAATGCGATGGTCCTCCAGGAGTATCGGAACACCGAGTGTACTCCTGGACGTCTGACGCTTCGTATGACTTGAGGTCCGGCACGGACGGTTCTGCCGACGCGATCTGCTCGCCTGTCGCGATGATAGACCACGCCGTGATCAAGGCTTTCTGGATCAAGCTCATGCCTCGCATCTTAACCTCGCTGCCTGTGTGTTCACTGTTGCGGCCGAAATCGCCACTCGCCTACCCCGTACGGCTCGCCGTTCGGGTCTTCGGCCTCATTGAAGTAGCTGACCCCAAACCGGAGGTCATCCGGGGTCGAGTCGGGCAGAACGTACCCTCCGTAAGCGCGACCAGCGCCTGGCGGACTGGGATAGTCGCCCGTTTGGGCGATATCCACGAACTGTGCCTGCGCGCCCGCGAAACTCCCCGGATCGTCTGAAATCCTGACATGCACACCATTGCCGAGCGCATCATCATTCATATACGAGAGCACCCATTGGTCTCCTACACGCGACATTTGCGGCGTGCCGCCGCCCTCGCCCGTGATCGGCTCGCCCACCGCGTATTGACCCCAACTCGACCGGTCGGTGATCTTGTCCGCAGGAATCTCATAGAGCTGCACCGGACCGTTATTATTCTCCGTCGCCGCGACGTACACCGTGTCACCGATCTGCTGCCCCGTAGCGTAGCTATAGCAGGGATGCCCGTCCTTTACATCAATGCTCCCACTGACGCTCTGCCAGTTCCCTTCAGCGCCACCGATCTGCACCATATGCGAGGACTTCGGCACGAATGGTTCTCCGCTATCGCCACTAACATCCACATTGGCGACCGTCAGCAGCTGACGACCGTCCGACATCGTGATCACGCCACTCGGGTAGTAGTTGTGCTTGTCCTCCAACGCATGGTCAGCTAGGAGCTTGTCGGCACCCCATCCAGCGATGCCGGTGACCTTCACGCCGTCCGGGGTGTTCTCTACCGTTGCCGCGACGATCCCGCCCTTGTATCCGCCCTGTTCTCCCGGCTTGTTGCAGTCCCCGAACAGCATGACCGGGGTGCCATCTGCGAGCTTGGCGGGGATGCCGAGGTCAGCGCCCTTTATGCCAGCGTGTCCCGCGGGGTCGCGAGTGGAGGCTATATCTCTGACGAACTGGGTTGTTCCGGGGTCCAGGGGGTCGAGTTGGTCTTTCAGGTTGACCGGCATGGCTGCTTCGGTCGCGCCGCTGAGGAGGTCTTTTCCTTGGGCGAGGTCGTCGTTCATGGTTTGTTCGGCTTCGAGAGCAGCGGCGTGCAGCTCGTCTGTGCCCTGGTACTGCTCGGCGGATTCGCGGATGGCCTCGGCGTGGGCGTGCATACCTGCCGCTGTCTCCATGTTGTTCATGCACTGGTTCGTCATCGCCGCCATGTAGGACGCGGTGAACGGCGCTCCGATAGGCCCGAGGCCCTGCGACATGGACGACATCACCGTGCCGTCCTGCAACGCCGCGAGCATGGGCGCGGTCTGCGCCTCTAGCTCAGCAGCCATCGCGTCGATCCGCTCGGCGTACGAGAGCATGACCTCATAGTCCGCGCCCATCGTCTGAGTCATGATTCTTCAAACCTCGCGTGTGAACTGTGCGACCGCATATGCGCGGGCCTCCGTCGAGCCAGGAACGCCGCGTGCTGGCGTTCATCCTATGACACCGCGCCCATCTGCGCGGTGCTATCGAGAGATTTTAAGTCTATTCGCTTGACGAATGACACAACGGGGGTGGCAAAACCAACATGGGCACATGTCAGCGACCCAGCCGAGCGCAGGCCGGTGAGCCGAAGAGTCCTGCGCGGCTTCGATCCCGAAGCGCTTAAAGCCGCGCGTGAAGAGCGGAAGATCACGGTGCAAGACCTCGCGCGCTGCGCGGGGGTCACGTACACGACCGTATGGACATGGGAGAACGGCAAGCACGCCCCGAACATCGACACTCTCGTGAAAGTCGCCGCATACTTAGAGATTCCTGTCGCTCAGCTCGTGAGCATCCCCGAGGGCACCGAAACTCTGGGCGACCTGCGAGTCTTGGCTGGTCTCACACAGCCCCAGCTCGCGAAGGCAGCCGGGATCACCACCACCGTGTTATCGAAGCTCGAACGCGGCGAAACGCCGATCGCCGACACCAGGGCCAAAGCCCTAGCCCCCCATCTCGGGGTGAGCGCCAACGAGGTCGCAGCCGCGTGGCAACGGGCACGCGACCGCCCACCGGGAGCACCGGCATAGAGCCTCGCCGAAAATCTTTGGATTCGTTCGGGATCGAAGCATCTGTACCATCTGTGACTCGGGTCACAAGTAAGTTTCGCGACTCTGAAAAGTGGGGAATTCCCCACTTTTTCGCGGCAACGGTGTGAAGTGGTTCTAGCAGTCGGGGGATACTGCCACAGGGCCGAGCGTGGTGCCGATGTATGGGCGAGGGGAGTATCGAGAGGTTCAAGCGGAAGTCTGTCCAGCGGCTTCGCGCATCGCCTTGTAGTACTCGGTTTGCTCGCGATGCGTGATCGGTTTGCATCCGTGACAGATGCCGCGCGGCTTGGCGATGGGGTGCAAGATCTCTCGTTTGCATTCCTGGCAGTAGACGGGCTGGTTGTTCGTCGGTTCTGACTCCTTGGCCGAAGGTGTCATCGAAGACATCGAAGATGTCAGGTTTTCAGAAGGTGATGTCTTTGATGTCTTCGTGATGTCTTCGGCGGTATCGTCGCTGATCGCCCATACCCATCCTGAGCCGAACCCGGATTTACGCGAGATGATCCACGGCTTTCGGCATCGGGCTCGGGCGTTCTTCAGCTCGGTTTCGTTGAACCCTGCTGCGCGGCCCGCTTTGAGCACATCGGCCACAAGTGCTTCGCCGCCGCGCTCAGGGGCGAGCAGATGATCTTTGAGGAAGTCTTGCGCGGCGTTGCCCGAGGACTCGACCGGCTGCGTGCCGGATCGTAGAATCTCGTGGACGGTGCGCTCGGATTCCCCGGTGAGCTCCAACCGGCAGGTGATCGCCTCGCCCTTGCCCGTGTCGATGACGACGGGATTGATGGCGTAGCCCAGGGACGGCAGATCGTCGCGCCCGAGGCTGTTCTTCACCTGGGTCATGACCCGCTCCCCGTTCTCGGTGTCTCTGGCGAAGCCGAGCACCGAGCGGGGAACGTTCTTGAACGCGCCTGAGCCGGTGATGAGAGAAGCCGCGTCCGTGTTCGTGGACTTGTTGTAATGGGCGATGCCGAGGATGACCGCCCCGGTGCGGTCTGCGATCTTCGCCAGCGGGTCCAATGCGGTGCGCACGTCCCGCTCCCGGTGGGTGTCCACGCGCTCTGAGATCACGGACATGAGCGGATCGAGCACTATCAGTCCCACGTCTTCGGCCAAGATCGTGCGCTCTAAAAGGTCGTTGTCCACTGGCAAGGACAGGGGTGTCTCTTCGTCGTCGAACACGACCACGCCGAACTGTCCGACTCGGGAGAGGTCCGCGCCCGCCGCGATGAGCCGAGGTACGAGGGTGTGCTTCCATGAGTCCTCAGCGGCCACGTACAGCACTTTGCGTTTGCGGCCGATCCACGCCCCTTCCAACTCGCCGGTGGTGATCTTGGACGCGAGCCAGATGCCGAATGAGGATTTGCCGGTGCCCTCACGGCCAGCGGCCACGCACAGCGACCCTGCCGGTATGCGACCGTCTGCGCCTTCGCCCCAGGCCCATACCACCGGCTCGGGCTTGATCTGGTCTGCCCATGTCACTTTCGCCCGACGCGCGGAACGGCGCTCTTCGTTTTCCGGCAGCTCGCACGGCTCGAAATCATCGAGCCCGTGGCCCGCCGTGATGTGGTCCGCCGCGTCTTTGCCTTCTTTCGCCTGGACGATACGCACGCTTTTGACACCAATCTCAATGGTGAGGATGTCCCGCACGGTGGCGGCGTGCTTGCGACCTACATCGTCATCGTCGGCTACGATCACCACGTCACCGCCTCGCAAGGGTGACCAGTCGAAGCGCTTGGCCTTGCCCGCTCCCATCGGTGAGCACGTCGCGGTGCCGCCGATCAGCTCAACAGCGTGGACGTCGTTCTCGCCCTCGACCACGTAAATCGTCTCGCCACGGGCTACAGCGGAACGCACTTCATCGACACGGTAAAGGCTGTCGCCTTTCCGATAGCCTCGTTGCTCGAACTTTTTATCCACCGAGCGGAGCACCGTGCGCCCATCCGGGTATTGGTACTCCGACCCGCTCGGACTGTCGAACAAATCTGCCATCGTCAAGCCCACGGACGCAAGGACTTCATCAAGGGTCTCGCCCGCGTGCGAATAGACCAAAGTGCGATCATGCCCGTTGTGGGTGATCGAGATCGACCGGTCACGCCCGGAATGATCCGGGCCTTGTGCCTGCGCCCTGCCGTGCCCTCGCGTCGTCACAATGAGGCCAGCGTCTTGGAAAGCGCCTACGACGCGCTCATATGACTTCACGGGCGGCCTCCCGTCAAATCGATGACCTCGACCGGGCAACCAGCGTCCGCCGCATAGTGCAAGACCGCCGTGAGCTTTGAGTAGTCGCCGCAATACGCCGCTGCTTCTTTCAGGCGGCGGTAGGTCTGCTTGCACCAATTCGCAGGCCACGGGTTCGGAGCATTCTTGACCTCTTCCACAGGCACGCCGCTCAGCAGTGAGACAGCGCCCCAGGACAGCCATTCTTTCCCATCAGGGGAGAGCTTGACGAGCACGTCGTCTGTGTCGATATCGCGGTCACGCGCAATCGGTGGCATCATAGAATCACCAGAGCCTTTCAGCAGAGTTGTTCGGACTGGTCGGGACGCTTCCGCCCCGGTGTTGGTGCACCGGGACCACGCGGAAGCGTCCTTCTTTCTCGATCAAGTTCATGCCATGCTCCCGCTGGCGGTGGCCGCAAGCCGCTCTATGTAGGCGTTGATGCTGTTCGCAGTGATGAAGCCGCGCCGCCCAATGTTGACTTTGGTGATCTCGCCTTGCTTGACCAGCTCATAAACGGTGGTTGTCGAGATTCCTCCAAGTGCCGTTCTAGCAGCTTGGATCGGATACAGCCGTTGCGAGGCCGCGTCCTGCATGGTTACCTCCTGTGATCGTCGGAGTCAGCGTGCGTTCGTGCTGACATTGACATCCTTTCACAAAAGTGACATACTTTTCCATGTCAGTAGAGCGCGGGTTTGTGGCATAGGCGAAAGGGCGAACATGTCCCCAAGATTCTTCCGCTTCCAGTACGAAGTGGATCTCGACTTTGGCACCGCCTACTACAACATCGTGGCAGAACGGGTCAGGATTGGGGACCGGGCCATCCCCCCGGAGATACTGGTGGACTTCCCAGGTGGCGACAACCAGCCTTCGTTGTTCATGAAAATCATCGTGCGGAACGGAATGCCGATCTGTTCCGAGTTACAGTTCGTGGCCAAACAAGACGGCCCAGAGGTGCGACCCAAAGACCTCCGCAGCGTCAACCTCGATCATTGGATCGAAGTAATCGTGGGTGCATGCTCTAGTAGGTGGCTGGGCGATGGCCATTATGGGCAGGACCATAATTATGAGCAGGGGATTAACGAGGTACGTCGGGCGCGCAAGCAATCTCACCGGACGATGAAGCCGGACCTCTTGAAGCAAGTGGCCGAAATCTACCGCGAGCACTTCGACACCGGCCCGGTCCAAGCCATTCAGCGGGCATTCGGCGTGTCCGAACGCACCGCCGCGAGGTACGTGCAGCTCTGCCGTCGAGACGGACTGCTGCCGCCCACGACGAAAGGAAAGAAGCAAAAGTGAGCAAGCGGGCGAACGGCGAAGGCACCGTACGGCAGCGGCCTAACGGGCTGTGGGAAGCACGATTGGCCTACCTCGATCCGAAGACGGGCCAGCGTAAGCGGACGTCGTTCTACGCCGACACGGCCAAGGCCGCGCGGGAAAAGCTCAAGAACGCGCGCGAGCGGCTGGACAAAGGAGCGCCGCCCACGGACGCGAAAGCCTCCGTCAAAGAGTGGATGGCGCATTGGCGCGCGACCACGCTGCAAGCGTCCGACCGCAAGGCCAACACCATCGAGCTCTACGAGCGGCTGTCCATCCACCACATCGAGACGGGCAAGTTCGGGACGCTGACCCTGGACAAGCTCAAGCCGAGCCATATCGAAGCCCTCATCGTCCACTTGAAGAACGCTGGCAAGGCTCAGACCGGAGACGATGGCAAGAAAAACCTTGTGGGCCTTGCCGAGTCCACCGTCCGCACCACGTACACGGTGCTGCGCTCAGCGCTGGACACCGCAGTGCGGGACGGACTGCTCGCAGAGAACCCGGCGACCAAGGTCAAGCGCCCGAAAGTCGAGCGCAAAGAGGCCGTGCATTTCGAGGCCGCAGACCTCGCGAAGATCTTGAAAGCCGCAGACTCGTCGCGCTACCACACGACTCTGTTGCTCATCGCGGCCAGTGGGATACGGCGAGGCGAAGCGGCTGGCCTGCGCTGGTCGGATGTCGAGCTGAAAGAGCAGGACGGCAAGTTCACCGTTCGTAAGACCGCAGCGCGCATCGGCGGCGAGCTGGTCTTGACCGATCCGAAGACGAAGACCTCGCGTCGGACTATCCCGCTTTCGCAAGGCATGGTCACAGCTTTGAAAGCCCATCGAAAGAGGCAGCTTGAGGAGCGCTTGCGGGCTGGCGACCAGTGGAAAGACAACGGCATGGTGTTCACGACCGAGTTCGGAACGATAGTCGATCCGCGCAACCTGCTGCGCGTGGTGAAAGCCGCCGCCAAGAAGGCCGGTATCGAGAAGGCGAACGTTCACGCGGTGCGGCACTCGGCGGCGATGGCGTGGCTTGAGAGCGGAGTCCACATCAAAGCGGTGGCCGATCTGCTCGGGCACAGCTCCATCGCGATCACCGGGGACATCTACGGCCACACATCCGACCAGGCGGCGCGTTCGGCGGTGGACGGGCTCTCTGCCGTGCTGGGAATTTGAGCGATGGGGACCATTTGGGGACCAGGCCGACGCACTGGCGGACTGGCAAGCGCGGCGCTCACCAGCGGCTCCGCGAAGCTGGTTGGGGTATGCGTTGGGGTACGAGAGGGAAAATCCGACCTCAAGATCACGAAAGACACCTCGTGACCTGCGTCGGGCTGACAGGATTTGAACCTGCGACCCCTTGACCCCCAGTCAAGTGCGCTACCAAACTGCGCCACAGCCCGTGTCGGGCGGAAACTGCGCCCGAGCAGGGATACTCTACCAGAGCGTGGGGGCGAGAACCTAACCGGCTGCGGTCGGGATGGGTCGTGTTCGGATCAGTCCTGCAGATCGGGCTGCTCGTGGACGATGCGGTCGAAGAGGGGCTGGAATTGGAACCAGCCCGCGTACTCGGAGCCGACCTGGCCGTGGGTGACGGCGGCGCTGTCGGGGGTGATTTCGACGAGCGGGCCTGCGGCCATGGCGGCGAGCTGGGCCTGGGCGGATCGCTCCATGGTCATGAACCACCAGACGGCGGAGTCGACGGTCTGGCCGACGGTGAGCAGGCCGTGGTTGCGCAGGATGACGGCTTTGTTGTCGCCGAGGGCGTGGGCGATGCGTTTGCCTTCTTCGGTGTCGAGCACGACGCCGGTGTAGTCGTCGAAGACGGCGTGGTCTTGGTAGAAGGCGCAGACGTCTTGGGTGATGGGGTAGAGGGGCACGCGGAGCGCGGAGAGCGATTTCCCGTAGACGGAGTGGCTGTGCGCGGCGGCGGTGGCGTCGGGGCGGGCTTGGTGGATCTGGGAGTGGATGGCGAAGGCGGCGCGGTTGACCGGGCGGTCGCCCTCGACGACGTTGCCCTCGTGGTCGACTCGGATGAGGTCGCTGGCTTTGATGAGAGAGAAGTGCAGGCTGAAGGGGTTGACCCAGAAGGTGTCTGGGAATTCGGGGTCGCGGGCGGTGATGTGCCCGGCGACGCCTTCGTCGAAGCCCGCTTTGGAGAAGAGGCGGAACCCGGCGGCGAGGCGGACTTTCCGGTGCTGGCGCTCGTCTTCGGGGTTGTCGAAAACGGGCGGGGCGAATGTCCGGCCAGGTCCGGCGACGGCGGCGCTCATGGCGGCTCCTCTCAAACGAGTCTCGGCTCCAGGCCGGTCCTTCCAGGATACAGAGCTGGAGGGATCGGCCTGGAGCCGAGGGGCTCGGGGCGGTCCGCCGCTTAGGAGGTCGGAGCCGCCGTCTTCGCGGGCCGGGCGCGCACCTTCACGGGCCACCAGAACCAGCGGCCGAGGAGGGCCGCGATGGAGGGGGTCATGAAGGCGCGCACGATCAACGTGTCGAAGAGGAGGCCGAGGCAGATGGCGGTGCCGACCTGGCCGATGATGCGCAGGTCGCTGACCACCATGGCTCCCATGGTGAAGGCGAACACGAGGCCCGCGTTCGTCACGACGTTGCCGGTGCCGCCGATCGCTCGGATCATGCCGGTCTTGAGCCCGGCGTGGATCTCCTCTTGGAACCGTGAGACGAGGAGCAGGTTGTAGTCCGATCCCACGGCGAGGAGGATGATGACGGTCATCGCGAGCACCATCCAGTGCAAAGGAATGCCGAGGATGTACTGCCACAGCAGCACGGAGAGCCCGAAGGACGCGCCGAGCGAGAGCACCACGGTGCCGACGATGACGGCGGCGGCGACCAGGCTCCTAGTCAGGACGAGCATGACGATGAAGATCAGGCAGATCGCGGAGACCCCGGCGATGAGCAGGTCGTAGTCCGAGCCCTCGCTCATGTCCTTATAGGTGGCGGCCGTGCCGCCGAGGTAGATCTTCGCTTCCTCGAGCGGGGTGCCTTTGACGGCCTCCTGGGCCGCTTGCCGGATCTTTTCGATATGCGCGATGCCTTCTTCGCTGGCCGGGATCCCCCGGTGGGAGATGATGAAGCGGACGGCGTGCCCGTCTGGCGAGATGAAGTTCTTCATGGCGCGTTTGAAGTCGGCGTTGTCGAAGATCTCCGGCGGGAGGTAGAACGAGTCGTCGTTCTTCGACGCGTCGAAGGCTTTCCCCATCGCGGTGGCGTTCTTGGTCGCCTCGTCCGTTTGGTCGAGGATGCCCATCTGGGTGTTGTACATCTCGAGCATCATGTCGCGCATGCTCCGCATGATGGGGAGCATGGATTTCATGTCCGCGACCATGGGCGGCAGGATCCGGTCCATGTCGTGCATGTTCTCGATGATCGGGCCGAACTGGTCGGTCATCTTGTCGATGCCGTCGAGCGCGTCGAAGATGGAGCGGAACGCCCAGCACCAAGGCAGCTCCCAGCAGTTCGTCTCCCAGTAGAAGTAGTTGCGCAAGGGGCGCATGTAGTCGTCGAAGTACCCCATGTCGTCGCGCAGCTCTTTGATGGTCGCGTACATCTCGTCCATCTGGCCGACCATGCTGTGCACAATGTTCTGCATCTTCTCCATGGAGGCGATCATCCGTTCCATGGTCGCGATCATGACGGTCATCTGGTCGGCTTGGACCTTCATCTTGGACATCATGTCGCGCATGAAGCCTTGCTGCTGGATTTGGCCCGCCTGCTGCATGCTGAGCTGGAAGGGGATCGAGGTGTGCTCGAGCGGCGTGCCCTGGGGCCGGGTGATGGACTGCACGCGGGCGATGCCCGGCACCCGGAAGACGGCTTTCGCGATCCGGTCCACCACGATCATGTCGGCGGGGGTGCGCAGGTCGTGGTCGGTCTCGATGAACAGCATCTCGGGGTTCATCCTGGCCTGGGAGAAGTGCCTGTCGGCGGCTTCGAAGCCGATGTTGGCCGGGATCGTCCTGGGCATGTACTCGCGGTCGTTGTAGTTGGGGTGATATCCCGGCAGCGCGGCGAGGCCGACTAAGGCGACGGCGATGGTGACGACCAGGATCGGCCCAGGCCAGCGGACGATGGCGGTGCCCATTTTGCGCCAGGTCCGGACTTTCATCTTCCGCTTGGGCTCGAAGAGGCCGATCTTACTGCCCACAGTGATCACGGCGGGCCCGAGCGTGACGGCCGCGAGGACGGTGAGCAGGAGTCCGACGGCGCAGGGGAAGCCCATGGTCTGGAAATAGGGGAGCCGGGTGAAGTGCAGGCAGAAGATCGCGCCCGCGATCGTCAGGCCCGAGCCCATCACGACGTGCGCGGTGCCTTTGAAGGTGGTGTAGTACGCGGTCTCTTTGTCCTCGCCGGCCCCTCTCGCCTCTTGGTAGCGGCCCATCCAGAAGATCGCGTAGTCCGTTGCGGCGGCGATGGCCAGCGAGGTGAGCATATTCGTGGCAAAGGTGGAGAGGCCGATGATGCCGTTGTGGCCGAGGAACGCGATGATGCCCCTGGAGGCTCCGAGCTCGACGCCCACCATGAGGAGCATGATGAGCACGGTGAAGATGGACCGGTAGATGAACAGCAGCATCGTGATGATGACGATGAAGGTCACCGAGGTGATCTTCTCCATGCTGTCGTTGCCGGCCTCGTTCTGGTCGCTCATGAGCGAAGCCTGGCCGGTGACGAAGGCCGTGACCCCGGGCGGCGGGGGGTTGTTCTTGTCGTTGAGGGCGTCGGCCACGATTTTCCGGACGGACTCGACGGACTCGTTCGCCAACGCCTCGCCCATGTTGCCCGCGAGGTTGAGCTGGACGTACGCGGCCTTGTGGTCGGTGCTTTCGGCGCCTTCCTCGGTGACCCGGTCGCCCCAGAAGTCTTGGACGTGCTGGACGTGTTTGGTGTCCGCGCGGAATTTCTGGACGAGCCTGTCGTAGAACTCGTGCGCGTCTTTGCCGAGCGTTTTCTTCGGGTCTTTGTCGGTCTGCTCGATGAGGATCATGGCCGCGCTGTCGGAGTCGGACTCTTGGAAGACCTTGCCCATTTCCTTCATCGCGATCAGCGCGGGCGAGTCTTTGGGCGAGAGCGAGACGGAGCGCTCCTTGCCGACCGCCTCCAGCTGGGGGGCGGCGAGGTTGAAGATCACCGTGAGGGCGACCCAGCCGATGATGATCGGCAGCGCGAGGGCGCGGATGATCCGCGCGGAGAACGTCCGTTCTTTATGCGAATTGCTCATGCGGATTTCACCAGGCATCCCACGAGGGCGTTGAGGCCCGTCGCTGTCTTCTCTGCTTTCACTTTGTCGTCCACCGTGATGCGGCAGCTGATGGAGTCGCCGTCGGTCTGCGCCATGATGTTGGCCGCCATCGAAGTGTTCGTCGTGCTGATCAGCAACTTCCAGGGCAGGCTGTGCACGATCAGCTCTTGTGGTTCGGTGTTCTGGTCGTAGTAGCTGATCCGGACTTTCGCCTTGGACCCGGTCGTGCCGGTGAGCTCGTAAAGGACCCGCTTGGGCCTCGAGCTTTTGTTCTCGGTGGCGATAGGCTCATAGCCGGACTGCAGGTGCACGTCGGAGCCGAAGATCCCGTGCAGCCGGTCGACGGAGAACGCCGCGACCGTGGCGACGGCCGCGATGACGAGGAACACCCAGATCCGCTTGAAGATCCAGAACGGGGTGATTTTTCGCTTCCGCCGCACGCTCTGTGGGGACTGCTCGGGGGCGGAAGGAGCCTGCTGCGGCTCCCGCCCGGGCGGTGCGGTCATAGGTCGGCCTTTCAAAGCTCAGTGTGCGACTTCGGCGAGCTATACGGAGTTACCGTTCCGTATAGCTTGATAGAGGATACATTACAGGAGGCGCGAGGTGAAGCGGATTGGCCCGCCGTGTCGCGCCGGTTGGGCCAGCTGTCGCCATGTTCGTCGTTTTACCCCTCGCGAGCTGGCCGTTCGGTATAGTCGGCCTATGTCGCGCTCCTCTCTCCCGCAAGAGCGGCGGATCGTCACCGCCGTGCCCGGTCCGAAGTCCGACGCGCTGACGGCGAGGCGGCGTGCCGCCGTCGCCTCCGGTGTCGGCAGCACGTTGCCGGTCTTCGTCGAGCGGGCCGGGGGCGGGGTGATCGTGGACGTGGACGGCAACTCGTTCATCGACTTCGGGTCGGGGATCGCGGTGACCGGCGTCGGCAACAGCGCCGAGCCGGTGGTCGCGAACGTGCGCGAGCAGGTCGGGGCGTTCACCCACACCTGTTTCATGGTGACCCCCTACGAGGGTTACGTCGCCGTCTGCGAGGAGCTCGCCGCCCTCGTCCCGGGGACGCACGAGAAGCGATCGGCGCTCTTCAATTCCGGGGCGGAGGCGGTGGAGAACGCGGTGAAGATCGCCCGTGCCGCCACCGGCAGGAACGCGGTGGTGGTCTTCGACCACGCCTACCACGGCCGCACCAACCTCACGATGGCGATGACCGCGAAGAACGCCCCGTACAAGCAGGGCTTCGGCCCGTTCGCGGGGGAGGTCTACCGCGCGCCGCTGTCGTACCCGTACCGCGAGCCAGCCGAGATCACCGGCAAGGACGCGGCGGAGCGGGCGATCGGGCTGGTCGAGAGCCAGGTCGGGGCGGGCAACGTCGCATGCGTGGTGATCGAGCCGATCCAGGGCGAGGGCGGGTTCATCGAGCCCGCGACAGGTTTTTTGCCCCGGCTCGCCGAATGGTGCAGGGCGAGCGGGGCGGTGTTCGTGGCCGACGAGATCCAGACTGGGTTCTGTCGCACCGGCGACTGGTTCGCGTCCGAGCACGAGGGTGTTGTGCCCGACCTGGTCACCACCGCGAAGGGGATCGCGGGAGGCTTGCCGCTCGCTGCGGTGACCGGCAGGGCCGAGCTTATGGACGCCGTGCGCGAGGGCGGCCTCGGCGGGACCTACGGCGGCAATCCGGTGGCGTGCGCCGCCGCGCTCGGGGCCATCGGGCTCATGCGGCAGGAGCGTCTGGCAGAGCGGGCGCGGGGCATCGGCGCGACGATGCTCGCCGCGCTCGGAGATCTCCGACGCGCGCACGCGTTCGTCGGCGACATCCGGGGCAGGGGGGCCATGATCGCGGCGGAGCTGGTCAAACCGGGCGGCAAGGAGCCGGACGCGGAGGCCGCCAAACGGATCGCCGCGAGTTGCCATCGAGAAGGCTTGCTCGTGCTCACCGCGGGCACCTACGGCAATGTGCTGCGCTTTTTGCCGCCGCTGGTCATGCCGGATCATCTGCTGCGCGAGGGGATCGATGTCCTCGCGCAGGCTTTCGCGAAACTCTGACCGATGCGAGAAGGGCTGTTCTCCCGCCGCGCGCGGCGGGAGAACAGCCCTTCTCAGTCAAAATTTTGGGGTCGCTCAGCGTGTCACGGGATGTTCACGCAGATGCCGTTGACGCATCCGCCGCCGCCCTGCGGGCCGCCGTGGCCTTCGCCGACGCCGGGGATGGAGCCGCCGCCGCCATTAATGCCGCCGCCGCCCTGGGTGCCGTCCGGAGCGGAGCCGCTACCGGAGGTGGGAGGGCCGTTGTCGTCGTCGTCGGAGTCGTCCGGGTCGGCTTTGAGGAGGACTGATCCCACATGTTGCGTGCTCTGCGGGAGAGGCGACGCCTGCGCTTCGGCGAGGGCGGCCGGGTACAAGCCGATGAGGCCCAGAATGGCAAAAGGAGCGATTTTCGCAGTCGAAACCATGGTGGTTCCCTTCTGTGTTTTTCTTTTGCGGACCCTAGCGGTATTCCGCATACGGGCCTCACCAGTATAGACGTGCTATCCCGACGCGCAACTCGTGAAGAACGTTTTCCGAGGGAGAAATTCATGTCGGGCGCTTGCCCGACACGTGATGCGCCGTTGCCGTTCAGGGCTGGTTCCGCTTTGGGCGGCCGTGCTGCTCCGCGCAGCTGAACATTGTCGCGAGCGCGCCGCGCAGATGCTAAGCTCTCCCACTGGGCCTTGCGCAATCCGCCGTAGTGTAATTGGCAGCACGACAGGTTTTGGTCCTGTTTGTCTAGGTTCGAGTCCTGGCGGCGGAACAGAGAGTGCTTCGCGTGTCTGCCTTTGTCGTCTGGTTTGGGCGGGCGCTTTACCCTGTGCGCGGAATGGGCCGTGGGGGAACTGCCGCTCTAGGCTCATGCGCGGGGCTTCTTGACGGTTTTCCAAGTCTGTCGCTGTGCCGAGGAGCCCTCCGCGAGGATCGCGCCCGCGTGCTGCTCCCCGAATGCAGGGCCTGGCGGACGGGAACACGTCAGGGAGCCGGTTCGGGCATGGCCGCCTCCTTCGGCAGCTTGTGGAGGCTCCGATACCGACGTGCCCCCAGCCGGTGCCCGGGATAGGCTGCTGCCAATTGCAGGATGCGCGAGAGATGCTCGTCGAGCGAAACCATCGTCGGCACGATCTGCGACATGTCTTTGATCAGGCGTGGCGCGATGTATGCCGTCATGAGCGACATGTTCCGCCCGAGCGCGTGACGCGGTTTGACGTTGCGCAGCGAGAGCATCTGCAGGATGCGCTCGGCGGTGTCGGGGCGTTTGAGCAGCGCCCGGCCCAGCGAGTTGAACCACGTGTACGGGATCTCGGCGTCTCCTAAGAAGTATGAGGCGAAGTACATCTCGAAGGCGTCGGCGTCCCGCCAGCGCCACCAGTCGAGCAGTTCGCGCTCGATATCCCCGCCGCCCAAGCCTCGGAGGATTCCTCCCGCCAGCTGCTCGCTGTGGCGGAACGCGTCCGCCATGCCTTGCCCCAGCGCAGGGTCCTTGAAATGGCCTGCGTCGCCGAGCAGCGCCCAGCCTGGGCCGACCGGAGTGCGGAAATACCCGTGCCACCGCCGATACATTCGCAGTGGCCCGACGCGGGTCGCGTCGAGCACGGCGCTGACGAGTTCCGGGCACTTGGACAGGGCGTTGTCGAAATTCGTGCCGCGGTCGGCTAAGACTGCGTCGGCGTTGCTCGTCGGGAAGCCCAACTGCACGTTGTAGATGCCGTTGTCCAAACGCGGGGCGACGATGTTGCATCCGTTCATGACCCCGAAGACGAGGTCGAATTTAGGGTTCGCCCCCTCGAAGAAGGACCACATCGGGATGTAATTGCCGGGGATTGCGAGGTATTCTTCGGCGCCAACCGCCTTGCTCACCGTCGAATGCGCGCCATCGGCTCCGACCACCAGGTCGGCGTGCACCGGCCCGGATGCGGTGGCGGCGCCCACCACTCGGCTGTCCTCGACGAGGACGCTGTCGACGGGGCAGCCAAGGCGGACGTCGGCTCCGGCCTTCGCGGCGTGCTCGAGGAGGACGTTGTCGAGCACCTCGCGCCGGATCCCGAGCGTGACGCCCAGAATTTCGGTGTCCATGTGCGATGCGACGGTCGCGTCGTTGACGCGGAACTGCATCGTGCGCAGCTGTGTCGCGCCTGCGGCCAGCACATCGTCAAGGACGCCAAGGCGTTCGAGCACTGCTGTTCCGCTGGCCGTGAGCAGATGGGTGGACGGTTTGTCGCCGAGCGCGCTTGCTTTCTCCGCAACGCACACTCGCAGTCCCTGCCGGGCCAGCTGCATCGCCAGCGCGGACCCCGCGCAGCGGGCTCCGACGACGACGACGTCGAACTTGTCCATGCCGACCTCCTTTAGCGGGTGGGTCTGGTTGTTGTCTAGAAGAGAGGGATCATGTCGCTTCCCTGCCAGTGATGAGGAAGCCAAAATCGTCTGGCCGCGCGGTAGCGGCGCGCTCGGCGGGAGAAGGGGCCGGCTCCGACGGGGAAGGGGCCGAGACCGCCGCAGCGACCTCGGCCCCTTCTTAGGTTTTGCTCCTTGCCGTCGGGCTAGTAGAGGCTGTTCGGCGTCCTGATCGGGTCAATCGGGGCGTTGTAGCCCGTGACGCCGGTCGCGTAGCCAGCGGCGATGTTTGCCGCGACGGGGGCGAGGCCGGACGCTGCGCCGAAGCCCGCGCCGATCAGCGCGCCGACAGCCGCGCCCACCGGCGCTGCGACCAAACCGAGCAGGCCAAACTGGTTGCCGAAGTCAGCGCCGGCTTGAGCGCCGATGAGACCGCTGGCAACGGTTTGGCCGATTGCGCCGGCCACGCCGACCGCGGCGCCGCCCAGCGCCCCAACGAAACCGCCAACGGCCCCAGCGCCGGCCGGACCGGCGATGCTGTTGCCGATCTGTCGACCGAAGTTCCCGATATTCGCGGATGTCGCGAGTGTGCCGGGGCCCATGGACGCGTTCGCGGCGTTCAGGACTTGATTGCTGATCGCAACGCTATTGGCGGAGCCGCTGATGCCCTCTGCGATACCGGCGCCCACGCTCGCGATGGCGAGGCCGGTGCCGAAGGCAGCGCCGTCGGCGGCCATCCCCAGGTTGCTTAGAACCGAGGCGGTCGGAGCGACCACCGCTGAGAGCGGCCCGAACTGGTTCGTGGGGCCGTAGTTGTAACCAACCTGGGCTCCGTAGTTGTAACCAACCTGGGCTCCGATCTCTCCGAAGTTGCCGACGGAGGGAGAGCCAGCGTTGAGACCGGCGAGGCCGCCGCCAAGCGCACCGCCGGCGGCGCCGATGATGCTGCCGGCAACGCCACCCACGACTGGAGCGAGCCCACCGATTTGCTGGCCGGCCTGAGCGCCGTACAGCGTGTCGTCGGCGGCGCGGCTGATTGCCGACGTGATATCGCTGAGAGGGCTCGTGGAACCACTTATCGAGGGAACGCCAGGCCTGGCCACAGGCGTCACCGCCGTGCCAACCGTGGTGGCGCTCGGTGCGGCTGCCGCGCTCAGGGTCGTGCCCGTTGTGGCGGCGCTCGGCGTTGCCGCGCTCGTGCTGGCCTTCGGCGTTGCCGCTGTGCCAACGGTGGCGGTGCTCGGTGCGGTTGCCGCGCTCAGGGTCGTGCCCGTTGTGGCGGCGCTCGGCGTTGCCGCTGTGCCGACGGTGGCGGTGCTCGGCGTCGCTGCGGCTGCGCCAGCCGTAGCGGTGCTGGAGCCTGCGGAGGCGGTGCTGGCACCTGTACCTGTGGTCGTGCCGGTGCTGGAGCCTGCCGTGCGCTCGGCGGCGTTCACGCTGCCGCTGGAGCTCGCACCAGACCCGCTGGAGCCGGAGGGGGAGCCGCCTGCGCTGGCGCCGCTGAGGGAGCCGCCGGAGGCCGATCCGCTGGAACCGGAGGAGGAGCCGCTGGAGCTGGCACCGCCGCTAGAGCTGGCACCGCCGCTAGAGCTGGAGCCGCCGCTAGAGCTGGAGCCGCCGCCTGAGCTGGAGCCGCCGCCTGAGCTGGAACCGCCGCCTGAGCTGGAGCCGCCGCCTGAGCTGGAGCCGCCACCGCTGCGGTTGTCGACCGTCGAGAACCCGTAGCTGTTGAGCGCGTGGGGCAGAGCGGTACGCGTGCCGATGGCATCGAATTTGTCGTATTGAGGCAACGCGGCGGTCGATGCGTCGCGATAGTTGTAGGAGGCCAGAGCGGCCGCAAACGCCGTGGCTCCGGCGATGATACTCGTCAGCGGCGCTGAGGTACGCCTTTTGCGCATTTGAGACATAGGAAAACCTTCTTGCTGCTTCTTGAGGGTTGCGTGAATCTTCTCTTCTTTTGTTCTCTTCTTCTGTTGCGTGTTCTATTGAGTGAATTTTCCGATACGGTCGCGTGAATTTTCTGGCCACTATGCCCGTTCCAAAACACGCGCCCTTGGTGGCCATCCCCGAAGGAACAGCATGTCAAATAAAGCCGGTTGGACCCCGCTTCAAGCTCATCGGGCCCCGCTGTCGCGAGTTACGCTTCAGTTACAGGAATGCTGGCCTGGTTGCAAGGGTGTCAACGTATGTAGCAAAATGATCTGCGCGCATATCCGCGTATCACTGGCAACGTTGCCGCCGATAGGGATAGAATTACTGTCTTCTGGCCCTCCGGGATGAAAAGAAAAGAGGGGATTCAGAGAAAGCGTGGAGCAGAGCGACGGTGGTCCGCTTGCGCTAATAATACAGCCCTTGTCTCTACGGCGCAATACTTTTCGCGCTCATTTTGAGCCCATTCGGTTTGGCGCGGCCTTTCTTGTGGAAATTGTCAACTCAAGTTTCCGCTCAAGTTTCCGCGAGCGTTCCTCATGCGTGCCGAATATTATAGCGGTATATGCCTTTTGGAGAATGACGGCGGTATATGACGGCGACGTATGTGCCCTTGGGCGGGAAAGCTCCTCTCGGAAATGATTTAACAGCATGTAATTCGTAAGTATACTGATAGGTAATACAGGGTTGTGTCAAGCGTCGACGCGGGACGGGGCGAGCGCGGATCGACACAATCATGAGGTGGCTCGAAAAACTCATGACGGTCCCTGGCATGGTGAGACGCTCATCCGTTTGCGGTGGTGGGCTGGGTCTTCCCTGGTTCATCATGGCTGACCTTTCGGAACCATACCAGCGGCGAAACCAGCGTGTTGCAACAGCACGTGCTCGGCTGCGCGTGATCAGATCGGAAATCATCTCCGAAGCCTTTTTGCCCGGCTGTCCACTTTGCTTCTGCGATCCTTAACTCGAGCCGTTGAGCCTCGCGTAGGCTCGGCTGCGCGCAGGTTTCACGCGCGGCGGAGAACCACGGTTCTTCGCAGCTCGAAGCGCTGCGGGGGGAAGGAAATTTGGGTATGCTGGCCGCATGGCGACTTCTATCAATTATTCCGCAGATTTCCCCGTGGAACCGAAGCGGTTGCACGATGCGCTTATCGATAAGAGCTATTGGCTGAACCGAGTCAATAGCATTAGCGGCGAGGAGGCGACGTGCGAATTCCGCGTAGACCCGGACGAGGGTCCTGTGCCGGAGGGCTGGTTCTCGGTCTGGTCGAGCCATCTGGTCCCTGTCGCCGAGCTGCCGCCGGCTATCACGAACGTCCGCGCTGCTGACCTTCGCATTAATCGCAGCGAGCATTGGGGGCCTTTCTGGAACAACCGGGCTTCGGGATTGTTCACTTTTAGCATCCCCGAGTCGCCCGTGCGGGTTCGGGGTGATGTGGCCCTCACGCCGAAGGGCAATGGTTCGATGCTCAACTACACCACTGAGTTGCAGCTGAAGGTCCCGTTCCTCAAATCAAAGATCGAATCGAACCTTTCCGAGCGGATCATCAAAGTCCTTGACATGGTGCGGGATTTCACCATTGTTTGGCTCGCGAGCCACTGATTCTGCGTCATATGGCGGGATCGTCATGCCGGTCTTCTTCGGAGGGGCTGAGATGATTCGGCGCTCTAAGGGAGGATAGAGACAAGGCTCATAGCTGTGTTCTCGTGTCAGTGAAAATGGAGTCGCGGGCACGGACTGTCATGGCGAGCTGCTCCGTCATATGGCCGGTTTGCGCGCTGGGGCGGGCCACCAGAACCACCGGCCCAGCAGCGTCGCGACGGCGGGGATGGTGAACGAGCGGACCACGAGAGTGTCGAAGAAGAGGCCGATCGCGACGGTGGAGCCGATCTGCGCGAAGGTGCTGGAGGCGCTTGCCGCCATGGCGAGCATTGTGCCGCCGAAGACCAAGCCAGCGGTGGTGACCACGCTGCCGGTGCCGACCATGGAGCGAATGATTCCGGTCTTGATCCCGGCGTGCTGCTCTTCCTTGAACCGGGCGACAAGCAGCAGGTTGTAGTCCGCGCCGACTGCGACGAGGGTGATGAACGAGGACGGCGCGACGGCCCAGTGCAGTGGCAATCCGACGAAATGTTGCCAGATGGCGGTGCTGAGCCCCAGCCCCGAAAGGTAGGAGAGCCCGACCGTGCCAATGACGACGAGCGCGGCGACGAAGCTGCGCAGCAAGATCAGAACAACGCAGAACACGAACGCGAACGCCGCGATGGCGCTGGTGATGAAGTCTTCTTTGGCGAACGCGGCGATGTTCAGCAGGGTGCCCCCGGCTCCGCCGAGGCTCACTTTGCTGCCGCCGAGGGAGGTTCCCTTCAGCGCTGCTTTCGCCGTCGGGATGATGCGGGCGCTGCAGTCCATGCTCTCTTTGCTGAAGGCGTTCATCTCGCCCATGACAAGCATCCTGGTGGCTTTGCCGTCGGGGGAGAAGTAGATGCGGAGGGCGGATTGGAACAGCGGGGAATCAAAGGCAGCTTTCGGCAGGAAGAAGAACTTGCCCGGATCCCCTGCGGCGAAGCTGTTCGACACCTCTTCCGCGAACTGCTTGATCTCGTCTATCTGGGGCAGCACGGTGTCGAGCAGGCTGCTCAGCGGCGCGAGCGTCTGCTGCATATCGGCGAGAAACTTGCCCAACGCGCTGATCTGGGTAGTAAGCTGCGGCAGGGCGCTCGAAGCGGTGCGGGCCCCGTCTAAGACCTCCTGGAGCTTGTGCTCGTCGAATTGGTCGAGCCTGCTGAGGATTTGGTCGACATCCCCGAAAAGGGAGAGGCCGGCGACGACCGCGTCGCAGTGCGGAATGATGTTCTCGCAGTTCGGGATCGTGTTCAAGAGGAATTCCCTGGACCCGACCATCGGTTCGACGTCATCACGAAGAGAACGTATGCCCGATAGGATGTCGAGGAATTGGTCCTGGAGCTCCTTGCCGCTGCGAACGGAGAGCCCAACGCCCCGCTCGGTGGTTCTCAGGGCGCTTTGAAGGCCCTGGACCACCGAGGAGAGCTGGTCGAGGCGTCCGGTGATCGCCGCCACGTCCTGGAGTCTTGCGATCGTGGTCTGCGCCGCCTGGGAGATCCGCTCGCCGATGTACTCGGCTTGGTAGGGCAACGTCCCCTGGGGCAGCGCAGAGACGAGCGGCCGGGTGATGCCTTGTACGGCCCGAACGCCGTCGAGGCCGTAGATGGCGTTCGTCATTTTCGCGAGCGCGATCAGGTCGGCGGGGTTGCGCATGTCGTGGTCGGACTCCACCAAAAGCATGTTCGGGTTCAGTATGTTCGGCGGCAGGTGCCGGTCTGCGGCATCGAGCCCCAGATTCGCCTCGGTTGTGCCCGGTTGGGCCGCGCGTTCGTTGTAGCTGGCCGCGTACGTCGGCACGATGAGAAGCGCGGCGAGGAGCACGGCGACGCTGCCGGCGAGCACGGGAAGGGGCCAGCGCACCGTCCGGGTGGCGATGCGCCGCCAGCGCATGGGGGAGCGTTGTCCGCGCGGCTCGCACAGGCCGAACCTGCATGCGAGCGCCAGTATCGCCGGGCCGAGGGTCAACGACGCGGCGAGCATCGTGAGAATGCCGATGGTGCACGGCAGGCCGGAGGTGGAGAAGATCGACAGCCGGGTGAAGGCCATGCACGCGGTCGCGCCGGCGATCGTCAGCCCGGAAGCGAGGATGATGTGCTGCACGCCCGACAGCGCCGTGTAGTACGCCGTGGTCCGGTCTTCCCCCGCCCGTCTGGCCTCGTGGTATCTGCCGAGCAAGAAGATGCCGTAGTCCGTGCCCGCGCCGAAGATGATGCCCGCGAGCAGGCTCGAGGCGAAGATGGCGACGCCCATGGTCCCGTTGTCGCAGAGGAGCGCGACGATCTGCCGGGCCGTCGTCAAAGCGACCAAGACGACGAGCAGCGGCGCGCCGGCGGTGACCGGCGAGCGGTAGACGAAAAGCAAGATCAGGGTGACGATCAGCGCGCACGTGAAGATCAAACGCACGGTCGACTGGTTGATCGCGACCAGCTCGTCGTTGACGACTGCAGACGGACCTGTCACGTAGACCTTGAGGCCCGCAGGGGGCGAGGCCGCCGCCACAGCGTCGCGGACGGCCTGGGTGGACTCCATCGCGAGCGCGGTCCCCATATTGCCCGCGAGGTTGAGGTAGACGAAGGCGGCTTTCTTGTCGGAGCTTTGGAATGCTGAGGACAGCATGGGGTCCGACCATACGTCGACAGAGCTGATGACATGCTTTTTGTCAGTGTTGAGCTTCTGCATCAAGGCCGTGTAATAACGGTGCGCGTCCTCGCCGAGCGGGGCGTTCCCTTCGAGCAGGACTGTGACGAAGTTGTTCGTGGAGCCCTGGCCGAAGTATCTGCCCATGTTCGCGAGCGCTTTGACTGAGGCGGCCTCGTCCGGCAAGAAGGACAGGGCGTGCCGCTCCACCACCTGCTCGAGCTGCGGGACGGCGAGATTGAGCTCGTAGGCGAGCGACAGCCACGCGATGATGATCGGAACGGAGAGCCCGTACAGCAGCCTGGCGTACAGGGGCCGCCCCGGAGCGCGGGCGTAGGTCTTGCGGCGGAACGGCAGGGAGAACTCATTGAATATGCGAGCGACGAGCGTGATCAGGCGGTTGAGCGCAGGCACGCGTCCGCTTCCCGCCTGCTTGCGAACGGGATCCGGTCGTTCGTTCATCCGACCCGAACCTTGCAGTTCACCACACCTGCGGGCGAGTTCGAGAATTGTTCGTCGCGGAGCTTTCCGTCGATCAAGATCCCGCATCCGACCCCTGCGGTTCGCGACTGCACCACCAGCGAGGCCATCACGGCCGGTGTTGTGGCATGCACCGACTGTTGCCACGGCAGGGTCGTGGCAACGTCGCGGGCGTGGGCGTTCTCGTCGAGGTAGGACACGGTGACCGGCGCTCCCCTCGGTCCGTTGGCCTCGTATTCCACCGTTCGCTCGGCGAATGTTCCGAGGGTCGGCGCGATATCCACGTACCCGACCGCTTGATCGGGGATCGGACTCGTGCGCACAACGGCGATGAACACTCCTGCCGCAGCGAGGACGAATAAAGAGACGAGGTACACCCAACTGCTTTTCATCAACGCTCCTTTTCTCATGCTTGCTTGCGCGCCGCATCGTTGGCGGAGGTTTTACGGCATTACGAATTCCTCGACGGCAGTTTTCGTCGAGAACCGATTGTTTTCGTTGAGATCAGCATGCCTCATCGCATACGTATTGTGTGGCGGGGGCTTGATTCTAGCAGTACTTTCGCGACCTTGGGAAGTCTGCATTATTTGGCCATATTCGAGCTGGCCCTAGTTTCCCGAATGTTTCCCGAACGGGGTCGAATCCTCCGGTTCTGCCGCGCTCGCGACGATGGGGCGGGGGCAGTTCGTTGGACGTTATCTTCGGTGTGCGTACAGTATATGGGGTGCGCGCTGGCGCGTCTAGTCTTGGCGGCAAGGCGCATGAGCGGCCATAGGTCGATATGAGTTATAAAGCCTCTTTATTCTTTATCGAGATGAGACGCTTCGCTGCGGCGGAGGTATGGCCGACCTGAAAGGTTATGGTCGGTTGACCAGACATATCCTCCCTGTTCAGGGATAGTTAAGATAGCAAGATCGGATTATCCTCTCTGTGCACGGCAGCGCTCTCATCCTCCGTCTGCGAGTGGTCCGAGGTGTCCCGAAGCCGTCTTCGATCCGGTTCGATTCGTCGTTATCCGCCCGGTTGTTATCGGCTCCGCTCAATCATGGTCGCTCCGTCGCTCGACATGAATCAGAAACAACTCGACATGAATCGGAAACAAGGAATGCGAGAAGTAAAAATGCGAGGAGATGTGAGAAAGGCCACCTCCCGGATTTGCGACCTAGGTATTAGACTCCTGCGTACGCATGAGTGATGTCTCCGAATACCGTGAAGATATTATCGAGACCCGGTACTGTGAAAATGCTATGACGCACGGCGACGCTCGACGTCGAATCGCTTGGCGCTGAATGAAGACGCGCCCGTAATGAACAACGAGGAGTAAACGATGGTTGCTATAGCGGTTATTGGAATTGGGTGCAAGTTTCCCGGCGGGATCGAGAACGCGGACAGCTTTTGGGACTTTGTCCTCAACAAGGGCGACGCTGTGACTGAAATTCCAAAAGACCGCTGGGACGCGGACAAGTTCTACGATCCGGATCCCGACGCTCCGGGCCGGATGTACACGCGGCGGGCAAGCTTCCTCACCCATCGGTTCCAGCTGTTCGACGCGGACTTCTTCGGGATCTCCCGGCGCGAGGCCGCGATCCTCGACCCGCAACAGCGGCTGCTGCTCGAGGTGACGTGGGAGGCGCTGGACGACGCGGGGATCGCCGGGAAGGTCGCTGGCACGAACGTGGGCGTCTTCATGGGCGGCTTCACGAACGACAACGCCGTCAGCCGCGGCATCACCAACAAGATCGAGAAAATCAACAACTTCGCGGCGTTCAGCGCTTCGCAGACCTTGCTCTCGAACCGAGTCTCCTACACGCTCAACCTGACGGGGCCGAGCATGACCGTGGACACCGCCTGCTCCTCTTCCCTCGTCGCGACCCACCTCGCGGTGCAAGCGATCACCTCGGGCGAATGCGACGTCGCGCTCGCAGGCGGTTCGAGCGTCATCTTCCAGCCGGAGACGTTCATCACCATGTGCAAAGGCCGGTTCCTCGCCGTGGACGGCCGGTGCAAATCCTTCGACGCGGCGGCGGACGGCTACGGGCGGGGCGAGGGCATCGGCGTGGTCGTGCTCAAGAGCCTCGAGCAGGCGCGGCGCGACGGCGATCGCGTGTACGCGGTCCTGCGGGGCAGCGGGGTCAACCAGGACGGCAGAACAATGGCATTGCCCGTCCCCAACCCGACGTCGCAGCGCCAGCTCGCCGAGCGGGTGATCCGGGAAGCGGAAGTCGACCCGGCCCTCATCGGGTTCGTCGAGGCGCACGGGACGGGCACCGGCATCGGCGACCCGCTGGAGTTGTCGGCGCTTGGCAACGCGTACGGCTTGGCCGAGGGGCGCGCCGAGCCGTTGCTGATCGGCTCGGTGAAGAACAACTTCGGCCACACCGAGGCCGCCGCGGGCGTGGCCGGCCTCATCAAAGCCGCCCTCACCGCGCAACGGCGGACCATCGCGCCGCAGGCCGTCTTCAACGCGCCCCACCCGGACGTCTCGCTCGACTCGCTCCGGATCCGGATCCCGACCGAGGCCGAAAAATACCCCGACCTCGGCGGGCCCGCGCTCGTCGCAGTGAACAGCTTCGGCTACGGCGGGACCAACGCACACGTCATCCTCGAAGAGCCGCCCGCGCCCGTCGAGAACCAATCCCCCAAACGCGACAGCGTGCGGGTCTTCCCGATCTCCGCGCGCAGCGGCCCGTCGCTGAAGGACACCGCAAGGGACTACGCGGAGCTGCTGCGCGCGGATCCCACCGACGAGAACGCGCAACGGCTGAAGACGGGCATCGTCGGGCGCAGGGCCCAGCATTTCCTGCGCAGAGGGTTCATCTACCGCGACGCGGGCGATTTGCTCGAGCAGTTGAGCGCCTACGCGCAGAGCGACGAGCCGGTTCCGCCGCGCGTCCTGTTCGGGGGGATCACAGACCCGGTGTTCGTCTTCAGCGGCATGGGCCCGCAATGGTGGGGCATGGGGCGCAGCCTCTTAGAGCGCCCCGGCCTCTTCCAGGACCTCGCCCTGGAGGTCGACAAGGCCGTCGGCCTGATATCCGGCTGGTCGCTGATCTCGGAGATCCTCCGCCCCGAGGAGACCTCCCGCATCACGCGCACCCGGATCGCCCAGCCTGCTAACTTCTTGATCCAGGCGACGCTGGTGAAATACCTCGAGCACTTCGGCATCCGGCCCGCCGCCGTGGTCGGCCACAGCGTCGGCGAAGTCACCTCGGCGTACGCGAGCGGCGCGCTGTCGTTGGCCGACGCCGCGAAGGTCTCCTTCCACCGCGCCCGCGTGCAGGCGAAGACGGAGGGCACCGGCGGCATGCTCGCGGTCGGCCTCGGCCAGGCCGACGCGGAACGCCGTATCGAGCGTTTCGAGGGCGCGGTGTCCGTGGCCGCGATCAACGGCAGGGGCGCTGTGACGCTGGCCGGCGACTCGGACGCGCTGAGCGCCCTGCACGACGAGCTCGTGGCCGAGGAGGTCTTCGCCAAGGCGCTGCGGGTGGACGTGCCGTATCACAGCCATCTCATGGACCCGATCCTCGACGAGCTCGCTGGCGCGTTGACCGGGCTCGTCCCCCGTCAGGCGAAGATCCCCCTCTACTCGACGGTCACCGGCGGGCGGGTCGACGGAAAAGAGTTCGCCGACCCGGCCTATTGGCAGAAGAACGTCCGCCAGCCCGTCTTGTTCGCGGACGCTGTCGACAAGCTCATCTCGGACCGCTACTGGGTGTTCCTCGAGGTCGGACCGCACCCGGTGCTCACAGGGAACGTTCGCGAGAGCTTCGTCCACAACAACATCTTCGGGGCTGCGATCTCGACGCTGCACCGCGACCGGGACGCCGAAGAGGCCGTGTTGCAGGCTGTCTCGGACTTGTACGCGGTGGGCTCGATCGACGTTCCCGGCGAGGCCGACCTGTACCGCGACGGGACGGTCGAGCATATGGACCTCCCGAGGTACCCATGGGTCAGGGAGGAGATCTGGGAAGAGGATCCCGCGACGCTCAGCAGCCGCTACGGCGACTCTGACCGCTTCGCCCTCCTCGGCGACCGGATCGGGGAGCTGCCGCCGACGTGGGGGCTCACATTGGCTCCGGCGAATCTGCCCTGGCTGCCCGACCACGTCGTCGCCGGCACGGTCGTGCTGCCGGGGACCGCGTACCTCGACGCCGCGTTGAGCGCCGTGCGCCAGCGCACCGGCCACACCTACGCGGGCTTGGACTCGGTGGCCTTCACGGCGGCGCTGATCGTCGCGGACCAGGATGTGCCGATCACCCGTCTCGTCCTTGACAGGTCCACGAACCGGTTCACCTTCAACGGCCGCTCGAGCCACACCGAGCTGTGGACAGAGCACGCCCGAGGCAGGCTGGTCGAGGCGAACCTCGGGAGCATGAAGATCGACATTCCCGAAGCGTCCGAGGACGACCAGGTCTTCGAGTCCGAGGCCATCTACGCGCAACTCGAGGCGGCCGCGCTCGCCTATGGTCCGGCCTTCCAGCGAATTCGCAGCGCCAGGGTGACTGGCTCCACCTGTGTCGCCCAGCTGGCGAGCCCCGATCCGGACCAGTCCGGACCCGCTTCCCCGTACTCCGTGCACCCCACCATCGCCGATGCCGCGCTGCAGTGCATCGCGGTCGTCCTCACCGCGCGGCCGGAATTGCTCGCCGTGCAAATGGCGCATATCCCGGTTGCGGTGGAGCGGGTGCGGCTGTACCACGAGGTGCCCGAAAACCCGCTGGCCGTTGTGGAGGTGACGAGTTCCCACCCGCTCCGCGCGAACGCGTACCTCGTCTCCCCGGACGGCGACGTCGCCCTGGCCATGGTCGGCGTGGTGCTGCAGCCCGTCGGACCTGCTCCTGATCCGTTCGAAAAGCTCTCCCAAAACTTCTACGAGCTCAAGTGGGAGCTCGCCGACCCGCCGCAGGCCGAGGAGCAGCAGCCGGAGCAGTCGCAGGCCGAGGAGCAGCAGGCCGAGCAACTGGAAGGCCAGGAAGCCGAGCAACCGCAAGCCGAGAGCCCGCAAGCCGAGCAACCGCAAGCGGCTCCGGTCGACCAGGTCGCCCGCGCCGAGCAGCTCATCGAGCGGCGCTTGGCCGAGCATCGGCAGAGCCAAGGGGCTCAGCCCGAGGAGCAGAAGGCTGTCGTGGCCGAGGTCCGGGAGGCCAACGCTGTCGTCGAGGTCGGGGACGTGCCGGCTTCGGTCGCCGAAGGCGTCCGCAAAACGGCCGGCGATGAAGCCTCCGTCGTCCGCCTCGCCACGGGAGCGTCGCAAGACCAGTCGGCGGAACTGCTCGAAGCCCTCTCGGCAGTGTTGAGCCGCGACTCGTTCCTCAGAGTCGTCGTCGCCTTCGGCACGACGAACACCGCCGAGGAAAACCTCTACCAGCTCCTCGCGGTGGCCAAGGCGTTGACCGCGCTCAACCCGGACAAGGCCGAGCCTGACGCGGCGGCCTCCTCGGAGGAGGCGGCTCCCGCCGAGGAGCAGGCCGTCGCGCCGGAGATGCAGCTGGTCATGGTGACCAGCAAGGCCTTGGTCGCCCCAGGCGACAGCGATCTGGACCTCGCCCAGGCCCCCCTGGTCGGCGCGCGGAGGACGTTGGCCAATGAGAAGGAGAGCATTCAGTGGTTCTTGGTGGACCTGCCGGGGTCGGCCACGGCGGACGAAGTCGCCGCAGAGGTCGGCGCAGCAGGAACACGGGTCGACCTCGACGAGGTCGCCGTTCGCGGGGGCCAGCGATGGACTCAGCGGCTGCGTCGTTCATTGTCCGACCTCACGGCGGTGTGGGACCAGCCTGTGCAGTCCACGGACCCCGATGTGGCGTATGAAATCCAGCTCCCGAAGTCGAGATTGTTCAAGGACCTCGCCTTGCGCGAGTGCGACCGCGTCGAACCCGGATCCCGGCAGGTGGAGGTCTCCTTCCAGTCCATGGGGCTCAACTTCAAGGACGCCCTCAAGGTCATTGGGATCTTGGGGGAGCGCGAGCTCGAAGGGACATACTTCGGCACGAAGCTCGTCATGGAGACCTGCGCGGTCGTCACGCGAGTGGGCCCCCACGTCGACGAGCTGGAGGTCGGCGACCTCGTTGTCGTCGCCGACAGGTCGACCCCGTTGCGCCGCTACGTGACCTTCGACCTCGACAGCGACACGCCATGGGCTCGTTTGGAGGAGGAGAAGCTCGACTACGTCAACCGCGACCCGCTCACGATCGGCTCCGGGCTGCCGTACATCGCCGCCGTCCACGCGTTCCGCACCCTGGCCAGGCTCCAACCCGGAGAGAAGGTGCTCGTGCACGGCGCGGCCGGTGGCACGGGCATGGGCGCGGTGCAGGTCGCGCTCCTCATGGGCGCGGTCGTGTACGCGACCGCCGGCAGCGAGGAGCGCCGGCAGGCTGCGTTGGACCTCGGCGCGACCGCAGTCTTCGACTCCCGGTCCGTCTCGTTCGTCGACGATATCCTTCGGGCGACCAACGGAGAAGGGGTCGACGTGATCTACAACTCCCTGCCGGGCGAAGCCCTCACCCAGAACTTCGAAGTCGCCGGGGAGTTCTGCCGGATCGTGGAGATCGGGAAAGCGGACATCCTCTTCGGCGGCGCGATAGAGCTCAGACCGTTCAACAAGAACCTGGCGTTCTTCTCCGTCGACCTGGACCGGCTCATGCTGCGCCGGCCGCAGGAGTTCCGGGCGCTCCTTCGGGAGAGCGCCGAGATGTTCGCCGTGTCGGAGGAAGCAGAATCATTCTTCAAGCTGCTGCCGTACACGAGGTTCCCGGTCACGGAAATCGTCCAGGCGTTCGAGGCCGTGTTCAAAGCCTCGCACATGGGGCGGATCGTGATCGACTTGCGCGACCAGCTCCCCATGGTGCTGCCGCGCAAACCGCAACCGACCCCTGTGCGCTTGGACGGCTCCTACCTCATCACGGGCGGCTTCGGAGCGTTCGGCTTGGCGACCGCTCGATCGCTCGTCGGCAAAGGGGCGAGGCATCTGGTCCTCGTCGGCCGCAGCGGAGCTACCACGGACGAGGCGCGGACACAGATCGAAGCGCTCCGGGCCGCTGGCGCGCATGTCCAGGAGGAACAGCTCGACATCACCGACTACGAACAGGCGCACCGCCTGATCGGGCGGCTGGAGGCTTCGGAGCACCCGCTCCGGGGCGTCTTCCACGCCGCTGGAGTCGTCAACGACCAGCCGTTCGGCGAGATCACGTTGGACGCGCTGGGGGAAGTGCTGGCTCCGAAGATCGCCGGGGCGATGAACCTCCACAAGGCGACGCTCGAACACGAGTCGCAGCTCGACATGTTCGTCCTCTACTCCTCGATCAGCGCCTTGGTCGGCATCGTCCCGCAGGTGAGCTATGTCTCGGCGAACAGCGCGTTGGACGCCTTCGCCGAGTGGCGGCGCTCCCTCGGGCTGCCCGCGACTTCGATCAACTGGGGCGCGATGAGCGGCGGCGGCATGGCGGAGACCTCGGACGCGGTCGTCTCCTACCTCGATTACCTCGGGATGAAGTTCATCGACATGGACGCCGGGGTGGAGCTCATGCGGGAGTGCTCCCGCTTCGACCTCCCCCACGTCGCCATCGTGAGCGCCGACTGGGAGCGGCTCCAGGCCACCATGCCGGTGGCCTTCCAGAGCAGCCGCTTGGGGCATCTCCCCAAGGACGCGGCCTCGATGTCGGACGAGCAAGCGGAGTTCCGGGCCATGCTGTTGCAGTTGCAACCGGAAGAGCGCGGCCCAGCCGTCACGCAGGTGCTGGTGGAGCAGCTCGCCGAGGTGCTTGAAGTCGAACCGGAGACCCTGGACCGCCGAGCCCCCATTGTGGATCTCGGGATCGACTCCCTCATGGCGGTCGAATTCGGCGCTCGGGCCGCGAAGCGCTTGAACATCCAGGTCGGCGCGCTCCAGTTCACCCCGGATCTGACACTTGAGCGAGTTGGCAACCGGGTTTCCGACCTTCTCATCCAAACGGCGAATGTGGAGGACGCGGCTGAACGGGATATGTCGAAGCGCAGCCTGCTGAAACGTCATCCGCTGAAGCAGGACGCGGCTCAGGACGACGCGGTTCAGGACGCCGCGGCTCAGGACGACGAGGCGGAGCGCCGTGCCGACGAGCACGACGCGGTCAGGATGTGAACTGGGGTTTTCGGATTCCCCGCCGGGGCGAGTGGACGCGAGCCACTCGCCCCGGCGCCGTCTCCCTCAGCGCCACCTGTTGACGAATCTCGAGACCCGTCCCGAACGCGGCGGGTCGCCGCCCAGCCAGACGACGCGCGCTGTGCCGCCGATCAGGACGGCGGCCAGCGGGATCTCGCCGAGCGCCGATGAGAGCATTGCGCCGCCGCACCGGTTCGTCGTGATGCCGAACCGGGCGGCGCGCGCCGAGCGGCCCCGGTCGCGAACGCGAACAGCATTATCAGACGATGCTGCAGAAAACCGAGCGCTGCGGCGGCGATCATGAATGGCAGCGGCTGGATGTCGAAACCCGCCCAGGCGGCCCGTCGAAGCGGTGCTGGGCGAACGGGGGAGGACTACGGCGCCTGCGTGATAACGCCGAGCCGGCTGCAGCCCCGGGACGATTGGGGCGTGCGTGCCGACCGCCTTTTGGGCGTTCCGTCGGTGTTGACCATGGGATGGTATTTCGAGGCGGCGATCGATCCGCCTGCTCTGTTCGGAATGTACGACCGCTTGATGCGAGGGCCGTTGAACCGTGTGGTCGAGCGGGCTCGGATCCCAGGGGCGAGGGACCGTTGGGCGCAGTCCCCGAGTGCGGGGGCGATGTTCTACTCGGCTGAGCCGATCAAGCCGGAGCGTGTCTTCGACTGGTTTGAAGAGCAGTGGGGAGCGCCATTGGATTTGCGCCGCGGGCCTGTGTGGCGGTTGACGGCGACAGCGGTCGAGGACGGCCATACGGTCGTCCTTCTGCTCGTCCATCACGCGGTGGCCGACGGGCACGGCGCGGGCAACGCGTGGGCGGCGGCAGCGGAGGGCAAGGTCGTCTGCGAATTGGCCGACGACGGGGGCTTGGTCGCCGATCTCGCGGACAGCCTGCGGCAATGGAGAGCGGCCTCGGTCGGGGCGGGGAAGCTGGTGCGGTCGCGGTGGCGGCAGAAGGCCGAGGGGAGTCCCGCGTCGCCGGCCGACGACCGCCAGGTGACCACCGCGGGGGATCTGGACCATGAGCCTGCGCCGTCTCCGACGTTCCTCCCTCGGCGGGCCTATTTGGAGTTCGCGCCGGACGAGTTCCGTCAGGCTGCTGCTGAGCGGGGCGGCACGGTGAACAGTTTGCTCATGGGGATCGGGGCGAGGCTGCTCGTGGCCTCAGGAGTGATCCCAGACGGGCGCACGGTGGAGGTCTCGCAGCGGGTGAGCGAACGCGCCGAGGGCGATTACCGGGGGAACGTCACCTCGGGAGCCTCGCTCTTAGTCGACGCCGGTCCCTCGTTGTACGAGGACCTGCGGCCGATCAGGGCCGCGAGCAAAGAGGCGTTGCAGAACCGGGTGACCGGCGAGCATAACTTCGCCGAGCTTGATTCGCCGTTGATCCAGGCGCTCCCCGATTGTCTGTTCGCCCGACGGTTCGGCGTACGGCCAAAGAATCCGAGCAGGGCGCTGTGCACGACGTCGAACATCGGCAGGCTGGCAGATGTGGTCATGATGCTCGACGGGAAGCGCGCGCGCTCGTTCTACCCGTCGTTCGTGCTGCCGAAGCAAGACGAAGCCGAGCTGTGGCGGCGGTATTCCAGCGCGGTCCAAGTCATGCTGACAGACACTGGCAAGGAGATGACGCTCATGGTCGAAGGGCGCAATCCCGAGCGGCACGCGGTCGGCCACGAGGAGTTCGTCGCTTCGCTCGTCGAAGAATGCCGCCGTTGGGGGCTCACGCCGCTGCGCGCGCTCTAATACCGGACCAGATGGAGCGCGGAAGCCGGGGGGACGCGCCTTTACTGGCCCGCGTTGTGGGCCAGCTCGATGGCGTACTGGTTCACGAAGACGCCCGCGCGGGGGTTCCCGCTGTTGCACGCCCCGTCGGACTCGCCGGGACGCTTGACCCAGAGGTACGCGTCGGCGTGCTCGCCAGCCGTTTCCGTGGTCGGCGCGGCGCCCAAGGCGCGGCCGCCGGGGTTGCACCAGCTGAGCGGGCTTTCGGGAGCAGGTCCGGCCCCGTTGCGCCCGGTGTCGATCACGTAGTGCGAGCCGTTCGTGAGCGCCGAGACTTCCTCGCCGTAGCCGATCTCCTCCTCGGTGGTGAAGAAGTTGGAGGTGTTGAGGCTGAAGCCTCGGGCGTGCTCGATACCCACCTGGTTGAGCCGGGAGGCGATTTCCTCGGCGCTCTTCCAACGGGAGTTCCCGCCGTCGATGTACACGGCCGCCGCGGGATTGCGGGTCAGCGTGTCGACGGCGTAGCGGATCAAGTCGAAGCGCTCCTGGCGCTGGTCCGGCGACAGGCAGTCGGCCATGTCGAGCGCGTCGGGCTCGAGGACGATCACAACCGGCGAGGAGCCGATGCTGCCCGCGACGCCGTCGATCCACCCCCGGTAGTCCGCCCCGGTCGCGAAGCCGCCCGCCGCGAAGCTGCCGCAGTCGCGGTGCGGGATCGCGTAGATCGCCAGCACCGGCAGCTCGCCAGCGGCCCGCGCCCCGTCGAGGTACCCGTTGACCACCCAGCCGGGGACCGCCTCGTCGATCCAGAACGCCTGCGGCGTGTTGGCGATGGCGGACAGCTCAGGGCTTGGCGGGTTGGCGCTGTTGGCGGCGCGCGAAGCCGCCGACGTGGGATTGACGTAGAGGGGCTGCCCGACCAGGGGGTTCTCCCCGTTGGCGAGGCGCGCCGCGACGTCGGGGAGTTCGCGCGCCTCGGCTTCCTGCTCCGGGGCTTCCTGTTCTGGGGCGTCCTGTTCCGAGGCCTCCTGGGCCGTGTCGGGCGCGTCCTCCGCCGGGTCGGCGGAGCAATCCGCGCCCGTGACGGCGGCGATAGCGAGGAACGGGGAGATCCACCGCGCGACTGCGCGAGCAGCTGAGGAAATCACTCCAGGAAGCATACTGTCACAAAGCTGCGCGCGCGAATCAACGGAGCCGGGCGAGGGCGCGACGGAGCCGACGGCGGATCTCGGCCGGTCGGGGCCGCCCGCGAAACGCGTGGACGCTGCGGCTGCGGCTTTTTGTCGGTGCCATGCGCTACGTTCTCAAGCATGTCGATCCGAGGTGTGGAGCTTTTCGCCGGCGGCGGGGGGCTGCTCCTTGGCTCCTCGCTCGCGGGCGTGCGGCATGAGCTCGCGGTCGAGCGGGACCGGTGGGCCTGCGACACGCTCCGGGCGAACGCGGCGGCGGGCCATCCGCTCGTGCGCGGGTTGCGGGTGCTGTGCGACGACGTCCGTTCGGCGGATTGGTCGGGGTTCGAGGACGGCGTGGACCTGGTCGCGGGCGGACCGCCCTGCCAGCCGTTCTCGCTCGGGGGCAAGGCTCGGGCGGCGGACGACTCCCGCGACATGTTCCCCGCGCTGGCCGAGGCGATCGCCGCGCTGCGCCCGAGGGCTTTCGTCGTGGAGAACGTGCGCGGCCTGACCAGGCAGAGCTTCCACGACTACTTCTCGTACGTGAAGCTTCGCCTGACGTACCCGGAGATCGGCTCGCGCGAGGGCGAAACGTGGCGGGAGCACGCCGGGAGGCTGGAGCGCGAGCACACCGCCGGCGGCGGGGCCGCGCTCAAGTACAACCTGGTGGACCGGGTCGTGGACGCGGCGGACTACGGCGTGCCGCAGCGCCGCCACCGGGTGTTCATCGTGGGCTTCCGCTCCGACGTGCGGGCCGGATGGGCCTTCCCCGCCCCGACGCACTCGGGGGAGGCGCTGCGCCGGGCGCAGGCCGAAGGGGACTATTTCGACCGCCACCAGGTCCCCGCGCGCGAGCGCCTCGTGATCCGGCAGGCCGGACAGGGCGGCGATCCCGACCTGCTCCCGTGGCGGACTGTGCGCGACGCCCTGGCGGGCATGCCCGAGCCCCGCCACGGCGGGACTGCGGGCTGGTCGGACCACAAGCTGCAAGCCGGGGCGCGCAGCTACCCAGGGCACACCGGCTCGCCGGTGGACGAGCCGAGCAAAACGCTCAAAGCGGGCGGGCACGGCGTGCCAGGAGGCGAGAACATGCTCCGCAGGCCGGACGGCGGGGTGCGGTACTACTCCGTCCGGGAGGCCGCCCGGATCCAGACCTTCCCGGACGAGTACGCCTTGCACGGCTCGTGGGGCGAGGCCATGCGCCAGATCGGCAACGCGGTGCCGGTGCTGTTGGCGCGCGTCGTCATGTCGAGCGTGGTCGAGCACTTGGAGCTGGACGCGGGCAGGACTGCCGAGCGCCGCCTCGGCCAGGCGAAACGCCTTCGCGCGGTGTCGTGATGGCGGAGGCTTTCGATCCGCTGAGCTACGAGAACCTCGGAGCCTCGATCACCCGAGCCATGGACGAGCAGCAGGTGCAGAACCTCGTCGAAATCGGCCGGTTCGACGGGGCCGGGGTGTACGCGCTGTACTACACGGGCGAGTTCCCCGCGTACGCGAAGCTCGCGGAGCGCAACCGGGAGGAGCCGGGCTCCTGGGCGCTCTACGTCGGGAAAGCCGAGGCGGAAGCGCGCCGGAAGGGGGACCCGAACCAGACGGCGGTGGTGGACGGGCCGAAGCTTTTCCACCGCATCGCGCACCATCGCGCCTCCATCGAGAAGGCGGGCAACCTCGACCCGCGCCATTTCCAGGTCCGGGCGCTGGTCGTCGCGCCGACCTGGGTGCCGCTCGCCGAGCAGGTGGGCATCCGCATCCACCGCCCGTTGTGGAACGTCGTCGTGGACGGGTTCGGCAACCACGACCCTGGCTCCGGGCGCAGGGAGGGGACGCGCTCGCGCTGGGACACGCTCCACCCCGGCAGGGAATGGGCCGCCGCGCTGCGGCAGAGGCCGGAGAGCGTGGCGCAGATCGAGCAGGACGTCGTCCAATACCTCGACAATCCCGAGCAGACCCTCTTCGACCTGTGAACGGAGCGGCGACGGTCGCGGGCTTTCGAGGTCAGTCGTCCCAGTGGCGATGGTGCCTGTGCCTGTGGCCCCAATCGCCGGAGCGGCCGTCGTTCCCGCCGCACACGCTGGCGACTGTGCCGGTGATGCAGCCGCCGACCCCATCGCTGCCGCCGCAGAGGCGGCCGACCGTCCCGTAAACACAGCCTTCCACGTCGGCGGAGGCGGGCGGAGCCCCTGCGACGGAGAGCGGAGCGGCCAAGCAAGCCGCGACAACCAGCAGCGCTTTGCCCTGCGCGAACATCGTTTTCTTCATGCGAACCTCCAAAATCTGGCGCGCGTTGAGTCGTGTGTCGATGGTCGGGCGCCGCCGTCGCGACGCCTCCCGAGAAGGTTAGCAGAAGGAAAGTAAAAAAGGAACGACAGCTCCGTTTTATGTCAAGTCGTCGCGGCAGGCGCCGCGGCGGAGAACGGGGCCCTTGCTAGGGTATGGCTTATGCCATATTTGCGCCAGGACGGCGATGTCGCGATTTTGTACCTCGGCGGAGAGGGCGTGGAGCTCGATCCGGACAACCCCGAGAACCGTTTCACCGCCGACTGGCTGCGCGCGGTGGGCTCCCTCCTCGACGAGGTCGAGGCGGCGGGCGACCCGGAGGGCTCCGGAGCGCTGGTGGTGACCGCCACCGGCAAATTCTTCAGCAACGGCCTGGACGTCGCGGCCCTCTCGGGCGACGCGGCCGGGTATCTCTCATCCGTGCACGGGCTCTACGCGCGGCTGCTCGCGTTCCCGATGCGCACGGTCGCGGCGGTCAACGGGCACGCCTTCGGCGCGGGCGCGATGCTCGCCTCCGCCGCCGACCACCAGGTGATGCGCGCGGACCGGGGCTTCTACTGTCTTCCCGAGGTCGCGATCGGCCTGCCCTTCACCCCAGGCATGCGAGGCCTGCTGCGCGGCAAGCTCCCGGCGCAGACCGCGCTGGAGGCGATGACCACCGGCAGGCGCTACGGCGGCCAGGACGCGCTCGCGGCGGGGATCGTCCAGGCCGTGGCCTCGGAGGAGGACTTGCTCGGCTTGGCGGTGGCCAGCGCCGCCGAATTCGCGGGCACGAGGGGCAAGACCCTCGCCGCCATCAAATCCGGTCTGCACGAGGCTGCGCTGGCCGCTCTCGCGGTCGAGGCGGCGTTCTAGCCGGCCCTTCGCGCGGCTAGTCCCCGAGCTCGACGACCACGGGGGCGTGGTCGCTCGCGCCTTTGCCCTTGCGCTCCTCCCGGTCCACGCTCGCGCCGGTCACCGAGGCGGCGAGGGCGGGGGAGCCGAGCACGAAGTCGATCCGCATGCCCTCGCGGCGCGGGAAGCGCAACTGCGTGTAGTCCCAGTAGGTGTAGACCCCAGGGCCCGGCGTGTGCGGGCGCGCCACATCGGTGAAGCCGGACTTCTCGAACGCGAAGAACGCGTCGCGCTCCGGGCCGGAGGTGTGGGTCTTGCCGTCGAAGAACGACGGATCCCACACGTCCTCGTCGAACGGGGCGATGTTCCAGTCCCCGGTCAGGGCGATCTTCGCGTCCGCGTCGGCGGCGAGCCAGCCCTCGGCCTGGCCCCGGAGCGCGGCCAGCCATTCGAGCTTGTAGCCGTAGTGCCGGTCGGCCAGGTCGCGCCCGTTGGGGACGTACAGGCTCCAGATCCGCACGCCGCCGCAGGTCGCGGCGATGGCGCGCGGCTCGGGCAGCGCCTCGGCCTCGGGGTCCTTGTGGAAGCCGGGCTGGCCGTCGAAGCCGACCTGCACGTCCGCGAGCCCGAGCCGGGAGACGATCGCGACGCCGTTCCACTGGCCGTTGCCGGTGTGCGCCACGGCGTACCCGGCCTCGCGGAACGGTTCCTCTGGGAATTGCGCGTCCGCGCACTTGGTCTCCTGCAGGGCCAGCACGTCCACTTGGGAGCGCTCCAGCCACGAGACGGCCCGGTCGACCCGTGCGCGGATCGAGTTGATGTTCCAGGTGGCGATACGCATGTGCCCGAGCCTAGTCGGCCCGGTCTCACCGCCGACGAGACGGGCGCGTGCGCAGAGGTTCACGCCCTCGGCGCCCCTCGGCTGATGCGGGGGCGATCAGCGGGCGGTGCGCTGGCGCGGTGATCACCGTATACGAGCAGATCGGCGGCGCGGAGTCGCTGGAGAAGGTTGTCGAGCGGTTCTACGAGAAGGCGCTCGCGGACGAGATCGTGTCGAGCTCCGACGAGCAGCCTGCTAATAGGCTTGCCCCCATGAGTGGGAAATTCGCGGGGCTTCTTTTTTCTCTTGTCGCGGCAGCGTCGTCGGTGTGCGCCGGGTCGGCCGGCGCGGACCCGGACGAGGAGCAGGCGATCCGCTGGTCGGAGGAGTCTTCTCTGCTCGACGGCTCCTACGCGGTCGAGCCGCGCCAAGTGTGGAGCGCGGACATCGGGGGCGAAGGGCTCTCGCTGCGCTCCAGCGGCTTCGGGCGGGACGGGGATATCGGGTATTTCCAGCTTTTCCCGGATGACGGCACGTCCCGAGCGGGCATGCTCGTCGCGGTCGATCTCGGCTCCGGGGCGACGGTCTTCCGGCGCGAGGTTCCCGCCGGGGCCTGGTGCTTAGCGGACCAGGAGGACCACGCGGTGAACTGCGGAGGCTTCGGCTTCCAGGAGTCCGCGCAGTGGCTGGTGATCGACAGCCGGAGCGGCGAGGCGCTGATCGACCAGAGCCTGCCGGGCGGGGTGTTGGCCAGCGGCGCGGAGCATGGCGTCGCGTATGTGCTCACGCGCGCGGCGGCGGGGGACGCGCGAGGCGACGTGGAGTTGTTCTGGCGGCCGGTCCGAGGGGCGGGGCCGAGCGGCAAAACGGTGCTGCGGTTGAAGAAAAAACCGCCGCCAAGGCGAACGCCCCAGCAGAGGGGGCAACAAATCATGCAGGGTGTCGCGGTCGAGATCGGCGCTCCGTGGGACGGTGTCATCCATGCCTTGGTGTCGAGCGGGGAGTTCGAACCGACGCAGATCGATTTCACCCCGGCGACCGGGGAAGCCCGCGTGAAGAATTTCGACACGTCGTCGCCGACGATCTCCGACCAACTCGACCCGATTGCGGCAGTGCAGATCGGCGAGGAGCAGCTGTCGGTGCGGATCCACGGGGACACGGTGTACGACCGGGGGACGGGCGAGGCGCTGTGGTCGAATCCGGCGTTGCTCAATACGGCGCGCGCCGGGGCCGGCGGCCGCGCGGTCCGGATCTCGGCGGTCCGGGCTGTCGTCCACGGTTATCTCGTGGTCGAGCGCAGCGAGCCGCCCGCCTTCCAGGTCTTCGACCTGCGGACCGGGGATCTGCGGTGGGAAGCGCCTGGCAGTTCGCTCGGGTTCATCTATCTCACCGACGGGCGGTATGCCGTGGACGTGGACCGCGAGATGAGCGGAAGCATCGTTGCGACCGATCTGGCGACCGGCGAGCAGGCGTGGCGGATCGCCACGCCCGGCGACGCGTGGGCGGTCACCATGCTCGACGGCGACGTGCTGGCGGTCGGCGGCACGACGGTCACGCGGTACACGGCGGCATGAGGGGGGCGGTGGCGGTCGCCCTGGGACTTGCGCCCCGGATATCCCGCAAGCTCTCGCTGTTCGAGCGCGTGCGGGGCTGAGCGCTCAGCTCACCAGCGTCCGGGGCGTGGCCTCGACGGACCCGCCGGTCACCGACCGCCAGGCGCGCTCTAAGAGTTCGACTCCCTGCGCGAGCACCGGCTCTGGCTGGGTGTGCGGGATGCGCAGGTGCCGTTCGAACGCCCCGCCCACCCCGAACCTCGGGCCCGCGACCAGCGCGAGGCCGAGCCGGGTCGCGGCGGCGGCGAGGGCCGAGCTCATCGGCTTGGGCAGCTGCACCCACAGGCTCAGGCCGCCTTTGCCGGTGGTGATTTCCCAGTCCGGCAGGGCGCGGGAGAGCTCGGCGGTGAGGAACGCGCGCCTGGTGACGGCAAGCTCCCGGCGGGCGGGGAGGATCTGCCCCGCTTTGGCCAAAAGGTTCGTCGCCGTGAGCTGTTCGACGATCGGCGTGCCGAGGTCGATGGTGGGCCGGGTGGCGGCGACTCGCCGGATGACCTCGGCCTCGGCGCGGATCCAGCCGAGGCGCAGGCCGCCCCAGAAGGATTTCGACATGGACCCGAGCGTGATCACCAGCTCGGGCCGTTCGGCGACGAAGCTCGCGAACGGGGGCGGGGGCGGGGCCTCGTGCCAGATGTCGAGGAGCGATTCGTCGACCACGGTGAGGGTGCGGGTGCGCAGCACCGCCTCGGCGAGCGCCTTGCGGTCCTCTACGGGCATGGTGAGCCCGGTCGGGTTGTGGTTGTCGATGATCAGGACGGCGAGGTTCGGGGCGGTCTGGCGCATGGCGATCTCGACGGCGGAGGGCTCCCAGCCCGCCTCGACCCCGAGCCGCGCCTCCTGCGCGGTGGCCGACCGGACCCCGACCGGGACCGGCTTCGCCCCGTGGCGGCGGACGGCTTCGAGGAGGCCAAGGTAGGTGGGATGCTCGACGAGCACCCGGTCGAGCGGGGCGACGTAGGTGGCGAGCAGCAGCGCGAGGGCGTGCTGCGCCCCGCTGGTGATCATGATCTGGTCGGGGCTGGTGGGCAGGCCGCGCTCCCGGTAGCGCTGGGCGACGGCCTCGCGCAGCTGCGGAAGGCCGAAATGCTCCAGCCCGATGCCCGAGAGGTACGGGCACAGCGAGTCGACGGCCTCGCGGTACGACTCGAAGATGACCCCTTCCGGGGCGGCCATGGAGGCGTTGGCGAGGTCGATGCCGGTCGCCGGGGCGGGAACGTACCCGCCCGAGTGCTCGGGCCGGTTCGCCTGGGGGAGGGCGGTGATGCTGCGCGCGCCCTGCCGCCCGACGAGATGGCCGGACTCGCGCAGCTCGCTGTACGCGGAGGTGATGGTGGTGCGGCTGACCCGCAGCACGGCGGCAAGGGTCCGCTCGCTCGGCAGCTGCGCGCCCAGCGGCAGGCGCCCGTCGAGGACCGAGAGGCGGATCGCGTCGGCGAGGGCGTGGTACACCGGCCCGGCGTCCGGCGCGGTGCGCCAGTTGCCGAGGTGCCTTGCCAAGGTGCCCGCGTCCACGTGCGCTCCCGGCGCGACGGCGGGGATCGGCACAGGAAGAGTTTTCGACATGGATCCAGATTAGCAAAACTGGATATTGAAAGGAAGGCCAGAGTCGGCGCAGTATGGATGCCATGGCACTTCACGGATCGGCACCGCACACCTACTCGCAGTGGCTCACCAGCGCGGACGACGAGGGCTACTGGTCGTTCCGGGACATCGCGCTGGTCGTCGGCCTCACCCTCTACGGGCTCTCCATGGCCCTCATGGTCCGCGCGAACCTCGGACTGGACCCTTGGGACGTGCTGCACCAAGCGCTCTCCGTCCAGAGCGGAGCCTCGATGGGTGCGGTCACGGCGGTCGTCGGGGCGCTGGTCTTGCTGGCCTGGATCCCGCTCAAGCTCAAGCCGGGCATCGGCACAGTCGTCAACGTCGTGATCATCGCGGTCGTCGTGGACGCCGGGCTCGGCGCGATCGAGCCGCCAGCGTCGCCGATGTCGCGGGCCGCGATGCTGCTCGGCGGGCTCGCGCTCAACGCGGCGGCCACAGTCCTCTACATCGGGGCGGACATGGGCGCGGGCCCGCGCGACGGCCTGATGACTGGACTGGTCGCGCGCACCGGGCGCCCGGTCTGGCTGGTCCGCACCAGCATCGAGGGCACGGTCCTGACGGTCGGCTGGCTGCTCGGCGGGTCGGTCGGCCTCGGCACGCTGGTCTACGCCTTCGGGATCGGCCCGCTCGTGCAGCTGGTCCTGCGGCTCGTGCCGGGGCGGGTCCTGGCGCGCAGCGGCTGGGCGCTGACGTTGCGGGAGCAGGCGGCTGTCCTCGAAGCCTCGCGCGTCGTGGAGCAGGCCGTCGTGGAGCGGGTCTAGGAATCTGGCGTTCGGGCGGACCGGGCGCCAGCCGCTACGCTCGACGCGTGGCATACCAGTTCACGCTCGACGACATCGCGGCCCTCGGCTCGCCGTCGGGCCGGTCGGCGCTCGCGGAGGTCGCCGGACTGGACTTGTCGAAGGCCAGCTTGATCGGGGACGTCGCCTCGGTCCGCGCCCGGTTCGGGTCTTTGGCCTCCGCGCTGGTGGAGACGGTGCTCCTGCGCCGCAAAGCGCGGGAGAAACTGCTGGACGCGGAACACTGGCTGTTCACAGACGAGGCGTTGCAGCAGGCCACGCCGACGCTGGTCGCCCGAAGCCGGTCGGCCCGCCTCGCGGGACGCGCGGCGCACGACCTCACCTGCTCGATCGGCTCCGAGCTTGCGCGAGCTCGCCGCCCGCGCGCCTGCGCTCGGGTCGGACCTCGACCCGGTCCGCCTGGCCATCGCGCGGCACAACCTCGCGGAGCTGCCGCAGGCCGGGTTCGCGCTGGCGGACGCGCTCGCCCCGGCGAGCCGGGACTGCGTCCTGGTCGCCGACCCGGCCCGCCGGTCCTCGGCGGGGCGCACGGTGGACCCCGAGGCGTTCCAGCCGTCGTTGCCCGCGCTCTTCGAAGCCTGCGCCGGCCGGGATCTGGTGGTGAAGTGCGCGCCTGGGCTCGACTTCGCGAAGCTGCGCGCGCTCGGCTTCGAGGGCGAGATCGAGGTGGTCTCCCTCGCGGGCTCGGTCCGCGAGGCCGCGCTGTGGTCGCCCGGCCTCGCCACCGCAGCCCGAAGGGCGAGCGTCCTCGGCGCGGACGGCCTGGTCGAGGAGATCGCCGACGCGGAGCCGGACGACTGCCCGACCGCGCCGGCCGGGGAGTGGATCGTGGACCCGGACCCCGCGGTCGTCCGGGCTGGCCTGGTCCGCCACTACGCCCACCGGCACGGGCTCTGGCAGCTCGACCCGCATCTCGCGTATCTCACCGGCGACCGGCTCCCGCCCGGGGTCCGGGGGTTCCGGGTGCTGGAGCAGATGCCGTACAGCGAGAAGCGGCTGCGCGCGGCGCTCGGGGCTCGGAGGGTCGGCGCGGTCGAGATCCTCACGCGCGGGGTGGACGTGGATCCCGCCGCGCTGCGCCCGAGGCTCAAACTGCGCGGCTCCGAGCGGCTCGCCGTTGTGCTCGCGCGGATCGGCGCGCGCCCTGCGGCGTTCCTCTGCCAGCCGACCTGGTGAGCGTGCGAAGATGAAGCATGGCTGTTCGGGGATTTTTCGGTTTCGTGTCCTTGCTCGCCGGGGCGGCGGGCGCGGCTCCGTGCGCGTATGCGGCCCCTCTGCCGGATTGCGCGGGGCTGCGAGCGCCCCAAGAGTCGGGGGCGTGCGTGTTGCGGGCGGCGGACGGGTCGGGTTTCCAGGCGCGCTGGGCCGGAGTCCCCGAGCGCCCGACCACAGCGGATCCGGACGGGAGCTGGCATGTCCATGTCGAAGTCGAGGTGTTCGGCCCCGACGGGGCGCTGCGCCAGCGCGTCGGGCAGGACGGGCCGAAACCGCCGTATTTGACGCCGGCGGACCTCGACGGCGACGGGCGGGACGAGCTGCTGGTCGCCATGGTCTACGGCGGGGCAGGCGGCAACGGCTCCGCCGAGGTGTGGCATGACGGCGGCAGCGGCTACGCCGAAGCGGGGGAGGTCGGTCTCGGGGCGAGGCCGACCGGCTGGCGCGGGGTCTTCGCCGTGGACAGCCACGTGGACGCAGGGGCGCGCGCCTTGGATTTCTACCGGTTCGAGGGAGGCGAGGTCGTCGGGGCCGCCACCGTGCTCCGCCCGTTCAAGGACGGACGGTGCGAAGCCAGGTTGGGCGATATCGCCGGGCTCGGCCTGACCGCGAGCGAGGCCGAAGAGCGTTTCTGCGCGGAGGCTTCGCGCGCGACGTGATCGCCGGGTGCCATGATGGGCTATGGCTGCATCACCTGCTTGCGTCGACGTCGTGGTGGTCGGGGCCGGGCTCGCCGGGCTGACCGCGGCCCGTGAGCTGGTCCGGGCGGGACGGTCCGTCGTGGTGGTCGAGGGCAGGGACCGCGTTGGCGGGCGCACGCTGAACGCGACCGTCGCCGGGGCGCACGTCGACCTCGGCGGCACCTTCGTCGGGCCGACCCAGCGCGAGGTGCTGGCGCTGGCCGACGAGCTGGGGCTCGCGGCGAGCCCGACCTACGACGAGGGCGCGAACCTGGTCCGCTGGCGCGGCAGGACGCGCGAGTACAAGGGGATGATCCCGTTCCCCATCGGCCCCCGAGCGCTGCTCGGCGTCGGCTGGGCGCAGTGGCGCTACGAGCGCCTGGCGCGCGCGGTCCCGCCGGGGGCCCCGTGGACCGCGAAGCGCGCGGAGGAGCTGGACGGCCAGACCCTCGCCTCGTGGCTCAAGAAGATCCGCGCGGGCTCCGGGGCGCGGGAGCTGATGACGCTGGTCGCGCGACTCACCTGGGCCTGCGAGCCCGAAGAGGTCTCGCTCCTGCACGCGTTGCACTACACGGCGGCGGCGGGCGGCATGGACGCCCTCTACACCACGGCGGGCGGCGCGCAGGACCGGCATTTCCATCTCGGCGCGCAGACGCTCTCGACCCGGCTCGCCGACGCGCTGCCGGAGGGGAGCGTGGTGCTGGAACGGCCCGCGCGGAAGATCGAATGGTCCCCGGACGGGGCCGTCGTGCGCTCACACAGCTTCCAGGTGTCCGCGAAGGCGGTGGTGGTCGCGGTCGCGCCGCAGCACCGCGCCGACATCCGGTTCGCCCCGCAACTGCCGCTCGCGCACCGGCAGCTGCCGAGCCGCTGGCCGCAAGGGACGATCACGAAGGCGTACGCGGTGTACGAGACCCCGTTCTGGCGCGAAGCGGGGCTGAGCGGCCAGTCCCTGTCCGACATCGGCCCCATCGAAGCGACCTTCGACGCGTCCCCCTCGGACGGGTCGCGCGGGGTGCTGCTCGGCTTCGCGGGCGGGGACAACTCCCGAGCGTTCGAACGCCTGCCCGACCAGGAGCGCAAGCGGCAGGCGCTGGCCGCGTTCGCCGCGCTGTTCGGCGAGCGGGCGCTCGCGCCGGTCGGCTACCTCGATCAGCGGTGGAGCGCCGAGGAATTCTCCCAAGGCGGCCCCACCGCCGCCGTGCCGCCAGGCGCGTGGACGCGCTACGGGCCGACGCTCGCCGAGCCGGTCGGCCCGATCCACTGGGCGGGCACGGAGACCGCGAACCGGTGGACAGGGTTCTTGGACGGGGCCGTCTCCTCCGGGAAGCGCGCCGCGGCCGACGTGCTCGCGAAGCTGGGGTAGAACTGCCATAATGCCCATATGATTCGTCGGGGACTCGTTTTTCTTCTGTTGTGCGCCGGGCTTGCGGCGGCGGCTCCTGCCGCCTTCGCCGACCCGTTGGCGTGGTGTCTGCCGCCACCTGGGAAGGCGGCGGCCTGGACATGCGAGTTGCAGTCGCATGACTCGCTCGGTCTGCGCTTTCAAGCAGGCTGGCAGCCAGTCGGGGAGCTCGATGGGCGGCTCGCTGTGGATGTGCTGGATGCTTCCGGCGCGGTGGCACAGACGATCAAGCGCTCAGGGCCCGTCCTGGCCCTGCAAGCTCGGGACCTCGATCGGGACGGGCGCGATGAGCTGTTGATAGAGAGCAGTTGTGGGACCGGCGGTTGCTCGTACGACGTGTGGCGGGCGGTCGGGCAGTCTGTCCAGTTCCGCAATATGGGGGGGATCTTCGGGAAAAGCCTAGGCCACGTTGCGAGCGGTCTTATGGTCACCGACGAGGTCGCCGGCGGGTCGAACATCGTCACGTTCTTCCGGTTCGGCGACACGAAGATCGAGAACCTCGCTGTGGTCCGGTTCGATCCCTCCGGAAGGGAGGAAAACGCGCCTCGGACCTGTGCCCTGCTGCAGGATCGAAGCAATCTCGCCCTCCTTGGCATAGACGCCGCGACCGCTGAGCGCAGATTCTGCCAGGAGGCGCGGGAGGTGGATTGGCAGTGAGGAGGCGCGTTCGTGCGTTCGCCGCGTTCATGACGCTCGGCGCGGCGGCGCTTGTGCCGCAGCCCGCCGCCCGCGCCGACCCATTGCCGGACTGCGCGGAGTTCAAGCTGTGGGCCGCAGAAGCCGCGCAGAAGGCGGCAGGTTGCCGGTCGAACGCGGCAGACGGCTCGGGGCGGTCGTTCGTCGCGCATTTCCCGACGGAGCCGGGCGGGACCGGCACGGTCGAGGTGTTCGACCGCGCCGGGTCGAAGCTGCACGACATCCGCGAGCAGTACGCCGTGTCGATTGCCACGCCGTCTTGGCAGGATCTGGACGTGGACGGCACGCAGGAGCTCTTGGTGGTGATGCAGACCAGCGCGAGCAACGAGACGGTTGCCGTGTGGCGCTCGCACGGCCCGGACGGGCGGCTCGTGCGCGCGGGAGCGTTGTTCGGGGTGCAGCTCGAACCGTTCTCGCAGCGCAAAGGCCTGGTGTTCATCCGGATCCACGTCAGCTGCTGCGAGGGGGTCTACCAGCTGTACCGGTTCGCGGAGCAGGACGAGCTGGCGAAGGTGGCGGAGGCCGATTGGTCGGCGAAGAGCGAATCGGACTACCGGTGCGAGCCGAAGCCGGTGCCGGGCGGCCTTGGCCTGGAGGAGACGAGGAGCCTGCTGTGTGCGCGAAGAAAATGACCGTCTGGACCGCTGCGCTCGCGACAGCGGCCGGGCTGGTCGCGCCGACCGCCTCAGCCGACCCATTGCCGGGCTGCGTGGACGGGGGTTTCGGCCCGCCTGTCGATATGGTCGCGCCGACAGGTTCGACGGCATGTGTGCTGCGTGGCTCGGACGGCTGGAGCTACCAGGCCACGTGGTCGCAGGGCGCGACGCAGTATGAGTGGGAGGCCGCGATCCAGGTGGCCGATCCTCGCGGGGCCGTGCGACAGAGCGTGCGCGAACAGGTCGGCGGCATATCCAAACCGTACGGCTTCAAGCTCTGGGACCTCGACCAGGACGGGTTGCCCGAACTGGTGGTGCACAAGGATGACGGCGCGCAGAACGGGATATGGTCGGTGTGGCGCAGGCCCGCTGACAATGCCTTGTTCCAGCGGGCGGGGAGTTTCGGCGCTGTGGCGACCCTCCCGGAAGAGGGTGGTTTCTTCCTCGCGTTGTGGCATATGTCGGCGGGCGAGCATACGCGGCGCCTTGACCGGTTCGACCAGGACAACGCCATCGTGGAGGTGGCGGTCGGCGATGATGCGATCTCGCGAACCAGCCCAGGCGGGACTTGCGAATTGACGAAGACAGGCGACCTCGCCGCAGCCGGGCTCACCTGGGAACAGGCGAAGGAGCGGCTCTGCCGGGAGTGGTGACTCGGCGGGGACGGGCGATCAGGGCGGGGGCGGAGCGTTGAGCGTGCCGACCACGTCGATGACCACGGCCAGCGCGGCGATGGGCCCCGCGCCCCGGTACCACCATTGGTCGTAGACCGCGAACACTTGCTTCGAGCGCACGGACGCGAGGTTGCGCCATTCCGACGAGGCGACCACGTTCCTGCCGAAGGACTCGGGCTGGCCGAAGCTCACATAGATCAGGTCGCCGTCCGCGTCGTGGAGCTGGCCGAAGCCGATGACCCGCTCAGCTCCGGCCGACAATTGCGCCGGGGGGCGGTCCACGCCCAGCTCGGCGAGGACGGAGCCCGCGAAGCTCTCCGGTCCTTCGATGGCGATCCTCCCGTCGTCGAAACGCACCAGCGAAGCGCGGGTGTGCGCCGGGTCGAGCGTGTCGTCCTGGCGCTGCTCGCGCACGAACGTCCGGTATTCGTCCAGCACCGCGCGAGCCTGGGCCTCGCGCCCGAACGCCGCGCCGAGGGCGAGGAACCGGCGCTGCCACGTCGCGGTCGGCCCCGCCTCTCCGACCGGGGAAACCGGCAGGACCGGCGCTATCGCGCCGAGGTCCGCGCCCAGCTTGTCGGCGAGATCGGAGCGGACAAGAACGAGGTCAGGATGCAGATCCTTGACCTGGTCCACCGCCACGGAGCCGACCGAGCCCGGCTGGGGGAGCCCGGCGACGACCGGGCCGAGATAGTTCGGGGCGTCCTCGCCCGCCCGCTCGGCGACCCGCCCGACGACGCGGTCGCCCAGGCCCAACGCGCACAACCCGTCCAACAACGAGTCGCCGACGACGAGGATCCGCCGAGCCGAGGCGGATCCGGCCGGCTCGGCGGACTGCTCGGGAAGGGGCGGGGTCTCGGCGACAGGCGGGGGAGCGGGCGGCGAACCGCCGTCGTCGGGATCCGCCAAGCCCACCGGCGTGGGGATCTCGAAGACGGGCGGGGCGCAGACCCCTTGGGCTATGCGGGGGAAGCCGATGAGGCTGATCCCGTCGATCTCCGTGCGGTCTTTGGACACGGTGGCTCCGGGAACGGGCTTGGCCCCGCCGCCGCAACCGGCGAGGATCGCGGCCGCGAGGACGAACGGCAGCGCCGAGGCGGCGGCGCGGCGCGCGGGCAGGCCGCTCACGCCGGAGCCAAATCGCGCACGAGGTACATCTCGATCACAAAGCCGTGCGGCCCGCCCCGCGCCAACGACCAGGCTTGGCTCACGGTGTAATGGAACGGCTGGCCGGTCTGCGAGTCCGTCCCCGACCAGTCCACGGACAGGTGCACGATGGGCTGGTCGTCGGTCCCTCCCGCGTCGAAGGAGAGGATCTCGTACCGCTGGCCGGCGTACCGCGCGCCTGCCGCGTCGTACCATTGGCGGAAGCTGGCCTCGTCGCAGACGGACGCGGGCGTGGCGGAGGTCGGATCGGGGAAGGACATGACCAACGAATGCAGATTCAGATAGCTGAGCATTTCGTTGGCCGAGGCGTGGCGGGAGAGGTCGTCGAACCAGGTCTGCGCGAAATCGCGAGCCTCGGCGGCCACGTCGGAGTTCGGCTGCGGCTCGGCGGGCAGGCTGGCGGAGCAGCTGACCATGCTGCCGTTCGGATCCGCGGCGGCGGGGAGCGTCTGTGCGGCGGGCAGGGCCGAGGCGACGAGCAGGGCGGCGAAGAGCGGCCGCATCATGCCGGGGCCATCGTGTTGATCTGGTAGCGGGTGATCGCGTACGAGCCGGCCTCCTCGTCCCACACGAGCTGCAGCTGCTCGTCGGTGAGGAAACGGAACGGCTCGCCGGTCGCCCGGTGGACCCCGGAGTACAGCACCGTGGTGTGCACCACCGGGTTGTCCGCGTCGCCGGTCGCTTTGAAGGTGTTCACGAAATGATCGGAGTCCGGGGCGTCGCGTTCGGCGCGCTCGGCCTCGGCCCGGTACTGCGCGGCGTTCCGGATGGTCGCGGTCGGGAGGACGATCTTGGTCGGGAAGCGGAAGAACCCGAGCTGATCGTCGACCGAGCAGGCGCTCAGACATTCGTAGAAGGACTGGACGAAGTCGCTGGTGCGCGCGACGAGGCCGACGTCGTCGCCGAAAAGCTCCTCGTCCATCGGGATCGGCGGCCAGTCCGGGTTCACCGGCTTGGGAGCGGCTCCGGCGGACGGGGCGACCGCGCCCATCGCCGCCGCGAAGACGGCCAGCCCTGGCGCAGCTTTCTGATAAAGAGTGCGACGCATCGTTCCACGCTCCTCGCTTCGGCCGACAACGGTTGCCGAACACGATACCGCGTTCCGCTCGCGTCGGACACGCCCGAGAGCGCCAGCCTCGCCGCGATGGCCGGGGCCTGCCCGAGCGCGCCCTTTTTCCGCTCGTCCTCACCCTGCGGCAACCCCGCGCGGACCGGCCGCCGCAGGGTTTGCAGGCCGGTCGTCTACGACAGGCGGTAGTCCAATGCAACGTCCAAGATAGGGAGGGGTTAGGCTAGAGAGGACAGGACGTACTTCCCGCGATGTTCGGGACGGGCGTCCTTGAGCGCACAGGACGTACGTCCCATTGTTGGCAGAGAGATCTTGAAGGAGCAGACGTGACCGCAATTGCCCCGTTACCCGACACGGAGGTCGCCGCGACACGCCCCTTTCCGGCCCGGCGCGGCCTGAAGGGCTCGTACATCTACAAGATGGTGACGACGACCGACCACAAGGTGCTCGGGAACATGTACATCGTCACGTGTATCGGATTTTTCCTCGCAGGCGGGCTCATGGCCCTCCTGATGCGCGCCGAGCTCGCGCAGCCGGGCCTGCAGTTCCTCTCCGCCGAGCAGTTCAACCAGCTGTTCACGATGCACGGCACCGCGATGCTCCTGCTCTACGCGACCCCGATCGTGTTCGGGTTCGCGAACGTGGTGCTGCCGCTGCAGATCGGCGCCCCCGACGTCGCGTTCCCCCGGCTCAACGCGCTGAGCTACTGGCTCTTCCTCTTCGGCGGGCTCATCGCCCTGTCCGGCTTTCTGACCCCGGGCGGCGCCGCTGACGCAGGTTGGACCATGTACACGAACCTGTCGAGCGTGAAGTACTCGCCGGGGGTCGGCACCGACCTGTGGATCACCGGCCTCGCGGTCGGCGGCCTCGGCACCATCCTCGGCGCGGTGAACATGGTCACCACGGTGATCTGCCTGCGCGCCCCCGGCATGACGATGTTCCGGATGCCGATCTTCACCTGGAACATCCTGGTCACCAGCGTCCTGGTCCTGCTCGCCTTCCCGATCCTGACCGCCGGCCTCATGGGCCTCGCCGTGGACCGGCACTTCGGCGCGCACATCTTCGACGCGTCCAACGGCGGGGTGATCCTCTGGCAGCACCTGTTCTGGTTCTTCGGGCACCCGGAGGTGTACATCCTCGCCCTGCCGTTCTTCGGTGTGGTCTCGGAGATCTTCCCGGTGTTCTCCCGCAAGCCGATCTTCGGCTACAACACCCTGATCTACGCGACCCTCTCCATCGCGGCGCTGTCGGTGGCGGTGTGGGCGCACCACATGTACGCGACCGGCGCGGTGCTCCTGCCCTTTTTCAGCTTCATGACGTTCTTGATCGCCATTCCGACCGGCATCAAGTTCATCAACTGGATCGGGACGATGTGGAAGGGACAGCTCACCTTCGAGACCCCGATGCTGTTCTCCTGCGGCTTCCTTGTGACGTTCCTCTTCGGCGGGCTCACCGGCGTGCTCCTGGCCGCCCCGCCGCTGGACCTGCACGTCTCGGACTCCTACTTCGTCATCGCGCACTTCCACTACGTGCTCTTCGGCACCATCGTGTTCGCCACCTACGCCGGCGTGTACTTCTGGTTCCCGAAGATGACCGGCCGGATGATGGACGAGCGCCTCGGCAAACTGCATTTCTGGCTGACGTTCATCGGCTTCCACACCACCTTCTTGGTGCAGCACTGGCTGGGCGACATGGGCATGGCCCGGCGCTACGCCGACTACCTGCCCTCGGACGGCTTCACCACGCTCAACATGGTCTCCACTGTCGGCGCGTTCATCCTCGGAGCCTCCACGCTGCCGTTCATCTGGAACGCGTTCCGCAGCGCCCGCTTCGGCGAAGTCGCCACGGTGGACGACCCCTGGGGCTACGGCAGCTCGCTGGAATGGGCGACCTCCTGCCCGCCGCCCCGGCACAACTTCCTGGAGATCCCCCGCATCCGCTCCGAGCGCCCCGCCTTCGAGCTGCACTACCCGCACATGTCCGAGCGCATGCGCGCCGAAGCCCACGCGGGTCGGGCTGGCAAGAAGCACGAGCTCGTGGATGGCTCGCACTGAGCTGCGCGCCTATGCTGGGCTGATTCCTGTATCGGATTGATTGAGAGGCAAGAGGATGGCGCCCGGTTCGCAGGAGACTGCGCTGATCACCGTCACCGGAACGGACCGTCCGGGAGTGTCCTCGGCCCTCTTCGAAGTTCTGGCCCGCGCCGGGGTGAGCCTGATCGACGTGCAACAGGTCGTGATCAGGGGCAAACTCACCCTCGCGGTGCTGGTCCGGTCGGACCAGGAACGTCAAGCGCTCACCGAGACGCTGGAAGAGGCGACCGGCGACCTCGGCGTGCGGCTCTCGGTGGAGTTCGGCGAAGGCGTCTCCGCGCAGCCGCCGGTCTCCACGCATGTGGTGACGGTGCTCGGCAGCGCGGTGAGCGCCCGCGCGTTCAGCGCGATCACATCGGCCCTCGCGCAGTCCCGCGCGAACATCAACTTCATCCGAGGGATCACGGATTACCCGGTGATCGGGATCGAGCTCTGGGTGCAAGCCTCGCCCGAGCCTGAGGCCGACGCGGACCTGCGGGCCGCCATGGCGCTGGTCGCCGCCTCGGAGGGCGTGGACATCGCGGTGCAGCCGGGCGGCCTGGAGCGTCGCGCGAAGCGGCTGATCGTCTTCGACGTGGACTCCACCCTCATCCAGGATGAAGTGATCGAACTCCTCGCCGCCAAGGCGGGCCGGGAGGAAGAGGTCGCAAGGATCACCAAACGGGCGATGGAGGGCGAGATCGACTTCACCGCCTCCCTGCGCGAGCGAGTGGCGACCCTCGGCGGCCTGCCGGAGTCGGTGCTGCAGGAAGTCGCTTCGGAGCTGCGGCTCACCCCAGGCGCCCGCACCACCGTCCGTACTTTGCGTCGGCTGGGCTACCGGGTCGGTCTTGTGTCCGGCGGCTTCCACCAGGTGATCGACTCGCTCGCCGCCGAGCTGGGGGTGGAGTTCGTCGAGGCCAACACCCTCGAAGTCCGAAACAGCAAACTGACAGGGAAGGTCATCGGCCAGGTGGTCGACCGTCCGGGGAAAGCATGGGCGCTGCGCGCGTTCGCCCGCCAGAGCGGGATACCCCTCACCCAGACGGTCGCGGTGGGCGACGGGGCGAACGACATCGACATGCTGGCCGCCGCCGGTCTCGGGGTCGCCTTCAACGCGAAGCCCGCGTTGCGCGAGGTCGCCGACGCGAGCCTCAACCAGCCGTATCTCGACACGGTCTTGTACGTGTTAGGCGTGACTCGCCATGAGATCGAAGCGGCGGACGCCCTGGAGGGGCTACCGGCCGAAAGGCCAGCCCTCGCGGGCGAGCATACCAGCTAGTCATGAGTTCTGATCTGGATTTTTCAGAGAAAAAACAGTATGTTCGCACGAGAGTTATTCTCTCGTGGGCAGCCCTGGGCGGGTCGCGTCAACGATGAGCGAAGGGATTGAGGAAGCATATATGGCCACGGGAGAGATCGGGGCGGTAGCGCTGCACGTGTCCACGCTGGAATACGTGCGCAAGCTGGCGAAAACGGAGAGCCTTCCCACGGTGCTCGCCTGTTATCAGGGCTTCTACATGGATCCCGAGCAGCGGAGCAAAGAGTGGAAGCTCATGAACGAGGAGCTCAACGAGAAGGGCATTCTCCGAGGGGAGACGGTGCATCCGGAGCTCCAGCTGTGGCTTGAGGCGTTGGACCATCCCGAGCGCGAGCTTTCCGGGCGGATCAAACGGCAAGAGACCATGCTGCGCATGGCCTTGGTGCGGCGCGGGAGGACGCACGCGCTGGCGATCCGGTACGGGGACGAGGTCGTGATCCAGGACTTCGAGTACGAGGCGGAGAAGTCCGCAGGGCAGCTGGCGAAACCGGTTCTGGCGGTCCTTGGCGAAGGCGTGGTCCCGGATTTCAACCGGGTGAGCGCGCCGACGCAGAGCATCGTCGACTCCATGCCCCGCAACATCGACCTCGACGCGGTCTTCACCTCGCTCTTGCGGGTCGGCGCGAGTCAGAAGGACGCGAAAGTCCTCGCGACCATCATGGCGAACGTCGAGGTGCAGTCCGAGTTCGTCGTGCACGAGCGCGAGGAGGGGCCACGGGTCCGGGGCAAGGGGGCGGTCTCGATCTTCGACTCCCCGAAGGGGCGGTTCGTCTCCAGCCCGAGCGTTGCGGGCGACGGGGAAATCTGGTCCACTTTCACGCCGGGGACCGATCACCGGATCTCGCAGGCGTTCACGTCCCTGATCGAGCTTTTGCCGAGCGAGAAGTGGTGGCCCCAGGAGGACTGAGCCGGGGGCCGTTCCCCATGGCCGATTGCGCGCAAGCAGCCCCGGCCCCCGCTCGGATCACCGTCGCGGCGGTTGGGGGGCTCCAGGCTGGGGCGGTTGCCCGTAGGGGGACTGCCCAGGGGCGGGAGGCACGGGAGGACGACCGGCCGGGCCGCCCGGACGCGGCCCCTGCGGCAGCGGCGGCCGATTGCCGCCCGGGGCGGGAGCCCCAGGCCGAGGGCCCAACGGCGCCGGGCCGCCGGGGCCGAACGGCGGGCGCGGAGCGCCGGGGCCAGGCCCCATGGCCGGACGAGCGCCAGGGCCTGCCGGGCCGGTAGGAGCAGGCCCGGCCCTTCCCGGCAGTCCGGCGGGGCCCCCAGGAACTGCGGGGCCGGTCTGGCGCGGCGGAGCCTGCCGGCCTTGGCCGTAAAAGCGAAGCTCTTCTCGGGGGTTGACCGTGTTCAAGAGAAGTTCTTTCTCCTCGGTGACCACCTTGACCTGCCCAGGGGACTTGGGGTCCTGGATGAGCGCGAGATCGACTTCGGGGGTTTTCTCCGTTCCCGGGGGCATCACGCGGATCACGGTGATCTCGGAGCCGTGCATCTGCACGTCCACCCCGTCGAAGACCAAGACGTTGTACTCCCTGCCGGTGGTGCTGGACCGCTCCGCGGCGGCTTGCCCGCCCGCGAGCCACAGCGACTTGCGGCTGTTCACCACGGACACCATGGGCTGCCACGCTTGGGGCCGGTTCGTGTGGACGAGGACCCTGGCTCCGACGCAGAGCGCGCGGAGCACCACCTGCTGCGCGAACTGGACGTCCGAGATGATTTCCACGTTCGTCGACTGCTGTGAGGAGGTCGAGACGCCGAAGAGCGCCATCGCGACCGCCTGCCCGTTCTGGTTGGCTCCGATGAGCTGGCCGCAGCCGGAGGCCTGGATGCGCAGGTCGCGCAGCCGCTTCGAGGCGGCCGTGATCCCCGGCGCTGGCGCTTCGAGGCTGCGCGCCCCGAACGGCAAGCTGGCGAGGAAGCCTTTGAGCTGCTCGCCGCTCAGCCGCGCCAAGGTCGGCAACGGGGGAGCGCTGAGCTCTTTCGGCGTGAGGTAGCGGACGAAGCCGGAGATCTGGACGTAGTCCCGGACGTCGGTGTGCGCGTCCACCGGGCGCAGCCGCAACGTGACCGTGGTCAGGTTGGACGGCACCGTCCAGAGCTGGGTGAGTCCGGCCCGGCTGAACGCGGACGGGGAGATCTGGAAGGTGGTGAAGTGGCGGTACTGCCCGCCCTTGATCTCTTTCCAGGACTCGGTCATGTCGTCGAACCGGAGCCCCTCGGAGAGGCGCCCGATCGCGGTGTTCATCTGCGCGGCGTTGAGGATGTGCACCCGCTGCCCGCTCTCGCGGAGCCGGTGCGCGACGCGGCTGGTGGCGCTGATCATCGTCTTGAGCACGCCCTCCGGCCCGCCGCCGCGTTTCTCGATGGCCTCGGGGCAGTTGAGCGGGTTCAGCCGGAGCACGACCCAGACGGAGCGGTAGGCGATCGCGGGGAGCTTGCCGAGGATGCTCTCGTAGACCTGGGTGTACGGGGCGTTGTTCGGGGCCCGCCAGCCGTGGCTGATCACGTCGATGCCGTCGAGGACGATGTCCTTGTACTGGTTGAGCGACGCGGCGAGCGTGTCGAGGGACACGATGTCGTCGGTCTGGATGTCCCTCGGGGTTAGCGTCGTCGCCTCGTACGGGCGGGGGGTGACGTGCAGGACCGAGATGAGCAGGTCGTCGTCCCAGCGGAAGCCGAACAGCGCGCCGCCCTCGCCGCTGACGTCGAACGCGTTCGGGATGTGCTCGGGGCCGAGCTTCTTGCTCGGCTTGACCATTTTGCGCCAGAGGTAGGCGCAGAACGTCCCGATCCGCACGGTGAGCGACTTGCCTCGGATCCGCAGGATCAAGAGCAGCGCGAGCACGGAGGGGACCGCGATGGCCGCCCAGAGCGGGGCGTGGAGCTTCGCGAGGAGGAAGAGGGAGAGGACCGCGACGGTCTCGGCGGGGATGAGGTTCTTCGGGCGCAGCTCCAGGCTCACCAAGAGGGCTTTGCGGCCCGGTCGGAACTGCGCCTCGGCCTTTTTGTCGGCTTTCTGCTTCGCCTTGAAGGCTGCGACCTCTTCCTTCGACGGCTTGGCCGCGTTCGCGTGGCGATTGCGGAACGCCATGTCGAGATGGTCGGGCGCTGGGGCGGGCGCTGGTGCGCTCACTTCTTCCCTCCTGTTCGATTCCGACGAGCGTCACGGATCGGGATGCTCACCACGGCCCCGAGGGCCAATAACAGCAACGCGACGCTGCTCACCATGATGGCGAAATTCCTCGGCCGATGCTCTGGCAGCGCGGGCGGGACCGGGGGAGGGAGCCGTTTGGTGGCGTACTGCTGCATGAGGTCGACGGCGGGGCCGGGCTCCTGGGTCAAGGCCGCGACGATGTCGACCAGGCCGTAGCCGACGTAATTGTCCCTGCCGCGCGGCGGATGGATCGCGGTGCGCTCCAATTGCTCGATCACCTGCACGCGGTTCCAGTCAGGGTGCAGGGACCGCAGGAGCGCGGCCGCCCCTGCGACGATCGGCGCGGCGAAGCTCGTGCCCTGGATGGTCTGGAGCTTCCCGTCGCCCGCCGGGGTCGCGTCGGCGAGGTCGGCGTTCGGCTTGCCGACGACATCCTCCCCGGGGCGCGGGTTGACCGAGATCATGTTGTCGCCGGGGGCGGCGATGCCCACCCAAGGGCCGCCGATGGTGCCGCTGTCCTGCTTGGCCTGACCGCTGGGGTCGACCCCAGCGGGCTGGCCGGAGCGGTCGACCCAGCCGACCGTGAGCACGTACTGGTACCACCAGGCGGGGGTGACCACGGTCTGCAAGGTCGTCCAGTTCGCCGGGTTCTCCGGGCTCGCCGTGTTGAACGGGTTCTTCGGGCCGTAGGTCGGAGTCCCGGGGTCGGTCGGGGGCGCGGGGTCCGCCGTGTCGTAGTCGTAGCGCTGGGTGGCGTCGTAGTCCGGGTTCTGCCCCTTGCAGGTGGCGTCTTTGCTGCCGCCCTGGAGGTTGCCCGCGGCGACGACGACGACGGCGTCTTTCACTTCGGCCGCGTATTTCAACGCGGCCCCGAGGATCATGTCCTGGCCCCGGTTGTCGTTCTGCTGCCAGTTGCCCGCCGCGAAGCAGGAGTCGATCGAGATGTTGATGACCTGCGCGCCTTTGTTCGCGGCGTGGACGACCGCGTGGGCGAGCGTGTTCAAGGTGCCGGCGGGGATGTTGTTGTCGCCGCCTTTGGGGCCGAAGAGGTCGCTGGACTGGCGGATCGAGATGATGTGGGCGTCGGGGGCGACGCCGACGAAGGAGTCGGCTCCTGGTTTGGCTTTTGCCGCGATGATGCCCGCGGCGAAGGTGCCGTGCAGGTCGCAGTCGTCCAGGCCGTTGGTGTCGCCGCCGTGCCCGCCCTGGCCCTCGCCTCGGATGTAGTCGCCGCCGCCCTCGACGCCTTCAAGGCGTCCTTTGACCTCGGTGACCCCGGTGTCGATGACGGCCACCGACACGCCCTCTCCGGTGGAAATCCGGTGCGCCGCGTCCAGGTCCAGGCTGCGCTGGCCCCAGGTCGGGTTTTTGAAGTTCGTGTCCGGCTGGTGCTCTCCGGTGCGGCAGAGGTTCTTCTGCTCGTAATCGGTGCCGCCGTTGGAGACCTCGTCGCTCGGCGGACTGTCGAGCGCTTGCGGCGGACCGGTCACGCCGTTGTCCGCGAACGCGGGCGGAGCCCCGGTCCCCGGGATCGGGGAGATCCCGAAGAAAACCGCGGCCATGCCGACGGCGGTGGCGCGCATGCCCTGTCGGCGGACCGCTGCTCCCAAACCGGGCTTTCGAGTCATGACCGTGTTCCCCTCCGTGCGCGCAAAAAGACGATCAAAAGGACGACACCTGCTCCGAGCAGCGCTGTCCCTGCGACAGCGCCAAAAATCATGGCCGATGCGGTGATCGTGGATTGGGGCGCGAGATCGCGGCGCGGAGCAGCGGAATTGGCATGCTGGGCGAGCGGCGGAGGCTCGACCCCGGTGAGCGCGGCCACCGACACCCCGGCCCCGGTGGAGATGGCGTGCGTCTTGTCCAGGTCCAGGCTGCGCTGGCCCCAGGTCGGGTTGTGGAAATCAGAGTTCGGCAGGTGCGCGCCGGTGCGGCAGAGGAATTTCTGCTCGTAGTCATGGTCCGGCTCGACCTGGTCCGCCGGAGCGGGGACGGCGGCCTGCGGCGGGCCGTCGAAACCGCTGTCGGCGTAGGAGGGCTGGACGGCCAAGCTGAAGACCAGCAGGGTCGCCGCCGCCGCTGACGCGGCCCGTCCTGCCGAAAGCGGGCGGGCGGGCGTCATATCTCGATGTTCCGTACCGCGCTGTAGAGGCCCATGATCCAGAAGACCAGCGGGAAGATGAAGGCGATGAGCGTGTACTCGAAGACCTCGCCCGCGCGCCGCATCACCGGGGAGTAGGTCTGGTTCGGCACGACCACGCCGATGATCAAGAACGCGATGGAGAACAGGACCAACGCCACGCCGAGGGCCAGAGCGATCCACGGCTGGTTCTGGAGCGATCCCCGGCCGCCGCCGTAGATCAGGGCGACGAAGAGGAAGAAGCCCGATCCGATCATCACGCTGGCCTGCACGAGGTCGGTGAAGCTGCGTCCGCGCAGCACGAGGACGATGGCGACGATGGTCGCGAGGACGGGGCCCTGCCACGGGTATGCGGCGGTGGGGCGGGCCGCTGCGAGCGCGCCGCCGATGGCGATCAGGCTCGAGGCGATGACCAGCCCGGTCAAGTAGTGGTTCGATGCCTTGGCGCGCTGTTCGAGATCCTTCGCGTTCGGCAGGGCCATCGCGCCGATCGCGCCGATCCCTTCGACGGAGGGGTGCAGGTCGATCTCTTCGGCGTCCACCGCCTGGCCCGCGGTCGGCACCGGGGGCAGCGGCAGTTTCGCGAGCGCGATGGCGAACTTCGAGCCCGCCGAGATGATGAAGATGGCGGCGCAGACCAAAGCGGCCCCGACGACTTGGTAGCTGTGGTGGAAGATGTCCATGTCCGCGTAGGCGAGGCCGAGCAGCAGCGTGAACGTCGCGATGGCGGTGTGCAGCACCGTGCCGGAGGTCGAGATGCGGGAGGAGATGATCGCGATCACGAACGTCACCGTGCACGCCGCCCAGACGCTCGAAAGGCCCCAGACGTTCGCCTTGCTGGTGTCGCCGGGCACGGAGACCATGACCCCGAAGAAGATGAACGGCACGCCGCACCAGCAGAGCACGTTGGAGATGGCGTGCTGGTGGTAGCGCCTGCCGATGATCCAGCCCGAGACGTGGAAGAAGACGCCCCAGACGATGCACAGGACCGGGGCGAGGAAGTCCTCGAACCGGCTCTCGTGCGGCACGCTGCCGTAGAGGAACAGGAGCCTCGCGGCGAAGAAGGACGCGACCACGAGCGTCGCCATGCCGAGGTAGCGGGCGGCGTTCGGCCCCCAGTGCCGGAAGGCGTGCTGGTTGACCCGCGAGACCGCGTCGATCACGTCGTCGAAGAGCAGGGGCGACTCTTCGGCGGCGACCGCACGGAGGATCAGCAGGTCGCCGTCGTACACGCCGGCCTCGGCGAGGGTTTTCGTCAGCGGGATCGGCGCCTGGCCCACCCGTCCGAGCGTCCATTGGTTGCGCGCCTCGTTCTGGCTGCCCTCTCCGCCGAGGTTCGGCACGCGGGTCTGGATGAGGGCGACGAGGTCGGGGATGAGGACGGCGACCGGAACCTCTGCGGGCAGCCCCACGTCGAACTGGGCGTTTCCTCCGAGAACGGCGACCCTGCACAGCGCGGGCTCGATGCTGCTTCCCGACTCCTTGGCCAACGCTGGTGAGCTCACCGGCTGCACTCCCTCCGAGGACTGACGGTCCGAATCGAGCTCCCCTGGAGGACCCTTCTCCGGATTTCACAATTGTTACCGTGACTAGACACTAGACCACTATCATGCTGCACGGGGCCACCAGTGTCCAGTGCGGGGCGCAGAGCGCCCTCGCGCGCACGCCCTCGAAGGGAGCACGGCAGACTAGGGGCATGACAACGACCGACTCCGATCTCGTCCTCGATTTCGCGGGAGTGCATCTGCGACGCAACGGGAGCACTCTCGTCGGGCCGATCGACTGGAAAGTGGAGCTGGACGAGCGATGGGTGGTCATCGGGCCGAACGGAGCGGGGAAGACGTCGCTCTTGCGCCTCGCCGCGGCCCAGGAGCACCCGACGGACGGGACGGCCAAGGTGCTCGGCGAACAGCTCGGGCGGACCGACGTCGCAGAGCTTCGGCCGAGGGTGGGGCTCGCCTCCTCGGCGCTCACCCCCCGGATCCCCTCGGAAGAGCTGGCGCTGAACCTGGTCATGTCCGCCGGGCACGCGGTCCTGGGCCGGTGGAAAGAGCGCTACGAGCGGATGGACGAGGAGCGCGCGCGCACCGTTTTGGAGATGCTCGGCGCGGCCAAACTGTCGGGGCGTCGGTTCGGGACTCTGTCGGAAGGGGAGCGCAAACGGGTGCTTATCTCGAGGGCGCTCATGGCGGACCCAGAGCTTTTGCTGCTCGACGAGCCTTCGGCGGGCCTGGACCTCGGCGGCAGGGAGGACCTGGTGGCGCGGCTCTCCTCGTTGGCGGACGACCCGGACGCGCCCGCGATCGTCATGGTCACCCACCACGTGGAGGAGATCCCGCCCGGCTTCAGCCACGCGTTGCTGCTGCGCGAGGGGCGGGCCGTGGCGCAGGGGCTTTTGGCGGACGTGCTCACCAGCGAGAACCTGTCCCGGACGTTCAACCAGCCGATTTTTCTCGCGAAAGCGGGCGGTCGGTACTTCGCCAGACGGGCCGCCAGTTCCGCCCGACACGAGGCCGGGGACTGACCACCGGCTGGTAGGGTGCGTCACATGGCTGAATTCGTGACTGTCCAGAGGCAATCGGAACACCCAGGGGTGGCGGTCATCCGCCTCGACCGGCCGCCGATGAACGCCCTCAACGCGGCCCTCTTGCGCGAGATCTCCTCGGCGGTCGACGAGGTCAGCGCCGACGACGAGGTGCGCGCGGTGGTCGTCTACGGCGGCGAGAAAGTGTTCGCCGCGGGAGCGGACATCAAGGAGATGGCCGGGCTCAGCGAAGCGGAGATGACGGCTCGGGCTGGCGAGCTGCAATCCGGCCTCGGCTCCCTCGCCAGGATCCCCAAGCCCACGGTCGCCGCGATCACCGGATACGCCCTCGGCGGCGGTTTGGAGCTGGCTCTGGGCGCGGACCGCAGGATCGTCGGGGACAACGTGAAGGTCGGCTTGCCGGAAATCCTGCTCGGCGTGATCCCCGGCGGCGGCGGGACCCAGCGGCTGCCCCGTTTGATCGGGGCCGCGAAAGCGAAGGATCTGATTTTCTCCGGGCGGTTCGTCGGCGCGGAGGAGGCGCTGCGCCTTGGGATCGTGGACGAGGTGGTGGCCCCGGACGAGGTGCTGCGCGCCGCCGTGGAGTGGGCTTCGAGATTCCAAGGTGCGGCGGCGGTCGCCCTGCGTGCCGCCAAGCGCGCGATCGACGAGGGCCTGGACGCCGACCTCGGCTCCGGGCTCGGGTTGGAGGAAAAGCTTTTCGCCGGCCTTTTCGGCACGGAAGACCGGACCATCGGGATGGACTCGTTCATCGAGAACGGTCCGGGCAAGGCGAAATTCGTCGGACGTTAGTCCTCCGGGGGAGCAACCGATAAGCTGTTTCGCTATGACTGCGCATGACGAAGCACCGCCCGTCGGCGGCGAAGACACAGCACTGCCCCGTCCGCACGCCACAGCCGAAGAGGTCGAGGCCGCGTTGAAGGACACCAAGCTCGCCCAGGTGCTCTACCACGACTGGGAAGCGGAGACGTACGACGAGAAGTGGGCGATCTCCTACGACGAGCGCTGCGTCGATTACGCCAAGAACCGGTTCGAGCTGGTCGCCCCCGGCCAGCGGCTGCCGTACGGGCGGGCGCTCGAACTCGGCTGCGGCACGGGATTCTTCCTGCTCAACCTCATGCAAGGCGGGATCGCCGAGAAGGGGAGCGTCACCGACCTCTCTCCCGGCATGGTCAAAGTCGCGTTGCGCAACGCTGAGCAGCTCGGCTTGGACGTGGACGGCCGTGTGGCCGACGCCGAGGGCATCCCGTACCCGGACGACACTTTCGACCTTGTGGTCGGGCACGCCGTGCTGCACCACATCCCCGACGTCCAGCAGGCGCTCACCGAGGTGCTGCGCGTCTTGAAGCCGGGCGGGCGCTTCGTCTTCGCGGGCGAGCCCACCACGGTCGGCAACTGGTACGCGCGCAAGCTCGGCCAGATCACCTGGCACACCACCATCGCGGTGACCAAGCTCCCGTTCTTCAAAGACTGGCGGCGGCCCAAACAAGAGCTCGACGAGTCCTCGCGGGCCGCTGCGCTCGAGGCGGTCGTCGACCTGCACACCTTCGACCCCGCGCAGCTGCGGGAGATCGGCCGTCAGGCTGGCGCGCAGGACGTGCGGGTGGTCACCGAAGAGCTCTTCGCAGCTTTCGTCGGCTGGCCGGTGCGGACCTTCGAGGCCGCTGTGCCGCAGGGGAAGCTCGGCTGGGGCTGGGCGAAGTTCGCCTTTAATTCGTGGAAGGCCATGTCGTGGTTGGACACGTGGGTGGCGCACAAGGTGGTGCCGGATAGGTTCTTCTACAACGCGTTGATCACTGGTGTGAAGCGGGGCTGAGCTGATTGCCGTTCTAGTCGGGTGGTGGGGCCCCTCCCACGAGCTCTGCGAGTGGGGGAGGGTGGTGGCGACAAAGCCTCTTGATGTTCCTGTCAAGTCGTAAAGCTACCCTCTTTTTGCGGGGGATGCCTGTCGTACGTTCGAGAACCAAAACGGGGCTGTGAAGTGGCATATCGACCTCGAAGACATCCAAAGATTCCAGGAGCGGCTACAGTTCGGAGAAGCCGCACAAGAAGCGGTGCGCCGGATAGTCGGACAAAGCGAGGGGTGAGCAGCGCCGCTAGGCCGGTGCGCCTGGTGGCCGGTCTCTCGCCCGCTGCCATGCGGCGCGTAGCTGGGCGTGTGTGGCGTTCAGGTGCGGCGCGATCCGGTCGGCTTTGTCGTCTGTAAGTTGGCTCTCGCCGCGTTCGAGAGCGGCGAGAGCGGGAGTGGTGAGGCCAGCGGCTCGGGCTAGTTTGGTCTGGCTGAGACCTGCGAGGTGTCGCCAGTCGGCCAATGTGCGCCGACTTGGGGGGACTTTGACGATGCGGCGCAGAGGCACGCCGAGTGCCGCCGCTGCTTTCGCCAGCGTCTCAATGTTGGGGGATGCCGCTCCGCTCTCCCATTTCTGAATCGTGGAGGTCGATAGGCCGGTCACGCGGGCCAAGTCTGCGCGGGTCATGCGCCGTCGTTCGCGAGCGTGGGCCAGCGCGCTTAGATCGAGACCGCGAATCGCCCGCTCTACCATCACTGGTAGACCTGCGCCGAGAACATCTCGTCACGGTCCCAACTCTACCCGAACTAGTTCAAAAGGATCTGTTTCCAATTACTAATTCGATTGCTCTATGGCTTCGCATTAATGTCATTTCACCTGCTGTTTTAGTGCGATTTGCGGACTTTGGCCAAAGATGAACACAGCTGTTGCGGCGTGAACTTTAATGCCGTAGAGTCGTCGCAACACATGAGCGCGTCGACAAGGCAGGGAGACCATGACGGAAGCGGGCCGGGATGCCTAGCTACGACCCCTACCGCTCGCGTGGATACGACCCCGCGACGGCTGAGACGTTCGCGAGGGCGGACGAGGAGCGGCCCGCGCCGACGTCCTCTCCTGCGGGCGTGCCCGCGCCTTCGGAGGCGTGGCCGTCGAATCCCGCGCTTTGGTTCGAGAAGCCGCCCATGCCGCTGCCTGTGCCGCCCCGTGGGGCTGTGGAGGGGACGGGGCGGTTCTCGGATTTGGACCGGATGGCCCAGGAGGAACAGGACGAGACCGCGTTGGTCGAGCAGCAGGTGGCGGCATACCGGGACAGCCTCCCGCCGGTGAAGCCGAACCAAGTGTTGGACGTCGGCGGGGTTCGGGTGTCGGCGTACTGGGGGGAAAGGGAACTCGAATTGCGTAGCCGTGAGGCTGCGGTGAAGAAAATCCGCGATGGAGGAAGGGAGCGACGTTGAAGCTGGACACGGAGAAGTTGCGGAAGGCGGGGGTGGATGTGCTCGCGTTGCGGGACGGGATGTGCGCGGACCAGACCGCGCAAGGGTTCATTGAGGCGCAGAGCGGCCTGATCGGCTTGTCGATCACAGCAGCGCTCGCAGCTTTGCACAACGACTACAAGGATTTCCAAGGGCGTTTCAGCGGGGAGCTGGACTATTTGGGCAACGCGGTCATCGCCGCAGCGTCCGACGTCGAGCTGACCGACGAGGACGGCATGAAGGCCATCGATAGCTTGGACATACCCAGGTGAGCGGCAAGATAACCCGGAAGATCGCAGAGGCTGTGGACCCGTCGCATTTGGGCGACCTCGCGCGGGCGCTTCGGGCGCAAGCGGGGAAGTACGAGCCGGAACAGTCGCAATTCTCCCACCGCCTCCGGTTCCCAGGCGGTGGCGAGGAGTTCACCGGGCAAGCCTCGGATACGCTCCAGCTCACGGGCCAGGGTATGGGGAAGACCTACGGGTTGTTGGCGACGAAGATGCGCGATGTGGCGGGCCAGTGCGAGCAGGCCGAGGGGCATATCGGGCACGCCGCGAGCGTCTTGCGGAGCAAGATTGTGGAGATCGAGGCCGAGCCGGTCGGTTTGGACGTGGACGGGAAGCATTGGAATTGCGGCGACCCGTTCACGGTCTCCGACGACCTCTCGGTGCAGGTGAAACCAGGGTCGGTCCCTGCCGGTGCGCCGCCGCAGGTCGGCTCCGCGCTCGCCGCGCTGGCTTCTCAGCGAGGGCAAGACCTCGCGCCGCTGGCGCAGCAGCTGTCCGATGTGAGCGACACATGGGGCGCGAAGATCAAAGCCGCGTTCGATGTCACGGGGCTCGGGCGCAACGCGAAAGGCCAGGCGTACGCGCCCTACGACCCCAACAACACCGTCCACCAGCGAGCCGCGGCCATCGCGAACGGCACTATGGGCGTGCCCAGCGACCCTAAACAGCTGCATGACCTCTGGCAGCAGCTCACCCGTGAGGAGAAGGAGGCTATCTACGACCGCTACCACGACATCGGCAACCACGGCGGCATCCCGTTCGACCCTCCCGACCATCTGGGCCGCGACCACTACAACCAGCAGCACCTGAAAGACATGATGAAAACAGCCACGGGCGACGACTTGAAGAAACTTCAAACCCTCGCGAATGTGGCACGACCGGGCCAAAACCCGCCCCGATATCTCGGCTTCCTCGATGACAAGGGCCACGCCGCCGTGTCGATCAACAATCCCGACACCGCGAAGAAGAACGCGACCCTCGTCCCAGGGACGTACTCGGACGAGAGCAAGATGGGCGACTACGACCGTAGAAGTTTCAACCTTTACAGGTCGGCTATTGACCACGCTGAGGGCAAGCTCGGAGCAGGCGATGTCTCGGTGACGACGTGGATGGGCTACGACGCACCCCAGAGCGTCCCCAACCCGTTTAACGACAAGTGGGCGGGGGATCCGAAGTTCGCCCTTGAGGGGGCGAATGCTCTAGACCAGTGGCAGGACGGCATCAGGGCTTCTCATAGCGACAACAGCACCGGAGGCCCCTCCTTCAACACCGTGATCGGCCACTCCTACGGCACCACCGAGGTGGGAGCAGCCGCCACCCACGGCAACCACCTCGACGCGGATGCGGTGATCGCCGTGGCCAGCCCAGGCATGTTTGCGGACAACGCCCACGGTCTCTCCTTGGCAGGAGACGCGCAGGTGTACGTGGCGAAGAACAGCAACGACCCGATCAACATCGCCAACGCGGGGTCTTTCATCGGGGCGAGCGACCTCGGCAATGACCCGGCTGATTGGAAAGACGCGCACCAGGTCGGATCGACACCAGGGGGCACCTTCTATACCTCGGACGCTCATCAGGCGTATTTCGAGCCAGGCAATGAGGCGTTGAACAACATGGGCAGGATCATCGACGGAACGGACTCGGCTACCAATGTCACACCAAAGCAGTAAGCGCCGACTCGCAGCGATCCTCGTCGCGGGGGCGATCCTCGCAGGCTGCGAGACCCACGCCGACCCCTCGTCAAGCACCATGCCAACCAATGCCTTAGCGTCAAAAGGAGCGACCATGCCACAACCGCCCAGCACCCCGGAGGAAGCGCGCGACATCATCCACAAATACCTACAGAAAACCCTGCGAGAGTTGCCAGACGGCTACATCCTAGACAGTTCTCGATTTGGTGGAGTCGGAGGCAATTTGAGCCCATGCGACGACACGCCATCGCCGGAGTCGCCGCCCAGCATGTACGACAACTGGCGTGTTTTGGTCTCTCATTCCGAGACCAACTACAACTCCATTATTGGAAAGGTGGGGGACATCTGGCGGGGTTGGGGATGGCCTGTCGAAGAGCGGAACGGCTTCGACAAGCCGAATAGGTTTAGCATCTCGCCTGACGGATACACGCTCAGCATAAAAGCTGCTCCATCCGGCAACCCGCAATCCCCTCCCTCGGTTATAGTCACCTCTCCATGTTTTCAGGTGAATACCCAGTCCTATCAGGCCATCCCTGAACCGGTTGTTATCACACGCGATGGGTTCAGCGATGATAAGCCGAGCGAATCCGTTGCGCCGGATAAGCCGAGCAAGCTCTTCAACTGGTAGTCGTGTTGACGTTCTGGACCGGGTGAAGCAGTTGGCGACGGTGCCGAATCGCGAGTTCGCCACGACAGCTCAAGTTGCAGCGTTCTACGAGGTGGGGCAGCAGTATGTGAGAAATGTGGTCGCTCGATATGGGGATGAGTTTGAAGCCACTGGATACCGGGTAAAAAGTGGTCGTGAGCTGGACTCCCGGGCACCGACGAGGCGCAGGCCGAGAAAGCCGAAAAGCTCTCTCAAACCAGGCGAAAAGCCGCGAAAGCAGCCCGATTCGGCGTGGTGCACGACTGATGCCGCCACGCCGGAACAGACGCGCGGCGAGGAGGGCGGCCGAAATAGCCGACTCCCTGTCAGCGCGGTTCTACCATCCTGATCCCGTCGTTGAGGACGGCCAGCAGGTCGGCCTACGCGACTACCTCCACGACCTCGCCGCCCACCTTGATGAACGCCTCACGCCACCACGCAAAGACGACCCCCGCCTTCAACGACAACAGCACCGCCTCCGCGCGCTCGATCTCCGCAAGGGCCGGAACTTCGCCTTCGCGCTCGAGCGCAACTCCGCCGGGAGGCTCCTGATTCCTTTTCCGGCACGATCCCCGTCGTGCTGATCGTACGTCCGGTCCGCCTGGAAAGTGCCGCATATTTTATCGAAAAAGGGAAAGAAAAAGCGGCTTGTGACAGTTAGACCAGCTGGTCCGCGACCTTGCCCTCGGCCACCTCGATGCGCCGGTTCACCCGCACCGCGTCCAACATCCGCCGGTCGTGTGTGACTAAAAGGAGCGTGCCGGGGAAGGCGTCGAGCGCCGACTCCAGCTGCTCGATGGCCGGCAGGTCCAGGTGGTTGGTCGGCTCGTCTAAGACCAGGAGGTTCACCCCTCGCGCCTGCATCAGCGCGAGTTCGGCGCGGGTGCGCTCGCCGGGGGAGAGCGTCTCGGCGGGGCGCAGCACGTGCGCGGCGGTGAGCCCGAATTTCGCGAGCAAGGTGCGCAGGTCCGCCGTCGGCAGATCGGGCAGGAGCGCGCCGACGACCTCCAGCAAGCTTTCCGGCGCGCTCAGCGCCTCCCGCGCTTGGTCGATCTCTCCGACGACTACGCCTGGGCCGAGATGGGCCGTGCCCTCGTCCACCGCCGCGCGGCCCAGCAGCGCGGTGAGCAAAGTGGACTTGCCCGAGCCGTTCGCCCCGGTGATCGCGACCCGGTCGGCCCAGTCGATTTGCAGGTCGACCGGCCCAAGCTCGAACCCGCCCCGGCGCACGACTGCGCCGTGCAGCGAGGCGACCACGTTGCCCGAGCGGGGCGCGGTGGCGATGGAGTAGCGCAGCTCCCATTCCTTGCGCGGCTCCTCGACCACTTCGAGCCGTTCGATGGCGCGCATGCTCTGACTGACCTTCGCGGCCTGCTTCTCGGTGGAGTCCGCCCGGAAGTTCTTGACGAACTTGTCGTTGTCGGTGGCCTTGCGCAGCGCGTTGCGCACGCCGTGCTCCATCCAGTTGCGCTGGGTCCGGGCGCGGGCCTCCAGCGCGGCTTTGGTGTCCGCGTACTCCTCGTACTGCTCCCGCGCGTGCCGACGGGCGACTTCGCGCTCCCGCAGGTACGCCTCGTACCCTCCGCTGTACTCCTGGGTCTTGTGCTGGGCGAGGTCGAGTTCGAGCACTTTGGTGACCGTGCGGGCCAAGAATTCCCGGTCGTGGCTCACGACCACCACGCCCGCGCGCAGGTCCGAGACGAACGCTTCAAGGCGTTCGATCCCGTCCAAGTCGAGATCGTTGGTCGGCTCGTCGAGCAAGTAGACGTCGTAACGGCTGAGCATGAGCGCGGCGAGCCCGGTGCGGGCGGCCTGGCCGCCGGAGAGCGCGCTCGTCGGCAGGTCGAGCAAGGGGCCGAAGCCGAGTTCGGCGGCGACCGTCTCCAACCTGGCCTCCGCGTCGGCCCCGCCGAGACGAAGCCAGCGGTCGAGGCATTCGGCGTAGTGGTCGCCGGAGTTCGGGTCTTCGGCGAGCTGTTCCGCCGCAGTTTCCATCGCGGCCTGCGCGGGCCCGACCCCGGTGCGCTGGAGCAAAAATTCGCGAACGGTCAGCGACTCGTCCCGCTCATGGGTCTGGGCGAGGTGGCCGACCATCGCGGAGCCCGGATGGGCGGCCACGGTCCCGGCTTGGGGGCGCGCGCGGCCCGCGAGGATGTCGAGCAGGGTCGATTTCCCCGCGCCGTTGACTCCGACGAGGCCGATGACGTCGCCGGGCGCGACGACGAGGTCGAGATCGGCGAACAGCTCGCGCGCCCCATGGGAAGCTTTGAGGCCCTTGGCCACCAGCGTTGCGCTCATAGCGGCAACAGTACCCTCGGCGGAGCCTCGCGAACAGCGAATTTCGCGAGGAGGCGGAACCTCACGCCGTGATCAGGCCGGTGGGCAGTCCGGACAATCGCCGAAGACCTCCACCACATGGCTCACGTTCGAGAACCCGTGTTCGGCGGCGATTTGCGCGGCCCACTTCTCGACGCCCTCCCCGGAGACCTCCACCGTCCGGCCGCAGGTCCGGCAGACGAGATGATGGTGGTGCCCGGTGGAGCATTTGCGGTACAGAGTCTCGCCGGAAGCGGTGAGGACCACGTCCACGGCGTCCTCCGAGGCGAGGTTCGCGAGCGTCCGGTACACGGTGGTGAGGCTGACCTGCGCGCCCCTCGCGACCAGCTGCGCGTGCAGGTTCTGCGCCGAACGGAACTCGCCGAGCTCGTCGAGGAGCGCGGCGACCGCCGCGCGTTGCGAGGTCCTGCGCGTCGCGGTTTCAGCCGCCGTCACTGTCCGCCTTCCTCGGCGTGGCTGACGGCGGCGATGATGATCTCGGCGAGATGGTGGTCCGCGAGCCGGTACATGGCCTCGCGACCGGAGCGCTCCACCGCGACGATGCGCTGCTCGCGCAGCACGCGCAGGTGCTGGCTGACCAGCGGCTGGGGCAAGTCGAGCGCGTCGACCAGCTCGTGGACGCATTGCGGGGCCGCGCGCAGGCGCAGCACGATGGCGATGCGCACCGGGGCGGCCAGCGCGCGGAGTATGTCGCCCGCGGCGGTGAGCACGGCCTTCTCTGGGAGCGGGTTGTGCCCGGTCGGCACGCGGCGCCCGATGTGCGGCTCGTTGTCGTCGTGGGGCTCCGCGCCGACCGGGCCGGCTCCCCCGCCGAGGAGGGCAGATTGCGCCAGCGGTTGATCGTCCACTCGCATGGCCAGGTCTCTCCTCCTCATGTGCCGTCGCCGGGCTGCTCTGTCGCTGGTTGCTCTGCCCCTGCGGGAAGTACCTTCAGCTTAGCTGGTTCGACGGCGTGTGGCAGAATTCTTCCAGCGGCGGGGTGTGTCGTACGAACCAAGGAGATAGGACGAGAGTGGCTTCTTCCCAGAAGGGCAGTGTCGTTGATGCGGTCGCGAACCTCGCCAAGCGGCGCGGTTTGGTCTACCCCTGCGGTGAGATCTACGGCGGCACGAAGTCGGCCTGGGATTACGGCCCGCTCGGAGTCGAGCTCAAGGAGAACATCAAACGCCAGTGGTGGCAGTCCGTCGTGACCGCGCGCGAGGACGTCGTCGGGCTCGACTCCTCGATCATCCTGCCCAGGCAGGTCTGGGTGGCCTCCGGGCACGTCGAGGTGTTCAACGACCCGCTGGTGGAGTCGCTGATCACCCACAAGCGCTACCGCGCCGACCATCTCATCGAGGCGTACGAGGCCAAGCACGGCCATCCGCCGCCGAACGGCCTCGCCGACATCCGCGATCCCGAGACCGGCCAGCCGGGGCAGTGGACCGAGCCCCGCGACTTCAACATGATGCTCAAGACCCATCTCGGGCCGATCGAGACCGAAGAGGGGATGCACTACCTGCGCCCTGAGACGGCGCAGGGCATCTTCGTGAACTTCGCGAACGTGGTCACCACCGCGCGGCGCAAGCCGCCGTTCGGCATCGCGCAGATCGGCAAGAGCTTCCGCAACGAGATCACCCCCGGCAACTTCATCTTCCGCACTCGCGAGTTCGAGCAGATGGAGATGGAGTTCTTCGTCGAGCCCGCCACCGCGGCCGAGTGGCACCAGCACTGGATCGACACCCGTCTGCAGTGGTACGTCGACCTCGGGATCGACCCGGAGAACCTGCGCCTGTACGAGCACCCGAAAGAGAAGCTCTCGCACTACTCGGACCGCACGGTGGACATCGAGTACCGGTTCCGGTTCCAGGGCTCGGAGTGGGGCGAGCTCGAAGGGGTCGCGAACCGCACGGACTTCGACCTCTCCACCCACGCGAAGCATTCCGGCGTGGACCTGTCCTACTACGACCAGGCCGAGGACCGGCGGTACACCCCCTACGTCATCGAGCCCGCGGCCGGGCTCACCCGTTCGCTCATGGCCTTCCTCGTGGACGCGTACGCGGAGGACGAGGCTCCGAACACGAAGGGCGGCGTGGACAAGCGGACGGTGCTGCGCCTCGACCCGCGCCTCGCCCCGGTGAAGGCCGCCGTGCTGCCGCTGCAGAAGGACGGCGAGCTCGTCGGGAAGGCGAAAGAGCTCGCGGCGCGGCTGCGCAAGCGGTGGAACATCGACTACGACGAGACCCAAGCCATCGGCCGGCGCTACCGCCGACAGGACGAGATCGGCACGCCGTTCTGCATCACCGTGGACTTCGAGAGCCTCGAAGACCAGGCCGTCACGATCCGCGAACGGGACACGATGTCGCAGGAGCGGGTGGCGCTGGACCAGGTGGGGCGCTACCTCCTCGAACGACTGGACCCGTCCGGGCTGTGACGGCGGCGGGCCGCTCGCGCTGGGCGGGGGCGAGCCGGGAAAGCGCTCGCGCGACCGGCGTGCGGCGGCGCGAAGCTCCGCTTAGAATCGGTGCTTGCGCCTCTTGACGGGGCGCGGTGAGAGGTTGGCGGTCCCGGGCTCGGGGCAGGAGAGCGGTGGTCATGATGTCCAGCGGGAAGTTGGTGCATTTCGACGCGGTGCGCGGATTCGGGTTCGTGGCGCCCGATGTGGGTGGCGAGGACGTGTTCATCCATGTCAACGATTTTGAGGAGGCCATCGTCGACGAACGCCTGTTGCGTCCGGGGGCGGTGCTGGAGTTCGAAGTGGAGCGCGGCGGCCGAGGCCTGAAGGCGGTCAATGTCCGTTTCGTGCGCGAGGCGGACGGAGAGCAGCCAATGGTGAAAACCGCGGCGACCCCGAAGAGGTCGCAGGCCGACGGCGAAACGGCGGACGACGAGACCGAGCCGCGCTCCGCCGAGCCGAAGGCGTTCGGGCCGGCGCGTCCGGCGACGGGCGTGACGACGCTCAGCTCGGAGGAGTTCGCCTTGGAGATCACCGAGATCCTGTTGGACGCCTCCAGCAGCCTCACCGCTCGCCAGGTGCTCACGATCCGTCGTCGGTTCGCGGAGTTCGCGCAGGCAAGGGGCTGGGTGCGCGATGCGTGAGACGCGATGGCTGTGCGCCAGGTGAAATCTCGTCGCAGTGTCGGCGCGGGCCCGTACGAGTACGACGAGTCCGCCTTCGACCGGATCGCGCCGGAGCCCGCCAAACAAGCCGACCAATGGCGCGGAGCCCACGACGCCCGCTCGGACTTCTCCCGCGACCGGGCCAGGGTGCTGCATTCCGCCGCGTTGCGCAGGCTCGCGGACAAAACCCAGGTGGTGGGCCCGAAAGAAGGCCACACGCCGAGGACGCGCCTCACGCACTCCTTGGAGGTCGGCCAGATCGGCAGGGCTATCGCGCTCGGCCTCGGGACAGACCCCGATTTGGTGGACCTCGCGGGTCTCGCCCACGACATCGGGCATCCGCCGTACGGGCACAACGGCGAGCAGGCGCTCGACGAGTTCGCCGTCCGGTGCGGCGGGTTCGAGGGGAACGCGCAGAGTTTCCGGGTGCTGACCTTGCTCGAGCCCAAGCGGCTCGACGGCGAAGGCCGCAGCGTCGGGCTCAACCTGACCCGCGCGGCCCTCGACGCGGTGCTGAAGTACCCTTGGCTGGCGGCGGGCGAGGGGGAGCAGAAGCTTCGGAAGTACGGCGCGTTCGGCGAGGACGCCGCGATGTTCCACTGGGTCCGCGACGGAGCCGCCTCGGCGGATCGCTGCGTGGAGGCGCAGATCATGGACTGGTCGGACGATGTGGCGTATTCGGTGCACGATATGGAGGATGCGGTGCTCGCCGGGCGCTTCGACCTGCGCGAGCTCGCCGACCCGGACCAATGGTCGCGGGACGACGCGTTCGCCCCCGGTTTCGACGAGGCGGAGCTCGCCGCCGCCGGCGCGCGGCTGTGGGGCCTGGAGGCGGTGCGGGCGTGCGTGGGGTACGACGGTTCGCTCGCGGCTTCGGTCGCGCTCAAACAGCTCACCACCGAGCTTGTGTCGCGGTTCGCGTCCGAGGCGGTCGCCGGGACGAAGGCCGCGTACGGGGACGGGCCTTTCGGAAGGTACGAGGGCGGCCTCGCCGTTGCGCGGGAGGTCCGCGCCGAGGTCGCGGTGCTGAAGGTGGCGGCGTTGCGGTTCGTCATGCAAGACGCGGACCGGCTCCGCGAGCGGGCGGGGCAGCGCGAACAAGTCCGGCGGGTGGCGGAGCTGGTCGCCGACCGGGCCCCGGACCTGCTGGACCCGATGTTCGCCAGCTTCTGGCGCGACGCGGCGGACGACGCGGCGAAGGAGCGGGTGATCGTGGACCAGATGGCGACGATGACCGAAACGCAGTTGGCGCGTTTGGACCCGGACAGAGGTACAATCCGCATGTGATCGCTCCTGCGGATATCGAGGCAATCCGGGAGCGCGCCCAGATCGCCGAGGTCGTCGGCGATTATGTCTCGTTGCGCGCAGCCGGTCATGACCGGCTCACCGGGCTGTGCCCGTTCCACGACGAGCGCACGCCCTCGTTCCAAGTGACCCCGAGCCGGGGGTTCTACCACTGCTTCGGCTGCGGGGAAAGCGGCGACATCTACCGTTTCATCCAAAATATGGAACACGTGGGTTTCGTGGAAGCGGTCGAGATGCTCGCCGACCGGATCAAATTCCAGCTGACTCGGGTCGACGACACCGAGGAGCGCAGCAGGGACCGGGGGACCAAGCGCAGGCTGCTCAGCGCGAACGAGGTGGCTGCGGAGTTCTACGCGGCCCGGCTGATGCTGGGCGAGGAGGCCGCGCCCGCCAGGGAGTTCCTCAAAGGCAGGGGCTTCGACCGGGAGCTCGCCGAGCGGTTCGGCTGCGGCTTCGCGCCGAGGGGGTGGGACCACCTGGTCCGGCATCTGCGGTCGAAAGGTTTCGCCGAGTCCGAGATGGAGGAAGCAGGGCTCGCGCGCAAAGGGCAGCGCGGCCTGGTGGACCGGTTCCGGGGCAGGCTCCTGTGGCCGATCCGCAATGCCTCACGGGAAGTCATCGGGTTCGGGGCCAGGCGCATCTTCGAGGACGACGACGGCCCGAAGTACCTCAACACCCCGGAGACCAAGCTGTACAAGAAGTCGCAGGTCCTCTTCGGCCTCGACCAGGCCAAGCGGGACATCGCGGCCAAGCACCAAGTCGTGGTGGTGGAGGGGTACACCGATGTGATGGCGATGCACGCCGCGGGCGTGCCGACCGCCGTGGCCTCTTGCGGCACGGCGTTCGGCTCGGAGCATATCGGGGTGATCCGCAGGTTGCTGCTCGACGACAACTCGCGCGGCGAGGTGATCTACACCTTCGACGGGGACGACGCGGGGAAGGCCGCCGCGCTGAAGGCGTGGGAGGGGGACCAGAGCCTGGTCGCGCAGACGTTCGTGGCGCTCATGCCGGAAAAGCTCGACCCATGCGACACCCGGTTGCAGCTCGGGGAGGAGGCGCTGCGCGAGCTGGTCGCCAAGCGGGTGCCGCTCTTGGAGTTCGCGACCCGCGCCGCGATCGCGGAGTTCGACCTCGCGACCGCGGAGGGCAGGGTCGGCGCGTTGCGCCGGACGGTGCCGATGGTCGCGAAGATCAAAGACGTGGCGCTGCGCGACGAGTACGCCCGCCAGCTCGCCGGTTGGGTGGGGTGGGAGGACACCGCCCAAGTGCTGCACCGAGTTCGGGAGGAGTCGGGCGAGAAATCCGCGCGCCGCCCCTCGTCGCAAGGGGGCGGGCCCGCGCCCCGAACGCAGCGCCGCCCCTCGTCGGCGCGGGACTGGTCGCAGCGGGAGTCGCTCAAAGCACTGCTCCAGCACCCGAAGCTCGCCGCGGAGCAGTTCGCGGGGGTGTCCCCGACCGTGTTCGCCCTGCCGGATTACCGCGCGATCCGCGACGGCGCGATGCGCGCGATCGACAGCGCGCCTGGGCTTGAGGGGCATAGCTGGGTGCAAGCGGTCCGGGAGCAGACCGACGACGAACGGCTGCGGACCCTGGTCGCCGAACTCGCCGTGGAGCCGATCGCCACCTCCCACGAGCAGATGCCGAGGTATGTGGGCGCGGTGCTGGCCCGGTTGGAGCTCTTCGACGTCGAGGACCAGATCGCCGAGCTGAAATCAGAGCTCAGCCGCAGCGAGGGCGCTGGGGGAGAGGGCCGCGTCGCGGAGGTGTTCGGCGAGCTTGTCGCGTTGGAGTCGTATCGGCGCGCCCTGCAGAAGCAGGTGAACGGGGAGGACGGCCTGCCGTTCGGCTAGCGGCCGGAGCCGCCGTCCGGGGAAGGCCGTCCGTTCGGGGCCGTGCCCCCGCCCAGCGCGTCGCTCGCCTGCTTGCGGGCGGCGGCGATGGCCTCGGCGACAAGCGGATTGGACTGGATGTTCTTGGTGAGAGCCAGCAGTTGCTCGTAGCGCTCCCGTCCGGCGCGGGCTCCGAAGACGTAGCCGACGCCAGCTGCGATCAAAAGGCGGATCATTGCACCGAGCCTACACGACGAGTGCCCGCGCCGTCGCCATCTGACCGGGTGGTTTTGGCTCGTCCGGTCTTCTCGTCGAGTTCGCGACGAGAGGGCCCGCTCAACGGAACGGCGCGGAGTCGGGCACACTCGGCGCTATGACATCGCATCAAATCCGAGGCAGCACGAGTTCTGAGGGCGACGTGGTCTTCACCGTGCGGAACGGGGCGATCGCCCAGCGTCAGGCGTTCGAGGAGTGGTCGCGGGCCTGGCCGAAAGCCGTGCCGCCGACACATCTCGGCAGGCTGTTCCCCGGTCTGGTCGACATCCACTGCCATGGCGGCGGCGGGCACACGTTCTGCACCACCGACCCGGACGAGGCCAGGAAAGCGGCGGAGTTCCACCACCGCAGCGGCTCCACCACGGTGGTCGCGAGCCTGGTGACCGCCAGCGAAGAGGTGTTGCAGGCGCAGATCCGCGCTTTGCGGCCGCTGGCCGACGAGGGGGTGATCGCCGGGATCCATCTCGAGGGCCCGTTCCTCGCCGCGAGCCGGTGCGGCGCGCAGGACCCGCGATACCTCGTGCCGCCCGATCCGTCGATGACCAGGCGGTTGCTCGAGACGGGGGAGGGGACGGTGGTCATGATGACGCTCGCCCCCGAACTGCTCGGCGCGGACGAGGTGGTCTCGGTTTTGGACGATGCGGGGGTGACGGTCGCCTTCGGGCACACCGCCGCCGACTACGCGACGTTCCGCCGCGCGCTCGACGCGCCGAAGCCAAGGGTCGTCACCCATCTCGGCAACGGGATGGCCCCCATGCACCATCGGGCTCCCGGCCCGGTCGGGGCGGTGCTGCATAAGATCGCGACCGATGGGACAAGCTCGACGCACATCGAGCTCATCGCGGACGGACAGCACGTCGCGGACCAGTTCGTGGCGATGCTGGCCGCAGTGGGAGGCGAGGTGGTCCTGGTGTCGGACGCGATGGCCGCCTCGGGCATGCCGGACGGGCCGTACCGGCTCGGCGAGCTGGACGTCGTCGTGCAAGACGGGGTGGCCCGGCTCGCCAATGGGTCGCTCGCCGGGAGCACGAGCGCGCTCGCCGACATCGCGCGCCGGTCGCCCATGAGCCTCGGCGCGCTCGCGAGATACGTCGGCTCCGGTCCCGCAGAGGCGTTGGGGCTGGCCGATATCGGCGAGCTGCTCCCCGGCAGTCACGCCGATTTTGTCGTGCTCGACGAAGACCGAGGAGTGCGCCAGGTGATGCGCAGAGGGGAGTGGCTCTCTTGATCTGAGGGGAGAGAGCACCCGAACGGCGCGGCGGGCGGAGCGCAGTCGAGCGCTTCTCGGTTCATGGGCCGGACCTCGGCGGCCGGAGCCGCCGTGCGCGCGACTCCTGTGCGAACGCAGTTCCTGCCCGCGCGTTTCGCCCGGTACAGGAGTTGGTCGGCCTGCTGCGCGAGCTGGGCCAACAGATCGGCGGACGCGTCTTTGTCGGTGGGAACGGCTATTCGCCGGCTCCGGATCGGGCAGTACAACGCGCCCGCGCTGATGGTCGAGGGGGTCTGAGACTCGATCATGCGGCGGATGCAGTCCGCTTGCCAGGCGAGTTCCAACTGGTCGGCGATGGGCCACAGCACGATGAATTCATCGCCGCCCACGCGGGCCACGAGCGCCTTCGGGCTCAAGGAGGCGCGGATCGCCTCGGCGCTTCTGGCGAGGATCGCGTCCCCTGCCGTGTGCCCGTATCTGTCGTTGATGCCCTTGAAATGGTCGAAGTCGAGGACGAGGAGGCCGAGGTCGCAGTTTTGGCGGACAGCCGTCGCGACGAGGTCGGCGGTGTGCGCGACGAGCCCTCTGCGGTTGAGCGCTTCGGTCAATGGATCGGTCTCGCTGACTCGCCTCAGCGCGGCGAGGGCGCGTTCGAGAGAACTCCGCACGACGAGCACCATCGCGGCGGGGGCAGCGACAATGAACAGCGTGGCGAGCACCCCCAGCCACTCGGGGGCCGACGGCCCGGCGCCGAACAGGCGTCGCGAGCCTGCGGACACGGCAGCGGCGAGAATCAGCACGGCGACGGCGCAGGGCCTGGCTTTCCTGGCGGCGAAGACAGGGACTCCGGCCAGAATCGTCGTCATGATCTGCTCGGAGCTGGTTTCAGGTTTGTGGTCGGCGATCTCGAACGAGGCCACGTTGATCGCCGCGATGGCGAGGCTCCCGGCGCAAACGTCCTGGTAACGGTTGAGCCTGCTCCTGCGAAGGATGATCGTCGCGGCTGCGGTTGTGCAAAGCCCCGTGACGGCGAGATCGAGAGCCTGGTCTGTTCGCAGCGCCGCCGAGAAGAAGGGCGCGATGGTCACCAGAGTCGAGACGACTGCGATCACGCTCCAGCGCTCGCGGCCGCCTTGGTGCGGGGGCGGCTCGGCCCGGCCAGATTCGGAATGCATGCGCTCGTTCCTATCCGCTGTCGCACGAGGTGTGCTCGGCTGAAACGCAGATCGTTCGGTGATGTGGAGTTTAATGGCTCGAACTGCGCCGCGCGACCGGAAGAACCACCTCGAAAGCGGATGCGCCCGGACCTTTCGCGCGTGGACGGGACGCTCCTTCCCGATGGCAGGCAAGCCATTCTGGAAGTGCGCGACGGGGCTTCAGCATCCGGTTTGCGTGATCGCGTTGAGCCACCCGCCGGTCTGGTAGATCCATCCGTAGACGGATTCCCAAGCTCCCCGTCGCTCCGGGTAGTCCGTCATCTGGATGTCTCCCGCGAAGCACCGGCGGACGATGTAGCGCGCCCGCTCGATATGCGCGGTCGTCGTCACGACAATAATGCTGCGCCAGTGCCGGGAAGCGGCGAGCCGTCGGATCTCCTGGGCCTCCCCGCGCGTGGACCACGGCACGGGGAGGAAGCAAGTCAGCCGCACATGCGTGGGGGCGGCGCAGATCTGCCGCATGACCGGGTCGTCCGGCCCGATCGAGTTCGAGATCACGACTTGCGGGGCGAGGCCGCGTTCGCCGAGCCCTATCCCGTAGCGGAACCGCTCGTACGGAGCGCCGCCCAGCACGACGACCGCGTCTGCGGGACGCAGCGGCGAGTCGATGGTGGGCGAGATGTAGAAATCACGGACGAACATGGCCGACACGAGTGTCAAAAGGGCGGTCAAGGCGAGGAGGGCTCTGCTCCGCCGAAGTCTCCAGCGGCTCACCTCGGCGGAGTGTGGCCCAACGAGCGGGTGGCGAGGTTCCCGCTCGAGTCGACCGTCAGCTGCCAATACCCCCCGCCGGGGTCGGTGAGCACCGGAGCCGCCGCCGGGGAGTCCGCGACCGTCGGAGCCATCATGGTGGTCGGCGTGAGGACCCTGCCTCCGAGGTTGCCGTGCCGAGTGATGGCGGTCCAGCCCTCGGGGAATGCCGAGAACGGAAGGTCGTCGCTTGTTCCGGAGATCAAACCGAGGGCGATGCCGTCCGGGCAGCCCTGCGGGTCGACGGCCAGCGCGCGGGGCCCGGTCGTCTGGCCGGTGTCGTCGTCGAACGAGACGTTCGCGAGATACGGCTGGCGGCAGTAGTTGAGCGCGATCCCCGTCTTCCGTGCGGCGACCTTGGCGTTCACCAGCCCGAACTGCGCCGGGCCGCCGCCGTTCGCCCCGATGTCGGCGGCGATGTCGCATCCCTCGAACCATATATTCGTCAAAAACCAGTCGTTCGCGGCCCCGTCGACCCATATGTGCGTCTTGGTGCTGCGCGGGTCCTCGTCGGAGACGAACTCGGTGTTCGTGATCGACAGACCGGCGGTGTGGTTGTTGCCGGAGCCGAGCACGCTGACGTGGTTTGTGGCGAACTTGCAGTTCGTGACGTAGTTCTGGATGCATTTGACGGTCAGGCCGACGCCGAAATTGTTGATGTCGCAGTTGATCAGGCTCGTGCCGCCGGTGTTCTCGTCGAGGATGAGGCCGCGCTGCTCCTGGTATTTCGGGAAGTTCTCGCCAATGTGGTTGCCCCGCAGCGTCACAGCGTCGAATGAGCATCGGAACGAGTTGCTGAGCAGCGCGGCTGCGCCCGCGCTCTTCGTGACGAAGACTCCGATCCTGGCGAACGAGACCCGTTGCTTGCCCCGGAGGACGAAGAGCGCGCCGTCCCCCTCGTGCATCAGGACGCTGAGGTCCGCGCCCGCCCCGGTCACCGTCGCGAAGTCGGGGAGCTCTGGGAACGAGGTCACGCGGTACACGCCCGGCGGGAAGAACAGCGACACGTGCTCGCCCCTTGACCGCACCGCGTTCGCGATGGCGGCCGTGTCGTCGGCTTTGCCGTCGCCCACTGCGCCGAAGGACATCACATTGGCCGGCTCGGGGGTCGTCGCCCTGCCGTGGTCGCCAGAGCAGGCGGCGGTGGCCGAGGCTCCGGCTCCTATCCAGGCGAGCAGCGCGCCCCGCCTGGTGATCGGGGGTCGGTCAGTCATTGGCAGCCTCCGTGCAGGGGGGAGGAGCATGGTCCGCGCAACGGGCCTCGTTTCTCGCGCACCACTCGAGTATCACAGCGCGGACGGCGTCCCGCACGGCGGGATGGTACGCGGCGTGGTCGCCGATTCCGGTCCGGAGGAGGCGCGGCGCGGCGCGCATCCGGCGCAGTCCTTCGGGGCCGCGCTGCGAGTCGAACCAGTCGGCGTCGTGCGGCGCGAGTATCGCTGTGATCTCGACGCCCGCGTCGGCCAAGGCGCGCAGCAGCACCTCTGGCACCTGGGTGACGCCGAGTTTCCCGAGGAGGAGCCAGCCGGGGTACGGAAGCCAGCGCCGCAGCGCTGCTTTCAGGCGGCCGCGCAATGATTTCTGGAAGGCCGGGTCGGAACGGAGGACTCCGGAAGAGTCGGCGTCGGCCTTGGCGAGGGCGCGCTTGTGCCGCCATGACCATTCGGTCACATTGACCAGGACCACAGCCTCGGCCAAGTCTGCTCTGCCCGCCGCCGCGCCGTGCCACGCGCCAGAGCAGACTCCGGCGGTGATGACGCCGTCCGGGCCGCCCGCGCCGCGCGCCGCCGCGAACGCGTCCTCGATGGAGCTCGGCCCGTACACCGCCGTCCGTTCGTGCGCCAGAGGCCGGGAGGTCTCGCCAGCGCCTCGGCGGTCAAAACGAAGCGCTTGCGCGCCCATCTCTGCGACCGCGCGGGACAACGAGACCCACGCGCGGTTTGGGCCGTGATGCGTGTCGTTCGCGGTGGCGAAGAACAAGGCGGTCCGGTCGACGCTGGGGGATCGCGCGAACGTGCGGATGGCGAAGAGCCCGTGCTCGCCCAGCCGCTCGATACGCTCGACGATCTGCTCGCCGCCGGGCCCTGCGAAGCTCGCCGAGTCGCGGATCGTCGGCGAGACCGGGACTGCCTTGTCGGGCAAGACGCGGTCGAGCCAGTTGCGGATGTCTGCTATAGCCGCTCCGGGGATCCGCACCAGGAGGCCGGGGGCTTGGACGAACTCCGGCATTCCCGTCGAGACCAGCTCGTCCGGACGGGCCGATCTCGCGAACGCGTCCAACGCGGAGCCAGTGGATTCCGGGCGGCGCGCTATGAGCCAGCGAGCCGCCGAGCCCGCGGCGGCAGGGTGGATGCGAAGGCCGGACAGCGCGGCCGCCCCTTCGGCGCTCAGCGTCATTCCGAGCAGCGGCACGGCTTCTGGCGGGGTCGCGCGCGAGTCGGCGGCCATGGCGAACAGGGCGCGTTGCTCCCGCAGATACGAACGTCCGGTCGCGACGGGGTCCCAGAGCACGACCGGGCCCACTTCCCCCGCGTCGCCGGAGGCGAGCGCGTTGGCGACGAGCAGCGCCCCGGCGCGCAGCGCGACTATGGCGGGCGGCAGCGGCAGGAGCGCGCGCAGGTGGGCGAGGCCAAGTCGCACGCTTGTGTCCCAGAGCGCGATGATGTCGTCGCGCTCTGCTTCGTGGGCAGAGTCGCCGGTGCCGTAGTAGTCGACTCGCAGCGCGACGATGCCGACCGAGGCCAGCTCGTCGGCGAGCAGCCGGAGCCCGCGCACCGTGTCGAAGTGCTCTTTGCCGAGGGGCGGACAGACCAGCGCGGTTCCCCTGGCCTCGCCCGACGCGGGCAGATGGATCGCCCCGAACAGCGGGGCTTCTTCAGGCCCGAGATAGGTGTGCAGCTCGCGCGTCGCCTCCTTGGTCATCTGCCGCTCCTTCCTCCGGCCAGCCCCATCAGCCAGCGCAGGACGATCGAGCGCCGCACGACAGCGAGGAGCCGAGGGGAATCCAGGGCGGATTCGGCCCCGGATTCGGATCGGTAGCCCGAGGCCGAAGCCTTGCCGGGCCTGACGACGAACAGCCGCAACGCCCCGGCGGCCGCCGGGCTCGTGGTGGGCGTCACTCCGTCGACGAGCACGTGGTCATAGGCGGAAGATAGCTGGTCGAGGGCGCGGCGGGCTTGCGAGGACGCGAGCAGGTCGGGCAAGTCCGCGCGCGCGATCCCTGAGGGGAGCACGGCGACCGATCCGGCTTCTGGCTGCCCGAGGCCGTGCGGCGGCTCGCCGAGCCGCAACGACTCGGCGAGCCCTTCTGCGTCCGCCATGCCGAACGCAGAGGTGGCCCCGCCGAGCACGGGCCGCGCGTCGACGACGAGCACGGACGCTCCGGCGGCGGCGAGCGAGTCGGCCAGCTGTCGTGTCGTCGGCCAGCTCTCTGCCCGGACCCCGGAGACCGCGACCAGCCGCCCGGCGTTCCCCTCTGCGAGGACACGCGCCCGGATCGCGCGAGGATCGTCCGAGGACAGCGGATCGGAGCCGAAAATCTCCGCGAGGCGTTTCTCGCTCCGCACCCTCGGGTCGAAGCGTGTCATGAGGAACGCGAGGCCCATGCCGAGCCCGAGCCCGCCGAGGCCGCCCGCGGCGGTGAGTTTCGTGGTGCCCGGTTTCGACGCAGTCGGAGGAGTGGACTCGGAGAGGGGGATCAGGCGGGTCCACGCGGGGACTCCGGGCGCCGGGGTTTCCAGGATCTCGACCTGGTTGACCAGCTGTCGGTTTGTCTCCGAGGCCAAATCGGAGGCCAGCCGCGCGGTCTCCCCGGTCGCGGTGATCTCGAGCAGCAGCGTGCCCGGCGCGAAGTCCACCGACAGATGCGCGGCGACCTCTTCGGGCTTCAGCGTGAGCTGGAGCGCGTCGATGACCTTCTGCGTGACGGGCCGGCTCTTCGCGAGGACGGTGTACGAGGCCATCTTGTTCTGCGCGGCCTGCCCGGCGTTGAAGGCGTCGCCGCCGGAGGTGCCGCTGTTGTTGACCACCACGTACGCTTGCGACGTTGAGGAGTACAAGACGGGCTTCTTCGCCGCGTACGAGTGCCCCTCGTACGCCCCGAGCAGGGCGAGCCCGAGCGCGACCCACCATCCTCGGCGTATCAATGAGAGCACTTCGTCCAGTTTCATCGTGTCTCCTTCCGTTGGCCTATGGCATTGGCTGTTCGCGCCCTTTCGCCAAGCTCGCGGCAGAGCCAGAGCGACAAGGCGATGATTCCGACGATCGCGCATTGCTGGACCGATTTCCCCAAGGTCTCGGTGATCCCCAGCACTCCTCGCTCGAACAAGGGCGGCAGCGAGACGAACAAGATCCCGAGCGTGAGGGCGACGGGATTGTCACGGGACCGAAGGCAGCGGGCGACGAGCGCGATCATGCCGAGCACGAACAGCGATTCCAAGACGACGCCGCTTGTTCCGGCCATGAGATAGCCCTCGTTCAGGTGCCCCTCCGCGAGAGAAACGGAGATCGTGCTCATATCCACCGACTTGCCGCGCACGTGCTGCGCCCAATCAGGTCCGGACTGGACCTTGACGGCTCCGAGCTGCTGGGGGACGAGGTTGACGACGGCGCTGCGAGCGATGTCGGCTGGACGCTTCCACGACTGCCCGTTCATGTAGTAGACGTCGGTCGCGGCTTCGAGCAGGTCGAACCGCCGGAAGATCGACAGATACGGACGTACTGGCTCCGGGTAGGACAGGTTGTAGGTCAAACCGGCGGAGTTGACCATGGTCGTCGCCCGCTCCGAGGACTTCATGGCCTGCATCCAGCCGAACAGGCTGACGACGGCGAACCCGCCCGCGCCGATGCCAGCGAGCTTCGCCCGGCTCATCCCTGTCGAAAGGTAGCGCACGGCGAGGGCGAGCACAGCCCCCATGAACGGGCTCTTTGACTCCTCGGCGATGCCCCAGATCAGCTGGCTCGCCGTGAAAAATCCAATGACGGCGAGCTCTGTCCACCACGATTCGCTGTGGAAATACAGAATGATCCCGAGCGCGCCGATGGAGCAGAGAGTGCTCAGGATGTCCAAGTACGGATTCGCGTTGTGGACCTCCCCGGCTTTGCTGATCGAGCCGGTGAGATACGCGCCAGCTCGGGCGAGCATGCCGAGGCCCCAGATCGTCGCGAGCGTCGCCATGGTGAGGGAAGACTGCCGGGGCAGCGGGTCGGGAGCCGGGCCCGCGAGCCGCTGCGCGACCACGAACGCCGCCACGAGCGCCACGTAGACCCACAGGCTGTGCTCGACAGTGCCGAGCACATGCGCGATCCCGTAGTCGTAGCCGATACTCTTGAGCCGAGGGTCGGCGATGTTGTCGCCGAAGCTCGGCTCCGGGGTCGTTTTGAGCAGCAGCACGGACCTCCCGACGAATGCCACTCCCCAATACACCACCTGGGTCAGGAGCAGGATACGGGCCACGCCTTTCGCGGCGACGGCCAGCAGCACGAGGACTATGAGCGCCGTCGAGACGCGGGCGACCGAGGCGTATCCGGGCGAGAGGTCAGCGAAGGCGGGCAACGATCGTCTCCGCTCGGTCTCGGTAGCTGTGCCGGCCCCTGACCACAGCGCGGTGTCCGCGCTCGGCCACCGCGCGGGCGTGGTCGGGATGGGCGGCGACCCGCTCGAGGATTTCCGCCAGCTCTCCTTCGCTCTCGAACAAGAACGCCTCGTCCCCGTCCGCGAACAGCGCGAGGTGCTCGTCGGTGCGCTGCCCCACGAAGAGCCCGCCCGCGGCTGGGACCTCGAAAGTGCGACAGGTGTGGGTGTCCCTGTTGGCCGAGTTCAAGAGCACGAGGTTGGCAAGGATCGAGCCGATTGCCGAGGACAGGCGCTCGCCGTATTGGGCTCCGTCGATCTGTGCCCCGCTCATCCGCGAGGCGAGGTCGCGCCGCCAGCCAGGACCTGCCAGATAGAAGCGCTCGCGGTAGCGTCCGGCGAGTCCGCGCAACAGGTCGGCCCGGTCGGGGCGCAAGGCTCCGACGAACCCGGCGATATAGGACCGGGCCCCGCGCCGGGCCATGGGGCGATGCCAGGCCGGGTCGTACGCGCTGAGCACGAAAATCACGTCGCGCGCCCCTCTGTCGCGCAGCTCCTCGACGTTATGGGCTTTGGTGGTCACGATCGCGTCCCAACGCGACTCGCTCGCGAGGTATTCGGGGGTCGTGTTGTCGGGGTTGGCGGTGTCGTCCGCGCTGTAGTGGGCTTTGAGCGGGACGGGGAGCGAGAGCAGCCGCTCCTGGTCGAGGTAGATCGACTTGTACGCCACGAACAGATCGGGCCGGAACGCCGAGGCCGCGGCGGCCAGCTGGTCGTGCGTCGCGTGGACCGTGCGAGGGTCGCGACGGCCGGTGGCCTTCGCATAGCACCAGGAAGGCGTTCCCCGGCGCGGAAGAGTCACGGCGGTGGTGTCCACGACGACCACGTCGTGGCCCGCCATGCGGAAGCCGTCGGCGAGCGAGCGGGCGTTGCTCCCGTACCAGTCGTCGCCGGCGAACAGAATCTTCATCGCGCTGTCTCCGTTTCTTGGGGGGTCGGGGGCGCGCTTCGGCCCAGGCGACGCGCACGGAGGAAATAGAACAAGGCGACGGTCGTCTCGGCTCCGACGATGCCGAGGGCCACGGTCATCGGCGAATGGTCGTGGAGCGAGACCACGAGCGCGACGAAGGCCACGCCCGCCCCAATCGTGGCCCCGTAGAGGACTCCGAGCGCGTCCCCGCGCGCCGGGAGCACAGCCGTCGAGAAGAACGAGGCAACGGCCATCCCCGGCAAACACCATGCTTCGACGCGCACCAGCGGGACCGAGCCCGTGAAGGCCGGGCCGAAGAGCAGCAGCACCCCCCAAGACGCGAATATGCCTGTGACGATTGCGGCGGCGGAACCGATCAGCGCCACCGCGCGGGCTCCGCGCATGGCGGCGGCCAGGAAGCTGTCTCCGGCCTTGTGCCGGGCCATTCTGGGAATCAGGCTCCACCCGATGGCGTCTAGAAGCGCTCCGACCGCTTGGACCAGGCGGTCGCTGCCGGAGAACAAGCCCATCGAATGCGTCGAGAGCGCCACGGCGAACACGGTGGCAGAGCCCTGCTCGTACGTGTTCTCGAGCAGTCGCGCGGCGAGCACCGTCCGGCCGGTGCGAACCAGCGGGGCAGGGCTCTTCGGGCGCGCGGGCGGCCCATAGTCGCGGACCGTGATCGCCCACGACCCGACCACGGGGACCAACGTCGAGAGAATGAGGCACAGCATGGCGGTCGTCGGTGTGGGGAAGCGCGGGAGGAAGACCAACAACGTCGCGAGGTAGAGGACGCGTCCGGTGGACTGGAGCAGCGCGATCGTCCCGAACCTGTTTTTGCCGAGCAGCACCCAGTCGTCCCCGGATGAGCTGATCGAGCCGCCGAAGAGGCCGAGCGCCATCATGCCCAGATCGGCGGGGGCTCCTAGCGCCAAGGCGGCGGCGCACCCGCACCCGAGGAGGAAGACGACCGTCGCCCGCAAACCCGCGTAGTCCCCTCGGAGCTGCGCCAGCCCGGGCCCGTCGACCCTGGCCGCGAGATACGGGGTGATCCCGAGGTCCGCGACGAGGGATCCGAGGAAATAGGTGGACATGGCGACCGCGAGCAGGCCCATCCCGCTCGGCCCCAGCACGCGCGCGGACACCGGCAGCGTCACGAGGGCGACGAGGTACTGCCCGTATTTGCCGAACGAGACGTAGCCGATGTCGCGGATCACCGCGAGCGCGGTCCGCGTGCCCCCGCTCATCGGGCTGTCCCGCGCGGGAAGGAGGGACGCGGCGGTGCAGCGGTGCGCGGAGCCACCTGCCGCAGCAGCTCGGCGGCGGCGACGGCCACGACGTCGAGGCTGAAATCACGGGCTCTGGCCGCGCCGGCGGCGGCGAGCGCGGTTCGCAGCGAGCTGTCCGCGACGAGACGGTCGATGGCTTCTGCCAAGGCTTCGGGGTCGCGCGGGGGGACCAGGACGCCGTCCACCCCGTCGGTGACGATCTCCGCCGGACCGCCCTCGGCGGCCGCGATGGTCGCGCATCCTGCTGCCATCGCCTCGACGACGACTTGGCCGAAGGGCTCGGTGAGCCTGGAGTAATGGATCGCCACGTCGGCCTGCGCGGCCTGGCGCAACGGGTCGTCCGTGTGCCCGACGAAAGCGACGCGGTCGGTGAGCCCAAGCTCGTCGACGAGGTCTCGGAGCGCGCGGGCGTAATCCTCCTCGCCGAAATGAGTTCCGCCGACGAAGACGAGGGGAACCGGGGCCGCAGTTCGGGCGAGCGCTCGAAGGACGAGGTCTTGCCCCTTCCATTCGGCGAGCCTGCCGACCATCACGAGCGCGGCCTCTGCGGCGGGGCGCTGCGGCCCGCGCTCGGGGACCTGGCCCAGATCGACGCCCGGATAGCTGACGACGGCGGGCCGCCGGCCCGTCCACAGGGTGGCGAGTGTGCTTTTGCTGTTGGCGACAAATCCGGCCGCCGCGAAGAAGCCGATGAGCCGGATGATCGGGGCGAGCCTGCCGAAGTATTCGCGAGTGATCCGGTCATGCACGTGCCATACGAGCGGAACTCGGGCGCGTCGGCTCGCCACTGCGCCCATGAGCAGCGCTTTCGTGGACTCGGCGACCACAACCGAGCCATGTGCTTCGCGGATCGCGGCCCCGGCGGCCCAGCCCGCCGCGAGCATTTGGAACCCGCCTCGGATAAGGCGCGCGAATGAGCCGCCGATCGTGACCTCGCGGCTTGCGAAGGAGGTTGCGACGAGAGTCGTCGGGATGCCTGCCGAGGCGAGCGCGCCGTCCAGCGGGCCGGACTCCGTGAGGACGGCGGCAGCGGGGTGTCCGAGGCGGCCGAGCGCGGTCGCGAGCCGGACGAAGGCGAGTTCCGCGCCGGACACGGCGGCGGTGTGCGAGAGGAACACGACGAGGCCGGGAGGCGGGCTCATGACAGCGCCTCCCGGTACAGGGCGAGATGGCGCTCGGCGGCGAGGCTCCAGGAGAAGGACTCCGCGTGGGCGCGGCACTGGTCGACGGATGGCCGGTCGCCTTGCAGCGCGCCGATGAGCCGTTCGGCGAGCGCGGCGGGATCCTCCTTGCGCACGATAAGGTCGGGCGCGAGTCCGCGCACCGAGTCGGGCAGGCCCCCGACATCGGTGACGATAGGCGCTCGTCCGCTCGCGAGCGATTCGAGGGCGATCAGCCCGAAGCCTTCGAGCGAGCGGGTGGGGACCACGGTGACCGTCGCGTCGCGGTAGGCGGCGGCGAGTTCGGTTTCCGATTTCGGTCCGAGGAGCGTCACGGAGCTTTCCACGCCCAATGCCGAGATCTGGTCGGCCAACTCGCCCGCGACCGAACCTGTGCCCGCGATGTCGAGACGGGCCTGGGGCACTGCGGCGCGGACGAGGGGCCATGCGTCGAGGAGGATGTCGATCCCCATGCGGCGCTCCAGGCGGCGCACACAGAGAACTCTCGGCGGGCCGTCGAGGATCGGGGTCGCGACGAACGCGCGTAGGTCGACTCCGGGAGGGATCACCGAGACACGGGCAGGGACCACGCCGTACCGGGCCGAGAGCAGGTCGCCGAAGCATTGCGACAGCACCACGAAACGCGTGCTGCGCCGGTAGCGCGCGATCTCGATCAACCGCTTGACCGCGACCGCTGCCGCCCCTTGCCCCGCCGCCGCGCTCTCCATAGCCCATGGGCCATGGAAATGCGTGATGAGCGCAGCGCCGCTCGGAGCTGGCGGGCCGTACAGGGCGAAGTGGCGGTCGAGGATGTCGATATGCCGAGGCAACCGGTCGCGCGAGGCTCTGACCCGCCTGGGCAGGCTCGCCCCGGCGCAGGCCCAGGCGGTGCCGCCGGGGTCCGGCTCCCCGAATGCCGACGCGCAGACCCGCGTGTCCGAATGTTCGCGCAATGCGGCGAAGAGGTTGGAGAAGTACCTGGACAGCCCGCTCGGCAGGGTCCGGAACCATTCGGAGCCGGTCATGTGGACGCTGAGCGCGGATGAGGACTGTCCGGTCATAGCCAGGCCTTTGCGGAGGCGGGCCACGCGGCTCGGTCGAAGCCGTGCGTTTTGAGCAAGCCAAGGGCGATCCGCTCCATGCCGAAGCCCACGCACGCGGAGTGCGCAGGCGTGCCGTCGGAGGCGCTGATCGAGAAATTCACCCCGAAATGGTCTGTGTGATTGTTGCACGAGGCGACGGCGGTCGGCGGTTGGTCGGCCCCGTACAAGTGCACGACCAACTCTGTTTTCTTGTTCTCCGCGAGTTGGTGCGCCGCGAGCATCCGGCCTGTTCTGCCGAAGAACGGATCGCTCGCTGGCGCGGTGGCCGCGTCGAGTCCAAGATCGGAAAGGACGCCCTGCGCTCGGGGAATCCAGGACGCTTGATGCGCCGCCGCCTGCTCGGCGCGGCCGACCGCGACGAACTCCCGCATACGGAAGGACTGCATGCGGGCGGGGTCTGCGGCAGGCTCGCGGCGGAAGCAAGAGCCATAAACGTCCAACAGGGCTCCTTGCTCGGGCAAGGCTCCGGCAAGGCCGGCGTAGCAGGGGTGACAAGCCGCGGAGACGAGGGCGATGCCCGAAGGGGCGAGGTGCGAGTCCCACGCGAGACCCGCCTCGCGGTCCAGGAGCAGCTCTCTGTGCTGTTCTTCGCCGCCGCCGAACGTGTTGACCAGCCCGCTGAGGTGGGGGAACGCGGCGATGTAGTCGGTGCGGTCGAAATCCTCGGCGGGGAACACGGGCGGAAAACGCAGGACCGCCGCCCGGTCCCCGTGCGCGCGGCGGCCTTCCTCCGTCACACGGACTCCGATCCCGGTCACGATGTCCTCGAAGGCCCCGGCAAGGGCGTACAGCCCGCCGGAGCCAAGAGGGACCAGGTATCGAGAGCGAATGAGCTCGTCGCGGAAAGCGGCGCGCCGCGCGCGGAGCGCCTGGGCGGGCATGGCGCTCGCATGGAGCGGAACTGTGACGGGGCGGTCAGAATGGTTTCCTAGGGAATGCTCTTCCTGGGTTTCGATCAGGAGATCGTCCTTTCTTTGAGCGCGCAAGGCACTAACGCGTCACCTATGGAATAGTGATACGAGCCGATGCCCCGTTGCATGGCCGCTCATGGTTTGAGAATAACAGAATTGCGCTGTATTGAGCGAGCGCTGATCCGATATCTTGCGTGATCCACATCATAGGCTCCGCAAGAGGGTCGGACTGAGCGGCGTCATCTGTTGGAAATCGAATTCCGACGACGAACGAAGGGTTGTTATGGAAGACAGAATACGTTCAATACTCAAGGCGCACGGCCGCCTGTCCGTCGATCCCGAAACGGTCCCCGCCGAAGCCGACTTGTATTCTCTCGGCCTGAGTTCTCACGGGAGCGTCAATGTCATGCTGGCCATCGAAGAGGAGTTCTCGATAGCGTTTCCGGACGAGTTCTTGAAGAAATCCACTTTCGCGTCGATCTCTGCGATGGCGCGGACGGTCAGAGCGCTTCAAGATATGCTCTGAGAGTTTCCAACGCTGTATTAATCGCGCAATATTCCGTCTCTTTTCCTCTGCCAGAGTTCAGCGATGACCAGATCGCGAATCGCTATAGTCCACGAGCGCTGGACCGAGATCGGCGGCTCTGAGAATGTGGTCGAGCAGCTGGCGCTCGAATGGCCGCGCGCGCGTGTCTTCGTGCCGTTCGCGGACCCGGCCTCTGTGCGGGGGCCGGTGGCCGGACGCATCGTCGTGAGCCCCGCCGACCGGCTGCACCGGGTTCTCGGCCGCAGGTCGCACGCTCCTGTGCTGCCGGTCGTGCCGTGGGCGATGCGGCGTTGGGACTTCGGCGACGCAGAGGCGGTCATCGTGAGCCACCACGCGCTGGCGGTGTCGTCTGTCGCTGCCTCGCAGGTCCCAACGGTGGCCTACGTCCACTCGCCCGCGCGTTGGGCTTGGGATCCGGCGATGCGCGAGCACGAGGCTTCTTCCCAGCTGGGGCGGTTCGCCCTCGCCGGACTCGCCAAGCAGGCTGTTCGGACCGAGCTGGAGGCGGCCAGTCGGATCACTCGGATCGTGGCGAACTCGGCCGAGGTGGCGAAACGGATCCGGCGGTGGTGGGGGCGCGAGTCCACAGTGGTGCATCCGCCCGTGGACGTCGACCGGTTCAGCCTGGGGGATCCGGGCTCGCGCGAGGATTTCTTCCTCGTCGCGGGCAGGCTTGTTCCGTACAAGCGGGCCGACATCGCGGTGCGGGCCGCGCGGGAGGCGGGAGTCCCCCTCGTGGTCGCGGGCGAGGGCAGGCTTGCCGGTCTGTGCCGTTCGTTCGCCGGGCCCGAGACCAGATTCCTCGGCAGAGTCGCCGACGGCGAGCTGCGCTCCTTGTTCCAACGCGCGCGGGCGTTGGTCATGCCGGGGCTCGAAGACTTCGGGATCGTGCCGGTGGAGGCGATGGCGTGCGGTACTCCCGTGATCGCGTTGGGAGCCGGAGGGGCGCTCGACACGGTTGTCCCCGGCCTCTCGGGCCAGCTGGTCGAGCCCGCTGGGGCAGGACGTGCTTCCTCGGAGGGGGAGACGGTGTCGCGGTTCGCCGAGGCGATGCGCGGCTTCCGCCCAGGGGACTTCGACCCGGCGGCGATACGGCGGCACGCGGAGGGTTTCTCAACGGCCCGGTTCCGGCTGCGCATGCGCGCGGTGGTGGACGCGTTGTGACAGGGGGCGGCGTGTGACCGTGTGGATGGGCGTGGACCTGGTCGCGGTCGAGGAGGTCGAAACCGCTGTGGCAGTCTTCGGGGCGCGGTATCTGAACAGGGTGTTCACCGAAGGAGAGCTTGAGCAGTGCGCGGGCGACGCTCGTCGGCTCGCCGCGCGGTTCGCCGCGAAGGAGGCTGTCGTCAAAGCGCTCAAGCTCCAAGGCGATCTTCCCGCCTCGCCGCGTGACGTCGAAGTCGTGTCGGCCCCGGACGGGCCGAAAGTGCGGCTTTCCGGGGCGGTGGCGGCTGCTGCGGAGGAGCGGGGCTGGGGGCAGAGGGTCGTCTCGTTCTCGCACACAGACTGCTGCGCGGCGGCCGTGTTCATCGCGACGGGCGCGGGCTAGCGGCCTGTGCCGAAAAGGACCGCGCCGAAGGTCAGCATGAGAATCTTCATATCGAGCCACAAGCTCCAGTTCTCGATGTAGAAATTGTCGTACATGGCTCGGTCCGCGATGCTCGTGTCGCCTCGGAGCCCGTGGATGGCCGCCCAGCCGGTGAGGCCGACGGGGACCCGGTGCCGGGCTTTGTACGAGGGGATCGATTCGCCGAACTGGCTCACGAAATGGGGGCGCTCCGGCCTCGGGCCGACCAGGGTCATCTCGCCCCGGACGACGTTCCACAGCTGGGGAAGCTCGTCGATCGAGAACTTCCGGATGAAGGATCCGAACCGGTTGACCCGTTGCGCGTGGTCGGGGGACCAGTCCGTGTTGCTCGCCTGTTCCGGCACGGGCCGCATCGACCGGAACTTGTAGAGCAGGAAAGGTTTCCCGTCGCGGCCGATGCGCTCCTGCTTGAAGAGCACCGGGTGACGAGGAGCTTGCAGCTTGATCGCGAGAGCGACGAAAATCAGCAGCGGCGAGAGGACGAGGATTCCGAGCAACGCCGAGACCAGGGAGAAGATCCGCTTTGTGCGCCAGTGGACGCTGCGGAAGGCAAGCCGGCGCACACGCACCAGCGGAATGGTGTGCAAGCGGTCCATATCCCGGTCGAGGTGGACGAACTCGTACAGCCGGGGGACGATGTAGATCTCGGCTTCCAGCTCGTCGCATTCGCGGAGCGGATCGACGAGCGCCCGGTCGTTCTGCTTGGAGAACGCCACCACGACGACTTGGATGCCAGCCCGCGCCACGACGCCGGGAAGGTCGTCGCTGTGCGCGATCACCGAGACGCCTTCGGGCCACGCCTTGTTCATCGGGTCGTCGTCCATGACGAGCACCGGCTCGAGCCCGTACTCGGGGTATTCGGCGGCGCTTTGGACCAAAACTTGCGCCACCTTGCCGCCGCCGACGACCAAGGTCCGCGCGCGGCTGCGGACATCTCGGCGCCGACGTGAGCGCAGCGCCGCGAAAACGACCACCCTGACGAGGAAGAACGCGACGTAGGTGAACAGCGCGGTGATGATCCACCACAGCACCGGGTGCGGGTCGTGCCACGCGAGGATGAGCATGAACGGCGTGACCATCCAGCCGCATGCGATCAGCTCGGGAATCGTGTCGAGCGCCGCGAGCGCCATGCGCCTGCGGTAGATGCCCAGCGCTTCGGCGACTGTCACCACGACCAGCGGCCCGGCGAAGACCGCGACCCACGCAGGGCCGGGGTGCCAGATGGACTTCCGGTCGAGGGTCCACGTGTGGGAGATGCTGGCGGCCACGACGAGGACGACGAAGTCGAGAAGGCCGATGGTGCTCACATACGGGCTGCTCTTCTGCCGCCGCGTGTTCGCCTTCGGGACGGCAAGGGGGCTTGCGATGGTAGAGGTCGACATGGGGTCCTCGGTTACTGCTTGATGATCGGATGTTCGTTCGACGGCAAGGGGTCGTTCGTCTGCACGCTCATGTGCGGCGAGCCCCCGTTCTCGGGGAAGATCTTGTTCGAGGGCCTGCCGAAGTCGTCCTGGTTGCGAAGGTCGGTGCGCCTGCCGATGGCCGGACTGCTGGGGTCGCCGGGCATCGGGATGATGGGCGGGTCCGCTTTGGCGGTTTCGGCGGCGCAACACAGCAGCGCGAACCAGAAGAGCGCGCCGGGGAGCGGACGGAGGGCGGTTCGAGGTCGGATCATCAGGTTCCTCCTGTTCAGAATGAAACTATCGGCCCGTAGACGGAAAAGGTGTCGTCGTTTTCCGGCGTCGAGAGCTGGACGACCGCGAACAGCCGGACATACGCGGCGCCTCCGCAGGCGTCCACGTTGAGATGTCCGTCGGTCACGCGCGTCCCGCCCTTCGGCCCGGTGAGTTGTTTGACCGACATCGGCACGGTGACGATCTGCCCGGGCCGCAGGTACAGGTCGAGGAAACCGTTCACGCCGACGCCGACGTTCCCGCTGTTGAGGTTGAGGCCGCCCGTCCCGACGCTGACGTTGGGGGAGGCCCAGTTCGCGTTGGCTCCGCCTTGGACTTCGAGCCCGTTCGAGAGATCCATCTGGCAAGAAGCCTGAAGGCCTATTTTCAAAAGTCCGGAGTCCACCGGAGCTCTCCCTTTCCCCTCTATGGACACCGCAGCTTTGCCGGATATGAATGCTTCCCTCGTAAACAGCGTCGAGCCCATATTCGCGACCGAGTTCACAGACATGTCTAAAAGATTCAGGGACACCGTGTAGCCGTCGTCCGTCACATGGTTTCCGATGGTGTCGTCCAAGCCCACTGGATCGGCATGCGCTGCGGCAGAATGCGAGAGCACGATATCCGGCGCGCAAAAAAGCATGAAAACCTGAGAGATAAAAGCAAAAGAAACGCTGAGCCATCGACGCGGCCGCAGCGCAAAAACAGGATAACGTAATGCCCACATGATTCTGGTCTGCTCCTCGATCGGATAATCCATCATCCATCCACGAAGTTACGTCTGAAACGGAAGAGGTCCGCGCAGTGAGACGTATCGAAATTCCGAGGCAAATTCTCGAAGGCCCGGAGGGTGTCGTTCTGGAGCGCTTCGGGCCGTCCGGCTTCAATGGCGGGCGATCGAGAGTGAGAAGCAACCTGGCTTCGATGCCATGTCGCTAGAAAGCATCGTAGCGCCGTTGTCTTGGGCGCGAATTACAATGGCACAACATCACTTTTCCATCGAAATGTGAGCCACGCCATTGCTTTATTATTCCTAAAAAGAATAATGCGCCCAAAGCATAACGCATTAAAGCGACGATAGCACAAATCAAGAAAAGCGCCGCACGAAGCCTTGTGTTCGCACTATAAGCAGGGAGTTGGCTTATAAGGCACAAGGAGCGCGGAGTTGGCGCGTACGGGCGCGCCGGGGCGCTCGTACGCGCGAAAACGCGCCCCAGGCGCGGCGGACGAGGAGCCCTTGATGGTCGACACACCTTCCGACCTGCGTATTTGCGGGGTCGCCGGTCGATGCGCTAAGGTATGTCCTCGCGCCACGAGCTCTCCGGCAGCGCCCGGAGGCCGAGTGGGTATGCGGATGTAGCGCAGCTGGTAGCGCATCACCTTGCCAAGGTGAGGGTCGCGAGTTCGAATCTCGTCATCCGCTCGGTCATCGGAGTGTTCTACTTTCCGTGTCTGACTGATCCTCTCAGCTTGATCCGAGATCGCGGTGGACATCTTGGCAGGTCACGGGTTTGCGAGCCGAGCGCGAGGCTGCGACTCGAGGTTTTCTTGGACTCTGGCGGGTAGGATCGAAAAGCGGCCACAGCATGTGGCGGCGACTTCGGTGGAGTGGCCGAGTGGTGAGGCAGCGGCCTGCAAAGCCGTCCACACGGGTTCGAATCCCGTCTCCACCTCGATATTTCGGTATCGAGCGCATCGTGCGGTACTATGCACGAGCACATTCGAGCGTCCGGCACTGATGTCGGCAGGCTCGGAGCCCGCGCGATTAGCTCAGCGGGAGAGCGCTTCCCTGACACGGAAGAGGTCACTGGTTCAATCCCAGTATCGCGCACTGCGGCGGACACGTCCGCCGCGCGAGGTAAGGTCTCGTGGCTCAGTGGAAGAGCGTCCGCCTCACACGCGGAAGGTCGCTGGTTCGATCCCAGCCGGGACCACATCAAAGGGTTCAAGTCAGCATTGCGCGAACGGCCGCTCCTCTATCGCGAACGGCCGCTCCTCTATAAGGCGTACCGGGTCGCGGTGGCGCTCGTCGGGGGATCATTCTCATCGCGGGCGTGGTCATGATCCCGTACCCCGGTCCGGGCTGGGCGGTCCTTTTCCTCGGCCTCGGCGTCCTCGCCACGGAGTTCCGCTGGGCGGCCAGCGTCTTGCGGTGGACCAAACGGCGTTACGACCGGCTCATGGAGTGGCAGCGCGGGCAGCCCCGTTGGCTGCGGGCGTTGATGGCGCTCTCCGTGGCGGTGTTCACCGCGCTGACGTTGTGGCTGCTCGGGGCGTTCGCGTTCGCGGGGCGGCTGTTCGGATGGGACGAGCCGTGGCTCGCCAGCCCCTTGGGGATCTGAAAATTTCTCCGGCCAGGCCGGTTACCATGGTCAGACCCGAAACCTTGTCTTGTCTCAAGCCCAGTCCGAACGGAGCAACCCACATGGCCGATTTGATCGCCCCGCCCGCCTCAGCAGCCGCGCTGAAGGTGCTGGCCGGGACGACTGCGAGCGCCGCCGTGCGGGAGGCGGGGCTCGCGACCTCGGGTCCGGAGGCGGTCGTCGTGGTGCGCGACGCGGACGGGGCGCTGCGCGACCTCGCCTGGTCTCCGGAGGCGGACGCACTGGTGGAGCCGGTTTTGGCGAACACCGAAGAGGGCCGCTCGGTCATCCGGCACTCCGCCGCGCACGTGCTCGCGCAAGCGGTGCAGCAGGAGTTCCCCGAGGCGAAGCTCGGGATCGGGCCGCCGATCAAAGACGGCTTCTACTACGACTTCCGCGTGGACCGCGCGTTCACCCCGGAGGATTTGGCGCGCCTCGAGACGCGGATGCGCAAGATCATCAAGGCTTCGCAGCGGTTCGCCCGCCGCGTCGTCGAGGTGGAAGAGGCCAGGGCCGAGCTCGCGGGCGAGCCGTTCAAGTTGGAGCTGATCAGCGACAAGTCCGGCATCGACGACCCGGAGGTCATGGAGGTCGGCGGGGCCGAGCTGACCATCTACGACAATCTGAACCCGCGCACGGGAGAGCGGGAGTGGGCAGATCTGTGCCGGGGCCCGCACATCCCGACCACCAAGCACATCCCGGCGTTCAAGCTCACCCGCAGCTCGGCGGCGTACTGGCGCGGCGACCAGTCCCGCGACAGCTTGCAGCGGATCTACGGCACCGCGTGGGAGTCCGCCGAGGCCCTTGAGCGGCATCTGGAGCTGATCGCCGAGGCGGAGCGGCGCGACCACCGCAAGCTCGGCACGGAACTGGACCTGTTCAGCTTCCCCGACGAGCTCGGCTCGGGCCTTCCGGTGTTCCACCCTAAGGGCGGGATCCTGCGCAAAGAGCTGGAGGACTACTCGCGCGCCAAGCACATCGAGGCCGGCTACGAGTTCGTCAACACCCCGCACATCACCAAATCCCACCTCTACGAGGTCTCCGGCCACTTGGACTGGTACGCGGACGGCATGTTCCCGCCGATGCACGTCGACGCGGAGCTTGACGCGGACGGCGCGGTGCGAAAGCCAGGGCAGGACTACTACCTCAAGCCGATGAACTGCCCGATGCACAACTTGATCTTCCGCTCGCGCGGTCGGTCGTACCGGGAGCTGCCGCTGCGGCTGTTCGAGTTCGGCTCGGTGTACCGGTACGAGAAGTCCGGCGTGATCCACGGGCTCACCAGGGTCCGGGGGATGACGCAGGACGACGCGCACATCTACTGCACCCGCGACCAGATGAAGGACGAGCTGGCCAAGACCTTGCAGTTTGTGCTCGATTTGCTGCGCGACTACGGCCTTGACGACTTCTATCTGGAGCTTTCGACCAAGGACGAGGAGAAGTTCGTCGGGTCCGACGAGATCTGGGAGGAGGCCACCCGGACGCTGGCGGAGGTCGCCGAGGCGTCCGGACTCACGTTGGTGCCGGATCCGGGCGGCGCGGCGTTCTACGGCCCGAAGATCTCGGTGCAGGCGAAGGACGCGCTGGGGCGGACCTGGCAGATGTCCACGATCCAGCTCGACTTCAACCTCCCCGAGCGGTTCGGCTTGGAGTACACCGGCCCGTCCGGGCACCGGGAACAGCCGGTCATGATCCACCGCGCGCTCTTCGGCTCCATCGAGCGGTTCATCGGCGTGCTGGTCGAGCATTACGCCGGGGCCTTCCCCGCGTGGCTCTCGCCCGTGCAGGCGATGGGCATCCCGGTGAGCGACGACCACGTCCCGCACCTGCGCGCTTTCGTCGACTCGCTGCGCGCCGGCGGCGTCCGGGCGCACCTGGACACCAGCGACGACCGGATGCAGAAGAAGATCTTCACCCACACCGCGCAGAAGATCCCCTTCCTCGTGCTGGCTGGCGCGCGGGACGTCGAGGCGGGGACGGTCAGCTTCCGGTTCCGCGACGGCGGCCAGCGCAACGCGGTGCCGGTGGACGAGGCCAAGCGCCTGGTCCTGGACTGGGTCGCCCGCCGGGAGAACGCCTCTCCCACGGCGGAGAGCTTCGGTCTGGAGGGCTAGCGGCCGATGAGCGAGTGGTGCCATGGCTGAATCCGACGAGACGCTGCGCGACCAAGGCCCAGGGGAGCCGGACCACCTGGCCCGGCTCTGGTCCCCGTTCCGCATGCAGTACATCGCCTCGGGGCCCAAGACGGGCGAGGCCGCGAACCCGTTCGCGGACCTGCCGAGCTTCTCCGACGAGGAGAGCCTCATCGTGGCGAGGGGCGAGTTCGTGTACGCGGTCTTGAACCTCTACCCCTACAACCCCGGGCATCTGATGGTCGTGCCGTACCGGACCGTCTCGGAGTTCGAGGAGCTGACCGGCGAGGAGAGCGCCGAGCTCGTGGTGTTCACGCAGGAGGCGCTGCGGACGATCAAGCGGATCTCCCGTCCGCACGGCTTCAACGTCGGGTTCAACCTCGGAGCCGCGGCGGGCGGGTCGGTCGCCGCGCACTTGCACCTGCATATCGTGCCCCGCTGGGGCGGCGACGCGAACTTCATCACGGTCATCGGCGCGAGCAAGGTGATGCCGCAACTGCTGCGGGACACACGGGCTCTGCTCGCCGCCGCGTGGGGACAGGACCCGTCCTGACCGGTCGCGTACGCTAAGGGCGATAAAAATCGCGTGGAGCGAGAGGAGACGGCTGTGCTTGTGGTGACGACGAACGACATACCCGGTTGGGAGATCCAGCGGGTGTGCGGCGAGGTGTTCGGCCTCACCGTCCGTTCCAGGAACGCGTTTTCGCAGATGGGATCCGGTTTCAAGTCGATATTCGGCGGGGAGCTGCAGGGCATGACGAAGAACTTGACCGAGAGCCGGAACCAGGTGATGGGCAGGATGATCGAGGAGGCGCGCGCCCGAGGCGGGAACGCCGTGGTCGGCATGCGGTTCGACACCTCCGAGATGGGCGATGTGTTCACCGAGATGTGCGCGTACGGCACCGCCGTCGTCGCGGTCCCCGTCACCGAAGCCGCCAAGCAGACCGCCGCGCAGCTCGGCTACCCGTCGTTCGGGCCCGGCGGGGCGAGCCCCCAGCTCCCCGGCGCGCAGCCCGCGCTGCCCCAGCAGCAGACCCCGCAGCTCCCCGGAACGGGCGGGGCGCACCCCCAGCAGCCCGGACCGTACGGCCAGCCCGGAGGATACCCGCCGTATCCGGGGCAGCAGTAGTGCTCTCGTCGCTCATCAAGCCGGTCGTCTCGAAGGTCATCGCGCCGCTGGGCGGCGGGCTGGTCCGCATCGGGGTGACCCCGAACGTGGTGACGGTGGTCGGCACGGCGGGCACCGTGCTCTCCGCGCTGGCGTTCTTCCCGACCGGCCAGCTCTTCTGGGGCGCGGTGGTGTGCGGGGCGTTCGCGGTCTTCGACATGCTCGACGGCGCGGTCGCCCGCGCGTCGGGCGGCGGCACGAAGTTCGGCGCGGTGCTCGACGCGAGCTGCGACCGGATCGCGGACGGCGCGATCTTCGGCGCGCTGGCCTACTGGGCCGCGTTCCCGTGGGGAGCCGAGAGAATGGGCCGGGTCGCTGATGCTTATTTCACAACGGCTCCTCCGAAATACCTCTTCGTCGGGAAGGGTTTAGATTCTCCAGCCTCGACAACGCTCAGCGCGGAGGGGTTCCAACTCCTCTTTGTCGGCCTGCTGGTCTGCCTCGTCTCGGCGCTGACGATCTCGTACATCAAGGCCCGCGCCGAAGCGAGCGGCTTCTCCGGGGACGGCGGTTGGATCGAGAGGCCAGAACGGCTCGTCATCGTGCTCGTCGGAGCAGGGTTCAGCGGGTTGGGCTTGTGGTGGGCATTGCCCGTCGCGGTCGCCTTCTTGGCCGTCACCAGCGTGATCACCATCGGCCAGCGCATCGTCTCGGTCTGGCGCGACGCCAAGCGGGCAGACGGGCCGCGATGAGCGAGAGCCTGAAAGAGCGGGCCGCCACCTGGGGCTACAGCGCGGGCTGGGGGCTGGTCCGCCGCGCGCCGGAGAGCCTCGCCCGGACGGCCTTTCAGGCTGGCGCGGACCGGGCGTTCCGGCGAGGGGCAGGGGCGCAGCTGCGCAAGAACCTCGCGCGGGTTCTGGCCGTCCCCGCCGACCAGGTGCCGGACGAACTGGTCCAACGCAGTTTCCGCTCCTACGCGCGGTATTGGCGCGAAGCGTTCCGCCTCCCGGCGATGGACCACGCCCGCCTGTCGCGGGAGGTGGACGCGGCGGTGGCCCGGCAGGAGCGCTTGGACGCGGCGGTGGCGGAGGGGCGCGGCGTGGTGATCGCCCTGCCGCATATGGGGAACTGGGATTTGGCCGGAGTGTGGCTGGTGGCGCGGCACGGGCAGTTCGCCACGGTCGCCGAACGCCTCAAGCCTGAGTCGCTGTACCAGAAGTTCCTCGCCTACCGCGAGTCGTTGGGCTTCGAGATCCTGCCCCACGTGTCCAGCTCGGACGAGGCGAGGGGGGAGGGGCCGTACCAAATCCTCGCCCAGCGGCTGCGGGAGGGCAAAGTCGTGTGCCTCCTCGCGGATCGGGGCATGAGCCGGGGCAGCGTCCCTGTGCAGTTCTTCGGCGAGGCGGCGCGCTTCCCCCTCGGCCCGGCGAAGCTCGCGGTCGAGACCGGCGCGGCACTGGTCACCGCGCACACCTGGTACGAGGCAGGGGAGCCCGAGGGACCGTGGCGGGCCGAGGTCGGGCCGAGGATCGACACGTCGGAGGGAGTCGAGGCCGCGACGGCGCGGATCGCCGAGGCCTTCGAGGCGGCCATCGCCGGGCGCCCGGCGGACTGGCACATGCTGCAGCCGCTCTGGGAAGCCGACCGGGGACGGCCGAGGTGAGGATCGGCATGGTGTGCCCGTATTCTCTCGACGCGCCGGGGGGCGTGCAGGCGCACGTGCTCGAACTCGCCAAGGTGCTCATCGACCAAGGCCACGAGGTGCAGGTCATCGCCCCGGCGAGCGGGGCGGCGGAACTGCCGGACTATGTCTTCACCAGCGGGCGGGCCCTCGCCGTGCCGTACAACGGCTCGACCGTGCGGCTGCAGTTCGGCCCCGGCGCGCTCGCGAAACTGCGGCGCTGGATCGCGGCGGGGCGTTTCGACGTGCTGCACGTGCACGAGCCGAGCGCGCCGAGCCTGTCGTTCCTGGCGGTCAGGGCCGCAGAGGGGCCGATCGTCGCGACGTTCCACGCGGCGGCGACCCAGTCGCTGATCCTTTCCGCGCTCCGCTCGGTGATCACCCCCTGCTACGAGAAGATCATGGGGAGGATCGCGGTCTCCCCGCTGTCGCGGCGGCTGCAGATGCAGACGGTCGGCGCGGGCTCGGTGGAGATCCCTAACGGATTGCACGTGCGGGAGTTCCAAGATGCCGAGCCGCTGCCGGGGTACCCGCGCGGCGGCGGGACGGTCGTGTTCCTCGGCAGGTACGACGAGCCGCGCAAAGGCTTCGCGACGCTGCTTCGGGCGCTGCCGCGCCTGGCTGCGCGGCACCCGGACCTGGAAGTGCTCGTCGTCGGGCCGGGCGACGAGCAACGGGCGCGGGCGAAAGCCGGGGCGCACGCCGCCCGGCTCCGGTTTTTGGGCCGGGTGAGCCATGCGGAGAAGGCCGCCGCGTTGCGCTCGGCGGATGTCTTCTGCGCCCCCAACACGGGCGGGGAGAGCCAGGGCATCGTCCTGTTGGAGGCGATGGCTGCGGGCGTGGCCGTCGCGGCGAGCGACCTGGAGGCGTTCCGCAGGGTGCTCGGCGGCGGACGGGCTGGGGCGCTGCTCCCAGTCGGGGACGCGTCGGCGTGGGCTGAAGGCGTGAGCGCGCTGCTCTCGGACCGCTCGTGCCGGGCGCGGTACGTCGCGGAGGGCAGAGCGGTGGTCGCGGCGTACGACTGGGACGTGATCGCCAAGCAGATCCTGCGGGTGTACGAGACGGTCACGGTCGGCTCTCCCGGGGTCCGGGTCGCCCGCGCATGATCGTGTTGGCCTCGGCGCTGCTCGGCGCGCTCGTCGTCGGGCTGCTCTTGCTCGCGGGATGGCTGGTCAACACCGCGCGGCGGCTGGACCGTCTGCACGTGCGCCGAGACTTGGCCTGGCAGGCGCTCCTTGCGGCCTTGGACCGACGCGCGCTGGTGGCGCGGACCGCGGCGGCGCGGCTGGGCCCGCAAGGGGGGGAGCTCGCCAGGCTCGCCCGCGCGGTGGAGGCGGCGGACGTGGCCGACAGGGAGCGGCTGGAGAGCGAGCTGTCGGTTTGCCTCGGCGCGTTGGGCGCGGAAGGGACTGACGCGCTCGGCGAGCAGCTCGTCGAGGAGCGGGCGGACGCGGAGGCTCGGGTGCGTTTCGCGCGGAGCTTCTACAACGAGGCGGTCAGAGACACGCTCGCGCTGCGCGCCAGGTCCGCCGTTCGGCTCTTCAAACTCGCAGGCAGCGCGCCATTGCCCGCGTATTTCGAGATTGTCGAAGGGGCCGGTCCCCTGGTCGAGTAGATTTGTGACGTGTCTGGCATGCCGAACTCCGCCGAACTCACCCCTGCGCAAACGACTCGGGCGATGCAGCCCTTCGACCGGATCCACGCGAGCGGTTACTTCTTCCCCGAAGTCGCCGAGCGCTTCGCCGAGATCGGCGTGACGGACGCCCACACGCGCTATTTCGCCTCCCGCGTCGCCCCGATGGGCGCGGTGGCCCCGGAGGTCGTGGTGGCGACGTTCTACAACTTCAATCCGGAGCTGGTCGTGCGGAGCATGGCGGCCGCGTGGTCGCTGGCCGCTCCGGAAGAGTACTGGTCCGTCCGCCTCGACGGGGTCGGAGCGGGGCTGCGGCGGGGGTGGGGCGAGGAGCTGATCGCGTCGGCCGAGTTCGCCGAAGCGGCGGAGCTGGCCGAAGCGGCGGCGAGGACGTTGGACGCCTCCGACGCGCCCGGCCGCCCGCTTTTCGCGGGACATCTGCGCATGCCGTGGCCGCAGGAGCCGCACCTGCGGCTCTGGTTCGCGCTCACGCTGCTGCGCGAGCACCGGGGCGACGGGCACATCGCGCTCCTCGTCGGGCACGGGCTGACCGGCCTCGAGGCGGGCATCACCTACTACGCGACCGGGGCCGCGCCGATGCCGAAAGCGTTCATCCTTGCCACGCGGGGCTGGTCGGCGGAGCAGTGGGACGCGGGTGCGGACTCGCTGCGCGAGCGCGGCCTGCTCGAAGACGGGCCGCAGGAGGCGTTGACCGAACAGGGTCGGGCGTTGCGCGACCGGATCGAGACGCTCACCGACCACATCGCCGAAGCGCCGTGGCGACGGCTCGGCCCGGAACGCTCCGCCCGCCTGGTCGAGCTCCTCGGGCCGCTTCGGGCCCGGCTGTACGAGTCCGGGGCGATCCCCGGCGGAGCGCCTCGCCCCTAGCGGCCACACTGGGCTCATTGGTACTGGGCTCATTGGTCACACGAGTCCCACCAGTCAAACACGATCTGGTAACACAGGGCCTTGGCCGGCCCTTCTCGGAGTGTCGGCGGCGCACAATTTCCAGGAAATAACACTCATGGAATTCAGTGAGTGCCCGGAACCAGCGAGGCGACGATGAAGATGTACCCCAGCACACGGACCCTATTCCCCACGGCGCTGCTGTTCGCCTGCGCGTCGCAAGCGGCCTTCGGCTTCGTCCCGGCCTCGGCGGCCCCTGCGGGGGATTCGATCGACTCGATCCTCGTCTCGGTGGCTTCCGCGAACGAGGTGTTCTCGCACACCTTCACCTCCTCGCCGGTGAACTCGGCCCCGTCCGATCCGGAGAAGGCGCTCGGCAACTGCGGCAACGCGCAGGCCGCCGCGTTCTCCGACCCGTGGACCGCGTACCGCTCGGTGCACTACAGCACGTACAACAACCTCGGCCCGACCCAGCGGGTCGCGGTCTACGCCGACGAGGCCGCCGCCGCGAAGGCGTTCGGCAAGCTGACCGCCCAACTGGCCTCCTGCAAGTCCGCCGCCCCTGCGGCCCCCGCGCCGACGGGAGCCTCGTCGGCTCCGGAGCCTGGGCAGCCTGCTGGAGAGAGCACCGCTCCGGCGGCCCCGAGCAGCGCGGCGCAGCAGCCCTCGGCTTCGGGCTTCACCGTGTCGGACTCTACGGCGGACAGCGCGAAATGGGATGACTACGTCGGCTTTAGCCATGTGTCCGGCATGCCGTACCACTGCTACCGCGAGGCGCATCAGCACGCGGCGGTCGTGTTCGAGGTCGAGACGTGCGACCTCGACGACAACGGCTCGCTGACCTCGGCGATGGCCGCGAAGATGCTCTCCCAGATCCCCTCCGCCTGATCCCTCGGGAGACCGCGAGCAGGCCAGTGGGAAACCACTGGCCTGTTCGCGTTTGGAAACGTGATTTCTGGCCTGCGCGGCGGCTTACGATGAAGGCATGACGACAGAGCAACAGATCCACCAGACCGGCACGGCGAAAGTCAAGCGAGGCATGGCCGAGATGCTCAAGGGCGGCGTGATCATGGACGTGGTCACTCCTGAGCAGGCGAAGATCGCCGAGGACGCGGGGGCCGTCGCGGTGATGGCGCTCGAGCGCGTCCCCGCCGACATCCGCGCGCAGGGCGGCGTGGCTCGGATGAGCGATCCCGAGATGATCTCGGGGATCATCGACGCGGTGAGCATCCCGGTGATGGCGAAGGCTCGGATCGGCCATTTCGTGGAGGCGCAGATCCTGCAGAGCCTCGGGGTGGACTACATCGACGAGTCCGAGGTGCTGACCCCGGCGGACTACACCCACCACATCGACAAGTGGAAGTTCACCGTCCCGTTCGTCTGCGGGGCGACGAACCTCGGCGAGGCGCTGCGCCGGATCGCCGAAGGAGCCGCGATGATCCGCTCCAAGGGCGAGGCCGGCACCGGCGACGTCTCGAACGCCACCACCCACATGCGCTCCATCGGCGGGGAGATCCGTCGGCTGGCCTCGTTGGACGAGTCCGAGCTGTACGTCGCGGCGAAGGAGCTTCAGGCCCCGGTCGAGCTGGTCAAAGAGGTCGCCGCCGCAGGGCGGCTGCCGGTGGTGCTCTTCACCGCCGGCGGGATCGCGACGCCCGCGGACGCGGCGCTGATGCGCCAGCTCGGCGCGGAAGGCGTGTTCGTCGGCTCGGGCATCTTCAAGTCGGGCGACCCGTCCGCGCGGGCGAAAGCCATTGTCGCGGCGACGACCTACTACGACGACCCGGACATGCTCGCGAAGATCTCCCGAGGGCTCGGCGAGGCGATGGTGGGCATCACCGTCGACTCGTTGCCGGTCTCGCACCGGCTCGCCGAGCGCGGCTGGTGATTCTCAGCGCGCCTTCGGGCAGCGCGCGGGCTCGTCGGACTTCGGCACGACGAGGAAGTCGGTGACGAACGACGTGATCTGGCCTTGCGCGGAGCGTCCGACGAACGTGGGATAGGAGCCGTCGCCGAAACCGGTGGTCACGGTGACCAGGTTCGCGCCGCTCGCCGGATCGGCCACCACGTTCAAGAGCCCAGGGATCGGGTCTCGGAACCAGTGCGCGGAGCTGGGGGAGAGGAAGGCTTTCTCGAAGCGGGCCTCGTCCCAGCCGGACAGCGCGGCCACAGCGGCCACGTCGGCGATCGCGCCGGTCGCGGCGTCGCTCGGATACCCGTAGTACTGGTCCTCGCCGAGGTCGCTCCCGTCTTGGCCGGGGCGCAGCGCCGGCTGCCAGGAGGCGGCGGGCTCGTCGGAGACGACCAGCTGCAACGCCGCCACCCGCCGCTCGGTCGGCGCGCAGTCGCGGGAGAGCTGCGCGACGAAGGCCTTGACCTGGTAATCGCCCGGTGCGATGGCCGCAGTGAACGGCTCCGGGTCCGCTTCGGCGTAGACGATGGGGTCGAGCGCGGTGATCCGCCCGGTAGGGATGCGCTCGAAGCCCGCGTCCCGCTCCTCGATGACGTATTCCCCGTACGTGTCGCGATAGGTCGAGCCGTCCGTGGTCAACCGGTCCAGATCGGGGAGGTAGGGATCGGCCCGCGCGGCGGGCGGCGGGGCGAGCGCCAGATCGCAGCCCAGCGCGGCGGCGAGGCCGAACGCCCATGCCAGCTTGGCCGCGCTCACGCGGCGGCTCGCAGCGCCTGGCGGGGCAGCGAGGCTTCGGCCCAGGCGACCCCCACGTCCTCGATCAGATACGACGGGGCGGGGCGGGCGCTGGCGAAGCCCGCGAGGAACGCCGATTCGATGTGCTCGACTGCGATCTCTCTGGCCTCGCGATGCTTGGGGACCATGCGGACCGCTTCGAGCGCGCCGTTATGGCCGGGGGAAACGCCGACGTTCGCGTTCACGCATGCCCCCGCGATCTGGTCGCACACATCGACCGGCTCGGCCTCCCGGTCGATTCTGGCCCGGACCGCGACGTCGAAGCCGCAGGACGCGCCGCGCGTCGCGACTGCCCAGTCGATCAGATCGCCCGTCTGCTCGTGCCGGATGTCCGCGCGCTCGTGGACTCCGGGGAAGATCCGTCCGCCGACGAGCGGCAGCAGGCGCGAGTCGGTGTGCCGGACCGGGACATAGACGCCGACGGTCGTCGCGCCGGACTCGGCCTCCCACTCCACGGAGATCCGATGCGCGGCGGCTTGGAACCCGAGGCCGAGGAAGTCGGGGAGCGGATCGGGCCGCACCTGGCCGAACCGAAGGAGGCAGCAGCCCACGACGACCCCGGAGCCGGTCACGTGCGGGCGCACGCCTTGCGGTAGCCGGGGCCGTACCTCGTCAGGGTCGGCCACAAAGTTGACCAACAGCCGCCGCTGAATATGCCCGGACACTTGCATCCGCGTAGCCTCCTCCACTGACGATTCCGACCAGTATGACAGAGGCCTCCGCCACATGCCTCGGCGAACCGTGTCGCTGACTAGGATGGGGGAATGACGGAGACTTCAGCCGCGTTCGACCTCGACAAACTGCCGAGAGGGGGGCCGCGCGCCTCGTGGCTCGATCGGTTCCTGCAGACCGACCGGCAAGAATTCCTCGACCGGGACGACGTGCCCTACCGGGTCAAAGGGTCGGTGATCCGCTCCTTGGACCGGATGGGGGAGCAAATGCGGTGGCACGAGAAATTCGCCGAGCTCGCCCTCGAACAGGTCGCGGGCACCCCGAGCCCGAAGATCCTCGAACTCGGCTCAGGCCACGGCGGTCTGTCGCGGAAGATCCTGCAACTGCATCCGAGGGCGGAGGTCGTGATCACCGATGTCGAGCCGGAGTCGGTGGCGAAGATCCGGAATGGGGATTTGGGCAGCCATCCGAGAGCGACGGTCAAAGTCGAGGACGCGACCGCGATCGACGCCCCGGCCGGGACGTACGACCTCGCGGTTTTCGCGCAGTCCTTCCACCATCTGCCGCCGAAGCTGGCGAGCCGGGTGCTCGGCGAGGGGACACGGGCGGCCAAGAAGCTTTTGATCATCGATGTGCTGCGTCCGCCGTCGTTGATGCTGCTGGCGGGCCTGCCGATGTTTTTCTCTTTTGCGGCGGTCACGCAGGGGCTGCCGACCGCCCACGACGGGTTCATCAGCTTGTTGCGGGCGTACCGGCCCGCCGCGTTCCGCGCGCTGGCGAAGGCCGCCGACCCGGACATCAAGCTGTGGACGAGGGTCGATGGGTTCCAGCAAGTGGTCGTCGCCAGCAAGCTGGTGTGAGGATCGCAGACCGAGCCCAAAGGCCGTCAGGTGAAAAGCGACGTATCTCAAGCAAGAGAGGGGAGGAGGCGCTTTGTCGGCAACCGTCGTGGCGTGTTCCCCGCCGCTGTCCGTCGGGGTTCCCGGCGGCTCGTCCCCTCGCGCCCATTGCTCACGACTCTGCCGTCCTACCTGGCGCGCGCTGGGTGGTTGCGGTTCCTTTGCGCAGATTGAGTTAGGCAGATCGAGTCAGATTGCGTGGTCTGTTATATGTTCGGAAAGCATATTCCCTGGTTGCGTGCTTGCGGTCTTCTCGCTATGCTCACCCTCAAAGGTGGTTGCTGCGACGGTCGGAGGTTTTTATGGGAGGTTTTTATGAGTGGTCCTCTTAAGTCGGACTCCGAGGAGATGCGCGCGGTCGCGGGGCTGATCAACAGCGTTGTGGAGGAGATGCGCTCGGAGTTCGAGAAGCTCACAGCTCGCGGCGACGAGCTCGCGGAGGGTTGGGTCGGTGTGTCGGGGTCGAAGTACCGAGCGCCGTGGGAGGAGTGGAAGCGCGGCGGCAAGGCGGTGATCGATGCGTTAGAGGGCGAGTCGGGGCTGTTGGACGAGTCTGCTGCGGAGTACGACCGGCAGGAGAGTGAGAACAAGCAGGGCTTCGGGCAGGTTGAGGCGAGGCTCAACTTCTGATGGCCGATGGGCATTACCGGATCGATCTGGACCGTTTGTCCGCGATGATCGAGGACTGCGAGGCGTTCGACAAAAAAGTTGAGGAGTGGGTCGGTCAGATCGACGCGGCAATTGCGAGGTTGCACGCCTCGTGGTCGGGTCAAGCGGCGGAGCAGCAGAGGGCGTATCACGACCGGTGGGCCAAAGGTCTCGCGCAGATGCGTGAGGGATTGCAGGAGCTACGGGGGCAGGCGAAGGGGAATCACCAGGCGTATACGGGCGTGATCGCGCACCAGAAGGGGATGTGGCCGTGACGCCGAAGCCTCCTCCTGGCGGGGCGGGGACGCCCTCGGGCGGCGGGGCAGCGCTGGATCCTGGCGGTGTGTTGCTCTCGGTGGTGCCGGACGGGCTGCTGAACGCGGGGCAGGTGTTCTCTCGCGTGGAGGCCGCGATGTCCGCCGCTGCGTCGGCGTTGGGACGGGAGTTGCCGGGCTCTGGGGGGATGGCGGGGTCGGATTCAGGGGCGCAGAAATGGGCTGAGCAGTACGACCCGGTGGCAACAGACCCTCAGCACGGGCCCTTGGCGACGGTGACGGATCTACGCAACGGAGCTGCGATGATGCGCGACCTGCTCGCCTACAGCGCGGCGAACCATCGCAACGCCGACAATCCCACAGCCCCGGTTCCGGCACCTGGCACGATGGCGCAGCAAACAGCGCAAAGCGTGCCGAAGGCGTTCGGGGGCGGCTCGGGGGGCGAGCCGGGTTGGTGGACGTTCATCGCGAAATACACCGAGGGCTTCCTATGGCCGAACGGGGATCCGGCCAAGCTCCAGGCGGTCGCGGCAGCGTACCGCGCGGCGGCGGGCTTCGTGCGGGAGGCTGCGGGGCACATCCCGGCCGCTGCGGATTTGATCGGGCAGCAGGTGGCACCGGAGGTCCCAGCCGCCGCGCGGTGGTGCTCGGTGCTCCTGGACCGGATGGGCGATGTGGCCGCGCAGCTCGACGTGCTGGCGGCGTCGTGCGGGAACTACGCCCATCAGATCGAAGAGGCCCACAAGCAAATCTTGGAAGCCGCGAAAGACCTCGCCTGGCAGAGCGTGGCCATCGAGGTCGTTGGCGGTGTCGCCGCGTTCTTCACGGCGGGGATCGCGGAGGGCGTGGCCCAAGCCGGTGAGGCGAGCCGCCTGGCCGCCGTCGGCGCGCGCATCGCCAACATCTGCCGTAATTTCGGCACGCTCGCGGAAGCCTCGGGAGCACCCGTCCTCGCGACGGTCGGTGGGCTCGCCAAAACTGCGGCCGAACTCCAGCCCCTCCTCGACGCGCGCGCCGTCCTTTACCTCACCACAGCGGGAAGAGACACCCTCGCCACTGAGAAGAAAATCCAAGAGATAGAGGCCGAAGCGGCCAAATCCGAAGGACTCACCATCGAAGAGTACGAGGCGAAATGGGGGCCACGCGACGGACGCACGAGATGGCCGGATGAGACCAGCAAAGACAAGCCTTACGCGATACCCGGCACTGTTCGCACAGCCGACCCAGCAGAGATGCGGGGCATGACCCTCGACCGCTACGGCTATCCGAAAGGCGGGTGGCTTGCCCCTGAGGGAGCGCCGTTCGGCGCGCGCGGCTTGCCCCCGGAAAGCCTCGGAGGCGATTACACCGTCTACAAGGTGGGCGACGGCCCCCTGCCGCCCGGCTACCGGATCGAGGAGTCCAAAGTCGCGCCGTGGTTCGGACAACCAGGGGGCGGCACGCAATACAGGATCATCGGACCGGACGGGGATTTGGCGAGAACAGCGAAACTGGACGAACTCATCCGAACGGGTTTTCTCGTCGAGGTGAAGAAATGAGAGAGCAGAGAGGTCCCCGCCAATGAGCCTGGCGCATATCGACATGAGCCAATTCCCTGAAGCCCTGCACAGGACCGTCCGGCAATGGTGTGTCTGGCGTGAAATCTACCTTCGGCACACCGGACGGCGGATCGGGCTGCTTTCTAGCGACCCGGAGTCGTTCGACTACTGGTACGCGTGGCCCCCGAAGATGGCCACACCTACTGAACTCCGCCTCGGTTTGGCCTCGAACGAGAACAGCTACTTGGTTGCGGAGGACGGCTGCTTCTATCTGGAGAGCGAGGAGCGGGGCTCTCGGGGCCGGGATATGACGTTCACGAACTTCCCTGATGCGGAGAAGGCTGTGCTGTTCTCGTTGGCTGACGTGGCGAGAAGTGTGAACAACCTCGACTCGCTCGATTTGCTCTGGTACCGGGAGGGCCTGCATCCGAGGGTGACGCTGACGAACCTGGAGCCGGAGAAAGAGTTTTCTCAGAAGTTCGGGATCATCGTGGACCAGGAGCCGGCTTACCGAGGTTGGATGACCCAGTCAGGCGCAACTGTGTTCTCGCACGTGGTCGTCTTGACGTACGAGGAGTTGGACGCGAGACTACGGGAGGGTGTTCCGCCTGGGTGGTTCACGTTGGAGCTTGTCGAGAGCTGATCCGAGAGGGGCCCTTGAATGTCGAACCACGATCCTACGTTAATCGCGAGAGTGGAGGAGCTGCGAGCGAAGCAGCGGTACGTGAGGGAAGCCCTTGCGCAAGTGCGGGGCAAGGGCTATGGGCTGAACGTGGCTGTTGTGGTCGAGTTGGACGCGGACGGCGAGCTTGTGCGGTGCGAGGTCGCCGATACCGCCTCTACGTTGAACGGGGCGTCTATTGCGAGCGGGTTCCGCCGTGCGTACAACGAGGCTCGTAAAAATGTCAAGCGGCAGGTGGCCGAGATCATGGGCGAATTCGAGACCGACGGCGACGTCGCTGCCGCGATCAAAGAAATCCAAGCCTACTTCGGCATCGCCGAGGAGTCAGAGCCGTCGAAACTCCTTGCGTCAGAGAGTCCGTCTTCGACAGCCGAGTCGGAAGACGACGAGTGGGAACCACCCCAAACGTGGATGCGGAAAGCCTAGTAGCAGCTCTGGGCTAGCTACGGCTATTCGCCAGACGGGCGCACGCTCAGCGTCGAGCCAGCGGGTCGCTTCTATCCCGCAGTTGGTGGCGCCCCTGTGCGTCCGGGTCGAGCACCCTCGGCCCGGACGCCGACACCTTGTTGTCCACGTGCTCGTGGCCCACCGGCAGGCCATGGGAACGGCCAACTTCTGGCAATCCTCTCACTGTCTACCGCGCTTAACGCCTGCCGATTCCCTGCGCCCGGCTCGGAAAGAGCCGCTAGACCAGCTTTTCCCCAGGCCCCTCGCCCGGCGCGTCGGGGAAGGCGCTCGCCTCGCGGAACGCCGCCTGCAGCCCGCGCAGCCCGTCTCGGATAGGCTTGCCGTGCAGCCCGAGGTCGGGCGTGGCCGCCTGGACGAGGCCGGCGAGGGCGGTGATGAGCTTGCGGGCCTCGTCGAGGTCGACGTTCTCGCTGGAGGCGGGATCGGGGTCGGCCAGTCCGAGCTTTTCCGCCGCCGCGCTCATGAGCAGGATGATCGCATTGCTGATCACTTCTGCGGCGGGAATGCCCGCGAGCTCGCGGACGATTTGCCCGGACGCGTTGCCTGCTGGTGTTTCTGGGCTCATGTCTGTTAGACTCTCACATCGAGACCTGCCCCGAAGCTTTCGGGGCGAGCAAGAGGAGTCCGCTCCCACCGCATGGGCGTTGTCTGACAGCGTACGCTCGTCTAGCCCATTGCGGTCCGTCTGGTAGCCCTGCAAGGGTGGCGTTTGCGCCTCTCGACGGGCTTTCTCGGCGTGGATTTTTTCTGCTCTGGTCATGACTTTGTCCGCACCTAGAGGAGGCCACATCAGTACAGAGACCCGCATCAACGACCGCATCCGCGTCCCAGAGGTCCGTCTTGTCGGACCCGGCGGCGAGCAGGTGGGGATCGTTCGCGTGGAGGAAGCTCTGCGGCTTGCGATTGAGGCCGATCTCGACCTTGTGGAAGTGGCTCCCGACGCCCGTCCTCCGGTCTGCAAGATCATGGACTACGGGAAGTTCCGCTACGAGGCGGCGCAGAAGGCCCGCGAGTCGCGGAAGCACCAGCAGAACACCGTCATCAAAGAGCAGAAGCTGCGCCCGAAGATCGACGACCACGACTATGAGACCAAGAAGGGCCATGTCGTCCGGTTCCTGGACTCCGGGGCCAAGGTCAAGGTGACGATCATGTTCCGAGGCCGCGAGCAGTCCCGTCCGGAGCTCGGACACCGCCTGTTGCAGCGGCTCGGGGCGGACGTCAGCGAGCACGGGTTCGTCGAGACGGTCCCACGGCTGGACGGCCGCAACATGACGATGATCCTCGCCCCGCACCGAGGGGCGAAGACCCGCGCGAAGGCCGCGCAGCAAGCCGCGGAGGCGAGTTCGGGCCCGACGACGCCTGCGGCGCAGGCGGAGGCTTCGCCCGCCTCCGAGGCGGGCGGCGCGGAAGCGGGCAACACGGCGGCTGAGTGACCGAAGCCCACCAACAACAGACGCGCATCAGCACAACAAGGAGAGAACATGCCTAAGAACAAAACCCACTCGGGGGCTTCGAAGCGGATCAAGGTGACTGGTTCGGGCAAGCTGCGCCGCCAGAAATGCGGCAAGCGCCACAACCTCGAGGTCAAGCCGACGAACCTGACCCGCCGCCTCGACGGCACCGCCGCTGTGGCCCGTCCCGACGTCAAGCGGATCAAGGCGTTGCTCGGCCTCTGAGGCCGGCTCGTCGCCCCAGCTTCCCGACCCCATTTACTTCTCGAAGAATAGGAACGACTCATGGCACGTGTGAAACGCGCAGTCAACGCGCACAAGAAGCGCCGCACAATCCTCGACGCGTCGAAGGGCTACCGGGGCCAGCGGTCCCGCATGTACCGCAAGGCGAAGGAGCAGCAGCTGCGCTCGCTGGTCTACGCCTTCCGCGACCGTCGCGCCCGCAAAGGCGAGTTCCGCCAGCTGTGGATCACCCGCATCAACGCGGCGGCACGGGCGAACGGCCTGACCTACAACCGCTTCATCCAGGGCCTCGCGCTCGCGGGCATCGAGGTGGACCGCAAGATCCTCGCCGAGCTCGCGGTGAACGAGCCCCAGGTCTTCGCCCAGCTCGTCGAGGCTGCGCGGGAAGCCGTGGCCGACCAGCTGGTCGGGGCCAAGAGCTAGCCCGTCGGCATTGAGGCAAAGCACGGTCTGATTCTGTCCGAACCGCACAGCGAACGCGGCCTCCTCACCGTCTCATCCAGACGCGTGGTGGAGGCCGCGAAGCTTTTGTCCCCCGTCGGTCGGCGCAAGGCGGGGGAGTTCCTCGCCGAGGGGCCGAACAACGTGCAGGCCGCGCTCGCGACGGGACGCGCTTTGGAGCTGTTCGCGAGCGAAGCCGCCTCGGCGGAGCACGGCGAGCTGATCGACTCGGCCCAGCGCGCGGGCGTGCCGACGAGGCTCGTGGACGAGCGGGCCGCGCGCAAGCTCACCGACGCGGTGGCTCCGGTCGGTCTGGCTGCCCGCTGCCCGCTGCTCGACCGCGGCCTCGCCGAAGTCCTTGCCGGTGAAGACCCGGAACGCCTGGTCGTCGTGCTGGTCGAGCCGAGAGACCCCGGCAACCTCGGCACAGTGCTGCGCGCGGCGCACGCGTTCGGGGCGAGCGCGTTCCTGGTGCTCGGCGACGGGGTGGACCCGCACAACCCCAAGGCGGCGCGGTCGAGCGCGGGCAGCCTCTTCGCGGTGCCGCTGGCGCGGGAGCGGGACGTGGCCGCGGGGGTGGCTGCTCTGCGGACGGCGGGATTGCGTTTGTTCGCCACCACAGCAGACGGGGAATTGCCGCTGGGCCGGGCGGGCTCCGAACTCTCGGGACCGTGCGCGTGGCTGTTCGGGAACGAGGCGCACGGCCTGCCCGAGCCGGTCGCGCGGGCGGCGGACCACCGGGTCGCTGTGCCGATGCGCCCGGCGGCCGGCTTCGCGCCCCCGGAGAGCTTGAACCTCGCGGTCGCTGCGGGGATCTGCCTGTATGAGACCGCCAGGCTGCGCTCATGACCTTCGCGGCCGCTGTCCGGGGTCCGGTAGAGTCTTCCCAGAACGAGGAACGCTAAAAGGAGAGCACGTGAGCGACGCATTGGGGGCGGCGGTAGCCGCTGCCAAAACGGCTTTCGCACAAGCCGAGGACCTGCCCGCGTTGGCTGCGGCGAAAGCGGAGCACTTGGGGGAGCGCAGCGCCGTGGCGCAGGCACGCCGTTCGCTCGGAGAGCTGCCCGGACCGGAGCGCGCCGAGGCGGGGAAGGCCGTGAACGCCGTCCAGGGCGAGATCAAGGCGGCGCTGGACGAGCGCCAGGCCGAGCTCGAAGCCGAGCGCGAGCGCCGCGTGCTCGCCGAGCAGGCCATCGACGTCACCCTGCCGGCCAGCCGGATCACCCCGGGCGGCAGGCATCCGATCGATCTGCTCGTTGACCGGGCCTGCGACGTGTTCGTCGGCTTGGGCTGGGAGGTCGCCGAGGGCCCCGAGCTGGAAGCCGAGCACTACAACTTCGACGCGCTGAACTTCCCCGAGGAACATCCCACCCGGACCCCGCAGGACACGTTCTACGCGCTCGGCCCGAACGGCGAGCGCTCGGGCCTCGTGCTGCGCACGCACACCTCTCCGGTGCAGGTGCGCGAGATGCTCTCCCGCCAGGTGCCGATCTACGTGATCGCGCCGGGCCGGGTGTACCGCAACGACGCGATCGACTCCACGCACGCCCCGGTGTTCCACCAGCTCGAAGGCCTCGCGGTGGACAAAGGGCTCACCATGGCGCATCTGCGCGGCACGTTGGACGCGTTCGCGCAGGCGATGTTCGGCGACCGGGTGCGCTCGCGGTTCCGCCCGCACCACTTCCCGTTCACCGAGCCGTCCGCCGAGTACGACATCTGGTTCGAGCGCAAGAAGGGCGGGCCGGGCTGGATCGAGTGGGGCGGTTGCGGCATGGTGCACCCGAACGTGCTGCGAGCCGGCGGCATCGACCCCGACGTGTACAGCGGTTTCGCGTTCGGCATGGGCTTGGACCGCACGCTGATGCTGCGCGAGGGCCTGTCCGACCTGCGCGACGTGTGGGAGGGCGACGTGCGGTTCACCGCTGCGTTCGTCGGCCGTTCCGAAGGGGAGGAGTAGAGGTATGAAGGCTCCGTACTCGTGGCTTGTGAAAGCCTTGTCCGAGGACAACCCGGGATTCTCGACGAGCCCGAAGAAACTCTCCGAGACGCTGGTTCGGCTCGGCTTCGAGGTGGAGGACCTCAGTGAGCCCAAGCTGGTCGGGCCGGTCGTCGTCGGCAGGGTGCTCGATATTGAAGAGCTGACCGGGTTCAAAAAGCCGATCCGGTTCTGCCAGGTCGATGTCGGCGCAGCGTTCGCGGGGGAGGGGGGAGCCCCGCGCGGGATCGTCTGCGGGGCGACGAACTTCGCGCCGGGCGACCTCGTCGTGGCCGCTTTGCCGGGCGCGGTGCTGCCCGGCGATTTCGCCATCGCGTCGCGCAAGACGTACGGGCGGGTCTCGGACGGGATGATCTGTTCGGTCGCCGAACTCGGCTTCGGCGGCGACCACTCGGGCATTTTGGTGCTGCCGGAAGGCACCGCCGAGCCGGGGGCCGACGCGGTCCTGGCCCTCGGCCTCGCCGACCCCGTCTTCGACCTCGACGTCACGCCGGACCGGGGCTACGCGCTCTCGGTCCGGGGCCTGGCGCGCGAACTCGCGATCGGGCTCGGAGCCCAGCACACGGACCTCGCGCTCCGCGTCGCCCAGCCTTCGAGCGTCCCTCCAGTCGGCGAGGGCTGGCCGATCGCCGTGGCTCCGGGCACCCCGCTCGCGGGCTACAGCGTCCTGGAGGTGCGCGGGATCGACCCCGCCGCGCCGTCGCCGTGGTGGATCAGGGCGCTGCTCGCCAAAACGGGGATCCGCTCGCTCGGCCTGGTCGTGGACGTGACGAATCTCGTGATGGTCGAGCTGGGCCAGCCGCTGCACGCGTTCGACGCGGACAAGCTCTCCGGCCCGGTCCAGGTGCGCGAGGCGCGGGAGGGCGAGACGATCACGACCCTGGACGGCTCCTTGCGGACCCTGGACGCGAAAGACGTGGTCATCGCGGACGACTCCGGGCCGGTGGCGCTCGCTGGCGTGATGGGCGGGGAGAGCACCGAAGTGAGCTCCGCGACCACGCGCGTCCTTTTGGAGGCGGCGAGCTTCGACCCGAGCCGCACGACCCACACCTCTCGGCGGCTGGGCTTGGTGAGCGAGGCTTCGCGGCGGTTCGAGCGGGGCGTCGACCCGTTGGTGGCCCCGGTCGCCCTCGCCCGCGCCGCGCAGCTGATCGTCTCCATCGCGGGCGGCGAAGTGGCCCCGGTCCGCAGCGAAGTGCTGCGCAAGCACGAGCCGAGGCCGATCATCATGCCGACGGACCTGCCGGACCGCACGGCGGGCCTCACGTACCCGCCGGGGACGACGTATCGCAGGCTGGTGCAGCTCGGCTGCACGGTGTGGGGGGAGCGCGAGCTGGTGGTCTTCCCGCCGAGCTGGCGTTCGGACCTTAAGCAGAAGGCAGACCTGGTCGAAGAGGTGCTCCGGTTGGAAGGCATCGACCGGATCCCCTCGATCCTGCCGAAGGCGACCGCGGGCAAGGGGCTCCTTCCGTCGCAGCGGCTGCGACGGAAGGTCGGCTCCGCCCTCGCGGAGGAGGGGTTCCTCCAGGTGCCGGTGAGCCCGTTCTTCTCCAGCGCGGTCTTCGACGACTGGAATTTGTCCGAGAAAGCCGGGCGGCGGCGCACGGTGCGCCTGGCGAACCCGCAGGACTCCGCGAAGCCAGAACTCGCGACGACCCTGATGCCGGGGCTCTTGGACGTGATGGCGCGCAACCTCTCCAGGGGCATGACGGACCTCGCCGTCTTCAGCATCGCGCAGGTGGTGGGCACGGCGCTCAAGCCGGCGGCGATCCCGCCGATCCGGACCGACCGCCCGCCGTCGGTGACCGAGCTGCGGGCCTTGTCCGAACGCGTCCCGGTGCAGCCGGTCCACCTCGCGGTGGCGCTGTGCGGCAACCGCATCCCGCCCGGCCCCTGGGGCAAAGGCCGGGCCGTGGAGCCGTCGGACATCTTCATGGTCGGCGACATCCTGGCCCGCGCGGCCAGGGTGAAACTGACCAGGAAGACCGCCCACCACGTGCCGTGGCATCCGGGCCGGTGCGCGTACCTGCAAGCCGGGCCGTGGACGGTGGGCATCGCCGGCGAGCTGCACCCGGCGGTCCTGGAGAAAGCCGGCCTGCCGCCGGGGACGTGCGTGCTGGAGCTGAACCTCAGCGCCCTCGGCTCGGAGGGGTTCGAGGAGCAGCGCAAGCCGATCCCGCCGATCTCCACGTATCCGCCGGTGCGTCAGGACATCGCGGTGACGGTCGCCAAGGGCGTGCCCGCGTCGAGCGTGGAGCGCGCGCTGCGCGACGGCGCGGGAGACCTGTTGGAGGGCATCCGGCTCTTCGACGTGTACTCCGGGCCGCAGGTAGGCGAGGGCAGAAAGTCGCTGGCTTACGCGTTGACGTTCCGCGCTGCGGACCGGACTTTGACGGAGGACGATGCGAGCGAGGCTCGCGCGTCGGCGTTGGCGGAGGCTGCGAAGCGTTGCGGGGCGGAGCTTCGGGCGTAGTTGCCGCAGGCGGGTTCGATCCTTACGGGATGAGGACGACTTTTCCCTTGGCGTGCCCGGTCCGCAGGTAGCGATGCGCCTCGGCGGCTTCGGCGAGCGGGTAGGTCCGGTCCACGACGACGTCGAGCTCGCCCTCGGCGGCGAGCTTGACGAGTTCGGCGCGGGCGTTGTCGCGGATCTCTACGCCGGGGTCCGCTTGGGAGCCGATGGCCTTGAAGCCCTCCGAGGCGGCTCGGGGGAACGCGGCGATGGTGACGAAGCGGCGCTTGTCCGCGAGCAGGGCGAGCGAGGCGTCCACAGCCTCGTCCGTGCCGACGCAGTCGAGCGCGGCGGTGACCGGGCCGACCGCCTTGATTCGTTCGAGCAGGCCGGGCCCGTACTCGACGGGAACGGCCCCGCACGCGCGGAGCTGGTCGTGGCGGGGCGCGCTGGCGGTGGCGACGACCTTCGCGCCGCGCAGCCGGGCGAGCTGTGCGGCGGCGAGGCCGACCGCGCCCGCGCCGCCGTGGACGAGGAGCGTGTCGCCCTCGCCAAGGCCGACGACGGCGAGCGCGTGCACGGCGGTGGTCCCGGCGAGCAGCAGCCCCGAGGCTTGCTCGAAACCGAGCGAGACGGGTTTGTGCAACACGTCCTTCGCGGGGACGAGGAGCCGTTCCGCGTACCCGCCGGACACCCGGAACGCGAGCACCTCGTCCCCTTGCCGCAGGGCTCCGGTGACTCCGCGCGCCTGCGGGCCGACTGCGGAGACCACGCCCGCGACCTCGAACCCGATCCGCAACGGCAGCGCGGCGGGGTCGTCGCCGCGTGTGCCGCTGTAGATCTTCCAGTCGATGGGGTTCGTCCCCGCGGCTCGCACGTCGATCACGACTTGCCCCGGCCCGGGGTCGGGAACGGGCAGGTCGCGCAGTTCGAGGACTTCTGGGCCGCCGTACGCGGAGGCGACAATGGAGAGGGCCATAGTGCAGGAAACCGTCGTCTCGCCGTGTCTATTCCCCGTATGGGACAATAGGTGCCATGAGCATTGGCACCCTGATCCTGTTGCGGCACGGCGAGAGCGAATGGAACGCGAAGAACCTCTTCACCGGCTGGGTGGACGTCGCGTTGTCGGAGAAAGGCGTCGGCGAGGCCAAGCGCGCGGGCAGGCTCATCGCCGAGTCGGGGCTCGCGCCGGACATCGTGCACACCTCGCTCTTGCGGCGCGCGATCAACACCGCGAACTACGCGCTGGACGAGGCTGACCTGCTGTGGATCCCTGTGGTGCGCGAGTGGCGGCTCAACGAGCGGCATTACGGCGCGCTGCAGGGCTTGAACAAGGCCGAGATCCGGGAGAAGTACGGCGAGGAGCAGTTCATGCAGTGGCGGCGCAGCTACGACACGCCGCCCCCGCCGATCGAGGCCGGCAGCGAGTTCTCCCAGGACCGCGACCCCCGCTACGGGCCCCAGGGCGGCGGTCCGCTGACCGAATGCCTTGCCGACGTGGTCGCCCGCATCGTGCCGTACTTCGAGCACGACATCGCCAACGAGCTGCGCGCAGGGCTGACGGTGCTCGTCGCCGCGCACGGCAACTCGTTGCGCGCCTTGGTCAAGCATTTGGACGAGATCTCCGACGAGGACATCGCCGGGGTCAACATCCCCACGGGCGTCCCGTTGCGCTACGACCTCGACAAGCATCTGAAGCCGATCGTCAAGGGCGGGGTGTACCTGGACCCTGCGGCCGCCGAGGCCGGCGCGGCCGCGGTCGCGGCCCAAGGCGGCACCGGGCGCTGAGGCAAGGACGAGACGGGAATATCCCGCTCCGACCGTATGTTGCACCGCGCATGGCACGCGAGCCGCGTCTACCCGGTCCAGACCACCCCATCGCTATCGAGCCTTCGTCCGACCATGTGGTGGTCCGCGTCGGCGGAGTTGTGATCGCCGAAAGCGAAAAAGCGCTTGTGCTGCGCGAGGCGGCGTACCCTCCCGTCTACTACCTGCCAGCGAGCGCCGCGGACTGGTCTGCGCTGCGCGGCAGCGCGACCAACACGTACTGCCCCTACAAAGGGGAGGCTTCGCACTACGACGTGGTCACTGAGGCGGGGACGGTTCTCGACGCGGCCTGGAGCTACCCGGAGCCGTATCCTTCGGCCGCCGCCATCGCGGGCCGCCTCGCGTTCTACCCGGACCGGACGCAGATCTCCGTCGCCGCGCCCGGCTGACTTCCCTCGGCCCGCTCCCGCTCTTCCCCGCACGACCTCCGGGTCGTGCTCTGCTATGCTCGCATTCGCATTAAACCGCTTTGTCAAGGATTAATGTTGGTGTGATTTTAATAGAACATGCGATCCATCTCGAATGACGGGGGCATGCGAATCCGAGCAAAGGAGCAGGTCGTGACCAACCCGCACGCAGTGTCGCTGAGCGACGACGCCGCACGTGTCCTCGCGAACGCGACAAAGACCGTCCCTCAACAGCTGAGCATCACGCCGAGGTGGCTGGTGCGGCTGATGTCCTGGGTCCCGGTCGAGGCTGGCATCTACCGGGTCAACAAGGTCGCGAACCCCGAGACGGTCGCGGTCCAATGCGACAACCACGACGAGTCGCCGTTGCCGCACACCTTCGTCGACTACGAGACCGAGCCGAGGGAGTACCGCCTCAAAGCGGTGCAGACCATCCTCGATGTCCACACCCGCATCTCCGACCTGTACTCCAGCCCGCACGACCAGATCACTCAGCAGCTGCGGCTGACGATCGAGGCGATCAAGGAGCACCAAGAGGGCGAGCTGATCAACAGCCCCGAGTACGGCCTCCTCTCCAGCGTCGCGCCGGGGCAGCGGATCTCCACGCTCGCGGGCCCGCCCACGCCGGACGACCTCGACAACCTCATCGGCAAGGTGTGGAAAGAGCCGGGCTTCTTCTTGACCAGCCCGCAGGGCATCGCCGCCTTCGGCAGGGAATGCACCCGGCGCGGCGTGCCGCCCGCAACCGTGAGCCTGTTCGGCTCCCAGTTCATCACCTGGCGCGGCATCCCGATCATCCCGTCGGACAAGGTTCCGGTCGTGGACGGGAAGACGAAGTTCTTGCTCCTTCGCACCGGCGAGGCGCGGCAGGGCGTCGTCGGCCTCTTCCAGCCGGGCCTGACCGGCGAGCAGGGCATGGGCTTGTCGGTCCGGTTCATGGGGATCGACCGCAGCGCTATCGCCTCGTACCTGGTGTCCCTGTACTGCTCGCTCGCGGTGCTGACTGATGACGCGCTCGCAGTGCTCGACGATGTGGAGGTCGGAAAGTTCCATGACTACGCTCCCAAGTACATCAAGCGCTGACGGCGGCCAAGGGGTCGGCTGGGAGTCCGGCAGGATCGATGACAACGCTGTCGGTCGCAACGCATCAAGCGCCGATGTCGGCCAAGGGGTCGGCTGGTTGCCGGACGAAGCGACGTTGAACCGGCTGGCGGCGGAGTTCTTCACCGCCCTGCCGGGGGCGACTTCGGCGACGCCGCCGAGCCCGACGAGTTCGGCCACGCCACCCGGCGTCGCCTCGGTTCCCGGCGGGCTCGACCTCACGGCGACGCCGAGCGTCCCGGTGGCGCCGGCCACCGCTCCGCCAGGCGCGCCCGGCTTCTCCGCCGGAAGCGTCGGCGGGTTCTCGCCGGACCTGCCGGATTCGGTGCTGAGCGCGCTGGGGCTGGCCCCCGCTGCTCCCTCGGCCCCGGCTGTGCCGGCCACCCCGCCAGCGCAGACCTTGCCCGTGTCCTACGGTCCGGTTTCAGCCCCAGCCGCCTCGGTTCCGGAGTTCTACTTCCTCGAAGAGGCCTCCCGGACGCGGCCGCCCTCGGCGGCTGTGCCTCCTGCCGTGCCCACCGCTCCGAGCTTCGTCGACCTCGCCCCGTATTTGGGGGAGCCTGCGGCAGAGGAGGGGCTTCCCGCCTTCGGCGGCGCGCCTTTGGCCTCCGGAGCTGGACATCCGGTCTCCGGCAGCGCGCCTGGGTTCGACATCCGGGGCGTCCGCGCGGACTTCCCGATCCTCGCCGAGCGAATCAACGGGCACCCGCTGATCTGGTTCGACAACGCGGCGACCACGCAGAAGCCGCAGGCGGTGATCGACCGGCTTGCGTACTACTACGCGCACGAGAACTCGAACATCCACCGCAGCGCGCACACGCTCGCGGCTCGGTCCACCGACGCCTACGAGAAGGCGCGCAGGATCGTGGCTCGGTTCATCGGCGCGGGCTCGACCGAGGAGATTGTCTTCGCGAGGGGCACCACGGAGGCGATCAACCTGGTCGCCTCCTCGTGGGGCCGCAAGAATCTGCGCGAGGGCGACGAGATCATCGTCTCGAACCTGGAGCACCACGCGAACATCGTCCCGTGGCAGCTCGTCGCGCAGCAGACCGGCGCGGTGATCAAAGTGATCCCGGTGGACGAGCGGGGCGAGCTGCTGCTCGGCGAGTACCAGAACCTGCTCTCCGACCGCACCAAGCTCGTCTCTGTGACCCATGTGTCCAACGCGCTCGGCACGGTGACCCCGATCCAGGCCATCGTCGAAGCCGGGCATCGGGCTGGCGCGAAGGTCCTCATCGACGGCGCGCAGTCGGTCGCGCACGCCCCGGTGGACGTCGCCGCGCTCGGCGCCGACTTCTTCGTCTTCTCCGGGCACAAGATCTACGGTCCGACCGGGATCGGCGTGCTGTACGGCAAGCGCGAAGTCCTCGAGGACATGCCGCCGTACCAGGGCGGCGGCAACATGATCGCCGACGTGACGTTCGAGCGCAGCGTCTTCCAGCCCCCGCCGGGCAGGTTCGAGGCCGGGACGGGCAACATCGCCGACGCGGTCGGCCTCGGCGAGGCGCTGGAATATGTGGAGCGGATCGGCCTGCCCGCCATCGCGGCGTACGAGCACCAGCTGCTGGAGCACGCCACCGAGGGCATGTCGCAGATCCCCGGCTTGAGGATCTTCGGCCACGCTCGGGAAAAAGCGAGCGTGCTCTCGTTCACCCTCGCGGGCTACGAGCCGATCCAGGTCGGCCAGGCGCTCAACGAGCTCGGCATCGCGGTGCGCGCCGGGCACCATTGCGCGCAGCCGATCCTGCGCCGCTACGGCCAGGAGACGACGGTCCGGGCTTCGCTCGCCTTCTACAACACGATTGACGAGGTTGATTTCTTCGTCGCGGCGTTGCGCAAGTTGGCAGCGGACTCGGGAACTCGGTAGCGGCGAAGAGCCTCCGTGGCGAACGGGGAAGCGCTGTTTCGTCGCGGCGTTGCGCAAGTTGGCGGCGGACTCGGGAGCCCGGTAGCGGAAACAAGAACGAACGGAGTCCCGCTCACCCGGTGAGCGGGACTCCGCTTGTTTCTAGGCTGCGAGGTGCTTGCCCAGCCACGCCAGCTCGTCCGGCAGGTGCGCGCCCCAGAACGCGCCGTCGTGCCCGCCGGGGAAGAAGCCGCCCTCCGGTTTGGGGTCCATGCCTGCGATGAACGAGCGGGTGGCGGAGGCGAAGGGGTCGGATTCGCCGATGTCGATCCGCAGCGGGATCTGCGCCAGCGCGGAGCGCAGCTCGAAGCCGCTGTAGCGGTCGTGGTCCTGAGCGGAGTCGAAAGCCCCCGGCGCGGTCCCCGAGCCGGGCTGCCAGAGCGCGGGGCTCGCCGCGCAGATGGCGGCGGTCCGGACCGGGCCGAAGAGCGCCCCGATCCGCAGAGCGCCGAAACCGCCCATGGAGATGCCGTGGAAAGCGACTTTCGAGACGTCGAGGCCGCGCTGGCCCAAGAGCGGGATGAGTTCTTGGATGACCATCTGGCTCGCGTCTTCGCCGGTGGCGCGCGGGTGGAAGTAGGTGCCCTCGCCCATCTTCCCGCCGTCGACGCCGACCACGGCGAAGGGCCGCGCGCCCGAGGCGACCGCCGAGGCGACGGCTCCTGCGAAGTCGAAGCCGAAGATTTCGGTGTGGTCGCCGCCGAGCCCGTGCAGATGGATCACCGCCCGCAGCGGTCCGCTCGCGCCTTTGGGCCGCACGATCGCCCAACCGGTCTCCCTGCCGTTGCGGAACTTCGAGGAGAAACTGCCGGTCTCGACGTCGGCGGGGTCGGCGAAGGCGTGACAGCCCGCCCAGCCGAGCGCTCCGGCAGCGGCGGCGGCGCTCGCGCCGAGGAAGAAGTTCCGGCGCGAAATCTGCCGGAGGATCGGGGCGCGTCGAGTGGTGTGCGGCATAGGGTGAAGTTTCTGTGATGGGGCGAGTACCATGCTGACAATGGACGATCACAGCGTAATCGGTGGGCCGGAGAACGGCGTGCATACGGGCGCGCGCCCCGCGCGGCGCGTCCGACTGTGGCCGCTGCTCGCGGCGGGGCTCGCGCTGACCGCGTGCCAGCCTCCCGTGCCGCAGGTACAGATCGGGAAGCGCGTCGAGGTGATCGCCCACGAAGGCGGGCGCGGGTTGAACCTCGGCGACTCGTTGGCGGCGTTCCAGAGCGCGTTGGATCTGGGCGTGGACGTGCTCGACCTCGACATCGTTCCGGGGAAGGCGCAAGGGGCCGACGAGCTCGTCGGGTACCAGCGCCCCGCGCCGTTGGTGTGGGGCGACCTGACGGCGAGCGCGTCGAAGTGCAACGGGAAGTACGTCGGGCAACCGCTCAAGGACCTCACCTTCGCCCAGGTCTTCACCATGGTGTGCGACAAGGCCTCGCCGAGCTTCCCCGACCAGAAAGCCGTTTCCGGCAACAAGATCGCTTTGCTGCAGCAGGTCTTCAACCTCGTCAACCGCAGGTCGAAGTTCACGTTCGACATCCAGATCCACACCGTCCCGAACGATCCTTCCTCCTCGACCCCGGAGCAGGCGACCGAAGCGGTCCTGCTCGAGTCGAAGCGGGACCACCGAGAGGGGCAGATCAGGGTCAAGAGCTTCGACTGGCGCAATCTCGACCTCATCAGGCAGCAGAACCCCAAGGTCACGCTGATCGCCATGTACGACGAGCGGACGTTCTTCTCCGGCAGCCCCTGGCTGGGCTCGGTGGACTACGCCGCCGTCGGCGGCGATCCGGTCAAGGCGGCGCAGCGCATCGGCGCGAGCATTCTCTCGCCCTGCTACACCACGGCGGGCTGCGCGGGGCCGACTCCGCCGGGGCCTGGGTCTCCGCTGCTGGAGAAAGCCCTCGTGGACCGGGCGCACGCGGCGGGCCTGAAGGTCATCCCGTGGACGGTCAATGACGAGAAGGCCATGTCGGACCTCGTGGACCTCGGAGTCGACGGGATCGTCACCGACTACCCGGACCGGCTGCGCAAAGTGCTCAAGGCGAAGGGGATCGACGTTCCGGACCCGTACAAGCCGCCGGTGGCGAAGACGCTGGAGAAGAACCCGCCCGGGCTTTGACAACTGAGCTTGGCGGGCCAGCCTCGCGCGGCGGTCACCGCGCGAGGCTGCGCGCCGCCTCGCCTGCGAGGTGTTTCGCCTGCGGGCAGTCGATCTGTCCGCCCACCACAACGTACACCGATTGCGCGGAGTTCTGCGCGGGCTGCGGCGAGGCGGAGTCCGCCCCCGCGACTTTCGCGAACGCGGTGCAATGCGGGCCAGAGGGCGGTTTCGGCTTCGCGGACGGGCTCGCCGGAGCGCGTTTGGCCGGGGTCGAGCCCTTGGTCGGCGACGGCGTGGACGTGACGAGCAGCTGGGCGAGGGGAGTCGCAGCCGCGTCGGCCCACACCTGGACGCCGTCCTCTGCGCCGACTGGGAATTGGGCGACTTTGCCGTCCGGCAGGCGGCGGAATTCCACCCACAGCGAGCGCTCGTCCGGAGTGGTCACCAAACCGCAGCGGTACGCCTCGGTGTCCGCGAAATCCACCGAAGCCTTCTCCCGGTCGGCGACGACCGCGCACGGGTCCTCGTCCAGCACCTTCTCCGCCGAGGCGCGGGCGGGAAGGTTGGCCGGCTTCTCCGTCGCGATGGCGGTGGCCACCGCGTTGGCGAGGCCGCAGGGGTTGTCGTGCCGGTACGCGCGGACTTGGATCTTCGCGTCGGGCACGTCCCTCGGAGCCCCCGGATACTTGGCGAGTCCGGAGTCGAAGAAGAAGGAGCACACCGCCCTGTCGCTCGAGCGGCCTTGGTACACGGTCTGCCCATGCGCCTCGAAGTACTCTTCGCCGGGGCTCCGGTCCGCGTCGGGGACCAGGCTCACATCGAACCGCTCCCCGGGGCCGTCGTCGGCGAACGAGAGCCGGCACGAGTCGAGCGAGTCGCCCGGGACCGCGTCCGTCAGCGCGGGCGCGGCCTTGGCGAGTTCGTCCTTCGGCACGAGCGCGCACGGGTCGGACCCTCGCGGATGGCCCGAACGCACGAGGAGGCGCGACTGCGCGATGCCGTCGAGGTCTTTCGCGTACGCCGGCAGCGCTCCCGCGAAGAAGGCCGACGGGTCGACCTTGGCGCGGTTCGAAGTCGTCGGCCCGGCGGGGTCCGTGCCGCACGCCGCCATCAGCAGGGCGAGGGGGAGAAGGCTCCAGGCGCGCTGTTGTCTCGGGGCTCGGCTCATGCCTGTGATGATTGGCGGGCTTTGAACTCTTTGCGCCGACGGTGCAGGATCGGCTCGGTGTAGCCGCTCGGCTGCTCCCGGCCCTTGAGGACCAGCTCTTTCGCCGCCTGGAAGGCGATGTTCGAGTCGAAGTCCGGGGCCAACGGCCGGTACGACGGGTCGCCCGCGTTCTGCGCGTCGACCACCGCCGCCATCCGCTTGAGGCTCTCGACGACCTGCTCCTCGGTGATCACGCCGTGGTGCAGCCAGTTCGCCAAGGTCTGGCTGGAGATCCGCAGCGTCGCGCGGTCCTCCATGAGGCCGATGTTATGGATGTCGGGCACCTTCGAGCAGCCGACCCCGTGGTCGATCCAGCGGACCACGTAGCCGAGGATGGACTGGCAGTTGTCGTCCACCTGCTCCTGGAGCGCGTCGGCTCCGAGCTTCGCCGGGTCGCCGAGCGGCGGCGTGAGCAGATCTTCGATCGGGCCGGGGTCGCGCTTGGCGATCTCGTCCTGGCGGCGGAACACGTCCACTTCGTGGTAGTGCAGCGAGTGCAGCGTCGCGGCGGTCGGCGAGGGCACCCATGCGGTGGTCGCGCCCGCGAGCGGGTGGGCGATCTTCTGCTCGATCATCGCGGCCATCAGGTCCGGCATCGCCCACATGCCCTTGCCGATCTGCGCGTGGTGCGCGAGCCCGGCATGCAGCGACACGTCCACGTTGTGGTTCTCGTACGCGTTGTACCAGGTCTGGGTCTTCTGCTGGCCCTTGGGGACCACCGGGCCGGCCTCCATGCTGGTGTGGATCTCGTCGCCGGTGCGGTCGAGGAAGCCGGTGTTGACGAACGCGAGGCGCTCGCGCGCGGCGTAGAGCGCGGCTTTGAGGTTCGCGGAGGTGCGCCGCTCCTCGTCCATCACGCCCACCTTGATGGTGTTCTTCGCCAGGCCCAAGAGGGCTTCGACCTTCTCGAAGGTCTCCACCGCGAAGGCGACCTCCGCCGCGCCGTGCATCTTCGGCTTCACGATGTAGATCGATCCGGCGCGGGAGTTGCGCAGCGGGTTGTCGGCCTTGATCCCGTGCAGGCCGACGAGCGAGGTGACCAGCGCGTCGAGGAGGCCTTCTGGCACTTCCCGGCCCTGCGGGTCGAGCACGGCGTCGATGGTCATCAGGTGCCCGACGTTGCGGATGAAGAGCAGCGAGCGGCCCGGCAGGACCAGCGGCTCCCCGTCCGCGCCGGTGTAGGAGCGGTCCGGGTTCAGCGCGCGGGTGAAGGTCTTGCCGCCCTTGGTGACCTCCTCGGTGAGCGTCCCCTTGTTCAGGCCGAGCCAGTTGCGGTAGCCGAGGACTTTGTCCTCCGCGTCCACGGCGGCCACCGAGTCCTCGAGGTCCACGATGGTCGAGATCGCGGATTCGAGCAGCACGTCCTTGACGCCTGCGGGGTCGGTCTTGCCGATCGGGCTCTGCGGGTCGATCTGGATCTCGGCGTGCAGGCCGTTGTGGACCAGCAGCACCGCGGTCGGGGCGGACGGCTCGCCGACCCAGCCCGCGAGGCCAGTGGGGTCGGCGAGGCAGACCTGGCGGCCCTCGGCGGTGGTCACGAGCAGCCTGCCGTCGGTGATCGTGTACGCGACGGAGCCGACGTGGCTGCCTTCCTCCAGCGGAGCGATGGTGTCCAGCGCCGCACGGGCGTAGGCGATCACCTTCGCGCCCCGGACCGGGTTGTAGGACGTGCCCTTCTCGGCCCCGTCGTCCTCGCTGATCGCGTCCGTGCCGTACAGCGCGTCGTAGAGCGAGCCCCAGCGGGCGTTGGCGGCGTTGAGCGCGTAGCGGGCGTTGAGCAGCGGCACGACCAGCTGCGGGCCGTTGGTGCCCGAGATCTCCGCGTCCACGTTCTCCGTGGTGACCGCGAAATCGTCGGGGTCGGCCCCGAGGTAGCCGATCTCACGGAGGTACGCCTGGTACTCGGCGGGCTGGAAGCTGTCCTTGTGGTCCCGGTGCCACTGGTCGATGGCGCTCTGCAGCTCGTCGCGGCGGCCGAGCAGCTCACGGTTGCGCGGAGCGAGCTCGGTCAGGATCTCGGCGAAGCCGGACCAGAAGGCCGAGGGGTCCACGCCTGTGCCCGGGATGGCCTCGTCGGTCACGAAGTCGTAGAGCTCTTTCGCGACCTGGAACCCGTGGACATTGACCCGTTCAGACATGGACGACCTTCCTTATCGGTTACTGGAACACGTCCATGTTAGTCCGACCTATCCAGGTCACTCCGGGCGGGCAAGCGAGTTTTTGGGACCGTCCATCAAGCCCCGCACGAGGTCTTCGAGCGAGGCGAGGCCGACGACCTTGTCCGACTCGTCCACCACGAGCGCGAGCTGGGTCGATTCCGCCATCATCGCCGCGAGGGCGTCGTCCAAGTTCAGCGCGGCGGACACGCGCGGCAAGGGCCGTAGCTGCGGCCCTTGCTCGTCCTGATCGTCCGCCTCGCTGGTCATGAGCGGCAGCGCGTCCTTCAAGTGCACGTAGCCGAGGAAGTCGGCAGCGCCGGTCCCCTGCGCGGCGGACACCGGGAAGCGGGAGAACCCGGTCCGCGCCACGGCCTGCTCCACCTGCGCCGCTGTGGGGCCGAGCACACCGCCGTCCGGGGCCAGGCGGGCGGGCAGGCTCACCACGCGTTCGAGAGGGATGGCCAATTCGGCGAGCGTGCGGTCCCCGATGGACAACAGACGGGTGAGCCTGCGGTGCTCTTCTTCGTCCAAAAGGCCGACTTCGCGGGACTCGCTGATCATCGCCCCGAGTTCGGCCACCGAAACGGCGCTGTCGAACTCTTCTTTCGGCTCGACCCCGATGAGCCGGACGAGCGCGGAGGCGGTCTTCTGGAACACCCACGTCACCGGCGCGGTGACGCGCACCCAGGCAGAGAGCAGGCCGGAGAGGAGCATCGCCGCCCGTTCGGGGCCGGAAAGCGCGAGGTTCTTGGGCACCATCTCGCCGAACAGGACGTGGACCGACGCGACGAGCGCGAGGGAGAGCACGAGCGCGGCGGGGTGGGCGAGGAACGCTGGCACGCGCGCGAACGCCGCGACCTCGGCGAGCGCCGCCGCGAACATCGGTTCGGCGGTCCAGCCGAGCGCGAGAGAGGCGAGGGTGACGCCGAGCTGCGCCCCGGTGATGAGCGCGGGCAGCCTGCCGCCGATGGCGATCACGTCTTCGGCGGCGCGTCTGCCCTGGTCGGCAAGGGTTTGCAGCCGGTCTTTGCGGGCGGAGATCAAGGCGAATTCCGCAGCGACGAACAGCCCGTTGACGGCGATGAGCGCGACGAAGGCGACGATTCCCCAGATCATGCGCCATCGCCTTGTCCGTCTGAGGAGCGTTGACGGCCGCGAATCGATCGCAGCGCCCGGACCCAGACGAGAGCCGACCAGCCGAGGAACGCGCAGAGAGCCAGAGGGCCGACGAGCTCGAAAATGCCTGCTGTCATCCGTGCTCCGTTTCCTTGCGCGGCTCCGCGTTCTGACGCTCGCCGATCCAGAGCCGGTCGATGCGCCTGCCGTCCATGGCGAGGACTCGAATCCACCAGGCAGACGGCACGAGGACGCCCTCGTCCTCCTCCTCGGAATGGATCTGCGGCAGTTGCAGCTCGTCGCCGACCTCGGGGATCCGCCCGAGCACGTGCAGCACCAGGCCCGCGACGGTCTCGAAGTCTCCCGGCGGGCAGCGGTACCCGGTCGCCTCGCACAGCTCGTCGGCGCGCAGCAGACCCGAGCAGGCCCAGCCCGCCGTTTGGTCCTGCGGGTCCACGAGCTGGATCGGGAGCTCTTCCGCGCCGTCGTGCTCGTCGGTGACCTCGCCGACGATCTCTTCGATCAAGTCCTCAAGGGTGACAATGCCCGCAGTGCCGCCGTACTCGTCCACGACCCACACCACCTGCATTTTCTCCCGGCGCAGCTGCGCGATGAGCGCGTCGCCGTCCAAGGTGGCGGGCACGGAGGAGACCGGGCGGGCGAGGGTTTCCAACAGGCGCTTGCCACGCTCGGCCCTCGGCACGTCGACCACTTGGCGCACGTGCACGAAGCCCAACGCCTCGTCCAGGTCGGAGGCCTGCTCGCTGCTGCCGGCCTGAAGGATCGGGAAGCGCGAATGCCCGGTCTCCGCCGAGATCCGCAGCAGCTCGTCCACTGTGTTGTCCGCCAAAAGCGCGACGATCCGCGAGCGGGGCGTCATGACTTCTTCCGCCCGGCGCTCGCCGAACCGCAGGGAGCGGTCGATGAGCTGTGCTTCTTCTTTTTCCAGACCGCCGTGCACGGCGGAGTTGCGCACGAGGACGACCAGCTCGTTCGGGGAGCGGGCGGAGCGCAGCTCCTCGGCGGGCTCGACCCCGAAGCTGCGCACCACGGCGTTCGCGGCGCGGTTGAGGCCTCGGATCACTGGCGCGAAGAACGTGGAGAAGCGGACCTGGAACGGCGCGGTCGCCCGCCCGAGCGTCAGCGGTTTGGCAATCGCGAGGTATTTCGGGACAAGCTCGCCGAGGACCATCGACAGGCAGGTCGCGACGATCAGCGCGGCGGCGGACTCGACCGCGCGGATCGCGGAGGCGGGGACTATAGGCTCGATAAGCGGTTCGAGCGCTTCCGCGAGCACCGGCTCCGCGAGATAGCCGGTGGCGAGCGTGGTGAGCGTGATGCCGAGCTGCGCGCCGGAAAGCTGAAACGAGAGGTGGCGGTGCGCTCGCAGAAGGGCTTTCGCCCGCCGGTCTTTGCGCAGCCGGAAATCGGTCTCGACCGTGCCCCGTTCGAGGGTGGTGAGCGCGTACTCGGCGGCGACGAACAGCGCCGTCCCCGCAGTGAGCGCGAGGAAGCCGAGAACGCTCAGAACTTGTACCAATACGTGCGGCATAGCTATGTCGCAGCAGACGCGCGGCGCGCGTCTAGCGCGAGGGTGTCACCCCCGCGCCGGTACTTCGATAGTCATCGGTCACACGCAGGATCATACCTTATGGAGAGCATCGGCGAGGCTTGCTCAGCTTGTGGCTTCGGAGCCGTCCTCGGACCAGAGGGTGTGCCGTTTGCCCTCGTCGTCTGTGCGGGCGCGTGGGTGCTGTCGGGTGGGAGGAGTCGCGCGGCCCCTGGAATGAGCGCTTGACTCCTCTGGGAACTAGCTCTTGACTTCGGAGCCGTCCCCGGACCAGAGGGTGTGCCATTTGCCCTCGTCGTCGATACGGGCATAGGTGTGCGAGCCGAAGTAGTCGCGCAGCCCCTGGATGAGGGCGGCGGGCAGCCGCTTGGCGCGCAGGCCGTCGTAGTAGGCGAGTGTCGAGGAGAACGCGGGAACGGGCACGCCGAGCCCGATGGCCGTGGCCACGACTTTCCGCCACGAGCCGAGCGCCTTGGCGACCGCTTCCTCGAAGTAGGGGGCGACGAGGAGGTTCGGCAGGTCGGGCTGGGCGTCGTAGGCCTGCTTGATGTCGTTGAGGAACCCGGCCCGGATGATGCAGCCGCCACGCCAGATGGTCGCGAGGTCGCCGGGCTTGATGTTCCAGTTGTACTCGTCGCTGCCCGCTTTGATCTGGTCGAAGCCCTGGGCGTAGGAGACGATCTTCGAGGCGAAGAGCGCCTGGCGGACGTCTTCCACGAACCCGTCGAGGTTCGGCTTCTCGGCGAGGTCGCCGGACGGCAGGCCTGCGGCCGCCTTGCGCTGCGCGCGGGATCCGGAGAGCGCGCGGGCGAAGACGGCCTCTGCGATGCCGGTGACCGGGACGCCCAGTTCGAGGGCGGACTGGACGGTCCAGCGCCCGGTGCCCTTCTGCTCGGCCTCGTCCACGATCACGTCCACCAGAGGCTTGCCGGTGCGCGGGTCCTTGTGGCTGAGCACTTCGGCGGTGATCTCGATCAGGTAGCTTTCGAGCTCGGTCGTGTTCCAGCCGCGGAAGATGTCGGCGATCTCGTCGGCCGACAGGCCGGCCACGTCCTTGAGCAGTTGGTAGGCCTCGGCGATGAGCTGCATGTCGGAGTACTCGATGCCGTTGTGCACCATCTTCACGAAGTGGCCTGCGCCGTCCGGGCCGATGTGGGTGCAGCAGGGGACGCCGTCGACGTGCGCGGAGATGGACTCCAGCAGCGGGCCGAGGGATTCGTAGGACTCGGCGGGGCCGCCGGGCATGATCGACGGGCCTTCGAGCGCGCCGACCTCGCCGCCGGAGACCCCCATGCCGACGAAGTGCAGCCCGCGCTCGCGCAGGGACGCCTCGCGGCGAATGGTGTCAGTGAAGAGCGAGTTCCCGCCGTCGATGATGATGTCGCCCGGCTCCATCTCGGCGGCCAGCTGCTCGATCACGGCGTCAGTGGCCGCGCCGGCCTGGACCATGATGAGCGCGCGGCGCGGACGCTCCAGCGCGTCGAGGAACTCGCGGATGGTCTCGGTGCGCACGAACGAGCCTTCCGAGCCGTGGGCTTCCAGGAGGGCGTCGGTGCGTCCGGCGCTACGGTTGTGGAGGGCGACGGTGTGGCCGTGCCGGGCGAGGTTGCGCGCGAGGTTGGCTCCCATCACGCCGAGGCCGGTGACTCCGATTTGTGCTGTGCCGGTAGGAATGCTCACCACTTCACCCTAGCGCGTTTGCGCGAGATCGGCTCTGTGAGGGCGATCTACTTTCGTCGCCCCGGCGAGCGGAGAAGCCCCCTGTGCTGATCAACGCAGGAGGCGGGAGAGTTCGGTGAGCCACGGGACCGCGAGAGCGATGGTCGGGACGATCAGGATGACCGACGCGGCGAGATAGGCCGAGGCGGCGATCAAGGGGGAGCGCTCCGAGCGGCAGAGCCGGTGGACCCTGGCGAGGGTGAACTCGCCGCCCGCCGCGATGGCTCCTGCGGGGGCCGAGGTGTCGGCGAGCGCCACGAGAGCGCGGGCGACCGGAGCGGCCCCGACCGCCGACCGGGCGTGGTCGTCGGCCAGCATCTCCACGAGCATGCGGACGCTGGTCAGCGCGGCCTGGGACCGGACGAGGCGGGGGAACGCCTCGTAGATCGCGGTGAACGCCTCCAAGATGAGGTCGTGGCGGGCTCGCAGATGCGCCCGCTCGTGGCTGATCACCGCTTCGAGCTCGCTCGGCGCGAGCGAGTCCACCGTCCCGTGGCTGATCACCAGCCGATGCCGCAGGCCCGGCAGGCAGTACGCGAACCGCTCCTCGGCGGCGAGCAGGCGCAGGTCTTCCTCCGCGTGCTCGGGGATCCGCCGGTCGCTGGTCAAAAGGTCCACGAGCATGCGGTGGTGGGCGCGGCGGGCCCGCAACGCGACCGCGAGGCGCACGGCGGAGTAGCTCAGACGCGCCCCGACGAGGAGCGTCAGCGCGAAGACGGCGACGCAGAAGAGCCACATCGGCACGCCCAGCCTCGCGAGCTGGGCGTGGACGTCCTGGGTCGGGCGGCCGTCGGGGCCGGGGAGGAGCAGTCGGCTCGCGATGGCGAGCCCGCAGCTGAACGCGGAGAACACAGCGGCGACTGCGACGGCTTGCCAGAGCACGAGCGCGGCGCGGGGAGCCCGTTGCGGCCATTCCGAGGCTCCGAGCCATGCGGGGATCGGCCCTGCGAGCAGGAGGGCGAGCACCCCGAACGCGACGGCTGTCGTCACCGTTCGCCCGCCCCGTTCGCGACCGGAGGGTCGAGCTCTTGTTGCTGGCGCAGCGCCTCCTGCATGGCGAGCGCCTCGCCGGGGGTCACTTGCCCGATGAACCGGACGAGGGCGGCGGTTCGGACGCTTGAGTCGGGCGCTTGGCCGAGCGCGTCCACGAGCAGCGCGGCCACCATGTCTTCGCGGGGCTGCGCGGGGGAGTAACGGTGCGCCCGGTCTTCGCGCCGCTGGATGACTAGACGTTTGCGCGCGAGGCGCTGGAGCACGGTCATGACGGTGGTGTAGGCGAGGTCGCGGTCCGCCGCCAGTTCCTCGTGCACTTGGCGCACGGTTAGCGGCGTGGCCGACGCCCACAGGCGCTCCATCACCGCGCGTTCCAAATCACCGAGACCGTTCATAACTGCAGTATATCCTACCCCCTTGACAACCAAGGTTAGGCTTACCTATAATGGTTGTACCGGACAGAGCCGAGGGCTGCGGCGAGGTCCGGACCACAAGTTGATGGCCCGCCGCGCTGGTGGTCGGCGGGCCATCAACTTTCTTATTTCTTGGTTCCCCTTGGCTGGAGCGCCTCGGCGCTCCAGCTTTGTCGTTTTCTCGGTTTACGAGCTGGCCGAGCCGGCTTTCGCCGCAGGCCGGCTCGAGGCCGGGGCGCTCGCGAGATCCGGGAAGAGCCGGTTGATGAGTCCGCCGAACCGCGCCAGAGCCCATACGCCGAGCTTCTCGGCCCGGTCGACCGAGGCGCCCTTCACGATGAACCGGTTGAGCGACGGCGCGAGCCTGCTGAAGGCGTAGCTGAGCCAGCCTTCGAAGGTCACAGGGACCACGGCGAGGTCGTAGCGGACCGCGCGCGTGACCGCGCGGGCCACCAGGTTGGGGCTGCGCGGGGACAGCGGGAGCCGTTCCATCAGCTCTTGGAGCTTTTTGCCGATCTCTTTGCCCTGCTGGACTATCGTCTCGTCGACGCCGATGGTCTCGGCGTGCCACCCGATGTTGGTGTTGATCACGCCCGGACAGATGGCGCTCACGCCGACCCCGTGCGGGCGGAACTCCAGCCGCAGGCAGTCGGAGAGCATCTTCGCCCCGGCCTTGGACACCGAGTACGGCGACATCACCGGGGTCGCGGCGAACGCGGCGGCCGAGCAGATGTTGACGATATGGCCCGAGCCGCGCTCGACCATCTGCTGGCCGAAGGCCTTGCAGCCGTAGACCATGCCGTTCAGGTTCACGCTCAGCTGGCGCTCCCAGTTCGCCGGCTCAAGGTCGAGGAACCGGCCGCTGACCAGCATGCCCGCGTTGTTCACGAGCACGTCGGGGATGCCGTAGAGGGCGCGCACGTCGTCCGCGAAGTCGCGCCAGGCGTTCGGGTCGGTCACGTCCAGCGGCTCGGCGAACGCTTTGCCGCCCGCCTCCTCGATGAGGATGACCGTCTCTTTCGCCGTCTCGGGGTTGATGTCCGAGACGACGACGCTGGCCCCTTGCTCGGCGAACCGGCGGGCGATGGAGCGGCCGATGCCGCTGCCCGCGCCGGTGACGACGACGAGGCGGGGTTGCAGTTTGTTGATCTTCATGGCTATACCTGCTCGCTTCCGGTGCTGTTGGCGGTGGTGTCGACGGTTTCCGCCTTCGGCGCGACGGCCTCGGCGCGCGTTGCGGCGGGGGCGACCGTCTTGTTGCTGTAGCGGTAGTTGTTCAGCGGGAAGAACCTGTTGTGGTAGTACATCTCGCCGAGCCCGCCCGGTCGGAACGGGGAGTCGCCGTGCTGGTCGATGTAGTAGGTGTTCGACTTCGCGCAGGTCGGGGAGAGCCACAGGTGGTTCTTGTTGCGCTCGTGCATCTTGTGGAAGTACGCGTCGTGCACCTCCTTCTTGATCTCGGCCGTGGTGGCCCCGCGTTTCTTGGTCTCGGCGATCACCCGCGCTGCGTGCGCGGTGGTCGACTCGATGAGCCAGTGGTAGGGGCCGAACACGTAGCCGTATGGTCCGAGCACCAGGAAGAGGTTCGGGTAGTCGACCATCGTGACGCCCTGGTAGGACTGGTAGCGGTTCTGCTTGAAGAACGTCTTGAGGTCCTTGCCGCCTCGTCCGGTGACCGGGAACGGCGGCATGTGGTCCCAGATGCTGAACCCGGTGGCGCAGATCAGCACGTCGACCTCGTGCAAGGTGCCGTCTGCGGTGACCAGGCCCTTCTCGGTGATCTTCTGGATGGAGTCGGTGACCAGGCTGACGTTCGGCCGGTTGAAGGTCTTCAGGTACGTGTTCGACATGGACGGGCGCTTGCAGCCGAAGCCGTACGTCGTCGGGATGAGCTTCTCGCGGGTGACCGGGTCGTCGACCTGGGTGCGCATCCACTTGCGGATCCGCCCGGCGTACCAGTTGGAGCCCGCCTCGATGTACTTCGACGGCAGCTTCCAGATGAAGTCGGGGATGTAGAGGCTGGAGAAGTTCATCAGGTGCCGGATGCCCTTGGCGAAGCCGGGGAAGCCGAACAGCGCCCGCCAGAAGGCGTTGTAATTCAGGTCCGGCTTGGGCGTGACGTAGATCGGGGTGCGCTGGAAGACGGTGAGGTGCCCGGCCTTCGGCGCGATCTCCGGGATCATCTGCAGGGCGGTCGCGCCGGTGCCGATGACCGCGATCCGCTTGCCCTCGAGCTGCACGTCGTTGTCCCAGAGCGCGGTGTGCATCAAGGTGCCGCCGAAGCTGTCGATCCCGTCGATCTCGGGCAGTTTGGGCTGCTCGAGGCCGCCGGTCGCGGCGATCACGTGGCGGGCGGTGATCTCCTCGCCGGTGTCCAGGGTCGCGCGCCAGAAGTTGTTCTCCTCGTCGAACTTGCCGTCCACGACCATGGTGTTCAGACGGATCTTGCGGCGCAGGCCGTAGCTGTCGACCAGTTCGTTGGCGTACTGCTCCAGTTCGGCCCCCGGCGTGAAGAACTTCGACCAGGTCGTGCGCTGCTCGTAGGAGAAGCTGTAGATGAAGGTGGGGATGTCCACCGCGACGCCGGGGTACTTGTTCGCGTGCCAGGTCCCGCCGACGGCCCCCCATTTCTCGACGATGATGAAGTCGTCGATCAGCTTGCGCTTGAGTTCGATCGCGGCCCCGATGCCGCCGAACCCGGCTCCGATGATCAGCACCTCGTGGTCGGGCTGCGCCCCTTTGTCTGGGCCGGTGGTCTGCGCTCGTGTGCTTGTGGCGGTCACTGCTTCTCGCTTTCTCAAATGATGTGGTGTCGGGTGATGTGGTGTCGGGCCGGTCATACCCTCTCGGCACTCGCGCCGAGGATTCGTGTCGCAAAACACATGATACTGACTGTATCAGATATGTGGCGAGATCGGGCGTCGAAGTCGGCTTCGGCCGGTGTGGCTAGGATGGCCGGCATGGCCGACATCGATCCGAGCGTGGACGCGAGCGTGGTGGAAGCGCTTCAGATCAATAACCAGACGGGGTTCAACAAAATCCTTGGCCTGCGCTACGGCGAGGTGCGCGGGGACCTGGTGACCGCGGAGCTGGACGTGGCCGAGGAGCATCTGCAACCGCAGGGCATCGTGCACGGCGGGGTCTACGCGGCCGTGGTTGAGACGTTGCCGAGCGTGGGCGGCACGGTGTGGCTCGCGGGCAAGGGCTATTGCGTCGGCGTCCACAACGCCACCGACTTCCTGCGCCCGGCCCGTCCCGGAACGACGCTGCGCGCCACGGCGGCCCCGGTGCACCAGGGCCGCAGCCAGCAGCTGTGGCGGGTCGAGATCGTGAACGACCAGGACAAACTCGTGGCGGTCGGGGAGCTGCGGGTGCACAACATCTACGGCGGGGCGGGCGACTGATGCGGCTGACCCCGCACGAGCAGGAGCGTTTGCTGCTCTCGTACGCCGCCGAGCTGGCTCGGCGGCGGAAGGCCCGAGGGCTCAAGCTCAACCACCCCGAGGCGGTGGCGATCATTTCGGACCACGTCTTGGAGGGGGCGAGGGACGGGCGCACGGTCGCGGAGCTCATGGATTCCGGGCGGAGCCTGCTCTCGCGGGAGGACGTGATGGAAGGGGTGCCGGAGATGCTGCACGACGTGCAGGTCGAGGCGACTTTCCCGGACGGGACCAAGCTTGTGACCGTGCACCACCCGATCGGGTGACGCGCCGGGCGCGCCTCGGCCGGAGCCTGTCCGCAGTAATTACGTAGGGCAGGCTATCCTATCTCTCTAAGTCTCGTGGCGTTTCCCGGCGGCTCTCGCCGGAATCGCGCGTCCCCGAGAGCTGGAGCGAAGGGAAAGAGCTGATATGGCAGGCGAGAAAGCCGCAGGCGCGGAGCGGACGAAGCTGTTCGAGGCGGTGCGCGGCCGGATTTTCGTGATCGCGGCGCTCAGCTTGGCGGGCTCGGCGTGCTCGGTGGTCCCGCTGATCGCGATCTCCGAGCTTGCGAAAACGCTATGGCCTGCCTTCGAGGGCGGCGCGGTGGACGAGGGCGGCGCGTGGGCGATGGCCGTTTTGGCTGCCGTCGCGCTCGCGGTCAGCCTCGTCGCCGCAGGTTTGTCGGGTGTGGTGAGCCATCTCGCGGACAACGACCTGCAGCTGGACCTGCGGACCAAGATCGTGCAAAAGCTGCGCGAGCTTCCGCTTGGCTGGTTCGGCGACCGCTCCTCTGGCGAAGTGCGCAAAGTGGCCGAGAGCGACGTCTCCGCAGTCCACTCGCTCATCGCGCACGGGATCGGGGACATCGTCACGGCGGTCGCCGTGCCGGTGCTGTCGCTGGCTTACTTGTTCGCCACGCAGTGGCGGATGGCGCTGGTGTGCTTGGTCCCGATCGTGGTGACGATGGTCGTCTACTCCGTCGCGATGCGCGGCGGGCAGGAACAGCTCGCGGCGTACGAGTCGTCGGTCGCGAAGTTGGGCTCCGCCGCCGTCGAGTTCGTGCACGGCATCGCGGTGGTGAAAACGTTCGGCCAGATCGGGCGCAGCCACAGCCGCTACCAGGAGGCGGTCGGCGAATTCGTCGGGTTCTACCGCGACTCCACCCGGCGCTCTTCGCTGGGGATGGGGGTCGTCACCTTGATCACCTCCCCCGTCGTGGTCCTGGTGTATCTGTCGGCCGTGAGCGCGTGGCTGGTCGGAGCCGGAGCGGTCACGCCGGTCGAGGTGGTCCCCGCGCTCCTGCTCGGGCTCGGGCTGACCGCGCCGCTGCTCCAGCTCGGAGCCTCCGGCAAGGCGATGTACAACGCGATGCAGAGCAAGGCCTCGCTGGTCGAGTTCTTCGCCCAGCCGACGATCCCGCAGCCCGAGCGCCCGGTCGCGCCGGAGGGCCACGCGGTGGGGTTCGACTCGGTGTCGTTCAGCTACGACGGCGACCGCCAGGTGCTCAACGAGATCGCGGCGCAGTGCGCCCCCGGCACGACGACCGCGCTCGTCGGGCCCTCCGGGTCAGGGAAGTCCACCCTCGCCCGGCTCGTGCCGCGCTTCTACGACGCGACCGGAGGCTCGGTGTCGGTCGGCGGCGCGGACGTCCGCGCCATCGCGGCCGACCAGCTCTACGGGACGGCTGGCTTCGTGTTCCAAGACGTCTACCTGCTGCGCACGAGCGTCCGCGACAACATCCGCCTCACCCGGCCCGACGCGGACGACGCGGCGGTGGAGCGCGCGGCGCGCGGCGCGCAGATCCACGACCGGATCCTGCGCCTGCCAAGGGGGTACGACTCCGTGATCGGCGAGGACGCGCATCTGTCCGGCGGCGAGGGGCAACGGCTCACCATCGCCCGCGCGTTGGTGACCGACGCGCCGGTTCTCGTCCTCGACGAGGCGACCGCGTTCGCGGACCCGGATTCGGAGGCCGCCATCCAAGAGGCGCTCTCCACGCTCGCCGAGGAGCGCACGCTGCTGGTCATCGCGCACCGGCTGCACACGATCGTCGGCGCCGACCAGATCCTCGTGCTCGACGGCGGCCGCGTGGTCGAGCGGGGCTCCCATGCCGAACTGACCGCCAAGGGCGGGCTCTACAGCCAGATGTGGGACCGCTACAGCAAGGCGCACGCCGCGACGACCCCGCAAGGAGCGGACCGATGATCAAGAAACTTTTCGCGCTCGCGGACGAGCAGGGCCGGCGGCGGCTGCGCGCGCTGATCGCGACGGTTGCCGTCTGCGGGGTGCTGCAGGGGTTGGCCTTCGTCGCCCTCGTCCCCTTCCTCACGTCCTTGTTCACCCGCGACAGCGCCGCGACGGCCCGGTGGCTCGGAGTCTTGGCGCTGCTCGCCCCGCTGTACGCGGTCGGGTTCTGGACCAGCACGAAGCTCAGCGTCGCGTCGGCCGTCGATGTGATCGCGGTGCTCCTCGACAAACTCGGGTCCAGGCTCGTCGAGCTCCCGCTCGGCTGGTTCGCCGCAGATCGCAGCGGCTCGGTCTCGGACACCGCCACGCGGGGCGTCGTCTTCGCGGCCACGGTGCCCTACGCCATCCTGCGCCCGCTGCTGATCGGTTTCATCACCCCCGCGACGGTTCTGATCGGTTCGGTGTTCCTGCAATGGCGCGTCGCGCTCGTCATGGCGCTCGTCGTGCCCGTCATGCTGCTGGTCCATCGGGTGATCTCGGGCCGGCTCGCCTCGGCTGACCGCGAGCACACCGCCGCGACCGCCGAGACCGCGGCCCGCGTCATCGAGTACGCCAGGGTGCAGCCGGCGTTGCGGACGGCGGGGGACAACGCCATCGCCCGAGGCCTCGTGCAGCGCGCGCTGCGGGCGCAGCACGCCGCGACGAAGAAGGCGTATTTGACCGGCGGCGCGGCGGTCGGCCTTTTCGGCGGCGCGGTGCAGCTCGCGGTGGTCGCGGTCATCGTCGTCGCCACCTGGCTCGCCTTGGACGGGCAGTTGGCGCTCGCGACCCTGGTGCCGCTTTTGGTGCTGGCCGTGCGGTTCGTCGAGCCCATCGTCCAGTCGGGGGCGTTGGGCGGCGCGTTGGGGATGGCGGCCAACACCGTCGACCACATCCAGTCGCTGATCGACGAGCCCGCGCTGCCCGAGCCAGACCAGCCGCGCTCGCCGCAGGGCTGGGGGATCGCGTTCGAGGACGTGACCTTCGGCTACGACGGCGATCCTGTCCTGCGCGGGCTCACGTTCGAGGCTCCCGAGGGCGCGATGACGGCGATCGTCGGCCCGTCCGGATCGGGCAAAACCACGATCACCCGGCTGATCGCCCGGTTCTACGACCCGGAGCAGGGCGTCGTCTCCATCGGCGGAGCCCCGTTGCCGGAGTTGGGCTCGAACACGGTGCTGAGCGCGGTCGCGCCGGTCTTCCAAGACGTGTATCTCTTCGACGGGACGATCCTGGAGAACATCTGGCTCGGCAACCCCGAAGCCACCCGCGAACAAGTCATCCGGGCGGGGGAGCAGGCGCGGGCGGACGAGATCGCCGCTCGGCTGCCTGGCGGTTGGGACGCGAGGGTCGGCGAGGGCGGGACGAACCTCTCCGGCGGCGAGCGGCAGCGGGTCTCCATCGCGCGGGCTCTGCTCAAGGACGCTCCGATCGTGCTGCTGGACGAGGCGACCGCCGCGCTCGACGTCGGCAACGAGCAGGCGATCCACGACGCGTTCGCCGCGATCCGCGAGGGCCGGACCCTGGTCGTCGTCGCGCACCGGCTCCAGACCATCGCTTCGGCGGACCGGATCATCATGCTCGACGGGCGGGGCGGGATCGCAGAAGCGGGCAGCCACGAGGAACTGCTCGCCAGGGGCGGCGGCTATGCCCGGTACTGGAACGAGCGGATCGGCGCGGCCGGGTGGCGGCTGGTCAAGGCCGAAGGCTGAGCGGAGCCGAGCGCGAGAACCACCAGTTCCCGTACAGTGATTGCATGATTCCCGGCGAGATCCTTGGCGCTTTCGGCTATGCCCCCGGTTACATCGAGCTGAACGAGGGCAAGCCGTCGATCCCGCTCGAGGTGCTCAACGCCGGCGACCGGCCGGTGCAAGTCGGCAGCCATGTGCATTTCGCCCAAGCCAACACGGCGCTGCGGTTCGACCGGGAGCACGCGCACGGATTGCGGTTGGACATCCCGGCGGGCACCGCCGTGCGTTTCGAGCCGGGGGTGGCCAAGCGCGTTTTCTTGACCCCGGTCGGCGGCGCGCGGTTCGTGCCCGGCCTGAGCCTTGACCCGCCGGGGGCGCTCGGCGCGCAGATCGAGGTCGTGGTGCCAGACGAGCGCGACCAGTGAGCCGCATCGACCGGGTCCGTTATGTCGGGCTCTACGGGCCGACCGTCGGCGACCGGATCCGCCTCGCGGACACGGACTTGTTCATCGAGGTGACCGAGGACCGTTGCGGCGGCCCCGGTCTCGCGGGCGACGAGGCCGTGTTCGGCGGCGGGAAAGTCTTGCGCGAGTCGATGGGGCAGGGCAGGGCGACCCGCGCGGAGGGGGCGCCCGACACGGTCATCACCGGCGTGGTGGTGCTCGACTGGTGGGGCGTCGTCAAAGCCGACGTCGGCATCCGCGACGGGCGGATCGTCGCGCTCGGCAAAGCGGGGAACCCGGACACGATGGACGGCGTGCACCCCGGCCTGGTGATCGGCCCGTCCACCGAGATCATCGCGGGCAACGGGAAGATCCTCACCGCCGGCGGGATCGACTGCCACGTGCATTTCATCTGCCCGCAGATCATTCCCGAGGCGCTCGGCTCCGGGCTCACCACGCTCATCGGCGGCGGGACCGGCCCTGCGGAGGGCTCGAAGGCGACCACGGTGACCCCGGGAGCGTGGCATCTCGCCCGGATGCTGGAGGCGTTGGACGGGCAGCCGATGAACTTCGTCCTGCTCGGCAAGGGCTCGACGGTCTCGGAAGAGAGCATGTGGGAGCAGCTGCGCGCCGGGGCTTGCGGCTTCAAGATCCATGAGGACTGGGGCGCGACGCCCGCCGCGATCGACGCCTGCCTGCGGGTCGCCGACGCGTCGGGCGTGCAGGTCGCGCTGCACACCGACACCCTCAACGAGTTGGGGTACGTCGCGGACACGTTGGCGGCCATCGGCGGGCGGGGGATCCACACCTACCACACCGAGGGCGCGGGCGGCGGGCACGCTCCCGACATCATCTCGGTCGCCTCCCACGCGAACGTCCTGCCCAGCTCCACCAACCCCACCCGCCCGCACACGGTGAACACCATCGACGAGCACCTTGACATGCTCATGGTGTGCCACCACCTCAACCCGGCGATTCCGGAGGACTTGGCGTTCGCGGAGAGCCGGATCCGGCCGTCGACCATCGCGGCGGAAGACCTCCTGCACGATCTGGGGGCTATCTCGATGATCGGCAGCGACGCGCAGGCGATGGGCCGGATCGGCGAGGTGGTCATCCGCACCTGGCAGACCGCGCATGTCATGAAACGCCGGTTGGGCGTGCTGGCGGGCGGGCGCAAGGTCGACAACTTCCGCGCGCGCCGGTACGTCGCCAAGTACACGATCTGCCCGGCCATCGCGCACGGGCTCGACGACGAGATCGGCAGCGTCGAGCCGGGCAAGCTCGCGGACCTCGTGCTGTGGGACACCGCGTTCTTCGGCGTCCGCCCGCACCTCGTGCTCAAAGGCGGGATGATCGCGTGGGCGCAGATGGGGGACGCGAACGCCTCCATCCCCACCCCGCAGCCGGTGCTGCCGAGGCCCATGTTCGGCGCGGCGGCGGCCCCGGAGACCTCGGTGCATTTCGTCGCGCCCGCCGCGTTGGAGGCGGGCCTCGCCGACCGTCTGGCGGTGCGGCGGCGCCTGGTGGCGGCGAAGGACGTGCGCGGGGTGCGGAAGGCGGACCTCAAGCTCAACGACGCGACTCCGGACATCCAGGTCGATCCGGACACGTTCACAGTGCGGGTGGACGGCGAGGTCTTCGAGGAGGAACCCGCCGTCGAGCTGCCGATGGCGCAGCGTTATTTCTTGTTCTGATGTGCAGCGTCAACAAAAGTTGCACACACAATATTTGTGTGTAGTATGATCCGCGTGCAGATCGACTTGAACGGAAAGACCGCGCTGGTGACCGGCTCGACGCAGGGCATCGGCTTCGCCATCGCGAAAGCCCTCGCCGGAAGCGGCGCGCGGGTCGCGATCAATGGACGCTCGAGGGCCAGCGTGGACGGAGCCGTCGCCCGACTGCGCGACGAGATCCCCGGCGCGGACGCGTTGGGGCTCGTCGCGGACGTGGCGACGGAGGAAGGGGCCGGGGCCGCCGCTTCGGCGCTGCCCGAGGCCGACGTGCTCGTGAACAACCTCGGGATCTTCGGCTCCGAGGAGCCGTTGGAGATCTCCGACGACGAGTGGCGGCGCTATTTCGAGGTCAACGTGCTCGCCGCCATCCGGCTCACCCGGCACTACCTGCCGGGGATGACCGCGAAGGGCTGGGGCCGGATCCAGTACATCGCGAGCGATTCCGCCATCGTGATCCCCGCCGAGATGATCCACTACGGGGTGTCCAAGACCGCCCTGCTCGGCGTCTCGCGGGGCTTCGCGAAAGCGGCGGCGGGCACCGGGGTCACGGTGAACTCGGTGATCGTGGGGCCGACCCACACCGGCGGGGTGGAGGACTTCGTCTACCAGCTCGTGGACAAGTCGCTGCCGTGGGAGGCCGCGCAGCGCGAGTTCATGAAGGCTTACCGGCCGCAGTCCCTCTTGCAGCGGCTCATCGAGCCCGAGGAGGTCGCGAACCTCGTCGCGTACCTGAGCTCCCCGCTGGCTTCGGCGACCACCGGGGCCGCCGTCCGAGTCGACGGAGGGTACGTGGACGCGATCGTGCCCTGAGCTGCACGCCCCGGATATCGGCGCGCTATCCTCTGGGGTGATGAGCCCCGTGTCCGCCCTCTTGCTCGCGCTCGCGGACTCGCGGCTGCCGACCGGCGCGCACGCGCATTCGGGCGCGATGGAGGAGGCCATCGCCTCGGGCATGGTCGTGGACCTGGCCAGCGCGGAGGCGTTCCTCGTGCGTAAAACGAAGACGACCAGCCTGACGGGCGCGTCCGTCGCCGCGCACCTCGCTGCGGGTCGCTGCGGGCCGATGGCGGCCGAGCGGCTGGCGGACGTGCGGACCCCTTCGCCAGCCGCGCGCGAAGCCTCGCGCGAGCAGGGGAGGGGTTTGGCGCGGCTGGCGAAGGCCAGCTGGCCGGGCTGCGGCGAGAAGCTGCCGCCCCGGCCGCATCTGACCACGGTGTTCGGCGTGCTCGGAGCCCATCTCGGGCTGGGGGCCGAGGATGTCGCGGCGATCTTCGTGTACACCGCGATGAGCGCGGCCGCGACGGCGGCCCAGCGGCTGCTGGCGCTGGACCCGCAGCTCATGGCGGCGGCGACGCTGCGGCTCTCGGGGCTTTGCGACGAGATAGCGCAGCGCGCCGCGAGCGGTCTGCAGGAGGTCTCCGACCCGTTCGGCGACATCCTCGCCGAACGTCACGGGCTGCGGGACCAGGCCCTCTTCCGCTCGTGACGGCTTCGCGCCGCCCGGCTCAGATGCCGGTGCGCTGCTCGAAGGCCGCGCAGTACGTGGTCACCAGCACGCACTCCTGCGCTCCGGCCTTGCACGCGTCGAGGACCCGGACCTGGCGGGCGTCGGTCTCGTCGTCATCGTCGCCGCCGAGTTCCGCGAAGAATTGGGCGTTGCGGACGTCTTTGCCGTCCTCGCCTTTCGAGGTGGTGACCCCCTTGGCGACGGTGGCGCAGGTGTTGGTGAAGCTTGTGACGACCTGGCAGTCGGTGGCGCCGTTGCGGGCGCAGAGGTCCTTCGCGGCGTTCTCCTCGAACTTGCGGCTCGCGGGGCCGGAGATCGTGCCGACCGCGCCGGTGCTCGGCGAGACGGCGATGGCGGCGTTCCAGATATCGTCCGCGGCGGCGGTCGACATGGACGCGGCGACGGGCGCAAGAGCGAGGGCGGCGGAAGCCATGACGGCCGGTAACAGTCTCATAACGAAGGATTGTAAGGGCAGGGACAGATTTGCGCGAGTCGAACCGCAATACGTCCAAAGAATTCAACAAAAGAATTCAACAAATTGTCGCGCGGATGAATAATTGTTCCGGCGAGCACCGCGCCCGCAGAGTCCTCATCGGGTCGGATCGGCTCGCAGCAGGTACCGTGTTCGGGTGAGCTACACCTCCGCGTTCAAGGGAATCCGCCCCAGTCCTGTCTTCTTCGGCTTGCTCGGGGCCACCGCGCTCGGCGGAGCGCTCGCGTGGGTCGGGGAGCCGGGCGGCGCGTTGGGCAGGCTCGGAGCCTTCGTCTTCATCTTCGGCGGCTGGCTGACGACCTTGTGCCTGCACGAGTTCGGCCACGCGTTCGCCGCATGGCGGTTCGGCGACCACGACGTGGCGCTGAAGGGCTATCTCGACCTCGACATCCGCCGGTACACCGATCCGCTCAACTCGCTCGTGATCCCTATGGTGATCATTCTGATCGGCGGCATCGGCCTGCCGGGCGCGGCGGTCTACCTGGACACCCAGTGGATGAGCAAGAAGCAGCGCACCATCATCTCGCTGGCGGGGCCTGCCGCGAACCTGATCGCTGCCGTGCTCCTGTTGGCCGCCGGGGCGGCGGGCCTTGCCTCGCTGACCTGGTTCGAGTGGGACGGCCCAGGCGGGGGCGGCGTGGTGCAGTCGGGCCACCTGGTGTTCTGGGCCGCCGTGGAGTTCCTCGGGTTCCTCCAGGTCTTCGCGGTGGTGATCAACCTCTTGCCGGTCCCCGGCCTGGACGGCTACGGCGCGATCGAGCCGTGGCTCTCGTACGAGACGCAGCGCAAGCTGTATCCGGTCCGGCAGTGGGGTTTTCTCGTCCTCTTTATGATCCTGCTGCTCCCGAACCCGATCGGGGCGGAGATCCGAGGCCTCATCCTCGGCGTTTTCGACCTGCTCGGCGGCGACCACGACTTCGCCGGGATCGGCAGGCGGCTCGCCATGCCGTGGCAGTGACGGGCAGGTTCGGGCGGCGGCGGAGTTGCCAGATTGTTCGCGAGGAGGTCGTCGGCCGCGCGGGCCGTTGACTATGCTGGGGCCGTGAGCAGTCCAGTCGCAGCGCAGACGGCGTCTTCGGCGTGGTTCTGCGAGGATTTCGACCTCGACAGATACTTCGAACGGATCGGCTACACCGGGAGCGCGGAGCCGACCTTCCAGACGTTGCGCGAGCTTCAATTGGCCGATTCCACGAGCATCCCGTGGGAGAACATCGAGATGTTCTTGGGCCGCCCCGCCGTGCTGGAGCCCCCCGCGATCCTGGACAAGATCACCGTCGGCCGCCGGGGGCTGACTTGCGAGGAGCACACCACGTTGTTCGCCGCCGCGCTCGCCGCGCTCGGGTTCCACGTGGAATGCCGCTCGGCGAGGGTGCGGATGGGGGCGGAGAAAATCACCGGGCTGTCGCACGCGGTGGTTTGGGCGCAGGTCGACGGGACGGCGTACTGGTGCGACGTTGGCTTCGGGACCGGCCCGCTCGAACCGGTGCGGCTCGCGGACGGAGCGCGCGGCAGGGCGGGCGTGTGGGAGCACGCGGTGCGCTGGGAGCGCGGCGAGTGGGTGCTCGCCGGCAAGACCGCCGAGGGCTGGATCGATTTCAGCAGCTTCGCCGACGTGCCGCGTTATCCGGTGGACAACCTCTACACGAACCATTTCTTGTCGACGCATCCCCGCTCGCCGTTCCGCAAAACTCCGCGCGCGTCCCGGATGGACGAGTCGCATGCCGTGTTGCTCCAAGGCGGCGAACTGGTCGTCTCCACTGCGGACGAGGTGCTGAGCAGGACAGAGGTGTCGGCTGAGGACACCCTTCCCGTCCTGGCGGAGGAGTTCGGCGTGCACCTCTGCGAGCAGGACCAGGCACTGGTCGTGGCGCGCATCCGCGATATGCGCGACACGCCCCGCTTCGACACTCCCGAAGCGGTCCTCGGCTAACCGACTCGCTCTAGTTCGTGGCGGCTTTCGGCGCGGCGGCCTCGGCGGCGGGCGCGGCGCTGTTCTCCTCGGCCCCTCGAGCGGCGGCTTCCGCCTGCTCGCGCAGGATGGCGTTGCGTTCCAAGAGCGCGATGCGCGCCTGGATCTGCTGGTGGGTGATGGTGAGCTGGGCCCTGCCTGGCGTGATGAAGGCCCCGAGCCAGGAGAAGATCGTGGTCACCCGGTTCTTGAACCCGACAAGGTAGTACAGGTGGATGAAGAGCCACAGCACCCAGGCGATGAAGCCGGAGAACTCGAACTTCCAGACCTTCGCGACGGCGGAGAAGCGGGAGATGGTGGACATCGAGCCCTTGTCCAGGTACTTGAACGGCTTGCGGGGCTCGCCCTTGAAGTCGCCCTTGATCATCTTGGCCGCGTGCTTGCCGCCCTGGATCGCGCCCTGGGCCATGCCGGGGACTCCGGGGACCGAGGCCATGTCGCCGACGACGAAGATGTCCGGGTGGCCGGGGACGGAGAGGTCCTTGTCCACGACGACCCGGCCCGCGCGGTCGAGCTCGACTCCCGTCTGCGCGGCGAGCTGCTTGCCGAGCGGGCTCGCGGCCACACCGGCGGACCACACTTTGCACTTCGTCGCGATGGTGTGCAGGGCGCCCGCTTTGTCCTTGTAGGTGACGCCGTCCTGGTCCACGTCGACCACGATCGCGTCGAGCCGGACCTCCACGCCGATCTTCTCCAAGTGCTTCTGCGCCTTCTCGCCGAGCTTCTTGCCCATCGGGGGGAGCACGGCGGGCGCGCCGTCGAGGAGGATGATGCGGGCCTGGCGCGCGTCGATGTTCTTGAACGCCCCCTTGAAGGTGCGGTGGGCGAGCTCGGCGATCTGGCCCGCGACCTCCACGCCGGTCGGACCGGCTCCGACCACGACGAAGGTGAGCGCCCGCTCCTGCTCGACGGGGTCGTTGGTCGCCTCGGCCAGCTCGAACGCGCCGACGATGCGGCCGCGCAGCTCGAGCGCGTCGTCGATGGTCTTCATGCCGGGGGCGAACTCGGAGAAGTGGTCGTTGCCGAAGTAGGACTGGTCCGCCCCCGCAGCGATGACGAGCGTGTCGTACGGGGTGGTGACGACTGTCGCCGGACGGCGGCGCGACCCTGCGATCCGGGAGACCACCGTCTTGGACGCGGTGTCGATCTGCTCCACGTCGCCGAGGAGCACCTTGGCGTTCTTCTGCTTGGCGAGGATAAGCCGGGTCGGCGGGGCGATCTCGCCCTCGGACAGGATGCCGGTCGCCACTTGGTAGAGCAGCGGCTGGAACAGGTGGTGCGTGGTCTTGGCGATGAGAGTGATCTGGACCGGCGCCTTCTCGAGGGACTGCACGACGTTGATCCCTCCGAAGCCGGATCCGATCACCACCACACGGTGGGGCGTCTGTTGTGCGTCCTGGCTCATGCGGTTCGCCTCCTGTCTGGTCCGCTTTTTCCCCTCCTGCTTACCACAAGAGGGGGACGAACGCCCGTTAGGAACCCCTCATCACGAGGGCCGTGGGCGCTCCGACGTGCGCGCGCGGGAGAGAGTCTGCTTGATCACAGGCTCCGCTCATCCGCCGAGCGAAACCAAGATCCGGCCGTTCTCCGCCCACGCGCTGTGCACGGCGAGCCTGCCGACCCCTTCGCTGGTGCACAGCCCGCTCGCGAGGCTGAAGGCGTACTGGTGCAAGGGGCAGACGACGACGCCGAGGTCCACTTGTCCGTCCGCGATCGGCCCTGCTTTGTGCGGGCACGTCGCGGACGTGGCCCGCAGCTCGCCGTTGTCGAGCAGGAACACCGCGATCTGCGCGCCGTCCACCACGTACGCGCGGCCCTCGCCAGGGGTGAGGTCGGCGACAGCCCCGATGTCGTAGACCTCCTCGACCCGAAGGGGTTTAGCCATGCTCGCCTCCTGAGCGGATCGGGACCAGCGGCAGCGGCACGAGCGGCAGCGCCGGTTGGAATTGCGCGGGGGATTTGGGCTCGGCGCGCTCCAGCCAGGGATCGCGGTAGCCGTCCACCGAGTGCTGCATCCGCTCCTCGAGCCCGTCGCAGATGCCGTCGGCATCCTCGATCAGCAGGCGCTTGAGTTCGTCAATGCCCACCCTCGGCACCCAGGCGTAGGTGCGTTCGAGCCATTTCGCGTCCTCGCGGTAGTGCTGGATGAACCGGCTCGCGACGGTCAGCACCTCCTCGGGGGAGTCGACGGTGGCGAGGAGGTCGCCCTTGCGGATGTGCGCCCCTGCCGCTCCGCCGACGTAGATCTCCCACCTGCCGTCGCCGACCGCGACGACGCCGAAGTCCTTGCACAGCGCCTCCGAGCAGTTCCGGGGCATCCGGCGACGGCGAGTTTGAGCTTGGCCGGCGTCTCAAGGCCTTGGAAGCGCTCCTCGATCTTGATCCCCAGGCCGGTGGAGTCGTCAAGGCCGTAGCGGCAGAAGTCGCGCCCGACGCAAGTCTTCACCGTGCGGAAGCTCTTGCCGTACGCGTATCCGGAGGGCATGCCCAGATCGCCCCAGACCTTCGGCAGATCCTCTTTCTTGATGCCGAGCAGGTCGATCCGCTGCCCGCCGGTCACCTTCACCATGGGGACGTTGTACTTGTCCGCGACGTCCGCGATCTTGCGCAGCTGGTCGGGCGTGGTCACCCCGCCCTTCATCTGCGGCACCACCGAGAACGTGCCGTCCTTTTGGATGTTGGCGTGCACCCGGTCGTTGATGAACAGGGCTCCGCGCTCGTCCACCCAGTCCGGGCCCCAGACGACCCGCAGCAGCGAGGCCAGCGCCATTTTCGCCGTCGCGTCGCCGCCGTTCGGCGCGAGCTCGGCGAAGACCTGCGAGACCGCCCGCAGGCCTCGGGCCTTGACCTCGGCGATGAGCTGCGCCTTGGTCAGCGGGATGCAGGGCACGTAGTAGTCGGCGGCGGGGTCGGCGGTCAACGCGCCGCCCGCCGCGCACGCGACGATGTCGGCGACCAGCCCCTTGCAGGAGCCGCAGCCCTTCCCCGCGCGGGTCTTGGCGACCACTTCGGAGAGCGAGGTCGCGCCCGCTTCCACGCAGGCGACGATCTGCCCCTTGCTGACGCCGTTGCAGTTGCAGACCTGCGCGTCGTCGGCGAGCTCCGCCGCACCGGTCGCCTGGGAGGGCGTGCCCATGTCGAAGAGCATGCTGATCCGCTCCTCGGGCAGAGGCACCTTGTCGTCGAACGCCTGGGAGAGGAAGCCCACCTTGCTGACGTCGCCGAGCAGCATGGCTCCGATGAGCTTCCCGTCGCGGACCACGACGGACTTGTACGTTCCGCTTTTGGGCTCGTAGAACTGGACGAACTCGTCGTCCGGGCGCTCGGGGCCCTTCACGCCCATGGCCGCGACGTCCACCCCGGCGACTTTGAGCTTCGTGGTCAGCCGGGAGCCGTGGTACGCGGCCTTCGGGTCGGCCCCGGTGAGGTGGTCGGCCAGGACTGTCGCCTGCTCCCACACCGGCGCGACGAGGCCGAAGGTCTCGCCCCGGTGCTGGCAGCATTCGCCGATGGCGTAGATCGAGCCCTCGTCCTCGCAGCGCAGCTGGTCGTCCACGACGATCCCGCGCTCGACGACCAGCCCGGCCGAACGGGCGAGCTCGGTGTTCGGGCGGATGCCCGCGGCGACCACCACCATGTCGGCGGGAATGGTCTCGCCGTCGTGGAACTGCACGCCGACGACCTCGCCCCGCTCGTCGCGCACCACCGCGGTGGTCCGCGCAGAGGTGCGCACCTCGATGCCGAGGCTCTCGATGCGGGCGCGTAGGATCCGCCCGCCGCGCTCGTCGAGCTGCTGGTTCATCAGGTGGCCGGGGGAGTGCACGACGGTCACGTCCAGCCCCTGGGTCTTCAGGCCGTACGCCGCCTCCAGGCCCAACAGGCCCCCGCCCACCACGACCGCGGTGGTGTGGTCGCGGGAGGTGGCGAGGTCGATCATGCCGGTGGTGTCTTTGATCGTGCGGAAGCCGAAGACGTTGCGCCCGAGCCGTCCGTCCGCCTCGCGCAGTCCGTCCATGTTCGGGAAATAGGTGTTGCTTCCGGTCGCGATGACGAGTACGTCGTAGGGGATCTCGCGCTCGGACTCGCAGGTGACCGTTTTGGCGAAGCGGTCGATCTTGACCGCCCGGTCTCCGGCGTAGAGGCGCACGCCGTGCTCGCGGTACCAGCTCATCGGGTTGAGGAAGAAGTCCTCGCTCTCCAAGGTGGCTTCGCCGGAGAGGACGTGCGAGAGCATGATGCGGTTGTAGTTCCCGTGCGGCTCGTCTCCGATCATGGTGACGTTGAAGAGCTTCCCCTTGCCCCTGGCGATGATCTCCTCGACCGCGCGGGCTCCGGCCATGCCGTTGCCGACGACGACGAGCTTGCGCCGGGGGTCTTCGGTGTTCTCCTGCTCGGGCATGCTCAGATCTCCATCAGGCCGAAGTCGACGACGACCTCGCCCGTCGTGCCCGAGGGAGCGGCGACCACGAGTTCGAGCGTGGAGTCCGGGTCCACGTCCTCCACGACCCGCAGCGGGATGTTCACCCCCGAGCGCGCTCCCATCGGGAAGTGGCGCATCGGGGCCCCGTCGCGCCAGAGCGAGACCACGACGAGCTCGTCGGAGGAGTTGCCGCCCCGGAAATAGAGGGGCTGGGCGGTGGTCCCTTGGGGCACGACGTAGACCAAGGCCGGATCGATCAGGGACGGCTTCGCAAGGCCCTCGCCGCTGAATTGGAAGACGCCTTGGAGGAATTTCGGGGTGCTCGCCATGCTTTCGAGGGTTGTCCTCGGCGGTGACGCGACCACTACACCCGTGTTATCGAGTCATCAACAAGACCTCAGCGCCTCGCGCGGGGAGTTGTGCGGGGCGGAATCTGTCGCGCGCGGGATGCTGCGCGAGGTCCGGGCAAAGCCTGGGCGCTGCGCGCGGCGGCTGTGTGCAATAATGGGCGCAGTTTCGAGAGCCAGAGCGACACGCCTGGTCAAAGAGGGTGAAGGAGCTTGATCGTATGACCGGACCATACGGCCCGCCGAGCCCGTACGGCGCCCAAGGCGGCAGTCCTTACGGCCCGCCGCAGCAGCCGTCGCCCTATGGCGGAAGCCCGTATGGCGGCCAGCCGCAGCAGCCGTCCCCGTACGGGGCCCCGCAACAGCAGCCCCCCTCGCCCTATGGCGGCCCGCCCCAGCAGCCGCCCCCGTATGGGGCCCCGCAACAGCAGCCCCCCTCGCCCTATGGCGGCCCGCCCCAGCAGCCGCTCCCGTACGGGCAGCCCGCCGCGCCGATCGGATACGGGGCCCCGCCGCAGCAGGGCAACGCGGCGCTGAAAGGCGTCCTCATCGGACTCGGCGTGTTCGTGCTCGTCGCGGTGCTCGGGTTCGCCGGATTCTGGATCTTCGGCAGGCAGAAGGTGCTCGACACCGCGCAAGCGGCCAAAGACGTCAAAGGGGTGCTCACGGCGGCGGCTCCGAACGGGTACGGCGAAACCAACATCACCGATGTGAAATGCCCGGACCAAGGCGGCGACATCAAGGTGGAGAAGGACGCCTCCTTCACGTGCTCCCTGAAAAAGGACGGCAAGGAGACCACCGTGAAAGCCAAGTTCACCAACGAGGACGGCGACTACCAGGTGGGTCCGGCGGATCAGCCGTAGAGCGCGGCGAACAGCCGTCGCGCCGACGCGCCCGCGCCGAACGCTTCGGCGAGCGCTGCGAGCCGCGCCTCGTCTGCGGGCCCCGTCGCGATCGCGTCGTCGCGGTCGAGTTCGACGGGAGCGTCCTCGCGGGTGACGACCACCCGCACCGCGCGGCCGATATAGTCTTCCGCCGCGACGAGCGCGCTCTCCACACGGGCGGAGGCCACTCGCGCGGAGGACACTTCGCCCCGTTTGGCGGCTTCGAGGGCCGGGGCGAGGCCGCCGAACGCGCTGATCAGCTTCGCGGCGGTTTTCTCCCCGATCCCCGCCACGCCGGGAAGCCCGTCCGACGGGTCTCCGCGCAGCACCGCGAGTTCCGCGTACGCCGCCCCGGCCCGCTCGAGCGGCAGGCTGTAGCGGTCGGCCACCTCGGCAGGTCCGAACAGCTCTGACTTCGCCACCCCGCGCCCGAGGTAGCGAACCTGGACGGGAACCGGCGCGTCGGCGGCCAGTTGGAGCAGGTCTCGGTCGCCGGTGACCACCACGACGCCAGCCTCCCGGCGATTGAGGGAAGACGCTGAGCGGCGCTCGCGCGCGGCGAGCGTCGCGATGACGTCGTCGGCTTCAAAACCCTCCGCGCCCGCTGTGGCGACCCCCGCCGCGTCGAGCAGCGCGAGGATCATCTCGACCTGCGGGCCCAGCGATTCGGGCTCCGCTTCGCCGGGCCCGGCTCCTGGCGCGTCCGGATCCCCGCCGGGGGCGACGCGGTGCGCCTTGTACTCGGGCAGGAGCTCCACGCGGAACCTTGGCCGCCAATCGAGGTCGAGGCAGACGGCGAGCCGGTTCGGGCGGTCGCGCTCGACCAGCGCGGCGAGCATGTCGCAAAAGCCCCGGACCGCGTTCACGGGCCGCCCGTCCGGCGCGGTGATCGATTCGGGCAGGGCGTAGAACGCGCGGAACCATAATCCAGCGCCGTCGACAAGCATGAGGGTCACCTCGTTAGTGTGGCATAGCGCCGGTGGCTGGGGCGGCGATCTGCGGCGTTGTCGGCTCCTCGCGTGCCTGCTTCGTGAACTCCGCTCTTCCTCATCCGCCGGAGAAGCCGGATCGGTCATCGCGGTCTGGCAGACTTGGACATCGTGCCCACCTCATCTGACACCACCGTCTTCTATGGCGGGCGGATCCACAGTCCGACCGCCCCGGAGGCGACGGCCATGGCCGTCCAGAACGGCCAGGCGGTCTGGTTCGGAGCCGACCGGGCCGCGAAGGAGCTGTTCCCGGACGCGGACCTCGTCCCGCTCGACGGGGCGTTCGTCGCGCCGGGATTCGTGGACGCGCACGTCCATCTGACCGACGCCGGTCTGGGCCTCGCCGCCCGAGCGCTCGGCGAGGCGAGGTCGCGGGCCGAGGCGCTGCGCGTCTACGCCGCCCCGCGCCGGGGCGGGGAGCTGGTGTGGCTCGGCACATGGGACGAGTCCAGATGGGACGAGCCCGAGCCGCCGACGACCGACGAGCTCGACGCGCTGGCCCCCGGAGCCATGGTGTACAGCCCGAGGGTGGACGTGCATTCCGCGGCGGCCTCGACCGCGCTGCGCGCCTCGGTCCCTGGGCTCGCCGAGGCCAAGGGCTACCACCCCCAAGCCCCGCTGACCGGGGAGGCGCATCATCTGGTGCGCGCGGCGGCCAGGGCGCGGCTTTCGGCGCAGCAGCGCGCGGCGGCGCAGCGCGCGGCGCTGGACCACGTGCTCTCCCGAGGCGTTGTCGAGGTCCACGAGTGCGCGGGCCCGGAGATCTCCAGCAAAGAAGACCTGGCCCTGCTCCTCGGGGCCGAGCACACCGTGGCGCGGGTCGGCTACTGGGGCGAGGCCGTCGAAAGCCCGCAGCGGGCCCGCGAACTGCTCGCCGAGACCGGCGCGCGCGGCCTTGCGGGGGATCTGTTCATCGACGGGTCGATCGGGTCGAGCACCGCGTGGCTGCACGAGCCCTTCCTCTCGACCGGGGCCTGCGGCAACGCGTATCTGAGCCCGGAGGCGGTGGCGGCGCACGTGCGGGCTACCACCGAGGCGGGCGTGCCCGCAGGCTTCCACGCGATCGGGGACGCGGCGATCACCGAGCTGGTCGGCGCGTTCGGGGCCGCCGCAGCCGAGTTCGGCGGACCGGCCGTCGCCAGGTGCGGGCACCGTCTGGAGCATATGGAGATGACGACGGCGGAGCAGGCCGGGCTGCTCGGGCAGTGGGGCGTGGCCGCGAGCATGCAGCCGCTCTTCGACGCGCTGTGGGGCGGGCCGGGCGGCATGTACGAGCAACGCCTCGGCGCTCGGCGGGGGAGCCGGTTGAACGATTTCGCGCAGTTCGCGGCGGCCGGGGTCGTCCTTGCCTTCGGCTCGGACGCGCCGGTCACCGAGGTGGACCCGTGGGCGTGGGTCGCGGCGGCGGCGAACCACCACCGGCCCGAGTCGCGGATCTCGGCGCGGGCCGCGTTCCTCGCGGCCACCAGAGGCGGGCGCCGGGCGGCGGGCAGCAAGGACCAGTTCGCCGGGACGCTCGTGCCGGGGGCGAGGGCGACCTTCGCCGTGTGGGAGGTCGAGCGGTACGCCGAATCCGCGCCCGGCAGGGCGAACAGCTGGTCCACCGACCGGCGCACCCACCAGGCACCCCTGCCCGACCTCGCGGCGGTGGCTCCGAGGTGCAGGATGGTCGTCGTGGACGGGGAGATCGCGTATGCGGGGTAAGGCGTACAAGGACCGAGCGCTGCGCGCTGTCGGCTCCGCGCTGAGCGGCTACGGGCTGTACTTCACGTTCCCGCCGCACGACAAGCTGTGGTGGGCCGCCCCGATCTTCCTCGCCTTCTTCCTCGCCCTGCTCCGGCCCGAAATCAGCGGGCCCCGGCGGCGGCTGACCGGATTCTGGCCAGGCTACGCCTTCGGCCTCGGGTTTTTCACGCCGCTGCTCTCCTGGACGGGCATCTTCGTCGGCAGCGGCCCCTGGCTCGCGTTGTGCGCGTTCCTCTCGCTCTACACAGGGCTGTTCGGCTGGGTCGCGGTCCGGCTCTGGGATCTGAAATTCGCGCCGTTCTTCGTCGCCAGCGCCTGGAGCGCCTGCGAATGGTTCCGAGGCAGCTGGCCGTTCGGCGGCTTCCCCTGGGGCAGGCTCGCGTTCGGCCAGGCGGGCGGGCAGCTCGCCCCGGTCGCGGCGCTGGGCGGCGCGAGCTTCCTCTCCTTCGTCGTCGCGCTGATCGGGGCCGGGCTCGCGCGGGGAATCCCCGACGAGCGCCCTGGACGCGCGTGGGCGGCGTTCGGCGCGACCGCCGCCGTGCTGCTGGGCTGCGTCCTCGCGGGCGCGGCGGCGCTGCCGGACCCCGGCGGCGGGCAGCGGCTGAAGGTCGCAGCGGTCCAGGGCGGGGTGCCCAAACTCGGCCTCGATTTCAACAGCAGGCCCGCCGCGGTGCTCAACATGCACGTGCGCGAGTCGCTCGAGCTCGCCCGCGCGGAACAGGAGGGGAGGACGCCGAAGGCGCAACTCGTGGTCTGGCCGGAGAACGCCTCCGACATCGACCCGGTGCTCTACCCGTGGGCGGGGGAGCAGATCTCCTCGGCGGCGCGGGAGCTGAACGCCCCGCTGCTGGTCGGCACCCTGGACACGGCGGACGAGGCGGCTCCGCGCAACACCGCGCTGGTCTGGGACCCGCAAGCCGGGCCGGTGGACCGGCACGACAAGATCATCCTGCAGCCGTTCGGCGAGTACTTGCCGATGCGCGGCTTCTTCCGGCTGTTCTCCAAGTACGCCGACCGGGCGGGGCGTTTCGTCCCCGGCGGCGGGGACGGCGTGGTCCGCGTCCCGGTCGAAGGCTCCAGCCCCGTGCCGGTCGGCGTCGCCACCTGCTACGAGGTGATCTTCGACCGGGCGCTGGTCGGCTCGGTGCGCGGCGGCGCGCAGATCCTCGTGGTGCCGACGAACAACGCCACGTTCGGCGACAGCGACATGACCTACCAGCAGTTGGCGGTCTCGCAGATCCGGGCGGTGGAGCTCGGCCGCGCCGTGGTGGTGGCCGCCACCACCGGGGTCTCCGCGATCATCCTGCCGGACGGGCGGGTGGTCGCCGAGTCCGGCAAGATCAAACCGGCCTGGCTCGCCGCCGACGTGCCGTTGCGCTCGGACCGCACGCCCGCGAGCTACGTCCTCCCGTGGTTGGACGTCCTGTTCGTCGCCTTCGTGTTCGCTGGTTTCGCTCTCAGGTTCCGACACGGTAGGCTTGCTGGGCGCACAAAGCAAGCTGACGAGCCGTCCCCGCTCGCGGAGAACATAGGAAGAGCATGACAGAGCCCAAGCGGACGTTGGTGATCGTTCCCACCTACAACGAGAGGGAGAACATCGTCCGTATTCTGCCGCGCCTGTTCACGTCGAACCCGGATGTCGAGGCGCTGGTCGTGGACGACGGCAGCCCGGACGGGACCGGCCAGATCGTGGACGAGCTGGCCAAGGACGAGCCCCGGCTGCACGTGATGCACCGCACCGGCAAAGGCGGGCTCGGCTCCGCGTACATCGCGGGCTTCCATTGGGGCCTTGAGCGGTGCTTCTCGGTGCTCGTGGAGATGGACGCGGACGGCAGCCACGCCCCGGAGCAGCTCCCCCGGCTGTTGGAGAAGATCGACGTGGGCGCGGATCTGGTCATCGGCTCCCGGTACGTGCCGGGCGGCACAGTGGTGAACTGGCCGAAGCAGCGCGAAATCCTCTCACGGGGCGCGAACATCTACGCCCGCCTCGCGCTCGGCACGCACGTGCGCGACATCACCGGCGGCTTCCGCGCCTACCGGGCGGAAGTGCTCCGCAAGATCGACCTCGCCGCGGTGGAGTCGCGCGGCTACTGCTTCCAGATCGACCTGGCCTGGCGGGCCCAGCTCGCCGGGTTCACCGTCGCGGAAGCGCCGATCACGTTCACCGAGCGAGAGATCGGCTACTCGAAGATGAGCAAGGACATCGTCTTCGAGGCGTTCTTCAAAGTGGCCAAGTGGGGCGTGGACCACAGGTTCGGCAAACGGCGTTGAGGGGGCGGACCGGTGGAGCGCTTCGAAGCGGCCGCCGGTCCCGTTGGGGCTAGACCCCGCTGACCCGGCGCTTCTGCTTGAGGAAGTCCAGCCGTTCCTTCAGCAGCTCTTCGAGCTCTTCGATGCTGCGGCGCTCCAGCAGCATGTCCCAGTGGGTGCGCGGCGGCTTCTGTTTTTTGACCTCGACGCTGTCGCCCTCGACCAGATATCCTTCTTGGCCGTTCTTGCACAGCCAGGTGGGCGGGATTTCCGCGTCGTCGGCGAAGGGGACGACGAACTCCTCGCCGTTCTCCGTGCGGTACTTCGCCATCCGGCGGGGAGCTAGGTCGTGGTTCCGGTCGGTCTCGTAGCTCACCGCTCCGAGCCTCGACCCGCGCAATACTCGATCAGCCATGTCTGTCATCTCCTCGTTCTGCGCTCAGCGCCTGCGTCGCAGCGTTCCATTATGCCATATTTGACAGAACGACGTGGCGGCGCGAAGCATTCCCGCAGCTCAGGATTTCGGCAGGATCGCGACGTACTCGAACTTCGCCGCCGTGGCGATCGCGTTGGCGAGCCGGGGGAGGACGGCCTCGGCTTTCGGCAGCACACGGGGCGGCCCGATGCTGACGGTTTTGCCGAGGTGGACGACCTCGCCGCCCTTGGCGGCGGCGAGGTTCTTGAGCCAGTCGCGGTCCGGGCCGTAGGTGAGGATGACGACGAAGCTCTCCGGGGCGCTGAAGAGGGTGACCGGAGTCGAGTACGTCTTCCCGCTCGAACGCCCTTTGTGTTTGATCGTCCCGAAGAGCGGAGCCCACGGCGTGATCGCGCCGAGCACTGGGTTCGTGACGCGGCGGTTCATCCGCGCAAGCCACTGCGGCAGCTGCATACGAGCATCGTAGAGGAGCTTCCCCGGTTTTGCTAGAGTCCCAGGATCAGCAGAGAGGTCGACTCTCCGGAGGGGTCGCGGACAGGAGTGGAAAGTGACGTATCCGTCAGGGGGAGCGCCGTATCCGCAATTCCCGCCCCACGCGGGACAGGCCCCGCAGCGGAAAAAATCCAGCGTGGCCCCGGTGGTCATCATCGTCTCGGTCGTCGCGGTGCTGCTGTGCTGCGGCGGGGGCGGCGTGGCGGCGCTCTTCCTCTTCGCCGCGAACAAAGAGAAGAAGGCCGCCAGGAGCATCGCCTCGACGAGCTCCTCCCGGCACTCGTACTCCTCGTATTCGTCCTACTCGCCGTACAGCAGCACGTACTCGCCGCCGGTCCCGCAGTACAACGTCGGGGATTGCTTCCAGCTGACGGACAGCGAGACCACCCCGGTGGCGTGCGGCGACGGCACGTATCAGATCTATAAGATCGCAGGCTCGAAAAGCTCCTGCGGCGACCAGGGCAGCATCGAGCAAGGCTCGCAGGTGTACTGCCTCAAGGTCGACCTTCGCGTGCATTACTGCTACACGATTCCAGCGAAAGGCTGGATCCAACCAGCTCCCACCTGTAAAGCGCCGGGGACGATCCTGGTTTTCGACGTCATCCCGGACACGACGAACGGCAATCACTGTCAAGCCGCCTCCAACGGCTCGCGCTACCGCTATTGGTACTGGCAGGAGCCGGCCCAGGTCGTCTGCGCCTACGCGTATTGACGGCAAGATCACGTCGAGGCCAAGGCGGACTGCTAGTCTCAGGTTGCATGGTGAGTGAAGCGAGGAAGAGATGAGCTACCCGCCGGGGGGATATCCGCCCCAGCCGTTCCCGCCGCAAGGGGGCTATCCTCAGCAGGGCGGCTATCCCCTGCAAGGGGGCCACTACCCGCAGCAAGGGGGCTACTACCCGCCGGGCTTCCCGCCGCCGAGGAAAAAGACTCCGGTGGGCGTGATCGTCGGAGTCGTCGCAGCGGTCGCGCTGCTTGTGTTCGGGGCGGGAGGGTGGTTCGTCTGGTCGTTCGCCGAGCACGCGCGGAAGACGAGCCAGGCGAAGTCCTCGGCCACAAGCAGCGTGGTCGGCACGGGCGTGCTGCCGCCCAACATAGACCCGACGACGACCAGCACGACGGCATCGCGGAGGGGTTCCTCCGCCTACCAGATCGGCGATTGCCTGTCGATCACGCCGAGTTCGGACCAGCTCGGCAGCTGCGGCGACAACTCGGGCCCCTATCAGATCCTGAAGTCGGTTCCCGAGAAGTCGGGGTGCTCGGAATATTACGGCTCGATCCGCCTCCAAGGCGAGACGGACTATCTGTGCGTCGATCCGAACTTCGTCGTCGGAGCCTGCTACAACGTGCCGGAGGCCGAATCGTCGGAGTGGATCACGGGAGCCACGTGCGGCGCGATCGGCGCGTACGTGGTCAGAACCGCGAAAAAAGGCACGTCGGACAAGTCGGTGTGCGGCTCGTCCGACGCGGACACGATCTACACGATCGATTCCATCCCCGAGGTCGTCTGCCTGAAGCGGTTCTAACCCGAGAAGGCCCGTCGGTAGGCGGTCGGCGTGGTGCGCAGCTGCTTGCGGAAGTGCTGCCGCATGCCTTCGGCGGAGCTTAGGCCGCTCGCGGCCGCGATCTCTTCCACGCTCAGCCGGGTCTCGGCGAGCAGGCGCTGCGCGGCGGCGATGCGTTGCCGAAGGAGCCAGGCTCCTGGGCTCGTGGCGGTCTCGGCGACGAACCTCCGCTGGAAGCTGCGGGTCGAGAGCAGCGCGCGGCGGGCCATGTCGGCGACGGTGATCGGCTCCGCGAGCCGTTCGAGTGCCCAGGCGCGCACGTCCGCGAGCGAGTCCCCGGAGCGTTCCGGCACGGGGCGCTGGATGTATTGCGCCTGGCCGCCCTCGCGATACGGGGCGATGACCGTGCGGCGGGCCGCCTCCGCCGCGTAGGCCGCGCCATGGTCGCGCCGGATGACGTGCAGGCAGAGGTCCAGCCCGGCGGCAACGCCCGCGCTGGTGAGGATCCGGCCTTCGTCCACGAAGAGCACGTCGGGAACCGAGGTGACTTTCGGGTGGAGCCGGGCCAGCTCGTCGGTGTGCGCCCAATGGGTCGTGGCGCTGCGCCCGTCGAGCAAGCCCGCCTCGGCGAGGAGGAACGCGCCCGTGCAGACCGACATGACCCGCGCGCCCCGGTCGTAGGCCGCGCGCACCGCCTCGGCAGCTTCGGGCGGAGCCGGGTTGTCGAGCGGCCCGTAGCCCGGAACGACGACGGTGTCCGCCCGCGCCAAGGCGGCCAAGCCGTGTTCCGCGCACAGGACGACGCCGGTGCTGTCCGGCACGGGCCCAGGGGCGAGCCCCGCGAGCTGGAACTCGTATCTCCCCTCGCCGCAGTGCCCGAAGAGGTGCGCGGGGGCCGCGAGGTCGAGCAGGACCACCCCAGGTAGCGCGAGCGCCACCACGCGGTGCGGCCGGTCCGGAAGATTTGGCATTTTTCTATGGAACCATGGCATTCATGCCACTGGCAAGGGGCTCCCGCATGCGCGAGGCTCCATGTCATGGCGCACAACAGCACAGACACCGCCCTCCTCGTCATCGACGTGCAGAAGGGTTTCGACGACGAGGCGTATTGGGGCCCGAGGAACAATCCGGACGCGGAGGCGAATATCGCGCGCCTCGTCGCCCGCGCCCGCCAACGGGGCTGGCTCGTCGTCGCCGTCCAGCACGCCTCGAAGATCGCCGGTTCCCCGCTCGCGCCCGGATCGCCGGGGTTCGAGCCGAAAGACCCCGAGCTGTGCTCGTCCGCCGACCTCGTGGTCGTCAAAAGCGCGCACGCGGCGTTCTTCGGCACGCCGGACCTGCACAAAGAGCTCCAAGCCCGAGGAGTGTCCCGGATCGTGGTCACCGGGATCGCCACGAATTTCTGCGTCGAGACGACATCGCGGGTCGGCTCCGACCTGGGCTACGAAGTGGTCTTGCCGCTCGACGCCACGCACACCTTCGACCGGTTCAGCGAACGCGAGCAGCGTTGGTTCACGGCGGACGAGATCGCGACCGCGACCGCCGTGAGCCTCGATCGCGAGTTCGCCACGGTGACCAGCACCGAGGAGGTCGTCCGATGAGCCGGATCGACATCCTGCTGTTCGACGGGGTCGAGGAGCTCGACGCGGTCGGCCCGTGGGAGATCTTTTCGGCCTGGTGCCAGAACCACCCGCAGGACGGCTGGGCGGTGCGGATGATCTCCCCGGACGGCGGGCCGGTCGCCTGCGCGAAAGGGCTCGCCGTCGCCGCGCACGCCGGGCTGGACGATCTGGACGGGACCGGCGTGCTGGTGCATCCCGGCGGGATCGGCACGCGCGCGCTCATGCGCGACGAGCGCCATCTGGACTGGGTCCGCGCGGCGCGGGAAACGGTGCCGCTGCTCGCCAGCGTCTGCACCGGATCGCTGGTCTACGCGGCGGCGGGACTCTTGCGGGGCAAGCGCGCCACGACGCACTGGGGCTCGCTCGACCTCCTGGCCGAGACCGACCCCACCATCGCGGTGGACAGGGAGTCGCGGTGGGTGGACGAAGGCGGCATCGTCACCTCGGCGGGGGTCTCCGCCGGGATCGACATGGCCCTGCACCTGCTCACGCGCCTGACGAGCAGCGAGCGGGCCGAGGAAGTGCGCCGCTATGTGGACTACGCCCCCGAGGGAGGGAGGCGCCCCCGCTGAGGACGGCAGGCAGACTAGAGGCATGGCCGTTATCGCAGGAGTCGTCCTCGCCGGGGGCGAGTCCCGCCGCATGGGCTCGGACAAGACCCAGCTCGTGTTCGACGGGAAGACGCTCATGGCGCGGTCGTTCGACGCGATACGGCCGTGCTGCTCCCCGCTGCTCGCCGTGCTCGGGAGCGTTCCGCGCGCGGTTCCGGAGGATGTCTGCGCGCTCTACGACGAGGTCCCCGGCCAAGGGCCGTTGCGGGGCCTGGCCACCGGTCTCGCGGCGGCCCGCGCTCGCGGAGCCGGGCTCGCCGTGGTCCTCTCGGCGGACCTCCCGCTGATCACAGCCGCTGTGGTGGGCGAGCTCTTGGCGGTTTTCGAGGCCGGCCCGGCGGAGGCGTTGCTCGCCTCGGACCGGACGAGCGAAGGCCGGGCGCGGGCGCATCCGCTGGTCGGGGTGTACTCGACGGAGCTCGCGGAGCCCGCCGGGGCGGCGCTGGAGCGGGGGGAGCGGGCGATGATGCGCTTCCTCGACTCGCGGTCTATCAGAAAAACACAGGTCAGCGACCCATTAGCGCTGAGCAATGTGAACACCCCGCAGCAGTGGGCCTCCCTCGCGGGGCTACGCTCAAAGGCATGACGGCTCCTGAGAACCCCGCTGCGCTGCACGACCTCGACGCGTATCTGGACACCCCAAGGGTGACCGGCCTGGCCGTGTCGCCGGACGGCTCGCGGGCGGTGCTGGTGGTCGCCCAGCTCGACGAGAAGAAGTCGAAGTTCGTCTCCGCGCTCTGGGAGACGGACCCGGCCGGGGCGCGCCGGGCGAGACGGATCGCCTTCTCGGAGCGGGGCGAGTCCGCCCCGGTGTTCGCGGCGGACGGCTCGCTCTTGTTCCTGAGCTCCCGAGGCTCGGGCGAGGGCGGCGAGGACCCGCCGGCCTCGTTATGGCTCCTGCCCGCCGAAGGCGGCGAGGCGAGCGAGGTCGCGAAGTTCCCAGGCGCGGTGACCGGCGTCTTTCCGGCGGGCGCGGCGGCGACCACGGTCGTGACCGCGCAGACCCTTTCGGGCGCGAGCGGAGCCGAATCGGACGAGCAGCTGCGCAAACTCCGCAAAGAGGGCAAAGTCTCGGCGATCCTGTACACGGGCTACCCGGTGCGGTTCTGGGACCACGACCTCGGCCCGGAGGCCCCGCGCCTCTGGCTGCTCGGCGAGGAGCCGGTGGACCTCACCCCGCCGCCGACGGGAGCCCAGGTCAGAGGCGGCGGCCTGCGGGAGACCACGGCCGATATCGCGGCGGACGGGAGCTTCCTCGTGACCTCGTTCAAGCGGCCCGAGGCTCGCGGGGCGAGCCGCGAGACGCTGGTGTGGATCGACGTCGCGTCGGGGGAGAGCCGCGTCTTGCAGGACGACCCCGAGGCGCACCTGCTGAGCCCGAAGATCTCCCCGGACCAGACGAAAGTCGCCTTCCTGCGCGAGAGCCGCTCCACGCCGACCGAGGCGCCGGCGGTCACGTTGCACGTGCTCTCGTTGGCAGACGGCGGGCCGGCTCGCCAGCTCGCGCCGGGATGGGACCGCTGGCCGGGGGAGATCGCCTGGTCGCGGGACGGCGAGGCGTTGTTCGTCGTCGCGGACGAGGACGGCCGCGCGCCCCTGTTCCGGGTGGCCGTGGACGGCTCCGCGCCGGTGCGGGTCACCGCCGACGACTTCGCCTACGCCGCCATCGCCCCCGTGTCGGACGGGACCGTTTTCGCGCTGCGCTCCTCGTATCTGCGCCCGCCGCACCCGGTGCGGATCGGAGCCGACGGGGCGGTGGTCGAGCTGGCTTCTCCTGCTGCCGCGCTGGAGCTGCCGGGAACCCTCGAAGAGCTTGTCGCGACCGCAGCGGACGGCACGCGGGTGCGGTCCTGGCTCGTGCTGCCCGCAGGGGCGGGCGAGGGGCGGAAAGCGCCGCTGGTCTTGTGGGTGCACGGCGGGCCGTTGTCGAGTTGGAACGCCTGGTCGTGGCGGTGGAACCCGTGGCTCTTGGCGGCGAAAGGCTACGCGCTGCTCCTGCCCGACCCCGCCCTCTCCACCGGGTACGGGCAGGCGTTCGTCCAGCGTGGCTGGGGCGACTGGGGCGGCGCGACCTACACCGACCTGATGGCCTCGGTCGACGCGGCGCTGGAGCACCCCGCCGTCGACCAGACGCGCACGGCGGCGATGGGCGGGTCCTTCGGCGGCTACATGGCCAACTGGATCGCCGGGCACACCGACCGGTTCAAGGCGATCGTCACCCACGCCTCCCTGTGGGCGTTGGACCAATTCGGGGCCACCACCGACGACAGCTCGTACTGGACGAGGGAGATGACGCCCGAAATGGCGCTGGCGAACTCGCCGCACCTGCATGCGGAGAACATCCGCACCCCGATGCTCGTGGTCCACGGCGACAAGGACTACCGGGTGCCAGTCGGCGAGGGGTTGCGGCTGTGGTGGGATCTGCTGTCGCGGTCCCAATTGGCGGCGGACGAGGACGGGCGGAGCCCGCACCGGTTCCTGTACTTCCCGAACGAGAACCACTGGGTGCTCGCGCCGCAAGACGCCAAGCTCTGGTACCAGGTCGTGCTCGGCTTCCTCTCCGAGCACGTCCTCGGCGAAAAAGCCGAGCTGCCCGACGTCCTGGGGCGGTGAGGGCGGCCGGGGCTAGTTGTCCTCGGCGGGGCCCGGCGCGGCGGCGGCGGGGCTCTGCGCGCCCGGCAGGCCGAGCTGCCCGATCCCGCAGACCCTGGTGTAGTTGATCTGGTAGCCGATCACCAGCGTGCCGGTGCGGACCGCGAGCGCGGTCAGCTTGCTGTTGTCCGGACGCTGCGCGAACGGGTTCGCGTACGCCCCGACGTACTCGCTGGCCTGGCCGACCGTGTCGGAGAGCTGGCTGAGGCTCTCGCGCAGGCCGGGGTCCTGGGTGGTGTTCTCCGCGTCCTGGATGTCGCCGTTCACCTGGTTGAGCGAACCGGCGAGGTCTTGGGCCTTCTGCCCGGTCGCGCCCACGTTCTGGACCATGCCCAACAGATCGGTCTGCTGGTACTGCGCCGGGATCTGGCTCACTGTGCTGTTGAACGCGTTGAACTTGCCGACGAGGTCGTTCAGGTCCGGGCCCAGCTGCTGCAGCGAGGCGCACGCCGGGTCGGCGGGCGCGGCGGCGGCGTGCGGCGCGCCGAAAGACGCGGCCGCAGCGCACGCCGCGAACAGCGAAAGGAGTGACGACTGTTTACTCATGAGACTAGTGAAGCTTGTGAGTCGAGTGTTACGCGACTAGATCCCTGAGACTGTTATGCATTTGGGGCCGGACCAATACCGCGCCGTGAGGCGCGGCGGCGGGTCCGGGAAACGCCAGTTCGCGCTGCGCAAGCGCGAGCGTTCTCTGCCTCCGGCGCGGCTGCGAGTAGAATTCCCCGGTGCCCAACCCCGAGACCACCAACGAGACGTTGCCGCCCGGCTGGGAGCCGTCGGCGCATGAGGACGAGATCTACCGGCGCTGGCAGGACTCCGGCCTCTTCACCGCCGACCCGGCGAGCGAGAAGCCGAAGTTCTCCATCGTCGTCCCTCCGCCGAACGTCACCGGCAACCTGCACGTCGGCCACGCGATGGAGCACGCGGTCATGGACGCGATCTGCCGGCGCAAGCGCATGCAGGGCTACGAAGTGCTCTACCTGCCCGGTTTCGACCACGCCTCCATCGCGACCCAGGCGGCCATCGACAAGCAGCTCGCCGAAGAGGGCACCAGCCGCCACGAGCTGGGCCGCGAGGCGTTCTTAGAGCGGGCCTTCGCGTGGAAGGAGCAGGTCCGGGGCAACATCTCCGGGCAGATGCGCCGCCTGGGCGACTCGGTGGACTGGAGCCGGGAGCGCTTCACGATGGACGAGGGCATGGTCAAGGCCGTGCGGACCGTCTTCAAGCAGCTCTTCGACGCGGGCCTGATCTACCAGGCCGAGCGGCTGGTCAACTGGTCGCCCAAGCAGCGCACCGTGATCTCCGACGCGGAGGTGATCCACAAGGAGGTGGACGGCGAGCTCGTCTCGCTGCGCTACGGCTCCCTCAAGGACGACGAACCGCATATCGTCGTCGCGACCACCCGGGTGGAGACCATGCTGGGCGACGTCGCCGTCGCGGTGCACCCGGACGACGAGCGCTACCGCCACCTGGTCGGCACGACCCTGCCGCACCCGCTGGTCGAGCGCGAGCTGCGCATCGTCGCGGACGCGCACGTGGACCCGGAGTTCGGCACCGGCGCGGTGAAGATCACCCCGGCGCACGACCCGAACGACTTCGAGCTCGCCCAGCGCCACGGCCTGGCGATGCTCACGGTCATGGACGAGGACGGCAAGATCGCGGGCACCGGCACCCGGTTCGACGGGATGGACCGTTTCGAGGCCCGCAAGGCCGTCCGGCTGGAGCTGGCGGACCAAGGGCGCGTGGTCGCCGAGGTCCGGCCCTACAAGCACAGCGTCGGGCACTCCGAGCGCGGCGGGGAGCCGGTGGAGCCCCGGCTGTCGCTGCAGTGGTTCCTGAAGGTCGAGCCGCTCGCGAAGGCGGCGGGCGAGCAGGTGCGCTCCGGGGCCATGCCGATCGCGCCGGAAGGGCTCGTCCCCCGGTGGTTCGAGTGGACCGACAACATGCGCGACTGGTGCGTCTCGCGCCAACTGTGGTGGGGGCACCGGATCCCGGTCTGGTACGGGCCCGAGGGCGAAGTCCGGTGCTTCGGGCCCGGCGAGGAGATCCCCGACGGCTGGCGGCAAGAGGAGGACGTGCTCGACACCTGGTTCTCCTCCGGCCTGTGGGCGTTCGCGACCCTCGGCTGGCCGGAGAAGACTCCGGAGCTGGAAGCCTTCTACCCGGTGAGCGTGCTGGTCACCGGGTACGACATCCTCTTCTTCTGGGCCGTGCGGATGGCGATGTTCGGCGGCTGGGTGGGCCAAACCGGCCAGTCGGCGACTGCGACGTCAGCACAGGGCTTGGCCCAGGCCCCGTTCCGCGAGCTGTGGTTCCACGGCCTGGTGCGGGACGAGAAGGGCCAGAAGATGAGCAAGTCCAAGGGGAACGTCATCAACCCCTTGGACTGGCTCGACCGGTTCGGCGCGGACGCGACCCGGTTCGCCCTCCTGCGCGCCGTCGCGCCCGGCGCGGACGTGCCGATGGGGGAGTCCAACGCCATCGCGGCCCGCAACTTCGTCACCAAGCTCTTCAACGCGACCCGGTTCGCGCTGATCAGCGGCGCCGCCGAAGGCTTCGGCGCGGAGCTGGCCCAGCAGTCGCTCACCGACGCGGACCGCTGGATCCTCGGGCGGCTCGAAGAGGTCAGGGCCGAGGCGGACAGCGCGTTGGAGGCCGGGGAGTTCGCCAAGGCATCCCAGGCCCTCTACCAGTTCACCTGGGACGAGTTCTGCGACTGGTATTTGGAGCTCGCGAAGCTGCAAATGCCAGGGCGCGCCGACAGCACAAGGGCGGTGCTCGCCCGCGTGCTCGACACGCTGCTGCGCCTTTTGCACCCGATCATGCCGTTCGTCACCGACGTGCTCTGGCGCTCGCTCACCGGCGGCGAGACGCTGGCCAGCGCGCCATGGCCCGAGCCGCTGGCGCATCGGGCCGATCCGGCGGTGCTCGCCCGCGTCGCCGCCGCGCAGACGCTCATCACCGACATCCGCCGGTTCCGCTCCGAGCAGGGCCTGCCGCCGGGGCAGCGCATCCCCGCCGCGCTCGACGGGCTCGCCGAAGCTGGAATCGCGGGCTGGGAGGAGCAGATCCGCGCCTTCGCGAAGGTCGCAGCCCCTGCGGAGGACTTCAACCAGACCGCGGCCGTCGAGTCGGCGCTCGGCTCCGGCGTGGTCGTCGTCCGTTTCGACCTGTCCGGGGCGGTGGACAAGGACGCGCTGCGCAAGCGGTTGGAGAAGGACGTCGCGGCGCAGCAGAAGGAGCGCGACGGCACCGAGGCGAAGCTTTCGGACGAGTCCTTCCTCGCGAAGGCCCCCGAGCACGTCGTGGAGAAGATCCGCGCCCGGCACGAGACGGCGAAGGCAGAGATCGAGCGTCTTGAGGCGAAGCTGAAGGAGCTCCTGTGAGCGAGTTCGACCCAGCCGAGTTCCAGGCCGTCGAGGCCGAGCTGGACGCGCGCTGGCCCGAGACGAAGATCGAGCCGAGCCTGACCCGGATCGCCGCCCTCATGGACCTCTTGGGCTCGCCGCAGCGCGCGTACCCGTCGATCCACATCGCGGGAACGAACGGCAAGACGTCGACAACGCGGATGGTGGACGCGCTGCTCACCGCGACCGGCCTGCGCACAGGGCGGATCCTCAGCCCGCACCTGCAGTCCCCGACGGAGCGGATCTCGCTCGGCGACCAGCCGATCACCGAGGAGCAATACGTCTCGGCCTGGCGGGAGATAGAGCCGCTCGTGCACCGGGTCGACGCGAGCTCCCGCGCCCAGGGCGGCCCGGCGATGAGCAAGTTCGAGGTGCTCGTCGCGATGGCGTACACGCTGTTCGCCGAGGCCCCGGTGGACGTGGCCGTCGTCGAGGTCGGCATGGGCGGGCGCTGGGACGCGACCAACGTGATCGACGGCCACGTCGCCGTCCTCGCGCCGATCTCGCTCGACCACGTCGAGTATCTGGGCTCGGACCTCTCGGTGATCGCAGGGGAGAAGGCCGGGATCGTCAAACGGCTCCCGAAGAGCGAGGGGGGCTGGGAGGAGAAGGACCAGGTCGTGGTCACCGCCGAGCAGAACCCGGCGGCGCTGCGGGCGATCCTCGCGCAGGTGGAGAAGGCGGGGGCCGTCCTGGCCCGTTCCGGCCAGGAGTTCGCGGTGACCGGACGTTCGCTCGCCGTCGGCGGGCAGCAGATCGGCCTGCGCGGCCTCGGCGCGGTCTACCCGGAGGTCTTCCTCCCCCTGTACGGGCCGCACCAGGCGGCGAACGCCTCGCTCGCCCTCGCCGCGGTCGAGGCGTTCTTCGGAGCCGGTCCGGAGCGGAGCCTCGCGGAAGCCGTCGTGCTCGACGGCTTCGCGAACGCCCGCTCCCCTGGGCGGCTGGAGCGGATGCCGAGCGGGCCGGGGGAGCCCCTCGTGCTGGCGGACGCCGCCCACAACCCCCATGGCGCGACGGCGTTGGCCTCGGCGCTCGCGGAGGATTTCCCCAACACGCCGTTCCACGGCGTGCTCAGCGTGATGGGCGACAAGGACGTGCGCGGCGTGCTCGAAGCGCTCAAGCCGGCGCTCGCCTCGGTCGTGGTGACCGACAACGGGTCGCCGAGGGCGCTCCCCGCCGCCGAGCTGGCCGAGCTGGCCCGCACGGTGTTCGAGCCCAAACGCGTCGTGGTGCAGCCGGACTTCGCGGAGGCGGTCGGCACAGCGAAGGAGCTGGCCGCGCCGAAGGGCGAGGGCGTGCTGATCACCGGCTCGGTCGTGACTGCCGGCGCGGCGCGAGACCTCTACGGATTGGCCCCCTCATGACCGAAGAAGAACCGAATCCGGACCCGGCTCCTGCGGAGCGGCCTGATCCGTGGAAGGGGTTCCGAGGGGTGTGCTCCGGCATCCTGATCTTGGAGATGATCGCGGTGCTGCTCGGCGTGCCCGTGGTCGTGAACCTGTCCTCGTTCCACGGGCCGGGCTGGGCGCCGACCGCGTTCGTGCTCTGCTTCGCCGCGCTGCTCTTCTGGGCGTGCGCCGTGCAGTCCAAACCATGGGGGTTCTCCCTGGACCTTGGGTTGCAGGCGGTCCTCGTGGCGGGGTGGCTCGTGCATCCCGCCATCGGGGTCACCGGCCTGATTTTCGCGGCGGTCTGGGCCGTCGTGTGGTGGATGCGGCGGGCCGTGCAGAGGGCGCAGGGAGCTGGTTGATACCACGGAAATCCGTGCTCTAAGCTAGCTGGCGTGACTGAGCGGACTTTGGTGTTGATCAAACCTGACGCGGTGGCCCGTGGCCTTATCGGCGAAGTGCTAGGACGCGTCGAGCGCAAGGGGTTGCAGATCCTCGCGCTGCAGCGGCTCGTGCCGCACGTGGACATCGCGCGGGAGCATTACGCGGAGCACGCCCAGCGCCCGTTCTTCGACTCGCTGGTCGAGTTCATCACCTCGGGCCCGCTGGTCGCGGCGGTCATCGAGGGCGAGGGCTCCATCGCGGCGATGCGGCAGATCATCGGCGGCACCGACCCGGTCAAGAGCGCCGTCCCCGGCACGATCCGAGGGGATTTCGGCCTCACGGTCCAGAGCAACTTGGTGCACGGCTCCGACTCGCCGGAGTCTGCTCATCGGGAGATCGCGCTGTGGTTCCCCGAGTTCTGCTTGTCCAATCACCACTGACCTGCTTGAAGGCTTTCCCGGGCGACTCCTGGGCGGGGGATGGCGTGCATTCCGCCAAAGATATGCGATAGTGGATGCAGTCGGCGCGCAGCTGGCGGCTTCGGCCGGACGGCGCGCGACGACCCCGAAGCTTTGTTGAAAGGTTCCGAATAACGCTGGCTCCACCCCTTCGCGGGCGTCGGCGGCGGGAGTTTCCGATGAGCCTCGGCCAGAAAACGCGACTATGTCGCCTCACGCGTTCCTCCAGTTCGCGTGACGCGCGATAGACACAAAGACCCCCCGCGTGGCTGTGCTCGCGATGTCGTCACGACGTCCTGAGCGCGCCCGGGGGCTGATATAAGGAGTGCCACGTGGCTGAAGAGCTGCCGCCCATTGACGATTCTGCCCCGCAGGGGAAGATTCGAGTCCACGCCCTCGGCCGTCTGCTCGGGGTGACTTCCCGACAGGTGCTGACCAAGCTTTCCGAATTCGGGGTGACGGTCCGGGGCCCGCAGTCGAGCATCGACGAGACCGTCGCGACCCAGGTCCGCGAGGCGTTGGCGAACGCCGAGCCACCCGCTGGCGAGCAGGCCCAGCCCCCGGCGGCCGCGGCCGAGCCCGCCTCCGAGGAGCCCGCCGCGGCGGAGGAGCCCGCCGCGGCCCCCGCGCAGCTGGAGCTGATGGGCGGACCGCTGTTCCTCGAGCCGAAGAGCCCAGAGCCCAAGAGCCAAGAGCCGCGCAAGCGCAGGTCGAGCAAGGCCGAGCCGGCCGCCGTCGAAGAGCCCGGTCCCGCCGCCGCTGTCTCCGAGGAGCCTGGCCCGGCGGAGGAGGCCACGGACGAGTCCGACGACGAGGGCAAGGGCGGGCGCAGGCGCCGCCGGGGCAGGCGGGGCCGGGGCAGGGGCCGGGGCTCTGAGGCGCAGGAGCAGCAAGGCGAAGAGGCTGGCGAGGCCGAGGAGTCCGCAGAGCCTTCGGAAGAGGCCGCCGCGTCCGACGAGGCGGAGCCCGCCTCGGAGGGCGCGGAAGCGGGCGAGCTGTCGCCCTCGGCGAAGCGCCGCAGGCGCAGGCGGCGGGGCGGGAACGACGGCGCGGGCAGCGAGGACGATCCGCCGAACACCGTCGTGCGCGAGCGCTCCAGCCGTTCGAAGGCCAAAGACGAGGTGCAGGGCATCTCCGGCTCGACCCGGCTCGAAGCCAAGCGCCAGCGCCGCCGCGAGGGCCGCGACTGGGGCAGGCGCCGTTCGGTCATCCTCTCCGAGTCCGAGTTCCTCGCCCGGCGCGAGTCCGTGGAGCGCGTCATGGTGGTGCGCGAGCGCGATGGCAACCCGGACGGCTCGCCGGGAGGGAAATACACCCAGATCGGCGTGCTGGAGGACAACGTCCTCGTCGAGCATTTCGTGACCACCTCGGCCTCGGCCTCGATGGTCGGGAACATCTACCTCGGCAGGGTGCAGAACGTGCTCCCCTCGATGGAGGCGGCGTTCGTCGACATCGGGCGGGGCAACAACGCCGTCCTGTACGCGGGCGAGGTGAACTGGGAAGGCGTTGGCCTCGGCGGCGACGCTCGCAAGATCGAGCACGCGATCAAGCCGGGCGACTACCTGCTGGTGCAGGTGAACAAGGATCCGGTCGGGCACAAGGGCGCGCGGTTGACCACGCAGATCGCCCTCGCGGGCCGCTACCTGGTGTTCGTGCCGGGGGCCTCGGCCAAGGGCATCAGCCGCAAACTGCCCGACACCGAGCGCAACCGGCTGCGCGAGATCCTCGCGGGCATCGTCCCGGAGGACGCTGGCGTCATCGTCCGCACCGCTTCGGAGGGCGTGTCCGCCGAGCAGCTCACCGAAGACGTGACGCGCCTGGCCGAGCAGTGGCAGCGCATCCAGAAGGCCGCCGAAGACGCGAAGGGGCAGGGCGGCGGCCCCCGCTCGCTGTACCGCGAGCCGGACCTCTTGGTCAAGCTCATCCGCGATGTCTTCAACGAGGACTTCGCGAAGCTGGTCGTCCAGGGCGAGAACTCGCACGAAGTGGTGCAGGAGTACCTCTCGGCCATCGCCCCCGACCTCGGCGAGCGCCTCGAGCGCTTCGAGCCGAAGGCAGAGGGCCAGGACGTGTTCTCCGAGTATCGGGTGGACGAGCAGCTGGCGAAGGCGCTGGGCCGCAAGGTGTGGCTGCCCTCTGGCGGCACGCTGGTCATCGACCGGACCGAGGCCATGACCGTGGTCGACGTGAACACGGGCAAGTTCGTCGGCTCCGGCGGCAACCTGGAAGAGACCGTCACCCGCAACAACCTCGAAGCCGCCGAGGAGATCGTGCGGCAGCTCCGGCTGCGCGACATCGGCGGGATCATCGTCGTCGACTTCATCGACATGGTGCTCGAGTCCAACCGCGAGCTGGTGCTGCGCAGGCTCACCGAGTGCCTGGCGCGGGACCGGACCCGGCACCAGGTCTCCGAGGTGACCTCGCTCGGCCTGGTCCAGATGACCCGCAAGCGGATCGGCACGGGCCTCTTGGAGGCGTTCTCCTCGAAGTGCTCGCATTGCGAGGGGCGCGGCGTCATCGTGCACCCCGACCCGCTGGGCACCGAACTTCCGGAGGAAGGCCGCCACGAGTCCGGGTCGGGCCGAGGCCGCCGGTCGCGCGGCGGCAACGCCGCGCAGCAGGCCCCTGTGGTGCCCAAGGTGGTCGCCCACCACGGCGAGCACCCGATGTTCCGGGCCATGGCGGCGCAGGCCGAGACCACTGAGGCCGTCGAGGCCGCGCAGCCCGAGGACACCTCGGCCTGAGGCCGGAGCGTGCTACGGGCGCGGGAGTTGTGGGGCGAGCCGGGCACGGCATGGTGGGAGTGGTGGCTCTGCCGTAGGAATGAGCAGGACCACGAGGCTGCGCAGGAGCCGCTGCACGATGTCGCGTACCGCTACTACCTCCCGTGGCTGTTGCGGCACTCCGGATTGGCCGCGCTGATCCGCGAGCGCTTCCCCTCGTACGCGGGCAGGGCCCGCGCGCGGCTCGCGGCGGGCCATGGCGGGCTCGCTCCGCAAGATTTCCGCCTGATGGCCTACGAGGAAGCGCTCGACATGGCCGATTGGGCGGTGGACGCGCTGGTCGAGCGTTTTCGGGGCGACGGGGACGACTCCGCGGCGCAGTGGCATCTCGCCTTGCGCGACGCGGGGCAGCGGGCGCGGTTCGAGTTCGAGACGTTGTGGATGTACGGGGTGAAACTGCGCGCGCTCGGCTGCGAGCGCCCGTTCTGGACCGTCTCGGTCCGCGAATGCGGTGAGCAGGCGGTGGAGCTCAGCCGCCGCTACGGCGAGGAGCTCCTCGCGACGTTCCTGCGCTCGGACCAGCGTCTGCGCGAGCGGCGGGGCCAGGGCATGGGCTACTGCCTCGGCCTGTGGTTCGTCCTGCTCCAGTTCGTGGAGGAGGCCGCCGCGGAGCCGGAGTCGGATCTGCACGGCCTGCCGCTGCTCAACCGCGTGCTGCGGTATCCGGGCTGGGCGATGTGGCCGGGCTGTCGGGAGCCGTTGCCGATGTAGCGGCGAGCGCGCCGAGCAGTTCGGCGACCGCAGCCCGGCCCGCGCGGTTGGCCCCGATCGTGCTCGCCGAAGGCCCATAGCCGAGCAGATGCACCCTCGGCTCGGCGGCGACTTGCGTCGCGAGCCGTCCGGTCATCGTGATGCCGCCGCCGGGGGAGCGCAGCCGGAGCGGGGCGAGGTGGTCGAGATTGGCCCGGAACCCGGTGCACCAGAGGATCGCGTCCACGTCCAGCGTTGTGCCGTCCTCCCACGCCACCCCGGTCGGCGTGAGGCGCTGGAAGATCGGCAGGCGGTCGAGCACGCCCCGCGCCTTCGCCTCGCGCAGCTCCGGAGTCCACATGAGCCCGGTCACGCTGACCACCGAGCCCGGCGGCAGACCGCGTCGGACGCGGTCTTCGACGACGGCGACGGCGGCCCGCCCGAGCTCCGGGGTGAAGGGGCCGTCCCGGAAGACCGGCTCGCGCCGGGTCGCCCACGTGGTCTCGGAGAGACGGGAGAGCTCCACGAGCAGCTGCACCCCGGTCACTCCCGCCCCGACCACCAGCACGCGCTGTCCGGCGAACTCCTCGGGCTCCCGGTAGTCGTGCGCGTGCAGCTGCCTGCCCGCGAAGAGGTCGGCTCCCGGGTAGCGCGGCCAGAACGGCTTCTCCCACGTGCCGGTGGCGTTGAGGACGCCCGCGCAGGCGAACTCCCCGATGTCGGCGCGGACGAGGAAGCCATCGCCCTCGCGCGCCACCTCCCGCACGTGGACGGGCCTTCGCACGTCGAGCCCGAACTCGCGCTCGTACTGCGCGTAGTACTCCGGCACCGCCGTCGCGGCCTGGATCTGCGGGCGGGAATGGTCCAGCGGGAGCCCGGGCAGGTCGTGCACCGCGTTGGCGGTCTGCAAGGTGAGGCTCGGCCAGCGGTGCTGCCACGCGCCCCCGGATCGAGGCGCATGGTCGAGGATGACGAACCCGGAGCCGGGCTGCAAGCCGTGTCTGCGCAGGAAATACCCGGCGGACAGGCCCGCCTGGCCCGCGCCGACGACGACAACTGTGGTGCGTTGGGCGGTGCTCACCCAGATATTCCACCAGGTACAGTGGCGCTATGGCTGTCGAGGGCGGACCGGAGGCCCCGGACGAGCTTGCGGAAGAGCTCGAAGGCTTCTGGTCGCGCTGGTGCGACCCGGAGTCGCCGGACTATGCGATAGCGGTCCTCGCGGACACCGAGGTCACGATCCTCCGGGACTGGATGCACGAGTTGTGCCCGCCGGACCTTCGGTTCCAGATTACCCGAGCGAACGGATGCGTGGCAGGGACGCTTTGGGAGGTCAAGCACATCGTGGTCTGGGCGAATGGCTGGTGTCCGGAGCGCTGGGGCTTGGGCGGCGACGAGACGGCGGAAACGGCGGTCGCGGCGGCGAAGGCGCGGGTGCGGGCCGTTTCGGAGATGAACCGGAAGATGTTCCCCGAGGTGCCGGGGGTGCCCCCAGCAATCCGCCGGGACCCGGAGGGGCCGGGCGAGGTCACCGACTTGGTCGCCGCGATATGCGCGGTGGTCGGGGGCGCGTGGTCTCGGGCCGTGGCGGTTTTCGACGCGATGCTGGGATTCGTGGCCGTCCTCGACCGGGCGGCTGCGGGCTCGCCGGGGCGCGCGGCCTTGCGGGACGCCTTGGCGACCAGGATCCGCGCGGCACTCGACGACAGCCGCCGGTACGCGAGAGAGTTCGCCGCGATCGGCGATCCGCAGACTGGGTCCGAGGAACGGCAGCGCCGCTACGACGAGCTTTGGGCGTTCCACAAAGACCGCTCGTACGTGTCTTTTTGGGAACGGCCGCGTCAAGTTGACTCTCCGAGCCGCTCTCCCCTAGAATGACTCGGTTGTTTCTGGCCCGTCGTGGGCTGAAAACCCCGCAGGTACGACCTGGGCAAGCTTCGAGGAATGTGAGAACTATGGCCACTTACGCGGTTGTGAAGACTGGCGGCAAGCAGTACAAGGTCGCCGTTGGCGACGTGGTGAGCGTGGAGAAGCTCGAGGGCGAGCCCGGCGCTGCCGTCTCCCTCACCCCGGTGCTCATCGCCGACGGGTCCACCGTCACCACGAAGGCCGACGCGCTGGCCAAGGCGAAGGTGACCGCCGAGGTCGTCGAGCACACCAAGGGCCCGAAGATCCGCATCCACCACTTCAAGAACAAGACCGGCTACCACCGTCGCCAGGGCCACCGTCAGCCGCTGACGGTGCTCAAGGTGACCGGTATCGCCTGATCTGCATTCGCGACAAGAAGACTTCGACGAGAGGATAAAGACCCATGGCACATAAGAAAGGCGCTTCCAGCTCCCGCAACGGCCGCGACTCCAACGCCCAGCGGCTCGGCGTGAAGCGGTTCGGCGGCCAGGCTGTGAACGCGGGCGAGATCATCGTGCGCCAGCGCGGCACCCACTTCCACCCGGGAGAGGGCGTCGGCCGAGGCGGCGACGACACCCTGTTCGCGCTCGTCGCGGGCAAGGTCCTCTTCGGCTCCAAGCGTGGCCGCAAGACCGTCAACATCGAAGCCGCCGAGGCTGTCGAAGCGTAAGGTTTTCTCCCCATGGCGCGTTTCATAGATCGCGTCGTGGTCCATGTGAGCGCCGGATCAGGTGGCCACGGTTGCTCCTCGATCCATCGCGAGAAGTTCAAACCTCTTGGCGGCCCGGACGGCGGGAACGGCGGCCACGGCGGCTCGGTGGTGTTCGAGGTCTCCTCGCAGGCGCACACGCTGCTGGACTTCCACTTCCACCCGCACATCAAGGCCCAAGACGGCAAGATGGGCATGGGCTCGAACCGCAACGGCGCTCGGGGCGAAGACCTCGTCCTGCCGGTCCCGTCCGGCACCGTCGTCTTCGACGCGCGCGGCGAGTTCGTCGCGGACCTCACCGGCGAGGGGACCAGGTTCGTCGTCGCGGAGGGCGGCCGGGGCGGCCTCGGCAACGCGGCGCTGGTCTCCAAGGCCCGCAAGGCTCCCGGCTTCGCGCTGCTCGGCGAGGAGGGCGAAACGGGCGATTTCACCCTCGAACTGCGCTCGGTGGCCGATGTGGGCCTCATCGGCTATCCCAATGCGGGGAAGTCCTCGCTGATCGGGGCGCTTTCCGCCGCGAAGCCCAAGATCGCCGACTACCCCTTCACCACGCTGGTCCCGAACCTCGGCGTCGTGTCCTCGGGGGACACCACGTTCACCGTCGCGGACGTGCCTGGCTTGATCCCCGGCGCGGCGGAGGGGAAGGGCCTTGGCCTTGACTTCCTGCGGCATGTGGACCGCTGCGCGGTGCTGGTGCACGTGTTGGACTGCGCGACGCTCGACTCCGGGCGCGACCCGGTGTCCGACTTCGAGGCGGTGGAGCAAGAGCTCGCGGCCTACAAACCTGCTCTGGACACCGACCTCGGCCTCGGCGATCTGCTCGGCCGTCCCCGGATCGCGGTGCTGAACAAGATCGACGTGCCGGACGCGGCGGACCTCGCCGACATGGTGGCGGACGAGTTGGCCGAGAAGCTGCGCGGCGGTTCCGCCTCGGCGGACGAGCCGTGGGCGGAGCCCGAGTCGCCGAAGGTCTTCAAGATCTCGGCGGCGAGCGGCGAGGGGCTGCGCGCGCTGACGTTCGCGCTCGCGGCGCTGGTGGAGGAGCATCGGGCCCGCATGGCGCAGATCGAGCCCGCGCGGCAGATCGTCCGGCCCAAGCCCATCGACGAATCGCAGTTCTCGGTCCGGACGGACCCAGAGAACCCCGAAGGCTTCCTGGTCACCGGGGCGAGGCCGGAACGCTGGGTCCGCCAGACGCAGTTCGACAACGAGGAGGCCGTCGGCTACCTCGCGGACCGGCTCGCGAAGCTCGGCGTGGAAGAGCAGCTCACCAAGCTCGGCGCGGAGCCGGGCGTCGACGTGCGCATCGGGGATGTCGTGTTCGGCTGGGAGCCGAGGCTGACCTCTCGGCGGCACGGGTCCCGAGGCACCGACACCAGGGTGGGGGAGGCGCAACGCAGCCTCGAGGAGCCCGACGAGGAGCTGTGGGAGGACGACGAGGAGCTTCCCGAGTGAACGCCGTGGACGCGGCGACAGCCTCCGCCTCGGTGCGCGAGCAGGTCCGAGCCGCCCGCACCCTGGTGGTGAAGATCGGCTCCTCCGCGTTCACCAGCGCGGGCGTCGGGGTGGACGTCGCGAAACTGGACTCCCTCGTGGACGCGATCGCAGGGCGGATCGAAGCGGGCGGCAAAGTCTTGGTCGTGAGCTCTGGCGCGGTCGCCGCGGGACTCGCGCCGCTCGGGCTGCCCCGCCGTCCCCAGGACCATCTCACCCAGCGCGCCGCCGCCAGCGTCGGGCAATCGGCCCTCGCCCTGGCGTGGGGCGCGTCGTTCGCCCGGTACGGGAAAGTCGTCGGGCAGGTGCTGCTCTCCGTGCAGGACTTCTCGATCCGAGAGCACAACGCGAACGCCCAGCGCACGCTCAACCGGCTGATCTCGCTCGGCGCGGTCCCGGTGATCAACGAGAACGACGTGGTCTCGACGGCCACGGTCCGGCTCGGGGACAACGACCGGGTGGCGGCGCTGGTCGCGCACCTGGTCGGAGCGGAGGCGCTCGTGCTGCTCTCCGACGTGGACGGGGTGTACGACCGCAATCCGCAAGAGCCAGGAGCCGTCCGGCTCGACCTGGTGGCCTCGGCCGCCGACTTGGACGGGGTGACGGCCAAAGGCGGCAGCGGTTTGGGCACCGGGGGGATGGAAAGCAAGCTCCGCGCGGCCCGGATGGCCGCGGACGCCGGGGTTCCGGTGCTCGTCACCTCTGCCCCGCGCGGGGCAGAAGCCTTGCTCGAAGGGCGAAGCGGCACCGTGTTCGCCCCGCGAGCCCCAAGGCTGTCGGCGCGGAAGTTCTGGATCCGGCACGCCGCAGAGCCCGCAGGCTCGCTGGTCCTCGACGACGGCGCGGTGCGCGCCGTCACCGCCGACCGAAAATCCCTGCTCATCGCGGGCGTGAAAGCCGCCTTGGGGGAGTTCCGGGCTGGAGACGTGGTCGTCTTCGCGGACCAGCGCGGGGCGCAGGTCGCCAGGGGCGTGGCCGGGTACGGGGCGGTGGAGCTGAGCGAAGCGCTCGCTGGACGGGGCGAACTCGCGAAGCCCGTCGTGCACGCGGACGACGTGGTGCCGTTTTAAGGCTCCCTCGAGGCGCGGCTTAGCTGACGCTCACCACGCCGAAGGCGATGCCCTTCGGGTCTGCGAGCACTGCGATCCGCCCGTTCGGGGTGTCGAACGCCGGGGCGAGCACGGTGCCGCCGAGGCTCTGCGCCTTCTCGACCGCCGCGTCCGTGTCCGTGACGCCGAAGTAGACCAGCCAGTGGTTCGGCACCCCCTCGGGCAGGAAGCTGCTCGCGTCGATAGACCCGGCGAACTCGCCGGTCTCCGGCGTGGCGAACACCGTGTAGTCCGGGCCCTCTGACTCGTAGGGGCGGGCGGACCAGCCGAAAAGGTCGCTGTAGAAGGCGACCCCCGCCGTTTTGTCACGGGTGCTGAGTTCGAACCAGACAGGGTTGCCCGGCTCGTTCGCGCGGACGAAGCCTTTGTGCGAGCCCGGCTGCCACAGCCCGAAAACGGCCCCAGTCGGGTCGGCGATGACGGCCATGAAGCCGAGGTCGCCCACCGGCATCGGCTCGCAGAACACGGTCGCGCCAGCAGCCTTGGCCTTTTCGGTGGCCGCAGCGATGTCGTCGGCCCGGAAATAGATCGTCCAGCATGGCGGTATGCCCTGGTCGGGCGCGACTTCCATGCCGCCTGCGACCAGGCTCGAACCCCGAGAGAAATTGCCGTACCCGCCGAAGTCCGCGTTGCGCTCGTAGGTCCAGCCGAAGAGCTGCGCGAAGAATCCCGCGCTGCCCTCGAAGTCCGGCGTGCCGAAATCCACCCATACCGGCGTTGTGTTCTCGCTCATAGCACAGAGCCTATAACAGGACGACCGGGCCAGTGACACTGGCCCGGTCGTCCTGTTATAGGCGCGGAAAGTTTACTTGCTGCTGAGTTTTTTCCAGATCCAGATGAGGATGGACGCGCCGACGAGCGCGCTGATGAAGGTGAACCAGAAGCCTCCGCTCGAATGCCAGATGAAGCTGAGCAGGTAGCCGCCGACCAGCCCGCCGATCACACCGAAGACGATGTTCAGTAAAAACCCTTGCCGTTCGTCGGTGCCCAGGAACTTGCTCGCGATCCAACCGGCGAGACCGCCGATGATGATGTAGCCGATCCAGCCGTACGCTGTGTATCGTGTCGCCTCAGCGAGGATCTGAGTGGAAGCCATCAAAGTGGGAGTGATCATCGTCATTCCTGCCTTCTCTTACGTTGTGTGCTTCTCTTGCGTTGTGTGGTTGTGCTCCTGCGAACACAAGATCAAGTTTACCCTATGGCGATCATTTCGGGTAGGCCTCACGCAGAATTCGAGGAGGTCGGAGTAAAACTCGCGCGAGCGGAAAAGGCATTCTTTTCCGCTCGCGCGAGTTTCGTTTTTACTTCAGCTGCGCCGAGGTGAGGTTGAGGGTGCGGCGGGCGACGATGAGCTGTTGGATCTGCTGGGTGCCCTCGTAGATGTCGAAAATCTTCGTGTCCCTGCCGTATTTCTCCAAGAGCGTGCGCTGGGAGTAGCCGTAGAGGCCCGCGAGCTCGATCGCGCGCAGGGTGACGTCGGAGCCCATGCGGCCCGCTTTGGCCTTGGCCATGGAGGCTTCCCGAGAGTTCGGGATCTTGTTGTCGGCCATCCACGCCGCCTTGAGCGTGAGCAGGTAGGCGGCCTCGTAGTCGGCTTCAAGGCGCAGGTACTCGGCCGCCGCGGCGTGCTGGACGTGCGCGGGCTTGTCGTAGCTGATCTCGATCCCGGCCTCGTTGAGGATTTCCAGGAGGTCCTCAAGAGCGCCTCGGGCCACGCCGATGGACATGGAGGCGACCACGGGGCGGGTGTTGTCGAAGGTCTGCATGACCCCGGCGAAGCCCTTTTCGACGTTCACCTCTGGGGAGCCGAGGAGGTTCGACTTGGGGACGCGGACGTTGTCGAAGATCAGCGCGCAGGTGTCGGAGGCTTTGATCCCGAGCTTGTGCTCGACGCGGATCAGGTTGACCCCCGGGGTGTCGCGGGGAACCACGAAGGATTTGATCGCGGCGCGGCCAAGGCTCTTGTCCACGGTCGCCCAGACGACGATGTGGCTGGCGCGGGAGGCGGCGGTGGCGAAGATCTTCTCGCCGTTGATGACGTACTCGTCGCCGTCCGGGATCGCGGTGGTCTTAATGGCGGCGGAGTCCGAGCCGCAGCCGGGCTCGGTGATCGCCATCGCGGCCCACTTGTTGCCGAACCGCTTGTACTGCTCCTCGTTGGCGACCGCCGCGATGGCGGAGTTGCCGAGGCCCTGGCCGGGGATGGTGAGGGTGAGGCCGGGGCAGCCCCAGCAGCTCTCGGCCATCGCGAGGACGGAGTTGAGGTTCGCGCCGTTCTTGTTCTCTTTCGAGTCCGTGCTCTCCGCCGGCTCGTCCTTGGCCTGCGAGTTGACGGACGCGCCCATGTCGCTGGTCGCGTTGATCGCGTCGTACGCCGCGCCGATGACGTCCATTTCAACTGGGTAGTCGTGTTCGGCGAGGTCGTACTTGCGCGCGATGGGCCGGAGGTAGTTGCCCGCGAACTCGTGGGCGAGGGTGAGGAAGGGAACGAACTTCTTCGGGAGTTCGAGGTTGATCGCCATGTTTAACGCCTTTTTCCGAGTGGTGTGGTCACTTGAGCTGCGCGGACGAGAGCCCGAGGGCGCGCCGGGCGACGATGAGCTGCTGGATCTGCTGGGTGCCCTCGTAGATGTCGGTGATCTTCGCGTCGCGAGCCCACTTTTCGAGCAGAGACTTCTGCGAGTAGCCGTACAGGCCCGCGAGTTCGACCGCCTTGAGGGTGATCGCCGTGGCGGCACGCCCGGCCTTTGCCTTGGCGATGGAGGCCTCTTTGGAGTTGGACAGCTTCTTGTCCGTCATCCACGCGGCTTTCAAGGAGAGCAGGTAGCCGGCTTCCCAGTCCGCCTCCAGCGCCAGGTAGTCCGCCGCAGCGGACTGCTGGTTGTACGCGGGGATGTCGTAGCTGATCTCCACGCCCTCCTTCTCCAAGATCGAGCGCAGCTCCTCCAGGGCGGCCTTGGCGACGCCGAGCGCCTGCCCGGCGACCACGGGGCGGGTGTTGTCGAAGGTCTGCATGACCCCGGCGAAGCCCTTTTCGACGTTCACCTCGGGGGAGCCGAGCAGGTTCTCCTTCGGCACGCGGACGTTGTCGAAGAGGATCGCCGCGGTGTCGGAGGCCTTGATGCCGAGCTTGTGCTCCAGACGCACCAGCGTCATGCCCGGGGTGCCCCAGGGCACGACGAACGACTTGATCGCCGCGCGTCCTGCTGCGGGGTCGATCGAGGCCCACACGACGACGTTCTTCGCGCGGGCTCCCGCCGTGGCGAAGATCTTCTCGCCGTTGATGACGTACTCGTCGCCGTCGAGCACCGCCGTGGTCGTGATGGCGGCGGAGTCCGAGCCGCAGCCGGGCTCGGTGATCGCCATCGCGGCCCATTCGGCTCCGAAACGCTCAAGCTGCTCCGGCGTGGCGACCGCCGCGATGGCGGCATTGCCGAGTCCGTTGCCGGGGAAGGTCAGCGCGAGGCCGAGGTCGCCCCAGGAGAGCTCGAGGATGTTCAGAACCTCCCCGATGTTGCTGCCGGGGGAGAACAGGTCCTTCGTCTCGGGGTTGGCCGCGACCGCGTCGAGTTCGGAAGGGTACTCGTGCTCGGCGATGTCGTACTTGCGCGAGATCGGGCGGAAGACTTCGGAAGCGACTTTGTGCGCCTTCTCGACGATAGCTTCGAGGTCTTTGGAAAGTTCGAGGTTGATAGGCATAGTGCGAAATCCTCTCTATCTAGAGTCGGGGAATTAGACGAGGATGACGCCTTCGGCGACGCCGACTGCCCGCAGGTCGCGGTACCAACGCTCGACCGGGTGCTCCTTGGTGAAGCCGTGGCCGCCGAGCAGCTGCACGCCGTCCAGGCCGATCTGCATGCCCTTCTCGGAGGCGAGACGGCGGGCGAGCGCCGCCTCGCGGGCGAACGGCAGGCCCTGGGCGGCGCGGGAGGCTCCCCGGAGGGCGACGAGCCGGATGCCGTCGAGCTCGATGGCGATGTTGGCCACCATGAAGGCGACTGCCTGGCGGTGGCTGATCGGCTCGCCGAACGCCTCGCGGCCGTTCACGTAGGGGATGACGTAGTCGAGGACGGCCTGTCCGACTCCGGCGGCGACGGAAGCCCACGCGATGCGCGCGAGGCGCACCGACTCGGTGTAGTTGTTCTCGCGGGCCTGCGGGTCCGGGTCGCCGAGGAGCGCGCTCTCGGGCACGACCACGTTGTCGAGGTTGATGCGGCCGATGCCCGCGGCGCGAAGGCCCATGCTCGGGTCGCCCTCGACGGTGAGGCCCCTATTGCCGGACTCCACGATGAAGAGCGCGGGGCGGCCTTCGAGCTGGGCTCCGATGATGAACAGCTCGGAGGAGCCCGCGGCGGGGACGAGCGCCTTCACGCCGCTCAGCTTGAACCCGCTCGGGGTCCGGACCGCCTTGGTCTTGAGGTCGAAGGGGTTGAAGAGCGGCTGCGGCTCGGCGATGACGAACGCGGACTGCGGAGCCTTGTCCTCGGCGAAGGAGGGCAGGTAGGTCTTCTGCTGGCCGTCGGTGCCCCATTCGCCCAGCGCGATGGCGACCGCGCTCGGCGCGAGGATCGGCAGGGCCAGGCCGAGGTCGCCGTAGGCGAGCGCCTCGGCGACGAGCGCGTTTGTGATCGCGTTGCGCTCGGCGGCGGCCCCCTCGAACTCCTCGGGGACGTTGATCAGCGTGACGCCCAGCTCGGCCGAGCGGTCCAGGATCGACTGCGGCGCGGCGACGGCGGCGTCGGCCTCAAGGGCGGCGGGGCGCAGCACCTCGTCGGCGAACTCCTTGACGGTCTCGACGATGAGCTTCTGGTCTTCCTCGGGGGTGAGGTCGAACAGGTCGCTCTTGGCGCGGGCGGGGCGGGCGGCCTTGCCGCCGCCGGCGACTTGCTGGAAGACCCGGTTGGCGACGCCGAGCGCCTTGAAACCGGTCTTGCTCGCGTTGTACGAGGTCCAGGTCAACTGCTTGTTGAGGTCGTATTTATTGACCAGATCCGAGCCAGTGATCGCGGACAGGGCGCGCAGCCCCAGGCCGATCGGGGTCTTCTTCTTGCTCGAAAGCGGCTTGGGGGAAGCGTCTGCAGAAGCGGGTTTGGTGGACATGTCCGTCGAGGTTCCTATCGCCGAATTTCCTTGGGTCGAGAGCTATGTTACTGACCAGTAATTAAGGCTTTCCGGCGGGGCGCCTTTGCTTACGCGCCGGGTCCCCCCAAGGCTTCGAGAGCCATGCCGTGCAGTCTACCGTTGCTCGCCAGAGCGCTGCCCCCATGGGGGCCGTCTTGCCCGGTCAACGAGGTGAAACGGCCGCCAGCCTCACGGACGAGGACATCGAGGGCGGCGAGGTCCCAGAGCGAGACCTCGGGCTCCGCGGCGAGGTCGACCGCGCCCTCCGCGAGCAAGCAGTAGTGGTAGAAGTCACCGTAGCCGCGCAGTCGCCAGACCTTCGACTCCAGCGCCCGGATCCGCTCGCCGAACGCCCCTTCCCGCCAGTCCGAGACCGAAAGGCTCGCGTCGTGGAGGTTGGCGACCTCGGACACCTTGGCGCGGCGCGGCGCGGAGCCGGGAGCCGCGACGAACGCGCCCGCGCCCTCCGCCGCCCACCACCGCCGGTGCAGGGCCGGGGCGCTGACGACTCCGACGACGGGAACCCCGTCCACGAGCAGGGCGACGAGGGTGGCCCAGACCGGCACCCCGCGCACGTAATTCTTCGTCCCGTCGATCGGGTCGACGACCCACTGTCGGCCCGCGAAAGCCGCCTCGCCGCCGAACTCCTCGCCGAGCACGGCGTCGGCGGGGCGCACCTCGGCGAGGATCTCGCGGATCCGAGTCTCGACGGCGAGGTCGGCCTCGGTCACCGGCGTGAGGTCGGGCTTCGCGGTGATAGAGAGGTCCGAAGCAAGGAACCGGCGCGTGGTGATGGCGTCGGCGGCCTCGGCGAGGCGCAGCGCGACGTCGAGGTCGTCCTGCCAAGTTGAGATGCTCATGGACGTCGAGCGTAATCTGAGTGGATGTTCGTAGCGTTTGGGGTGTTGTTCGCGTTGGCGATGCTTGGTCTGCTGATTTGGCACGGACGGCAGTTTTTCTCCGGCTCGCGGGCGCTGCCGTGCCCGCCAGCCGGAGCGGTCCTCGCAACGCTCACCGTCACGGGCGTGTCCCCGGAGCGGGGACCGGACGGCCCGGAGGCGTTCTGCACGATCAGCGGCTTCTTGAATTCCTCAGAGCTTGCGCCGACCGAGGTCTACGATCGCATCGTCGTCCTCGCAGGCGGGCATTGGCCGAGGCCGGGGGAGCAGCTCACAGCCTTTTATCTGCCTGGGAAGGCGGCCACGCACTGGTGGCTGGAGCCGCGCGCCGGGTGGAACGCGTACTAGGCCGGCATCTCGCGCAGCGGACCGGTCGCGACATCGGAGGCGAACCCCCGCGACCACGTGGCCCTCGCGCAACCCGAGTGCATCCCCATGCAGGCGACCATGGCGGCGCGCCTGCATGGGGACAACGGAGGCCCGTTACTGGTCGAAGGCGACGCGGACCCGATGGGTGAGGGGGCGCGCCTGACAGGCAAGGATGATGCCGGCCTCAAGCTCCTCGTCGATAAGCGACTCGTTCATCCGCATCTCCACTTCGCCCTCTTTCACCGTGCAGACGCAGGTGCCGCAGGCCGACTCCCTGCAGACGTACGGGGCGTCGATCCCCTTGGCGAGGAGGACGTCGAGCAAGGGCGTCTCCTTCGGCCAGCTCAGCTCGAAGGTCTCGCCCTTGAACTCCACTTCGACGACCGCCGTGTCGCCAAGCTCCTGGGGCTCGGGGATCACGATCGGAGCCTCGTCGAACGGATTGTTCTGCAGGGAGATGTACTCCTCGTGGCGCAGCGCGCCCGGAGCCACGCCGAGCACGGCCAGCGCCTCGCGCACCGCGGCGGAGTAGCCCGCAGGCCCGCAAAGGTACAGATCGCGATCCTGGTAGGGCCGCGCCAGCTCGGCGATGCCCTCCGGGGTCGGCAGGCCGGATTCGGACTCCAACCAGTGCAGCACGGTCAGCCGGTCGGAGAACTCGTCGCTCAGCTGCTGGAGGCGCTGGGCGAAGATGACCGAATCCTTGTCGCGGTTCGCGTAAACCACTGCCACCTTGCCCGTGCCCGCGACGAGCACCGAGGTGACGATGGACAGGATCGGGGTGACGCCGCTGCCGCCCGCGAAGAGCAGCACGTCGTGGTCCAGCGTCTTCGGCACGAACGTCCCAGAGGGCTCGAGAACGGTGATCTTCGCGCCCGGCTTGGCGTTGTCGCAGATCCAGTTCGACGCGTACCCGTCCACCGTCCGCTTGACGGTCACGCTGAGCCGCTTGTCCCGGTGCGGGCTGCTCGACAGGGAGTAGCACCGTGCCACGGAGCCGGTCTGCTCGCTCGGCACTTTCAACGTGAGGAACTGGCCGGGGGAGTAGGCGAACTTGTCGGCGATCTCCGAAGGGATGTCGAACACGAGGGAGACCGCGTCTGCGGTTTCCCTGACGACTTCGAAGACAGTCAACTCGTGGGTATGCGAATTCATAGTGGTGATTGAGATCCTATCGTAGTGGTTTCCGTAGCACCGGTCACTTCAGGTGGCCGACGAGGGCGCCCTGCTCGCCGAACAGCTGGGCGCTCCACTTCTCCAGGAGCTCGTTGGTGTCGATGTCGTCCGGGTGGAAGCCGCGCTTGTAGAAGGGCTTGAACTTGCCGAGGATGTCCTTGACCAAGGCGCTGCGATAGACGTCGGCCGTCTCCCGCACGAGTCGCGCCGGATGCAGCAGCGCGGCGGTGTCGGACATGATGATGGAGAACAACACGGCCAACGTGATCAGCGGGTACATCGTAGCGGCCCAGAACCGCAGCGCCGCGATACGGAGCCATTCCGGGCCTCCTGCGGCCTTGTAGACGTCGAAGGCGACGGATTTGTGCTCCATCTCCTCGAAGGCGTGCCAGTTCATGAGGTTCCTGACCTCGGGGTCGCTGAGTATCTCTTGCACGTCGTCGTGCCCGAGAATGCGTTCGGCGGCCACGGACGTGAAGTGCTCGCCAGCGGCCGTCGCGGCGAGCAGGCCGAGATGGAACCATTTGATCCCAGGGATGGCGTGCTCGTCGGTGAAACGCTCCACCCGCTCCAAAGCGCGTCCGCCGATCATGGTGATGTTGTAGACGGTCTTCGAGTAGCCCAGCTCCAACAGTTTCTCATTGAGCACGCTGTGCTGCTGGCTGTGCATGGCCTCCTGCCCGACGAACCCCGCCGCGCGCTTCTTGAGCACGGGATCGGTGATCTCGCCCGAGAACCGGCGCACCGCGCGGATGAAGAACTCTTCGCCAGGCGGAAAGCTGTACGAGAGCAGCGCGAGCAGATGGCTGAAGGGGATGTTGCCCTTCATGAAATGTTTGTTCATCGGCTTGGGCTTGCCGAAGGGGAAGGCGATCCGGCGGACCTTGGGAAGGGTTGCCGACTTGGGAGTGGGGGATGGCATGGCGGTTCCTTTATCGAAAAATCATCTCGAGAGACAGGCTGGGAAGGCGGTCACTTGAGATGGCCGACGAGGGCGCCGTGCTCGCCGAACAGCTGGGCGCTCCACTTCTCCAGCAGCTCGTTGGTGTCGATGTCATCTGGGTGGAAGCCGCGCTTCGTGTAGAGGGCGAGCTCGCCGATCACGCCCTGCATGAAGTCGCTGGCGAAGAGCTTGCGCGTTTCGCGGATCAGCCGGATCGGGTGCAGCAGCGCCCCTCGGTCGGTGAGCAGGATGGAGAGCAGCGTGCCCAGGGTCCACAGCGGCAAGAGCCCGTACGCGACGACCGCCCCCGCCAGCCTGCGCAGCCACTCCGGGCCGCCGACCGCGAGGTAGACGTCGTGCGCGACCGACTTGTGCTCAAGCTCTTCAAGGGTGTGCCAGTTCAAGAGGTGCATGACCTCCGGGTCGCCCGCCCGCAGCATCGCCTGTGCCTGTTCGCTGGTCAGGATTCGGCGGGCGAACGTCGCCGTGCCGTGCTCGGCGGCGGCGGTGCCCGCGAGGAAGACCGGGCGCATGAACTTCAGCCGTTTGACCGCTCCGTCCTCCCACTTTTCGAGGAGCTTGCCGCCCCACTCCATGAAGTTCCCCGCCGAGTAGCCCATCTCGATCAGCTTCAGGTTCAGCTCGCGGTGCTGCTGACCGTGGACGGCCTCTTGGCCGATGAACCCGGCGACGCGCTTCTTCAAGCCCGGATCGGTGATCTGGTCCGCGTAGCGGCGCACCGATCGGATGAAGATCTCCTCCCCAGGCGGGAAGCCGAAGGAGAGCATCGCGAACAGATGGCTGAACACGACGCTGTTATCGGCGTAGTAGCGCTCCATGGGCGCCGGTTTGCCGAAGGGGAAGACAATGCGGCGGACCTTGGGGTAGCTGCCTCTCGGCACTGTGGGGGTGGACATGAACGACTCCGTCTTCTTTCTGCTCTTTTGTTTTTATTTCTGCCAGTGGTTGTTATGTATGGTCGGAACGGGTTATTTCAGGTGGTCGAGGAGGGCGCCGTTGTCGCCGAAGAGTTCGGCGTTCCATTTGTCGAGCAGCGGCGTGGTGTCGATGTCGTCGGGGTGGAAGCCGCGCCGGCCGGCCAGCTTCATATCCTTGCGAAGACCTTTCATGATGGGGTGCTTGAAGACCTGGACCACGTCCTTGGCGATCTTGATCGGGCGACGAAGCGCGCCCCTGTCGCAGCCCAGGATGGAGATGAGGCTGCCGATGACGAGCACGGGCACAATCGTCGCGGCGGTGACTCGCGCGATGGCCACGCGGAGCCATTCGGGGCCGTCGACGGCGCGGTAGACGTCGAAGGCGACGGATTTGTGCTCCAGCTCCTCGAAGGCGTGCCAGTTCAGGAGGTTCTTGACCTCGGGGTCGGTCATCAGCGCCTGCGCCTCGGGAAGGGAGAGCAGGCGTTCGGCGAGCACGGCGGTGCCGTGCTCCGCAGTCGCGGTCGCGGCCAACATCGCGAAACGGGCCAGCCGGTATTTCTCCGGGTACTGAGCCGGGGGCCACTGCGCGTCCATTCGGTTCTCGCGCTCCTCGTTCTTCTTGCCTAAGTTCTCCGAGAGCTCCCAGCCCCGGTAGCCCATCTCGACCAGCTTGTCGTTCAGGTCGCGGTGCTGCAGGCCGTGGACGGCCTCTTGGCCGATGAACCCGGCGACGCGCTTCTTCAACCCGGGGTCGGTGATCAGGTGGGAGTAGCGGCGGACCGAGCGGATGAAAGCCTCCTCGCCGGGCGGGAAGACGAAAGACATCTGCGCGATCAGGTGGCTCAAGGGGATGTTCCCGTCGACAAAGTACTTGTCCATCGGCACGGGCTGGCCGAAGGGGAAGACGATGCGGCGGACCTTCGGGTACAAGGCCTTGCTGAGGGTGGGGGCAGACATATGGGCTCCTGTCGTCAGATGAAGTTGTTGTTGGACGTGGTGCTTATTTGAGGTGGTCGAGGAGGGCGCCGTTGTCGCCGAAGAGTTCGGCGTTCCATTTGTCGAGCAGCGACGTGGTGTCGATGTCGTCGGGGTGGAAGCCGCGCCGCCCGGCGACCTTGAGGGCTTTGGTCGTTCCTTTCAGAACGGGGCTCTGGAACATCTCGACGAAGTCTTTGACCAGCCGGATCGGGCGCAGCAGCGCGGCCCGGTCGGTCGCGATGATCGAGCCGAGGGTGACGAGGAAGAGCAGCGGCAAATTCGTGGCGGCGAAGTAGCGCGCGATGAAGACGCGGAGCCATTCAGGGCCGCCTGCGGCGCGGTAGACGTCGGCGGCGACGGATTTGTGCTCCAGCTCCTCGAAGGCGTGCCAGTTCAAGAGGTTCTTGACCTCGGAGTCGGCCATCAGCGCCTGCGACTCGGGGATGGCGAGGACTCGTTCGGCGAGCACGGCGGTGCCGTGCTCCGCAGTCGCGGTCGCGGCCAACATCGCGAAGCGGGTCAGCCGGTATTTCTCCGGGTGCTCGGCGACGGGCCACTGCGCGTCCAGCCGGTTCTCGCGTTCCTCTATCGTTTTGAACTGGTTTTCCACGCGGTCGCGGCCCACGTAGCCCATCTCGACGAGCTTGTCGTTCAGGTCGCGGTGCTGCAGGCCGTGGACGGCCTCTTGGCCGATGAACCCGGCGACGCGCTTCTTCAGGACCGGGTCGGCGATCAGGTGGGAGTAGCGCCGCACCGAGCGGATGAAGAACTCCTCGCCGGGCGGGAAGGCGAAGGACAGCTGCGCGATCAGGTGGCTGAAGGGGATGTTGCCCTTCATGAAATACTTGTCGATCGGCGCGGACTGGCCGAAGGGGAAGACGATGCGGCGAACCTTGGGGTAGAAAGTTTTGTTCACTGTGGGTGCGGACATACGGGCAACCTCCTATTCTGACGATCTGACGACAATCCACACTTTTCAACTTGAGTGCTACCTAAGGTAGCAGATACTGGTGACTCGCGCCATACACAGGGGGTGTTTCATGCGAAATCTTGTGATAAACCCAACGCGGCGGCCCGTCCGGTTTCTCCGGAGATTCCGCAAGCGCCGCGCACGGTAAGCTGGTTTCCCATGCATCCAGACACAACGGCGGATCTGGCCGGGCTCTCGGCGACGCTCTCCACGGTGGAGTCGGCGCTCGATCTCAGCAAGCTCGAAGCCGAGATCGCCGACCTCGAATCACAAGCCGCCGACCCCTCGCTCTGGGAGGACCAGGACCGGGGCCAAGAGGTCACCAGCGGGCTCGCCAGAAGGCAGGCCACGCTGCGCGCGGTCACCGCCTTGCGCTCCCGGCTGGACGACCTGCACGTGCTTTACGAGCTCGCCGAGGACGACAGCGGCGCGGAGGGGCAAGAAGCGCTCGCCGAGGCGGACGCGGAGCGCAAGGCGCTGCGCGAGGACATCGAGACGCTCGAAGTGCGCACCCTGCTCAACGGGGAGTATGACGAGCGCGAGGCGCTGGTCACCATCCGCTCCGGCGCGGGCGGGATCGACGCGGCGGACTGGGCGCAGATGCTCATGCGCATGTACATCCGCTGGGCGGAGCGCCACAAGCACCCGGTGGAGATCTACGACATCTCGTACGCCGAGGAGGCGGGCATCAAGAGCGCCACTTTCGCGGTCAAGAGCGCCTACGCCTACGGCACGCTCTCGGTCGAGCAGGGCACCCACCGGCTCGTGCGGATCAGCCCCTTCGACAACCAGGGCAGGCGGCAGACCTCCTTCGCCGACGTCGAGGTGCTGCCGGTGGTCGGCACCACCGACCACATCGAGATCCCGGAGTCCGAGGTTCGGGTGGACGTCTACCGCTCCTCCGGCCCCGGCGGGCAGTCGGTGAACACCACGGACTCCGCGGTGCGGCTCACCCACCTGCCCACCGGCGTCGTCGTCACCTGCCAGAACGAGAAGTCGCAGCTGCAGAACAAGCTCTCCGCGATGCGGGTTCTGCAGGCCAAGCTTCTCGAACGGCGCCGTCAGGAGGAGCAGGAGCAGCTCAACGCCCTCAAGGGCGACGGCGGCAGCTCCTGGGGCACGCAGATGCGCTCCTACGTGCTCGCCCCGTACCAGATGGTCAAGGACCTGCGCACCGAGTACGAGGTCGGCAATCCGACCACAGTGCTGGACGGCGACATCGACGGCTTCCTCGAATCGGGGATCCGCTGGCGCCGGGCGGGCGCGGGCGTTGCGTAGCCGCCGGGCTGTCGTGTCGGGCGAGATGCTGTGTTGGCTGGGGCTTCTGGGCGGCTCCCAGTACACTTGCACGCTGTGATCAGTCTGCAGAACGTGTCGAAGACGTATCCGAAGTCCACCAGGGAAGCCTTGTCCAAGGTGAACATCGAAGTCGACGACGGCGAGTTCGTCTTCCTGATCGGCCCGTCCGGCTCCGGGAAGTCCACGCTTCTGAGGATGCTCATCAGGGAGGACGTCCCCGACTCGGGCGACATCCATCTCGCGAAGTTCCACGTGAACAAACTGCCGTCGCGGCGCGTGCCCCGGCTGCGCCAGACCGTCGGCTGCGTCTTCCAGGACTTCCGCCTCCTGCAACAGAAGACGGTCGCGCAGAACGTGGCCTTCGCGCTGGAAGTGATCGGCAAGCCGCAGGCGATGATCGACAAGACCGTGCCCGAAGTGCTCGAGCTCGTCGGCCTCGCGAGCAAAGCCGACCGGCTGCCGCACGAGCTTTCCGGCGGCGAGCAGCAGCGCGTCGCCATCGCGCGAGCCTTCGCGAACAAGCCACTGGTCCTGATCGCGGACGAGCCCACCGGCAACCTCGACCCGGAGACCTCCGGCGAGATCATGAGCCTGTTGGAGCGGATCAACCGGCACGGCGGGACCACGCTGCTCATGGCCACGCACGACCATCACATCGTCGACTCCATGCGCAAGCGGGTGATCGAGCTGTCGTTCGGGAAAGTCCTGCGCGACGAGGCCAAAGGCGTTTACGGAGTCGGAAGGTAATCCCAAGAAAATGCGTTTGAAGTTCCTCGTCGGCGAGGTCCTCACCGGCTTTCGGAAGAACATCACCATCGCCATCGCGATGATTCTGACCTCTGCCATCGCGCTCACCATGCTCGGCACGGGCATCCTGGTCGTCGGCCTGACGGACCGGAGCAAGCAGCAATTCCTCTCCGAGCTCGAAATCCGGGTGAACCTCTCCAAGAGCTTCACCAGCCCGGACCCCAAATGCGAGCAGGCCGCCTGCAAGGCGCTCGAGGCGAAGCTCAAAGCAACCCCCGGCGTCGCCTCGGTGCGCTACCTCTCCCCGGACGAGGTGTACGACGACGCGATCCACCGCGTGTTCGCCGACCAGCCCGATTTGCAGGAGCTCACCGCGCAGCACGGCAAGGAAGCCTTGCTGGCCTATTTCAAGGTGACCGCCACCGACCAGAAGCAATTCGGCCAGCTCGTGGAGAAGTTCCGCGACGACGCGGAGCTGAACGGGAAAGTGCAAAGCGTCGTCGACCAGCGCGAGCTTGTCAAGCGCGTCTTCCACGTCTTCGACGGGGCGCGGGACGTCGCCTTCGCCATGGCGGTCATCTGCGCCGTCATCGCGGTCTTCCTCATCGCCAACATGGTGCAGATCGCGGCGTTCACCCGGCGCAACGAGATCGCCATCATGCGCCTGGTCGGGGCGACCCGCTGGTACACGCAGCTGCCCTTCCTCGTCGAGGCGGTGATCGCCTCGCTCTTCGGCTCCAGCCTCGCCGTCGTCGGGCTCTTCATCTCCCGCAAGATGTTCTTCCAGAACTCCCTGCAGGACTTCCAGCTCGCAGGCCTCGTCGCCCCGGTGACCACCGGGAACGTCTGGGAGCTTGCTCCGTTCATCACGCTGATCGGCGCGGCGCTCGCGGCCTCGACCGCGTATGTGACCCTGCGCTGGTACGTGCGGACCTGACCGTGGCGGAGACCTCCCCGGCAGGGGAAGGGGACGTCCGGGAGCGGACAGCCCGCGCGCTGGGGGAGCTGATCGAAGCCTTGCGCCGCTATCAGGAGATGTGGGCTCCCGGCGCGGAGCATCCCTCAGTGCTCAACGAGCCGATCCGCAGCGTGGTGGGCCAGACCTGGAAGGACGGTCTGACCCTCGAACTCGACCAGCAGCTCACCCGCGCGCACGAATACCCCCAGGCCGCGTTGCGCGAGCTGATCTGCCTGGTGGACTGGCTGGTCGGCGCGTGCGAGATAGCCCTCGCCGCCGTGCGCCGGGCCGAGGGCGAGGAAGAGATCGCCGTAGCGCTGCGGCGCTCGCTCGGCGACGGGGACAAAGCAGCGGCCTCCGCGCTCCAGCGGCGCCGCAAACGCGTCCTGGCCGCCACCCAGGCCGTGCGAAGCAGCCTCGGAGCCTTCGTACAGGACGAACCCGACGAGTCCGGCGAAGCCGCCCAGCTCTCCGAGGCCGACGTCGAAATGTGCCACTTCGTCGCGGGCGTCTGGTCCACCATCGTCGTGGCGGGCGACGAATACCTCCAGCTGCACGGCCTGCTCGACCTCGCGGTCCGCGACGCCCGCTCAGGGGTCTGGCCCACTCGCGACATCGCCCCCAGCTTGGAGCGCCTGCGCGACATGATGACCGCGCGGATCAAAGTTGTTTTGGAGGAATGCCGCTTCAACGCCCGCGTCCTGCGCGGCATGGGCGACCGCGAAGCCCCGCAAGCAGAACGCCAGCGCAGCTACCAGGAGCTTTGGGACCGCAACAGAAGCCGAGTGGATTACATCCTCATTTAAAGCATTTGCCCTGACTGGTAACCTTTTCCGGTTATGAAGAGCGTGAAGAAGAACGACCCGAACGAGGCGTTGATCGCGCGCAACCGCAAGGCCAGGCACGACTACTCGATCCTCGACGTCTACGAGGCCGGGGTGGTGTTGCAGGGCACGGAGGTCAAGAGCCTGCGCGAAGGGCACGCCAACCTGCTCGACGCCTACGCCACCGTGGACGGCGACGAAGTGTGGTTGCGCGGGGTCCACATCCCCGAATACCGCAACGGCAGCTGGACCAACCACACCCCGACCCGCACCCGCAAACTGCTGCTGCATCGGCGCGAGATCGAAGACCTCGTCGGCAAGACCCGCGAAGGCAACACCACCCTCGTCCCCCTCTCCATGTACTTCAAGGCCGGACGGGTGAAAGTCGAAATCGCCCTCGCCCGAGGCAAGCAGCTGCACGACAAACGCCAAGACCTCGCCAAACGCGACGCCGACCGCGAAGTCATCCGGGCCATGGGCCGCCGCCGCAAAGGCATGGAATGATCTTGGCGGGGATGCTACAATCGTCAAGTCGGCCGTGCTCCGCGGCTGGCGACGTTAGGGGCTGACAGGTTTCGACTTCGAACGTCGATGAAGGAGAAGCGTGCCGGTGCAGGCAACTGACCACCGTATAAGCGTCGTTGTAAAAAATATAAGCGCCGACTCTACTCAGCGCGACTACGCCCTCGCTGCCTAAGCGATAGCGTGTCTGTCAGCCCGGGAACGCCCTCGGCCCGGTTCCTGGCATCAGCAAGAGGGATCCAACCGCTAGCCCGGTCACGGGGTTGGCGGTGACACCAAACAGTGACTGGGGCCGTCTTCCCGGCTTGTCCGTGTGACCGGGAGGCCCGAGCAATGACAGAGCGGACTGCGCACGGAGAAGGCCTTTTGAAGCGACGAAGGACCCGAGTTCGATTCTCGGCAGCTCCACCCAGGGGTTTCAGCTCCGCGCTGCGGGCGCGTGCGTCGTTGACTCCGCGCTAGACGACAATTGTCGTATGGATTTCGCGATGCGATATGACCGGTGGTACCAGCTGCTCGCGACCGTGTTTTGGATGGGGCCGAAGCGGACAGTCATCAGAATCGTCGACGATGTGCTCCACGTCCGACACGGCTGGTCGTTCCGCATCGACGTGCCCCTTGCGAACATCTCGTCTGCCCGCATCTACGGCAAACGGCCTTTGGGGTGGGGAGTTCATGCCTTCCAGAATGGCTGGCTCGTCAATGGGTCTCGCGACGGAATCGTGATCGTCCAGTTCGATGCTCCGATCAAACCAGCGAAGGCGCCGCTCTTTCGATGGCCTATCCGCTCTCTGGCAATCAGTCTCACAGATCCAGACGGCTTCCTCGCGGCTTTGGATCGGTGACCGCCGCTTTGCCCGTATGAATGATCACCACCTAACGGGGTGCCAAATCTAAAGACTTGGCACGTGCGCATAACCCCTTGGAGCATCTCGGAACCGCCAGCTAGCGAGGTGACAGCGCTCAGCGCCAGGTCTCGTGTGAGCCGTTCCCTGTTTTCCGGGCACGGTGTCTGGGAAGCCAGGGGCAACCCATGGGAATTTAAGACTCTGAGCTGGGGATTTAAGAAAAGCGACATGCGTGGATTCATGGTAATCTCCAAGGAGCCGGCGCGCGCAAGGGCCCCGGTCACATCGATGACAACGAAGTCTCGGCCCCGAAGCGGACGGGCCTGGCTCGTCCCCACTGAAGCTGGAGCTGCAGCGGACCGCTGCGCCACCCACTTGACAGAGTTGGAGTTGTCGATGAAAACCTCTCGCGTGACCATTGCATTGTTGAGTTCCGTCGCGGCGGCCGGATTTGGGGTCGCCGCTTTCTCGCACGCGGCTCCAGCCCTCGGGGCCGAGGCGTCGTGCGCCGCGCTTGACCGCGCCGCGCACGACACCGCTGCGAACGTGGACAAGCTCCACGGCGTCGCTCAGTTCGTCTCGCCAGCCCTGCCGCACCCGGACAATCCGGAGGAGGAGACCGGCAGCTTCGACGTCGTGGCCCTGTTCTTCCAGGCTGGCGACCTCTCGCGTTCGCTGCGCCAGTCGAGCGGCGAGCTGCGGGACGCCGAGCCCGAGGTGGACTTCCCCGATCTGCGGGACGCCGCCGACAACCTCGCCCAGGTGAACGACGACACCGCGACCTGGTTCGACGACACGACCAGCCCGGTCGGCACGCATTTGCCGTTGGACGAGAAGGCGCGCCGGATTTCCGACAAGGTGAAGAACGCCATCCAGGCGTTCCGGAAGTTCAACGACGTCTACTCGAAACGCTGCGGCGAAGACCTGATGGCGGACTAAGACGACCTGATGGCGGGCCACATCCGCGCCGAACTGGTGGCGGACGCCTTGGATATGGCACGTTGGCGGCGCAAACCCCCGCAAACCCCGGGGGACCGAGGCGCATGCGGATCGCGGGAGCCAAGACGCGTCCTGGCTCTTCGGGCGCAGGTTGAGCGGTCCACGACGCACTGGTTTGGGGCACCCCTATCCGAGCGACCTCGGTGATCTGTCGGAGCTGATGGCTAAGGGGATCGCCCGAGTTGATTCCGCCCAGATTTTGCCCACGGTTTCCGCAGAACAGAGCATGGCCGAAGAAAGCTCCAAAGAACAGTAGAAGCAGTTCAGCGGGGGAGTGATCCAGCTATCTGCATGTAGGAACGAGTTCGATTCTCGGCAGCTCCACTTCCAACTGCTTCCGTCTGAGCCGTTCCACCGGCGGGGCTGGGCCGAGAAGGTATCGTTGCGGACGTGGCGTTTTCGTTCGGCGGTCAGCGGTTGGCAGTCGGCTTGCGGGCCGTGTACGCGGGCGTGGCCGCGGTGGACGTCGTGCTCTCCGGCTCGGCCAGCCACAGCGCGCATCGGGCGCGGCGGTTCACCAAGCCGTTGCTGATGCCGCTGCTGGCGGCCTCGTTGGCCTCGGATCCCGGCGCGCGCCGCTCCCCGTTGTTGCGGACCACGCTCGCCGGGCAGCTCGCGGGCTGGGGCGGGGACGTGGCGCTGCTCGGGGACGGGCCGAGGGATTTCGCGCGCGGGGCAACGAGTTTCGCAGCGGGGCACGCCGCGTACATCTGCGGCTTGCTCCCATACCGGGCTGGCGGCCCTGGGCGCGGGGCCAAGGCGATCGCGGGGGTGTGGGCGGCGAGCGCGCCGGGCGTGGCGCTGGCAGCCGGAAGGGAGGCGAGTTATCTGGCTCCGGTCCTGCTCGGCTATTCGGCGGCTTTGGCGAGCACGGCGGCGAGCGCGACCATGCTTGGCGCGGGGATCCCGGCCCCGGCCCGCCGCCGATTGGTCGCGGGGGGACTGGCGTTCCTCGTCAGCGACGCCGTGCTTGGGCTGCGCAGGTTCCTGTGGCGCGGCGCGCCGCCCGTGGCGGAGGCGGTGGTCATGGCCACCTACGCGACCGCGCAGTACTTGATCGCGGGCGGCGCGGCGCGGGCGGCGGTCTGGTCGGACGCGTAGCCGCACGGCGCGTCCGAGCGGTCAGGAATCGGTCTTGAGCGGCGCTTTCCACTGGGCTCCGCTGATGTCGGTGAGGACGAGGGCGTGCGGGTGCCTCGGTTCGAGCTGCGCTCCTCGCACGTCGAGGGTCACCTGCGCTTTCGCTCCGAGGGGCACGAGCAGGCTGCGCCCGGCCGGCTTCACTTTCGCCACGTACGTGTTGCGGATGGCCTGCGCGGGAAGGTGCCCGAGCTGGTTGGCGAGCACGGTGGCCGCGGCCGCCCCGGTCTGGGTGTCCACGACGGCGGCTTCGACGAGGAAGGAGCCGTACACGTCCACGCCTTCGGTGCGGTAGACCGAGAACTGGAGGATGTTGTCGGCGATCCGCGCGTCGGAGATCTCGATCTTCGGCCGCACGGATTTGTTGTGCAGCGGGCCGTAGACGCCGCCGTGGAAGATTTGATTCGTGGCCAGGTCCACGAGCAGGATCGCGAGGGAGCCGGCGAGCGCGGCTTTCGCGGGGACGGCCCATTCCCCGGAGGCCAGCCGCGCGAACCACTTCGAGCGCGCGAGCGCAGGTCTGCGCCTGGCGAGCGCGTGGTCCAACGAGTAGCGTCCGCCGCCGGTCAACAGCAGGACGAAGGCGCAGGCCGAGCTGAGGACGCCGATCTGCCACTCGTCCAAGCAGGTGGTGCCGAGCCAGCCCGAGCCGAGAAGGATGCCGAGCGAGAGGCCGATCGCGGCCAGGCTCATCGCGCGGGTGCACAGCCCCACGAGGAGGAAGAGGCCGACAACCCCTTCCGCGACGGTGAACAGGACCATGGCGGCGTGCAGCTGCCCGGGGTGGGCCAGGAGGTGCTCGATGGCGGGTTTGACGATGAGCGCGTTTGGCAGGAAGTGGTTGAACTTCTCCCCGACGTAACCGGCGGCGTCCGGGTCGAGCGCGTCTTTCAAGGCGGTCCTGCGCCAGAACGCGGAGAAGAAGGCCCAGCCCATCACGAGCCGGATCGGCAGGGCGATGAGCGCCGCGGAGCCGATCGGGCTCCGGTCTTTCGCGGGACTGGTCGGGATGTTCGCTTCGGTCAATGCGGGTTTCCTTGTCGTTGTGCGAGGCGGTCGGGGACGGGCGGGCACGTTCAGCGGCCACCAGAACCAGCGTCCGGGCAGGGACGCGATGGCGGGGTGCATGAAGGAGCGCACGACGATGGTGTCGAAGAGCAGGCCGAGGCGAAGGCCAGCCACGCCGGGACGACCGGAAACGAGACGAGGCGCATGGCCCTTGCGAACCGCGACGGGAGGCCGTCGCGCGCGCTCATCCAGCTTTCATCAGGCAGGAGGTCTGCTGGGTTCTTGTCGCTCCGGCGTGCGCGGGAGAATCCGGGCGGAGGCTCATTCCCAGAGCGCCCGCCATGCCCGCTCTTCCTCGAGCTTGTCGTTGTGCAGCTCCTCGGAGGGCTCGTCGAGGATCACGCCGGGGTGGGGCAGCGCGAAGAAGTCCCCTTTGCCCCGCGCGGAGTGGTGCGAGCCGGTGTCGATGTAGCAGTAGCCGAGCCCGGAGAGCCGGTCTTGGGCCTCGGCCTTGCCGAAGTAGTGCAGGATGTTGCGGGCCACGGCTTTGCCGCCGTTCTTGGCGAAGATCGCGGCTTTCGGCAGTGGCTTGCCGGAGGGGGAGATGACCGTGGTGATGTCGCCGATGGCCCAGACGCCTTCGTGCTCGGTCCGCATGCTCTCGCGGTCCACGGGAATCCAGTCGGGCTCGCCGAGGGCGACTGCGGGCTCGTGCGGGGGGACGAACACGAGCAGGTCGAAGGCGACGGTCTGGCCGTTCGCGAAGCGCACGGTCCGGTTGCTGTGGTCGACCAGCTCGACGGCGTGCTCCGGGTGGAAGGCGATGTCGTTCTGGCTGAGCAGTTCGACGAGCCTGGGCCCCGCGTCCGGCCCCGCCGAGGGCATGGGCTGTTTTTCAGGGGTGTAGACGGCGATCTCGGCAGAGGCGCGCTTGCCGCGCTCTTCGAGGAGATCGGCGGCGAGGAGCGCTCCTTCGTAGGGCGCGACCGGACAGCGGTAGGGCTGGGCGGCGACGAGGAAGACGAGCTTCCCGCCCGCGAAGTCCGCGAGGGCCTGATGGGCCCGTCCGGCCTCGGCGGCGCTGTAGTAGTGCACCGCGAGGCCCGCGTCGAGCGCCTCTTGCAGACCCGGCACTTTGCTCGGGGCGTTTTTCGCGCCCAAGGCCACGACGAGGGCGTCGAATTCGAGTTCGGAGCCGTCGTCCAGCAAGACGGTCTTCCGCGCCGGGTCCACGCCGCCGACTGTCGCCCGCACGGTTTTGACCTCGGCGGCCGCATGCTCGGCGAGGCGGATCGGGACGCTTTCCTCGGTGCGCCAGCCGCGCATGACCCATGGCAGCGCGAAGCCGAGGAAGTGGTCGAAGCTCTCGTCCACGAGGGTCACGTCGAGATCGTCCAGCGGGATCTGGGAGTCCCGGAGTTCTTTGACGACGCTGAGCCCGCCGATGCCCGCGCCGAGGATGACGAGTCTGTTGCCCATGATCAGTTGCTCCTTCGGAAGAGCCGTCCCAGCCAGGACGGGGTTGATGACTGCTGATGGCCGTCGCACCACCGCTCTGGCGGCACGCGGCGTTTGACCGACTCGATGTGCGCGCCGCAGCCGGACCAGGTGGTTTTGCCGCAGACGCGGCAGGTTGCCGGATGGCACACGATGTTTTCCTTACTGTCGTCAGTGGCGGACGGGCCGAGGTCGTTGCAGCTGCGAGAATTCGGGGATCGCGGCGAGCGCCTTGAGGGCCAGGAAGAGTTCCGGCCCGGCGGCCTGGCCGGGGAGCGAGGTGAGCACCGGTCCGAAGAACGCCGTGCCGCCGATGCTGACGATGGGGCTGCCGCCGCTGTCGCCGAGCGCCCGCTGCCCGCGCTCGTGCGAGGCCCGCACCGCCGCGTCCAGCGTCTCGTCGGACGGGCTCTGCTCGTGGGAGCCCGTCGCGGCGCAGGCGCGGAGGACTTCGCCGACGAGGCGGTCGTCGAAGGGGGCTCCTCGCTCGAAGAACGCTTCGCCGAACGCCGCATACGCGGACCACATGCCGTCGTCGTCCAAGGTCCGCGCGAGGCTCGCGAACAGCCGTCCGACCGAGCGTGACGCGCGCATCCGCTCCGCCTGCGGCGGGGGCAGCTCGCGTCCTTCGTTCAGCACGGCAAGGCTCATCAGCTCCCAGCGCGGGACGAACCCCTCTTTGTCGGCCACGGAGCGGAGCCAGCGGGCCGTGGTCCACGAGTACGGGCACACCGGGTCCAGCCAGAGCGTGATCTCGTCCATATCGGTCTCCTTCGTCTTAGTCCGGGGCTCAGGCCAGGCTGAGGAACAGCTTCTCCAGCTCGTCCACGGTCAGCCCTTGCCGCGTGGTGCGGCTGTCGTCGGCGATGCAGTCCCGCAGGCCGGTCGCGATGATCTTGAAGCCCGCGCGGTCGAGCGCGCGGGACACAGCGGCGAGCTGGGTCACCACGTCTCGGCAGTTGCGCCCTTGCTCGATCATTGCGATCACGCCGCCAAGCTGGCCCTGGGCGCGGCGGAGGCGGCCGAGGACTGCCGCGATGTCTTCGGGAGCCCCGTGCGGGACGGCGTTGTCGAAGGTTGTCGTCATGTCCCATTTATACCATAGGGGGTATAGTATTGGTCAGGGGTTGCGAATGGCCCTCGCCGCAGAAGGGGGGACGCGTGGAGGCGCGAATCTGGCTTCGGGCTTGCGTTCGGGCGCGAAGCCTCGCGCGTGGCCGCCCATGCTTGTGATTCGACTCACTGGTGGTATATGCTACTAGGGGTAGCAGTATTACCGGATTGGTTCGGAGCCTGCCTACTGACGTTTCTCTTTGGTTGACGTAAAGGAGTTCGAGATGACAGCGACCCTCCCCGCGAAGACTGCGCTTCCGAAGGTGCGGCGGATCAGCTTCCCGTTCGGGGATCCCGAGCCGATCAAGAAGTACTACGCGGACGACAACATCGTGATGAGCCAGCTGTTCGCGATGCTCTCCTACAGTTTTCCGCCCGGCGAGGAGACCTTCATCCGGTCGGTCCGCCGATACTCCCATCTGGTCACCGACCCGGTCCTGAAGAAGCGGGTCGCGGCCTTCATCGGACAAGAGGCCGTCCACGGCCTGCAGCACCGCGAGCTCAACGAGAAGCTGGTGGCCCTTGGCTATCCCTACAAGCACTTGCTTGAGAAGGGCGGCAAGTTCTGGGAAGCCTTCGACAAGGTCTTGGACGAGGAGTTCCCGCGCGAGCGCTTCCGGCTCTACAAGCTGGCGGAACTCGCGGGCACGGCGCTGGGCGAGCACTTCACGGCGTTGGCCGCCGAGCGGATTCTCCGGAGCGAGGAGCTCCAGGCATTGATGTCGGACCAGTCGATCAAGGACTTGATCCTCTGGCACGCCTTCGAGGAGCTCGAGCACAAGGCGGTCGCCTTCGACGTGTACCGCACCATCGGCGGGCCGGAGTGGCTGCGCGTCCTGATGGTCCGCGTCGCGGGGCCGCTGCTGGTCCCGACGTTCACGCTCCTGGTCTTGGGCACCGTCTTCGCCACCGACTCCTACGCGCGGCGACATCCGTTGAAGGTGTTCAAAGACGGGATCAAGCTGCTGCGCAGCCCGCTGGTCAAGGGTCTGCGCAAGGACATCGCATTATTCGGGCGGCGCGGTTTTCATCCCGACGACATCGACACCACGCCGCTCCTCGAAGAATGGGGAGCCGAGCTGTTCGGGGAGCAGGGCCGCCTCGTCGACCACCTGAAGTAGGAGGATTCGCGCGGGCGCGGCCCCCGGCCTCGCCCGCGCTTTTATCGCGTCTCGCCCGAGAGGATCTCGCGCAACTCGTCGGCGGGGCCCTCGCCTATGCGCGCGGCGATGAGGGCGACGAGGTCTCGCGCCATGTCGCCGACGGGGCGCGCGGCCATGGCCGGGTCGATGGCGCGCTGCACGCTCAGCCCGATCCCGGCGCTGAGCGCGAGGTTCGCCGCGTCCGAGAGCAGCTGGTCCATGGCGGGGTCGGCCTCCTCGCCTCCGAGCCCGGCGAGCGCGTCGCGCAGCGCGGAGACGGTCATCTGGTGCGCGTTCGAGCGCAGCTCGACAATCGTCTGGGCCAGCCGGGGGTCGTGCCGGGAGAGCACGACGAACTCGAATTCGAGCATCGTCCAGCCCACGTCTCCGAGGCTCGTGTCCAGCCACCGGGCCAACGCCGAGAGCCGGTCGCCGAGGCTGGTCTCGGCGGCGACGATCTCGCCGATCTCGGCCATTTTCTCGCGGTGGATCAGGTCGAGGACTTCGCCGCAGAGCGTCGGCTTGTCGGAGAAGTTCGAGTAGACCGCGCCCTTGGAGTACCCGGCTTCGTCGGCGATGTCCTCGAGCGTGGTCGCGGCGTAGCCCATGGCGAGGAACCGGGCCTTGGCGGCTTGGAGCAGTTCGGCCCTGGTCTGGGCCTGTCGTTCGGACCGGGTCAATCGGGGCATGCGCAGATGATAGCCGCAGGGGGCGGCCATTGACATTCTTCGGGTATCTGAATACCATGAGACTCTGTTATGTAAGGAATTTTACGCGCGGACACATCGAGTAATCTGCGTAACATCGTCCGCGAAGCGGACCGCCCGCTGCGAGGAGGACATGCCATGGCCAACCGGTCTCAACCCATTTCCGTCGATGGCGCGGTGGTCGTCATCAGCGGAGCCGCGCGCGGCATCGGCAAATCCACCGCGGAGCTGTTCGCCGCCAAAGGCGCGACGGTGTGGATCGGCGACGTGGACGCGGATGTGGCGGCCCAGACGGCGGCGCAGATCCCCGGCGCGCGCAGCGCTTACCTCGATGTGACCAGCCCCGAGTCGTGGCACGCGTTCGTGTCGGCGGTCAACGAGGGGAGCGGGCGGATCGACGTGCTGGTGAACAACGCGGGCGTCATGCCGCTCGGCGCGTTCGAGCAGATGTCGTGGGCCACTGTCGATTTGATCCTCGACGTGAACGTCCGAGGAGTGCTGGCCGGAATGCGCGCCGTGCTCCCGGACATGCTCGCGCGCGGGCGGGGCCACATCGTCAATGTGGCCTCGTTGGCCGGCGTGGTGCCGATTCCAGGCATGACCACCTACAACGCGAGCAAGTTCGGCGCGGTCGGAGCGTCGCTCGCCGCGCGTGCCGAGTACCGGGGCTCCGGCGTCACCATTTCGGCGGTGCTGCCTTCGGCGGTGAACACGGAGCTGGCCTCCGGCGCGGACATGCCCGGCGGCAGCCTGTTGAAGGTGCAGCCAGAAGACGTGGCGGAAGCGATCGTCGGCACCCTGCGGACGCGCCGGGCCCGCACCTCCGTCCCCGGCTGGCTGCTCTTCCCCGCTTCGCTGCTCACACTCTTGCCGGAGCCGCTGGTGAACTTCGGCCGTCGGGTCATCAACGACCGCAGGGCGTTGAACACCGACCCGGTCGGACGGCGCGCCTACCAAGACCGGCTCGACCGCCAGGCGAGCAAGCACGCCGCGAACATCGGGGAGCTGTGATGGCGAGGACGGTCCGGAGCCCCCGCGTCTGCGTCATCGGCGCGGGGATGGCGGGCATCGCGGCGGCGCACACGTTCACCCGCGCGGGGTTCACCGACCTGGTCGTCCTTGAGAAGGGCTCGGACGTCGGCGGGGTGTGGCATTGGAACCGTTATCCGGGGCTGACCTGCGATGTGCCGTCGCAGATCTACCAGCTCTCGTTCGCGCTCAAGCCGGACTGGTCGCAGGTCTGCGCGACCGGCGACGAGATCCAGCGCTATCACCGCGACGTCGTCGACCGGCTCGGCCTCGACCAATACATCCGGCTGAACAGCGAGGTCGTCTCCGCCGAGTACCGGGACGGCCATTGGCGGGTCGTCACGGCGGACGGGCATATCGAAGACGCAGACTTCCTCGTCTGCGCGACAGGAGTGCTGCACCATCCGTCGATTCCGGACATCCCTGGGCTGGACTCGTTCCAGGGGCCGGTCGTGCACACCGCGCGCTGGGACGACTCGGTCGCGACCGAGGGCAAGCGGATCGCGGTGATCGGCACCGGCTCGACCGGGGTCCAGGTCGTCTCCGCGCTGCAGCCCGCCGTTCGTTCGGTGGCGCATTTCGTCCGAAGCCCGCAGTGGGTCATTTGGGCCCCGATGAGCGTGCCGCAGCCGCGCTTCGTCTCCCGGTTCCTCGCCGCGCGGCCCGAGCTGCAGCGCAGGATCTACGCGCTCGCGCTGTGGGGCTCGAACATCCTCGCCGACGTGACCACCCGTCCGACCTGGCGGCGCAAAGCGGTCCAGGCGTACGCCCGTCTCTCGTTGCGGGCGCTGGTCCGCGACCGAGTCCTGCGCGAGAAGCTCACCCCCGACTACGAGCCGCTCTGCAAGCGGCAGGTCGTCTCCAGCACGTACTACCGGGCCATCGCGCGGCCCAACGCCGAGCTGGTGACCGAGGACATCGAGGCGGTCACCCCGACCGGGATCCGAACGGGCGACGGGCGCGAGCGCCCCTTCGACGTCATCGTGCTCGCCACCGGCTTCAAGGCGCACAATTACATGCGGCCGATGGACCTGCGCGGCAAGGACGGGCTGACCATCGACGAGGCGTGGGCGGAGGGCCCGAGAGCCTACCGGATGACCGCGATCCCCGGCTTCCCCAACCTGTTCACCGTCCTTGGCCCGAACTCGCCGGTCGGATCGGTGTCGCTGCAGTATTCCGCTGAGCTCACCGCGAAATACATCACGCACTGGCTGCGCCGGTTCCGCGACGACGGCGTGCGGACGGTCGAGGTGACGGACGAGGCGACGAAGCACTTCAACGAAGGGGTCGCAGAAGCGCTCGGCCCGACGGTGTGGAACACCGGCTGCAACTCCTGGTATTTGAACCAGAACGGCGCGGTCGACCTTTGGCCGTACGATCGCAAGACGATGACGGCCATGCTGACCGCGCCCGACGAGTCGGACTACGAGGTGACGTACTAGAGCGGGGTTGAGCCCGGCGGGTCACTCCCCGGCTTCGGCGAAGCGCGGGAGTTCGCGCAGATGCCAGTCGCCTCGGATCGCGGCGTGTTCGTGGTAGTGCTGGAAAAGCGGGACCACCTCCGCCGCTGTGAGCACTTCGGAGGGGCGGACTGCTTGCTGGTACTCGCCGAACCGGATCAGCTCGGACCGGTCCGTCTCCTCGGCGGCGCTCGGGCGGCCGAGGACGTATTGCCGGTGCGAGCCGTCGGGCTCGCGCCGTTTGATCTCCGCGGTCAGCCGCTCTGCGGTGCCCGCGGTCTGGAGGAACTCTTTCGTCGTCCGGTCCTCCTCGTACTCCCGCCCGGGAGCGAGGGGGACGAGGACGAGATTGATCGTCCGTTCCTCCTCCTCGCCGCCCGCGCCGAGCCGCTCGATCTCGGCGGCGAGCCGCCGCGCGGCGCTGGAGCCAGGGGCCAGCCAGTATTCGCGCTGGCGGTGCGTCGTGTTGACCACCAGCTGGCGTGTGTGCCGTCCCGTTTCGGCGGGGCGGTGGATGACGGACGGCGTCGCGCTCACCTCGCACACCCCGGCCCCGTGTTTGAGCCCGAGCCGGACGAAGGCGTCCCGCGCCTGCTCGGCCTGGGACCAGGAGAAGCCCACGTAGAGGATCTGGCTGCCGATGCAGTAGTCGGCGAACTGAGAAACGTCCTGATCCGGCGAAACCTCCGGCGCGTGGGGCCCGTTGAGGGGCGGGAAGAGCCGGATCAGTTCGCGATAGAGCGCCTGCAGCTCGGGAGCGGCGCCCTCTGGATCGCTGTAGTCGCGAGCTTCGGACCATTCTGCCTGCTCCCGGAACCAGGGGAGCAGCTCCTCGTCGGCCGAGACGGCTCCGGTGTCGAATGCGAAAATGTCATAGCTCATGGTGTCTTGTCTTCTTCCACGCGTCGACGGAGTAACGGTTGTGGGAGAGGAACGCGAGCAGTGCCGCGAACAGGGCCGCGTGTCCGAGTTGCTGCGCGATGGGCCCCCAATGCTCGATCAGGCTCGACCCGAAGATGAGAACGGTCATCAGCGCTGCGCCCGCGATCAGCGCGGCCCTGGTGAGCGCGCCGACGAGGAGCAAGGCCCCGACAGCGAGCTCGACGAACGGCAGCACGGCGGCGAAGAGGGAGACGAGGCTCCCTGGCAGCGGCGATTTCGCGAAAGCCCCGACAAGGTGGGTGTGGAACTCGGGGAATTTCACGATGCAGATCAGCCCGTGCCCGAACATGCTCATGCCGACGGCGAGCCGCAGAAGGGCGTAGCCGATCGCCCGGTCCCGCTCAGGGCTGTTGTGGTCATCGAGGAGCGCCATGTGTTCGGTTGTGCTTCAACGCTCGGGTCAGCGGGTCTGGTGCAAGCCGTATTTGGCTCGCAGATCGGCGGACAGCGCGTTTGCGAAGCGCTGCTCCGGGGTGTTCTCCTGGCTCTTGCAGTCATTGAAGGAATTGGTGGCGATATGCGGGCGCCAGCGAGCGGCCCCTCCGGAGGAAGACGGCTCAGGAGGCTGTACGGAAGAACTGGGCTGAGCCGTGTCGCTGCGTGCTAGCCAGACGCAGAGCTGAATCAATTTGCCTTCGGGGACCAGGCCGCCGGGCGGCCAGGTCGTCGAGGACGGCGGTGCGAAGCCTTTGGCTGTGATCACGTACCAGATCTGCGTCAGGTCTGTTTTCGACTGCCAGACCTCTTCCGTTGCCTTGCTGATGAGAGGCTGGAAGGCGGGGAGCTCGACGGCGTCCGACGCAGCCGTGATCGAAAAAATGATATTGGGCTCTTGCGAGTCGTCGAGCCCCGGATGCCAGTACGAGTAGCGAGCCTCGGCCACGAGGGGATCGGCCTTGAGTTCTGCGACGATCTTCTGGCCGAGTTTGGGGACGCTGCTGTCGCCGCACGCCGCGCAGAGCGCGGAGACGAGCACAAGAGCGAGGACTGGGAAGAAGCGGCGCATCAGTTCGGCACCCGAGTGGCATAGTACTGCTGCGTCTCCACCGAGGTTCCTGTGGTGAAGCCATTGTTGGCGAGGGACTGGTTGAACGCGACGACGGAGGGGTCGGTGCTGTTGGAGAGCGAGGCGGCGACATCGGTGTAGCCGTGGTCTCCGGGGCCGCCCATCTTGTGGTTTCCGCCGACAGTGCCGGTCTGGTGGTCGAAGGTGACGGTGGTCCAGTTGGACGTGTCCGGGTTGTTCCGGCCGTCGAGGTGCGGGACGATGTCCCCATTGTTCTCCAATGACAGCACTTGGACGTTCGAGGGCATGTCGACCAATCCTACCGGCGAGCCTGCGGTGACGACATTGGTGACGTTGTACTTGCCCTCGTGGACCCAATCGGCGGCGGCGTTCGCGGCGACGATGCCGCCCTGGCTGTGGCCGACGAGCATCACTGGGTCGCCCTTGGACACTCCGGCTTGTTGCATCGCCTGGTCGATCGCCTGTTGCAGCGCCGTGTCCTGGCCCGCGACTCCGTGAATGTTGGTGCCGAGGTCGTTGATATTGGTGTTGTTGCTGCCCGGAGTGGAAGCGTTCCAGACCTTGGTGCCGGGCACGTCCACGATCCAACGGGTTTTCCCGTCCGGCCCGGTCACCTTGCGCACGTCGATGTTCGGCCCGGTGTTCCCGTCCTGCTGCGCCGTGTCGTTGCGGTGGTTCAGTTGGGCCATGATGTCGCCGAGGTTTTGTGGCGGGGTTCTCGCGTACGTGTCCGTATCGATCCCTTTCCCGACGACGTTCGCCTTGCCGTCCGGCATGAGCAGGCCGATCTCCGCCGCTCCTTGCTGCAGGTCGACGGGGAAGCCCTGGAGGTTGGATATCATGCCGGGGGCCATGTTCACCGCCGCGTCCACAAGGCCAGGGTGCTCGACGATGAGACGCTGCAACGCCGCGATCTCGTCGTCTTTGAGTTTGCTGAGGTCCCCGCCATTTTTGATGTAGTCGGCGAGCGCCGAGCCGGTGGCGACTCCGAGGATCCCGACGAGTTCGGCGGGCAGCGCGCCGGGAGCCGCCGCCGCGAGGGTCCATTCCAAGTCCGCGAGAAGCTGGCGGTTCGCCTCGTCGGCGAGCTGGTAGCCCGCCTCGGCCGCGCGAAGCGCGACGGAGCGCAGCTCGATGGTCCCGGCCACCGCCGTGAGGCCCTTCGGGCCGTCGAGCGCGCCGAGCATCGCGCCTTCGAACTTCGCGGCTCCGACGGGGTCGAGGACAGCGGAGGCGACGACGTTCGGGTCCACAAGATATTTGTGGCTCTTGCCTGCGGTGACGAGCGCGTCCCCGCCGATGTCGTCGGTGAGCCTGCCCATCTCGCCGAAGTCTTCGAACACCGCGGAAGTGCCGCCTGCGCCGCCGGAGACCTTGATGTTGGTGTCGGGAATGGAGCTGCCGGGAGGCTCGCCCATCAGATCTTCCCGTTCTTCTGCATGTACTCGCCGACCTCGATCCAGTCTTTATGCCCTGGCTCGGGGAGGTTGTTCGGACTGTACTTCAATCCGGCCCACGGCTCGGTGGGCCGGGACTCCTCGCTGCCGAAGAAGTGGTTCCACACCGATTTCACGCCGTTCGCGATCTCGTGCACGGCGTTGTTGAACCAGGAGACCGCGTTGTGGAACCAGTCGCCGACGGTTTCCTCGAACTTCTTGATCAGCGCGAGGCGCTCCCGCACGGTCTGGGCGTGCTTGCGCAGCTCGTCGGCGGCTTTGTCGAGCCCGCTGCTCGCGTCGTTCAGCTTGCTCCGGTCTTCTCCCGCGAGCTCGCGGAAGCGATCGGCGGCGATCCCGTGCCAGCGCATGGCCCCTGCCTTGTTCACCAGCTCCGTCGCCCGGTCGCGGACATGCGAGGCCTGACTGTTGATCTCGGCTGCGATTCTTTCGAGATCGTCCGGGTTGCCGTAGAAAGGCATCGTCTGGTCTCCGTCCCTCGGCCTGTTGGTTCCATCACATTTTACTCGCGCATCACAAGCTCTTATCGGGTTAGACGCGGTTTTGCCCGATTCGGTTCCATCGAGTTTTCGGAAAGATCGCCGTCCGAGAGATCACGAGAGGATCGAGGCGAGGAAGCCCGCGGCCCACACGCCGAGCGATCCCGGCTGCGTCGGTTCGAGCCGGACGAGGTGCTCGCCGTCCGGGCCGTTGTCCGGCCGAAGGCCGAGCCATGAGTTCCCCGCGTGCAGCCAGACGATCCGGTCCACAAGGGGCCCGCTCGCGGAGCGTCCGGTCAAATCGCAGGTGAGCAGGCCGTCGGTCTCGTCGGCGAGACGGCTCGCCAGGCGGGCTTGCTCCTGGGGCAGGGCGAGCGCTTCGAGCACCGCCCCGACGCCGGGCGGGTCCGCAGAGCGCAGCGTCACGGCGAGCCCCAGCTCCTCGACAGCGCGCAGCGGCAGCGCTCCGGCCAGTGGCTCGCGGGGCTCGTCGCCGAAAAGTTTCGCGAGGTCCGGCGCGTGCTCGGACTCCGGCGGCACCGCACGGGCGAGCTCTTTGCCGAGGTCGACCGCTCGGAAGAAGGAGAGCTCCAGCTGGTTCCCGTCGAGCCGGAAGAGAGAGGCTCCGAAGATCCCCGAGATCGCGTGCAGGCACTGCACCGCGCGCGATCCGATATGCGCGGAGGTGGCAAGCATCGCCTGCGGGTGGGTGAGGACTTGGAGGTTCATCGCGACCGAGGGGTTGACCGCCGCTTTCCCGTCCCCCTCTGCCATCATGGCCCGACGTTGGACGAGGCCGCGCCTGCAGGCGGCCGTTTGCTCGGGCGCAGGCGCGGGCGCGCTCGCCCGCCAACTCGGCGGCAGATCGCATTGGAGCACGTCCAAGAGGTGGCCGAGTTCCGCTGCGGGGAGCACGAGACGGTGCGGGGCGAGTGCCGTCGGTCGAGTCACACAGCCAGGCTACGCCGCCCATGAGGAGGCCGACGGAAACAGAGGGCATATGTCCTTCCGCAACGGTGACTTCCGCTCCGTGCGGGGCCGCGCGGGGGAGGCGTACCGTCGGAGGGGAGGCTCGACGCGGAGCCTGCGGACGCTGGCAACAGCCGATTGGAAGGAACGGGCCATGACCAACTCGAACACACCACTGGTCGTCGTCGGGATCGACGGCTCGGAGTCGTCGGCCCACGCCGCTCGCTGGGCGGCGAAGATCGCGTTGCGCGAGAACATCCCGCTCAAACTGTTGCACTCGGTCAGCCTGCCGTCTTTCGCGGCAGCTTCTGGCGTGCTTTTCGACGGCGATTTCATCTGGTCGATCGAGGAGGAGGGCAAGCAGCTCGTCGAAGAGCTCGGCGCGAAGCTCGCCGAAGCGCACCCCGGCTTGTCGGTCGAGGCGGAGGTGCGCCCTGGCGGCTCGGTCGCTGCTCTGGTCGAGGCTTCCCGCTCCGCGCGCATGGTGGTGCTCGGCTCGACCGGCAAGACCGCGTTCACCGGCATGCTCGTCGGGTCGACCGCTGTCGCGGTCTCGCATCGGGCGCATTGCCCGGTCGCGGTGGTGCGCGGCCAAGTAGAGGCGGCCCAGGCGGGCCCGGTCGTCGTCGGGATCGACGGCTCCAAGGCGAGCGATCTCGCGGTGGCGCTCGCGTTCGAGGAGGCCTCGTGGCGGGGAGCGGAGCTGTTGGCGGTCCACGCCTGGATGGAGTCGTTCTCGGACAGCGGCGGGGTGTACGCCTACCCGCTGTTGATCGACTGGGCCTCGATCGAGACGAAGGAACGCGCGCTGCTCTCCGAGCAGCTCGCGGGCTGGCGGGAGAAGTACCCCGACGTGCCGGTGCGCACCGAGGTCACACGGGACCGGCCCAACCACGCGCTCTTGGAGCGGGCCGCCTCGGCGCAGCTGCTCGTCGTCGGCAGCAGGGGCCACGGCGAGTTCGTGTCCACGGTGCTCGGCTCCACCGCGCAGGCGATGATCTATCACGCCCCCTGCCCGGTCGTCATCGCCCGCGAGCAGTGAGCGGCGGACAATGACAGAGCACGCCCGGATCTCGGTGTTTTTAGTGGACGACCACGAGGTCGTCCGGCGGGGCGTCGCGGACTTGCTCGAACAGGAGCCGGACTTGGCCGTGGTGGGCGAGGCCGGATCGGCGGAGCAGGCGCTCGCGCGGATTCCCGCGGCCGCCCCGGACGTGGCGGTGCTCGACGTCCGGCTGCCCGACGGCAACGGGGTGGAGCTCTGCCGCGAGCTGCGCTCCAAGCTGCCGGAGCTGCGCTGCCTCATGCTGACCTCGTTCACCGACGAGCAGGCCATGACGGACGCGATCCTCGCCGGGGCGGCGGGCTACGTGATCAAGGACATCAAGGGGATGGAGCTGGTCTCAGCCGTGCGCGCGGTGGGCTCGGGGCGGTCCTTGCTCGACAACCGCGCGGCGGAGGCGCTGATCCGCCAGCTGCGCGCGGGGACTCCCGACCCTGGGCCGCTGGCGAGCCTCACCGAACAGGAGCGCGTGCTGCTCGACCTGATCGGCGAGGGGCTGACGAACCGCCAGATCGCGGAGCGGATGTTCCTCGCGGAGAAGACGGTGCGCAACTACGTCTCCAAGCTGCTCGCCAAACTCGGCGTGGAGCGCAGGACGCAGGCGGCGGTGCTCGCGGTGCGGACCGTACGCTGAACGGATGGCCGGACAGAGTTCCCTGATCGACGCGGTGCTCGCGATCTCCTCGGGCTTGGACCTGTCGGTGACGCTGCGGGCGATCGTCCAGGCCGCGGTCGGCCTGGTGGACTGCGAGTACGGGGCGCTTGGGGTGCTGCGCGAGGACGGGATGCTCGCGGAGTTCATCTACGAGGGCATCGACGAGGCGACCCGCAAGCAGATCGGGGACCTGCCGCTCGGACGGGGCGTGCTGGGCGTGGTGATCGACGACCAGAAACCCCTGAGGCTGGTGGACATCAAAGACCACCCCGCCTCGGTGGGCTTCCCCGAGGGCCATCCGCCCATGCGCTCGTTCCTCGGGGTGCCGATCATGGCGCGCGGGATGGTTTTCGGCAGGCTCTATCTCACCGAGAAGCGCGGCGGCCTGTTCACCGACGAGGACGAGCGGCTCGTCCTCGCGCTCGCCGCGGCTGCGGGGGTCGCGGTGGACAACGCCAGGCTCTACGAGGACTCGCGGCGCAGGCGCGGCTGGTTGGAGGCCACGAAAGAGGTGACCGAGGCGATCCTGGCGGAGACGGCGCGAGACGAGGTGCTGCGGCTGGTCGCCGAGCGCGCCATGGGCCTCGCGGGTTCCTCGTTCGCCGCCGTGCTGGTCTCGGGCCCGGAGGGGGAGCCGTTCGGGATCGCGGTGCGCGAAGGCAGGGTGCCTTCGGGGCTGTCCCGGATGGACGAGCCTCGGCTGCGGGACTTGGCCGAGGACGGGGCGCCCCGGCGGTTCGCGCCGGGCGAGGCCGCCCCAGGGTCGGGTCCGGTGCTCGTCGCGCCGATGCGCACCGGGCACGTCCGCCTCAAAACGCTGCTTGTCGCGAGGGATCCGGACGCGGCCCCGTTCGAGGAGGAGGACGTGCGTCTGGTCGGCTCGTTCGCCGAGCAGGCCGCGTTCGGCCTTCGTTGGGCCGCGGAGCAGGAGACTCGCAGGGAGCTCGAACTGCTCGCGGACCGGGAGCGGATCGCGCGGGACTTGCACGACCACGTCATCCAGCGGCTCTTCGCGATCGGGCTCGGCATGCAGAGCACGAGGCGGATGGCGGAGCTGCCCGCGCTCGCGGACCGGCTCGACGACCACATCGACAAGCTGCACGAGGTGATCCAGGACATCCGCGCCACCATCTTCGAGCTCCAGCCGGACCGGTCCGGGGCGGTCCGGCTGCGAGTGGCGCTGCAGAACATCGTCGCGGACCTCTCCGCCGATTCCGGACTGCATGTCACATCGAGGGTCGCGGGCCCGCTCGGCGTCCTGTCGGCCCCGCTGGCCCAGCACGCCGAGGCAGTGGTGCGCGAGGCGGTGAGCAACGCCGTGCGCCATTCGCGCGGCTCGGAGATCCTGGTCGAGATGTCCGTGGCGGACGAGCTTGTGATCGAAGTGTCCGACGACGGGATCGGCGTCCCGGAGGACATCGACCGCAGCGGCCTCGCCAATCTCGCGAGCCGGGCCGAGGAGGCTGGCGGATCCTTCTCCGTCGGGCCGTCCGAACTGGGCGGGGCGAGGCTCGTTTGGCGCGCGCCGCTTGAGTAGACTGGTCGCATGACACTGAGCGGAGAGTACAAGCCGAGCACGTGGGGCTGGGTGAACAAGCACGTCGCGACCATCGAGGCGACCGGGACAACGCCGAGCCTCGAGGTGCTCGGCGGCGCGCCGGTCATCCTGCTCACCACGAAGGGCGCGCAGACCGGAGCCATCCGCAAGTCCCCGCTCATGCGCGTCGAGCACGAGGGCCAATACGCCGCGATCGCCTCCAAGGGCGGCGACCCGAAGCACCCGAGCTGGTATTTCAACCTCAAGGCGCACCCCGAAGCCGTGCTGCAGGACGGCTCGGAGATCTGGAACGTCGTGGCGACCGAGGTGGAAGGGGAGGAGCGCGACCTCTGGTTCCAGCGCGGCGTCGAGGTGTACCCGCCATACGCCGAGTACCAGACGAAGACGGACCGGCTCATCCCGGTGTTCCTGCTGACCAAAAAGGCGTGACCGGCGGCCGGCTCGCGCTCTCGGGGTGCCTGCTGCTCGTCGCGGCGGGCTGCGCCTCGGACGCGGGAGCCGGACTGTCGCCGTGGGCGGCGCTCTGGCCCGGCCTGCCGGTGACCGAGGTGCGCGCCGTCGGGGACGGCTGCGTCGCGGAGCCGAAAGCGGCCACCGGCGAGCAGGTCATGGCGGTGACGAACACGTCCGCCGCGCCGTTGGAGCTGCGCGTCGTCCTGCCGGACAGCCCGGCTGCGGTGTTCGAGATCGAGCCGGTCGCCCCGGCTTCGACCCGGGCCCAGCCGGTGCGCCTGGCTCCCGGCAGGTACCGGTACGCCTGCTATTTCGAGGAGCGCAGGGTGATGTACAGCGAGCCGTTCGCCGTGGCCCCCGCCGAGGAGGCGGCGGCCGGTCCCGGCCCGGCTCCCCTCGGCGCGACGAGGGCGATCCTCCCCGTCAGCGTCCAAGACCTCGACCCCACCGCGAGGGCGTACGAGCAATGGGTCGCCGGACAGCTGCCCCTGCTGGCTGCCGAGGCGCGGCAGGCGGCGGCGGGGGGAGAGCCGGGCAAGCAGGGCTGGCTCTCCGCGCACCGGCGGTACGAGACGCTCGGCGCGGCGTACGACGCGTTCGGCGACGCGGGCGAAGCGGTGCAGGCCGCGTTCGCGTCGGCGGAGGCGGCGCTGTGGTCGGGCCGGGGCGATCCGGCCCAGGCCGGCGGCGCGCTGGCCTCGGCGGCGGACGCGCTCGCGGAGGACTTCCCTCAGGCCCAAGTGGATCCGCTTGACCTAGGGCTTCGGGCCCACGAGATCGTGGAGGACGCGATCGAGAAGACGCTGACCGGGCGCGACGACCACGGCTCGCACAGCATGCTGGCCACATTGGCCGCGAACCTCGACGGCGTCCGCGAGCTGTTGGGCCTGCTGGACCCGCTGCTGCGCCCCCGCCTCCCGTCGCTCGACCGGCTGCGCGACGAGCTCGACGCGGCCGGCGCGCTCGTCGCCGCGCGGCAGACGGGGCAGCGGCTGAACGCCTCGTTCGGCCAACTCGCGGAGCACCTCGCCGAAGTCGCCGCCATCTGCGACATCCGGAGGTCCCGGTGACCGACTCGGGCGCAGGGGCGGAAGCGAGCCTCGGCAGGCGGGCGCTGCTCCTCGGCGGGGCCGTCGCGGCGGCGGGGGCGCTCGCGAGCTGCGGACCTGATCGGCCGGAGCCGCCCGGCGCGGCGAAACCCGCGCCGCTGTACGGCGAGCATCAGCCGGGCGTGCTGGCCGAGCCGGCCCCCGCTGCCGTCGTGGCGAGCGCGAACGTGCTGGCTGCGGGCCGGGGAGAGCTGGCCGAGCTGTTCAAGACCATCACCGAGCGGATCCGGACGCTGGCCTCGGGCAAAGCGCCCATGTCCACCGGCATCGGCGATGTGCCCGCCGACTCCGGCACGCTCGGCCCGACTCCGGAGCCCTCGGGCCTGACGGTGACGCTCGGCGTGGGGGCCTCGCTCTTCGACGGGCGCTACGGCCTGGCCGGGCGCAAACCCGCCCGGCTCGCGAGGATGGAGGCGTTCGAGGGCGACGAGCTCGACCCCGCTTGGTGCCACGGCGACCTGAGCTTGGTCGTCGCGGCGCAGAGCCAGGACGCGACGCTGCGGGCGCTGCGCGACATCGCGCGGCACACCAGGGGAGCGATGCAGCTCAACTGGAAGATCGACGGGGCGACGGCCCCGCCGCGCCCGGACGGCGCCCCGCGCAACCACTTCGGCTTCAAAGACGGCACCGCGAACCCGGACCCGGCGAACGCGGGGGAGATGGACCGGCTGGTGTGGGCCGCCCCGGACGACCAGGCGTGGACGAAGGGCGGCAGCTACCAGGTCGTCCGGCTGATCCGCATGCTGGTCGAGTTCTGGGACCGGATCTCCATCGGCGAGCAGGAACAGATCTTCGGCCGCGACCGGGCCAGCGGGGCCCCGCTCACCGGGAACGCGGAGACGGACGATCCGGACTACGCGAGCGATCCTGCGGGCAAGGTCATCCCGCTCACCAGCCACATCCGGCTCGCGAACCCTCGCGACCCGGAGACGGACGACTCGCGCATCCTGCGCCGCGCCTACAACTACTCGCGCGGCCTGGACTCCAACGGCAACTTGGACCTTGGGCTCGTGTTCACCTGCTACCAGCAGGACGTCGAGCGGCAGTTCGCGGCGGTCCAGCGCAGGCTGGTCGGCGAGCCGCTCGCCGACTACATCAGGAATTTCGGCGGCGGGTACTTCTTCGCCCTGCCCGGAGCGCGGGACGAGCGGGACTGGTTGGGGCGGGGTCTGCTGGCGTAGGGCAAACGCGCAATCGTCCTGTCACCGGGTGCTGTTACAGTGGCGCCACATCGACGGAAGGTAGGAGAAAGAGATGAGACTTCTGCGCATCGCGCTCGCGTCGGCTTTGGCGTTCGCGCTGTCCCTGGCTCCGACTGCCTCCGCGGCGGGGGCGACGGCGACGCCGATCAAGCACTTGGTGGTGATTTTCCCGGAGAACATCTCCTTCGACCACTATTTCGCGACCTACCCGCACGCGGCGAACATCGACGGGGAGACGTTGCAGGGCTCCGGCGAGCGGGCTCCGAAGTTCGTGGCCGACCCGGCGACTCCGGCGGACGTCGCGACCCTTGAGCACGACGGCCTGCTGGGGGAGGCGAACCCGAACGCCCAGAAGCCGTTCCGGCTCTCCCCGGAGCAGGCGCTGACGTGCGATCAGAACCACGAGTACGACGCGGAGCAGCGCGCCGCGAACGGCGGGAAGATGGACAAGTCCTTCGAGACCGCGAGCAAAGACAAGTGCTCGAGCAAGAGCAAGAACATGTTCGAGCGCCGGGGTTTGAACATGGGCTACTTCGACGGGAACACCGTGGCCGCCCTGTGGAACTACGCCCAGCACTACGCGTTGAACGACAACAGCTTCAGCTCCGTGTTCGGCCCGTCCACGCCGGGGCATGTGAACCTCGTCGCGGGCACCACGTACGGGATCCGCTCCTTCGACCCCGCGACCGGGCAGCCGACCGCGAAGCCGGACAGGTTCGTGAAGGCCCCGAACGCAGAGGGAGTCGGCACGATGGTGGACGACCCGGACCCGGCGTTCGACGACTGCTCGAACCGCAACGACCGCTCCACGGACGACAACCTCGCGGGCTTCGTCCCCGGGACGAGGACCGTCGGCGACCAGCTCGGGGAGAAGGGGGTCAGCTGGGGCTGGTTCCAGGCGGGCTTCCGCCCGTCGAGCCGCGACGGGGACCGGGCGATCTGCAAGACGGGGCACAAGAACGTCGGCAAGAACGCGGCGGACGACTACTCCGCGCACCACCAGCCTTTCCAATACTTCCCGCAGACCGCGAACCCGCACCACCTGCCGCCGAAGTCCCCCGAGGAGATCGGGCACGACGGCCAGGCGAACCACCAGTACGACATGGCGGACTTCCAAGAGGCGCTGTCGCGGGGCGCGCTGCCAGCCGTGAGCTTCCTCAAGCCGCCGCAGTACCAGGACGGCCACGCGGGCTACTCGGACCCGATCGACGAGGGCCGTTTCATCGCCCATTGGGTCAACGCGGTCCAGCAGTCCCCGGCGTGGAAAGACACCGCGATCATCATCGCGTACGACGACTCCGACGGCTGGTACGACCATAAGGCCCCGGTCCTGCTGAACGGGTCGGACAACCCCGCCGCCTACGAGGACGACCCCGGCGCGGACGACACGTGGTGCCGCGACTTCGCGGCCGCGCACCCGCCGCTGGCCGGGCAGCAGGCACGTTGCGGCCCCGGCACCCGCCAGCCGCTCCTGGTGATCTCGCCGTACGCGAAGCGCAACTTCGTGGACCACACCTACACCGAGCAGACCTCCGTCACGAAGTTCATCCAGGACAACTGGGGCCTCGGGCGGCTCGGCGGGGCGAGCTTCGACGAGCGGGCGGGGCGGTTGGACGCGATGTTCGACTTCGCGGCCCCGCCCCGGACCGACCGGCTCTTGCTGCGCGAGGACACCGGCGCGGTGGCGACGGACGGCGATCTGCACGCGTCACCGGACAAGGCGTTCGTGAATCCGACGAAGGGCACGGCGCACCGCCCCGGCGTGGCGGTCGCCGCTCCATGGTGGTCGCAGACCTGGGCGCTCTTCGGCGGCACGGTGCTGGCCGTGCTCGTGGTCGGCGGCGGCGGGGCGCTGCTGCTCGCCCGTCGCCGGGGCGACGGGTGATCTGCCGCATATTCATCGGATGACTTGGGCTCGGTTCGGTACAGTGACCGAGTGATCGAGGAAGGCACCAAGGACCGGATCGGGGATGGCGCGCGCCTGGAGCCCGAGGGCCAGGGGCTGTCCACCGGGCTCGTGCTCCTGCTCAGCGTCACGGCGGCGGCCTCCGTTGCCGGGTTGTACTACGCGCAGCCGCTGTTGAGCGTGATCGCCGACCGGCTCCACGTCTCGGTCGGCGCGGCGGGGCTGCTGGTCACCGGTTCGCAAGTCGGCTACGCGGTCGGCTTGTTGTTCATCGTGCCGCTCGGCGACTTGGTGAGTTCGAAAAAGGCGTTGACCGGGCTGGTCGCCCTTTCGTCGCTGGTGCTCTGCGCGGCAGGCTCGGCGCAGAGCTTCTCGTTGTTGTGCGCGGCCTTGGTCCTCGTCGGCGTCGCTGCCTCGGCGGCGATGCTGGCGGTGCCGCTCGCCGCGCATTTGGCGACGGCGGGGCGCCGAGGCCAAGCCACCGGCACCGTGATGTCGGGCCTTTTGCTCGGGATTCTGCTCGCGCGGACGGCGAGCGGCGCGATAGCGGACCTTTTCGGCTCGTGGCGCGCGGCGTTCTTCATCGCGGCGGCGTTGTCGCTCGTGCTCGCGACGGTCTTGTGGCGTTCGATCCCCGAGACGGGTCCGTCGGCGGAGGGGCCGTACAGCGCGCTTTTGCGTTCGGTCGGGCAGTTGGTCCGCTCGTCGCCGCTCCTGCGCCGACGGATGGCGCTTGGCTTTTTGACGATGGCCGGATTCAGCGAGCTGTGGACCAGCATCGCGTTCCTCTTGGCGGGCGACGGAGGGACGCGCTACCACTACGGCGAAGCGGTGATCGGATTGTTCGGCCTTGCCGGGGCGGCAGGGGCGTTCGGCGCTCCGGTGATCGGCAGAATCGCGGACCGGGGCAGGGGCGTGCTGGTCGCGACTGTCGCGTGGCTCTTCGTCCTCGCGGGTTGGCCGCTCTTGGCGTGGGGGTCGTCCTCGCTCGCCGGACTCATCGTCGGCCTTGTCGTGTTCGACCTCGGCGTCCAAATGGTGCACCTGTCCAACCAGCACGCGATCTACCACAAGCACGCCGCCGCGCGCAGCAGGGCGACCTCCGCGTACATGGTGCCGTACTTCCTCGGCGGGATGACGGGCTCGGCGGTGTCCGGATTCCTCTATCAGAGCGCGGGCTGGGCGGGCGTGTGCCTCGCCGGGGCCGGCTCCGCCGCAGCCGGCCTGGCCTTGCGGCTGTGGACCAACTGGGCGGAGCGGGCGGCCCCCGGCGAATGAGCCTCGGGCTCAGTGGCGGTGGCGCCAGTCGTCGTGCTTGTCCCAGCCTCGGTGCCTGCCGTTGTCGTGGCGCCAGCCGGGGCCGTCGTGGTAGCGGTGCCAGTCGTCGCCGTCCCACGCCCGGTCGCCGTTCCACCAACGGTTTCCGTCCCACCAGCGGTGGTGGTCGGTGTCGACGCAGCCCCGGACGAACCCGAGGGGGCCGGTGACGCACACGTCCGACTTGAGCGGTCCGATGTGCTCGGCGGCGGGCTGCGCGGTCGCCGCGCCTGCCATCGCGAGCGGGGCAGTGATGGCTCCGGCCAGCAGGGCGGCCTTGCCGAGCGAGCGCGCCTTGTCTCTGGCGAATCTCTTGTTCATGTCGAACCTCCGACTTCGTGTCGATAAATCTCTGCCACGAAAAGATTAGCCCTATGAAACCAATTTCCCTAGGGCTGAGCGGGGATGTACAGCAAATTGCCAGCTATTGCCAGTGGTCTCACAGCAACGCGGGCCAGCTGGCCCAAGTCGGTTGCGTCGGGCGCGAGCGAACCCGTAAAGTGCCACCGGAAACGAAGAAGGAAGAGGTGGCGCGTGCGCACGCATTTGGCCGGTGAACTGCGGGAAAGCCATATCGGGACCGATGTGGCGCTCACTGGTTGGGTCTCCCGCCGCCGAGACCACGGCGGGGTGATCTTCGTGGACTTGCGGGACAAGTCCGGTCTGGCGCAGGTCGTGTTCCGCGACGGCGACGTGCTCGAGCGCGCGCACGCCCTGCGCGCGGAGTACTGCCTGAAGATCAACGGCGTCGTCGACCGTCGGCCCGAAGGCAGCGAGAACCCCGCGCTGGGCTCCGGGGCCGTCGAAGTCGGGGTCACCAGTTTCGAGGTGCTCTCCGAGTCCGCCCCGCTGCCGTTCCCGCTGGACGAGCCCTCGGGGGAGGAGACCCGGTTCCACTACCGCTACCTCGACCTGCGCAGGCCGGAGGCGGCGCAGATCCTGCGGCTGCGCTCCACGGTCAACGCCGCCGCCCGCCAGACCCTCCTTGACCAGGGCTTCATCGAGGTGGAGACGCCGACGCTCACCAGGTCCACCCCCGAAGGGGCGCGGGACTTCATCGTCCCCGCGCGTCTGAAGCCCGGCAACTGGTACGCCCTGCCGCAGAGCCCGCAGCTGTTCAAGCAGCTCCTCATGGTCGGCGGCGTCGAGCGGTACTTCCAGCTCGCCCGCTGCTACCGCGACGAGGACTTCCGCGCCGACCGCCAGCCCGAGTTCACGCAGCTGGACCTTGAGATGAGCTTCGTCACCCAGGACGACGTGATCGCGCTCGCCGAAGACGTCGTCGCGGCCGTCTGGGGCCTGTTGGGCGAGGAGCCGCAGCTGCCGCTGCCCCGGATCACCTACGAGGAGGCGATGCGCAGGTACGGCTCGGACAAGCCGGATTTGCGCTTCGGGGTGGAGCTGGTGGACTGCACCGAATACTTCAAGGACACCCCGTTCCGGGTCTTCCAGGCCGAGCACGTCGGCGCGGTGGTCATGCCGGGCGGGGCGGACCAGCCGCGCCGGACGTTGGACGGCTGGCAGGATTGGGCCCGTCAGCGCGGCGCGAAAGGCCTCGCCTACGTGCTGATCGGCGATGACGGCGAACTGTCCGGCCCGGTGTCGAAGAACCTCTCGGAAGCCGAGCGCGATGGCCTGGCCGCGCATGTCGGCGCGCGGCCAGGCGACTGCGTCTTCTTCGCGGCAGGCGACGCGAAGAGCGCCAGGAGCCTGCTCGGCGCGGCCCGATGCGAGATCGCCGCGCGGCTCGGCCTGATCGCCGATGGCCCGAAATGGGCGTTCGCCTGGGTGGTGGACTTCCCGCTCCTCGAGCCCGCCGCGCAGGCGAAGGCCGCGGGCGACGTCGCGGTCGGGGAGGGCGCGTGGACGGCGGTGCACCACGCGTTCACCGCGCCGACTGAGGAAAGCTTGGCTACTCTAGAGGCGGACCCCGGCTCCGCGCTCTCCCAAGCGTACGACCTGGTCTGCAATGGGCATGAGATCGGTGGCGGCAGCATCCGCATCCACCGCAGGGAAGTGCAGGAGCGCGTGTTGAAGCTTATGGGATTCGACGAGGACCGGGCGCAGGCCGCCTTCGGGTTCCTCCTCGACGCCTTCGCCTACGGCGCGCCCCCGCACGGCGGCATGGCGTTCGGCTGGGACCGGATCACCGCGCTGCTCGCGGGGGTCGACTCGATCCGCGAGGTGATCGCGTTCCCCAAGTCCGGCGGCGGACAAGACCCGTTGACCGGGGCCCCCGGCCCCATCACCCCAGCCCAGCGCGCCGAGACCGGCGTCGATTCCCGCCCGCCGGCGGCAGCGGCGCAGCCAAGTCCCGAGCCAACGAAGAAGTAGAAGGACGATGGGGATCAAGGTCGCTCTCGAACACCACACGAGCTATCACTTCGACCGGCAGACCGCCGTCTACCCGCACGTGGTCCGGCTCCGGCCCGCTCCCCATACCCGCACCAAGATCGAGGCGTACTCGCTGACCGTCCACCCCGGCCAGCACTTCTTGAACTGGCAGCAGGACCCGTTCGGCAACTTCCTGGCCCGCGCGGTGTTCCCGGAGCGGGCGGACGGGATCTCGTTCACCGTCTCGCTCGTCGCCGACCTCACCCCGATCAACCCCTTCGAGTTCTTCGTGGAGGATTACGCGGAGCACTTCGGTTTCACCTACCCGAAGGTGCTCGCGGCCTCGCTTTCCCCGTACCGGCGGCGGGTGAACGACGCGGACGCGGGCTCCGGCCCCGGCGAGCTCGTCCAAGCCTTCGTGAAGCGGTTCGCGAGCCCTGGGCGCATCAGGACCATCGAGCACCTCTCGGCGATCAACGCCGCGCTGAGCGAGGAGATCGGCTACAGCGTCCGGATGGAGGCCGGGGTGCAGACTCCCGAGCACACGCTGCGCAGCAAGATCGGTTCCTGCCGGGATTCGGGTTGGCTCCTGGTCTCGGTCCTGCGCGAGCTGGGCTACGCGGCCAGGTTCGTCTCCGGCTACCTCGTGCAGCTCACCGCCGACCTGCCCGCGCTGGACGGCCCGTCCGGGCCGACTGCGGACTTCACCGACCTGCACGCCTGGACCGAGGTCTTCCTCCCCGGCGCGGGCTGGGTCGGCCTGGACCCGACCTCCGGGCTGTTCGCCGCGGAAGGGCACATCCCGCTCGCGGCGGCCCCCGAGCCCGCGCTCGCGGCCCCGATCGAGGGGGCGACGGACAAATGCGAGGTCTCCTTCGAGTTCTCGAACACGGTCCGGCGCATCCACGAGGATCCGAGGGTCACCCTCCCGTACACGGACGAGCAATGGAAGTCCGTGTACGAGCTGGGGCTCGCCGTCGACCAGCGGCTGAAAGACGAGGACGTGCGGCTGACGATGGGCGGCGAGCCGACGTTCGTCTCCGTGGACGACCGCGTCTCGCCGGAATGGACCACGGCGGCGGACGGGCCGCACAAGCGGGAGCGGGCCGAAGAGCTCGCCCGGCGCGTGCGCGACCACCTCGCGCAGGGCGCGCTGCTCTCGCACACCCAGGGCAAGTGGTATCCGGGGGAGGAGCTGCCGAGGTGGAACATCGGCCTGCATTGGCGGACGGACGGGGAGCCGGTGTGGTCGGACGCGTCGCTGCTCGCCAAGCCGTGGGAGCCCGCGCCCCGCGCGATCGACCCCGAGGAGTCCGCGAAGCTGGCCGAGCAGTTCGCCCAGCGCCTCGCCGCGCAGCTCGGGCTCGCCGCAGAGGCCGCCCAAGCCGCGTACGAGGACCCGCTCGCGCAGTTGCAACGGGCGCTGAGCCTCCCGGAGGGGGATCCGTCTGACCTTGCGCTCGACCTCGGCCCCGACGTCGACTCGCCGGAGGCCAGGGCGAAGCTCGTCGAGATCCTCAACGCCAGGGCGAGCCTGCCGGCCGCGTACGTCATGCCGCTCGAGCCGTCGTGGGACGGGAACGGCTGGGCGAGCGCGGTGTGGAAGACCCGACGGGGCCGGATCGTCCTCGCCGAAGGGGATTCGCCCGCGGGCCTGCGCCTGCCGCTCGACTCGGTCGGCTGGTCCCCGGCGGCGCAGTTCCCGCCCGCCGACCCCACGGTGAAGCGGCCCAAGCTGCCCAAGCCGGAAGAGCGCGAGCCGCGCCCGCAGTCCTCCGAGCCGCCGCCCCCCGCGAGCCTGTCCGGAGCCTCCACCACGGCCTTGGTGGCCGAGGTCCGCAACGGGCATCTGCACGTCTTCCTGCCGCCGCTGCCGACCGCCGAGGCGTACGTCGACCTCGTCGGAGCCGTGGAGGGCACCGCCCGCGAGCTTGGCGTCCCGGTCGTGCTGGAAGGGTACGACCCGCCGTCGGACGCCCGCCTGAAGTTCATGTCGATCACCCCGGACCCCGGCGTCATCGAGGTGAACGTCCCCCCGGTGGGCAGCTTCGAGGAGCAGACCGAGCTGCTGGAGAGCCTCTACGAGCAGGCCCGCCTCGCCCGGCTGTCCACCGAGTCTTTCGACTTCGACGGCACGCACACCGGCACGGGCGGCGGCAACCACATCACGGTCGGCGGCTCGACCCCGAGCGACTCGCCGCTCCTGCGCCGTCCTGACTTGTTGGTGTCCCTGCTGACGTACTGGCAGCGCCACCCTGCTCTCTCCTACCTCTTCTCCGGGCGGTTCGTCGGACCGACCTCGCAGGCCCCAAGGGCGGACGAGGGGCGGCCCGAGTCGCTCTACGAGATGGAGGTCGCCTTCGCCGAGCTCGACAGGATCGCGCGGTCCGGCGACTTCCAGCCCTGGCAAGTGGACCGGGCGCTGCGCCACCTGCTCACGGACCTGACCGGCAACACCCACCGTGCGGAGTTCTGCATCGACAAGCTCTACAGCCCGGACTCCACCCGAGGCCGCCTTGGCCTGTTGGAGCTGCGCGGCTTCGAGATGCCGCCGCATCCGAAGATGGCCCTCGTGCAGTCCTTGCTGGTGCGCTCCCTCGTCGCGAAGTTCTGGGAACAGCCGCTGCGCGCGCCGCTGACCCGGCACGGCTCCGCCTTGCACGGGCGCTACCTCCTGCCGCACTACACCATCGCGGACGCGGCGGAGATCGTTTCGGACCTGCGCAGCTCGGGCATCGAGTTCCAGCAGTCCTGGCTGGAGCCGTTCACCGAGTTCCGCTTCCCCCGGATCGGCTCGGTGGTCGTCGGCGGGGCCGAGCTGGAGCTTCGGACGGCCATCGAGCCGTGGCACGTCCTCGGCGAGGAGGCGACCGGGAGCGGCACCGCGCGGTACGTGGACTCCTCGGTGGAGCGCCTGCAGATCAAGCTCGTCGGAGCCGACCCCGGTCGCTTCATCGCCACCTGCAACGGCATCCCCGTCCCTTTGCGACAGACGGAGAAAGAGGACGTCCAGGTCGCAGGGGTCCGCTATCGGGCCTGGCAGCCGCCGAGCGCGCTGCACCCGACGATCACTGTCGACTCGCCGCTGAGATTCGAGCTGATCGACCGCTACTCCGGGCATTCGCTCGGCGGGGCGACCTACCACGTGGTGCACCCCGGCGGCATCGCCTACGACGACCCGCCTGTGAACTCTGCCACCGCGCAGTCGCGCCGGATCGGCAGGTTCGAGCCGATGAGCATCACTCCTGGAGCCGTCGACCTGGGCAAAATCGCGGAGATCGCCGCTCGGATAGCCGTCGACACCGGGGCACCGGGCATCCTGGACATGCGCAGAGCACGGACGGTGCTCCGGTAAATTCGACCAACATGAGTCCGACCGGCTTGGGGCCGCAAGCGCAACAAGTTTTGTTCGGGGAAGCTTCGGAGGGATACGACGAGCTGACCGACGACGAGGGGCAGCCGCGTGCCCATTGGTCGGAGCTGATCGCCTCGCTCGCGCCGCTGGGGCCGGCGGGCCTGGAGCGGATGCGCGCCAGGGTGGCCCGCCAAGTCGACAACGACGGCATCACCTACAACCCGGTGGGCGCGCCCGCCCTCTCGACCGCGCGGGGCGGGCCGGGGGCCGAGAAACAGGCCCCGGTCCACGGCGGACCTGCGCCGTGGCCGCTGGACCCGGTCCCGCTGGTGGTGTCCGCGCAGGACTGGGCCGTGCTGGAGGAGGGCCTCGCCCAACGCGCAAGGCTCTTCGTCGCGCTGCTCGCAGACCTCTACGGGCCGCAGCGGATCCTGGAGCAGGGCGTCCTCCCGCCGGAACTCGTGTTCGCGCACCGGGGCTACCTGCGCATGGCGTTGCAGGCCCCGTCGCCGGAGAAGCCGGTGTTTTTGCACGCGGTGGAGCTGGGCCGGGGGCCGTCCGGCGAATTCGTCGTCCACGCCGACCGCACGCAGGCTCCTTCGGGCATCGGGTACGCCGTCGCGGGACGACGGGTGCTGATGCGCACCGCGCCCGGCGTGTTCCAGGCGGTCGGCCCCCGCTCGCTCGGGCCGTTCGTCCAGGAGCTGAGGCTCGCGCTGATCGAGGCGGCCCCGGCGGGGGCTGAGGATCCGACGGTCGTGGTGCTCTCGCCCGGCGTCGGGTCGGAGACCGCGTTCGACCAGGCGCACCTCGCGCTCATCATGGGCTTCCCCCTCGTCCAGGCCGCGGACCTGATGGTCCGCGAGGGCAAGGTGTGGATGCGCTCGTTGGGGACGCTCAAACGCGTCGACGTGATCCTGCGCCGGGTCGACTCGCAGTACGTCGACCCGCTGGATCTGCGCCCAGACTCACAGCTCGGCGTCCCCGGCCTGGTGGAAGCGGCGAACCGGGGCACGGTGACCGTGGTCAACTCCATCGGCTCCGGCGTGCTGGAGAACCCCGCGCTCGCGGTGTTCCTCCCGCAGCTCGCGCGGGCGCTCTTGGACGAGGAGCTTCTTTTGGACAGCGCCGCCGTGCTGTGGGGCGGGCGACCGACCGACCGGGCGAAGCTCGCCGAGGACTGCGCCGAACTCGTCATCCGGGACGTGGTGACCGGGGCCGCGCAGCCCGGCGCGGCGTTGTCCGCCGAGGGCCGCGAGAAGTTCGCGAGGCAGTTGGCCGCCGAGCCGTGGCGCTGGGTCGGCCAGCTGCCGATGGGCTTGGGCTCCGCCCCGGTGATCCCCGACTCCAGAGGCTCGGAGGCCGAAGACGGGCCGACGTTGTTGGAAGGTGCCCCGGTGCTGCTCCGGTGCTTCACCGTGGCGCACGGCAACCGCCAGGTGGTGCTGCCCGGCGGGCTCGGCCAGGTCATGGCGCGGGGCAAGGTCCAGGGCTTGCCGGTCTCCACCGCGACGAAAGACATCTGGGTGGCCCAGCCCGCGACAGGGGCCGCGCGCGGGAAACAGCAGTCCGAGCAGGGCGCGCGGGTGGTGGCGATGGACGTGCCGCAGCCCAGCCCGCCGGAGGCCCGCGCGGATGAGACGGTCACCTCCCCGCGCGTGCTCGCCGACCTGTTCTGGATCGGGCGGTACGGGGAGCGGGCCGAGGCGCTGGCCAGGCTGCTCATCGTGATCCGCGAGCGGCTGCAGGAGCAGCGCTCGTCCAGCGGCCCCGACGTGCCGTTCGCCGAGCCGCTGCAGTCGTTGTTCGGTGCGGTGCCGCAGGTGACCGCCGGACCGGAGTATGGAGCCGAGATCGGCGTGGAGTTCGGGCTGCGGGAGCTGCGGTCCTTCACCTTCGACCGGGAGCGCTCTGGTTCGCTCGCCCAGTCCGTCGACCGGCTCGGCAACGCGGCGCAAGGGGTGCGGGACCAGTTGTCAGTGGACACCTGGATGGTCCTCGCCGACCTCGAACGCGCTTTGGAGCAGCCACTGCAGCAGAGTTCGCAGATCTCGTGGGCGGACGAGATCGTGCAGCTGTCGATCGCGCAGTCCCAGGTCCTCGCGGGCATGCTCGCCCTCTCGGGCCTCGCGGCGGAGTCGATGGTGCACGATCCCGGCTGGCGGCTGATGGACATCGGCAAGCGCATCGAGCGGGCGTTGCAGCTGACCGCGTTGGTGCGGGCCACGCTGGTGAAACAGTACGAGCCCGACGTGGAGCGCCCGCTGACCGAGGCGGTGCTCTCCTCGGTGGAGTCCGCCGTGATCTATCGGCGCAGGCATCATCTGCGCGTCCGGGTGAGCACCGTCGCCGAGCTGCTCTTCTTCGACGTCGACAATCCCCGCTCGCTGCTCTACCAGCTCGAAGCGCTGCGCCGGAACCTGATGGCGCTGCCGGACGCGGCCCGCTCCACCCGGGCCGAGCACGCGTTGGAGTCCCTGTTCAGCCTGTTGCGGCGAATCGAGCCGGACGAGCTGGAGCGGGTTTCCCCCGAGGGGGAGCGCGCGGCGCTGGCCCAGTGGCTGACCGCCGTGCACACCGGGCTCGGGGATCTCGCGACGGTGATCGAGCGCTCGCGGCTCACCCCGCCGAGCCAGATGCGCCCGCTGTGGGCCGGGTCGAAGGAGCAGTCATGGAATTGACCCGCGAACCGGGGGAGCGGCTGTACCAGGTGGTCCACCGCACCGTGTACGAGTACGACGACGATGTGACCTCGTCCTACGGGCGGGGCTTTTTGTGCCCGAGGGAGTTCTCGGGCCAGCGAAGGCTCTCGCACGCCGTGACGGTGTACCCCACCCCGGAGGACCAGTCCACCGGGGTGGACGCCTTCGGCAACCACGACCTGTACTTCCACGTCACCGAGACCCATCGCAGGCTCGTCGTCGACGCCGCCTCCCAGGTCGCCGTCCGCGCCGAATGCTCCGACTGGGCGGACTGGGACGACCGGGCGGAATGGGAGGACGTGCGCCTCCGCCTCGCGCAGGAGCCCCTCGCCCAGCAGTACGTCCTCGACCTGGACCCCCCGGAGATCACTGACGAGGTGCTGGACTGGGCCGCGCCCATCTTCGCGCCGCGCAGGCCCCTGATCGACGTGGTCGCCGAGCTGACGCACCGCATCAACACCGAGCTGCGCTACACGCAGGGCTCGACGACGGTGAGCACTAAAGTCGCCTCCGCGCTGGCCCAGCGCTCCGGGGTGTGCCAGGACTTCGCCCGCCTCGCCGTCGCCTGCCTGCGCGGACACGGGTTGGCGGCCAGGTACGTCTCGGGCTACTTGCTCACCAACCCGCCGCCGGGGCAGCCCAAGCTGGTGGGGGCCGACGCGACGCACGCGTGGGCCGCCGTGAGCTTCGGGCGGGGCAGATGGCTCGCCTTCGACCCGACGAACGACAAGCTCGTGAACGACGAGTACGTCACCTGCGCCTGGGGCAGGGACTACGCGGACGTGCCGCCGCTGCGCGGCGTGATCTACTCGGAGGCCAAGAGCAGCACCATCGGGGTCTCCGTCGACGTGGCGGAGCTGTAGGCGCGAGCGCCGCGGAAGGAGGACGGCGATGGCGGGGGAGACGGGTCCGCGTGTTCTTCATGGCGCGGATAACCGGCTTTGCGCACCGCCGACGGAGCGCTGATCGCAGGCCGGGGTTTGTAAGAGAGCTCTAAGTCTGCGTCGTGTTTCCGTTTTTGTCAGTCTGCGCGAGTATGTTGGAGGGCGATGTCACTTCTCACGGATCCACCGTCGCTCGGCACCGCGCAAGCCGCCTCGGTCATCGCCGCCGCGGTCCGCTTGCTCACCAAACGGACCGGGGCCGAGGTCACCCTCGTCGAGGTCGAGGACCTCGGCGGCACCGGCCAGACCTTGGTGGTCCGCGCGCGGGTCGGGGAGAACCCGTTCTCCCTGCCAAGGACCCTGGTGATCAAGCAGACGCCGCCGCAGGGCAGCAGGGAGATGTTCACGAGGGAAGTGGTGAGCTACCAGTTCACCACCTCGCTCGCCACCGGGGACCGACCGGGGCCGGAGCTGCTGGCCTGGGATTCGGAGGAGCGCGTGCTCATCATCTCGGACCTCGGCGAGGCGACGCCGATGTCGCAGGTCCTCGCCTCGCAGTCGGGCGGGGAGGAGAACGCGCTCATGGCCTGGGCGCAGCGGCTGGGGCGGATGCACGCGGCGACGGCCGGCCGCGAGATCGACTTCGCTGCGCTGCTGCGCCGCGCCAAGGTGCCGCCCAGCCGGGACATCATCGGCCAGCAGGTGCAAGGCGCGGTCCTCGCGCTGCCGAGGCAGCTGCGCGAGCAGCTGTCCCTGGAGACTCCGGAGGAGGTGCGGGCGATCGCGGCGAAGGCGAAGGAGCTGTTCGACAAGGGCACGATGCGGGCGTTCAGCCCCGCCGACCCCGGCCCGGACAACATCCTGCTGACCGCCGACCAAGGCGTGCGATTCCTGGACTACGAGTGGGGCGGTTTCCGCGACGCCACGTTGGACATCGCGTACGCGTTGGTCACCTATCGCGGCGCCATGCGAAAAGAGGAGAGCAAGGAGTACTGGTCGGAGCTGGACCAGCGGATCGTGCAGGCATGGCGGGCCGAGGCGGTCGCGGTGTGGCCCGCGCTCGCCGACGATGTCACGCTGCAGAAGCGCGTGCTCGGCGCGATGCTGATCTGGGTCTGGCTGACCACCGCATGGTGGCTGCCGGGGCACGGCAGGGACGGCGCGTGGTCGCACCGGCACTCCCTCTCCACGCCGACGCCGCAGGCGTTGATGGCGCGCTGGGAGGGGCTGCTCGGCCTCGCGAACGCGGCGGGCGACCTCGCCGTGGCGGAACACGCTGAAACGGTGATCGCGGCACTGCGCGCGGCATGGCGTTGGTGAGCGCGGCGCACGTCCCCCTCGCCGTGCGTATGCGCCCGAACGACGTGGCGGATGTGCTGGGCCAAGACCATCTGCTCGGACCGGGCCGACCGCTGCGGCGGTTGGTGGACGGCCACGGGGTCGCGTCGGTGGTGCTGCACGGGCCGCCGGGGACAGGGAAGACGACGATCGCCTCGCTGCTCTCCAGCGCGACGGGGCGCGAGTTCGTGGCGCTTTCCGCGCTCACGGCGGGCGTGAAGGAAGTCCGAGAAGTCATCGAGGACGCGCGGATGCGCTTGGCCGCCGGTGTGCGCACCGTGCTGTTCATCGACGAGGTGCACCGCTTCTCGAAGACGCAGCAGGACGCGCTGCTCGCCGCAGTGGAGCACCAGATCGTGCTCCTGGTCGCGGCCACCACGGAGAACCCGGGCTTCGCGGTGGTCTCCCCGCTGCTCTCCAGATCGCTCGTCCTGGAACTGCGCCCGCTCGCCCGCGAGGACCTGGACGCGCTGATCAGCCGGGCGCTCGCCGACGAGCGCGGCTACGGCGGCTCGGTGGCGCTCTCCGACGAGGCCCGCGAGCATCTGCTGCGCGTCGCGGGCGGCGACGCGCGGCGCTTGCTCACCGCGCTGGAGGCGGCGGCGGACCTGGCGCAGGCGGAGGCCCCCGACTCGGCGGCGTGGACGGTCTCCCTCGACCAGGTCACCGCGAGCTTGGACGAGGCGATGGTCCGCTACGACAAGGACGGCGACCAGCACTACGACGTCGTCAGCGCGTTCATCAAGTCGATCCGGGGATCGGATGTGGACGCGGCGCTACACTACCTCGCGCGCATGGTGATCGCGGGCGAGGACCCCCGCTTCATCGCCCGCCGGCTCATGATCCACGCCAGCGAGGACGTCGGCATGGCCGACCCGACCGCGCTGACCGTCGCGACGGCGGCGGCGCAGGCGGTGGCCATCGTCGGCCTGCCGGAGGCGCGCATCATCCTGGCCCAGGCGACCATCCATCTGGCCACCGCGCCGAAATCGAACGCGGTGATCCAGGCGATCAGCGCGGCGGAGGCGGACGTGCGGGCGGGCAAAGCGGGGCCGGTGCCGCAGCATTTGCGCGACGGCCACTCCTCCTACGCGCGCAAGACGAGGAAAACAGCCGGGTACCGCTACCCGCACGAAGCCAAGGACGGGGTGCTCGCCCAGCAGTATCCGCCCGACGAGCTGGTCGGCGTCGATTACTACCGGCCGACCGGCCACGGGTTCGAGCGGGAGCTGAGCGGACGGGTGCCGAAGCTGCGCAATATCGTCCGAGGCGGGCCCAAACCGAGACGGGCGGTCCAACCGGAAGACGGCAAAGGCTAAACTGGCGCGAATGCAACGACGACAAGCGTGGCTGCTGGCTGGGCTGCGCTACGCCTCAATCGCCGGCGGGCTTGGCCTGCCCGCAACCCCTTTCCTCTGGTCGCTCGCGGAAGCTCCGGCGCAAGCGGAGCAGCGGCATTGCGTGGTCTCCTGCGAGGACGACGGCCCGGACGAGGCTCCGAAACCGGCTAAGGACATCAGCATCGTCAGCGTCGAGCCCGTGCGCCCCGAGGACGACCCGGAACCGGAGGAGGAGGTGGAGGCAGAGCCGGAGGAGGCGAGCCCCGAACCGGCGGAAGAGACGGCTCCAGACCCCGACGAGCCCGACGCGGACGCGGAGCCCGACGAGGAGCCGGAAGCAGACGAGCCCGCCGACGACCCGATCCGGCCGCTTGTCGCGGACGACATGGTGGGCGGCGTCGGCCCAGACGGACGGCGGATCGAAACCGACTGGCGGATGGACGGGGCAGACCTGGGCGTGGCCGTGGACCTTGGCACGAACGCGCGGGGCGAGCGCGTCATCGGCTACATTTTCGGCGACGCGACCAGCCGCAACCAGCCCTTCTCGCACGGCGGCCCGGACATGGACGCCGAGGTCACCTGGGCGAATCCGATGCTGTACACGCACCTGGACCAGTACGGGAACGAGATCGTGGACGGATTCGCCGACGAGGACGACGTTCCGGCCTACCCCGCGTGGTCGGTGCGGGGAGTGTGGGACTCCCTGCAAGCCGCGGGTGTCGACCCCGAGCCGCCCCCGGCTCCGGATCCGGGCCGGATCGGCCTGCCGCTGGACCTCATCGGCAGGGACGCGGCGGGCGGGACCCCGGACGGCGCGATGTTGGACGTGGTGCGCTCCATCGGCGGCAAGGCGAAGGGGAACGGCCCGGCTTCGATCGTGCCGACCTCGGCCATCGTCGTCGACGACAAGCTCTTCGTCGCCTTCCAGGTGGCGAACAATTGGGACGTCTCGGCGCAATGGACCACCTTGCAGGCGCAGATCGTCCAGTTCGACCTCGACCCCGACACGCGGCGGGTCGTCCTGCCGATCCCCGAGCTGCCCGTGCCGACGCTCGTGCTGACGAACCCGCACGGGCAGCGGCCCGCCTCCAAACCCAAAGATTGGAACCGGGGAGCCCCGTTCCAGCAGATGGAGTTCGCCATGGTCCAGCCGTCCGAGGACGAACCGCCGCTCGTCTACATCGGCGGGACGCAGGAGGGCCGCGCCAACGACGGGCTGCACATGGCGCGTTCCGCGCCGGACGACTTGCTGGACCCTGAGCGCTGGGAGTATTACACGGCCAAAGGCTGGCAGCGCCCGAAAGCGGGGAAACCGCTCGGCGCGCTGCCGGTCACCCCGCCGCTGCCCTCGGCGCTGGGCAGGAAGTACGGCCCGCAGGACGGCATAGGCGAATCGAGCCTGCTGCAGGTCGGCCCGTACCTCGTCTTCGTGTACACGAGGAACATGCAGACCCCGATCGCGATGCGGATCGCGCCGCTGGACCGTCCGACCGAGTTCGGCCCGGAACTCGCTGTGGTCACCGGCGACGGCCGCGAATCCAGCCTCAAAGACCCGAGGGGGGTCTACGGCGGTTTCCTCAGCTCCGCGCAAAGCGACGGCGACACACTGGTCGCCACGATCTCGCATTGGGGCGGCTACGGAACATACCAAGTGCGGATCACGTTGAGCGACCCGCTCGGCCCGGCGTTCGACGGCGGATAGCCCCGGCTCTGGATGCTCGGGCCGATATCAGGCAAGATGGAGTGATGGCCGCGACACCTGGACAGCCGGAGCACTTCCCGCCAGAGAACAGCCCAGAGAACAGCGGGGTGCCGCAGTGGTTCTATCCGGCCCTCGGGCTGCCGCAGACCCCCGATCCGGAAACCGGACCGCCGCACCCGGTCGGCTACCCCGCCCCTCCCGCGCAGGCCCAGCAGCCCGAGCAGACGCGGCTCGGGCAGCCGAGACGGTGGGAGAAGGCGCTCGCGGCGGGGTTGGTCCTCGCCTGTATCTTCCTGCTCGGCTGGTGGTGGGGCATGCGGCGCTCGGAGAGCGGGGAGCCCGGCCCGCTGGCGCTGATCGAGGCCCCGAAGCCGAAGCCGGACAATCTGGCGGCGCTGTCGGACGACGAGCTGTTCGCCCTGCTGCCCACCGAGGACGACTATCCGACCGGCTGGAAGGTGACGAAGACGCGCGGCGCGGACAGCCCAGATTCCGAGATGCCGCAGTCGAGCATCAGCCCGCCCGAGTGCGACATCCGCAAAGCGACCAGGAAGGCGGACATCGTCGGTTCGGTGAAGGGGGAGTCGACCGGGATGCTGCTGGTCGAGACTTCTTCCGCGGAAGTGCGCCTCGTGCGCGACCCCCAGGGCTCAGGCTCGTTCGCCGCCGCCGAGGACTTCGCGAAGCGCTGCCCGACGGTGACGCTCAGCTCGGAAGGCTCCACGGCGGTGATGCGGCTGCGCGCGGAGCGGGACACTGTGCCGGGAGCATCGGAGTCGATGACCATCACCATGCGCGGGCGGCTGGAATCCTCGATGGCCATCTCCATCCCGGTCGTGCTCACCATGACCGGGGCCCGGTCGAGGGGGCTGGTCGTCATGGGCTCCGGGATGCGAGCAGGGTTCGCGCTGTCCTTGCCGCAGTCCGACGACGGCTCCACGGGGGATCCCGACGTGGTGGGGCAGCTGCTCCGCAAGACGATCCAGCGGATCAAACAGAAATAGCCTTCCTGGGTCCGGGGCGGTCTCCCTCGCTCGGGCTCGTTCCTCGCCGCTTCAGACCTTGCGGACGCGTCCGGTAGGCTAGACCCCCATGCGGACAGCGGAGATTATCGAGCGCTTTCTCGGGCATTTCATCAAAAATGGCCATGAGCTGACCCCGAGCGCTTCGCTCATCCTGGACGACCCGAACTTGTTGTTCGTCAACGCGGGCATGGTCCAATTCGTGCCGTACTTCCTCGGCCAGCGCACCCCGCCCTCGCCCCGGATGACGAGCGTGCAGAAATGCGTGCGCACCCAGGACATCGAAGAGGTCGGCGTGACCACCCGGCACAACACCTTCTTCCAGATGGCGGGGAACTTCTCCTTCGGGGACTACTTCAAAGAGGGCGCGATCCAGTTCGCCTGGAGCCTGTTGACCTCCTCGGTCGAGGACGGCGGCTACGGCTTCGACCCGAACCGGCTGTGGGCCACCGTCTACGAGGACGACGACGAGGCCATCGAGCTGTGGAAGAAGGTCGCGGGCCTGCCCGACGAGCGCATCCAACGCCGAGGCCCCGCCGACAACTACTGGTCGATGGGCATCCCCGGCCCGAGCGGCCCCTGCTCGGAGATCTACTTCGACCGAGGGCCCGAGTTCGGGGCGGACGGCGGCCCCGAGGCCGACGAGGACCGGTACCTGGAGATCTGGAACCTCGTCTTCATGCAGAACGAGCTGGCCGCGATCCGCAGCAAGACGGACTTCGACATCGCGGGCCCGCTGCCCAAGCGCAACATCGACACCGGCATGGGCGTCGAGCGGGTCGCGTTCCTCCTGCAGGGGGTGGACAACGTCTACGAGACCGACGTGGTGCGCCCCGTCATCGACTGCGCCGAGCAGCTCACCGGCCGCCGGTACGGCGCGGGCTCGCACGCGGACGACACGCGCTTCCGGGTCATCGCCGACCACGCCCGCACCGCCGTCATGCTCATCGGCGACGGGGTGAACCCCGGCAACGACGGCAGGGGCTACGTGCTGCGCAGGCTCCTGCGCCGCATCGTGCGCTCGGCGCGCCTGCTGGGCGCGACGGAGATGGTCACTCCCGCGCTGGTCCGCGAGGTCGTCGCCGCGATGAGCCCGATGTACCCCGAACTGCTCAGGGAGGCGCCCCGGATCGAGCGGATCGCGGCTGGCGAGGAGACCGCCTTCCGCAACACCATCGACTCCGGCTCGAAGCTCTTCGAGCAGGTGGCCGAGGGCGTGCGCAGCTCCTCGGGGAAGGTCATCCCAGGGGCCGAGGCGTTCGCGCTGCACGACACCTACGGGTTCCCGCTCGAGCTCACGCTGGAGATGGCGCAGGAAGTCGGCCTCCAGGTCGACCAGGAGGGCTTCGCCCGGCTCATGGCCGAGCAGCGCAACCGGGCCAAAGCGGACGCGAAGGCCCGCAAGCAGGCCCATGCGGACCAGTCGGTCTACCACGAGCTGCTCGACGGCCCGGCGACCGAGTTCACCGGCTACGACGAGCTGTCCTCGCGCGGTTCGATCCTCGGCATCGTCGTGGACGGGCAGCTCGCGAACGAGGTCCACGCGGGCCAAGAGGCGCAGATCATCCTCGACCGCACCCCCTTGTACGCCGAATCCGGTGGGCAGCTCGCCGACACCGGCTCGATCAGCGCGCCGGGGGCGCACGCGGACGTGACCGACGTGCAGCGGATCGCCAAGCGCCTCTTCACCCACCGGGTCAAGGTCACAGAGGGCGCGTTCGCGGTCGGCGCGGAGGTCACCGCGCAGGTCGACTCGAAGTGGCGGCACGGCGCGAACCAAGGGCACTCCGGCACGCACCTGGTCCACGCGGCGTTGCGGCAGGTCCTCGGCCCCGAGGCGACGCAGGCCGGATCGCTCAACAAACCCGGCTACCTCCGGTTCGACTTCCGCTGGCACAGCGCTCTCTCGCCCGAGACCCGCCAAGACATCGAGTCCGTCGTCGCCGAGGCGGTGGAGACCGATTACCCGGTGAACACCTTCGTCACCGACATCGACCGGGCCCGGTCGATGGGCGCGCTCGCCCTCTTCGGCGAGAACTACGGCGAGCGCGTGCGGGTCGTGGAGATCGGCGGGCCGTTCTCCATGGAGCTGTGCGGCGGCACGCACGTGGCCTCGTCCGGGAAGATCGGCCCGGTGGTGCTGCTCGGCGAGTCCTCCACCGGCTCGGGCACCAGACGCGTGGAAGCGCTGGTCGGCTACGACGCGCGCGAGCATCTCGCGAAAGAGCGCACCCTGCTCGCGGCGGTCGCCTCGGCGGTGGGATCGCCCGCGGCCGAAGCTCCCGACAAGGTGCGCGCCCTCGTGGAACGGGTGAAGACCCTGGAGCGGGAGATCGCGCGGCAAGCCCAGGCGCAGGCCCGCGCGCAAGCTGTCGGCCTCGCCGCGACGGCGGTCCCGGTCGGCGCGGTCGAGTTCGTCGGGGCCGAGGTCGACTCCGACGATTTGCGCGGCCTCGCCACCTCGCTGAAAGACGCCTTCGGCCCGCGCGCCGCGGTCGCCGCGCTGTTCCACAAGTCCGGCGGCAAGGTCTCGTTCGCGGTGCTCGCGACGAAGGCCGCCAACGAGCGCGGCGCGAAGGCGGGCGAGCTGCTGCGCGCCATCGCCCCCGCGCTCGGCGGACGAGGCGGCGGCAAGGACGACCTGGCCCAAGGCTCCGGCACGGAGGCCTCCGGCGTCGCGGCGGCGCAGGCGGCGTTGCGAGAGGAGCTCGCCGGGCTCGGGGCTCGTGCCTGATCCCCTCGGCCCGCGCCTCGGCGTCGACTTGGGGCAGGCCCGGATCGGGCTGGCCATCTCCGACCAAGGCGGGGTTTTCGCCGCGCCGCTCATGGCGCTCGAACGCGCGACGGGCAAACCGCCCAAGCTGGCCCTCGCGGACGACCTCGCCGCGTTGGCCGGGGTGGTCGAAGAGCACCGGATCGCCCTCGTCGTCGTCGGCTGGCCGAGGAATTTGAAGGGCGAGGCGGCGCGAGCCGCCCGCACCGCCGAAGAGTTCGTCGAGCGCTTGCGCGCGGCGGTCGCGCCAGTGCCGGTGCGGCTGGTGGACGAGCGGGTCACGACGCTCTTGGCGCACCGACAGCTGCGCGAGGCCGGAGTCAGTGGCAAACGTCTCGTCCGAAAAGGGCAACGCGGCGTGGTCGATCAGCTGGCGGCTACGGCGATTCTGCAAGGATGGCTCGACGGGCCAGGACGTGAAGAGACACAAGGAAGTGGACGAGAATGAGTGACCCGATGCGGCCAGGCCTGCGCGGCGGAGGAAGGGCTCGGCCCGAAGTCGTGGGACCGCCGAAGCTGCCCGCGCAGCGCGGCACCCGAGCGATGCGCGACCGGTCTCCGGAGATTCTGCGCCGTCGCCGGATCGCCGCCGTGCTCCTCCTCGTCGGCACGCTGCTGATCACAGGGAGCGTGGTCTTCTTCTGGTGGGGCGGCGACGAGCCGCCGCCGAAGCCCCCGCCCCGGACTTCGCCGGCCCGCCCGGCCCGCAGCTGGTGTTCCACGTCGCCTCGGGCGAAGGCAATGCGATCATCGGGGAGCACTTGGTCGCGCGGAATGTGGTCAAGAGCAAAGAGGCGTTCCTCGACGCGGGGCTGACTTCCATCAACCCCGGCTACTACGTGCTCCCGACGAAGATCCCCGCCGCGCTCGCCCTCTCCAAGCTCACCGAGCGCGGGAAGAAAGAGGTCGTCGGCTATCTCAGCGTCCCCGGCTCGCGCGCGCTGGACGGGACGATCACCACCACCGGCAAACGCACTCCGGCGATCTATGACATCATCGCCGAGGCCAGCTGCGTGCGGTTGAACGGCGAGGAGCATTGCGTCTCGGCCAGCGATCTGCGCTCGACCGCGCAGAACGCGACGCTCGACGAGCTCGGGGTGCCGAACTGGGCGAAAAAAGAAGTCGCGGGCTTCCCCGAAGGCGTGCCCCGCGACCGCAGGCTGGAAGGTCTGATCGTCGGCGACATGAACTTCGACCCGCAGGCCGACCCGTTGACGATCCTGCGCTACTTGATCGAGAGCACGGCGGCGCAATACGAGGAGCTGGGCCTGCTCGACGGCGCGAAGTCGTTGGGCTGGACCCCGTACCAGACGCTCGTCGGCGCTTCGCTGATCGAACGCGAGGTCGTCTTCCCCGAGGATCTGCCGAAGGTCGCCCGAGTGATGCTCAACCGGCTCGCCGCGAACCAGCCGCTGCAGTTCGACTCCACGATCAACTACGTGCTGGACAAGCAGGAGGTGGGGACGAGCGACGACGACCGGCGCAACCCCACGCTGTGGAACACGTACGTCCGTCCCGGCCTCACCCCCTCGCCGATCTGTTCGCCGAGCTACGCCGCGATCAAAGCGATGATCAAACCTGCCGATGGCAAGTGGATGTACTTCGTGACGGTGGACGACAAGGGCACGACGCTGTTCAGCGACACCTACGAGGAGCACCTGAAGAATGTGGAGACCGCGAAGGCGAACGGCTTCATTCCGCACGAGAACTAAGGCCGAGGCCGGGGGCGAACCTCGGAGGTTGTTGGTCAGGCTGTGGCGATCTCAACCAGAACCTGTCTGGATCCCCGTCAACAGGGCTGACACCACTGCAGGACCATAGCAACCTCGCGCCTGCCGCTCAGTCGGGGTTGGTGGTGTAGTGCTGGCCGGTGGGTGATGTCCATGTGACGGCGCCGTCGGGGTTTTGTTTGTCTCGCCATCGTCCATGGGTTTTAGCTTGGTGGTGGTGTTTGCAGAGTCGTTTTATGTTTTGGGGGACGGTTTGTCCGCCTGATGCTGGGTTGTGGTGGTTGAAGGGGTGCGTATGGTCGAGTTCGGTTCTCGCTCGGCGATAACAGCCTGGGAAGCGACAGTGTTTGTCGCGGGCGTTGACGTGGGTCTCAACAGCTGAAGTCGGTTTGTAGAGGTCCGACGCGGTGGTGAAGCGGATGTTCTTCGACGCTTTGGCCATCGCTCTGGCTAAGTCGGGGTCGATGGGGGCTCCGGCGAGCCAAGCGGGCAGATCGGAGAGGTTGGCGAGGACGGCGAGGTCCACGACGAGTTCGACGGGTTTGGCCTGGGGCGCGGGTCGTTGCGCCGCCTTGCAGGTGTCGCGTCCGCATTCGCAGGCGAGGTGGCCTTCCCCGTGGCCGGCGAGGGCGGCGAGCGCGTCGCTCCGGCGGGTCCACATGGCGCGGGGATCCCCAGGGCAGACGGTCCTTGCGGCGGCGTCGAGCTTGTCTTTCACCATCGCGGCTTCCATGAGGGGCATGGCGCCCCAGATTTTCGCCATGCCGTCGCCAATGGGTTTGAAGAACAAGCCTCGCTCGGCGTGGGCCTTCTGGCGGCGTTGTTTCGTCCATTCGGAGTCCCAGCGGATGTATTGGGCCTCGATCAACCCTTGGATCTTCGATTGGGAGCACAAACGCCAACGCGGAGCGCGCTCCGCGAGCCAGACGTCGAGCTTCTCCCGCCACCCCGCGGGAGCGGACTCCAACGACTTGCCCACCAAACGGGCGACCTTCGCGGTGACCTCCCCGGCGGCGAGCCTCGCGCCCAACTCCGGGTAATGCTCGGTCATGTCCTCCGCGAACGACAACACGCCCTTCGCCTCCCTGGACGAGACACCGAGCGCCGGGGCGAGTTCGAGGATCGCCGCCTCACGAGCCGAAAAGGTGAAGATCCCCTTCCCCAAGACCTTCTCCTCCTCGGCCTTCCGCCGGGCGATCCGCTCCGCCGCGTCCGCCACCAACGCCGCCTTGCGGGCCAGCAGCACCGCGTCCAGGCGCTCCACTTCCCGCAACGCCGCATGCACGTCCTTCATATCCGCACACGCGTCCGGCCGGAGGCTGGAAAACAACTCCTCCGCAGCGACTCCCACAGTCCCGCTCATACATTCGACTCTACCAGAAAGTGTGTTACATCACAAGAGAAAACCAGATGCTTTTTCACCGACGTGATCGAGCATACGGGCTATTGCTGTGCGAGCGTGCCCGCGAACTCCCACGTCCGCAGTCGCGCTTCGGCACCGCCGAGTTGCAGCCCTTGCGTGAGGACGACCTCCGTGGCCCCCGCATCGAAAAGCCGCCGCACGCCACGCGCCAACGCGGCCTCGTCGCCGATCAACGCGAGGTCCACCGGATGCCCCACGCCTTCCCGCTCGACCACAGCCCGATACGAGGGGAGCGTCAGATAGAAGTCGAAGATCGAAGCCGCCCGCCCCCGGACCTCCTCCGCGTCGTCCGTCAAGACCGCCGCGACCAATGCGATCACGCGAGGCGCAGGCCGTCCCGCCTGTTCCGCCGCGGCTCGGATCGTCGGCGCGATGAACGACTCGATGGTGCGCGGCCCGGTCAAAAACGTCACCGTCCCATCCGCAAGCTCGCCGGTCGCCCGCAACACCTGCGGCCCGAGAGCCGCGACCACCACCGAAGGCCCCGGCTGCGAGCCGGGCAGTTCCAGCGTCCATTCCCCAGAGCGCGCGGTCAGCGTCTCTCCCTCGAACCGCGCCGCCCCGGTGCGTTCGATCTCCGCGAGCACCTGCAGATACTCCCGCAAATGCGCGATCGGCTTCGCCGGGCTCGACCCGAACTGCTCACGCAGCAGGTCCGCGCCGCCGAGCCCCAGCCCCAGGCTGAACCGGCCGCCGGTTGCCGCCTGCGCGACCCTGGCCTGTCCGGAGACGACCAGCGGATGACGGGGGTGCAGCGGCGTCACGGCGGTGCCGACGGCGAGCTCTGGAACGCTCGCGCCGACGACCGCCGCGAGCGTGATGGCGTCGTAGCTCAGAGTCTGGCCGAGCCAGAGCGAGCCGAGGCCGAAGGCCTGCGCCCGGCTCGCGAGATGGGTCGCGTCCTCGACCGCGTTCCCGTCCGGGGCGAGTTCGAAATGGTTGAGCGCCACGCCGAGAGTCATGCCGCCAGGGTAGTGAGATCCTCGGCCCAGGCGGGAGCCTCGCGTCCGCTGCCTCGGACCCGATTGCGATACTGTTGCTTCTGTGACCACCGCGCCCGAACCCGCCGCAATACCCGCCTCGCAGACCGCGTTCGAGCGAGCGAGCCGGGCCATCCCAGGCGGGGTGAGCTCGCCGGTTCGGGCGTTCGGCGCGGTGGGCGGCACACCTCGCTTCATCGCGAAGGCGCAGGGCCCTTGGCTGGTCGATGTGGACGGGCTCCGGTATTTCGATCTGGTGTGTTCTTGGGGGCCGATGCTGCACGGCCACGCGCATCCCGAAATCGTGGCGGCGGTGGCCCAGGCGGCCAGCAGAGGGCTTTCCTTCGGAGCCCCCACCGAAGGGGAGGCCGAGCTGGCCGAGGAGATCATCGCCCGAGTCGCGGGGTCTGGAGTCGAGCAGCTGCGCCTGGTCACCTCCGGCACCGAGGCGACGATGAGCGCGATCCGCCTCGCCCGCGCGCACACCGGACGCGCCAAGATCGTCAAGTTTTTCGGCTGCTACCACGGGCACTCGGACGCGCTGCTCGTCGCGGCGGGCTCCGGGGCGCTGACGTTCGGCACGCCGTCCTCCCCAGGGGTGACCCCTGGGGCCGCCGCGGACACGCTCGTCTTGCCCTACAACGACGCGCGCGCCCTCGTCGAGCTGTTCGCCGAGCGGGGGAACGAGATCGCCGCGGTCATCACCGAGGCGGCTCCGGGCAACATGGGCGTGGTCGCGCCCACGCCCGAGTTCCAAAAAGCGCTGGCCGAAGCGCCGCGCGCCCATGGGGCCCTGCTCATCTCGGACGAGGTGATGACCGGCTTCCGGGTCAGCAGGGCCGGTTGGCACGGGCTGTGCTCCAAAGCCGGCGGGCTTGGCGGCGTTCCGGCGGACCTCGTGACCTTCGGCAAAGTCATGGGCGGCGGCCTGCCCGCCGCCGCGTTCGGCGGCCGCGCCGAGATCATGGCACAGCTCGCGCCCGCAGGGCCGGTGTACCAGGCGGGCACGCTCGCGGGCAACCCGCTCGCCACGGCGGCGGGCCTCGCGTCGCTGCGCCTCGCCGACGATGCGGCCTACGCGCGGCTGGACTCCGCCGCGGAGGAAATCATCGGCATGGTCGTCAAGGAGTTCGCCTCGGTCGGGCTGCCGGTCGCCATCGGCAGGGCGGGGAACCTGTTCTCCGTGTTCTTCTCCGACGCCCCGCCGAACGACTACGACGCGGTCCGAAAGACCGAGACCTGGCGCTACCCGGCCTTCTTCCACGCCATGCTCGAGAACGGCGTGCACCTGCCGCCGAGCGCCTACGAGGCGTGGTTCGTCTCGACCGCGATCACCGACGAGGCGCTGGACGTGTTCGCGAAAGCCCTCCCCGCAGCGGCCCGAGCCGCCGACAAGGCCTCGGCGGAGCGATAGGCCGCCGCGTGCGCGCCGCAATGCTCGTCGATGTCGTGGACGAGCTCGGAGCCCTCTAGACTGCCTAGGGCTACAGGATCGTAAGGAGACCAGATGACCCAGACCGGCGACGAGCAGATCGTCCGCACGACCGTCCACGTCATGCGCCACGGCGAGGTGCACAACCCCACCGGAGTGCTCTACGGCAGACTGCCGGGCTTCGCGCTCTCCGAGCGCGGCCAGCGTCAGGCGAAGAAGGTGGCCGAGCATCTGACCGGCAAGGACATCAAGCGGCTTGTCGTCTCCCCGCTGCAGCGCGCGCAGGAGACCGCCAAGCCCATCTCCGAGGCGCTCGGCCTCGAGATCGAGACCGAGGACGAGCTGATCGAGGCGGGCAACGTCTTCGAGGGCACCAACTTCGCCGAGGGCAAGGGCGTGCTGCTCAAGCCGCAGCACTGGTGGAAGCTGCGCAACCCGTTCAAGCCATCCTGGGGCGAGCCGTACACCGAGATCCGCGACCGGATGGTCCGCGTGGCGACCTCCGTGCGCGACAGCGTCCGGGGCCACGAGGCGGTCATCGTCAGCCACCAGCTGCCGGTGTACACGCTGCGCCTGCACTACGAGGGCAAGGGCTTCTTCCACGACCCGCGCAAGCGCGAGTGCGACCTCGCGTCGATCACGAGCATCGTCTTCGAGGGCGACGCGGTCGCGGAGATCAAATACAGCGAGCCCAGCGCGGGGATATGACCCGGCTCAGGGCGAGAACACGGCGCGGACGCGCGGGCGGGCCGCTCGCCGCGCTCGGCTGCGCGCTGCTCGCGCTGGCCAGCGCGGGGTGCGTGGTGCGCCAGCCCTCCCCGAACGGGATCTTCTCCCCGGACGGGAAGCCGGAGCACTGGTACGACCCCGGCCGCCGGCCCACCCTCACCGGGGCGATCGCCGGGCCCGACTTGCTGACCGACGCGCGCATCTCCCTCGACGACCCGCAGTTCGCCGGGAAAGTCGTGGTGATCAACACCTGGGGGAGCTGGTGCGGGCCGTGCCGGGGCGAGACCCCCGCGCTTGAGGCCACCTACCAGGCGACGAAGGAGAAGGGCGTGGCCTTCCTCGGCATCGACCTGAGAGAAGACTCCAGGGACAGCGCCAAAGACTACGTGCTCGACCGCAAAGTCTCCTACCCGTCGATCTACGATCCGGCGGGGCGGTCGCTGCTGCCGCTCTCCTCGCAGGTCTCCACCAGCGCGGTGCCCACGACGGTCGTGCTCGACCGCTCGCACGCGGTCGCGCTGGTGCACATCGGGGCCGTGACCCAGACGTCGCTCGAGCCCTTGATCCTGAAAGTCGTCGCGGAATGAGCCTCGGCGCGACCTTCGAACAGGCGGCGGCCTCGGGGCCGATCCTGCTGGCCTTGGGCGCGTGCGCGCTCGCCGGGCTGGTCTCGTTCGCCTCGCCCTGCGTCCTGCCCTTGGTCCCCGGCTACGTGTCCTACCTCGCGGGCCTGGTCGGGGCGAGCGTGGACGACTCGGGTCCGCGCGGCGCGGGCGCGAAAGGGCGGGCCGCCCTCGGCGCGGGGCTGTTCGTCCTCGGCTTCAGCGTGGTCTTCCTCCTGGAGACGGCGCTGGTCTTCGGCGTCGCCGACCAATTCGTCCAGCACAGGGAAACGCTCTCCCGGATCGGCGGCGCGGTGACGATCCTCCTCGCCCTGGTCTTCCTCGGCTGGCCCCCGGTCTTGGGCAAAGAAGCCCGCCTCGCCCCTCGCCCGGTGGCCCACCTCGGCGGGGCTCCGCTGCTCGGAGCCGTTTTCGCCCTCGGCTGGACCCCTTGCGTCGGCCCGACCCTCGGCGTCGTGGTCTCCTCCGCCCTCGCGACCGGCGGGGTGGACGCCGCGAGAGGGGCCGGGCTCGTGCTCGCCTACTGCCTCGGCCTCGGCGTGCCGTTCCTCCTGGTTGCGATCGGCTCCGCCACCATGGCCAGCGCCACCGCCTGGCTGCGCGAGCACGCGCGCGCGGTGCGGATCGTCGGCGCGGCGGCCATGGCGCTCATCGGCGTGCTGCTGCTCACCGGGCAATGGGACGCCCTGGTCGGGCAGCTGCGTTCTGCGCTTGGCGGGGAGTACGTCTCGCCGATATGACCCCGCTCGCCTTCCTCCGCGCCAGCTGGCGCTCGCTGACCAGCATGCGGACCGCCCTCGTGCTCCTGTTCCTCCTCGCCGTTGCCGCCGTGCCGGGGGCGATCTTGCCGCAAAAAGACCTCAACATCGGCAAGGTCGACCGCTGGATCCACGACCACCCCAAGATCGGCCCGTGGCTGGACAAGTGCATGTTCTTCGAGATCTTCATCTCGCCGTGGTTCACCGCGATCTACGCGCTGCTCTTCGTCTCCCTGGTGGGCTGCCTCGTCCCTCGGCTGGTCGAGCAGTCCAAGCAGCTGCGCGCCCCGCTGACCAAGACCCCGCGCAACCTCTCCCGGCTCCCGCACCACGCCGCGCTGCGGGCCGCCGGCGCAGAGCTCGCACAGAGGCAGGTGCGCGAGGCGCTGCGCGGCTGGCGGCAGGAGGTCCGCGAGACGGAGGGCGGCTGGGAGATCTCGGCGGAGCGGGGCTTCGCCCACGAATTCGGCAATCTGCTCTTCCACTTCGCCCTGCTCGGGATCCTCGCCGCCATCGCGCTCGGCAGGCTGTGGGGCTACGAGGGCACCCGGACCCTGATCGCCGGTCCCGACGAGACCGGTTTCTGCAATACCTCGACGTCGGTCTACGACTCCTTCCGGGGCGGGCTGCTCGAGGACGGAACCGATCTGGACCCCTTCTGCCTCCAGGCGAAGACCTTCCACGAGAAATTCCTCGCGAACGGCCAGCCGGACGACTACGAGTCGACGGTCGCCTACCAGCTGCCCGACGACTTCGCGCGCAATAGCTGGCGCGACTACACGCTCAGGGTGAACCATCCGTTGCGGGTCGAGGGGCTGCGGGTCTACCTCATGGGCCACGGCTTCGCGCCGACCTTCACGGTCACCTGGCCGGGCGGCCCGAACGGGCAGAGCCGGACCGAGACGGTGCCGTTCATCCCGCAGGACGGGACCACTTTCCTCTCCAGCGGCGCGGCCCGCTTCGACCCGCCAGCGGGCATGTGGCCGGACCTCGGGGAGCGGGACCAGCACGGCATTGCGCTCGAAGGGCTCTTCGCCCCGAGCGCCGGGCTGCACGGGACGCTTTTGACCTCGCTCTCCCCGGAGCTCACCAATCCAGGAGTCGCCATCGACATCTACGAGGGCGACACGGGCCTGAACTCCGGGCGGCCGCAGTCGGCCACCTCGCTCGACCATCGGCTGATCGAGTCCGGCAAGCTCGTCCGCAAGGCGCGCAGGAACCTCATGCAAGGGGAGTCCGAAACATTGCCGGACGGCGTCGTGGTCCGGTTCGACGGCGTGCGGCCCTGGGTGTCGCTGCAAGTGTCCAAAGATCCGGCGCAGCTGTGGGTGCTGCTCTTCGCGGTGACCATGGTGGCGGGCCTGCTCGGCTCCCTCGTCGTGCGCAGACGGCGCGTGTGGGCCAGGTTCGAGTCGGGGAGCTGGAGCTGGGCGGGCTGGCCCGCACCGACCAGGCGGGCTGGCACGGCGAATTCGAGAAACTGGTCAGGCAGATCGACCAAGGGCTGCGAGAACACACAGCGCGATCAAGCCCGCGACCTTGACGAGCTCCAACCCCACGTACGCGTAGTGCGCGCGGGAGCGGCTGGCGGCTGCTTCCTCGGGGCGGGCGAGGACCTGCCGGGTGCGCCGGGCGAGGAACGGACGGACTGCCAGGAGCTGCGCGAGCAGCGCCCCGACGACGAGGCTAGCCCACGCCCAGCGCTCCACGTTCGGACCGCTTGCGGCGAGACCGCAGAGGAGCAGCGCCGCCAAGACCAGCTCGACCAGGTTCAACGCGCGGAAGACCAGCCTGCCGATGCCGAGCCCCAACGCCAAGGTGACGCCGGGGGCGCGGAATTTCAGCGGGGCTTCGAGAAAGGAGACCGCCACCACCATCCCGAGCCAGAACGGAGGCAGGAGCAAGACGGAGCTTTCCATATCGAACGGCCTTTCTCTCTACTACGTACGGTAGTCTGGCTTGCTATGAGAAGGAGCGCGCTATGCCGGTGAACGAGACGTTGGCCGGATACGCCGGGGTCGCCTTCGGAGCGGCCCTCACTTGCTACGTGGTCGCCTTCGCGGCGCTGCTCTTCGAATGGGCGCGGGCCGTCAAGGAGCAGCCAGCCGGGCACGAGGCGAAAGAGCTCGTCCCGGCGGGCGCGCCGCAGAGGCCCGGCGTGGTGAGCGCGCCGAACGCGGGCCCGGCCCGGACGGCGGGGGAGCGGGCCGGTCGCGCCGGGTTCGCCGCCATGATCCTCGGGTGGCTCTTCCACGTCCTCGTGCTGCTCCTGCGAGGATTCGCCGCTGGCAGGCCGCCGTGGGGCAACATGTTCGAGTACATCACTCTCGCGACGGCCGCGGGCCTGCTGGCCGCGATGGTCCTCCTGCGCTCGGACGCCACCCGGCGCAGCCTCGTATTCGCCCTCGGCCCCGCCGTGGTGCTCCTGTACGTGGCGGGGAAGTGGCTCTACACGCCGACCGCCCCTGTGGTGCCCGCGCTCAAGTCCTACTGGCTCGCCATCCACGTCTCCATCATCTCCACCGCCACCGGGGTGTTCCTCGTCTCCGGGGTCGCCAGCGCCCTGTACCTGGCCCGCGAGCGGTTCCACAACACCACCTGGGGCAGCAGGCTCCCGGCCGGGGAGGCGCTGGACCGAGTCGCCTACCAGTCCGCCGTGTTCGCGTTCCCGCTGTTCGGCATCGGCGTCATCTGCGGCGCGATCTGGGCCGAGTCCGCCTGGGGCCGGTTCTGGGGCTGGGATCCGAAGGAGACGATCTCGTTCGTCGTTTGGGTGATCTACGCGGCCTACCTGCACGCCAGAGCGACAGCGGGATGGAAAGAGCAGCGCGCGGCGCTGATCAACGTCGTCGGCTTCGGCATGTTGCTCTTCAACCTGTTCTACGTGAACTTGGTGCAGTCCGGCCTGCACAGCTACACCGGCCTGAACTGAATCGGTCCGGGACTGATCGGTCCAGCTGGACCGAGGCCTCGGCCGACCGGGCTCAGTCGGTTGCGCTCATAAACCAGTCGGGCGCTCCGGTCACTTCTGGTCGCGGTTGATCCGGTTGCGCAAATCCAACAGGAAATCCGGGTCGTCGTCCGGGGCGAGGACGCGACTGCGCTGCGCTGGTCGTGCCCGCCAGAGCAGCACCACGACCACTGCGATCGCCAACGCGGCTACGAGATAGGCCATACCTTTCAGGATAACCCGTTCACCCGCTGTTCGCTTCGGCTCCCTCGTTTCGACTACCCTGAGAACATGTCCGATCCCAGCTCCGCGCAGTCCGCTCCCGGCCGAGGCCGTTTTGCCGCAGGCGTCGCCGGGTACATGCTGCTGCGTTTCGCGTTGCTCCTCGTCGTCGCCGCATTGATCTACGGGATCGGCCAGCTTGTCGGGGTGGCCGTGCCGCCGATCGTCGCGCTGCTGTTCGCGGGCGTCGCGTCGATGCCGCTGTCCTGGCTCCTGTTCAACCGGTACAACGCGAAGATCGGTGCGGGCATGGCGGAAGCGGACTCGCGCCGGCGCTCGGAGCGCGCGGCGCTGCGAGCCCAGCTCGCGGGGGAATGCTCCGAGGAGCCGAAGGGCTCCTGAGCCGACGCTATTTCACCAGCGTGAACTGCTCGACGTCCAGGGCGCCGTCCCAGAACCAGACGGCGCAGCCGGAGAGATACCTCATGTAGCGGTCGTAAACCTCTTGGCCGCTGATCGCGACCGCCTTGTCCCTGTTCTCGGCGAGCGCCCACGCCCAATGGTCGAGGGTGCGGGCGTAGTTGATGTTGAGCGAATGCTCCCGCTCCAAGGAGTAACCAGCCGCTTCGGAGAGCTCGCGGATCTTCTTCGGGTTGGTGAGCTGCCCGCCGGGGAAGATCTCCTTGTTCATGAACAGCGCGAAGCGCAGCCGCTGGGAGGAGGGGTTGATGCCCTTGGCGGCTTGCTCGTAGAAGTCGAAGCAGACGATGCTGTGCAGCAGCATGCGGCCGTCGGCGGGCAGCAGGCGGTAGGTCTTCTCGAAGAACGCGGTGTGGCGCTCGCGGCGGAAGTGCTCGAAGGCTCCGATGGAGACGATGCGGTCGACGGGCTGGTCGAACTCCTCCCAGCCTTGCAGGCGGACCTCCGAGGTGCGGCCGTTGGGGTTGGGGAGTTTCGCGAGCTCGTCCGTCACATGGGCGTACTGGTTCTTGCTGAGCGTGAGGCCGATGACGTTCACGTCGTACTTGACCAGCGCGCGTTTGAGCACCGTGCCCCAGCCGCAGCCGACGTCCAGCAGCGTCATGCCGGGCTGGAGGTTCAGTTTCCCGAGGGCGAGGTCGACCTTCGCGAGCTGCGCCTCTTCGAGCGACATGCTCGGGCGCTCGAAGTACGCGCAGCTGTAGGTGCGCGTCGGATCGAGGAACAGCGCGTAAAAGTCGTCCGAAAGATCGTAATGCGATTGGACGTCTTCGTAGAAAGGCTTCAAATCAGACATGGGCTGCCTTTTGCATGCCACACGAAGGAGGGGTGGCGTTCCTTGGCCGGCGGCTTCGCCCGGCCTGCGGTGCAGACTACAACACTGTGGGCGATATTACCGGGCAAGACGCGAAACTCGGCCTGACCAAGGGAATTGCGGCTCAACTGGGGAAGAGAGCGGGCTAGTTGAAGAACAACGCGGCGGTGATGACCACGGACCACACGAGCATGCCCGCGTTCGTGGCTCCGAGGACGGCGATGAGCCGGGGCCCGACGGCTCCTCGCCGCACCGCCATGCCGGGGCCGACGAGGAGCAGCACCGCGGCGAGCGAGAAGATCGCGAAGGGGACGGTGGCGGAGAGCGCGGCGGAGACGAGGAACGGCACGACGAGCAGCCCCATGTAGAAGACCCGCGTCTTCGCGTCTCCGAGCCGGACCGCCAGCGTGTGCTTCCCGTTGCGCGCGTCCCCTTCGATGTCGCGCAGGTTGTTCACGGCGAGCACCGCCGCGGAGAAGGCTCCGGCTCCCACCGCGCAGAGCACGCCCTCGTGGCTGATCCCGCCCGCCTGGGAGAGTTCGGTGCCGAGGACGGCCGCGAGGCCGAAGCAAAGGAACGCGGCGACCTCGCCGAAGCCCAGGTAGCCGTACGGCTTGGACCCGCCGGTGTAGAACCAGGCAGCCGCGAGGCAGCAGAGGCCGAGGACGACGAGCCACCATGTGCTGGTGGCGGCGAGCACGAGGCCCGCCGCGCAGGCGACGGCGAAGCTCGCGACGGCGGCGCGCAGCACGGCCTTGGGGCTGGCCGCGCGCGAGCCCACCAGGCGCATCGGCCCCACCCGCTCGTCGTCGGTGCCCCGGACGCCGTCCGAATAGTCGTTGGCGTAGTTGACTCCGACGATGAAGCCGAGCGAGACGATCAGCGCGGCCAGCGCCTTCCACCATACGAACCCGCCGAGCTCGGCGGCGGCCCCCGAGCCGAGCAGCACCGGGGCCACGGCGTTCGGGAAGGTGCGCGGTCGGGCTCCTTGCGCCCATTCTCGTAGTGTTGCCATGGGCCGATCATTCCTCATTCATTAGGCGAAAGCGGCGTCGCCCCGGTAGACTTCCGCCCAGTGAGCTCAGAATCTTCGGCAGACGTCACCTTCGCCGATCTCGAATTGCACCCCTCGGTCCTCGAAGCGGTGCGAGAAGTCGGCTACGAGACGCCCTCGCCGATCCAGGCCCAGACCATCCCCGCCCTGCTCGACGGGCGGGACGTGGTGGGCCTGGCCGCCACCGGCACGGGCAAGACGGCGGCGTTCGCCCTTCCGGTCCTCTCTCGGATCGACCCCAAGCTGCGCAGGCCCCAGGCGTTGGTCCTCGCGCCGACCCGAGAGCTCGCGCTCCAGGTCTCCGAGGCGTTCAGCCGGTACGCCTCGAAGATGCCGCAGGTCTCGGTGGTCTGCATCTACGGCGGCGGGGCCTACCCGGTGCAGCTGCAGGCGCTCGGCAGGGGGGCGCAGGTCGTGGTCGGCACCCCCGGCCGTGTGGTGGACCACCTCGAGCGCGGGACGCTCAAGCTCGGGGAGCTGCGCTTCCTCGTGCTCGACGAGGCCGACGAGATGCTCAAGATGGGCTTCCAGGAGGACGTGGAGCGGGTGCTCGGCGCGGCGGCGGAGGAGAAGCAGGTCGCGCTCTTCTCCGCGACGATGCCCGGAGCCATCCGGAAGATCTCCAAGACGTACCTGCACAACCCCGTCGAGGTGACCGTCAAGGCCGCGACGACGACTTCGGAGAACATCGAGCAGCGCTACACGCTGGTCGCGCACCATCGCAAACTGGACCTGTTGACCCGGATCCTCGAGGTCGAGCCGTTCTCGGCCATGATCGTCTTCGTCCGCACCAAGCAGGCGACCGAGGAGCTCGCCGAGCGGCTCCGGGCGCGGGGGTTCGCGGCCCGTCCGCTCAACGGCGACATCCCGCAGGCGGCGCGCGAGCGCACTGTTTCCGCGTTGCGCGAGGGGAAGATCGACATCCTGGTGGCGACGGACGTGGCGGCGAGGGGCCTGGACGTCGAGCGGATCACCCACGTCTTCAACTACGACGCGCCGCACGACACCGAGTCGTACGTGCACCGCATCGGCCGCACCGGGCGAGCGGGCCGCACCGGCGTCTCCTACCTCTTCGTCACCCCGCGCGAGCGCTCCATGATCGGGGCTATCGAACGGGCGACGCGCCAGCCGCTGGCCGAGACCCCGTTCCCGACGGTGGCGGACGTGAACGCGGGCCGTATCGCGAAATTCCGGGACTCGATCACCGAGGCGCTCGGCCTGCCCGGCGTGGAGCAGTTCCGCAGGCTCGTCGAGGACTACGAGCGGGAGAACAACGTGCCGATGGCCGACATCGCGGCGGCGCTCGCGGCCCAGACCCGAGGCGGGGAGGAATTTTTGCTCTCGGAGGACGCCGACGAGCAGGAGTTCCGCAAGCGCCCGAAACAGGACCGGGGCGAGGGGCGTTGGAGCAAGGACGGCGAGGGCCGGGGCGGCCAGGACGGCCGCAAAGGCGGTTTCCACAAGCGGGGCGCCGGCGGTTTCGGGAGCAGGTCGGAGGGCTTCGGCTCAGGCCGTCGCGAGCCGGGCGGGCGACGCGAGCAGCGCGGCGGTGGCTGGGAGCAGCGCGGCGAGCGGGGCGGCCGTAAGGGCGGCACTCGCAGAAGCGGCTGGTGACGGCGGGGATGAGCCCGAGCGCGGGCCACAGCGCTGATCCGGTCGAGATAGCGCGCGAATTCGGCTCTGGTCGAGGGGAACTGGCTCTGTCGTAGGCCGAGTGCCGGCCTGCCACGTCTCCGATCACCGGGCGCATGGCCTGGAGGACGAAGGCGACGCTGTTCGCCGGAAGGCCAGCCCGTCGGCCCGCGATGCCGCCGATCAGGCCCAGCGGGTCGACAAATGTCGTTTTCCGAGGGGTTCGACACGATCGGACTGTGTTCTCGCGCATAGTCTCACGGCAATGTGATGTGTTACGATGACACTGCGTTCGTAACAATGTCTCGCGCCAGCCCGGGAAAAGAAGGGAAGGAAAGCTGTGACCGCACTCCTGCGCCATGACGACCACCGGAACACGGCGGCGCTCGACCCGGACGGCCAGCCGCTGAGCGCCTGCCGCAACACGTGGGCCGCCAGCGTCGTTCGACACGCTCAGATGCGTCCTGACCTGCCCGCCATCCGATTCCAAGGCAGGACGACGACCTGGGCCGAGCTCGAAGACAGGACGAGCAGGCTCGCCGGTTTCCTGCGCGAGCGGGGCGTCGGCTTCGGCGACCGGGTCCTTGTGCTGATGCTCAACCGCCCGGAGTACGTCGAGACGGCTCTCGCGCTGGGCAGGCTCGGGGCCATCGCCGTGCCGGTCAACTTCCGGCTCGCCCCCGGCGAGGTGGTGTTCATCGCGCGCGACTGCGGCGCGCGGGCTGTCGTCACGGACGAAGCGCTGGCCCCCCTGGCCCAAGCGGTGACGGCGCAGGTCCCCGAGCTGGCGTTGGCGATCGGCGTCGGGGTCGAGGCGGACGGGGGCCTTGCGCCCTACGCGACGGCGGTGGCGGGCGACCGGCTCGGCGCGGAGCGCGCGACCCCGGACGACGCGCCCGCGCTGATCATGTACACCTCCGGCACCACGGGCAGGCCGAAAGGAGCCGTGCTCACCCATGCCAACCTGCACGGGCAGACGTTGACGGCGATCTGCGCCTTCCACCTGCGCCCGGAGGAGGAGATCGCGTTCGTCGCGGCCCCGATGTTCCACATCGCCGGGCTCGGGAGCATCGGCCCTGACCTGGTGCTCGGCTTCCCGACGGTGATCCATCCGACCGGCGGGTTCGACCCGGCCCAGGTTCTCGACGCGCTCGCGGCCGAGCGGGTCACCACCACGTTCTTCGTCCCGACCCAATGGCAGGCGCTGTGCGCGGAGCAGCGGGCGCGGCCCCGGCCGCTGAATCTGCGGATCATCTCGTGGGGGGCCGCCCCAGCCTCGGACGCGCTCCTGCGCGAGATGGCCGAGGTCTTCCCGGACGCGGACAACGTCGCGGTGTTCGGCCAGACCGAGATGTCCCCGGTGACCTGCCTGCTCGACGGCAAGGACGCGATCCGCAAGCTCGGCTCGGTCGGCAGGGTCATCCGCACCTTGGCGGCGCGGGTGGTGGACGACGAGATGCGCGAGGTGCCGCAGGGCGAGGTCGGCGAGATCGTCTACCGGGGCCCCACGATGATGCGCGAGTACTGGAACAACCCGGAGGCCACCGCCGAGGCGTTCGCGGGCGGCTGGTTCCATTCGGGCGACCTGGTGCGCATGGACGAAGAGGGGTTCGTCTTCGTCGTCGACCGGAAGAAGGACATGATCATCTCCGGCGGCGAGAACATCTATTGCGTCGAGGTCGAGAACGCGCTGTGCGGGCACCCCGCCGTGGCGGAGGCCGCCGTGGTCGGCAGGGCGCACGAGAAATGGGGCGAGACGGTCGTCGCGGTGCTCGCGCTGGCTCCAGGCTGCGGGGAAGCGCCGACTGCCGAGGAGCTGTCCGCGTGGCTGGAGGACAAATTGGCGCGCTACAAGCACCCCAAAGACGTCGTGGTCGTCCCCGCGCTCCCGCGCAACGCCAGTGGCAAAGTGGTCAAAGCCGAGCTGCGGGCGCAGCTCGGCTGAGCGCCGCGCAGCAGTCGCCGACGGGCGGTGTGGTGTCTCAGTCGCCGACGGGCTGGCGGCGCGCCCAGTCGGGCGCGTGCTCGGGCAGCGGGCCGATGGCGATGAGCATGCCGGGCAACGCCTGCAAGAGGGGGAAGCGCTGGGCGAGCCGGAGCACGAACGGCGCGCGGCGGCGGGCGCGCGGGGCTGGGGCGGGCCCCGGCAAGCCGACCTTGGCGAAGACCAGCCGGTGGGCGACGCGCTGGAAAGTCTGGATCACGAAGGTGGGGTAGAGGCGCCGGCGGCGCACTGAGGCGAGCGCCCGGTCGGGGATCGGCGCGCCGGACTGTTGCGCCCGCACGAGCGGTCCGGCGAGGAGCCGGGCCGAGGCGACCGCGTCCTGAACCGCGAGGTTGATGCCGACCCCGCCGACGGGCGACATGGCGTGCGCGGCGTCGCCGATGGCGAGGAACCCCGGCGTGTGCCAACGCTTCGGCAGCCGGTTGAGCTGGACGTCGAGCAGCTTCACCTCGTCGAAGCTCGTGACGGACGACAGGCGGTCGGCGAGCCAGGGCACCAGCGAGCCGATCCGGTCGCGGAACGCCGCCACCCCTTCCTCGCGCAGCGCGCGGTCGAAGCCCTTGCGGATGAGATAGGCGCATTGGAAGTAGTCGCCTCGGTCGATGAGGGCCATGCCTTGGCCTTCGCCTTGGCTGAACCGGCCGGTCAGACCCACAGGATCGGCCCCCTCGAACCGGGGAAGGCGGAACCACAGCACGTCGATGGGCGCGCCGAAGGAGAGCGGCCGAAGGCCCGCCGCGTCACGCATGCGCGACGAGCGCCCGTCCGCGGCCACGACAAGCGAGGCGCGCAGCTCCCCGGGCTCGCCGTCGCGCAGATACCGCACGCCGACCACGCGTCCGCCCTCCACGACGGTCCCGGTGGCTTCTGCGCGCATCCAGAGCCGGAAGCCCGGCTCGCTCGCAGCCGCGTCGGCGAGCAGGTCCAAGAGATCCCACTGCGGGATCATCGCGATGTGCTTGTGCGGGCCGGGCAGCCTGCCGAGGGCGTTGATCTCGATGGAGCCGGAGTCGAGCGAGACTCGCAGCGACTGGATGAACCTGGCGTGCAGTTTCTTGAACCGTTCGCCGAGGCCGAGCTCGTCGAGCAGGGTCAACGTGCTCGCGTGGACGGTGTCGCCGCGGAAATCGCGCAGGAAGTCGCCGTGCTTCTCCAGCACGACCACGTCGACCCCGGCCCTGGCGAGCAAGAGCCCGAGCACCATGCCCGCCGGTCCGCCGCCGACGATGGCGCAGGTCGTCTTTGTCGTCTCCTCGACCATGGCGCGCTCCTTTTCCTCTACAGCCGAGCCTAGTCCGCGCCAGCTCTTTCGCCTAGGAGGTGCGGGGGGTGCAGTAGAATCTCGCTATCGACAGGCAGGGGATCGAGAGGAGTTGCGAGCATGGCGAGTCGGGGGACAGTTGTGCCGTTGGCGGCGCTCGTCGCGGCGTTCGGGCTTGCCGGGTGCGAGCGGTCCGCCGAGGCGGCGGGCGGACTGGCCTCCCCAAGCGCCCGCGCTGCTGTTCCGGCTCCGAGCCCGCAAAGCGCGGAAGGGCAGCTCGCCACGCGTCCGGACAACGACTTGTTCGCCCTTCTGCCGACGCAGGACGACTTTCCCCCGGACGCGTTCTTGAGCCCGAGCCCGGCGGACGCGTCCGGGACGGGGAAGCGCAAGCTGCCAGAGACGGATCCCCCAGGCTGCGCGACGGGCAATCCGGCAGGTTTCGTCGCCAACGTGGTCGCGGCGGCGTTGCCTTCGGACGAGTCGGACCGGCGCACGGTGGTCGTCGCGATCGGGAAGCAGACTGCGGCCCAAGGCCATGCGGGCCAGATCGAGGACTGGCTCGCCAAATGCGGGCGATATCGCACCCCGCCGAGCTTCGGCGGGGTCGAGGGCGAAGAGACGGTGACGCTGGAGCGGCTCAAGCCTCCCGCGCTCGGCCTTGACGAGGCCGTCTCCTACGAGCAGCGGACCACAGGCAACGTCCGGATCACCGGCAGCGACCAGGAGAACGAGGTGGCCGACCGCGTCGTCAGCGTCATCGGCGGCCTGCGCGGGGTGTTCGTGAGCGTCTCGTGGCGCAACGACGACGACCAAGAGCTGGCGTTGCAGCTGCTGGAACAGCTTGCGGACCGGGTCCGCTCGGCCTGATTTCGGCCTGGGTCAGGCGAGGTACTTGTCGAACCAGGAGATCAGCTGGCGCCATGCGTCCTCGGCCGCCCTCGGGACGTACCGGGGCCCGGAGTCGTTGAAGAAGGCGTGGTTGGCCCCGCGCTCGACTATGATCGCGTGGGTCAAACCGGCCGCTTGGAGCGAGCTTTCCGCCGCCGCGCGGCTCGCGTTGACCCGCGCGTCCTCCTCGCCGTAGAACGCGATCACCGCCGCGTCGCTCCCCCGGAAATCCACCGGGGCTTCGGGCGGGCCTTCTTCGTGCAGTGGCCCGTAGAACGGGGCTCCGACGGCGATCCTGGGGTCTTTGGTCAGCAGCAGCTGCCACGTCAGGCCGCCGCCGAAGCAGAAGCCGACCACGGCGAGCTTCTTGCCTGGCTCGCGCCTCGCGAGCTCGTCGAGAGCGGATCGCAGGTCGGCGACGAACCGCTCGGCGGGGGCCGCCATCAAGGCCTTGGTCGCCTCGTCCTGGCTCGCGAATTTCGCGGTGCCGCCTTCCTCGGAGAGAAGGTCGACGGCCAGCGCAGAGAAGCCCGCGCCCGCGAGGCGGCCTGGGATGGTCTTGATGTGCTCGGTCAGGCCCCGGTTCTCGTGGATCACCAGCACCGCGCCCCTGGCTCGGTCGGCTTTCGACCAGGCTCCGAGCAACTCGCCCCGCCTTCCGGGGAACGTCGTCGGCTCCACCCGCAGCGCGCCGAGGACGCCAGGCGGAGCCTCGTCGGGCTGCGGGGAGCCCGAGCCAGAACCGGCCTCCCCGGCCCGGCCCGGCTTCTGGCCCTCGGGAGCGCACGCGGCGATGAGCGCCGCCGCCGAGGCGGCGGAGAGGCCGAGCGCGGTGAGCCTGGCGAGAGCTTCGCGGCGGGGGATGACCCCCTCTGCGCCATCGGTGGCGATCTCTTCCGCGATGTACCGGTGGAACATACCACCATCCTAAGCAGGAAACTCCCGTCCTGCGCTGGGCGAGCGGGAGGGCTTCGCGAGCCGGGCTCGCTTAGAATAGTCCAGTGGATCAGAGCAGCTCCTACGACTTCACCGGCAGTGTCGATCTGTACGCGCTCTTCGGCATCTCGGGCTATCTCGAGCGCGAGGGCGTGGTCGAGGAGGCGATCCCCTTGGTCGCCAGGGTCCTTGGCTGCACGGTCGAAGAAGCGTTGGTGATCCAGGCCAAGCAGAAAGCTCCGGCAGAGGCATGGCTGCAAGAGCACGGCAAGGACTACGGCCCGGAGTCGGTCGAACGCGCGCACCGGGTCTTCCGGCTGCTGGTGCAGCATATGTGCCCGGACGAGGCGGCGCGCGCGAAGACGTGGTTCGAGGGCGTCGTCGACGAGCGGGGGCGCGGCGGATTCGGCTCCTGGGGCGAATGAGCCGGAACGGGCAAGCGGCCGGAGCCGGCCTCACTCGTCCTTGGCGGCGGGCTTGCCCTGGTTGATCAGGAACAGCTCCGCCTCAAGGGACAAGATGCGCTCCTCGGCGGCTTTGAGCAGCTCGTCGCGGACGTTGATGCGCTCGCGCCAGCCGGCTTCGATCTGGTCGACGATGGAGACGAGGACGGTGTGGGCCGCGGCGCGGTCCATCGGGGCCACCGTCTCGCTGCCCAGAACGGCGACGAGTTGGTCGGCCATGTTCTTGAGTTCGTCGTGCGTCATGAGCACATATTAATGCAAAAGGCAGACGCGGGGGAGCGGTTTTCCGCAGCGTGGCAGGGACGGGCCCCCGTATGCTGGGCAAGCATGAGAGGTATGCGCAGGGCGGCGCTTGCGGCGTTGGCCCTTTTCACCGGCGCGTGTTCGAGCGGAACGCGAAGCGCCGAGCAAGACCCGTTCCTGTGGCTGGAAGCGGTGGCGAGCCCCGAGGCCTCGCGCTGGGTCGCCGACGAGAACCGGAAGACCATGGCCGCGCTTGGCGAGGATCCGCGCTACGCGGAGAACCTGGCGAAGGCGACGGCGCTCGGCGAGTCGCCGCAGCGGCTCGCGCGGCCGCAGATCGTCGGCGACTCGGTCTTCAACTTCTGGCAGGACAAGGACCACACGCGAGGGATCTGGCGCCAGACGTCCGTCGGCGGCTACGAGACAGGGGAGCCGCACTGGACGACGGTGCTCGACCTGGACCGGGTCGCCGAGGCCGAGGGCAAGAACTGGGTGTGGAAAGGGGCGGACTGCTCGCTTGCCGCGCCGAACCGGTGCCTGGTCGAGCTCTCCGAGGGCGGCGAGGACGCGGTGACGGTCCGCGAATTCGACACCCGGACGCGCTCGTTCGTCCCTGACGGCTTCGCCCTGCCGCGCGGCAAGCAGGACGCGCAGTGGCTGGACGAGGACACGCTCCTGGTGTCGCGGGAGTGGCGGCCGGGTGAGCTGACCAGCTCCGGCTATCCGTACATCGTGAAAACGCTTCGGCGCGGGCAGACGTTGGACAGCGCGGCCGAGATCGGGCGAGGACAGCAGTCCGACATGCAGGAGTCCGCAGCCGTGCTGCACGACGGCGACGGCGGCGCGGTCGCGCTCTTGGTGCGCAACCCCTCGTTCTTCGAGTCGGAGTACCGCCTCGTCGCGCAGGACGGGACCCCGAAGCTCGCGCTGCCGCCGAAGTCGAGCCTGGCGGGCCTGGTCGCGGGGCGCCTGGTCGTCCGGCTCGACCAGGACTGGGCCGTCGCGGGCTCGACGTTCGCCTCAGGCTCGCTCGTCTCGCTGCGCCTCGCCGACCTGACGGCGGACCCGGCGGGCTTGCGGCCGACGCTCGTCTGGGCCCCAGGGCCGCGCGACGCCCTGCACGGGGTCGCCGTCACGAGGGGCGGTCTGATCGTCAGCACGCTGCACGAGGTCAGCGGGCGGATCGCCGAATACCTCCCCGCCGCAGACGGCTCCTGGTCGAGCAAGGACGTGCCGATCCCGGAGCTGGCGAGCGCTGACCTGCTCTCCGCCGCGCCGAACAGCGCGACCGCGTACTTCTCCGTGGGCTCCTTCCTCGCCCCGACCACGGTGTGGCGGATGGACGCGGCGGCCGGAACGGCCCGTCCGGTCGTATCGCTGCCGCCGCAGTTCGACGCGACCGGCCTGATGGCCGAGCAGCTGGAGGCCACCTCGAAAGACGGCACGAAAGTCCCGTACTTCGTGGTGCGCCGCAACGACATCCCCTTCGACGGCTCCAACCCCACGATCCTCTACGCCTACGGCGGGTTCGGCAACTCGATGACCCCCTCCTACAGCGGCGTCCGGGGGCAGCTCTGGCTCGAGCGGGGCGGCGTCTTCGTCCTCGCGAACATCCGGGGCGGCGGCGAATTCGGCCCGGCCTGGCACGACGCCGCGCTCAAGACCAACCGCCAGCGCGCCTACGACGACTTCGCGGCGGTCGGGGAAGACCTCGTCGCCCGCAAAATCACCTCGCCCCGCCGCCTCGGGATCCAAGGAGCCTCCAACGGCGGGCTGCTGATGGGCGTCGAACTCGTCCAGCGCCCGCAGCTGTGGAACGCCGTGGACATCGGCGTCCCGCTCCTGGACATGCTGCGCTACGAGCAGATCGACGCGGGCGCGTCCTGGGCCGGGGAGTACGGCAGCGCGCGCGTGCCGGAGGAGCGCGCGTTCCTCGAATCCGTCTCGCCGTACCAGAACCTCAAACGCGGCGTGCGGTACCCCGCGCCGTTCATCTGGACCACGACCAAAGACGACCGGGTCGGCCCGCAGCACGCCCGCAAATTCGCCGCGAAGCTCGCCTCCTTCGGCGATCCGTATTTCTTTTACGAAGTCACCGAGGGCGGCCACGGCTCGGGCGCGAACATCGCGCAGAGCGCCGTCACCACCGCGCTGGAGTACACGTACTTCCAGCGCCAGCTCATGTGACCGGGCTGGTCAGGAACCGCGCCTCGTCCCGAACGACGCGCATGCGCAAGCGGGGCGGAGCTTGACGGATTGCGGTATCCGCAAGTTGCGATGCTGCTGCTTTCAGCGTAGTTTCCAGCGGAACAGTGATCGCGCGCTTCTCGGCGATCCCAGAAGCGCATGCCGTGAGGCATCGAAAGGCTGTGCCGCATGGTGTACCGCTCCGGGCGCGAGGACGTCGGCCCGCGCGTGAAGCAGTACGGGCTGCCGAGGACCCCGAGGACGAGCAGATCGAGGCCGGCCGTTCGCCTGCGTCATCCCGGCTTCCCGCTGATCATGCTCCCGAATCCAGGAGCCTTTTGCTCGCCAATCCTGAAAGCGCTCGGTGACTCGGAGCAAGATCGATTGCTCACGAACTCGGGGCAAAGCGTTTCCCAAATTCATGGTCAAAACCGGCCCGAGCGCCATCAGAGGCGCAACGAGGAGTGGCTCCGTGGCGCGTGGCCCATGGCGATGCCTCTTTGGTCACGGCTCCACGGCGTGGCGCATCGCATGATTGCCGGCCCTGGCCGCCCCGGCTTAGATGCCTCGGGGCGCGGCGAGGACGGCGGCCTTCGCGGCCTCGGAGCCGTCGAGGGCGACGGTGACGGGCTTGCGGCCGTAGGCGAAGAGCACGAGCTCTTCGATCTCGCCGGTCACGGCGACGGGCTCGCCGCCTTGGCCGCCTCGGGCGAGCACCGCGCCCTGCGGGGTCGAGAGGGTCACGGAGCCGGGCGTCTTCTGCAGCGCGACCGCGCCCATGAGCCGCATGGGCCGGGCGAGCGCTTTGCGGAGCCCTGGGGTGGCTGTCCGAGGCCGGTGGCCGGGCTGCGCCCGCAAGATGTCCTCGTGGTGGATGAACATCTCGACCAGGTTCGCAGCGCGGTCGACCAGGGCGAAAGGGGTGTACCATGGCGGTCCGCCCGCGACGGCGTCGAGCAGCGATTCCCAGCCGCGCTCGGCGACTTTCTGCTGCGCGCGGGCGGTGCGCGCGGCGAGCATCGGCACGGCGATCCCGGCGGCGTTGTCGAAACGGAGCGATTCGCGCAGGACGAGGTGGGCGACGAGGTCGCGGACCGTCCAGCCCTCGCAGAGGGTCGGCGCGTCGGGTCCGGCGGTCTGCGCCGCGCGCACCAGGCCGGCCCGCTCGTTCTGAGAAAATGTCATGGCGGTGAGTGTAGGGGAGGTCGGCCGGCGCGGCGGCTCCGACCGGGATTGCTACAGTGAGGCGATCAGGTCCGCTTCGCGAGCGTCAGGAGAGGCCGATGCCGAAATTCTTGCTGTTGCGGGGGCTCAGCCGGGAGAGCCGCCACTGGGAGGAGTTCCCCGCGCTGCTCGAGAGCAGGCTCGGGGCGACGGTGGCGTGCGTGGACGCTCCTGGGTTCGGGTCGGAGCACCGCAGGGTCTCGCCTCGGACGATCGCGGGCATCACCGACGACATCAGGGCGCGCTTCGGCGGTGGCGGGGCGGACTGGACGCTGCTGGGCATTTCGCTCGGCGGGATGGTGGCGCTGGACTGGTGCGCCCGCTATCCGGCGGATTTCGGCAGGGTGGTGGTCATCAACTCCAGCACCGCCGCGACCCCGCTCTTCCACCGGTTCGCGCCGTCCGCGCTGCCCGAGCTCGCGCTCGGGCGTTTCAAGTCCGACGTGGAACGGGAGCTGACCGTCCTGGAGCGGGTCACGAACAACCCTGGGATCGACCGGACCGGCCTCGCCGAGCGCTGGGCGGGCTACCTCGCCGAGCAGCGGCCTTCGAACGCGAGCCTGGCCAATCAGATCATCGCCGCGGTCGTGTTCCCGATGCCGAAACGGGTGCGTCCGCCCGCGTTGGTCCTCGCCGCTCGGCGGGACCGGCTGGTGGCGGCTTCCTCCTCGGAGACCATCGCGGCCCGGCTCGGAGCCCCGATCCGTTACCACGAGACGGCGGGGCACGATCTGACCCTGGACGACGGCCCGTGGGTCGTGGACCAGATCGAGGCATGGCTCGGGGCCGCCGAGAACGAGGCTGTGGCGTGATGGCCCCGGCGGATTCGAAGCTCCCGTTCGCCTCCGACGCCGAGGCCGCAGCTTGGTGCGCGCGGACGCGGCGGGCCAGCCTGCGCCGTCGCCGCGCCGCGTTCGCGGAGCTGGCCCGCGTCTTCCAAGCCGCTCCCGCGCCGGAGTCCATCGCGGGGAACACGGACATCGGCCTGGTGGCGGCGCCGCTGGGCCTGCCGGTGGACGCGGTGGTGCGGCTCTTCTTCAACACCGGGTTCTGGCTGCACAAGAAGTTCGACGCGGGCGGGGCCGGGGGATCAACGGGTTCGCCCGCTGGTTCCGCCCGCTCGCCCCGCTCGTCTTCCCCGGCGGCGGCTTCCACGCGGACCAGGCCCGGCTGTGGGGCGTCCGGTTCGCGAACAAGCGGACCGAGAGCCTGGTGTTCCCCGGCAAGGCGGTGTTCACCGTCGACTACCGCGACCCTGCGACCACGCTCGTGATGCGTACCGCGGTGGACGAGGCCGTCCAGATCTCCCCGAACGTGTACCTGTGCCTCGGCCTGGCCGATGTGCGCGGGCGGGCGGTCAAACTGCTGTGGTTCACGCTGACCCGCTCGTGAGGGGGCGTAGCATCGGCGCATGTTCGTCTCGTCCGTGGGGGTTTGTCGACGGGCTTTCGCCGTCGCCGTCGCATTCGCCGCGCTGATCGCCCCGTCCGCCGCCGCCGCGCCGCTCGACCCCGACGGCACGGTCCTCGAATTGTCCTACGCCAACGTTTCGCCGCTGACCTATGGGACGAAATGGCTCCGGCGGTTCAGCTTCGAAGTGCGCCGAGGCCACGCGAGGTTGGTCGTGCACGGGCAGGGCGACGCGGTGCTCGGCCAGGAGTCCAGGCCGGTGCCGGAGGCGATGTGGTCCAAACTGCTCGCCGACGCGTCCGCGTTGCCGAGCGGGGAGGAGGAGGGCAAGCGCTCGGGGAGGTGCTTCGACGCGGGGATCTGGAGCATCACCGTGGTGGACCGGGGGCGGACGGTCAAGTCGGTGGCGCGGGATTGCCCCGACGACGAGCAGGTGGAGCGCTTCTTCGTCCCGGTGGACGGTTTGTTCGACATGGCGAAGTACCAGCCCTGAGGCTCCCTGCGCGGACGGGGCTCTGCCTGCCCGCGCCGCTCACGCGTCCCGGTGCGCCCGGACCAGGGCGGCGACGGCGGCGTCGTCGGGCCTGCCTCTGGCTCGGAGCCCTTCGATCACGCCGTCGATGTTCTCCGGCGGCTGGTTCTGGCTGAGCTTGAACTTCGCCTCGACGCGGCTGATGACCACTTCGACGCCGACGACGGCCCGCAGCTGGCGCTCGACGAACTGCGCGGGGGCCTGGTCGACGGACCACGGGGTCGCGGAGTCGGCCTCGTGCCGATCGGTGAGGCCTCGGATCTGCCGCTCGACCCATGCCGGGTCGTCGTGGACGACGAGCCGCCCGTACACGTGCGCGGTCACATAGTTCCAGGTGGGGACCACGCGGTGGTGCTCGGCCTTCGTCGGGTACCACGACGGCGTCACGTACGCCTCCGGGCCTCGGACGATCACCAGCGCCTCGCCCTGCGCGGGCTCGCGCCAGTGGCCGTTGCTCCGCGCCATGTGGCCGAGGAGCGCTCCGCGTTCGCCGGAGCCGGGGTCGTGCTGGAAGGGGAGCGGCGTGGCCGCCAGGCCGCGCGGGGTCATGGTGACCAGGTCGGCGGCCCCCATGTTGGCGAGCAGGTCGCGGACGGAGCTTTCGTCGGGCTCGAAGGGGCGGGGGATGTGCAACGGGCGGCCTTTCAGCTGTTGTTTTCCGGCGGCGGGGCCGCAGGGGCGCGGCCTGGTTCGAGGGGGTTGCCGCGCAGCCAGGCGAGGACCTGCTCGGCGTGCCGGTCGGGCGGGAAGATCGGGTAAAAGACATGCTCGACCCTGCCCTCGCGCAGGACGAGGGTCAGCCGCGTGTGCAACCGGGCCCCGCCCGCCTCGAAGGTGGGCAGCCGGAGGGCTTCGGCCAGGCTGAAGCCGGGGTCGGACAGCATGTCGAACGGCAGGTGGAGCCGTTCGACGACTTCGCGCTGGTAGTCGGAGTCCTGGCTGGACAGCCCGTACACGCGTCCTGCCCCCGCTTCGAGGAGGTCGTGGAAGTGGTCGCGGAAGCCGCACGACTCCGGGGTGCAGCCCCTCGCTCCGGGGATGGCGTTCCAGCCCTCCGGCAGGTCGAAGTCCGGGCGGCCGGTGAGGGGTAGATGTAGAGCACCGCGCGGCGCGGCCCCAGCTCGTCCAGCCGGACCGCCGCGCCCGACGTGTCGGCGAGCGAGAGCTTCGGCACGCGGGCTCCGGGCAGGTGCGCGGCGGCTCCGTCGTCCTCGGGGACCGGCAGGCCCTCGGGCAGGGCGAGGTAGGAGCGCCAGAGCGCGGGGGCGGCGGCGCTGCCCCGATGCGCGGCGGCGGCCAGTTGGGCGATCAGGGCCGTGCGGCGGGAGGACAGCGCCTCGATGCGCTCGGTCGTCTCGCGGATCGCGTCGCGCAAGCCCGCCAACGAGGCGGGGCACTCGTCGGAGTGCGGGTGCCCCGCCTCGAGGCATTCGAGGAACGGGCGGGTGCGCGCGACGGGGATCCCGAGCCCGCGCAGGGCGTTGATCTCGCGGACCAGGCGCACGTCGTCCTCGCGGTAGCTCCGGTAGCCGTTGGCGAGTCGCGCGGATTCGATCAGGCCGAGCGACTCGTAGTAGCGCACGGCTTTCGCCGTCACGCCCGCCTGCTTCGCGAGTTCGCCGATCGTCATGCCGCTCATGCGGTCGAAGCTACACCTTGCCCTTAGGGGCAAGGTCAAGGCGCGGGGCGGGGGAGGCGGGTCTTTCGCCGCCCCCGCCCCGCGTCTCAGAGCAGGCCGAGCTGCTTGATGTCCTCGGCGTACTTGACGATGAGCGCCTTGTCCAGATGCGGGATGTCGTGCTCCGCGCCGACCTTGGCCTCCTGGACCGAGGACTGGAAGTTCTTGGTCTGGAACGGGGAGCCGTCGATCGCCGGGGCGGGCTGGGCGAACGCGTGCAGCAGCGGGAGCACCGAATGCTGGCGCTGCGCCTCCGGCAGGCCGCGCAGCGAAGTCTCGAACCGGGACAGCCACTCGGCGTAGTCGTCGACCCGCGAGATCGGGTGCCCCGCCTCGACGAGCCAGTCCACGAACTCGTCCAAGCCCACCCCGTCATGGTGCGGGTTGAACACGTCGAAGCTGTGATAGCCGTCCGAACCGGCGAGGCCGAGTGTGGTGATGGCCTCGGCGGTGAAGTCCACCGGGATGCCGTCGTAGTGCGCGCGCTGGCGCCCGCCCGTCGCGTCGAGCTGGTAGAAGGACTTCGGGGCGATGCCGGTGGCCAAAAGGCTCAGGATGAGCCGGGTGAACTGGTCCGGGACGTTGAGCTGTCCGGTGTACTTGCGGTGCGCGAGGATCATGTCCGAGCGGAACACCCGGACCGGCAGGCCCGCGTGCTCGTATGCCTCGCGCAGCAGCACCTCGCCCGCCCACTTGCTGTTGCCGTAGCCGTTCGCGTAGCCCTCGTCGATGGAGCGCACCGCGCTCACATCGCGGATGTCGCCGTCCTCCTCGAAGGCCGAGGGCTCCACGCCGACGGCCACCGCCACCGTGGAGAGGTAGGTGACCGGCTTGAGCCGCTTGGTGAGGGCGAGCTTGGCGACCTCGGCCGTGCCCACCACGTTCGGGCCGAACAGCTGGCTGTAGGGCAGAACGTGGTTCACCAGCGCGCCGGAGTGGACGATGAGGTCGACTTCGTCCGCGAGCCGGTCCCAATCCGCCTTGCGCAGGCCGAGGTCGGCGTCGCTGAAGTCGCCCGCGAGCACTTCCAGGCCCTTGTCGGCGAGATCCTCGTAGTGCGCGAGGAGCGCGGGGTCGCCGCTCTCGAAGACCGAGTCCAGCCGGGCTTTGGCGGCCTTGTCGTCCTTGCCGCGCACGATCACGACGACCTTGCCGCCCTGCGGCACCAGACGTTCCAGCCAGGCCAAGGCGAGGAAGCGCCCGAGCCAGCCGTTGGACCCGGTGAGCAGCACCGTGCGGACCTCGCTTGCCGGGCGGGGCAAGGACGGGGCGGCGGCGAGGGTCTGGGCGTCGAGGAACTTCTCCAGCTTCAGGTCGCTCGCGCGGATCGTCGTCGCGCCCGCGCCGTGCACGCTCGCGAAGGTGGGCCGGTCGCTGCCGGAGGAGCGCTCCTTCTCGATGTGCGCCGCAACCGAGCGCAGGTTGTTCGCGGCGCTCACGATGACGCTCACCGGCACCTCGACCTGGAAGATCTCGTGCAGGAAGTTGGAGTAGGTGAGCGCGGAGAGCGAGTCGCCGCCGAGGTCCGAGAAGTGGGCCTCGGGGTCGACCTCTGCGGCGGAGGCTCCGAGCAGCGCGGCGGCGGCCCGCTGGACGGTCTCGATCACCGGGCGCTCGCCCGCGCCGACCCGGATCGAGCGCAGCTCGCCAGCCTGGGTCTCGGCGAGCTGCGCGTACAGCGCTTCGAGCCGCTCGCCGTAGCGCGCCTTCACCTTCGGGCGCAGCGTCTTGCCCGCGTCGGAGAGGATGCCGTTCTCGATGGTGAAGGGATCGGTCTCGATGATGAAGTCGCGCGGCACCTCGTAGGACTGCAGGCCCTCCTCGCGCGCGATCTTCTGCAGCGAGTCGCCGAGCGCCGACTTGACCGCCTCGCCGTCGCCGTATTTCGCGAGGGCTTCCGGGGTGGGGACGACGACGGCGAGCAGGTACGAGCGCTGGCTCGACCCGTAGACGGAGATCTGCCGCACCAGCGGGCTCGTGCCGTACGCCGCCTCCAGCTTCGAGAGCGCGACGAACTCGCCCTGCGAGAGCTTCAGGACGTTCTTGCGCCGGTCCACGTAGACGAACTCTTCAGGGGCGACCTCGGCGACCACGTCGCCGGTGAGGTAGAAGCCGTCTTCGTCGAAGACCTCGGCGGTGGTCTCCGGGCGCTTGTAGTAGCCGGGGAGGATGGTCTGGGTTTTGATCGCCAGCTCGCCTCGGGGATACGGGGAGTCGGTGGAGAAGTAGCCGAGTTCGGGCACGTCGATCAGCTTGTGCTCGGTCACCGGCGGCTTGACCAGCTTGCGGTCGCGCCACACGGGGCCCGCCTCGGTCGACCCGTAGCCGTCCACCAGGTGGACTTGCAGCACGGATTCGATGAAAGCGGTGAGCTCGGGGGACATCGGAGCCGAGCCGGAGCCCGCCGTGAGGACCCGCCCGCCGAGGAGCTTCTCGCGCAGCTCGGTCTTGATCGCCTCGGCCTGGGGCGAGCCGTCCGCCGCGCCGATGCGGTCCAGCTCGCTCTGGTAGTGCTGGTAGATCATCTCGCAGATCCGCGGCACGAAGAAGAGCTTGGTGGGCCGGGCGAGCGAGTAGTCCTCGAAGAACGTGGAGAGGTCGCTCTTGGCGATGAAGTACGTGGTGCCGCCGCTGGAGAGGGTGCCCATCAGGCCGATGCGCCCGGCGACGTGGCTGAGCGGCATGAAGTTGACCATGATGTCGGGAACGTCCGGGGCCGAGTCGCCGTCGTCGAAGGCGTTGTGCCAGATGCCGCCCCAGAACTGCGCGACGTTGCGCTCGGGGTACATCGCGCCCTTCGGGGTGCCGGTGGACCCGGAGGTGTAGATGAGCAGGGACAGGGAGTCGTCGCCCGCGTCGGTGGCGGGCGGGAGCGCCACGCGGGGGAGGGCGCGGCCACGGGCGATCACCTCGTCCAGCGTGTCCACCAGGACGGCGCTGCCCGCTTCGGCGAGCCGGCTTCGGGCGGCCTCGACCGCCTCGCGGTCCTCGTCCACGCCCTGGCGGTAGTCGAACACGAGCAGGCGGCGCACCGACGGGGTCGCGAGCGCGGTCGTCACGGCGTTGTCGAGGTGTTCGACGCTCGCGCCGAACACGGCGGGCGCGGTCTCCTCGGCGATGGCCTTGAGGGTGTCGGTCGTCGCCCCGGTCTGCAGCGGCACCGAGGTGAGCCCGAGCAGCACGCCCGCGATGTCGAGAGAGGTGTAGTCGGTGCTGGTGAACCCGATGGTCGCGATGAACTCCCCGGCCTTGACCGGGGCCTCGGCGTGGTTCGCCAGCTCGCTCGCGATCGCGTGCGAGCGCTCCAGCAGCTCGCGGTAGCTCACCGTCTCGAACTTCGGCAGCAGCGTCGCGACAGCCCGTCCGGTGATGGGATCTTTTGTGATCTCAAAAGCGCGCTGGGCGAGGGCCGGGCGGTCTCCGTAGCCGGAGAGGAAGGCTTCGATCCGCTGCGCGAGGCGCAAACCCTGCTGCGTCGCGCGCTCGGCGACGGCCTTGTCCGGCACAGCGGCCGCGGCTTGCGGATCGATGGCGACAAGGCGCGCGACGCGCTCGGCGAGGCTCTGTCCGGCCGGCCGGGCCTGCCTGGTCTCGTAGCTCTGCGACTCAGTCATGGAGGATCCTTTCTTTCAACAAGATGCCGTCGCGCCCTGAGCGCGACAAACGCCCGAAAACATAGTTTCTAATCCCTAACTGTATACCCGGGGCCGGCTGAAGAACAGAGCCTGACGTGTGAACTTTGGCACTGCGACACGCGTTTGATCCTGCTTGGGAGACCTGGTCCGCAGTACTATCAAAGCATGGCAGCGATGGGGAGGCGGCGGTTCCTTCAAGCTCTGGCGGCGAGCGTCGCGGTCGTCGGCTCGGCGACCGGCGGCATGGACGTGGCCCTCGACGACGTGCTGCCCGAGGGGCAGAGGACGCCGAGGGCTTCCGCGCGGACGCCCGTCGGCCCGGCTCCCGCCGTCGTGGGCGCCCCGTTCGGGGTGATCACCCGGCTGCCCGGCGAGGGCGCGCAGCTCGCGTGGACCGTGGACGACGGGTGCAGCGTCGCCGTGGTCGCGGCGTTCGCGGCCTTCCTGAAAGACACCGGAGTCCGGATGACTTTTTTCCCCAACGGCGTGAACGCCTCCTGGACCCTGTGCGCCCCCGCGCTGCGCCCCATGGTGGAGTCCGGGCAGGTGGCGTTGGGCAACCACACGTGGTCGCATCCGGACATCACCAGGCTTCCGGCGAAAGAAGTCGCGGACCAGATCGTTCGCAACGAGCGGTTCCTCAAGAACACCTACGGCGTCACCGGGCAGCCGTTCTTCCGCCCGCCCTACGGCAAGCGCAACGCCGCGACCGACCAGATCGCGGCGGACAACGGCTACCGCTCCGTCGCGCTGTGGGGCGGCACGCTCGGCGACTCGACGGTGGCCGGGGCGCAGAGCCCGGACCGGTTGGTCCAGGCCGCGCGCAGCGTGTTCTGGCCGCAGAACATCGTGCTCAGCCACGCCAATCTGCCTGGGGTCACGCACTGCTACGGGCAGCTCGTGGAGCTCATCAAGAACCGTGGGTTGCGGACGGTGACATTGCGGGACGCCTTCGGCCTCGCGTAGACGGAGATCACATACGCCCTGCTATGCTGGGCAAAACTTCATTGAGGAGGCTGTGGCATTGGGTGAAGACATCCCTCGCAAAGGGTGGCGGCGGAACGCGAAATTAGCCTCCTTCTCCGTCGGCGTGGCGGGCCGCGCCGCCGCCGGGCTTGGGAAACGGTTGGGCGGCAAGAGCCAGGACGAAGTCAACGTCGAGATGGCGGTCAGGACCGCGGAGGAGCTGTTCAAAGTCCTCGGCGAGCTCAAGGGCGTCGCGATGAAGGTCGGACAGCTCCTGAGCATCTACGAGATCGCGCTGCCCGAGGAGATCGCGGCCCCGTTCCGCGAGCAATTGGCCAAACTGCAGGACGAGGCCCCGCCACTGCCGGCGAACCGGATTCATCGAGTGCTCGACCAGCAGCTCGGCACCCGTTGGCGCGAGCGGTTCCAGTCGTTCGGCGACGCCCCCGTCGCGGCGGCCAGCATCGGCCAGGTCCATCGGGCTGTCTGGTCCGACGGCAGGCCGGTGGCCGTCAAGGTGCAGTACCCAGGCGCGGACGAGGCGGTCCGCAGCGATTTGCGGACGATCCGGAGCCTGTCCAAGCTGATCAAGCCGATCCTGCCGCAGATGGACGTCGACACGCTGCTCCAAGAGGCCGTCGACCGCACCGAAGAGGAGCTGAACTACCGGCAGGAGGCGGACAACCAGCGCCTGTTCGCCAAGGCGTACAGGGGCCACCCGCGCTTTTTCGTGCCGAAGGTGCTGGCCAGCTCGCCGAAGGTCCTCGTCTCCGAATGGATCGAGGGGGTCTCGTTGCGGACGATCATCGCGGAGGGGAGCCAGGCGCAGCGCGATTTGGCCGCCGAGCGGCTCCTGGAGTTCACTGTGGCCAGCCCGGTGGTCGTCAAGGCGCTGCACGTCGACCCGCACCCGGGCAATTTCATGCTGATGGACGACGGGCGGCTGGGCGTGCTCGACTTCGGCGCGGCGGCCCAGTACCCAGACGGCCTGCCACGGGCGATCGGCAAATGCCTCCGGCTGTCTCTCGCGGAGCGGTTCGACGAGGCGACCGAGGAGTTCCAGGCGGCGGGCTTTCTGCGCAAGGGCGAGCCGATCCCGGAGCATCTCATCGTGAAATACGCGCCGCTGGTGGAGGAGATCTTCGGCGAGGAGCGCTTCCACATGTCGCGGGAGAAGGTCCAGGAGATCGTCGGCGACGCCACGGGGATCTTGCTCGGCGAGAACGGCATGCGGACGGTCCAGTTCGGACGCAAGCTCAACATGCCGACCGAATACTTGATGATCGGGCGGGCGCTGAGCGGCGTCGGCACGATCATCGGGCAGCTCGACGCGGACGTGCCAGCGCGGGCGCTCGCCGAGCAATGGCTCCCTGGCTTCGTGGAGAAAGGCTCGGCGGACGCGCTCTCGCGCGCCTGAGGCCCGTCCGGCGGACTAGCATCGGAGCCATGCCGGTTTCCCTCGCGGACGTCCCCGCGCTGCACGAATGGCTGTCCCCGGCTCTCGGCCGCGTGCCGGACGAGGCGGTGGCCAGGATCGACGGGCCGAGGACGTGGTGGTCGGGGCCGCTCGACGTGGAGGGCCTGGCGCTGGGCAGCGTGCAGGCCGCCCTGTCCGCCGCGCAGCTCCTCTTCGGCAGGGCTTCCCGGCTTTCCTCCGACGCGGCCTCGGTGGCCTCGGCCTTCGACTCGTTGGGGCATTTGCGGGTGGGCGGACGAGCCCCGGAAGGCTTCGCCCCGCTCTCCGGATACTTCCCGACCCGCGACGGCTGGGTCCGGCTGCACGCGAACTACCCGCAGCACGAACGGGCGCTGCGCGCCGCGACGGGCGCGACGACGAAAACAGAGCTGTCGCGCGCGCTCGCCGAGCTGTCGGCGGAGGACGTCGCCGCGCGCGTCACCGAGGCGGGCGGGCTCGCCGTCGTCCTGCGCGCGGCAGCGGCGTGGCGGGAGAGCCCCATGGGCCGGGCCGTGGACGAGCAGCCGTGGATCCGGTTCGAGCTGGGCGAAGGCGGGCGGCGGGGGCTGGCGGAGCAGGGCTCGCTGGCCGGGACGCGCGTGCTGGACCTCACCAGGGTGATCGCCGGACCGGTCGCGACGCGTTTGCTGGCCTTGTTCGGCGCGGACGTGCTGCGCGTGGACCCGCCCGGCAATCCCGAGCTGCTCGACCAGCACATCGACGCGGGGTTCGGCAAGCGCAGCGCCGTCGCGGACTTCGCCGACCCCGCGCGGCTGGCGGCGGTGATCGAGCTCGCGGGCTCCGCCGACGTGGTGGTCTCGGGCTACCGTCCGGGGGCGCTGCGCCGTTTCGGGCTGGACGCGCGGAGCCTGCGCGAGCGTTTCCCCGCCCTCGTGGTGGTCACGCTCGACGCGTGGGGAGACCAGGGGCCGTGGGGGGAGCGCCGGGGCTTCGACTCGGTGGTGCAGTCCGCGACCGGGATCGGCGAGCGTTACGGACGTACGGACGAGCATGGCTCGTGGCGCCCCGGCGCGTTGCCGGTCCAGGCGCTCGACCACGCCACCGGCTACGGCGCGGCCGCAGCGGCGCTGGCGCTGCTGGCGAGGCGGCGCGAGTCCGGGGCCGGTTGGGCGCATCTGTGCCTGGCGCGCACCGCGCACCTGCTGCTCGACCTCGAGGTGCCCGAGCAGACGCGGCGGGAGCTGGCCGGAGCCGAGGGCGAAGCCGCGTCCTCGTTCGGACCGCTGCGCTTCGCGCTGCCGCCGGTGTTCGCGGACGGGGCCCGACTGGACTACCGTTCGGTTCCCGGCCCGTACGGGGCGGATCCGCTCGCGTGGGCTTCGCGGGCCGGCCGCGCTTCCCGCCCGCTCACTTCGGGTCTTTGAAGTACACGAGCTGGTGGGTGGTCGCGAGCAGGGTCCCGTCCTGTCCGAAGAGCTGCCCGTACTGGTCGAAATGGCCGTGGCCGAACCGCGCCGCGCGGGCGGTCGCGAGCACGTGGGCTTCGCCATGGGCGGCCAGCTCGTCCTTGGTCGCGTGGTAGTACACGGTCAGCGAGACCGTGCCCGCGGGCATGTAGGAGCCTTGGCGGAGGAAGACGCGGGGGAAGAACGTGTCGGCCAGCGCGGTCAACGCCGGGTGGTCCAGCGGCCGAGGCGGGTTGTCTCGGATCCAGAGCGTGGAGGTGGAGTCGTCGGCGGGCTCGGCGGCGAGCGCTCCGACGATGAACCGCGACTCGTAGTTCTTCGCCCATGTCGCGAACTCGGGGAACTCGAAGACCGGGTACGCCTCGGGCGCATCGGCGGCGGGCGGTTTCGCCTCGTTCTCGCCCCAGGTCTGGCGGGCGAGGCCGAGGACCGCGGTGCCGGAGAGGACGGCGGTCTCGCCCTGATGGGCGGTGAAGGACCAGTGCTGGTTGGTGCGGTTCGTCCGCAGCGGCCGCAGCGCCAACGTCCAGTCGCCCTGCTCCAGCGGGGCCAGGTAGTTGATGGTGAGCGCCAACGGGGAGCCGAGCGCCTCTGGGTGCGACTGCACCGCGGCCACCACGGTCGCTGCGGTGACCCCGCCGAAGGGGCTGACCATGTTGGCGTAGGCGGGGCTGGTGCGGGCGGCGAAGTCGTACCGGCCCACCGCCTCGGCGGCGATAGTCGCGTCGAAAGCGTGTTGCATCGGGTCCGTTGGCCTTTCACTCCGGGCGCTGGTGCGCTGTAGCAGCGTAGCCGCTCGGGCGGGTCCGGCCGCGAGGCCGGGCCGCGTGGCAGACTGGGACGGGTGTCCGAAGAAATGATGAAGGCGGATCTGCGCGCCTCCCTGCAAACCGCCCGCGAAGCCGTGCTGTGGAAGCTCGACGGGCTCTCGGAGTACGACGCGCGCAGGCCGCTCACCTTGACGGGGACGAACCTGCTCGGCCTGGTCAAGCATTTGGCGAGCGTCGAGTTCGGGTATTTCGGGCTGACGTTCGCCAGACCGCCCGAGGAGGATCTGCCCTGGTGGGCGGACGGGGCCGACCCGAGCGGCGACATGTGGGCCACGCCAGAGGAGGCTCGGGAAGACATTGTCGCGCTCTACCGGCGCGCGTGGGCGTGGGCCGAGACGACGATCCAGACGCGGGGGCTGGCGGACCGGGGCCGGGTGCCCTGGTGGCCCGAAGAGCGCGCCGAGCCGACCCTGCACCACGTCTTGGTCCATGTGACCTCGGAGACTCATCGGCACGCTGGTCACGCGGACATCGTCCGCGAGCTGATCGACGGCTCCGCCGGGTATCGGGAGGGCAACGACAACCTCGCCATCAGCGGCGCGGCAGGGTGGGCGCAACACCGAGATAAGCTCGAACGCGTGGCGAAACAGGCAGGTTTGATGTGAAGATGATTCGGATGTCCCGTTCGGCGAAGGCCGTTCCGGCGTTCGCCGCCGCGCTCGCGGTGGCGCTCTCCGGTTGCTCGGACAAGCAGCAGAGCGCGCCGAGCAGCGGCAAAGCCGCTCCCTCGGCCTCGACGGCCGTCGCGCTCCCTCCGGCGGAAGTGGTCACGCCCAAGGACGCGGACAAGAAGGAGCCGTTGCGGCCGAAGTTCGGCCAGCCGATCACCTACCAGCGCGACGGGGTGTCCATCACGGTCGCCCCGCGCGGCTGGGAGAAGACGAAGGAAACGCCGCAGGGGCTCGTCGGCAACCTCCTCGACTGCGGGCTGTGGTGGCGCGTGGCGCAGACGTGGATCGTTGACGCGAAGCCCGACACGGACTGGCGCAGCTGGCGGCGGGACTTCCAGGGGGTGTTCGGCCTGTTCGGCGAGGCCAAGGACGCGAAGTACGGCTTCTACAGCGAGGTGGCGCTCTCTGCCGTCTCGGACGCCCCGGACGATCTGGACAAAGCCCTCGGCAAGGCCGTGCGGGACTGGGACCACAAAGCGCCGCTGCACTTCGAGCAGACCGGCGCGCAGTACCTCGCGAGCTGCAAGGTCAACACCGGGCCGGAAGCGTCCCAGGGCGCCGAGCAGTTCATCCCGGACACCCGTCCGCTCTTCGGCGTGGAGCTGACGCTGCCCTCGGTCGTGGGGCAGAACCCTCGGACCTGGCCGACGGTGGCGATCTGGACCCCGTGACCGAGCCGTCGCCGGCTTCTGCGGCGGTCATCGGTTGTATCGAGCCGGGCCGGGCGGGCTGCTCCGCTATTCGCGTCAGCCGCGCTCGGAGCTCTCGGCCTGCTCCTGCCAGGACTGCTTGGCGACCTTGGTCCGCCTCGCGTTGGGGACGAAGTTCCGGTCGATCTGGAACCCCCCGAGGTCGATCTGGCCCCGGTCCGGCCCGAGCCACTCGGGCTGCTGCTTGGTGAGGGTGAACTGGATCAAGTTGATCTGGCCGGCGCGGAAGTAGTGCTCGCAGCCTTCCAGGTATTTGTCGTAGATCCGGAAGGTCTCCGGCGAGGTCAGCTCGATGGCCCGGTCCTTGTTCGCCCGAAGGTTCTCTCGCCAGGTCTGCAGCGTCTTCGCGTAGTGCAGGCCGAGCCACTGCATGTTGTCGCAGCGAAAGCCCACGCGGGCGGAGTCGGTGAAGACCATCTGCGGCGTCGGCAGCTGCGCCCCTGGGAAGATGTACCGCGTCAAGAGGTAGAGGAAGCGCAGCCCGGTCCCGTTGAGCGGGGTGCCGCGTTTTTGCCACTCCTCGAAGGTGTGCCACACGATCGTGTGCAGGAGGTAGACGCCGTCGTCCGGCAGGATCTCGGCGACCTTGTCCCAGTAGGCGTCGTGGCGCTCGTAGCGGAAATGCTCGAACGAGCCGATGGTGATGATCCGGTCGGCTTTGCCTTCGAACTCCTCCCACCCCTGCAGGAGCACTTCGGCCTTCCTCGGGCCGTCGAGCTGGTCGAACTTGGCTCGCAGATAGTCGTACTGCTCCGTCGAGATCGTGAGCCCGATGACGTTCACGTCGTACTTCTCGTACGCCCGGAGCAAAGCGGAACCCCATCCGCAGCCGATGTCCAAGAGCGTCATCCCCGGCTTGAGGTTCAGCTTCTCCAGCGTGAGGTCGATTTTCGCGAGCTGCGCTTCTTCCAACGTCATTCCTGGCCTTGGCCAGTACGCGCATGTGTAGGTCATCGTTGGATCGAGCCACAAGGCGAAGAACTCGTTCGACAAGTCGTAATGCGCCTCGATGTCACCGTAGAAGGGTTTGAGTTTTGGCACGGTTCCGAGTCTTCCACAGATTCCGTCCAAAAATGCTGACAAAATGGTCACGATATTTCCGTGTCAGCATGGATCGGCGCCGGGCAAAAGATCGCGGGAATTTCATATCCGACGGACTCCGCGTCCCGTGCCCGGTCATCGGGCGGGGCGCAGGAACGGCTCGGCGAGCGCGGCGATCTCGACCAGCAGGGCGGCGGATACTTTCGGGTCGATGATCCGGCGCACCGCGACGCCCACCACGAGGTTGAGCATGGCCTCGGCGACCTTCCGTACCGGCAGCGTTCCGGCCGCTTCCTCGGGCAGCAGCCTCTCGATGGACTCCGCGATGAAGTCGACGCTGCGCGCGTGCCGCCCGCCCTCCTCCTTGACCAGGTCGGGATTCCCCCGCGCGGCCAGCGCGAACTCCAGCTCCAAGAGGGGCCATCCGCTTTGCAGCACCGCCTCGCTCCAGCGCTCGATCTTCGCGACGGACTCGGGGGAGCGCTCGCTGAGGATCGCTTCGAGCTCTGCGGTCCGTTCGGCCTGGATGCCGTGCAGCACTTCGAGCGCGAGCGCCGCCTTATTCGGGAAATTCGAGTAAAAGGCCCCGCTGGAGAAGCCCGCGTGCTCGGTCACGGCGGTGACTCCGGTGGCGTTGTACCCGTCGCGCAGGAACAGCTCGCGCGCCGAGGCGAGCAGCAGCGCGCGGGTCTGCGCCTGGCTGTCGGCTCGGGTCATGCGGGCGGAGCGGGTCATGCGTGGTATCGTAGCGGCGTTATCCAGATAATGCTACTATCTGGATATCATCGATATTCGAATGAGAGGTGCCGTTATGTCCGCTCCGTCGATCTGGGGACGAGCCGAAGAGCTGCTCATGGAGGTGGTCGGCCCGAGGCGGCTCAAGAGCCTCCCCGAGCTCAGCGCGGAAGTGCGGGGGAAAGTCGCCCTGGTCACCGGCGCGTCGTTCGGGCAGGGCGAGGCCACCGCGCGGCTGCTGGCCAGCGCAGGCGCGGTCGTCGTCCTCGCGGCGCGGACCAAGGAGCGGCTGGACGAGGTCGTCGCCGAGATCGAGGCACAAGGGGGCCGGGCCCACGCCTACCAGGTGGACATGGGCGATCTGCCGGGGGTCGAGCGGTTCGCGGCCCAGGTGCTCGCGGACCACGGCCATGTGGACTACCTCATCCACAACGCGGGCAAGTCGCTGCGCCGGTCCATCTACCTCTCCTGCGAGCGGACCAAGGACATGGACGCGATGGTCGGGGTGAACTTCCTCGGGCCGATGCGGCTGACGATGGCGCTCTTGCCGAGCATGCGGGAGCGCCGCAGCGGCCATATCGTGAACATCTGCACGGCGGGGGTCCAGTTCCCTGTGGCGCCGAGGTGGGGCTTCTACCAGGCGTGCAAGGCGGGGTTCGACATCTGGCTGCGTTCGGTCGCGATGGAGACCCGCGCCGACGGGATCGGCCTGAGCAGCATCTACGCGGGCCATCTGAAGACAAGGATGGTGGCCACCGGCTGGGTGCACCGGATGCCGGGGCACACCCCGGAGCAGGCCGCGCAGATCATCGCGCGCTCGCTGGTGCGCAAGCCGCGCATCCAGTCCCCGATCATCGGCAGGCCCGCGGAGGTGGCCTCGGTGATCTTCCGCGTCCCGGTCGAGATGTGGCTGGGCTTCGTCAACCGGTACACGGGGGAGACGAAAGCCTCGCTCAGCGCCCTCGAGGCGGCCAAAGCGAGGCAGTCGGCGGAGTCGGCCTGATGCGGGGCTCCTTGCGGCGGGCGGCGGGCACGGTCCTCGGGGCGGCCCGCGCGGGGCTCGGCTCCGGGGTCCTCGGCCCGGTCGGGCCGAGGACTCTCGCGCGGATGCTCCGGGCCGTCGTCCGGTTCGGCCCGAGCCCGGCGACGTTGGTCGCGGTGGCCGCGGCCCGAACCCCGGACCGGCTCGCGGTCGTCGACGAGACCGGCCAGCTGAGCTACGCGCGGCTCCAGGAGCAGTGCGAGGCGGTCAGCGCGGCGCTCTACGCCGCATCGGGCCGCAGGGCCCCGGAATCGGTCGGCGTGCTGTGCCGCAACCACCGGGGCTTCGTCCAGGCGCTCGTCGTGGCGCTGCAACTGGGCAGCGAGGTCGTGCTGGTCAACACGGAGCTGCCTGAGGCGCAGTTGGGCCACATCCTGCGCCGCCACCGGCCCGAGACGTTGATCGCCGACGCCGAATACCTGCCCGCCCTCGCCTCGGCGGGGTACGAGGGCAGGCTCGTCGTCGCGGACCTGGAGCGGGCGGACGGCGCGCAGACCCTCGCCGGGCTGGCCGCCGCCGAGGGCCTGCGGCCGCCACGGGTGCGCCGCCCCAGCAGGATCACCATGTTGACCTCCGGGACCACGGGCCTGGCGAAGGGCGTGCCCAAATCGGTCAGCCCGCTCGGCGTGATCGGTCTCGCGGTCTCGGGCCTGAACGTGCTGCGGCTGCGGGCGGGGGACGTGATGCTGGTGGCCCCGCCGCTCTTCCACGGGTTCGGGATGCTCGCCGCGGTGGCTTCTTTCGCGGTGGGCGGGACGCTGGTGTGCGCCAAGAAGTTCGACGGCGCGTGGGCGCTGGAGGCCATCGAGCGGCACCGGGTCTCGGTCTTCTTCGGGGTGCCGGTGATGTTCCAACGCCTCCTCGCCGCCGCGGGGCCCGCGCCGAGGCGGACCGGCCTGCGGCTCGCCCTGACCGGCGCGGCCCCGATGCCGCCGCACGTGGTCAGAGAGTTCGCCGGAGTGTTCGGGGACATCATGGTCAACGGGTACGGGTCCACCGAGGTCGGGATCGTGTCCCTCGCAGCGCCCCGCGATCTCGCCGAAGCCCCCGGCACGGTCGGCCGCCCGGTCCTCGGGGTCGGCGTGCGCGTGCTGGGCGAGGACCGGGCTCAGCTCGCCCCCGGCCAGACCGGCGAGGTGTTCGTCAAAGGCGGCCTTGCGACCTCGGCGTACACCGAGGACCCGGTGAAGAGCCCGGCGGCAAAAGAGGTCGTCGCCGGGTACATCAGCACCGGGGACATGGGCCATTTCGACGCCGACGGCAGGCTGTACGTGGACGGGCGGGCGGACGACATGATTGTCTCCGGCGGGGAGAACATCTTCCCCGGCGAGGTGGAAGAGGCGCTGTGCGCCCACGCTGCGCTCGCCGACGTCGTGGTGCGCGGCGTCCCCGACCAGGAGTACGGCCAGGTGCTGCGCGCCTACGTCGTGGTCGCGCCGCAGAGCGAGCCGCCGACGGCGGAGGAGCTCAAGGCGCATGTGAAAGGTCGGTTGGAGCGGTACAAAGTGCCCAAAGAATTCGTCTTCCTGCCGGAGATCCCCCGCAACCCCAGCGGCAAAGTGGTCTTGCCGAGGAGCTGACCGCGCCGCTCCGGCTAGCGGCCCCGGCCCTGCGCGGGGAGGGTCGGGTCCCAGAGGCCCTCGGCCTCGCCCGCGCGCAGATGCCGCTCGTAGACCTCGGTCTTCCACGCGATGATCGCGCGGGCCGCTTCGAGCGCCTCGATCTGCTCGTCGAGCCGGGCGCGCTGCGCGGACAGGAACGCGAGCCGTTCGCGCTCGTTCCCCGGCCCCTGTCGGACGAGCGCGGCGAAGCGCTTGAGGTCGGACAGCGGCACGCCGGTCGCCCGGAGTCGGACGCAGATGCGCAACCAGTCGACATCGGCCTCGCTGTAGCGGCGGCGGCCTCCCGAATCGCGCGAGACCGGGCCGATCAGCAGCCGTTCGCGCTCGTAGAAACGCAGCGCGTGCGCGCTCATGCCGACTGCGTCGGCGACCTCGCCGATGGCGTAGCCCGGATCTTTTTTGCCTGCCATGCGCCACGGACCCCTTGACTTAGACTGCGCTTTATATCGTAGCTTCGCGGCATGACGACGAAAGAACAACGCCCCATCGGGTCAGGGTTCGGCGCGGCCGCGACTGCGGGGGAGGTGCTAGACGGCTTAGACCTGACCGGACGCGCCGCGCTGGTGACCGGCGGGTCCTCCGGTCTCGGCCTTGAGACGGTCCGGGCGCTCTCCAGCGCCGGAGCGCGGGTCATCGCCCCGGTCCGCAAGGCCGACGCGGCCCGGACGGCGCTGGCAGGGGCGGCGGACGTGCGGCTGGTCGACCGCTTCGACTTGGGCGACCTCGCGAGCGTCGCCAGCGCCGCCGAGGAAATCGCCGGGCTGGTCGACCGGCTCGACATCGTGGTCGCGGCGGCGGGCGTCATGGCGACCCCAAGCCGGCCGGTCGGACCGGGCTGGGACTATCAGCTCTCCGTCAACCATCTGGGCCATTTCGCGCTCATCGCCAGGCTCTACCCCTTGCTGGCCGCGCGGGGCGCGAGGGTGGTCGTCTACTCTTCGGCTGGGCATCACGCGTCGGATATCCGATGGGACGACCCGCACTTCTTGGGCGGGTACGACAAATGGGCCGCGTACGGCCAGTCCAAGACCGCGAACATCTTGTTCGCCGCCCAGCTGGACGTGTTCGGCCGGCAGGACGGCGTCCGAGCGTTCTCCCTGCACCCGGGGAAGATCATGACCGGGCTCCAACGCGATATCGCGGCGGAGGAACTGCTTGCGCTCGGCTGGGTCGACCAGGACGGGAAGGTCCTCCTGCCGGATCTGAAAACGCCGAGCCAAGGAGCCGCGACGGGGCTGTGGGCGGCGACCAGCCCCGCCTTGGACGGCAGGGGCGGCCTCTACCTCGAAGACTGCGACGTCGCGCTCCTTGCGGAGCCGAACGGGTCGATGGACGACGGCGGCGTGCGGCCGTACGCGCTCGATCCCGGCTCCGCCGAGCGCCTGTGGCGGCTGACCTCGGCTATGACCGCGACGGATTTGGTCCGGTGAGCCGGGCGGGGTAGGCGTGGACGAGCGCGGAGGAGAGCTTGGGGATCGCGTGGGCCAGCTCGTGCTCGGCGTGGTGGGCCAGCTGATGGGCGGCCTCAAGGCTGGTGCGCGGCTCGATGTCCAGCTCGGCTTCCGCGTGGAGCCGGTGCCCGATCCAGCGCATCCGAAGCGCCCGTACGCCCCGGACCTCGGGGAGCGCCGCGAGGACAGTTTCGGCGCTCTCCACCAGGCTCGGATCGACCCCGTCCATGAGCCTGCCGAACACCTCGCGGACGGCGGCGCGCAGAACGAGGAGGATCGCGACCATGATCATCAGGCCGACGATCGGGTCGGCGGAGGGAAAGCCGAGCGCCGCGCACGCGGAGCCGGCGACCACGGCCAACGACGTGTAGCCGTCCGTGCGCGCGTGCAGCCCGTCCGCGACCAGCGCCGCCGAGCCGATCTTTCGCCCGACCCTGATCCGGTAGACGGCCACGAGCTCGTTGCCGAGAAACCCCGCGAGCCCCGCCGCGGCGACCCAGCCGAGATGCCCGATGGGCTGCGGATGGATCAGCCTGAGCGCCGCCTCGAAGCCAGCGACCAGCGCGGACAGCGCGATCATGGCGATGACGAACAGCCCGGCGATGTCCTCGGCCCGACCGAACCCGTAGGTGAAGCGCTTGGTGGCAGCGCGGCGGCCGAGCGCGAACGCGATCCACAGGGGGACCGCGGTCAGCGCGTCGGACGCGTTGTGCGTCGTGTCCGCCAACAGCGCCACCGACCCGGAGGCCGCGACGACGGCGAGCTGCGCCAGCGCCGTCGCGCCCAGCGCGATCAGGCTGATCTTGACGGCCCGGATGCCCTCCGCGCTCGACTCCAGCGCCTCGTCCATCTTGTCTGCGGCGTCGTGGCTGTGCGGGACGAGCGCGTGGCGCACCGCCCCGAACAGGCCGTCCCGACGAGACTGGTCGTGGTGGTGGCTGTGCCCGTGATGCCCGCCGCTCATGCGCCGAGCCCGTTCCGGCGCTGGGGCTTGGCGACGTTCTGGTGCAGCACGCGCAGCTCCTCCTCGCCCCGGTGGTGTGCGGGGACTTCCGGCCCCGCGTGCTCGGCGTTGAACACCGCGTCGGTGAGCAACTGGCGCACATGGTCGTTCTCCAACCGGTAGAACACCTGCACGCCCTCCTTGCGGGTCTTCACCAGCCGGGCCATCCGCAGTTTCGCCAGGTGCTGCGAGACCGACGATGCGGGCTTGCCGACGTGCTCGGCCAACTCGTTCACCGAGCACTCCCGGTCCACCAAAGCCCAAAGCACCCGCACTCGCGTCGCGTCGGTGAGCATGCGGAACACCTCAACGATCAGATCGACCTGGTCGTCGGGCAGCCGCCGACGGCACACTCCTCTATTATCTGCATGCATACGCAGATAATAGAGGTTCTGTGGCCGGTTCCGCTACCGCTGGACCAGGCACACGCGCGTGATGGGGGAGCGGGCTACGCGCGGGCCCCGCGCAGGAAGGCTTCGGCGAAGATCTCGCAGCTCTCGTGCAGCTCGGGGAAGGCCAGCCCGACCACGTTCTCCGCGGCGGGCCGCAGGGCGGTGTGCATCACGACGGGGGCGACCATCTGCTGCATCAGCACGAGCAGCGGCATGTCGCGAATCCGGCCCGCCGCGATCTCGTCGGCGAGCCACCGCCCGAGGCTGGCGAGCATGCGGGGGGCGGTGTGCTGGGCCAGCGCGCTCACGGCGGGGTCGTTTGGGCGGGCCATCAGCTCGGCGAACATGGCGGGGAGGACCCTCGGCTCGCGGCTGAACGCCGCCGCGATCCGCCGGTAGACGAGGTGCACGGTCTCCTCGAAGCTGGCCTCTTTGTCGGCAACGGCCTCCTCGATGTCGAGGACCGGGCCGAACCGGTCGAAGACGGCGCGCAGCAGCTCGTCCCTCCCGCCGAACGTCGCGTAGAGGCTGTGGACCGAACACGCCGCCCTGGTCGCGACGGCCTCAAGGGTCGTGGCGGACAGTCCGCGCTCGTGGATCAGCTCCGCCGCGGCGAGAGTGGCCCGCTCGCGCACCGGGGCGCGCCCGCCGGGGTCGACCCCGGCGGCGCGGACGGCGGCGTCCAGCGCGTGCCGCGTGCCGCCGAGGCGGCGCAGCAGCGTGCTGCGCGAGATCCCCGCCTCGCGGGCGACGTCGACCAGCGGCACGTCGGCGACGTCCTTGCCCAGCGCCTCCGCCGCGCGCAGCGCAGCGCGCACAATGCCGTCCGGCACGGCGGCTCCCGGTCTCGTTGTTGTCACCGCACGAGTATACCCCTGGACAAAGGAACTCTTATACATGTAATCTTTATTCGAATTTCAAAGGACTTGTTCCGCGCGGAACAGGCTCCACACAATGGGCGAATCCGCCGGAAGGAGCGAACGATGAGCGAGAAGACAACCTGCGTGGTGGTCGGGGGAGGCCCCGCCGGAATGTTCGCGGGCCTGCTGCTGGCGCGCGGCGGCGTGGACGTCGTCGTGCTGGAGAAGCACGGAGACTTCCTGCGGGACTTCCGGGGCGACACCGTGCACCCGTCCACGCTGCGGCTCCTCGACGAGCTCGGCCTGTACGGCCGGTTCGCCAAACTGCCGCAGAGCAAACTCGAACGGGTGTCGCTCGACATGCCCGGCGGCAAGGCCGCCGTCGCGGATTTCACCCGGCTGCGGGTCCCGCACCAGCACATCGCCATGGTGCCGCAATGGGACCTCTTGGACATGCTGGCCGAGGCCGGGCGGGAAGAGCCGCATTTCGACCTGCGCATGCGCCATGAGGTCGTCGGGCTGCTGCGCGAGGAGTCCGGGAAGATCGCGGGCGTGCGCTACACCGGCCCGGAAGGCCAGGGCGAGCTGCGGGCCGACCTGACGCTCGTGTGCGACGGGCGCTGGTCCCGATGCCGCCAAGAGGCCGGTCTGGTCGCCCGCGAGTTCCGCATCGGCACCGACATCTGGTGGTTCCGAGCGCCCACAGCGCCGGGAATCGGCACCGAGCTGCTGCCGCGCTTCAAGGATGGGAAGTTCTTCGGGATCATACCGCGCGAGGGCTATTTGCAGATCGCCCGTTTCATCCGCAAGGGAGCGGACGCCGAATTGCGAGAGCGCGGACTGGAGACGTTCCGCCGCGACATCGCCGAGGCCATTCCGGAGCTGGCCGGATCGGTCGGCGAGATCAAGTCGCTGGACGAGGTCAAACTCCTGGACATGCGGGTGAACCGGCTGCCGGTCTGGCACGTCGACGGCCTTTTGTGCATCGGGGACGCCGCCCACGCCATGTCGGGGCTTGGCGGGGTCGGCATCAACATCGCCGTGCAGGATGCCGTGGCGGCGGCGCGGATACTGGCGAAGCCCCTGCGCGAGGGGCTCCTCTCCCGCAAGGATCTGGCGGCGGTCCAACGCCGCCGCATGTTCCCCGCCGCCGCGACCCAAGCAGTCCAGGTCTTCGCCCATCGGCGGATCCTCGATCCGATCGTCGCCGGCGGGACGACGAAGTCCGCGCCGAGCTGGCTCTTGGGCCTGCTCTCCCGCTTTCCATGGTTATCTGTGCTCCCTGCGCGCTTCGTCGGGATGGGCGTGCGGCCCGAACACGCCCCCGACTTCGCCCGCCGCCCCCAGCTCGCGGACAGCCGGGCGGACGGCGTTCGCGGCTGACGGCTCCCTAGAATCGTCAAGATGGTCGGCACAGACGATTCGAAGGCAGCGGGAACGGCGGCCCGCGCCGAGGAGACGGGCTCCGGAGTCGAGCTGCCCGTTGACCCGCAGGTGCGCCAGGCGTTCTGGTTCCTCGAGCGCATGGCCCCCGCGATCGGGGCCAGGTGGGCGAGCGAGCTGTGGTGCACGGCTCCGGTCGTCGAGCAGAGCCTGCGCATGCCGCCCGGCGTCGCGGCAGGGGAGCCCCTCGAGGCGTTCTGGGACGGGCACCGCATCGCGGGGGAGTCCTGGGGCGAGGGGCCGAACGTGTATCTCGTGCACGGCTGGGGCGGGCGCCGTCCGCATCTGGGCATGTTCGTCAAACCGTTGGTGGACTCCGGACACCGGGTGATCGCGTTCGACCTGCCCAGCCACAACGAGTCTGAACCGGGGGAGCACGCCCCAGGGCGCACGACCATCGTGGAATGCGCGACGGCGACGGCAGCGATCGTGCGCGAGCACGGGCCCGCGCGGGCGATCGTGGCGCACTCGCTCGGGGCCAAGGCCGCTGTGCTCGCCGCCGCGCAGGGGATGGCCGTGGAGCGGTTCGTGTTCCTGGCCCCGATGGGCGACTTCGCGCTGTACCTGGACTTGTTCGCCCGCAGGCACGGCTACGGGCCACGGATCCACGAGCGCCTGCACCGCAGATTGGACCGATGGCTGCGCATGCCGTTGTTCGACACCGACATCCCCCGCGCTGCGGCGCGGACTGGGTACCCGCCGCTGCTGCTCGTGCACGACCCGGACGACCCGGACACCCCGTTCTCGGCGAGCGAGCAGATCGCCGCGTCCTGGCCGGGCGCGCAGCTGCTGGCCACCAAAGGGCTCGGCAAGTTGGCGCACTACCGCATCCTGCGCCACCGCCCCGCGATTGTGGCGGGCGTCGACTTCATCGGCCCTGCGGCCGGAGCCGGTTCGGCGGTCTCGTCCGCTGACGCGCGAGGCTCCGCTACGACTCGCCTCCGGTGAGTTCCTCGGCGAGCGCGCGCACGCGCGCGGCGATGTCGTCGCGGATCAGGCGCATCCGCTCCTCGCCCTCGATCCCGCGCTGGGAGGGCTCGTCAGTCTCCCAGCGCTCGACGCGCACCCCTTCGGGCGGATCGAGCTGGGCGTTCTGGCCGAGGATGACGACGCGGTCGACAGAGCACAAGAGGCCGGGGTCGATGGGCTTGGGACGCTCCCCGGACATATCCGCGCCGACCTCCCGCAGGGACCGCGCGGATTGCTCGTTGACCTCAGTCCCCGGATGGGTGCCCCCGGAGTGGACGTCGATCCGGCCCCCGGCTTCTTTGCGCATGAGCCCGGCGGCCATCTGCGACTTCCCGCTGTTGGTCGAGCACACGAACAACACGGACGGCTTCTGGTGTTCTGGGCTCATCGGCGCTCTGCTCCTGTGCGGGCCAGCTCGTCCGCTGGCGGTTCGCGGTGTGACGTCCCGAGGCTAACGCATGGGCTCCGCCGAGGCCGAGGCGCGGTCGGGGTTCGTCACACCGCGCTCGGCGCCTGCCGCAGGTGCTCGAGGTACGCCCTCCAGCCGCCGAAACCGGTGATGTCCTCGGCCCCGTCGAGAGCGTCGTGAGCGCAGGCGAAGCCGACAACCTGCCTGCCGTCGGCGAGTTCGACGCTGGTCAGCGCCATGGGAGCGGGAAGGGCGGCGAGGAAGGAGCCGAGCCCAGCCGCCGAGACCTGGTAAAGCTCGCCCGAGATGGGGCTGCCCAGGCCCTGGCCGCGCCGGACCACGCCGGGTTTGGGCGGGGCGGTGTCCAACGCGGCGAGCCGATAGGCGTCGCTGGTGGCGATCTCCCCCGCGAACCTGGCCCCGATGGCTTCGAGCTGCCAGTGCAGCGGCTGCCCGCGCAGGTGCGCTCCGAAAACGGCGAGCTCGGCGGCGGGCGGGAACAGCAGGGGCGGCGCTCCGGCTCCGACGATCGTGGCGGCGACGTCGAGCGCGACCTGGTCGGCGAAGGCCCCGGCGACGACCATCACCCCGAACGGGAGGCCGTCCGAGGTCGGCTGTCCTGGGACGGCGACCGCCGCCATGTCGAGCAGATTGCAGAAGTTGGTGTATGTGCCCATCCGCCGGTTGATCGCGACCGGGTCGGCGTGGACCGCCGCGATGGCGGGATGCTCGGTGGTCGTCGGCAGGAGGAGCCCGTCGGCCCCGGCGAGGAGCCGGGCCGCCTCGGCGCGGGCGGCGGCGAGCGCGCCGAGGTCGCGGGCGAAGCCGGGGCCGGTGGTGTTCGCCGCGGCGCGGATGATGGCCGCGACGGTGGGGTCGAGGTCTTCGGCGGGCGCCGCCTCGACGAACGCGCCGACCGCCGCGTGGCGCTCGGCCACGATGGCCCCGTCGTAGAGCAAGAGGGCCGCGTCGAGGAGCGGGGCCACGTCGACCTCGCGCAGCTCCACCGTGTCGGGCAGGGCGGCGAGGGTCCGCGCGAAAGCTTCGCGGTAGGCGGGGGAGAGCGCGGCGAGGTTCGCGGGCGCGGGGACGGCGAGCGTCGGGCGGCTCGGCGCGGCGAGCTTGGCCTCGGCGGGGACTGCTCTGCTGCGCGGATCCCGAGCTTCGGGCCCGATCATGACGGCCATGGCGAGGGCCGCGAGGTCCAGTCCGGCGGCGAACACGGTCACGCTGTCGTAGTCGGCGCAGGCGTGGACGACCCCGTGATTGGGGACCAGGCCCAGGGTGGGTTTGATCCCGACCAGGCCGTTCAACGCCGCTGGGACGCGCCCGGAGCCTGCCGTGTCGGTGCCGAGGGCGAGATCCGCGATCCCGAGCGCGACGGCGACGGCGGAGCCGGAGCTCGACCCGCCGGAGACCAGCTCGGGGCGCAGGGCGTTGCGCACAGGGCCGTAGGGGCTGCGCGTCCCGACGAGGCCGGTGGCGAACTGGTCCATATTGGTCTTGCCGAGGACGACCGCGCCCGCGCGGACGAGTCGCTCGACCGAGGCGGCGGTCGTCTCGGGGCGATAGGCGTAGGCGGGGCAGGCTGCGGTGGTCGGCAGGCCCGCGACATCGATATTGTCCTTGACCGCGACGAGCAGCCCGGCCAGGGGGAGCGTTTCGCCGCGCTCCAGACGGGCCTCGACCTCGGCCGAGTCGGCCAACGCGTCGGCCTCCGGGCGCAGGGCGGTCCACACTTCCGGGCGGTCCGCCTCGGCGATGCGGGCGTAAGCCGCTCGGACCCGCTCGGCCGGCGTGTGGCTCCGGCCGTCCGGAGCCTCGAAACCCGATCCCATGTGCTCTCCTTGTCTTCTGCCGGTCAGTCGGAGTCCATCGACATCGTGGCCATGGCGCGGGAGACCCGCCCCAGCACGACATCGAGCGACTCGCCGATATGGGCGCGCAGCAGGCGCTGCGCGAGCTCGAGATCCCCGTCCAAGACCGCGCCCAGAATCTCCAGGTGCTCCGCGATGGTCGTCTCCACCCGCGCGTTCGCCATGAAGTCGAACATGCGCACGTGACGGATGCGCGAGTTGGCCGACGCCAGCGCCCGTGCCAGCTCCGCGTTCCCCGCCGCCGCGCAGAGGGCCTCGTGGAACCCCTCGTCGCGCACCACGAAACCCGGCTCCTGCGCGGGCGGGTCGTCCCGCAGCGCCGTCCACTCTCCGCGCAGCCGCAGCAGCGCCGCCCGGTCGTGGGCGAGGCCGGGATTGTCCGCAACGCGCCGCAACGCGCCGAGTTCAATCGTCAGCCGCAGCTCGTAGAGGTCGAGGATCTTCGGGATGCTCGGGCGCACGGGGGAGAAGCCGTACTCCTCCCGCCGGAGCAGCCCGTCCGCGCACAGCAGGCCCAGCGCCTCCCGGACCGGCGTGCGCGACACCCCGAAACGAGCGGAGAGCTTCGGCTCGGTCAGCCGCTCCCCGAATTTGACCGCGCCGTTCATCAGCTCGTCCCGCAGCGCCCGGTACACCGCCTCCCGGAGGGGCATATCCGGGCCGAGATCTGCGCGCAGCTCTGTCGACATACCTGTATACACTATTGACCAGCGCGTTTCATGCGCATATCAGCGCGTTACCATTCGGTGAACCCTGCGGGCAGCCAAGAAAGCTCGGTCGCGACCGCACAGCCGGCTCCGACGAGCCGAACCCCCATCCTCGCCCGGGGCGCGCCAGTGATCTTCAACAGCGCCGAGAACCCGGACTGGCCCAAGGGCTTGCTGGCACAAGGGCTTGGCGGCCAATCCGATCCTGGCGATTTGGCTCGAAGCCGCTAGTTGCTGGACCCGCCGTTCATGAGGATCTCCTCGCCCGTGATGAACAGGGCTTGCTCACTGGCCAGGAACTCCACGAAGCCGGCAACATCCTCGGCTGTGGCCATGCGGCCGATCGGGATAGTGTCCAGCAGGCTCTTCTTGTAGGGGTCCGTATCGCTGACCCCGGTGAAGATGCCAGAGCCGTCGATAGGCCCGGGAACCAGCGAGTTGACCGTGACCTGCCGAGAGCCTAACTCCAGAGCCAACACCCGCACCAGGTACTTCGCCGCGCTCTTGCTCGTCCCGTACAGGCCGAGCCCCGGCTGCGGCCGCGAGGTCGAGCTCGAAGCGATGTTAATAATCCGCCCGCCGTCCGCAACATGCCGGGCCGCGGCCTGCATCACGAAGTACGGCCCCTTGGTGTTGACCCGGAACAGCAGGTCGAAGTCCTCTGCGGTCACATCGACAACGGGGATATTCACCTTCTCGACTCCGGCATTGGCCACCACTATGTCGATCTTCCCGAAAGCGCGCAACGTCTCGTCGAATAGGCGGGCGATCTCGCTCACCTCTGAGACATCGGCCTGCACCACGAGTGTTTTGGCCCCGAGCTTTTCAGCTGCCGAGGCGACTTCGTCGGCGGCGGCTTTGTCCCTGGAATAGTTCACCACCACGCTGACGCCCAACGAGGCCAGGCGCAGCAGGATGGCGCGGCCCAGCCCCTTCGACGACCCGGTGACAATCGCGACCTTGCCCTCAAAACCCATCAACTGCTCCTCGCTCGATCTTGTGTCCTGATTAGGAGTCACTGGCTGCCCAGGGTCATCTCGCTCGGGCGACGGGGTTCACCTCCTATCCAACGGCGAGGTGTAACAATATATGCATACATGCATGCCGCGCTTTGCGTCAAACAAATCATTTTTGTTCCAGCACAACCAATTTTTGTCAGCGCTCGAAGACGAGTTTCAAGGGCGGCTGGCCGGCAGCCTGAACGCCAGGGCTATGGCCCAGCGCTCAGCGCCCGAATCGCGCGCAAAAGGATCAATACGCCGCGCCAACTACGCCGACTATATTGAGATTGAGCGAACCGCTTCAAGGCGACAACGAATTGAGCGAAAAGCCAGCATCGCTGGTGCGTGCCATTCGGCGGACCGGGCGAGCGGCGGCCATGCAGTCAGCTTCGGGCTGTGATGACAACCGCTGGGCGTCCTGTCTCAATGGATCTGTCGCAGTAGCGAACTCTGACCTGCAGCTCAGCTGGGTATTCCGAAGAGTTCGGCCGCGTTGTTCCGGCCGATGCGTTCGCGGTCGTTCTCGCCGATCTCGGCGTGGTCGAACCAGGTGGCTGCTTCTTCCATCGTCTCGAAGGGGTAGTCGGTGGAGAACAGCACGCGGTTCGAGCCGATTTCCTCCATGGCGTTGCGCATGGCGATGGTGCGGAAGTTCCCGCTGGTGGTGACGTAGAAATTGCGGCGGAAGCAGTCGGTGAAGGATTGCTCGGTGACGACGCCCATGGGGTTCTTGCCGTCCGGAGAGGCCCAGTGCGAGGTGCGCCAGAGATGGGTGGCCACCAACTCTCCGAGGTGGCCGAGGATCACGGTCAGGTTGGGATAGGCGTCGAAGAGCCCGCTGCCGATCAGCCGCAGCGCGTGCAAGCCCGTTTCCATGGAGAACGCCCACGCGGGCCCGAGCAGCCAGGGGTGCCCCTGGTAGCCGAGCTGCTGGCTGTTCAAGGGGTTTCGCGGGTGCAGGTAGAACGGCACGCCCAGGCGTTCGACCTCTGCCCAGAACGGCCGGTATTGGGGCAGGTCGTAGTACGTGGCGTTATCGAGGGAACCGATTTGGCTGAATCCGTTGACCAGCGCGCCTTTGAATCCTAGTTCGGTGACGGCGCGGTTCAGTTCGGCGGCGGCCGCGTCCGGGTCTTGCATGGGCAGCGCGGCGAAGGCCCCGAATCTGTTCGGGTGCGCGGAGACCTGCTCCGCGAGGGCGTCGTTCGCGTGCCTGGCGACGTCAACGGCCTTCGCGGCCTCTGGGATGGCCTGCACCGCGGGGGCGTTGAGCGACAGAATGCTGTACTCGATGCCGCAGGCGTCCATCCTGTCGACGCGTTCGCTGTTCAGGTCCAGCAGTTGACGGCGACGTTCGGGCCAGACGTCGGCGGTGAAGTACTCTTCGGAGTCGCCGATGGTTTGCGGTGTGGCGAAGTGCTCTTCGAGGGCGATCTTGTTTTTCATGATGCGTGTTCCTTTCGGTCGTCGGCGTTCCAGCGGTGGATCGTGGATGCTTTGGGCGTGTGTTGCGGCCATGAGCCGTCCTGGTCGGTGCGCCGGTGCGCACGAAGATGAGCCAGGACGCTCTCATGCGGTGTCCGAGCGTGGCCACGTCGTCCGGTTCCGAGCCTGCGAGCATCGGCGCGGCGGCCCGGTCGGAGTCCGCCCCGAGGAGGAAGGGCGGTTCCGCGCGATGGCAGGAGCCGAGGAGCGATGCGGAGGCGGCGTAGTCGAACTGATAGACCCATTGACCGCCACGAGAATAGGGCGGCGACCGCACTCGGCCATCTGCGGATTTTCATGCTTCCCTCTCTCGGCTTCAAGCCGGCCTTCGACCACTGGTGCTACCGCAAGTCGAGTTGCGGTAGCACCAGTAAACCATCGCGCGTCAAATTCCGCAAGTTGACTTGCGATAGAATGGCCGTATGTCCGCAGCACGCCGCCCGCCCGCGTACCGCAAGGGCGCGACAGTCGACCGCGCGGTCCTCGAAGCGGCTCGCGAACTGCTCGCCGCCGAGGGGCTCGGGGGCGCGAGGATCGCGGATGTCGCCGCCCTGGCCGGGGTGCACGAGACCTCGATCTACCGACGGTGGGGCAGCCGCGCCAAACTGATCGCCGCCGCCTTGTCCGACCAAGTGGACGCTGAGCTGGCGCTTCCGGACACCGGCTCAGCGCGCGAAGATCTCATCCTGTTCTACACCGTGTTGGCCGAGTTCCTGGCCACACTGGCGGGCCGCTCCGTGGCCTCCCTCGTCTTCGCCGCAACGCAGGACGAGGCTTCGTTCGAAGAGGCCCGCGCCCAGTTCTGGGACCTGCGGCTCGCCCGCGCGCGGCTCTTGGTCCATCGAGGCGTCGAACGCGCCGAACTCGACCCCGACGTCGATCCCGAGATCGTCGTCGAGTCCGTCGCGGGGGCGCTGAACCTACACATCCTGCTGCGCAACAAGACCGCCGACCGCGACTACATCAGCGGACTAGTCGACCTCGCGCTCGACGGCGCACGCCCACGACCGGCATCGACCCCCTTGTCTAGGGAGGAGCCTTCCTCCTGGTCAGGACTCGGGCGCGAGTTCCCTCTAGCGATAGTGCTTGGCGAGAGCGGATCGGCTTGGCCGATGGGGCTGTATCGTCCTGTGGCTCGTCGGACGAGCATGTCGAGCCCGAACACCCTTGCCCCTTCTTTCCGGTTTCGAATAGCAGAGACCCAGCCGGGGTTGAGCAGTAACGCGGTCATAGCAACCGTCTCGGGGTAGCGGGCGGCTACGGCTTCTTTCTGCGTCCATGGCACGCGGTCGCCGGCTCGAACAACCCGGACGGTTGGTTGGCCAGCGTCCGCGTCGGCTCCGTGTTCGGCCTCCACCACCTTGTTGACCAGCCGCATCAACCGATCCACCGTTCCGGTCGAGGCATCGGTGTTCTCCGCGAGTGTCCCGTCTCGTTTGATCTGTCGCAGTCGGGGGCTCTGATCAGTCCTGCGACAACAATGTGAGACGGCATTTCGGCATTCTGTCTCAGTTTGGTTGTCGCATTTCGGCATTTGTCTCACCTGATCTGTCGCATCGCAGTGTTTTGCGAGGGGGTGTTCGCAGAACTGCGGGCGGTCTGTTGCTGCGCTGCGGATAGATGCGGAACGTCTGGGCGGGGCCGCGTTGCATGAGATGTGATTAAGTGATATAACTATAGAAGTTCCACTATTCAGATATCTCGCACGAGATGACAGCGGGACCTACCTCAGGAGGAGCATGATGGCGATCTACCACATCGCGTACCACGGGTATAAGCGCAAGCCGACGATGGAGGAGGCCGAGCAGCGGTTGTCGATGTTCAACGCGGCTTTCTCGGCTGCCCCGTATATCGAAGAGGGGAACGCTGGCCGCTACTTGGGGAACCCGGAGGACGGCTACGACGACGCCGCGTGGGTGAAGTTCAAAGACATCGAGGCCTACGGGATCCACATGCGCGCCCCACACGGCCCCGACGAGGCCAACTCCCTGCGGGAGACGGTGGCCAGGGTGCGCTCGTTCGACATCATCACTCCTGACGAGCCCGCCGACACGCCTCAGAAGATCATCGAGCTCTACAAGCAGCGGTGGGAGCTGTTTCCCGACGTCGCCAAAGTGCTGCGCGAAGAGGTGGACGCGAGCTTCCCCTACTTGTGACCGACGCAGGAATGATCTGAGAGAGCAGAGGCGAACGCATGTTTATGCGAGGACAGATGGGGCCGTGTCCGCAGTGGCTGGCCGAGCTGGACGTCGCTGACGAGGTGGCGGCGATCGAGGAGAGGTGGATCAAGCCGGGCAAGATGCTGTCGTGGAACATGATGCCGGGAGGGTTGCGGATCATCGGGCCGAAATTCCTCGGCGCGGGCGACGACGAGCGTCTGACGTTGTGGTTCTACACGTTCCCGACATTGGAATTGTTCAAGGAATGGGCGTTGGGCGCTCCGGAGCACGTGGCGCTGCACACGAAAATCGTGGCCGCCATCGCGGCGGCGGACGCGCCGCCGCCGATGTACAACTTCCACGCCACGGATGACCCGGACGTCGACATCCCGGCGATCCGCGCCGAGCTTAAAGCCATGTATCAGCAGATCGAGCGGACGGATTGGGCGAACATGCCGTCGGGCAGCGTCCAACTGATGATGCTCGGCGAGCACGACTGAACAGACGAACCCGTCAGACGACGAGAAAGAGAGATCGAGATGACCGCACCCGCATTGCCGACCATCCCCGAACCAACCCCGCAAGACGAGTTGTTGTCGTTGCATGGAAAGTGCGCGGTGGTGACCGGCGGCAGCCGAGGCCTTGGGGAGGCCATCGTGCGCAGGCTCGCCCAAGCGGGCGCGGCGGTGGTGTTCACCGGACGCGGCGCAGGCGCGCTGCGCGAGACCGAAGAACGGCTCGCCGGTTCTGGAGCCGCGCTGGTCGGCGTGCCCGCCGACATCAGCCAACCGGCTGACTCGCAAAGGGTGGTCAACGTGGCGGCAGAGCGGTTCGGCCGGGTGGACGTCCTGGTCAACAACGCCGCCATCTTCACACCGTCGCTGGCGCTGGACACCACCGAAGAGCTGTTCGACAGCGTCGTGGACACGGACCTGAAGGGCGCGTTCTTCATGGCCCAATACGCCGCGAAGGCGATGATCGCCGCTGGTGGGGGAGGGCGGATCGTCAACGTGTTGTCGGTGGATGCGTTCCGGCCTATGGGGATCCTGGCCGCCTACGCGTCGGCCAAAGCCGGTTTGTGGGCGGCCACCCAGAACCTGGCGAAGGAACTGGCCCCGCATCAGATCCTGGTCAACGCTGTCACTCCGGGCTCGACGATCACCGAGGAACGGCTCGCCGCGTTCCAGGACGGCTCGTCTCCTTTGGAACAGGTGCCCGCGGAAGCCGAGGCGACCCGCCAGCTGCTGCAGGCACGGGTCCAGTCGGGGTCGATGGCGCAGATGCTGACCGCGATGATGCCGCTGGGCAGGCCGGGCTGGCCCGACGAGATCGCCAAAGCGGTCCTGTTCCTCGCCTCGGACTTGGGCAGCTACGTGAGCGGGGCCAACATCGTCGTTGACGGCGCCCAGAGCCTACGGTGAGCGCTGACATGACCGAAGAAGCCATCGTGGGCGAGGACTTGGTGCAGGCTGCGTTGCGGGCCGCGGCCGCATTGGGCAAAGATGTCGCTGACGTCCCAATCATCGCGATCGCCCGTGAGGCTGGCGTTTCGCGCAGCACCCTATTGCGCCGCCTCGGCGGCTCACGAGCCGCGCTGGACGAGGCGGTGCGCGCCGTCGGCGTCGATCCGGGCGGCCAGGCCCCGGTGCGCGCCCGCGCCCTGGAAGCCGCAGCCGAGCTGATCAGCGAGTCCGGGCTCGCCGCCGCGACGTCCGAGGCGATCGCCGCCCGCGCCCGCTGCTCCACGCAGAGCCTGTATGCGGTGTTCGGGGGTCGGGACGAGCTGCTGCGGGCGGTCTTCGAAAGCTACAGCCCGATGCTGGACATCGAAGATCTCTTCGAAGCCACGCCGGGCGACTTGCGCGCGACGGTGCGGCAGTTTTACGGGGTGCTCGCTCGGGACCTCGACCGCGAGCCCCGGGTGACTCCGGCGTTGTTCGCGGAGGCGATGGCCCGCCCGGACGGCCAGGCGGTGCAGAACCTCTTGGGACATAACTCGCCCCGCCTGCTGGCGGTGGTCGGCGCGTGGCTCGACGGGGAGGTCCGGGCAGGCCGGATCCGTGAGCTGCCTCCGCTGCTGCTGGTCCAACAACTGATGTCTCCGGTCCTCATCCACATGTTGCTGCGCCCGGCCGTGACCCAGGTGCCTGGAGTCGAACTGCCCGACATCGAAGCCGTCTGCGATGTCTTCGCCGATGCGTTCCTACGCGCCGTCACCACTTCCACAACCTGACCGAAGGAGACCTGATGACAACCCAAGAGGGAACCCGTACAGCCCGAGCCTTGCTGGGGACCGCGTTCACCGCCGCCGGGATCGCCCACATCGTCAAACACCAGTGGTTCGAACAGCTCGTCCCCGAGTCGTTATCCCGATACCGCAAACCGATCAGTGCCGTCACAGCGGTCGTGCAAATCGTCGGCGGCGCGGCGATGTTTGTCCCTCGGCTTCGGGCTGCGGCGCGCTGGAGCAATCTCGCGCTGCTCGTGCCGACCGTCCCCGCCGCGTTCGACCAGATCAACCACCCGGACGCGCTGCGCAAAGCCGGGATCCCGCCAGCGTTGGCCCCCGTTCGGGGCGTTGCGCAGATCCTCGTCTCGGCCTTGGTCTGGTGGGCGACCAGGCCTCCTGCGGAAAAGGCCAGCACGATCGGCGTGCGACAGATCGAGAGCTGACGGAAAGGAACGCCCAGCGTGTGGCACTGGTTCGAACGGTATTGGAGCTCGGTGGGGCTCGGCGCAGCAGTCGTCCTCCTTCTGTTCCTCTTCTGCACTGATGTTTTCCGCGACCGTCCTGAAAGGCCTCGCTGGTGCGACCCCGTCTGGTTGGCATGGCTGATGGCGGTGGCCTACATGCTGCACAACTTCGAGGAGTACGGCGTCGACGCCAAGGGGCGCCCGTTCCATTTCCCGGCCACAGCCTGCCAGCAATACGGCTTCGACTCGGTCGCCTCCTGCCCGCTCGCCCCGTCGTTCTTCGTCGCGGTGAATATACCGTTCGTCTGGCTCGTCCTGCCTTTCGCGGCGTTGTGGTGTAGGCGCAACCACGCGGTCGGGCTCGCCGGGGCCGGTCTGCTCCTCACCAACGCGCTCAGCCACATCGTCGGCGCTTTCACCCCTATGGGCTACTCGCCAGGGACCGTCACAGCCGCTGTGATTTTCATTCCGTTGTCGGTGTGGGTGTTCGCGACCTGCTTCGGCCGAGGCAAACTGTCCTATCCGGTTTTGACCGCCAACCTTCTGTCCAGCGTTCTGGCCCAGGGAGTTCTCCTCGCGCTGCTGCTCGGACTCGCACACGGGAGCATTCCGCTCTCCGTCGCGATCGCAGTGCAGACCGTCGACCCGCTGCTGCTCCTTGTCGTGCCGTGGGCGGCCAACCGAGTCTGGCCCCCGAAATCCGCCGAAGCCGCCTGACCCGCTGACGAATACGACAGATCAAATGAGATATGCGGCAGATTCAATGAGACAAAATCACCAGATACGACAGATTCAATGAGGTCAGGCACCGATTCGACGAGACGGGACGCCAAGGCCAAACGCCTGGATCATTGTCCCGGCGCAGTGAACCTGGCCAATGACGAAAATTCTGCATCGCTCTGAGCTGGGGATTGGCCAACTTCAATGAGCCATCGGATTGCACCCGGCTCAGTGGACCTGGCCAAACTTCGTGTTTGTCTCAATGAAGTTGGCCAAAATTGCTCGCAACATCGACGGCGAACATGAGATAGTGGTGAGCAGCCATGCCAGTGAGGGAAGGAGGGTGAGTGCCACGCCGTCGTGAACTCCGACAGGCATGCCGAGGGGTCGCCACCAGTTTCAGCAGTCGGAACAACGACATCGAAGGATGGTGGGGGATCGGTGTTTTGTGCCGCACGCGCGGTCCTTCGGGGATCGATCTAGACCTGCGGGCCGCTGCCCACGGCGACATGTTGGCGCGAAAGTACGGCGAACAGCTTTCCAGACAACTGCTTGCGCGGCACATGCCGGATGATTGGGTGGCGAGCGCGAACCTCTCCTTGCGGTTCGCGGCGGATCCGCGTGTTGCTGATATGTGGCAGTACACGGTGACAGTGGAGATCTGTGATGACCGGGGTCGGGCATGGACTAGCTGTGACCGTGGGCGATGCTGGGCTCACGACCCCGCTCGCGAACGTCGATCAGCCCGTGCCGTTGACCTGGATGAACGCTAGCAAGTACTAGTTAGTGGCTGAGTCTGCGAGTGACGTACAACCCGCTGCGCAAGCCTCTTTTCTGGCGTTCAGGCGATGCTTCGCGGTCGAAGAAAGCATCGCCGTGGATGAAGTCGTAGGAGCCGTAGCTTTCACCCGCCGCCCATGCGGTCAGGGGGTCGTGGGGAGTGGTCGGGCGATAGCGCCCGGTCACCTCTGCGACGACCCGGTTCACCGATAGGGCGCGATGTCGCGCGTTCTTGGAGCGCATATCCGCCGACCACTGCGGGTCGAGGACGAGACGGGTCATCGCCAGCAGCTCGGGGTAACGCGCCAGCGGCGCCCTTGGGTCCATATGCGGCGAAAGAACGGACGAACGGTGATGATCACGTTCAGCCAGAGACTCTAGCCGCTTTGCGCATGTGGGCAGCTGGCCGATCCGGTCCCATTCGAAAACCATGAGTTCCGCCGCTGAGAACGCCTTCCTTGTCTTGATCTTCCCGTGTTGGGCGATGAGCTTCTTGTGCATGTGGTGTGCCCTGGATATCTCTGGCATATCGGCAACGCTCACCAGGGTCTTCACGCGGAAAAGGTTCCCACCGGTCCATATTTTGTGCCGGTAGCACAGGACGTTCTCGTAGCTCGCCCAGATCGGCACTGGGCGGTTGATGCATCGTGCCGCTCGGCAGCGCTCGCAGGCGTACCCGTTGTCTTGGATCAGCTTCGAGAAGTGGTCCCAGTATGGGCGGGTTGGATGATTGAAGCCTTCCCGCAGCTCTGGGAGCGCGTATTGTAAGGATTTGGCAGGGCGGTTGGTGACCGACGTCAGGTATTCCAACCATGAGAGCCCCGTGCTCTTCTGGTTCGCCACTAAGGTTCCCCCGTCCAGCTTGTGCGCGTCTTCGATGCGGTTCACATAGGAAGCGACCGTCTCGGCTGGGTAGGGCTTGACGCGGATCGGGAAAGGGCGGGGCCGTACTCGGAACGCGCTGGTCATCATGGCTTGGCTCGTGTGCCGGATGCCGTGGTGGTGAGCGTCTCGGAGGCGTGGTCGATGGGGATCGAGTGAAGCAGGTCGCGGGTGATCGCCTCGTCCCTGGTGAGGATGGCGCTGATGGCCGCAGTGCGCACGAGGTAGGAGAGGCCGCTAATACTGCCGCTGGTGCGTTGGTGCAGGTACTTGCTGTTCTTGATCAGCGTTCCGTGTTTATGCCGATACAGACGTAGCGCGGCTTCCAGACCTGCGACGAGGGCTTCCCACTCGTCGTTGTTTGGGAACGACCCGGTTCGCATCAGGACGGAACGGGCGCTGATCTGCTGGCCCCGGATGCCAGTGAACAAGCCGCTGCGGTCCACGTTGATTCCGGCGTAGATGAAGGTGGCGGGCATGTGCTCTGTGAAGTATTTGAGGTGGTCGCTCATGTCTTCGCCAGCGCTCGTGGCGAGATTGAGGTTGTGGATCTCATCGACTATCACGAGGTCAGTGCGCATTTCAGTGAGGACGTGGCACACCGAGTCCGCGATATCGGCGACATTCGCTCGCGGCTTGTAGGAGATGCCGAGGAAGTGGGCGAACTCGGCTGCGAGCTTGCGAGGCGAGCCCTTGGGGGGAGTGGTGATATAGACGACGGGTATGCGCTCCTGGTTCGGATACTTCCGGCGCACGTCCCGCTCGTGCAGCCGCCCGAGCAGTTTGATCGTCGTGGTCTTCCCGGTGGCCCACGGCCCGGACACGATCATCGACCGGCGAGCCCCGCATTCGCGCTGGTTGACCAGGGTGAGGATCTTTCCTTGGCGGACGATGTTCTTCACCGCCGAAGTCTCGATTGTGACCAGCTCGGAGTGATAGGCCATGCGGCAATCGTCGTAGGCCGCTTGCTCGTCCGGGGCCAATGCCTCATAGCGTCCATGGTCGATGAGGTTCAGGGCGGCAGGTTCAGCGTCCACGTATTGCCGCCACCCGATGAGGGTGGTGGTGGGGATGCGCCTTGGGTCTAGGGAGTCTTCGACGTGGGCCTGCTGCATCTTGCTCCTACCACCATTTCTCCAGCATCTTGTCCGTGTCGAACACCGGCAACGGGATCACCTCTGCCAGGCGCTCGTCGTCCGCCGGTTCCGCGAAGCGGGCTGGTCCGACCGTTTCTTCCGCATGCGTCACGTCTGGTTTGGAAACCTCGGCCATAGCGTTGGCGCGGGCGGCAACCCTCCGGTCTCTCGGGCTCTTCTTGCGTTTTGGCGTGGTGAACGCGGCAGTGCGCCCGGTGCTCGCGTCGTCCAGGATGCGTTCGGTCTCCGCCGCGATGGCCTCCTCAGTGGCCTTGTCGCGCGCTGCGACGATCTTCCGCGCGTGCTCCCACACCGTCTCGCTGAATGGTTGTCGCGATGTGCGCAGGTACCGCCAGTAGGCAGTGATCCACGCCCCGGTCTCGGGGTTCTGCACCCAGACGCGGGTGACGTCGTGAGGGTCGTAATGCACTTCCCACTGGTCTTTGAGCGCCTTGATCCCGGAGGGCTGGCCCCGCAGCGGGTTCAGCTCCTCGCAGTCGTAGACCCTGTGTCCGATCTTGATCCCGTAAGAGTTGATGGCCCTCGCCTTGAACGGCTGCAAACCGATGTAGTCCTCCGGAGAAAGCGGCAGGTGGACGTACCCGGAAACCGCGACGAGGGCCGCGTACATCTCGTTCGGGGTGAGCACCCTGGACGGGCTCAGCGGGTCGCGCAATCCTTCGTGCGGGCGGTTCTGCCAGTGGACGACGACCCATTCGTCCAACAGGTCTTGTAGCTCGACCAGGGAGAACACGGCCTTCTGGTCGGCGGCCTGACCCCGGTGCTCGACGCTGGACCCCAGGTATCCGACAACATGCTGGGCGAAGAGCGTGTTGATCGAGGAGAACGTGCGCTCCACGACCGGCTTGTCCGTCGGGGTGAACGGGTGGGACCGTTGGCGGCTGATCCCGAGCCTGCGGCATGCGTTCAAAAACGTGGAGGACACGTAGATGCTGCCGTTGTCGCACACGATGTTCTCCGGGACGATCACCGGCTTCGCTGCCGCGTTCTCCAACCGCTCGTCAGCCGACCGCATCGACTGGTAGGGCAGCGCGGAGCGCGCCATGCTGACAGCGTCCGACCAACCGGGGCGCATCGGCTCCGGGGTCATGGAGCGGGCCAACAGCAGCGCCGCGTCCACGGCCTTCGCCGTCGGGCGCAGGACGGCTGCGGCGATGGACCGGGTCGCCAGATCGACCAGCACGGTCAGCTCCACCCGTCCGGTGAGTTCCTGGTCGAGCCGCACAGCCACGTCCAAAGGGGAGGAGTCGATTTGCATCCATTCGCCAGGACGCGCGGCGGCGAGCGCTCCGAATGGCCCCTGCGGCTGGTTCGCCAACGTCCGCCTCGTGCGAGCAGAGCCGGTGGCGTGGCGGGCTTCGGCCATTCGCGCGAGCAGCCGGTTGAACGTCGCCCGCGACGGCAGCGGCACCTGATCTGGGCCGTATTCTGCCTCGACAGCATTGGTCGTCAGACGCATCAACTTGCCCCTGGTCCCGGTCGAATCATCGCGGCTCTCGGCCAGAACCCGGCGCAGAACCTCCACGTATCGGTTGTCCACCCGGCTAGCGACCGAGGTCTTGCGGACAGGGCGTTTGTCGATCAACGCCTCGATGCCGGAGATCTCGTACTGGCGGCGGAATCGTCGGAAGCTGCGCAAACTCAACGGTTCGCCCAGTGCGGCGAGTTCGGCCACCTTCGCCGCGTCCCGTTCGCTTTGCGAGGTGGTCATCGGGTCGTACTTGGGCCTCGGGGCCGACCCCGGCTCGGCGTCCACCGGCAAGCCGTCAGCCGCCTCGCTGACATGCCGCTCGAACCGCAACGCCCGGTCACAGGCTTCCTCGCTGAGCGAGTTGAAGTACGCCGGGCGCAGAGGTCGGCGGCTCTGCTCAGCGCCGACGATTTGGAAAGTCTTGTCTGCCAGCAGCGCGGCCAGCGTGATCGTCATATGCCCGCGCTGCTGGTCACTCAATAAAACTCTGGGGCCGTCCAGCGCCACGAGTTCGTAGACAACCCCGTTCAGAGAAAGGAGACTGCCAACATGCAGGGGCTTCGAAAGGCTCATGCGCTGCTCACCGTCACCTCGGCGTGCTCATGGAGCAGCCGTGAACGAAGATCCAAGCGCAGGGTTTGGTTCCAGATAAGGTGGTAAATCGTCGGCAGCGCCACCACTGGGTCTCCTACCGCTCGGGCAAGCTCGCGCAGCGTAAGACTCCCGGAACGGAGCATCTGAGCTTCCACGATCTCGGCTGTGCCTCTGTCGCAAGCACGCGGGAACCGATACCCGGTCAGCCATCGCAAATTGGCGGACAGCACCGCTGGCTGTTCACCGACTCGCCGGTACGACCATCCTAACTCGTCGCACAGCTGCTCGGTCGCGTCGAACTGCTCCTGATCCGGTGGCTTGACAAGAGCCTCAGGACGCACATCGACCACACATGCGCTACCGTCAGCCAGGCGCAGGAAGAAATCAGGCGTGTGAGATCGCCGTGGAGCAGTTTTCGAGGAGCGGTCGAAGGTGAAGGGCTGCGAGCTGACGGCGACGATCTCAGGGGCGAAATCGGCCGAGATCAGAAAATCTCGCTCAACCCAGGACTCAAACGCCACATGCCGATGGCCGGTCGCCATCCACCAGTCGCCACAGAAATTACGCTGACCTCGGCGGGGACGAACGTTACGCATCGGACTGGCCTGCTCAAAGGGCACAGCAGCGCATTCAAAGGCATCCGCCGACACGGCAAGCTCACCAGGCAGCCGATACCTGATCTCCGAGTGACGACCAGCAGGGCTAAGTGTGAGCGCAGCCACATTAGGCATACGCTCAAATTACGCGCGGAATACGCCTGCCTAGCGCCGACGCTCCGAACCAGTGGCCAACTTCAGTGAGACAGAGCGCCACGTTGGCCAACTTTAATGAGCAATGGCCAAGTTCATTGAGCAAGGACAATCATGCCAAGGCCAAACGCCTGGATCATGAGGATTCGCCCATAGTTAAACGCCGATAATCAACATTATGTCACTTACTACAAAGGGCGGCTCCCCTCGAATCCCCGGAGCTAGCGAACTGTTGGTTCGCGTTGTGCCCTATCTGCTGGCGGGAAGCTCTGCGATCCTTCGGGCCGTTGCCGGGCAGCGCGACCGTCGGGGCGCGTTTTGTCGTGTTCGGGCGGAGCCGGCCGCCAGGGCGCTGTGGTCCGGGCGTTGGCCGAGGACGGCGACTGCGGCCTGGAAATGACATAATGTTCTCCCCTGGTCCGCGATAAGCCCTGAGGGCTTCTGCTCTGGCGTGTTGCCCTGGTATACGGAGGCGTTTTCGGGCTGAAAATCGCTCTACGGCGAAATGAGAGCGTTTTGCCTGTTCAGGGCCGTGATGATGCGCCTGCGCCAGGAGTTTTCTCGGCGGATGCGCTGTTTTCCGGCTGGGGCTTGCGGATCGGGGCGACTAGGCTGGCCGGATGCGAGACCTCTTGCGTTCTTTGCCCGTGTTCGCCGGTGTCGTCCGCGATTTCGACGTCGCGGACGTTCCCGATGATCCAGAGGCTCTGTTCGCGGCGTGGCTGCGGGACGCGGTCGAGCACGGAGCTGCGGAGCCGCATGCGATGACGCTTTCGACGGTGGACGCGGACGGCTCCCCGGACGCGCGTGTGTTGATTTTGAAGGATCTGGACGATGGGGGTTGGTGGTTCGCGACCAGCGCGACGAGCGCGAAGGGAAGGCAGCTGGCGGATTGCCCGGTCGCGGCGCTGACGTTTTACTGGCCGGAGGTGGGCCGTCAGGTGCGGGTGCGAGGCCCGGTGGTCGAGGGCTCTGCGGAGCGCGGCGCTGCGGACTTCCGCTCGCGCGGCTCCGCCGCTCGGGCGGTGGCGCTGGCGAGCCGGGAAAGCCAGCCCCTCGCGGACCGGGCGGCGTGCGAGGAGGCGGTCGCGGCGGCGCGGCAATGGCTCTCTGCGGATCCGACGCTGGTGGCGGAGGGCTGGCGGGTGTACGCGGTCGCGGCGCGTTCGGTGGAGTTCTGGCAGGCGGACAAGGACCGGCAGCACGCCCGCGTCCGGTACGCGCGCGAGGCGGACGGCTGGTCGCGCGCGTTGCTCTGGCCGTGATTGCTCTGGCTATGAGGCTCCCTCGTTCGGGGCCGGCCCACTGCCCTTGGCCGGCGGAGTCGGCAGCTGCGAACAGGTGTGTCCCCGGCCACGGCGCTCGGATAGACTCGGTCGCAGTGATCGTCGGCAACGAGGCATGGACGATCGAGAGGTAGAGAGCTGGTTTGATGAAAACAAGAGAACGACTGTCCTTCGGCCTGGCCCTCGCCCTCTTTCTCCCCTTCCCTGGTTTCTCCGGCGTTGCGGGAGCCGAGCCGGAGAAGGAGCCGGTGCGCCATTACGTGGCCATGGGCGACTCGTACGTGAGCAAGCCCGGAGCCAAGGGGCTGGACCCCGGCGGGCCGAACTGCGCGCGGACCGATGAGAACTACCCCGCCTTCGTCGCGGAGGGGCTCGGGCTCAGCCCCGGCAACGGGTTCGTCGACGTGAGCTGCGCGGGGGCCAAGACCAGCGCGCTGGCGGGCGAGCAGGAGAGCGCCCTCGGGGTCATCGTCCCGCCGCAGCTGGACGCGGTGGACGAGGACACCGACTTGGTGACGATGAGCTTCGGGCCGAACGACCAGGACTTCATGGTCAAGATCGTCACCACCTGCCTGATGATCGGCCTCACCGACCCGGACGGGGCCTCGTGCCGCCAGCAGGCCGCCGAGGAGCAGCCGCTGCTGACCGACCAGGGCTACGCCGGGGTCCGCGATAACATCCACCGCGACTTGCGGGGCGCGGTGGACGCGATCAAGGCCAAGGCTCCGCGCAGCAGGGTCGCGCTGGTGGGCTACCCGCAGGTCTTCCCCGTCGGCAAGACCTGCGACGCGACGACCCCGATGACTCCGAGGGACATGGCGTGGATCAACGAGAAGATCCAGGGCATCAACGCGACCATCCAGCAGGTGGCGAAGGAGACCGGGCAGATCTACGTGGACACCTATGGCCCGTCCGTCGGCAAGGGCCTCTGTTCCGCCGGGCCGTCCTGGGAGTCCGGGTTCCTCACGACGAACTGGCTGGAGAGCGAGCCGCTGCACCTGACCCCGTTGGGCGCGCGGGAGATCGCGAAGATCGTGCTCAGCAAAGTCTGACCGCAGAGCCGAGGCCAAGCCTGCGCCGCGCGCCGCCGACAGCCACGTCTGGGCGAATACGGGGGAAGGAAACAAAACCGTTAAGGCGGCCGCGCCGACCGCCTCTTGCGGCTACGATCAGAGCGCCCGCCGCCCACCGGACAGGAAGATGAGGGATGCTGTGAGCGTGAAAATCGAGGCCGCGCCGTCGCAGCACCACCGGAGCGGTGTGGACTCGGTCCGTCTCGGGGTCGTCGTCGGCGCGCTCGGCGTGGTGTTCGGCGACATCGGCACCAGCCCGATCTACACCGTCCAGACCGTCTTCAACCCCGAGGATCCGCATCCGGTGCCGATCAGCCCGGACAATATCTACGGCGTGGTGTCGCTGATCTTCTGGTCGGTGATGGTCATCGTGACGCTGACCTACGTGACCCTCGTGATGCGCGCGGACAACGACGGGGAGGGCGGCATCATGGCGTTGATTACCCTGCTGCGGCGCTGGGCCGGGAAGGGCCGCCGCACCGCGCTCGCGCTCGCCGGGCTCGGGGTCTTCGGGGCCGCGCTGTTCTTCGGCGACGGCATGATCACCCCGGCGATCTCGGTCCTCTCCGCCGTGGAAGGGCTCAAGGTCGTCGATCCCGGTTTCGGCGAGTGGGTCGTGCCGATCACGGCGGTCATCATCGTGGCGCTGTTCTCGGTGCAGCGCCGAGGCTCCGCTGCGGTGGGGCGCGTCTTCGGGCCGGTGATGATCGCCTGGTTCGTCTCGATCGGGGCGTGCGGGGTGGGCGGCGTGCTCGGCCACCCGGAGATCCTCAAGGCGCTCTCCCCCGCGTACGCGCTCGGCTTCGTCGCAGGACATTTCGAGATCGCCTTCTTCGCGCTGGCGGCCGTCGTCCTCTCGGTCACCGGCGCGGAGGCGCTCTACGCGGACATGGGCCATTTCGGCCGACGCGCGATCACCAGGGGCTGGCTCCTGCTGGTGCTGCCCGCCTGCACGCTGAACTACTTCGGCCAGGGCGCGCTGCTGCTCGGCGACGAGAAGACCAGCGGAGCCCCGTTCTTCCTGCTGACCCCGGAGTGGGCGCGGCTGCCGATGGTGCTGCTGGCCACCGCAGCGACGGTGATCGCCTCCCAGGCGGTCGTCACCGGCGCGTTCTCGCTGGCCTCGCAGGCCGCGCATCTCGGCTACCTGCCGAGGCTGCGGGTCGAGCACACCTCCGAGTCGGCCATGGGCCAGATCTACGTCCCCCTGGTCAGCAACGTGCTGGCGGCGGCGGTCCTGATCCTGGTCTTCGCGTTCCGCAGCTCGGCGGCGCTGGCGTACGCGTTCGGCATGGCGGTGACCGCGACGATCACCATCACCACCCTGCTGTTCCTCTACCTCGCCCGCCAGCGCTGGGGCGCTCCGCTGTGGGCGGTGGCGCTCGGCGGCGGAGCCCTCCTCGTGGTCGACCTGCTCTTCTTCGCCGCGAACCTGACGAAGTTCGTGCACGGGGCGTGGCTGCCGATCTTGATCGGCTTCGCGGCGTTCGCGGTGATGACCACGTGGGCGCGCGGCCGCTCGATCGTCACCCGCAAACGGGAGGAGATGGAGGGCTCGCTGCAGGAGTTCGTCGACGGGCTCTCGGCGCTGGACCCCCCGCTGCTGCGCCCGCCCGGCACCGCGGTGTTCCTCAACCGGGGCAAGGAGACCACGCCGCTCTCCATGCTCTCCAGCGTCCAGCACAACCATGCCCTGCACCAGCACGTGGTGATTCTGTCCATCGAGACCTCCCCCGCGCCGAGGGTGCCCGACTCCGAGCGCGTCGGGATCGACGACTTGGGCTACAGCGACGACGGCGTCATCTTCGTCAGCGCGCGGTTCGGATACATGGAGCGCCCGGACGTGCCGCACGTGCTCAGCCTGCTCGACCCGGCGCGCACCGAAGGCCCGATCACCATCGGCCATGCCTCGTTCTTCCTCTCGAAGCTCCAATTGGTGCGCGGCCCGGAGCCGACGATGCCGGTCTGGCGCAAGCGCCTGTTCATCGGGACCTCGCACATCACCTCGGACGCGGCGGCGTATTTCGGCCTCCCGCTTGACCGCACCGTGATCATGGGGGCGCGGCTGGAGGTGTGAGCCCTCGGCTCTGCTATGGTCCCTGCATGGCCGATCTTCCAGCAAGATCCCGCGTCGTTTTTCCGGGGATCAGCAGTCGCGCGTGGGAACATCCGGTTGACCGGGCGGCGTTGGGCACGCTGCGCGCCCTGACCGGCTTCGACACGCTCCTGAAGGCGCTGGCCTCGCTGCTGCGCGAACGCCAGCACCGGCTCTTGTACCTGTCCACCGCCATCCGTGTGGACGACCGCCAGTTCCGCACGGTGGATGCCATCCGCGCCGACTGCGTCCGCATCTTGGACTCCTCCTCGACCCCCGAGCTTTTCGTCATGCAGAGCCCGTGGCCGAGCGCGATGACCATCGGCATGGACACCCCGTTCATCGTGGTCAGCTCCGCGCTGCTGGACTTGATGGACGAGGACGAGCTTCGGTTCGTCATCGGGCACGAGCTGGGCCACGCGCTCTCCGGGCACGCCGTGTACCGGACGATGCTCATGCATCTGCTGCGGCTGGCGGACAACTTCGGGTGGATGCCGATCGGCGGCTGGGCGCTGCGCGCCATCGTGGCCGCGCTCATGGAGTGGCAGCGCAAGTCCGAGCTGTCCGGAGACCGGGCCGGGCTGCTCTGCGTCCAGGACGTGGAGGTCGCGCTGCGGGTGCAGATGAAACTCGCGGGCGGCTCGCGGCTGGACGAGATGGACACCCAGCGCTTCCTCGCCCAGGCGAAGGACTACGAGCGCACCGGCGACCTGCGCGACGGGGTGCTCAAGCTGCTGAACTTGGAGCTGCAGTCCCATCCGTTCTCGGTGCTGCGCGCCGCCGAGCTCAACAAGTGGATCGACCGGGGCGAGTACGGGGCCGTCTTGGCCGGGAACTACCCCAAGCGGACGGACTCGGCGGGCCCCACGTTCAGCGAGGACTTCGGCGCGGCGGCGAAGAACTACAAAGAGAGCTTCGACCAGTCCGAGGACCCGCTCGTGAGGACCCTGCGCGACATCGGCGGCGGCGTCGGCTCCGCGGTCGGAGCGGTCGGACGCAACGTCGGCGACATCGCGAGCGACATCGGGAAACGCTTCGCGGACTGGCGCAAGGACGTGGCCTCGGACGAGGAGGACCCGCCGAAGGGCGAAGCGCCCGCCGGGCGGCGCTAGTCCAGGATGCGGCGGGCCACGTTCGTGGTGACCAGGTCCAGCAGCTCGTCCGCCCGGCCCGCGAGGATCGTGCGGATCGCGTAGAGGGCGAAGCCCTTCGTCTGCTCTGCGGAGATCGCGGGCGGGATCGACAGCTCCTGGCGGGCGACCACGACGTCCACCAAGGCCGGGCCGTCGTGGGCGAAGGCTTCGGCGAGCGCCTCCTCCAGCTCGGCGGGCCGCTCGACGCGCCTGCCGTGGATGCCAAGCGCGCGGGCGACCGCCGCGAAGTCCGGGTTGTGCAGCTCGGTGCCGAAATTGACGATCCCAGCGGCTTTCATCTCCAGCTCCACGAAGTTGAGGGAGGAGTTGTTGAACACCACGATCTTCACCGGCAGCTTGTTCTGGGTCAGGGTGATCAGGTCGCCGAAGAGCATCGTCAGCCCGCCGTCCCCCGCCAGCGCGACGACCTGCCTGCCCCGGTCCGCGGTCTGCGCGCCGATGGCGTGCGGCAGCGCGCAGGCCATCGTGCCGTGCGTGAACGACCCGACCAGCCGCCGCCGCCCGTTCATCGTCAGATACCGCGAAGCCCAGACCACCGGCGACCCGACGTCGACGGTGAACACCGCGTCGTCGGCGGCGAGCCGGTCCACCAGCCCCGCCACGTATTCCGGGCGGATCGGGGTGTGGTCGCGGTCGTTGACTGCGAGGGCGTCGAGGGACTTGCGGGTCTTGCGGTAGTGCTTGACCGCGCGGTCGAGGTGTTCGGAGCTTTCGTTGCGGCGCAGCAGCGGCAGCAGCGCGGCGACGGTGTCTTTGACCGTGCCGACCAGCCCGAGGTCGATGGGGACGCGGCGGCCCAGCTGGCGGCCCCGGACGTCGACCTGGACGATGGTCGCGTCCTCGGGGTAGAACTGCCGGTAGGGGAAGTCGGTGCCGAGCATCAGGAGCACCTCGGCTTCCCGGATCGCCTTGTAGCCGGAGGCGAACCCCAAAAGGCCCGTCATGCCCACGTCGTAGGGGTTGTCGTATTCGATGTGCTCCTTGCCGCGCAGGGCGTGCACGACGGGCGCTTGCAGCGTCTCGGCGAGGCGGATCAGCTCGTCGTGCGCTCCCGCGCAGCCGGCCCCGCCGAGGATGGTGATCCGGCTCGACCGGCCGAGGATTTCGGCGGCCGCGCGCAACGACTCGTCGTCCGGGCGCAGGACGGAGCGGGTGGCGACGATGGGCCGGGAGAGCCAGCCTCGGTCCTCGCTTCGGCTGAGGAACACTTCGCCGGGGATCACGACCACCGCGACCCCGCGCTCCTCGACGGCGGCCCGCATCGCCATTTCGACGATGCGCGGAGCCGTCTCGGGGGAGCTGACGAGTTCGGCGTAGACGCTGCACTCCTTGAAGAGCTCCTGCGGGCGCGTCTCTTGGAAGTAGCCCGAGCCGACTTCGGCGAGCGGGATGTGCGCGGCGACGGCCAGCACCGGCACGCCGCTGCGCTGGGCGTCGAAGAGCCCGTTGATCAGGTGCAGGTTGCCAGGGCCGCAACTGCCCGCGCAGACCGCCAGCTGTCCGGTCAGCGCGGCCTCGGAGGCCGCGGCGAACGCGGCGGTCTCCTCGTGCCGGACGTGCTCCCAGGTGATTCCGTCGGCGCGGCGGATCGCGTCGGTGAACCCGTTGAGGCTGTCCCCAGGCAAGCCGTACACCCTGCTGACCCCGCTCATGCTCAACGCGGCGATGATGTGATCGGCGACCGTTGCCATGCGGGTTCCTTCCTGCGGATGCGGCAGTACGGGCGAGATGGAGCCCGCGACGCGATCTTCAGTCTAGTGAAATTCCCCCTCCCCACGTTTGTGAGATGCGCCGCGACGAGAAGTGGCCTGGGTCGCTTCTTCAGGCGTGAGTAGACTTGCGCCATGAGTAGAAAACCGTCCCCCAAAACCCTCGCGGCGTTCGCGGCGCTGCAGGCGGCGGATGCCGTGGCCTGCGCAATCCCGGTCAAAGCCATCGCCGAGGCGTTTGACCGGGTCGAGGTGCCGGTCAAGTACCGCTGGCTCTTCCCGGTGGTCAAAGGCGCCTCTGCGGCGGGCCTCGCGCTGGGCGCCAAGTTCCCGCCCGTCGCCCGGCTCACCCTCGCCCTCTTGACGGTGTACTTCGTCGCGGCGGTGGGCTCGCACGTGCGGGTGCGCGACTCCATCCCGAACTCGGCCGCCGCGGCCGTGCTCCTCGGGACGTACGGCTACCTCGCCGCGCAGAGCTTCGTGGCGAAGGACGAGGCGGCGCCCGTCACGCGGTGACGAAGTCGATCAGCTCCTCCACCGCCCGCAACAGCGGCTGCTCGATCATCGTGTAGTCCTTCGCGCCTTTGCGCACCCGCCCCCACATCGCGGCGGTGTCCTTCACGCCCAGGGCGCGGCAGACGCCCTCTTTCCACGGCACGCCCTTGGGCACGTTCGGCCATTTGGGGATGCCGACGGCGGTGGGCTTGACCGCCTGCCAGACGTCCACGTAGGGGTGCCCGGTCACGAGCACGTGCGGATGCGCGACCTGCGCGACGATCCGGGACTCCTTGCTGCCGGGGACCAGGTGGTCCACGAGGACGCCGACCCGCCGCCCTTCGGCGGGCGCGAACTCGGCGATCCGCTCCGCGAGCTCGTCCACCCCGTGCAACGGCTCCACCACCACGCCTTCGATCCGCAGGTCGTCGCCCCAGATCTGCTCGACGAGCTGCGCGTCGTGGACGCCCTCGACCCAGATCCGGCTCGCGCGGGCCACGCGGGCGGGCGCGCCGGGCACGGCGGTGGAGCCGGACGCGGTGCGCAGCGGCCCGGACAGGGAGCCGACTTTCGGGCGGACGAGCGTCACAGGCTTGCCTTCGAGCAGGAACGCGCCGGGTTTCATCTCGAAGAGGCGGCGGTTGCCGTCGGCGTCCTCCAGCGTCACGTGCCCTTTGCGGTCGGTGTCCACGGCGACGATCGCGCCGCAGAAGTCCGAGACCAGGCCGTTGGGCACGGTTTCGACGACCATGTCGATCTCCGCGACGACTTCGGGGGCGGGCTGCCGACGAGGACGGGGGGCGAGGATGTCGCCGTACTGGTGGCTGCGCATCAGAGCAGGCTACCGCCGCGAGGCCCCAGAAACAGGCCGACTCGCCCGGTCACCCCGCCGAGGCCGCGGCCAGCAGCCCCGCGATGTCGAGCTTGGCCATGCCGAGCATCGCTTTGAGGACCCGGTCCGCCTGCGCCGGGTCCGGGTGGCTCAGCAGGCCGGGCAAGATGGTCGGCACGATCTGCCAGGACAGTCCGAACTTGTCGGTCAGCCAGCCGCACTGCTGCTCCGCGCCGCCCGCCGCGAGCACGTCCCAATACCGGTCCAGCTCTTCCTGCGTCTCGCACGGCACTTGCAGGCTCGTCGCGTAGTTCAACGCCACCTCCGCGCCGCCGCCGAGGGCGAGGAACGGGCGTCCCCACAGCTCGAAAGAAACGATGGAGGTCCCCCCGCTGCGTTCGGACGGGGTCGCCGAGAGGATCCGGGAGTCTGGGAAGAGGCCGGTGTAGAACGCGGCGGGCTCGTTGGCGTCGGTTTGGAACCAAAGACACGTGGTGATGGTCGGCATGGCGCTCCTCGTTCCTTAGTTTTGTGATCTCCAGCATAGCCGTCGTGGAGGGCCGCGCGGCTACCCTTGACTCGATGCCTCCCTCTCCCGCCCGCCGCTGGCTCCAGCTCACCCTGCTCGGCGGGACGCTCACCACCGAGACTTCGGAAGGCAGCGTGGTGAGCATGCTGTTCCCGGCGATCCAGGCCTCCTTGGGCCTGCCCCTCTCCGCGCTCGGCGCGTTGCAAGCGGCCCCGAAGCTGCTCAGCGCGGCGACCGGGCCGCTCTGGGCGCAGCTCGCGGAGCGCACCAACCGCAAAGCGGTGCTCGTGTGCTGCGCCGGGATCGGCGGGGCCTGGTGCATCGCCACCGGTTTCGCGCAGAACTACCTGCAGATCCTGCTCCTGTTCGTGGTCTCCTCGCTCTTCTTCTCGGGCACCCAGCCGATCGTCACGGCCCTGCTCGCGGACTTGTTCGACGACAAGTCCCGCGGCAGGGCGGCGGGCTATCTCTACGGGCTGATCGCGCTGATGATCGCCGCGCTCGGCCCGATCATGGGCCAGCTCTCCACGGTCCCCGGCGGATGGCGGTACGGGTTCTTCGCCTCCGGGGCGATCTGCCTGGCGTGCGGGTTGCTCATCGCGATGTTCTTCCGCGACCCCGGAGTCGGCGCGGCGGAGGCCGAGCTCGCCCAGTTCAGCAAGGCGGAGCGCGAAGAGCACTCCAAGGTCAGCTGGCCCGCGATGCTCGCGCTCTTCAAGATCCGGACGTTCACGATCCACGTCGTGCAGTCGGTGTTCTGCGGGCAGTTCCTCCTGCTCGGCGTGGCCGTCGTCTACCTCGTCGAGGTCTACGGCTTCGACAACGAGACGGCTTCCCTCGTCGCGCTCCCCGGCGGGGTCGGCGGCATGATCGGCACGTTCTGCGGCGGGATGCTCGCGGACCAGGCCCGCAGGCGCAGCCCGAGGTTCGGGTACGTCGCGCTCTTCCAGATCGTCGGGGCGCTCTGCCTGGTCGCCGTGGCGCTGTGCACGCAGATCGGCTGGGGTTCGATCATCGCGTTCTGCGTGTGCTATTTCCTGTACGGGCTGGTGTACGGGGCCTGGCCGGTGGTGACCCAGCTCATCGTCATCGACGTGACGCCGCCCGAGCTGCGCGGCACGGCGAACGCGGTCCGGATCAGCGTCCAGCTGGTGGCGGTCGCGGCGCTGAGCTTACTGCTCACCGGCCTCGGCGAGCGCTTCGGCCTCAAAGCCGCCGCGTCGCTGCTCGTCGTGGGGCTGGTCTTCGTCGAGGTCGTGCTCACCACGGCGCTCTATTGGACGTACCCGCGAGACCGGGACGCGGTGCACGCGGAGCTGCGGCGGCGAGCTGCGCAGATCGAAATCGAAGAGCAGCTGGTCCGCCACGCGCGCTAAGCTCGGCCCGCGCCAGCCTCGCCGCGGCTGGCGCAGCGAGGCCTTGTCGTTGTCCACCACAAACCTGGTTTGTGGCCTGCGCGATACAGTGGTCCTATGGTGCTCCCCGCCCGCGTGCCGGAACTGGCCGCCCTCGACGTCGTCGCCTCGGTCGCCCGGCGGGGCAGCATGGGGGCCGCCGCGCGCGAGCTCGGCCTGAGCCAGCAGGCGGTGAGCGCCAGGGTCCGCGCGGTGGAGCGCGAGCTCGGGCTGCGCTTGTTCCGCCGCTCCCCCGGCGGGACCGCCCTGACCGGGTCCGGCTCGGCGGTGCTGGAATGGGCCGGCGCGATTTTGGACAGCGCGGAGAAATTCGCCGCCGGGGTCGAAGCGCTGCGCGGGCAGAGCTCCTCGGTGCGCGTCGCCGCGTCGATGACGGTCGCCGAGTGCCTCGTGCCGTCCTGGGTGGTGGCGTTGCGCAATCTGCACCCGGACGGCCAGATCCGGGTGAGTCCGATGAACTCCGCGTCCGCCATGGCCGCCGTCCTCGCCGGGGAGGCAGACATCGGTTTCGTGGAATGCGCCGAGACCGGCGCGGGCCTTGACTCCCGGCCCATCGGCCGCGACGAGCTGCTGGTGGTGGTGCCCCGGAGCCATCCGTGGGCCCGCTCCGGGCGGGTGTCCCCCTCGACGCTGGCGAGCACGCCGCTCGTGCAGCGAGAGCCCGGCTCCGGGACGCGGGACGTTTTCGAGGAAGCGCTCGCGGGCCGGGTCGAGCGGCCGCTCGCGCCGCCGCTTTTGGAATTGAGCTCGGTGACCGCCCTGAAAACGGCGGCGGCGACCGCCGAGGCCCCCGCGGTGCTGTCGAGCCTTTCGGTCGCGGGCGAGCTGGCCGAGGGCAGGCTGGTGCGGATCGAGGTGGAAGGGCTGCGCATGCCGAGGGTGCTGCGCGCGGTCTGGCCGGTCGGGGCCAGGCTGCGCGGCCCGGCGGGCGATCTTGTCGCGCTGGCGGCCCGGCGGCCTGCGGGCGCGAAGATGTGAGCTATGGCATTCCGAGCCGTCCTCACAAAACTCCCCGCCGGGGCGTCTTCCCAGTGAACAACGATCGTGAGATGAGCAGAACAGCCGGAACGGACGAGCCGGCAGAGCATTTCGAGGAGGCTCCGATGTCCACCGCAACGCACACCGCCCGACACGTCGTCGTCGAGTTCCCCATCGGCCCGTTGACGCTCGTGCGCGACGAAGGCGGCCTGTCCGGGATCTATTTCCCCGGCCATTGGACCCGGCCCGACGTCGCAGGCTTCGGCCCGAGGGCCGACGCGGCAAAAGACGGCGGCTTCGCGGCCGAGATCGCGCAGCTGCGCGAGTACTTCGCGGGCGAGCGCCGCGCGTTCGAGCTGGACTTGAACCCGCGCGGCACCGAGCGCGCGCGGCAGGTGTGGCGGCTGCTCGCGGCGATCCCGTACGGCGAGACCACGACCTACGGGGCGCTCGCGAGAGAGGTCGGCGGCGGCATCAGCCCCAGAGCCATCGGCGGCTTCGTCGGCCACAACCCGATCTCGATCATCATCCCCTGCCACCGGGTCGTCGGCTCGACCGGAAGCCTCACCGGCTATGCCGGCGGGCTGGACCGCAAACGGCGGCTTTTGGAGCTCGAACGGGCGATCCCCGCCGCCGAGCCCACATTGTGGTGACGGCCGCCCGCGCGGGCAAAGCGCCCTTCGCGGCCGTGGTCGCGCGGCACGGAGCGCTCGTGCTGCGCGTCGCCCGCGCGGTCGTCGGGCCGGTGGACGCGGACGACGCGTGGTCGGAGACGTTCCTCGCCGCGATGCGCGCGTACCCGGACCTCCCTGAGGGGGCCAACGTCGAGGCGTGGTTGGTGACGATCGCGCACCGCAAGTCGCTCGACATCATCCGCGCGGCGAGGCGGCGTGCCGTCCCGGTCGCCGAGGTCTTCGACCGCCCCGCCCCGGACCGGGCCGACGGGCGCGACCTCGACCTGGACGACGCGCTCGCGTCGCTCACGGCGAAACAGCGCCAGGCCGTCGCGTACCACTATCTCGCCGGGCTGCCCTACCAGGAGGTCGCCGACATCGTCGGCGGCACCGCTGCCGCCGCGCGCCGGGCCGCGGCGGACGGCGTGGCGGCGCTGCGGCGCGCCTACCCAAAGAGTCCCTTCACAGAGCAGGAAGACCGATGAAACCCGTGGAACCAACCGAATTGTGCCCGGTCGGGCACGCGGAGGTGGACCGTCTGCGCGCCCGCCTCGCCGCCCTCGCGGCGCAAGAAGGGCTCCTCGACGTCGCTTACCGCGTCGTGGACTCCCCGCTCGGGCCGCTGCTGGCCGCGGCGACGGAGGCGGGGCTGGTCCGTGTTGCGTTCGCCCGAGAAGGCCACGACGCGGTGCTGCAGAGCCTCGCGGACCAGATCAGCCCGCGCGTGCTGGAGGCGCCCGCGCGGCTCGACGCGGTCGTCCGGCAGCTCGACGCGTACTTCTCCGGGCGGCTGCGCCGCTTCGACCTCGCGCTGGACTGGCGGCTGTCGAAGGGGTTCCGCCGCGCGGTCCTCGAGCACCTCGCCGCCGACGTCGGCTACGGGGCCACTGCGACCTACGCGGACCTCGCTCGGCTCTCCGGCAGTCCGGGCGCGGTCCGGGCGGTGGGCACCGCCTGCGCGACGAACCCGATCCCGCTCGTGGTCCCCTGCCACCGGGTCGTCCGGTCCGACGGCACGGCGGGCGGCTACCGGGGCGGCCCGGAGGCCAAGCGGCTCTTGCTCGACCTGGAGGGCGCGGCCTAGAGCGAGGCGATCCGCCGCAACCGGTCGTCGAACGCCCGGAGCGACACCGGGGCCTGCGGGGCGAACGTCTCGAAGCCGTGCGGGCAGCCAGGATGCACGTGGAGCTCGACCTCGACGTGGGCCGCCGCGAGCCTGCCCGCGAACGCGAGGTCTTCGGCGAGGAAGAAGTCGAGCCCGCCGACGTCGATGTACGCGGGCGGAAGCCCGGACAGGTCCTCGGCCCGCGCGGGCGCGGCGTACCCGAGGGAGGCCCCGTGGTCCGCGTCGCCGAGCAGGGCCGCCCAGCCGGTGGCGTTGTCGTCGTAGCTCCAGACGAGGCCGGGCAGAAGCTCGGGGTCCGGGTCCGGGGTGCGGTCGTCGAGCATCGGGTAGACCAGGATCTGCTGCGCGACGGCAGGGCCGCCCCGGTCCCTGGCGAGCAGGCAGACCCCGGCGGCGAGCCCCCCGCCCGCGCTGTCGCCCATGACCCCGATCCGGTCCGCGTCCACGCCGAGCTCGGCCGCGTGCTCGGCCAGCCACACCAGCGCGGCGTAGCAGTCCTGCACCGGAGTCGGGTGCGGGTGCTCGGGGGCTGTGCGGTAGGGCACGACGAGCATCGGGACCCCGGAGCGCGCGACGTAGCTGCGGACGACGGCTTCGTACAGCGGGCCGGTCACGCCCCAATCCATGATCATGCCGCCGCCGTGCAGGTAGAGGACCGCGCTGCGCGCATGGGCGGAGTCCGGCCGGTACCAGAGCAGCGGAAGCTCGGCCCCGTCCGGGGCGCGGAGCGCGAAGCGGTCCGCGCGGACCCCCGCCTGGCTGGGCCAGCTCGCGCTCAGATGCCGGAAGACGCGCGCGACATTGGCGCGCCTGGCCGCGACGTCGCCGCGCGCGGGCGGCGCGCCGGTGACGCCGGCTCCGGCGAAGGCGGCTTTGACGGCGGCGGCGACGATCGGGTCGCGAGGGAGGGGCATCGCGTCAGTGTCTGCTCGGGACGGCGCGCCTAGAGCGCGTGCACGTCCTGGACGCTCACGAAGACGCCTTTGCCGTCCTTCTTGAAGGTGACGCCGCTCTCCTCGGCTTCGACCTGCCAGCCGTTGACCGCGACCGGCGACCCGTACGAGAGCGTCTGGCCGTCGGCGGGCTGGCCGGTCGGGTGCCATGAGACCGAGCCGGAGCCGAGCTGGTAGACCATCAGCGAACTGCCGGAGGAGAACGGGGCGTAGCACGTGACCGACTCGCTGAACACGCGGCAGCTGATCTTGCCCGAAGGCGAGGTGACGCCGCTCGACTCGTCCGCGAGCGCCGAAGCCTGCGGCACGAGCGCGAGGCCGACGGCTGCTAGAGATCCGAGCGCGAAGCGATGCATAGCGGGAGTCCTCCTCCGAAAAACGGCCAGCGGGATATTGCCGCCATGCTAGCACGGGCCCGTCCGTCGCGAATGGCGGCGAGTACCGCGTTCGGCTGGCAGGCGACGTCGCTTTCCTCGGCTTCGACCTGCCAGCCGCTTGCCTCGGCAGACCCCGCAGAAGCCAGAGCGGCGAAGGCGGCTTTCTCCTTCATCCCGAGCGCGTCCTCCGGGGCGCAAGCCTTCCGGTCGCGCTCATGCGAGCACGAGACCGGCCTCCGCGAGGGCGGCGAGCACCGCGTTCTGGTGCTCGGATCCCCGGGTCTCCACAGTGGCGTTGATCTCGACGTCGCCGAAGCTCAGCCCCTCCGCGATCCGCGAGTGCGTCACGTCCACCACGCTCGCGCCGACCCGCTGGAACACCGCGAGCACGCCAGCCAGCCCGCCGGGTTGGTCGCGCACCCGCACCCGCACGGTGAGATACCGCCCCGCCGCGCGCAAGCCGTGGGCGATCACCCTGGTGAGCAGGAGCGGGTCCACGTTGCCGCCGGTCAGCACGCCGCAGACCTGGCCGGTGAGCCCCAGCTCCTGGCCGGGGACGGTCATCAGAGCGGCGACCGCGGCTGCACCGGCGGGCTCCACCACGAGCTTGAGCCGCTCCAAGCACAGCAGCACCGCGCGCGACAGCGCCTCCTCGCTCACCGTCACCACCTCGTCCACCAGCGCGGAGACATGCTCGAACGGCGCCGCGCCCGGCAGGCCGATCGCGATGCCGTCGGCGATGGTGGCCATCGAGGACAGCGCCACCGGAGCGCCCGCGCGCAGCGACTCCGGCCACGCCGCCGCTCCCTCCGCCTGGACCCCGACGACGCGCGTCCCGGGGAGCAGCGCCTTCACCGCCAACGCCATCCCCGCGAGCAAGCCGCCGCCGCCGAGCGGCACGACGAGCGTGCCAATCTCGGGCAGCTGCTCGGCCACCTCCAAACCGCAGGTGGCCTGGCCCAGGATCACGTCAGGGTGGTCGAAGGGGTGGATGAGCACCGCCCCGGTCTCGTCGGCGAACCGCCGCGCGTGCCCGAGCGCCTCGTCCACCGACGACCCGAGGAGGCGGACTTCGGCCCCGTACGCCTTGGTCGCGGTGACTTTCGGCAGCGAAGCGCTCACGGGCATGAACACCGTCGAGGCGACGTCCATCTCGCTCGCCGCCCACGCCACGCCCTGCGCGTGGTTGCCCGCGCTGGCCGCGACCACGCCGCGAGCGCGCTCCTCGGGGCCGAGCCGCGCGATCCGCGCGTACGCGCCGCGCGGCTTGAAGGAGCCCGTGCGCTGGAGGTTCTCGCATTTGAGCCAGACCGGGAGGCCGCAGCGCTCGGCGAGCGCGCGGGAGGCGACGATCGGGGTGCGGTGCACGACAGGCGCGAGCAGCGCCGCCGCCGCCCGCACCTCGTCCAAAGTCAACAAAGCCATAGGCGCATCATGCCGGTTCGTCGGTCGTTCCGCCCGACTCGGGCCCGGCTTCCGGTTCCGCCCCGTCGTCGGAACGGTCCTCGGCCCGTCGCAGGGCGAGTGTGCGCTGGCCGCTGACGAGCACGAGCTGCCCGTCGGGCCGGATCGTGTAGCTGCCTGGCCCTTTGAAGACGTTGACCAGGAAGTCGTCCACCCGCATCTGCGGCTGCGGGCAGGCCATGCGTGTGGAGACGATTTGGCCGAGCGCGATGGTGTTGCCGTCGATCGGCCCCGCTGCGCGCAACGAGTTGCAGCCGCCCCTGACCGAGGCCCACAAATACCCGGCTTTCTCCTCGAAGAGGATCGGGCCAGGCTTGATCCGCGTGAGCGGCTCTGACCCCGGGCCCGCCGCCGAGACCAGCGTCCACCTGCCGAGCAGAGCGTCCGGCGCGGCGTGGACCGGGTCGGCGGTCGCGCGGCCGGTCCCGGCCAAGAGCGCCGCCAAGGCCAGGAGGAAGGAAAGCCGGGCCGCCCGAAGGGGGAAGCTCGTCCTGAGGGCGCTAGCCATCCTCGCCGTCCTCGGGATCTCGCGCCAGCTCCAACGTGCGCGCTCCGTTCCGGAGCAGCAGCGTGTCGCCGCGCAGTTCGAACCGGACGGGGCCCTCGAGGACTTTGGAGACGAACGAGTCCGCCTCCATCAACGGCGGCTCGCACGCCATCATGGTGGAGATGAGCGGGCGGAAGGCCGCCTGGTCCCCGTCGAACGAGCCCGCGCCGCCGATGCCGTTGCAACCGCCGGAGACTCCGACGCGCAGGCCGACCTTGTCGGGGCCGAACCGCACCCGCAGGGACGGAGCCGCCATGGCGGCCTGGGAGCCCGGCCCGGCGGCGGAAGCGACCGCCCACGCGCCGTAGAGCGCGTCCGGCGGGTCGTTCGGGGAGGCGGCCGCAGGGCCAGCGGCAACGCCGCCGAGCAGCGCGGGCGCGATGAGCGAAAAGCCGAGCAGGACACGTCGCATGGCGTAAGCGTACTCACCGCCGCTGCGCGCGGGCTGGGAAGCCGTTCGGCGGCTGGGAGAAACCGTCCCGGTCTGGCATGATGGTCCAGCGTGCCGCCGGTCCACCGCTTCTCGCCGATCCGTCGCGCCCTCGCCGTCGCCGCGACGGCCTTGACCCTTCTCTCATGCGGGCAGCAGAGCCCCGAGGTCGGGCGGACTCGCTCCGCGCAGCCGCCGGGCCCGTCTGGCCCCGGACCGACCAGCGCGGTCCTGCCGCCGCTCATCCCCTCCGTGCAGCGGTGGATCCCTGGCGACGGCTCCTTCCGCCTCGGCCCGACTGCGAAGATCGTCGCCCCGCAGTCGTGGCGCGGCACCGCCGACGTGCTCGCCGAAGACCTCGGCGCGGTGCTCGGGCGCACGTTCGCCGTCGCCTCGGACGGAGCGGACGACGGCGACATCGAGCTGCGCCAGCGCGGGCCCGACCCCCAGCTAGGGTCCGAGGGCTACGAGATCGCCGTGGCAGGGCGCCTGGTCGTCTCCGCGCCGGACGAGGCGGGGGCGTTCCTCGGCACGCGCACCGCGGTGCAGTGGCTGCGCCAGTCCCCGGCGCTGCCGGGCGGCACGGCGCGGGACTGGCCGGCCTGGCGCGAGCGGGCGTTCATGGTGGACGTCGCGCGGAAGTTCTACACCCTCGACTGGCTGCGAGACCGGATCCGGGAGCTTTCCTACCTCAAATACAACACCATCCACCTGCATCTCACCGACTCGCAGGCGTTCCGGGTGGAGAGCGACACGGTCCCCGACGCGGTGGCCCCCGAGCACTACAGCAAGGCCGAGATCGCGGGCCTCGTCGCCTACGCCGCCCGCCGCCATATCACCGTCGTCCCCGAGTTCGACCTGCCCGGCCACGCCAGCGCGTTGCTCGCGCGCCGCCCCGACCTCGGGGTCAAGGGCGAATGGGGCCTCACCGTGCTCAACCTCGCGAAACCGGAGACGTGGGCGCTCGCAGAGGACGTGATCAAGGAGTATCTGCCGCTTTTCCCCGCGAAAGTGTGGTTCCTCGGCGCGGACGAATGGATGTCGATCGACCAGTTCGGCCAACACCCCGAGCTCGCGAAGGCCGCCGAGGAGCGCTACGGCGCTGGCGCGGACCCCATCGACCTCTTCCACGGCTTCATCAATCGGATGAACGAGGTGGTGAAGGCGGCGGGCAAGTCCATGCGGATCTGGAACAGCGCGCTGATCCTCGATTCGACGGTGCCCGTCGCCCCGGACGTCAGCATCGACCACTGGTCGGGCGCGGGGCTCTCGGCGCAGGAGGAGGCCGAGGCGGGCCATGAGCTCCTCAACTCCACCTCTCGCCAGCTGTACTACGTGATCAATCGGAGGACTCCCGATCCCGCCAAGATCTACGGCGACTTCGACCCCAACGCCTATCCGCTGGCCGCATCGGCGACAAGCGTCCTGGCCCAAGGCGACCCGAAGGCGCTTGGCGCGGAACTCTGCTTGTGGGAGGGCGGGCACGGCCCGGACGAAGGCGAGATCGCCGCGACGCTCACCCCGATGCTCCGCGCCCTCGCCCAGGTCCTCTGGGGCAGTCCGAAAATCGCGGAGGATTATGCGGAGTTCGTCGGGATCAGCGAGGCGGTGGGCTCTCCTCCGGGCGTGTGAGGGCGTGAGGGGCTGAGACTCCGACGGACCGATTGGCGCTGTGTCGGGATCAGCGAGGCGGTCAGCTCTCCTCCGGGCGTGTGAGGGCGTGAGGGGCTGAGACTCCGACGGACCGATTGGCGCTGTGTCGGGATCAGCGAGGCGGTGGGCTCTCCTCCGGGCGCGTGAGTGGCTGACATTGTCGGACTCCCCGACTAGAGTGGCGCTATGACGACACCGGAGGAAAAACGAAAGATCAGAAGGCTCGGCAATGACGTGACGGACATCTTCGCGGCCATCGGCGGGATTCAGTCCGTGCAGAAGATCCACAGCCGGTACCACCTCGACCATAAGACCCAGCTGCGCAGCATCGAGTCGAAGATGGACGGCCTGGAAACCAGGGTCGGCCAGATCGAGGCCAAGCTCGACCGCCTGGAAACCAGAGTCGGCCAGATCGAGGCCAAGCTCGACGGCCTGGAAACCAGGGTCGGCCAGATCGAGATCGGGCTCGACCGCCTGGAAACCAGGGTCGGCCAGATCGAGATCGGGCTCGACCGCCTGGAAACCAGGGTCGGCCAGATCGAGATCGGGCTCGACCGCCTCGAAACCAGACTGGACAATCTTGGGGCCAAGGCGGACCAGATCCTGGCCCTTCTCGCCCGCTGACGCTCCGAAGCTAGGCGACCGAGGCGGAGTTCGACCCGAGTGGCTCCCCTGCCCGCGCGAGCGCGGTGATGCGGGAGATCGCCCGCAAATACTTCTTGCGGTATCCGCCCGCTAGCATCTCATCGGTGAACAGGGCGTTCCCCGGCTGTCCCGACAGAAGCACCGGGATGCCGGCGTCGTAGAGCCGGTCGATGAACGCCACGAGCCGAAGCGCGACGGCTTGGTCGGACGCGGGGCCGACTCCGGAGAGGCACACCGCCGCGAGGTCCTTGACGAGTTCGCGGTAGCACGAGGGGTGCAGGGTCGCAAGATGCTTGGCCAACGCGCCGAAGTCGTCCAAGCTCGCATTGGCGAGGCGGTCTGCCCGCTCACGCAGCTCCGCGTCGGGGAGCGGCGCGGGCGGCGCGGGCAGATCCCGGTGCCGGTAGTCCGGCCCGTCCACGCGCAACACTTGGAATCCGTCCGCGATCTGGCGGATCTCCCGCAGGAAGTCCTGCGCGGCGAACCTGCCTTCGCCGAGCTGCCCCGGCAAGGTGTTGGAGGTGGCGGCGACGGACACCGAGCGGTCGAAGAGCTCGCCGAGCAAACGGGAGAGGAGCATGGTGTCCCCAGGGTCGTCGAGCTCGAACTCGTCGATGCACACCACGCTGTGCTGCGCCAGACGTTCCACCGTGCCCGCCATGCCGATGGCCCCGACCATGTTCGTGATCTCCACGAAGCTGCCGAAGAGCTTCGGGGCTTTAGCCGCGTGGTAGATCGAGGCCAGCAGATGCGTTTTGCCGACGCCGAAGCCGCCGTCGAGGTAGAGGCCGGCGCCGCGCTGCTGTTTGCGGAACCACCCCGATTTGCTCGACCGCACTTCGGCGATCTTCTGCGCGAACGCCTCGCCTGCGACGACCGCCGCCGCCTGGCTGGGCTCCCCGGGGTTGGGCCGGTAGCTCGCGAAGCTGACATCGGCGAAGGTCGGCGGCGGGACAAGGCTCGCCACGAGCTCGTCTGGGGCGACCACAGGCCGGCGATCAGTCAGATGCAACACCACAGCTATGCACAGTAGCGCTGCTCGGCTCCTGATTTCGACTCGGCCGAGCAGGTATGAGGTCGAGTTCACAACAGTTCGCGCGGGTAAGCTCGAATGTCATGTGGAAACGACTCGTGGTGGCCATGGCCGCCTTGGCGCTCGCCCTCGCGTGCGTCGGATGCGGCTTCGACCCGTTCGGAGGGCCGGCGCTGCCGGTGTACGGCGAGCCCAAGGCCGGTGACCAGAAGGGCCAGGGCGGCCCCCGGCTCCCCGAGTTCACCCCGCCGAAGACGGATCTGAGCTGGCGCGACTGCTCCCGCCAGCTCCTGGCGAACTACAACCTCCAGAATCCGCCCCAAGGCGTCGTCCTCGAATGCGCGACGCTGACCGTCCCGGCCAAAGAGCGCAGGGGGACGAGCCTGGCGCTTTCGCTCGCGCGGCTGCGCACCCCCAGCACCAAGCCGGATGCCGCCCCGGTCGTGCTCACCACGGGCTCCGACATCGCGTCCACCCGCTACCTCGCCATGCTGGCCTCCGCCGCGTCCTCCTCGCCCCTCACCGAGCACCCCATCGTCGCGGTCGACCGGCGCGGCCTGAACAGCTCGCCCTCGGCCAACTGCGGCCCGCTCGGCGCTTCCGCCCGCCGCTCGATCATCGACCAGATGCAGTTCCAGGGCGCGGGCTCGGACGAGTTCGGCCCGCTCGCCGAGAAAGCACGCCAGTACATCGGCGATTGTCCGCAGTTCCTCTCGATGGAGCCCGGTTTCTTCGACCTGCGGCATTCTGAGGAGGACATCGAGGCGCTGCGCGCCGCGTGGCAGGTGGACCGGCTCGCGCTGATCGGGGTCGGCAACGGCGCGTCCGTCGTGCTCACCTACGCCCACGACCACCCGGACCAGGTCGCGCGCGTCGTGCTGGACTCGCCGCCGCCGTACGGCTCCGAGGCCGAAGTCATCGGGGAGCAGCGCGCGGCGGGGCTGGAAGCCTCACTGCGCGCTTTCGCCGCCCAGTGCAAAGCGCTGAGCTGCGCGCTCGGCCCGGATCCTGGGGCCAAGGTCAAAGAGATCCTCGACCAGGCGGGCTCGGGCGAGCTCGGCAGGGTCTCGAAGAGCCTGCTGCTCGAGCACATCGCGACGGTGCTCGCGCTCGACCCGCAGGGCCAGCCGCAGGCGATCGCCTCGCTCGCCGAAGCCCTCAACGCCCCGGACGGCCTCAGCGCCCAGCTCGGCGACACCATGGCCGAGCGGTTCACCGACGGCCAGCTCCTCGCCGCGTGCAACGACCAGCGCAACCAGCCCACGGCGGATCGGGCGAAAGAGCTCGCCAAGGAATGGAGCGCGAAAGAAAAGTACCCGACGGTCGGCGACGTGGTCGCGAAGTCGCTGCTGGACTGCTCCGGCTGGCCGACCGGGCAAGCGCTCAACGCGCCGAAGTCGTTCGCGATCCCCGTCCTCGCGACGTTCACGAAGACCAATCCCGTCGTCGGATCCTCCGACCCCGGGCCGATCAAAGCGCTCGTCGGCCTCGCGAACGGCAAGCTGGGCCTGGTGAGCTGGGAGGGCGTCGGCTACTCGCCGCTGCTGCGCTCGCGCTGCGCGCAGGACACGACGGAGAAGTACCTGAACTCGGGGCAGCCAGAGGCTCCCGAGCTTCACTGCCCCGCGTAGCGGCCTGCCACCTTGCTCGCGCGGTCTCGGGTTGAGTATGGTTCGCAGGTGTCATATCCCCAATGGTTCAACTCGGCGGGCGCGAAGGCGCTGAACGCGGCCTTATGGCCGATCGCAGTGATGTCCGTGCTGCACCGCACGATGATCCTCGCCGTCAACGAGCACATCACGGACGACTTCAACCCGGTCTACGAGGCCGGGCTCGCCTTCTTGAACCACCGGCCGGTGTACACCCAGAACCTCGACCAGGTCGAGCCGCACTACCTGTACCCGCCGAGCGGGACGCTGCTGCTCTCCCCGATCACGCATTTCGACCCGATCACCGCGCGGCTGCTGTTCATCGCGGGGACCTCGGCGGCGATCATCGCGGCCTGCTTGCTCCTGCTGAAATTCTTCGACCTGCCGTTGCGCTCCTTCGCGACGCCCGCGCTGCTCGCGGCGGTCTTCCTCACCGAATCGGTCACCAACACCCTGACCTTCACGAACGTCAACGGGTTCGTCTTCCTCGCCGAGGCCATTTTCCTGTTGTGCGTGAAGCACGACCGGCCGTGGCTCGCCGGGTCGGCGCTCGGCCTGACGTTCGCGGTGAAGCCGATCCTCGCCCCGCTGCTCCTCATCCCCCTCGTGCTGCGCTGGTGGAAGACCTTCGCGGCGGCCTTCGCCGTGCCCGCCGCGCTGCTGGTCGCGAGCTTGCTGTACTCGGCGGACCCAGGCGAGCTGCTGTACTCGCAAGACGCGGTGAAGTACTACCGCCAAGTCGTCCCCTACCTCGGCAAGCCGAGGGACTACTACAACAGCGCCATCGAGGGCGTCGGAGCCTACTACGGGGTCAACCCCGTGCTGCTGCTCCTGCTGCGGGCGGTGCTCGGGGCGCTCGTCCTGATCAGCCTGTGGTGGCTCTACCGGCGGTTCCGCCACCGAGACTTGGTGCTGTGGGCCGCGACGACCGCGGGGCTCGCGCTGGTCGCCACGTTCGTGCTCGGCTCGTTGGGGCAGGGCTATTACTCGCTCTTCCTCGTTCCGATGGCGCTCTCCGTGGTCCGGGCGGGCTCGCCCATGCGCTCCTGGGTCCCCTGGCTTGGCCTGTACGGCTGCATGTCGCTGGACTTCTGGGAGTTCAACCAGCCCTTGCGCCACGAGCGTCCGCCTCGGGACTTGCTCGTCTTCCTCTACCCCAAGGGCCGGGCGATGGAGTACCTGAAATTCACCTTCGGCTGGACGCTCGTGATCGTCGGGGTCTTCGCGGCGCTGTGGCTCGCCAAAGGCACGAAGGACGAGCGCGGGGAGGCGGAGGAAACCGAGGGCGAGCGGCCCGAGCCGAGCGATCCGGCTCAGGCGGCCTCCGCCGCCTGAGCCGGGGCCTCAGACCGAGAAACCACAGGAGGCATCGCCGCATGAGCGAATCGGGCGAGTCGCTGCCGGTGCTGGAGTATCTGCGCCGTCAGCTCGCGGGGGAACTGCGCCCCGGCGACACCACGCATATGCGGTATCCGACGGCGATCTCCCAGCTTTTGGGCTTCCATATCGTCGAAGTCGGCGAGGGGACGGCCTCGGTGCGGGTCGAAGTCGACCCCGCGCGGCACGGCAACCAGCAAGGGACCGTGCACGGCGGCTTCCTCGTGGAGCTCGCCGACGCGGCGATCGGCACCGCGCACTCCACCCTCATGCGGCACGGCGAGTCCTTCACCAGCATCGACCTGCGCGCCACCTTCCTGCGCCCGGTCTGGTCGGATACGCTCGTCGCCGTCGCAAGGCCCTCGCACAGCGGACGGACCATCACGCATTACGCGTGCGACATCCTGCGCTCGGACGGCAAGCCCGCCGCGACGGTCACCAGCGTCGTCATGACCCTGCGGGGCGAACAGGCCGCCGGGCGCTGAGCCCGCTCCCGCGAGCGCTGCCCCAATCCGGAAATCTCATTACCATTGACGCATGAGCGAGAACGACGGCCCGTCGGCGACGAAGGCCGAGCCCGATAGCCCGCCCCGGCAGAGCCACAGGCTCTCGAAGGCCGAGGCACACGCGCTCACCGACGCGCAGTGGCGCGAGCGCCTTTCCCCGGACGAGTACCAGGTGCTGCGGCGTGCGGGCACCGAGCGCCCGTTCCTCGGCGAGTACACCGACACCAAGACGGTCGGCGTCTACTCCTGCCGGGCGTGCGGGGCGGAGTTGTTCCGCAGCGAGGCGAAGTTCGACTCGCATTGCGGGTGGCCCTCCTTCTTCACCCCGCTCGCCAAGGACGCGGTCGTGGAGCGCGCGGACCGAAGCCTCGGCATGCGCCGCGTCGAGGTGCTCTGCGCCAACTGCGGCGGCCACCTCGGCCATGTCTTCGAGGGCGAAGGCTACAACACGCCGACCGACCAGCGTTACTGCATCAACTCCCTCAGCCTGCGGCTGGAGCCATCGGAGGGATGAGCCCGGACGGCCGGCGCACGCGCCGCGCGTCCTTCGGCGGGGCCCGCTATGCTGACCTCGTGCGTCTGAACAGCCTCGTCCAGTTTTCCGCTGCCGCCCTCGCGGTGATCGCCTCGGCGGCAGTCGGCTCCCCCGCCGCGCAGGCGGCCCCGCCGGATTTCCCGAACATCGACGCGTTCGACGCGGTGACCTGGAACGACTACCTCGTGGGCGGCGACGACGCGGCAGGGGTTCATCTGGAGTTCCGCACCCGGACCGGGCTCACCTGCTTCCTGAACATCGACGCCTACAGCTTCGAGTGCTGGGGCGCGCTGCACGGCGCGCCCGCAGGGGCGAACCACGTCCGGGGCAACATCGTGAACTACCAGCCCGCGCCGGAGCTGGAGAACGAGCCGAACCTCCTGCCCGATCGCACCAAGATCTCCTGGCGCGGGGCGACGTGCGGCGTTGACGGCCCGGTCACCGCCTGCTACCAGGTGGACCGAGGTTTCGTCCTCGACGACAAGCAGACCAAAGTCTTCCCGACCCCCGAGCCCGTCAACGGCCAGCCGGTGTCCCCGGACGTCCCCGACGTGGGCTCCGCCCCCACGACGGCCCCCGCCTCCCCCTCGGCTCCGAAGCCGACCGCCTAGCTCAGCCTGCGCGTCCGGCGAGCGCGGCTTCGAGCGCCTCGCGCATCGCGTCCTTCGGGGCTGGCCGCCCGGTGAACCATTCGACTTGCCGGAACGCCTGGTGCAGCAGCATGGACTGGCCGCCGACCACGCGCGCGCCGCGCTCCTCGGCGAGACGGGCGAGCGTCGTCGGCCACGGGGCGTAGACGACGTCGAGCACTGCCGGGGCCTGGGCCAGCGCCGGGGCCCACGGCGCGACCGCGTCGGCGGGGACGGTGTTCACCAGCGCCGCCGAGGTTTCGGCGATCCTCGCGAGGTACGGGCTGTTCAGGTCCACCCAGCGCGGTTTCAGGCCGAGGCTCTTGGCGAGCCGGAGCGCCGGGTACGCGCGTTTCTCGTCGCGGGAGACCACCACGGCCTCGCGCAGCCCCGCGCGGGCGAACGCGGCCACCACGGGCAGGCTCGTGCCGCCCGAGCCCACCACGACGGCGGGCCGGTCCCCCTGCCCCGCGCCCAGCTCCGCCAACGCCCCGAACGCGCCGTCCACGTCGGTGCAGTCCGCGTGCCAGCCCGTCTCGGTCCGCACGAGCGTGTTCGCCGAGCCGACCGCTTCGGCAAGCTCGGTGCGGGTGTCCGCGAACGCCAGCGCGGCGAGTTTGTTCGGCGCGGTCACCGACAGGCCGACCCACTGGTGCGCGAGCCCGCCCACCAGCGCGGGCAACTGGTCCTCGGCGCATTCGATCCGCTCGTAGGTCCAATCGTCGAGGCCGAGCGCGCGATACGCCGCCAGGTGCAGCACCGGCGAGAGGGAATGCGCGATAGGGCTGCCGAGAACTCCAGCTTTGCGAGGCACTCGGAGATCCTAGCCCAATCGGAGCACGCCGTTCTTATGGGCGAGGGCGATGTTCTGCTCATGCTCCGCGCTCGTGGCGGCGGACGCGGTCCGGCCGTCTCGCGCGACGGCGACGAAGAACAGCCGCTCCCCCGCATCCGCATCTGCGCTCGGCGGGAGGCGGAGCAAGGGACGAGGGCTGCGGGGCGTCTTCCGGCCGGGGCGGGCGGCGTGGTAGGAAAACGGCATGGAGCAGCAAGTGCACTTCTTGACCTTCGCAGCGGCGGATCTCGGAGCCGCGCGGCGTTTTTACGCCGACGCGCTCGGGTGGGCTCCGCTTGGCGATTTCCCCGGCGAGATTCTTTTCTTCCAGATCGCCCCCGGCCTTGTGCTTGGCTTTTTCGACGCGGAGAAATTCCACCGCGACCTCGGCGAGGCGGACACTGGCGCGGCGGTGTCGGGGGTGACGCTGGCGCACAATGTCGCCAGCCCCGCCGAGGTGCGCGCGACCGTTGCCGCGATGGCCGAGGCGGGCGGGCTGGTGCGCAAAGCGCCGCAGCAGGGCGAGTTCGGCGGCGTGTACCACGCGCACGTGCAAGACCCCAACGGGATCGTGTGGGAAATCGCCCACAACCCGGGATGGCGGATCGCGCCGGACGGGGCCGTTCTGCTCAGCGCAGCCGAAGCGCCAGGTCTGTCGCGAAATACGTGAGCACGTTGTCCGCGCCAGCCCGGACGATGCTGGTGACCGATTCGAGGGCCGCGGCCTGTTCGTCGATCCAGCCCCGCTCGGCGGCGGCGAGGATCATCGAGTACTCGCCCGAGATCTGGTACGCGAACACGGGCACCGGCGAGGCGTCCGCGACCTCGCGCAAAACGTCCAAGTAGCTCATCGCCGGTTTGACCATCACGAAGTCGGCTCCCTCCGCGACGTCCAGACGGGCCTCCCGCAAGCCCTCGCGGCGATTGCCGGGGTCGAGCTGGTAGGCCCGGCGGTCCCCGTCCAGCGAGCTGCCCACAGCCTCGCGGAACGGCCCGTAGAACGCCGAGGCGTATTTCGCAGCGTACGCGAGGATCAACACGTCGTCCCGGCCCGCCGCGTCGAGCGCGGCGCGGATCGCGGCGACCTGGCCGTCCATCATGCCGCTCGGCGAGACGACGTGCGCGCCCGCCTCGGCCTGGGCTATGGCCATCGCCGCGTACCGCGCGAGGGTGGCGTCGTTGTCCACGACGGCGCGGCCCGCGCCGTCGGTCCCGAGCACGCCGCAGTGGCCGTGGTCGGTGAACTCGTCGAGGCAGGTGTCCGCCATGAGCACGGTCTCGTCGCCCAGGTCCGCTTTCAGGTCGGCGAGCGCGTGGTTCAAAATCCCGTGCGGGTCCGTGCCCTCGGACCCCTCGGCGTCCTTGTCCTCCGGTTTGGGCACGCCGAAGAGCATGAGCCCGCCGACGCCCGCGCGGACCGCCTCGTCGGCGGCCTTGCGCAAGCTGTCCCTGGTGTGCTGGACCACGCCCGGCATCGAGGCGATGGGCTTCGGCTCGTCGATGCCGTCGGCGACGAACATCGGCAGCACCAGCTGCGCAGGGCTCAGCCGGGTCTCGGACACGAGCCTGCGCAGGGCCGCGGTGGCGCGCGAGCGCCTCGGCCGGACCGGCTGCCCCTGCCCGCTCATCGGCTGCTGCTGCGCCTCGACCGCTTGCGCGGCGGCGGCAGAGCGCCCTCCGCCCGCAGCCTGGCGGCGTGCTCGGCCAGCGCGTCCACCAGGGCCGGGGCGGAGGCGACGTCCGGTTGCACGTCCACGCGCAGGCCGAACTCCTGCGCGGTCTCCACCGTCTTGGGACCGATGCACGCGATGATCGTGCGGGCGTGCGGCTTGCCCGCGATGCCGACGAGGTTTCGGACCGTGGAGGAGGAGGTGAAGCAGACCGCGTCGAAGCCGCCGGTCTTGATCATCTCGCGGATGTCCGCGGGCGGCGGGGCCGCCCGCACGGTGCGGTACGCGGTCACGTCGTCGACTTCCCAGCCGCCGTCGCGCAAGCCCGCCGCCAACGTCTCGGTGGCGATGTCCGCGCGGGGCAGGAGCACCCGGTTCACCGGGTCGAAGATCTCGTCGTACGGGGGGAACTCCTCCAACAGGCCGAGCGAGGACTGCTCGCCCTCGGGCACCAGCTCCGGCTCGATGCCGAACTCGCGGACCCGCTTTGCGGTCGCGGGGCCGACGCAGGCGATCTTCACGCCGGAGAAGGCGCGGGCGTCGAGTCCGAACTCGTTGAACTTCTCCCAGACCGCGCGCACCGCGTTGGTGGAGGTGAACACCACCCACTGGTACCTGCCGTCGACCAAGCCCTTCACCGCGCGCTCCATCTGCGCCGGGCTGCGGGCGGGCTCCACCGCGATGGTCGGCACCTCGACCGGGATCGCGCCGTGCGAGACGAGCCGCTCGCACATCTCGCCCGCCTGGTCCTTCGTGCGCGGCACGAGCACGGACCAGCTGAACAGCGCCCGGCTCTCCCACCAGTTGAGCTTCGAGCGCTGGCCGACGACCCGCCCGACGGTGAGCACCAGCGGATCGGGCAGCTCGGCCCCCATCTGGGACAGCCCGGAGAGGGTGGACTCGAGCGTCTTCTGCGTGCGGGTCGTGCCCGCCGAGGTGATGGCGACCGGGGTGTTCGGCGGCAGGCCCTGGTCGATCAGCGCGGCCCCGGTGGAGGCCAGCTGCTTGGCGGTCAGGCTCAGCACCAGCGAGCCGGGGGCTCCGGCGAGCGCGCTCCAGTCCACGTCGCCGCGCAGGTCAGCCTCGGTGTGGATCGAGCCGAGCGGGATGCCCGCGTAGAGCGGGGCGGCGGCGGTGGCCGAGACTCCGGGGATGACGTCCATCGGGGCCTGCGAGCGGGCGATGGCGAGCAGCTCCGCGACCACGTCCTCGCGCGAGCCGGGGTCCCCCGCGACGAGACGGACGACGTCGTGGCCGTTCTTCGCCTCGCCGAGGAGCATCTTCACGATGTCGGAGGGGTCGATCTCCTGCGGCAGCACGGTCACGTGCGGTTCTGCTTTCGCGATTTTCTGGCCCTCGTCGTTCGTCGCCCCTCGGGTGCCGATCAGCGACAGGATCTCTTTCGGGACCGCCGGGTCCACCAAGGCCACGGAGGCGTCGATCAAGGTCTCGCGGGCCCGCCACGCCAACAGTCCCGGATCACCCGGACCTGTGCCGACGAAGACGACGCGTCCCGCGGTTTTCTTCTTGTCCATCACGCTTTCTCCAGTCACGACAGGCCTGGGGTGTCCTGCACGGCTCCAACGAGTTCCATGGCGCCCATGGAACGCAACGATTCGGCCACGCGGCGGCCCAATGCGGCGGCGTGGCTCTCATTCAACAACTGAGCGCTCTGCGCTTCCCGGATCTGGCGCGAGCCGTCGAGGGCGCACACCGCGGCCTCGACGCGGAGCGTCTGCGCGTCGATCCGGGCGAGCGCCCCGACCGGCCCGGAGCACCCCGCAGAGAGCTCCGCGAGGACCGCCCGCTCGGCGGCGGAAGTGACTCGGCTATGCTCGTGGTCGAGTCTCCCGAGAACCTCGGTGAGGGAAACGGGAGCCTCGGATCGGCACTCAACGGCGAGGGCGCCTTGGCCAGGGGCCGGCAGCATGACCGCTGGATCCAAGATTTCAGTCGCCTCCTGCTCTCGACCGAGTCGCAAAAGGCCCGCTCGCGCCACCACGATGGCGTCGCACTCTGCTGTGGCAACCTTACGCATTCTGCTATCTAGATTGCCTCGAATCGGCTGAATTTCCAAGTCCGCACGTGCGAGGCGCAGTTGCGCGCTGCGCCGAGGAGCTCCCGTGCCCACGGCCGAGCCGGGGGGCAGATCCGCGAGGCGCGAGCCGGACCGGCTCACCAGAACGTCGCGCGGATCCGCGCGCTCCGGCACCGCCACCAGGGAAAACCTCGGGTCTTGCGCTGTGGGGAGGTCTTTGAGCGAATGCACGGCGACGTCGATCTCGTCGGCGAGCAGCGCGTCGCGCAGCGCCGAGGTGAAGACGCCGACTCCGATTTCGACGATCGGGCCGGAGACGCGGTCGCCGATTGTGTTGACAATCACAAGCTCGGCTTGCTCGCCGAGGGCGCGTATGGCGTCGCGCACGGTCGCGGCTTGGGTGGTTGCGAGCAGGCTGCCACGGGTGCCGACCCGGATCAACGGACTGGCTCCCGAGCCCCTTCCGGCGCGCTCTCCCGCCCGCCGGGCTCGTGGGAGCCGGTTCCGGTGACCGCGGCGACCGATCCGGGCGCGAGCCCGAACAGTTCGCGGAGGGCTTCGGCGTATTTGCCGCCGTCCCCGCCGCCTGCGAGCTCCTTGACCCGCGTCGTCGGGGTGTGCAGCAGCTTGTCCACCACGCGGCGCACCGACTTGGTCACCTCGGCGCGCTGCGCCTGGTCAAGGCCGGGCAGTTTCGTCTCCAGCCGGAGCAGCTCCTCCGCGACGACCTCGTCGGCGCGCTGGCGCAGCGCGGTCACGGTCGGCACGACGGACTGCTGGAGCTGTCCTTGCAGGTAGGCCGCGACCTCCTTGGCCACGAGCGCCTCCACGGCGCGCAACGCCTCTTGGTCGAGCGTTTGCGCGGCCCCTTCCGCGAGCGACTGCGTGTCCACCACGCGCACGCCGGGCAGGTCCGCGACCGAGGGATCCACGTCGCGGGGGACGGAGAGGTCGCAGACGACGATGCCTTCGCCGATCATCGCGAAGTCCTCGGCCACCAGCAGCGTTCCCACCGCGCCGGCGCACGTCACGAGCACGTCGAACGACCCGAGCAGCTCCACGAGTTCGGTCATCGCGCCCGCCGTCGCGGTCAGACCGCCCGAGGCGGCGGTTTCCGCGAGCCTGCGGGCGCTCCTCTGCGTCTTGCTGAACGTCACGACTTCCCCGAGGCCGGGCGCTCGCTCCTTGAGGTCGGCGACCACCAGCGAGCCGATGGCCCCCGCTCCGACGATTCCGACCTTGGCCCCGTCCCAGCCTGCGGGCAGGTGGGCGGCGACCTGGTCGAGGGCGCGGGAGACCATGGACGGGCCCGCGTGGGCGACGGCGGTCTGGCTCTGCGCGGCCTTGCCGGTCCGCAACGCCTGCTGGACCACGCCGTGCAGGCCCGCGCCGACCGTCCCCGCCGACGTCGCGGTCGCGTACGCGGCCCGGACCTGGCCCAGGATCTGCTGCTCCCCCACCACCATCGAGTCAAGGCTGGCCGCGACCGAGAAGACGTGCTGGACGGCGGCCTTGCCGTAATGGACGTAGCAGTGCTCGGTCAGCTCGCGCTCGCCCGCGCCGGTGTGGCGCGCGAGGGCCTCCCCGATGTGCGCGACGCCCGCGTGGAACGCCTCGACGACCGCCCACACCTCGATCCGGTTGCAGGTGGAGAGCACCAGCGCTTCGGCGACCTGGCCGCCCCCGGCGATCCTCGCGAGGAGCTTGGGCTGATCAGGCTCGGCGACGACCACTTTCTCCAACACCGACAAGGGGGCGGTCCGGTGGGACACGCCAAGGACGAGCAAGCTCATAGGACCTCACCGGCACAACAGCCCTCGGCGATCAAAATCGGCCTCCTTGTCGAGTGCGATCTGGTGGTCTGCGGCCGCCAGCTCCCTCTACGGTAATCCCAACATCGCGAGTTCTCCAATTCCTCGGGTGTGAGGTTCAATGCCGCGACCTGCGAAATTAGGCAAGGCTAACCTATAAAATATGCCACGCGGCCCGCCTCTGCCGATTTCCGGCCCGCCACAAGTAGGCTAGACGCCGAGAGGAGGTGCGCACGTGCCCCAAGATCGACATAGCCTCGCAGGCGAAGCCGCCGCGGAGGTGGCGCATGAGGCGCTGCGCGCGCTGCACTCGGAAGGCGACGAGCGGGCGGCCCCGGAACTCGAGCTGGACGAGGCGGAGAAAGAGTACGACGAAGTCCAGCCCGACCTCACGGCGGCGGCGTTCTTCGACGTGGACAACACCCTCGTGCAGGGGGCTTCGATCATCCACTTCGCCCGAGGCCTCGTCGCGAGGGACTATTTCACCACCCGCGACCTGCTCGGTTTCGTCTTCATGCAGTTGAAGTTCCGGCTCACCGGGAAGGAGAGCTCCGAGGACGCCAAGCGCGGCAAGCAGCGCGCCCTCTCCTTCATCGAGGGCCGCTCCACCGCCGAGCTGCGCCGCCTCGGCGCGGAGATCTACGACGAGCTGATCGCAGGGAAGATCTGGCCGGGGACCAGGGCGCTCGCCCAGATGCACCTCGACGCCGGGCAGCAGGTGTGGTTGGTCACCGCGACTCCGGTGGAGCTGGCGCAGACCATCGCGGAGCGGCTCGGCCTGACAGGGGCGCTCGGGACCGTCGCGGAGAGCAAGGACGGCGTCTTCACCGGACGGCTGGTCGGCGACCTGCTCCACGGCCTCGGGAAGGCGCACGCGGTGCGCGCGCTCGCGGCGCGGGAGGGGCTGAACCTCAAACGGTGCACCGCGTACTCGGACAGCAGCAACGACGTGCCGATGCTCTCGCTGGTGGGCACGGCGGTCGCGATCAACCCGGATCCGGAGCTGCGCGAGATCGCGCGCATCCGGGGCTGGGAGGTCCGCGACTACCGCACCGCGCGCAAAGCCGCCCGCGTCGGCGTCCCGTCGGCGCTCGTGCTCGGCGTCCTCGCGGGAGCCGCCACCGCGGTGATCACGCACCGGGAGCAACTGCACGCGGCGCTCACGCGCGCGCTGAACGCCGCGCTGCTGCGCACCGACTAGACCGAGGCGGCGGACCTCCGCAAAGCGGGCCGGGCGTTCTTCGGCCAATGCCGCGGACGGCATGGACGAACAGAGGCGCCCGGCGAAGAATCGCCGGGCGCCTCTATTTTGAAGCTTTTCGTCATCTGGAGCGGAGAAGCGCGGGCTCCGTCACTTGCCCAATTTTCTGCGCTGGACCCGCGTCGCCTTCAACCGCTTGCGGTACTTTTTCTTCGACATCCGCTTGCGACGCTTCTTGATCACTGAGCCCATACAGGAGCCTCTCTCATGTGTTGTCCAGGGGCGCTCGCAAATCGGCGCCAAGTTTCACGGCCAGCGATTCAGCATACGCGCTCGCGCGCGTGCGCCCAAATCGGGAGAGCCGCAGAAGCGATCTCGACCGAAAAATCCTGGACGTCTCAGCGGATGGGACGCAAGGCGGAAGACCACGACGCGCGCAGAAGAGGCGGGAACGAGCGTCCAGAGGCGTCGCCCGCGAGTCCCGCGAGGGGGAACGGCGCAGAAGGCCGATGCGTCGGCCCCAGTGCCTATCCGGCGGAGTAGTACGAAGTCTCCAGGTAGTCGTGCACGGCCTTGGAGTGCACTCGGAACGAGCGTCCCACCCGGACCGCAGGCAGCTCGCCGCTGTGGACGAGGCGGTACACCGTCATCTTGGAGACCCGCATGAGCCCGGCGACTTCGGCGACGGTCAGGAATCGGCTCTCGCCGCCGATCAGGCCGGGAGTCGCGACGAGTTTGTGCTCAGCGCCCTCGATGTCCTGTGGGGGCTTTCTCGCTGCCATGGCTCCATCCTAGGTCTCAAGCTCGTGTCGTGTTCATCTCGGTCCGCCAGTCTCCGGCGTGCCCGCGTGTCACGTTATGCTCAGAGGAGCTTAACTGTAACATCGGATTCTGACTAGTCGAGCTGTCTCGTCAGCTCGGATTCTTGGGCTTCCCGAGTTCGGCGCTGCGCGCAGTCGCCGCGTGCACCGCGTCGATCACCGCAGCTCGCAGCCCTTTTCGTTCAAGCTCGACCAATGCGGCCGCCGTGGTCCCGCCCGGCGAGGTCACTTCGGACCGCAGGTCTTGCGCGACCGCCCCTTCCTCGCTCAGCAGCGCGGCCGCCCCGATGACGGTCTGTCGGACCATCTGCCTCGCCAAGCGGTGCTCTAGGCCGACGGAGACCGCCGCGTCGATCATCGCCTCGGCGAGGAGGTACACATAGGCGGGCCCCGAGCCCGCGACCGCGGTCACCGCGTTCAGGTGCCGCTCGTCGACGACGACCAAGTCGCCGAGCGGTTCGAGCAGCTCGGCGGTCAGCGCGAGGTGCTCCTCGCGCGCCAGACGTCCGGGGGCCGCCGCCGTCATGGCTTGCCGCGCGCGGATCGGGGTGTTCGACATCAGCCGCACGACCGGGGTGCCCGCGGGCAGGCCCGCCTCGTACTGGGCGATCGGCACGCCCGCGGCGAAGGAGACGACGAGCTGGTCGACGGCGGAGTCGCGCAACGGGACGACGAGTTCGCGCAGCACCGCGTCCACGTCCGAGGGCTTCACCGCGATGACGATGACGTCGGAGCCTTCGGCGACCTCGGGGACCGAGCCGGTGCGGATGCCGAACTGCTCGCCGAGCGCTTTGGCCCGCTTCTCGTCCGACTCGGACAAGCGGAGCGAACTCGGCTGGCGGCCCGCCGCGACCAGGCCCGAAAGCAGCGCCTCGCCCAGTTTCCCGCCGCCGATGATCGCGACTGCTGTCATAGCTTTTCTCTTTTCTCTGGTTCCGGTTCGGTCGTGCTGGCGACCCTCGGCCGCGCGAGGTGCTCGCGGGCGAATTCGAGCGCCTCGGCGAGCATCGCCCGGCGCTCGCGGCGGTCTTTCGCGGCTTTCGTGCTCACTTCGAGCACCACGAGGCCGGAAAAGCCGCTCATCGCGAGCCTGCGGCACAATTCGGCGCAGGGCTGGTTCCCCCTGCCGGGAAGCAGGTGCTCGTCCACAGGGGCTCCTGTGCCGTCGCCGAGGTGCACGTGCGCGAGCCCCTCCCCCATCCGGTCGGCGAGGTCGAGCGCGTCCACTTGCGCGGTCGCCGCGTGGGAGAGGTCGAGGGTGTAGTGCTGGTGGCCGACGTCCGTCGGGTCGGGGGACGGCTCGAAGGCGCTGAACGACTCCGGCGTCTTGGCCCGGCTCTGTAGTTTGCGGCCCGCCCAGGTGTCCCACAGCCGCTCCAGCCGGATCGGGAACATGTTCTCCACCGCGACTTTCACGTCCCCTTTGGAGAGCTCTGCGACTTGGTCGGCGAATCCCGCGCTGTACCGCCGCTGCCAGCGGAACGGCGGGTGCACGACGACGACGTCGGAGCCAAGCTCCTCCGCCGCGCGGACCGAACGGGCGAGCTTCGCCACCGGGTCCGTGCCCCACACAGCCTGGGAGAGCAGCAAACACGGCGCGTGCACAGACAGCACGGGGACCTCGTGCTGCCCGGAGATCTCCGCGACCGCGCCGATGTCTTGGCTCACCGCCTCCATCCACACCATGAGCTCGACGCCGTCGTATCCAAGCTCGGCCGCGTATTGGAACGCGGCCCTGGTGTTCTCCGGGTACACCGAGGACGTGGAAAGGGCGACGCGAATCGCCCCGCCCCGGCTGCGGTCCGTCATCGCGCGGCTCGGTCCGTCATTTCGTGAAGAGCGAGATCGCCAGCGGGCCGAAGCACACCCAGACCCCGACCAAGCCTGCCACGGCCATGCTCGCCCAGTCGTTCTTGCGGCGCACCCAGCGGGCTCCCAGCACCAGCACCACGATGGTGACCACCGCGAGCGACGACGCGACCACCGCAAGGCCGTCTCCGTTCCACAGCTGGCGGAACACCCAGAACAGCACGGCTCCCACGAGGAAGCCGACCACGAACTGCAATGTGATCGAAGCCCAGGCCGGAAGTTGCACCGCGGCCAGTTTGTCCACCGCCCCGAGGAAGCCGGTGCGGTGGATCGCCTCGCCCTGGCTCTTGCGCTTTTCGAACACTTCGCGCGCCCGCTCGAGCTGGTCGGCCTTGAAGGCGCTGACGCGTTTGTGCGGTTTCGCCCCCTGCTCCTCGTGCCCCGGCCCGGCCGGCTCCGGCTCGGCGCGCTCCGCCTGGCCGGACGCGGCCTCCTCTCGCCACGCGGTTTCGCCGACGGCGGAGGCCTCGCCCTCCCCCGGCTCGGCGGACCATGCGCGGGCTTCGGCGCTCTCGTGCTCCTCGGCGGCCGCCTCCGTCAGATGCTGGGTCTCGCCCCATCCGGCGTGGACCGGCTCCGGGCCGTTCGCGGCTTCCGCCTCGGCTTGCTGGGAGGGCTCCTCCCCGGCTCCGAACGCGCCGTCCTCCTCGCCCCGCTCCAAAGCGCCCCAAGGGGCCTGGCCTGCGGCGTCCTGCTCGTACGAGTCCTGGAAGGGGGGCTGCTCCGTGTAGACCGACGGCCCGCCCTCCAGCTCCTGCGCCTGTTCGTCCGCGTCTTCGTCGCGGTCCTGGACACGCTCGATCTCGCCGGAGAGCACGCGGAAGTCCCATTCGCGGTCCCGCTGGTCGAGGTGGGCGTCAGGATCTTCGCGCTTGGACCACCCGGACCACTTCCGGTTGTTCTGCTGCTCCGCGCGGTGCGTGCGCGGCGATCCGTCCCGCACGACGGGAATCTCGCCGGTGAGGTCGCCGACCGAGACGCTGTTCGCGCCGGGACGACGACGGCGGGAACGGCCTCCCAGAACGACATCGGACTCCTCTTTGCCCATCCGGGCCAAGAGGTCCTTCACCGAGACGCTCGGCTGATCCTGTTCTTCCATGGTCTGCTCACTCTACCCGGCTGTGGACCCAGGCGGGTCACATGCGCCTCATTTCTCACGCGTTGGCGTTGGGATTCAGAATACCGCCCGTCTTCGGCGGCGAGTAACCACCGGTCACTTCACGTTACTTTGACACCAGCGGAGCGGCGTCGGGGTCGGGCAGGAACACCGGGTGGATCTCCGCGTCGAGGCGGCGCAAGATCACTCCCTCGCGCAGGGCCCACGGGCAGATCTCCAGCGATTGGACCCCGAACGCCCGCATCGCCGTCTCGGCGACGATCGCGCCCGCGACGAGCTGATGCGCCCGGTCCGAGCTCACCCCGTCGAGCGTGGCGAGGTCCGAAGAGCTCATCCGGGAGATGAACGCGGTCAGCTGCCGCAGCGCCTGCAGGCTCAACGAACGGCGCACCAGCGGGCCTGCCGAGGAGGGGGCCGCCCCGGTGAGCCTGGCGAGGGATCGGAACGTCTTCGAACTCGCGACGGCCAGATCCGCCGGATCGAACTGCGAGAACCGCCGGGCGGTCGGCGCGATCTGCGCCTCGAGCCACTCCCGCAACCGGGAGACTTGCGCGGGCGTGGGCGGATCGCCCGCTCCCCAGTGCCGGGTCACCCGTCCCGCGCCAAGCGGGAGCGACTCCACCACCTCTGGCTCCTCGTCTCCGCCGAGGGCCAGCTCGAGAGACCCGCCGCCGATGTCGAGGCCGAGGATGCGCCCAGCCCCCAACCGTGCCAGCGCCGCATCGCGAGGAACGTCAGCCGTCCCTCGTCCGCCCCGGAGAGCACCGTGAGCTGGACCCCGGTCTCCTCCCACACCCGTTTGAGGACCTGGTCGGCGTTCGTCGCCTCGCGGATCGCCGAGGTGACGAACGCGAGCAGCTCCGCGCACCCGGCCTCTTTGGCGAGCTCTGCGGAACGGTTGACCGCCTCGACCAGCTGGCGCTGCCCCTTCTCGGTGACCGCGTGCCGCGAGTCCATCTGCTCGGCGAGCCGGAGCACGGATTTCGTCGAGCTCATCGGCGTCGGCCTGCCGCCCCGATGCGCGTCGACGATCAGGAGGTGCACGGTGTTGCTGCCCACGTCGAGCACGCCGAGCCGAATATGCATTACGTCCTTTCGTTCAGGCTGTGCTCGGCTCGTGCCGTTATCTCGCCTCGCCTCCGCCGCCGACGGGGCAGGAACGAGCCGGCAAGCCGACGCTGTTTGCGCGCTGCGGTTCCTGGCCTTCCAGGGCCGCCCCGGAGGGGACCCCGACCGTCAGGCCGAGCGCTGGTCGCTTTGGGCGATGTCCTTTACGCCTCTAACTTATATCCGAGGCCGCGCACGGTGACGAGGCGCTCGGGCTTGGCCGGGTCGTCTTCGATCTTCGAGCGCAGCCGCTTGACGTGGACGTCGAGCGTCTTGGTGTCGCCGACGTAGTCGGCCCCCCAGACCCGGTCGATGAGCTGGCCCCTGGTGAGCACCCGGCCCCGGTTGCGCATGAGGTATTCGAGCAAGTCGAACTCCTTGAGCGGCAGCGTGACCTGCTTGCCGTGCACCGACACCAAATGCCGGTCGACGTCGAGCTTGATCGGCCCCGCTTCCAGCGCCCCGTCGAGGCTGGTCTCCGACTCGGCCTCCTGCCCCCGGCGCAGCACCGCGCGGATCCGCGCGGTGAGCTCGCGGGCGGAGTAGGGCTTGGTGACGTAATCGTCCGCGCCGAGCTCGAGCCCGACCACCTTGTCGATCTCGCTGTCCCGCGCCGTCACCATGATCACGGGGACGGAGGACCGGGCGCGCAGCTGCTTGCACACGTCGTTGCCGCCCATGCCGGGCAGCATGAGGTCCAACAGGACGATGTCGGCCCCGGTCCGGTCGAATTCGGTCAGCGCGGTGGGGCCGTCGCCCGCGATGACGGTCTCGAACCCTTCTTTGCGGAGTAAAAAGGCTAGCGGGTCGGCGAGGGACTCTTCGTCCTCGACGATCAGCACTCGGGTCATAGCGGCTCCTTCGGATTACTGGTGGGACGAGGCGTTGGCGGATGGTTCGGGGTCGTGCTCTGGCGGCGCGGGCTCCGGCGGGGAGATGCGCGCCGGAAGCTCCAAGGTGAACGTGGAGCCGGTCCCCGGCTTGCTCCACAGCCGCACGGACCCGCCGTGGTTCACCATCACGTGCTTGACGATGGCCAAGCCCAAGCCGGTGCCGCCGGTGGCGCGCGAGCGCGCCTTGTCGACTCGGAAGAAGCGCTCGAACACCCGTTCTTGGTGTTCCGGGGCGATGCCGATGCCCCGGTCGGTGACGGCGAGCTGCGCCATCCCGGACTGGACGCGCCGCGACACGGAGACCGAAGTGCCGCTCGGCGAGTACGACACCGCGTTGGAGAGCAGATTCGACAGGGCTGTGACCAGGAGCGCTCGGTCCCCCATGACTTCCAGCCCGCTCGGCGAGTCCATCGTGATCGCGATGCCGGTCGCCTCCGCGGTGAGCCGGAGCCGGTCCACCGCCTCGTGGACGACCTCGTCGATCTTCACGACCTCGACGTGCGGCAGCTTCTCCGCGCCCTGCAGCCGGGAGAGGGCGATGAGCTCGGTGACCATCATGCCCAGCCGGTTCGCCTCCGCGTGCATGCGCTTGCCGAAATGCCGGACCGCGTCGGGGTCGTCGGCGGATTCCAGCAGCGCTTCGGAGAGGAGGGAGAGGCCCCCCACCGGCGTTTTGAGCTCGTGGCTGACGTTGGCGACGAAGTCCCGCCGCGCGGTCTCCATCCGCATCGCCTCGGTGACGTCTTCGACGAAGAGGATCGCGCAGGGCTCCCCGCCGACCGAGGCCCCCACCACTTTGGCCTTGACGACGACCTCCGGTTTGCTGCCACGGGCCGCCGGGAACCGCAAATCCTTGCCGACCAGCTCGAACGGCTGGTCCTCGCCCTCTTCGCCCTCCAGGCGCCGCCGCTGGCCGTGGCGCTCGATCGCCGCCGAGGCGGCCTCGGCGAGCGGGTCGGTCAGCTTCCCGGACTGCACCACGCCGAGCTCCCGAGCGCGGGGGTTGGCGACCAGGACCGTCTCGTCCTCCCCGACCACCACCACTCCGCCTGGCGAGGCTGTGAGGACCGCCGACAAAAGTCCAGCCGAGGAGTCCTGCCGGATCGCCGCGTCGTCGCCGCCCGGCGACGAGGCGTCCGGATGGCGGCGCAGCCACGCTGGACGCAGCAGTTGGTTCAAAGCCACACTTGCATAGTAAAGCCCGCACGACCAGCGAGGGAACCACTGTCGCGGGTCGCAGGCTCCGGTCGGCGGAGATTCACCGGCTGTTCATATGGAGCCAGCCTGGGGTTCATCTGCGGCCTTGGCTTTCCCGCGCCGAAAGATCCCTGGTGTGCGATCCTTTCGCTATGCGCACGACGACTTTCGCGGCGCCGGCTTCACCGCTGGCCAAAGACCCCAGAGCGCTCCTCCAGTGGCACCACGTTGACAACATTCTGCTCGTGCTCGCGCTCATCGCGCTCGCGTTGCTGCTCCGGCTGGTGCTGCACATGCTCATCGACTGGGCCGTGCGCCGCAACGCGGCCTCGGGCCGCGCGCTGCACACGGCGGGCCTCGACCTGAAAGACGAGGGGCTGCTCCGAGCCCGCAGGGAAAAACGCGCCAAGGCGATAGGCTCGGGCTTGAAGGTGGTCGTCACGATTGTGCTGGTCGACTGGTGTCTGAGCGAATCCCTGTCGCTCTTCGGGGTCAACCTGCACAACTTCGCCGCCTCGGCGGGCCTTGTCGGCTTCGCGCTCCTCTTCGGGGCCCAAAGCCTCGTCCGCGACATCATCTCCGGAGCCGCCATCGTCATCGAGGACCAGTTCGAGGTCGGGGACATGGTGGAGATCGGCGGCGTCGTCGGGACGGTGCTCGCGATCCAGCTGCGCATCACCACTTTGCAAGACGCCAACGGCGTCGTGTGGCATGTCCGCAACGGCGAGATCTCCTCGGTGGGGAATCTGAGCCAAAGCTTCTCGCTCGTGGTCGTGGACCTGCCGATCGCCCGCACTGCCGACCTCGGCTACGCGCTCGAGGTCGCGGGCAACGCCGCGAACGATCTGGCGGCGCAAGCCCGGATGTCGGGTTTTCTCATCGAGACTCCGGAGGTGCTCGGCGTGGAGACAGTCGACCCCTTCCACGTCACGCTCCGCTTGAACATCAAAGCCGCCCCCGGCGAGAGCAACCGGGTGCGGCGCGAGTTCAACCGGCACTTGCACAAGGCGATGCGCGACGCGGGAGTCCCCACGCCGCATTCGACCCCCGACATGCCCCGGCCGTCCTCGGAGGCGGCGTTCACCGATTTCAGGGCCGACTAGCCAGGCCGAAGGAGCCGTCCGGGCGCTTCAGCGCCCCCATGCCTCGGCCAGCAGCTCGTACGAGCGGACCCGGTCGGCGTGGTCGTGCGTGATGGTCGTGACCACCAGCTCGTCCGCCCGCGCGAGCCTCGCGAGCGCGCTGAGCCCTTCGACCACGGTCTTGGGCGATCCGACGAACTGGGTCCGGATCCGGTCCTCCACGACCCGCCGCTCGTGCGCGGCGAGGGGCGCGTGCTCGCCCGGGGCCGGGTACGGCTCCGCGCCGCCCTTCGCCCGGATGCTGTGCACCCACCTGCCGTAGCCTTCGGCAAGCTCCTGCGCCTTCTTGTCGCTCTCCGCGACGACCACGTCCGCGGAGACGACGAGATAGGGCTCGGCGAGCGTCTTCGACGGGACGAACTCCTCGCGGTACGCCGCCGCGCCGTCCAAGGCGGTGGCGGGAGTGACGTGGTAGCTCGTCACGAACGGCAGCCCCTTGCGGGCCGCCGTGCTCGCGCTCTGCCCGCGCGAACTGCCGAACACCCACAGGACCAGGTCGGACTCCTCGGCCGCCGCCACGCGCACGGCGACCCCCTCCGCCGTGGTCCGCGAGCCCGCCAGCAGGTCGAGGATCTCGTCCACCTGCTCTCCGTAGTCCGCAGGCGCGCTGCCCGGCAGGAACAGCTGGGCCTCCCGTGCCAACCGCGCCGAGAGGTCGCCGGGCCGAAACAGCGGCTGCTTGGGGATCAGCACCCCGTCCGTCCTCGGCCACGAGTCGGGGTCGAACGGCTCCTGCTCGCGGGCGGGCGCGTCGGCTCCCGCCATGTGCTTGTTGTGCCCGTGCGAGGAGAACCGCTGCGCGGACCTGCCGACCCCGAGGTCCACCCGGCCGGGATACAGCGCCGCGAGGATCGCGAAGCGCTCCACCACGAGGGGAGCCGGGTAGTACCCGAGCAGCACGGCCGCCGAGCCGACCCGGATCCGCTCCGTCGCGGCGAGCGCCTGACCGACGAGCACGTCCGGCGACGTGCTCGCGACGGCGGCGAAATGATGCTCGGCGAACCAATGCCGGTGGTAGCCGAAGGACTCCGCGGCTTTCGCGAGCGCGAGGCTGCGCCGGAGCGCGTCGGCGTGCGTGGCCCCCGACACCGTCGGGGCGAGGTCGAGCACGGACAAAGGGATGGCCATATCTGAGATCAAGCCGTTTCGCCCGCGCTGTATTCCGCTCGAGTTGCGCGCAACGCGGTGCGAGCCCCGCCGCTACTCGCCCGCGAGCGCCTGTTCGAGGTCCGCGAGCAGATCTTCGGCGGACTCGAGGCCGACCGACAGCCGCACGACGGCTTCGGAGAGCCCGATGGCGGCGCGGCCCTGCGGCCCCATCGCCCGGTGCGTGGTCGTGGCCGGATGGGTGATGAGGGACTTCACGTCGCCGAAGTTGTTCGAGATGTCCACGATCCGCAGCCGGTTGAGGAAGTCGAACGCCTTGGCCTTCGCGTCGTCGGCCTTCAGCGCGAAGGTGATGCAGGTGCCGCCGCCGAACATCTGCGCCTTGGCGAGCTCGTACTGCGGGTGCGACTCCAGGAACGGGTAGCGGACCCACTCGATCTCCGGCTGCTGCTCCAGCCATTCCGCGATGGCGAGCGCGGAGGCGGTCTGCGCCTTGGTCCGCAGGTTCAGCGTCTCAAGGCCCTTGGTCAGCACCCACGCGTTGAACGGGGACAGGCTGGGGCCGGTGTGGCGCATGGTGAACTTCACCGGGCCTTCGACGAACTCCTTGGTCCCCAGGATCGCCCCGCCCATCGCCCGGCCCTGGCCGTCGATGAGCTTGGTGCCCGAATACACCACCACGTCGGCTCCGAGCGGGATGCTGCGCTGCGCGATGGGGCCGGTGAAGCCGTTGTCGAAGACGACCTTCGCGCCCGAGGCGTGGGCGAGCTCGGAGACCTTCGCGACGTCGACCAGGGTCTGCATCGGGTTCGCCGGGGTCTCGAAGAAGACCGCCTGGGTCGGCACGGAGAGAGCCTTCTCCCACTGGTCGAGGTCTTCGCCGTCGACGAAGACGGTCTCGACGCCCCACCGGGGCAGGATCTCGTTGCAGATGATGAAGCAGGAGCCGAAGAGGCTGCGCGCGGCGACGAGCCGGTCGCCCGCCTTGAGGATGGCCGAGAGCGCGGTGAAGACCGCCGCCATGCCGGTGGCGGTCGCGAAGGCCGCCTCGGCTCCCTCCAAGAGGGCGAGCCGGTCCTCGAAGGTCGCCACCGACGGGTTCGCGAAGCGCGAGTACTGGAAACGGCTGATCTCGCCCGCGAACGCGGCTTCGGCCAGCTCGGGCGAGTCGTACACGTAGCCGGAGCTGAAGTAGATGGACTCCGAGGTCTCTTCCCACTGCGAGCGGCGCAGGCCCCCGCGCACGCCAATCGTGTCGAGGCTGACGCCTTCGGGCAGGGGACGGTTTCGCTTCGGCTGCTCAGTCACACGGCTATCTTACGATTGGCCGCCCTAAGACTGCCGCCACGGCAGTCCTTCCGCGCGCCAGCCGGTCGAGCCCCGGTGCTTCTCCTGGTCGAGCGCGCCTTCGAAGCCGTCGAGGATGTTGTACGCGGGGCCGAGGCCAGCTGCGGTCGCGGCCTGCGCGGCGGCGATGGAGCGCTGGCCGGAGCGGCAGAGGAAGACCACGGGGCCGCCGCCCCGCACGCCAGCCTCGCGCAGCTCGTCGAGGAAGTTCGCGTTGGGCGCGCCGTTGGGGTACGTCGTCCACTGCGCGAGCACCACGGTTTTGCCGATGCTCGACACGTCCGGCACGCCGACGAACTTCCACTCCGCGTCCGTGCGGACGTCGACCAGCACGGCGGCAGGCTCGGTCTTGAGGATCTCCCACGCCTGCTGCGGAGTGACGTCGCCTGCGTAACCCATAGTCGTCTCCTTCGTGAACTTCGGCTGACGAAGCTTGCTCGTCGCGCTCTCGGCCTTAGCCTCGCACACTTTCCAACGGCATGCCACAAGCCTCCCCCGCCGGATCGGCGGTGGCGGGGGCGGACGGCCGGCCCGCGTGCTGGGTGGCCACGACGCACGCGAGGACCAAAACGGCGACCGCCGGCATCGACGGCGGCACGCGCTCCCCCATCAACGTCGCCGACCAGCCAAGGGTCATCAGCGGCTGGGCCAGTTGCAGCTGGCTGGCGCGGGCCACCCCGGCCCGCGCCATGCCCCAGTACCAGACCACGAACCCGCCGAACTGGGAGACCAGCGTGACGTAGGCGAGGCCGAAGACCGCCTTCCCCGTCGGGTGCGCGGGCTCTGCGGCCAGCGCAACGGCGGAGACTGCCACCATGCACGGCAGCCCTGCCACCAGCCCCCAGGCGATCACTTGCCACCCCGGCATGTGCGCGGACAGCCGCCCGCCTTCGGCGTAGCCAGCCCCGCACACCAGCACGGCGGCCGCGAGGTACGCGTCGCCGAGGGTCGGCAGGCCGTGGTTTTGGCTCAGCGCGAACCCAACGACCAGCGCGGCCCCGGCGAGCGCCGCGACCCAGAACGCCCGAGGCTGGTTCCGTCCGGTGATCCAGCTGCTGAACGCGGCGGTCGCGAGCGGCAGCACGCCGATCACGATGGCCGAGTGCGAGGTGGACGAGGTGGTCAGCGCCAGGCTGGTCAACAACGGGAAGCCGACGACGCATCCGGCTGCGACCGCGGCGAGCCCGCGCAGGTCCGCGAGGCGCGGCAACGGGGCGCGCACCGAGGCCAGGCAGATCGCCGCGAGCGCGCCGGCGAGCGCACCGCGCAGGCCGGTGCTCGTCCACGGGCCGAACCCGGTCAACGCCCATGCCGTCGCGGGGAAGCTGAAGGAGAACGCCACCACGCCGGCTCCGGAGGCAAGGAGCCCTCGCGCTTGCGAAGCGCGCGAGTCGTCGCACGCGAGGGCCGTCCCACAGCCAGTCGAAGCCGTTACCGACGATCTGCGAGTAGCGCTACCATATATTCTCATGTTTGATAGTAGCAGTTCGGAGAAGATCCTGAAGGATCTGCGCGAAGAAGTGCAGCGCTACCCGCCTGGCACGAAACTGCCGTCGAGCCGTGCGCTGGTCAAGCGGTATCGGGCGAGCGCGGGGACCGTCAGCCGGGCCATCGCCGCGCTCGCGGGCGAGGGACTGGTCGATCCGGTGCCGGGGTCCGGGGTGTTCCGCGCGCAAGAGCGCCCCGGCCGGGCGCGCGCGGTGGACTGCTCCTGGCAGGAGGTGGCGCTCAACGCCGAGCCGGGCGGCCTGGCCGCGACGGTCCGGCACGACGCCGCGAGCATCCTCTCCTACCTCCAAGTCCAGCCCCCCGAAATCGTGGACCTGGCCAGCGGCTACCCGCACGCCTCCCTCCAGCCGGAGCAGGCGCTCGCGGCCGCGCACGCCAGGGCGGGCCGCCGCCCCGGCGCGTGGGCGAGGCCACCGGTGGAAGGCATCGCCGAACTGCGCGAGTGGTTCGCCAGGGACATCAGCGCCGCGCTCTCCCCCTCCGACGTGCTCGTGTGCGCGGGCGGGCAGGGAGCCCTCGCCTGCGCGCTGCGCTCGCTCGCCCAGCCAGGGGCGGCGGTCCTCGTGGAATCGCCCACCTACCCAGGAGTCCTCGCCGCCGCGAGGGCCGCGGGCCTGCGGCCTGTCCCGGTCCCCGTCGACGCGGACGGGGTGCGGGTCGAACTCTTGGCCAAAGCCTTCGCGAGCTCCGGGGCGGGCGTGTTCGTCTGCCAGCCGCTGTTCCAGAACCCCACAGGAGCCACGCTCGCCGCCGAGCGGCGCCCGCTCGTCCTCGCCGCCGCGAGGGAGGCGGGGGCGTTCGTGGTGGAGGACGACTTCGTGCGCCGCCTCGGCCACGGCGGCCCGCTGCTGGCTCCGCTGGTCGAGGACGACGCGGACGGCCGAGTGGTCCACATCCACTCCCTGACCAAGGCCACCTCGCCAAACCTCAGGGTCGGCGCGCTCGTCGCGCGGGGCGCGGCGTTCGAGCGGTTGCGGACCGCTCAGGTCATCGACAATTTCTTCGTCCCCAAACCGCTGCAAGAGACCGCGCTGGAGCTGGTCGGCTCCCCCGCGTGGCCCCGGCACCTGCGGTTCCTCGCCGCCGAGCTGGGCCAACGCCAAGCGGCCTCGGTCTCGGCCCTCGCCGAGCGGCTGCCCGAGTTCGAGGTGACGCTCATCCCGAAGGGCGGCTACCACCTTTGGCTTCGCCTGCCCGAGGATTCCCCGGAAGAAGCCGCCGTTGTCGCCGCCGCTCGACAGGCGGGAGTCGTGGTGACCTCGGGCGGGCCGTACTTCGCGAGCGAGCCCTCCGCCCGTTTTCTGCGGCTGAGCTACGCTGCGGCTTCGAACGTCGCGGGAGTCCTCGATGGCGTGCGCAGGCTGGCCGAGGGCTGGCGCGCGGCGCGCTCAGCGTAAAGTGGAGCATCGCCATGCCTTTGTCGCTGTAACCAAGTGAAAGTGTGAGATGACCGAAGCTCCGTCCCAGTCCAACACCACTGGCCCCTTGCGTGTCGCCGTCGTCGGAGCCGGTCCTGCCGGTATTTATGCCTCAGACGCGCTCATGAAGTCCGATGTGCCCGTCTCCATCGACCTCTACGAGAAGATGCCCGCGCCCTTCGGCCTGATCCGGTACGGCGTCGCCCCGGACCACCCCCGGATCAAAGGCATCGTGCAGAGCCTGCACAAAGTCATGGACAAGCCGGAGATCCGGCTCATCGGCAACGTCGAGTTCGGCCGCGACATCGACATCGATATGCTCTCCAAGCACTACCACGCCGTCATCTTCTCGACCGGAGCGGTGAAAGACCGAAAACTCGGCATTCCCGGCATCGACCTCGACGGCAGCTACGGCGCTGCGGAGTTCGTCGGCTGGTACGACGGCAACCCCGACTTCCCGAGGACGTGGCCGCTCACCGCGCGGCAGGTCGCCGTGCTCGGCGTCGGGAACGTCGGCCTCGACGTGGCCCGCGTCCTCGCCAAGACCGCGGAAGACCTCCTGCCCACCGAGATCCCGCCGAACGTGCACGAGGGCCTGCTGCAGAACCAGGCCGTCGAAGTCCACGTCTTCGGCCGCCGGGGCCCGGCCCAGGCGAAGTTCACCCCGCTGGAGCTGCGCGAGCTGGACCACTCGCAGACCATCGAGGTCATCGTGGACCCCGAGGACATCGACTACGACGAGGGCTCCGAGCAGGCGCGGCGCGAGTCGAAGATCACCGACATGGTGGCCACGATCATCCAGGACTGGGCCATCCGCGACCCCGGCGACCGTCCGCACAAGCTCTACCTGCACTTCTTCGAGTCGCCCGTCGAGGTGCTCGGCGAGGACGGCAAGGTCGTCGGCCTGCGCACCGAGCGCACCACGCTCACCGGCGACGGCAACGTCAAAGGCACCGGCCAGTTCAAGGATTGGCCGGTGCAAGCGGTGTACCGGGCCGTCGGCTACTACTCCGACCCCCTGCCGGGCCTCCCGTTCGACGACGAGGCCGGGGTCATCCCGAACGAGGCGGGCCGCGTGGTCGGCGAGCATAACGCGCACATCCCCGGCGTGTTCACCACCGGCTGGATCAAGCGCGGCCCGGTGGGCCTGATCGGGCACACGAAGGGCGACGCGAACGAGACCGTGGCCTGCTTGCTGGCCGACCACGCCGACGGCAAGCTGTGGGCCCCCGAGCGTCCGGACCTCGAATCCGTGGACCAGTACTTCGCGGACAAGGGGCACGAGGTCACCACGTGGGACGGTTGGTACCGGCTCGACGCGCACGAGCGCGGCCTCGGCGAGCCGCAGGGCCGCGAGCGGGTCAAGGTGGTCGAGCGCGAGCACATGCTCGACGCGTCGCGGGAGAAGTAGGAGCCGGGGAACGCGCCGCCTGCGCCCGGCCCAGGCGGCGTTCGCCCGGCCGGGCGCCGATGCTGCCGATCAGCTCGCGGCGGGCTGCGCAGGCCGAGGCCAGACGCGCCCGTCCCGCTTCTTCTGCCGACCAGAATGCCTCAGGTCTCCCGGCCCCGTCCAGGACCAAAGTATCGAATATATTTTCGATAGAATTTTCTTCGTTTATCCGTTCGATCCATATGGCGATGATTGGTTCGACAGGTTGCCTCGTGATCGAAGAGCATGCCTTCTAGAGTGATCAGATTCCTCATATGGCGCGGTCTTCTTATGGGGATGGATCGAACACCACGCGCTGCCGCGTTGTCCTCCTCGGCCTGCTCCCAGCTTTAATGCGCGTGGCCGAACGGGTCGGTGACCCCCGCCATCCACGGGTCGCGAGTCTCTTTCCGCCACGTGTCGAGCTGCTCGCGCAGATCGGCCAACGCGTCCGCGCGCTCGGGCCGGTCCACGAGGTTCGTCAGCTCCAGCGGATCGGCGGCGAGGTCGTACAGCTCTTCCGGCGGCCGGCGCAAGAAGCTCTCGACGCTGCGTTGGCCGAGCTTCGCCCCCGGCGTGGAGCTGATCGCCTTCCAGCTCGGCCCCTCTGCCATGTCTGAGGCGATGTCGAACGACAAGTGCGGTTCGAGATTGCGGTAGTAGCTGTACTGCCGAGTGCGCACCGCCCGCATCGGGTAATACTGGTTCACCTCGTGGAACGAGTGCGTCGCGAAGATCCGGTCCCAGCCTGCCGGGTCCTCCTGGCCGAGGATCGGCAGGAGCGAGCGCCCCGGCAGCTTGTAGCGGTAGTCCGCCGACGGGCGGACCCCGGCCCAGTCGAGCAGCGTGGGCGCGATGTCGATCCAGCTCACCATCGCCCGGTTCCGCACGCCCGGCTTGCCGAGGCCCGGAGCCCGGATGATCAGCGGCAGATGGATCCCCTCGGCGTAGAGCGCGTCCTTCGCCCCTGGGAAAGGCCTGCCGTTGTCGCTGAGGTAGACCACCAGCGTGTCGTCCTCGCGTCCGGCTTTTTGAGCTCGTCGAGCAGCAGCCCCACGCCCGCGTCCATCCGGCTCACCGATTGGTAGTAGTCGGCGAGGTCCTCGCGCACCTGGGGCAGATCCGGCAAATGCGAAGGGATCTGCACCTCGGACGGGGCGTAGCGGACCGTCGGGACTTCCGGCCAGTCTCGTGTGTTGCCGAACCCGCCCGGCGCGCGATGCGGGTCGCTGAAGCCGACGACGAGCAGGAACGGCTTGCCCGCCTGCTCTCGCAGCCATCCGCCCGCCGCGCGCGCGAGTCGGGCCACATCGCGGTTGCCGGTCTCCTCCGGGGCGAGTTCGGCTCCGAACGCCATCGGCTTGACGTGTTTCTTGCCGACCAGCGCGGTGGCGAACCCGGATCGCTGCATCATCTCGGAGATCGTCTCCACGCCGTCCAGCAGCGAAAAGTTGTGCACGTCGTGCGCGAGGCCGTACATGCCGTTGGTGTGCGAGTACAGCCCGGTGAACATGGTGGAGCGGCTCGAGCTGCACGAGGAGACTGTGGCGTAGCCCTCGGTGAAGAACGTCCCCTCCTGCGCCAGCTTGTCCAGCTCCGGGGTCCGCACCGGAACGCCGAGGCTGGACATGTCGGAGCCGTGGTCGTCCGCGATGACGAGCAAGACCGAGCGCCGTCCCGCGCCGGAAGCGCCCGACGGGGAACGCGAGGTGTCGCAGGCCGCCGCCCCCAGCGCGAGCGCGACGGCGGACAGGCCGAGCAGGCCTCTGCGGTCGATTTCCATAATGCTGCCTCCCTCAATCGATCAGAGACCCGAGTATCCCACGCGGGACGCGAGGGCGTCAGACCCCGTCGACACGCTCGAGGATCCGCGCAAATATCGTCGAGGGGACGCGCTCCTCCTTGGCCGAGGAGGAGCGCTCCGGACTGATCGGACGCCTCGCCCAGCAGCAGGACGCGTTCGTCGCGGCTAACCGCAGGCGGGCGCGCTAGCCCGCGAAGCCCTGGTACGCGGTCGAGTCGCCGAGCAGCGCGCGGCTCGGGCGCCCGTCCGCCCCGACCGGCACGTCGCCCGCGACGGTGACCCGGTGCAGCTTGCGGAACTGGTTGTCGTAGTCCGACACTCCATAGTGCTGGGTGGCTCGGTTGTCCCACACGGCGACGTCGCCGAGGCTCCAATGCCAGCGGACGGTGTTCTCCAGCTTGGTGATCCGGTCCTGGAGGATCCGGTAGACCGCGTCGGACTCCGAGGGCTTGAGGTCGAGGATATGGCTGACGAACTGGCCGAGCAGGAGGGTGCGCTCCCCCGTCTCCGGGTGCACGCGCACCACGGGGTGCTCGGTCTCGTACTGGACGGAGCGGAACTCCTCGTACTGGGCGCGGCCTTTCTCCTCGTCCTGGCCCTCGTGCGCGTCGCGCTCGTGGGTGCGGGCGTAGTCGTAGCGGTTGGTGTGCACCGCGCGCAACGACTCCGCCAAAAGGCGCAACGGCTCGGGGAGCCGGTTGTACGCCGAGGTGGTGTTGGCCCACGCCGTGGTGCCGCCGTACTCGGGCAGGGCCACCGGGCGCAGCACCGAGAACGCGGGCGGGCTGTCCACGAACGTCACGTCGGTGTGCCAGCTGTCCGAGCGTCCGTGCTCGGAGTTGACCTCCAAGATGGCTCCCTCGGTGCGCGACCGGAGCGTCGGGTGCCCCAGGGTCAGCGGCCCCAGCTGCTCGGCGAACGCCCGCTGCCCGGCGTCGTCGAGGTGGTCTTGGCCTCGGAAGACGACGACCTTGTGGTCGAGGACGGCCTGGCGGATCGCCAGCGCGGTCTGGGCTCCGAGGTCCGCGCCAAGGCGGACTCCGGTGATCTCGGCTCCGATGTCCGAGGTGAGCTTGCGCAGCTGGGCTCCCTCCGGGAGGCTGGCGGCCAAGGCGGGGTTCGGGTGGGCGATGGTCATCTGGCTTCTCCTTCTGTTCGGTGCTCTGCTGGCCCGGCGCTGGTTCGTCCTGGAGCCGAGGGTCTGGCGCTCAGCCCTGCTCGCGCCAGCGGGAGGCGCGCCGTTCGAGGGCTGTGAGGACGGCGTTGACGACCAGGCCGACCAGCGCGATGGCGAGGACGCCGACGTACATGTCGGGGATGGCGAAACTGGACTGGGCCGCCGTGATGAGATAGCCCAGCCCCGCCCGCGCGCCCACCATCTCCGCCGCGATCAGCACCAGGATGCTGGCCGCCGCCGCTTGCCGGACGCCGGTGAAGACGGAAGGGACCGCGCCGGGCAGCACCACCTTGCCGAACAGCGCCACATGCCCGAACCCCATCGACCGGGCGGCCTTGACGAGGAGCGGATCGACAGATCGCACTCCGGCGATCGTCCCCAAGACGACGGGGAAGACCGCGGCGTAGAGCACGAGGGACACTTTCGAGGTCTCGCCGATGCCCAGGACGAGCACGAACACCGGGAGCAGGGCGAGCGGCGCGGTGTTGCGGAACAGCTCCAGCACCGGATTCGCATAGTCGGCGACGCGGGGGAACCACGCGATGGCCAGGCCCAAGGGCACTCCGAGCGCCACGGCTGCCGCGAAGCCGAGCCCGGCCCTTGTCAGGCTCGCGCCGAGATGTTCGGCGAGCTGGCCGTTGCCCAGCAGCGTCCATCCGGCTTTGAGCACTTCGGACAGTGGCGGCAGGAACACCGAGTCCACCAGGCCGGCCCTCGGCGCGATCTCCCACAGCGCAAGGAGCGCCGCAACGCCCGCGGACTGGCGGAAGGCTTTGCCCGCCAGCCGGCGCAGACCGCCCCGCCGAGCGGGCCCGGCCGCGACCGGCTCGGACTGCCCGCCTGAGCGCGGTTCGTCGCCGGGCACGGTCGTTCGTTCGAGAACAGCGGCTTCAGGCAACTCGCGCCTCCGCCCTCTCGCGCAGCTCGCTCCAAATCTCGTGGCGGTACCTGCCGAACACGGCGGAGGAGCGCACGTCCTCCTCGCCCGTCCGGCGGCCCGGCAGCTCGATCTGGAAGATCCGCTTGATCCGGCCCGGCCTCGGCGCGAGCACCGCGACGCGGTCGCCGAGGTAGACGGCCTCTTCGATGTCGTGGGTGATGAACACGACCGTTTTGCCGGTGGAGCGCTGGATCTGCAGCAGTTGGTCTTGCAGTCCCTCGCGAGTCTGCGCGTCCAGCGCCCCGAACGGCTCGTCCATCAGGAGCACTTCGGGGTCGAACGCGAGGCTGCGCGCGATGGCGACGCGTTGGCGCATCCCTCCGGAGAGCTGCGCGGGATAGCGGTTCGCGAAGTCGGCGAGCCCGACCAGGTCCAGATAGTGCCGGGCCGTCTGCTTGCGCTGAGCGCGGGAGAGCCCCTTGGCCTCCAGGCCCAGCTCCACGTTCGCCTGGGCGGTCCGCCACGGGAGCAGGGCGTACTGCTGGAAGGCGACGCCCCGGTCCAGGCCGGGCCCGGTGATCCGCTTCCCGTCGAGCGAGATGACGCCCTGCGTGGGCTGGTCGAGGCCGGTCAAGAGGTCGAGCAAGGTGGACTTCCCGCAGCCCGAGGGGCCGACGAGGACGAAGAACTCCCCCGAGGCCACCTCGAACGAGATCCGGTCGAGCGCGAGACCGTCCGCCCCAGGGAGCGCCCCGAAGCGCTTGCTCACCGACGACACGATGATTTTCGCCGGTGTCGGGATCTCCGTCATGCTGCCGCTCCCTGCTCCTCGCCTGCGAGGTACGGATTGAACTCATTGGTGTACGCGTCCTCGGCCCGCACTTGGCCGGGCGAGAGTTTGCCGGTGCGCACCAGCCGGTCGATCCAGACTTGGAACTCCGCGTCCCGCATCACCCCGCCTTTGGCCGGAACGGTGGAGGTCATGTAGTACTGCACCGCCTCGACGGACTCGGCGCGGTGGCGGCGGCGGATGATGTCGAGGAATTTCGCGCGGACCTCCTCTGGCGCGCGGCTCTGCGCCCAGACCAGCGCGCGGGCCACGCCCTGCACGTAGTCTTTGAGCACGTCCGGGTTCGCCTGGATGTAGCCCTTGCGGAAAACCTGGCTGCCGTAGCCGAACGGCCCGAACAGCGACTGGTCGGAGAACACCCGGCGCAGCCCGCCCCGCCGCTCCGCGGCGATGAGGAAGCCGCCGGAGAGCGCCGCCGCGTCGACTTGGCGATTGCGCAGCGCCGTCTCCTGGCTCACCGGCGGCACCACGACCTCGGTCAGCTTGCCCGCCTCTTGTTCCGGCACGCCCTGCCGGAACAGCCATTCCCGCAGCACCATCTCGGAGTGCGCGCCCATCGTGTTGAGCGCGACCGACTTGCCGATCAGATCCTTGGAGTCCCGGATCGGGCTGTCGTCGAGGACGACGTACGCCGTGTTCGGCTCCACCTGGTCGGCCCCGTAGTACGTGATGACGCTCTGCACCTTCGCCTTGGCCGCGACGAGTTTGACCACCGCGCCGTCGAACGCCTGGCCGACGTCGACCTGGTCGGTGGCGACGGATTGGATGTCCTGCGGGCCCGAGGTGGTCGATCCGACCCATTGCAGCTTGACCTTGTGGAAATAGCCGAGGTCCTCGGCGAGCTCCTGCCACAGCACCGTGCCGGGCCAGCCTTGATAGCGGATGACCGCTTTCCCCTCCGCGTCTCGCACCGCCGAGGTCGGGATCGCGCAGCTCGCCGCCAGCGGAGCCGCCGCGACGAGCGCGAGGCCGGCCAACGCCCGGAGCGCGGCGCGTCGGGGGCTGGCGGTCATGCCATCCAGGTATAGTTCCGAACCCTTGCCCACAGGCTGGGCTTGTTCGGCTGGCGACGGGCGTCGTCGCAGCTCTCCCGCCCTTTCCGAGTTGGAATCACATGGGCGCGGAAGTTCGCCCCCCCCGCTACGGGCGGATCTTGTCGGCGATCCGGTCGAGCGCTTTGACCGCCGCGCCCCGGTACGGGGAGTCGGCGTAGGTCTTCACACGGATCAGCACGTTGCCCGCGACGCGGACGGCGACGAAGTCCTTGCGGTAGAGCGTCGGCACCCGCGCCTCGTACACCTCGGTCGTCCCGTCGTCGCGGACGATGGCGAGGTCAACCGGATCCGGCGGATTCATCGGATGCTCTTCGCACTTTCGGATCACCGAGGCCACGTCGGGCGGCGGCACGCAGGGCGCGACGACCGAGAAACCCGCCGCGCAGACCTGCGCGCTCTGCCCGAGGCGTGCGAACGCCTCCCGCGCGGCTTCCGCGTCCGGATACACGGCGACAGCCTGCTCGATACTCGGCACGCCCAGCCCGCCGTCGGACAGGCTCGCGCTCCTCGCGCTCGCGAAATCCTCCCCGAACAGCTGTTGCGCGCTGTACCACGGCGTGCATTGCGGCGGGTCGAAGCGCGTGCCTTCCCATTCGGAGACGATCTTGCCCGAGGGCTGGAGCGCGGTGAACGAGGCCCGTCCGCCTTCTCCGCGCACAAGCGCGTTTCCTTCCTCTGCGCCGAGCAGCAAGGAGTCGATCTGCGCGGCGGGGAAGGCGTGCGCCTCGCCGACAGCCCCCCAGGCCAGCCCCAGCACGCCCAGCGCGCCGACGACCCCTCGAAATCCCATGCGCCGATCATAACCGACGCGACCGGGCGAGGAAGGCCGCAAGCCGCTCGCTCTGCGGGCGGTCCAGCATATCCGCCGGGCTCCCCCGCTCGGCGACTTTGCCCTCGTACAGGAAACAGATCTCATCCGCGACCTCGCGGGCGAAGCCGAGCTCGTGGGTGGCCAGGAGCATAGTCGCCCCGTCCGCCCGGACTTGGCGCAACAAGTCCAAAACCTCTCCGGTGAGTTCGGGGTCCAACGCAGCGGTGACCTCGTCGAGCAGGAGGAGCCTCGGACTTGTCACGAGGGCCCGCGCGATGGCGACGCGCTGTTGCTGCCCGCCGGAGAGCTCGCCGGGCTTCGCGCGCGCCTTGTCCGCGAGCCCCACCCGGTCCAGCATCGCCAGCGCCTGCTCGCGCGCTTCGCTTTTGCGCTTGCCGTGCACACGGATCGGCGCGAGGGTCAGATTGTCGAGCACGGTGAGATGCGGGAAGAGGTTGTACGACTGGAACACCACGCCCATTCGGGCGCGCACCGCGTCGGCCGCGACCCTGGGGTCGCAGATGTCCTCCCCCTCGAAGAGGATCACCCCGTCGTCCACCGTCTCGAGCAAAGAGAGGCAGCGCAGCAGCGTGGATTTCCCCGAGCCCGAGCCGCCGATGAGCGCAACGCACTGGCCAGGGGCCAGATCGACATCAAGGCCGTCCAGCACCGTCTGTCCCCGATAGGCTTTCCGCACCTCCCTGGCGCTGAGCACGGGCGTCATAACCCCGGCCTCCCCGCCTCGTGCCAGCTCTTCCGCCGCGCGTACCAGTCCGTGAACCGGGCGAGCGGGATCGTCAGCGCCACGAACAGCGCGCCCGCCACAACGTACGGGGTGAAGTTGAAGTCGCTCGCGGTCTGGATCTGCGCGGCTCGGATCGCGTCCACCACGCCCAGGACCGCGATCAGCCCGGAGTCCTTCTGCAGGCTCACCAGGTCGTTGAGCAGCGCGGGGGCGACCGCCCTGATCGCCTGGGGCAGCACGACGAACCGCATCGTCGCCCCGCCCCGCAGGCCGAGCGCGCGGGCGGCGAGGCGCTGGGTCTGCGGGACGGACTCGACGCCCGCGCGGAACACCTCAGCGACATAGGCCGAGTACGTGAGGACGAGCGCGGCCGCGCCCCAGAACAGCGCCTCTTTCGGCAGTCCTTTCAGCCGCAGCGCGGGCGCGCCGAAGCCGAGCAGGAAGATCACCAGGAGCACCGGCAGGCCTCGGAAGAGATCCACATAGCCGGTCGCCAACGCGCGCAGCGGGAAGAGGACCGGCCCGCGCGAGGTCCGCAGCAGCGCCAGCCCGAGGCCCAGCAGGAAGATGAGCGCGGCGCACAGCACCGTGACGCGGATGTTCAGCCACAGCCCGTCGAGCACTTTCGGGAGCGCGGCCTGCGCCTTGGCCGGGTCGAAAAAGCTCGCGCGCACCCTCGGCCAGCCCGGAGCCGAGCCGACTGCGAGGACGAGCGCCGCCAGGACGACGAGGGTGCTCGCCCCCGCGACGAGCCACGACCGGTAGGCCATGCGGCGGCGGATCCGGTCGCGTTCCTGCTGGACCGCAGAAGGCCGGTGCGCGGTCGAGGCGTTGGCTCTGTTCGCGCTCATCGCAGCGTCGGGACTCCTGCGCCCTCGCCCAGCCAGCGGCGTTCGAGTTCGGCGAGCGAACCGTTCTGCCGCAGACGGCCGAGCGCCTCGTCCACGCACGAGGTGAGCGGGCTGCCCTTGCCCAGCACAAGGCCGAACTGTTCGTCGGCGACTGAGGGAATCGTGCCGACCACCGCGACCTCCCCGTCGGAGATCCGGGTCCGGGAGCTGCTGTTGATCTCGAATCCGGTGGGCAAGTCCACGACCAGCGCGCCCACTTGGCCCGAAAGGAGCGCCTGCGCCGCCAGGTCGTTCGTGTCGTAGTACGCGACTGGCTCCTTCGGCTTGACCACCTGCTCGACCGACTGGGCGCTTGTGGTGCCGACGACCACGCCGATCTTCTCCCCCGCCACCTCGGCGAGGCTCGGAGCCGACGGAGCCGCTGGGCCCGGCAGGACGCCTCGGATCTCCAGCACCACCTGCTTCACCCGGTAATAGCCGGTCGAGAAGTCCACCACGCGGCGGCGGGCCTCGGTGATCGAAACCTGGTTCACGTCGAAGTCGAACGCCTTCTCCCCCGGGGCGAAGGCGTTGGCGAACGGCACCCGCGTCCAGACCACTTGCTCTTTCGAGAAGCCCATCTCCCCTGCGACGGCGTACGCGAGCGCGGACTCGTATCCTTGCCCGTTCGCGGGGTCGTCGCTTCGGAACCATGGCGCGTACGCGGGCTGGTCGGTGGCGACCGTCAGCTTGCCCGGAGCGCGCAAGGGCAGCGCCGCGATGTTCCGGCAGTCTGCGGGGCGCACCGGGCCGTCGTCCTCGGGAGCGCAGCCGACGAGGCCGAGCCCGAGCACGACGGCCCCGAGCGCGCGGGCGGTCCTAGCCAGCGGAGCTCCCGAACGTCTCCATGGCCTCCGCGAGCGCCTCGGGCGACACTTCGCGCACATGGTGGGCGATGGACCATTGGTGCCCGAACGGGTCCTTCACAACGCCGTACCGGTCGCCCCAGAACTGGTCCTCCAGCGGCATGGCGACCTCCGCGCCCGCCTCGACGGCGCGCGCGAACGCGGCGTCCGCGTCGGGGACGTAGAGGTGGATCGTCACCGGGCTGCCGCCGAGCGCGAGCGGGGTGCTCTGTTTGCCCTCGCAGAATTCGGGGAAGTCGTCGTTGAGGAAGATCCGCGCGCCGTTGATGGACACCGCCGCGTGCATGACCTTCCCGTCGGGCGTGGCCACGACGCCGAGGCTCTCCGCTCCGAACGCCTTCTCGTAGAACGAGATGGCGGCCTTCGAGTCGGACACGACCAAATGCGGGATCACCGCAGGTTCGGTGACAGGCTTTTCATCGGGCATGACGTGCTCCTTTGTTCGTCGTGGCCAGCAGTTCTGCCGGTCGTTCAGCAGCCTACAAGAGGTGGCTGACAAAATACCGCCCTTTTCGGACTCAGCTGCCCGGATACCGCAGCCGCCACCAGCGGGGGACTTCGTCCCCGGTGAAGTCGTTCCACGGGTTCTCGGTCAAATCGAACACGAAGTCCTCCGCGACTTGGCGCACCAGGTCGCGGTCCCGGAGCGCGTCGAGCCATTCGCAGGGCAGGACGCCCGCGCCGTTTTCGCCGAAGCCGTGCAGCGCGCCGATCAGGTTGCCGCAGATCGCGCCGGTGGAGTCGCTGTCCCCCGAATGATTCGCCGCCGCGAGGATCGCTTCCTTGGGATCGTCGAACGCTCCCGCGCACGCCACAGCGATCGCGAGCGCCTCGTCCCCGGTCCAACCGCCGCCGAGCTCTTTCTCGACGCTCTCCCTCGTGACCGTTCGGCTCGCCGCGAGGCTCACCGCGCGTCCGAGGAGCGCGGCGGTGTTCCCGGAGACGAGTTCGAGCGTCGTGCGCGCCGCGTCGAGGATCGGAGCGTCGTGCGTCAACAACGCGGTCATGCAGGCGAGGGCTCCTGCCGGACCCCAGCCGTCGGGATGGCCATGCGTGAGCGCCCCGATGGCGCAGCCCGCCCGGTATGTCTCGCGCAGTCGCTCCGGGTTGCGCGCGTACAGCCCCACCGGGGCCGCCCGCATCACCGCTCCGCAGCCCTTGGAGTTGTTGATCGGCTCTTCGACGGAGCCGAAAGCGCCTGAGGCGAGCGCGCTCAGGCAGGTCTTCCCCGGCCCCCGACGGACGTGCAGGCGGCGGTCGTGCGCCAGCCAGCCGTCCAAGGAGGAGGCCGGGCGCGTCAGCGTCTGCCCGGTTTGCGTCCACCACCAACGGAGGTACGCGTTGCGCACAGTCGCCGCGAGCGCTCCGGAGCCGAGGGGCCGTCCCCGCGTGCTGTGGCGGATCAGCCCCTCCACGGTGAACAGCGTCATCTGGGTGTCGTCGGTGAAGGGCGAGTCAGGGGCGAGCCCGACCACCCCCTTCGGGCCGAACCGCTCCTGGATCTGTGGCCAGCCCAGCAGCTCGACCTGCGCGCCGATCGCGTCCCCGACCGCCCCGTAGACGAGACAGCCCCTGACCCGGTCAGCGTAGGACGTCATGCCTCACGATGGTCTGGTCCTGCCGGGGGCCGACGCCGACGCAGGAGATCTGCGCGCCGGAGAGCTCTTCGAGGCGCTCCACGTACGCCCGCGCGTTCGCGGGCAGGTCGTCGAACTCCTTGATCTCGGAGATGTCCTCCCACCAGCCGGGCAGCTCCTCGTAGACCGGCTCGGCGACGGCGAACTCGCTCTGCGTGGTCGGCAGCTCGTCCACCCGCTTGCCGTTCACCGTGTAGCCGACCGCGACGGGGACTTTCTCCAGTCCGGTGAGCACGTCGAGCTTGGTGAGGAAGAAGTCGGTGACACCGTTGACCCTGGTCGCGTAGCGCGCGATCGCCGCGTCGAACCAGCCGCAGCGCCGGTCCCGCCCGGTCACCACGCCCTGCTCCCCGCCGGTCTTGCGCAGGAACTCGCCCATCTCGTCGTGCAGCTCGGTGGGGAAAGGCCCGGAGCCCACCCGCGTCGTGTACGCCTTGAGGATGCCGAACACCGTGCGGATCTTCGTCGGGCCGATGCCCGCGCCGGTCGCGGCGTAGCCCGCGGTCGGGTTCGAGGAGGTGACGTACGGGTAGGTCCCGTGGTCCACGTCGAGCAGCGTGCCTTGCGAGCCTTCGAGCAGCAGCCACTCGCCGCGCTCCAGCGCCTCGTTCAGCAGCAGCTTGGTGTTCGCGATCCGGTGCGCGAACTGCTCGGCCTGGCCCAGCAGCTCGTCCACCACCTGCTTGGGGTCAAGGCCCTTGCGGTTGTAGATCTTGGTGAGCACCTGGTTCTTGAAGGCGAGGGCGGCCTCGACCTTCTCGTAGAGGACCTTCTCGTCCAGCACGTCGGCGACTCGGACTCCGATCCGGGCGACTTTGTCCTGGTAGGCGGGGCCGATGCCCTTGCCCGTTGTGCCGATCTTGCGGGCTCCGAGGTAGCGCTCGGTGACTTTGTCGATCGCGACGTGGTAGGGCATGACCAGATGCGCGTCCGAGGAGACCACCAGGCGCGAGGTGTCGATGCCGCGCTCCTCCAGCCCGGCCAGCTCCGAGAGGAGGACGCCCGGCTCGACCACGACGCCGTTGCCGATCACGTTGCGCGTCCCAGAGTTCAAGATCCCCGACGGCAAAAGGCGCAGCGCGAACTTCTCGCCGTTGGGCAAGACCACGGTGTGCCCGGCGTTGCTGCCGCCTTGGTAGCGCACGACCCAGTTGATCCGGCCGCCGAGAAGGTCGGTGGCTTTCCCCTTGCCCTCGTCTCCCCACTGCGCCCCGATCAGAACAATCGCTGGCATGCAACACTCCTCATCTCACCGCGCCAGAGCATCAGGCGCCGAGGTCACAGTGTACCGTCCGCCGAGCCTGGCGCTACTGTTGGCACGATGTCCGCGCTCGTGCTCGCCCATGCGAGCCGCCAGCTCCCCGAGAGTTTGGCGGCACTGCCGCAGATCCACCGGCTGTCTTCCTTCGCGGACCGCAAAGCCTTGGACCAGGCGTTGCGGGGGGCGAAAACGGCGCGGCGCCTGATCGTGCTGCCCGCCGAGGGCTCGGGGGCCGACGCCGATCTGGCCGCCGTGCTGACGCGGCTGATGCGGCGCGAGCAGCTGGAGCTGCCCGTCGCGTATCTGCCGGCTGAACGCACGCCGTGCGCGAAGGCACACGCGCTCTCGCTCGACCCGGACCGGGCGCTGGCCGAAGCCGCGGTCCCCCGGCCGTTGCTCCGGGACGACGACGGCTTCGCCATCGTCGGCGAGGCGGCGATCACCGGCCCCGAGGGCGGCTCGTTCTACGGCGAGAGCATCGTGGACGACACGCAGCTGCGGTTCGGCGAGATCGGATCGGTCGTCGTGCGCGCCACCGGCTCGGCTCCGGGTTTGCGGGCCTGCGCGCGGCGCGGCGGCCGGCTCGGCGGCTTGGCCGAGGGGATCCTCCCGCCGAAATGGGTCGAGGGGCGGGCCGCGCAGACCGGCGCGGCGGCGATGCGCGTCGTCCGGGACGGCGTCGCGGCACCGCGCTCTCGGACCCGGATCACGTTTTTCCGGCACACCGAGGACTGGCTGCTCGTCCCCTAGCCCGCCGAGTCGGGAAAACCCGGAAGTCCGGTGTGCTAACGTCGAAGGCCGATCAGCCACGTCGATGTGCGCTCAGGGGGACACCGCGCTGAGTTCGAGTTGAGATGTATCACGAGAGGACTGTCTTGTATGGGGACGTATTCCAATTTCCGCAGGAGCGTTGTGGCGTGTCTGGCCGCGCTCGTCCCCGCAGGGGCGCTCGCGCTGCCCGCGACGGCCTCCGCTGAGGCCTCCGCCGCGGACTGCGCCGAGCTGAGCACCCTGTACTCCTCGTTCATCATCGTGGTCAAAGACGTGTTCGACCCGAAGGACGTCCAGGCGCTCGAGCACGGCGGGAGCTTCGACGACAAGAAAATGGACAGCACCATCGACAAGCGGCTCGACGAGGTCGATCCCATCACCGGGAAGCCCCGGATCGAGCTGTTCCTCGAGCATCTGCGCGACCTCGACGCGCTCGCGCACGACGCGGACGGCAAGCTCGAGGACCCCGAAGCCGCCGAGGCGGTCGAGAAGCTCGCAGACGGCCTCGACAACTATCTGGGCCTGATCGACCGGCTCAAGAGCGCGCACGGCGAAGCCGAGGACCAGGACGGCTCTGACACGGACTCGCCGGAGCCCGCCGACGCGGAGGGCTCGGACAAAGACGACTTCGGGGCCGAGGCCGCTTTGGCCAGTTTCAACAGCGGCATCGACGCGTTCACCGATTATCTGGACAAATCGGGCTGCGACAGGGCGTAGCGCGAAGTTCCCGGCTCCTTCCCGCAACCGGGCAGGGGCCGCAAGTTTGTTTCTTCCACCGCTCTTCTGCCGCGACAACCCCTGATCACGGGGTGATGCGCGCGCAGATTTCGAGCACGACAAGAGAGGATGATGTTCGATGGGGATTTTCTCCGATGTTCAAAGGACAGCCGCGCTGTGCCTGGCCGCGCTCGTCCCCGCAGGGGCGCTCGCGCTGCCCGCGACGGCCTCCGCTGAGGCCTCCGCCGCGGACTGCGCCGAGCTGAGCACCCTGTACTCCTCGTTCCAGCTCGCGATCAAGGACGTGATCGACCAGAAGGAAGTGGACAAGGCCGTCAAGAACGGCAAAGCCGACAAGGAGGCGTTCAGCGCCGGCGTCGCCCAGCGGCTCTTCGAGACCGACCCGGTCACGGGGAAGCTCCGCATGGACCTGTTCCTCGAGCATCTGCGCGACCTCGACGCGCTCGCGCACGACGCGGACGGCAAGCTCGAGGACCCCGAAGCCGCCGAGGCGGTCGAGAAGCTCGCAGACGGCCTCGACGGCTATCTGGCGCTCATCGACCAGCTGCGCGCCGAGGACGGCGAAGCGGCGGACGCGACCAACGACGCGGAGGAGAGCGGGAAAGCCGATCCCGAGGAAGCCTTCGACGACCTCGGGCCCGCGCTGAAGGGTTTCATGGGCGGCCTCGACGCCTTCATCGACTACCGGGACAAGGCCGACTGCGCCGCATAAGGTCGGCGCCGGGAGCGTTGCCCCCGTAAAATTCCGCTATGGCCCTCGTCCTGACTCCGGCTCGTCTCGTGATCGCCCTCGCCGCGTGCGCGGGCCCCGCGCTCGGGACGGCGACCGCGCACGCGGATCCACAAATCCCGACGGGAGCGATCTGCGACGCGGTCGCCCCGATCGTGGCGGACCCGCAGGAGGCTCAGGACGACGAAGACGGCCGGCCCGACCCGGCGCAAAGCCTCGTCAAAGCGCAGCAAGCCCAAGAGGTTCTCAACCGGATCCAGCAGAACGAGGGGTTGACGAGCGGAGCCTCGGGGGCGGCCATCAACGCGGTCATAAGCGCCGCCCAGACAGGCGACCTCGGCAACGTGGCGGCCGCAGCCTCCGGCCTTGCGAACAGTTTGCTCCCGCAGATGACCGACCAGAGCGGAAAAGAGGATCCCGACGCAGACGACGAGTCCGGCGATCGGGGCCGACCCCCGGCGGCGAGCCCTGTCCAGGGCAAACCGCTGGTAGACCCCGGCGTGCTCGACGCGGCGAGGGCGATGGTGCGCCAGGACTGCGAGCAGCTCAGGGCGGACCCGGAGCCGCCCGGCTCTTCCTCGGACGGCTCTTCCTCGGGCGACGCGAACTAGCGCCGCGCTAGCCCAGGCCCAGCTCGCTGGCCGCTCGGGGGTCGCTGTCCAAGAGCAGTTCGAGGCACCGTTGGTACTCCGGCTCTTCGCCGATCGCCTTCGCGGCTTTCGCGAGCGCCCCTACCGCGCGGAGAAAGCCCTGGTTCGGCTCGTGCTCCCACGGCACCGGCCCGAACCCGCGCCATCCGTTGCGACGCAGCTGGTCAAGGCCCCGGTGGTAACCGGTGCGGGCGTAGGCGTACGCGGTCACCGGCGCGTTCTGCTCGAGCGCGGCTTCCGCGAGGATCGCCCAGGCCAAGGAGAACTCCGGATGCCTCGCCGCCACATCGGAGCCGTCCTGGCCTTGCGCGAGCAAATCCTCGGCGGCTTCGTTGCCGGGGAGCAGGGTCGGCGCGGGGCCGAGAAGGTCACGTCCATAAGTCACATCGCTTATTCTGTCATCCATGAGCGAGGCTGGCCAAGGGGGCGGGACAGAACCGAGGCTCAAGAAGACCAAAACGCTCTGGGCGGCCAGCGCCGCGAGCGCGGCCGTCGCCCTCCTCGTCGTGTGCGGCTTCGCGCTGCACGTCCGGCCAGGGCCGCGCCACGCCGAGGCAAAGCGCACGGCGGACGCGCCCGTGCGCGACGCGGTCGCCGCTTATGTGGCCGCGCTCGCGGACGGCGACCTCCCGAAGCTGAGGGAGTTGACCTGCTCCGGCTACCACGACGGCTTTTTCAGCACGGTAGACCCCGAGCAGTACCGGCTGGCCCACCAGGACGAGACGGCGGCGGGCGACATCCTCCAGCTCGACAGCGTCGGCGCGGTGACGCTCACGCCGCCGACCGCGCAGGCGGAGGCCATCGCGCACTTCCAGTCCGACCCTCGGCCGAGACGCCTGCTGTTCTCGCTGCGCCAGTCGGGCGGGCGATGGCAGATCTGCGAACCGGAGGACCAGCACGCCCGATAGCGCCGCAGACCGCCGACCGAGCGTCAGCGGGCCGAGATGGACTTGCCGGTGGCGCCGAGGTCGGCGACGGCCTGGACGACGCGCTCGGTCATCGAGGCCTCGGCCTTCTTCAGGTAGCTGCGCGGGTCGTAGACCTTCTTGTTGCCGACCTCGCCGTCGATCTTGAGCACGCCGTCGTAGTTGGTGAACATGTGCCCGGCGAGCGGCCTGGTGAAGGCGTACTGCGTGTCGGTGTCCACGTTCATCTTGACGACCCCGTACTTGAGCGAGTCTTCGATCTCGGACTTCAGCGAGCCCGAGCCGCCGTGGAAGACGAAGTCGAACGGCTTGGAGCCCTCCGCCAGGCCGAGCTTGGCCGCTGCGACCCGCTGCCCCTCGGCGAGGACTTCGGGGCGCAGCTTCACGTTGCCGGGCTTGTAGACGCCGTGCACGTTGCCGAAGGTGGCGGCCAGCAGGTACTGGCCCTTGTCGCCCGCGCCGAGGACGCTGATGGTCTTCTCGAAGTCCTCGGAGCTTGTGTACAGCTTCTCGTTGATCTCGGCCTCGACGCCGTCCTCCTCGCCGCCGACGACGCCGATCTCGATCTCGAGAATGATCTTGGCTTTGACCGCCGAGGCGAGCAGCTCCTCGGCGATGGCGAGGTTCTCGTCGATGGGCACCGCCGAGCCGTCCCACATGTGGGACTGGAACAGCGGAGGCTTGCCCGCGTTCACGCGCTCCTGCGAGATGGCCAAGAGCGGGCGGACGTAGGTGTCGAGCTTGTCCTTGGGGCAGTGGTCGGTGTGCAGCGCGACGGTGACGTCGTACTTCGCGGCCACCACATGGGCGAATTCCGCGAGCGCGACAGCTCCGACCACCATGTCCTTCACGCCGAGGCCGGAGCCGAACTCCGCGCCGCCGGTGGAGAACTGGATGATCCCGTCGCTGCCCGCGTCGGCGAAGCCTTTGATCGCCGCGTTGATCGTCTCCGAAGAGGTGCAGTTAATGGCGGGGAAGGCGTAGCTGCCCTCTTTCGCCTTGCGAAGCATCTCGGCGTAAGCCTCAGGAGTGGCGATGGGCATGAAGCGCGATCCTCTCGTGGTCTGTCGTGGTCCTGACCAGTCCAGGCTACCCGCCCCGCCGGTCCTGCGCGCCTCGGGCCTCGCCACACCGACGCGCTGCCCGCGAGCGCATGTTGTTCAGAAATATCGGCTACCCTCTCGGTCGTGATCGCTCAGACTCTCGCCGAAGCCGCGCTGGCGCTGCCGCAAACGGCGAACCTCGCCCTTCCGAAGTACTTCGACCCGCAGTGGCTGCTCACCGAGTCGCAGTTCGCGAAGGCCGTGCTCCCCCTCATCGCCGTCATCGTCCTCATCGAGACCGGCTTGTTCTTCCCCTTCCTCCCCGGCGACTCCCTGCTCTTCACCGCGGGCCTGCTGGCCACGACGCAGGCCGAGCACGGCCGCTTCCCCGCGCTGTGGCAGGTGATGCTGGTGGCCACTGTGGCCGCGATCACCGGCGACAACCTCTCGTATTGGATCGGCAGACGGACCGGTCCCGCGCTCTTCAAAAACCCGGACTCGTTGCTCTTGAAGCCGAAGTACCTCGAAACGACCAGCGCGTTCTTCGCCAAGCACGGCAAGAAGACTCTGCTCATCGGCCATTTCGCGCCCGCGGTGCGCACCTTCATCCCGCCGTCGGCAGGGGCGAGCGGGATGCCGTACCGCCGGTTCCTTCCCTTCGACGTCGTCGGCGTCGTGCTCTGGACGGTCGGGCTGACCTGGCTCGGCTCCCTGCTCGGGCAGTTCGAGTTCATCAAGAACCACGTCGACCTGATCGTCATCCTCGTCATCGTGGTCACCATCGCGCCCGTCGCGGTCGGAGCCCTGCGCGCCCGCCTGTCCGGCTCCGTCGAAGCCGAGCCGGCCGAGACTCCGGAGGAGGCGCTGCACGCGATCGAGGAAGCGACCGCCAAGGACTAGCCGCGCACAGCGGACCGGCAGCAAGCCCGCAGGAACTTTCGGCTTCTTCTCAGCTTCGTCTTGGCTTGCCCTGACAGGCTGCAACACCATGGACACTGCGCTTGGCCTCCCTGGGCGGCTCTCGCCAAGGGAACGCCTCTGGCTCGGCCTCCTGCTGCTCGCCACGGCGGCGCTCTACTGCTGGAACATCTCGATCAACGGCTGGGCGAACCCGTTCTACGCCGCCGCGGTCCAGGCCGGCTCGCACGACTGGCGCGCGTGGTTCTTCGGCAGCCTCGACGCGCAGAACTTCATCACCGTGGACAAGCCGCCCGCCTCGCTGTGGCTCATGGGCCTCTCCTGCCGGGTCTTCGGCTTCTCCAGCGCCGCCATGCTCGTGCCCGAGGCGCTGCTCGCGGTCGCGACCGTCGCCGTGCTGTACTTCGCGGTGCGCCGGGCGGCAGGCCACGGGGCGGGGATGGCCGCCGGGGCGATTTTCGCGCTCACCCCTGCGACGGCGGTGATCTTCCGCTACAACAACCCGGACGCCCTCATGGTGTTCTCCATGGCCCTCGGCGGATATTTCCTCGTCCGCGCGCTCACCGCCGAGCGCGGGAAGGCCGCGACGTGGTGGCTCGCCGCGTGCGGCGGCGCGCTCGGCTTCGCCTTCCTCGCCAAAATGCTCGAAGGGCTCATCGTCCTGCCCGCCTTCGGGCTCGCGTACCTTGTGGCGGGGCGCGGCTCGGTGAAAGCGCGGCTCGGCGCGCTGCTCGCAGGAGCCGGGGCGGTCGTGGCCTCCTCGGGCTGGTGGGTGCTCGCCGTCACGCTCACCCCGTCGTCCGCCAGGCCCTATGTAGGCGGGTCCACCGACGACAGCGTCATGGACCTCGTCCTCGGCTACAACGGGTTGCAGCGAGTGCTCGGCGGGGACAAACACCACCGGTGGCTCCCGCAGGGCCCGAACGGCGAAGCAGAACAGCGCGTCGGCGCGCTCATGAGCCGAGAGCCGGGCCTCGGGCGGCTGTTCACCGGCGACATCGCCGCCCAGATCGACTGGCTGCTGCCGACCGCGCTGCTCGCTCTGGTCCTCGGCGCGTGGCTCCGGGCCCGCGAGCCCCGAACCGACCTGGTCCGCGCCTCGCACATCCTGTGGGGCGGCTGGCTGCTCACCGGATTCTTCCTCTTCTCCTTCATGAACCACGGCATGCACACCTACTACGTGGTGGCGATGGCCCCTGCTCTCGCCGCGACCATCGCCACGACGCTCTGGCAGCTCTGGGGCGCTCGGGACCGCTGGGCCGGCCGGACCGGGCTCGCCATGTTGACGCTGAGCGCGGGGACCACCGCCTTCCTGCTCTTGCGCCGCTCCCCCGACTGGTACCCGGCGCTGCGCTGGGCGGTCCTTCTCGGCTCGGTCCTCGCCGCCGCGCTGCTGCTCCCGCGCCGCGCCGCCGCGTCGCCGAGGTGGGGATCAATCGCGGCGGGACTCGCGCTGCTCGTGTCGCTCACCGGCACGGCCTCCTACGCCCTCGCCACCGTCGCGAGCCCCAAAACCGGAGGGAGCCCTTCGGCCGGCCCGAACGTCGGCGGCCAAAACGCCCTGCCCCGGCGGACGATATCCGCCTCCCCCGAACTGGTCGCGCTGTTGCAGCGCGCCGGAGCGCAGAGCGCCCGGCTCAAGTGGGCCGCAGCCGTCGAGCGCTCCTCGAACGCGGCGAACCTGATGCTGGCCTCGGGCGCGCCGGTGATCGCGATCGGCGGCTTCACCGGCTCCGACCCGACCCCCGACCTCGGCGAGTTTATCGCCATGGCCGCATCGGGCGAGGTCCGCTACTTCCTCAACCGGATTCCGGGCAAGGACGACACGAATGGCCCGCCGCAGCAGACGGGCGAATGCGGCGCCGCGAATCCCGGCGGCCCCGCGCGATGCGCCCAGGGCAAGGACACCGCCGGCCCGCAGATCGAGGCGTGGGTCAAAGCCCATACGCCCGCCCCCGCCGTATTCGGCGATGTCGAGGTCTACGACCTCGCGAAGCTCGCCGAATGACTCATTGCCAACGTTGCGCCAAGTCCGCGTGCTGGCGCACCCACGCGTGCATGGCGATCCCGGCGGCCACGCCGACGTTGATGCTGCGCGTCGAGCCGAACTGCGCGATGGCCAGCGCGCTCTGCGCCGTCCCGCGCAGCTCGGGCGAGAGGCCGGTCCCCTCCTGGCCGAAGAGCAGCGCGCACCGCCGGGGCAGCGCGAACGTCTCCATCGGCTCCGCGCCAGGGGTGTTGTCCACGGCGATCACGGCGAGGCCGCGCCCGGCGGCGTAGTCCGCGAACGCTTGCGCCGTCGCGTGGTGGTGGACGTGCTGATAGCGGTCGGTGACCATCGCGCCGCGCCGGTTCCAGCGCCTGCGCCCGACGATATGCACCGCTTCGGCGAGAAAGGCGTTCGCGGTGCGGACTATGGTGCCGATGTTCGCGTCGTGGGCGAGGTTCTCGATCACGACGTGGAACGGGTGCCGTCTTCGGTCGAGGTCGGCGACCACGGCGTCGCGGCGCCAATACCGGTACGCGTCGACCACGTTGCGCCGGTCGCCGCCCGAGAGCAGCTCGGGGTCGTACTTGGGGTCGGCCGGCCACGGTCCTTCCCACGGGCCGACTCCGACCTCGGCGGCTCCCCATTCGGTGGGTCCGGCTCCGTCCTCGCTGGGACCGCTCACAGCCCGACGTCGGCGAGGCCGAGCAGCGCGCGGTACGGCACGCCCTCCGCCTCGATCACCTTGTCCGCGCCTGTCGCCCGGTCCACCACCGTCGCGACGCCGACCACCTCGGCTCCCGCCTCGCGCAGCGCGCGGATCGCGGTGAGCGGCGAATTGCCCGTGGTGGTGGTGTCCTCGACGACGAGGACCCGCCTGCCTTCCACGGACGGCCCTTCGACCCTGCGCCGCATCCCGTGGGACTTCTGCTCCTTGCGGACCACGAACGCGTCGAGCGGGCGGCCAGACGCGTGCAGCATGGACGTGGCGACCGGGTCCGCCCCAAGCGTCAAGCCGCCGACCGCGGCGAAATCCCAGTCCGCAGTGCGCTCGCGCAGCAGCTGGCCGATCAACGGCGCGCCCCGGTGGTGCAGCGTGACCCTGCGCAAGTCCACGTAGTACTGCGCGGTCGCGCCGGAGGACAAGACGACTTCGCCGTGCACGACCGCGAGGTCGCGCACCAGCGCTGCGAGTTCTGCGAGCGCAGCGGGGCTATGTGCGGCCACGGCCGGACCTCGAAGCCGCGCGGCGCACCAACGGCCTGGGCAGGAACGTGGCGAACGCGACCAACGCGCGATAGCGCAAGCTCGCGACGCTCACGAGCTTGCCGGCGGCCAAATCGGCCAGGCTTTGCTCCACCACCTCGTCCGGGGTGAGCCAGGCCTTCTCCGGGGTGGCGCTCATGTCGATCCCCGCGCGCTGGTGGAACTCGGTGCGCACGAAACCGGGGCAGCAGGCCTGCACCACGACGCCCGTCCCCGCGAGGCCAGCCGCGAGCCCTTCGGTGAGCGTGATGACGAAAGACTTCGCGGCGGAATAGGTGGAGCCCCGGCCCGGCATGAACCCGGCGACGCTCGCGACGTTGATCACCGCGCCCTTGCCCGCCTCGACCATGGGGGCGAGCGCGGCCCTCGCGAACTCCGTCACCGCGACGACGTTGACATTGACTTGGTCCACAAGCTCCTGCTGCGGCACCTTCCAGAACTCCTGGGAGCTGGAAAGGCCCGCGTTGTTGACCAAAAGGTCCACGCCTCGCCCGAGCCTGGCGGAGACCGCCTTGCGGCTCGCGGGGTCGGCGAGGTCGGCGGCGAGCACTTCGCTCCTCGTTCCGTGCGCCGTCTCAAGCTCCTGCGCGAGCTGCGCGAGGGCCGCCTCGTTGCGCGCGACGAGCACGAGGTCGTAGCCTCGGGCGGCGAGGCGCTTCGCGAACGCCTTGCCGATCCCCGCAGTCGGTCCGGTGACCAGCGCGACCGGCCGCGTCATGCCTGGCCAGCCCAACGCGGCAACTGCCCTTGCGGGGCCCCTGGGTCGAATCCCTGCCGGTCGACCGGCTCAGGGTCGAGCTCAGGGGGCAGCACGCGGAGCAAATCCGCCAGCTCGCGGACGACGACGGCCGCGCTGTCGAGGTCGGAGTCCGGGATGTCGAGGGGCAGCTCGGCCAGCACCCACGGGCCCTCGTTCCACAGCACCCGGACGAACTGCGGCAGCCGCGCGATGAAGCCCTCCAGCCTGGGGTCCCACAGGAACCTCTGCCCCGCCCCGACGTCGCTGGCGTGCACCTCGTACCCGCCAAGCTCGCCCACCCGCGTCACATCGGCGAGGACCGGCGGGCCCGCCCAGCCCGCGCGCAGCTCGATCCGCACCGAGGAAGGGTGCTCGGTGTGCAGCGCCGCGATCGCCACCAGGTCGTCCACGTCGAAGAATTCGAGGATGCCGATGTCGGTCTCCGCCCGCACGATCGCGCGGGCTGCTTTCGCCTGCCGCGCGGCGAACACCCCGCGCCGCCACCGGTGCACCAGCGCCGAATCGCTCGACTCGTACTGGAAGTTCCGCTCGCTCGCCCATTGCTGGCGCTTCTGGCGCTCCGCTTTCACGAGCCGGTCGAAGAAGCCCTTGCGCCGCCCCGAAGTCTCCGCCGGAGCCTCTTCCACATGCGCGTTCTCGATGTACACCGGGCCGTTGTAGACAGGTCCGTTGTACACCGGGGCGTTGTAGTTGTGCACGTGCGACTCGTAATGGATCGTGCTCGCGCCCGCCGAGGGAAGCTCGGCTGGCAGCTGCGGCAGAGCCGGGGCGGCGGGCTGCTGCTGGACCGGAGCGGGCGCGACGGCAGGCTGCGGGGACTGCGCCTCGACCGGCAGCGGCGGCGGGGGCTGCTGCTCGGCCGGAGCAGGGACGGCGGGCTGCTGCTGGACCGGAGCGGGCGCGACGGCAGGCTGCGGCGGGGCCTCGGCCGCAGCGACCTGCGCGGGCCTCGGCGGCTCCTGCCGCTCGCGGGCGGGCTCGCCCCAGGCCGAAGCGCGGGCGGGGCTCACATGGACCTTCCCCGCCCCCGCTGCGACTTTCTCCGAGTTCTGCGAACCCTGCGCCGCGCTCGGATAGATCCGCTTGTCCAAAACGACCAAGCCGACACCGAGGAGCGCCGTCACCACGGCGAGGCTGAACCACAACAACGTCACGCTGTGCGAGCGTAGCAGAACAACCCTCGCGGACGTGCGCGCTCATCCCGCGCGGTCCCGATCCCGGATCCCCCTCAGACGCGTCCGCGCCGCCCGTGCGGCGAACTTCTTCGCCGCACGGGCGGCGCGGGCAGTCTTCAGCGAGTCCCGATCACCAGTTTGTCCGGGTCTTCCCCGACGTCCACAGTCACCTCGTCGCCGTCGCGGACCGAGCCCGCGAGGAGCAGTTTGGCGAGCTCGTCGCCGATGGCGTGCTGGATGAGCCTGCGCAGCGGCCTGGCCCCGTAGACCGGATCGAAGCCCCGGCTCGCCAGCCAGTGCTTGGCCTTGTCGGTCACTTCGAGCGACAGCCTGCGCTGGCCGAGCCGCTGCTGCAGCTGGCGCAGCTGGATGTCCACGATCCCGACCAGCTCCTCCGGGTTGAGCCCGTCGAAGATGACGATGTCGTCGAGCCGGTTGATGAACTCCGGTTTGAACGCCATCCGCACCGCCAGCATCGTCTCCTCCTCGGAGCCGCCCGCGCCGAGGTTGGACGTGAGGATGAGGATGGTGTTGCGGAAGTCCACCGTGCGGCCTTGGCCGTCGGTGAGCCTGCCCTCGTCGAGCACTTGCAGCAGCACGTCGAACACATCCGGGTGCGCCTTCTCGACCTCGTCGAACAGGACGATGGAGTAAGGCCGCCTGCGCACCGCCTCGGTGAGCTGGCCGCCCTGGTCGTACCCCACGTAGCCGGGGGGCGCGCCCATCAGCCGCGCCACGGAATGCTTCTCCGCGTACTCGCTCATGTCGATACGGATGATGGCCCGCTCGTCGTCGAACAGGAACTCGGCCAGCGCCTTGGCCAGCTCGGTCTTGCCGACCCCGGTGGGGCCGAGGAAGAGGAAGCTGCCGGTGGGCCGGTTCGGGTCCGCGACCCCGGCCCTGGCCCGGCGCACCGCGTCGGACACCGCCCGGATCGCCTTCTTCTGGCTCACCACGCGCTTGCCGAGCTCTTCTTCCATGCGCAAGAGCTTCGCGGTCTCGCCCTCCATCATCCGGCCGGCGGGGACGCCGGTCCACGCGGAGACCACTTCGGCGATGTCGTCCGGGCCGACCTCTTCTTTGAGCATCACCTGCTGGTCGCCGCCCGAAGCCTCGGTGAGCCGCGCCAGCTCGCGCTCGGCCTCGGGGATCCTGCCGTACCGCAGCTCGGCGGCCTTGCCGAGGTCGCCGTCGCGCTCGGCCCGGTCCGCCTCGCCGCGCAGCGCCTCCAGCTGCTCTTTCACATCCCGGACCGAGTCGATGGCCTGCTTCTCGCGCTGCCACCGGGCGGTGAGCTCGGCGAGGCGCTCGCGCTGGTCGGCCAGCTCGCCCCGGAGCTTGGCGAGGCGGGCGATGGAGGCTTCGTCCGTCTCCTTCGCGAGCGCGACCTCCTCGACCTCCAGCCTGCGCACGACGCGCTCGACCTCGTCCACCTCGACCGGGCGGGAGTCGATCTCCATCCGCAAGCGGGAAGCCGCCTCGTCCACCAGGTCGATGGCCTTGTCCGGCAGGAACCGCGAGGTGATGTAGCGGTCCGAGAGCGTGGCCGCTGCGACCAGGGCGGAGTCGGTGATCCGCACGCCGTGGTGCACCTCGTAGCGCTCCTTGAGGCCCCGCAGGATGCCGACGGTGTCCTCCACCGAAGGCTCCCCGACCAGCACCTGCTGGAACCTGCGCTCGAGCGCGGCGTCTTTCTCGATGTACTGGCGGTACTCGTCGAGCGTCGTGGCTCCGACCAAGCGCAGCTCGCCCCTGGCGAGCAGCGGTTTGATCATGTTGCCCGCGTCCATGGCGGATTCGCCGGTCGCTCCCGCGCCGACGATGGTGTGCAGCTCGTCCACGAACGTGATGACCTGGCCCTCGGAAGCCTTGATCTCTTCGAGCACGGCCTTAAGGCGCTCCTCGAACTCGCCCCGGTATTTCGCCCCGGCGACCATCGAGCCGAGGTCGAGCGAGACGAGCGTCTTGCCGCGCAGGCTCTCGGGCACGTCGCCCGCGACGATGCGCTGGGCGAGGCCCTCGACGATGGCCGTCTTGCCCACGCCCGGCTCGCCGATGAGCACGGGGTTGTTCTTGGTCCGCCGCGAGAGCACCTGGACCACCCTGCGGATCTCCGTGTCCCGCCCGATGACGGGGTCGAGCTTGCCCGCCCGCGCCAGCGCGGTGAGGTCGGTCGAATACTTCTCCAGCGCCTGGTAGGAGCCTTCCGGGTCCTCGGTGGTGATCCTGGCGCTGCCGCGCACCGCGGTGAAAGCCTCGCGCAGCGCCGCGGGAGTCGCCCCGTGCTCGGCGAGCAGCCTCGCCGCCGGGGAGTCCCCCGTGGCGAGCCCGACGATCAAATGCTCGGTGGAGACGTACTCGTCGCGCAGCTCGGCGGCGAGCTTCGAGGCCGTCTCAAGCGCAGAGGCGAGCTCTCTGGAGAGCCTGGGCGCGGACGCGCCGCCCTGCACGGTCGGCAAAGCCGCGACTGCTGCGCGCACGGCGGCGGTCACCGCCTTCGGATCGGCCCCGCTCGCCTGCAGCAGCGGAACCGCGATGCCGTCGGACTGCTCCAACAGCGCGAGGAGCAGGTCCTCGGGGCGAACTTCGGGCCTGCCCGCGGCAGTCACCGCCTGCAGCGCGGAAGAGATCGCCGCTTGCGCCCTCGTGGTCGGTTGAAAGTCCATGTGTTCTGTACTCCTCCTCGGGCTGACGATCCGCAGCGCGGGCGTCAGATTGCAATCGTAGTGCGCAGGGATCCGCGCATCCTCGGTTTGGTCAACACCACAATAGTTGAGTCTATTCCGCTCAAGTCTACACTGGTCTCGACCCAACCAGGAACAAAAGGCAAGGAGCGCCGTGGCGAGCGAAGACACTGCGGCGGACGGCGGCGAGGGCGCGGCGGCCCGACTGCTCGCCGCCTTGCGGGACGATCCGGCCACGTTCGTGCGCAGCTTCCACCTGGAGCTCTTCGGGGCCGCCCCCGAGCTGGCCGCGCGGTTCCCGCCCGGCCTCGGCGAGCACCGGGGCGGTTTCGTCCGCATGGCCGAACACATTCTTGAGACGTTCGCGGAAGGTGCCGACCCGCCCCGCCTCATCGATCTGCTCGGGCAGCTCGGCAGAGACCACCGCAAACACCGGCTGGACGAGCGGGACTACCGGCTCGCCCAGGCGGCGTTCGCCAAAGCCCTCGTCGCGACCGCCAGGGGCAGCGGGGACGGCGCGTTCGCCGCGCGCGCGGCCGCGCTGGTCTGCCAGGTGATGGAGCAAGAGGCGGGCCGCGACCAGACCCCCGAAACCTGGGAGGCGGAAGTCGTCGAACGCATCGACCACCCCGGCCCCACCGTCGTCGTCCGCCTCGTCGCGGAAGCCGCCGCGCGCCCCGCCCCGTTCGCCGTCAGCCAGTATCTCGCCACGCAAATCCCGCAGTGCCCTGGGCACTGGCGGTATTTCTCCCCCGCCGCTCCGCCGAACCAGAACGGCGAGCTGGAGTTCCACATCCGGGCCGTCCCCGGCGGCGCGGTGAGCGGCTCCGTCCTCAAGCACGCCCGGCCCGGCGACCGCTGGCGCTTCGGGGCCAGCTACGGCAGCCTCGGGGCTGGGGCGGCCGACGTCCCCGCCGACCAGGCGGTCCTCATGGTCGCGGGCGACACCGGGCTCGCCCCGTTGCGCTCGATCGTCCTCGCGCTCGCCCTGCGGAGCGCGAATCCCCGGATCACCCTGCTCGTCGGGGCGCGCAAACGCTCCGAGCTGTACGACTTGCCGAACCTGCGCGACCTCGCCCGAAGCAACGTCTGGTTCAACGTGGTGCCGGTGCTCGACCCCTGGCCATGGGCGGCGCTCGCCCGGACCGCCGCCGAATACGCCGCGCGCTCCGAGCTCATCCTGCTCAGCGGCCCGCCGACAATGATCGCAACGAGCCTCGACGCGTTCCGATCCTCGGGCGTGCCCCTCGACAAGGTCCGGCACGACCCCATTGCGTGAGGTGAATCACATATCGGTAACGAGCATTTCGGAACACTTGCTGTGATCTAGATCATGTATTACAACAGATGCAGGAGCTCGAAAGGCAAAGCCGGATCCGGAAGAGAAGGAGCCGACCCCCGGAACGAGCGTCCTGCGTGAAGAGCCAGCACCCACGCGGAGCACGCCGCGACAAGGGCAAAAGCGCCGTGGGCCTGCGGAACTCGAGGATAGGACAGCCGGAAGCCCCTGGGTTAGGGGCGGACGGCGACCCGGAGGGACGCCCCGGGAAAGTCAGATCGGCACGAGCCAACCGCCGAGGCCTAACCCCATGGCCGACACGAAGCACGCTTGGTCACTGGCCGCTTCACGCTACGGGCGGTGGACACGCAGCCCGGCCGACGGACGAGCTAACGTCTCGCTCCTGCTGCCGATGCCATGTCCACCGCCCGAACACCGGGCGGCCTCTGGGCGAGTTCCAGCAGCTCCGGGCGGTGGACCGACCAGCACTGTCACCGCCCGAACACCGGGCGGCCTCTGGGCGAATTCCAGTGGCTCCGGGCGGTGGACCGACCAGCACTGTCACCGCCCGAACACCGGGCGACGGGCACCCAGCACCGCCGCCGCATAGACCAACAACCGCGCAGACTTGGACGGGCGATACAAGGAGACGGGGAACGGGGCGGAGGGCTAACTTCATGCGCTCAGACGCGTAATATTTTTCTATGCAGGAACATCCTTCCGAACGGGCGGACCTCATTCCAGAAGGTCTCGACGGTGATCGCAGGCGCGAAGTCGCGCGCAACGCGATGCGGGCGATTCTCGACGTCGCGACCCACGCGGTCATCTCCAAGCTGCCCCACGACCGAGTCCCGCCTCTCCCGTGGGACTTCCAAAGCATGCTCGACCTCAGCTTCGCCTCGGGCGAAGAGCACACGAGCCGTTTCGCGGTCGCCCTGCTCGCGGAGCAGAAGGCGATACAGATGGTCGAAGCCCTGCCCCTGTCGTTGCGCGCGGACGTCCTCGCAGTGCAAATGGAAGACGAGATCCAACGTGACGAGGAGCGCAACGCGCGCGCGGCGGACGAGCGGGCGGCTCGGTCGCGGGCGCTCAATGCGGAACGGCTAGAGAGGGAGCAACGCTATGCGGAGGTCGTCGCCAAGCGCGCCGACTTCCCCGCTCGTTTCGCCGCTTTCCAGGCGGTCTACCGCCAGGCGCGGCGAGTGTAACGCTTCGTTTGCCAATCTCCACAAATGTTTCCCGTGCGGCGTGGCTTTCTGTCAAACTGCTCGAAATCTGGCCTTTCGCGGTGGGGTCACTCCGGACCGAACAGGGCGGTCTCGGGCATGCGGCGGCCAGCCGCCACCGTGTTTCCCGACTGCACGAGCACAGGCCCGGACGCGGAGCCTGCGGCAGCCGGGTTGTTGTCAAAACAGTTGACTTCCCGCATGATAAAGGGATGACCCAACCCTCGGAGCTTCCGTTCGGCTACTTCCTGACTCGGGCGATGCTGACGACGCGCGCCCGGACCGGAGCCAAACTCCGCCCGCTCGGGCTCACCATGCCGCAGTACATCTGCATGCAAATTTTGCGCCACAACCCTGGCATGTCCAACGCCCAGCTCGCGCGGGAGTCGTTCGTGACCCGACAGGCGATGAACGCCGTGCTGCACGATCTTGAGAAAGCGGAATTGGTCGCCCGTCCGGCGACGGCTGTCTCCGGGCGGATCCTGCCCGCCCGGCTCACCGAGCGAGGGGAAGCGCTCCTCGACGAAGCGCTGCCGCAGGTCTGGGCGGCGGAGGACGAGGTGCTCGCCGCGCTCACCCAAGAAGAGCGCCACGAGCTCAAACGGCTGCTCTCCATCGCCATCGACCCGGCCGACTCGCCCTGCGTCTCGCCAGCGGAATAGACAAAACCGGCGCGGCCGTCAGTACCTGCCCTCGATCCGCGCCACAGTGATCGCGGTCAGGCATTCCATCAGGCAGTTCATGTCTTTATTGGACATCGCCCCGGCCGGTTGGTTGCGCTCGTGGCTGGTCACCGACACGACGAGGAGCAGGCCGCCGACCCTGGTGTAGGACTCGAAGGAGCGGTCGCGGACGCTCTGCCACTGCGAAGTGCGCGAATCGAGGAACCGGGCCGACTTTGTGCGGGTGTAGCCGAGCGAGGGGCACGGCCCCGTGCCGCGCAAGGGGATCTCGCGCACCCGCACGCCAGGGTCCTCCAAGTGCGCGGCGAGCGCGGAGCGCACCTGCCAGGCACGCTCGGCCACCACGTCCTCGCCGGGCAGCTCCTGGTAGAGCACCGCTACCGCGTTCTCCGCGACGAACGATCCGTCGCACGGGCGCGGATGGCTCCTCTGGAACCACGCCTCGCCCAAGAAAAGACTATGGTCAGGCAGACCGGTCGGACACCATCGCTCGGTGAGGTTGAACTCAAGGCCGTAGGCGACCGCAGCGGGGCTGTCGCCCGCGTAGCGCGCAGACGCGCACACCGGCGGCTCCGCATCGATCCAACATCCTGGAAGATCCTTTTCCACGGGCAAGAACGGGCTCGTGCGCATCGGCGCTTTGTGGAAACCCTTCTCCTCGCTCCACGTCTCGACCAGGACGCTCGCCGTATCGGCGCGACTGGCCGACCCGGCGAGGCTCTCGCCCAGTCCCGAAAGCTCCGCCCGGATCTGCGCCCATGGTTCCGTCATCGATTCCGCCTCCTGCAAGTTCCGCACCGCCTTCGGCACAAGCTCCGCGACCGGCTCGCCGATCTCCGACACCTCCGCCAACACCCCGCGCGCTTGCTCACACCGCTGGGCCGACACGTCGTCTTGTCCGGGCGAAAGCAACGAGGCGAGCAGCCGACGGACAGCAACGCTCTCGCGAACACGCTTCCCCTCCTGCGGAATTACTTCGAGCCGTTGCCCAACGAGGCGATCAGCCGGTCCACCCGCTCGTCAACGGCCTTGAACGGATCCTTGCACAGCACGGTGCGCTGCGCCTGGTCGTTGAGCTTGAGATGCACCCAGTCCACGGTGAAGTCCCGGCCCGCCTCGGTCGCGGCGGTGATGAACTCGCCCCGCAGCCGCGCGCGCGTGGTCTGCGGGGCGACCTCTTTCGCCGTCTCGACCTCGTCGTCGTCCACGACCGTCGACACCAGCCCGCGTTTGCGCAAGATGTCGAACACGCCTCGCCCGCGCTTGATGTCGTGATAGGCGAGGTCGAGCTGGGCGATCTTCGGATGGGTGAGGTCGAAGCCGTGCTTCTCCTCGTAGCGCTGGAAAAGCTTGCGCTTGATGATCCAATCAATCTCGGTGTCCACCTTGGCGAAGTCCTGCGACTCCACCGCGTCGAGCACTCGGCCCCACAGGTCGACGACGGAGGAGAGCTCGCTGGACGACTCGGTCGAGTTCAAGTACTCCACGGCCTTGTTGTGGTATTCGCGTTGGATCTCCAGCGCGGACGCGTGCCTGCCGCCGACCAGACGCACCTGCCGCATCCCCGTGGTGTCGTGGCTGACTTCGCGGATCGCCCGGATCGGGTTGTCGAGCGCGTAGTCGCGGAACGCGACGCCCGCCTCGATCATCTCCAGGATGAGAGCGGTGGAGCCGACTTTGAGCAGGGTCGTCGGCTCGGCCATGTTCGAGTCGCCGACGATGACGTGCAGGCGCCGATACAGCTCCGCGTCGGCGTGCGGCTCGTCGCGGGTGTTGATGATCGGGCGCGACCGGGTGGTCGCGGAAGACACGCCCTCCCAGATGTGCTCGGCGCGCTGCGAGAGGCAGTAGCGCGCCTCCTTCGGGGTGGAGAGCACCTTGCCCGCGCCGCAGATGAGCTGCCTGGTCACCAGGAACGGCAACAGCACGTCGGAAACTCGGGAGAACTCCCCGGCGCGCACGACGAGGTAGTTCTCGTGGCAGCCGTACGAGTTGCCGGTGGAGTCGGTGTTGTTCTTGAACAGGTACACGTCCCCGCCGATGCCCTCCTCCGCGAGCGAGGCCTCCGCTTCGAGCAAAAGCCCCTCGAGGATCCGCTCTCCCGACCGGTCGTGCGCGACGAGCTGGCGCAGGCTGTCGCATTCGGCGGTCGCGTACTCGGGGTGCGAGCCCACGTCGAGATACAGCCGGGAGCCGTTGGGCAGGAACACGTTCGAGCTGCGGCCCCAGCACACCACTTTGCGGAACAGGTAGCGGGCCACCTCGTCCGGGCTGAGGCGTCGGTGGCCCTTGAACATGCAGGTGACCCCGTACTCGGTTTCGATGCCCATGATCCGGCGGCGCATTGTCTTAGTTTACCTACATTCTTTGTCCGAGAGCCGGGCTCTCCCCTATTGCTCCGCGTCCGGTTGCTCCGGCTCCGCCGGTTGCGGGTCGGCAGGACGCGGCAGCAGCTCGGCCAACGCCGCTTGGCCCAGCCTGCGGAACGCGCGCCTGGGCCGGGCCCGTTCGAGGACGGCGACCTCGAGGTCCGATGCTTCGAGCTCGCGCGGCTCAGGAGCTTTGCCGTTCCCGGTCGGCGCGGGCTGGCGCAGCGCGTCCACCGCGAAGCCCAGCGCCTCGCGCAGACCGGCCTCGGGCGCGTAGCTCTCCTTCATCGCGGTGGAGATCGCGTCCGCGGTGCCGCCCATCACGATGAACTCGCGCTCGTCGGTGATCGAGCCGTCGTAGCTGATCCGGTAGAGCTGGGAGCGTCCGGCGGAGTCGGGCAGCCCGACCTCGGCCACGGCCAGCTCCACTTCGAACGGCTTGGGCTGCTCGGTGAAGGCGCCCGCGAGCGCCTGGGCGTAGGCGTTCGCGAGGGAGCGGCCCGTCACGTCGCGGCGGTCGTACTGGTAGCCCTGGGTGTCCGCGAGACGGATGCCCGCGCGGCGCAGCTGCTCGAACTCGCTGTACTTGCCGACCGCGGCGAAGCCGATCCGGTCGTAGAGCTCGGAGATCTTGCGCAGCGTGGAGGAAGGGTTCTCCGCCACGAGCAGGACGCCGCCCGCGTACGTGAGCACGATGACCGACCGGCCCCTGCCGATGCCTTTGCGGGCAAGCTCTGCGCGGTCCCGCATGATCTGCTCTGCGGGGGCATAAAACGGGAACGTCACTTCTCAATCCTCCCGCAGTTCCGAAAGCTGCGCTGTGTCTCCGTGCCGACGGGCGCGGGGGCGTAAAACGGGAACGTCACTTCTCAATCCTCCCGCAGTTCCGAAAGCTGCGCTGTGTCTCCGTGCCGACGGGCGCGGGGGCGTAAAACGGGAACGTCATGACTGGCGCCTCCTTGCTTCGAGCACCGCTTCGGCGACCTCGCCGATCTCCGCCTCGGGCACCTCTTCGCCGCCGGAGGCCTCGATCCTGATCGCGGTCGGCCACACCCGCTTCACGAAGTTCGGCCCCGCCGTCGCCGAGTCCTCCTCGCCCGCGTCCGCCAGCGCCTCGACGGCGGCGCGCAGCGCGGCCGTGCGGTCCGCCTGGGGATCGTGCAGACGTTTGAGCGTGGAACGGGCGAAGAGCCCGCCGGAGCCGATGGAGTGATAGCCGGACTGCTCCTCGAAGCGCCCGCCCGCCGCGTCGTAGGACACGATCCGGCCTTTCGGCTCCGCGTCGTCGGGGTCGAGGCCCACCAGCAGCGGCACCGCCGCCAGGCCCTGCATCGCAGCCTCCAAGTTGCCGCGCACCATCGCGGCCAGCCGGTTCGCCTTGCCCGAGAACGTGAGCGCGACGCCCTCGACCTTCTCGTAATGCTCCAGCTCGACCGCGAACAGCCGCACCAGCTCGAACGCGATGGCCACGGTGCCCGCGATGCCCGCCGCGCTGTACTCGTCGGTGAGGTACACCTTCTGCATCTCGTCGTGGGAGATCAAATTGCCCGACGTGGCCCTGCGGTCTCCCGCGATGAGCACGCCGCCCGCGTAGGTGAGCGCGACGATGGTCGTCCCATGCGGCAAACTGCCCGCGCCGGCCACGGGGAATTCCACAGCCCTGTCCTCCCGGAACGGGAGCAAATGCGGGGCGTTCGCCCGCAGATGCTCGGTGAACGAGGAGGAGAGCTGGGGCTGGGAGAAGACCGAGAACGCTTCAGTCTCAGGAAGTCGCCTGCTCACTGCCCGCCCTTTTGCACGTACGCGCGGACGAAGTCCTCGGCATTCTCCTCAAGCACGCCGTCGATGTCGTCGAGGAGGTCGTCGGTGTCCTCGATCGCCTTCTCAAGGCGCTCTTGGCCGCCGCCCGAGCCTGACTGCGCGAGCTCGTCGTCCTCGTCGCCGCCACCGGTGCGAGTCACCTGCTCTTGGGCCATTGCCGCCTCCTTAGTTTTGTGTTGTGCTGCACTCAACCCTAGCGAAGGTTCCTGCGAGGCGCTTGTCGGCCTCGCCGGACGAGGACAGAACGGCCCCCTGGTAGAATGGGCGCATGCGAGGGCGGGGAGCGCAGTGCGCAATCGGGGCGACCGCAGTTGCGCTCATGGCAGGCGGGCTGAACGCCGACAACGCCCGCGCGGACCCGCTGCCCGACTGCCCGCCAGCGGCAGCGGAAAATCCGCCGATCCGCCATTTCGACTGCACGATGCGATCAAACGACCAGTTGGGACTGCGCTTCGATGTGCGCTACGCGCCTGCCTCGACCGCAGGACGCGACCAGCCTGCCAATGTCACTATCGAGGTTTTCGACCGAGCAGGGGCGCATGCCCAAACCATTGTCGAGCCGCTCGAAAAAGATGCCGGAGGTTGGCCGACGCTTGTGGATGTGGACGAAGACGGACGTGACGAGATCCTCGTGCCGATCCAAGGCGTTCCTCATGGATCGAGATTCCGGTGGGCGCTCTGGCGCGCTACTGGCGAAGCCGCAGTGTTTCGCCGCCAACCCGAAATGGACGGAATTCTCCTGTGGCATGATCCGGACGGCTACGTTGTCCTCGAAAGCATTGTGTCCTATGTTCACGTGGCCATAGCCTTTTACAAAGTGGAAGAACCAGATTTCAAACCCGTGCTGGCATTACTCGTCAACACGAAAGAGCAAGTTGGGGACGGCCGCTGCGAACTCCTCGGCGAACCTGATCTCACCGAACTCGGTATGACCTCCGAACAGGCGGAACAGGTTTTCTGCGCCAAAACATGACATAGCTCCCGAAACCGAGGACACGACTCCGCCACTGTGTCTCGCATCCGTGGGAAAATCGCCTCAGCTCCCCCGTTAGCTGGTGAGCTTGTCGACCAGCTCCGCGGCCGACTCGACCGAGTCCAACAGCGCGCCCACGTGGGCTTTGCTGCCACGCAGCGGCTCCAAGGTCGGAATGCGCACCAAAGACTCCGCGCCGATGTCGAAGATCACCGAGTCCCAGCTCGCGGCGGCGACCTGGGGGCCGAACTTGCGCAGGCATTCGCCCCGGAAGTAGGCCCGCGTGTTGGCCGGCGGGGTGCGCATCGCGGCGAGCACGTCCGCCTCGGCCACAAGGCGGCGCATCGAGCCGCGCGAGACGAGCCGGTTGTACAGGCCCTTGTCCAGACGCACGTCCGAGTACTGCAGATCGACGAGCTGGAGCCGGGGCGAGGCCCAGGCGAGGCCCTCGCGCTCCTTGAAGCCTTCGAGCAGCCGCAGCTTCGCGGGCCAGTCCAGCCGGTCGGCGCACAGCATGGGGTCGCGCTCGAGGAGGTCGAGGACTTCGGCCCAGACTCGGATCACGTCGTCGGCCCGCTCGTCCGGCTCCGCGCGCTGCTCGCGGAAGGCGACAACCCGGTCGAGGTACTCCCGCTGCAGCGCGAGGCCGGTGAGCTCGCGCCCGTCCGCCAAGGCCACCACGGCGCGCAGCGACGGGTCCCGGCTGATCGTCCGCACCGCCTGCACCGGGCGGTGCAGCTTGAGGTCGGAGAAGTCCACGCCCGCTTCGATCAGGTCCAAGACCAGCGCGGTCGTGCCGACCTTGAGGTAGGTGGCGGTCTCGGCGAGGTTCGCGTCGCCGATGATGACGTGCAGGCGGCGGTATTTGTCCGCGTCGGCGTGCGGTTCGTCGCGGGTGTTGATGATCCCGCGCTTGAGCGTGGTCTCCAGGCCGACTTCGACCTCGATGTAGTCCGAGCGCTGGGCGAGCTGGAAGCCAGCCTCGTCCCCGTTCTGGCCGAGCCCGACGCGCCCCAGCCCGCAGATCACTTGCCGGGAGACGAAGAACGGGGTCAGCCCGTCCACGATCGCGACGAACGGCGTGCTGCGGTTCATGAGGTAGTTCTCGTGGCTGCCGTACGAGGCGCCTTTGCCGTCGACGTTGTTCTTGTACAGCCGCAGCACCGGCGCCCCTGGCACGCTCGCGACGTGCCGGGCGGCGGTCTCCATGACCCGCTCCCCCGCCTTGTCCCACAGCACGATGTCGAGCGGGTCGGTCACCTCGGGCGTGGAGTACTCGGGGTGCGCGTGGTCGACGTACAGCCGCGCCCCGTTGGTGAGGATCATGTTCGCCGCCCCGACCTCTTCCTCGTCGAAGATCGGCAGGACCGCGCTCGGCCTGCCGAGGTCGAAACCCCTGGCGTCCCGCAGCGGGGACTCGACCTCGTAATCCCACCGAGGGCGGCGGGACGGCAGCCCCTCAGCGGCCGCGTAGGCGAGCACCGCCTGCGTGGAAGTTGCGATGGGGTTGGTGTTGGGATCGTTCGGCGCCGAAATCCCGTATTCGATCTCGGTTCCCATGATGCGACGCACGGAAACCCACTCTACCTCCTCGCCGTCAGGCGGGCGGGGGCGGCGCGCAAAAGGCCGAGGCTTCCCGGACGGCCTTGTCGTATCCGCCGAGATAGACCTGGACGACAGCGGAGTCTTTACGCCCGGCGAGCGCCCGCAGCAGATAGTCGACGCTGTACCCGTAATTGTCGAGCAACGTGTGCAGCTGGGGCGGCAGGCCCGAGGCCCCAGCCGCCGAGGCTGCTTTCTCCTTCGCGGAGGAAAGACCGCTGTTCGCCTGGTTCACCGCGCGCGAGACCGCGCCGCCGTCGTAGTTCCACGACGCGTCGTGCGGCAGCTCCCGCAACGGGCCGAGCGCCCCGTCGACCGTCGTGACCGCCTCCTGGAACAGACTGCACGACTCGGCCCACGGCTCGGCAGGCGGCGGAGGCGGCTCGGCAGAAGCAGTCGGAGCCGCTGGCGGGGCGGGTTCTGCCGGAGCGGGAGCCGCCGGAGGTTCAGCCGGAGCCGGCGCGGGCTCGGCTGGCGCAGCCGGAGCCGGAGCGACGGGAACCGCTGGCTCTGCCGGCGCGGGCTCGGCGGGAGCGGTCGATTCCGCCGAGACTGGCGGCGGGGCGGGCAGTGCTGGTTCCGCAGGGGCGGGGGCTGGCGGCTCTGCCGGAGCGGGAGCCGCCGGAGGTTCAGCCGGAGCCGGAGCCGGAGCGGGCTCGGCTGGCGCAGCAGGGGCCGACGGCGCGGGGGGATCTTCCGGGGCAGGCTCCGCGGCGGCAGGGACTGCGAAAGCGAGCGCGAAGACGACAGCCGCGCTCAACGCGGGCCGCCATGGGACATCGCGCCTTCTATCGAAAACTCTCGACAGGGCACCGTGTTCAGCCACCGCGTTTCTCCGTTCGCTCACACAACTGGGGAGTTGCTGTGAGTATCGTCCAAAACCCTGCATTTCGATGACGGACACCCCGGCGAGTCCGTATTCTTAATCAATGTCTGAGGAGGACATCAAGGCACTCGGCAAGGGAAGAGAGACGGAACGGCATGCGCAGGCAATGGAGGCTCTTCCTCGCCCTCTCCCTCGCCTTTTGCGCGGCCCCTGCCGCCGCCGCGGACACGGAGGCGGCGTGCGCCGCGTTCTCCCAAGCCACCGCCTTGGTCAACACGGACCTCACCCCTTTCCTCGGCTTCGCCCGCAAAGAAGGCTGGAGCTATAACGACCCCGGCATGGCCGAGGCGATCCAGAAAGCCTCCGCCGGGCTCGCCCAGGCGGGGCGGGACGTGGACGCGAAACTCGCCGACACCGAGCCGGGGCCCGCGCAAAACGCGCTGCGCCACTACAGTTCCACTGCCATCGATCTCGGCCAGAAAATCTCCCGCAAAGCCGCCTTCCCCGATTTGACCTCGACCGTCGACGCCTACAACGCGGCGGTGCACACCGCGAACGGAGCGTGCGGCCTCGGCATCGGCGGCTGACCGGGCACGATCAGCCCGCCGCGCCGCTCCCATTCCCGCTCATCTCGGCCTGCTGCTGCGCCGTCACCAGCTGATGGACGAAAGCCAGCTTGTCGAGCACTTTCGGGGCGAGGACGAACGGGTACAGGTCCGGATGCCCCATCGAACGGTTGATCATATTGAGCGACCAGACCAAGGGCAGCCACTCGTCGACAATCGCATTGAACCCGATCCGGCCCGGCCTCGCCTTGTCGAGCGTGACCCCGGCGGGGGCGAATCCGAACGAGGCCGCCGTGTCCAACGTGTCGCGGATGTGCAGATAGTGCGCGAACGTCTCGGCCCAGTCCTCCGCCGGGTGCATCGTCGCGTACGAGGAGACGAACTCGTCCTCCCAGCCCGCCGGGGCTCCTTCGCTGTAGTGCCGGTCCAGCGCCTCCTGGTAGTCCAGGTCCGGATCGCCGAAGAACTCCTCGAATTCCCGGCGGTGCTCCCCCGTGCCGACCAGGACCGGGAAGTAGTAGTGCCCGATCTCGTGGCGGAAGTGGCCGAGGAGGGTCCGGTACGGCTCGGCCAGCTCGACGCGCATCTGCTCGCGGTGCACGTCGTCGCCCTCCGCGAGGTCGAGTGTGATCACGCCGTTCGCGTGCCCGGTGAGGATCTGCTGCGAACGGCTCGACAACAGGTCGAAGGCGAGGCCGCCCTCCGGGTCCGCTTTTCTGCCCACGATCGGCAGGCCCAGCACGGAGAGCTCCAGGATCAGCCTGCGCTTCGCGTCCTCCGCCTCGGCGAACGCCTCCAGCGCCTCGAGGTCGTCGTCGCTCGGCCGGGTGCGGGTGAGGGCGCAGGACTCGCACAGCCCGTCTTCGTCGTCCACCGCCACGACCAGTTGCACCGGGCGAGATGCAGGTTGTCGCAGAGCTTGTAGTCGCGCGCGTCGACCGTGAAGCCGTCGTGGTCCTCGCCGTGGACGAGCACGACGAGATCGCGTCGGGCGAAGAGGAAGCCGAGCTGGCTGTCGCACCCCAGGCAGAGCGAGTTCTCGAAGGAAAGCCGTTGGCCGCAGCGAGCACAGGCAAAGTCGCGCACCAGACAACACTAGCCCACGGAGGTGGAGCCGAGACAAAACACCAGTCCCGGCGGACTGGTTCTGGAACAGGCCCGGCGCAAACGCTACAACAGGGGCATGCGGGCCCCTCTCACCACCATCGAAGCGTTCGCAGACCGACCGTTCGCCGCGACCCACCGCTTCATCAAGGCGAGCACAGGTCGAGCAGATCGGCGGCTACGCCCTGTTCGCGGCCGACGCGAGATCGTGTCCCTGCGGCCCCGAGCCTCCTCAGACCGATGACCTCGGGCGGGGCCGAGATCAGATCCAGAAGCCCTTGCCGACGGCCACGATCCCCTCGGCGCTCACGGTGAACCGCTCGCGCTCGCGCTCCAAATCGACCCCGATCTGCTCGCCGGGGCCGACCACGACGTTCTTGTCCAAGATCGCGTTGCGCACCACGGCGCCCTCCCCGATGCGCACCCCCGGCATCAGCACGCTGCCCTCGACCGAGGCTCCGTCGCTGACGATGACGTTGCTGCTCACCACCGAGGAGCTCACGACGGCAGAGGAGATGATGCTGCCCGCGCCGACCATCGACTCCACCGCCATGCCGCCGTTGACGAACTTCGCGGGCGGCATCGCGTCGTTGCCGCCGTTGATCGGCCAGCGCCGGTTGTAGAGGTTGAAAACCGGATGCACCGACACCAGGTCCATGTGCGCCTGGTAATAGGAGTCGAGCGTCCCGACGTCCCGCCAGTACCCGTGGTCGCGCTCGGAGGCTCCGGGCACGTGGTTCTCGGTGAAGTCGTACACCCGCGCCTCGCCCTGGTCCACCAGCGCGGGGATGATGTTCCCGCCCATGTCGTGGTCGGAGCCCTGGTCCTCGGCGTCCGCCCGCAACGCCTCGACGAGCGTCTTGGTCGTGAAGACGTAGTTGCCCATGGACGCGTAGGCGTACTCGGGGGCACCGGGGATGCCCGGCGGGTCTGCGGGCTTCTCCAGAAAACTCGTGATCTTGCCGTCGGCGTCCGCGTCGATCACGCCGAACGCCTTCGCGTCCAGGCGCGGCACCCGGATCCCCGCCACGGTGACCCCTGCTTTGGACTCGATGTGCCGTGCGACCATCTGCTCCGGGTCCATCCGGTACACGTGGTCCGCCCCGAACACGACGATGTAGTCCGGGTCCTCGTCGTAGACGAGGTTCAACGACTGGAAGATCGCGTCGGCGCTGCCGGTGTACCAGCGCTTGCCGACTCGCTGCTGCGCGGGCACCGGCGTGATGTACTCGCCGGAAATGCCCGAGAGCCGCCAGTTCTGGGAGATGTGCCGGTCGAGCGAATGCGATTTGTACTGCGTGAGCACGCAAATCTTCAAGAAGCCCGCGTTGACGAGATTCGACAGCACGAAGTCGATCAGCCGGTACGCGCCGCCGAACGGCACTGCGGGCTTCGCCCGATCAGCTGTGAGCGGATAGAGGCGTTTGCCTTCGCCGCCTGCGAGCACGATGCCGAGCACATGGGGTTGACTCCTCACAGGTTCAACCTACCCTCTCCGTTTGGTTTTGGTGCGACAGTGTCGGCAGATTCATCGCCGCGTCCGAGCGCCGCGGCGCTGACGCGTGCCCGGAGCGCAGGCCGAGGCACGAGGCCGAAGCGACCAGACCAGCACAGTCCCCCAGGGTGCTCCGCGTCAGCATCCCCCGCTCGGCAAAACCCCCCGCAACCGCGATGCTCACCTGACCGGCATGCATGTCGCGGCGCTGACGCGTGCCCGGAGCGCAGGCCGAGGCACGAGGCCGAAGCGACCAGACCAGCACAGTCCCCCAGGGTGCTCCGCGTCAGCATCCCCCGCTCGGCAAAACCCCCCGCAACCGCGATGCTAACGTGGCCGGTATGCATGTCGCGATGCTGACGCGTGAGTACCCTCCTGAGGTATACGGGGGCGCCGGTGTGCACGTCACAGAGCTCGTGGCCAATCTGCGCGAACTCTGCGAAGTCGACGTGCACTGCATCGGCGAACCCCGCCCCGGAGCCGTCGCGCATCAGCCCGACCCCGCGCTGCTCGGCGCGAACGCCGCGCTGCGCACGCTCTCGGCGGACTTGCGGATCGCCGCTGCGGCGACCGGAGTCGACGTGGTCCACTCGCACACGTGGTACGCCAACCTGGCCGGGCACATGGCGAGCCTCTTGCACGGAATCCCCCATGTGGTGACCTCGCACTCCCTTGAGCCGTTGCGCCCGTGGAAAGCGGAACAGCTCGGCGGCGGCTACCGGATCTCCAGCTGGGCGGAGGCCGCCTCGCTGCCCGCCGCGGCCGCCGTCATCGCGGTGAGCCAGGCCATGGCCACCGACGTGCTCGCGACGTACCCGCTCATCGACCCTGCCCGCGTGCACGTGGTCCGCAACGGGATCGACGTGAGCGCCTGGTACCCGGACCCGAACGCCGAAGCCGCCGTCCGCGAGCTCGGCCTCGACCCGGCGAGGCCGATTGTCGCGTTCGTCGGCAGGATCACCCACCAGAAGGGGCTGAACCACCTCATCGCCGCCGCGCACCGCTTCGTGCCCGAGGCGCAGCTCCTCCTCTGCGCGGGCGCTCCGGACACCCCCGAGATCGCCGCGCAGACCCGCGCTGCGGTGGCCGAACTCCAAGAGGCGCGCGACGGCGTGGTCTGGGCACAGGAGATGCTCTCCTCGGCGAAAATCCGCGAACTCGTCTCGGCGGCCACGGTCTTCGTCTGCCCCTCCATCTACGAGCCGCTCGGCATCGTCAACCTTGAGGCGATGGCGACGGCGACCGCCGTGGTCGGCTCCTCGGTGGGCGGAATCCCCGAGGTCGTGGACCACGGCGAGACGGGCCTGCTGGTCTCGTACGAGCCGAGCGACCCCCAAGGGTTCGAGCATGGGCTCGCCGACGCGGTGAACGCGCTGGTCAACGACACCGACCTCGCGATCAGGATGGGGCGGGCCGGGCGGGCCAAGGTGGTGCGCGAGTTCTCGTGGACCAAAGTCGCGGCGGACACGTTGAAAATCTACGAGCACGTGGCCCGCTGACCCCGGCCCCCGAAGGGCGGTCCTCCCGCGTTATTTCTTCGCAGTCCCCAAGGGAACGCCCGCCAAAGCCTCGGAAAGCGCTGTCGCTTCCTGCACCGACAACTCGACCACCAGACGACCGCCACCGTCCACCGGCATCCGCAAAATGATCCCTCGCCCTTCTTTCGCTACTTCGAGCGGGCCATCACCGGTACGTGGCTTGAGTGCCGCCATCGGTTCCTCCAAATCACGCCAAGGCCGCCTAGCGCTGGTCGACAAGGCTATTAACTCGTGAACAAATGTGGGTTCTATTGTCCCATAGCTCAGCCACCCAGCAGGACGCCAGGTGGTCGTCCACCATCCCAGTGGCCTGCATCATCGCGTAGCACGTCGTCGGACCGCAGAAGCTGAAACCGCGTTTGCGCAGCTCTTTCGCCATCGCCGCCGACTCCGGGGTCTGGGCGGGGACCGCTTCGAGCAGTTCGGGGCGCGGCCTCGGCTCCGGGGCGAAGGACCAAAGCAGCTCCGCGAACTCGGCTTCGCCGATCTCCTGCACCAAACGCGCCGCATTGATCGCGGCGAGGATCTTGGGGCGGCTGCGGACGATCCCCGCGTCCGCCATCAGCCGCGCCACGTCCGGCTCGCCGAACGCGGCGACGACTGCGGGGTCGAAACCCGCGAACGCGGCGCGGAACGCCTCGCGCTTGCGCAGGATCGTGATCCACGAGAGCCCGGCTTGGAAAGCCTCCAAGCAAAACCGCTCGTACAGCGCGTTCCCGTTGGTGATCGGCTTGCCCCACTCCTCGTCGTGGTACCGGGTGTAAAGCTCGCGGACGGCCGGGTCTTTGGGCGACTCCGCCCACGCGCATCTGACGACCGGCTCCGCCGCCTCATTCATCCGCCGTCTCCAGCTCGTGCCCGGCGGACTGCGCCCGCAGCTCCTCTAGCTCCTCGGCCAGCCTGGCGAGCGCCCAGTCCACCTCCCGCATATCGTACCCGCGCAGGCGCACCTGGAATTTGAGCTTGCGGACGTCGTCGCCGAGCACGCCGGTTTCGGGCAGCTTGGTCGGGCTCGCCTGCCTCGGGAGCGGCCCGAGCTCCTCGCCCCGTCCGAAGACGAAGATCGAAAGCCCGAACAGCCCGGCTCCCACCAGGACAGCGACCAGTATGTATTCGAGGACTAGCACCACGCTCTCATCATGCCATTGCCCGCCGAAGCCCAGGCGGCGATCCGCCGCGCCGCCGGAAGGTCAGGGCCGCATCTCGTCCATGGGCGGATGGCCCTCCAGGCGCAGTTGGCGCGGCACCAGCTCCACTCCCTCGGGCCCCGCTTTGGCGACCAGAAGCGGCTCCTTGGAGTCTGCCACGCCGCTGCGCGTCAACATGGTGTGGATGATCTGCCTGCTCATCGCCGCCAACTCGGTCAGCGGCTGGTTGCGATGCGCGCGCGAGCCCAGGTTCACCTGCGCGAGGCCCTTCGCCCCGAACCGGTCGTACACGTCCATGACCATGCCGATCTCCACCCCGTACCCAGGGGCGAACTCCAACGAGCGCAGTGTCGCGGTGCGCGCCGCGTACTCCCCAGCCAGCGGTTGCAGCAGCGTCCGAAGGCCGGGGCGCAGGGCCGCGAGCATCGGCCGGGCCACCAGCTCGGTCACCCGCCCTCCGCCGGAAGGGTCGGCGCTGCCGAGCGGCCTGCGGTAGTAGCCCTTGACCAAATGCGTGGAGCGATCGGTCAAGAGCGGCCCGAGGAGCTTCGAGGCGAAGGTCGGGTCGGGGTCGATGAGGTCGGTGTCGATGAACACCACGAAGTCGCTGTCCACCATGCCGAGCGAACGCCACAGCGCCTCCCCTTTCCCGCCCGACAAGGGCACGCCGGGCAACGCCGCTTCGGTGGTGGTGACCCTGGCCCCGGACTCCTTGGCGATCGCGACCGTGTTGTCCGTGGAGCCGCCGTCCACCACGAGCACGTCGTCCAGCAGCGCGGAGCCCGAGAGCGGCTGGCGCAGCCAGTCGAGGCTCGCGATCACGTGGGCGATGGTCCGCTCCTCGTTGAGCGCGGGCAGCACGGCGGCCACCTTGCGCCCGGCCTTCGCCGCGACCAGCTCGTCGAGGCTCCACCCAGGGTCGGCGTACGTCGGCACGGATTCCTGCGGCCCTGTCGCGCTCGTCATGCTGGCGCCTTCCCTTCTCTCGAACAATCGCGCCCGGTCACACGCCAGGCGCGGCCAAATACCGGGACAGCACGTCGGCCACCTCGTGGATCTGGCTCTCCGGAGCCCATTCCTCTTTGGTGTGGGCGAGGTTCGGATCGCCCGGCCCGAAGTTCACCGAGGGGATCCCCAGCGCCGCGAACCGTGAGACGTCCGTCCATCCGTATTTGGCCCGGAACTTGCCCGAGGCGGCTTCGACGAGTTCTGCGGCGGCCGGATGGGCCAGGCCGGGGAGCGCGCCAGGCGCGGCGTCCACCACCTCGAACCGCGTCTGCGGCAGCTGGTCGAAGAGCCCGCGCACGTAGGCGACGGCCTGGTCGACGTCCCGGTCGGGGGCGAAGCGGAAGTTCACCTCCACCCAGGCCTCGTCCGGGATGACGTTGCCCGCAACCCCGCCGCCGATCCGGGTCGCGGAGAGGCCCTCCCGGTAGACGCAGCCGTCGATGTCGACCTCGCGCGCCTGGTGCTCGGAGAGGATCGCGAGCACCGGCGCGAGCCGGTGGATCGCGTCGTCCCCGAGCCAGGAGCGCGCCGAATGCGCCCGTCTGCCGGACGTGGCCACCCGCGCCCGCAGCGTGCCCTGGCAGCCTGCTTCGATCAGGCCGGCCGTGGGCTCGCCGAGGATCGCGACGTCCGCTTCGAGCCACTGCGGCACGTCCCTCGCGAGATGGCCGAGCCCGTTGCGGTCGGCGGCGACCTCCTCGTTGTCGTAGAAAATCAGCGTGAGGTCTGGCCCGAGGTCGGCGATCGTCGCCGCGACGTGCAGGAAGACCGCGCAGCCGGATTTCATGTCCACGGTGCCGAGCCCCGCGAGCGCCGGGCCGTGCTCCGGGTCGACGAAACGTCTGGCCGGGAGGTTCCCCGCCGAGGGGACGGTGTCCAGGTGGCCCGCGAGCAGCACCCGGCGGGAGCGCCCGGCGTTCGTCCGCGCCAGCACGCAGTTGCCCCGGCGCTCGATCGCGAAGCCGCTCGTCTGCTCGCGCAGCGCCTCCTCCACAGCGTCGGCCAGCGCGGCCTCTTGCCCCGACTCGCTCGGCACGTCGACCAACGCCTGCGTGAGTTCCACCGGATCCGAGTTCAGCCGCAACGTCATCGTCACAGACTAACCGCCGGTTCGGGCCCCCGCGATCCGACCGCCGAGGCGTGCCCTCGCCGATGTGTCCTTGCCCGGACCCGTCCGGGTAAACTGCCGTCCATGAGCGACACCGCAAGCACTTACCGTCAGACCGGCGCGAGCGGCGTGGGCCTTGCCACGCTGACCCCCTCGGGCGCAGTGCTCGACGTCTGGTTCCCCGAGCCGCTGCTCGGGGAGTTCCAGGAGACCGGGACTTTCGCCATCGAAGGCCCGCCCGCCTCCGACGAGCTGCTCGCGCTCGCTGGCCCCGATCCCGAGCGCGATGTCGTGTTGTCCGTGGTCCGCACGCGGATCGCGAGCCTCGCGGAGCCGCCTGCCGACGCCTACGACGTCTATCTGCGCCTGCATCTGCTCAGCCACCGCCTCGTCCGGCCGCACGAGGCGAACCTCGCCGGAGTCTTCGGCCTGCTCTCGAACGTGGTGTGGACCAACCACGGCCCCTGCTCCCCCGCCGGTTTCGAGGCGACGCGGCTGCGGCTGCGCGCACGGGGCCCGGTGCAGGTGCTCGGCGTGGACAAGTTCCCGAGGATGGTCGACTACGTCGTGCCGACCGGGGTCCGGATCGCCGACGCCGACCGCGTGCGGCTCGGCGCGCACCTCGCCGACGGCACCACCGTCATGCACGAGGGCTTCGTGAACTTCAACGCGGGCACGCTCGGGGCTTCCATGGTGGAGGGCCGGATCTCGGCGGGCGTGGTGATCGGCGACGGCTCCGACGTCGGCGGCGGGGCCTCGATCATGGGCACGCTCTCCGGCGGCGGCAAAGAGGTGGTCTCGGTCGGCAAGCGCAGCCTCATCGGCGCGAACGCCGGGATCGGGATCAGCCTCGGGGACGACTCGGTCGTCGAGGCGGGCCTGTACATCACGGCGGGCACGAAAGTCACCACGCCAGAGGGCGAAGTCGTCGCGGCCCGCGCGCTCTCCGGCGTCGCGAACCTGCTCTGGCGGCGAAACTCGCTCACCGGAGCCGTCGAAGTGCTGCCCCGCGCGGGCAGCGGCGTCACCCTGAACTCGGTGCTGCACTCGAACAACCCGTAGCCCCTCGAGCGCCGGTCTGCCGCCAGCCGTCCGAGGCGGACCGCTAGGACAAGCCCGTCCACTGGAACTCGCCCGCCGCGTCCCGCCGCACCCCGACCGGGGACTTGGCCGGGAAATGCGCGGTGAGCAGCCGGGCCCCCTCGTTCGCGCACCGTTCCAGCAGCTCCGACCGGGTCCGCATCGCCTGAGGCGAATCCGCGTCGGAGAACATGGGCAGGTCGCGGTATTCGATCTGGAACGGATGGTGGAAGGCGTCGCCGATCACCAGAAGGCTTTCGTTTCCGTCGGCGATCTCAAAAACGAGGTGGCCAGGCGTGTGCCCCGGCGCCGCGACCGCCATAATTCTCGTCCCCCCGGCCTCGGCGACGATCTGGCCCGCCTCGATCAGCTCCCACTTGCCCGATTCGAGGATCGGCTCGACGCTGTCCGCGTACAACTGCGCGTACAGCTCCGAATCCGCCGCGAGACCGCGCAAGTAATCGAACTCCACCGAATGAAAGAGGTGCAGCGCGTTGGGGAAGGTCGGCCGCCACGCCCCGTCCACGAGCCTCGTGTTCCACCCGCAGTGGTCGGGGTGCAGATGCGTGCTGGCCACCACGTCGACCCGGTCCGGGTCGAACCCCGCCGCGACGAACCGCTCGAGGTAGTCGGTGTTCAGCATGTGCATGTCGGGAAGGCCCGGCCGGGGCTTGTGGTTGCCGATGCAGGTGTCGAGGACGATGAGCTTGTCGCCCAGCGACACCACGTAGTTGTGCACGACGGTGACCATCTCCCACTGGCCGCCGCGCCGCAAGGAGAACGGGTATTTGGCGTGGGCGGCGACGAGCTGCTCGTCGGTGATCGCGGGGAACCACTCCCTCGGGTCCACGAACCAGGGGTCGAGTTCGGTGAGCTGCGTGACGGTCGCGGAGCCGAGGACGAATGCCATCGTGCGAATGTATCGCACAGCCCTTCGCGCCGAACGCCGGGGCACGGCGCGCTAGCCCCGGTCGAAGAACTGCATTTGCTGCGGGATGTGCCGGTCCCCCGCCAGCCCCTCGGGCGGCACCGCGCTCTCGATGGCCGCGAGGTCCGCTTTTGTGAAAACGAGGTCGAGCGCCTTCAAGCTCTCGCGCAGGCTCGCCACACGCGTCGATCCGACAATCGGCACGATGTCCTCGCCTTGGGCGAGGACCCATGCCGTTGCCGCCTGCGCGAGGGTCGCGCCGTGCTGTTCGGCGACTCTGGCGAGAGCTTGCGCGATGACGAGGTTGCGCGCCCCCGCCTCGCCTTGGAACCGGGGGTGCATGAACTGCCCCGGCTCGTGCGCGGTCCTGCCGCTGAGGAACGCCTCCGATAGAAGGCCGTGCGAGAGGATCCCGTACGCGGTGATCCCGATCCCCAGCTCTCGCGCGGCGGGGATGACTTCTTTCTCCCTCTCGCGTTCGATGAGCGAGTACTCGATCTGCAGGTCCGAGATCGGATGCACGGCGGCGGCTCTGCGCAACGCCGTGGCCCCGATCTCGGACAAGCCGATGTACCGGATGTACCCTTGCTCGACCAGCTCGGCGAGCGCGCCGACCGTGTCTTCGACCGGCACGGTTTGGTCGATCCGCGCGAGCCGGTAGATGTCGATATGGTCCACCCCGAGCCGGGTCAGCGAGTACGTGAGGAAGTTCTTCACCGACTCCGGCCTGCCGTCCACTCCTGGCATGCCCCCGCCCGGCAGCTGCAGCATCCCGAATTTCACGCTGAGCACCATGCTGTCCCGGTCGAGCTCTTTGAGCGCTCTGCCCACGAGGAGCTCGTTGTGCCCGCCGCTGTAGAAATCGCCTGTGTCGATAAGAGTGATCCCTGAGTCCGTCGCAGCCCGGATCGTCCGCAGGCCCTCTTCCTCCCGTTCCGCGCTCGTGCGCGCTGGAAGGGCTGAGGAGATCCGCATCGTGCCGAGGCCGACCCTGCTCACAACAGGCCCGGTGCTCCCCAGTCGGACTTGGCCGCAAACAGTTGTAGGGGACGTCTCATCCATAAGATGAAGCGTAATGGACAATCCGCTCCCCGGCACGTCGCCAACGGAAGCGGATGGGCCGCAGGAGGAATGCAGTCCCTCCGCCTCGTGAGAGCGGGTGCGGCGACCGCGCCACATTTAGTTAATGAGCAATCATTTATTGCATTAACTATTATGGTACGATCTATTCCATGAAGAACACAGCCGTCGACGACCCCCTGGCCCTTGAGCGACAGGTCTGCTTCGCGCTCGCGGTCGCGAACCGCGCGATCCTCTCGGTGTACCGGCCGATCCTCGCCCCGCTCGGCCTGACCCATCCCCAATACCTCGTCATGCTCGCCCTCTGGGGCCAGTCGCCGCAGTCGGTGAAGAACCTCGGCGAGGCGTTGCAGCTCGACTCCGCGACGATCTCCCCGCTGCTCAAGCGGCTGGAGACGGCGGGGCTCATCACCAGGGCCCGCAACGCGAACGACGAGCGCCAGCTCGACATCGGGCTCACCCCGGAGGGCGTGGCGCTGCGCGAGCGGGCGCTCGGCGTCCCAGGGCGAGTGGTGGAGCAACTGGACTCGGACTGGGAAGAGCTCGGCGAGCTCCACCAGATCCTGACGAAAATCAATCAGAAGGCGATCAAGGCAGGAGCGCTGCAGATATGACGAAGCCGGCAAGGACCAAGCCCAACTTCTTCCAGTGGATGGCCTACGCCCACGGGCGCAAGCTGCCCGACTCGATGCAGGAGTGGGTCAAGAACGACCTGACCGGCGATTGGGCCGGCCCGAGGCACCTGTGGCGCAGCATGGTGCCGTTTTTGCCCATCTTCGCCCTGATCCTCGTGCTCGTGCCGGGGCAGCTGTGGCTGCGCGGCGCGATGGTGCTGCTCATGGTCATCCTGGCGCTGATCTTCTCCGGCGCGTACATGAAGCAGAACAAGGTGTCCCGGCTCATCAAGCACGGCCTGCCCGCCGACCTGGAGAACCCGAAGAAGGTCCGCGCGCGCGAGGAGTCCCGCGCGCGCTACCTGGAGATCTACGGGGTCAACCCCGAGCAGTCTCGCTGAGCGCCTCGTCCAGGGCCGTCAGGCCGAGCTGGAGCTCCTCGACGGTCGCGGTGAGCGGCGGGGCGATGTGGATCCGGTTGGCCGGGGCGAACGCCCACACGCCGCGCGCCTTGAGGCCCGCGACGATCCCGCCGACCTTGTCGGCCCCGAGCGGCTCGCGGGTGGCTCGGTCCGCGACGAACTCCACCGCCCAGAAGAAGCCGCGCCCGCGCACCTCGCCGATGAGCGGGTGCTTCTCGGCAAGGGCGCGCAGGCCCGCGCCGAGGACGTTCTCGCCGAGATCGCGGGCCTTGGGCAGCAGCTGCTCCTCCTCGAAGACCCCGATGGAGGCGACGCCCGCCGCGCACGCGAGAGGGTGCCCCGCGTACGTGAGCCCGCCGGGGTAGGGGGTCTCGTCGAAGTGCGAGGCGACCCGGTCCGAGATGACGACGCCGCCGAGCGGGACGTACCCGGAGTTCACGCCCTTCGCGAAGGTGATCAGGTCCGGCTCGGCCCCGAAGGCCCCGTGGGAGGCGAACCACTCCCCGACCCTGCCGAAGCCCACCATGACCTCGTCGGCGATGAAGACGATCCCGTGCTTGCGGCACAGCTCGGCGACCCCGGCGAGGTAGCCGGGCGGCGGGACGAGCACGCCTGGCGAGCCCGTCACCGGCTCGAGGAGCACCGCGGCGATGGTCTGCGGCCCTTCGAGCTCGATCACCTGCCGAAGGTGCGCCAAAGCCCGCTCGGACTCCTCCGCCTCGGTCGTCGCGCCGAAAACGGAGCGGTACAGGTACGGGCCGAAGAACCGGGAGACGTTGACGCCGGTCGGCTCGTTCGCCCACCGCCGCGCCTCGCCGGTCAGGCCGATGGTCTGCCCGCCCGCGCCGTGGTACGAGCGGTACGCTGCGAGGATCTTGTCCCGCCCGGTGAACCGGCGCGCGATGCGGATCGCGTGCTCGTTGGCCTCCTGGCCGCCGGTGGTGAAGAAGACCTTGCTCGCGGGGTCCGGGGAGCGCTCGGCGATCAGCCGGGCGAGCGTGGCCGTGGCCTCGTTGGCGAAAGCGGGCTGGATCGTCGGCAGCTTGTTGGCCTGCGCCACGATCGCCTCGACCACCTTGGGGTGCTTGTGGCCGATGTTCAGGTTGATCAGCTGGGAGCTGTAGTCCAAGTACCGGTTCCCGTCGAAGTCCCAGAACCACGAGCCCTCGCCGCCCGCGATCGGCAACGGGCTGATCTTCGCCTGCGCGCTCCAGGAGTGGAAGACGTGCGCGCGGTCGTCGGCGCGGACACGCGCCCCGGTTTCGGCTTCGGCGAGGGAGGCTTGGGTTTGCGTCATCGGATCCTGCTTCTCGAATTGGTGGGGTCTCGCGTCGATTCTATGCGCCCCGCGTCAGGGCGCCTGCTGCGCTCCGTCCGGGATGGAGTCGAGCAGCACGACCTTGCCGTCCCGGCATTGCGCCCGCGCGCTCCCCGACCCGCCCTGCTTGAGCGCGAAGCGCAGGCGGACCAGCGTCGGGTCGTCCGGGTCGGGCTCCGCGGACAGGTTGTCGTAAGGCCGGTCGGTCGCCGGGCCGACGAACCTGCCCTTGTCGAAGATCAGCACGCCGACGCTCCACAGCGTCTGGCCCTGGTACTGCTCGCGCCGCGCCATCGCCGGCTGCACATCGGCGCAGGTGTACGGGTTCGCGACATCCAGTCGCCAATGGCCGAGCTTCCCCGTGGTCGGCCAGCTTTGCTCCGCGGCCTGCTCGACCGCGCGCTCGGTGACCAGCGCGCCGCAGTATTTGCTCCCCGGCGTGCGCGGCTCGGCCCGCGAGTCGGCGGGGAGCGGGTCCGGGGACCGCAGCGGCGTGAGCGCGTCCCTCGTCGCTTCGAAGCCGGTGCTGTTGCGGTAGTTGACGCACGTGATCCCGTCCGTCTCCCCTGCGCATTCGATCTCCCCGAGCCGGATGGTCGAGCCGGCCGGCAGCGGCTTGCTGAAGGGGAACACGTTGACGCCGCCGCCGAACACGCCGAAGGAGAGATCCTTCGTGGTCAAGGAGATCAACGGCTGCCACGCGACGGGAGCCGGGCTGTTCGTCGGGCGGGGCGGCTTGGGGAAAGCAGGGCTCGCGGACTGGCACATCACGCCATGGACGCCGCCGGTGCAGGCGAGCGACCCGTCCGGGCTCATGAAGTCGACGAACACGCCGTCTTCCGACCAATCGGGCGCTTCGCGCGCCATCTTGTAGCCGTGGTAGCCGCCGGAGTCGACCAGCGCGCCCCGCGCCGCCTTCCCCAACCGGTCCTCGGCGTCGGCGCTCGCCTGGACGACGAGCGGGGCCTCCTCCAGCGGCGGCCGCGCGGGCGCGGCGTACGGCTTGGCCGCAGCGGGGAGACCCGGAGAAACAGCGGGAGCCTGTTTCTCCGCCCCGTCCTCGCCGGGGACGGGCGGGCGGGCGCACGCGCCGAGCAACGAGACAGCGCAGCACACCGCCGCGACCTTTGCCGAAAACCTCATGTGGTTAGTATCGCAAGCACGCCTCGCCGCCCTCGAAGCGCTCAGAGCCATCAGCACAACGATGAACGGAGCCCGCCATGCCCGCACGACTCGACTACTACCGGTCCGCTCCCGGCGGCGTGAAAACCCTCATGGGCGTGCACGCCTACATCGCGCAGTCCGGGCTGCCCGCCGAACTCGTCGAACTCGTGAACCTGCGCGTCTCGCTCATCAACGGCTGCGCGTATTGCCTCGACATGCACACCTCTGAGCTGCGCAAGCTCGGGGCCGCCGAGGAGAAGATCACCCTCGTCTCGGTCTGGGAGGAAGCGGGCTCGCTCTTCTCCGCGCGCGAACAAGCGGCGCTCGCCTGGGCGGAGACGGTGACCAATGTCGCCGAGACCCACGTGCCCGACGCGGCGTTCGCGGCGGTCTCCGAGCATTTCACGGAGAAGGAGATCGCCGACCTCACCATCGCCGTCGGTTTGATCAACGCGTGGAACCGGCTGGCCATCAGTTTCCGCGCCGTCCCCGAGTCAGTGACAAAAACGTCGCGGAACTCTTGACCTGGAGAGCGCTCTAGGTCCTAGAGTGGGCTCATGCGCTTCGCCATCAAAACCTCCCCGCAGAACACCACGTGGTCGGACATGCTCGCCGTCTGGCAGGCCGCCGACGACATCGAGCTTTTCGAGTCCGCGTGGAACTTCGACCACTTCTACCCCATCTTCTCCGATCCCACCGGGCCCTGCCTGGAGGGCTGGACCACCCTCGCCGCCCTCGCGCAGGCGACCAAACGGCTGCGGGTCGGGGTCTTGGTGACCGGGATCCACTACCGGCACCCCGCGGTGCTCGCGAACATGGCCGCCGCCCTCGACATCATTTCGGACGGGCGTTTGGAGCTCGGCATCGGCGCGGGCTGGAACGAGGAGGAGTCCGAGGCGTACGGCATCGAGCTTGGCACGGTCAAAGAGCGCTTCGAGCGCTTCGAGGAGGCCACCCAGATCTTGATCAGCCTCCTCACCCAGGAGAGCACCACGTTCGAGGGCAAGTACTACCAGCTCAAAGAGGCGCGGAACGAGCCGAAGGGCGTGCAGCGCCCGCATCCGCCGATCCTCATCGGCGGCGGGGGCGAGAAGAAGACCCTGCGCTTCGTCGCCCAGTACGCCCAGCATTGGAATGTGCCGGGCGGGACCACCGAGGACTTCACCCGCAAGCTGGGCATCCTGCGCGAGCACTGCGCCGCGATCGGGCGCGACCCGTCCGAGATCACCACGTCCACGCACATCCGGCTCGGCGAGGACCACGATTACGCGAAGACGGCGGCGGAGGCCGAGGAGTTCAAGGCGGCGGGGCTCGATTTGGCCATCATTTACCTCCCGACGCCGCACACCCCCGCCGTGCTCGAACCGCTCGCGGCGGCGTTGGCGCAGATCAACCGCTGAACGTCCGCGCGGATGCGCGGATGAACGCCGCCGCATAGGGTGACGATCACACCCTCTTCCTCACGGTTCCTGGTTATGCTGTGTGAGTGATGAGGAGGACCGTCCGACCCGGCCAAGGAGGACTGCGCGCGTGAAACGACCCAGCGACGAGCGACGAGCGGCGTTGTTCGGCATCGAGGCCCGTCTCTCCTGGGTGCTCGCGTCATTGGCCGGGCTGCTCGGCGCGTCGGCGTTCATCCACACCGAAGGCTATTTCGTCACCTTCATGACCGGGAACACCGAGCGCGCGGTGCTGAGCTCGTTCCGGGGCCAGACCATGTTCGGTGTCGCGGCGGGGCTGATCATCCTCTCGTTCCTGTCCGGCGTGATCGTCGCCTCGCTGTGCCGCAGGCATTTCTGGTCCGGGCATCCGCACGGCCCGACGATGCTCACCACCGTCGCCCTCATACTCGCTGCGGCCTTCGACGCGGTCGTCGACTGGGGCGGGGACGACATCGACTTGCTCACGGTGCTCTTCGTCGCCTTCGGCATCGGCTCGCTGAACACGTCGTTCACCAAGAACGGCGAGGTGTCCGTGCCGCTGAGCTACGTCACCGGCACCTGGGTGAAGATGGGGCAAGGCATCGAGCGCCACATCAGCGGCGGGGACTACGCCGATTGGCTCGGCTATTTCCTCGTGCTGGTCTCCTTCGCGTCGGGGGCGCTGATCGGCGGGCTACTCAGCCTGGTCGAGACGGGGTGGAGCATGCTCATGATCGCGGCGGGGGTGTGCCTGGCCACGAGCGTCTACACGTTCGTGCACGAGCGCAACAACCCGCCCGAGCCGTCAGCGGCCAGCTGACCGGCCCGCCCGCCCGAGCATGCGGTCGGCGGTGTCCGCCAGCGCGTCGATCAGCTCCGCGAAACGCCGGTCCGAATCTCCGGGGGCTCCTGTGCCGAGGATCTCCGGGCCCGTCCGCCTGACCAGCTCGGCCCCCTCGCCGATGCGCTCGTCCCGCGCTTTGAGCGAGTAGCGGTCGTCGGGAGCCTGACTGACGGCCTGCTCCTCCACGCAGAATCCCACGGTGAAGCAGTAGACCAGCCATAACGCGCGGGCGACCACGGCGACCTCGTAGCCCCGGTCCGCGAAGCTCGCCAGCGGGGCCTGCTGCGCGCGCAGCACCTCGGCGTCGGTGAGGTAGGTGCCCGCGAAGACCCGTGCGCCGTCCCGGTGCGCGAGCATCGTCCGGCGCAGAGCGTTCGCGTAGATCCGGAAGCCGTCCCGCACCAGCGTGTCGGTTTCGAGCCCGCCGAGCTGCGCCCAGAGCAGCCGCCACATCTGTGTCGCCATCTCGTCGAGCAGCTGCTGTTTGTCGCGCACGTGCCAGTACAACGAGGGAGCCTTGACCCCCAGCTTGGCCGCGACCGCTCGCACGGTCAAACCGTCGAGGCCGACCTCGTCCAACACTTCGAAGCCGGCCTTGACGATTTTCTCCATGCTGAGGTCCCGTGCCATCTTGACAATCTAACATGCGTAGATTAGTGTCCAAACTACACATGTTAGGTTAGCCGCGCGCGGCGAGAGCGGGGCGCGGACGAAGGAGGCAGGCATGAAAGCAGCGGTCGTCCGCACCCCGGACAGCTCGCCCGAGTACACCGACTTCCCCGATCCGGCCCCGGCCCCCGGCCAGCGGATCGTCGAGCTCGTCGCGGCGGGGGTCCACCAGCTCGTGCTGGCAAGGGCCGAGGGGAAGCATTACAGCAGCGAAGGCATCTATCCGCTGGTCCCCGGAGTCGACGCAGTGGGACGGGCCGAGGACGGCTCGCTCGTCTACGTCGGCTTCTCCGTCGCGCCCTACGGCACCCTTGCCGAACTGATCGTCGCGCCGGGCGGCGCGGTGGCGCTCCCGCACGGGGCCGATCCGCTCCAAGTCGCCGCGGGCATCAACCCCGGCATCTCCTCGTGGATGCCGCTGATCGCCCGCGCGGACGAGGTGGACGGGCTCGGGACCGTCCTGATCCTCGGGGCCACCGGCATGGCCGGCCTGCTCGCCGTGCAGAACGCGCTGGCGCTCGGGGCCGAGCGCGTGGTCGCGGTCGGGCGCAACGAGGCCAAGCTCGCCCGCGCCGCCGAGCTGGGGGCCGGAGCGGACTGTGCGGCTGACCGGGGAGGCCGCCGAGGACGCCGGGGCCATCGCCGAGGCGTTGGACGGGTCGAGCCCGTCCACGGTGCTCGACTTCGTCTGGGGCCCGCCCGCCGAGGCCGCGCTCGCGGTCTTCCAGGGGCGCGGCCACGCCTCAAGCGGGGCGGACATCTCCTTCGTGCAGATCGGCTCGCTCGCGGGCGCGACCGCGGCGGTGCCCGCGCAGGTGCTGCGCAGCACGAACATCCGCGTGCGAGGCAGCGGGTTCGGCTCGTTCTCCTTCGAGGAGTACCTGCGCCAGGTGCCCCGCTACATCGAGCGCATCGCCGCCGGCGCGGTCCGCATCCCCTATCGCGCCTTCGCCCTGCCCGACGTCGCCCAGGCGTGGGAGGCCGCCAAGGGCGGCGGGGACCGAGTGGTGGTCGTGCCCCGCTAGAACTCGTAGCGGAACATCCGCAGCGAGTTGCGCAGCGCCTCGACCCGGCGCATCCCCCGATAGAACCACCGGTAGAAGGGCTGGTCGATCCGCTCGGGATGGTCGGCCACAGTGGCCGAGGCGAGGTAGCGCAGCTTCGGCGCGAGCCGGATCGCGTCGCGCTCGTCGCGCACCGGCCAGCCCATCTTGAACGAGGCCCAGCGCCCGACCAGATGGTTGGAGGCCCAGATCGCCCAGCCCGGCAAGCTGTCGAAGACCACCTCGCCGGACGGGAAACGTTCAGTGATCCGGACGAGCAGCGCGCGCACGTCGGGTTCGGTGAGGTACATGAGCAGGCCCTCGGCGATCACCAGCGTCGGCTTCCCCGCCGGGATGCGCTCCAGCCATTCGGGCTCGGTCACCGAGGACGCGATCATCCGATATCCGGGGCGCTCCGCGTAAAGCTTGCGGCGCAGCCCGATCACGTCCGGCAGGTCCACGTCGAACCACTGCGCGCCGGGCGGCACGTCGAGCCGCTGCGCCCGGCTGTCCAGCCCGCAGGCGAGGTGCAGCACGGTCGCGTCGGGATGCTCGCGCAAGAACGCCGCCGCCCATTCGTCGAGCTGCCTCGCTCGCGCCGAGACCATGTACTGGTCGCCGGAGATGGCGCGGAACCACCAGGTGTCGAAGTCGTAGTCGATCCGGCCGACCAGCTCGTCCGCGAGGTCGTCGCCGAGGATCGGACGCTTGGAGCGCGCGTCGCGGGCGCGCAGGTACAAGGTGACGAGCATGGTCCACTGCACGCCGGTGAAGTCGATTTTGCCGGAGCCCGAAGACGCTGTCCTTTCATGCATGCCCCCAGTGTACTAAACAATTGTTCAATATGCTGAACGATTGTTCAGCGCGCGCGTCGCCCAGAGCGAGCCGCCTCGGCCCGGCAGGTAGGCTGACCGCCATGGGACGTGTTCGCGACGTGGTTTCGCTCCTCGTGACGTGCGGTGTCGCGGTGGCAGGTTGTTCGGAAGCGGGGACCAAAGCAGGGCCGCCCGTGCCGTCCGCGGAGCCGGGCTCCTCGGTGCTCGGCGACTGGAACGGCGAGATCCAAACCCCGGCGGGGCCGCTCGGGGTCGGCGTGGCGCTCGCGAAGGACGGCGGCTCCATCGACGTGCCCGCCCAGGGCCTGGCCGCCACGCCGCTCAGCGGGGTGAAGACGGAGCCCGGCGACGTGGAGTTCGCCATCCCCGGCCTGCCAGGCGCGCCGACGTTCCACGGGGTCTACGACCCGGAGAAGCACACGATCACCGGCCAGTTCGCCCAATCCGGCCAGACGCTCCCGCTCGTGCTGCGCCGGGGAAAGATCGCGGGCCCGAGCCGGCCGCAGGAGCCGAAGCCGCCGTACCCCTATCGCGCCGAGGACGTCGCCTATCCCAGCGGAGCCATCACGGTCGCGGGCACCCTGACCGAGCCGCAGGGCGACGGGCCGTTCCCCGCCGTGGTCTTGCTCAACGGCAGCGGCCGGAACAACCGCGACGAGGAGGTGTTCGGGCACAAACCGTTCCTCGTGCTCGCCGACGCGCTCACCCGCGCGGGCTACGCGGTCCTGCGCGTCGACAAGCGCGGAGTCGGCGGCACCGGCGGCACGCTGGCGGAGGCCGACTACGAGGCGCTGGCCTCAGACGTTGCCGCGGCGCTGCGCTCCCTGCGCGGCAGGGCGGAGATCGACGGCGACCGGATCGGCCTGCTGGGCCATAGCGAGGGCGGCTATCTCGCGCCGCTGGTCGCGTCGCGCCCGGACAACCGGGTCGCCTTCGTCGTCATGATGGCCGGACCCGCAGTCCCCGGAGCCGAAGTGCTCAAAGCCCAAAACCGCCTCAGCGCTCAGGCGAGCGGCGCGCCCCGAGAGAAGGTCGAAGCCGACCTGGCTTTCCTCGGCGAGCTCCTCCCGCTGGTCCAAGCGGGGAACCGGCAGGCCGTCGAGGATTTCCTTCGCGAGCGGAACCAGACCCTGCCCGGCGACCGGCGCTTGTCCGAGCCGGAAATCGCGTCGTACTCCTCCCCCTATTTCCGCGCCTTGGCCAGCTTCGACCCGACGGCTGCGCTGTCCTCGCTGCGCATGCCCGTGCTGGCCTTCTACGGGGGCAAAGACCTCCAAGTGCCCGCCGAGCAGAGCGAGCCCGCCGCGCGGCGGCTCTTGGCGCAGGACCCCGACGCGACCGTGCACGTCTTCCCGGACCGCAACCATTTGATGCAGCCGAGCCAGACCGGCCGCCCGGACGAGTACGCGCGGATCGAGACCACCATCGACCCCGCCGTGCTCGACTATGTCATCGCCTGGCTCGCAGGGCGGTTCCCGCCTAAGCGGTAGCCGTTCGGCCCGGCGCGCTCAGCCGACCGCGACGATCCGCCCTCCTGCGGGGACCGGCAACGGGTCGTGCTGCTGGAAGTACTCGACCAACGCGTCCAAATCCCCTCCTCCTGCGGTGGCCTCGGTCCCCTTCTCGAACTCGGTGAACCCGTCGCCGCCGAACGCGAGGAAGTTGTTCGTCGTGACGCGGTACTCGCGGTCCGGGTCCACCGGAGCCCCGTTCACGCGCAGATCGGCGACCTTCGACCCGTCCGGGGCCGACCTCGACCACCGGTAGGACAACGAGGCGGAGACCTGTAGGATTTGCGCCCTTTCGCCCTGCCACTGCTGCTCAAGCACGGCTTTGAGCCCGGCTCCGGTCAAGGTGAGCGTCTCGAGCTGGTTCGCGAACGGCTGCGCGGCGAAAGCCGCCCCGTACGTGACGGCCCCGCCGTTCCGCGCGTCGCGGACCACGTCGGCGCGCACCCCTCGGGGATTGGTGAGCGCCACCTGGGCTCCCGCGCCCCGAGTCGCGGCGAGCTGGGCGTCGGCGACCACCGAGCCCAGGCTCGACTGCCCGGAGCCGTCCGGCTCGACGGAGAGGTCCGCGAGGATGTGGCCGACCGGACGAGAGGCCACCCCCGCCGACTTCTCCTCGGCTTTGGCCACGAGCGCCGCCGCGTCGGGGTCGGGGGCCACGTCCCTTGCGACCACCTCGTTCTCGGCCTTGGTCTGCGCCCGCAGCACCTCGCCGGTCGCCCGGTCGATCTTCAAGTCCACCACCGAGAGCAGCCTGCCGAAGGATTCGCCTTGGATCACCGGGCGCGGGTCCCCCGCCGGATCCTTGACCATGCAATTGTATTGCTGATGGCTGTGCCCGGTGAACACGGCGTCCACCAACGGCGACGCGCGCTCGGCGATCCCCGCCGCGGGGCCGGGCGAGAGCCGGCAGTCGTTCGGGCCGCCTTGGGCGGGGTCGCCTTGGTGCATGAGCACGACGATGGCCTTCACGCCTTGCGCGTCGAGATCCTTCGCGGAGCGGTCGATCGCCGTCACTTCGTCGCCGAACCGCAGCCCCTTGACCGCCTCCTGGCTCGTCACTTCGGGCACGCCGCGCAGGGTGACGCCGATGACCCCGACTCGCACGCCGCCGACGGAGAGGACCGTCGAGGCGGGCAGCGCGGGCTCCCCCGAGTCGAACGTCACGTTCGCCCCGAGGTACGGGAACTTCGCCCCTGGGAACCGCTCGTCGAACACACAGCCGTCCTTCGGGGAGCAGCCGCCGTGCGAGAGCCGGGAAAGCTCGGCGAAACCGTGGTCGAACTCGTGGTTGCCGACCACCGAGGCCTGCACGCCGAGCTGGTTGAAGAACTCGATGGTCGGCTCGTCGTGCGAGAGCGCGGAGACGGTCGGCGAGGCTCCGACGTTGTCGCCCGAGGCAAGCACGAGCGAATGCGGGGCCGAGGCGCGCAGCTGGCGCAGCCTGGTCGCGAGGTACACGGCCCCGCCGGCGGGAACGGTCTTCCCGTCGGCCAGCGCGATCACGCCGTTCCCGCCTGTCGGCGGCTCCAAGTTCCCGTGGAAGTCGTTGAGGGCGATCAGCCGGATCGCGACCACGCCTTCCTCCGCAGACCGGCCGCGTGTCCACAGCGCCGCTCCGACCGCAAGGACAAGGACCATCAGCATTGCTCCGAAAAGCGCGCCCCGCGCGCGCGAAAACCTCATGGGGATATTCTCCATCCTGGCCAGAGCTGCATCGAGAGAGGCCGGGGAGAGGTGCGGGCGAAGCCGCGCCGATCAAGCCCGGCCTCGTCCTCCCGCAGCTCCTCGGCCTCCGCCTCGCTGCGCCGAAACGACCCCCTGCCACGCCAACGGCTCAAGGCGAACACGCGAGGCTGAGGAACCGACCGATGCGCGCGTCGGGTCAGCCGAGCGCGGCGGTCTTGCGCAACGCGGGGAGGACCTTCTCCCCGTACGCCCGCAATGTCTCGCCCGGCGCGTCGTGCTGCAGGTAGAGCGCGAACTGGTCCACGCCGATCTTCTCGTACTCGCGCAGCCGCTCGATCTGCTCGTCCGGCCCGCCGAGCAGGCAGAACCGGTCCACAATCGAATCGGGGACGTATTCGGCGTGGGTGTTGCCCGACTGGCCGTGCTGGTTGTAGTCGTAGCCTTCGCGGGCCGCGACGTAGTCCGACAACGCCTTGGGCACCGCGCCCCCGCTCGCGCCGTACCGGGCGACGATGTCGGCGACGTGGTTGCCGACCATAGCGCCGAACCAACGGCACTGCTCCCGCGCGTGGTCCAGGTCCCCGTGCGCCCCGGTGACGTAAGCCGGAGCCGCGACGCAGAATTTGATCGAAGCCGGGTCGCGGCCAGCGTCGTCCGCCGCGGTCCGCACTTGCTCGATCATCCAGACGGCAAGCTCGGGGTCGCCGAGCTGCACGATGAGCCCGTCCGCGACCTCGCCGGTCAGCGCCAGCACCTTCGGCCCGTACGCGGCGACCCAGACCGGCAGCCGCGAATCCCCCGCCCACGGCAGCCGGATCGTGCCCCCGGCCTCCCCTTGGACGGCCTCGCCGTTGCCGAGGGCGCGGATCGTCCGCACCGAGTCGCGCAGCTCGGCGAGGCCGGCCGGCCGACGGCCGAGCGTGCGCAGCGCGGAATCCCCCCGCCCGATGCCGCAGATCGTGCGGTTGCCGTAGAGGTCGTTGAGGGTGGCGAAGGTCGAGGCCGTCACGGTGGGGTGCCTGGTCACCGGATTGGTCACGAGCGGCCCGACCGAAATCCTTCGGGTGTTCTCCAAAATCGCGGCGAACACGACGTTGCACTCCTCCCACAGGATGTGCGAGTCGAAGGCCCAGAAATGGCTGAACCCATAGCTCTCGGCGCTCTTGGCGAGTTCCACGGCGCGGGCGGCGGGACGGTGCAGCTGCACCACGAGTCCGAAATCCATGGTTCATCTTGTCACGTCGGCCTCAGATTTTCCTGGGAACCCCGCGCGCGGGCCTTTGTCGCACAGCCGCAGATCCGAACGGATGCGCACCGCGATAGCCCGGGAAAACTACGTCAGGTTCTGGGCGAGGCCTCGTTTGAGGTACTTCCCGTGCCCTGCCCTGCCGTGGAACTGGCCGTCCGCGACGACGACCGAGCCTCGGGAGATGACCGTGTCCACTTTGCCCTCGATCTCCCAGCCCTCGTAGGCGGAATAGTCCATGTTCATGTGGTGCGACTTGCCCACGCCGATGCTGGTGCGCCCGCACGGGTCGTAGACCACGAGGTCGGCATCCGAGCCGGGCGCGATCACGCCTTTGCGCGGGTAGAGGCCGAACATCCGCGCGGGCTCGGTCGAGCAGACCCGCACCCACTGCTCCGCGGTGATCTTGCCGGAGGCGACGCCTTGGTAGATCAGGTCGATCCGGTGCTCGACCGAGCCGATGCCGTTGGGGATCTTGGAGAAGTCCCCGGCGCCGAGCTCTTTCTGGTTCAGGCAGAACGGGCAGTGGTCGGTCGCGACCGCGGTCACCTCGCCCGCGCGCAGGTGCTGCCACAAACCGTCCTGATGCCCCTCCGACCTCGAGCGCAACGGCGTCGAGCAGACCCACTTCGCCCCCTCGAAGCCGGGCGCGCCCAGTTGCTCTTCCAGCGACAGCCACAAGTAATGCGGGCAGGTCTCGCCGAACACGTTCTGCCCGCCCGAGCGAGCCTCGGCGATCCGGGCCATGGCTTGGCGGGCCGAGACGTGCACGACGTAGAGCGGCGCGCCCGCGACCTCGGCGAGCCGGATCGCGCGGTGGGTCGCCTCCTCCTCGAACTGCCACGGGCGGGTGAGGCCGTGGTGGACCGGGTCGGTGCGGCCCCGCGCCAGCGCCTGGCGGACCAGCTCGTCGATGGCGATGCCGTTCTCGGCGTGCATCATCGTGAGAACGCCGAGCTCGGCGCCCTGCTGCATCGTCGTGAGGATCTGCGCGTCGTCGCTGTAGAACACGCCCGGATAGGCCATGAACAGCTTCACGCTGGTGACGCCCTCGGCGACGAGCGCTTCGAGCGATTTCAGCGCGTCGTGGTCCACGCCGCCGACGATCTGGTGGAAGCCGTAGTCGATCGCGCACTGGCCCGCCGCTTTCGCGTGCCAGGACTCCAGCGCGTCGAGCACCCGCTCCCCCGGCTTTTGGATGGCGAAATCCACAATGGTCGTCGTGCCGCCCCACGCCGCGGCCTCGGTGCCGGTCGCGAACGTGTCCGACGCTTCGGTGCCGCCGAACGGCATTTGCATGTGCGTGTGCGCGTCGATCCCGCCGGGGATGAGGTATTTGCCCGTGGCGTCCACGACCACATCCGCCGTGCTCCGCAAGTCCGAGCCGAGCGCAGTGGAGCCGGGCGCGAGGAGGGCCGCGATCCGTTCCCCGTCGATGAGCACGTCCGCGTGGTGCTTGCCGTCCGGCGTGACCACCAGGCCGCCGTGCACGAACGTCGTCGTCATGGTTGCGCCTCCTCCGGTTCGGGTCCGACCTGCCCGTGCTCTTCCGGCTCTTCCGGCTCCTCGGCCTTTTCCGGCCCGTTCGCCAGCAGCTGGACGAACGCCGCCTCGTCGATGATCGGCACGCCCAGCTGCTCAGCCTTGTCCCGCTTTGAGCCGCCGCCCTCGCCCGCGACCACGTACGAGGTCTTCTTCGAGACCGAGCCGGAGGCTTTGCCGCCGTGCGCGATGATCGCCTCCTGGACGCTCTCTCGGGTGAACCCGTCCAGCGAGCCGGTCACCACGATGGTCAGGCCCGCCAACGTCTGCGGGGACTGTTCCCGGTCCTCGGCCATCGTGACCCCTGCCGCTCGCCACCGCTCCACGATGGAGCGGTGCCAGTCCACCTCGAACCACTCGCGGACGGAGGCCGCGATGGTGGGGCCGACCCCGTCCACCTCCGCCAGCGCTTCCTGGTCCGCGCCGAAGACCGCGTCCACCGAGCCGAACCTGGTCGCCAGCGCGCGCGCGGCGGTGGGGCCGACGTGGCGGATGGAGAGCGCGACGAGCACCCGCCACAAATCCCGGCTCTTGGCCTGCTCCAGGTTCTGCAGGAGCTTGCGTCCGTTCGCCGAGAGCTGTCCGGCGTTCTTGCCCGACGTGTTGACGAAAAGCTCGGTCTTGAGCAGCCGCTCCTCATCCAGGTCGAACAGATCTCCCTCGTCCTCGATGGCGTTGTGCTTGAGCAGGTCGACGGCGGCCTCGTAGCCGAGCGCCTCGATGTCGAACGCGCCCCGGCCCGCGACGTGGAACACCCGCTCGCGCAGTTGCGCGGGGCAGGTGCGCGCGTTCGGGCACCGGATGTCGACGTCGGCCTCCTTCGCCGGTGCGAGCTCCGCCCCGCACTCCGGGCATTGGGCCGGCATGACGAACTCCCGCTCGGAGCCGTCGCGCAGCGCGACCACCGGGCCGAGCACCTCCGGGATCACGTCCCCCGCTTTGCGCAGCACCACCGTGTCGCCGATGAGCACGCCTTTCCGGGCCACCTCCGAGGCGTTGTGCAAGGTCGCGAGCCCGACTGTGGACCCGGCGACGAGCACCGGCTCCATGAACGCGAACGGCGTGACCCTTCCGGTGCGGCCGACGTTCACCCGGATGTCGAGCAGCTTGGTCTGCACCTCCTGGGGCGGGTACTTGTAGGCGATGGCCCACCTCGGGGCGCGCGAGGTGTTGCCGAGCCTGGCGTAGAGGGACATCTCTTCCACTTTGACGACCAGCCCGTCGATGTCGTACTCGACCTCGTGCCGCCGCTCCCCCCAGTGCCGGATGTGGCCGAGCACGGCCTCGGGGCTGGCCAAGGTCGTGTTGTACGGCGACACCGGCAGCCCCCAGTCCTTGAGCTTCTGGTAGGCCTCGCTCCGGGTCGCGGGGCTCCAGCCGCCGGTCGCGCCGAGGCCGTGGCAGAGCATCGCGAGCTTGCGCTTCGCGGTGATGGCCGGGTTCTTCTGGCGCAACGAGCCCGCCGCGCTGTTGCGGGGGTTCGCGAACGGGGCTTTGCCCTCGGCGACCAGCGACGCGTTGAGCGCCTCGAAGTCTTTGAGCTTGAAGAACACCTCGCCCCTGACCTCCAACAGCTCCGGCGGCTCCTCGCCGGCCGCAAGGCTCAGCTCGTGCGGGACGTCGGCGATGGTGCGGACGTTGAGGGTCACGTCCTCCCCGGTCCGCCCGTCGCCGCGCGTCGCCGCGCGCGCGAGCCGCCCCCGCTCGTACACCAGGCTGATCCCGAGCCCGTCGATCTTCAGCTCGCAGTCGAAGTTGATCGGCTGCTCGGCCCCCTGCGCCACGCGTTCCGCCCAGGCGAGGAAGTCCTCCTCGTTGAAGACGTTGTCCAGCGACAGCATCGGCTCAACGTGCCCGACCTCGGCGAAGTCCGTGGTGAACCCCGCGCCGCCGACGAGTTTGGTCGGCGAGCTCGCCGAGGCCAGCTCGGGATGCTCGTCCTCCAGCGCCTGCAACTCGCGCAGCAACGCGTCGAACTCCGCGTCGGTGACGGTCGGCGAGTCCAGCACGTAATACCGGAACTGGTGCTCCTTGACTTGGTCCGCGAGCCGAAGCCACCGCTCCTGCGGGGTCGTCCCGGCAGCCTTGCCCTCGCTCATGCGCACAGCCTCATGCGAAAAGATTAATCGACGGCTCCGACATGCTCGCGGCTTCGGACCGATCTGCGGCCCTCCGACTAGAATGGGCGGCTGCACGTCGCGAGGAGAACCCATGAGCCAGCCACAACAGCCACCCCGATTGGACGGCTCGGTCGCCCTGGTCACCGGAGCCTCGCGGGGCATCGGCGCGGAGACCGCCCGCCTGCTCGGCGCGAAAGGCGCCAGAGTGGTCGTCAACTACCGGGAGAAGCGCAAGCGCGCGGACCAGGTCGTGGCGCAGATCGAGGCGGCGGGCGGATCGGCGGTGGCGCTGGGCGCGGACGTCACCGACGAGGCCTCCCGCGACCTGCTCGTCGCCGAGGTCCGGGAGAAGTACGGCAGGCTCGACCTGTTGGTCCTCAACGCCTCCGGCGGGCTGGAGCCCGGAGCCTCCCCGGACTACCCGATGCTCATCAACCGGGACTCGCAAGTGCGCCTGCTCGAGCAGGCGCTGGACATCATGCCGCGCGGCTCCCGCGTCGTGTTCGTCACCAGCCACCAGGCGCATTTCTACCCGGACAAGCCGGTGCCCGAGGAGTACACGCCCATCGCCGCGAGCAAGCGGGCGGGCGAGGACGGGATCCGGGCCCGGATCCCGTCGTTGGAGCGAAAAGGCGTGAGCCTCGCCGTCGTCACCGGCGACATGATCGAGGGCACCACGATGGTCATGCTGCTCGCCCGGCGCAAGCCGGAAGAGGTCGAGGCGCGCAAGGCCGCGGCGGGCGGCCTGCCGAACGTGGAGGAGTTCGCCGCCGAGATCGTGGCCGAGGCCGAGGCCGCCGTGCCTAACGGGCACACCCGCTACGTCGGCGGCTCCGACTGGGTCGCGCAAGCCGCCCAACAGGGCTGACCGAAATGACGAATGCCCGGCCATGCGGCCGGGCATTCGTCATCGCAAACGGCTAGAGCACCTCCGCGGTCGTGAGGGCCTGGCCCACCCCCGCGAGAATCGCTCCCACTTTGATCGCCTCAAGGACCTCCTCGCGGGAGACCCCTTCCTCGCGCACCGCCGCCTCGTGGGAGGTGACGCAGGCCTCGCAGCCGTTGACCGCCGAGACGGCCAGCGCCCACAGCTCGAAGTCCGCCTTCGGCACGCCGGGGTTGGCGATGATGTTCATCCGCAGGCCCGCGCGCAGGTCGTCGTACTTCCCGCCGAGGAAGTGCCGGGTCCGGTAGAACACGTTGTTCATGCCCATGATCGCCGCCGCCCCGAGCGCGGCCTGCGCCGCCTCCGCCGAGAGCACGTCCAACGCGTCCTCAGAGATCTCCTTGAGGAGTTTCTGCGAACGGGTGGCCGCTGCGGTGGCGAGGATCGCGCCCCACAGCCGCTGCTCGGAGAGGACGGTCGAGCGGACGATGGACCCAAGGTTGAGCTTGAGGTCTTTCGCGTGCTCGGGAAGCGCCTCTTTCAGGGCCTCGACGCTCACGAGTGCGCCGCTGCGACGAGGGCGTCGGTGACCTGGATCGTCGGGTCGCCCTTCTTCCAGTTGCAGGCGCACAGCTCGTCGGACTGCAGCGCGTCGAGGACGCGGAGCACCTCTTCGACGTTGCGGCCGACCGAGCCCGCCGTCACGGAGACGAACTGGATCTCGTTGTTCGGGTCCACGATGAAGGTGGCGCGGTCCGCGACCCCGTCGGCGTTGAGCACGCCGGTCGCGGCCACCAGCTCGCGCTTGAGGTCCGAGAGGATCGGGAAGGGGAGCTTCTTGAGGTCCTCGTGCTGGGCGCGCCACTGGAAGTGGACGAACTCGTTGTCGATCGAGACGCCGTGGACGATCGCGTCGCGGTCCTCGAAGTCGCCGTTGAGCTTGCCGAAGGTCGCGATCTCGGTCGGGCAGACGAAGGTGAAGTCCTTCGGCCAGAAGAACACGATCCGCCACTTGCCCGGGTTCGCGGTGGAGTCGACGGTGGTGAAGTAGTCGTCCGGCTTCTGCGCGTTCACCTGCGAGAGGTCGCCGGGGACGACGGCCTGGAGCTTGTACGCGGGGAACTGGTCGCCGATGGTCAACAGAGCCATGGTTTTCTCCTTAGCTTGCTTTGGATGTGTGCTTGGTCGCACTGTCCAACGTACCGAGAATTTTGGAAAGAGTCAAGTATTGGATTTGTTCCAACAAGAGCCTCTAGCCAATGCTACACGCCCCGCGTGACAGGCCCGCGGCGGCCGCCTCTCCTCAGGCCGCGCTTTCCTCCGCGAGCGCCGAGGCGGCCCGCGCCACGAGCCGGAGCGCCTTCGCGGCCCACGCGCCGCTCTCCGGCGCGAAGCCTTTGGCCGAGGTCGCGTACACCTGCCTGGCAAGGACCGAGCGAGGAAAGCCCAGCAGGTCCACCAGGGCGAGCGCCGGCGCGATCAGCTCCTTGACGCTCGGCGGCCTCGTGGGGTGTCGCTCCGGGACCAGGCCGAGGCCGACCGTGCGGCCGGCCTCGAAGAACCAGCCGAGCTCGTCGTAGCGCGTGGGGTCCAACTGGGCGGCGGCGGCCCACAGGCCCGCGCCTGGCAGCTCGCGCAGCGCCGCGAGCGCCGAGGCGGAGACCGGGCAGGCGACGACCAGGCCAGCCGCGCCGACGTCGGCGAAGGGCCGCAGCAGCTCGACGGCGGCGTTCGTCGGCAAGGCGGGCAACGTCCCGAGACCGCTCACCGTGGCGACCCCGCCGCCGAGGACGTCGTCGAGCGCGGGCTCGCGCAGGCGCAGCACGACGTCGGCGCGCAGCCTGCGGCGCAATTCGGCCACGTGCGAGCGCAACCCGTCCGCCAAGGAGGCGGCGAGGTCGCGCAGCGCGCCCCGGTCGCTCAAGACGTGATGGCCGTTCGCCAATTCGAGGACGACCGCCAAAGAGAGCGGGCCGAGGGCTTCGACGCTCACCGCGCCGCCCGACCGCCCGTCCCGTTCGAGCACTTCTTCGAGCGCGTCCACGTCCTGGGCCAAGAAATCCGCCGCGCGCTTGCCGTCCGCCCCCGCGCGGGAGGCGATCCGGTAGCCGTGCGGGCCGACCTCCACAGGGAAATCGGTCAATAGAGCCGTCGTGCGGCCGACGTCGGTGGCCTGGACCCCGCGTTCGGGGAGCAGCGGCAGATACGGCACGCTCAGCTCCCCGACGACGATCCTCGCCGCCTCCCACGCGTCCCGTCCTGGAAACTCGCCGAACCCGCTCGACGCGGCGGCGAGCTGCGCGACGCCCGCCTCGCTCACCTGTCGGCTTCGCTGATCACGCCGGAGCCGATCACCCGGTCGCCGAGCACGGGGTCCGGCTCGTAGAGGACGACCGTCTGGCCTGCGGCGACACCCTCCAGCGGCTCGTCGAGCTCGACCTCGAAGCCGCCTCCGGCCGCCCGCGCGCGCGCCGGGGCGAGGCCGCCGTGGGCGCGGATCTGCGCGACGCAGGAGAACGCCCCGTGCGGGGCCTCGCCCCCGCCCCACACCGCTTTGCGCGCCACGAGCGAGCGCACCCGCAAGTCTTCGAGCGTCCCGACCCGGACCACGCCGGTCTCCGGCTCCACGGCGGTGACGTAGCGCGGGATCCCGTCCCCGGTGGGGTTCCCGAGGCGCAGCCCCCGCCGCTGGCCGACGGTGAAGCCGACCGCCCCGTCGTGGTGGCCGAGCACCTCGCCAGTGCGGTGGTCGCGGAACTCCCCCGGCCTTGACCCCGCTCCCGAGCGCACCGCGAGCTTCGCGCCCAAGAACGCCTTGGTGTCCCCGGAGGGGATGAAGCAGATGTCATGGCTGTCCGGCTTCTGCGCCACGGCCAGCCCCCGCCGGTCCGCCTCCTCGCGGATCTGCGGCTTCGGGGTGTCCCCCACCGGGAACATCGCCCTGGCGAGCTGCTCGGCGGTGAGCACGGCCAGCACGTACGATTGGTCCTTGTCCGGGTCCGCCGACCGGCGCAGCGTCGTGCCGTCCAGGCGGGCGTAGTGCCCGGTGGCGACCTTGTCGAAGCCGAGGGCGACCGCGCGGTCCAACAGCGCCGCGAACTTGATCTTCTCGTTGCACGTCACGCACGGGTTCGGGGTGCGACCCTCGGCGTAGGTGGCGACGAACTGGTCGATGACCTCGCGCTCGAACGCCTCGGAGAAGTCCCAGACGTAGAACGGGATGCCCAGCACGTCCGCCGACCTTCGCGCGTCCCTGGAGTCCTCCACCGAGCAGCAGCCCCGGCTGCCGCCCCTGGTGTTGTCCGGGTTGCGCGAGAGCGCGAGGTGCACGCCGACGACGTCGTGGCCCGCCTCCACGGCGCGGGCAGCGGCCACCGCGGAGTCGACTCCACCGCTCATCGCCGCCAACACGCGCATGGGACTCATTCTACTGAGCAGGTCAAAACGAGAGGACCGCTCACACCGGGGCGACGGCCGAGCGGGCCGCCCTCGCCCTGGCGATGGCGTCCGGCAGCGCCCGCAGCGCGAGGTCCACCTCCGCCTGGCTCGAATTCCAGCCGAGGGAGAAGCGCAGCGAGGCTCGCGCCACGTCCTGCTCGACGCCCATCGCGAGCAGCACATGGCTCGCCGAGGCCACCCCCGCCGTGCAGGCCGACCCGGTCGAGCAGGCCACCCCCGCCGCGTCGAGCAGCATGAGCAGCGAATCGCCCTCGCAGCCGGGGAAGCTGAAATTCGCGTTGCCCGGCAACCGGCCCGCCCCGGTCGGAGCCCCGTTGAGCAGCGCGTCCGGGACGAGCTGGAACACGCCGCAGACCAGCGCGTCGCGCAGCTTCGCGAGCCTCGCCGAGGCGCACTGCAGATCCTCGGTCGCCGCGTCGAGCGCGGCGGCCAAGCCTCGGATCGCGACGAGGTCGGAGGTGCCCGAGCGCAGTCCCCGCTCGTGCCCGCCGCCGTGCTGCAACGCGACCACGTCGTGCGCGCGGGAGAGGACCAGCGCCCCGGCTCCGACCGGGCCGCCGAACTTGTGCGCGGCCACTGAGAGCGCCGCCGCCCCCGAGCCGGCGAGGCCCACCGGGAGCTGGCCGACGGCCTGGCACGCGTCCACGTGCAGCGGCACCCCGGCCGCGTTCGCCAGCTCGGCGAACTCCTCGACCGGGTTGACCGTGCCGACCTCGTTGTTCGCCCACATGACGCTCACCAGGGCGACCCGCTCGCCCCAGTCCGCGAGAGCCTCGGCGAGCGCGTCGGGGCTCGTCCTGCCCGTGCGGTCCACCGGCAGCCGCACGACCTGCGCGCCCTGGCTCTTCGCCAGCCAGTCCGTCACGTCGAGCACGGCGTGGTGCTCCGCCTCGCTCGTGATCACCACGTCCCGGCCCGGCCCGGCCGACCGCCGCGCCCAGTACAGCCCTTTGATCCCGAGGTTGTCGCTCTCCGTCCCGCCGCCGGTGAAGACCACCTCGGAGGGGAGCGCGCCCAGCCGCTCGGCCACCGACTCCCGCGCCTCCTCCAACGCGCGCCGCGCGGCGCGGCCCTGCGCGTGCACTGACGAGGCGTTGCCGAACAGGCCGAACGCCTCGGTCATGGCTCGGACGGCCTCCGGGCGCAGCGGCGAACTCGCCGCGTGGTCGAGATAGGCGCTTTCCAGCGCGACCTGCCCCGCGCGCCCGCCGCAGACGGGCGGGACCGCGTTGCTCTCCTCGAGGGCTTCAGGCTGCTTGGACATCCTGTTCAGCGTACTCGGCGGACCGTCCGAACACCAGGCGCTCGGTCAGCTCGGCGAGCTCGCGCCGGTCGGTCCCCGCCAAACTCGGGCCGATCCAAATATTCGCCCGCAAGCCCCGATGGCCGATGATGCGCTTGATCGAGTCGAGCCCGTTGTCCTCCAGCACGAAGCAAGGGGTCACGTCCGGCTCGTCCGCGTCCTCGCCGTACCAAATGCGGATCGGGCGCACCCGCCCGCCCGTGGAAGCCGCCGCGTCGAAGAACGCTGGGTGGAAACGCCCGTGGTGCTTGCCGCACCACGTGGTCGCCTCGGGGAAGACCACCACGCGCTCCCCCGCCGCGACGCGCCTGCCCGCCTCGGCGACCAGGCCGGGCAGCTCGCGGAGCTTGGTGCGGTCGATGGGGATCATCCGCAAAGTCCTCGCCAGCGTCCGGACCACCGGCACGCGCATCAGATCGCCCCTGGCCACGTAGGTCGACCGGGTGATCGCGTGCAGGAGGATCGCGTCGAGCCAGGAGGTGTGCTGCGGGGCCCAGACCTCGCCCGCGCCGGCAGGCGCGGCGATGGTCGGCAGGTCTTGCGCCCTTCGCACTTTCACCCGGACGCCGATCGAGGAGACCGCGAGCCACGCGTACCACTGCACCGGAGCCGGGCGCAGCCGCTCCGGCAGCAGGCGGGTCAGAAGGAGCGCCGGGGCGGTGAGCATCACCAGGGCGAAGGCGGTCCAGCGCAGGGCCCGCAGCCATCCGGCGGCTCCTTCGGACACGGGCGGGATGCAGCCCCGGCCGCAGACGCATTCTGGGATCCAGCCCTGCCCCGGAGCCCGGATCGGCGTGCGCTCGAAGACGGACGGGGGCTGGGCGACGGGGAAACGGCGGTGGCGGAACGGGATCTTCGGGAGCAGTTTCAACGCTGCCTCGGCTGTTCCGACGGCGAGGCCGCGGCGCTCCTCGGCTGTTCCAATGGCGAGGTCGCGGCGCTCCTCGACTCTGCCACCTGCGCCGCCGAGCGCAGCCGGTCGAGGTAGCGGCGGTTGGCGTCTCTGAGCGCGAGCAGCACCGCGAAGTCCGCGACTCCGAAGACCGGGTCGTGCGCGGGCTCCCCGCAGAACTTCGCGCCGATCCGCTGATAGCCTCGGATCAGCGGCGGCGACTTGACCTTCGCCGGGGCCGGGATCTCGTCCAGCGCCACCCCGTCCAGCACCACCGGTCGGTGCGGGTAGACGCGGTATTCCGAGGCGTTCTTGGCCAGCACCTCGTCCCGGATGCCCCGCACGTGCGAGCCGGGGACGTCCTCCGGGGCCTCCTGGATCGGCACGGAGACGCAGCCGACCAGGTATTCGTAGCCGGTCCGGTCCAGGTAGGCGAGGATGCCCGCCCACATGAGCGCCAGCACCGAGCCGCAGCGGTGCTCCGCGCGCACGCAGGCCCGGCCCACCTCCACCGTCTGCGGGCGAAGGGGGTCGATGCTCGAGAGTTCGAACTCGCCCGCCGTGTACAGCCCGCCCATGACGATCACGGAGGGCGGCGGCAGCAGCCGGTAGCAGCCGACGACCTCCTGCGCGTTCTCCTCCCAGACCAGAAGGTGCTCGCAGTGCTCGTCATAAGCATCCGCGTCCTTCCCGTCCACGAAGGAGTCCGCCGCCCCGGCGAACCCCGGCTCGTTCGCGAACACATCGGCGCGCAGGCGCTGGACGGCTTCGATCTCGTCGGCGTCGGTGGAGAGTTTCAAGCTGTAACGGGGCAGGCCCTCGGGGGCGCTGCCGACGGGTGCGGGTGGGATGAGGACTGCTGAACTGCCCATGCCTCATACGGTTACCGAGTCGTTACTTCCTCGCGGAATCGACACGGTGTACGGCTCCCGACGATTTGATGAACGAATTTCCCGCGCCCGCTGTCGCGACTACGATTGCGGCCATGCCCGCCTACGTGATCTCCGTGACCAGCGCCATCCTCGACCCCGAAGCCGCGCAACGCTACAGCGAGCTCGCCCGCCCCGCCGTGCTCGCCCACAACGGCTCCTACCTCGTTCGCACCACGGAATTCGAGGTCGAAGAGGCACGAGACCCCGCCCCCGCCCGGATCGTCGTGATCGAATTCCCGGACCGAGCAGCGGCGCGGGCCTGGTACGACTCCCCCGAGTACGCGCCCGCCAGGCAGATCGCGCTCCGGGCGCTCCACCGCCAGCTGTGGTTCGCGGACGCCCTCTGACCCAGGCCGACACGCTCCGGGGCGGCATCGGCGGATCTGGGGAGCAACGTCCTAGACTGGCCGCTAGCGGCTCCCCAGCGCCGCTGCATTGTTCCCGAACAAGGAGTATTTCCCATGGCCGATTTCCACGACAAGTTCGACAAGGCGTATGCGGACAAGTCCCTCGCCGAACTCCTCGACGCCCCCGTCGACGCGATCAAGGGCGTGAGCGAAGGCGACGCCGAGAAGCTCAAGGCCGCTTTCAACATCAAGACCGTCAAGGATCTCGGCACGAACAAGTTCTTCCTCTGGGCTCAGGCCGCCGTCGCCCTCGGCAGCTAGTCCCCAGCGCTCAGGCGGCTTGAGCCGCGAAACAGTTCGGCCCCCGGTTTTCCCGCCGGGGGCCGAACTGTTTCGCGGCTCAGAGCCTCGCTACTGGGGCGGCATGCCCTGTCCGCTCTCGAAGGGAGAGCCTCCCGGATAGCCCGGCGTGAACGGCAGCGGCGGCATGCCCTGCCCGCTCTCGAAGGGAGAGCCGCCCGGATAGCCCGGCATCAGCGGCAGCGGCGGCCCGAACGGAGAGCCGAACGGCGGCATTCCGCCCGGCGGTCCGAACGGCTGCGGCGGGCCGGGGTCGAAGCCTGGAGCGCCGTCGTCCTCGAAGTCCTCGTCCGGGCCCGCGTCGGGCCCCTCAGCCTCCGGCCCGTCGCCGGAGGCGTCTTCGTCGGATGCGGATGCGGAATCCGCTAAGGCGGCCGGCGCCGTCCATGCGGCAGCCGGGGCCGCTCCGATCCCCGCGAGCGCCATGAGGAACACCGGAACCGCTTTCAACCACATTCCGCCAGTGTACCAACCCGCATTGTCGCGCCGCCGATTCTCGGGGCGTTATCCCTTGTGATTCTCGGGGCGTTATCCCTTGTCTTGTTCCGCCTTCGAGAGCAGCTCGTCCGCGTGCGCGCGGCCGGTCTCGGTCTCCGCCATGCCCGCGAGCATGCGGGCGAGCTCCACGACCCGCTCCTCCCGGCTCAGCTGGCGCACCTGGCTCGCTTTGCCGCCCGAAGCCGCCGCGCCCTGCTCGGCGGGCTCGATCCGGATATGCGCGTCCGCGTACGCCGCGACCTGCGGCAGATGCGTCACCGCCAGGACTTGGCAATGCCGCCCGAGCCTGGCCAGGCGCTGTCCGATCCCGACCGCGGCCCTGCCGCCGACCCCGCTGTCCACCTCGTCGAAGACCATCGTCACCTGTTCCCTGCCCCTGGCCAGCACCAGTTCCAAGGCGAGCATGATGCGCGACAGCTCGCCGCCGGACGCGCCTTTCGCGAGCGCGATCGGCTCCCCGGAGCCCGCCGCCTTGAGCGCGAAGCCGACCTCGTCCGCGCCGTTCGGCCCGTGCTTCCCTGAGGGCTCCACCCCGACAGCCAACGCCGCGCCGCCCATCGACAACCCGGCCAGCTCCTGGTTCACGGCTTTCTGCAGTCCGTCCGCGGCCTTGCGGCGGATCGCCGTGAGCTTGCCCGCGAGCTGGTCCAGCTCGGCCTTGGTCGCGTCCAGCTCGGCCTGGACCTTCGCGACGGCTTCGGTCCCCCCGCCGATCCGCTCCAAACGTGCCTGCGCCTCCGCAGCCCAGCGCAGCACCCCGTCCACATCGGTGGCGTAAGCGCGGACCAGCGCCTTCAACTGCGCTTGGCGGTCGAGCTTCGCCTCGAGGGCCGAGCTGTCCGAGGGCAGATCCCCCAGATACGCGCCGAGGTCGAGCCCCAGTTCTGCGACCAAAGTCCCCGCTTCGGCGGCCCGGTCGGCGAGTTCGCGCAGCCGAGGGTCCTCCGCGCTGGCGAGGATCGTCCCCACCTGGCCCAACGCGCTCGCCGCGCCTGCCGCGCCGCCCTCCGGGTTCTCCGGGTCCTCCCCGGTGAGCAGCAGATGCGCGGCGTGGGCGCGCTCGCGCAGATCGTCGAGGTCCGAGAGGCGGCGGATCTCCGCCGCGAGCGACTCGTCCTCCCCCGGCTCGGGGTCCGCCTCGGCGATCCGCCGGATCCCTTCGGCGAGACGCTCCGCCTCGGCTGCGCGTCCCTCCTCGTTCGACTGCAGCTCGGCGAGCTCCGCGCCGAGCTGGCCGAACCTCGCGTACGCCGCGCGCCATTTCGCCAGCGGCCCGGCGATCTTCTCGCCCGCGAACCGGTCGAGCGCGGCGAGCTGCTCCCCCGACTTGAGCAGCCGGAGCTGGTCGTGCTGCCCGTGGACGTTCAGCAGCGGGTCGGCGAAAGCGGACAGCGTCCCGAGCGGCACCGCCCGACCGCCGATGAACGCTTTGGACCGGCCGTCCTTGCCCAGGGTCCGCAGCACGAGCACGTCTTCGTCGTCCAGATCCACCCCGGCGCTGTCGAGGAACTCGCGCACCTCGTCGTCGAGAACGTCCGGCCCTGGCAGCTCGAAACGAGCCTCGACCACTGCCCGCTCCGCGCCGCCGCGCACGCGCGCCGCGTCGCCCCTGCCCCCGCCGACCAGCCGCAGCCCGACCGCGAGCATGGTCTTGCCCACGCCCGTCTCGCCGGTGAGCACCGTGAACCCGCCCTGCAACGGGACTTCCGCCTTCGCGATGGCCCCCAGGTTCTCGATCCGCAGCTCACTGAGCATTGCCGGCCCGCCCCCGCCCTCGCCAGCCGGTCACCGGGAGTTCGAACTTTCTGACCAGCCGGTCCGCGAACGGCACGCTGTCGATCCGGGCCCAATGCACCGGGGTCGCGCCTCGGACCAGCTCCACCCGCCCTTTCGGCGGCAGCGCGATCTCGCGCCGACCGTCGCACACCACCACCCCGTCGCGCCCGCCGTTCGTCGGCTCGACCGCGATCCGCGCCTTCGGGCTGGTCACCATGGGCCGGGTGAACAGCGCGTGCGCGTTGCTCGGGACCAACAGCAGCGCTTCGAGGTCGGGCCAGACGATCGGTCCGCCAGCCGAATACGCGTACGCGGTGGAGCCGGTCGGCGTCGAGATGAGCATGCCGTCCGCCATGAACGCGCACACCGGGCGGCCGTCCACCTCCACCACCAGCTCCACGACTCCGAGCCGGGAGACGTTCTGGATGCTCACCTCGTTCAACGCCCATCCCTTGTCCACCACGCGGCCTTCCGCGAACACGGTCACGTCGATGGTCATGCGGTGCTCGATGGTGTAGGCGCGGGCGACCACTTGCTGCAGGGTCTGCTCGATCTGCTCGGCCTCCGCTTCGGCGAGGAAGCCGACATGGCCGAGGTTGATCCCCAGGACGGGGACTTCCGCCGGCCTGGCCACTTCCGCCGCGCGCAGGAAGGTGCCGTCCCCGCCGAGGACCAGCACCAGCTCGCAGCCCTCCGCCGCGCCCTCAGGCTCGACCACCTGCGCGTCGCCGTGCTTGAACAGCTCGTCCAGGAAGAGCTTCGGCGCGATGGAGGGGGCCAGCGGTTTGCCCCGCCTGGCGATGTCCGGGGCGAGGACCCGGACCGAGACCCCCGCCTCTTTGAAGACTCTGGCCACCACCGGCACCACTTCCGGCAGCTGCTGCGGGGTGAGGTTCGCGACGATCAGGATCTCACGCATCGCCGCCCCCTCCGGCCCGCTCGTCCCAGTCCGCAAGCCCCGCGCGGATCGTCGGCTCGAAATCGCCCTTCGGAGCCGATCTGCGCAACCAGAGGAACGCCTCGAGGTTCCCGCTCCGCCCCGCCACCGGGCTCGGCGCGGCCCCCTGGACCGCGAGCCCTGCTGCCGAAGCCGCCTCGGCGACCGCCAGCACCGAGGCGATCCTGGCTTTCGCGTCGCGGACCACCCCGCCCCTGCCGATCTCATGCTTCGCGGCCTCGAACTGCGGCTTCACCATGACCACCAGCTCGCCCGCCTCGCGAACGCAGGCGGCGAGCGCGGGCAGCACCAGGCGCAACGAGATGAACGAGAGGTCGGCGACCACGAGGTCGACCTCGCCGCCGATCGTCTCCGGGGTCATGTGCCGCACGTTGACGCCGTCGAACACCGCGACTCTCGGATCCTCCCGCAACCGGGGAAGCAGCTGGTCGTGCCCAACGTCCACGGCGGCGACCCAGGACGCGCCCAGCCGTAGCAGCACGTCGGTGAACCCGCCGTGCGCCGCGCCCGCGTCGAGGCACCGCCGTCCGGCCACCGCCACGCCGAGGCGTTCGAGCGCGCCCGCGATCTTCCCGCCCGCCCGCGAGGCCCAATCCGGCTCCTCCGGGTCCGCGTCCACGCGCACGTCGGTCTCCGCCGAGACCGCGAACGCCGGTTTCTTAGCGAGCTTCCCGCCCGCGAACACCCGTCCCTGCGCGATGAGCGAGCCGGCCTGCTCCCGAGAACGGGCCAGTCCTCTGCGCACCAGCTCGCGGTCCAACCGCGTCGTCGTGTCAGGCATCCTCGTCCCGCATCACTTCCAGGAGGCGCTCATGCGCCTGTTCGAGGAGCTTGGTCTCATGCTCGAACGCGGACTCGTCCACCGGGATCGGACTTTGGGCAAGCTCTGTCACGACAGCTTCGACGCTGTCGAGGTCGTGGAACTGCGGCTCGGTCATCAATGCCAGGCTAACCGATGGCATTGACGGCAGCGCGCCACGCGTCGAACAACAACGGCTCCGGCGATTGGTGCAGCGCGGAGAGGTCCGCCGCCACATACGTGGGGCGCAATGCCGCCTCGGCGGCGAGCGCGTCCGCGACGGTGCTGACCCCAGTGAGCACCAAAAGGCTCGGCAGGCCGACCGCGTTCGCGCCTGCGATATCGGTGTCGAGCCGGTCGCCCACCACCAGCGGGGCTTTGGCCGGGACTCTGCGCAGCGCCGCCGCCATGAGCGGGGCGGCGGGCTTGCCCGCGACCAAGGGATCTTGATCGGTGGCGGTGCGCAGCGCCGCGACCATCGAGCCGTTGCCCGGCAGCAGCCCCCGTTCGGTCGGCAGCGTCGGGTCGATGTTGCAGGCCACCCAGAGCGCGCCCGCGCGGATGGCGAGCGCCGCCTCGGCCAGCTGGGGCCAATCGGTCTGCGGGGAATGCCCCTGCGCCACGCCGCTCGACCTGGGCGCTCCGCCGCCGCTGACCGGCAGGTCGGCGAACTGCCGCACCGGCACAAGGCCGCGCGAGCGCAGCTCGTCCTCCAGCGCCTGCGCCCCGACGACCAGCACCGAGGCTCCGGGGTCGAGTTCTGCGGCGAGAAGTTCCGCGGCGGCTTGCGCGCTGGTCACCACGTCCTCGTCCGCAGCGGCGTAGCCCATGCCCGAGAGCGCGGCGGCCACATCGCGGGGGGAACGGCTCGCGTTGTTGGTGACGTAGGTGACCGGGCCCGGCACGTCCCGCAAGGCGCGCACCGCGCTGTCGATCGGCCTCGGGCCGTGGTAGAGGGTGCCGTCGAGGTCGAGGAGCAGATGATCGTGCAGCTCGCCCAGCGTCGTCACGACGAAAGCTCCGCGATCCGGTCCTCCGCGTCGGTCTCCTCGTCCTCGTCCGCTTCCGCGGCGTGCCGGAACCAGGCCAACGCCTCTGCCTGGTCCCCGGAGGCCAACAACGTCTCGGCGTAGGCGTAGAAGAGCCGCACCGCGGCGGTGCCGCGCCGTTCGGGATCCAGCTCGCCGCCGCGCAACGTGGCGAGCGCCGCCTCGACTTCGCCAAGGTCCAACCGCGCCCCTGCTTCGACGATGCGCAGCTCGGCGGCGACTTCCGGGTCCAGATCTTTCGCCCGGTCCCCGCGCGCGAGCTCGATGGCGCGCTCGGGCCTGCCCAGCGCGCGCTCGCAGTCGGCCATGAGCGGCAGCAGGCTCGCATCGCCCGCCATCCGGTGCGCGGCGCGCAGCTCCGAAAGCGCCTCGGCCCATTCCGCGTTGCGGTAGGCGAGCACACCAGCGGCCTCACGGACGATGGCGATGCGGGACGCGCGGGCGCGCGCCGCCCGAGCGTGTTCGAGCGCTTGCTCCGGGTCTTCGAGCGCAAGCTGCTCAGCAGCGACCAGGTGGCGCGCGACGATCTCCGCGTTGTCCTTGTCGAGGCTGCGCAGGTCTTGTCTCAGCTCATGATCCAGGTCGGAGGCTTGGATGTCCTCGGACAGCTCCGGCTCGGGATGCTGCGGGGCCGCGCCCTGGTCCCGGTCTCGTCGCGGTCCGCGCGGCTTCCACTCGGAGCCGCTGTCCTCCCGGCGCGGACCACGCGGCTTCCACTCGCCACCTCGATCACCCTCGCCACGAGGCTTCCAACCAGAACCCTCACCGTCCCGACGAGGACCACGCGGCTGCCAATCCCGATGCTCGCCCTCCCGACGCGGACCGCGGGGCTTCCACTCGCCACCCCGGTCACCCTCGCCACGAGGCTTCCAACCAGAACCTCCGCCCTCGCGGCGCGGACCGCGAGACTGCCGGTCCCCCGAATGATGTTGAGGACGGTCAAAGCCCACAGTTAGTCCTTCCCGGCTTGCTCATGACACCGCTCAAGCGGGTCGCTCAAGTGTACGTGCTCGACCGGCCAAAAGCGACTGCCCCGGTCCGGTCGTGGTTCTGCCCGAAGCAGCGCCCGCAGGCGCTGCGCTACGACTCGTTCCCGCCCGGCCGTCGCGCGACTCCGGCAAGGTTGCGCTTGCCCCGTCGCAGCACCAGCCACCGACCGTGCAGCCAGTCGTCTTCGGAGGGCTCCCACTCCGCGTCGGCGACCCTCTGGTTGTTCACCCACGCGCCGCCTTCCTGCACGGCGCGGCGAGCGGCGTTGCGCGACTCGCACAGCCCCGTGGCCACCAGCAAATCGACGATGCCCACCTCGCCGCCCGGCCCGACTTCGGCGAGCGAGGTCTCCGCGAGTGCCTGCCCGAGCGCGGTCGGATCGAGGTCTTCGAGCTTTCCCGCGCCGAACAGCGCCTGGCTTGCCGACTCGACCCTGCGCAGCTCCTCCGCGCTGTGCACGAGCGTCGTGAGCTCCTGGGCGAGCCTTCGTTGCGCGAGGCGCTGGTGCGGACGCTCGGCGGTGGCCTGGTCCAGCTCCTCGATCTCGGGCCGGGAGAGGTCGGTGAACCAGCGCAGGTACTTGCCCACATCGGCGTCTTGCACGGCGAGGAAGTATTGGTACCACGCGTAGGGGCTGGTCTTCTCGGGGTCGAGCCAAATACTGCCCCCGCCCGTGGACTTGCCGAGCTTCGTCCCGTCCGCCGAGGTCACCAGCGGGGTGGTCAGCGCGTGGACGTGCGCGCCGTCCACCCTGCGGATCAGCTCGACGCCGCCGACGATGTTGCCCCACTGGTCCGACCCGCCGAGCTGGAGCGTCGCGCCGAGCCTGCGGCGCAGCTGCAGGTAGTCGTTGGACTGCAGCAGCAGGTAGCTGAACTCCGTGTACGAGAGCCCGTCCCCGTCAAGGCGCTTCTTGATCGTCTCGCGGGAGAGCATGACGTTCACCGAGAAATGCTTGCCGATGTCGCGCAGGAAGTCCAAAGCGCTCAGCTCGCCGGTCCAGTCCAAGTTGTTCGCCAGAACAGCGCCGGTCGGCGAGTCGTCGAACTCCACGAACTTCATCAGCTGCGGTTTGAGCCTCTCCACGCGGGCGCGCACCGTCTCCGCGTCGGCGAGCTGGCGCTCCCCCACGTCCCGAGGGTCGCCGATCAGGCCGGTGGCCCCGCCCGCGAGCATCACCGGGCGATGGCCGAGGCGTTGGAGCCGCCGCGCGGTCAGCAGCAGCATGAGGTGCCCGGCGTGGAGGCTGTCCGCAGTGGGGTCGAAGCCCGCGTAGAAGGTCACCGGCCCCTTCGCGAACGCCTCGGCGAGCGCCTGCTCGTCGGTCGATTGGGCGACCAGGCCTCGCCAGCCCAGCTCTTCCAAGGGCGTCCCGGAGCCCAGACGGCGATCTACTGCGTTACCCTCGCCTCGCGTGCCCTCTTCCCTCCCCAGTACGCCACGGCTCGTTGCGTCTTGTCTCTCATCCGCCTGGGTCTCCGGGTGCTCAACGGTCATGGGGCAATCTTCTCAAACGGGGCAACGCCTTTCTTGCGTCCCCCTTGGCGGAAAGCGGAAACCGCGTGAGACTCCGGCAGCCAGAACCGCCACGGCCGCTCGACCGCTTTGCTGATCCCCACGCGCGGGCCGACCGCGATCCGGGCCTCGGGCACAGGCGCTCCGAGCACGAGCCGCACCGGCGACTCGACGTCCACAAGGTCGCGCCCGTTGTCCTCCAATGTGAGGCCGAGCGCCTTGCAGAAATTCCCCGGACCTTTCGCCCATCGGTCCGCGTCCAGGATTCCGGGCCGCCTGGCCGCCACGACCGCCTCGCCCGATTCGATCTCCCCCGCCCGCAGCAGCACCGCCCCCGCCGAGCCGTCCGGCCCGCACACGACGTTCGCGCAGTAGTGCAGGCCCATGCTGCGATAGACGTACAGGCGCCCCGCAGGGCCGAACATGATCTTCGCGCGGGGCGTGGGGCCGGGATAGGCGTGCGCGGCGGGATCGGGCCACAGGCCCGCAGGATCGGAGCCGTACGCCTCCACCTCCACGATCCGCGCCACGACGTCGCCGCAGAGCAGCCGCGCGCCGAGGACGCGCCGGGCTACCGAGACCGGGTCAGCGGAGAGCGAGGCGCAAAAATCCACGAAACAAGCATGCCACCCGCCAACGCGAGGGCGAACGCGAACTGCGCAGTCGCGGTCGCCATCAGCGCGCCCAGCAGCACCGCCACGGCGACCAACACCGCGAGCGCCTTGTGCGCGGGCCAGGCCACGCTCGCGATGAGCACCGGCTGCGACAGGTTCGGCGTTGTCATGACTTCATGTTAGCACAACCCAGCCTCGAAAGTTCGGCCGCCCGAAAACTTGAATTTCGGCCTTCGGAAAGGCGCGTCTGGGTCTGGCGCGAGAAAATTCAGCTAGGCGGGCGTTGGCGGCTTCAGGCTCCGGTCTCCGGTCTCCGGCGATCCCGGCGGGGCTCCCGGCGGTCCGGGCGGCGCGGCGGAGCTTTCCTCAACCGTTCCGAGCGGTTGCGGCACGGGCGAAAGCTCCTCCGTCGTCGCCCTGTCCGCCTTCCTGGGGTAGTAGAACCAGGAGAAGACCCCCACGATGAGAGAGACCGGGAGGACGACGGCGAACAACTGCTTCGCCGCGCGCGGCGGCCGGAACGTGTCGCTCACGAGGAACTCGCTCACGCCCCGGAGGGGAAAGGCCATGATCAACGCGGTTGCGGCTGCCGTGGCGACGACGAAGAGCATCCGGGGGGCCAAAGCTCCGTCGCGCGAAGACCTCGGCTTCATCCACAAGACGAGGCCGCCGACGACGATCACCGCCAACCACATCGGGATCAAAAACATCAGCCCGAAGAGGACCCCGAAGAGCGAGAGGCCCAGGCCGTGCGACACGGCCACCCCCACAGTGTTCCTCTGCGCCAGGCCCATCACCAGGCCGACGGCGAAAAGGTACCCGAAGGCTCCGAGGAGCGTGCAGCCCAGCGCGTGCCATACCCACATGCAACCGCCAGCCTGCCGCTGGCCACCGTCTTTCCCCACGCCGCCGATTCTCTCACGGCAGTTGGGCGCGGAACCATCAGACGCGCCGGACGGCGGGGGGCTTCCAAGTGCCGTCGATGATGGACGGCGGTGTTTGCTTGGGCCAATACAGGCGCATCATGAGGTTGAACCTGCCCGACGGGGCCGGCAGCCAGTTGGCCTCCTTCTCCGGGCCGGGGTTGTCGTGCTGCAGATACAGGTCGACCGAGCCGTCCGGGTTGAGGGCGAAATTGTCGCGCTGGCTCAAAGTGGAGCGGCCCAGCGGGTTGGCGACGAAGAAGAAGCCCTCGTCGTACATGGTCAGCGACCAGAAGCCTTCCGCAGGGGGAAGCTGGCCTTTGTCGAAATGCAGCACGTACTTGCCCGCGCCGTCGTACGGCTCGCCGTCGGCGTCTTTCTCGGAGGTGGGATAGACGGCGTCCTCGGGCCGATTGGCCCCAAGGCCCACGGCGGTGATCATGGCGCGCTGCAGGTAGTCGACGCCGTACTGGCCGGTCTTGGTCGTGAACTGCCACCCGTTGACAGCCTCGAGGCCCCTGAAGTGGGCCATGATCTTGGCGTACCCGTCTTTGGGCACCGAGGCCAGCGCCGAAGCCGCCGCGCCGAGCTTGCCGAGGTCGAATTTCTCGCCGGGGACCACGCCCAGCTTGGCCATCTTCTCCACCATGGGTTTGTCGGCCTGCGCTGGCGGATTGTCTTTCATCAGCGCGGCGAGCAGGCCGAAATACTCCTGGGCGCTCAGCCGGTTCACCTGCTCGCGCACCGGGGTCTTCATGTCGATCCCCGGATCGACCGTTCCCGCCGGGGGCGTGTACGGCTTCCCGTAGGAGCTCAACGGCACGAGCGAAATCTCGTCCTGCAGCTTGTGCACCGCCGCGTAGTCCTCTGGCGTTCCGGTGCAGTAGACCCTGCCGAGCAGCCACACGATCGAGGTCGGAGATTTGTACTCGACGACGCCGGGCGGCAAAGCCCCCGTCCAGTTCGGGCCGGTGATGGCGTAGGTCTGCGGCCCGGTGCCGGTGGTCCGCTTGCCGGGGGCCTCGAACACGTCGGTCCACCCCGACAGCATGGGGAAGAGGACGTACCGGTCGCCCGCGTCGGGCAGGCTCAACACCCACGGCTCGTCTTTGACGTCGACGAAGGCGTTCACGTACAGGGTGTCCGCGTTGGGCGCGGTGACGTCCCGGAACGAGGCGCTGGGATACTCGCGCATCCGCATCAGTTGGCCCATCGGGGCGCGGGGAGCCTCGGCCGAAGCGGTGTTCGTCATCACCCGCCGCGTCATCTCCATGGTGACCAGCGGATAGCCGTACACGTAGGCGTCCATCGCGAGCGAGCGCGCCTCCTCCGCCGAAAGCCCGTCCGCCTTCCTCCCGGACTCCGCGCACCCCGAAGCCGAGGCCATCAGCCCCGCAGCGCCGACCGCGACCAGCAATGCCGCCAAACACCGATACCGACCGCTCACAAGACACCTTCCCATTTCGATTTGTGATACAGATCATAGCCGATGCGTCTCGATCAGCCGACGAGGAGCGCCCTGATCCTCCGCAACCAGGTCCGGTAGCCTGGCGCGGTGAGCGCCTCGGCCCAGATCAGCATCCCTGCGAGCTACATGCGCGGCGGGACCAGCAAGGGCGTGTTCTTCCGGCTGGGCGACCTGCCGGAGGCCGCCCAGCGGCCCGGAGCCGCGCGCGACCGGCTCCTCCTGCGCGTGTTCGGCAGCCCGGACCCCTACGGGAAGCAGACCGACGGCATGGGCGGGGCCACCTCCAGCACGAGCAAAGCCGTGATCGTCTCGCGCAGCGAGCGGCCCGGCCACGACGTGGACTACCTGTTCGGGCAGGTGGGCATCGACCAGCCCTTTGTCGATTGGAGCGGCAACTGCGGCAACCTGACCGCCGCGGTCGGCCCCTTCGCCATCGCGAGCGGCCTGATCGATCCCAAGCGCGTGCCCCACGACGGGACGTGCGCCGTGCGGATCTGGCAGGCCAACACCGGCAAGACCATCGTGGCGCATGTGCCTGTCGCGGACGGGACCGTGCTCGAGACCGGCGGCTTCGAGCTGGACGGGGTCGCCTTCCCCGCCTCGGAGACCCGGCTGGAATTCCTCGACCCAGCCGACAGCGGCGCGCTCTTCCCCAGCGGACGGCCCGTGGACGAGCTCGACGTCCCCGGCTTCGGCTCCGTGCGCACGACGCTGGTCGACGCGGGCATCCCGCTCGTCCTGATCGACGCGGGCGCGGTGGGCCTGACCGGCGCGGAGCCGCAAGAGGCTGTGAACGGCGACTCGGGCGCGCTCCGGATTTTCGAGGCGATCCGCGCGCACGGCGCAGTCCGAATGGGCCTGATCGAACGGCCCGAGGAAGCCGTCGCGCGCCAACACACCCCGAAGCTCGCGTTCCTCGCGCCCCCGAGCGCCTACACGGCCTCCAGCGGGAAGCCTATCGCGGCGGAGAATTTCGACCTGCTCGTCCGCGTGATCGCGATGGGCAAGCTGCACCACGCGGTCCCCGGCACAGCGGCAGTCGCGCTCGCCGCCGCGGCGGCGGTGCCCGGCACGGTCGCCAGCGCCGCCTGCGGGGTCCGCTCGACGGTCCGGCTCGGCCACCCTTCCGGCACGCTGGCAGTCGGGGTCGAGGCCCGCGAAGGGGCAAACGGCTGGGCCGTGGCCTCTGCGGTGATGTCGCGCTCCGCTCGGGTGCTCATGGACGGGCGCGTCCGCGTGCCGCACGGCTCGTTCTGAGCTTCCGGCCGCCCGGACCATAATGCCCTTGCGCTCGGCGCTCCCCCCGCCATAGGCTGTCTCCCTTTGCTTGCGCAGGGGACGGCGACCACGAGGAGGCGGCCATGGAAGAAGACAGCAAGCTCGATATCTCGCCGCTCGACGCGCTCTGCGCGGCTGCGGCGGAAAGACGGTTCGGCATCGGGCTGGTGGAGGGGTACCCGGATCTCGCCGTGCGGCTGCTGCTCGCGGACTACGACACCCCTGCGCTGCGCGAGCTCGCGGGCTTCACCCGGCGGGAAGTCCAGAACTACCCCGCCTCGGTGCACGACTTGTTCGTCGAAGTGCTGGCGGAGCTGGACGTGGCTCCGTTCGGCTCGGACGAAGAAGCCATCCTGTATCTCGCCCGCCATTGGTCCAAGCAGCTGCTGCGCGGCGAGCTCTCCGAGCGCGAGGCTTCCCGACTTCTCTACTGGGTGGCGCCGGGCGAGCTGCCGGACGATTGGGAAGCAAGGCATCCGGCGCTCGCCGGTCTGATGCCCGGTTTCTCCAGCCTCTACTTCATGGAAGAGCACGAAGTCTCCAGGTCCGACTGGGAGAAATACAAAGCCGATGCGCGCGGGGCGGCGCGGGCTCTTTTGGACTCAGACATCGGACGCAGATGAGCCCGGCGGGCTCGGCGGGGCGGGCGGCTCGGCGAAATACTCTTGGAAGGTTTTCGGCCGCTCCCACCTCGGCTCCTCCGCCCTGTCGAAGCTGCCCTGCTGTCTCTCACGCGGGTAGTAGCACCACGCCGAGACACCGGCGATCACGGCTGTCGGAGCCACGACCTCGAGCAGGAGCGAGCTTTTCGCGCCAAGGTCGCCGCCCGTCCAGAGCCACAAGTATCCGAAGAAGAGGAACATCCCAGAGCCCGCCGCTGTGGCGACGGCGAAGACCAGCCGACGGGCCGCGTCCCGATCCGGCGGAACCCGACGAGTCGCGCAAAGCGCCAGCCAACCGCTCGCCACGGCCGCGACGTAGAGCGGAACCCACACGAAAAACCCGCAGACCAATCCGAAACCCGCAAGCCCGAACCCATCGCGCAAAGCGTCTCCCATGGAGCCGGTTCGCAGCAGCGCGGAAACGCTCCCGACGACCAACAGATACGCGAGCATGCCGCCGACCGTCCACCCCAACGCGCGCAGCAACCACGCGGAACCGTCGACCCGCCGATGTTTCCCCTCGTGATCGCCCACGGGACCAGTCTCGCACAAACGGCGCCGACTCGCCACGGAGGCTTCGGCGACGCGTCCCCTCTTTCGCCGGAAGGCCGATTTGACCTCAAGTCAACTTGAGGTTCTACCGTGGAGGCCCACGACACAGGAGGTTGGCGCGAATGTTCCACATCGACGCGAGGGCTGTCGAGTTCCTCGCCGCAGAACCGGCGCTGATCGGGCAGCTCGGCTATATCGGACGCGACGGCGGCCCTGTCGTGACGCCGGTCTGGTACCGGTTCCTCGACAACCGGCTGGAGTTCGTCACGCAACTGGGCACAGCCAAAATCGCCGCGCTGCGCCAGGAACCCCGCGCGGCCGTCACCGTGGCCAGCCAGACCGAGCCCTACGGGTACGTGCAGGTCCAAGGGACGGTCCAGATCGACCCCGAGCCCGACGCGACCCATGCCGCGCTGATCGAGATCGCGGCCAGGTACCTGGGGCGCGAGCGCGCTGCCGCATACGTGCGGGAGCACCACAGCGCGCCGGGGGAAGCCATCGTGCGGCTGAGCCCCGCCCGCGTGCGCGCCATGCTGCCCGCCTAGACCACGGCCCGAGATTCGCACCCGAGAGGAACCCAACATGCACACCATCAGCCTCAACGGCGCGCAGATCGCCTTCGACGACCAAGGGCTCGGCTCCGGCCCGGCGATCCTGCTGCTGACCGGCTGGGGGCACGACCACCGGACCTACGACGAGCTGCTCCCGCGCCTGCTGCCCCGCCACCGGGTCGTGCGGATGGACTGGCGCGGGCACGGCATCGACCGCACCCCCGTGCCCGACTTCGGGCTCGACGAGCAAGCCGCCGACATCGTCGCGCTGCTCGACGCGCTCGACATCGGCTCCTGCGTGCCGGTCGCCCACGCGCACGGGGCTGGGCCGCGCTCGAAGCCGCCGAACGGCTCGGCGCGGGGCGCATCCCCCGGATTCTGCTCATCGACCTCATCATGGCCGAGGCCCCGCCGGATTTCCTCGAGGGCGTCCGCGCGTTCCAAAACCACGACACCTGGCAGGCCAGCCGGACGCGCTTCCTCCACGCTTGGCTGGCGGGGAGCGACAACGCGGCGGTGAAGAGGCATATCCGCGACGAGATGGGCGGCTTCGGGTTCGACGTCTGGGCGCGCGCGGGGCGGGTCATCGAAACCGCCTACCGAGCGTGGGGATCGCCGATGGAGCGCATGCTGCGCCTCGCCGAGCCCCGGCCTGTCCGGCATGTCTTCAACGGCGCGGCCGGCTCCGAGGACGAACTCCTGCACGAGCGGTTCCACCAGGAGCACCCCTGGTTCACCTATCGGCGGCTCGACGGCAAAACCCACTTCCCCGCCCTCGAACTGCCCGAACAAGTCGCGGGCGAGCTTCACGGGCTCCTCGCGGCCCCAGAGCCCCGTCCCGAAAACCAGATGCGCGCGAGAACGGGGCGCTGCTAGATTTCCGCCATCCCCCCGGAGCCGCGCGGTGCCGAGGACAACACAAGAGCGGAGCATCGATGAAGCAGCAATGGTCTGACGCGAACCGAGCGAACTGGGACGAGCGGGCCGTCGCGCACGCCGCGCGCGACGGGTCCGGGTACCAGGTGCAACAGTTCGTCAAGGACCGCTCGCTGCTCTCCGAGGTCGTCCAGTTCGACCTGCCGAGGCTCGGCGACGTCGCGGGCAAGCGCGCCGTCCATCTGCAGTGCCACATCGGCACCGACACGATTTCCCTCGCCCGTCTCGGGGCCGAGGTCACCGGCCTGGACTTCTCGGAGAACTCGATCCGCGAGGCGCGGAGGCTGGCCGCCGAGACGGGCGACGCCGCGACGTTCGTGCGGGCGGACGTGCACGACGCGGCGAGCACGCTCCCGCGCCAGAGCTTCGACCTCGTCTACACCGGGATCGGGGCCCTCTGCTGGCTGCCGCGCGTCGCCCCGTGGGCGGACGTGGTCGCCGAACTCCTCGCCCCCGGCGGATCGCTCTTCATCCGCGAAGGGCACCCGATCCTGTGGTCGCTCGACGAATCCCAGACCGAAGCCTTTTATCCGCGCTATCCGTACTTCGAGCACGACGAGCCGCTGGAATGGGACGACGACCAGTCCTACGTGCCGACGAGCCAGGCCATCCAGGCCTCGAAGACCTACGAGTGGAACCACTCCCTCGGCGAGATCGTCACGGCCTTGATCGCCAGCGGACTGCGCATCGATCTGCTCGTGGAGCACGACAGCGTGCCCTGGGAAGCCCTTCCCGGCCGGATGACCCTGCGGCCCGGCGGCGAATGGGCGCTGGCCGAGCAGTCCGGGAGCCTGCCGCTGACCTACACGCTGCGCGCCTCGAAACCCGCCTAGGCCACGCAGCGCCCGGATCAGCCCACGGGCCCCGCGTAATGGTCGGGCTCCGGGCTTCGTCCGCCGAACTCCGCGAGGAGCATCGCGGCCAGCACGAGCACGCCGCCGAGCACGCTCTGCGCGGTGAACCGGTCCCCCGCGAGCCAGTAGCCGAACCCGGCCGCGAACACCGGCTCCGCCGTGAAGATCAGCGCCACCCGGCTCGCCGGGAGCACCGTCTGCGCCTTGGCCTGCACGAGATACGCGACAGCGGTGCCCGCCGTGGCCGTGACGGCGAGCGCGCACCACACCCGAGGATCCCCCGCCAACACGACCGGGTCGCCCGCCGCCCCCGCCCAGAGCAGGCTGAGCGCGGCGACGACGGCGAGCTGCACCACCGTGATCCGCAGGATGTTCCCCCACCGGTTCACCACGCCGAGGGCGAGGACGTGGCAGGAGAAGGCGACCGCGCAGCCCAGCGTCCACAGATCCCCCGAAGACACGCGCAGGCCGCGCAGGGTCAGCAGCGCCAGGCCCACGACCGCGAGCGCGATGGCGAGCAGGTGCGCCGGGCTCGGCCGGGCGCGGTGGACGAGGAACGCCGCCGCGGGGATGAACACCACGGTCATCCCGGTGATGAACCCGCTATTGGACGGCGTGGTGGTGGTCAAGCCCAGCGTCTGGAGCGCGAAGCCCAGGCCGAGGAAGACCCCCGCGCCGAGCCCGGCGAGCGCCTCTTTGCCGGTCAGCCCGCGCATCCGGGCGAACAGCGCCAGAACCAGCGCCGCCAACGCGAAGCGGTACGCGACGAACGTGGACGGGGCGATTCGCGCGAGCACGTCGTGGATGGCGGTGAAGGACCAACCCCAGACCGCAGTGACGGCGATGAGCGCCAACGACCATTGCTGGCCCGGAGCCAAACGCCGGGCGGCGGCGGTCACTGCTGCGCGGTCGCGAGGATCTTCTCGTGCTCGGCCTCGTCCACCGCGCGCGCGTGGTCCGCGAGCAGCACCGGCAGGCCGTTCTCGACCGGGTACGCAACCCGCAGCCTCGGGTTGTAAAGAAGCTCGTCCGCCACGTAGAGGAGCGGGCCGTGGTCTTGCGGGCAGGCCAGGATTTCCAGCAGTTTCGCGTCGATCGCCATGAGTCGCGAGCCTACCAGCTCCCCCGCTGGGGCCGGTCTGCCCGAGGGGGCGCTGCGACCGGGGCGTACCACCAGGAGGCGAGGGCCGCGCAGACGAACACCACCGGCGTCACGACGACCGGGTCGTAGAACACCGAGGAGAAGTCGTACATGCACGGATCGCCAGCACCCGGACGGCAGCTGCCGGCGCGGAAAAGCGCGAAGAAGAGCAGCCCCACCGTCCCAGCCGAGCACAGCGCCGTCGCCGCGCTGAACGCGAGGCGGCGCAGCCGGGCCCCTCGGACGGTGGCCGGGCGCGGGGTCGCCACCAGCACGAGACCGCCCCCGACCACCGCCGAAACCCACAACGGGAACCAGAGGACAACGCCGAAGCAGAGCCCGAACATGGCCGCGAAGAACGGCAGACTCGCCAAGGAGCTGGCCGCCGGACGGCTGTTCCAGTGCGGAATCGCCTCCACCGCCGTGAACAGCACGAGCGCGTAGCAGAACGTGCCGACGAGGATCCCGCCGAGCGCGACGAGCGGCCACCAGCGCCGCCAGCCGACCGCGCCGGTCAGGCCTGCCGCTCCCGCGAACCCCGGACCGCTCACGCCAACCTCCTGCTCAGCGGCTCAACCAACGGGCCGCCCCCATGCAGAGCACCGCCGCCGGGCACAGCGCCAGCGGGACCGGCCAGGAAAGGACGAAGCAGTACACCGCGAGCCAGAAGCCGCCCAGGACACCGTCCAGAAGGCTTTCCAGCCGCAGCCCCTCTTGCGACACGAAGTATCCCCAACCCCAGAGGAACAGCACGGCGGCATACCCGGAAACGATCCATACGCACGCCTTGACCTGCCAAGGCAACTCGGCCCCCTTTCCTCTGCTGCGAGTATCCTCCTCGCAGCAGACCCTACCAGCCCAAGGACCGGGCCTTCGCCGCGGTGAACGGGGCGTACTCGCCGTCCTCGTCCCGGCACCACACGCCGCGCCCCGGCCGGGGCGTCCCGTCTGCCTGCAGCTTGTACCCGATGGGGCGGTAGGTGGGGCTGAGCGGGATCTCCGGGACCACCCGCACCAGGTGCGGGCGCTCGGAGGCGGGCACCGGCCCGAGCCCGAGCTGCAGGTCCGTCGCGCGCAGCCGGGCTCCGGGGCGCAGGGTGACCGCCGCGACGGCAAGCTCCTGCCCCGCCGTCTGCGTCCGGTAGACCACGGCGAGGTCCACGGCGGGGATCCGGTCGAGGGCGTCGAGGATCGGCTGCGACCAGATCGGGCCGTCCTGGGCGCGGATCAGCGCGCTCCGGTTGTCCAGGAGCCAGAAATCGCCGTCGTCGTCGCGCCGGAAGATGTGGTCGGTGATGACCCATTCGTCGCACTGCTCGAAGATGCCGCGCCGGGAGAGGAACGACTCCTGCTCCAGCGTGGGCTTCACGATGAGCACGCCGGGCTCCCCCGGCTTGGCCCGCCGGACGAAGCCGCGCTGGCCGAGGACGAGCTGGTCGGCCGACGCGTCGTACGCGCCCAGCTCCAGCCTGGCCGCGCCGGGCAACGGCCTGCCCTTCGAGCCGGGCTTGACGCCCCGGACGTTCGCGAGCACCGCCCCGCCCTGCACCGAGGCGAAGAACTCTACGACGCGGGCCGGGGCGAACTGCTCCTGCACCCGCTCCCACTGCCCTGCGGGGATGCCCGAGCCGACGAAGAGCCGGATCGGCAAGCGCTGTTCCGCCGAGCGGCGCTTCTCCATCTCCGCCAGCACCGGGCGCAGCTGCGTCCACGTGTAGCTGACCACGGTCACCCCGTACCGGTGGACCTCCTCGAAGAAACGCTCCGGATCGTTATGGCTCACGTCGTTGTACTCGGAGAGCGCGATCCTGGCCCCGCTCGCCACCGCGCCGCCCCAGCCGACGACCAGGCCCGCGGAATGGTGCAGCGGCGAGGTGCAATACACCGTGTCGCTCGCCGAGAGGGAGGCCGCCGTCGCGGTGCCGAAGGCCGAGACCGCCCACCGCTGGTTCGTCATCGGCGTCGCCACCAGATGCCCGGCGGAGTTGGTGACGAGGATGAACGCAAGGTCCTTCGCCAGACCGGGGTTCGGCGTGTACCAGCCGGGCAAGGACACCTTGTCCGGGTCGATCTTCTCCAGGTCCACGACGCCGGGGCCGAGGTCGGGGGTGTCCCGGCTCTCCGCGACTCCGAGGACAAGGACGGTGACCCCCGCGGCGCGCGCCGCCTCCAAGTTGGTGATGTCGGTGATGACCGCGCCCGCGCCGGTGGCCTCGACCGCCTGGCGCAGGTCCGCCCACGGCGGGATCAGCACGGCGACGGCTCCGAGCCGGTTGAGCGCGGCGATGGTGACCAGCGCGCTTGGCCGGGTGCGCATGAGCACCCCGACCCGGTCGCCGTGGCGGATGCCGACGGAGATCAGGCCGCGCACCACGTTGTCCACGCGCTTGCCCACCGCCTCGTGGGTGTGCACGCGGTCCGCGAACAAGAAGCACTCCTCGCGCGGCGCGCGGCGCGCCTGCTCGGCCATGATGAGGCCGAGCGAGACGCGGGTCTGCGGGCGAAGCTGCCCGAGCCGGATCAGGAGCGGGATGGCGCGAGTCCCCTCGCCCGCGAACGCCGTCGCGGTCCGCCCGACCTGGACTCCGAGCTCCAGCGCGTCCTGGCCGGCCCGCACGCCCGCCTCCACCAGGACTCCCGCGCCCTGTTGCACCAGCCCGAGCAGCCCCGGGCTCGCCTGGGTCGGCTTCTTCGCCGCCTTCTTCGCGACGACCGCCATCTTCTCGATGTCCTCGGGCCGCCCGGCGCGCTCGCCCGCCTGCCAGCGGATCCATTCGGCGACGGTCGGCCACACCTCGCGCTCGGAGAGCGAGCCGACGACCAGCCCGAAGTGCCCGGCGGGGATCTCCTTCTCCCACACCGCGGCGCGCGAAGCCACCTTCGGCAACGCGCGGACCGTCGGCGGTCGGGCGATGGCGTCGTAACTGCCGACGAAGGCGAGGACCGGGCAGGTGACCTCGGCGAGGGTGACCGGCACCCCGTTGATCACCAGACCGCCGGTCATCATCCGGTTGTGCACCACGAACGCCTTGATGAAGTCCGCCAACGCGGGCCCGGAGGTGGCCAGCCAGCCGTCCGACATGAGGAAGCGGCGCTGGCGCTCCCTCGGCAGCAACAGCTCTCGGTCGTGCAGGTGGCGCAGGAAATCGACTCTGGCGCGCACGCTCTTGACCGGGTCCATCATTTGGAAGCCGGTGCGGACCATCCATTTCGGCACGGCGAGGCGGCGGAGCACCTGGTCGGCCAAGAACTCTGCGAGATCGCTCCCGGTGTCTCCGCCGAAGCCGAGCGGCAGCCCGGCCTGCACGTCCACCGGGCTGCCGAACGTGATGACGCTGGCGATGCCCTCCGAGCGCCGGTACGCGGCGGCCTGGTAGCAGAACATCCCGCCCTGGGAGTAGCCCGCGAGGTGCGGGGCCTGCTTGGTGTGCTTGTTGATCAGGTCGATGGCTTGGACGACGGCGAGCACGTGGTCGGAAAGGCTGCGCTCCGCCTCGCGCTCCGAGCGGTTCGGGGAGCCGAAGTCGAGCACCCACGGGTCCAGCCCCGCCTCGCGCAGCTGCGTCACCGCGCCGTGCTCGGAGATGTCGTACACGTCGGCGGAGACGCCGAGCGGCGGCACCAGGAGGACCGGGGCGGTCCTGGGCGCGTCGCGCTGGCCTGGCGGGAAGTAGCGGCGCAGTTGGGCCATCGGCTTGGTGTCGACGATCTGGTGGTCGGACTCGTAATGCCCGATGTCGAACCCTCCGAAGCGCAGCACCTCCAACCCGTTCTGAGCCGTGTTGATCAGGCGCGCGGCCACATTGCCAAACTCCTGAGCCAAGCGCATATTCGCCCCTTTCTTAGGCCAGGCAGGCCTCTTTCGAGAGAGGGTACCGCGTGGCACTGGGAGACGTCTAGGGACCCTGTCGAACCTGCTCGGAGCAGGTCTCGGCTTGATAACGATCAAGCCCCGAAGGCGCATTCGGCGACGGGCAGTAGCACAGCGCCGCCACGAAGGAGACCGGGGCGACGGCCTCGGAGAGCGCTCGGAGGAAAGCATGCGACGTGCCGTGGAGCCAAGCCATGACGAACGCGGTGCAGAAGAACGCGGTGCAGCAGGCGAAGGCGATCCGGCGAAGCCATGCTTGGCGCGGCGGTCCGCCGAAATCGATGGCGGCGCGCGCGAGGCAGCCGCTCGCCAGCGCGACCAGGAACAGCGGGAACCAGACGACGAACCCGTCGATGAGCACCAGGACCGCCATCCCCAGTCCCGCCGCCGCGCGATCTGTCAGGCTTGGGCGGTCTCCTCCGTAGCCAGCCTCGGCGGCCGCGACGAAAAACCCGGAGGCCACCGCGCCGCCCGCGGTCCAGAGCGCGCATTTCGTCTGCCAGGACAGCCTCGCCCGGTCACGCACGGGTCGCCGCCCCCGGCTCGGCCGTCTCGTCTTTCGCCCGGACCCCGAACCACGCGCCGAAGCCCACGAGCGCGGCGTGCGCGTAGGGGCTGGCCCACGGCAGCCGGAAAGTGAACCCGAGTCCGAAGTTATTCACCGGGCCGTCGCCCATCGGCAGCCCGTAGCAAAAGACGGCAAGTTCCACCGGAGCGAGGAAACCGAGAGCGCAGAGCACCGCGAGCGCGCCCCGTTTGTCCGACGGCGCGCTTTTCGCGAATTCGTGCACGAGCCCCGCCCCGGCGCTGACCGCCGCCGAGAAGAGGAGGCCGATACAGCCGAAATATACGACGGAGCCAAGGAGCAGCGGCAGGAGCGGACGCGGCACGGAGTTCGAGCCGCCGAACCAAGCGGTCCATCCGATCTGGGCGAACACGCTCCCGCAGCCCCACACGATCATCCCAAGGACCGGAAAGCCCAGGAGCCACCATGTCGCAGACTGCCACCAGCGGCGAGATGCGGCCATATCATTCCTCCTTCGGTTCGAACGGCGAGGACGGCAGCGGCGGCTCTGCGAAGTAGGATTGCACGCGCCGCTCCCGCGCGGGCGGCTCCGGGCCGGTCGGATACGCCGAGTCGAAATACGCCGCAGCCGAGGCGCGCGCCGCCAAGACCGTCAGAGCCAAATACAGCGCCCAGTCCAATATCGGGGGCACCAGGCTCAGCAAACTGGAGCGATGAAGATCTGCGAACTCGACCAGCACTCCGAACGAGCAGAACAAAATGCTGCATCCTTGCGGGATCGAAACGACAGCTCGGATGAAGACGCGTCGCGTTTCGGCGAGGTCCGCCTTTTCCTCCATAAAGCGCGCCACGCCTGCGGTCGAGACCGCGATCAGCAACAACAAGATCGCCGTCGTCGACAACGCACTGCATAATGACGCGCTGAAGAGAATGCCCACCGTCATGCGGTCCGATTCCACCACCGCTAAGACCAATCCCTGCACGACGGCCACCGACAGGCTGCCGATGAGCGTGCAATTAAACGCGACACTCGTCCATTGCTTGTCCCTCGGTTTGCGCAACGTCATGCCGCAACCTCCCCACGGACCCTAAAACCCACACGATCTCCCACTCCGGTCACTATAGACGGCCAGCCTACAAAGTCGTCTGGATACTGGTCCCGGGGGACGCCGCCGCATCGGCACGGCGCCGCGAAGCCCATGGAGGACTAAAACCAAGCCCCTATTTTACATGAATCAATTTCTTGAAAAATAAACTCGATAATCTATTGAGAAATCTATCAAACAAAGGTATCATTGCTGTATGCGCGACGGGTTGCTCGATCTCGACCAGGAGGACACCTCCTCGTGGTCGAACGCGCGGCGGTTGGAGCACTTGCGGGGGCTTGAAGAGCTGGTCCGACGGGCGCAAAGCGCGGGACATGCGATCATCAACCAGATGGACGAGCAGGGGGTTTGTGCGGGGTTCGGCGGAGTCAAGCTCCGTGATTTGCTCGCCGACCGGCTCTCGATCAGTTTGAGCGACGCGGCGGAGCGGATCCGCGCGGCGAAGGATCTGGGAGCCACGACGTTGATCACGGGGGAGGTGTTGCCGCCCCGGCTCCGGGAGGCGGCGCAAGCCCAGTCCGAGGGGTTGATCGGCGTGGAGCATGTACGAGTGCTCCGCGAGTTCGACAACCATGTCCCCGCGAGGGTCGATCCCGAGGTGAAGGAGCAAGCCAACCGGGAACTCGCGGGATTCGCCACGAGATTGCGCCCGGATCAATTTCGGCCCCTTTCGATCCGGCTGCTCTCCTGCGTGGACCCGGACGGGTCGTTGGAGGACGAGCGCGACCGGCGCAGAAAGTCCTACATCCAACTCGGAATCCAAGGCGCCGACAAAATGAGCGTCCTCAAAGGCCGCATCGACCCCGAGGCAAGGGCGTATCTTGAAGTCGTCTTCGCCAAACTGGCAGCCCCCGGAGTCCTCAACCCAGACCAGCAGGAGCAAACCAGCACGACCGAGGACGAGAACATCTCGTTCGCGGAAGCCGAGGCACGCGACGGACGCTCCCTCGGCCAACGCCAGCATGACGCCCTCAAGTTCTTAGCACGTAGATTCACGGACGGGAAAACTTCGGTCGAGGAAGTCCAAGAGGCCCTCCAAAAGGGCGTTCCCATGGTCGTGAACGCGACCGTCACCCTCCAAGAGCTGCACGAGGCAGCAGGCTTGGCCTATACCGCAGGACAGACAGCCCTCCCCGTCCGGGATCTCATCCGCATGGCGGCCAAGACGATCCCGTATCTCACGATTTTCGACCAGCACCGCGAAGTGCCGCTGTATTTGGGCCGGTCAAAGAGAACCGCCAGCATTGGCCAACGCATCGCCCTCGCCGCAGCCGAAGGCGGCTGTTCGTTCCCAGGCTGCACAGCGCCACCCAACTACTGCGAGGTCCACCACGTCGACCAATGGGCAACCGGCGGAAACACCGACATCGACAAACTCACCCTCGCCTGCTCCGCCCACCACCGGCTCGCAGGCCCCGGACCACGCCACTGGCACACCGCCAAACACCGAGGCGCAACCCACTGGAAACCACCAGCATTCGCCCAATACCTCCGCCGAACACTCCACCAAACCGACAACGCATAACGCCCGAGCCCAGCACTGCCCGCCGAGGTCACAGCGCGGACGGCTCCTGCTCCGAGCCAGGCCGCCGACCCGGATAGTACGACCACGCCGCGAACAGCCCAACGAAGAAAGTGACGAGCGCGAGGAAGAGCGGACTGAACGGCGACCAACTGATCTCAGTCCCATAGATCAACGCCAACGGGCCGTACGCGACCGCCCCGCAGCCGGACGCGATCGCCAGCATGAAACATGTCAGCCGAAGCCGACGCTTCTCCTTCGGGACCAGCGCCAGCGCGGACCCTCCGCAGAGCAGCGCGACCGCCCAGACGATGAGCCATGCGGGCCAGCCGACGAGCAGGACCAGCAGGATCGCGACGAGCCCCGATTCCGCCGCGAGCGTGAAAGAGCCGGAGCTGAGCAGCAGCCAGCAGAAGTCCACAATCGCGAAGTAGCCGGCCATCCCGGCCACCGCCCACACGAGGGCCTTGCCGCGCCACTTCTTGCGGCCATGTTGCTTCCGGCCGCGCTGCTTCGCGGTCTGCTCGGTCTCCCCCATGGACTAATCCAACGCCGAGATCCGGGCTTTGAGCCGATCAAGCTGCGCCGCGACCGATGCGGGGGCGGTGCCGCCCCGGACGTCGCGGGAGGCGACCGAGCCGCGCACGTCGAGCACTTCGCGCACCTGTGGGGTGAGCGCGGGGCTGGCCCCGGCCAGCTCCGCGTCGGTGAGCTCGCTCAGCGCGACCCCCCTCGCGTCCGCCGCGCGCACGGCGGCTCCCGCCGCCTCGTGGGCGACCCGGAACGGGACGCCCGCGCGCACCAGCCATTCCGCGACGTCGGTGGCGAGGGTGTGCCCCGCAGGGGCGAGCTCGGCCATTCGGGCGGTGTCGAATTCGAGGGTGGCGACCATGCCCGCCATCGCGGGCAGCACCAGCTCCAGCTGGGCGACCGAGTCGAACAGGGGCTCCTTGTCCTCCTGCAAGTCCCGGTTGTACGCGAGCGGCTGGGCCTTGAGGGTCGTCAGAAGGCCGGTGAGGTTGCCGACGAGGCGGCCCGCCTTGCCCCGCGCGAGCTCCGCGATGTCGGGGTTCTTCTTCTGCGGCATGATCGAGCTGCCGGTGGACCAGGAGTCGTGCAGCTTCGCGTAGCCGAACTCTGTGGTGGACCAGAGGATCAGATCCTCGGCGAGCCGGGAGAGGTCCACGGCGATCTGCGCGCAGACGAACGCGGCCTCAGCGGCGAAGTCCCTCGCGCTGGTGGCGTCGATGGAGTTCTCCGGCGGCGCGAGGCCCAAAAGCTCCGCCATCCGCTCGGGCGGCAGGCCGAGCGAGGAGCCCGCGAGCGCCCCGGAGCCGTACCCGGAGACCTCAAGGCGCGGCCCGAGGTCGCGCAGGCGCTCCACGTCGCGCACGAGCGGATGCGCGTGGGCGAGCAAGTGGTGCGCGAGCAGCACCGGCTGCGCGGCCTGCAAATGCGTCTTGCCCGGCAGGATCGCGTCGGGGTTGCGCTCGGCCTGGCCGACCAGCGCGTTCACCAATTCGACCGTATGGGATTTCACGCGGGCCAGCCCGTCGCGCAGCCAGAGCCGGAACAGGGTCACGACCTGGTCGTTGCGCGAACGCCCGGCGCGCAGCTTCCCGCCCAGCTCGGGACCGGCGCGCTCGATCAGTCCGCGCTCCAAGGCCGAATGCACGTCCTCGTCGGACTCGGCCGGCCCGAACGCCCCAGAGGCCACGTCGGCGGCCAGCGCGTCCAGGGCCGCGTGCATCGCGGCCAGCTCGTCGGCGGTGAGCAGCCCGGCCTCGTGGAGCACGACGGCGTGCGCCTTGGAGCCCTGCAGGTCGTAGGGGGCGAGCGCCCAGTCCCAGTCGGTGGACTTGGACAGCCGGGTCAGCGCCGCCGAGGGCCCTGAGGCGAAGCGTCCGCCCCAGAGCGATCCCTCGTTGGTGCCGCGCTGCTCGGTCACTTGGCCAGCCGCTGCTCGCGCGCCGCGTCGATCTTCGCGGACAGGCCGTGCAGGGTGACGAAGCCCTTCGCGAGGGACTGGTCGAAGGTGTCGCCCTCGTCGTAGGTCGCGAGGTTGAAGTCGTAGAGCGAGGAGTCCGAGCGGCGGCCCGAGACGGTGATCGCCCCGCCGTGCAGCGACAGCCGGATCTCGCCGGTGACGTGCCGCTGGGTCTCGGCGATGTACGCGTCCAGCGCGCGCTTGAGCGGCGAGAACCACAGGCCGTCGTAGACCAGCTCGGTCCAAGTGTCGCAGATCCGCTTCTTGTGCCGGGCGAGCTCGCGCTCCAGGGTCATGCCCTCCAGCTCCAGGTGCGCGGCGATGAGCACCATCGCGCCGGGGGCCTCGTAGACCTCTCGGCTCTTGATGCCCACCAGCCGGTCCTCGACGATGTCGATCCGGCCGACGCCTTGCGCCCCGGCGCGGCGGTTGAGCTCACCGATCACCTCGCACACCGAAAGCTTGCGCCCGTCGATGGAGGTCGGCACGCCCGAGGTGAAGCCGATGACCAGCTCGTCCGGGCTGTTCCAGCCGACCTGCGGGTCCTGGGTGTAGTCGTAGACGTCCTTGGTCGGGCCGTTCCACGGGTCTTCGAGGAATCCGGTCTCCACCGCGCGGCCCCACAGGTTCTGGTCGATGGAGAACGGCGACTTCTTCGACGCGGCGATGGGCAGCTTGCGCTCCTCGGCGAAGGCGATGGCCTTCTCTCGGGTCCAGGCGTAGTCGCGGACCGGGGCGAGGACGGTCAGCTCAGGGGCGAGGGCGGTGATGCCGCATTCGAAGCGGACCTGGTCGTTGCCCTTGCCGGTGCAGCCGTGCGCCACGATGGTGCCGCCGTGCTGGCGGGCCACCGCGACCAGGTGCTTGGCGATGAGCGGGCGCGAGATCGCGGAGACCAGCGGGTAACGGTCCATGTACAGGGCGTTGGCCGCGACGACGGGCTGGCAGTACTGCTCGGCGAACTCGTCGCGCGCGTCGATCACGACCGCCTCGACCGCGCCGCAGTCCAGCGCGCGCTGGCGGATGACGCCGAGGTCCTCCCCGCCCTGGCCGACGTCGACGGCCACCGCCACGACCTCGAGGCCGGTCTCTTGGCCGATCCAGCTGATCGCCACCGAGGTGTCGAGTCCGCCGGAATAGGCGAGGATCACGCGGTCGGTCATCAGGGCTTCTCCTTCTTATCATGCGCCAGTTGTTGGAAGACTTCTACCAGTTCCTCGCCGGTGATCGCTCCTCGGGCCGCGACGAAGATGGTGTCGTCGCCCGCGATGGTGCCCGCGACCTGGGGCAGGGCCGCCCGGTCGATGGCGCTGGCCAAGTATTGCGCCGCCCCGGCCGGGACGCGGAGGACCGCGAGCGAGCCCGAGCAGTCCACCGCGACGAGCAGCTGCGCGAGCAGCCTCGTCAGCGGCTCGACCCCCGCAGAGACCACGCCGCTGGAGCCGGTCTCGTCCAGGATGACGTAGCGGCTCGTCCCGTCCACCGACTTCGCCTTCACCGCGCCGAGCTCTTCGAGATCGCGCGAGAGCGTGGCCTGCGTCGCGCTCACGCCCTCCACGGCGAGGAGCGCCTGCAGCTCGCTCTGGCTGCGCACCACCCGCGTGGTGATCGCCTCGAAGATCCGCGCCTGGCGCGCGGACCTCGTCGGCAGGATGCGCGACGGCTGGTCAGCCATCCGCCCGCCCCGTGTGCGGACGGCCCGAATCCGAACGCTCCAACAGCCACACCAACAACGCCTTCTGCGCGTGTAGGCGGTTCTCCGCCTCGTCCCAGACCGCGGACTGCGCCCCGTCGAGCACCTCGGAAGTGATCTCCTCCTCGCGGTGCGCGGGCAGGCAGTGCAACACGATGGCGTCCGGCTTCGCGTGCGAGAGCAGCGCCTTGTTCACCTGGTAGGGGCGCATCAGCGTGGCGCGGTCGCGGGGGTCGGACTCCTGCCCCATCGAGACCCACGCGTCGGTGACGACCACGTCGGCCCCCTCCACCGCTTTGACCGGGTCGGCGACGATCTGCGGCCGGGCCCCGGTCAGCTCGCCCCTCGCCACCGCGTCCGCGAAGACGGCGGGGTCGGGGTGGAAACCCTCCGGGGCCGCGACGACCACGTCGATCCCCGCCGTCGCCCCGGCGAGCAGCAAGGAGTGCGCCATGTTGTTCGCGCCGTCCCCGAGGAAGACCAGACGCAGGCCCTTCAGCGAGCCCTTGCGCTCGGAGATGGTGAGCAAGTCCGCGAGGACCTGGCAGGGGTGGAACACGTCGTCCAACGCGTTGACGACGGGCACGGTGGCGTACGCGGCGAGCTCGTCGAGGCGGTCGTGCCCGTGCGTGCGCCAGACCACCGCAGAGGTGTAGCGGGACATGACTCTGGCCGAGTCCGGAACGGACTCCCGCACCCCGAGCTGGACCGAGTTGCCGTCCACCACGATCGGGTGCCCGCCGAGCTGGGTGATCGCCACCTCGAACGAGAACCGGGTGCGGATCGACGGCTTCTCGAAGACGACGCCGACCGATCTGGGGCCCGCGAGCGTCCGTTTGGCGAACGGCTCGCGCTTCAGCTCCGCGGCGAGCGCCAGGACTTCCGCCTGCTCCGCCGGAGAGAGGTCGTCGTCGCGCAGGAAGTGCCGAATGGAGCCAGTCATGCGAGTAATCATACGATATGTTGTATTTTTATTCAAACCTGCTGTCGGCCTCTGTCCCGTCCAGGCGGAGCCTGCGGGGCGTCCCGTCCGCGTCGAGCACGACGACCGACGGGTCGCGGAACTCCATGTCCTGGGATAAAACCTCGCCCAAACCGATCCCCGCTTCGGTCCGCTCGCCGTCCGGGCCGCGCTCCGCTCCGGCCCCGACGACGACTTTGGTCCGGTATTGCTCCGGATTGACGACAGACATGCGGATCCGGCCGGCGCTGAGCTCGACCACCTGTCCGCCGTCCACGGCACGGGTCCGGCGGGCGAGGTGCGCCGCGATCCGCTCGCCCTGCTCGCGCCGGAACAGATTGGCGCGCAGGCTCGGCGTGTTCCCGATCTCGCAGAGCATCGCGGCGAACCTGACCGGGTCCGACAGCTGGTCGAGCGGAAGGAGCGCAGTCGAGCCTTGGGACGTGCGGAAGGACAGGACGGCAGCGCCTCGGGCCCCCGCGACTTCCAGCGCTTCGAGGTCGCGCCAGCGAATCGGGGACCAGGAGATCCGGGCCGGGAAATGCAGCAGGTCCGGGGTCGCCGTGACGTAGAGGCCCGGAGCGTGCCCCGATCTGCGAGACAGCCCGAACGAGAGCACGACTCCGACTGCCCCGGCGAGGATCATCGTCCTGCCGGACAGCGGGCCGCCCTGCAGGACGAGCGCGATCCCGCCAACGCACAGCCCGAGGCTGAGCAGCGCCGCGAGGGCCGTCCGGCCAAGGGCGAGCAAACTGATCGGCCGCTCGTAGTCGCGCAAGCCCGCTCGGACGCGGAACTCCTGCCCGCTGACCGAGTCCGTCGCCTCCTCCGCGTCGCCCGGCCTCGGGCTGCGCCGCACACGGGCCACGCCCGCCCGAGGCTCGCCAAGCGTCTCGCTCATCGCCGCCCCTCTCCCTTCTCTTGGCAGCCGATGCTAGCAGCGCATAGACTCTCCCCCATGCCCTCCCAAGGAGCCAACACGTCGTCCGCGCAGCTTTCCCCGGTCACCCAGGACTACCTCAAGGTGCTCTGGAACTTGCAGGAATGGTCCGACGACCCGGTCACCACGAAGCTCCTGTCGGAGAAGCTGGGCGTGTCCGCCTCCACCGCCTCCGAGGGCGTGCGCAAGCTCGTGGACCAGGGCTTAGTCGAGCATGAGCGCTACGGCGCGGTGTCGCTCACCCCGACCGGGCGGGCCGAGGCGGTCGGCGTGGTGCGGCGGCACCGGCTCATCGAGACGTTCCTGGTCGAGGAGCTGCATTACGGCTGGGACGAGGTCCACGACGAGGCCGAGATCCTTGAGCACGCGATCTCCGACCGGTTCGTGGAGCGGCTGGACGCGAAGCTCGGCCACCCCGCGCGCGACCCGCACGGCGACCCGATCCCCCGGCCGGACGGCTCGGTCCCCACGCCGGACGCGAGCAAGCTCGCCGACGCCCCCGAGGGCACGAACGGCCTGATCGCCCGGATCAGCGACCACGACCCGGAGATGCTGCGCTACTTCGACTCGGTCGGCCTCGCGCTCGACGCCAAGATCGCCGTGCTGCGGCGGCGCGATTTCGCGGGGACCATCACGATCGCGCTGGACCAGACGGGCGAGGACCCTATCGAGCTCGGCAAACCCGCCGCCGAAGCGGTGTGGATCGTCCCCGAGGCGTAGGCCAGGACCGTCCAGGCGCGGGGGCTCACTTGTCTTCGGGGTTGAGCGCCCGGAACGCCGCCCCGGCGAGCGCCCCGCCGAGGAGGTTCGCGACGACGTAGAGCCAAAGGCTCTGCCACGCGAACAAACCGAGCGCCGATCCGCCGAGCGCGACGGCGGGATTGAACGCCCCGCCGCTGACCGGCCCCACCGCCACAGCCCCGACGAACACAGCGCTTCCGATCGCGAGCCCGTAGAACGAGTTGTCCGGGTGGTCTTTGCTCGTCGCGACGTTGAGCACGACGAACGCGAGCACGAAGGTGAACACCAGCTCGGCGAGGAAGACCGGCCCGAAGTCCGCGACCGGGGAAGCCTTGTGCGCCGGGGCCGGCCGGACGATGTACCCCGCGGCCAGCGCGGCGGCCAGCGCCCCCGCGATCTGCGCCGCCCAGTAGCCGACGAGCCTGGACCAGTCCAGCCGGCCCCGGACGGCGGCGGCCAGGCTCACCGCCGGGTTGTAGTGCCCGCCCGAGATATGCCCGCCCGCGTACACCGACACCATCAGCGCGAAGCCGATGGCCAGCGGCGCGAAGGAGGCGCCGCCGCGCACGGCGCACCCGACCGTGAGCACCAGCACGAACGTTCCGAGCGCTTCTGTGACAAGTTTCCGAAGCATGACCACCCTTGCCTGCGGGATCTCTTCGACGCGGAATCGGGCCACGACGCGCCGCGCCACGCGCGCCTCCACCAGGCTAGTCGAACGCCTCGCCCGCACAGGCTAGTTTTCCGGATCATCCATCATGTAGCCGGTCGCGCATCGTTCGTCGCGCGAGCCGCTGTGATCCGGTCGCATTCCGTCGCGATGCGCGCATTGAGCTCGGCCTCGGAGAGATCGTCAAGGCCGAGCCCCGCGCGCAGCCCCGGCCCGAAAAGCCGCCAGCCCAAATGCAGCGCGACCGCGTGCGCTGTGGCGATCCGGGCGGCGCGCTCGTCCGGGTTTCGCCGCCGGACCTCCGCCAGCAGCAGCTCCATGCCGGGGAACCGGCTTTGCAGCCTGCCCGCAGGGTAGCCGTCCAGCGTCGCGCGCACCCCGACGAGCAGCTGCCGGTCCTCGGCGGCGCGGACCTCGTCGGGATCGGCCCCGGCTTGGCGCAGGCTCGTGGCGAGGTCCGCCAGATAGTCGAGGGTCGCGCCGAGCAGTTGCTCTTTCGCCCCGAAATAGCGGAAGACCAAACCGTGGTTCACCCCCGCGCGGGTCGCGATGTCGCGGATCGAAGTCGCCGACGGCCCCTTCTGCGCGAAAAGCTCCGAGGCTGCGGTGAGGGTCGCCGCGACGACCGCGTCCCGGCCCGTCGGCTTCGCCCCGCCGGGCGGTGTCGGTGGACAGTCTGTAGTCACATGGCTACAATAGCGGACAACATTTGTAGTCGATTGACTAAATTGAAAGGAACGGACCATGGCGACGGCAATCCGCGTGACGAAACTGGGCGAGCACATCGGCGCGAGGATCGACGGGGTCCGCCTCGGCGGCGACGTGGCCCCGGAGACGGTCGAAGCGATCCGCCGCGCCATGCTCGCGCACAAGGTCGTCTTCTTCCGAGGACAGGGCCATCTCGACGACGAGGCGCAGAAAGCCTTCGCGGACCTCCTCGGAACACGGACGACGGCCCATCCGGTCGCGCCGCTGGACCAAGAGATCGTCCCGATCGACTCGGCGACCGGCGCGAGGGCCAACCAGTGGCACACCGACGTGACGTTCTGCGACCGCCCGCCCAAGGCTTCGCTTCTGCGCGCGGTCGTCCTGCCCGCGCACGGCGGCAGCACCTGCTGGGCGAACACCGCCGTCGCGTACGAGCGGCTGCCCGCGCCGCTGCGAAGGCTCGCGGACGAGCTTTGGGCCGAACACACCAGCCAATTCGACTACGCGGCCCCGAACGCGCGCGAAGAGCTGGCTGCGGCGTGGTCCGCCATCGACTTCGCCACCGAGCACCCACTGGTCCGAGTGCATCCGGAGACCGGGGAGCGCTCCTTGCTCCTCGGCAATTTCGCCAAACGGATCCTCGGAGTCTCATCCTCCGAGTCCCAGGCGCTCATCCGGCTCTTCCAAGACCGCATCACCCGGCTGGAGCACACCGTCCGCTGGAACTGGGAGCCGGGCGACCTCGCCATGTGGGACAACCGCGCGACCCAGCATTACGCCGTCGACGACTACGGCGACCAGCGCCGCCTCATGCATCGGGTCACGCTCGCCGGGGACGTGCCGGTCGCGGTCGGCGGCGAGCGCAGCCGCGTCGTCCGGGGCGACGCCTCGGGATACTCGGTCCTCGACGTCCCCAAACCGCTCGAACCGGCGCTCGTCTCAACGCCGGCGGGCTGACAGCGCCCCACCTCAAACGCCGGCGGGCTCACAGCGCCCTACCTCAAACGCCGGCGGGCTCACAGCGCCCTGCCTCAAACGCCGGCGGGCTGGAAGACCACCGACGGCCTCGCCGCCCCGCCTTGCTCTTCGAGCAGGGCGACCAGAGAGCCGTCCGGGGCGAAACCGGCGTATTCCCCAGACAGGCCGACCGGCGGGATCTTCTTCCCGTAGCCCAGATCCCTCGTCTCGCCTTCGGTCAACGGACGGGCCGCGAACGCGGCGCGGGCCGCGTCGTCCAGCCCGAGGGAAAGGCTCGGATCGGCCTCCAGCGCGTCGAGGGGCCTCGCCCCGGCGATGTCGAACTTACCGGACGCGACGCGCCGCAGCCGGGTCAAATGCCCGCCGACGCCGAGCCCCTCGCCGAGATCTCTGGCCAACGACCGGATGTAGGTGCCCGCCGTGCAGTCGACCTCGACGTCGAGGTCCCAGAGCTCCACGCCGTCCTCGCCGACGATTCTGCGCTCGGCGGCCAGCTCGAACCGGCGCACGACGACCTGGCGCGCCTTCAGCTCCAACGCTTCGCCCGCCCGCGCCGCCGCGTGCGCGCGGACGCCGCCGACCTTGATCGCGGAGACGGCGGGCGGCACCTGGGCGATCTCCCCGGTCAGCCGCTCGATCCCGGCCCGGACTTGGCCGAGCGCGAGCGCGGCGGTCGAGGCGCGGCCGAGGATCTCGCCGTCCGCGTCGTCGCTGGAGCTGCGCTCGCCCAGCCGGATCGTGCCGACGTATCGCTTCTCGTCCGAAGTGAGCCTGCCGAGCAGCCGGGTCGCCTTGCCGAGGCCAAGCACCAGCACTCCGGTCGCCATCGGGTCCAGCGTGCCCGCGTGGCCGACTTTGCGGGTGCGGAAGCAGCGCCTCGCCCTCGCGACCACGTCATGGCTGGTCATCCCTTGCGGCTTGTCCACGAGCACGAGCCCGTGCGGGCCTCCTCCCTCACCAGCCATGGGAGATCCCCGTGACGATGAAGCCGTCCGCGACCGCCCAGCGGCCCTCGAACGTGGCGAGCGGCGGGCCTTTCAGCGCCTGCCCCGGCACCAGCAGCTGGACGTGGAACGAGCCCGTGCGGTCGGCCCCGTCCGTGGCCGACTCCTCGAAGGAGATGCGCGCGTCCTCGAAGCCGAGCCAGCGCTCGGTCAGCGGGAACCACGCCTTGTACGTCGCCTCCTTCGCGCAGAACAGCAGCCGGTCCCAGTGCAGGCCGTCCTCGCCCCGCGCGGCCAGCCATGCCTGCTCCTCCGGCAGCGCCACTTGGCCGAGCACCCCGTCCGGCAGCGGCAGGTGCGGCTCCGCGTCCGCGCCGACGCTGCGCATCACGAGGGAATGCGCGACCGCGGCCCCCCGGAAGCCCGCCGTGTGGGTCAGCGTCCCGACGACCCCCTTCGGCCACAACGGCTCGCGTTTCGCGCCGCGCAGGATCGGCTGCTCCGGGACTTTGAGCTTGGCGAGCGCCTCGCGCGCGCAGCGGCGCGCGGTGATGAACTCGGCCCGCCGCTTCGGCGCGGCCTGGGCGATCAGCGCCTCCTCGCCCGGATACGGCACAAGCTCCGGCCCGTCCTCGCGCGCCTCCGCAGTTGCCACCTGGGTCGCGAGGACCTTGTTCAACAGGCCCATCACTGTCCTTCGAGGTGGGCTTTGGCGGCGGCGATCATCTCCGGGGTCATCGGGAAACGGGCCCCGCCCACCCCGACAGTCTTCTCGGTGAGCTCGGGGTCCGGCCAGATCTGGCGCAAAAGCGGCTCGGGCAGGCCCCGGCGCTGCCACTCGCGCGGGTAGCCGATGGAAACCTCCTCGAACCGGACCCCGTCGTACCAGGTCGTGCGCGGAATGTGCAGATGCCCGTATACCACCGCCGCCGCGTTGTATTTGACGTGCCAGTCGGCGGTCGCCGTGGTGCCGCACCACAGGCAGAACTCGCGCGGATGCAGCACGCGGGTGGGCTCGCGCAACAGCGGCCAATGGTTGATGAGGATCTTCGGCTCGGCGGGGTCGAGCGCGTCCAGCCGCTTGGCCGCCTTCGCCACCAAGGCCCGGCACCACGAGTCCCTGCTCGGGTACGGCTCGGCGGAGAGCAGGTACTCGTCGGAGGCCACCACGTTCTTCGACCGGGCGTACGCGAGGGCCTGGAGTTTGTCGGCCGTGCCTTTGGGCAGGAAGGTGTAGTCGTAGAGCAAGAAGAGCGGCACGATCCGCACCGGGCCGCCGTCCCCCTCCCACAGCGGGTAGATGTCCTCGGGGGTGACCACGTCGATCTCCCGGCACTGCGAGACGTAGTACTCGTACCGCGCCTGGCCGAACATCTGCACCGGGTCGCTCGAGGTGGTGTAAAGCTCGTGGTTGCCGGGGACCCAGATCACCTTCGCGAAGCGTTTGCGCAGGAGCTCCAGCGCCCACCGCACGTCGTGCACCTTCTCGGCGACGTCGCCCGCGACGATGAGCCAATCCCCTGGGTCCTCTGGGTGGATGGACTCTGTGATCGGCTTGTTGCCCCGGTGTCCGACGTGCAGATCGCTCACGGCCCAGAGTTTTGGCATTCTTCCAAGGTAGCCGACCGGGGCGGGAACGGCCAAGCCCCCCGGCCGGGCCGGGGGCTTGGCCGTCAGCTGCGGCTCACTTGCGCCAGGAGTCGTTGATGTAGGTCTTGTCCCCGGCGATGAGGAATTGGGTGTAGCCGTTGCGCGTGCAGAACACGCCGCCCTCCGGGGTGGTCGCGCACTTCGAGCCGCCCAGCTCCAGGTAGTTGTCAGTCGGCAGGACCCGCTGCGCCTCGCCCTCCTCGTTCGAGAACCGCAACTGCTTGGTGTTGTCGAAGTGCGGGGCGTTGTCGCCGGTGAACCAGCCGATCTGGTTCGTGCCTGCCGGGGAGTCCGGGATCGCGCCGGTGCAGCCGAAGCTGCCGTCCTCCCAGATCCCGCAGTCCAGCCCGGACGGCGTGGAGAACCACACGCCGCGCTGGCCCGCGACGCGGTAGCCCTCGAAATCCTGCTTCACGTACCGGGTGATGTCCGGGTACGGGTTTTTCGGCTCGTCCGGCTTGGCTCCCGCCAAGGGCGCGAGCCCCGTCGTCGCCGCGATCACAGAACCGGCGAGCGCCATCGCGCGAAAAATCGGCCGCATGAAGGATCCTTCCAGCATCGATGAGGCCCCCCTGATCGTGGCCTCCCTGCAAGCAGAAAGTACCACAACCCGGCCTAGAGGGCGAGGCGCTTCTTCCTGGCTAGAGGGCGAGGTACTTCTTCGTCTCGATGATCTCCTCGCGCTCCTTGAAAGAGACCATCTCGTCCTTCAGCGCGGAGCTGTCGCCGTCCCGCTTGATGGCCTCGAGCGTCCTCCGGCACGCGGTGATCGTCGCGCGCTGCAAGTCCGACGGGATGATGATGAGCCGGTAGCCCAGCTCCCTGAGCCGGTCGCGCGGCACGATCGGAGTCTTGCCGCTGAAGAACATGTTGATCAGCTTGGGCTGCGGGATCAGCCGCGCGATCTCCTCGATCTGCTCCACCGTCTCGGGGGCCTCGACGAAGATGCAGTCCGCGCCCGCGTCCAGGTAGGCGTGCGCCCGGTCGATGGCGGCGGAGAAGCTCTCCGACGCGATGGCGTCGGTCCGGGCGATGAGCACGAAGTCCGGGTCGGTCTGCGCCGCCTTCACCGCGCGGACTTTGTGCGTCATCTCCTCCACTGAGACCAGCGTCTTGTCGTCGAGGTGGCCGCAACGCTTCGGGAAGGTCTGGTCCTCGATGTGCAGCCCGGCCACGCCGATCCGCTCGTAGGTCTGGACCATGCGGGAGGCGTTGATCTGGTTGCCGAACCCGGTGTCCCCGTCGGCGATGATCGGCACCGAAGTCACCATCGCCATGTGCTCGTAGCGGGTGACGACCTCGCTGAAGCTCAGAATGCCCAGGTCGGGGAAGCCCGCGCTGCGCGAGATCGCGCCGCCGGACCCGTAGATGAGGTCGAATCCGGCTTCTTCGACCAGTTTGGCGGTCAATCCGTCGAATGCCCCAGGGGCGACGTGGATGTCGTCGCCGTTGATCATCGCGCGTAGCCTGCTTGTCACCGACATCGGCTCGTCCTCCTTAGCGTTCGGGTGTCGCCAACCACTCAAGCACGCCGCCCGGACCCGCCGACGCGCCACCCCCTCGCCCCGGCCCGAAGCCCGCTCCCCCGACATTCGAACGTGATCTGCGGCATATCGAGAACAGAGCAGCCTCCGTTGTCGGTCGAGGCCGAAAGAATGCGGCTTCGGGGCTGCGCCGCGTCAAAAATCACGGGACGCCCACAGCTGCGACGCGGAGCGTCCGGAACGGGACGGCGGCGGCACCTCAGCTCCGCGCCCCGCCTCCTCTGCCCGTCCGCCTCGACGGCTCAGAGGCGGACGGGCAGAGGCTCCTCAGGCGAGCGTCTCGCCCCAGCTGTCCCAATGCGTGATGGCCTCCACCGGGGTCGCGCGCTCGGCGGGCTTGAAGTCCGTGCCGAGGGTGTACGCCACCGGCAGCAGCGCCACCTGCACCACGTTCTCCGGTATGCCCAGAATCTGGCGCGCCTCGGCCTCGTGGAACAAGTGCAAGGTGGTCCAGACGCTGCCGAGGCCGCGCGAGCGCAGCGCCAGCGAGAAGCTCCACGCCGCCGGGATGATCGAGCCGTAGAACGCGGCGAGCGAGCCGTCGGGCAGATCGCGCACCGGCACGTCGGCCTTGATCGCCGGAATCACGAACAGCGGGGCCCGCTGCAGGTTCTGCGCCAAATACTGGGCGCTGCCGACCACCCTGCCCTGCTGCCCGGGGATCTGCGCGGGATCCACATTGCCCGCGTACGCGGACCAGGACTTGCGGTACAGCTCGGCGAGCGCGTCCTTTTTCGCCTGGTCCTCGACAACGATCCACTGCCAGCCCTGGGCGTTGGAACCGGTCGGGGCCTGCACGGCGAGGCGCAACGCCGCCAGCACGACCTCCTTGGGCACCGGCCGGTCGAAATCGAGGCGTTTGCGCACCGACCGGGTCGTGGACAGCACCCAGTCGATCGGGCCGGTGTCGGGGAGCGCGGAAAGGTCAGGTCGGGTCATGCCGCCACTGTAGTCCTGCTCCTCCCCGGTCAGCCCTGCCGCGCGGCGGCGAGGTCGTAGACGGCGAACGGGCCGATCTGGCCGGGGGGCGTAGTGTGCCTTGACCCAGTCCTCGACCTGCCTGGCAAATGGGTTTTTCTCGCCGTCCGGCGCCCCGGGCTCGGACTGCGCCCCTGCCCCGGACCGCCCTGCTCCGGGTTTCTGATCACTGTGAGGCTGGGCGATGTAGTAGCGCACCTTGCCCTGCTCGACCAGGCGCGCGAACTGGTCCAGCGTGATCGGCGAGTCTCTGCCCCCGAACCCGCCGAGCGCCATCACCGCGACCTTGTCCTCCAGGATGAAGGGAGTCGCCCCGAACGAGGCGGTGACCGCCGCCGCCCACCGCGTGCCCGCCGAGCGCACCATCGCGTGCAGCTCCGGCGGGATCTGGGCTTCGGGCCTGCGCCGCGCCTCCTTGGACTCGGCCCCGAACTGCGCGAGCGGCCCGTCCGCCCAGTTCGGCCCCGGCAGGGGCATGCCGCCGGACTTCGGCACGACGACGTTCTCCAGCGCCACAGCCGCCGACCCGCCCAACGAGGCGGCCAGCGCGACGAGGCCGACGAGGAGCTGCGCCCTCCTCGCGCGGAC